>NZ_JBVFZN010000005.1:1475000-3543229 GCF_055685835.1 Phyllobacterium sp. RCAM01083
CCCTTGCCGTGCGCATGATTTTCGGTGCCGACGGGCGCAAGATTTCGCACACATTCCACCGCATCATGATGCGCTCGCATGCGCGCCTGTCCTATCCGCAGGCACAGGCGGCCATTGACGGTGCGACCGACGAGAAGACTGCGCCCATTCTCGGCAGCATCCTGAAGCCGCTCTGGGCAGCCTACGCCGTGCTCAAGCGCGGGCGCGATTCCCGCGAACCGCTGGAACTCGACCTGCCGGAAAAGAAAATCCTGCTGACGCCGGAAGGCAAGGTCGACAAGGTGGTGATTCCGCCGCGGCTCGATGCGCACAAGCTCATCGAAGAATTCATGATCCAGGCCAATGTCGCCGCCGCCGAAACGCTGGAGCGCAAGCGCCAGCCGCTGATCTTCCGCATCCATGACGCGCCGTCGCTGGCCAAGCAGGAAATTCTGCGCGAGTTTTTGCGCACGCTGGATATTTCACTGGCGCGCGGCGCCGAACTGCGCCCGAACCAGTTCAACCATATTCTCAAGCGCGTCGAAGGCAGCGAACAGCAGGAACTGGTCAACCAGGTCGTCCTGCGCTCGCAGTCGCAGGCGGAATACAACCCCGAGAATATTGGCCATTTCGGTCTCAACCTGCAGAAATATGCACACTTCACCTCGCCGATCCGCCGTTACGCCGATTTGATCGTGCACCGCGCGCTGATCGCGGCGCTGGCGCTCGGCCCCGACGGCATCACCCGCAAGGAAGAGGAAGACCTGCCGGAGATCGCCGCGCTGATTTCCACCTCGGAGCGGCGCGCCATGGCGGCCGAACGCGACACGGTCGACCGGCTGATCGCCCATCACCTCGCCGGACAGGTCGGCAGCAGTTTCCAGGGGCGGATTTCCGGCGTGACCAAAGCCGGACTGTTCGTTGCCCTTGCGACATATGGTGCCGATGGCTTTATTCCCATTTCAACCCTCGGCGATGATTACTATCTTTACGACGAAACCAACCATGCCCTTTCGGGCGAAAGAAGCGGCAAGGGCTTCCGGCTGGGCGATATCGTCGATGTGCGCCTGATCGAGGCCTTGCCGGTGGCGGGTGCATTGCGGTTCGAAATGCTGACCGAACCGCATGCCGTTCCAAGCGGCGTGCGCTCGCACCACAAGGCCAAGCGTTTTGCGCGCGGAAGCCAGAAACGTCCGGGCGGGTTTTCCCGCGGCGGACGAAGAGGTAAGGGATGACGGAACATATTTTTGGTGCGGATACTGCCCCGGCAAGACCCGTCCGCCCGGTGGGGCAGGCCATGTGGCGCGGCTTTCGCGGCCGCTGCCCGCATTGCGGCGAAGGAAAACTGTTCCGCGCCTTCGTCAAATCGGTCGACCGCTGCGCCGTCTGCGGCGAGGACTATACCCACCAGCAAGCCGATGATTTTCCTGCTTATATAACCATCACAATTGTAGGCCATATTGTGCTGGGCGGATTCCTCGCGGTGGAAACGCTCGTCCTGCTTTCAAGCTGGGTGCATCTGGCAATCTGGGCACCCCTCACGGTTGCCATGTCCATCGCCCTGCTCCAACCGATAAAGGGCGCGATCATTGGATTGCAATGGGCCAATTACATGCATGGTTTCGGCGGCGAAACCGATGAGCTGGAACCGCCGGAACGGTGACACGATGCCATTGAGCGACCTCGACAAATCCGCGCCTGCCAAAGCCGCACATGCCCGCCTGCGGCCGCGCGATGCCGCATCGCTGCTGCTCGTTGACCGCACGGGCAAGGAACTGCGCATCCTCATGGGCCGGCGCCACATGCGCCATGTCTTCATGCCGGGGAAATTCGTGTTTCCGGGCGGGCGCACCGAACGGGCCGATGGCCGGATTGCCGCCTTCGGCGAGCTGACGCCGGCCGACGAGGGCAATCTTTTGAAGGGCATGGGCACGCGCCCCAGCACCCAGCGCTGCCGCGCCCTCGCCCTTTCCGCCATCCGCGAGACGTTTGAGGAAGCCGGGCTGTTCCTCGGCCGGCATGCACCCGCCGCCATCGGCCACCCCGACTGGGCGGCCTTTGACCAGCGCGGCATCCTGCCCGACCTTTCGGCCATGCGCTATTTCGCCCGCGCCACCACGCCGCCCGGCGGCTCGCGCCGCTTCGACACGCGCTTTTTCATGGCCTTCCGCGAAGCGGTGGCCGACAGCCTGCCCGAAGGCACCGGACCGTCGCTGGAGCTCGAGGAGCTGTGCTGGCTGCCCTTCAACGACGCCCTGAAGCTCGATATTCCGACGATCACCCGCGCCATCATCCAGGAGGCGCAGGCGGTGCTGGAGACCAATCCGGCCCTGCAACCCGGCCACACCGTCGTTGAATACCGCATGAAATACGGGCGCTTCGTCCGAGAGGTCTTCTAGTTCATGGATGCAATGCAGAAGACGTCCGACCAGATCGTGGTCCGGTCATCCTGGCGCGCCCTTGTTGCGGCCATCGCGACGATCAGTGCCGTCGGTGTCGCCATCGGCCTCGGCATTCCGCTGCTCAGCGTCATCCTGGAGAATCGCGGCCATTCCGCCACGATGATCGGCCTCAATGCGGCGGTTGCCGGCATCGCCTCCATCGTTGCCGCGCCCTTCGCCGCCTCCATCGCCGCCCGGCTCGGCGTGGTGCCGACCCTGCTGCTGATGCTTCTGATCGGCGCCTGCTCCTTCTTCGGCTTCTATGTCTTCAGCGATTTCTGGGTGTGGGTGGTGCTGCGCGTCTTCCTGCATTTCGCCCTGACCATGCTGTTCATCCTGTCGGAATACTGGATCAACACCGCCGCGCCGCCGGAAAAACGCGGGCTGGTGCTCGGCGTCTATGCCACGGTGCTGTCCATGGGCTTTGCGCTCGGGCCCTGGCTGTTTTCGCGCATCGGCAGCACCGGCATCACGCCGTTTGCCGTCGGCTTCGGCATCATCATTTTCGCCATGCTCCCCGTTCTCCTTGCCTGGAAGGAAAGCCCCGATTTTCACGAGGAAGAACACGTGCCCTTCGCCCCCTTCATCTGGGCGGTGCCGACGGCAACGGCGGCCGTCTTCGTGTTCGGCGCGGTGGAAACCGGCGGCTTCGCGCTGTTTCCGGTCTATGGCTCGCGCATCGGCTACAGCGAGGCGGACGCCGCCCTGCTCCTGACCACGATCGGCCTCGGCAATGTGCTGATGCAGATCCCGATCGGCCTGCTCAGCGACCATGTGCAGGACCGCCGCAAGATCCTGCTTGTCTGCGCGCTGGTCGGGCTTGCCGGCATGTGCATCCTGCCCTTCATCACCGCCAACTGGTATCTGGTGGCGGGCCTGTTCTTCATCTGGGGCGGCGTGGTGGCCGGGCTCTACACGGTCGGCCTCGCGCATCTCGGCTCGCAGCTCACGGGCCGTGAACTCGCCTCGGCCAATGCGGCGTTCGTGTTCTGCTACGCCGTCGGCATGCTGGTGGGTCCGCAGGCACTGGGGCTTGGCATGGATGCGATGGGCCCCGGCGGATTTGCGGTGTCGCTGGCAATATTCTTCGCCGGTTACGCGCTTCTGGTCGGTTCCCGGCTGATAAGACGCAGGAACTAGGGCTACCACCCTTTCCAAGTACAGAATCAACTGAAGCTCATCGCTCATCAACAAAAGCTCTACCTCGCCGCAACCTGGAAGAGAAAACGCCAATGAACCATTGTTCTTTGGTCGTATTTGCTTGAAAACTTGCGGGTGAAAGCATTGCCGCAGCAATTTTCCCCTTGACTAACCGCCATCATAGCAACTCTATTTATTCCTATATTGCCTGTTTTCATTCCTGCATTTCAAACGACATTTTTATCGGGAACCATATTTCATGTCTTTTCACGCCACAGGTGCGGGTTTTTCCGCGCGTTCTGATCGTTTGTCCAAATTCCGCAACTATCTTTTAAGCAGTGTCTGCGCCGCGCTGATCGTTGCCGCTGCCGGATCCGGTGCTTCTGCACAGCAGCTGCCGAAATATGTCAACGCTGACGGCACAAGAACGAATGATCTGGAAGCGGCAAGGAAGAGCTGGCGGGACGATGCGGAATTTATCGGCAAAGCGAGGGATGCCTCACCGTCTTTACCGCAGAACTTTCCGCTGCAGGCCATCAATGCAGATGCGGCCTATGCAAAAGGATATACCGGTAAAGGCGTCAAGATCGGTGTCATTGATCAACCTGCCTGGCATGCCCACCCGGAATTTGCCGGCATCGACAAACTCACCGTCGTCCCAATCAGCGGCATCCGTACCTATAGCGATGTTCTTATCAATGTGAAAGCCGGCGATCCATACGTCTATGATGGCAGAGTTTATGTCGACGGACGGCATAAGATTGCTGATCACGGTACACACGTGGCGGGCATTGCTGCAGGCAATCGCAATGGCATCCATGGCGGTGAAGGGATGCAGGGTGTCGCTTTCGACGCGCGCATCTTTGCCGTGGATAATGGCGATCCGGGGCCGGAAGACGGCATCGTCAAAGGCAATGATGGCGGCGTCTATAGCAAGTCCTGGGATGCAATGATCGACAGCGGTGTTGATATCATCACCAATAGCTGGGGGATCGGCGTTAATGAAAAATTGCCCCAATGGACTTACCGGGAAGCCCAGGCGCAGTTTGAGGAGATAAAGGCAATTCTCGGTACGCCGGAAGGCGGCGCTTATGATGGTGCTCTCAAGGCAGCGCGTCATGGTATCGTCGTTGAATTTTCGGCTGGCAATGATAAGGGCAAGGAGCCGGATGCCATGGCGGGGCTTGCAACCTTCGTGCCTGATGTCGAGAAAAACTGGCTGACTACAATGAGCGTCAATGCGGATAGGAATAATCCGCAAGGTTATTCGAGGAGTAATTTTTCCAGCATTTGCGGTTATGCGAAATATTACTGCGTTGGCACGCCGGGAACACAAATCAACAGCAGTGTGCCCGATGGCGATATAAGCCTCAAAAAGAATGGCGATGTTCTGGAAGATGCCGACCTGCATCCCGTATACAAACTTAAAAGCGGTACATCCATGGCAGGTCCCGTGGCCACCGGAGCCTTCGGTGTTGTGAAACAGCGCTTTTCCTATCTCGCCAATGGCGAAGTCAATGAAATCCTCAAGACCACGTCCACGGACCTTGGCGATGCGGGCGTTGATAAGGTCTTCGGTTGGGGGCTTGTCGACCTGCAGAAGGCCATGAACGGCCCCGGTCAGTTCCTCGGCCGGTTCGATGCCAATCTGGGTGCCGGTGCGCGGGACATATGGAGCAACGACATTTCGCAGGTAGCGCTGGACCAGCGCAAACGGGAAGAGACGGAAGAAGTGGCGGCGTGGGCCACGCGGAAGAAGTCACAGGGCTGGGAGAGCGGTATTGGCAATGAACAGAAGTTGAAGATCGAGAAAGGGGTGGAACAGCAATTTGCACCATCCGCCTTCAATAAGACGCAGGCTCTGTTGGCAGCCGTTTTCAAGGCCAACGATACAACGCCTTATGTCTCTGCAGATTACAATTCCGCGCTGAAAGCGGCAAACGCTGATCCTCTGGCCGCTGCCATTCTAAAGGTTTACACAGCAAAATATCCCGAATGGACTTCTGGATATGATGCGCAAGAATACTATGGCGAGTTTTCAAAACCAGGTTTTGACAGCATAAAATTGACGTTAACAAACGATATGTTTGGCTTGGTAAAAGCTGAATACGAAGCCTTAGAACCCCGCACGGCCTATCTCTCCGGCAAGCTTGCTAATCCGAAATCCTATGATGCGGGGCTGACGAAGTCGGGCCTGGGTTCATTGTGGCTGACGGGCAAGAATACCTATCGCGGCGATACGGTGATCAATGGCGGCGAGCTTGGCATCGGGCTTGGCGGTTCAATCGTCTCGGCGTCTCTCATCAATGATAAGGGGCTGCTGACCGTCGATGGCACGGCGGCGACGGTAACGGTGAATGCGGGCGGGCAGGTGAAGGTCAATGCCACGGGTGTCACCGGCGATCTCGCCTTGAACGGCGGCTTTGCTTCCGTCGATGGCCGCAGCGGCGCAGCGGCGGTCAATGCCAACGGCGCGCTGGGTGGCATCGGCACGGTGGAGCGTCTGGCGGTGCATGAGGGCGGCGTGGTCGCGCCAGGAAACTCGATCGGCACGCTGCATGTGGCAACCGATGCCAGCTTCGACAAAGATGCCGCCCTGGTCATTCAGGTGGCTGCCGACGGGCGCAGCGATCGGCTGGAGGTGGCGGGCAAGGCAACGCTGCTCGGCGGCGTGGTCACGGTGACGACAGAAGATGGCAAGGCACCGTTGTCTCCAGCCGAAACGCTGGCGCTGCTGGATAAGACATACACGATGCTGACGGCTGCTGGTGGCGTGAGCGGAACCTTCGATACGGCCCTGCCGCACTATTACTTCATCGGCGCCGCACTCGCCTATGCAGCCAATGACGTCTCGGTCAGCCTTGCGCGCAACAATGTTGCCTTTGCCGATGTCGGCAAGACAAGGAACCAGAAGGCAGCGGCTTCCGGGATTGAAAGCCTTGGCCGCGGCAATCTGCTCTATGACACGGTGGCTGTTTCAACCGTGACGCAGGACCTGCCCGCCGGTTTCTCCGCCCTGTCGGGCGAAGCGCATGCCAGCTTACGCGGCACGCTGTTGCAGGATGCCGGGCTGGTCAGCGGGGCCGCGAGCGACCGGATACGCGCCGCCTTTGACGGCGTCGCCGCCAAAGCCGCGCCGGTTGCAACGCCGCTCGCCTATGGCCCGGAGGCGAAGGACAAGCGGAGTGCCGGTGAGGCGTTTGATGCGGCAACGCCCGCACCAGTCGCCGCAACCACCGCTTTGTGGGGACAGGCCTATGGCGGCTGGAGCCATGGTGCCAGCGATGGCAATGCGGCCGCCTACAGCAGAAACACCGGCGGCATCGTCACCGGCATGGATGGGGTGATTGCGGAGACATGGCGGCTGGGCGTGCTGGCCGGTTACGGCTCGACATCGCTGCATGGGGCGGGGTCGTCCGTCTCCGCCGACAGCTATCAGCTCGGCATCTATGGCGGCACGACAATCGATGCGCTGACCTTGAGTCTTGGCACGGTGCTCGCGCATCACGTGATCGATACGCGCCGCACGGTGTCGTTCGGCTCGCTGGAGGAGACGGACACCGCCGGTTACAGCGCCAACACGGTGCAGCTCTTCGGTGAAGCCGCCTACCGCATCGAGACGCCCTATGCGGCGCTCGAACCCTTTGCCGCGGCAGCCTATACCCACCTGAAGACGGCAGGCTTTACCGAAACCGGCGGCATCGCCGCCCTGTCGGCGCCATCATCCAGCACGGACCTGACGACGACGACACTCGGGCTCAGGGCATCGCGCGCCTTCACCCTCGGCAATGCCACGACGCTGACGGCGCGCGGCATGGCCGGCTGGCGGCATGCCTATGGCGATGTGACACCGCAGGCGCAGCTGGCCTTTGCCAGCGGCGGCGAAAGCTTCGATGTCAGCGGCCTGCCCATTGCCGCCGATGCGGCGCTTGTCGAAGCCGGTCTCGCCTTCGATATCGGCAAGGCCACCACACTCGGCCTCACCTATACCGGACAGTTCTCGGCCGGCGTCAACGACAACTCCGTCAAAGCCGATCTGACGGTAAGGTTCTAAGGGTAAATCCAATGACATCACAATCGCGAAAGGGGGATACTCAACCATGGCAAGGAATTACCGTGGTTGAAAACCTCTTGAATGCTCAGGAGCAGCGAGCCATCTACAGGTTTCTTTCAACCGGAGGATGGGGGTACGGATGGCGATCCCATAGCGGTGAAGGCGCGCAATCCTTCTGGCACAAGCATTTTGCCGGAGCACTCGGCGATACAATTGAACAAGGCGCTCTGCACAAAGGATCGAGCAACGCTTGCGAAGTTGAACTTGCCGCCAAAGCTCCCCTCCTTCATGTGTTATGGGAACAACTTGCTCGAACCGCACTGAAAGGACATGTTCTCCAGCGTTGTTATGCCAATGGCCTCCCCTACGGCAGCGACGGTGCAACCCACACGGATTCACTGGAACCCGGAGCCTGTACAGCGGTCTACTATCCGCACGAAGTCTGGGATTCGGACTGGGGTGGTGAAACGATCCTATTCAATCAGGACAAGGACGATATTCTTGCGGCCATCTATCCGAAACCCAACAGGCTTTTGCTTTTTCCGGGCTTTGTTCATCACGTTGCCCGCGGCGTCACCCGCGTTTGCCCGACCATGCGCATCACGCTGATGTTCAAGACACGGGTTAAGCTTGAATGACGATGCAGAGGCCGATTGGTGTGAGCACCGCCTAGAGCACTGTACCAATCCTAGATTATAGTGCCTCCACCCTTGACTTTTCGGCGGGTGTTGGTACATGTCCGCCTGAATTTCCGCTTATAGCCACGTTGTTGGACTGAACGGCGGTCCTCTTCTAATAAAGACAGGTAAACTGAAAATGGCTAAGGCTGCAAATATCAAGATCAAGCTTCTGTCGACCGCTGACACCGGTTTCTTCTACGTTACGAGCAAGAACAGCCGTACGAAGACAGAAAAGTTCTCTTTCCGCAAGTACGACCCGGTCGTACGCAAGCACGTTGAATTCAAGGAAACCAAGATCAAGTAATCCCGGATTTTCCCGCATGTTCAAAATGCCGCCTTCGGGCGGCATTTTTGTTTCCGGGGATTGGCAATCCGATTCGGACGGCCTCACGCCGCCTCGGACACAACCTTGTTGCGGCCCGACGCCTTGGCGCCATACAGCGCCTCGTCCGCACGCTTGAGCATGTTCTGCACGCTGTCATCCTTCGACTGCACGCTGGCAATGCCGATGCTGATGGTCACCGGCACGCTGGTGGCGCCGTCATCGACGAAAAACGGCGTCGAGGCCACTTCACGCCGGATGCGCTCGGCGACAATGGCCGCCATCGTCAGGTCCGTATCGGGCATGACGATGAAGAACTCTTCCCCGCCATAGCGGCTGGCGAGGTCGCTGCCGCGCACGTTGCGGCGCAGGCGCTGGGCGAATTCGCGCAGCACCTCATCCCCGCCATCATGGCCATAGGTGTCATTGATCAGCTTGAAGCGGTCGATGTCCGTCATCAGGATCGACAGCGGACGGCGGCGGTCCACCGCGCGCTTGAACAGGGTTGCCAGGTGCGTTTCCAGATATAGCCGGTTGTGCAGGCCCGTCAGGCTGTCGGTGACGGCCATCTCGTAGGTCTTGACGACACTGGCGCGCAGGCCGTCATGATAGGCCTTGCGGCGCAGCTGCGTGCGCAGGCGCGCCAGCAATTCGTTGGAATTGAGCGGCCGCACCACATAATCGTTGACGCCAAGCTCCAGCGCGCGGCGGACCTTCGGTTCCTCGCCCTGATCCGCGACGAATATGATCGGCATCGACCGCGTGTTGTCGAGCGAGCGCAACTGCGCGCAAATGCGCAGCGGATCGTAATCGGCAAAGCTCGATGCGATGATCAGGCAGTCGTGATTGCCCTGAATGGCGTCGAAAAAACCCGTCTGCGGATCGGTCTGCACGTCGACGGTGCATTCTTCCGCCAGAATGGTTCTGATTCGTTCGACGCTGCCGGGCCGCTCGTCGATGAGCAGCACCTTGGCATCCCGGGCTATGGCTTCGACACCGCTGGGAAAGCGCAGGATGGATTCGAGGCCGACATCGCGGGTCGTTGCCACCCGCAGCCGCAATTCGTCGGTGAGATTCTTCAGCCGCACCAGGCTTTTCACCCGGGCAAGCAGTTGCAGGTCGTTGACCGGCTTGGTGAGAAAATCATCGGCGCCGAAATTCAAGCCGGTGATCCGGTCCATATCCTGATCGAGCGCTGTCACCAGAATGACCGGGATATGCGCGGTGGCGGGCTGCGATTTCAGCCGGCGGCAGACCTCGAACCCGTCCATGCCCGGCATCATGACATCGAGAAGGATGACATCGACGCTGTTGTTTTCGCAGAATTCCAGCGCTTCATAGCCGTTCGACGCCGTCACGACTTCATAATATTCGGCGCTCAACCGCGCTTCCAGAAGCTTCACGTTGGCAGGAACATCATCTACGACAAGTATGCGGGCCGTCATAGTTCACTTCTCCGGGAAAACTGACGGGTCAAGCGTCGCCAAGGTAGGATTTGATGGTTTCGATGAATTTCGGCACGGAAATCGGCTTGGATATATAGGCCTCGCAGCCGCCCTGCCGGATACGTTCCTCGTCGCCCTTCATCGCGAAGGCCGTGACGGCGATGATGGGGATCACATGCAGATCATCATCCGCCTTCAGCCATTTGGTCACTTCGAGCCCGGAAACCTCCGGCAGCTGGATATCCATGAGGATCAGGTCGGGCCGATGCTCGCGCGCCAGATCGAGGGCTTCGAGACCGTTGCGTGTGCGGATCGTTTCATAGCCGCTGGCTTCGATAAGGTCGCGGAAGAGCTTCATGTTGAGCTCATTGTCCTCGACAATCATGACTTTCTTCACCATTGGCAACGTCCCGTTGATCATGCGTGGCGTGGGATTGCCGCCTTGACAAGGCTCCCACCGCAGCATCATTGAATGGATGCAAGTAATAGCGCGTTTTGATTGATGAAAAGGTAACTCTTCACGGCGGTCAAAAAATGCTGCAGATCATGTTTAACCAAGGCTTTATTGAACATCTTCTTTTGTAGAGATTCAATTGGTCATTGGCCCTTCCGCCTGCAATGGGGTCGCGGCAGGCGGTCAAACGGGAATATTGTTTTCAAGGGTGTTCGGATGAACACACATTTCGGGACAGACAGGCAGAATGAAACAGCAGATGAACCTCGAGAATGCACAGGATCTGGCGATCAATGCCCTGGTTTTCCTGGCGCAGGACAGTGAATTGCTGCCGCGCTTTCTTGCCCTTACGGGCATCACGGCGGATCAAATCCGCCAGGCGGCGCAGGAGCCGGGATTTCTGGCCGGCGTGCTGCAGTTTTACCTGGCGCATGAGCCGACCCTGATGCGCTATTGCGAGGCGACAGAGACGGACCCTGCCCTGTTCCAGCAGGCGTTGCGGCTGCTGCCGGGCGGACGGCAGGAGGATGTGTACTAACGCGCAAACGGCTTGCAAGCGGCCTGTCTCTTCAGTAAGTTCGGCATGTTCTATTTATGTTCCGAGCATCATGGCCCCCCTCAACGATCCTGAATTTGGATTCTGCCGCGACTGTCTGACAGCGCAGACCTCGGCCGGGCGCCGCTGCCAGCAATGCGGCAGCCCGCGCCTGCTGCGCCATCCGGAACTCTACAGGCTCTCCATTGCCCATGTGGATTGCGATGCATTCTACGCCTCGGTGGAAAAACGCGACAATCCGGAGCTGCGCAACAAGCCCGTCATCATCGGCGGCGGCAAGCGCGGTGTGGTCTCCACCGCCTGTTATGTCGCGCGCATTCATGGCGTGAAATCCGCCATGCCGATGTTCAAGGCGCTGGAGGCCTGCCCGCATGCGGTGGTCATCAGCCCGAACATGGAAAAATATGTGCGGGTGGGGCGCGAAATCCGCCAGATGATGCGCGATCTGACGCCGCAGGTGGAACCGCTGTCGATCGACGAGGCGTTTCTCGACCTGTCGGGCACGCAGCGCCTGCACCACGATCCGCCGGTGCGGGTCATGGCGCAGTTTTCCAACCGGGTGGAGAAGGAAATGGGCCTGTCGGTTTCCGTCGGCCTGTCCTATTGCAAGTTCCTGGCAAAAATCGCCTCGGATTTTGACAAGCCGCGCGGCTTTTCCGTCATCGGCGAAGCGGAAACCCCGCATTTCCTGCATGACAAGCCGGTGACCATGATCTGGGGTGTCGGCAAGGTGTTTGCCGCCACGCTGGAGAGGGACGGCATCCGCACCATCGGCCAATTGCAGACCATGGAACTCGGCGCGCTGATGGCCGCCTATGGCAGCATGGGCCAGCGCCTTTACCAGCTGTCGCGCGGCGTCGACACGCGCCGGGTGGAACCGGACGGCGAATCCAAGAGCGTTTCGGCGGAAACGACGTTCAACGAGGATATCGGCACGCTGGAAGAGCTGGTTCCGATTCTGCGCTCGCTGTCCGAAAAAGTGTCGCGCCGCCTGAAGGCCGCCGACATTGCCGGCCGGACGGTGGTTCTCAAGCTCAAGTCGAGCGATTTCAAGCTGAAAACCCGCAATCGCCAATTGGCCGACCCGACCCAGCTTGCCGACCGGATTTTCCGCACGGGACTGGCGCTGCTGGAAAAGGAGATCGACGGGACGCGGTTCCGGCTCATCGGCATTGGCGTGAGTGACCTCAGCGATGATGGCCGCGCCGATCCGCTCGACCTCGTCGATGTGCAGGCAACCAAGCGGGCCGTGGCGGAGACGGCCATCGACAAGCTGCGCGGAAAATTCGGCAACAATGCCGTCGAGACCGGCTATACCTTCGGCAAGATCAGGCAAAGGACACGGCCGGTGCCGGACGAGATTGATTGATTTGATTCAGGGATTTACGGGAAATTTCGGAGAAAATGAATCCGGATTGTTTTGAATTGCAATGACGATGGTGCGTGGTTCGACAAGCTCACCATGAGGGGCTGGGTGGGCTGCAAGACTATTCGGAAACATCGAGGTATGACCAATCCTGCAGGATATAACTCCCTGCAATCCTCGCACTCCCTCATGGTGAGCTTCCTGAGCTTGTCGAAGGGCGAACCACGCACCACACAAGATGCCTTTTGCAGCAAAGCGAAGGAGAGATGGCCAGGCCACCATTGACCGGCGCTATTTCAGCGGCAGAAACAGATCAGCAACCGCCTCATGCTCCGGCACCTCCGGGAAGAAGCTCAGACGCTGGCAATAGATCGGGAAGTCACGCGCTTCCTCGCCGCTGGCCGGAAGCCAGTCGCGATACAGATAGAGCGCGGCGGGCTCCAGATTGTCGGTGTTGCCGACGACGCGCAGCACCGCACAGCGACCACCGGGAATCTCGCCGGCCTTGATCTGCTCGCCGTTCGCCTCGATCGGCTGGTCGGTGCCGACACAAAGGTCCATGCTGTAATCGGCGGGCGATGCGGGACGCCGCTCGGAACGCCAGACCGTGAAGGTCGGACTTGTCCTGGGGTGCAGGCCAGCGGCCTTGCGCCATGCGATGAACCGCTGGATGGTGGCACCGATCATCGCGGGGTCACCCCGATGTTCCATGATCGCCACCCGCGTCAGGGCCACATCGCGAATCGTCACGTCAATCGTGGTAAAAGTCTTCTGCATGAGCTTGCTCCTTGCGTTGTCAAAAGGCCCGAAGGCCGCAAGCCACGGCTCCCAATCGGGAGATTTTCTGAACGACGAAGGCGATTGCCCGAACCGTTGCCGAAAGGCGCGGGCGAAGGCATCGGGTGCGTCGTAACCGGCATCCATCGCTATATCCGTGACGCTCTGGGCGTCTATGTAGGCCAGCCGATACGAAGCGCGCTTCATACGGGCAAGCTGGACATAGCGATGCACTGATAACCCGAAGGTGGACATGAACTGCCGGTGGAAATGGTATTTCGAGAACGCCGCGATGCCGCTCAGCGCTTCCAGGCCCAGATCATCGTCAAGATGCTGTTCGATGTGATCCAGCACCCGTTGCATCCGGGCATGGTAGTTTTCAAGTGCCGCCTTCATCGCCTGTTCCTCCGTGGCGCCACCAGCTAGCCCCTTGCGGATATACAACGCTCGACCGATCTTGCGGTTTGGGAGGGATCGATCGATACAGTCCAATGCGCCTCAGTGCGGTGTTACCTAAACCATCTCCACATCGACCACGCCGGGAATGGCCTTCATGGCGCTGGCAACCTGCGGGCCAACGCGGTAGCGGTTGGGCAGTTCGATCTCCACTTCGCTGGCGCCATTCTCCTTGATCAGGATGAGCGAGACGATCTGGCCGTCATTCTGCGGGGCGAGATAGGGCGTGATGGCGCTCAGCGGCTCGCTGGAGCGCATATAGAGGCGCAAGGCCTTCTGCATGCGCGTGGCTTCATCCTCTAGCGACTGCGCCGTCTGGATGCGCAGGCTGATGCCCTCCGGCCGGTCTTCGGCGCCGACCGTCACCACGACGGAGCGTCCCGGCTCCAGGAGATCGCGGTATTGCGCCAGCGCCTCGGAGAAAAGCACCGCCTCGAACTGGCCCGATGCATCGGAAAACTGGATGATGCCCATCTTGTTGCCGGTCTTGGTCTTGCGTTCCTGCTTGGCGGTGATGGTTCCGGCAAGCCGTCCGGCATTGGCGCCGCGTTTCACCGCAGCGGAAAATTCGGCCCAGCTCTGCACCCGCATCTTTTCCAGGATCGGCCGGTATTCGTCGAGTGGATGGGCGGAGAGGTAAAAACCCGCCGCTTCGAACTCACGCCGCAGTTTTTCCGCCGACAGCCATGGCGCCGCATTGGGCAGCTGCAGCCCCTGCGATCCGCCTGCGGCCATGCCGCCAAAAATGTCCGCCTGTCCGCTGACGCTGTCTTCCTGCGTGCGCTGCGCATGGCCGATGATACGGTCGAGACCGGCAATGAGCGCCGGGCGTTCCCGCCCGAAGCAGTCGAACGCCCCGGCATTGATCAGGCTTTCAAACACGCGCCGGTTGACGACGCGCGGATCGATGCGTTCGCAGAAATCCTCAAGGCTGGCATAGGGCGCGTCGCCGCGCTTTTCGACGATATGATCGACCGCCGCCTCGCCCACGCCCTTGATGGCGGCGAGCGAATAGAAAATACGGTTGTCGCCCACTTCAAACAGGCAGAACGACGTGTTGACCGAAGGGGTGACCACCTCGATGCCCAGCCGCAGCGCCTCGCGGCGGAAATCGTTGAGCTTGTCGGTGTTCGCCATGTCGTAGGTCATCGACGAAGCGAGGAACTCGACGGGATAATGCGCCTTCATATAGGCGGTCTGGAACGACACGATGGCATAGGCGGCGGCGTGCGACTTGTTGAAACCGTAGTCGGCGAACTTTGCCAAGAGGTCGAAAATGAAGTTGGCCTGCGGCTTGGTCACACCGCGTTCCACCGCGCCATCAACGAAACGGACGCGCTGCATGTCCATCTCGGAGCGGATCTTCTTACCCATGGCACGGCGCAGCAGATCGGCTTCGCCCAGCGTATAGCCGGACATTTCCTGCGCGATCTGCATCACCTGTTCCTGGTAGATGATGACGCCCTGGGTTTCCTTGACGAGATGGTCGATCTTGGGATGGATCGACGCCATCTCCTCATCACCATTCTTGCGCGCGTTGTAGGTCGGGATGTTTTCCATCGGACCCGGACGGTACAGCGCCACAAGCGCGATGATGTCCTCGATCCGGTCGGGCTTCATACCGATCAGCGCCTTGCGCATGCCGGTACTTTCCACCTGGAACACGCCGACCGTTTCGCCGCGCGACAGCATTTCGTAGCTGAGCTTGTCATCGAGCGGCAGGTTGGACAAATCCACGGTGATGCCGCGCCGCTTGACCAGATTGACCGCAGTCTGCAGCACCGTCAGGGTTTTCAGGCCGAGAAAGTCGAATTTGACCAGCCCCGCCTCTTCCACCATCTTCATGTTGAACTGCGTAACCGGCATGTCGGAGCGCGGATCGCGGTACATCGGCACGAGTTCCGACAGCGGACGGTCGCCGATGACGATACCGGCGGCGTGGGTCGAGGCGTGGCGGTACAGCCCTTCCAGCTTCAGCGCAATGTCCAGAAGGCGCTCGACAACAGGCTCCTTGTCGCGCTCTTCGCGCAGGCGCGGCTCATCCTCGATGGCCTTTGCCAGCGTCACCGGATTGGCCGGGTTGGCCGGCACCATCTTGGTCAGGCGGTCCACCTGCCCATAGGGCATTTCGAGCACGCGGCCGACGTCGCGCAGCACGGCGCGCGCCTGCAGCGTTCCGAAGGTGATGATCTGCGCCACCTGATCGCGGCCATACTTGGCCTGAACATAGCGGATGACCTCGTCGCGCCGCTCCTGACAGAAGTCGATGTCAAAGTCGGGCATCGAGACGCGGTCGGGATTGAGGAAGCGTTCGAACAGCAGGGAGAAGCGCAGCGGATCGACGTCGGTGATCGTCAGCGCATAGGCAACGAGCGAACCCGCACCGGAGCCGCGGCCGGGACCGACAGGAATATCATGGGCTTTCGCCCACTTGATGAAGTCGGAAACGATGAGGAAGTAACCCGGATATTTCATTCGGGTGATGATGGAAATCTCATATTCCAGCCGGTCGGCATATTCCTGCGGCGTGTGGCCATCGGCCATGCCGAGCGTCTCGATGCGACTTGCCAGGCCTTCCCGCGCCTGCCGGGCCAGTTCGTCGGCTTCCTCCTGCAGGGCCGCTTCAGGATCGTCGCTTTCACCGGTAAAGCGCGGCAGGATCGGCGCGCGGTTCTTCGGATAATAGGAACAGCGCAGCGCGATCTCGACGGTATTTTCCAGCGCCTCGGGCAGATCGGCGAACAGCGCCACCATCTCGTCTTCGGTCTTGAGATAATGGTCGGGCGTCAGGCGGCGGCGATCGTCGATGGAAAGCAGCGAACCCGCCGCAATGGCCAGCAGCGCATCATGCGCCTCATAGTCGGCGCTCTTGGAGAAGAACACGTCATTGGTGGCGACCAGAGGCAGTTCCAGCTCATAGGCAAGCGCGATATGGGTCGCTTCCAAAGCGCGGTCATAGCCGCGATGACGCTGCAGCTCGACATAGAGCCGGTCGCCATAGAGCGAGCGCAGGTGGATGAGCCGCTGGCGGGCGCGGTCGATGCGGTCGTCCTTGATCGCCTTGGCGATCGGCCCCTCGGGACCGCCGGAAAGAACGATGATACCGTTGGAAAGACCCGGCAGCCAGGAGGCGGCAACATGGACGGGATCGCCGGCGGGCGTTTCCAGATAGGCGCGGCTGACAAGCCGGACGAGATTGGCATAGCCGGTTTCCGTTGCCGCTAGCAGCACGAGCGGCGCAAGCCCGAGCGCTTCGCGCCGGTTGGCGCTGCGGCTTTCCTCCGCCTGATCGTGAAAGGCGATGTCGAGCTGGCAGCCGATGATCGGCTGCAAGCCGGACTTCGAACCCTTCTGGGCGAATTCGAGCGCCCCGAACAGATTGTTGGTGTCGGTGATGGCGATGGCCGGGCTTTTGTTGGACGTGGCGAGATCGATGACCTTGGCGACCTGCAGCGCGCCTTCCAGCAGGGAATAGGCGGAATGCACCCGCAGATGGACGAAACGAAGCGCCTGCTTTTCCACACTGCCTTCGCCGGGTCTGCCCTGTCCGTCTGCCACTGTATCCATCTCCAGAAAATTCCGGCGAACGCGCTGATTCACCACCCGCGCATTCTCGAACAATGGTCAGGGGGTGTCCACCTATACTTTGACCGCCGGATCGTGCGACTGTGAACAACCTGTGATGTGCCAGCGAAAGGCCCGTGAATGAGCAATGCATATCCCGAAATCTATCTGGTGCGGCACGGTCAGACGGAATGGAGCCTGTCCGGCCAGCACACCGGGCGAACCGACATGCCGCTGACGGCAGCTGGCGAAGCGGCAGCCCGCACCCTGGCAGGCCGCCTGCAGGGCCTTGCCTTTTCCGCCATATGGTCGAGCCCTTCCCAGCGCGCATCGAAAACCTGCGCCCTCGCCGGATTTGGCGATGCCCGCGTGATCAAGGACGATCTGGCGGAATGGGATTACGGCACCTATGAGGGCATCACCACCAAGGCGATCCTGGCGGAGCGCCCCGGCTGGCAGCTTTTCCGCGACGGCTGCCCCGGCGGCGAATCCGCAGCCGATGTCGGTGCGCGTGCCGACCGGATCATCCATGCCATCCGCGCGGCGAATGACAGGATTCTCATCTTCTCGAGTTCGCATTTCCTGCGGGTGCTGACGGCCCGCTGGCTTGGCTTGCCGCCCGAAGGCGGCGCGCTTTTCGTTCTGGATACCACCAGCATCAGCGTGCTCGGCTATGAGCACGACCTGACGGAACCGGTTGTCCGCATGTGGAACCAGACATGATGATGGGCGACGCCCGCGGGCCGGGAACCAGGGAAAACCTAGTCATCCCGGCCCCGCCGGTTCTTTCAGATAACGCTGACCCACATGGCGAATGTTGCAATAAACAGACTGACTGTAACGAATGACATGACGTCCTGGAAAAGTTCGCTCATCGGTAAAACCCTTCTTCGTTTGCTCTATGTATATGTTTTGTTCTATTTTTGTTCCAAAGTCAAGCGTGCCAAAGCTGCCGTTGGCGCTATGGTTGTCGATTTCTTAACAGAGGGTAAAACGCGGACCGGCGAGCGGGTGCCGCCAAACGCAAACGGGCGCGGAAAAATCCGCGCCCGTTTGCTATCCATGGTGTGAACGGATCAGGAGACCGTGGTGATCTTGCCGTCCTTGAGCGTGACGCGGCGATCCATGCGGCGGGCCAGTTCGTGATTGTGCGTGGCGATCATCGCCGACAGGCCGGACTGGCGCACCAGGGCTTCCAGCGCCTCGAACACATAGGAGGACGTCACCGGATCGAGATTGCCGGTGGGTTCGTCAGCAAGCAGCACAAGCGGCGCATTGGCCACCGCGCGGGCGATGGCAACGCGCTGCTGCTCGCCGCCGGACAGTTCCGACGGCCGGTGCGAGGCGCGTGCCCCCACCTTCATGTAATCAAGCAGCTGCTGCGCGCGTTCGGAGGCAACGCGCGGTTTCATGCCGCGGATCATCTGCGGCATCATCACGTTCTCCAGCGCGGAAAATTCCGGCAGGAGATGGTGGAACTGATAGACGAAACCGATGTCGTTGCGGCGGATGGCGGTGCGCTCTTCATCGGACAGGGAACCGCAGGCGCGGCCGTCCAGAATCACATCGCCATTGTCAGGCCGCTCCAGGAGACCCGCCGTGTGCAAAAGCGTCGACTTGCCGGCGCCAGAGGGCGCGACAAGCGCGACCATCTCGCCCCTGCCGAGGGAGAAATTGGCATCGTCCAGAATAACCAGCTCCCGGTCGATCTCATTGTACCGGCGGCCGACGCTGGTCAGCTGAAGAATGGGCCCGGCTGACATTATTCGTACCTCAAGGCTTCAACGGGATCGAGCTTGGCCGCGCGCCATGCGGGGAAAAGCGTTGCCAGAAACGACAGGACAAGCGCCATCAGGATGACCGTGAAGGTTTCATTGAAATCCATCTTGGCGGGCAAGGTGCTCAGGAAATAAAGCTCCGGATTGAACAGGGTCGTGCCTGACAACCAGGAGAAGAATTGCCGGATGCGCTCGACGTTGAGGCAGACGAGGACACCCAGGGCCACGCCGGCAATCGTGCCGGTCACGCCAATTGCCGCGCCCGTCATCAGGAAGATGCGCATGACCGAGTTGCGCGTCGCGCCCATCGTTCGCAGGATGGCGATATCGCGTCCCTTGTCCTTCACCAGCATGATCAGGCCGGAAATGATGTTCAGGGCCGCCACGAGAACGATCAGCGTCAGGATCATGAACATGACGTTGCGCTCCACCTGCAGGGCGGAGAAGAAGGTGACGTTGCGCTGGCGCCAGTCGGTGAGCATCAGCGGACGCTGCGCCGCATCCTCGATGGGCTTTTTCAGCGCGTCGACATTGTCGGGATTGTTGGCAAAGATCTCGATGGACTGGACCTTGCCCTCCTGATTGAAATAGAGCTGCGCTTCATCCAGCGGCATGAGCGCGATCGAGGCGTCGTATTCGGACATGCCGATCTGGAAAATGGCGACGACCGGATAGGATTTTACCCGCGGCGAAACCCCGAGCGGCGTCACATCGCCGTCCAGCGACATCAATGTCAGCTTGTCGCCGATGCCGAGCCCCAGATTTTCCGCCATGCGCGTGCCGATGGCCACGCCGCCCGCCTTGTCGAAATTGGCGAAGGTGCCCTGCTTGACGTTCTTGGCGACGAGCTGGAGCTTGTTGATATCCTCTTCGCGCAGGCCCCGTACGAGCGTGCCGGTGCCCTGCCCGACATTGCCCTGGCCGAGCACCTGGCCTTCCACGACGGGAATGGCGAAGGAAACACCGGGAACCGCATCGATCCGCTTGATCACATTGTCGTAGTCATCGAGCGGCCGGTCCATCGGCTGCATGATGACATGGCCGTTGATGCCGAGAATGCGCGTCAGCAATTCGCTGCGAAAACCGTTCATGACGGCCATGACGATAATGAGCGTCGCCACGCCGAGCATGATGCCGGTGAAGGAGAAACCGGCGATCACCGAAATAAACGTTTCCTTGCGCCGGGCGCGCAGATAGCGCCATGCGATCATCCGTTCATAGGCAGAGAACGGCTTGGGACCCTGTTGTACAGCAGTGACGGCCGATTCTGTCATAGAGTTCCAGCCTGAAAGTCAGCGGGGCCTGCAAGCTTGTTGATTGCAGCTTCAATGCTCAGGGTTTCTCGTTCACCCGTCGCGCGATCCTTGATCTCGACTTCGCCCGCGGCAACACCGCGCGGCCCGATGATCACCTGCGTCGGCAGGCCGATCAGGTCCATCTTGGCGAATTTCGCACCGGGACGATCATCCGTATCGTCCAGCAGCGGCTCGAGACCGGCATTGGTCAAGGCCTCGTAGACCTTGGCGGATGCCGCGTCGCACGCCTCGTCGCCCGGCTTCATGTTGACGATGCCCGCGCCGAATGGCGCAACGGCCTTCGGCCAGATGATGCCGTTCTCGTCATGGGATGCCTCGATGATCGCGGCGATGACACGCGAGGGTCCGATGCCGTAGGAACCCATGGAAACCATGTGTTCCTTGCCATCGGGACCGGTGACCTTGGCGCCCATCGGTTCGGAATATTTGGTGCCGAAATGGAAGATGTGGCCGACCTCGATGCCGCGTGCGGCAAGCTGTTCGGACGCACCGACCTTGTCCCAGGCGGCTTCGTCGTGCATTTCATCCGTCGCCGCATAGGGCGTCGTCCATTTGGTCACGATATCGGCGACCTGCGCATTGTCATCGAAATTGGTATCGGCACCGGGAACCGGCAGGTCGAGATAGGCGCGGTCGCAATAGACCTGGCTCTCGCCGGTTTCGGCCAGAATGATGAATTCGTGGCTGAGGTCGCCGCCGATGGGGCCGGTATCGGCACGCATGGGGATGACCTTGATGCCGAGGCGCGAGAAGGTGCGGAGATACGCCACGAACATGCGGTTATAGGCGGCCTTGGCGCCTTCGAAATCGATATCGAAGCTGTAGGCATCCTTCATCAGGAATTCACGCGAGCGCATGACGCCGAAACGCGGGCGGCGCTCGTCGCGGAACTTCCACTGGATGTGATAAAGATTGAGCGGCAAGTCCTTGTAGGACTTCACATAAGCCCGGAAAATCTCGGTGATCATTTCCTCGTTGGTCGGGCCAAACAGCATCTCGCGGTCACCACGATCCTTGATGCGCAGCATCTCGTCGCCATAGGCGTCATAACGGCCGCTTTCGCGCCACAGATCGGCGGACTGGATCGTCGGCATCAGCAGCTCGATGGCGCCGGACCGATTCTGTTCCTCGCGGATGATGTTGGACACCTTGTTGAGGATGCGCAGGCCTGCCGGCAGCCAGGCATAGATGCCGGCCGACTCCTGACGGATCAGGCCGGCACGCAGCATCAGCCGGTGCGAGACGATTTCCGCCTCTTTGGGATTTTCTTTCAGGATAGGCAGGAAATAACGGGAAAGCCGCATTGAGATCACCAAATTGAAACACAGCCTGAATGCTTGAAGAATCAGGCAAAACCAAGTGCAAAGTTAGCGTATTACCCAAAAATCGTTGCCGATTTCCGGAAAGACTCATACGCCGCCAAATGTGTTGCCGCGTCCCGCCCAAAACCCGGATTAATCCGCGACGCAGCAATGTTTCTTAGCGGCTTAACAGCGGGTTGGGAACCCGCCAACGCCAAATGAGACATCTCAGATTTGTGACAGTTTTGTTACGCTGCCAGATTTGTAAGCAAAAAATGACTGTACCGAATATTTTTCGTGACATTTCGAAGGCAGTCCGCTATTTTTTTAATCATAATGAGAAAGTAAGAATAATTCTGCTTTCCAGCGCGGTCAAAGTCTTGGGAGGATGTGACCTTTGGCGCGGTAATACGCAGCCACCATGCAAATGGAATAGGGTCAGACGCGATCTAACAATGCAAGGCGAAAGCCTTGCATTTTTTTTGTCTTGTTGCGGCAATACAAGCACTTATCAAATAAACTTAAAGGTGGTTGCACAGACTGCCGCGTCTCGATCACGTTGCTTCAGTTCTATTTTGCAACTACTTGGGCGGCAGGCAGATGCGGCTTCACCCCGACCAGCCTGCACAGCTGACGGGATATTTCCCTTCAACCCCACCATCCGGAAGATCCGCAACGGCACGATGATGCCGGCGTCGATTCGCGCGATGTCGTCTCATCCCCGCAGCGCGATCTTAGACCAATGTCGCAATGTTCAGCTCATCTTCGCCTGTTAAATTGGCGTCGCAGGATCAGTGTGCCAGGCGCGGGGATTGGCACATCAGCGACGTTACAATGTTCGGGGACGAACCATGGGAATTCACACACGCGGCGCGGCTCAGCCCGGCAAGCGCAGCATATGCATAAGCACGATTACACGTAATCGTCCGTTCATGCTGCAGAACCTGTTGCAGTCCTATGCCGCCATGGGCGTACCCCAGGGTGTCGAGTTGCATTTCCTCATCGTCGAGAACAATGAGAAGGCAACGCTGCACGATGTCATCGCGCATTTCCGGGCGCTCGTGCCGCAATGGACGGTTCAGTACGAGGTGGAACCGCGCCTCGGGATTGCCCGTGCCCGCAACCATGCGCTGGCATGCGCCCTGGCCGGCAATCACGATCTCATGACATTTGCCGATGATGATGAACGGGTGGAACCCGACTGGCTGATTGAACTGCTGGCGGAACTGGATGCCTCAAGGCTCGATATCGTCGGCTCCCCCGTGCGCGCCGCGCCGATTTCCGCCGACGCGCCGTTTTCCGCGCAACTGGTCTGGGCCGGTCTCAACCGCAGGGGCATGGACAGCGAACGCAAGGCCCGGCGGCGGTGCCAGCGCAACGAAGCGCACAGGATTCTGCTGGCAACCGGCAGCTGGATGGGTAGGCTGAGTTTCTTTGACCGGACGGGGCTACGTTTCGACGATACGCTTGATCTGGCCGGCGGGGAAGACTGGCGCCTGTACAGGGAAGCCAAAAAACTCGGCGCCAGGACCGGCTGGACGCCGCATGCCATTGCCTATGAAACCGTGCCGATGGACCGGCTGACCCTCGGCTACCATTTCCGCCGTGACCGGGACAGCAGTTCGGTTGAAACCTGCCGGAAGCTCGACCAGCAACGTGCGCTGACCTTGCTGCGCATCCCCGGCTCGCTGGCGATTCGGGTGTTCAAACTGTGCAGCTACGCCGTTGCGGCGCCGTTCACGCGCGGCGAAGCGCTGGTGCGGCTGGCGGCATGCATGGGCAGCATTTTCGGCATCTGTCAGGGCTGCCTTGGCAAGAGATCGTCGCACTATCGGCGGACAAGCGGTTTTTGACGGCTGCACGCTTGTCATGCGTGGTTCGACAAGCTCACCATGAGGAAGGTGGTTTGGCTGCAATGCCAAGCACGGAGATTGCAGAATTATGCTCCCTGCAATCCTCACTCTCCCTCATGGTGAGCTTGTCGAACCACGCACAATGCACCACGGTGCGGATGCCGGACGAGACCGCAGTCCTAATGCAGTTGCGGGAAGAAAACCGGAATGCTCTCGACGCCGAAACCAAGCTTCTGGTTGACGATGTAGAAGAGGATAAAAACCACGGCTGAAATCGCTGTGGTGATCAGGAACACCCGTCCCATCCGGTGCTTGTGCGGCGCACTGGCGGTCGTGCCCAGCGTGACATCATCCTCATCGGCCTGGGTGCGCAGGCCAAACGGCAGCACGGTGAACAGCGTCAGCCACCAGAAGATGAAATAGATCGCCATTCCAGTTGCGATGGGCATGTCAGACTTGCTCCAGTTCGATCAGCGTCCCGTTGAAATCCTTCGGGTGGAGGAACAGCACCGGTTTGCCGTGGGCGCCGATTTTCGGTTCGCCATCACCCAGGATACGGGCGCCCTGCTGTTTTAGCTGATTTCGTGCCGCCAGAATATCGGCCACTTCGTAGCAGACGTGATGCATGCCGCCGGACGGGTTCTTTGCCAGGAACGCCGCGATGGGCGAATCCGCATTCAAGGGTTCGAGAAGCTCGATCTTGGTGTTGCCGACATCGATGAAAACGACGGTCACGCCATGCTCCGGCAGAACCTGCGGCTCGGTGAGTGTCGCACCGAGCGTATCGCGATAGACCGCAGACGCTGCCGCAAGATCCGGTACAGCGATGGCGACATGATTCAGACGACCAAGCATCCTTGACCTCACGTGCGGGTTACGAACACGGTGACGATCGGCTTCTTGCCCCAGGCCTCGTTGGCAGCGGCACGGACGGCGCGGCGCACCGCCTCGCGGACCATGGCCAAATCCTTGCGCTTTTCACGCGGGATACTCTGCACCGCACCAACGGCCGCATCGTACAGCAGGTCTTCAAGCAGTTCGCCTTCCCGATCGTTCTCCGGCAGGCCGACCGGCACGATTTCCGGGTCCTCGATGATGTTGTACTTCGCATCGAGCAGCATCGATACCGCGACATGGCCGACATAGGACAGCTTGCGCCGGTCGACAATGCCGACCTCTTCCTCGTCGCCGATGAGCTTGCCGTCCTTCATGACGCGGCCAAACGGCGCCTGATCGATGATCTCCGCCCTGCCCGGCGCCAGACGCAGAATGTCGCCATTGCGCACCTGCGGCACCTCGGGAATGCCGGCCATGGCCGCAAGCGAGCCCTGCGCCACAAGATGCGCGGCTTCGCCATGCACAGGCACGAGAATGCGCGGACGCACCCATTCATACATGCGCTTCAGCTCATTGCGGCGCGGATGGCCCGAGACGTGCACCAGCTGATCATCGTCGGAGATGATGTGGATGCCCTGCTCGATCAAAAGGTTTTTTGTCTCGATGATCGGCTTTTCATTGCCGGGAATGGTGCGCGAGGAATAGATGACCGTATCGCCGGCTGACAGCGCCACATTGCGCATTTCATCGCGGGCAAGCTTGGCCAGCGCCGCGCGGGATTCGCCCTGGCTGCCGGTGAGAATGATGACGATATTCTCGCGCGGGATGAAACCGTAATCCTCTTCGGAGAGAAATTCCGGAATGCCGTCGAGATAACCCAGTTCACTGGCCACATCGATCATCCGCTTCATCGAGCGGCCGAGCACCAGCACCTGGCGTCCGGCATCGCGGGCGGCGATGGCGATGGAACGGATACGTCCGACATTGGACGAAAAGGTGGTGATAGCAACGCGACCGCGGGCGTTTTCGATGATGTCGCGCAGACTGTCGCCGACCTCCCGCTCGGAGGGCGATTCCCCGTCACGCAAGGCATTGGTGGAGTCGCACATCATCGCCAGCACGCCTTCGTCGCCAAGGGCACGGAATCCGGCCTCATCGATCAGCGGTCCCAGCGACGGCTCCGGGTCCATCTTCCAGTCGCCGGTGTGAACGACGATGCCCAGCGGTGTCCTGATCGCCAGCGAGACCGGTTCCGGGATCGAGTGGGTCACGGCAAGCGCTTCGAACTCGAAGGGGCCGACATTGAACTTTTCGCCGGCGCGGTAAATGGTGACGGGAATATCCGGCGCGCCCGGCTCCGACTGGCGCTTGGCTTCCAGCAACCCGGCGGTGAACGGCGTCGCATAGACCGGCACATTCAACAGCGGCCACAGGTCGAGCAAGGCGCCGTAATGGTCCTCGTGGGCATGGGTGATCACAATCCCCTTGAGATTGTGCCGCTCGGCCTGCAGAAAACGGATATCGGGAAGAACGAGATCAGCACCTGGAAGATCCGGTCCGGCGAAGGTGACGCCCATGTCGACGACCACCCATTCGCGCTTGTGTGCGGGGCCATAGCCATACATGGCCAGATTCATCCCGATTTCACCAACGCCGCCCAAAGGCAGGAACACGAGCTCTGCCTGATCGGAATTTGCCATTTATACTCCTTACAACCGGCTATCCGGCACTTGCCGATGCAACTGCTCCGAAATGAACATCGCCGGCAGCAATCTTCACCCGTTCCCCATCATTATCGCGTATGACGAAACGGCAGTCTTCGTCAATTGTTTCGAATATACCACGCAGCACCGAGCCGTCGACCCGCACGGCAACTTCACTGCCAATTCCTGCCGCGCGCTTGAGCCAGCGCTTGCGAATGTCTGCAAGCCCGCGCCCCTCGTTCCAGATGCGGCTGTTTTCCTGCCAGGCATCGGATAGCGCCAGAAACAGTGTTTCCGCATCGCAGGCCGCACCAAGCTGCTTCAGCGATGTCGCTGGATAAGGCACGTCCTCGGGGTAAGCAACGACATTGACGCCGATGCCGACGACGACGGCAAACCGCCCATCCGGCAGATGCGTCGATTCCAGAAGAATGCCGGCAAGCTTGGCCTTGTTGGCCAGAAGATCGTTCGGCCACTTCAGCTCGACACGCAAATCCGACCTGCTGGCACCGATGCCATCGACGCCGACCGAAACCGCGCCTTGCGGGCAGACGGCGTCAAGCGCGTCCGCCAGGGAAAGCCCGGCAACAAAGCCGAGGGTTGCCGCCGTCTTCAACTCGAAATTGCCGGTGAGCAGCAGGGAGGCCGCCAGATTGCCGTGGGATGTGGCCCAGGCGCGACCGCGACGCCCGCGCCCGCTTTCCTGTTTCTTGGAGACGATCCACAGCCGTCCGGGATCGCCAGCCTGCGCGCGCTCCAGCGCGACCGCATTGGTCGAGCCGACCGTATCGAAGGCCTCCATCCGGAAGCCGTTTTGCTGCGCCAGCGGCGAGAGCGAGAATCCCATTGATCAGGGTTCCCGGCCTCAGAAGAACGTTTTCGCGGCAGCTTCCGCATAGGTGCTGACCGGTCCGCCGATCAGTACATAAAGCAGCGTCAGCAGGCCCGAGACACCGAGGACCAGGCGCAGTTCACCGGCAACCGGCACGAACCCGCCAGCCGGTTCGTCGAACCACATGATCTTGATGATGCGCAGATAGTAGAACGCACCCACGACCGAAGCCACGATACCGATGATGGCCAGCGCATAGAGATTGGCCTGCATCGCGGCAAGGAAGGTGTACCACTTGCCCCAGAACCCGGCGAGCGGCGGAATACCGGCCAGCGAGAACATGAGGATGGTGAAGATCGTCGCCATGATCGGATTGGTGCGGGACAGGCCGGCCAGGTCCTCGATCAGTTCGACATTGCCGTGCTTGCGGCGCATGGCCAGGATGAAGGCAAACACGCCGAGCGTCGTGATCAGGTAGATCAGCATGTAGATCGCCACGCCGCGCACACCGACCTGCGTACCGGCGGCAAGGCCGACAAGCGCATAGCCCATGTGGCTGATCGACGAATAGGCCATCAGGCGCTTGATGTTGCGCTGGCCGATGGCTGCGAATGCACCCAGAACCATCGACGCAATGGCGATGAAGACGATGATCTGCTGCCAGTCATGGGTGATCGGCTGGAACGTCTCGACGGCAACGCGTGTCAGAAGCGCCATGGCGGCCATCTTCGGCGCACTGGCGAAGAAGGCGGTCACCGGCGTCGGTGCACCTTCGTAGACATCGGGCGTCCACATGTGGAACGGCACGGCGGAAATCTTGAAGGCAAGACCGGCGAAGATGAACACCAGGCCGAACACGACGCCAAGCTGACGCTCGCCGCCTGCCAGCGCCTGGGCAATGCCCGCAAAGCCGGTATGGCCGGTAAAGCCGTAGACGAGCGAAATGCCGTAAAGCAGCATGCCCGACGACAATGCGCCGAGAACGAAATACTTCAGGCCGGCTTCGGTCGAGCGGGCACTGTCGCGGTTGATTGCAGCAATGACATAGAGCGCCAGGGACTGCAGTTCGAGGCCGAGATAGAGCGACAGGGTGTCATTGGCCGAAATCATCAAGAGCATGCCGAGGGTCGACAGCAGGATGAGGATCGGGAACTCGAACTTGTCGAACTTCTCCGCCTTGGCGAAGCCAACCGACATGACGAGCGCAACGATCGAGCCGACCAGCGTCAGCACTTTCATGAAGCGCGCGAACGGATCCGAAACGAAGGCACGGCCGAAGACGTGACCATCGTGCGGGAAGAGAACGAGGATTGCCAATGCTGCAAGCAGCACGGCAACCGCCAGTCCGTTGACCAGGGAATTCGCCCGTTCACCGGAGAAGGCCCCGATCATCAGTAGAGCCAATGCGCCCACTGCGATGAGCAGTTCGGGAGCCATAAGCGTCAGGTTGGCAATCATGTCGGTCTGCATCGGCCTTGGCCTCTTCCTGCTATTTCAGCGCCAGTGTGGCGGCTGCGGACAGCGCGTTATTGTATTGATTGATAAGGGCGTGCACCGAGCTTGCCGTCGCATCGAAGACAGGCATCGGATAAACACCGTAGAAGATGGTGAGGATCACCAGCGGATAGACCACCAGCTTTTCGCGTGGCGACATATCCAGAAGCGACTTCAGGCTTTCCTTGTCCAGCGAGCCGAACACGACGCGGCGATAGAGCCACAGCGCATAGGCCGCCGAGAAAATCACGCCTGATGTTGCAAACAGCGCAACCCAAGTGTTGACGCGGAAGACGCCAAGCAGCGTGAGGAACTCACCGATGAAGCCCGAGGTGCCCGGCAGGCCGACATTGGCCATGGTCAGGACCAGGAACACCACCGCATATTTCGGCATGTTGTTGACGAGGCCGCCATAGGCGGAGATGTCGCGGGTGTGGGTACGGTCATAGACAACACCGACGCAGAGGAACAGTGCGGCCGAAACCAGACCGTGCGACAGCATCTGGAACAACGCGCCCTGGATGCCCTGCTCGTTGGCGGCGAAGATACCCATGGTCACATAGCCCATGTGCGCAACCGAGGAGTAGGCGATCAGCTTCTTGATGTCTTCCTGCATCAGCGCCACCAGCGAAGTGTAGACGATGGCGACAACCGAAAGCGTGTAGATCAAGGGAGCAAAATCAGCTGATGCAACCGGGAACATCGGCAGGGAGAAGCGCAGGAAGCCGTAGCCGCCGAGCTTCAACAGAATGCCGGCCAGAATGGCGGACGCCGCCGTCGGTGCTTCCACGTGCGCATCCGGCAACCAGGTGTGCACCGGCCACATCGGCATCTTCACGGCGAAGGACGCGAAGAAGGCCAGCCACAGCCATGTCTGCATGGAGGCCGGGAACGGATAGGCCAGCAGCGTCGGGATATCGGTCGTGCCAGCCTGCCAGTACATGGCCATGATGGCCAGCAGCATCAGCACGGAGCCGAGCAGCGTGTAGAGGAAGAACTTGAAGCTGGCATAGACGCGGCGCTTGCCGCCCCACACGCCGATGATGATGAACATCGGCACCAGCACGGCTTCGAAGAACACGTAGAACAGTACGATATCCAGCGCGCAGAACACACCGATCATCAGTGTTTCCAGCACGAGGAAGGCAATCATGTATTCCTTGACCCGGCTCTGGATGGCTTCCCAGCTGGCCAGGATGCACAGCGGCATCAGGAATGTCGTCAGGATGACGAACAGCATCGAAATGCCGTCCACGCCCATGTGATAGGAAATCCCGGAGTCGAGCCAGGCTGCCTTTTCCACGAACTGGAAGCCGGCATGGCCCTTGTCGAAATAATACCAGATCGGCAGGGAAAGCAGGAATGTGACGACCGTCGTCCACAGCGCCACGTTGCGGATATTGCGCCGCGCGGATTCACTGTCATCCCGGATCAGAAGGATCAGGAACGCACCGACCAATGGCAGGAAGGTAACAGTCGATAGAATTGGCCAGTCGGTCATCAGAAGTTGCTCCCGAGCATCATCCACGTGACGAGTGCGGCGACCCCAATGAGCATCGCGAACGCATAATGATAGAGGTAACCGGTCTGCAGGCGCACCACGCGGTTGGTGACATCCACGACGCGGGCCGAGATACCATCCGGACCATGGCCGTCGATCAGCCAGCCATCGCCCTTCTTCCACAGGAACCGTCCAAGGGCCTTGGCCGGACGCACGAACAGGAAGTCGTAGAGTTCGTCAAAATACCACTTGTTGAGCAGGAACTGGTACAGGCCGCGGTGCTGCTCGGCCAGCCGGACGGGTGTCTGCGGCGAGCGGATGTAGAAGTACCAGGACAGGATGAAGCCTGCGAGCATCGCAAGGAACGGCGAGGCAGCAACCAGAGCAGGCACATGGTGGTGCAGCTCCAGAATCTCGTTTTCCTTGCCGGTGAACAGTGCACCCTTCCAGAACTCGGCATATTCGTGGCCGAAGAAGTATTCGCGGAAGATGACGCCGGCAAACAGCGCGCCGATGGCAAGGATGAACAGCGGCACCAGCATGACATAGGGCGATTCATGCACGTGATGCATGACGTCGTGCGACGCGCGCGGCTTGCCATGGAACGTCATGAAAATCAGGCGCCATGAATAGAAGCTGGTGAACAGCGCTGCGATGACCAGGAGGATGAAGGCATAGCCTGCCGCCGGGCTGGTCGACGCATAGGCCGACTCGATGATCGCATCCTTGGAGAAGAAGCCGGCGGTGCCGATCGACGTGCCGGGGATACCCAGGCCGGTCAGCGCGACGGTGCCGATGACCATCATCCAGTAGGTTTGCGGGATCAGCTTGCGCAGGCCGCCCATGTGACGCATGTCCTGCTCGTCGGAAACCGCGTGAATGACGGAACCGGCGCCAAGGAACAGCAGGGCCTTGAAGAAGGCGTGCGTGAACAGGTGGAAAATCGCCGCGCCATAGGCACCCAGACCAAGCGCCACGAACATGTAGCCGAGCTGCGAGCAGGTGGAATAGGCGATGACGCGCTTGATGTCGTTCTGCACCAGGCCGACCGTGGCGGCAAAGAAGGCAGTCGTCGCACCGACAAGCGTCACGACGATCAGCGCCGTATGCGACAGTTCGAAGATCGGCGACAGGCGGGCAACCATGAACACGCCTGCGGTCACCATCGTTGCGGCATGGATCAGCGCGGACACCGGTGTCGGGCCTTCCATGGCGTCAGGCAGCCAGGTGTGCAGCAGGAACTGCGCGGACTTGCCCATCGCGCCCATGAACAGCAGCAGGCAGGCAACCGTGATCGCTTCCTGCTTGCCCAGGGCATAGCCGAGGAAATTCAGGACAACCTTGCCGTCCCCTGCGCCCTCTGCCGGAAGATACTGGGCGGCGGACTGGAACAGCGTGTCGAACTGAACCGTGTCGAACAGCACGAACAGTGCGAAAATACCGAGAAGGAAGCCGAAATCGCCGACGCGGTTGACGATGAAAGCTTTCATCGCCGCGGCATTGGCCGAAGGCTTCTTGAACCAGAAACCGATCAGCAGGTACGAGGCAAGACCCACGCCTTCCCAGCCGAAGAACATCTGAACCAGATTGTCGCCGGTCACCAGCATCAGCATGGCGAAGGTGAAGAGCGAGAGATAGGCGAAGAAGCGCGGCCGATGCGGATCGTGATGCATGTAGCCGATCGAATAGGTATGGACGAGCGCCGACACCGTGTTGACGACGATCAGCATGACAGCGGTCAGCGTATCGATGCGCAGGGCCCAGTCGAAGCTCAGCGAGCCGGACTCGACCCAGTGCATGACCGGAACCTTGAACGCCTCGCCATGGCCGAGCGCCACGGTCGTGAATGCGATCCATGAGAGAACCGCAACCACGATCATCAGACCGGTGGTGACATACTCGCTCGCCTTCGCGCCGATGGACGAGCCGAACAGACCCGCGATCAGAAAGCCGAGCAGCGGAAGGAAGACAATCGCCAGATACAGCATGCCCCCGTCAACCTTTCATCATGTTGACGTCTTCTACGGCAATCGATCCACGATTGCGGTAGAACACGACGAGAATAGCCAGACCGATGGCAGCCTCAGCGGCCGCTACGGTCAGGACAAACAATGCAAAAACCTGTCCGACCAGATCACCCAGTGCGGCGGAGAACGCCACGAAATTCAGGTTGACGGCGAGCAGGATCAATTCGACCGACATCAGGATGACGATCACGTTCTTACGATTGAGGAAGATACCGAAGATCCCCATCGTGAACAGGAGCGCCGAAACTGTCAGATAATGTGCAATACCGATGACCATCATGCGCTCCTGTCAAATACCCTTGCCCGTTTCGACCTGCTTGACCTCGATGGCCGTTTCAGGCGTGCGTCCGACCTGCTGCGAGATGTTCTGGCGCTTGATGCCTTCCTTGTGGCGAAGCGTCAGCACAATCGCGCCGATCATGGCGACCAGAAGCACGAGACCGGCAATCTGGAAGTAGTAGATGTAATCCGTGTAGAGGATGTCGCCGAGCGCCGCCGTATTGCTGCGCGTGGCGATATCGGGTGTCGGCTGAACGACTACGCGGCCAATACTTGGCGTGAAGACCGAACCGCCGAGAACGACGATCAGTTCCACCGCAAGGATCATGCCGACAAGCGCGCCGATGGGCGCATATTGCAGCGCGCCGCGCTTCATTTCGGCAAAATCGACATCCAGCATCATCACCACGAAGAGGAAGAGGACGGCCACCGCGCCGACATAGACCACAAGAAGGATCATCGCCAGGAATTCAGCACCCGTCAGCAGGAAGAGCCCCGCCGCGTTGAAGAAGGCGAGGATCAGAAACAGCACGGAGTGCACGGGATTACGCGCCGCAATCACCATGAACGCACTGGCGACGGTGATGAAGGCGAAGAGATAAAAAAACGCCGCCGCAATACCTGTCAGCATGGGTTCCCCCGATTTCCATTCCGGCAGACTGTTCTGCCATTTTAAAAGCGATTCACGGAGATTCCGCGTATTCGCAGCCTCATAACGCATGTTCCGGGCGGGTAGAAGCACCCTGCCCTAAGACACATGCGCGCACTCGGACGGGACGACGCCCCATCCACTCAATTGTTACCGGTACGGCGCATCCATTGCGATGTTCCGTGCCAGCTCGCGTTCCCAGCGGTCGCCATTGGCGAGCAGCCGGTCCTTGTCATAATAAAGCTCTTCACGGGTTTCCGTGGCGAACTCGAAATTCGGGCCTTCGACGATGGCATCCACCGGGCAGGCTTCCTGGCAGAAGCCGCAATAGATGCACTTCACCATGTCAATGTCATAACGCACCGTGCGGCGCGTTCCGTCATTGCGGCGCGGACCGGCTTCGATGGTGATGGCCTGCGCCGGGCAGATCGCTTCGCAGAGCTTGCAGGCAATGCAGCGTTCTTCGCCGTTGGGATAGCGCCGCAGGGCATGTTCACCGCGGAAGCGCGGGCTGAGCGGTCCCTTTTCGTAGGGGTAGTTCAGCGTCGCCTTCGGCGCGAAGAACTGGCGCATCGACAGGAAGAAGGCGCCGACGAACTCCGCCAGCAGGAGCGATTTAGCAGCTTGTGCGAGTTGTGCCATGCTGATTCTCCTTACGGTGTCAGGCCGGTGATTTTAAGAAACGCCGCGGTGGCGATGACCATGAAGAGCGAGATCGGCAGGAACACCTTCCAGCCCAGACGCATCAACTGGTCGTAGCGGTAGCGCGGAACGAATGCCTTCACCATGGCGAACATGAAGAAGACGAAGAAAAGCTTGAGCATGAACCAGATGATGCCGGGTACCCAGTTCAGGAACCAGACGTCAACCGGTGGCAGCCAGCCGCCGAGGAACAGGATCGTGGTCAATGCGCACATCAGGGTGATGGCGACATATTCACCGAGGAAGAACAGCAGGAACGCGGTTGACGAATACTCGATCATGTGACCGGCAACGAGTTCCGATTCCGCTTCGACCAGATCGAAAGGCGGGCGGTTGGTCTCGGCCAGCGCCGAGATGAAGAAAATGACGAACATCGGGAACAGGCCGAGCCAATGCCAGTCAAGGAAGGTATTGGGCAGGCCGACCATGGTGCCGAGACCGGTCTTCTGCGACAAGACGATATCCGTGAGGTTCAGCGAACCGACGGTGAGCAGAACGGTGACGATGACGAAACCGATGGAGACTTCGTAGGACACCATCTGCGCGGCGGAGCGGAGCGCACCGAGGAACGGGTACTTCGAGTTCGACGCCCAACCGGCCATGATGACGCCGTAGACTTCGAGCGAGGAAATGGCGAGCACATAGAGAATGCCGACATTGACGTTGGCAATCGCCCAGCCCTCATTGACCGGAATCACCGCCCAGGCCGCCATGGCCAGCACCGAAGACACCAGCGGGGCCAGAAGGAAAATGCCCTTGTTGGCGCCGGACGGAATGATCGGTTCCTTGACCACGAACTTCAGAAGGTCGGCAAAGGACTGCAGCAGGCCGAACGGTCCAACGACGTTCGGGCCACGGCGCAACTGAACTGCCGCCCAGATCTTGCGATCCGCGTAAAGCAGGTAGGCGATGATCAGCAGCATCACCACGAGCATCAGCACTGATTTTCCGAGGATAATCAGCAGCGGCAGGATGTAGGTTGCGAAAATATCTTCCATATCAGTCTCTTCCCCGCCTACTCGGCCGCCTGCTTGAAGCCGCCCTTGGCCAGCGCGGAACATTCAGCCATGACGGCTGAGGCGCGGGCGATCGGGTTGGTCAAGTAGAAGTCTTGGACCGGCGATACGAAGGCCGTCTTTTCAACGGTGCCCGACGCATTGGCCAGTTTCTTGATGTCGGCAGCATCACCGGCCTGGATGGCGTCGACGACGGCCAGGTGCGGGTATTCTGCATAAAGTTTTGCGCGCAGGGCGGCAAGCGAGTCGAATGGCAGCTTCTTGCCGAGCACATCGGACAGTGCGCGCAGGATCGCCCAGTCTTCCTTGGCATTGCCCGGCGCAAAGGCGGCGCGGTTGGTCATCTGCACACGGCCTTCGGTATTGACGAAGGTGCCGGACTTTTCCGTATAGGTCGCGCCCGGCAGGATCACGTCGGCATTGTGTGCGCCTTGATCGCCATGGGTGCCGATATAGACGGTGAAGGCACCGCCCTTGCCGGCCCAGTTCAGCTCGTCTGCGCCGAGCAGGAACAGCACGTCGAGTGCCCCCTGCATCTGCGCAACCGACTTGCCGCCTTCGCCCGGCACGAAACCGATATCGAGGGCGCCAACCCGGCTGGCAGCGGTATGAATGACGCCGAAACCGTTCCAGTCATCGGCAAGCGCGCCGGTATCCGCAGCAATCTTGGCAGCGAGACCGAGAACCGCATTGCCATCCGCACGGCTGAGCGCGCCCTGCCCGATGATGATGATCGGCTTCTTGGCCTTCTTCAACACCGCATGGAATTTCAGCGACCCGTTGGCAAGTTCCGCCAGGGTATCTGCGCCGGCACCGAGATATTCGTAGTTGAAGCGCAGGTCGGCCTGTTCGCCGATCAGCGCAATCGGAATTCCGGCAGCGCGCCAGCGTTTGCGCAGGCGGGCATTGAGCAGCGACGCTTCAAAGCGCGGATTGGAACCGATGATCAGTACCGCGTCAGCGTCTTCGATACCGTCAATGCTCGGATTGAAGATATAGGAGGCGCGGCCATTGGCCGTGTTCAGAACCGTTCCGTCCTGACGTCCGTCGATATTGGCGGAGCCGAGCGATGTGATGAGCTGCTTGAGCGCATACATTTCCTCGACGCTGGCGAGATCGCCGGCAATCGCACCGATCCGGTCGCCGGTCGTCTTGGCAACGGCAGCCTTGATCGCCTCGAACGCTTCCGGCCAGCTTGCCGGAACCAGGCGGCCATCGCGACGCACATAGGGGCGGTCGAGGCGCTGGGTGCGCAGGCCATCCCAGATGAAGCGGGTCTTGTCGGAAATCCATTCCTCGTTCACCGCCTCGTTGACGCGTGGAAGCACGCGCATCACTTCGCGGCCGCGGGTATCGACGCGGATCGACGAGCCGACGGCATCCATCACGTCGATGGATTCGGTCTTGGTCAATTCCCACGGACGGGCCTGGAAGGCGTAGGGCTTGGATGTCAGCGCACCGACCGGGCAAAGATCAATCACGTTGCCCTGCAGCTCGGATGTCATCGCCTGCTCGAGATAGGTGGTGATTTCGGCATCTTCGCCGCGGCCGATCAGGCCGAGCTCTGAAATACCGGCCACTTCCGTGGTGAAGCGGACGCAGCGCGTGCAGTGAATGCAGCGCGTCATGACCGTCTTGACGAGCGGTCCGATATATTTGTCTTCAACCGCGCGCTTGTTTTCCTTGTAGCGCGACGCACCGATACCGAAGACCATGGCCTGGTCCTGCAGGTCGCACTCGCCGCCCTGATCGCAGATCGGGCAATCCAGGGGATGGTTGATCAGCAGGAATTCCATCACGCCTTCGCGGGCCTTCTTGACCATCGGCGTGTTGGTGAAAATCTCCGGCGTCTCGCCGTTCGGGCCCGGACGCAGGTCGCGTACGCCCATGGCGCAGGACGCGGCAGGCTTGGGCGGTCCGCCCTTCACTTCAATCAAGCACATGCGGCAATTGCCGGCGATCGACAAACGCTCATGGAAACAGAATCGCGGCACCTCGGCACCCGCCGTTTCCGCAGCCTGCAGAAGCGTGTAGTGATCCGGTACTTCGATTTCCCTACCGTCGACTTTGATCTTTGCCATCGTCTGTCCAACCTCGCGGAACATTCCGCATTTTCATTTGGCATTCCCGCGAAACCGCTGAAATACCTTCAATTGCTCCATGCCGGCCAAGCCAGCATGGCTTTATTCGGGCTTCCCCCCCGCCAAGGCAGCGGATTGTTTGACCCACTCATCCCGCACGATACGCCCGCCGAATTTCAGATGATCATCGACCCAGGCAATCTCCTGGGGTGACCATGCCGCAATCTGCGCATGGGTGTAGATGCCAAGACCGTTCAAGACCTGCTCCAGCTTCGGGCCAACGCCCGAAATCCGCTTCAGGTCATCCGGCAAGGCCGGCTTTGCGATTGCCGCCGGTTTCGACGGCCCCGTTGAAACCGCCGCAAGCTTGGCTTTTTTGCCAGCAACCGCCTTTGGTGCGGTTTCTGTCGCCTTGTTGCGTATGATCGTCTTCAACTCAGCAACATCAGGTGCCTGCTTTGCCGCGGCCGCCGGCGATGCGTCCAGCGGCTTCAGCTTCGCGTTGGCATCAAGCATACCGGCAAGAGCACCGGCCCACAGACCCCACATCTGACTGGCGATGCCGAGACCCACAACAGACGCCGCCGCCATCGCGCCCATCGGCGGTGTCAGCAGATTGGCAGCCGGAACGATCTGCTTCGGCATCACTGCCGACCAGTCCGCACCCGATCGCTTGTCTGTTCCGGTATCCGGCATATCCCCTCAACCCTATTCCGCCGCAACAAGCACGGGGCTTGCCGCAGAAGCGTTGCGTGTAAACTCATCGATACGGCGTTCGATTTCCGGACGGAAATGCCGGATCAGACCCTGTACCGGCCATGCCGCCGCGTCGCCGAGCGCGCAGATGGTGTGGCCTTCGATCTGCTTGGTCACGTCGAGCAGCATGTCGATCTCGCGCTTCTGCGCATTGCCAACCGCCATGCGTTCCATGACGCGCCACATCCAGCCGGTGCCTTCGCGGCATGGCGTGCACTGGCCGCAGCTCTCGTGCTTGAAGAAGTAGGACAGGCGCGCAATGGCGCGAACGATGTCGGTGGACTTGTCCATGACGATCGCAGCCGCCGTGCCGAAGGACGACTTGACGTTGCGCAACCCATCGAAATCCATCGGGCAATCGATGATATCGGCAGCCGGAACGACCGGGCAGGATGCACCGCCGGGAATAACCGCCAGCAGATTGTCCCAGCCGCCGCGAACGCCGCCCGCATGCTTGTCGACCAGCTCGCGGAAGGTGATGCCCATGGCTTCTTCAACCGTGCATGGACGGTTGACGTGACCGGAGATCATGAACAGCTTGGTGCCGACATTGTTCGGACGGCCGATGCCGGAGAACCACGCCGCGCCGCGGCGCAGGATGGTCGGGGCAACGGCGACCGATTCAACGTTGTTGACGGTTGTCGGGCAGCCATAGAGGCCCATATTGGCCGGGAATGGCGGCTTCAGGCGCGGCTGGCCCTTCTTGCCTTCCAGGCTTTCCAGCAAGGCTGTTTCCTCGCCGCAGATATAGGCGCCGGCGCCGTGATGGACATAGATATCGTAGTCCCAGCCGTTCTTGTTGTTCTTGCCGAGCAGCTTGGCGTCATAGCATTCGTCAATGGCGGCCTGCAGCGCTTCACGCTCGCGGATATATTCGCCGCGCACATAGATGTAGCAGGTGTTGGCGCCCATAGCGAAACCGGCAATCAGGCAGCCTTCGATCAGCGTATGCGGATCGTGGCGCATGATATCGCGGTCCTTGCAGGTGCCCGGCTCGGATTCGTCGGCATTGATGACGAGATAATGCGGGCGGCCGTCGCTTTCCTTGGGCATGAAGGACCACTTCAGACCCGTCGGGAAGCCGGCGCCGCCACGGCCACGCAGGCCGGATGCCTTCATCTCGTTGATGATCCAGTCACGGCCCTTGGAGATGATCCCTGCAGTGCCATCCCAGCAGCCGCGTGACATCGCACCCTTCAACGACTTGTCGAAAAGGCCGTAAATATTGGTGAAGATGCGGTCTTTGTCAGCGAGCATATCGCACCCGTCCTACTCTCTTCGTCCATTCTCCAGCGAAAACGCACATCGTTTCCGCCAATGATCTTATCTCGGCTTCTTGCCGAAAACCTTGATGTACTCGGCTTCGCCGCCCTTGGCCAAGGCCTTGGCTTGCTTGACCCAGTCGTCGCGTTCGATACGGCCCTTGAAGTTGAGGTAACCGTCAACCCATTCGCGCTCAGCCTTTTTCCAGCTGGCGACCTGGGCAAATGTATAAATGCCCAGTTCATGCAGGATGCCTGCAATCTTCGGGCCGACGCCGGAAATCAGTTCGAGATCATCCACGGCGGCAGGCTTGTCGATCGCGGCCGGACGGTTCTTGTCCTCGAGCGATACGGCCTTTGCCGGTGCCTCGTCCTGCTTTGCCGCACTGGCGGCCGGAACTGCAGCGGCATCGGCAGCCTTTGCCGCACGCTTCGGCTTGGCCGCGCCATTGCCTTCGATCAGCGTCGTTGCGCCGCCCTCGGGGGCGGAGAAATAACGGTCGATCTGCGGGCCGGGCGTGATCGTATCGCCCTTGCCGGCTTCGAAAGCATCGATGATTTCCTCGAGGCGTTCGGGCGTCAGATCCTCATAGGTATCCTTGAACACCATGATCATCGGCGCGTTGACGCAGGCACCGAGGCATTCGACCTCTTCCCACGACAAAGTGCCGGATTCGTTGGTGTGGAAGGGCTCATGATGGATGCGGTGCTGGCAGACCTTCTTCAGGTCTTCCGCGCCGCGCAGCATGCACGGCGTGGTGCCGCAAACCTGGATATGGGCACGGGTTCCGACCGGCTTCAGCTGGAACTGCGTATAGAATGTCGCCACTTCCAGAACGCGGATCAGCGGCATGTCGAGCATGACGGCAACATGCTCGATGGCAGCCTTGGTGACCCAGCCATCCTGTTCCTGCGCGCGCATCAGCAGCGGAATGACTGCGGACTGTTCGCGGCCCTTGGGATATTTCTTGATGGTCTGCTTGGCCCAGGCAGTGTTTTCGCGATTGAACGCGAAGGCTGCTGGTTGGACGCTATCTTCTGCAAGACGACGGACGGACATTAGCGATCAACCTCACCAAATACGATATCGAGCGAGCCGAGGACAGCGGAGACGTCGGCCAGCATGTGACCACGGCACAGGAAGTCCATGGCCTGGAGATGGGCAAAGCCCGGGGCGCGCAGCTTGACGCGGTATGGCTTGTTGGAGCCATCGGACACCAGGAACACGCCGAATTCGCCCTTGGGCGCTTCAACGGCAGCGTAAACTTCACCGGCGGGCACGTGATACCCTTCAGTGTAAAGCTTGAAGTGATGGATCAGCGCTTCCATCGACCGCTTCATCTCGCCGCGCTTCGGCGGAACGATCTTGGCGGACATGTTGGAAACAGGCCCTACCCGCTCCTTGCCCAGCAGAAGATCGACGCACTGGCGCATGATGCGCACCGACTGGCGCATTTCTTCCATGCGGATGAGATAACGGTCGTAGCAGTCGCCGTTCTTGCCGATCGGAACATCGAATTCCATCTCGGAATAGCATTCATAGGGCTGCGACTTGCGCAGATCCCAGGCGGCACCCGAGCCGCGTACCATGACGCCGGAGAAACCCCATGCCCATGCGTCTTCCAGCTTCACGACGCCGATATCGACGTTACGCTGCTTGAAAATGCGGTTCGGGGTGATCAGGTCGTCGAGATTCTTGACGGTCTGCAGGAACGGATCGCACCACTTGCCGATATCCTCGATGAGTCTGTCGGGAAGATCCTGATGCACGCCGCCGGGACGAAAATAGGCCGCATGCATACGGGCACCGCAAGCGCGCTCGTAGAACACCATCAGCTTTTCGCGCTCTTCGAAGCCCCAGAGCGGCGGCGTCAGAGCACCGACGTCCATGGCCTGCGTGGTCACGTTCAAGAGATGCGAAAGAATACGGCCGATTTCCGAGAACAGAACACGGATCAGCTGGCCGCGCTTGGGCACGTCGATGCCGAGCAGGCGCTCGACGGCCAGTGCGTAGGCGTGCTCCTGGTTCATCGGCGCCACGTAGTCGAGACGGTCGAGATAGGGCACGGCCTGCAGATAGGTCTTGGCTTCCATCAACTTCTCGGTGCCGCGATGCAGCAGCCCGATATGCGGGTCAACGCGCGCGACCACCTCACCGTCCAGTTCAAGCACAAGGCGCAAAACGCCGTGCGCCGCAGGATGTTGCGGGCCGAAGTTAATGTTAAAGTTGCGGACGCTGTGTTCAGTCATATTTCGCTTCCTGGCGTCTTACACGTCTGTATTCGCACGCACTCAATTCGCTTTGGCCTTCTCATCACCCGGCAGCACATAATCCGTGCCTTCCCAGGGTGACTGGAAATCGAAATTGCGGAATTCCTGCCGCAGTTCGACAGGTTCATATACGACGCGCTTGACCTCGTCGTCATAACGGACTTCGACGAAGCCTGTCAGCGGGAAATCCTTGCGCAGCGGATGGCCGTCAAAACCGTAATCGGTCAGGATGCGGCGCAGATCCGGATGACCGGAGAACAGCACACCATAGAGATCGTAGGTTTCGCGCTCATACCAGTCGGCTCCGGGATAGACCGGCGTGGCGGAAGGCACGGGTGTATCTTCGTCCGTCGCCACCTTGACGCGGATACGCAGATTCTGGCGCGGCGACAGAAGATGATAGACCACGTCAAAGCGATGCGAGCGGTAGGGATAGTCCACGCCGCTGATATCGATCAGCGAAATGAACTGGCACTGCACGTCGTCACGCAGGAAGGTCAGAACATCGAGCAGTCTTGCCGCGTCGACTTCAACGCTCAGATCGCCATAGGCCAGAGCCACCGAATTCAGCGACGCGCCCAGCTTTTCCTGGAGGTAGCTGGAGAGTTCATTCAATGCTTCTTCAAACATCGCCCCCTCCTATCGCTCGATCGTGCCGGTGCGGCGGATTTTCTTCTGCAGCATCAGAACACCATAGAGCAGCGCTTCGGCCGTGGGCGGGCAGCCCGGCACATAGATATCCACCGGCACGACGCGGTCGCAACCACGCACGACCGAATAGGAATAGTGATAATAGCCGCCGCCATTGGCGCAGGAGCCCATCGAGATGACGTAGCGCGGCTCAGGCATCTGGTCATAGACCTTGCGCAGCGCCGGAGCCATCTTGTTGGTCAGCGTGCCGGCAACAATCATCACGTCGGACTGACGCGGTGACGCGCGCGGGGCGAAGCCGAACCGCTCGCCGTCATAGCGCGGCATGGAGGTGTGCATCATTTCGACCGCGCAGCAGGCAAGGCCGAAGGTCATCCACATCAGCGAACCGGTGCGCGCCCAGGTGACCAGCGCATCGGCGGAGGTTACGAGAAATCCCTTGTCGGCGAGCTCATTGTTGATCTCACCGAAAAACGCATCATCGGAACCGATCGGCTTGCCCGTACCGGGATCAAGAATGCCTTTGGGTTTCGGTGCCACGAGGGTGGTTTGGCTAGCGGTCAATCCCATTCCAGCGCTCCCTTTTTCCACTCATAGATAAAGCCGATTGTCAGAACGCCGAGGAAGATCATCATCGACCAGAAACCGAACCAGCCGATCTTGCTGAAGGCCACGGCCCACGGAAAGAGGAAGGCAACTTCCAGATCGAAGATGATGAACAGAATCGAGACAAGATAGAAGCGGACATCAAATTTCATGCGGGCATCATCGAATGCGTTGAAGCCGCACTCATAGGCCGACAATTTTTCCGGGTCTGGCGACTTGTATGCGACCAGAAAAGGCGCAACCAACAGTGCCAAACCGATTACCAGCGCTACCCCGATGAAGATAACGATGGGCAGGTAGGAACTTAAAAGCTCGTTCATGATCCGACTTTTTCCGCCTTGTGAACTCAGGCTGACAAGAATGCCATGTTATGCACATGACTGCCACCAATACGCGACAGACCGCACCAGCTTTGACACCGGTACGATGCGGCGAGGGTTAGCGCGTTAGCGCCATGCGCGCAAGTGCAACAATCGCCCCAATACCACCGGTTTTTTGTCACCATTTCGTGACGCATATCCATAAAAAGCCGCGAATTTCGCAGTTTTAAGCCAGTTTGGCCCGCAAAACACAGCTGAATCACTCTTTAGAATGATATTAATGTGCCTTGCCGGCCTGTTTGTCCGCGACGTGGTTTTCAGAACTGCGACATTCGGTCCTATAAACGATTTAGGACAAAATGCAGATATGCCGCGCGCGTGGAAACAGCACGCGCGCCAGGGCGCGAACGCTGTTGTGCAGAGTTTGGGAAAGAGGGGCGCTTAGAGACCCGCGAGAGGCTCCAGACTGAGCCTTTCCCCCTCTTCGGACAGATATTGCTTCTTCTGCGCCCTGCGGTCGAGCAGCAGCGACCAGACGGCCACGCCAAGACCGAGCAAGGCCAGCGCCGACCCCACAAAGGGCAGGTTCTGATAGGACACGCCCCAGGTGAGCGCCGCACCGCCAACCCAGGCACCGGCGGCATTGCCCGCATTGAAGGCGCCCTGGTTGAGCGTGGCCGCCAGATTGGGCGCTTCGCTCGCGGTTTCGACCACCCGCATCTGCAACGGCGGAACGATGACGAAGGTCAGCATGCCCCACAGGAACACCACGGCGATTGCCGCCGCTGCCGTGCCGCTGACTTCCGCCAGCAGGGCATGTCAGTCAGCAAAAATCTGATTCTGTATTGCCCTCACCAATGAGACCGATTTTCTGCGCAAACTTATCCACCTGATACAGAACTGCGCAATAATCCCTCCGGCAATTAGTGGAGGATCGCATGATTACGTTTCAGACCGTCTTTGTCACCACTCTTTCTCTTACCGCAACGAGCGGAATAACGGCAGCATGCATCGCGTTCTTTGGCGACACGCGTCGGAACGAAGGCCAGCGGATCGTTGTAGAAAAGTTTGCCCAAATTGCGTTGTTCGGTGCCATGACAGTAGCGTCCTTGCTCATCGTAACCGTTTGATGAACGCCTGCATTTTTCACCCACGTCTTGGAGTGCAACATGGGACATGAAAACGCCTTTGGATTTGACCTCTCTGACGATACGGCGCGAGCAACATTACCGCCGCGCGGAGCACCTTACTGGCAGGTCACTGAGTATTGTCGGGCCATAGGGTTTCAACGCTATCCATCGGGCCGGTGCTTTTGGCTGGGTCGTGTGCGTCGTAAGGATGGAAGCTATAGACAGTATCGACTGGGCTCAGTCAAAACGGATGGCAATGAGATCGGTATGGCTTTCCCTGAAGCCCTACAAAAGGCTCAAGAATGGTTCTCAGAAGTACGTATCCGCCTGGCCACCAGCGACTCTTTCCCGATCGGCAGTAAGGAAGAGCTCAACATTTGCCCTATTGGCCCAATATTCACGCTAGGCCACGCCCTGCATGATTACATCGAGTGGAAACGGCTGGCGGCGGCTCGGTCGCATTTCCTTACGCTCATTTCACTTGTGAACCACCACCTTGTTCCCACGTTGGCGAGCATTCCAGCACACCAGTTCAACGGCGATTTGGTAAGGAACTTTGTCCGGAATGTCCTTGAGACCCCTCCCCGATATTCGAGGAGCAAATCGGCACCAAAACGCCCGATCACCAAGATGACCGACGAAGAACTGCGCAAGCGGAAGAAGACCGTAAATACGTTGCTTAGCATTCTCAGGGTCGCGGTGTTGATGGCCTGGGAAAACGGCAAGATCGAGTCTGAGCGAGCCTGGCGCTGTATCCGTCGTCTGCCACTGATCGAACGCCCTCGAATTCTGCATCTCAACCGGGCTGAGTGTCGCCAACTGATTGATCATTGTGACCCGCACATACGTCAGTTGGTCCTAGGGGGACTCTACACGGGTTGCCGAATCACCGAACTGATACGCATGAGAGTATGCGACGTTGGGCGTGATGGTCCAGGTGTGTTCGTGACCCCTGTGAAGTGCTACAGGGAGCGGTTTGTATTCTTGCCTAACGAGGGACTGACGTTCTTCCAAAATCTGACTGTCGGGAAATTATCAGACGATCTCATATTCTTGAAGGCAAATGGGCGCCCCTGGTACCGGTGTGACTACAAGTACGTTTTCAAGAAGGCGGTCATTGCAGCGGGGCTGTCGCACGTGTTTTGCTTCCACGGATTGCGGCACACCTACGCAAGCCAACTGGTAGCGGCCGGTACGCCACTCCTCGTCATTTCTGAACAGCTTGGACATCGGAATGCGGCCACCGTGATACGGACATACGGACATATGGCACCGCAGGCACGATTGTCAGAGGTGCGCAGCCGGTTCGAAGCCCTTACCTAGAAGCTAGTCCAAGTCATGGATTGCTTATCCCCACATCCCGCGCATGCGCGCAGCAATGGCGACACGCACATTGCGTGCCTCTGCCTGCTTTGCACTCTCCCGGCGCACCTTCGGCCAGGTCGTGCATTCAAAATACTGCAGAAGCGTTGCCGGAATGAATCGCGTCCGCGAGGCGTAAACATGCCTGTGGCCGCGGAGCTGATGACCATGTGGCCGGTGTCCTCTAGGGTCGGCAATCCAAGGAACAATACGCCGGATGTTGTGGACGAAATCCCACTACCTCCAGAGTTTGATGCTTGAATCATCGCGCAACGATGAGGCCCGGTAAACGCTTACCTTCGATAAACAGTCGCTGCCGGGCTCGCTCTATAAATTTGGTATTTTCGCTACACCACTATTCAAGACCTTGCGCAGGAAGAAACGGTTTGATCCTCTCGGATGATCTTCTAGTTGGCCAAAAACCTCGAAACCCCGTTTGATATAGAAGTCTGGTGCCTGGAAACTGTGAGTATCGAGCCAAATACCAACGCAGTTTTTTTCAATGGCGATCACTTCCGCCTTTGCCAAAAGAAGCGAGCCCAGGTCTTGACCCCGTAATTTTTCAGGAACGAATATCAGTTCGACTATGAGCCAATCGTAATTGATCTTGGCCCAGAGCCCGCCCACCTGCTCTGACGTTTGATCGTCCCTTATGATAATGGCAAAGGTCTCGAACCCTGAGGGAGGTGCCGCCTGATCCTTGTATTCGAGCAGTGGCTCCAGGATACGGTCGCGGTCCGAATTTGTCGGATTTGAAAGCACTTCTATTGAGTATTCCATTGAGCCTGCCCTTTATGAGTTCAGGGCCATCTAGCATGCTCCACCCATCTCAAACAGCGCCGCTTGCAAAGGATGGTTTGCTCCGTTGGCTCTGAAAAACGCTTTGGAATGGAACGAAATTGCAGGGAACACAAGGCCGAGTTCAGCAAGGGCACCGTGAACGGCTGGGCTGGGTTTAAATCTTAAATCAGGAGATTGGACACAAAAAGCGCGGCTTGCTTAAGGAAACCAGAGTAACGAATGGCCACCATCTACATGTGTCAATTGTTGACGGCGAAAATCTTCACTTCAAGTTTATCGCCTATTCCTTGGAACCAGACATCGCCATCACCGATCATCACGCCCTGCCAATTGACGAAGAGCGATGCATAGGTTCCCCTGCACGCACCATATGAAGTCCGCCGGTCAAAGGTCTTGGCCGCCATCTATGATCGTACTCATCTTCAATTGAAGCTTGAGGTCGCGCAGAACGAAGCCGTATTCGCGCAGATGGAGACTGAACTTGGTCAGATCGTTGAACGTGCCGTCAAGCGCGCGCGGAGGGCGAACTGATGGTGGGGTCGGTGCTCTACAACGGCGAACAGTTTTTCTTCAGCACCTGTCCTCGGTGCAAAGTTCAGCACGCCTTCCCGCGCTACGTTTATGAGGCAGCACAAGCACGCAAGGGTACCAAGAATACCTCTGGATACCTTGTGTTCTGCCCAAATGGCCATGAGTGGCACTACAGAGAAGGCGAAAGCCGCGAAGACGAACTTCGCCGGGAACGTGACCTTCTCAAGCAACGGTTATCCCAGAAAGATGACCAGATCGACTGTGAGAGGGAACTCCGGACAGCAGCCGAACGCTCCGCAGCGGCTCGCAAAGGCCAAATCACGCGCCTGAAGAACCGTGCAGCAGCTGGCGTCTGCCCTTGCTGCAATCGTTCCTTTGAGAACCTGCGGCGGCACATGTCAAACCGACATCCGGCTTTTGTTGCCGAAGAGGTGGCGTAGTGGCTCGCCGCGAATTCTCCCGCACCATATACGCCGAGATCGTCAAGCGCGCGATGCATCCGAAGCACGGCATTTTCTGCGAAGGATGCGGCCTGATTCTCGGCAAGAAGCCCTACGCAGTTGACCATATCAAACCGGATGGCCTTGAAGTCGACAAGACCCGAAAGCTGACGGCCGCCGACGGTCAACTCCTCGGCGTGGAGTGCTGCCACAAGCCAAAGACAAAAATCGATGTGGCTGTCATTTCAGAAGCTAAACGCCGCGAGGAGAAGCATCACGGCATGAAGCGTCCGAAAGGCGCGATCAAATCGCAGGGCTTTCCTAAGCATGCGAAACCCTCCCCAACTCTCTCCAAGCCCTTGCCACCGCGCAAGCTCTATCAGGAGCGGCTGCCATGAGTGATATTCGCTTCAGCATTGATCCCCGCCTGGTACCGCCCGTGAAAGCCGCGCGGCGATTACATCTGACGTTAGCGGAGTTTGAGGACAAACGGCGCGCGCTTGAGCAAATTGGATTTCCGGAAGCCTTCCCGATAACCGGATTTTACGATCTTGCAGCGATCGACGCGTGGCTGGATCGGCGATCGGGGCTTGGCAAAGCGGGGCAAAAATCCTTAGCATTGGATGCGAAGGATGTTGTCGCGCAAAGGATTGCCGCACTTGGCTAACATCAAGCTCAAGCATTACGTGATCCGCAAGGGCAAACACGCATACTGGATGCCCACCCCCAAGATGCGCGCCCTTGGCTTTCAGACTGTTCCCTGCGGCCATGATGGACCTGATGCCTGGGCAATCGCCCGTGAATGGGAAGAACGCTATCAGCGCACACGCAAAGGTTTGGAACCGCCAATCCTGCAGGTGTACCCCGTAAACAGTGTTGGAGACGCCTTCTATCGGTTCCGTCGCACAAACGAATGGGCACGCAAGCCGCCCCGGACCCGTGAAGATTGGGAACGAGGGTGGAAATATATTGAACCAATCTTTGGAGATGTGGCCCCAGAAACCATATCCATGGAGAATATGGACAAATGGTATGCCAGCCTTATCAAGAAAAAGGGCGTAGGCGAGGCTGGACGCGCGATGAAGACATGGCGGGCGCTCTATACCGTCATGACCGCGATGAAGCTCTGTACGCCCAAACAGGACCCTTCCCGCGCGATTCAGAAACAGAGTGTGCCGGGCAGAACTCAAATCTGGTCGGAAGGCGAGGCAACACGACTGGTCAAAAGTGCATGGCGAGCGGGCTATAAAGGCTTGGCCTGCATCATCGCCATTGCATGGGACACCAGCTTTTCGCCAGTCGATTGCCGCACGCTCACCCCTGCGCACGCTGTATCCGCAGGGGACGATTGGGGATTTTTGACCGCCCGCGGCAAAACTACGATGACCGCCTTCGGGATCATGTCCCGAAGGACGCGCCGCCTCGTGCAAGTTTACATTGCAGGTCTCGATTATGATCTGCATGATGACGCGCCAATTTTCCGCACGCGCGGTGCAGCACCCGGCCCGAAAGGTGGACGGCGACACAACCCAGTCCCCTTCACCAAAGGCAGCCTGATCGATGATTTTGCCGATGTGCGCCTGTTGGTGTTTGGCAAAGATGAAAAGCGTCGACTCTCAGATATGCGCCGGACCGGAGCGGTCGAAGCTGTATCCGGCGGGGGCACCGTAGAATCAATCGCAGCAAAAATGGGTAACAGCATCGACCAGAATAAAACGCTGCAAAAAACGTATATCCCGGTGAATTTGGCAGCAGTGCGCGCAGCCGATGAATCGCGCAAGATCGGGCGCAAAAACATAGCCGAAGAACGAAATGAGATCAAAAAGTTGAAACTAGGGGAGAAAAGGTAGTTGAAACTGCGGGGTCCGCCACTTTTCCTCTAAGCAACTATCTATCTGATAAACTTAGGGGAAAAGTGGCGCGAGTGACGGGGCTCGAACCCGCGACCTCCGGCGTGACAGGCCGGCACTCTAACCAACTGAGCTACACCCGCGCACTTTGCAAACCAGAAATTCATCTGGTGTGAGCGGTCGTTTAAGGGGTTCGCGGGGGAGTGTCAAGCGCTAGTCGACAGGAAAAATGCGATTGTGAAAAACTCTTCAAACAAATCATAAAAGTGTCTCATACCCTCTTGCCAATATCGCACGAAACGCCTAAACGCTCCCCACACACCCTTGTGAGGGGGCGATTAGCTCAGTTGGTAGAGCGCTTCGTTTACACCGAAGATGTCGGGAGTTCGAGTCTCTCATCGCCCACCATTCCCCAGCGGAATATTTTCTTCCCCTTTCTTCAAGCCGAGATAACTTGTCTGTTCACATCGCAGCCGACACGCGTGCGTGGTCGGGATTCGCAGTTGCGGATTTTTTCCGCCGGCAGTGAGCAACTGCAATATTTTATCCTTTGCGCCAGCAATTTTCTGCGGCAACAATGTTCTCCTCCTTCCAAGAGCAAACCAGAAAACGGGAACATCACATGCCAAACAACCGTGCAGCACGAATCGCAATCCTTTCATTCGCCACGCTTTACCCTGCCCTTGCCCACGCGCATGTCGGCGTGGGTGACACCAGCGGCTTTACCCATGGCTTCGCCCACCCCATGTCCGGCCTCGATCACGTCCTGGCGATGATTCTCGTCGGCATCCTTGCCTTCCAGCTGGGCGGACGCGCCCTCTGGCTCGTTCCGGCAGCGTTCGTCGGGATGATGGCCGCTGGCGGCGCGCTCGGCGCTGCCGGAGTAAGCCTGCCCTTCGTCGAACTTGCAATCGCACTCTCGGTGATTGTGCTCGGAGCGGCGGTGGCCTTGGAGATTCAGGCGCCCGTGGCCATTGCAACCGCCCTCGTCGGCCTCTTCGCCATTTTCCATGGCTATGCCCATGGCGCGGAAATGCCGGACAGCGCCGGCGGCCTCGCCTATGCGGGCGGCTTCATGGCCGCCACCGCCCTGCTCCACGTCGCCGGTATCGGCATCGGCTTTGCCATCGGCGGAATCAGCCAGCGCGCCGGCCCCAGTGCGGTGCGAATCATTGGCGGCCTGGCGGCGCTCGCGGGCGTCGGCATCCTGACAGGCGCGCTCTGAACAATTCGAATGCCGAATCAAAAAAGCCGGGCAATTGCTTGCCCGGCTTTTGTTTGTTTATTTCCGATGGCTTCAGTGCGCGATCTGCGCCGAAGCATCATCTTCGACCACGGCGGCGGCAGGCACATTGACCGGCTCCGTCCACTCGATCGGCTCCGGCTGACGCACGAGCGCATGCTTGATCACTTCCCCGGCACGCGATACCGGGATGATCTCAAGGCCGTTCTTCACATTGTCCGGAATTTCCGCCAGATCCTTGGCGTTTTCTTCCGGGATCAGAACCGTCTTGATGCCACCGCGCAGGGCGGCAAGCAGCTTCTCTTTCAGGCCGCCAATCGGCAGGACCCGTCCGCGCAGCGTGATCTCGCCGGTCATGGCGATATCCTTGCGCACCGGAATACCGGTCAGGATCGAGACAATGGCTGTCACCATCGCGATACCGGCCGATGGACCGTCCTTCGGTGTCGCGCCTTCCGGCACGTGCACGTGGATGTCCCTGCGGTCGAACAGCGGCGGCTCGACGCCGAAATCGATGGCTCTGGAGCGGACATAGGATGCCGCTGCGGAAATCGATTCCTTCATCACGTCGCGCAGGTTGCCCGTGACGGTCATGCGGCCCTTGCCGGGCATCATGACGCCTTCGATGGTCAGCAGTTCGCCGCCCACCTCAGTCCAGGCAAGACCTGTGACAACGCCTACCTGATCTTCACCGTCGATCTGGCCGAAGCGGAATTTCTGCACGCCGAGATAGTCGTTGATGTTGGTCTCGGTGACCTTCACCGTCTTCTTGGTCTTCGACTTCAGAATTTCCGTCACTGCCTTGCGGGCAAGCTTCATCAGCTCCCGTTCGAGACTGCGCACGCCGGCTTCCCGCGTGTAATCGCGGACGATGGCACGGATCGCGCCTTCCGATACGGAAAACTCCTTCGGCTGCAACGCATGGTCGCGGATGGCCTTGGGCAGGAGGTGCCGCTTGGCGATCTCGACCTTCTCGTCTTCCGTGTAACCGGCAATACGGATGATCTCCATGCGGTCCATCAGCGGACCCGGGATGTTCAGCGTATTGGCCGTCGTCACGAACATCACGTTCGAGAGGTCATATTCGACCTCAAGATAGTGATCCATGAAGGTTGAGTTCTGTTCCGGATCGAGCACCTCCAGCAGAGCCGAAGACGGATCACCGCGGAAATCCTGGCCCATCTTGTCGATTTCATCGAGCAGGAAGAGCGGATTGGACTTCTTTGCCTTCTTCATCGACTGGATGACCTTGCCGGGCATCGAACCGATATAGGTGCGGCGGTGACCGCGGATTTCAGCCTCGTCACGCACGCCGCCAAGCGACATGCGGACATATTCACGGCCGGTTGCCTTGGCGATCGAGCGGGCCAGCGAAGTCTTGCCGACGCCGGGAGGACCAACGAGGCACAGGATCGGACCTTTGATCTTGGTCGACCGCGACTGCACGGCGAGATATTCCACGATCCGGTCTTTCACCTTGTCGAGGCCGTAATGCTCGGCATCCAGGATCTCGTCGGCGAGGTTCAGGTCGTTCTTCACCTTCGACTTCTTGCCCCACGGAATGGTGAGCAGCCAGTCGAGATAGTTGCGCACAACCGTCGCTTCGGCGGACATCGGGCTCATCTGGCGAAGCTTCTTCAGCTCCTGATTGGCCTTTTCGCGCGCTTCCTTGGAGAACTTCGTCTTCTTGATGCGCTCTTCCAGCTCGGCTGCCTCGTCGCGGCCGTCTTCGCCGTCGCCGAGTTCCTTCTGGATCGCCTTCATCTGTTCATTGAGGTAGTACTCGCGCTGGGTCTTCTCCATCTGGCGCTTGACGCGCGAACGGATACGCTTTTCCACCTGAAGAACGGAAATTTCCGACTCCATGAACGACATGGCCTTTTCCAGCCGTGCACGCACGGACAGGATCGACAGCATGTCCTGCTTCTCGGGAATCTTGATCGCAAGATGCGAGGCGACCGTATCGGCCAGCTTCGAGTAGTCCTCGATCTGTCCGGCAGCGCCAACGACCTCTGGCGAAATCTTCTTGTTCAGCTTCACGTAGTTTTCGAAGTCCGACACGACCGAGCGGGCCAGGGCTTCGATTTCAACCGCGTCTTCGGCGGGTTCCGACAGCGTCGTGGCATTGGCTTCGTGGTAATCCTCGCGGTCGCTGAAACTGGTGATTTCAGCGCGGGCAATACCTTCGACCAGAACCTTGACCGTACCATCCGGCAGTTTCAGCAACTGCAGGACATTGGCAATGGTGCCGATGTTGTAGATGGCATCCGCCTGCGGATCATCATCCGCAGCGTTCTTCTGTGTGGCAAGCAGGATTTGCTTGTCGACGCCCATCACTTCCTCGAGTGCGCGAATGGATTTTTCGCGACCGACAAAGAGCGGAACGATCATGTGTGGGAAGACAACGATATCGCGCAATGGCAAAACGGCATAAAGCCCGCTTTCTCCACCCGCCAGTGTCTTCTTGCTTGCAACCGTCATTTCATGTCCTTTCTCAGGCCAATCGGCCTAGATCGCCACATCCGGGTACCCTTTGGTTGCATGATCTTTTTCCAAAATCGGGATCCATTTTGGGGATCATGCGAAGAGCGGCATACGACCGGCTGTGCAGCTTAACCTTTACTTGGAGTGGCGGGGCTCCGGTTTCAAGCGCCCCGGTTTCAAGCTCGGTCACAGAATCGTAATCTATCCTGCTCCTACCAAACTCCAAGCGCAATCTTTTGCGATGCAGCACACCTCTGAAGAGGATGATTTTCGTGGAAATCATCTGTCGACGGGGGCGATACTGCCCGGCCTACACTGTCTTACCGACGCTGCTCTGCAAAAATTGTGCGCCCCGCATGGTTAATCAACCGTAAATATTGTTTCGTGGCGCAATTAAGACCCGCAACAAGTGCCAGGGTTAAAATGCAAAAGGCCCCGCTGACGCGGAGCCCTGCTTTCCAGACACTGGTTCGGCGCCTTAAGCCGAAACATTGCCCTTTTCTTCCTTACGCTCGGCATAGATGTAGAGCGGGCGCGAATTGCCCTCGACCACATCGCCGGAGATCACGACTTCCTGAACGCCGTCGAGCGTTGGCAGTTCGTACATCGTGTCGAGCAGGATCTTTTCCATGATCGAACGCAGCCCGCGTGCACCGGTCTTGCGGGCAATGGCCTTGAGGGCGATTGCCTTCAGCGCGTCTTCATGGAACGTCAGCTCGACGTTCTCCATGTCGAACAGGCGCTGGTACTGCTTGACCAGGGCGTTCTTCGGTTCCGACAGAATCTGCACCAGGGCAGCTTCGTCGAGATCCTCGAGCGTGGCGATGACAGGCAGACGGCCGACGAATTCGGGGATAAGACCGAATTTCAGGAGGTCTTCCGGTTCAAGCTCGCGGAAGATCGCGCCGACGCGGCGATCATCCGGCGCCTTCACCGCAGCGCTGAAGCCGATGGACGTCTTCTCGCCACGTGCCGAGATGATCTTGTCGAGACCGGCAAAGGCACCGCCGCAGATGAACAGGATGTTGGTCGTGTCCACCTGCAGGAATTCCTGCTGCGGATGCTTGCGCCCGCCCTGCGGCGGAACGGAAGCGACCGTGCCTTCCATGATCTTCAGCAGCGCCTGCTGCACGCCCTCACCCGACACGTCGCGGGTGATCGACGGGTTGTCGGACTTGCGGCTGATCTTGTCGACTTCGTCGATATAGACGATGCCGCGTTGGGCCCGCTCGACATTGTAGTCGGCCGACTGGAGCAGCTTGAGAATGATGTTCTCGACATCCTCACCGACATAACCGGCTTCCGTCAGCGTCGTCGCGTCTGCCATTGTGAACGGCACGTCGATGATGCGGGCGAGCGATTGCGCCAGATAGGTTTTGCCGCAACCGGTTGGACCAACGAGAAGGATGTTGGACTTCGCCAGTTCGACTTCATTGTTTTTCGATGCGTGGGCCAACCGCTTGTAGTGGTTGTGCACCGCGACAGAGAGAACACGCTTGGCATGGTTCTGGCCGATGACGTAATCATCGAGCACCGCCATGATTTCCTGCGGCGTCGGAACGCCTTCGCGGGATTTCACCATCGAGGATTTGTTTTCCTCGCGGATGATGTCCATGCACAGCTCGACGCATTCATCGCAGATGAAAACAGTCGGGCCCGCAATCAACTTGCGAACTTCGTGCTGGCTCTTCCCGCAAAACGAGCAATAAAGCGTATTCTTTGAATCACCGCCGCCGTTGCTGACTTTGCTCATTGCAGTTTCCTTTCAGTATCGGCGCCCTGTTTGGCCGGGAACCGTTCACACCCTTCGGGACTCTGCCCTGCGGGGAATGATTCGAATAGTAATTCGAAGAATAGGCTTCCTCTACTCACCAATCACTTAACGTAGCGTCTGTTGGCCTGCATGCAAGCCGGATGTGTGGCAAAAAGTCCGCATCCGGGTCAAAAAAAGTTCATTCTCGACCCGGTGCGGCCATTTAGCCGGTTACTTTGCATCCCCTTCGATGATCGCACGGGATTCGAGCACCTTGTCGATAAGACCGAACTCGAGTGATTCCTGTGCCGTCATGAAGTGGTCGCGGTCGAGAGTCTTCTCGATTGTCTCGTAGTCGCGGCCCGTGTGCTTGACGTAGATCTCGTTGAGGCGGCGCTTCATTTTGATGATGTCCTGGGCATGGCGCTCGATGTCGGATGCCTGGCCCTGGAACCCGCCGGATGGCTGGTGCAGCATGATGCGGGCGTTGGGCAGTACGAAGCGCATGTCCTTTTCACCGGCTGTCAGCAGCAGCGAGCCCATCGAGGCGGCCTGACCGAAGCACAGGGTCGAGACGGCCGGACGGATGAACTGCATGGTGTCGTAGATCGCCATGCCCGACGTGACGACGCCGCCAGGTGAATTGATGTAGAGGTTGATCTCTTTCTTCGGATTTTCCGATTCAAGGAACAGAAGCTGGGCGCAGATCAGCGTCGCCATGCCGTCCTCGATGGGTCCGGTAATGAAAATGATGCGTTCTTTCAGCAGGCGCGAGAAAATATCATAGGCCCGCTCGCCCCGGTTGGTCTGCTCGACGACCATGGGTACGAGGTTCATTGCTGTTTCGATTGGATCTCTCATCGGTGGGCCTCAGCGTTTTGGAGAACAAGGGGTTTGAACGCCCCCAAGATTCGTGGATTACACTTTCGATACATAGGGTGTTGCCACCCTGTTCCGCAAGATGTTCTGCCGCCATCCGGGAAGGAGCGCAAGCGTAGAACCGCTTTTTAGGCGGCTTCCGCCCGCAACCAGCGCTGCAGCAGGGGTACATCGCCGGTTCCGAGCGTTTGCGCGACCCGCCGCCCGACCGCCGCGCCGAATTTGTACCCATGTCCGGAACAGGCCGAGACGACGAGGCATTTGTCCCGTTCCACGGCGAAAAACCGTTCATCCGCGGTGAAGGTATAGGCGCAGGTGACAACACTGCTTACCCTGTACTCGCCGATCCGCTGCAGCGGCGGAGCGAAGAGATCGCGGATCGCTTCGCCCTCGCCCGGTTCCGCAACGCGGGCTGCGTCGGCATCCGCCGATTTGCGCTTGTGCAGGCCCGAGCCGAATTTCAGGCCGCCGCCGCCGCTGGCCGGAATGATATAACCGTCGGTACGCCCGCCCACATCGAGCACGACGGGAGAACGCTCCCAGGCCGCCTGCAAATCCGCCGGCGGTTCGAGATAGACCACGGCCGTCCGGTAGGTGGTGAGCGAAGAGACGAGATCGGGGAACAGTTTTGTCACCCAGGCACCCGCCGTGACGACCACCCGGTCAGCAGCGATGACCGCACCATCGGCCAAGGTCACCATCCCTGCGGCACTGTCGACGGCGGTCACCCCGGTATTTTCCAGCAGCGTGGCGCCGTGCGCGCGCAGCCAGCGGGCCATATCCCCAGCGATCCTGCGGCAATGCAGCGCGCCGCCCTCCGGCGAGAAGAACGCGTAGCGGAACGTGCCCGCTTCCAGATAGCCATAGCGCTTTATGGCCTCGACAGGCTCATAAAGTTCGAGGGGATAGCCGCCCTGCTCGAGCCCCTTGCGGTATTCCTCGGCTTCATCGCCCGCGTCGCGCGATATGCAGATGAAGCCGCGCGGATCGAGATGGCTCGTGCCGATGTCCTGCCACAGCTCATCCCAGGCCGCATAGGCCTCCGAAATCGCATCCGCGTAACCGCCCGCGGCACCATAGGCGCGGCGGATGATGCGGTGATGATCGCCCGAGGCGGCGAGCGGATTGGGAATCGGCCCCTGCTCGATCAACGTCACCGCATGACCGGCCTTGGTCAGCGACCAGGCGCTGGACAGTCCGGCAATTCCTGCTCCGACGATGGTGATTTTCATGATGGGGTCCTGCTATGACTGCTGAAGGAGGGAGATTCGCATGCAATATGAAACCATTCGCATCGATTGCTCAAACATTTTCGACGTGGAAAGCTTTCATCCTGTGTTTGCCGCGACCTGCGGCTTTCCCTCCTGCAAAGCGGCGACCCGCCTGTTGCCTGTCCTTCCTTCGTCTGACCCACGGTATATCTGATCATGACCCCTGCCACGCCCGCCTCATTCCAGTTCGCTCCTGCCACCCGCCATCTGCGGCTCGATCCGCACGACCAGGTCTTCGTGCAGAATCCCTACGGCACCTATACCGCGCTGCACGCGCAGACATCGGCGTTCTTCTGGGAGGAATACGGCTTCTGGTGTTTCATCGGCTATGACGGCGTCAACAAACTATTGCGCGATCGCCGCTTCGGCCGGGAAAACCGCCATGGTATCGCCGATTCCCAGGGCAATACCGGTGATCGCGCGCATCTGAAGGATTTCGACCACGTCGAAAAATTCTCGATGCTGGAGCTGGAACCGCCCACCCATACCCGGCTGCGCACGCTGGTGAACCGGGCCTTCGTCTCGCGGCAGGTGGAAAGGCTGCGCCCGCGCATCGAGACGCTGGCGCACGCGCTGATCGACCGCTTCGAAGCAAAGGGCAAAGCCGATCTCATCGCCGATTTCGCCACGCCCATTCCTGTCACCGTGATTGCCGAAATGCTCGGGGTGCCGACGGAAGCGGCGCCGCGGCTTCTCGACTGGTCACACCGCATGGTCGCGATGTACATGCACGGCCGCAACCGCCGGTCGGAAGACAGCGCCAATGCCGCCGCCGCCGAGTTCTCCGGCTTTCTCAGGGACTATGCCGGACGGCGGCGCAGCGAACCTGCCGACGATCTTCTCAGCCTGCTGCTGGCGGCCGAGGCGGATGGTGCAAAACTGTCCGAGGACGAGCTGATCACCACGGCGATCCTGCTGCTCAATGCCGGGCACGAAGCGACGGTGCACCAGACCGGCAATGCGGTCAAAACCATTGTGGAAAGCGGCCGCAGCGCCGCCGACCTGTTTTGCGATGCGGATTCGACGGCGCAGACCGTCGAGGAATGTCTGCGTTTCGACGCGCCGCTGCACATGTTCACGCGCTATGCCTATGAAGAAATCGACCTTGGCGACGGCATCGCGGTGAAGCCCGGCGACCAGATCGGCCTGATGCTCGGCGCGGGCAACCGCGATCCTAACGCCTTTGCCGATGCCGGCGCTTTCCTGCCGGGACGGTCAGACCAGAAAAACCTTTCCTTCGGCGCCGGCATCCATTTCTGCATCGGTGCACCGCTGGCGCGGCTGGAACTGCAGGTCTCGCTCAAAGTGCTGTTCGACCGGCTTCCCGGACTGCATTTCAAGAAAGCCCCGCGCTTCAAGGATACCTATCATTTCCATGGATTGGAGCGGCTGGAGGTGGAGTGGTGAGGTGTTTTGCAAAAGCACTGTGCGTGGTTCGACAAGCTCACCATGAGGGAGTTGGTCTGATTGTAAAGCCAACCAGCAACTTTGCAGAATAAACGCCCTGCAACCCACTCATTTCCCTCATGGTGAGCTTGTCGAACCACGCATGACGCGAATGCAATCGCAGCACTCACAGCCTGATCACATATTCCTTGCGGGTGGTTTCAATGACTTCCCAGGTACCGCGAAAGCCGGGGCGCAGCACAAAACTGTCTCCGGCCTGCAAATGCTGCTCCTTGCCGCCCTCTTCCGTGACGATCGAGCGGCCCGAGAGAATGTGGCAGAACTCCCACTCATCATAGACGATGCGCCATTTGCCCGGCGTTGCTTCCCAGATCCCGGCGTAGAGGCCGCCATCGGCCTCGTCACAGTTCCAGGTGCGGAACTGCGGATCGCCCGCGATCACCCGATCTGCCGCCGGGGCGCCGTGTTCGGGGTCGATGCTGCCGAAATCGATGGTGACAAAATGCGATGATGCCATGGCCTATCCCGCCTTCGTCAGTGCCTGGTCGAGATCGGAAATCAGATCCTCGACGGTCTCGATACCAATGGACAGCCGCACCACATCCGGCCCCGCACCTGCGGCGATCTTCTGCGCATCGCTCAATTGCCGATGCGTGGTCGATGCGGGATGGATGATCAGGGATTTGGTATCGCCGATATTGGCCAGATGCGAAAACAGCTGCAGGTGCTCGACCAGCTTGACCCCGGCTTCATAGCCGCCCTTCAGCCCGAAGGTGAAAACCGCACCGGCGCCGCGCGGCGCATATTTCTGCTGCAGGGCATGATAGGGATCATCAGGCAGTCCGGCATAGCTGACCCAGGCCACCTTTGCGTGGCTGGAAAGCCACTGCGCCACCTTCAACGCATTGTCCGCGTGGCGCTGCATGCGCAGCGGCAGGGTCTCGATCCCCGTCAGGATCTGGAACGCATTGAACGGCGACAGCGCCGGCCCGAGATCGCGCAGGCCGAGGACGCGGCAGGCAATGGCAAAGGCAAAATTGCCGAAGGTTTCGTGCAGCACGATGCCGTTATATTCGCTGCGCGGCTCGGACAGCAGCGGATAATTGCCCGACTTCGACCAGTCGAACGTGCCGCAATCGACAATCACTCCGCCCATGGAATTGCCATGGCCGCCGAGGAATTTGGTCATGGAATGCACGATGATATCAGCACCGTGTTCGATGGGACGGATGAGATAGGGCGACGCCAGCGTGTTGTCGACGATCAGCGGCAGGCCATGCTTGTGGGCGATGGCGGCGATGGCCTCGATATCGGTGACGATGCCGCCGGGATTGGCAAAACTTTCGATGAAGATCGCGCGGGTCCGGTCGTCGATCTGCGATTCGAACGAGGCGAGATCGTCAGGTTCCGCCCAGCGCACATGCCAATCGAAGGACTTGAACGACTGGCCGAACTGATTGATCGAACCGCCATAGAGCTTTCTGGAGGCAATGAAATTGTCGCCAGGCTGCATGAGAGTGTGAAACACCAGGAACTGTGCCGCATGGCCCGATGCAACCGCCAGCGCCGCGGTGCCGCCTTCCAGTGCCGCCACGCGCTCTTCAAGCACCGCATTGGTCGGGTTGGTGATGCGGGTATAGATGTTGCCGAAGGCCTTCAGGCCGAACAGCGATGCGGCGTGGTCGGCATCGTCGAAAACAAAGGCCGTCGTCTGGTAGATCGGCGTGGCGCGCGCGCCGGTTGCCGGATCGGGCTGGGCGCCCGCATGTACGGCAAGAGTTTCAATTCCGGGTGCGCGGTGCGCCATGGTTCATCTCCCTGTCATTCCTGATTTTGCTACACGCTATGGGATCGCGGCTTTGCCGCCAACCTATTTTGGCGATCTGAGGCCAAAACTCTGGAAGCCCTGCCGCATCTGCGGTTTTTTCGCCGACAGGATGCGCGAATTGACGCCGCTCCAGCCGATCTCGCCGCACAGCCGCGCATATTCGATCTTCGGGCAGCGATTCATCACCACCTGAATACCTGCAGCTTCCGCCTTGCGTGCCGCTTCGTCGTGGCGAACCGTCAACTGCGTCCAGATGACCTTCGGCAGCGGCGTCAGCGTCAAGACTTCATCGACAATCGCCGGCACGGCCTCGGAAGCGCGGAACACGTCGACCATGTCGATGGCTTCAGGGATATCAGCGAGGCGCGCAAAAACCTTCTGGCCGAGAATGTCCTTGCCCGCCTGTCCCGGATTGACCGGTATGACCCGGTAGCCCTTGTCGATCAGGTACTTCATGACAAAGAAGCTTGGCCGCACCTCATTGGCTGATGCACCCACCATGGCAATGGTTTTGACGGATGAAAGAATGCCGCTGATATAGTCGTCCGGGTAATGATCGTGATCCATGCGCTTATTCGCCCGTCCATTCCGGCTTGCGCTTTTCGATGAAGGCGTTGATGCCTTCCTCCGCATCGCGCGCCAGCATGTTTTCCACCATCACCTGCGCCGTATAGGCATAGGCCTCGGAAAGTCCCATTTCGGCCTGCCGGTAAAAGGCTTCCTTGCCGGTTTTGACGGTTAAAGTCGATTTCTCCGCAATGGCTTGCGCGTATTTCCTGACAATCGGATTCAGGTACTCCTCCGGCACGACCCGGTTGACCAGACCGAACTCCCGTGCCGTCGAGGCATCGATGGTCTCGCCGGTGAGGAGCATTTCCATGGCCTGCTTGCGCGAGACATTGCGCGACAGGGCCACCATGGGCGTCGAGCAGAACAGGCCGATATTGACGCCCGGCGTGCAGAATGTCGCCTTGTCCGAGCAGATCGCCAGGTCGCAGGACGCGACAAGCTGACAACCGGCAGCCGTTGCAAGACCGCCGACGGCGGCAATCACCGGCCTCGGATGGTGCACGATGGCCTGCATCAGTTCAGCGCAGAGCTGCATCGTCTTCTCGAAAAAGGCCCGGCCCCGGTCGGCGTCCTGCCGGTGCGCGGTCAGTTCCTTCAGGTCGTGGCCCGCCGAAAACAGCTTCTGCGCCGAATCGATGATGATCACGCGCACCGCCTTGTCATCCCGCGCCGCATGCAGATGATCGAGCAGCAGGCGCATCATGGCGAGCGAGAGCGCATTGGCGGGCGGATTCTGCAATGTCAGGCGCAGAACGCCCGATGCAAGCTCATATCCGACGATTGGTTCATCCTTGCGGATAATGTGAACTTCTCCCATATCGCTCCTCATTCCCCAGCGCTTGCAACCCGGTCAAAGGCTGGTCCATTGTTTATAGAGTGGTTTGATCGAACTCACGTGCTTTTTGACAATAGCGAGATTCTCCGCCGACGGGCGTGCTTTCTCGACCGTTGCCAATCCGCTCTTCAGGCCGTCGATCATTTCCGCCTTCTGCTTATCGGTCAGGTTGGGCATGGACGGAATGGAGGCGATGGCCTTTTCCACCTCCTCGCGCGGTTCCGGATTGGTCACCCAGTGATAGGTCACCATGATCGTTCTTGTGGTTTCGCCCCAGTCGTTGAAATCCTTGAAGCCATATTCCGCGGCCTTCTTGTCCAGCCGCGCCGTTGCTTCCGGTGAAAGGACGGCGCTGCCTGCCGCTTCTTCCTTCATCTGCGCGCCGACGGGAGCAAAGCTGTAGAGAAAGCGCTTGATGATGTCCTGGGTCAGCGCCACCGGCCGGACCGGCAGGCTGAAGGGTTCGATCTGCGGCGCGGTCTGTGCAAAGGATGGCACTGGAGCCGCAACAGCGAGCCCGGCCATGATAATCAGCGAGCCGGATAGGGATCGAAGCAAAGTCATAACTGGCTTCCTTGCAAAGAAGACACGGATGGCTAGTGGTCCGATTCTGACATTTGCATTCCTTCGATACAAGCCATTCAGGCAAATGTCAGAATCAAAGGACCACTAGAAAGTCTATGATTCTAGTGGAACTTTGAATTTGACATTCGCATGTTCCGCGTGATGTCAAATGGGATGCGAATGTCAAATTCGTTCCACTAGGAATACCAGCGATCACCGCCAGAGAACAGATGGAGTGCCCTTTGGAAACGGCAATGGATGTAACAGCGTTAACGGCCTTTCTCGAACGGGAGTTTCCACAGGTGAACGCTGACGGGGTTGCCTACACCGTTACCGGTGCCGGCCCGGGTTATGCCACGATGCGGCTTGATCCGGCGGACCGGCACCTGCGCCCCGGCGGCACGGTATCGGGACCCACCCTGTTTGCCCTTGCCGATATCGCCGCCTATGTGGCGATCCTCGCACAGATCGGCCCGGTCGCCCTGGCGGTGACGACCAATCTCAACATCAACTTCCTGCGCAAGCCGCAACTCGGGCCCATCGATGCCACGGCAAAGGTGCTCAAGCTGGGCAAACGGCTCGCGGTGATGGATATCGCGCTCACCAATGGCGAAGACAAGGAACTGGTAGCCCATGCCACCGCAACCTATTCGATTCCGCCGCGCAGCTAGGGCTGCAAGCGGGCTTAAAATCCCGCAAAACGTGGCAAATCCGGGCAAGAAGCATGTGGTAATATAATACCTTTTTCATAAGCCATTGTTTTATAAAGAGTATTTGTCAAAACCGCCAAAAACATCTGCTTGACGTGATCCTGTTGGGCCGGTATTGAACCCCTCGACTGCGGTAGGTTCTTCCTGCCGCATTTAACTGTTGTGCGGATGTTCGCCATTCACACAACGCAAGCAACAAGAAAAGCCTTCCTATGTGAAGGATGATCTCAAGGACGAACACAAATGGCTACCTTCACCCAGAAGCCGGCAGATGTGACGAAAAAGTGGATCCTGATTGACGCCGAAGGTCTCGTCGTCGGCCGTCTCGCCACCATCGTTGCCAACATCCTGCGCGGCAAGCACAAAGCAACCTTCACCCCTCATGTTGACGATGGCGACAATGTCATCATCATCAATGCTGAAAAGGTTGCCTTCACCGGTAAGAAGTTTACCGACAAGGTTTACTACTGGCACACCGGCCACCCAGGTGGCATCAAGGAACGCACTGCCCGTCAGCTGCTCGAAGGCCGTTTCCCGGAACGCGTCGTCGAAAAGGCTGTTGAGCGCATGGTTCCCCGTGGTCCGCTCGGCCGTCGCCAGATGAAGAATCTGCGCGTTTACGCAGGTTCCAATCACCCCCATGAAGCGCAGGCACCCGTCGTTCTCGACGTTGGCGCGCTGAATTCCAAGAACAAAAGGAGCGCATAAGAATGGCTGAGCTCAATTCGCTCGCAGATCTCGGTACTGCCGCCGCATCGACGCAGGCAGCTGCACCGGTTCATGTCCAGAAGCTCGATGCCAATGGCCGTGCCTATGCAACAGGCAAGCGCAAGGATGCGGTCGCCCGCGTCTGGATCAAGCCAGGTTCCGGCAAGATCGTCATCAACGACAAGGAATACGGCAAGTATTTTGCCCGTCCGGTTCTGCAGATGATCCTGCAGCAGCCAATCGTTGCCGCCAACCGCGCCGGCCAGTACGACATCATCGCGACCGTAGCCGGTGGTGGTCTGTCCGGTCAGGCCGGTGCCGTTCGTCACGGCATCTCCAAGGCCCTCACCTACTTCGAACCTGCCCTGCGCGGTGTTCTGAAGAAGGGTGGTTTCCTCACACGCGACAGCCGCGTTGTTGAACGCAAGAAGTACGGCAAGGCGAAGGCCCGTCGTTCCTTCCAGTTCTCGAAGCGCTAATCCAGCGTTTCCATTGGACAGAACAGAAAGCGGGCCCTCGGGTCCGCTTTTTTGTTGCCAATAAATGCGTTTGCGGTAGCTTCGCCGCCAAGCTGAAGATGCATTATCCCGGAGTTAGAAATCCAATGCCATCGAAGACCATCGATCACGCCTTCACCGCACGGACCCTGACGAGCGCTGCGACCGATCCCACACATGCGGGGGCGCTGTCCTTCATGCGCCGGCGCTATACGAAGAATCTGAACGGTGCGGAAGTGGTCGTGTGGGGCATTCCCTTCGACGCGGCGGTTTCCAACCGGCCGGGTGCGCGATTCGGCCCGCAGGCCATCCGGCGGGCATCGGCTATTTTCGACAATGACCCGCAATATCCCTTCCAGCGCGATCTGTTCGAAGACCTCGCCGTGATCGACTACGGCGATTGCCTGCTCGATTACGGCAATCACCAGAAGACTCCCGCGACAATCGAGCGCGAAGCGGCCAAGATCGTCAAATCGGGCGCGTTCCTGCTCTCCATGGGCGGTGATCACTTCGTCACCTGGCCCATCCTGAAGGCGCATGCGGCCAAGCATGGCCCGGTGGCGCTGGTGCAGTTCGATGCGCATCAGGACACCTGGTACGATGACGGCAAGCGCATCGATCATGGCTCGTTTGTCGGCCGGGCGGCGCGCGACGGCGTCATCGACCCCGCGCATTCGATTCAGGTCGGCATCCGCACCCACGCACCGGATGATTGCGGCCTGCAGATCGTTTATGGCTACGAAGTCGAGGAAATGTCGGCTGCCGAGATTGCCAAGGCGATCATCAAGCGCACAGCGGGCAAACCCGTCTATCTTACCTTTGACATCGATTGCCTCGACCCGGCTTTTGCCCCCGGAACCGGTACGCCCGTTGCCGGTGGTCCGTCCTCGGCGAAAATCCTTTCGGTGCTGCGCCATCTGACCGAACTCAACATCGTCGGCGCCGACGTGGTGGAGGTCGCACCCGCCTATGACCATGCGGATGTGACGGCCATCGCCGGTGCCACAATAGCGATGTACTACCTTGGTATTCTGGCGGAGAAAAAAGCCAAGCGACGAAGCTGACATTCTGATTCAGGGTTCTTACATAATGAATCCGGTTTTCTCGCTAACTCTCTGAATATCAAGCGCCAAAGGCATCTCACATGAAACCGAAAATCTTTATCGACGGCGAACACGGCACGACAGGACTGCAAATCCGGACACGACTGGCCGGCCGCCACGATCTCGACGTCCTCTCCATTCCGGAAGCGGAGCGGCGCAACAAGGACATGCGCGCCGACTTCCTGAAGAGCGCCGACGTGGCAATCCTCTGCCTTCCGGACGACGCGTCGAAAGAAGCTGTCGCCATCCTTGAAGGCCATAATTCCACGCGGATCATCGATACATCGACGGCGCACCGGATTCATCCTGATTGGGCCTATGGCTTTGCCGAGCTCGACCGGGCGCAGCGGCAGAAGATCGCCGATGCCCGGCTGGTGGCCAATCCCGGCTGCTATCCGACCGGCGCGATTTCGCTGGTGCGGCCACTGCGCGATGCGGGCATTCTTCCCGGCGATTACCCGATCACCGTCAATGCGGTTTCCGGCTATACCGGCGGCGGCAAGCAGATGATCTCGCAGATGGAAGATCCAGCCAATCCGGACCATATCAGCGCCAACAATTTCCTCTACGGCTTGCCGCTCAAGCACAAGCACGTGCCGGAACTGCAGACGCACGGCCATCTCGACCGGCGTCCGATCTTCAGTCCCAGCGTCGGCCGCTTTGCCCAGGGCATGATCGTGCAGGTTCCCGTGTTCACCGGCGACCTCAACGGCAATGCCTCGCTGGAAACCATCCATGCTGCCCTGACAGCCCATTATGAGGGCCAGGACATCGTGCAGGTGGTGCCACTGGCGGAGAGCGCATCGCTGGCAAGAATCGATGCGGAGGAACTGCGCGATACCGACATCATGAAGCTGTTCGTGCTCGGCACCGAAGGTCAGGGACAGGTGAACCTCGTGGCGCTGCTCGACAATCTCGGCAAGGGCGCTTCCGGCGCGGCCGTGCAGAATCTCGACCTCATGCTGAACCATGGCTGACAGCATCCACGAGACGTTCCCGGCCGAATGGCAGATATCTTCTCCGGAACTGTTCGTTGAAACCCATACCAGCCGCATCATCATGGTGCGGCTGGCTGACGGCACACCCGCTGTCATCAAGGCACTCAACGAAACCGGCATGCGGGAAGAGTTGCGCGGCGTGCACTATCTCGACTGGCATGACGGCAATGGCTCCATTCGTGTGCTGGCCGAAAAAGGCAATCTGCTGCTGCTCGAACATGCCGGCAGCCGCACGCTGCTGGACCACCTGAACGCGCATGGCGACGATGCGGCCACTGCGATTGCTGTCGATGTCCTGCTGAAACTGCTGGGCAATAATGGCAAGGGCAAATCCGTCGCACCGGACCTGCGGCCATTGCGCGAACAATATGCCAGCCTGTTCAAGAAGGCGGAAATCGACCGGAACAACGGCGATGCCAGCATTTTTGTTGCAGCGGCGGGAATTGCCGACACGCTGTTCAGCAACCCGGTCGACGTTCAGCCGCTGCATGGCGATGTCCACCACGAGAACATTCTTCTGGGCGAGCGCGGCTGGCTTGTCATCGATCCGCAGGGGCTTCTCGGCGATCCGATGTACGATGCCGCCAACATGTTCTACAACCCGCTGGAACGGCAGGATTTGCGCGCCAGCGACCAGCGTGTTGCCACCATGGCCCTCACCTTCTCCCGTGCCTTCAACCGCGATATCCGCACCATCCTCGGCTATGCCATGTCGCACGCGGCGCTGTCGGCCTCATGGCACACGGAAGACAAAAATTTCGAGGAAGCGGAGCGGAGCCTCGGCGTCGCACGGGCAGCGCAACGGGTGATGGCCTCACTGGGTTGAGCGCCTGATCAGGCGGGCGACCGTAAGGAATGTCAGGACGCCGAGAATGCCCACCGTGGCGGCAACAGACAAAGCCAGCGTCGGCCCGAGTTTTTCCATGATGAAGGCGAAAATAAACGGTGCGGATGACGACACGATCAGCCTCGCCGAGGTGATCTTGCCCAGAATTTCGCCATAGCCCTGATGCCCGAACAGCGCCAGCGGCAAAGTCCCCTGAACGATGCTGTTGAGCCCCGAGCCCATGCCGAAGAGCATGGCGAAGACCACGGCGCCCGCCACCAGCGGCACCGGCAGCGGCGCGATCAGCATCAGGAACGACATGGGGATGAGGGCCGTCGACAGCACGGCGATCGACATCGCCGACAGCTTGGTGCCGAAAACCATGTTTACCAGACGTGCGGCGAACTGCGACGGCCCGAAGATGGCGCCGACCAGAACGGCCGACGTACCGACACCCACAGCGGCCAGAACAGGCACCAGATGCACGAGCATGGCCGACAGCGAAAAGCTTGCCAGCGAGAACCCCGCCATGATCAGCAGCAGCGCCGGACGCCTGTTCTCGACGGGCAACTGCCCGCCGACGCCCCTGGCGGGTTCATCCGCGCGTTCCTCATGCAGCTTTGGCGAGCGCCGCGTCATCTGCGACAACCAGAAATGGATGGGAAAACAGATGAAGACCTGCAATCCCGCATAGAACAGGTAAATCTCTCGCCATGTAAACACTGTCAGCAGACGTGTTGCCAGCGGCCAGAACAAGGTCGAGGAAAACCCGGCTATCAGCGTCAGATAGGTGATCCGGCGCGGCGCCGTCTGCGGATCGATCTGCACCAGAACCGCAAAGGCTGTGTTGTAGAGGATGAACGGTGTGGCCATCCCCGTTGTCACGAGTGCCGGAGCGAACCAGATCCAGCTTGGCGCCAGGACGCAGAGGATAAGCGACAGCGCTGCCGCCAGCGAGCCGAATGTCATCACCCGCCCTGCTCCGAAGCGGTCGGCCCAGCGGCCGGACCATGGCGAGATGATGCCGCCGATCAGAAGCGTGCCGGAGAAGGCCGCAAACAGCCATTGCCGCGACTGGCCGAACTCCTGCGCCATGGCAGGCTCGAGAATGCTGAAACTGTAATAGAGCGTGCCGTAGCTGACGATCTGCGTGACACCCAGACCTGTAACGGCGGCCAGTGAGCGTCTTGCGCTGAGAATCATGATGGTTGCTTTCGATACGGCGGGAATGCCCCGCTGTCCGTAGCCAGCGAAGCTCTCGAATCACTACACCGAGTCTTTGCGCAAAGACAGCCGCTACGAGCGTGCGGTGGTGATTTCCGTTGGCAAGGGATAGGCGCCCTTGGTGGCACGCCAATGGGCAACGGCAAAGCCCAGGATGACGATGGCAAATCCCTGATGCAAAAGGCCCAGGCTCATCGGCACCTGCATCAGCAGCGTGGTGATGCCGATGGCTGCCTGCACGAGGACAAGGATCACCAGGAATATCGCGCGCCGTGCGTGGGTTGTGCCCGGCAGGCGCCGCACCGTCGAGACCGCCTGCCACAGCGCAGCCAGCAGCACGAAATAGGCGAAGCAGCGGTGAACGAACTGCACGGTCTTCGGATTCTCGAAGAAATTGTGCCAGATCGGCTGGATCGGGAACATGTCGCCGGGAATGACGGCCCCATCCATCAGCGGCCAGGTATTGTAGGAAAGACCGGCATCCAGCCCGGCAACCAGCGCGCCGAGGTAAATCTGGATGAAGACAAATACCACGAACCAACCCGCCAGACGTTGGATGCCGCTGCCGGCCGGCCGTTCCGAATAGACGGCAAGCCCGCGTGCCACATACATCACGGCGGCAAAAATGATGCAGGCCAGTGTCAGGTGCGTCGCCAGCCGGTACTGGCTGACGTCGACGCGGCCGCTGAGGCCCGACGCAACCATCCACCAGCCCACGGCGCCCTGCAGGCCGCCAAGCGCCAGGATGCCGATCATGCGCGGCTTCAGCAGCCGTTCAAGCCGGCCGGTCAGCCAGAAGAAGGCAAGCGGAATGGCGACGAGGAAGCCGACGCCCCGCGCCAGGAACCGGTGCGACCACTCCCACCAGAAAATGCGCTGGAATTCGCCAAGGCTCATGCCCTTGTTGAGCTGTTCGTACTGGGGAATGAGCTTGTATTTCTCGAACTCTTCCAGCCATTGCGCGTGGTTCAAGGGCGGAATGATGCCGTGGATCGGCTTCCATTCGGTGATTGAAAGGCCCGAACCGGTCATGCGCGTCGCACCGCCCACAAGAACGATCGTGGCGAGCACAAGCAGCACGAGATAGAGCCACACGCGGATCAGTCTGCGGTTGCGCGCTTCGCGATCTCCGGCGGAGGACACAGCGCCTTCGGATAGGGTGTGGGCGGCCATTCAAAACACTCCTGTAACTGGCCGGATAGGTGCAGCATATGCGCCGGGATGACAAGCCGGGCTTACGCGACAAGCCGTCGCGTTTTTGCCGCAAGGGGGGCTTTTTTGCTTTTCGCCCGCGGCTTAACCGGTTAGATGAAACCCTTGCGCACGTGTTGCAGATGAAAAAGACCAGAACTGGAATGGATTCATGCCCGTAAGGCTCAAGAAACTCATCGGTACCATCCTGCTGGTTACCCTGGTTTGCGTCTACGCCATCGTGGCCACGATCTTCGCCGTGGCACTGCTTGCCAATGCCAGCCCGTGGATCCACCTGATCTATTTTCTTGGCACCGGCCTGCTTTGGGTCATTCCCGCCATGTTCATCATCAGCTGGATGGAAAAGGCACCGAAGAAGAAGGCCTAACTCAGGCCTGGATGACACGCCGTCCGGCATTGGCGATCGGCGTTGTCACACCGCTCATCATCGTCTTCGCATAGACAAGCTTCTGAAAACGGCCATTGATCGAAATACGCGGCAAGGCATGCAGATTGTTGCTGTGCTCGGTATGGATGGTGCCGTGGCGCGTGGTGACCGCCGACAGAAAACCTTCCGATGCCGCAATGTCGGCTTCCCGCCGCCCGGCAGCCTTGGCCGAGCCGTAGGGATAGGCAAAGTGCTGCGGCCGCCGTCCGAGCTGGTCCTCGATCATGCCCGCTGACAAATGCATTTCTTGCGCGACCATGCCCGCCGTCAGCTTTTTCAGATTGTAGTGGTGCACCGTATGGCCGCCGATGGTGCACAGCGGATCGCGGTTCATCTGGCGGATCTCGTTCCAGCTCATGACATCGCGGTCCGGCGCGACGCTGCACACCATATCCTGCGCCGCGCACATCGCGCGCAGGACGGGCATCTGTTCCAGTTCGGTCAGCGTGTATGAGAAATACCGCATGATGGCGTGAAAAGCCGACCTTTTCTGGGAAAGCGTCCCGCATCGCCATTCCGGCCCGTCGGGAATTCGGATGAAATCCGCCTTGGCGACAAGGCTTTCGACGACTTCCCACCACAGCACCGCCGCCCCTTCGATGAAACCCGGCGCGACATACACGACGAACGGCACCGAATGTTTCTGGAAGACGGGATAGGCGTGGTAGAAATTATCGTCATAACCATCGTCAAGCGTCACCGCAACGAAACGCCGGTCGGAACGTTTGCCGCTCTTCACCCGTTCGACCACCTCGTCCATGGAGATGAACTCGGTTCCCTCGGATTTGAGCGAAACGATGATCTGTTCAAGGAACGCTGGCGTGATGGACAGGGAGCGCGTCACGCCAAGCGGGCTGACGCAGTCCGGACGGACGCGATGCAGCATGATGATCGAGCCCAGCCCGCCAAAATGCTCGCGCGCCGTCGACGCAAAACCGGTGTGCCACGCCAGTCGCATCACGGCCTTTCGTATCAAGTCGGCCGCGTGGACCATTCCTTCACCAATTCGCGCTAATAGGCATGTTGAAACGGGATCGTGACCGTCATTTCATGCAGATTAAGTGTTTATATATCGTTGATCAACGGCATGGTATTTGACGCAACACCGCTTTCACTGGAACCCGCCATGCCTTTACCCCATCTCGATCCAAGAATCATTGCGGCACCCGGTGAAATCGCAACAATCTGGCGATCCCTGCCGCAGAACCATGTCTGCGGCCCGGCACAGTCCGAAGATTGGGTTTCCCTGTGGCAGTCGAATGTCAATGCGGATTGCCTGATCGCCTGCCTCTGCGCCGGAGAAACACCGGTCTTCGTTCTGCCGCTGGCGATCAGCCGGTCCGGACCGTTCAGGGTCGCCGCCTACCCCGGCGGGCCGCATGCCAACTGCAATTTCCCCGTTGTATCCCCCGCGCATGCCGTCAGCCCCGGCGACCTGAACCGGCTCTTCGAGGCCCTGCACCAGTCGCGGCCGGACATCGACCTCGTCACGCTGGAACGGCAGCTTCCGCTGCTTGACGGTTGCGCCAATCCGCTGCTGCAATTGCCGAACCGGGTCAATGCCAATATCAGTCTGGCGATCACGCTGGACCGCAATTTTCAGACGGTTCTCGAGCGCCACAACGCCAAGCGCAAGAAGAAGAAACACCGCAACAGCATCGGCAAGTTTGCAGAGGCCGGCGGGTATCGCATTGTCACGGCAACAGTGCCAAGCGAGGCCGATGCCATGCTTGAGAACTACCTTGCAAACAAGGCGGAAAAGTTCGCCCAATCCGGGATCAGGAATACCTTTGAACCCGAGGAAATTCAGCGTTTCTTCCGGCAGTTGTTTGCCCGGCACGCGGCGAAGGAACAGCCCTTGTTCCAGCTCAAGGCCGTCGAGGTCGCCGGGCGTTATCGGGCGGTCCTCGGCAAATCCCGGGCGAGAACGCAGACCTTCATCGACTTTATCGGCATTGCCGACGATGACATGAGCAATGCCAGTCCGGGGGAATTCCTGTTTTTCGAAGACATTCAGGACAGTTGCAACACCGACCTTGCATCCTACAGTTTCGGGGTTGGCGACGAGCCGTACAAGCGGAACTGGTGCGATATCGAAACGCTGCTCCATGACACCCAGCACAGCCTGACGGGCAAGGGCCGCGCCTGTGCAGCCTACCGCGCCGCCCGCGGCAATCTCGTGCGTGCGGTCAAGAGAAATGACCACCTGTGGACCGCGGTGAAAAAACTGCGGTCCCGGCTCTTTGGCCGCGCCTGAACAGTCTCAGTGGCGATGGCTCGCGGCAGCGGCGCGGACGATCAGCCCGTCGTCCAGCTCCAGCGCACCATCCTTGAACGGGGTGAGAAGCTCGGGCTTGATGAACTCGCCGTCAAACAGCGCCATGGATATCGCCTTGACGTTATGGTCTTCGGGATCGACCAGGCTCAGCACAAGTTCGGAACCATCGTCGACAATGTGCTTCAGCTCGGCCGCCGTGGCCGGTCCGCTGTCGATGACCACCAGATCATAGGCGGACTGCAAGGCATTGAGAATCATCGGCAGGCGCCCGATGGACTGCATGGCCTTGACGGGGTCATGGATGCCGAGGGGAATGAGTTCCGCCTGTGAATAATGATCGGCGTGGATGACTTCGCTGAATGACCGCTCATTGGCCAAAAGGTCGGTCATCCCCGCGAGATTCTGGCCATCCAGCATGGAACGGCCAATTTCACCCGATCCGGTCATATCGATCAGAACGACCCGCACGCCGCGATCAGCAAGCTCCCGCACCAGCAATATGGTCAGCGCGGAGGCCTCGTCCCCTTCCGGCGACACGATGACCGCGCGGGCGGCACCGCTTGCCATCAGGCGGTCGGCAACGCCGGCAACACCCGAATGATCCGCATGGTGATCGGGACCTTCTGCGGATGGCGCGGCAGCCAGAACCGGGGCCGCAACGGATGGCGCCGTGAATACCGGTGCGGCAACCGGCGACGGCTCCGCATGCAGGGGCTTGCTGCTTTCAACCGGAGGCACAGCCGCTGCCACGATTTTCGGGGAAGCGACCGCCTTGGGTTCCACCACATCAACATCTGCAACGGCCGTGGGCGCAGGACGCAGGGCCAGGCCACTGAACAAGGCGCTGAGCAGCGTGCCGATGCTGAGGATCAGCAGCGAGGCGACGAAGGCCGCAGCGGTCATCGGGAGAATCTTGGGGAAATAGGGCTCGACCGGCTTGTCCGCGCGGGAGAAAATCCGGACATCGGCGGGCAGATAGCCGCGATCCGTGCGTGAGGAAGCCTCGCGGTAACGCGTCAGGTATGATTCGAGCAGTTGGCGTTGCGCCGTCGCCTCGCGCTCCAGTGCGCGCAATTCCACTTCTTCTTCGCCGGCCTTGGATGATTGCGCCTTCAAACCGTTGAGGGTGCGCGTCAGTTCGGCCTCACGCAGACGAGACGTTTCCGCCTCGTTTTCAAGGCTAGCAAGCACCTTGCGGGCCTCCAGCCTGATCTGCTGATCGAGATCGGCCAGCTGCGACCGCAATGCCTTGATGCGCGGGTGGCCGCTCAGCAGAGACGCGGACAGATCGGCAATGTCGTTGTTGAGCTGAACCTGGCGTTCGCGCAGCCGCTGGATCAGCGGCGACGCCATCACATCAGGCAGGGTTTCCACCGGGGCACCCTTGGCGAGCGCGGTGCGAATGCCCGTCGCTTTGGCTTCACTGGCCGCCTTGCTGGCGCGCACGCGCGACAGTTCCGATGACAGTTCGGACAGCTGCTGCGTGGCCAAAACCGCATTGTTCTGGCCGATCAGCAGGTCAGACGAGCTGCGATAGGCGGCAACCTTGGCTTCGGCATCCTTCACCCGCTTGCTCAGATCGGCAATTTCAGGTTCGAGCCAGCCGGTGGCATCGGCATTCGACTGGGATTTCGACGCCTGTTGTGTTGCCACATATTCGTCCGCGATGGCATTTGGCACCGCGGCGGACAGCGTCGGGTCCTTCGAGGAAAACTGGATGACGATGACGCGCGAATTCTGCACGCTGTAGACCACGAGGCGATCTCGCACGGCCTGCAGGATATAATCATCGCGTGCCGTGGCATCGGGATCGGCGGCCAGGCCAAGCTTGGCCAGGATACGCGTCAGCGCGGAAGGATCGGCACCAGCAGCGAGTTCGGCATTGTTGCCCAGGTCGAGTTTTGCGATCACCCGCTTCAACAGGTCGGACGAGCCGATGAGTTCCACCTGGCTCTTGATTCCCTCCTGATCGAGAATCGGCCGGTCGTCACCCTGCTCGCCGCTCGGGCGGGTAAACACGGATTCGCGCGTCTCGATGAGAATGCGTGTTTCCGCGCGGTATTTGGGCGAAATAAGCGAAAGAACCAGGAACGCCGCCAGCGTCAGCAGAATGGCGCCCAGCAAAACACGCACCCTGTTGCGCCATAAACTGGCAAACAGCGCACCAACGTCAATATCCACGTCACTATCGACAGAGCCAGCCCGAGGCATTCCCCACTCCACTTTGAATGCCGCAATGGTAAAGACCCATGGTAACCAGCGGGTTAAAATATCCGGCACTATAAAGCAGACAGCGCAACAAAAGTGCACGCGCAGTTTACCAGCCATTAACCCTAATGAACTGATAATCCCGCTCAGAGTCGAGCGAATTCGTCGCCATTGTTGCAAGGGTATTTACGGTGTTCAGCAAGCAAATCTTTCTGGTCGCGATCAGCGTTGTGTCGATGACACTCGGCGGCTGCGCCAGTTATCGCCCTGCCCCTGCGGCATTCCATGATGCCATCAACAAACCCTACCTGCTCGATGCGGGTGACCGGGTGCGCCTGACCGTGTTCGAACAGGAAGGCTTGACCAATACCTACAGCGTTGATCAGGCCGGTTATATCTCGGTGCCGCTCATCGGCAGCGTGCCTGCCCGCGGCAAGACAATCCAGCAGATCGAAGCCGCCGTGGCCGCCAAGCTGCGCAAGGGCTATTTGCGTGACCCCGATGTCGCCGTGGAAGTCGACCGCTACCGGCCGATCTTCGTTATGGGCGAAGTCGGCGCCGCCGGTCAGTATTCCTACGTGCCGGGAATGACCGCCCAGAAGGCGATTGCCGCGGCCGGCGGTTTCAGCGCCCGGGCCAATCAGGGGGATGTCGACATCACACGCCAGCTCAACGGTGAAATCCTCACCGGCCGCGTGACGATTTCCGATCCCGTCCTGCCCGGCGATACCGTCTATGTGCGCGAGCGCTTCTTCTGATCGCGGGAGATGAGCGACAGCCGATCCCTTCGTATTGTTCACTGCTTTCGCGCACCTGTCGGGGGAATATTCCGGCACGTGCGCGATCTCATTGATGCGCAGATAAAGGCAGGACATCAGGTCGGCGTTGTCTGCGACGCCTCGACCGGCGGGGATTTCGAAGAGGCCCTTCTGGCACAGATGCGGGACAAGCTGGCATTGGGGATGAAACGCATTGCCATGCAGCGGCAGATCGGCCCCGGCGATGTGATGGCGGCGGTGCGCACCCGCAAGACGCTCAAGGCAATGCAGCCGGATATCCTGCATGGGCACGGCGCCAAGGGCGGCACCTATGCCAGACTGTTCGGCTCGCTGCTGCGGCTTTCGGGAAAGCGCGTTGCGCGGTTTTACTCCCCGCATGGCGGCAGCCTGCACTACAGCCCGGCCACCACGGCCGGCCGCGTGATTTTTCGCATCGAGCGGTTCATGGAAGGGATGACCGACCGGATCATCTTTGTCTCCGCTTTCGAGCGTGACACATACATCACCAAGGTCGGCGCGCCGCGCTGCAAATCCGCGCTGATCTATAACGGTCTGGCGGATGCTGATTTTGAACCCGTCCGGCCGGACAAGGATGCCGCGGATTTCCTGTTCATCGGCGAACTGCGCAGCCTGAAAGGGCCTGATATTTTTATCGATGCCCTGGCAGGCGCGGGCACCATGGGCGGACAAGCGCCGACTGCCGTCATGGTCGGCGATGGCGGCGAGCGCGATCCGCTTGTCCGGCAGGCTGAAGCGACGGGCATGCGCGCGCAGATCAGGTTCCTGCCGCCGATGCAGGCGCGCACGGCGTTTCGTCTTGCCCGGATTGTGGTCATTCCCTCCCGCGCCGAAGCCCTGCCCTACATTGTCCTGGAAGCGCTGGCCGCCGGCCGGCCCGTCATCGTCAGCCGTGTCGGCGGCATTCCGGAGATAGTGGGTGAGAATTCCGTCGCCCTGGTGCAACCGGATGCGCAGGAGCTTGCCCGCAAGATGGCGGCCGTTCTCGGCGATCCCGCCGCCTATCTGGCTGCCCTTCCCGGTCCCGATCAGATCAGGCAACGCTTCAGCGCCGGCAGCATGGCGGCGCAGCTCGAGACGGAATATTTCGCCGCGCTGAATGAATAGGCCGAACCCCGTCCGCATGCATTTTTCAGGCAAGCATTCCTTAGCTCATCCGTGATATGACGGATCAATCGAACTCTTCAAGGTGCAATATGAAAGACAGAAAAGGGGAAAACAGGTTCTCGCGGGATGCCGTGCGCGATCTTGCGGCCGATGCCGGGTCGTCCAAACCGGCGGAAAAGGCCAAACTCAGCCCTGTCGCCTACCAGATTGCCTCGCAATATGCGCGCAACAGCAATTCGCCCGTCATGATCAGCGGCATCATGCGCATCGTGGAATTCCTGATTATCCTGTTGACCGGCATGACGGTCTTTCTGATGTATGTCGGCCTGCAGCGGGGTGCAATCTTCAGTTATTTCTCCGCCGTTCTTGTGACCGCCATTGTCGGCGTGCTCATCCTGGAACTCACGGACAGTTACCAGCTTGCGGTGATGCGCAATCCGTTCACCCGTTTCGGCCGCCTGCTGATGGCGTGGTCCGGCACCTTTGCGCTGATGGCGCTGGCCGCCTTTTTCCTCAAGATTTCCGAAGCCTATTCACGAGTCTGGCTGGGCACCTGGTATGTCTCCGGGCTGATCCTGTTCATTGCCTTTCGCGTGATCATGTCGCGGCTTATCCGCCGCTGGGCCCGCAACGGCAAGATGGAACGCCGCGCCGTGATTGTCGGTGGCGGCAAGCCGGCCGAGGACCTGATCCGCTCGATCGAGCAGCAGCCCTACAACGATATCCGCATCTGCGGCGTCTTCGATGACCGGGATGCCAAGCGCTCCCCGCCCGTCGTCGCGGGTTATCCCAAGCTGGGCAATATTTCCGAGCTGATCGAGTTTGCGCGCATCGCGCATATCGACATGCTCATCGTCTCCCTGCCGATCACGGCGGAAGAGCGCGTTCTGGCGCTTCTCAAGAAGCTCTGGGTCCTGCCGGTGGATATCCGGTTGTCGGCCCACAACAATCACCTGCAGTTCCGCCCGCGCGCCTATTCCTATATCGGCTCGATCGCCATGATCGATCTGTTCGACAAGCCCATCAATGATTGGGATTCCGTGGCGAAACGGGCATTCGATATCGTCTTCAGCCTGTTCGGCATCATTGTCTTCAGCCCGATCATGCTGGCGACCGCCCTCGCCATCCGGCTCGAGAGCAAGGGCTCGGTCATTTTCAAGCAGCAGCGGCACGGCTTCAACAATGAAATCATCGAGGTCTGGAAGTTCCGTTCCATGTATACGGAAATGTGCGATCCGACGGCGCGCAATGCGGTGGTGAAGAACGATCCGCGCGTCACGAAGGTCGGACGCATCATCCGCAAGACATCCGTCGACGAATTGCCGCAGTTTTTCAATTCCCTGATGGGAACGCTTTCGCTGGTCGGCCCCCGGCCGCACGCCATATCGGCCCATACCCACAATCTGCTCTACAATGAGGTCGTGGACGGCTATTTCGCCCGCCACCGGGTCAAGCCGGGCGTGACGGGGTGGGCTCAGATCAATGGCTGGCGCGGTGAAATCGATACGGAAGACAAGATCAAGATGCGGACGGAGTTCGATCTCTACTACATTGAAAACTGGTCATTGTGGTTCGATCTGAAAATCCTGTTCCTGACACCGGTCCGCCTGCTCAACACGGACAACGCCTATTGAGCGCCGCCGCCGATCCCACTGATTCCGCCCGCGTCGGCAGGGCCGCCGGCAACCGTGCGCTGATCCGGATGTTTTCGATGACGGCCGTCGGGTTCGGCGTGTTCCTCAGCGGGTTCGTCATCAACGAACCCGCGCCCTACGAATTATACATGGCTACCCTGATCGTGGGCTGGGCACTCTTCGGCCTGCGCTTCTCGCGCAGCGTGGTGGTTCTTCTCGCAACGCTTGTGCTGTTCAATCTCGGCGGCTGGCTGTCGGTGGCGCAGATGGCCGATCTGAAGACCGCGCCGATGTATATGGCCGTCTCGCTGTTTCTGGCGCTCACGTCGGTGTTCTTCGCTGCGATCATCGAAGGCAACCACCGCATTCTGCAGGCGATCTTCAACGGCTATGTGATCGCGGCGGTCTGTACGACGATGCTGGGGATTCTCGGCTATTTCGACGCCTTCCCGGGGGCGGAGGTTTTTACGCGCTATGGCCGCGCCATGGGCGCCTTCAAGGATCCCAACGTCTTCGGTCCCTTTCTGATCCTGCCGATTGCCTGGCTGGTGCATGGCATACTGGTGGGCGATCTGCGCACCCTGCCGCTGCGCCTCATCCCCACGCTCATCCTCACCCTCGGCGTTTTCCTGTCGTTTTCCCGTGCCGCATGGGGCATGGCCGTGCTGGTGATTGCCGGCCTTGCCCTGGCGCTGTTCATCCGCAGCCCGAGCCGCCTCTTCCGCATCAGAATCATCCTGCTTGCCGGCCTGGCGGTCGCGATTCTTCTCGTCGCCATCGTCATCGCGCTGCAGATTCCCAGTGTGTCGGAGCTGTTCTTTGCACGCGCCCAACTGGTGCAGGATTACGACAATGCCCAGTTCGGGCGCTTCGCCCGCCATTGGTACGGCCTGCTGATGTCAGTTGATCATCCCCTCGGCATCGGACCGCTGGAGTTCGGGCCCATTTATGGCGAGGATACCCACAATATCTGGCTGAAGGCGGCGCTTGATTATGGCTGGATCGGCTTCGTCAGCTACCTGATCCTGACCATGCTGACGCTGGGTCTCGGCCTGCGCATCCTGTTTCGCGACAGGCCCTGGCAGCCCTTCCTGCTATGCGCCTATCTCACCTATCTCTCGCATGTGGCGATCGGCAATGTCATCGATACCGATCACTGGCGCCATTTCTACATTCTTGTGGGTATCATCTGGGGCTGCGTCGCGCTGGAAGCCCGATATTCGCCGGCGCCCGCCGCTTCTGAAGCAAGCGCGTGAAGCCGTCGCGACAGGCTCTACCCGAGCGCTTTTTTCCTATGAATTCCAGTTATATATTTAGCGTCAATAGGCACTTCGGAACCACAGCCGGATAATCACTTATAATAGATTTCCAATGTCGCCTCCGTGCGTTACCTTGAGAAAGACGCAATTTCAACGCAGCATCAGGCGATTAAATCAAGCTTCTTATACAAGTAGAATTTATAAACTACCGGTTGCATCCAACACATAAAATAATGGGTGGAAATGGTCATTGACGTTTTTAGATACCGATAATCCGAATTATTCAACGGCCGACGGCGAACTCATGCAGCAGGCGCTGGACGAGGCGGCAAGCACGTTGAAAATCGCGGATGACAACGATCCGGAACGGAAAACTCTGGAGCGTTTTGTCCGTGCCGCATTCATCATCGGCAACCGGGATGCCGAAGCGATAGCCCGATTTGCCGTGAATGCCGTACTCATCCGGCGGAAGGCCGCCAAAGGCAGAATCCGCCCTACCCCCGGAAATTACCGATAAACTGCCGGAATGCGGGCGAGGTTGCGCCGCTGAACATCTCCGCCGGCGAACCGTCGCAATCGATCAGCCCTTCGCGCATGAACACGACGCGGTTGGAAACATCCCGCGCAAAATTCATTTCATGGGTCACGACGAGCATCGTCATCCCCTCCTCCGCCAGCGAGCGCATCACCCGCAGCACTTCACCGACCAGTTCGGGATCGAGCGCCGAGGTGGGCTCGTCAAACAGCATGACCTTCGGTTTCATCGCCAGGGAGCGGGCAATGGCTGCCCGCTGCTGCTGACCGCCGGACAGATGGGCCGGATAGGCATGGCGCTTTTCCGCGATCCCCACCTTTTCCAGAAGCGCTTCCGCCTCTGCGATGCACTCCGCCCGGGGGCGTTTGAGCACGTGAACGGGGCCTTCGATCAGGTTTTGCAGGATGGTCATATGCGACCACAGATTGAACGACTGGAACACCATCCCGAGCTCCGCGCGGATATGGTCCACCTGCTTCGAACTCGCGGGGACATTCCTGCCGTGCTTCCTGACCATGTTGATGTGTTCGCCATCCACCCAGATTTCGCCTTCATCGGCAATTTCGAGAAGATTGATGCAGCGCAGGAACGTCGATTTGCCCGAACCGCTCGACCCGAGAATGGAGATGACGTCGCCGTCATGGGCTTCGAGCGAAATCCCGCGCAGGACTTCCAGTGAACCGAATTTCTTGCGGATATTGCGCACGGAAAGCCGGTTGACGGTTGTTGCGGCGGGATCGGCGGAATGTTCATGCACCATAATACGAGGTTCCTTAAGGCAAACGCGGAACAGCGCGCCGATGGTGGGAAAGCCGGTGTTCCAGCAGCGCCATGGCCTGCAGGATCAGGAAATTGAGGATGAGGTAGATCGCCGCCGCGCACAAAAACACTTCCATGGTGCGGTAGGTCTGCGAAATGAGACGCTGCGCCACGCCCGTGACCTCCCACACCGTCACGAGGCTGGCGAGCGCGGTCGATTTGACCATCATGACGATTTCAGTGGAATAGGCGGGAAGCGCATGGCGGAAAGCGATCGGTCCGATGATCCGGCGGACGAGCAGAAAACCCGACATGCCGATGGAGCGCGCGGCCTCGATTTCCTTGACGGAAACGGCCCGCAGACCGCCGCGAAATATCTCGGCGGTATAACCGGCCGTGCACAGCGCGAGAGAAAGCACGGCGCAGACAAAGGGTTCGCGCAGGAACGGCCAGAGAAAACTGTAGCGGATGAAGCCGAACTGACCGAGGCCGTAAAACACCAGGAACATCTGGATCAGCAGCGGCGAGCCGCGGAACACGAAAATGTAACCCTTGGCAAAATTGCTGAGGATCGGGTTTTTGGCGACACGCATCCACACGATCAGCAAGGCCAGCAGACCGCCGAAGAAGATCGAGAGGAAAAACAGCGCCAGCGTCATCGGCACCGCTGCCAGCAGGGTTTTCATGGTCTGGAAAATGAAGACAAAATCCATGACCGCTCCTCAGGCCTGACCGAGGGACGACGGCATGGAGCGGTTGGCGCGCCGCTCCGCCCGGTTGAACAGCCGGTCCGACAGGCTGGTCAGAACGAGATAGAGACAGCCGCCGGCAATGAAGAACAGGAAATATTGCCGGGTCGATCCGGCGGCGACCTGGCTCGTACGCATCAGATCCGCCAGCCCGGTCACCGAAACCAGCGCCGAGTCCTTCAGGCTCAGCTGCCAGACATTGCCGATACCGGGAATGGCGAAACGCAGCACCTGCGGCGCGATGATGCGGCGAAAGCGTAGGCCGCGATGCATGCCGATGGCTTCCGCAGCCTCCAGTTCTCCCTTGGGAATGGCCAGAAAAGCGCCGCGATAGACCTCCGCCTGATAGGCGCCGGAGATGATGCCGACCGCCAGCGCGCCCGCGGCAAAGGACGGCAGTCCGAGAAAGCCTTCATAGCCGAGATAGCGACCGATGGCGGTGACGGCGCCCGATCCGCCGAAATAGATGAGATAGATGATCAGAAGTTCAGGAACACCGCGAAACACCGTCGTATAGGTGTTTCCGAGCGCGCTCAGAACCCTGTTTCCCGACAGTTTCGCCCAGGCAACCATGGTGCCAAGAACAGCGCCGAGAAGCAGTGCGACGATGGTCACGCACAGGGTCATCAGCGCACCGGCGATAAGCAGCCCGCCCCAGCCCTGCTGTCCAAATCCGAGCACCTCGATTATCCACATGCGCCGTGTTCCCGCTCCGCCCGGTTGATCCGGTTTTTCAGAGTATAGGCGGGCATTGTCAGATGCTGCAAATGCCGCGCCTTTCTGACAATGCCCCATTCATCCAGAGGACGTTACCGCCTCGCGGCGATAGTCACGGGCTGACGTCGGTCTTGAACCACTTCATCGACAGGGTCTTGACCGTACCATCCGCCAGGGCGGCGGTGATGGCCTTGTCGAACATGGCCTTCAGATCCGTGTCGGCCTTGCGGATGCCCAGCCCCTCGCCGATGCCGAAGATCGTACCGCCGAATTCAGGGCCGGTGAAAACCAGCGCGCCGTTGGCCTTTTCGAATGTCGTGCCGAAATACACCGCATCGTCGAAGGCAAGATCGATACGGCCGGACTCCAGATCGAGATCGCGTTCGGCTCCGGTCTTGTATTCGCGCACGGTGGCGATGCTGCCGAAATTGTCATAGATGAACTTGGCATAGACGGTCGCCGCCTGGATGCCGATGGTCTTGCCCTTGAAAGCCGTCTTCATGGCTTCAATTTCGGCAACGCCGGTCTGCCCCGGCGTGAGCTTGAGAACCGAACCGGTTCCGGCCGCGTTGGCCAGCGGGCTGTCCTTCTGGGTGGCAAAACCCGCATGGGTATTGGCATAGGGGATCGTGAAATCGATGACCTGCTTGCGCTCGTCGGTGATCGACAGCGCATCCATGATGACATCGAACTTGCCGGCGTTGAGCGCCGGAATCATGCCATCCCAATCGGAGGCCACCAGTTTGCACTCGACCTTCATCTCGGCGCACATATGTGCGGCCAGTTCCGGCTCGAAGCCGCCCAGCGTCCCGTCCGGATTGGTGACATTCCAGGGCGCATAGGCGCCCTCCAGCGTGATCGTGACCGTCTTCCAGTCCTTCGCATGGGCCGCAGACATGGACAGCGCGGAAAGCGCCATCGCACCCGACAGCAGGAGCTTGTGTAGTTTCATCAGCCTTCTCCTCTTGAGGTTGGCAAGTGTTGAACCCGTGTTCCCGTGCCACACTGCGGTGGCTTTTGAGCTTTTGTCTTTTGGCAAGTTGTATATGGTACCTTATGACATCCCCTGTGCCGCGCAAGAGGGAAAGTCGCACAGCGAGGCAAATTCTGATCCTGCACAAGGAATGAGCAATGAAGGGCCTGCGATGACCGATGCCATGCTCAAGAAGCAACCCGCCACACGTTATGGTGCGCCGCTTTATGCCCATGTGAAACGGATGATTCTTGGCCGCATTCACAGCGGCGAATGGCCGCCCGAGCATCGCGTCCCCTCGGAGAACGAGCTGGTGGCCGGACTGGGCGTTAGCAAGATGACCGCCAACCGCGCCCTGCGCGAGCTTGCCAATGAGGGTGAGCTGGTGCGCATCCGCGGCGTCGGCTCGTTTGTCGCGGCGCGCAAGGGCCATTCAACGCTGTTCGAAGTGCGCAACATCGCCGATGAAATCATCGAGCGTGGCCATGTCCATGGCGCGTCAGTGGTTCGTCTGGCACGGGAAAGCGCCGCCTGTGCCGTCGCCGATGCGCTTGAGCTGCCATCCGGCGCACCCGTCTTTCACTCGGTGATCGTGCACCGGGAAAACGGCGTCGCCGTGCAGATCGAGGATCGTTTCGTCAATCCGCGCGCGGCTCCCGATTATCTGGCGCAGGATTTTACGGCGCGCACGCCCAACGCCTATCTCAGCGCGATTGCCCCGCTCAGCGGGTCGGAACATATCGTCGAGGCTGCCATGCCGTCGGCGCGCGACCGCAAGCTGCTCGGCATTGCGCGCAGCGAGCCATGCCTTGCCATCCGCCGCCGTACCTGGTCGGGCGACACCGTGGTCTCGCTGGTCCATCTGGTCTATCCCGGCAATCGCTACCGGCTGGAATCGCGGACGGGTGCCACGCCGGACAAGCTTTGACGGCAGGCCATCGCCGCAATGCAGAGACTGATGACAATATGTCAGGAATATGTAACAACATTCTGGCTGGCTCCAGCACGTGTAATATTGTTTTTAAAATGAATATCAGACCGTTTTGGTCTCAGTATTTTTCGTCAAATCGAAGCATTTCAAACGCAACCGATTAATTTCAAAGGTGATTATTATGCGCGTATTGACAAGCGAAGAATTGGAATTGGTCTTTGGCTGGAGAACGATGGTTTCTCCGCCGAAAGATAGCCATTGATATTTACCGCTGCTGAAAAGCACAGGTATTCGCCGCGAAGCGAATACCTGGTCCGGTCAAGACCTATTTTACAAGAGCTATTTCCTTGATGTTTTCCACCTCTCAGGCCATCGCAGTTTCTACGATTCTGAGTCAGACTTTGTTTCTGATTTTGATGGTGCGCGGTTCACAGACGCGTGATCTAAAGTATTTAATTTATGGATTAGCCTGCTCGATAGCGTCAGCTCCAATTGATATCGCGCAAATATTCGCGATGAGCCTCCATATTTATAGCAAGGAATCTCATTTTTACCTGATGTTGAATGTCACCATCGAGGAAATGTCAAAATATATTTTTATATTATATGTAATAAAAACAAGAAAATTGAGTAATTACATTCTGTTTGGCGTTGGGTATGCTTTTACGGAGATGCTCTTTAAGGCCACATCCCTAACACTGACATTGCTTAACAACGGTCTATACCAGGTACCCCTCACATCATTCCTGGTCTATTTTTCGCTCAGTTTCACCGCCTTCGGTTTCCATGTCTTTTCGTGTGTGTTGTATGGCCTGGCCAAGAGCAGCAGACAGTTTTTCGTCCTGCTGCTTGCAAATATCATCATTCATTTGGCCAACAATACATTTCCATATTACAAACTCTTCATGCCGCTCGTTCAATACGTGTATCCACGCTTTGGCGAATTTCAGCATGATATTGTCCTTGCCAATGTCGTTACGATTCTCTTTGGCACACTGTGGATGGCGCTTACAACGACAGTCATATATGGCTGCCGCAGGGAACGCGCGCCTGCAATCGGTTGACTGGAGGTTTCCAGCATTGGCGTAAGTCACAACGGGATTTTGGCGGCTTTGACGCCTTGCGGTAGCCCAAACCGGAGAAAGCTCCGGCAAACGGATCATACAACCCTGATCGCGACGTACACCGCCAAGCAAAAAAGCCAGACCCGAGGTCTGGCTTTTTGATAACCGATCTATCCAGCCAATGATTGATCTGGCGGGATAAATGGTCGGAGCGGCCGGATTCGAACCGACGACCCCTTGACCCCCAGTCAAGTGCGCTACCGGGCTGCGCTACGCTCCGCCGGTGCCGAACCCCTAGAATATTGGGGTTTTTTTGGCAATAGCCGATTTGGAAGAAAAAGAACAAACTGCACACAAATGCACGGCGTGGGCGTTTTCGGCACCGAACGTCCCACGGATTTCTTTACCTTCCCCACCCTTACCTCATACTCGCCGGGCTAAACGGGATGATTCGAATGCGGAATTCGGATTTCATTTTGGAGGACCGTCATGTTGATCGATTTCCAGGGCCGCTATATCGAGAGGGCGGCCCTCGTCATTATGCACTATCAAGCCGACGTGTTTGCAATCCTGTTCGGGGAGCAGCCGTCGCCCTTGCTGGATCGGTGCAACACTCTGATCAGGCGCTGGCGCGCCACCGGCCGGCCGGTGCTGTTCCCCAACTTTTCGCTGGGTGAAGCCTATGAACACGCACCACCGGCGAGCAACCGCCAGATTTCGCCCTATATATCGTCCGGACATTTTCGCACCGGCCGCCCCGTTGCGGGGCTTGCGATCGAACCGGGTGATCTTTTCTATGCATGTCCGCGGGCCAGCGTCTTTCACGGCACGTCGCTCGACGCCGATCTTCGGACGCGCGGTGTAAGCACCCTTGTCATGGCAGGGATAAGCACCACCGGCGTCGTTCTTTCCAGCGTCACCTGGGCCAGCGATGCGGACTACGATGTGCGCCTGGTCGAGGACTGCTGCTATGATCCCGACCAGGAGGCGCATGACGCTCTGTTCCGCTCCGGGTTCGGCGGACGCGTCCAGGCCCACACACTTCAGGAGAAGCCATGTTTGACCATGTGAAATTCGGCGTAAGCGACTATGCAGCCAGCAAGGCGTTCTACCTCAAGGCACTCGAACCGCTCGGTATCGCTGTCATCGCAGAGGGGACGACGCCGGCGCAGGGTGCCGAGCTTAGCCCAAAGGGCAAGGCCTCCCTGTGCCTGTACCAGACCGAGGAGAAGCCGGCGCACCTTCATCTGGCGTTCACGGCCGAGAATCGCCAGCAGGTCGACGCTTTCCATCGGGCGGCTCTGGCGGCGGGCGGCAAAGACAATGGCGCGCCGGGTCTGCGCCCGCGCTACCACGCGAACTACTATGCGGCCTTCGTCATTGATCCGGACGGGCACAACATCGAAATGGTTTGCCACGAACCCGAGGCCTGAGGGACGGCCACGGAAAGACAGGGCGAGCCAAGGTCCTCGCCCGTCTCAAATGGACAGGGGATATTCCGTATTCGGCTGGATCTAAAGTGCGATCGCGTGCCTGTTCTTTCCCGCAGCCTTTGCCTGGTACAAAGCTTTGTCGGCCTTATCCAATAAAACGCCGGCTGCACTACCGTGCCGCGGAGCAAGGGCAATTCCCATGCTGGACCCCACTTCCACGCTGCTGCCGACGTTCAAGCGGATGCGCTCGCCTATGTTTTCAGAGATTGACGCCGCAAACGCCGTAAGGTCCTGATCGTCCTCGCTGGCTTTCACAACCACAAACTCATCGCCGCCAATACGGGCCGCTGCGTCTTCAGGCCCGAGATTGGCTAAAATCCGCCTCGACACTTCATACAGCACCTCATCGCCGCTTGCGTGGCCGTATTGATCGTTGACGAGTTTGAAGCCATCCAGATCGAGATAAAGCACGGCAAAGCCTGTCTGATCCTGCTGCAGCGCCGATAAACGATCATTGATGTGTGCCAGCAGGCCCGTGCGGTTCAGCAGGCCCGTCAGCGCATCTTCATTTGCCCGGCGCTCATTTTCGCGTTCAGCGAGCTTTGTCGCAATCAGCATCGCGTTGAGCTTGTGCGAGGCCATGGCCATGCTGATGAGATAAAGCGGAATTTGCAGAAGCGTGACGTATAAGATCGGTTCGCCCGACAGCGCACCGCCGAGGCAAGCAGGCCCAAGGCTCAAGATGATCATGACCGAGGCAAGACGTGGCGCGCCAAAATTGCGAAAGCAGATGCCCCCCACCATGGCGCCGGCTGATAGGCAGGCGAGCGTTGCCACCACCCAATCCCCGCTCATCATGCTGATGAAACAGCCGTAACCGACGGCGCCTGACCAGGCCAGAGCCAGCAGAATGTAAATGTCGGTAGGCGTGGCTTTGCCCGCTTTGGCATTCCTGTGGCTGATGAGCAGCACCACCAGCCTCGCGCTGCAGATCAGCAATTCACATCCCAGCCAGAAGATGAATTCCGGTCGCGGTATCCGGTATGCGATGAATGCCGATACCAGAATTGTATTGATAACGCCGCCGGCAAAAATCGGTAATGTTCCGAACAGGCTCGCAATCAATTCCGATCGAATATAGCCCGGCACATTGGATCCAGCATCGGCCAACCAGCGTGTCAGCCGCCATCTCGGTACACTGAATCCTGAAATATCCTCGCGCATAGGCACCTGCTCCGTTGTCGGCGAGATGCCTAGCGAAGAGTCGTCAAGAATTAGAGAATCCCGTGACGGTTCCGAACCGGATAGTTAGAAATGCCTTAAGATGTGAACAGCGGTGTTGATGACCGGGCATCATCGCATCGGCAACGGATTGTCCGACCACGAGGGATCGCCTGCCGGATTTGCGGACCAAAACCGGATGCCCGTGAAATCGATCGATTGCACATTGTCCGGCAGGGCATCACGATAAATGCCAAAGCGCGGCTGGACGTCGATAAACGGGCGGCCGGATTCATCATGGACACCATGATCGGTATAGCCGAGAAGCCCTGTATACGGATCGCAACCGCGCCCGTTGAGCCAGACCTGCACCTGGCTTGCCCCCTCCTTCAGACTGGGCTTGATCATGACCTTCACATCATTCCAGTGGTCCAGGTCCAGGTGCCATGGACCGCATATTATTCTGGATTCCCCGAGATTGCAGTCGCTGGTTCCGCGCACCTTGACCAGGAAATCCGCCCCCGTGGCCGACGGGCGGGCCTCGACCTTGAACAGGGGATTGGCGGCGGGACACGCCCCTTGCGGCTTCTCGTCACGCGCCTGGATGTTCTGCTTTACCTGATGAATGACTGTCCGGTTGCCAATGCCCTGCCAGGGACGTTCAAGACGGAACCGGAAGCGGTACCAGGTCGGCGCATCGAACTTGACGACCTCCTTCCGCATCTGGATTTCCACACGTTCCGTCGATTTTTCGTCGGACTCTTTTTCAACGGCGTCGCCCGGATGCACGGAGAGGCGCAACACCGGCCCGGACGAAGGGGCAGCGCCGGAATCACAGGACAGGCGCGACCGCCATGCCCCCTGATCCAATTTCTTGCTGATCTTCCATAGGCTTGGGGGATGCTGCGGATCGGGTGCGCACAGCTCGGCAAGGTCACCTGACAGAGCCGGAGCCGCCTCCTGCGCTGCGGCTGACCCCACAACCATCAAGCTTAGGCTGAAGAAAACACAAGCTATCCACGAAAGACGTGCGTTCACGAAACGACCCCCCCTGTCCCATATCCTCTCATTCCCTTTGGTCATAAGCCGCAATCCCAATGGCAACATGACATAAAAGTATAAACCTGCATAAAACTGTACATTGCCTATGACGCTTGTCCTCGCTCAGGCAAATGTACGGATCGCCGGATGTTGAAACCGGCGCAGATTGGCGCCGAGCTGTTCAAAATCCTCTGTCCGGGGATCGCTGCGCCGCCAGGCCAGGACAATGGTGCGCGCATATCCGCTGCCCTGCAGCGGCAGGTAGTGCAGCCCATGAACGTCACTCACCGCAAGGACGGGCAGCAGGGTACACCCCTCGCCTGCAGCCACCATATATTTCAGGGTCTCCAGGCTGGTCGCATGCCGGTTCGTGGTGTCGATCTCCGCACAGGCGGCAATGGCCTGATCCCGCAGGCAATGCCCCTCCTCCAGCAGCAATCGCTCATGGGCGGACAGATCTTTCCATCCGGCACCGCCAGCCAACGTTGCCGCATGTCCCTCGGGACAGGCCATCACGAACGGTTCGTGAAACAGCGGGATTTCGCTCAAGGCCGGTTCTCCGGACGGTGTCGACATGAGCACGGCATCGAGGTCACCGCGCAGCAGAGCCGTGACGAGGTCGTCGGTGCGCCCTTCACCCAGCACGAAGGCAAGCGCCGGGTAGTGCGCGCGCAAGCTCTGGAGAATGCGCGGGAAATAATAGGGGCCAAGTGTGGCGATTGCCGACAGGCGCAACGTGCCGCCGAAGGCCTCCGCGGACCGGACGGACAGATCCAGCAGCCGGCGCGCCTCCAGCACCACACGGCGCATCTGGTCAAGGAGTTCCTGCCCCTGCGGCGTGACGATGACCCGCCGCGTCGTGCGTTCGAAAATCACCGTCTTCAGCCGCGTTTCAAGCTTGCTCACCTGTACGGAAAGCGAGGGCTGCGCAACCCGGCACTGTTCGGCGGCTTTGCCGAAGCTGCCCAGATCCGCAACCGCAATGGCATATTCCAGATCGCGAAGCGACAGGCCGGACAACGTCATGACGATCATGCTCCTTTCAATACAGGCCGATGGTCGAGCCACTTTCATGCGGCTGGTGGCCCATCGCACGGCAGGTATGACCTACTCATAGTCTATGCCTATTAGAATATGACAATTCTTATATTATGCCAATGTATATCAGCGCGGTATATCGGACATGCCTGACAGGGCGCGCATGAGCGGCGCCCGGGGCAAACGAACCAGGCCCGGTAGGGCCAAGGCATTTCCCGTTGTGTAAAGGAACGAATGATGACGACGAACGAACAGATACCGGTCAAGGAGATGGAAGTCGCGGCCACGATCAAGGCGCTGAATGCCGCACTGTCCGAAGCGGGAGTAGAGGCCGACAAGATCATCTCGATCCATTTCGTCCTGGGGGTCAAGGCAACGGTCGGACAGCCGGTCGAAGACAGGTACCGGGTCCATTACCGCGGCTGAATGAACGACACAGGACGACGCGGGAAACATGACGGCTTGATTGTGACAAACGCCTTTGGCAAGTGAGCTTCGCTTGAGCAACCCAAGCGTGGGGTCCAGTGCGTGCCTGCCTTCGCTCGGCGCTGCACTGGGCCTCGCCACAGGCGCATCAGCGCGCCGGCAGACATGCTGTCCCCGAGGCCGGACTGCATCTCAGTTTCGCCTCAGGTTCGGATAATCTCCTGCTCAGGTTCTCGTGTTATCACCCGCACGTTGTCACCTTCGGGCAACGGAGGCTCGGCATCCCATCACCCCCCGATGCCCCTTGCCGGGCCTCACCCGAAGGATACGGGTACCGCGCAGCGTGAAGTTTGCGCCCCCCGTACGCCGACATCCGGCTTTACCCTAAATTGCAGATTGTGACGGATTGGAACCAGGCGTTGAATGCGCTATGGGGTATGCATGAAGCTCATTCAAATCGCCGCCTGGCTGCTGTTCGCAGCCATACTTTTCATCACTGTCGACCCCATCAGCCTGCGGCCGGAGAGTGGCTTGCCGGTCAATGTCGAGCGCTTTGCCGCTTTTGCCGTGCTTGGCTTCGTCTTTGCAGCGGCCTATCCGCGGCGGTGGCTGCTCATCCTGGTTTTGGTGGTTGGCGCGGCTTTCGGTTTCGAGCTGGCGCAGATGCTTGCCCCCACCCGGCATGCCCGGCTGCTCGATGCCGTGGTGAAGGCGGCGGGCGGAGCCCTCGGGGTTGCCGCAAGCACGCTCTTCCTGCGCCTTTTGCGCTAAGGAGATTCGCCCCGCCATTGGCCAACGGCAAGCCCCGGAAGCATTTTACCTGCGGCGGGCCGTCTGGAAGCGGATATCGCCCGCGGCGCCCAAAAGGATGATGTCGTCACCCAGCGACCATTCCGCCGCCCGCGCCGCCAACCGTGCGGGAACAGCCTCTGAATTGCCCGGACCAGCCGGCACATCGTAGGTTGCGTGGCCATCATGGGAAAGGATCACCGCAAATCCCTTTTCCAGCGCGGCTCGCGCCGTCGCCGCCAGGCACATTTCCGACAGCATGCCGCAGATCGCCATCGACCGGACGCCATGCGCACGGAGCATATTCTCGAGCCCGGTGCCATCGAAGCCATCATCTTTGGACTTGCGGATCACCGCTTCGCGCGACTCAGGCGGAAAGAACAATTGCCAGCCATCGGTATTCGGCGCGTCAACCGCGCCGGCAGGACCGTCATTCTGCAGGAAGACAACCGGCACCTTGGCCGCGCGCGCATTCTCGAGAAGCCTTTTCACCGCACCCTGAAGCTGGACGCTATCCGGGACGGCTTCGGCTCCCGTGATGAAGGCATTTTGCACATCGACGATCACCAGAGCGTGGGCAGTTATCTCATCTTTTGTAAACACCAAGTCTCCACCCTCCTCCGTCCGCAGCGCCAACCGATAGGACAGTCGCGCGCCGAGGTTTATTCACTGTTTCGTGTATGGCCAGCCCGGCATTTGAACACCGGATATATTCCAAACCACCCGGAATCATTGCATATAAGAGGTCTCTCAAAAAAAGTCATAAGACATGAGGGGTGTGGAACATGCGAACAAGAATTAAGTTTCTGGGACGACAGAGCTGCAAGGAAAAAATCATCGTTCAGGCGGAGGAGCAGAGTCGCGCTGCTCAGATGAATTTTCAGGATTGCACAGCCGATGTGCAGGCGCTCGTCAGGCGTATACGACGAAAGGCGAGAATTAAACTTCTGACATCGCACAGATAATCCGCATTTCGGACGTGGCATGTCACCCATGCGTGTCTTGCAGCTGGCTGCAGCCATTGTTGAATGGCGTATCAATTGCGCTCAGAATCAGCCACAACCAAGCTGCCCGCAAGGGCAAGGCGCGACTGCTATCAACTTAAGGATAGGGTCGGGCGGGCTGATTGACGTCTCACCCGCTGCCACGAACGGACGTGGCCGCCTCCAGACTCAAACCGGGCGGTCAGGCACGGGAAACAGCAGATCCACCAGACCGCCGGCGCCACGCAGCTGGCGGAAATACCAAGCGAAAACCTGATAATATTTACAAACCCTATCACAATTTTGTTACAATAGCATGATATGCTTGTACGTTAAAGTATTCATGGTGATTATACTTGATATTAACCCTGTGTTAACTTATAGTTGCAAATCCGCAACAATAAAAATCCCATCGCTCCCGGCATTAAAGATTTGTAATTTGACATTTGACTCTACGACCAAAGTCGCAGAATACCGAATTGTCACTACCAATCTCATGGAGAGCAACAATGAACATTAAGAGCCTGCTACTCGGCTCCGCTGCAGCTCTGGTTGCAGTAACTGGCGCGCGCGCTGCTGACGCAGTTGTCGTCGCCGAACCTGAAGCTGTCGAATACGTTCGCGTTTGCGATGCATACGGCAAGGGCTTCTTCTACATTCCTGGCACCGAGACCTGCCTGAAGATCGGCGGCTATGTCCGTTACGACGCCAAGGGCGGCGACAGCGTATACACCGGCGGCCATGTCAGCGGCATCAAGGGCTCCGACGGCCTGAACGAAGACACCTATTACAAGCGCACACGCGCCACAGTTCGTTTCGACGCCCGTTCGGAAACAGAACTCGGCACACTGCGTTCGTACATTGAAACACGTTTCAACTACACGAACGGTTCCAACAGCGGTGGCCTCATTCCTAACGCGTTCATCGAACTCGGCGGTTTCCGCATCGGTGTTGCTGACGAACTGTTCGGTTCGTGGACCGGTTATGCCGGCAGCGTCATCAACGACGACGTGATCAACTATCAGTCCGGCACTTCCAACCAGGTTAGCTACACGTTCGCAGCTGGCAATGGCTTCTCGGCCATGATCGGTGCTGAACAGGGCGAATCCGAATCCGACAACGACGGCGTTTCGCACGACTACCGCATCAACGATTACATGCCGCATGTAGTCGGCGGTGTGAAGTACGAGCAGGGTTGGGGCGGTATCTCGGCTGTTGCTGGTTATGACTCGGTTATCGAAGAATGGGCCGGTAAGGTTCGTTTGGACGTCAAGTTCACCGACACAGTCAAGGCATTCGTCATGGGTGGCTATCAGTCGAACTTCGACGATAACTACGCGCATGCACGCAGCCTGAACTGGTTCGGCCGCTGGGAAGGCGACTGGGCTGTTTGGGGTGGTCTGTCTGCCAAGGTTACGGATAAGGCAACTGTCAATGCACAGGTTGCATACGAATCCGAAGGCACCGTTGCTGGTACTTTGAACCTGGCATACGAGCTCGTTCCTGGCTTCACAGTTACGCCAGAAGTCAGCTACACCAAGTTCGACGGTCATCGTAAGGATGTATCGATTGCCAACGGCGGCAACGACGATGCATTCGGCGGCATGATCCGCTTCCAGCGCAACTTCTAATCCTTAACAGGATTTGAAGATGTATCCGGGGCCCGTCCCCGGATACTCAGGCCTTGGCCCAACAAACATATGAATTGTGTTTGGCAATGGAGAAGGACTGCATTGCTGAACTGCGATGATGAGATCTCCAGTCACGTCATTTTTTGAAACGGTGGGCTTCGCGGCTCACCGTTTTTTACATGTGCAGCGCTCCGCGCGCTGCACGCCGGCCGGATCGACATGTTGTGATTTGGAAACCGGCACGTTTCCCGCTATATTCCGCCCTGGAATGCAGGAGGTTACGGATATGCGTGATCTTGATTTCTTGCTTGCAGTCATTGTGATTATCTTGCTGGCGTACCAGGCGAAACCGTCGCACCGGGTGTAAACGGCAAGAGTTGACTGACCTCTCCATTGAATGATCCAGGCAAGGATCGACTGTCCGTCGTATGATCCGGGAATATCCGTATACGAACCACAGCATTGGGCTTTCGGCATGGGCCGGGAGCGGAACGTCGTCAGGGAGCGAATGAACTATGGGAGAAGCGATTCTTCACACGCCGCACCATGCACAGCCTGCATCGCCCAAAACGATGCAAAAGGTGAGCAAACAAATTCCTAAAACTGCCTGTGACCCGACAAAACTCTCTTCGATCCTGCGGTTGGCCAAAGGTGGATTCAGCCACCGGCGCTTCAAGCATGACACCAAGTAGGTTTTGACCGGAGAAACAAAAAGCCCGTTATCGGAACGCCGATAACGGGCATGCTGGGGTGTCGGCCGGAGCAGCGTTTGCCGCTGTCTTATTTTGGCAGGAGAACCTTGTCGATCACGTGAATGACGCCGTTCGACTGCTTGACATCAGCGATCGAGACATGAGCGACATTGCCCTTCTCATCCTTGATCGAGATTTTGCCGCCCTTTTCGCTGACAGTCAGAATGCAGCCACCGACCGTCTTCACCTTGTGCGAGCCGCCGTCGTCCTTGATCATCTTCTTGATCGTCATGGACATGGCGTCAGCTGCCACCACATGGCAGGTGAGAACCTTGGTGAGCGTCGCCTTGTTTTCCGGTTTCAAAAGCGTCTCGACAGTGCCTTTTGGCAGCTTGGCGAAAGCTTCGTTGGTTGGCGCGAATACCGTGAACGGTCCCTTGCCCTGAAGCGTTTCGACAAGACCGGCCGCCTTGACCGCGGCGACAAGTGTTGTGTGGTCCTTGGAGTTGACCGCATTCTCGATGATATTCTTGTTGGCATACATCGGTGCGCCGCCAACCATCGGGTTGTCCTTTGCCAATGCTGCTCCGCTCAGTGCTGTAACCGCCAAAAATCCGGCGAAAATACCTGCAGTCAATTTACCCATTGTATTGCTCCGCGTTTGCCTCCCCTTCCTGGGGAATGCAAACAAGAACGAGGGCTTGACCGGGAAAGTTTCCGGCAGGTGCATTTATTATTTTTCCGGGCGCTGACATTCGAACAAAACCCGGGGGGAACCGAAACGGCCCCTGCCCGTTATAGGCTTGTCATGCACAGGAGCAGATAAAGAATGGCAATATTTTCCAAAACTACCGATGATATCCAGGACGACGTCGACGCTCAGATCGCAGCCTTGCGCAAGGAAGTGTCGAAACTCACGGCCAATCTCGCCGACATGGGCGGCGAAAAGCTGGACGATGTGAAACGCGTTGCCACCAATCAGGTGCGCTACGCCGCCGATGCGGCCAAGGAAAACCCGCTAGCAACCCTTGCCATCGTGGCAGGCGCAGCCCTGCTCATCGGGCTTGTTTCAAGACGCTAACGAAGGGTGATGGCCATGGACAGTGCTGAACCAAGCCGCAACGACGAGGATCGCGCCCGTTTGCAGCGCGAAATCGAAGATCTGAAGCGCGATCTGGCGGCGCTGACGCAGTCGCTCGCCGACAAGGGTGTGCAACTGCTCGATGATCTCGAAGGCGATGATTCCTCGGCCTTTGAAGCCATCAAGGACGGCGGACGGCGGGCAGCACATGCTGTCGGCCATCAGGCCCGCAAAATCGGCGGTATCCAGACGCAGAATTCCGTGTCGACGCTGATGGTCATTGCGGGCCTCGGCATCGTCATCGGTATGCTGGCCCGTTGAATCAGTTGCAAAATTTTTTTCAAAATATTTTGGAACTTTTGGCCGATGGCGGCGTTTCCACAATACTGGTCCCCCAACCAGCTAGGCTGAACCCCACAGCCAACCCCAAATCCCAGCTTTCACTCCCCGTGGAAGCTGGGTTTTTTGTTGGCGGGAGCGCGGTGCGTGGTTCGACAAGCTCACCATGAGGGAATTCATTTGATTGCAAGGCCAATCGGATACGTTGCAGCCTATGGCTCCCTGCAATCCTCAACCTCCCTCATGGTGAGCTTGTCGAACCACGAACAACCTTATTGCCAGCCTGCAACTCTGCAGCGAATTGCGCGGTGAACCTAGCGGACCTGATCCAGCAGGCGCTTGCATTCCAGGAGGTCGAAAAGCGTTTCCTGCAGCAGGGTCCGGTTGTCCTTTGACAGCCGCTTGCCGTCGGCCGCCACCGGACCGTCGTCGTCGCCCTTGATCAGGCCGAAGAGACGCCGGCCATGGGACGATGATTTCGGCGATCCCATGATGGCGGCTTCTTCCGCCGCGTCGGCGCGTTCCTGCTCGGCGGAATGCGCTTCCTCCTCGCGAACGGCCGCCTGCTTCTGCTGGCTGATGGCTTCGGCGGCAGCGGTGTCGCCGCTGCCGAGCGCAATGATGAACTGCGCGCCATTTTCCCGCAAAAGCCGCTGCACGCCCTTGATCGTATAGCCCTGATCATACAGCAGATGGCGGATGCCCTTGAGCAGGTCGACATCGAGCGGGCGATAGTATCGTCGTCCGCCGCCGCGCTTCATCGGTTTGATATGGGTAAAACGCGTTTCCCAAAAACGCAGAACATGCTGGGGAAGATCGAGATCTTCAGCAACTTCACTGATGGTTCTAAAAGCGTCGGGACTCTTGTCCATGTTTTCACCCTTTCAGGAGAAAATCTGATTCGACGCCCATTTCAGCGGTTTATCAAGTGGTTTTCAAGTACAACGCGAGATTGCCCCACAGCAATCTCGCCCAGGGAGCCGAAGCACCCTGCATAAATCCGCTATGCAGATTTCTTCTTGCGTGCCTGATGCGAGCGCAAAATGCGCTGTTTGAGCACATTGGACGCCTTGAACGTCATGACCCGGCGAGGCAAAATGGGCACCTCTTCACCCGTTTTCGGGTTGCGGCCGATGCGTTCGTTCTTGTCCCGGACCTGAAACGTGGCGAACGATGACAATTTGACCGTTTCGCCACGAACAATGGCATCACATACTTCATCGAGAATGGTTTCGACGAGTGAAGCTGACTCCGTGCGTGAAAGCCCTACCTTGCGATAGACTGCTTCGGCCAGATCAGCGCGCGTAATGGTCTTACCCCCCATACGATCTCTAAGCTCTCGTTTGTTGCAAAACTATCAAGGTGGAAGCGGAAGTTATAGGATCAAATCCGATAGGGCAAGCAGGTAAAACAGTTGATAAAACAAACTGCTGACCCAACCGGACCATCACCACCGTAGCAGAACTGCACCCCACGTAAAGCCCCCGCCCATGGCTTCAAGAAGGACAAGATCGCCCTGCTTGATCCGCCCGTCGGCAACCGCTGTCGCCAGGGCCAGGGGGACGGACGCCGCGGAGGTATTGCCATGCTGGTCGACCGTAATGACCACTTTTTCCTCGGCGAGGTTCAATTTCTTGGCTGATGCGTCGATGATGCGCTTATTGGCCTGATGCGGAACGAACCAGTCGACATCCTCGGCAGTGATCCCGGCTTCCGAGAACGAGGCCTCGATGACGTCGGTGATCATGCCGACCGCATGCTTGAAAACCTCGCGGCCCTCCATGCGCAGGTGACCAACGGTCTGGGTGCTGGATGGTCCGCCATCCACATACAACTTCTGCTTGTGCGAACCGTCGGACCGCAGGTTGGCGGTGAGGATGCCGCGATCGGATGTCAGGCCGCGTCCCTCATTGCCCTCAAGCACAACGGCACCGGCGCCATCGCCGAACAGGACGCAGGTCGTGCGGTCATTCCAGTCGAGAAGCCGCGAGAATGTCTCCGAACCGATGACCAGAACGCGCTTGGCCATGCCACCGCGAATATAGAGGTCGGCAGTGCTGATGGCATAGACAAAGCCGGAGCAGACCGCCTGCATGTCGAAGGCAAAGCCATGGGTCATGCCGAGGCGTGCCTGGATATCGACGGCGGAGGCCGGGAACGTATTGTCGGGCGTCGAAGTCGCCAGAATGATCAGGTCGATGTCGTCCGGTGTCATCCCGGCATTGTCGAGCGCTGCGCGTGCTGCTGCCTCGCCCAGCGAAGCGGTTGTTTCGCCCTCGCCTGCGATATAGCGCTGACGGATGCCCGTCCGCTGCACGATCCACTCGTCGCTGGTTTCGACAATGCCTTCCAGATCGGCGTTCTTGACCAGACGCGCCGGTTTGGCCGCCCCTACACCTCTAACAACGGACCGGATCATTTATTTTTCCTACGCCTGTGGTTCTATCTCAGCTTCTGAATCATTTTCGGTCTCGCCCTGAAAAGCGACCCCGACCGGGCTTTTGTGAAAATGGCTCAGATCCGAGGCAATTTTGCTCAGGAGCTTGTTGCGCGCCATATCATAGCCGACATCGACGGCGGACGCGAAGCCCAGCGCATCGGTTCCGCCATGGCTCTTGATGACAACGCCATTGAGCCCGAGAAACACGCCGCCATTGATCTTGCGCGGGTCCATTTTCTCCCGCAGATGATTGAATGCGCCCTTGGCGAAGAGATAGCCGATCTTGGCCATCAATGTGCGGCCCATGGCATCGCGCAGATACTGCGCGAACTGCTTGGCCGTCCCCTCCGCCGTCTTTAGGGCGATGTTTCCGGTAAATCCTTCGGTGACCACCACATCGACGGTGCCCTTGCCGATGTCGTCGCCTTCGACGAAGCCGTAATATTCAAGGCTTGGCAAGGGAATCTCGCGCAAAATGCGCGCAGCATCCTTGACGTCGTCCTGTCCCTTGATTTCCTCCACCCCGACATTGAGCAGGCCGATCGTCGGGCGTTCGATCTCGAACAGCGAACGGGCCATGGCGGCGCCCATGACGGCGTAGTCGACCAGCTGCTGCGCGTCGGCACCGATGGTCGCGCCGATATCGAGCACGATGCTCTCACCGCGCAATGTCGGCCAGATGCCGGCAATGGCCGGGCGTTCGACATTGGCCATGGTGCGCAGGCAGAATTTCGACATGGCCATCAGCGCGCCGGTATTGCCCGCCGATACGCAGACATCCGCTTCGCCGGTTTTCACTGCCTCGATGGAGCGCCACATGGATGACTTCCAGCGGCCGTTGCGCAAGGCCTGGCTGGGTTTTTCGTCCATACGCACCGACACGTCGCAATGGTGGAATGTCGAGCTCGCAAGCGTGGGATGACGGTCGAGAACCGGCCTTACCTCTTCCTCACGACCGAAGATCACAAACCGGATATCAGGATGGCGCTCCAGCGCCGTTGCCAGACCGGGAATGACGATCTCAGGACCGAAATCACCGCCCATGGCATCAATGGAAATTCTGATCACTCTCGATTGTCCTGTTCAGTGAGTATGCTTGCTGGGTTTATCAATTGCTCAAAGACTCGGCGAAAATAGTCAATTTCCGTCGCTGTACAACCGGAATCTGCCGGACCTCCGGCACATAGACTGGAATCATTGTGAAAAACACTGCCCCTTTTTGGGTATTTTCCGTTGTTATAGCCCATCAGGGCAGTATTTCGATAGTCAGCCTCAGGAAATCGTCACAATCAAGGCTTCTGTTTCCAGTCCTTGAGGCCGGCAAACGGACTGACTGGCTTCTCCGCTGTTTCATCATCACCGAAGACAACCTCGATGGGTGCATCCGATACGCCCTCCTTGCGGGGGTATGGGTCAATGGCCAGCTCGAAAAACTCCTCGGCTATGGCACCGGCATCCAGCGTATCGCCGGAAAATGTCTCCGGTATATCGGGACCGTCGGCGCTGATGATCAGCTCGCCGTTCTCATCGAGCGGCAAACGCGCCAGCTTGGAGTTCTCCGGCACGAACAGCGTATCCACTTCCGCATTGACGACCGCATCGACAGGATCCGACGTGACAACACAGGACTGGACGATCCGGGCCTTCACCACGCCGCGCACGCGTATGCCGTCCTTCTTCCAGGGAACAATCTGCAGATCGGCCTTGAACGACGTCACATCCTGCAATTCGTGAAAGTCCCGCAGCGCTATGCGCTCGCGCTCGTCCGCTTCGATCTTGACGGTCAGTCCCTTCTGCGGAAGCCGTTTGACCGAGATCGGGAAACTGAGTGCGCCATCGATATTTCTTGTCATTTTGCTCCCCTTCCTAATTCTGCAGGGTTTCTGCACCGGCGCTGGCGTCCGGAAAGGCCAGCTGCCCGCGGGCTATATCTTCATCCGACTGGTTTTCCAGGAACAACGCCGCTTGGATGGTGTATCCGGCCAGCGCGGAGGCGCCTGTCCATTCGCTGGTGTCAGGGCGGACATTGCGGGCCAGTGCGGCCGCCAGTGCCGGATGGTCGTTGGTCTGGAGCGCCTTGTCATAGGACTCCACCCGGCCATAGAACATGCGCGCCAGCTTTTTCATCCGCTTCGGGATACCGGAGTCGCCGATCCCAAGCTCCCGCAGCGAGTGATCCACGTCCCGGAAGAATTCATCCGTCACTTCCTGTCCGATCATCTTGAGGGCTGGCGTCCTGCCCTTTATCCGGCGCATGAAAAGAAAAACGTGCAAAGATACCATTTCATAGCGTCCGAGCGGCGAATCCGGCACATCAATGTCAGAATAGAGGTATGGCTGCCGCGCCGCCGCCACGATCACATCGTAGAGGGCTGTGGTAATCGCCTCATTTGCTTTGGCCTTACGGCTGAATAAATTGAGAATCATATATGTGCTTTCACTTGGGTCGGGCCGCAACACGAGTCGCCGGTTGCATCGGACTTCAAGGTGGTTTACCGAAGTTCTGCGGGCAGCGAAAGACGTGGCCCCACTATTGAAATGGAGATGTCGTTGTTGCAGCGGATTTTCAAGGCCGATCGTTCCCGGGAATATCTTCTCGCCGGAACTCTGTTTTTTGTCGTAGGGCTTGCCGGCTGTAATACCGCCAACCTCAATCCATCCGAAACATTGTCGGAAGGCTATATTCTCGACGAGAAGGCGCTGGCATTCGTTCCGGTCGGGTCCAGCCGCGAGCAGGTCATCCTGTCGCTTGGCAGCCCGTCTTCAACGGCAACCTTCGACAACGAAGTCTTCTACTACATTTCCCAGAAGCGCAAACGCAGCGTCGCCTTCATGCAGCCGAAGGTGACCGACCGTCGCATTCTTGCGGTTTATTTCGACCAGAAAAGCAAGGTCGCCAGCATTTCCAATTACGGATTGCAGGACGGCAAGGTTTTCGACTTCATCTCCCGCACCACGCCGACCGGCGGCAAGGACCTGTCGTTCCTCGGCCAGCTGCTTGCGGGCGTTGGCAAGGCGCCCGGTTCCATTGGCGCGGGCGGACCTCCCGGTCAGTAATCCCTGCGCTGAAAACAAAAAACCCGCGAAACCTGATTTCGCGGGTTTTTCTTTGACGTGATGGATGCTTATCCGTGCGCAAGCACTGCCAGCAGCAGCAAGGCCACGATGTTGGTGATCTTGATCGCCGGATTGACCGCAGGGCCAGCCGTGTCCTTGTAGGGATCGCCAACCGTATCGCCGGTCACGGAAGCCTTGTGGGCTTCGGAGCCCTTCAGGTGCCGCGTTCCATCCTTGTCGACAAAGCCGTCTTCGAAGGACTTCTTGGCATTGTCCCAGGCGCCGCCGCCGGATGTCATCGAAATGGCAACGAAAATGCCATTGATGATCACGCCGAGAAGCGAAGCACCGAGCGCGGCGAAGGCCGAGGCTTTTGAACCGGAAATCAGCAGCACGCCGAAATAGACGACGAGCGGCGCCAATACCGGCAGCAGCGACGGCACGACCATTTCCTTGATGGCGGCGCGGGTGAGAATATCCACCGCCCGCGCATAATCCGGACGCTCCGTACCGGCCATAATGCCCGGCTTTTCACGGAACTGCCTGCGCACCTCTTCCACCACGGAACCTGCTGCCCGGCCAACGGCCGTCATCGCGATACCGCCGAAGAGGTAGGGGATGAGACCGCCGAAGATCAGACCGGCGACAACGTAGGGATTGGACAATTCGAACGATACGGCGCCTATTCCCTTGAAATAGGAGAAGGCCGTCGAACCATCCTTGTTCGCTTCGCTGATGAAGAACTGCAGGTCGTTGGAATAGGCGGCAAACAGCACCAGCGCGCCCAAACCGGCCGAACCGATGGCATAGCCCTTGGTCACGGCTTTCGTCGTGTTGCCAACGGCATCCAGTGCGTCGGTGGACTTGCGCACGTCCGGATCAAGCCCGGCCATTTCCGCGATACCGCCGGCATTGTCCGTCACCGGACCGAAGGCATCGAGCGCAACGATCATGCCGGCAATGCCGAGCATGGCGGTAACGGCGATGCCGGTGCCGAACAGCCCGGCAAGCTGGTAGGTCGAGATGATGCCGCCGACGATGACCAGGGCGGGCAGCGCCGTCGATTCAAGCGACACGGCCAGACCCTGGATGACGTTGGTGCCGTGGCCGGTCACCGACGCCTGGGCAATCGAATTGACCGGACGCTTGTTGGTGCCGGTATAATATTCGGTGATCACCACGATCAATCCCGTCACCACGAGCCCGACAAGGCCGCAATAGAAGAGGTTGATGCCGGTGATCGACTTGCCTGCGACCGTTCCCACCTCACCCCAGCCGACAGTCATCGACGTGGCAAGGGCAAGACCGGCAATCGACAGAAGACCCGTCACGATGAGGCCCTTGTAGAGCGCGCCCATGATCGAGTTGTTCGCACCGAGCTTGACGAAGAACGTCCCGGCAATCGAGGTGATGATGCAGGCGCCGCAGATGGCGAGCGGATAGAGCATGACCGTGCTCAGGACGGGCGTTGCGGCAAAGAAGATGGCACCCAGAACCATGGTGGCAACAATCGTCACCGCATAGGTTTCGAAAAGGTCGGCCGCCATGCCGGCGCAGTCGCCGACATTGTCGCCCACATTGTCGGCAATGGTTGCCGGGTTGCGCGGGTCATCTTCGGGAATTCCGGCTTCGACCTTGCCGACGAGATCGCCGCCGACATCGGCACCCTTGGTGAAGATGCCACCGCCAAGACGGGCGAAGATGGAAATAAGCGACGCACCGAACCCGAGGGAGACAAGCGCGTCAATGACAACACGGTCCGCAGGCAGATGGCCCATCGGGCCGGTCAGGATATAATAATAGACCGAGACGCCCAAAAGCGCGAGACCGGCGACCAGCATGCCGGTGATCGCGCCGGATTTGAACGCGATCTCGAGACCGGCGGCGAGACTGCGGGACGATGCCTGCGCCGTGCGCACATTGGCACGGACGGAAACATGCATGCCGATGAAACCGGCAAGCCCCGACAAGACAGCACCGATCATGAAGCCGACTGCCGCGGTGGAAGACAAGAGGTACCAGACTGCTAGAAAGACAACGACGCCAACCATGGCGATCGTGGTATACTGACGTGTGAGATAGGCCTGTGCACCTTCGCGAATTGCACCGGCGATTTCTTGCATGCGCGCATTGCCCTGGTCCGCTGCGAGCACCGATTGGGTAGCCCAGAAAGCGTAAACGACAGACAGCAGACCGCAGGCGATGACGAGAAACAGTATAGTCATGCCACTCCCTCAGATTTTGACCCGAAAAATACCCCTCCCCAGGTCAGGTTCGGTACGGCACGCAAAATCTGCCAGGCCGGCAGAAACGCGACCGTATGTACTAGGAGTAACGAAGCGGATGCGAAAAGGTCAAGGCCTTTCGCTGAGGCGGCTCAGGGTTGGGATAAGCTTGCCGGATTCAGCCCCATACGGGGCGTGATGCACACCGCACGGCTCGTGGTGCGTGGTTCGACAAGCTCACCATGAGGGAGAGTGAGGATTGCAGGGAGCAATGTTCTGCAATGTCTCGATTCTGCAATATTTCCGGTTAGCCTGACAGCACCGCTCTGCCTCATGGTGAGCTTGTCGAACCACGCACCCGAACACAGGCAACCATCAGTTGGATTGGCTGAATACGTTATCGAACGTATCAGCCGCGCGGGTTCTTCGCGCCGCGGCTTTCACCGCGCAATTCGAAGGCCAGACGGTCGAGCACGGCATTCACCAGTTTGGGTTCGTCTTCCGTGTAGAAGGCCTTGGCGATGTCGATATATTCCGAAACGATAACCGCCGTCGGCACATCGGGACGGTTCTTCAGTTCCCAGATACCGGCGCGCAGGATCGCCCGCAGCGTGGAATCGAGCCGCGACAGCGGCCAGTCTTCGGTCAGGGCCTGACGGATCATCGGGTCGAGGGATGTCTGCTCGGCAACCACACCGGCGACAATGGCGCGGAACCATTGCGGATCGGCATCCAGATACTGCGTACCGTCGACTTCCTTGCCGAGACGGTGCGCTTCATATTCCGCCACCACCTCGATCACGCCGGTTCCGGCAACATCCATCTGGTACAGTGCCTGCACCGCCGCCAGGCGGGCAACGCCGCGCTTGTTGGCGGGCTTTACAGCGGGACTTTCCCCATCTTTGGAAGCAGGCATCCGGTCAGGCTCCGAGTTTTTCCTTGAGGGCAATCATGGTCAAGGCAGCGCGCGCTGCAAAGCCACCCTTGTCCTTGTCCTCGCGGCGGGCACGGGCCCAGGCCTGCTCTTCGTTCTCGACGGTGAGAATGCCATTGCCGATGGCAATGCTTTCATCCACCGCAAGCTCCATCAGAGCACGGCAGGATTCATTGGCAACGATATCGAAATGATAGGTTTCGCCGCGAATGACCGTACCAAGCGCCACGAAGCCATCATACTCCGTTCCGCCGTCTTCCGCTGCATCGAGGGCAAAGGAAATGGCGGCAGGCACTTCAAGCGCGCCGGGAACGGTCACGACATCATAGGTTGCCTTGCCTTCATCGAGCGCCAGCTTGGCACCGTTCAGCAGGGCATCCGACAGGTCGTCGTAGAATCGCGCTTCCACGATCAACAGATGGGGCGCATGCGCCTTTTTTTTGGACATGGAAAACTCCAGAACTCAATGGGGGTGGCGAAGATGCTCCGCCTCTGCGTGTGGTCCTAGGCTGATTTCGGATATTCTGCAAGCCGTGCAGCGTATCTCGCCATCTGATCGATCTCGATATTCACCTTGTCACCGGCCTTGCGGTCGCCCCAGGTGGTGACTTCAAGCGAATGGCGGATCAGCAGGACATCGAATTCATTGCCATTGACGGCATTGACGGTCAGCGACGTGCCGTCGAGCGCCACGGAGCCTTTCGGCGCGATGAACCGCGCCAGTTCTTCCGGCACCCGCAGCGTGAAGCGGACGGCATCGCCCTCATCCTCGCGCTTGACGATCTCGGCCATGGCATCGATATGGCCGGAGACAAGGTGTCCGCCCATCTCGTCGCCCAGCTTCAGCGAGCGTTCCAGGTTGATGCGCGTGCCGTTCTTCCAGTTGGCGATGCTGGTCAGGCGCAGAGCCTCTTCCCAGGCTTCCACCTCGAACCAGCGGGCATTCGAACCCTTTTCCGGCAGCGTCACGACGGTCAGGCACACGCCTGAACAGGAGATGGAGGCGCCGATCTCGATCGTCTGCGGATCGTAATTGGTCTCCACGCGCAGAAGCACGCCTTCATTGAGCGGCTTGACCTGACCTATCTTGCCGATATCCGTTACAATTCCCGTAAACATGCATGGTTCCTCAGATGGGTCTTACGTATTCGCGATAGTGATCGTCACCGAAGCGGTCATCCCGCGACAGTGTGAAGTCACGAGCGATATGGGAAGAAAGTTCCGGTACTGCAAGACCGCCGTCCGATCCGATTGCCAGCGGGCCTTCAAAAAGCGCAATGCGGTCAACGAGATCGTCCTGCAGAAGCGCGGACGCGACAGCAGCACCGCCCTCCACCATCAGCGTGGCGATGCCCTGCGCGGCCAGATCGTCGAGCAGTTCCGGCAGCGCGGTTGCGCCGCAATCGGTTTCGGTCGCGAGCATGCGGCAGCCCGCCGCGACCAGCGCCTGGCGCTTGACCGGATCGGCCTGGGCGCTGGCGGCAATCCAAAGGGGAACGCTACCCGCCGATTGCACCAGCTTGCTGTCCAGCGGCAGACCCAGCCGGCTGTCGAGCACGACGCGCACCGGCGAACGGTTTTCCAGCCCCGGCAGACGGCAGGTCAAGACGGGGTCATCGGCCAGCGCCGTGCCGATTCCCACGAGAATGGCATCGGATTCAGCCCGCATCAGGTGCACTTGCGCCCGCGCAATCGGGCCGGTGATGGCAATCTGGCCCGTCCCGTGCCTGCCGATATAGCCATCGGCGGAAAGTGCAAGTTTCAGAGTCACTTCCGGGCGTTTTTTCGATGATCGAATCAGGTAGCCGGCGAGATAATCGGCGGCTTCCGCCGCCAGAACGCCGGTCACCACCTCGATGCCGCCATTGCGCAGGATGGCATAGCCCCTGCCCGCCACCCGGTCATCCGGGTCATTGGCGGCGGCAACGACGCGGCTGACGCCCGCCGTGACCAGTGCATCGGCACAGGGCGGCGTCTTGCCGTGATGGGCGCAGGGTTCGAGCGTGACATAGGCCGTGGCGCCCCTCGCCCGCTCGCCAGCCTCGGCCAAGGCTTGTGTTTCCGCATGCGGCCGCCCGCCGATGGCGGTCACACCACGCCCGGCAATGACACCATCCTTGTCGACAATCAGCGTGGCGACGGACGGGTTTGTTCCCGTCAGCCCCTGATGGCTGCGCGACAGACGAATGGCCGCAGCCATGTAGCGCCGGTCAAGCGCACTCTGCTCCGATGGGTTCATGCGGTTCACTCATCCTCGACCGGATCGGACGCAACATCGCCAGCGGTGATTTCGTCGATCACATTGTGGAAATCCTTGGCCTCGCGGAAATTGCGGTAGACCGAGGCGAAGCGGATGTAGGCGATGTCATCGATGCCTTTCAGCGCATCCATGACCAGCAGGCCGATTTCGTCGGAGCTGACCTCCGGTTCGCCGGAGCTTTCGAGCTGGCGGACGATGCCCGATACCGCACGCTCCACCCGTTCCGGATCGACCTGCCGCTTGCGCAGCGCCACTTCCACCGAACGCATCAGCTTGTCGCGGTCGAAAGCCACCTTGCGGCCACTCTTCTTGATCACGCTGAGATCGCGCAGCTGCACGCGCTCGAAGGTGGTGAAGCGCCCGCCGCACACGGTACAGATGCGCCGTCTGCGGATCACCGCCCCATCTTCGGCGGGGCGGGAATCTTTCACCTGAGTATCCTCAGACTGGCAGTAGGGACAACGCATCGTTTGGCTTTCCGGAGATGATTCTGAAATCGGTAGTGGTCCGATTCTGACATTTGCGTCCCTTTGATACAGGCCATTCAGGCAAATGTCAGAATCAAAGGACCACTAGCAAGTCTATGATACTAGTGGAACTTTGAATTTGACATCCGCATCTTGCGGGTGATGTCAAACGGGGTGCGGATGTCAAATTCGTTCCACTAGGGGAAGATAGTGGCTTTCGGTACGATATAAAAGCACCCTGGCCGCAACGATGTGTCAAAGAAATGGTTGGTGCGGCTAATCTTGACCGGCGGGTGGCAAAGCTGCTGTGTGTGGTTCGACAAGCTCACCATGAGGGAGATGGGGATTTGCAGGGAGCCATACCCCGCAGCCTTTGCGATTAGCGTGACGCCAACTCGCCTCCCTCATGGTGAGCTTGTCGAACCACGCACTTCCTCCCGCACCCGCAAACAAAAATGGCGGCGCTCAAGCACCGCCATTTCCAGTATTTCTCCCGGATTTACTGTCCGAGATAGGGGTAAAGCGGGAAGCGGCCGGTCAGCTCGACCACCTTGGTCTGCACGGCCTTTTCAACCGCTGCATTGCCCTCGTCGGAATTGGCAACCTTCAGGCCATCGAGCACTTCCGAAATCAGATTGCCGATCTCGGTGAATTCGGCCGCGCCGAAACCGCGCGTCGTGCCGGCCGGCGTGCCCAGGCGCACGCCCGAGGTGACGAACGGCTTTTCCGGGTCGAACGGGATACCGTTCTTGTTGCAGGTGATGTTGGCGCGGCCAAGCGCGGCTTCCGCGCGCTTGCCGGTGGCGTTCTTGGGACGCAGATCCACCAGCATCAAATGGTTGTCGGTGCCGCCCGAAACGATGTTGAGGCCGTTCTTCTTCAGCGATTCTGCCAGGGTACGGGCATTGTTCACGACATTCTGGCCGTAGGTCTTGAATTCCGGCTTCAGCGCTTCACCGAAAGCCACGGCCTTGGCGGCGATGACATGCATCAGCGGTCCGCCCTGCAGGCCGGGGAAGACAGCCGAATTGATCTTCTTGGCAATATCAGCGTCGTTGGTCAGGATCATGCCGCCGCGCGGGCCGCGCAGGGATTTGTGCGTCGTGGTGGTGGTGACATGCGCATGCGGCAGCGGCGACGGGTGCACACCGGCAGCCACGAGACCGGCGATGTGCGCCATGTCGACCATGAGATAGGCGCCGATCGCGTCGGCGATCTGGCGGAAACGCTCGAAATCCCAGACGCGCGAATAGGCCGTGCCGCCGGCAATGATCAGCTTTGGCTTGTGCTGATGCGCCAGGCGTTCGATTTCAGCCATGTCGAGCAGGTTGTCGTCCTGGCGCACGCCATAGGAAACGACATTGAACCACTTGCCGGACATGTTGACGGGCGAACCGTGAGTCAGGTGCCCGCCGGAATTGAGGTCGAGGCCCATGAAGGTGTCGCCCGGCTGCAGCAGTGCCAGGAATACGGCCTGGTTCATCTGGCTGCCGGAATTCGGCTGCACATTAGCATATTCGCAGTTGAACAGTTTTTTGGCGCGCTCGATGGCCAGTTCTTCCGCGATATCGACAAACTGGCAGCCGCCATAATAGCGCTTGCCCGGATAGCCCTCGGCATATTTGTTGGTCATGATCGAGCCCTGTGCCTCAAGCACGGCACGCGAAACGATGTTTTCCGAGGCGATCAGCTCGATCTCGTGGCGCTGGCGGCCCAGTTCCTTGCGGATGGAGCCAAAAATTTCCGGATCGATGTCTTCGAGTGATGCGTTGAAAAATGTATCTGCAACGGAAGCGCTTGCATTCGACATGGTGCCTGGACCCTCATTTGCCGGTAAGTGAGTAGGTATTTCCGGCGCATTATCATACTTAAACGATCAAGGCCAATGGCCGGTGGGCGAAAAGCACTAGCCCGAAACCGCCATCCACCATTCAAATGCAAAAAAGACCGCCCGGAGGCGGTCTTTGCAATATCAGCAAATTCAAGCAGATGCGGCGATCAGGTGTTGGTGCCGATCGACAGGGCCTGCTGGCCATCGCGCTCGTAAATATCGTCGCGCAGCTGGACAACGCCGTCGCCGGTCGACCAGGCGCTGACATAGACGAAATGCAGGGGAACCGGGTCGGCAACGGCAATCGGCGTGTTGACGCCGGATTTGATCGTCGCATCCATGGTCTGGCGGTCCCAGCCCGGCGTGTTGCGCAGCAGCCAGACATTCAGGTCGCGCACGTTCTGCACGCGCACGCAGCCGGAGGAATCGAAGCGCATCAGCTTGTTGAAATTGCCCTGCTGCGGCGTGTCATGCATGTAAACCGCATAGGGATTGGGGAAGTTGATCTTGGTCGAGGACATGGCGTTGATCTTGCCCGGGTCCTGACGGAACATCAGCTTGACCGCATCATCGGTGTTCCAGTCGACGCTTTCCGGCGGCACTTCCTGGCGCTGTTCGTTGAACAGGCGAATCTTGTTGCGCGTGAGGTATGTCGGGTCCTTGCGCATCAGCGGGATAATATCCTTCTGGATGATCGACTTCGGTGCCGTCCAGTAAGGGTTGAGAATGACTTCGGAGATCTTGGAGTCGAGAATCGGCGTCTGGCGGTCGATCTTGCCGACAATGGCCGTATGGCGCTGCACGACGCGGCCGCCCTCGACGGCCTCGATCTGCGCGGCCGGAATATTGACCATGACATAGCGGGCGCCCTGGTTGGCAGCGGCGAGCGTGCGCACGCGCTCCAGATTGGTCTGCAGCTGGCCAAGCCGGATATTGGCCGGAATGTTCATGGCGGCAATGGTGAACTGGCCCATGACGCCATCGGCGGGAAGGCCGTGGCGGGTCTGGAAACGCTTCACCGCCGCATCGACATAGGTGTCGAACGAATTGGAAATGCCGGCGCTCGCGGACAGATCGCCCGATACCATCAGGCGCTTGCGCAGGATGGAAACGGAAGGATCGACAACGCCGAGTTGCAGTTTGGTGGTAACCGGTACGTTCGGCCAGCCGCCACCGGCAACGATCTGGTTGTAGCTGTTGATGGCCGCCTGAATGAAGGACACCGTCTCGGGGCTGGCAATCGGCTGGAAGCTGGCCACCTTGGCGTGGGCGCTGGAGCGTGCGTCGAACTGGTCATCCCAGTTGCCGCGGCGCGGAGAAGCAAGGATGTCGTTGATTGCGGCATCTTCCGCCCAGGCGGACGATGCAATGGCAGCCAAACCAGCTGTTGCCACGCCCGTGAGGAATGTGCGGCGATCAAGCGCTGATGATCCTAGTTTCTTCATAGTATTGCCCAACCCAATTGGAAGTTCTGTAACCAACCCGTCGCCTCATAACGCAGAACACGGATTATGGTTTCCAAAATTATCAGGAACACCCTTAATAAACAGCAACTTTTGCACTGATCGCGTTATCGTGATGGTTCGAGCGCCGATCAGCCCGTGCGGAGGCCGCTATTTAAGCTTCACTGAATTATGGAATAACTCAAATCGCCTTTCCACGCCATTATGGCGGATTGATGACTTTTGCCCCGCAGGCACAGTCCTGCACAGCAAAGCCCGCCTTCGCTGTCACGCGAAGCCGGGCTTTTGTTTGACAGTGGTCTCGAGGATTACATGCGGTAGGCGATGGTATCGTTCCAGAAGCGGTCGAGACGCTGCAACGCCTTGTTCATCGACTGGAATTCTTCCGCCTTGATGCCGCCGACATGCTCGATCGACGCCACGTGACGCTCGTAAAGGCCTGCAACCAGTTCGGCCACTTCATTGCCCTTCTCCGTCAGGCTGACGCGAACCGAACGGCGGTCGGTGCGGGAACGCTCGTGGGAGATGAAGCCGAGTTCGACCAGTTTCTTCAGATTGTAGGACACGTTTGAGCCGAGATAGTAACCGCGGCTGCGCAGTTCACCGGCGGTCAGTTCAGCATTGCCGATGTTGAAAAGCAGCAATGCCTGGATGGCATTGATGTCGCTGCGGCCGTTGCGGTCGAATTCATCTTTGACAACGTCAAGTAAACGACGATGCAGACGTTCGACCAACTGAAGTGCTTCAAGATAAAGAGTCCGCAATGCTGTATCATTGACGGTCGCATGCGGGCTCGTGCCAGACTTTCTCTGTATGTTGTTCATAATACCTGCCTCACTGTTGTTTCGGTGTATTTTTCTCACCGTTGAGGCAACACTATCGAATACGCATAAAATTCGAATTAAAACTCAGACTTAACAGTACCTTACCACGAGGCATGCAATTTCAGGCTTAATGAAGACTTACCGCTGCGGCATGGCCTGCTGGCGCTTCTGCAGCAAAAGCACGATACGGAAGGCGATATAGAGCAAGGCGACGCAGCCATGGATAACGGCGATTGCCGGCCGGTAATAGAAGTACTCCCAGAACACCGTGAACATCAGCGTCTCACCCGCGGCAGCCACGAACCAGATGACGGGACCCCACGAAACCATCATCCAGAGCCCGGTCGCCGCCACGGGAAACAGCATGGCCAGCGACACCGACGCCACCTTCCATTGCCAGGGCATCAGGTCGAAGCGCCAGAGCAGCCCGTCGTAATAGCCCATGATCTGCACCCAGTAACCGACACCGGCCGCGAGGCAATACAGCGACACCAAACGCAGCAGCCAGATAAATCCAGTCTGGGCCAGCGTCGAATCGAAGGGCAGATGGGTGGGCTTCTCGATCATGTAAGCTGCAGTTCCCGCTCGCCCAGCGGCGCGAAATAAGCGTCCACCATCTCCGGCGTCACGTCTTCGACCGTTGCGGGCTGCCAGACCGGCGCATTGTCCTTATCGACCAGCAGCGCCCGGACACCTTCATAGAAATCGTGGTTTTCCAGCATTCGGGACAGGATCCGGTATTCCATCTGCATGCATTGATCCATGTCGAGATCGCGTCCTTCTTCGATCTGCCTGAACGTCACGTGCAGGCTGGTGGGAGAACGTGTCCTGACGATATCCAGAACGCGCTGCGCATCCTCGTTTCCGTTCACGCCCGCGGCGGCCAGGCGGATGAGACAACCGCCAAGCGTTTGCGAATCGAAGAGCACGCCGATCATATCGCGTATTTTTTCACTGGTTTCATAGTCCGGATTGATCGTTTTGCCGTGCAAGGCTTCCGCCGGGTCGCCTGTTTTGATCAGGCTATGGCGGATCGCCTCCTTGTCCTGCACCCGGATGGCATGGGTGGCAATGCCGCTCTGCAGGCAGTCGCCCTGGCGGATACGGTTGCCGGTCAGGGCAAGATAGGTGCCGAAATGTTCGGGCAAATGCGGCAGGAAGGCGCTGCCGCCCACATCGGGAAAGAAGCCGATACCGACTTCAGGCATGGCGAACATGACATTTTCCGTGACGATCCGGTGCGAGCCATGCACGGAAATGCCGACGCCGCCGCCCATGACGATGCCGTCGATCAGGGAAACATAAGGTTTTGGAAAATGGCGGATGAAGGCGTTGAGCCGGTACTCGTCGTAAAAGAAGTCATAGAGCGGCTTGCCCGCCTGCCCCGCATGGTAGACGGCAAGAATATCGCCGCCCGCACAAAAGGCGCGGCCTTCGCCTTCCACGATGACACAGGCGATATCGGGATCGGCGGCCCAGGCCTGCAGGGCGCGATGCATCGCCCGGACCATGATCGGGGTCAGGGCATTGAGGGCTTTCGGGCGTGTCAAACGAACCAGTCCGGCCTTGCCCCTGGTTTCGAATACTACTTCGCCTTCGCCGCCGAAATCGATTTCCATGCACCCCTCCTCATTGATTATTATGAGGTTAGGAAACTCCGGCGCACCGCGTCAATGGATCACATCTGTTGCCAAGCATCTTGGTCCGAGGGGGGAAGCCTGTTAAAACACTTCTAAACAACAGCAGAAAGTCCGCTGCACGCGGATAAGGCAGCCATCATGAACAAAGTTTCCCCTTTTCATGCCAGCACCGGCAGGACCGTCGATGAAATCACGCAGAGCCGCCGCCTGCGCCGCATGCGCAAGGCCGACTGGTCGCGCCGCCTGGTTCAGGAGAACCAGCTGACGGTGAATGACCTGATCTGGCCGATCTTTCTGTGCGAGGGGACGAATCGCCGTGAAGACATTGCCGCCATGCCCGGCGTGCAGCGCTTTTCTGTGGATATGGCCGCGCGCGAGGCGGAACGCGCCGCAAAGCTCGGCATTCCGGCCATCGCCACCTTCGCCAATATCGACCCGGCCCTGCGCGATGAGACGGGATCTGGCATTCTCGATGCCGACAACCTGATCAACCGCGCCACCCGCGCCATCAAGGACGCGGTGCCGGAAATCGGCATGATCACCGACGTGGCGCTCGACCCGTTCACCAGTCATGGCCATGATGGCATTCTGCGCGACGGCATCATCGTCAATGACGAGACGGTGGCGCAGATCACCCGTGGCGCCGTGCTGCAGGCAGCGGCCGGTGCCGATATCATTGCGCCGTCCGACATGATGGATGGCCGTATCGGTGCCATCCGCGAAGCGCTGGACCAGAATGGTTTCCAGGATGTGGCGATCATGGCCTATGCCACCAAGTTCGCATCGGCCTTCTATGGCCCCTACCGCGAAGCCATCGGCACGTCGGGACGCCTTAAGGGCGACAAGAAGACCTATTACATCGATCCGGCCAACACGGACGAGGCGGTCCGCGAAGCGGAGCAGGATCTGGCGGAAGGCGCGGATTCACTGATGGTCAAGCCCGGCCTGCCCTATCTCGACATCATCCACCGGCTCAAGCAGACATTCTGCGTCCCGACATTCGCCTATCAGGTGTCCGGCGAATACACGATGATCAAGGCCGCTGGCGCCAATGGCTGGATCGACGAGGAACGGGTAATGATGGAAACGCTGCTGGCGTTCAAGCGTGCCGGTTGCGACGGCATCCTGACCTATTTCGCCCCGCTTGTCGCCGAGCGCCTGAAAGCCGGGCTTTAGACTGCATCAGCTCCGTGCGTGGTTCGACAAGCTCACCATGAGGGAAATGGATGGGCTGCACAGTCGATTGGGAACATTGAAGAATACAGTTCCCTGCAATCCTCACTCTCCCTCATGGTGAGCTTGTCGAACCACGCACAATGGCCATATGCAGCCCTATTGCGCAAAATCTCCTTGAATTTCCATTCTGGAGTTCCCACGTTCTGCAGCACGGCACTGTGTCCGTGTGTTTGAAACGGGAAACGAAATGAATACGAGCGCGCTTGACGGCGAAATAATCACCAACCGCCTGGATGACTGGCGGATGTATCAGGGCGTGCGGTCCAGCCGCATTTTCGCGTTCCTGATGGATTATGTCATCGTGTTTTTCCTGTGCATCCCGGTCGCGATCATCATCGCCATTCTGGGTGTTGCAACGCTTGGCCTTGGATGGATGCTGTACGGCATCATGTTCCCGGCCGTGGCGCTCGCCTATGTGGCGACAACACTCGGCGGACCGCGCCAGGCAACCAAGGGCATGCAGATGATGGGCCTCAGGCTCGAACGTCTTGACGGCCAGAAGGTTGATGGCCTGCTTGCCATCGTCCATACGGTCCTGTTCTGGGGATTGAATGTGGTGCTGACACCGCTTATCCTGCTCGCAACTTTCGTTGTCGACCGCAAACGCACGGTCCACGATCTTCTTCTTGGTACGGTCGTCGTACGCGCATATCATTAATCCAGAGGGCTCCCGTCGGGAGCCTTCTTCCTTTACCGGCCACATCCATGACACATCTCAGGCTTGCTGCTCTCGCCGCAATGGCATTTGCATTCTATGGTTCCGGACTTGGCGTCAGCATCGCTGCTTCGCCGGCCGGACGGTTTTGCGGCGAGGTGATTTCAAGCGGTGACTACCGGGATGTCGTCACGGCGCTCAATGTGGATCGTGATGGCCGCATATCGGGCACATACCAGATCGAAGCGCGCGATGGCCTCGTCATGGGAACCCTCGCGGAAAAAGATCCAGCCAAGGGTATCGAGCGCACGATGGTCTGGGTCGACAAATACGGCTCGGGTCTGCTGACCATTCGCTTTTCCAACGATTACCGTTCCTTCGCCGGCCGCTGGGGCCGTACGGTCGACGGCAAGGCGGACGCGCCGAGCCATTCATGGAACGGCCAGCCCTGCTACAATCTCAATGACGAGCACGGCTGACATTTTGCTTGGCACCTCGGTCCTGGCCGTAACGTTTGCAACGACGACCCGCGACATTCACATCTGAATGCAATATAATTGAATTGACGTTTTCGGGGGTCTTACGATTCTATAGGGGTTGCAGACTGTTCCAGGATAACGAATGACGCATCAACCGCAGCAATCACCGCAGTTCTTCCTGACAGCACCCTCGCCCTGTCCTTATCTGGAAGGGCAATTGGAGCGCAAGGTTTTTACACACCTCGTCGGCGGGCGCGCCGCCGAGCTGAATGATCTGCTGACCCAGGGCGGTTTCCGCCGCTCCCAGAACATTGCCTACCGTCCGGCCTGCGAGAATTGCCGGGCCTGCGTTTCCGTGCGGATTCTGGCCGGGGAGTTCAAGCAGGACAAGTCCATGCGCCGGGTCTGGAACCACAACCGGGACCTGATCGGCAATATCCACCAGGCGGAACCTTCGACCGAACAATACGCCCTCTTCCGGCGCTATCTCGATGCGCGGCACAACAAGGGCGGCATGTCGGAAATGACGGTGCTCGACTATGCGATGATGGTCGAAGACACCCATGTCCCCACCCAGATCATCGAATACCGCCGCCGCGGGCCGGATTCCTTCATCACCAAGAAGGGCGAAGGCGAACTGATCGCCGTGGCGCTGACCGATGTCATGGGCGACGGATTGTCGATGGTCTATTCCTTCTTCAATCCGGATTACGCCGACCGTTCGCTCGGCACCTTCATGATCCTCGATCATATCCAGCGCGCCGCTGCCGCCGGCCTTCCGCATGTCTATCTCGGCTACTGGGTCGAGGGCTCGCGCAAGATGCAGTACAAAATCCGCTACAAGCCCCAGGAACATCTGGGCCCGAAGGGCTGGGAACGCCGCGATTAATTCATGTGCACTTTGGTGGTGCGTGGTTCGACAAGCTCACCATGAGGGGGGGTGAGGATTGCAGGGGAGCACTGTTCTGCAACGTTTGTGACCAACCTTGCACCAAACCACATCCCTCATGGTGAGCTTGTCGAACCACGCACCACGAAACTGCCTTCTGCCATTTGAAACAGATTTATGTGCAGGCGACCTAGAATAAGCCAGCGCTTGCGGCTAATGCTCGGGCCTCAAAACAAGAAAAAGACTTGGAAAGTCAGAGGAAATGTCCCAACCGCATCTCGATCACCGCAAGGGCCTGCTCATCACGGGCATAGGCGGACTGATACTCTCCGTCGATATCCCGCTGCTGCGCCTCGGCCAGGGGGAAACCTGGTCGACGCTGCTGCTGCGCAGCGGCACGACCTTCGTCTGCGCCCTGATCATCTGGGCGGTGTGGAGCATGGTGACCGGCCGGGTCAAAACCATCCTGCCGGGACGGATCGGCTTTGCCGTGGCCGGGCTTTACGGCCTGGGCTCGATCTTCTTCATGATCGCCGTCTACAACACCTCGACGGCCAACCTTGTCTTCATCCTGGCGTTCAACACGGTGTTTGCCGCGCTGCTTTCCTGGATTTTCCTGAAGGAGCGCCCGAAAACCGCAACCTTCGTCGCCATGTTCTTCATGCTGATCGGCGTGGGGATTATCGTGCGCGAGGGCCTGTCATCGGGGCACCTGTTCGGCAATATCATCGCCCTGATGTCGACATTCTTCCTCGCCTCCGCCATCACGGTGACCCGCGCCTCGAAGAAGGATATGAGCTTTGCCGCCATTATCGGCACCGTCCTGCCGATGACCGTGGCGATTTTCATGGTTTCACAGCACGGCTTTTCCGTCGCGGCGCCCGGCTGGATCATCTTCAACGGCGCCGTGGTGACGACAATCGCCTTTGCCTGCCTGGCGACCGGCCCGCGCTTCCTGTCCGGGCCCGAAGTGGCGATGTTTTATCTCCTGGAGACGGTTCTGGCGCCGATCTGGGTCTGGCTGGTCTTTGCCGAACGTCCGAGCGACCCCACCCTGCTCGGCGGTATCATCATCATCACCACGCTGGTCAGCCATTCGATCTGGCAGATGCACAGCGCCCGCAAGCGCTCGCGGATGGCGGCGTTCCGCCACCCGATCTGAGAACCCCTATTCGGCTGCCTCGCTGGCATAGCCCGGTGCCGGATAGGCGGGCACGGTGCGCACGCCAGGGCGTGCGGCCGCTTCGGCTTCGTCCGGCTTGTTCGGACGGAAGCCCCAATGGAACGCACGCGCCATCCAGCGGCTGAGATCGTCCATGATCGTGTAGAAGGACGGCACGAACACCAGCGACAGGACAGTCGAGATCAGCAGCCCGCCGATCACCGCGATGGCCATGGGTGCCCGGAACTCGCCGCCATCGCCGAAGGCCAGCGCCGCCGGCACCATGCCCGCGGACATGGCAATCGTCGTCATGACAATGGGACGGATGCGCTTGCGGCCCGCATCGATGATGGCCTCATTGCGCGGAATGCCGTGCTTGACCTCTTCAATGGCAAAATCGACCAGCATGATGGCGTTCTTGGTGACGATGCCCATCAGCATGAGAATACCGATGACGACGGCCATGGATACGGAATTGTTGGTGAGCAGCAGGGCGGCGGCCACACCGGCAATCGACAACGGCAATGACATCAGGATGGTGAAGGCATGGAAGATACTGCCGAAGAGCAGGATCAGCACCACGAACACCAGCATCAGGCCCATGATCATCGCATTGCGGAAGCCGGCAAAAACTTCGCCCATGACTTCGGCGTCGCCGGTTTCCTGAATGCGCACGCCATCCGGCATGGATTTGACCTGCGGCAAACCCTTGACGATGGAAAGCCCCTCGCCGATCTCCTTGCCGCCGGCCATGTTGGCGCCGACGACGACGCGGCGTTCGCGGTTGAAGCGTTCGATGGACGACGGTCCCTGGCCGAAACTGACCTGCGCGATGGATGCCAGCGGCACCACGACGCCGGATGGGGCGGTCACGGTCAGCGTGTTCAAGACGGTCAGGTCGCGGCGGGCGTCCTCGGTCAGCTGAACCCGGATCGGAATCTGCCGGTCACCCACGGTGTATTTCGCCAGATTGGCATCGAGGTCGCCAAGCGTCGCCACGCGCAGCGCATCGGAAACGGCAGCCGTGGACAGGCCAAGCTCGGCCAGCTTGTCCATGCGCGGTGTCACGATGATTTCCGGACGGTCCAGCGCGGCGCTGGAGGACACCGCCTGGAAGCTGCCCGTTGCCGTCATGCCGCTCTGCATGGACCGGGCCTGCTCGCTCACCTTCTGGCCGTCCGTGCCGATGACGCCGACGGCAAATTCGCGCTCGCCGCGATCATTGACAAAGTTGGCGCGCAGATCCGGCACTTCGGAAAGCTTGGCGAAAATCTCGGCTTCGATCTGCTTCTGGCTCCGGTTGCGCTCGCTCTTGTGGCTGAGCTTGACGATCATGGTCGCGCGGCGCGTGTCCGTCTCGCCCTTGGGCGACGACCCGCCGACGACATAGGTCTGCTGCACTTCCGGGATTTCCCGGACCCGCAGCGCCGCTTCATCGGTGACGCGGCGGGTTTCATCGATGCGCGAACCCGGCGTCAGCTCAAGATTGACCGCCACCCGCGCCTCGTCCTGTGCCGGGACAAACCCGGACGGCAGGAACCCCATGGCCCAGATGGCCGTTGCGAACAGCAGGACGCCGCTGATCAGCGTGAGCCAGCGATAGCGCAGCGTCACGCCAAGGAAGCGTGTATAGGCGCCAACCCAGCCGGTGTCATTGTCCTCGTGGTGCAGGTTCTTGCCATCGCGCAGGAGATAGGCGGTCATCATCGGCGTGATCAGGCGTGCAACCAGCAGCGAGAAGAACACCGCCACGGCGACCGTCAGGCCAAACTGCTTGAAATATTGTCCGGCAATGCCGCTCATGAAACTGACCGGCGCAAACACCGCAATGATCGTCACGGAAATGGCGATAACCGCAAGCCCGATCTCGTCGGCCGCCTCCAGCGACGCGCGATAGGGCGATTTGCCCGACCGCATGTGCCGGACGATGTTCTCGATCTCCACGATGGCGTCGTCGACGAGAATACCCGTCACCAGCGTGATGCCGAGCAGGCTGATCAGGTTCAGCGAGAAGCCGAGCATATCGATGGCCCAGAATGTCGGGATGGCGGACAGAGGCAGGGCAATCGCCGCGATCAGCGTCGCGCGGATATTGCGCAGGAACAGGAAGACCACGACGATCGACAGCAGCGCGCCTTCGACCAGCGAGCTCATGGCGGCTTCATAATTGCCGTAGGTGTAGTTCACCGCATTGTCGATGATGCTGAACCGCACATCGGGGTATTTCTGCGTCAGCAGGTCCATGCGGTCCTGAACCCGCTTGAACACATCCGCATCGCTGGCACCCTTGGCGCGGAACACGCCGAGGGACACCACGGTCTGGTTGTTGACGCGGGCAAAGGATTTGGGTTCCTGGAACGAATCCGACACGGTGCCGATGGCATCCAGCCGGACAGAGCGCCCGCCGGCCAGCGGAATTTCGACGCTGCGCAGGTCGTCCAGCGTGCGGGATGCGCCAAGGGTGCGGATGGTCTGCTGGGTTGAACCCAGATCGCCGCGCCCGCCGGTCAGATCGGCATTCATCGATTTCAGCGCGCGGTTGACGTCAAATGCGGTCACGCCCAATGCCGTCAGACGGTCCGGGTCGAGCGAGACGCGGATTTCCCGCGTCACGCCGCCATAGCGTTCGACACGGCCGACACCCTTGACGCCCTGGATATCGCGCAGAATCTTGTCGTCGACGAACCAGGACAGTTCCTCGGATGTCATCGCCGGCGCGGAAATCGCATAGGTCAGGATCGACGAGCCCTCGACATCGACGGAGCTGACAATGGGTTCCTTGATCGTGGCAGGCAGATCGCTGCGGATACGGGTGACCGCATCCTTGACATCGTTGAGCGCCTTTTGCGTATCCACTTCGAGGCGGAACTCGACGAGCGTCGTCGAAATGCCTTCGGTCAGCGTGGTGGTGACGTTCTTCACGCCGGTGATGTTGGCAACCGAATCCTCCACTCGCTTGGCGATCTGGGTTTCCAGCTCGCTCGGCGCAACGCCGGGATCGGTGATCGCCACGGAAATCAGGGGAACATCGATATTAGGAAAGCGGGTGATCGGCAGCTTGGAAAAGCTCATCAGGCCGAGAACGACGAGCACGACAAACAGCAGGATCGACGGAACCGGATTGCGGATCGACCAGGCGGAAATGTTCCAGTTCATTTGACTGCCCCCGTCGTTTCCGCGGCAATGCGCATGGGCGTCACCCGGTCGCCATTGGCAACGAACGTACCGGCCCGCGCGACAACGTCTTCGCCGTCGGCAAGGCCGTCGAGCACTTCCACAGCGCGGTCATTGCGGATGCCGAGGGTGACCTTGCGCGTGTCGACCACGCCGTCCTTGACCACCTGCACAAGGGCCGTCGGGCCGCGATAGACAACGGCCGAAAGCGGGACGCTGACGCCATTGCGCCGGGTCAATTCGATGACCGCACGGGCAAAGTTGCCGGGCCGGATCGCGTCATTGTGCTCCAGTGAAATCTTCACCGCACCGAGGCGCGAGCTTGCGGTGATTTCCGGGGAGATGAGGCGCACCCGGCCGGAAACCGGCTGTTCCATGCCGGACACGCGCACGGCCACCGGCATGTCGGGCTTGAGGCGCGGCAAATCCACTTCCGGTATATTGGCCGAAAGTTCGAACTCGCCGTCGCGGGCGATGCGGAACAGCGGACCGGCATTCATCGACACAATGCCGCCGAGCAGCGCATTTCGGCTGAGGACGACGCCGGTCGTCGGTGCCTTGACGTCGGCCTTTTCGATGCGCAGCAGGACATCGCGCTTCTGCGCGGCCACCAATTGCAGCTGTGACTGGCTGGCAACCAGCGCCTGCCGGGATGTGTTGAGCCGGGCATTGGCGCTGTCATAGGCATTGGTGGCATTGTCGAAATCGGCTTTGGAGGTGATGCCCTTGGCCGACAGGGCGCGGGCGCGGTCGAGCGCTTCCTGGGCCTGCCGGACGGCGATCTGCGCATCGACGATCTGCGCCTCCGACTGGGCGATGGATGCTTCGGCCTGGGCGCGCTGCGCCTCGATCTGCGCCAGCTGGATTTCCAGGGACGATTTGTCGAGGCGGGCGATGATCTCGCCCTCCTTCACCCGGTCACCCTGATCGGCGCTGAGTTCGAGCACGATCAGCCCCGCCACATCGGTTCCCACGGCAACTTCCTGACGCGGAACGATGGTGCCGGTGACGGTGATGGACGCGACCATTTCGGCTTCGGCGGCCGGAATGACATTGATGACGGGCGGCTTGACCGCCTGTACGGCCGTTTTGTCTTCGGCCATGGCGGCCGGGACGAGCGCGGCGGTGAGGCCGAGGGCCAGAACGACGGATGCCAGAAGTTTAGTGCGACGGTTGCGCATCGGATTACCTGATCAAAAGAGGTATTTGCTGGATCGGTATGTCAGTATTTATGCTTGCACGGGGCGCAGGATGCCGACTGCAAGAGCGCGGAACATCGGCTCCAGCGCCTCGACAGGCACACCCTGTGCCGGAAAATTCCGCATGATGATCCCCTCGCCCATGGCGGCAAGGCTCGCCACGACAAGTTCAAGGTCACCGACGGGATCAATCTCGCCCCGGGCCTTGGCGGCGCCGACGGCCGACAGAAGCTTTTCGCGCATCTGCCCTTCATAAAGCTCGCACTGGGCGGCAACGGCCTCGTTGCGGATGGCTTCCGCCCGCACCTCGGCAAAAAGCCGCGCGCTGGCGTCGTCAACGCCGTTCGCCGACTTCTGGCGAACGTGATCGAGACCCACCATCACAAGCGCATCGATGATGTTGCCGTACCCGCTCATGCGGTCGAGAATTTCGGCGCTTGCCTTGCGATGGCCGGCGACGATGGCTTCGATCAGGGATTCTTTCGAGGGGAAGTAACGGTAAAGCGCACCGGGGCTCATACCGGCCTCGGAGCAGATGTCATTCATCGATGCGCCACGAAAGCCCGCACGGACAAAACAGTTGGTGGCGGCTTCAAGGATGCGCGCTTCCTGCACTTCGCGGTTCTGCGCCCGTTTGCCGAACAGCTTGGCGACAAAACAGCCGGATTCCATGTCCGATCCGTCATCGGTCAGGAGCTTCGATTGCTTTGGCAGAATACTGTCGGTCACAAGGCACCACAAAAAAGAGCGAATGTTCACTCTCATTTACAGCGAAACGCAAAACCGGTCAATACGAGAATGAACGCTCTCGTTTAATTTTTCAATCGGCCGTCACATCGATGTCAGGAAAACTTGCCCGAGCGCGGGAAACCCTTCGGCACCATGCGGCCGGCGGAAGCACGCGGCCCGATCCATTCGGCCAGTTCTTCCCGGCTGCGCGTGAACGTCCGGTCCGCCGCATCCTGCCATGTGAGGCCCCGCTCCATGGCAAAGACGCGGATGTCGGAGACGCCGCCATCCTTGTAGCGCTGCAGGCGTACGCCCTTGCCGCGCCCGAGTTCGGGGATTTCCGCCAGCGGGAACACCAGCATCTTGCGGTTCTCGCCGACGATCGCCACGCTGTCGCCGGTGACGGGAATGCAATGGCGCGCCTCATCCGGCGCCTTGACGTTCATCACCTGTCTGCCCTTGCGGGTATTGGCCATGACATCCGCCTCCGGCACGAGGAAGCCGTTGCCGTCATGGGATGACAGCAGCAGCTGGCGCCCGGGGTTGTGCACGAAGGCCGTGACGATGTCCTGATCGTTTTCCATATCCACGATGATGCGGATCGGCTCGCCATGGCCGCGCCCGCCGGGCAGGCTGTTGGCGCCGATGGTGTAGAACTTGCCGCCGGTGGTCAGGATCAGAATGCGGTCCGTGGTTTCCGCGTGGAATGCCAGCTTAAGCTTGTCGCCCTCCTTGAAGGTCAGCGACGAGAAATCGGGCAAGTGCCCCTTCATGGCGCGCAGCCAGCCCTTTTCCGAAACGACGACCGTCACCGGCTCCTTCTCGATCATGGCATGGTGAATATCGGCCTGGTCGTGCTGCGGCGCATCGGCAAAGGTGGTGCGTCGCTTGCCGAGCGGTGTGTCGGCCGCATATTTCTTCTGCATTTCGGCGATCTGCCAGGAAATGGTCTGCCACTGCTTGGCATCGGAACCCAGCAACTGCTCGATTTCGCCCTTTTCGGCGGTCAGCCCGTCGAATTCCTTGCGGATCTCGAATTCCTCGAGCTTGCGCAACGACCGCAGGCGCATGTTCAGGACCGCTTCCGCCTGAACATCGCTCAGCCCGAAACGGGTCATCATTTCCTGCTTGGGCTCATCCTCCTCGCGGATGATGCGGATCACCTCGTCCAGGTTGAGATAGGCAATCAGGAAACCGCCGAGAATTTCCAGGCGGCGCTCGATCTCGGCCAGCCGGTGGCGCGAACGGCGGATGAGGACGTCCTTGCGGTGTTCGAGCCATTGCTTGAGCACGTCGCGCAGCGACAGGACGTTGGGCACCTTGCCGTTCGAGAGAACATTCATATTCAGGGGAAAGCGTGTTTCCAGCTCGGACAGCTTGAACAGGGATTCCATCAGAATATCGGGATTGACGCTGCGGCTCTTCGGTTCGAGCACGATGCGCACATCCTCGGTGGATTCGTCGCGCACATCATCCAGCAAGGGAATTTTCTTGGCGATCAGGAGCTCGGCGATCTTTTCGATCAGCCGGGATTTCTGCACCTGATAGGGAATTTCGGTGATGACGACGATCCAGGTGCCGCGTCCCTGATCCTCCACATGCCAGCGGGCGCGCAGGCGGAAACCGCCGCGCCCGGTCTTGTAGGCATCGAGAATGGCATCGGCGCTTTCCACAAGCACGCCACCGGTCGGGAAATCCGGCCCGCGCACCTTGGTTCTGGTGTGATCCTCGGGATCATCCTCCAGCGACATCAGCTCTTCGACCGTCGCCTCGGGATGCTTGATCAGGTGCAGGGCGGCGGCGCAGAGTTCCGATACATTGTGCGGCGGGATCGATGTGGCCATGCCCACCGCAATGCCGGACGAGCCGTTGGCGAGCAGGTTCGGGAAGGCGCCGGGAAGAACGATCGGTTCTTCGTCTTCCTCGTTATAGGTCGGGCGGAAGTCGACGGCATCCTCGGTGATGCCTTCGAGAAGCAGCATGGCGACGTCGGTCATCCGCGCTTCGGTATAGCGCATGGCCGCCGGGTTATCGCCGTCGATATTGCCGAAATTGCCCTGCCCGTCGACAACCGGATAACGCACGGCGAAATCCTGCGACAGGCGCACCAGCGCATCATAGATCGACTGGTCGCCATGCGGGTGGAACTTGCCCATGACCTCGCCGACGATGCGGGCGCATTTGGCATAGGACTGGTCGGGCGAAAGCCGCAACAGCCGCATCGCATGCATGATTCTGCGGTGGACGGGTTTGAGCCCGTCGCGCACATCCGGCAGGGCACGGTTCATGATTGTCGAAAGCGCGTAGGCCAGATAGCGTTCTTCCAGCGCGGCTTTCAGATCAACCGGTTCAATATTATCGTCGCCATTGTCTGGCGGAATCAGGCTTTTTCCCATGTCAATGGGTTATCAACTCACCGATTCACGGGCAAGCAATGATTCGCTCAGATCACAGCCTGTTGCCTATCGTGATGGGCAAAAAATGGGCAGGGCTTGCGTCCATCCGTCAAATCTGACTTTCTACCGCCCAATTGGCCCGATTTCGCGGGGAAAGACTGTCATAGTTTTGCCGCGCGGCATGGGATAGATTTGTTTATTGAGCAAAACAAGGAACACACTATGCGTCCAACCTACTCTCTGAAATCCGGCTTGCACCTTATGGCTGCGACCACTGCACTTGTCGTTGTCTTTGCCGGTTCAGCCTATGCGGTGGACGGCAATGCGGTGGCTGCCCGTTTGAAGGCCGTTTACGGCGAACAGGGCGGCACCCTTGAATACGCCAATGTCGAAACCAACGGCTCGACCGTCATCCTCAAGGACACCAAGCTGTCCGCAGCGGGCGCCAAGGAAAGCTTCAATGCCGGCGACGTGACATTGAGCGATGTCAGCGACGTTTCTGGCGGCGGCTTCAAGATCGGATCGGCGACCGTACCGGATATCAAGTTCAGCCCCGCCGATGAACCGGACAGCAAGATCAGTGTCGAAGGCATCAAGCTTGAAGGCATCACGTTGCCGGCCGAAGGCGCAACCGAGCCGCTGGCGAAAATGCTCCAGTACCAGAAGGGCGGGCTGAAGCACTTCAACGTCAACAGCAAGGGCAAGGATGTCTTTTCGGCTGACAACCTGACCGTTTCCGTTTCGCCGTTCACCGCGTCGGCGCCGGTTGTCTTCACATCCAATGTCGCCAGCTTCAAGGCGGACCTGTCGGGCGTGGAAGACCCAAAGACAAAGGACACGATCAAGGCGCTTGGTTATGAAACGCTTTCGGGCAAGATCGACATGAACGGCTCGTGGAACATCCCCGATGGCCGTCTCAACGTCGACAAGTTCGCCTTTGCCGCCGACAATGCCGGCACGCTGGGCATGAAGTTCGACATTTCCGGTTACACGCTCGACTTCATCAAAGGCATTCAGGACGCTGTAAAGAGCGGCGACGGCAAGCCTGACGATGCCAAGGGCATGGCCATGCTCGGCCTGATGCAGCAGCTGAGCTTCACCGGCGCATCGATCCGCTTCGACGATGCTTCGCTCACCAACAAGGCTCTCGACTACGCTGCCAAGCAGCAGGGTGCCAAGCGCACCGACCTGGTCAACCAGGGCAAGGCCATCCTGCCGATGATGGCAGCGCAGCTCGGCAATGCCGAATTTGCCCAGGCCCTGGGAACAGCGGTCAGCGCCTATCTCGACAGCCCAAAGAACATCGAGATCAAGGCCGCCCCGGCCAAGCCCGTGCCGTTTGCCATCATTGCAGCCGGCGGCATGGCCGATCCGAAGTCGCTGATCAAGACGCTTGGCGTCACGGTCAACGCCAACCAGTAATCGATAGAGACGGCAAAGAAAAAGCCCGGCGAGATGCCGGGCTTTTTTGTTTGTCCAGAGTCGGTTGGAAAGGGTTTTTAATCCTCTTTCTTCATCGGCGCGAGGCGGATGTTGAGGTCGCGCAGCTGCGCTGGCGACACATCCGACGGCGCATTCATCAGGAGATCGTAGGCCTGCTGGTTCATCGGGAACATGGTGATCTCGCGCAGGTTCTTGGCACCCACGAGCAGCATCACGATGCGGTCGATACCGGCCGCCATGCCGCCATGCGGCGGTGCGCCATACTGGAACGCGCGGTAGAGGCCGCCAAAGCGTTCTTCCACGGTTTCCCGCGAATGGCCGACCGCCTCGAACGCCTTGACCATGGTTTCCGGCAGGTGGTTGCGGATGCCGCCCGAGGAGATCTCGAAGCCGTTGCAGACGAGATCGTACTGGAACGCCTTGATCGTCAGCGGGTCCTGGTGCTCCAGCGCGTCCATGCCGCCCTGCGGCATGGAGAACGGGTTGTGGGCGAAATCGATCTTCTTCTCGTCTTCCAGCCATTCGAAGAACGGGAAGTCGACAATCCAGGCAAGCTTGAACTGGTCGCGGTCGACGAGGTTGAGTTCTTCGCCCGCACGGGTGCGTGCGGCACCGGCAAAGGAGACGAACTTCTTGGGATCGCCCGCAACGAAGAACGCCGCATCGCCATCGTCCAGCCCCAGCTGCACGCGCAAGGCTTCGGTGCGTTCCGGTCCGATATTCTTGGCCAGCGGACCGGCGCCCTCAAGCGCCTCGCCTTCCTTGCGCCAGAAGATATAGCCGAGGCCCGGCTGGCCCTCGCCCTGCGCCCAGGAGTTCATGCGGTCGCAGAAGGCGCGCGAGCCGCCTGTCTTGGCCGGGATCGCCCAGATTTCCACCTTCGGATCGTTGGCGATCATGTTGGCGAAAACCTTGAAGCCGGAACCGGCGAAATGCTCGGTCACGGCCTGCATCTCGATCGGGTTGCGCAGGTCTGGCTTGTCCGAACCGTATTTGCGCATGGCATCGTCATAGGCGATGCGCGGGAACTGCTGCGTGACCGGCTTGCCCTCGGCAAATTCCTCGAACACACCGCGCAGGACCGGCTCCATCGTCGACAGCACGTCTTCCTGTTCGACAAAGCTCATTTCGATGTCGAGCTGGTAGAACTCGCCCGGCAGGCGGTCGGCACGCGGATCTTCGTCGCGGAAGCAGGGTGCGATCTGGAAGTAGCGGTCGAAACCGGACATCATGATCAGCTGCTTGTACTGCTGCGGCGCCTGCGGCAGCGCATAGAACTTGCCGGGATGAATGCGGCTGGGCACGAGGAAGTCGCGCGCGCCTTCCGGCGACGATGCCGTCAGGATCGGCGTCGAGAATTCGGTGAAGCCGATCTCGGTCATGCGGCGGCGCATGGTGGCGATGATCTTGGTGCGCGACATGATGTTCTTGTGCAGCGTGTCGCGGCGCAGATCGAGGAAGCGGTACTTCAGGCGGATGTCTTCCGGATAGTCCAGCTCGCCGAACACCGGCAGCGGCAGTTCCTTGGCGGCGGACAGGATTTCGATCTCGCGGGCGAACACCTCGATCTCGCCGGTCGGCATGTTGGCATTGACCGTATCGTCCGTGCGGGCCTTCACTTCACCATCCACGCGGATCACCCATTCGCCGCGCACGGTCTCGGCCAGCTTGAAGGCGGGCGAGTCGGGGCTGGCGACGATCTGGGTCAGACCGTAGTGATCGCGGATATCGATGAAGAGAATGCCGCCATGATCGCGGACGCGATGAACCCAGCCGGAAAGACGAACTGTCGAACCAACGTCGGATTTCCGCAGGGCGGCGCAGGTATGGCTGCGGTAACGATGCATGATATGTGCCTCTGAGATGCTTGATGCTTGCTGCCGGGAGGTGTGAAGAAAGCCCCGGCCATGATCTTGGAATTTGCGCGGACAAGCGCATTTTGACGGCGATTTGTCAAGATTGCGAATGACTGGAAGCCCGTTTTGTCGGCCTATCAACCATATAGACGCGACAAGCAGCGAAGAAACTCGGACAGGCGAGACAAATGCATTTCCATTCGCTATAGAAATTTCATGACCATGATTACAACCACAGATCAGCTTGACCAGGCTGTAGCCGCCCTTTCGCAATCCGATTTCGTAACAGTCGACACGGAGTTCATCCGGGAGACCACGTTCTGGCCGGAGCTTTGCGTTATCCAGCTCGCATCCCCTGATCATACTGCCATTGTCGATGCCCTCGCCCCGGGTCTCGATCTTGCGCCGTTTTTCCGGCTGATGGCGGATGAGACCATCGTCAAGGTGTTCCACGCGGCGCGGCAGGATATCGAGATCGTTTTCCATCTCGGCAATCTGATCCCCCATCCGGTCTTCGACACGCAGGTGGCGGCAATGGTCTGCGGCTTCGGCGATGCCATTGCCTATGACCAGCTGGTGCAGCGGGTGAATGGCGCGCAGATCGACAAGTCCTCGCGCTTCACCGACTGGCGCCGCCGCCCGCTCTCCGACAAGCAGCTCGACTATGCGCTGGCCGACGTCACCCATCTGCGCGACATCTATCTGCACCTCAAGGCAAAGCTCGAGGAAGAAGGCCGCACCGACTGGGTGCTCGACGAGATGAAGGTGCTGACGGCGCGCGAGACCTATGACATGCATCCCGACGATGCGTGGAAGCGCCTGAAGATGCGCCTGCGCAAACCGCAGGAGCTTGCCGTGCTGCGCAGCGTTGCCGCCTGGCGCGAACGCGAAGCGCGCGAGCGCAACGTGCCGCGCGGCCGCGTGCTCAAGGACGACGCCATCTACGAGATCGCCCAGCAGCAGCCGCGTGACGTGGAAGCGATGGGCCGGCTGCGCACCATCCCCAAGGGCTGGGAGCGCTCCAGCATCGCCACGGGGCTGCTCAATGCCGTCAACATCGCGCTGGACCTGCCAAAGGAAGACATGCCGCGCCTGCCGAAATCCGTGCAGTCGCCGGAAGGTGCAGGAGCAGCGGCCGAACTGCTGAAGGTTCTGCTGCGTCTCGTGACGGAAGAACACGGCGTTGCCGCCAAGGTTGTCGCAACGTCAGACGAGATCGACCGGATTGCCGCCGAAGGCGATGCGGACGATATTCCGGCCCTGCAGGGCTGGCGCCGCGAAGTTTTTGGTGAAAAGGCGCTGCAGCTGATCAATGGCGAGTTGTGCCTGAAGTTCGAGAACAAGCGGATCCGGGCCGTGCCCTGCACGGACTGATACTTCGGCTTAAACCGAAGTACCGGCCCGCCAAAACTGGCTAGCATCGGCCCGTTGAAACCATGCTGATGTGAGGCAATGATGTCTGCTACCCCCGTGCAAACCCCGTCTCTGGCCAGAGAACTGGCGCTTCTCGCCATTCTTGCCACGTTGTGGGGCGCCTCCTATACCTTCATCCGGGTCGGGGTCGAGACGATCCCGCCAGTCACCTTCATCGCCGCCCGCACGCTGATCGCCGGCGGACTGCTGCTGACCATCATCAAGCTGCGCGGCCTTGCCCTGCCGCGCGATCCGGCGATCTGGAAGCGCTTTCTCATCCAGGCCTGCATCAACAGCGTGATCCCCTTCACGCTGATCGCCTGGGCAGAATTGACCGTCAATGCCGGTCTTGCCACCATTCTCAATTCGACAACGCCGATCTTCGCCTTTCTGCTGACGGTCCTGATCACCCGCCACGAAGCCGTGACCACGCGAAAAGTCTTCGGCGTGGCGGCCGGTGTCATCGGCATTTCCCTGATCATCGGGCTCGAGGCATTCAACGGCATCGGCAAGGAACTGGTGGCGCAGCTTGCCATCGTTGCGGCAACGATTTCCTATGCGGCCGCCGCCATCTTCGGCAAGGGTTTCAAAAATCTCGATCCGATGATGCCCGCCGCTGGCTCGATGCTCTGCGGCGCTGTCATCCTCATTCCGGTCAGCCTCGTGGTCGACCGGCCATGGACGCTGGCGCCCTCCGCCCACTCGCTGCTCGCGCTGCTTGGACTTGCCGTGTTCTCCACCGCCCTCGCCTTCGTGATTTATTTCCGGCTGATCAACACGCTGGGCACGGTCGGCACGACATCGCAGGCCTATCTGCGCGTACCGATCGGCGTCGGCATCGGCGTATTGTTTCTCGGCGAAAGCCTGGCGTCGACCGCATGGATCGGCCTGATCTGCGTGATTGCCGGTGTCGCGGCGATGACCCTGCCAGGACGCAAGAAGGCGGCTATCGCCGCCTGAGCACCGGCACTTATTTGCCGATGGCCATTTTCAGCGGCTTGCCCGTCAGTTTCGCCAATTGCTGCAAGCGGCCTTCCGGCACATCGCCGATCAGATCGGCATTCCTGGCCGCCACTTCGAGATAGATGCCGTCAGACGCCTGTTTCCACGAGAGGTTGGGAACCACCCCCGCCATCGATGCGGAAAACGGATAAACAATCCGCATGATCGCCGCCAGTATCTTCGAATATTCCAGCAGCCGCGGCGTAGCAAGCGCCGCCAGTTCCGGGTCCGCCGCGTTGTTGGCAATGCCCTCGTGACGGAAGAAATTGGCGAGCGCGATATAGGCCCGGCCCGGATGATCAATGCCGACAAAAGCGGCGTTGGAGATCATGTTCAACGCCTGTGAACCGCGATAATCGGGGTGGGCACGCCAGCTGATATCGGCGATCAGGCAGGCCGCGCGGCGATAGCGCTTCTCGTCCTCCGTCTCGTCATAGCCGAGCGCGGCAAAGGCATCGCCGCTCCAGTCCGCCAGCTCGCGCGCATAGGCAGGCGAGCGGGCGCGCAGCACGGCCAGTTCATCGGCGGCGGCAATCAGCGGGTCTTCCAGCTGCTCGGATTCCGACAGCAGCGAGAACAGAAATCCTTCCCGCACACCAAGGGCCGAAAAGACAACCTTTGACGGACGCATCTTGCGGATGGTCTCAAGCAGGGCGATGGCGCCATAGGACAAGAGCGCACGGCGGTTCTTCGAGACATCCTCGATCCCGCGCATATTGTCGAGATTGCCGTCCGCGACGCGCTTGAGAAAGCGCTGTGCTTCCTCGAAGGGAATTTCATAGTGGTGCATGACGTGCAGCGGATAGTGCTCGGCACTCATGTGCAGCTTGGCGAGGTTTCGCCACGTGCCGCCCACGGCGTAGAACGCCCGGCCCTTGCCCTTGGCCAAAAGCTTGGCCGATTCCAGCGTCTTCTTGGCGATATCGGACGCGGCGGCAAGATCGCCGTTCGACATATCCTGCAGACGCAGGCCGCCCAGCGGCAGGGTGATGCCGTCGCCGATGGTGCGGCCCTTGACGTCGACCAGTTCGAGACTGCCGCCGCCCAGATCGCCTGCGATACCATCGGGATCGTGAAAGCCGGAGATGATCCCCAGCGCGGAATAATAGGCCTCTTCCCGGCCGGACAGAACCTTGATCGGTTCTCCCAGAACGATTTCGGCCTGGGCGATGAAATCGGGTCCGTTTTCGGCTTCGCGCGCTGCCGCCGTCGCCAGCACATCCAGCGAGCGGGCGCCCGCCTGATCAGCCAGGGCGCGGAACCGGCGCAGCGCCCGCAAGGCGCTTTGCACAGCCTTTTCATTCAGCTTGCCGGTTTTTACCAGGCCTTTGCCAAGGCCGCAGAGAATCTTTTCGTTGAAAAGGACGGTCGGCGAACGGGTAACCCCCTCATAGACGACCAGACGTACAGAGTTCGAGCCGATGTCGATGACACCGGCCGGATGGCGTCCTTGCACACGCCCCTGCGCTGCGGATATCATGCAGTCTTGTTTTTCGCTGCTTTGGATCGCTTGCGGTGAGCGATCAAGCGTGGTGCTGAAGACTTCAGCGACTTGCCGCGGCCGGACAGGCTGGGATTTGTCATGAAATATTCCTGCGCGTTAAAAGCATCTTCTCCATCCGCCGGAACAATCCGGCGCGACGTACCGTCTGCTAGTAACTCGTAACTCTGCTGATTGTCGAGAAGGTTTGCCAGCATAATCTGTGAAAGAAGCTGTTGATGCACAGTTGGATTGGTGATCGGAACCAGCGTTTCGACGCGGCGGTCGAGGTTGCGGGTCATCATATCGGCTGAACCGATATAGACGAGCGCCTTTTCCGACGGCAGTCCCGCACCGTTGCCGAAGCAGAAAATACGGCTGTGCTCGAGAAAGCGGCCGACGATGGATTTCGCCCGGATCGTGTCGGACAGGCCCGGAACCTGCGGGCGCAGGCAGCAGATGCCGCGCACGATGAGGTCGATGTCGACGCCATGCGTGCTGGCATTGTAGAGCGCATCGATGATCTGCGGATCGACCAGCGAATTCATCTTCATCCAGATTGCCGCCGGACGGCCAGCCTTGGCGTGCTCGATTTCCTCGGCGATGTGCTGGAGAATGCGTGGGCGCAGGGTGGTCGGCGACACGGCAATGCCCATCTCACCCGAAGGCTGCGTATAACCGGTGATGAAATTGAAGATCTGGGCAACGTCGCGACCGATGGATGGCTCGCACGTGAAGAACGACAGATCCGTATAGATCTTGGCGGTGATCGGGTGGTAATTGCCCGTGCCGAGATGCACGTAGCTGCGCAGCTTCTGTTCCTCGCGGCGCACGACCAGCGACATTTTTGCATGGGTTTTCAGCTCGATGAAGCCGAAGACGACCTGAACGCCGGCACGTTCCAGATCGCGCGCCCAGCGGATATTGGCTTCTTCGTCGAAGCGCGCCTTGAGCTCGACCAGCGCCGTCACCGACTTGCCGGCATCGGCCGCGTCGATCAGTGCGCGCACAATGGGGCTGTCATTGGATGTGCGGTAGAGCGTCTGCTTGATGGCAACCACTTCCGGGTCCGCCGCCGCCTGGCGCAGGAACTGCACGACGACGTCGAAGGATTCGTAGGGGTGGTGCACCACGATATCCTTTTCGCGGATCGCTGCAAAGCAATCGCCGCCATGCTCGCGCACCCGCTCGGGGAAGCGCGGGTTGTAGGGTACGAATTTCAGGTCGGCGCGCGGAATGCCGACGATTTCGGAGATGGTGTTGAGCGCCAGAAGACCTTCGAGCACGCTGATGCGGTTGTCGGGAACACCGAGTTCCGTCGCCACGAAGGCGCGCAGCGATTCCGGCATTTCATCATCGAACTCGATGCGGATCACCTGGCCGCGGCGGCGGCGCTTCAGCGCGCTTTCGAACAGGCGCACAAGATCCTCGGCCTCTTCCTCCACCTCGATATCGCTGTCGCGGATAATGCGGAATGTGCCGGCGCCCTTCACCTCATAGCCGGGGAACAGCCGCCCGGTGAACAGGCTGATGGCATCCTCAAGCGTCAGGAAGCGGAAACGGCCGGCATCGTCGGGAATCTGGATGAAACGTTTCAATGCCTGCGGCAGGCGCAGGAGCGCCGTCATCGGACGGTTGTCGATGCTGCGGCTCAGCAACATGGCGATGGTGAAACCGAGATTGGGAATGAACGGGAACGGATGTGCCGGATCGATGGAAAGCGGGGTCAGGACGGGATAGATGGTTTCGAGGAAGTGATCCTCGAGCCAGAGGCGCTCGCTTTTGGTCAGCTTGTCCGGGCGGACGATTTCAATATTTTCGGCCAGCATCTCGACGCGCAGTTCATTCAGGCGCAGCTGCTGGGCGGCCTGCAGTTTGCCGACCTCATCGAGCACGAATTCCAGCTGCTCCTGCGGCGTGCGCCCGTCCGGGCTGCGATTGGCTACTCCGGCACGCACCTGTCCGGCGAGACCGGCAATGCGCACCATGAAGAATTCGTCGAGATTGGCGGCGGAGATGGACAGGAAGCGCAGGCGCTCCAGCAGCGGCTGGTGCACATTGTGGGCTTCTTCCAGCACGCGGCGGTTGAACTGCAGCCAGGAGAACTCGCGATTGACGAAACGGTCGACACTGGTGTGCAGATCCGGCAGACCGACGGCTTCGACTGCATTCGTTATGGCGGGTGACTGATCGTTCATTGTCATTCTCCGATTGGAATAGTCCCGTCAAAAGCGGAATCACAGGCCACATTAGTCAAGTCTCTTGAAGGTTTTATAGCAATCGCGGCCCAATCCCTCCTCAGCCCGATAAAAATCGGCACGCGGCAGCTTACACCGGAACCAAAGCCTTTCGCGATGAATTTCTCATGCGGCGCCTGACGGAAAACCCGCCATAATGCCGGTTGCGGCGGAACCAGCCGCCACTTGTGTCAGATTGCCTCGCTTTAGCGCCGCAGAAGCGATTTTCTTCGCCGCGGAATTGCTCTATGAGAAAGACAACACCATTGCCTATCGACTGAAAGCCCAGGAGCGACACATGGCCGGACACAGCATTCCCCACTTCCAGAACAGCGCTGGTCACGCCGCCATCAGCATTGGCGTCAAGGAATTCATGTGCGTCGGCGCCAATCCGCCTTTCGATCACCCGCACGTCTTCCTCGACCTGGGCGATGACAATGAAAAGGTCTGCCCTTACTGCTCGACGCTGTACCGCTACGATGCGTCGCTCTCCGCCGGGGAAACGGTTCCTGCCGGCTGCACCTATGTGGACGACAAGGCTGCCTGATTGCAAACGCCCGTCATCGATCTGAAGACGGCTCGCAACAGGCGAACTCCCAATCCTGATCAAATCATTATTGCGGGTGCGGGTATCGCCGGCCTGACGCTGGCGCTGGCGCTGAGCGCCAAAGGCTTTGCCGTCCAGATCTTTGAGAAGAGCGCCATTCTGGCCGAAGCGGGCGCCGGATTGCAGCTTTCGCCCAATGCCACCCGCCTGCTCGGCCGCCTCGGCGTCCTGGACAGGCTGATGCCTCATGCTGTGCAGCCGGATGCGGTCTGCCTGCAGGATGGCGTGAGCGGGGAAAAGCTGCTGCACCTGCCCATCGGCAAGGCCGCGGCACAACGCTGGCACGCGCCCTACATCGTCTGCCACCGCGCCGACCTGCAGCAGGCACTCCTTGCCGAAGTGCGCCAGCGCGGCAACATCGCCATGCAGCTGGAATCGGCCGTTACCCATCACAACAGCGACGCTCAGGGCGTGCTGGTTCGCGTGCAATACAACGACCGCATCGAAGAGCATCGCGGCGCCCTGCTGGTGGGCTCCGACGGTGTCTGGTCGAACACCCGCAATGCGCTGTCAGACCTTGATCGCGCCCGCTATACCGGCTCCATCGCCTGGCGCGTGTCCGTGCCTGCCGATCGCCTCCCGGCCTCGTTCAGCGCCCTCCTGCCTGAAGGAACCAATGTCGTTGCCTGGACAGGCAGCAATGCGCACCTCATCGCCTACCCCATCCGTTCGGGCGAGCTGATGAATTTCGTGGCGGTGGCGCGCGACCGGAAAAACCCCGGGCGCTGGGACATCGAAGTCAATCCGCAGGCCCCGAACCAGAATTTTACCCGGGATTTCTACTGGTGGCATCCGGGCATCCGCGATCTGGTGCTGTCGGCCGGACAATGGACGCCCTGGCGCCTGTTCGAAATGAAGCGGTGCAGCTTCCTGCGGGATGAGCGGCTTGTGCTGATCGGCGACGCGGCCCATGCGATGACGCCCTATGCGGCCCAAGGCGCAGCCATGGCCATCGAGGACGCCTGTGCTCTTGCCGCCGCACTCGGCCATGGCAGCGAGGACTGGCCTGCAGCCCTGGCGGCCTATGCCAGGAACCGGACAAAGCGCATCGAGTCGGTGGTGCGGCGCGGCGCGCTCAATCAGCTGGCCTATCACGCCAAGGGGCCGGTGGCGCTTGCCCGCAACCTGCTGCTGCGCAACCGGCCTGCTGAAAAGTTCGTGGCGGGTTTCGACTGGCTTTATGGATTTGATGCGGAGTCATAGCGCTTATTGCGCGGGTAGCACCCGCTCGCGCAAGCGCTTTCTCGCCAATGCGATTTGCTTTCTGGAACGCTCGGTTTCTTTTTCAAGCTGACTAAACTCATACCGGGCAGCAAAAAATCCGCACACACCAATGAGATTGATCATGAAGATTGCATAAATGAGCATGTTTTCATCAATCGTCATTGCCAGCCATCTCTCAGTTTGTTTTTTCCATAAAGATGTAGACCGCAGGATATCATCAAAGCCTGCAACAATCCACAAACGATCAGTATCTTGCCCACGCGGTTGTAGTTGCTTAAGAGAGATGGATTCAAAACTGAGCCAAAAATCGGTCCAAGAAACCCAGTGATAAAGATGGCTGTCGAGAGACGGTCATATGCGGCAACGGTATATTTCAACACTTCATTGTTGCGGTTCTTACGCAGCAACTCTGCCGCGTCTATCTGCGCGCTTGTCAGCCCTTGAAAGTTCTCGGTCATAAAAAACTCCGACTAAAAAATGTTTTAAAATCCAGAAATAAAAAGAACATGTCCCGTTATAAATCATTGTAGCATCTCATCGGCCAGGCAAGGCTCTACACCGTCAATTCCAGTCCCATCTAACAAAACAGCGGCCACGAGGGCCGCTGCGATGGATGTGACGACGATGCGCAGAATTCTCAATGCAGGATCTGGCTGAGGAACAGCTTGGTGCGCTCGTGCTGCGGATTGTCGAAGAACGCCGCCGGTTCGTTCTGCTCGACGATCTGGCCCTGATCCATGAAGATCACACGGTTTGCCACCTGGCGGGCAAAGCCCATTTCGTGGGTGACGCACACCATGGTCATACCTTCTTCGGCCAGTTGAACCATGGTGTCGAGCACTTCCTTGATCATTTCCGGATCGAGCGCCGAGGTCGGCTCGTCGAACAGCATGATGCGCGGGTTCATGCACAGCGAACGGGCAATGGCCACGCGCTGCTGCTGGCCGCCGGACAGCTGGCCGGGATATTTGTTGGCCTGTTCCGGAATCTTGACGCGCTCGAGATAATGCATGGCAATCTCGTCCGCCTTCTTCTTCGGCATCTTGCGCACCCAGATCGGCGCGAGCGTGCAATTTTCCAGGATGGTCAGATGCGGGAAGAGGTTGAAGTGCTGGAACACCATGCCGACTTCGCGCCGGACTTCATCGATCTTCTTCAGGTCGTTGGTCAGTTCGATGCCGTCGACAAGGATCTTGCCGCTCTGGTGCTCTTCGAGGCGGTTGATGCAGCGGATCATCGTCGACTTGCCCGATCCCGAAGGTCCGGCAATGACGATGCGCTCGCCGCGCATCACCTTGAGGTTGATGTCCTTGAGGACGTGGAAATCGCCATACCACTTGTTCATGTTGGTAATCTCGACGGCTACATCGGTCTTGGAGACCTGCATGAGCGAGCGGTCGACATGAATTTCGGATGGATCGACAACGTTTTGAGTGGTCATGCAGATGCTCCTTAGCGTTTATGTCCTGTGTCCAGCCTGCGTTCCATGAAGATGGAATAACGCGACATGCCGAAACAGAAAATCCAGAATACGAAACCGGCGAAAATCAGGCCGGATATGGGGGTTTGCGGGGATGCCCAATTGGCATCGTTGAAGTGCTGACGCACGGTTCCGAGCAGATCGAACATGCTGATGATGGACACCAGCGATGTATCCTTGAACAGACCGATGAAGGTGTTGACGATCCCCGGGATTACCATCTTCAGCGCCTGCGGCAGGATGATGAGGCCGGTTTTCTGCCAGTAGCTCAATCCCAGCGAGTCAGCACCTTCGTACTGCCCTTTGGGAATTGCCTGCAGGCCGCCGCGCACCACTTCCGCCATATAGGCCGATGCGAACAGCGCCACGCCGATCAGGGCGCGGAGGAACTTGTCGAAGGTCACGCCCGGCGGCAGGAACAATGGCAGCATGTAACTGGCCATGAACAGCACGGTCACCAGAGGGATGCCCCGCACCATTTCGATGAAAACGACGCACAGCATCTTGATGACGGGCATTTTCGAACGCCGCCCCAACGCCAGGACGATGCCGAGCGGCAAGGATACGGAAATGCCGACGAAAGACAGGACCAGCGTGACAAGCAGACCGCCCCACGTCGCGGTTTCGATATAGGGAAGGCCAAACCAGCCGCCAACCAGCAGGAAGAATGCAACGATCGGGAAGACAAAGAAGAACACGATCGCATTGGCGGATTTGAAGGGAATCCTCGGGATCAGCAGCGGAACCAACAGGACGACGAACATGACGCCGACAATGTTGACACGCCAGTGCTGGTCCTGCGGATAGCGGCCATACATGAACTGGTTGAAATTGGCATTCACATAGGCCCAGCAGGCACCCGACCAGCCTTCCGGCTGGGTACCGCCCTGGGATACCGTCGCGCAGACCGCCCGATCCACCCCCGACCAGGAAGCCTGGACGAACAGCCAGTTGATCATCGGCGGCACGAACCAGGCGAGAAGGAAGAGCGCAAACACCGTCAGAGCGGCATCGACGGGCGTTGCCATCAGGTTGATGCGTATCCAGCGGACGATTCCCCGCTCGCCCAGCGGCGGCGTCTGGCCCTGCAGCATTTCGGTACGAACGAAACTCAGATTGTTATCGGCCATGATCAGCGCTCCACCAATGCCATTTTGGCGTTGAACCAGTTCATGAACAGCGATGTGAGCACGCTCAGGCTGAGGTAGATCACAATGAAAATCGCCACCACTTCGATGGAACGGCCGGTCTGGTTGAGGATGGTTCCGCCGACTGCAAACAGATCGGGATAGCCGACCGCGACCGCAAGCGACGAGTTCTTCGTCAGGTTGAGATACTGGCTGGTCAGTGGCGGAATGATGATGCGCAGGGCCTGCGGCACGACGACAAGCCGCGTCGTTGTTCCTGCGCGCAGCCCGAGCGCATGCGACGCCTCACTCTGGCCTTTTCCCACACCGCGAATACCGGCGCGGACGATCTCGGCGATGAAGGATGCGGTGTAGAAGGACAGCGCGAGATAGAGCGACATGAACTCTGGTCCGACCAGAGCGCCGCCCTTGATGTTGAAGCCGCCGAGTTCCGGATAATTCATGGTGACCGGAAAGCCCTTGAGCGCGAATGCCAGGAAAGGCAGGCCGATGATCAGCGCCAGCGATGTCCACAACACCGGAAAGCGCTGGCCGGTCGCCATCTGCCGTTTATAGGCCCAGCGACGGACCAGAAAGGCACCGATGACGGCAAGCACAAAGGCAACGCCAGCCAGCCAGGCACCCTGGCCGAAAACCGGCACGGCAAAAAAGAAACCGCGATTGTTCAGGAAACTGAACGGCAGCGCGATGCTCTGTCGTGCCTGGGGCAAAACCGCCAAAACGCCGGAATACCAGAAGAAAATAACCAGCAGCGGCGGAATATTGCGGAAAACCTCGACATAGACCGTGCACAGTTTGCGGATGAGCCAATTGTGCGAAAGCCGCCCGACGCCGATGATGAAACCGATGATGGTCGCGGTGATGATACCGACGACGGCAACCAGCATCGTGTTCAAAATACCGACATAAAGCGCCTTTATATAGGTCGAGTCGCTTGAGTATTCGGTGAACGGATGCGAGCTGATATCAAATCCGGAGCGGCCATCGAGAAAACCGAAACCCGTTGCCAGATTGGCGCGCTGCAGATTGGCGATAGTGTTGTTGACAAACCAGTAACCCACAGCGACCAGTACAACCAGAACGACGAGCTGATAGATATAGCCGCGAATTCTCGGATCGTTCAGAAGTGATACTTTGGCGCTGCCTGTACCGGCAGGCGTAATATCCTGCGATGCCATTGACCCCTCATTTCTTTTAACCGTTTATTTTTATTATTTTTATTTTTGTTATTTTTTTAATTGTTCCCCCGGAAAGGAGGACGAGCCCCCTTCCCGGATTTCAGATCGATGACTTCAAAAAATCAGCGGATCGGCATTGCGTATTGCAGGCCGCCCTTGCTCCACTGAGCATTGATGCCGCGCGCAATCTTCAGCTTGCTGCCGGAACCGATATTGGATTCGAACACTTCGCCGTAATTGCCCACGGCCTTGACGATGTTGACGACCCAATCATTGGTCAGGCCGAGATCGGTGCCAAGCTTGGTGTTGGCTTCCTGGCCGAGCACGCGCTTGATTTCCGGGCTGTCGCTCTTGATCAGATCCTGGACATTGGCCTTGGTGATGCCAAGCTCTTCGGCCGTCAGCATGGCGTAATGCACCCAGCGGATGACGTGCGCCCACTGGCTGTCGCCCTGACGGACAACGGGACCGAGCGGCTCCTTCGAAATGATTTCCGGCAGAACGACGTGATCGTCCGGTGCCGAGAGCGTCAGGCGAATGGCGTACAGGCCGGACTGGTCCGTGGTGTACACGTCGCAACGTCCGGCATCATAGGCGGCGTTGACCTCTTCAAGCTTCTCGAACACGACGGGATTGTATTCCATCTTGTTGGCCTTGAAATAGTCGGCCAGATTGAGCTCCGTCGTGGTGCCGGACTGAACGCAGACCGAAGCGCCCGAAAGCTGCAATGCGGAATTGATACCCGACAGCTTCTTCGCGTTGATCATGAAGCCCTGGCCGTCGTAATAATTGACGCCGGTGAAATCAAAGCCCTGCGAGTCACGGCTCAGCGTCCATGTGGTGTTGCGAATCAGAACGTCGATTTCACCGGACTGCAGCGCTGGCAGGCGGTCCTTGGCGGAAAGCGGCGTGAATTTCACCTTGGTTGCATCGCCAAAAATGGCGGCGGCGACCGCGCGGCAATAGTCGACGTCAAAACCGGACCATTCGCCCTTGTCGTTCGGCGAAGCAAACCCGGCCAGACCGGTGTTGACGCCGCATTGCAGAAAGCCCTTTTTCTTGACGTCATCCAGCGTGCCGGCGGAGGCCGCAGAAGCCAGCAAGAGCAGCGCCGATACCCCCAGAACGCTCTTCAAAACGAGATTTTTCATAACGACTAAACCCTTTTATTTGTTGCCCGTGGTTCCCAAGAGAGAAATTTTACATGCCGGTGGGTTCCCCCACACCCTTTTAAGGCTCCAGCATGTCTCCCATTCACCCCTGTATCGAAGGCCATTCTACGTGTTTGGTCAAGGGATAATCTTTGCTCAATATTTTTGCAGAAACGGCGGAATGGCTGCTTCGGAATGGAATTTTCGATTATTTCTTGGTCAAAAACCCCGATCAGCGCCAGAAGCGCTCGCGAAAACGCAAAACCGGGAAGAATCGAGTGCCATCGAACAGAAAGGCCGCCCGGCGCCCGGCGAGGAATCTGGCAAGCGCAAGGGTGAACAGGAAGCCCACGCTGTAGCCCGCGACCACATCCGTCGGATAATGCGCCCTGGCGATGATGCGCGTAAAGGCAATGAACATGGTCGCCAGGATGATCGGCACGCGCCAGCGCGGAAACCAAAGCGCCAGAACCGCGCCGACTGCCCCCATCGTGGTTGAGTGCCCCGAGGGGAAACTGGCGAAATCATACCCTGCGTGAAACGGCGAAAAGCCGTTGGCTCCAAGGGTGTCGATGAATTTCGGCCGGGCACGGCCGATGCAGAACTTGGCGATATTGGTGAGAATTCCCGACAGCGCCACGGACCAGAAGGCAAACGTCGCCTGGGCATAGATGAGGCCAAGACGCACGCGCTTGGCATGGGGCAGCTTGCGCCAATCGATGCCGATCAGGCAAACCGCAATGAAAAAGGCCGGGATCAGATACCATTGCGACAAACCGATATCCGTCAGCAGCCGCAGGGAACTCAGCGGCCCCTGATGCGAGGACAGGTTGCGCGACAGCGGATCGTCGAAGGGATGCAGCAGCAGAATGAAGAAAAAGATCAGGACCGCCGCCATCGACATGCCCCCGGTCCAGGCCGCCGGGCTGTTCGGATAGGCCGGTGCCCGCATGCGGCGCAGGAAATTGACGATCGAGCGGCGCGCGCGCTTCAGGCCGGACAGGGATTGCGGATTGCTGGCATCAGTCATTGTTTCTCCCATCGACCCAAGCGGCCTTATTCTTCCACGCCCGCTGTGCTCGCCTGTTGCAACAGGAACGCCGTGGCTTTATCGACTTCTCCCAGCAGTTACAATTGTTGGCATCGCAGTGCAGAGGATATTCCATGGGCAGAGAGTCGGACAAAATGGCAAAATTCGGGATCAACACACGCCTGGCCCATGGAGGCTACGATCCCCGGGATTATCACGGTTTCGTCAATCCGCCCATTGTCCATGCCTCGACGGTGCTGTTCCCCGATGCGGAAACCATGGCCAGCCACAAGCAGAAATACGGCTATGGCACGCACGGAACCCCCACGACCGACGCCCTGTGCCAGGCCATCGACGAACTGGAGGGCTCGTTCGGCACGCTGCTCGTGCCGTCCGGCCTTGCCGCGGTAACCATTCCCCTTCTGGCGTTCCTGTCGCCGGGCGATCACCTGCTGATGGTCGACAGCGTCTACGGCAACACGCGCTATTTCTGCGATACGACGCTCAAGCGGCTCGGCATCGAGGTCGAGTACTACGATCCGCTGGTCGGCGCCGGCATCGAAAAGCTCATCCGTCCCAACACGGCTGTTGTCTTTACCGAATCCCCCGGCTCCAACACGTTTGAAATTCAGGATATTCCGGCAATCGTCGAGAAGGCGCACGCGGCAGGCGCCATCGTCATGATGGACAACACCTGGGCAACGCCGCTCTACCTGAAGCCGCTGGATTTCGGCGTCGATATCTCCATTCACGCGGCAACGAAATATCCGTCCGGCCATTCCGATATTCTCATGGGCACGATTTCCGCCAATGAAAAATGCTTCAGGCAGCTGGACGATACCTATACGGCCATCGGTCTGTGCGTGGGCGGCGACGATGCCTATTATGTCCTGCGCGGCTTGCGCACGATGGCACTGCGCCTCGAGCGCCATGGCGAAAACGCGCTCGAAATAGCGCGATGGCTGGAAAAGCAGCCCGGCGTCATCGAGGTCCTGCATCCGGCGCTTGAGAGCCACGCGGGGCACGCCCTGTGGAAGCGGGATTTCACCGGCGCTGCCGGCGTGTTCTCGATTGTCATTGAAGGCGAGACAAAACAGGCCCGGGCTTTCCTCAATGCCCTTGATATTTTCGCGCTCGGGTACTCATGGGGCGGCTATGAGAGCCTCGCGCTTCAGGTCAACCTGTCCGACCGGGTGCTGACGGGCAAGCATTACAAGGGTCCGCTCATCCGCCTGCAGGTTGGCCTCGAGGATACCAAAGACCTCATCGCCGATCTGGAAAAGGCGCTCGCCGCGGCAAGGGGTGCGCAATAACGCAATAAACAGAAGGTGATTTCGCCTTCCCGATTGTTCCTGTTATGAAAACGCCATGAGCAGGCTTGCCATTCTTCTGACGTTCCTCACGGCGTTTTCCGTCGGCTGGGTGCCCGTGTTTGCGGCGCCCGTCCGGTTGGCCGGCGAAATGGCGGTACAATCGGCCGGTCAGATGGCCGGCCACGCCCATGCCTGTGCCGGCGACCAGAAGCATTGCACGGACACGGCCAAGCTGCCCCATCCCGCGCTATGCTCCGCCTGTATCGCCATTCCCGCCATCGGCATTGCCGCCGTGACCACGGTCTCGACCCGGATGCTGGTGCCGCACGGCATGGAACTGCCCCTCATTGCCCAGGCCAGCGCACCGCTGTCGCCACCGCCCAAACCGCTATTGATCGCTTCCTATCCTTCATAACGCACGGGTGAACAGGTCATAGCCTGTGCTTGTCTGTCTGACCTAAGGAAAGATCAATTCGATGAAAACCTCTTATTTTTCCGCCGCAGCCCTTGTCTGCGCCCTCGCCTTCACCGCACCAGCCCTGGCGCAGGAGCACAAGATGATGAAGCATGATGCCATGGCGATGCAGCCAACCGGCGATCAGGGCCCGTCATCCAAGGCATTTGCGCAGGCAAACACCAAGATGCACAAGGACATGTCCATCAAATTTTCCGGCGATGCCGACAAGGATTTTGTCCGCGGCATGGTTGCGCACCATCAGGGCGCAATCGACATGGCCAAGGTAGAGCTGAAATACGGCAAGGATGAAGAAATCCGCAAGCTTGCGACCGATATCATCGCCGCGCAGGAAGGCGAAATCAAACAGATGAAGGCCTGGCTGGCCAAACATGGCGGCTAAACCGCCGCGCCATCCATGAGGCATGCCAAAAAAATTACCCGCCGGGTCAAAGCGGCGGGTAATTCAACAAGCGTCCAATGTGTCTCAGGAGGCGTTGTGATGCTGCATTTCGTAGGAGGCCGCGCGTTTCTGCAGGCTCAATTCCCATAGACTATGGGCAGCATCGGCATAGGTTGACGTACCGGCCTTGAACTCCGCCGAACGCAATGGCAGCAAGTCTTCCACGACATCCAGCGTTCTCGATGGAAGAATATCGGTGCAGGTCCACAGACGCCGGAACACGGCGCTGATCAGAACCTGCCGGTCGTTGACCTCGATCTGAGGTTCATCGTGCCCGAGTTCCCAATCCTCCAAAGCATCAAGGGCGTCTTGAAAGGCACTATGCAATATGATGGGCGCGTGGCCGTCATGAAGTGGGTGCAGCAAACCAGGCATTCCTGTCTCCTCACTCTTGCGTTGCAATGCCGGGTGCTCCCGGAAACAGAATCATAAGGGCGAGCGGGCGTCATCAGCAAGCCAAAACTTCAATACAAGACCAATTGGCTAGAGATTTCTGATTAAATCGATATTTCACTACAGTTTTAAACATCGACGTTGATATATTCATTCTGAAAATCAGCACAACACATTGATGAATTTGAGTTTACAGGCAAATCATACGGCAGCGGCGTTGCCGCCATCCATCGCCTTCCCCTGGCCTGGAGCAATGCTGCGCTGCCGCAAGTGCCGGCGAACTGATTCACGCTGCCATCTTGCCAAAACGGCGGCATTGGCCCATTCATGTCCCGCTATTCGTGATCGAGGAAATTGGCACATGACGACGAAACACCTTCCGCTGATTATTGTGGCTGTGCTGCTGGCCGGCTGCGGCAATATACAGGGGCAGCTTGATCGCGAGAAAATTTCATCCCTGCACTACGATACGGTCGAGTGCCCCGCTTTGATTGCGCAAAAGAACAGCGCGATGGCCGAGATCAGCAGCCTGACCAATGGCGCGGGCTACCGGGAACCGAGCGTGATCACGGGCTTCGGTCCCATTCTGCCGGATTATCGCACCGCCAACCAGAAGAAGGCCGGTGCCCTGCAAGGACAGGTTGATTCCATGACCCGCTCCATCGCACGGCGGAAATGCACGGGCTGATTGCCCGGCAGCCACCCGCCGCGCCGGTCCCGGCAAAGAAATGGCCCCTTTCGGGGCCATTCTTGTCTCATGCGCCTGTTCTCATGAGCCGCGCAGCAGCTTGCACAGGGCAACCAGCGAGCTGTCATAGCTCGTCGCGTTGGATGAAATTTCCGCACAGCGGATTTTCAGCTTCATCCTGTCCTGGGCCGTAAGCTGTGCCAGTCTGGCGGCGACCGCCTTGTTGTTCACACCGGGATTGAGGCTGCCCGGCTTGGTGCCGCCGCCAAGGATACCACCACCCGTCGTGACCCCGCCGGTACTGACACCGCCGGGACTGGTACCGCCCGGGCTGGTACCGCCCGGGCTGGTGCCGCCCGAATTGCTGCCACCACCGATGCCAACACCGACCCCGGCGCCAATGCCACCGGTTCCACCGACATTGGCTCCAACTCCTGCGCCGATCCCGCCTGATCCGATATTTGCGCCAGCTCCCGCTGTCACACCGCCGGATCCGCCGACATTGGCGCCAAGTCCGGCGCTAACGCCATTGTTGACGCTGGCGCCCGCCCCCGCATTGATTCCGTTTGAACCGCCGATCGATGCGCCCACGCCCGCGGCAACACCCTTGGAGCCGCCAACCGATGCATCAGCACCCGCCTTTACGCCGCCGAGATTGGCGCTGGCACCAACGCCCAGACCGCCATTCTGCGAACCGCCGACTGAAACGCCGCCCACCGACAAACCTCCGGCAAGCGCCGACGTCGTAAGCACTGCAAGTATGAAAGAGCCAGCTACAATGCAGCTCGTCTTCCTTTCGAACTTATTCATTACAACCTCCCGATTATTACTATTTTGCCCAAGCATTAACAAACCAAGAACACCGATATATGCATCAATTATTGAAATAAATCAATACAACACTTATTACTCAATACATATTTTCTAAATAACATCGTTAAAAAACAAAAGTTTTACGCGCAACAATGATGTGCTGCGTATTTTTAATTCTATCTGTTCATGTATTTTCTTAAAATTCTAAACTTCCATCGATCTCCACCGCAAAAATCTCCAACCTCATCTGGAATGGATATATTGCGATACGTAAGAACATAGGATTTAGTTTCATTCCTCAATATTTTTTCTTTCTTATTATAAAGTGCATCATATTTGCTTTAGGTGAGCCATGATGAAATTGGAAAAACACATGATTACTTACATTTTTAATGAAAACTTATTTTGAAGGGTCCCCTCGAACGCCACCGGACGGTTGCATCTGCTTGTCCAAGCGTTGGCATTGCCGGGGATCGGGCGATAGCGCAGCGGTTTTGAGGGGCCAGCGTCGGGGTACGCCGCACGGCACGGCGCGAGAAATGCACGCCCTGCGGTCATGACTTTCATTTTACTTAAAATATTCAGGGCGATGTAAGCGATGATTAAGCAAGAAATCCGGTGATACTTTGCTAACCAGTTTTTTTAAGTCAGCCGAAATTGTTGAAAGCCTAAGTTCACGACGGTTCAACGAAACCGCGTCAAAAGCAACGCTTCAACAGGGATACAGAACATGACAACTCTTTTCACACGTTTTCTCAAGGATGAGTCCGGCGCAACAGCCATCGAATACGGCCTGATTGCTGCCCTCATCTCCGTCGGCATCATTGCCGGTGCAAGCTCCGTTGGTACAAACCTCGGCACGCTGTTCACCAACCTCGGCACAAAGTTCAAGAATACGACTGTTAACTAACATGTCGTTGGGGTTGCCTGGCCACAGGCAACCCCAATTTCATATCCAACGCCAATGCCGTTGACGTTGGATATGAAATTATCCGGACCGACCCCTGCCCGCCATTTCCATGGCTCCGGTCGGCCCATGGACCAAAGTCAGCCCGATCACCCATATGCATGCATATGCCTGCTGATTACTTCGGGCTTTGATCTATTCCCCTAATAATATTGACTATTTTACTCATATATCGTTTCACGATGCTATATATTTACAATTTCCCGTAAACGTTGTTTCGTCTTCCCAGTTTTGATTCAGAATGCGCTTGAACAAAATCATGGAGGGGACCGCATCATGATCTTTGGCATGACTTTCTATACTTTCGTTCACGTCCTGATCAGCCTGATCGGGATCATATCAGGGCTGATCGTTCTCGCCGGACTGCTTGCGTCCGACAGAAAGGACGGATGGACACTGATCTTTCTGGTGAGCACGGCAGCGACAAGCCTGACGGGCTTCGGCTTTCCCTACCAGGGTTTTACGCCTGCCATCGGCGTCGGCATCCTCTCGATCATCATTCTCATCATCGCGATCGCCGCCCGCTACCCCTTGCATCTCGCCGGGCCGTGGCGGTGGGTCTACGTGGTCGGCGCCGTGATCTCGCTATACTTCAATGTTTTCGTGCTGGTCGCCCAGTCATTCCAGAAAATACCCGCATTGAATGCCCTGGCGCCCACCGGCTCGGAGCCGCCTTTTGCGATCGCGCAGGGGATTGTGCTGCTCCTGTTCATTGCCGCCGGCTTTGCCTGCCTGCGGCGGTTTCATCCCATCATACGGTGAAAACCCGGACCGGATAGCCGGCAGCTCCAAGTCGCCGCACCGCGCCGGCCCATCAAAGGGCCGGGCCTCTCAATCGGATGTACTAGAATATTACACCTCCCGATGCCGCCGGGTCAGTGTTATGATCGTGTCTTGAAATTGTTCTCGAATTGCCATGCTGGTCGAACGTGACTTGCTCCTCACCGCAATTGCAGGTTCAAAGTCCGTTAACCTCTGCCTGGCCAAGCCCATGCAGGAGAAAGCAATGGAGGAGGAGGACGAAGAAAACAGGGAGAAGGATGACTATGCGCCCTATATGACATCCATATGGGGCTATCTCGTCGTCTTCCTGATCATCATTCCCCTTGTGCTGATTCTCGGCCGGAAATTCGGGCGATGACCCCACTCTATCGGTCTTTGCCCCGGCCCGCCCATGGCGAAATTGCGGTTCACCGGCAGGAACACCAGGCCACGCAATGTGGCTTATCCAACGGATTTCACGTGGTTTTGTCATATTCATCCCCGCGTGGAACCGTGCAACACGACACAACTGGAGAATGAAGACAAAAGTACCAAAGCTTGTCGCTGGCGGGCCTTTTGTGGCGCATATCGTCTTGTGCTTCACCCCGTCGTCCAATTTGCTGACACCCACCTGCATTGCGTTGGCAGGGGATGTTTGGAAAGGGTCATCTGAGTGCTTACTTTGTACTTTTTGGAAGACTACCGTAATCCGGGCCATTCAAATCGCGAGACCGAAATGGCAACACATCGCCCCGAGAACCCAAAGCCAGTCAAAAAGGCCGGGAAAGTCAAATCCGTCAAAGCCGCGGCGGTGACGAACTGGGATGAACTTATCGCCCGGAACGTGAAGCTCGAAGACAGGCTTATCAAGAAGCTGAGATCGCGCCATATTGTTCGCAAGCTCAAGGTGCGGTTTCTGACCAAATAGGACTTCGGTATCCGACACGGCACCGGTGCAATGGAGCGATGACCGGTGCCATCGATGCCCGGCATTCGACCGGATCTGTTCACGGCGCTTCAGCTCGAAGCGCTGGCGTCAGCGGCCGGACACAACATTTCACCTTCCATAGTTACAGATGTTCTCATTGCATATTCGCGCAATAGTTGTATTCATTTCGATAAAATTTTAACCGCTCTGGAATCTTCAATGTCTGATGACAACAAACAACCCGGCGTATTCGCAGGTTCCTGGCGGCTTGCGATTATCATGCTTGTCATTCTGGCCGCCGTCTGGATCCTCGGCCGCGCCTTCGCATAACAACCCTAGGTTTAGTAAACTGTGATTCAACCGGATATTACCGCTCCGGCGGGATGCATTCCGGCTGCGCTTGCAATCGCCAATCCCTGCCCGCATCCGGTGACGGCCCATGAGAATCCCCGGTTTTGATGCACTGCAACACGCTTCTGTGGGTCGATTCCGCAACACTTCTCTGCCCAACAGGTCATTTTCGGTGCATTTTCTGAATTATTTTCATGCACACGCTTTGACATTTAACTTTCATGTTGATGGAATAGGCACCTGCAGACGAATTAGGGGAACATTCGAATGTATGAAGATGATGAGGACGAACAGCACTTGCACTATACCACGCCCGCGTGGTGCCATTTGCTTGTGTTTGGCTTTGCGCTGGCAATCGCCGTGCTGATTAGTCAGATTTGTTCTTCCATGGCCTGACGGGCTCCCGTCAGTTCAACCATCGACCCATCGGGATACTGTCCCATAAGACCCTCACCTGACCCTAGATCGTATTCGCGGGTTTTCCCGGCTGATCGGTCGATGCGCCGAGCGTGGTCCCCAATTGCGATCCGGTGCGCTCGCTGACATCGATACCCGCTTCCAGCGATGCGGCGACAAAGGCCGCGCGTGCATCCTCGGCGGACAATTTTTCATCAAGTGCATTGCGGCACGCGTCACAGGCAATCCTGTGCTTTTCACCCCGGCGCCGCGACCAGTACTGCGTCAGCATGGTCAGCGCGTCGCGCACGTTGCGCACAACGATGACGCGGCCGGTACGCGGCGACTTGATGGTCACATGCGTGAATGAAAGCATTTCCATAAGCTTCAAATGCATGAGAAGGCAAGTGGTTCCATCACGCTTGATTGACGAACTGTCCGGCTTGCCCGACACTGGGTTTTTCCGAATGAAAGGGCTGCCCATGGAATATGACAAGGAGACAATCAAAGGCTCGACCAATGGCTACGGGCTTGGGGTAAAGTTCGAACTCACCAATGGCCAGGTATGGGAGCAGACCAGCAGCGACGACGAATATCTGCACCAGTTCATGCCGGAAGTTCTGCTCGATACGGCCGGAAACATCGGAAAACTCAAGATCAACGACATGAATGACTGGGTGGAGATCAAGAGGATTCTCTGACGCCCACAGCGCGGGTGTGACGGGATGCAAAAAAACGCCCCGCCATCCCCTGGGGGGCAGCGGGGCGGATAAAGCTTCAACCCGGCGTTAATTGACCGAAATCACTTCTCCGGTTCGACGATCAATGGAGACGCTGATGTCGTCGCCCTGATAGTCCGTTCCTTCCACGATGATGCGCGACCGCGTCCGCCGGATATCGTCGACCTCGCGCACGCCTTCGGACCGGGCGATCCGCACCGCCGTCCGATCAGTGATGCTGACACTGCGATAGGGACGATCCATTTGCGGATCGACGAGGCGAACGCCGCCGGGACCTATTTCGATTGATTGCGCGAATGACGGCGCTGAAGCCAATAGCGTCAGAGCCGTTACACCCGCCATTGCCAGAACTTTGAACATGACACTCTCTCCTTAACACGACCCACCAAAACCATACACCACATATGCCTTTGCCGACGCCCCCGAAGCAGGGTTAATGATTAGTTTAGGGCTATAGTGTGGCTGAATTTGCCGCGCCATTGCGTTCCGGATAACTTTCAGAATACGCGTGTTACGAAGCGATCGATTTTCGACCCCTCCCGATAAAAAACGGCAACCGCCAGGGCCGCCAGCAAGGCCGTCACACCGCCGCCGATCACGTCGGAAACATAGTGCGTGCCGACATAGATGCGCGACCAGCAGACGAGAAAGGCCATCAGCCCCAGCAGAATGGTGCGGCGCGCCAGACCGTGAAGCGCAAAGGCCGCGACGATGGCAAGCGATGCCGTCGCATGGTCCGACGGAAACGACCAGTCGGCGCTGGGAGGAACGAGAAGATGCGTGATATCAGCATCATAGGGCCGGATGCGCTGCACAAACAACAGAATGATCTGGTTCAAGCCCAGTCCGATGAGAAAGGTCAGCCCGGCCGAGACGCAGGTATGCCGCACGTGCAGCCTGTCCGCCTTGCTCCACCATTGGCCAATGACGGCCACGATCATCAGCGGTACGCCGAAGCTGGTGACGGTCAACATTATTCCGTCGAGAACCGGAGTATGGCCAGCGGGCGAATTGAGCCATTGCGTGATCGTTTGATCCATTCTCTTCTCTGCTTCCTTGGCCTCGAGCGGACTGCGAAAGCCCCGGAATGGCATGTCCTGTCCATCCGGTCTTTCGAATCGGTTTTTCCTGCAACCTCACTGACCGTGAATCGCAACGATTTCATGGCGGAGAACTGGTTCCGTCGACTGGCACGCCGCGGATTACCGGTCAATGCCGGCTTGGCATGCATTGTTGCCGCCGCTTCAATTTCCGCTGTTGTCTGCTATGCAGGATCGATCCGCTGTCAGGAAATCCGGGAGCCCCATGCAAACCTACCTCACAACCGCACTGATCTACAGCGCTGCCGCCCTGGCCGAGATCGCCGGATGTTTCGCATTCTGGGCATGGCTGCGCATGGAGCGATCGGTCCTTTGGCTGGCGCCGGGCACATTGTGCCTTGTCGCCTTTGCCTATTTGCTGACACTCGCACCGTCGGGTGAAGCCGGACGCGCCTATGCCGCCTATGGCGGTGTCTATATCTTTGCGTCGCTGATGTGGCTTTGGCTGGCGGAAGGGCAGCGGCCGGACCGCTGGGACATGACCGGTGGCATTCTTGCGCTTGTCGCGGCGGGGATCATACTCTTTGCACCGAGAGGAAGCGCCGCCTGACGCCTGTGGCATGAATCGGGTGGCTGGCCATCAAGGGCAAGCGATACACTGAATCCACGCCCCAGGGAGTGTGAGTTCAATGTTGTCTCTCTTGAATGCTTTGCATGCAATGGCCGCCCGACGCGGCGAGGGTCTGCACCCCGAATTGGCCGCGCGGCTGGAACAGCACGCCCGCAACAGCACGGAGCGACCGGGCGCGGCTCTGCACCCCGATCACACCGGCCAGCAAGAGGGCGGTCAGGTCGTTCAGGTCGATCTCGGTGTGATGCTGTTCAGGCACGGCCGCGGTCGTATCGACAAAACCTGAGACGACAAGCGCGCAGGCCCTTGTACCGATCACCTCGTTTGCGTGACACGCAAGCATGAAGGCTGGTCAACCCACGCCTCCCCTGCATCCGCGCAAACTGGGCAGGGCTCACATTGCCCAGCCAAAGTCATTCACCTGTTTGACAACGAACAAAGCGCCCTCAATAATTATCGTGGCGGCAGTCCGCCTGTTCAAGAAGTCCAGGAGCAACCTCGATGATCATTAATGAGATGACGAAGGCGGAGATCAATGCCTTGCTGAGCCGCGCGAGCATTGGCCGCCTGGCCTGCTCCAGGGATGATCACCCCTATATCGTTCCGCTCAGGTTCGCCTATCACTCCGTCTTTCTCTATTCTTTTACAACGGTCGGCCGAAAGGTCGAATGGATGCGCAACAATCCGCACGTCTGTGTCGCGTTCGATGAGATCGACGCAACCAATCGCTGGCAAAGCGTGATCGTCAACGGGCTGTACGAAGAACTGTCGAACGATCCGTCCCATGTCGACGCACGCGCAACCGCACACCATCTTCTGAGTGCATCCGCCGAATGGTGGCAGCCCGGGTACACGAAGACGGTCATTCGCGATGCAGAGCGTCCGCTTGAACCCGTGTTTTTCCGGATATCGATCCTCGAAACAAGCGGGCACAAAGCCGTCAAAACCGCGAGCTAGCGGTCCGGCGCAATCCGGCACAGGAATTGGCACCCGCTTTTTCAACAGCACCGTCCTGCGGGACTTGACGCGGCGAATGATCGGATCGCCAAAAAGTGCTGCGGAACCTCTCACGCCCGCCGCCGTTTACCCCATTCAATTGGAGGTCATACGATGCTTACAGCAGCAGTTTTATGGTGGCTGGGCGTTCCGCTCATTGTTGTCATCCTGATTTTCTTCATCTTTCTGCGGCGCCGCTGAATGGGACGCCTGTTCGGTGCGGCGGGGGGCTGCCCTTATGGTTTCAGGTAGGAAAACCCCGTCTGGATCTCATGCCTGATATCGGCGATCACCTTGTGAACGGACTCGATGCGTCCGTCGCTTGCCTGATCGAAGCAGATCCCAACTTTAAGTCCGCGTTGCCGCAATGCCGGCAGAAAATCTTTCAGCACCGCGTCAAGTTCCATCTCAACGATTTCGGTTTTGATGTGCAAGCCGGTACCGCGGTCCAGCGGCCCCAGCCACAGCTCCGCAAAGATGGCATCCGGCCAGAGCGGGCAACACATCGATGTCCCGGCCGGGTCATTGAGAATGAGATAATTCGAACCAAGGTTGATGGTGTATACTTTGTAGGTCTCAACCGCTTTCTTGATGAAATATCTGTAACGCATGGCGTGTGAGAGTTTGAGAACTCTTGTTGCCTCTTCAATACTCTGTTTTGTCTCCATGTGCCCACCCTCGTTGCTGAGGATAGACCAGAATATTAAAGATTGAAGGACAATTATTCCAAAGCGAGAGTTTATTCCGGCCGTGTAAACCGAAATTGATGATCAAGGGTCGGAGAAGCGCTTATTCCCGCGCCTGGGGACGATCGGTTTTATGTGGATGGGAGCGGTGCAACCATGTTGCGCACCCCCACTGGGTCCATTTAATTCACCCTCTGCAATGTGATTTTATCTTGCTGCTCGGCATTCAAACGATGAACGCCCGCTTCTGCTGCAGTTCTTGTTGCCGCATAATATCGGCCGAGGCCAAATGACAGTGCCGCCAGGAACAGGACAACGCCGATATACTTCCAAGCACTGGCTTGATAGGGCTGCGGATCAATCGAATACATTCTAAACTCCAGGGTGACGGCATTGAGCGGGGAAAGCTGGCGCTGTAAAAACCCCACCATCCCGAAAGACGGTGGGGTAAAGTGTGTCTGGAACAGGATTTTGCAGCACTTCCTTCCATCGATAAGTCAATTGACCCAACTCCCTGCACCCGATGGGAGCTTGGATTTCGTTCTTCTCAGGGAACGTGTTGTGGCAGTGTCGTTTCCGGCATATTTGAATTATTGACGGGCAACAGAACAACGTTGCCAGTCATGGACATATCATCAAAACCGGCGTGACGTGAGCGTGACGGAAATCCCGGATCAGACCGGTATTATTGAGCAAAAAGCACCCACGGCCGTCTTTACAGGAACTGCGAGCCAACCCCTTGTCAATCAACGCATAAATGCTAGACAGGAATTCCGGTAAACTCGAAGGAAAACGATATGCCGGACTTCTCAACACTCATGCTTTTTGCCGCCGCGTCCGTGGTTCTCACGGCCACGCCAGGCCCCGATATGCTTCTCATCGCCTCCCGCAGCATCAGCCAGGGACGGGGCGCGGGGTTTCTGACCTATGCCGGCATAGCGCTCGGCACCTATTGCCATGCGATGGCCGCAGCGCTTGGGCTTTCCCAGCTTTTTCTTGCCGTTCCCGTGGCTTATGAAATCATTCGCTGGGCGGGCTGCGCCTATCTGCTTTATCTCGCATGGAAAACCATACATTCGGAAGGGACGGCATTCTCCCCGACATCCCGTCTCAAACGTTTTTCGATGAAACGGATTTTCGGCGAAGGCCTCTTCACCAATCTGCTCAATCCCAAGATGGCACTGTTCGTGCTGGCGCTGTTTCCGCAGTTCGTCAAACCTGAAGCCGGTTCTTTGGCCGTGCAGATGCTTATTCTCGCCACCGTGCTCAATGGCATCGGCTTTGTCGTCAATGGCACGGTGATTCTCCTGAGCAGCCATATCCGCAGCCGGGTCGGCAGCGTCCCCCGCTTCCGCAAACTGCCGCAATATTTGCTGGCAACTGTCTTCACCGGCCTTGCCTGCCGCCTTGCGCTTGGCAGCCGGACCTAGGCAAGTCTGACACGGTGTGGCAGCCGGATTTCAGCTGCAGCCCAGGCGAGGCACGCGGCAAAGCAAGCCTTGGACACGCCGTTCATCTCGAATTGCACCGGGAGCCTACGCTGACATCTCGCGGAATTTGACGTGCGGCGGGGCTGTGACGGCATTGTCCTGCAACGTCCATGTCCCGCCGTCCAATGCAAACCCGCATTTCTGGTACAGGTCGCGGCATAGGCCGTTGGCTTCGGTCGGCGTGTAGACGCCCTTCAGGGCAAGGTGGCTTGCGGCAAGCCCGGCGATAACCGCCTGCTCGACGCCAAGGCCGACCACCCGACAACTCATCACGAACTGGATGATGATGTGATCTCTGACAATGGCGATTCCCACCAGACCATAGTCGGTGTATTTGTCGCCGACTTCGAAAGTCTCGAAGACGGCACCCGAGAGAAAGGCCTGCTGACATTCACCGATGGTCCAGCGCTTGCCCGTGGTGTTGAACTGGTTGGATTTGTTAAGCAGTTCCAGCGCGCGTGGAAAACGTTCGTCCTCTATGGTGTTGATCGGGCGGATGCCGACGGAAACGTCGAGGGAAGCCAGGAACTCTTCCCGGGTCATAACGGCCTTCGCGGTTTCCCGCTGCACCTGAGCCTGGATCATCTCGGTGCGTCTGCTTGACTCCGGCGTGACGTACGGAACCTGCGTTTCCGGGGCCCAAAGCAATGTGCTGCGGATCGAATACAACTCGTCGCCAAGTACCCGCATGGCCGGAAATGCCGCTTGCACGCTTTCCCGCTCAACGGGATTATCGTCAATGAAGAGAGCATTCTTCGGCAAGAGATTGGTTTCGCTGAGAATATCCTGGATGTTTTCCGCTTTTGGCCGCCAGTTTATTTTCCGGACCGCGAAGTCATCGATATTCAGTCTGTGCTTCAGGAACTGAGGCCACAAGTCGAGGATTGTCGCTTCGTCATTCTTGCTGACGATCGCCAGGACGATACCGCGCTGCTTGAGAAATTTCAGGGCTTCGATCAGGCCGAGCGGCCATCCTTCCAGGAGAACGCGATTGTGTATGCCTTCTTCCGCGACAACCCCGCGCCAGAGCGTATCGTCCAGATCAAGGATGACCAGCTTCACGCTGTCTTGCTGGGTGAGCGTCCGATACATGGCATGTATCTCGCTCCAAAACCCGAAGATGAAATCTTCTATGTTGATCGGGTAAAGGCTGGTGAGTTTGGTTGGCTGGACAATGCGGGTTGTGTCGTGGATGGAATCCCAGTCATTGGCATAGCTGGCATGCGACCAGTTCCAGACGAGATCCTCTTGAATGAACTTTCGGCCGAATGTCTGCGCGATGGCATCGGCCTGGACCATATGTGCCCCATGTTCCCGCGCCAGTTCATGCAGTTTGCGGTTCAACTGCTCGACGAAATAGGTGGGGTTGCGCAGGTCATAGCGCGGCAGAAGCCGCCCCATATGGTTCTGCTGCGGTATGAAACATTCGGAAACGAAGGTCATGAGCTTGGTGTTTTCTGTAAACGCCAGCGCGCCCGTAAACGTTTGGATCAAACGCTGCTCGCACTCCCGCAGTTTTTCCTTGAACGGTTCCTCGCTGGTGTGCGGTATATCCGACAGCATGGTTTCCGGCACAATCGTCCGCAACGGCAAATGTATAAGCTGGAAAGCATATTCTTCGATTGGATGCGGCGGTTCTGTCAGGTCACCGGGATAGTTGTACAGGACATGATCGACTTCCGCGCCCTTGAAAATGACATGGGCGTAGTGGAACAGACCCGCTGCCATGCACGATCCGACAACGAGGATCCGCTTAACAGCAACGGGTGTTGCCTCCAACGTGTCGGGTGTTCTGAATTTATAGGCAACCTTTTGATTTCGCACAGAAGCCGTGGTTTCAAGCATTCAGAGCATCTCCAATCAATCGCAGATCAAGCTAAGCGGTGCCATCCAATCACCGCAAGACAGATCGCGAAGGCAAAGGACGAAAAACGCAGCATTGAGAATTGGAGTAAACGCGCATCCCGATGGCCTTGCCGCGCAGCCGGCTTCTCCGGGGAATAGCGTGGACGACAGGCCCCGCAGGCGGCTGCGCGGTATCAGGACGTGTTCACTTCACCGGAAAGATCATGTTTTGCGCAATTTTGTGGTCATTTTAACAACAATTGCATTGACACGGCGGCCATAGCAATCTCGATTTCGTGCAACTTGTCACCTGTTTGGATTGCAACGAAAATGATGAAAATACTCGTTATCGCCATATCCGCCCTTACCCTATCAAGCGTTGTGCTTGTCAGCACAGCGGACGCAGCGCGATTCGGATTGAGTTTTGGCGGGCCTCGCAAAAGCATCGCAAAGGAAAGCGGAAAGGCAAAGAGCAGCAACCCGGGCAAGGGAAGCTCCCGTGGTGGTGGGGGTCACGGTGGCGGTGGTCACGGTGCCGGTGGTAACAGTGGCGGTGGTAACGGTGGCGGACACAGACGATAGGTGTCAATGTCACCGGCCGACATGGCTTCGGCGCTGGGCGCCACACGCAGACAGGGACATCGTTGTCACCTTGATTTCCCGATTTGGACCATGTTGTTCTGTCTCCCAAAAACATGGGAGAAGAAACGTGGGCGACAACAACAGATCCGATGAGATTGACTCTCTGCCCGCTGCTCTCGAACTTATCAACACTGTTGACGATCCGGAGCACAAGGTGGCGTTTCTCAAGGACGTTGTCAGCACGCTGGTGGAGGAAGTAATGGAGCTTCGCAAGAAAGTTGCCGAACTCGGCGGCTAAGACCTTTCCTGCTTCGACCGGCCTCCATGAAAGCTTGTTGGTTTGCATCAGACCAACGGCCGGATTGCCTCGCTATCCGGTAAACAGAACTGGTTCTCTTTGGTAAGTGGCGATCCCGGCTGGATTCGAACCAGCGACCGTCGGCTTAGAAGGCCGGTGCTCTATCCAGCTGAGCTACGGGACCAGTTTTACACCGGCGATCACAGTATCGCCGGGAAATCCGAACAAACTGCAAACAAGGCCAAACGTCGAAGAATCAGTGTGTCCAGGGCTGCTTGCGGTCAAAGCGGAAGTTTTCCGAATAGGAGACAACGCGCCGTCTTGTTTCCTTGGGTTCCTGCACCGAATAGGCAATGCCGTTCTTCTGTGCGTAGGCGATTGCCTCTTCCTTCGTTTCGAAGGACAGGCGGATCTGGCTCTTCATGTCGCGCGATGACGTATAGCCCATCAGCGGCTCAACCTTGCGCGGCTGTTCCGGCTCGAATTCCAGCATCCAGCTTTCGGTCTTGGCCTTGCCGGACTGCATTGCTGTTTTTGCGGGGCGGTAAATACGTGCTGCCATTAGAAGAAATCCCTTTGTCTGAAATCCCGATATAGTACAGGCTTCGGTTCAGTACCAGCAGCATCATCGGTTGAAATGGTCGGAGCGGAGAGATTCGAACTCCCGACCCTCTGGTCCCAAACCAGATGCGCTACCAGGCTGCGCTACGCTCCGTATCATGTTCAACGTTGGCTTCCCTAGAGTTTTTGATTCCGGAACGCAATAGCGAAATCAAAGAAAAGCCCGCAAACGGAACAAAAGCTTTGCCACGGCGGGGTACGGCACCGAAAGCCCGGGAAAAGCGCCGGGAATGTTCTGCTGATGTTCCTCCCTGCCCCACAGCCCCATTTGCGAGAGACGAGCTGAAGCATATGATTCGGTGACAAATGGCTTGATTGCACCGTCGCTGTGGACGGGTGCCGGCCTACACTCAACGTCCGAGCTTTTTCACCAAGGTTGCTGCTTTGCGAAGGGGCCGAGTGATTGACCACGACGTACTCGATTGGATGGAACTCAAGCTGTCTTCAAGGTCGGCAACGGTTGCAGCCAACCGGGATATCGTCGCGGATTGCGCTTCCAGCGCGTTGCGCTCTTTTTCGACCAAAGCGGTTTGAAGGTTGTCCAGTTCGCCTTGCAGCGTTTGTTGTGCCGAGTGCGCCTGCGCCAAATCCTGCCTGGCCGCCACTTCGAGGCGTCTCAGTCTTCTGATCTCTCGTCGCAGCGCAATATTATCCAATTGCTCCAGTGACGGATATTCATCGGCTGATTGCGCCGGAACTGATACCGGAAACTGGGACACCATTTCCGACCTGACACGAACTTTTTCCGGCTCAACAATCCTCTCGCTCACCAGCTTCACTTGGTCGAAATTTACTGATGCTGGCAAACACCCTCGAAGGACTGAAAAGAGATATTCTGGATCTCGGGTAAAGCGAGGAAAAGCCAAAAGATAAATTGGAACCCCAGCATTCGTCAGCTTGTCCAAAAGCTGATGGAATCCCACGGCGAGGAGCCGGGCTTGATCCAAAGGGTTCAGTGAAAAAACCGTACCTCCAGGTGCGCTCCCCCATGCGTCCCAGGTTTTACTCTCGTCGGCCATCCATTCTTGGGTACGGTGGAGGTTCTGCAGTTCCAGAATGGTCCTGCTGCTTGCCGCTTCCACAAGATTACGAATCGGAATTATGACGCCATCAAGTTTAATGCTTTTGTTTTCAAGCACCTCATCTGCAAATTGGTACAGCCAAGGAGACTTCACAACATAAGGCAGGTTCTCACCGCCGTGGAGAATAAGATCTTCCAAGCCCGCATTGGCATCTTCAAACAATACTGTTTGACCATCCGCTTTGGTGATATGAGTTTCCAGACCTAGCGCATCAAGATATCTGACGAGAAGGCTTGTCCCAGCACGCCCGGTGCCAGCTACAAGGAGATGATTTTTCATTGTTCCCTATGATACCGTTACAACAAATCATGGGGACAAAGAGGCCTAGCATGAACCGATCAATCTCCCACAAAACCAATCGTTTCCGACGTAAGTAAAACTTACGTCAGGGAAAGAATTATCTTCATTCATGGATTCCCCCGAATCCCCATCCAGTAAAACTGATATATTAACTGCAATACAAACTGCAATCACAATTTATTGATGATCAAAGCACAGCCGAAATTCCCGATGTTTTGCGCCCCGTTGAAGAATTCAGTATTCATTACTCCGCGCTGCTCGTGCTGATGCTGCAATACAGCAATCAACGTTGCCCGTCCCAACCCCCAATCTCATTTCGCAACTCCCGGAGTGCACCGCCGGTTTGGACAAACTCCATCTTGATCACAACGCAGCAAACCAGACAAAGGCCGCCTCTGCGGCCAGTGGCGACAAATGGCTTGATTGTAACGTCCGACTTTGGAACACTCCCTGCTGCTCGATCACACCAGCCTTTGACCGGCCGATGTGCCACGTTGAAGATACGTCCTTGATCCGGGTTCAATCTCCCGGGACTGGTTTTGCAGGGAACGCCCGTCGCCAGCCTTGATTTCCATGCCGGCGCCTATTTCAAACCGTTGGAGTTTCATCATGTCAGCACATATCGAGATCACAGATTCGGCAGCATTCGACCTGGCCCAGAGCATCGCCGATACCCAGAAGGCGAAACTGCGGGAGCAGCAGATGCACCAGATCAGCGATGACGACATGCAGGTCGGTGAAACCTGGTTTGTCTGGGGCATCTTCAGCGCCATCACCGATGATCGCCCGCGGCAGCAGAAACTGCTGGCCGATTATCTCGCCCGGAAAATCCAGCCGCGCGGCGACATTGCCAAAATCGTCAGGGATACGCTTGCGCTCGACAGCGAGGGCAACCAGCTGTTCAACGCGATCTCCACCGCCGGCCGGCAGGCCTATCACGAAGACGGCGACCACCATCTGAGCAAGATCGCCGCCATCTTTCTCAACGCCATCAAGAACCATTGACGCTTTTCGCGTCAAAGCAGTTCAGATCATGAACGGCAGGACGCTCTAAAGATCGAAGGTCGCCTGCCCCTCGTCGAGGGCCGTAACGACGCTGGCGGCCAGCGCGCGGGTGATTTTCGATTTCTTCTCCAGTGCCGCGCGGTCGAGACGCTCGACAACCCGGCTGGCGGTGGACAGCGACCGCTCGATATGGCTGACCAGAAAGCTGATCACATTGGGATCGACGGCGATCTGCCGGTCGGCAAAGAGCTTGTACATCACCCCGGACAGGAGCATGTCGTCCGGCTCGCCGATCTCCACCGTCGTTGCCGCCTTCAGGCGTGAGGCAAGGTCAGGCAGCTGCACCGGCCAGGTGCCCGGCCAGCGGCGCGACGTCATCAACAGGCTGGAGCCGCTCTGGCGCACGCTGTTGATCAGATGGAAAAGTCCGGCTTCATCGATCGGACCATCGCCGATGGCATCGATCAGGAACGGACCGGTCCTGCCCGTGGCATCGCCGATATGCGCGGCATCGATGACGGTTGCCTCCGATTCGGCCTTCCAGACCGCCGCCAGATGCGTCTTGCCCGACCCGGTCGGCCCGGCCAGAATGACGACGGGAGAAATCCAGCCCGGCCAGCGGTCGACAATGTCCACCGCCGCCATGTTGGAGGCGGTGACAATCAGGTCGTCGCGCGAATATCCCGGCTCATGGCCAAGATCGAGCGGCAGTTGTCGCGGTGCATCGGTCATGTCAGGTGAAATACAGTCAATGCCGCCCGGATGTCACCGGATTTCTTTGGACCGCCCGCTTTTGCTGTAATCGCCTGTGTAGAGCGGGGATTGCCGGTAACGGCCGATGACAAAGCGCACGAGAACACCCATGGCCGCAGCCGTCGGCACGGCGATCAGCATGCCGGTGAAGCCCATGAGCGAACCGAAGGCGAACAGCGCGAACATCAGCCAGACCGGATGCAGCCCGACGGAGGATCCCACCAGTTTCGGCTGGAGAATATTGCCCTCGAAGAACTGGCCGATGAAGAACACCACGGCCACGGCACCCACATAGAAATAGTCCGGCCAGAACTGCACCAGCGCCACGCCGATCGCCAGCACCAGCCCGACCAGCGAACCGACATAGGGGATGAAACTGATGAGGCCGGCAAACAGCCCGATCAGCAGCCCGAAATTCAGCCCGACGATGGTCAGCCCCACCGCATAGATCATGCCGAGCAGCAGGCACACCGTGCCCTGCCCGCGCACGAAGCCGGCGATGGCCTTGTTCATGTCGCGGGCGATTTCGCGCACCGTCTGCACATGGTCGCGCGGCGTCAGGTTGTCGATGCTCTGCACCATGCGGTCCCAGTCGAGCAGCATGTAGAAGGCCACGACGGGCGTGACGACGAACAGCGCCGCGACATCGATGAGCGTCTTGCCCGAGCTCCAGATCGACTGCAGCAGGGTGGACAGGAAACCGGCACCCTGCTGCAGCAGGGAATCGAGGCTGTTGCGGATGACGGACGCATCGACGCCGATGAAATCCTTCAGCCACTGGGAATCGCGGTTGGCGATCAGTTCCTGCAGCCTGGCGACATAGCTCGGCAGGCGGGCGATGAAATCGGTCATCTGCGATGCCAGGATCGGCACGAGGATCATCAGCAGCAGCGCAAAGGTCACCAGGAACAGGATCAGGATGACGATGGTTGCCAGAAGGCGCGACATGCCCAGGCGTTCCAGCCGGTCGGCGACGGGATCGAGGAAGTAGGCAAGCACGAGCCCGGCCACGAAGGGCAGCAGGATGGACGAGAAAATGTAGAGGAACAGCGCCAGGAACACCACGGCGCCGGTCCAGAAAAACGCCTGACGCCGCACGGCGGTTGCCAGCGTGTTCACCTGCACATCCACGTGGATGTCACGTTCGGCCGGTGGTGCCGTCTTTGTCTTGCTTACGGTTTTGCTCATAGCCAGCCATGTGTTGTGTCCATGCCACGAGATAGGCAGTGGAGGACGCTGCGGTCAAGAGTGCAACCATCCATACCAGAATCGTCCGCCCCGCGCCGAACGAAAATTGGAAGGTCATATCAGCCAGCGTAAACGCCACCAGCACGATCTGCAGCGCCGTGTTCGCCTTGGACACGAACAGCGGGCGCATTTCCACCGGATTGGCCATCACCGTCGACAGCAGCACTGCACTGATAATGAGGATGTCACGCGAAACAACGATGACAACCAGCCAGACCGGCAGCTCGTTGAGGAACCCGAGAACGACGAACAGGGTGACCAGCAGCAGCTTGTCGGCCATGGGATCGAGATAGGCGCCCAGTTCCGAACGCTGGTCGTAGCGCCGGGCGATATAGCCATCGACACCATCGGAAACGCCGGCGATGACGAAACCGACAAGCGCCGCACCGACGGAACCGGACAGCAGCGCCATGACGATGAACGGCACGAGGATGAAGCGGAAGATGGTGATGTAATTGGGAATTGTCACTCGGCTGGCTTCCTCGCATTTTCTATTGTTACGCTCTAGATGGACGCAGCAGCGGTATTGCTCAACCCCTTTCCGGCGGCCAAACTGTCGATATCTGGTGTTTTCACCCGGCTTGGGGCACTCAGAGCTTGCAGCGACGGCGGAGTCGTGCCATTTCGCCAGCAACAATCCGGAGCTGACAATGACGATCAAAAATGGCCTCACCTATGCGCAGGCAGGCGTCGATATCGATGCCGGCAATCTGCTTGTCGAAAAGATCAAGCCGATCGTGCGCTCGACGCGCCGTCCCGGTGCCGATGGCGAGATCGGCGGTTTTGGCGGCCTGTTCGACCTGAAAGCTGCCGGTTTTACCGATCCGGTCCTCGTTGCCGCCAATGACGGCGTCGGCACCAAGCTGAAGATCGCCATCGATGCGGGCGTGCATGACACGGTCGGCATCGATCTCGTCGCCATGTGCGTCAACGATCTGGTGGTTCAGGGTGCCGAACCGCTGTTCTTCCTCGACTATTTTGCCACCGGCAAGCTTGACCCGGATCAGGGCGCGGCCATTGTCAGCGGCATCGCCGAGGGCTGCCTGCAGGCCGGATGCGCGCTGATCGGCGGTGAAACCGCTGAAATGCCGGGCATGTACCGCGATGGCGATTACGATCTTGCCGGCTTTGCCGTTGGCGCCGCGGAACGCAACCAGCTGCTTCCCTCGGGCGATGTGGCCGAAGGCGATGTCATTCTCGGCCTTGCTTCATCGGGCGTTCATTCCAACGGCTTTTCGCTGGTCCGCCGTATTGTCGAGCTCTCCGGCCTTGGTTGGGATGCCGATGCACCCTTCAAGCCGGGCACATCGCTCGGACAGGCACTGCTGACGCCGACCCGCATCTATGTGAAGCCGCTTCTGGCAGCGATCCGCGAAACCAATGCCATCAAGGCCCTCGCCCACATCACCGGCGGCGGCTTCCCCGACAATATTCCCCGCGTTCTGCCAAAGGACTTGACCGCCAGCATCGATCTTTCTGCCATTTCGGTGCCGACGGTCTTCTCCTGGCTGGCCAAGGTCGGCGGCGTCGCGCGCGATGAAATGCTGCGTACGTTCAATTGCGGTATCGGCATGATCGCCGTTGTCGCCCCCGAAAATGCCGATGCTGTGCTCGCTGCGCTGAAGGCGCAGGGCGAGGATGCCGTGCGTCTTGGCACCATGGTTGCCCGCGCCGACAGCGGTGTTGTCTATCAGGGCAACCTGGCGCTGTGAGCAGCGCAGCCTACAAGAAGCGCGTCGCGGTCCTGATTTCGGGCCGCGGCTCCAATATGACCGCTCTGATTGAAGCGGCGAAGGCGGCTGACTATCCCGCCGAGATCGTCGCCGTGATTGCCAACAGGATTGATGCCGGCGGACTGGAAACGGCAAAGGCGCATGGCATTGCGGCCCATGCCATTGCGCACCGCGGCTATCCGACAAAGCAGGCGCATGAGGCCGCCGTCTCCGATGCGCTGCATGCAGCGGGAGCGGAAATCGTCTGTCTCGCCGGTTACATGCGGCTGATATCGGCGGAGTTCGTTCAGGCGTGGGAAGGCCGGATGATCAATATCCACCCGTCGCTCTTGCCGCTGTTCAAGGGGCTGCACACGCATGAACAGGCGCTCGAAGCCGGTGTCCGCGTGCATGGCTGCACCGTGCACTTCGTCACGGCGGGCATGGATGAGGGACCCATCATCGCCCAGACCGCCGTGCCGGTGCTCAATGGCGATACGGCAGACAGTCTTGCATTGCGGGTGCTGTCCGTGGAACACGACACCTATGCCCGCGCCCTGGCGCAGGTGGCGTCCGGCAAGGCCGTCATGCAGGACGGACGCACGGTTTTCAGCGATTGATCGCGTGACGCCGCTGCTTACGCAGCATCTTTCTTGTTCTTTGTCGCAGGCACAATTTTCAGTTGCAGTCCAAGCGCGTCGGCGACTTTCGTGATGGTTGCCAGTTCCGGATTACCCTCACCGCTCAAGGCTTTGTATATTGTCTGACGCGGGAGACCGGTTTTTTGGGAAAGATCGGTGATCCCGCGCGCGCGGGCGATGGTACCCAAGGCGCGCGCTATTTCCGCAGGCGTTCCATCTTCACACGTCGCCGCCAGATATTCTTTGATCATCTCTTCGGAATCCAGATGATGCGCGGTATCATAGGGACTTAACTTTATCATGATCTGGCTTTCCTCAAGGTAATGGCCATTGTCTGTGCTCTCTTGATATCGCGGTCCTGCGTACTCTTGTCACCGCCACACAACAGGATAATCAAGACGCTCTTTCGCTCAATGTAATAGACGCGGTACCCCGGACCATAATCAATACGAAGTTCACTGACGCCCTCGCCGACAGCTTTGACATCACCGGGATTGCCTTCAACCAATCGATCAAGCCGTTTGGCAATTCTCGCTCTGGCTCGCTGATCTCGCAGACCATCAAACCAGTCTAAAAACGTGTCGGTCTTTTCAATCAACCGCTTCATAAATGTAAACCATAGTTGTCAAAATGTACAGATATTCAAAATTGCAGATTCAAAAAAAAGTCAAAAATATCAATAGAATCAATTCATTGCCGGGCGAACCCAAACCTTGCTGTCGTGGAAGGCTGCGCCGCCATAGGGCGCCGACGCATCCGAGCCCGTCAGGACATTGATGCCCTCGCCGCGCTCGAATGCCGAATTGCGGAACAGGCCTTCCGAGATCACCACGCCGCGCTTGAGACCGGCGTTCAGGCGGGCATGCACCACCACCTCGCCGCGCTCATTGCCGATTTCGACACGCATGCCCTCCTCGATGCCGAGCGCCGATGCATCGTCGGGATGGATCAGCAGTTCCGGGCGGCCCTCTTTCAGCATCGAGGTCGGTGTTTCGGCAAAGGTCGAGTTGAGGAAATTATGCGCGGGTGATGTGCCCAGCCGGAACGGATGTTTTGCATCCGCGACTTCAATGGCTTCCCAATAATCCGGCCATTGCGGCAGAGTCGCGAACGGTCCCTGCGTACCCATGGACTGCGGTGGGCGGTTCGGCGACGGACTGCCGGTCCAATCCGGCTTGAAGCGGTATTTGCCGTCGGGCCAGTTGAAACCCTTCGCGTAATGCGCGGTTTCGTAATCCGGCTGCACATCGAGCCAGCGGATCTCCTTCAGCACGTCATAGCCCGGCAGATTGCTCGCCGCCATCATATGGTCGATCAGCGTCCGGGCATCGAGATCGAAGCCCGGCAGGTCGCCGACGCCGAGGCGTTTTGCCAGTTCGTTGATGACGTAGAGATTGGGCCGCGTTTCGCCCGGACCATCGATCAGCTTGGGGCCGAGCACGATGTGCTGCTGGCCGCCGCCGCGATAGATATCGTCATGCTCCATGAACATGGTGGCCGGCAGCACCACATCGGCCAGCTTTGCCGTGTCGGTCATGAACTGTTCGTGCACGACCATGAACAGGTCCTCGCGCAGCATGCCCTGCTTGATCAGGCGCTGCTGCGGCGCGACATTGGCCGGATTGGTGTTCTGGATCAGCATCGCCATGACGGGCGGCCCGCCATAAAGCGTCTCCTTGTCACCGTTCAGCGCCAGACCGATTTTGGACTGGTCGATATGGCGAACGGAGGAATCCTTGAAGGCCTGTCCTTCGATTTCCCGCTTGTCCATGCGGAAAATGCCGGAGTTGGAGTGAAATGCCCCGCCGCCCTCATGCTTCCAGGCGCCGGTGACGGCCGCGATGGACAGGGCCGCATGCATGTTGACCGCGCCGTTGCGCTGGCGGGTGAAACCGTAGCCAAGCCGGAAGAACGTCTTCTTTGTCGTGCCGACCAGCCGGGCGAATTCTTCGATCTCCGCGACCGTCAGGCCGGTCAGCGCAGCCGCCCACTCAGGCGTGCGGTCGGCAAGATGCGCTTCCAGCCCTTTCGGATCGTCCGTATAGGCATTGAGATAGTCCCAGTCGGCAAGACCGTCGCGGAACAGCACATGCATGACGGCGCAAGCCAGCGCCCCGTCGGTGCCCGGCTTCAGCACAAGGCCGAGATCCGCCTGCCGCACGGTGGCGTTTTCATAGATGTCGATGGCAACGATCTTCGCGCCGCGCTCCTTGCGGGCACGCACCGCATGGGTCATCACATTGACCTGCGTGGCCGCCGCATTGGTGCCCCAGATCACCACGCAATCGGACTTGGCCATTTCGCGCGGATCGACGCCGCCAAGCTTGCCGGTCCCGGCGAAAAACCCGGTCCAGGCCATGTTGGTGCAAAAACTGTCGAACTGGTTGGAATATTTCTTGGCGTGGCGCAGGCGGTGCATGGAATCGCGCTGCACCAGCCCCATCGTACCGGCATAGATGTAAGGCCAGATGCTCTGCGAGCCGTATTCCGCTTCGGCCTTGAGGAAGCGTTCAGCGACAAGATCAAGCGCCGCATCCCAGCTTGCCTCTTTCCACACGCCCTCACCCTTCGAGCCGCCACGAACAAGCGGCTTGAGCAGCCGGTCGGGATGGTGGATGCGCTCGGCATAGCGGGCAACCTTGGCGCAGATGACACCGGCCGTATAAGTGTTGTCCTTGGCGCCGCGCACGCGTCCGATCTGGCCGGAATCGAGCACCTCGACATCCAGCGCGCAGGTCGAAGGGCAATCGTGAGGACAGGCCGAATGGCCCGTGCGGAGAATGACAGCTTTGTTCATGGCCTATCCATAGCGCAGTTTTCGCGCCGCCGGAATGGGTTGGATAGCGGCTGCAGACGCAAAATGTCGCGACCGCGCTTGACGCTGGCGAGCGGACTTGATACTTAAGCAATCACTTTAGTATTGAATACTGATCAAACTTTGCATGGGAGGCCCGAAATGTCACTGAAACTGTATTTTCACCCGCTATCGTCGTTCTGCATGAAAGTGCTCACCGCGCTGTACGAGAACGACACGCCCTTCGAGCCCTGCATGGTCGATTTCATGAACGAAGAGGCAAGCGCCGAATTCCGCAAGATGTGGCCGATCCGGCAGTTTCCGGTCTTGCGCGACGAAGCCCGGGGCCAGACCGTTCCTGAATCCAGCATCATCATCGAATACCTCGCCGAGCATTTTCCCGGCAGGACGCCGCTTTTGCCCTCCGAGCAGGAGCCGGCACTGGAAACGCGCTTCTACGACCGCTTCTTCGATCTGCACGTGCATGTGCCGATGCAGAAGGTCGTCACCGACAGGCTGCGTCCCGCGGGCCAGAACGATGCGCTGGGCGTTGACCATGCCAGACAGAAGCTGCGAACCGCTTATGATGTGCTCGAGGATCGTCTCAAAGGCCGGACTTGGGCGGCAGGCAACGCCTATACGATGGCGGACTGCGCCGCTTCCCCCGCGCTGTTCTATGGCGACATGGCCGTGCCGATCGGCGAGGGATATCCCGTGCTGACCGCTTATCGCGATCGCCTGATGAACCGGCCATCCTTTGCCCGCGCCCTGGAAGAGGCAAAACCCTATTTCGACATGGTGCCGAAATAGGCGTCAGGCGAGACGCATCACGGCGGCGCCTGCGGCGATCAGCGCCACGGCGATCAGGCGCTTGGCGCCGACATTCTCCTTGAGAACCAGGGCGGAGATGGCGACCGCAAACAGGATCGACGTTTCGCGCAAGGCGGCAACGGCTGCGACCGGCGCCATGGTCATCGCCCACAGGGCAAGACCGTAGGAGCCGAGCGTGCCGACGCCACCGACCGTGGCCAGCCGCGTCCGCTTGAGGAAATGCGGCCAGAGCTCGCCCTTGCGGGTCACCACGGTCCAGAGAAACAGGGGAATGGCGTTGAGGGTGAAAACCCACATCGTATAGGCCGCCGGTGCGCCGGAATGCCGGACGCCGATGCCGTCGATCAGGGTATAGGTGGCGATGACCAAAGCATTGATCAAAGCAAAGACCGTCGTGGCGCGGTTGGCCCCTGCCCCCCGCCGCGCCTCCAGCGCCAGCACCAGCACGCCGCAGCAGATCAGGGCAATGCCCGACCATTTCTGCGCCGACAGGAACTCGCCGACCAGCGGACCGCTGGCAATGGCGACGAACAGCGGCGCCGTGCCGCGCATGATGGGATAGGCCTGGCTCATGTCGCCGCTGCGGTAGGCCGCCGCGACAAGCGCGAGATAGATGAGCTGGACCACGCCCGATGCCGCCAGAAACGGCCAGCTTTCGCGCGCCGGTACCGGCAGGAACGGCAGGCAGACCATGGCGATCACCCCCGCCGAAGTCACGACCACGACGGTGTTGAGGAATTTATCGCCCTCGGATTTGACGACAGCATTCCAGCTTGCATGCAGAAATGCGGCAAACAGGACAATGAGAACAACCGTTCCGGACATGATCAGACCCCGGCACGCCCGAAATGCGCGTGCTCTCCGCGCTCAATGACACATTTGGGTCATAAGGCAAATTCGATAATCTCATCTTTAAAGTGAGAAGTTCTAAACGGCATTGATGCCGTCGACAAAACTGGCAAGACCGGCGCGCAGCGGCGCACCGAATTCCGCGCTTTTGGCGATGCCGTCCGCGTCCAGCTTCTTGCCCTTGAGCGGCAGGGTGAGCGACGCACTCGTGACCACATGCGCCGACATCGTCATCAGGACTTCCATGAGAAGCGGCGTGATGCGCTCCGAGTGCGGCGAGGTATTGATCAGAAGCACCGGCTTTCCCGGGAATTCGATGCACGACACGAGCCAATCCAGCATGTTCTTGAAGCTGCCGGGAATGCCATGGGCATATTCCGGGCAGGAAATGATCAGACCATCCGCCGCACCGACCTGCTTGCGCAACGCCACAATCTTCTTGGGCGGATTGTCGCCGTCGAGATCGGGATTGAACGGCGGCAACCCCGCCAGCCCCGCATAAAGCGCCACGCTGACACCGGCGGGCACCAATTGACTGCAGGCCTCCAGCACCGACTTGTTCATGGAAACGGCGCGCAGGCTGCCGGACATGGCGAGAAGTTTTGTCATCGGAAGACCTTCGGGAATCAATTTGACAATCAGCATAGCGAGATGCTTGCGATAGCACCAACATCGTGAAACAAGCAGGGCCATGAACTACCGTCACGCCTATCACGCCGGCAATTTCGCCGATGTCGTCAAACACATTATCCTGACGCGGATTGTGCTCTATATGCAGCGCAAGGACCATGGCTTTCGCGTCATCGATACCCATGCGGGTATCGGCCGCTACGATCTCAAGGGAACGGAAGCGGGCAAGACAGGCGAATGGCAGAGCGGCATCGGCCGCCTGCTCGAGGCCAAGCTGGATACGGATGTCGCCGGTCTCATCCAGCCCTATCTGGACATTGTCCGCGCCGAAAATCCCGATGGTGCCATCCGCCACTATCCCGGTTCACCGCTGATCGTGCGGCACCTGCTGCGCAAGCAGGACCGGCTGTCGGCACTCGAACTGCATCCGGACGATGCCCGGCTCCTTGCCGAGCTGTTCGAAGGCGACGTGCAGGTACGCGTGACACAGCTGGACGGCTGGCTGGCGCTGGGCGCTCACCTGCCGCCCAAGGAAAAGCGCGGCCTCATCCTTGTCGACCCGCCGTTTGAAATCGGCGGCGAATTCGACCGTCTGGCGGAGGGGCTGGTCAAGGCGCACCGGCGTTTTGCCGGGGGCACCTATGCTTTCTGGTACCCGGTCAAGGACCGGCAGGAAGTGAAGCGTTTCGCCTCCCTCCTGCACGATACCGGCATTGCCAAAATCCTGCGCGCGGAGCTGATGATTCGAGCGCCCTCGCCGGAACCGCGGCTCGATGGCACCGGCATGATCATCGTCAATCCGCCTTTCACGCTGGAGGGCGAGCTGCGCAGCGTTTTCCCGGCGTTGTCAAAAGTCCTCAGTGACGGGCAGAATGCCGGTTTCACCGTCGATTGGATCCGCGGCGAGCAAGTTGGTGCTTGACCGCGCGCACCGGCTGTCCGACATTGGTCGCAAATCGATACCTCATGGAGAGTGACCCCTATGGCACGCGTTTCCACCCTTCTCGCCACGACCCTTGGCGCTGCACTGGCAATTTCGTCCGCCGTTCCGGCGTTTTCCGCCGATTACCTGCAACGCGCGCCCAGCCAGACCTATGACGATACCTGCGGCAAATCCGGCGTCCTCAATCGCATCGTCAACCGGTTCTCCTATCAGGTGCATCACGTGCCGGGCCTGCAGCAGGTGGCGATCCAGGATTTCAGCGACGTTCATCAGCAGCGCTATGAGCCGAGCCGCAATCCGGAAATGTCCGCCGTCCCGCGCTATTATTGCCAGGCGACCGCCCATCTCTCCGACGGCAGACAGCGTCCGGTCTGGTACGTGGTCGAGGAAGGCTTGGGTTACGCTTCCATCGGCAACAATGTCGAGTTCTGCGTGGCCGGGTTCGACCGCTGGAACGTTTACAATGGCAGCTGCCGCAGCCTGAAATGATCCGTGACCGCTGATGCAGATCGGCAGCCTGGCGCGCTATGCCCTGTTTGCAGCGCTTCTCGGCGTGTCGGTACTGACCTATCTGCGTGAGCAGCAGCCGCGGGAAAGTCTTGTTCCGCAACAGACCCCCGAGGTGATTGCCGCGGGCGAACGCCAGACAACCGGCGCGCCCGCCGCACCCGTACCGGCGGGCACCGGTTTTGATTTCTACGTTCTCGCATTGTCCTGGTCGCCCAGCTATTGCGCCGCCGAGGGCTCGAATGCCAACCGGCAGCAATGCTCGACCGGGCGCCCCTACGGCTTCGTCGTGCACGGGCTCTGGCCGCAATATGAACAGGGCTATCCGCAGGACTGCACCACCGACGAGCCGCGCGACGTGCCGTTCAGCCAGGCCAGGCAGCTCTCCGACATCATGCCGTCCGCCGGGCTCGTCACCTATGAATGGCGCAAGCACGGCACCTGCACCGGATTGACGCAGAAAGATTATTTTTCCGTGATGCGGCAGGCGGTATCGCGTGTTGCCATCCCGTCCGCCTACAGCCAGCCCACCCAGCGGGCGCCCGTCAATCCGCAGCTTGTCGAACAGGCCTTTGTCGCGGCCAATCCGGGAATGACGCGGGATGCGGTCTCCGTCACCTGCGACAGCACATACCTGCGTGAGGTGCGCGTCTGCCTGACCAAGGACCTGCAGTTCCGCAGCTGCCCGGAGGTTGACCGCTCCTCCTGCCGCCGGCGTTCCGTCGACATGCCGGGAACGCGGTAGAACATCCATTCCCGCACTGCATGATTATCGTGCGTGGTTCGACAAGCTCACCATGAGGGAGAGTGAGGATTGCAGGGAGCTTTATTCTGCAGCGTCTAAGATAAGCTTTGCAGCCCGCCCAGTCCCCTCATGGTGAGCTTGTCGAACCACGCACAATTTTGACCGCTTTGCGAAAACCCGCCGGGCGTTTACCGTTCGCCATCGAATCGTCAACCGAGGAGCGTCATCGTGACGAAAGTTCTGTATTCCCCCGCCTCGCCTTACAGCACCAAGGTGCGCATGGTCGCCCATTACGCCGGCATTCCGATTGAAAGTGTCCTCGTGGACACCAATACGGCCCCGGCCGAACTGATCAACGCCAATCCACTCGGCAAGATTCCGACACTCATTCTCGACGACGGCAAGGCGCTCTACGACAGCCGCGTCATCACCCAGTATTTCAACCGCGTGTCGGGCAACAAGATTTTCCCGCGCAATGCCGAAAAGCGGCTGGAGGCGGAACAGCTGGAATCCGTTGCGGACGGCCTGTGCGATGTCCTGCTTGCCCATGTCTATGAACGGCGTTTCCATCCGGAAGAGAAAATCCATCAGCCGTGGCTCGACTGGCAGTGGGCCAAAGCGATCCGCGTGCTCGACTATCTCAATGCGGCGCCGCCGCGCCTCGGCAAGAAGCTGCATGGCGGCCATATCGCGCTGGCCGCCGCCCTCGCCTATGCGACCCTGCGGTTCGAAGGCAAATGGGAAAAGGGCCGTTCGAAACTCAAGCGCTGGCAGAAGCGGTTCGAAGAACTGCATCCCGAGCTTGCGGCGCTTCTGCCGAAGTAAATCCGGGACAACAAAAAAGCCGGGCAGTTTCCTGCCCGGCTTTTTCTGGAGGTCAAGTCCAGATTAGAACTTGTAGCCAACACCAACGCGAACTTCGTTCGTGGTGATCTTGTTCGATACGCTGTCGATGCCGCCCAGATCATAGTCCTTCTTGCCAAAGTCGGTGTAGCGATATTCAACGCGACCAACGATGTTCTGGGTGATCTTGGCTTCTGCACCGGCACCGGCAGTCCAGCCGACGTGGGTCTTGCTTTCGCTGCCGAGAGGACCAGACAGCTTGCTGTCGGTAATGGCAACACCGCCTGTACCGTAGAGCAGGACCGGATCAAGAGCGATACCGGCACGGGCACGGATAGAACCTTCTACGCCCTGCTTGGCCTTGTAGCCGAAGTTGTTTTCCTTGGCACCGGAGTAGCCGATGTCGCCTTCAGCACCGTATACGAACTGGCCGTTCTGCAGGTTGTAGCCGCCGTAAGCGCCACCCTTCAGGCCGTCGGCATCGAGCTTGCCAACACTGGTCTTGTTCTTGTTCCAGCCATAACCGCCGTAAACACCGAGATATGCACCGGACCAATCGGCCTGGGGCGCCTGGTACGCAGCTTCAGGCGCAGGAGCCTGTTCGGTGATGACGTCAGCAGCGAGAACTGGGGCGGAGAGCGTCAGCACAGCCGCCGAAGCGAGGATCATTGTCTTAAGAGTGCGCATGGCAATCTCCTTTTTTTAAACTCTTCTACACGGAGCGGGCACTTGGTCGGGGGGATAAACCAAAACTTGCGTCCGCTGAACGAGAGGAACATTCGCTTCTCATTGTGGCGGCACTCGCGCCAGACTGTGAAAAGAAACTGTCGAGAAAATGGCAGAAATGCGATGTGTTCATTATGCAACATTTTGAATTAGCCAATGATTTCAACGATGTAAAAATAGTACGACAAAATAGATTTTACGAAATATTTGAGAAAATTTTATTGAAAAGTCCGCAATCCGCCGTTTTCAATATAGTATACTTAACCGATACTTAAACTCTGCCTTATGCTTGCATTTCTCGGCCAATTTTCGTGGCTATACGCACCTTCATCTGGCAAAAATGCCATGAAAGAAGCAAATGACTGGAATTTCTCATTTGTCAGTGCAGATGCCGCCAAACCCTCGCGCTTTGCCGATATCCTCCCTATATTCGAGCATGAATCGCAGGACTGGGAGAGCCATTTGCACAGAGATAAGACCGTTGCCCTTGTCACAGGCGGCGCAAGGCGCGTTGGTAAGGCGATTGTAGAGAATCTTGCCGCCAACGGTTTTGCTGTGGCTATTCATTGCAATCATTCGCTCGAAGAAGGCCAGGCCCTGCTGCGTGCAGTAGAGGCGGCCGGAGGCACCGCGGCGGTGGTCCAGGCGGATCTGACCGACGGCGATGCGGTTCGCGGCCTGATCGGCAGCGCCGAGGATGCGCTCGGTCCGGTGGAAATTCTTGTCAACAATGCATCGATCTTTCATGATGACGGGTTCGGCAATTTCGACGACCACGTCTGGGACAGGCATTTCGCCGTGCATGTGAAGGCCCCGGTCCTGCTGGCGGATGCGATGAAATCGGCGCTTCCCGACGGGGAGAACGGCCTCATTGTCAATATTATCGACCAGCGCGTGTGGCGGCTCACGCCGAAATTCACCTCCTACACCCTGTCGAAGGCCGCATTGTGGGCCGCGACCCAGACCATGGCGCAGGCGCTGGCCCCGCATATCCGGGTCAATGCCATCGGTCCGGGGCCGACCATGCAGGGCGAACGTCAGGAGAGAATCGATTTTGAACAACAAGTTGACGGCCTGCTGTTGAAACACGGGCCCGATCTGGCAGAATTCGGCAACACGATCCGCTATCTCTGGCAGACGCGCTCCATCACCGGGCAAATGATTGCCCTGGATGGCGGGCAGCATCTGGCGTGGGAGACGCCGGATGTCACGGGAATGGCAGAATGACCAACGCACGCAATCATCCGGCTATCGATCCGGCCCCGCCGCTTTCCCCCGACGGGAACGCGGAGGATACCGATGTGATGCTGGATGATGACGGTCCGCTCGCCGAGGAAAACAGCGAGCCGATCCGCGATGTCGCCGCACTGATCAATGCGATCGAATGGGATTCCAGCGTCGAAAGCGACGGAACCAGCGGTGCCGATGTTATTGGCGAACTGGTCAAGCGGCTGCCTAACAAGCCCGGCGTCTACCGCATGTTCAACGGCGACGGCGATGTGCTCTATGTGGGCAAGGCCCGCAACCTGAAGAAGCGCGTTTCCAACTATGCGCGCGGTCAGGGTCACAACAACCGTATCGCCCGCATGATCCGCGAAACCATGAAAATGGAATTCGTCGTCACCCGTACCGAGACCGAAGCGCTGCTGCTGGAAGCGAATCTCATCAAGCGCTTGCGCCCGCGCTTTAATGTTCTGATGCGGGACGACAAGTCGTTTCCCTATATCCTGCTGACGGCGCCCAAGCAGACCGACCGGCGGCTGGCACCGGGCATTTTCAAGCATCGCGGTGCCCGCTCCTCGAAGGGCGATTATTTCGGCCCCTTTGCCTCGGCGGGTGCTGTCGGGCGCACGATCAACGCGCTGCAACGCGCCTTCCTGCTGCGCACCTGCACCGATTCGTTCTACGAAAACCGCACGCGTCCGTGCCTGCTCTACCAGATCAAGCGCTGCTCCGGTCCCTGCACCGGTGAAATCAGCGAAGCGGATTATGACGAGCTGGTCACCGAGACCAAGGCGTTTCTGTCCGGCAAGAGCCAGGCGGTGAAAACCCATCTGTCCGATGCCATGCGCGAAGCCTCCGCCGAACTCGATTTCGAGCGCGCGGCGGTCTATCGCGACCGCCTGTCTGCTCTCTCCCACGTCCAGTCGCATTCCGGCATCAACCCGCAATCGGTTGAAGAGGCCGATGTCTTTGCCATCTACCAGGACGGCGGCACCACCTGCATTCAGGTGTTCTTCTTCCGCACGGGCCAGAACTGGGGCAACCGCGCCTATTATCCCAAGGCCGACTCGTCGCTGTCGAGCGCCGAGGTGCTCGGGGCCTTTCTGGCGCAGTTCTACGACGACAAGCCCTGCCCCTCGCTGATCATGCTGTCGGAAACGGTCGAGGATCAGGAGCTGCTCGGTGTCGCCCTGACGGCGAAATCCGACCGCAAGGTGACGATCACCGTGCCGCAGCGCGGCGAGAAGAAGGATCTTGTCGAACACGCGCTCAGCAATGCCCGCGAGGCGCTTGGCCGCCAGCTGGCCGAAACCTCGTCGCAGTCGCGCCTGCTCAAGGGTGTCGCGGAAACCTTCGGTCTGGAAAAACCACCGCGCCGCATCGAGGTCTACGACAACTCCCACATCATGGGTACCAATGCCATCGGCGGCATGATCGTCGCGGGCCCGGAGGGTTTTGTCAAAAACCAGTACCGCAAGTTCAACATCCGCTCGACCGAGATCACGCCGGGCGACGATTTCGGCATGATGCGCGAAGTGATCGAGCGCCGGTTCAGCCGCCTCGTCAAGGAACATGGCACGCCGGAAAACAAGGACATGCCGGATGCACCGGCGGATGAGGAGATCGACGAGTTCGACGAGGAGTCCGATGCCTTCCCTGCATGGCCTGATATCATCCTGATCGACGGCGGACAGGGCCAGATGAGTGCGGTGCGCGGCATTCTGCAGGAGATGGGGATTGCCGACAAGGTGACGGCCATCGGCGTTGCCAAGGGCGTGGACCGCGATGCCGGGCGCGAGCGGTTTTTCATGGAGGGCAAGCAGTCCTTCACCCTGCCGCCGCGCGATCCTGTCCTCTATTTCCTGCAGCGGCTGCGCGACGAGGCGCACCGTTTTGCCATCGGCACGCACCGCGCCAAGCGCAAGAAGGAAATGGTCAAGAATCCGCTGGATGAGATCGCCGGGATCGGCCCTTCACGCAAACGTGCACTGCTTCATCAGTTTGGCACGGCTAAAGCTGTATCGCAGGCCGCTGTCGAGGATCTGATGAAGGTGGACGGGATATCGGAAGCAATGGCCATCACCATTCGCGATCATTTTCGCACCTAGTTTGGTTTACTTATTGAAATCGGGACACAATTGCGCCCGACTCCGGAATGATGAGCTTGACGTTTGGCGGACAAGCCCGTTTGATCGGCACTGATTTGATTGGTTGGAAATATGCCCAAGAACAACGCCTACTCCTTGCCGAACCTGTTGACCTATGGGCGCATTCTCGCGGTGCCGCTGGTCGTGCTGTGCTTTTTCCTTGAAGGCAGCCTGCAATCCAGCGATGCGGCGCGCTGGGGCGCGCTGGCGATTTTCGCCATTGCCAGCATCACCGACTTCTTCGACGGCTATCTCGCGCGCATCTGGAAACAGACCTCGACGATCGGCCGCATGCTCGATCCGATAGCCGACAAACTGCTGGTATCGGCCTGCCTTTTGCTGCTGGCGGCGGACGGAACCATTGCCGGCTGGACGCTGTGGGCAGCGATCATCATCCTGTGCCGCGAAATTCTCGTTTCGGGCCTGCGCGAATATCTGGCGGAACTGAAGGTCAGCGTGCCGGTGAGCCAGCTGGCGAAATGGAAGACGACGATCCAGATGTTTGCCGTGGCCATCCTTCTGGCGGGACCCGCCGGTGACAAGATCGTGCCGCATACGACGCAGTTCGGCATCGCCCTGCTGTGGGTGGCGGCCCTCGTGACACTCTATACCGGCTGGGACTATTTCCGTGCCGGCCTCAAACATGTGGTAGATTAGAGCCATGGCAGTGAAGCTTGTATATTTCGCGTGGGTGCGCGAACGCATCGGCAAGGGCGAGGAGATCATCGATCTCGCGCCCTCCATCGTGACCGTCGGCGATCTCCTGAGCCATCTCAAAACCCGCGGCGAGGAATATGAGGCGGCGCTGGAATATCAGGACGTCATCCGCGTGGCCATCAACCAGGAACATGTCGACCACAAGACGCCGATTGGCGGCGCGCATGAGATTGCCCTGTTCCCGCCCATGACCGGCGGCTGAAGCCATGTCCGGCGCGATCAGACCGCGCGTCGCCATCCAGAGCGACGATTTCGATACGGCCGCTGAAATTGCCCGCCTGACATCGGGACGCCATGACATTGGCGCCGTCGTCACCTTCAGCGGGCTGTGCCGGGATAAAGCCGGGACGCTCCAGGCGCTGGAAATCGAGCATTACCCCGAAATGGCCGCCCGCGAGATCACCCGTATTGCCGGCGAAGCGCTCGGCCGCTGGCCGCTGACGGGGCTTACGGTCATCCACCGCTATGGCATGATCCGGCCGGGCGAGAACATCGTGCTGGTCGTGGCTGCCTCCGCCCATCGCCGCGCCGCCTTTGACGCTGCCGCCTTCCTGATGGATTATCTGAAGAATGCCGCACCCTTCTGGAAGAAGGAACACCTTGCCAGCGGTGCGGCGAGCGGCTGGGTCGAGGCCAAATCGACCGATGCGGCGGCGCTTACGCGCTGGCAGGAGATTGAGAAATGAGACGGCTTGCCATTCTGTCACTCTTCATCGGCTTCGCCGGCGTGATCGCGCTGTTCGGCCTGTCGTTCAAGGCACACAGCGAAAGCCGCGTGCCGGTCATTACCGATGTGTCCTGGCTGGCGGAAGACATCAATGGCGGCGGCGTCATCGACTTCGCCCAGACAACCCTCACGATCGGCCGTGACGGTGCGGTGAGCGGTTCCGGCGGCTGCAACCGCTTCATGAGCAAGGCTGTGGTCAAAGGCCGCAAGCTCACATTCAAGCCGGCGGCGGCAACGCGCAAGCTCTGCCCGCCTGCCCTGATGGATCAGGAACACAAGTTCTTTACGGCGCTGGAACGCACCCGTTCCTTTTCGGTCGTCGGCGGCAAACTCATCTTGCGCGATGTATCCCGCAAAACCATTGCGCAGCTGGCGCGGCAGGACTGAATTCACAGCCCTTTAAAACAAAAAAGCCGGGAAAATCCCGGCTTCTTGCTGTCTGATCTGAAACAATCAGCCGACGACTTCCGTACCGGAGAACCAGTAGGCGATTTCTTCTGCGGCTGTTTCAGGCGCATCGGAACCGTGAACGGAGTTTTCGCCGATCGACAGGGCGAATGTCTTGCGGATGGTGCCTTCGTCGGCATTGGCCGGGTTGGTGGCGCCCATGACTTCACGGTTGCGCGCAATGGCGTTTTCGCCTTCCAGAACCTGGACGATGGTCGGTGCGGAGGACATGAATTCAACGAGTTCGCCGAAGAAAGGACGTTCCTTGTGAACGGCGTAGAAGCCTTCGGCTTCGCGGCGGCTCATCCAGACGCGCTTGGAAGCAACAACACGAAGACCAGCCTCTTCCAGCTTCTGTGTGATGGCACCGGTCAGGTTGCGGCGCGTCGCGTCGGGCTTGATCATCGAGAAAGTGCGTTCAATCGCCATGGAATAAAACCTTGTCGTTAGGGGAATTGGATGGCGGCTCTATAGCGTCAGGCAGCCCCTTTGCCAAGGGGCTGTGCCGAGAAACAGGCAATGGCATGGTGCGTGGTTCGACAAGCTCACCATGAGGGCGGTGGTTTGACTGCAATGCCAATCTGATAGGTTGCAGAATATATCCCCTGCAATCCTCAATCTCCCTCATGGTGAGCCTGTCGAACCACGCACAACCCTGCTGCCCAAATTGCAGACCTATGCAGCAGCACTGATCTCGCGGGCAATGCCGCCATGCAGATCGAGGCAGCGCTCGAACCACGCGTGCACCGGATCCTTCTCGTCCAGCAGCTTGAACGGCGTCAGCACCCGCACCCACTGGAACGCCCCGAACACGATGTAATCGCTGAACAGCGGGCCCTCGCCGCCGATGAACGGCTGCGACAGCAGCATCTTGCGCAGGGGCTCAAGGCTCTTGGTGAAGGCGTCGTGCCTGGCGTCACGTTCGGCAGCCACCGCCTCCAGCGGACGGCCGAAGATTTTCTCGCGGCTTTCGCGGAAATAGGCCTGGTTCGGCGCATCGAGAATATCGTGCACCGGCATGAGGATGACGAGATTCAGATAGGGATGCAGCGTCATCTGCGACCAGCCCTCGACGAAGCGGGCCATGGCCCGGCCACCCTCGCCCTTGAACAGCGATGGCCGGTCGGGATAGGTGTCTTCCAGATACAGGGCGATCTCGAAGGAATCCGCCACCCGCGTATCGCCATCGCGGATGATGGGCACCTTTGGCGAGAACGCGCCTTCGAGCTCCGGAATACCCTTGAACGACACGCGATTGCGGTTGAACGGCAGGCCCTTGTGGGCCAGCGACATCACGGTTTTCCAGCAATGCGGGCTGAATGGCCTGTTCAGATCCGTACCGACGAGTTCGTGCAGAATGATTCCCATGGAAAGGCGCCTCTGTTTGGATATTATGGCAGCAAGACTGACGCATTTCGGCGGAAAGTCAATTTGCTGCAACAGCATTTTCGCATGCGCGCCGCCTATAATCCGCGATGAATTGCATAACCAGCGTGCGTGGTTCGACAAGCTCACCATGAGGGACTTGGGCAGATTGCAGGGAACCAGTTCTGCGACGTATCAGATTGGCCTTGCACCAAACCACCTCCCTCATGGTGAGCTTGTCGAACCACGCACCTCCTGACAAGCGTGCCCAATCGGACACAGATATCGCCTAACCCGACTTTCCCGCGCAATCGGGCGATATCTGCAGCATGCACGGCTTGCGAAAAGCGCATTTCCCGTGCAAAAGCGCGGCCATGCTTATTCTCAACGACATATCCGTGCGTATGGCCGGACGCCTGCTGATCGATCACGCCAACCTCAACCTGCCGTCGGGCACGAAGGCTGGACTGGTCGGGCGCAATGGCGCGGGCAAATCCACCCTGTTCAAGGTGATCACCGGCGAGATGCCGGCGGAAACCGGCGATTTCTTCCTGCCCAAGAACATCCGCATCGGCCAGGTGGCGCAGGAAGCGCCGGGAACGGAAGATTCCCTGCTTGAGATCGTGCTGGCCGCCGACCAGGAGCGCACCGCCCTTCTCGCGGAAGCCGAAACCGCCACGGACCCGCACCGCATCGCCGAGATCCACATCCGTCTGGTCGATATCGACGCGCATTCGGCCGAAGCGCGCGCCGGTGCGATCCTCTCCGGCCTCGGCTTCGATTCCGAAGCGCAGAAGCGCCCGGCCTCGTCCTTCTCCGGCGGCTGGCGCATGCGCGTGGCGCTGGCGGCCGTGCTCTTCGCCGAGCCGGACCTGCTGCTGCTGGACGAGCCGACCAACTATCTCGATCTGGAAGGCACGCTGTGGCTGGAGGATTATGTCCGCCGCTATCCGCACACGGTCATCCTGATCAGCCATGACCGCGACCTTCTCAACTCGGCCGTCAATTCGATCATCCATCTCGACCAGACCAAGCTGACGCTGTGGCAGGGCAATTACGACCAGTTCGAACGGCTGCGCAGCGAAGCGCTGGAGCTGCAGCAGAAGCAGCGCACCAAGCAGGAAGCGCACCGCAAGCACATGGAGGCCTTCGTCGAGCGTTTCCGCGCCAAGGCGTCCAAGGCCAAGCAGGCGCAGTCCCGCCTGAAGGCGCTGCAGAAGCTGAAGCCGATTTCGTCGGTGATCGAAGACCATGTGGCGCCGTTCCATTTTCCCGAACCGGAAAAGGTGGTGGCATCGCCGATCATCGCCGTTGAAAGCGGTGAAGTCGGCTACACGCCGGGCAAGCCGGTGCTCAAGCATCTCAACCTGCGTATCGATGCGGACGACCGTATTGCGCTGCTGGGTTCGAACGGTAACGGCAAGTCGACACTGGCCAAGCTGATCAGCGGACGTCTCGCACTGCAGAGCGGCCGGATGACGGTGGCGCCGAACCTGAAGATTTCCTTCTTTGCCCAGCACCAGCTCGACGATCTGGTGCCCGAGGACAATGCCATCGAGCATGTGCGCAAGCTGATGCCCGATGCGCCGGAATCCAAGGTGCGCGCCCGCGTCTCGCAGATGGGTCTGGCCACGGTGAAGATGAACACGGCGGCAAAGGACCTTTCCGGCGGTGAAAAGGCGCGTCTTTTGATGGGGCTTGCGACCTTCCAGGGTCCGAACCTGCTCATCCTGGACGAGCCGACCAACCATCTGGATATCGACAGCCGCGAAGCGCTGATGCATGCGCTCAATGATTTCGACGGTGCCGTGATCCTGATTGCGCACGACAGGCACTTGATCGAAGCCACGATGGACCGGCTCTGGCTGGTGCGTGACGGCGCGGTTGCGCCCTATGACGGCGATCTCGACGCCTACCGTTCGTTGGTTCTGGCCGATGCCAAGGCCGAGCGCTCCGGCAACAGCAAGATCAACGCCGATGACGGACAGAAGCTGACCAAGGCCGAGCAGCGCAAGCTGTCGGCGCAGAAGCGCGAAGCGCTGAAGCCGCTGCAGAAGAAGATCCAGGAAGCCGATGCCATGGTGCAGCGCTTCCAAAAGAAGATCGAGACCCTGCAGGACCAGCTGGCCGATCCGGTCATCTACAGCCGCGAGCCCGCAAAGGCGACGCAGATCGGCAAGGAAATCGGTTACGCCAAATCCTCGCTCGCCCGGGCGGAAGAGGAATGGCTGACGCTGTCGACCGAATATGAAGAGGCGATGGCTGATCTGTAGAAATCGCAAGAGAGGGGATTTGCAGGTCGAAATCCTCCCCTCTCCTGGATTTTCCGGATCGACCGGAACTGTCGCCCGCCCCTCGTCAGGGCGGGCTTTTTCGTGCCGCTACGGCAGATCGGCGGCGAACACCGTCTTCCTGCGCAGCGGCAGGGCGAAACCGGCGATCATGGCGGCAAGGCCGATCATCGTCGAGACGGCAAAGATGATCATCGTCGCGCCGCGCAAGGCTTCGGGGCTTGTTGCCTGGGGATAGCTGGCGGCATTGGCGACCAGACCGGCCACCGCAGCCCCGATGGCGTAACCGGCGGATTGCAGCGTCGGCAGGAGGGCGGAAGCCCGGTCGCGCTCGCCGTCACGCGCCGATTCCATCACGCTCTGGCTCAAAAAGCCCCAGCTGACCCCGAACCCCGCGCCGATGCTCATCTGGCCGATCAGAACGACAACGGGCAGATCGGCGGAGAAACCGAGCACGAGAACCGCAAGTCCCGTCACCAGCAGCACCGGTCCGAGCCGGATCATCCGCGACCGGCGGCGCGGGTCCTGCACATTGGCCACCAGAATGGCGATGGTGCTCCAGGCGACGGCAAAGCTGGCGCTGAACGCACCGGCCATGGTCGGGCCATAACCCCAGAGATTCTGCAGGGTCATGACGAGATAGACCGAGGTGGAGGCCTGGGCGACGGGCATCAGCAGCACGATCCACAGGCCAATGCCGACCGTCGACGTCAGGGCAAAGGCGTCGGACGGGAACAGCGGCGTGCGGCTGCGGCGGTCAACCGCAACGACGGCAATGAGAACGGCCGCAGCGCCGGCGACACACAGGACTTCCAGCGTCAGGGTCTGCATGATGCCGGCAAGCGCCACCAGCATGATGCCGCCGCCAATCGCCCCCAGCCGCAGGAAAGGCACGGACAGCGGTGCGGCTTCGGCCGCCGAACGCGGTACGATGCGGAACACCAGCGCGATGAAGATCAGCGCCATGGGTACATTGACGAGGAAAGCGGCGCGCCAGGATACGGTTTCCGTCAAAAGCCCGGCAACCAGCGGACCACCGAAGGCGGCGATGGCCCAGACGACGGCTTCGGCGCCAAACACTTTTGCCACCAGACGCGATGGGAACAGGTCGGGAATGAGCGCATAGCAGATGGCGGCGATCACGCCCTCGCCCAGCCCCTGCAGGGCGCGGCCGACTAGCACTTCCGTCATCGACGAGGCCAAGGCGGCAATCAGCGTGCCCGCGAGAAAGACGATGGCGGCCCCGACCAGTGCCCGGCGCGGGCCGAGCCTGCCCTTCAGCAGCGCGCCGCTGGCACCGCCGACAATGGACAGGACGAGATAGAGCGTGAAGGCCCAGGAAATCAGCTTCAGCCCGCCGATCTCGCGCACCGCCGTCGGCAGGGAGGTGGAAACGAGAAAGCCGTTGAAGGCAAACAGCGCCACGCCGAGGCAAAGCGTCGTGGTCGCGGCGGAAAACTGCGGGGTCAGCAGCTCGGACCAGCGGGCATCGCTGGCTGTATCGTCGGGGTCATGCATGGCGTCACCTCAATTAAATAAGTTTTATGTTTTTATATTCCGCTTAATAAAATAAGCAATCGCCTTTTAAAAAGAATTTTGTTACATTGCCGACATGCAGGATCGAACGACAAATCGCATGCTCTATTCCCTGAAAGTCGCCGGCGCGCAGACCGCCGCGTCCCTGGCGGATCGCCTCGGCATTACCTCCGTCGCGGTGCGGCAGATGCTTGGGCGGCTGCATGAGGATGGCCTCGTCGCCTTTGAAGACAGCCGCGAGACCGTCGGCCGCCCGAAACGCTTCTGGCACCTGACCGAGGAAGGCAACGGGCAGTTTCCCGACAACCATGCGGCGCTGACGGCCGATATACTGGCGTCCGTGTCAGCCGTGTTCGGCGATGCGGGGCTCGACAAGCTGATCGCGCACCGCGAAGCCGCCACGCTCGACCACTATCGCACGGAACTCGCCGACGCGGGCTCCCTCGAGCAACGGGTGCAGCGTCTGGCGGACATACGCTCCGCCGAAGGGTACATGGCGCAAACCACCCGCGATGCGGCGGGTGCGCTGGTTCTGGTGGAAAACCACTGCCCGATCTGCGTGGCCGCCAGGGCATGCCAGAAACTGTGCCGGTCGGAGCTCGATGTATTTCAGGCGGCGCTCGGTCCCGATGTCGAGATCAGGCGCTTCGAGCATATATTGAAGGGCGCCCGGCGCTGCGCCTACCGGATCACGGAAAGGCCGGGGGACAGCCCTCAGCTGGCAATGAAGCTGTAGAGCATCGGGCTCATATAGCCTTTCCCGACGCGCCAATAATCGCGCATCGGCCCGCCCTCGCATTGAAAGCCGAGCCGTTTGGCCAGCCGGATCGAAGCGGTGTTGTCGGGATGGATGATCGCCGTGATGCGATGCGCCTTCAGATGGGCCACGCAATAGTCCATCAGGGTCTTGACCGCCTCGCTCATCAGTCCCTGCCCGTGCCACTCGCGGCGCAGGATGTAGCCGATTTCAAGCCGGTGATTGCTGACCTCGCGGTGATGGTAGTTCACCATGCCGATGCACTCGTCCGTGGTCCTGTCGGCCACCGCCCAGGCCATCGAATCGTAGGGGGATGTGGTCTTTGCCAGGATGCGCAGGCAACGCCGCGTTTCCTCCATCGTCGTGCAGGCGGTAAAGCCCCAATACTGCGTCAGCGTTTCGTTCGCGAGGCAGGCGTGCAGTCCGGCTTCATCGCGGCTTTCGAACGGACGCAGGCGCAGGCGCGGCGTCAGCAGTGTCGGGCAGGCATTGCTCGGCGACACGATCATCGTCCCCATTTGGGCGCTGGCGGCGTGCTGTTGGGGTTGGCCTTGCGGCGTCCCAGGCGGATCAGGCCGAAAATGCTGACGGCGATCATGGTCAGGCCAGCCGGAACGAAGCGCTTGTCGATGCTCACCGCCCCTTTGCGCAGGACGATATCCACCTGCGCCACGTCGAGGCCATCGGCATCGCCGGGTCCGATCCTGAACGTATAATCGCCCGATACCACGGGATCGATATCGCCGATCCGGTCGCGATAGAAACGCGGCCCCTGCGGCGATCCCCGGTTGGCGGCCTGCGCATTGACATAGGAAAGCGTCTTGACCAGCACGTCCCGGCCGTCCCGCGATACGACCGAGGTCAGCGCGGTGCGCCCTTCGGCCGGAATGAAACTGCGCAGCGGCTGCATGTCGGCAAAGATCCGCACCGGGCCATCGCTGGCCTTCAACGAAACCGTCACGGGCTTGTACGGGCCGGGCCGGTCAAACACGCGCCACGACCCCAGCTCGCTGCCGGAAAAATTATAGGCGTACCAGGGATAGCCAATTCCAAGTGCCACACCGGCGAGCAGGAGCAACAGCAGCAGCTTGCGCATCTCTCAGGCCTTCTTTTCCCAGCGGCCCTCGGCATTCTGCTGCCAATAGGTCAGCGTGTGCCCCCCGGCCTTCAACTGCTTCCACTGCTCTCGCGCCTGTTCAAGCTGTATCTGGTCGTGCCCGTCGAACATCAGCACGAGCCGTTCATAGGCTTCCACATGCGCCGGAACCGCGCCATCCACCAGAAAGCGCACGGTGGCCCCGTTCGGATTGTCCTCGCCCGTGGTCAGTATCACCGGCTGCTCCTCCGGGTGCGGCTCCTGATCCGTGGCATGGGCCAGAAACGACGCATCCGACCAGGTCCACAGATGATTGTCGAGACTGTCGCGCCGCTCCTGCGATCCGGTCTGGATGACCACCTTCCACTGGCGGCTCAGCGAGCGCTCGACCAGACCCGGAAGCGCGTTTTCCAGTGTCGATTCAGTCAGGTGGTAGAAGAGGATTTCGGTCATTGTCTCTCTTGGCTCAAAAACGCGCCAGTGTCACTTCGTTCAAGCAGTCCTTGACCGATTCGTCAAAGATTGGGTGGTGCGTGGTTCGACAAGCTCACCATGAGGAATGTGATTTGGTTGCAATGCCAATCGCGAACGTCGCGGAATAAGGCTCCCTGCAATCCACTCCCTCCCTCATGGTGAGCTTGTCGAACCACGCACCACAGTCTCGTCAGCCTTCGAAATTGTCCTGGACCAGCCGGTCAAGCAGGCGGACGCCGAAACCGGACGCCCACGACTGGTTGTACTCGCTGGCCGGTGTGCCCATGGCGGTACCGGCGATATCCAGATGCGCCCAGGCCGTATCCCCGACAAACCGCTTCAAAAACTGCGCTGCGATGATGGCGCCGCCAAAGCGGGTGCCGATGTTCTTCATGTCAGCGTTCTTGGTATCGATCAGCTTGTCATATTCCGCGCCGAGCGGCATGCGCCACACTTTCTCGCCGGTCGACTGCCCCGCATCGAACAGCTGCGCCGCCAGCGTGTCGTCATTGGAGAACAGCCCCGCATGCGACTGGCCGAGCGCAACCATGATCGCACCGGTCAGCGTGGCGAGGTTGACCATGAATTTCGGCTGGAAACGCTCGTTGCAATAGTAAAGCGCATCCGCCAGCACCAGCCGGCCTTCCGCGTCGGTGTTGAGCACCTCGATGGTCTGGCCCGACATGGAGGTGACGATGTCGCCGGGACGCTGGGCGTTGCCGTCGACCATGTTTTCAACGAGACCGACGATGCCGACCACATTGACCTTGGCCTTGCGGCTTGCCAGCGTGTGCAGGAGGCCGGTGACGGCGGCCGCACCGCCCATGTCGCCCTTCATCTCGTCCATGCCGGCGGCCGGCTTGATCGAGACACCGCCGGAATCGAACACCACCCCCTTGCCGACGAAGGCGATGGGCGCTTCCTTGCCCTTGCCGCCCTGCCATTCCATGATCGCAAGCCGTGCCGGGCGCACCGACCCTTGGGCGACACCGAGCAGCGAGCCCATGCCCAGCTTCTTCATATCCTTGGGGTCGAGAATCTCGACCTTCACATCGAGCTTCTTCAACTCCTCGATACGTTCGGCAAATTCAACCGGTCCGAGAATATTGGCGGGTTCATTGACGAGGTCGCGCGCCAGGATAACGCCTTCCGCCACGGCTTCGGCATTGGCAAAGGCCTTCTTTGCCGCCTGCGGATCGGCCACGAGAAGGGTGATCTTGGCCGAGGACTTGTCGTCCCGGCTCTCGTCATCCCGGCCCTTCTTCGTCTTGTACTTGTCGAACGTATAGGCGCGCAGCAGGATGCCGAGCGCGAAATCCGCGGCATTTTCACCCGACACGTCCGTATCCGGCAACGCCAGAACCACGGAAACATGCTTGGCCTTGCCGATCTTCGAGAAGGCGGAACCGCCCAGTTTCAGCCAGTCATCGGCTTTCAGCTTGGCCGGATCGCCGGCGCCGACCAGGACCAGGCGGTCAAGCTCGGTGCCGCCAGGTGCAAGCGTGCTCAGGCTCGCTGCAAGTTTTCCCTTGAAATCCGAGACATCGATGATACGCGACAGCAACGCCTGCCCGACGACAGATTCGGCTTCCTGCGCGGCCTTGCCTTCGGCTGCCAGAAGCAAAATTGCGGTTCCGTTTTCGACGGCAGCAAACTTTGCAAAACTGATGGATGGTCGTTTGGACATGATATCTCCAGATTGAACAAATTGTGACTTCCTAATTCATCAAAGTTGATGAATGAAGTGGGTAACGATAGGTATCGGGCGCTAACACCTTGTTAACCAGCTTTCTTCGCCTATTTTTAGCCAAGCCTGACTAGATTGAACATATAACGGGTTCGTCCCATAGTGCGGCAAAATAATGCCATGGATTGCATGGCATACATGAAATGGTCGTTCATCCGTGAGCGGCAAGTCGACAAACAAGGTGGCGGAACTCTTTTGCGAAACATGACATGCGCCTGATTGAGTATTACATCTTGCGACGCATCGTCGTCATGTTTCTGGCAGTCCTCCTGTCAGCAGTCGGCATTACGTGGATCGTCCAGGTCCTCGGCCGCATCAACTTCCTGACCACCAGCGGCCAGAGCTTCTTCTACATCCTGAAGTTCAGCTCCAACCTGCTTCCCGCCGCTTTTCCCGTCGTCATGCCGTTCGCGCTGGTCATTGCCGTGACGCAGACGCTGTCGACGATGAACCAGGATTCGGAACTCGTCGTCATCAACGCCTCGGGCGCGCCGCGCTCCACGGTCATCCGGCCTGTCCTGCTCTTTGCCGTCGTCGTCGCCGGTCTTTCATTCGTCATCGCCAATTTCATCGCCCCGTATTCGCAGATGAGCATGCGGCAGATGCTGGCCGACGCCCGCTCCGACGTGATCAATCTCGTCGTGCAGCAGGGCTCGTTCCAGCGGCTGGACAAGGATCTCTATCTGCAGATTGAAAGCCGCGATGCCAACGGCGCCATCAAGGGCCTGTTCGTGTCCGATTCGCGCGATCCGGTGACCGACCTCCTCTACTATTCGAAGGACGGCCTCGTCGTCGACAAGGGCAACCAGAGCCTCTTGGTCATGAAGGACGGCGAAATCGACCGCCGCGACGTGAAGACCGGCGATGTGTCGATCATCAAGTTCAACACCTATGCTCTTGATCTTGCTGAATTTTTGCCATCGGACGACAAGGACGTCACCATCTTCCCGAAAGATCGTCCGCTGAACTATCTGATGAACCCGGATCCGAACGATACGGTCTACCAGCAGAAACCGCTGCGCTACACCTCGGAGCTGGCCAAACGGCTGACCGACTGGATGTATCCCATCGTTTTCGCCTTCATTTCGCTGGCCGCCGCCGCGGATTCGCGTTCGCACCGCGAGGCGCGCATTTCAGCCTCCTTCACGGCGATCACGTTGAGCCTGATCGTCTTCTGGATCAGCTATTCCAGCGGGCAGGCTTCGGAAAAGAATGAAAACGTCATTCCCTTCCTCTTTGTTTTCCCGATTCTTGTTACCCTGTCGGCCATCTATGCATTGGCGACGAATCGTCAGATCGGCATGCCGGCAAAGCTGGCCGACTTCTTCAAGAACGGGTTTTCGTCACCACAGGCGGCCCTTGCAGGTGTCAGGACAAAGCTGCTAAATCCCCGCTCCGGACGTGGAGCGCGTGACGAATGATAGGCTGGACACTCGGACGTTACTTCTTTCTCCGCTACGTGACGATCACCTGCTATTTCCTCATGGGAAGTTTTGCGCTCGCCCTCATCCTCGATTTCACCGAGCTGTCGAGCAAGCTGGCCGCCCTGCCGGAATATTCCTCCATTCAGGCATTCGGCCTGTCCGTGATGCGCATTCCCTACATCATGCAGCAGGTGTTTCCGTTCATTGCGCTGTTTTCGGCGATGACCACGCTGATCTCGCTGAACCGGAAGTACGAGCTTGTCGTGGCTCGCTCCGTCGGTGTCTCGGCCTGGCAGTTTCTCCTGCCCGCCTGCACCGGTGCGTTTTTGTTCGGCCTTCTCGCCGTCCTGATCGTCAATCCGCTCGCCGCCTATGGCTTTGAGAAAAGCGAGGCCGTGCAGGCGGCCTGGCGCAGCGGAAAAACCAACGATACAACCGATGCTCGCGTGCCGTGGCTGCGCCAGAAAACCGATGAAGGCGAGACCATCATCGGTGCCAAGGATGTCGTCAACCGCGGGTTGCGTTTGGTCGATGCTTCCTTCATCCGGCTGGATAAGAACAAGGACATTATCGAGCGTCTCGACGCAAAAACCGCTGACCTGGAAGACGGTTACTGGCAGTTGACGGACGTGACGAAATTCGTGCTGGGCGAGACACCTGTTTCACCGGGCGATGTCCGCATCGCAACGCATCTTCGGCCTGAATTCGTTGAAGAAAGTCTGGCCCGGCCCGAGACAATTCCTTTTTTTGAGCTGCGTAACAAAATTGCCGCAGCTCGCTCTTTTGGCTATCCAGCCAATGCTTTTGACATGCATTTCCAGTCTTTGCTGGCTTTGCCTGCCCTTTTAATGGCGATGACCCTAATCGCCGCGACGGTTTCGCTGAAATTTGTTCGCTTTGGCCAATCTGGAACGATGATTCTGGGTGGCGTCCTCGCGGGCTTCGTGCTTTATGTCGTCACAGTTGTGGTCAAGGCATTCGGAAATGCGGGATTCGTTCCGCCTTTCGTTGCCGCTTGGACTCCGGTCCTGATCGCAACTTTTTTTGGGGTCTCCTTTCTGCTGCACAAGGAGGATGGTTAGAGTGGGATTGAATGTAACGCGCTCGGTGTTGCCGACGTGGCTCGCACGGCTTATGTGCGGGACGGCCGTGCTATGCCTTGCAGGCGGGATTTCGTTCCCGGCCTTGGCCCAGACAAAAGATGCCCTCGCAGGTAATTTCAAGACGAATCCGAATGCGCAGATGCTGCTGGAATCGGATGAACTCGTCTATGATATCAATGCCAAGACGATTTCGGCCGTCGGCGGCGTGAAGATCGAATATGACGGCAACCGCCTCGTTGCCCGTCAGGTTACCTATGACCAGAAGACCGGCCGCCTGAAGGCCGTCGGCAAGGTCGAGATCGTCGAAAAGGACGGCAACCGCATCTATGCGGAAAATCTCGATGTCACCGATGACTTCAAGGAAGGTTTCGTCAACACGCTGCGCGTCGAGGCTGCTGATAACACGCGCTTCGCGGCGGAAAGCGCCGAGCGCATCGGCGGCGAAATCACCAAGTTCAACAACGGTATTTATACCGCCTGCGAACCCTGCCGCGACAAGCCAGGCAAGGCCCCGCTCTGGCAGGTGCGCGCCCAGAGGATCGTCTGGAACGGCAAGAACAAGACCATCCGGTTCGAGCGCGGACGCTTCGAGCTGTTCGGCATGCCCCTGGCCTTCCTGCCGGCGTTTGAAATCGCCGATCCGACCGTGAAGCGCAAAAGCGGCTTCCTGATGCCGAGCTACAAATACGAGACGAATCTCGGCTATGGCGTCAGTGTTCCCTACTTCTGGGCGCTCGCCCCCAATTATGACCTGACGCTGACCGGCACCGGCTATACGAAGCAGGGTTTCCTGGCGGACGCTGAATGGCGCCATCGCCTGGAAAACGGCGAGTACAGCATCCGTGTCGCCGGCATCAGCCAGCAGAAGCCCGGTGAATTCGCCACGACCGATGAGGTCGACCGGGACAATACCGGCCGCGGCATGATCGGTTCGAAGGGCTCGCTTCGCATCAACCCGCGCTGGACCCTCGGCTGGGATGCAATGGTGCAGTCGGATAAGGCCTTTGCCTATCGCTATGGCCTCGAAGGCTATGCGGACTACAACAAGACCGACCAGATCTACCTGACCGGCCTGCATGACCGGAACTATTTTGACGTGCGGCTCTACAAGTTTCACGTTCAGGAAGGGTGGACCAATTCCAATCCTGCTTCATCTGAACAGAAGCAGCCCTGGGTTCTGCCAAGTCTCGACTATGCCTATATCCCCACCCAGCCTCTTGCCGGCGGCGAGTTGAACTTCAACTTGAACGTGCAGGCGCTGTATCGCGACAAGGTAGATGCCAATGCGGGATACACAGGTCTGCCGCGCTCCGGCTATCTCGCCGGTATCAAGGGCAATGATGGCCGTATCACCGGCGAGGTCGAGTGGAAGCGTACATTCATTACCGATAGCGGCCTTGTCCTGACGCCCATTCTCGCCCTGCGCGGCGATGGCATGTATGTCGACTCGAGTTCTCCTGGCGTCACCCGCGACCAGGCTTTCCGCGGCATGGCAACCGCCGGGCTCGAAGCCAAATACCCGATCCTCTTCACGGCAGCCAATTCAACCCATGTGCTTGAACCGACGGCACAGCTCTTTGTCCGCAACAACGAGCCCTATGCCGGCCAGATGCCGAACGAAGATGCGCAAAGCTTTGTCTTCGATGCCTCAAGCCTGTTCGAACGGGACAAGTTCTCCGGTTACGACCGCGTCGAGGGCGGCACACGCGCCAATCTGGGTATTCGTTATTCCGGTACGTTCAACAACGGCCTGTCGCTCAACGGTATTGCCGGCCAATCGTTCCAGCTGGGCGGCGTGAATTCCTTTGCATCGCAGGATTTTGTCAATGCGGGCGCGGAATCGGGACTGGAAACAGCACGTTCCGACTATGTTGCGATGCTCGGCGCCAACTACGGCGCCTACACGCTGACGACGGGCGGCCGCTTCGACAAGGATACGTTCGAGGTTCATCGTGCCGAAGTCGCAGCGACGGGCGCCGGCAAGTACGGCTCGGTTTTCGGGAAATACGCATTCATCGGCGCTCAGCCCACCTATGGCTTCACCGAGGACAGGCAGGAAGTCACCCTTGGCGGCACAGCCAAGCTGACACCGAACTGGCGTCTTCTCGGCTCGGGCACCTACGATATCGTGCATGACACACTGGTGAAGCGCACGGCAGCCATTGCCTATGACGATGAGTGCTTCACCTACCAGATGTACTATACGCAGCAGCGGCCCATCACCGGCACTGGTACAGCCGGCGAAACGACAACAACATACGGGTTCCAGATCTCCTTCCGCACGCTGTGGGAATTCGGCAAGCCTGTCGATATTGGCGGCATTTGATTATTTCTTTTCAACTGGCCGCCCTTGCGGCCAGTCATGCTTTTGCCTTAGTAAAACGGCAATAAGAACGGAAATGAATCTCACAGGAATGGATTTTGCCGGTCATTTTTGTCAAAATGGTCAAAAGAGATCCATAATGATCGGATAATGTGGAACATGATGGTGAGGAAGCACATTCTTGCGGCGGCGATTGTTACCGCTTTGGGCTCGGGCCTGGCGGCGGGCATTTCGCTGCCTGCGCAAGCGAGCGACGTCAAGGTAATTGTCAATGGAATGCCGATTACCGATTATGACATTGCCCGGCGCGCGGCCTTTCTGAAGCTGCAGCACAAGAAGGGCAACCTGCCGCAGATGGCGCGGGAGGAACTCACCGACGACATGCTGAAACGCCAGGAAATGCGGCGGCTGAACATCGTCGTTTCCGATACCGAAGTGAATCAGGCTTTCGAGCGCTTTGCCACCAACAACAAGATGACCCTTGCCCAGCTCACCGGCGTCCTCGACAAGGCCGGCGTGACTGCCGACCATTTCAAGGAATATATCCGCCTGCAGATGGGCTGGGGCCGTGCCCTCAGCACCCGCAACCGGTCGCAGGGCGGCAGCCGCGTGTCCGAGCAGGATGCCGTGCAGCGCATGCTGAAGGATGGCGGCAAGAAGCCCGTCTCGACCGAATTCACATTGCAGCAGGTCATTTTCGTTGTTCCGGCCGCCGATCGCGCCAACATCGCCAAGCGCCGCAACGAGGCCAACGCGCTGCGCGCCAAGTTCAACGGCTGTGACTCAACGCGCGATATGGCCAAGGGCATACTGGACGTGACCGTCCGCGATCTCGGCCGTTTCGTCGAACAGGAACTGCCGCCGGAATGGTCGAAACAGGTCACCGCCACTTCGCCCGGACACGCGACCACCACACTCGACACCGACAAGGGCGTCGAATTCCTCGGTGTCTGCGCAACGCGCCAGCTTTCCGATGACCGCGTCGCCCGCCTTGTTTTCTCGCAGGAAGCGGCAGCGGCCAACCAGAAACCCGATGCCACGGCGGAAGCGGTCAACAAGCAATATCTCGATGATCTGCGGAAAAAGGCATCCATCGTCAATCGATGATGGTATTGCCTTCCTATGAGCAGCATCCTCGCCGTAAGCTCCGGTGATCCCTCCGGAATCGGACCTGACATAGCGCTTGCCGCATGGGCATTGCGCGCGTCGGCGCGTCTGCCGGCGTTTTTTCTGCTTGGCGACGAAAAGCTTATTGCCGCACGTGCGGCACGGCTCGGCATGGATTGCCCCATCGAAATCACCACGCCTGAAGATGCCGACAGGGTTTTCGGGCGGGCTTTGCCGATCGTTCCCCTGCAAAACCGGCAAATCAACCGCCCCGGCATTCCGCTCGCCGAAAATGCCGCCGGAACGATCGAGGCGATCGAGCGCGCCGTCGAATACACGCTTTCCGGCCGTGCCAGTGCCGTTGTCACCTGCCCCATCGCCAAGAAGCCGCTCTATGAGGCGGGGTTCCGCTTTCCCGGCCATACGGAATTCCTGGCGCATCTGGCCAGTGAGCAGTTCGGCGGCGAGGTCACACCCGTCATGATGCTGGCAGGGCCCCTGCTGCGCGCGGTTCCCGTGACCATCCACATTGCCCTTGCCCGTGTTCCCGAGGTGCTGGATACCGCCCGGATCGTCACCATTTCACGCATCACGGCGCAGGCGCTGAAAAGCCAGTTCGGCATCGCCAATCCGCGCCTTGCCATTGCCGGGCTCAATCCGCATGCGGGCGAAGGCGGCGCCATGGGCCTGGAAGACGAAGAGATCGTCCGCCCGGCGGTTGAGATCCTGCGCAAGGAAGGCATCGATGCACGCGGGCCGCTGCCGGCCGACACGATGTTCCATGCGGCGGCGCGTGCCAGCTATGACGCGGCGATCTGCATGTATCACGACCAGGCGCTCATCCCGGCCAAGACGCTGGGCTTTGACGACAGCGTGAACGTAACGCTCGGCCTGCCCTTCGTGCGCACCTCGCCCGACCACGGCACCGCATTCGATATCGCCGGATCGGGCAAGGCCAAGCCGGACAGCTTCATCGCCGCATTGCGCTTGGCGAGTGAACTCGCCTCCCATCGCTCCAGCCCGGAAAATAACGCCGTATGAGCATCGACAGCCTCCCCCCTCTGCGCGATGTGATCGACCGGCACGAGTTGATGGCCAAAAAATCCCTCGGCCAGAATTTCCTGCTCGATCTGAACCTGACCGCCAAGATCGCGCGGCAGGCCGGCGATCTGCAGGGACAGACCGTCATCGAGGTCGGCCCTGGCCCCGGCGGCCTGACCCGCGCCCTGCTGGCGCAGGGTGCCCATGTGATTGCCATTGAACGCGACGAGCGCTGCCTGGCGGCGCTGCAGGAAGTTTCCGATCATTATCCCGGCCGCCTGCAGGTCATATCAGGCGATGCGCTGGAGACGGATTTCAAGGCGCTGGCGGGGGACGGCACAGTCAAGATCGTCGCCAACCTGCCCTACAATGTCGGCACGCAGCTGTTGATCGACTGGCTCTTGAGCGAGCCGTGGCCGCCCTTCTATGCCTCGCTGACGCTGATGTTCCAGCGCGAAGTGGCCGAGCGCATCGTGGCAAAGCCTGCCTCCGATGCCTATGGCCGCCTCGGCGTGCTGGCGGGCTGGCGCACGGAAGCCAAAATTACGTTCGACGTGCCGCCGCAGGCCTTTACCCCGCCGCCGAAGGTGACGTCCTCGGTGGTTCACCTCATTCCGCGCGCAAGCCCGCTGGCCTGCGATGCGACCATGCTCGGCCGTGTCACGCAGGCGGCCTTCGGCCAGCGCCGCAAGATGCTGCGCCAGAGCATCAAGCCGCTCGGCGGTGAAGCGCTGCTGGCCAAAGTCGGGATTGATCCCACACGCCGCGCCGAAACACTGTCCATTGATGAGTTTGTAGCGCTGGCCAACGCGGTTTAGGTGTGGGTTAGGGAAACCATTGGTAAATCTTGCATAACCACTGTGCGTGGTTCGACAAGCTCACCATGAGGGAGATGGGTGGGCTGCAGGGCTAGCCGGAAACATTGCAGAATAAAGCTTCCTGCAATCCTCACTCTCCCTCATGGTGAGCTTGTCGAACCACGCACAATGTTCCTGCAGATATCAGATAACCTGCACTGTTAATCGATCTTCTCATCCAGAAGGCCGCTGACGAAATCGAACAGGCCGGGGCAACGGTCGCGGCGCAGGCGTTCGGCCGTCACGATGGACTGGACCTCGTGATAGGCACGTTCCAGATCCTTGTTGACGATGACGTAATCATAGGAACGCCAGCGTTCGATCTCGTTGCGCGCATTGCGCAGGCGCATGTCGATGACTTCTTCGGTGTCCTCGGCGCGGCGATGCAGCCGCAGCTTCAGGTCGGCCATGGACGGCGGCAGGATGAAAATGCTGACGACATCGCCCTTCATCTTGTCCTGCAATTGCAGCGCGCCCTGCCAGTCGATGTCGAACAGCATGTCCTGTCCGTCGGCCAGGGCGTTTTCCGCCGCCTCACGCGGCGTGCCATAGAAATTGCCATGCACCTCCGCCCATTCGATCAGTTCATCACTGTCGCGCAGGCGTTCGAATTCGCGCACCGAAATGAAATGATAGTGCACGCCGTCGATCTCGCTGGCGCGGCGCGGACGGGTGGTGACGCTGATCGACAGCGACAGTTCCAGCTTTTCCTTGTCGTTGAGCAGCAGACGGGCAATGGTCGACTTGCCGGCACCCGATGGCGACGACAGTACCAGCATGAGGCCGCGGCGCTTGATGCTGTTTGAGGCGTTGAGCATGTTTACTCCAGATTCTGTATTTGCTCGCGCAATTGATCCACAACCGCCTTGAGGTCAAGTCCAATCGACGTGATGGAGGCCGCATTGGACTTGGAGCAGAGTGTATTCGCCTCGCGGTTAAATTCCTGTGTCAGAAAATCCAGCTTGCGCCCGACACCATTGCCATCGCGCAGCAACGTGCGGGCGGCGGCCACATGCATTTCCAGACGGTCCAGCTCTTCCTGGATATCGGCCTTGGTGGCGAGAAACGCCGCCTCCATGTGCAGGCGCGCTTCATCGAGAGCCGGAGATGCATCGAGCAGCAGTGCAACCTGTGCCGCCAGTCTCGACCGGACGGCGTCGAGCGTCCGGCTCGGATCGCGCCGCGCCTCCCCGGTCAGCCGTTCCACCGCATCGATCTGGGTGCTCAGTATGTCGCCGAGCGCCTTGCCCTCGGTCTCACGGTTGCGCGCAAGCTGCACAAGCGTCTCGTCGAGGACCGCCAGCACGGCCGCTTCGATCTCGGCCTGGTCTTCATCCGTCAACACGTCCTGCGGCGCTTCCAGAACGCCGCGCAGCGCCATCAGGCCTTCCGGGGTGGACGGTGCCAGACCGAAGTCAGCACGCAGCTGGGCGGCGATCCCTGCCAGTTCCCTCAGCAGCGGTTCGTTGATGAGCGCCCTGGCATCGCCGGCGCTGCGGTCAACGGTCAGGGCCGCCTGGAAATTGCCGCGCTTGAAATGCTGGCTGAACAGCGCGCGCGCCTTCTGCTCCACGGCTTCGAACCCCGCAGGCAGCCGGAACCGCACATCGAGCCCCTTGCCGTTCACCGATTTGATTTCCCATGAAATCTGCGCCCCGGCGCTGTTCCGGAGGTGACGGGCAAAACCCGTCATGCTTTGCAATGACATTTTTCCCCCAAAGTCCGAAAGGACAAAGGCCTGATCGAAACCAGGCCTTCAGACATTATTCCTGTGTCGGCGCGCTGTCGTCCGCCGCAGACGGCTTGGCATTCTTGTCGCCGGTGGCCGCCTTGGCAGCCTCGTCGACACGGTTCTTCTCGACGGTGCGCCAGCGCTTCACATTGTCGTTGTGGTCATCCAGCGTTTCAGCAAAGACATGCCCGCCGGTTCCGTCAGCCACGAAGTAGAGGTCCTTGGTCTGCGAGGGATGCGCAACCGCTTCCAGCGCATCGCGACCCGGATTGGCAATCGGACCGGGCGGCAGGCCATTGATCGTATAGGTGTTGTAGGGCGTCGGCTTCTCCAGATCCGATTTCAGGATCGGGCGGTCGGCCGGCTTGCCCTTGCCGCCGAACAGGCCATAGATGATCGTCGGATCGGACTGCAGGCGCATCCGCTTGTTCAGGCGGTTGATGAACACGGCGGCGACGCGCGGACGCTCATCGGCCTTGCCGGTCTCCTTCTCGACGATGGACGCCAGCGTGACGAATTCCTCGATGGTCTTGAGCGGGATGCTCTGGTCGCGGCGCGCCCAGATATCCTCGACCAGTTTCTTCTGGTCGGCCTGCATCTTCTTGATGATTTCCTCGCGCGTCATGCCGCGGGAGAAGCGCTGCGTGTTGGCGAACAGCGTGCCTTCCGCCGGAACGACCGCCGGCAATGCTCCCACCAGCGCATCATCCTCGCTGACGCGCTGCAGAATCTGGTCGACGGTCAGGCCTTCGGGAACGGTCAGCGAATGCAGGACAGACTTGCCGCTGCGCAGCAGGTCCATGATGTCTCGCATCGAGGCGTGTGCCTTGATCTCGTACTCGCCGGCCTTCATGTCGCGCTGAAAGCCATAGGCCTGAACGCCATATTTGAACACGCGGCCATCGGTGATGATGCCGCGGCGTTCGAGGCCATCGGCGATTTCGACGATGCCGCTGCCGTTCTTGACGACATAATTGGTGGTGACTTCCGTCGGGCCGGGTTCGTTGAAGGCGACCTTGCCGAAATAGACCGCGGCAGCGGCGGCAATCACCAGAAGCACCACGAGCGACAGCATGAAATTGGCGAAGACAACGATCTGGCTGCGCGCACGGCGCGAGCGGCGCCGGGGTGCGGGCGGCGGCGTGCCCGGTTCGGGGCGCAGGGCCTCGGATGCCGACTGCGGGACAATCGGATTGCGCTCCGGCGCGCTGGCGGCGGCTGAACCGTTCGTCTCTTCAGACTGCTGATCTGAGCTCACACGGGCACCTCGAGCATGTTTTTCCGGTTGGAACCGGTATTATTCTGATTGTGAATATGGCGAAAGCGCGAAAACGCTTCCGCCATTGCTTCAATCACTGTTGATAACGCCGCAAAACCAGCGAAGCGTTGGTACCGCCAAAACCAAAGGAATTGGAAAGAGCCACATCGACGGTGCGATGCCGCGGCTTGTGCGGGACCAGATCGATCTTTGTCTCGACCGATGGCTTGTGCAGATTGAGCGTGGCCGGGGCGACATTGTCGCGAATGGCCAGCGCACAGAAGATGGCTTCGGTCGAACCGGCTGCACCCAGGAGATGACCGATGGAAGACTTTGTCGACGACATCGACACTTTCGGAGCGGCATCGCCCAGAACACGTTCAACGGCCGCCAGCTCGATCGTATCGGCCATCGTCGATGTGCCGTGCGAATTGATGTAGTCGACCTGATCCGGGGTAATGCCTGCGCGCTTCAGCGCCATTTCCATGGAGCGCTGCGCACCCTCGCCGCTCTCGGACGGAGCGGTGATGTGGTAGGCGTCGCCGGACAGGCCGTAGCCGATGACCTCGGCGTAAATCTTCGCCCCTCGGGCCAGCGCATGTTCCAGCTCTTCCAGCACGACGATACCGGCACCCTCGCCCATGACGAAACCATCGCGGTCATCGTCATAGGGACGCGAGGCCGCTGTCGGATCATCGTTGCGGGCTGTGGACAAGGCCTTGCAGGCGGCAAAACCGGCCAGCGAGATGCGGCTGACGGGCGATTCCGTTCCGCCGGCAACCATCACATCGGCATCACCGAAGGCGATGAGACGCGATGCATCGCCGATCGCATGCGCGCCGGTCGAGCAGGCGGTGACAACCGAATGGTTCGGGCCGCGCAGCTTGTGCTTGATGGAGACCTGGCCGGAAGCCAGATTGATCAGACGTCCGGGAATGAAGAACGGCGAAATGCGGCGCGGACCCTTGTCGCGCAGCGTATAGCCGGCTTCGACAATGCCCTCGAGACCGCCGATACCCGAACCGATGAGAACACCCGTGGCGATCTGATCCTCGTCGCTTTCCGGTGCCCATTTGGCATCGGCAAGCGCCTGGTCAGCGGCAGCCATGGCATAAATGATAAAGGGATCAACCTTGCGCTGTTCCTTCGGTTCCATCCAATCGTCCGGATTGAATGTGCCATCGGAGCCATCGCCGACTGGAATGCGGCAGGCAATCTTGCAAGGCAGATCTTCAACTTCAAACTCTGTGACCCGCCGGGCACCGCTCTGGCCAGCCAGGAGGCGGGACCATGTGTGCTCAACACCGGATGCAAGAGGAGAAACCAGCCCAAGGCCGGTTATGACAACGCGCCTCATGGCCGATCCTTCAATGTCATATTCAGCATGATATTTTCCAAGGGCCCTGCGCAGGTTCCGACAAAGGCAATCTGCCGCCTGTCAAAATTCCTGCGCTGCCGGGCCGAATGAAAATCAGGCTTGTGCTTTGTCGATGAACTTGACGGCATCGCCGACTGTCAGAATTGTCTCGGCAGCATCATCAGGAATTTCAACGCCGAATTCTTCTTCGAAAGCCATCACGAGCTCGACAGTATCAAGGCTGTCTGCGCCCAGATCGTCGATGAAGCTCGCACCATCGGTGACTTTCTCGGCATCAACGCCCAGATGTTCAATAACGATTTTCTTGACGCGTTCTGCAGTATCACTCATGTGGAAACCTCAACCTGTTTGTTTTTCTCCATGCCTTGGTTAGCGGCACGGATGACTCTAATCAAGCAATAAGATGGCAGGTCAGCCTTGTTTAACAGCTAAAACCCCTCATCCCAGCCACTTCTTCCTTGCGGAATGGAAAAGGCATCAAATCGATTTGACACCCTGACTTGGTGCGCGACTTATCACGCTTTATTCACGGTCTCAATCGCATAAATGTGATTGCGACGTAAACGCCCGGCGCAAAGGTGCAACCGGGCGGAATACGCGTGACCAAAGGAGCGAGCGAACAGCTTGATGCAATCAGTCGGTGTCGCAGTTCAAAGCTCCAGTTTGATCTGGCGTGATGAGGCACCCACCATAATCTTGCTGGGCGGCACCAGTTTCCATGTTTCCTTATCGGTATCCCAGATGCTCTGCATTCGAGGCAGAACTTTAACAGTCACTTTTTTCTTTTCACCAGGCTTCAGATCCACTTTCTCCCAACCGACAAGCCGTTTAGGTGGCTCCCCCGCAGATGAAGGAAACTGGATATAGACTTGCGGCACCTCTTTTCCGGAAACCGTACCGGTATTTTCAACGGAAAAGGATACTGTTCTCGTGCCGTCCGTTCCGTCCGTATCCATCCGTAAATCCGAATACGAAAAACTGGTGTAAGACAGGCCAAAGCCGAATTCAAACAATGGCGCTACGCTTTTTGCATCGTACCAGCGGTATCCGACCTCAAGTTTTTCGGAATAAACCGGATTTTCAGACCAGGCGCCACCACCTGTCGGGGTGTCAGTTTCCTTTTTCGGAAAGGTAATCGGCAGTTTTCCTGAAGGGTTGATCTTGCCGAACAAGATATTCGCAATGGCCGGTCCGCCGTTTTCACCAGGATACCAGGTTTCCAGAACAGCCGCCACATTATCGATCCAAGGCATCAGGATAGGATTTCCACTTTCGATAATGACGATCGTGTTTTTATTGACAGCGGCTACCTTCGCTACCAATTCGTCTTGATTGCTGGGTTTATCTTTGCCATCGCGAACAACGCTCAAACTGAGCGAGAGCGAGGTCACGTCCTCACCGGAGGGCTGATCGACAACGACAATTGCCACGTCTGATGTGCTCGCCAGCTTGACGGCATCATCTATTTCTTGTGCCGTGTAGGGACGAAACGGCTGTTTACGGTCGCTGTTTCCGCCATAACCGACTTCAGCATTCGGGGCGGCATCCTTGATTGCCCGAACGATCGACGTTCGTACCAGCGCCCACGGAACAGCCCACCAGCCGCAGCCATTTTGATGTAGTTTCACATCCCCGCACGTGTCGTAATTGCCCCAGACCGGGTGTCTGGTACTTCCAGAACCACCCCCCGACAAGACTGCGTCATCGGCATGGGCGCCAATAACCGCGATCTTTTTCAGTTTCACTGCGTTCAATGGCAGGAGGTGTGCATTGGGTGCGGCACTGAGCGGCGCTTGTGCTTCCCGATTTTTAAGCAGAACGATCGATTCTTCAGCCACTCTTTGCGCGACGGCTGCCCCGCTTTCGAAATCGGTTTGTGGTTTAAAGTCTGCGGTTTTGTTATCGACTGGCGGATTGTCCATGACACCGACCTTAATCATCGTTCGCAGCTTGCGCCGTACCATATCGTCCAGACGGGATATGGAGATGATTCCGTCATTCAGAAGCGGCTTCACTTTAGCGGGAAGAAACCACTCAGCCGCCTGCCAATCCTCTTCCTCATCGACACCGGCATTGATCGCGTCAGCGGTAGAATGTATGGCTTTCCAATCAGTCTGAACCTGCCCCTTGAACCCCCACTCATTCTTGAGAATTTCTGTCAACGTGTGATAGTGCTGGCAAGCAAATATATCAGCGGGATATTTATCAAGTGTAAGCTTGTTGTATGCGCACATGACGCTGCCCGGCTCGGCCTCCCGAACGGCAATCTCGAAGGGCAGCATGTAAATCTCTCGCAGCGTGCGTTCGTCGATGGCGCTGCTGCCTGTCGTGCGATGCGCCTCCTGTTCATTACCCACCATATGTTTGATCGTTGCAATTACCTGCTGGCTCTGGGTGCCTTTTGTACGCCATGCCAAAAGCTTGCCTGCAAGGACTGGATCCTCTCCCAGATATTCAAACATGCGACCCGAACGTGGATCACGAACCATGTTGGCGCCGCCCCCCAACCCCATGCCATAACCCTGCGCGCGCAGTTGTTTGGCGATTTCAACACCGTAATCATAAGAAAGTTTTTCATCCCAACTTGCCGCAACAGCAAGCGTTGCCGGGAAAGTCGTGCTGGCGAGCCTCAACGCGCCCGAGCCCGTCGATGAATCGGCGATCGTCAGCTCCGGAATATTGAGTCGTGGCAGCCCTGGAATGTGCCCAGCCCCGCCCCCGCCGGTATCACCCATAGTTTTGTGATCGGTGTGGATGAACTGAATTTTTTCATCCAATGACATCTGCGCCACAAACGCCCATGCCCGCGAATCCGGGTCCAGCAGCACTGGAATGTCAGCTTTCTTTGCTGGAACAGCACTGTTTCCGGTAACTTCAGCCGTCGCGCTGGCCGAATAGGTTCCCGTACCGTCGCTTGCTGATTTTTCGTCGTTGTTGCAGGCGGACGTGAAAATCGGAATGAGAGATAAAACGAAAGCATTCAACAGGGATTTTTTCAAAACAATTTCCTCCTCGAAATGTTCTTGGTATAATTGTTTTGATGGTCGAAATAATTCAGGCAAAAATCAATTCTACAATAGTCTAGAGTCAGGCCCTTCAGGGTCAGGACCTTGGTGCCGTGAAAAAACAAAACCCCGGACGTTTCCGCCCGGGGCTTTCAAATACTGGCTGACCTGACCTGGCTCAGATCATCGCCATGCCGCCGTTGACGTGGATCGTCTGGCCGGTGACGTAGGAAGCCTCATTGCTGGCGAGATAGACGACGGAGGATGCCACCTCTTCGCCCGTACCCATGCGGCGCATCGGGATGGCGGACATGATGCCTTCCTTCTGCTTGTCGTTCAGCTTGTCCGTCATGGCCGATTCGATGAAACCGGGCGCAACGCAATTGACCGTGACGTTGCGGCTGGCGATCTCAGCTGCGAGCGCCTTGGAAAAACCGATAAGGCCGGCCTTCGACGCGACATAGTTGGTCTGGCCCGGATTGCCGGTCACGCCGACAACGGAAGTAATGTTGATGATGCGGCCATAGCGGCGGCGCATCATCGGATGGGTCAGTTCGCGGGTCAGGCGGAATACGGCGGTCAGGTTGACCTCCAGCACATTGTCCCAATCGGCATCGCTCATGCGCACGAACAGGCCGTCCTTGGTGATGCCGGCATTGTTGACGAGGATTTCGACGCCTTCGAGATCCGCTTCGGCCTTTTCGCCCAGCGCCTTCACTTCATCGCGGTTCGACAGGTTGGCCGGGAAAATCTTGACCCGTTCGCCAAGCTCGTTTGCCAGCGCCTCGAGTTTTTCGACGCGCGTGCCATGCAGGCCGACAATGGCGCCCTGCGCATGCAGCGCCCGGGCAATGGATTCGCCGATACCGCCGCTGGCGCCGGTTATGAGAGCCTTGCGGCCTGTCAGGTCAAACATTGCTCAATCCCTTCCGTTCAAACGTTCAGCGCGGCAACGGCCGCGTCAATATCATCCGGCGTGCCGACGGCGACACCGGACATGTCCTTGCTGATGCGGCGTGCAAGGCCGGTCAAAACCTTGCCTGCGCCAATCTCGTAGAGTGTCGTTACGCCATTGGCGCCGAACCATTCGACCGTCTCGCGCCAGCGGACCTGACCCGTCACCTGCTCGACCAGCAACGCCGCGATTGCATCGGCCGACGTCACCGGAGCCGCGCGCACATTGGCGATCAGCGGCACCACCGGATCGTGCTTGGCCACATTGGCCAGCGCCTCGCGCATGGCATCGGCGGCCGGCGCCATCAGCGCGGAATGGAAAGGTGCGGAGACCGGCAGCATGATGGCGCGCTTGGCACCCCGTTCCGTCGCCAGCGCCGCGGCCGCCTCGACCGGCGCCTTCGAGCCGGAAATGACGATCTGGCCGCCGCCATTGTCATTGGCGATCTGCACCGGGCCTTCGAGCGCCGCATCGGCGCAGACAGCGGCGACGACCTCGTGCTCAAGCCCGATGATGGCGGCCATGGCGCCAGCCCCGGCGGGAACCGCCTGCTGCATGGCATTGCCGCGGATGCGCAGGAGCCGCGCCGTATCGGCGAGCGAGAATGTTCCGGCAGCGCACAGCGCCGAATATTCGCCGAGCGAATGACCGGCGACATAGGCGACCTTGTCCCTGATCGATATGCCGCGCGCTTCCAGCACGCGGATGACGGCGATGGACACCGCCATCAGGGCCGGCTGCGCATTGGCGGTCAGTGTCAGGGTTTCTTCCGGGCCGTCCCAGATGATGGCGGAGAGCTTTTCACCAAGCGCATCGTCGACCTCGTCGAACACCGCCCTGGCTTCGGCAAAATTGTCGGCCAATGCCTTGCCCATGCCGACGGCCTGACTGCCCTGACCGGGGAAGGTGAATGCTATGGACATGGGGCGTGCCTCCGGATTTCTGCTTTATCGTCGTCAATCTGCCGCGCGATGTGCCTATCGGCAAGCCCGAAGTCAAGCTTTCATGCGCCGTAGCGGCCGCACATGCACATTATAATAGGCGGAATAACGGGTTTTCAGCGCCACGCCCGCAATTGCGTCTGGCTGTTGAAAGGTGGGAAAGACGGGCGGTCCCTGGAACGCGGGTCTTGGGGTATGTGGTATGCAATGCTTGCGATCCTGGGGACCACCCGCCCCGGCGTTTTCGGGTTTTTGCCCAATGCGCAACCATTGAGCCAAACCTCCCCGGCCGCACAGGTTTTCCTCCCTGTAGGGCCGAAGCGCCGATCCTTTCCCGACTTGCGAAAGTTTCCGGAAGCATTCCCGCCGGAAAGGACACGAGAAGGATAAGCGAGGATGGGAGAACGTGGATAAGTTGGTGTGATTTTTTATGATGGCTGGCAAAACTGCAGTGCGTGGTTCGACAAGCTCACCATGAGGGAGGTGGTTTGATTGCAGCCCACAAACTTCCCTCATGGTGAGCTTGTCGAACCACGCACCACGGACTACAAATCCCCATAAATCGCCCGGCATGTCGCGTTGCAATATAAAACGTCCATGGCGGGTTGCGTCTTTTGCCATTTGCCCGTATAAGCCGCCCGTTCATTGCTCGGCGTCAGCTGGGGGCTGAACGGAGGGCCGGATTTCGATCCGTGGAAGCGTAAAAGCTTCAGCCTCCCGTGTCTCCGCTCTCGATCGTCTCCATCAGCGTCCTTTCTTCCCCGGTCACCCGGCAGAGAGATTCGCAGAGGTTTACCGTTGATTCCGGGCAATATTAACGAAGAAAGGCAAAGACAATGGCTCTTTATGAACATGTGTTCCTTGCTCGACAGGACATTTCGCAGCAGCAGGTCGATGCGCTTGTAGAACAGTACAAGGGTATCATCGAGGCCAATGGCGGCAAAGTCGGGCGTATTGAAAGCTGGGGCCTCCGCGCCCTGACCTATCGCATCAACAAGAACCGCAAGGCGTATTACTCGCTTCTCAACATCGATGCTCCGGCAGCCGCCGTTGCCGAAGTTGAGCGCCAGCAGCGCATCAATGAAGACGTTCTGCGCTTCATGACGATCCGCGTTGAAGAGCACGAAGAAGGCCAGTCGGCCATGCTTGCACGCCGTGACGATCGCCGCGAACGCGACGACAAGTTCGGTGGCCGTGATGACGATCGTCCGCGCCGTCCACGCCGCCCGCGTGACAACGAAGCCGGTGAAGGAGCAGAATAATGGTTGATATCAATCAGATCCCGACCCGCCGTCCGTTCCATCGCCGCCGCAAGACCTGCCCGTTCTCGGGTGCCAATGCGCCGAAGATCGACTACAAGGACATCAAGCTCCTGTCGCGCTACATTTCCGAGCGTGGCAAGATCGTTCCTTCCCGTATCACGGCTGTCAGCCAGAAGAAGCAGCGCGAACTCGCCCAGGCGATCAAGCGCGCCCGTTTCCTCGGCCTGCTGCCATACGTTGTGAAGTAAGACTATCGGAGGCGGCAGGATTTCGTCCCGCCGCCTTCTGCCCTCCGGGGCAACAAAGCCTTCCGCGATGGGCGTGGTCAGGCACACCAGAAAACCCAAGTTGAGGGATCGGTTGAAAAACCACCTCTAACTGCTTCAACAAGCAGGACAGCGAGCGACATGAAACTGACTGGAACAGATATCGGCATTGGTGTGCTGGCTGGCCTTGCGGCTGCGCTGCTGACGACCGGTGTTATCGTGAATTCCAGCCTTGCCATGATATTGCTGCTGCTTTCGCCGCTGCCGATCTTTGTTGCGGCGCTGGGCTGGGGCACGGCCTGCGGCTTCATCGCCGCGCTGACCGTGGCTGTTGCGGTGTCCGTCATCGCCGCCCCGACGGCCGCCGTCGTCGTCGTGCTCATCACCGCCCTGCCCGCCGCTGTCGGCGCCTATTTCACCGGCCTTGCCCGTCCGGCCGCCGAGATCGGCGGCCCCAAGGACGTCTATGTCTGGTATCCCCTCGCCGATACGTTGCTGCGGCTGGCGCTTGTTGTCGCCGCCGCCTTCATCGTCATCGGCGTCATGATCGGCTTCAGCGAAGATTTTGCCCGCCAGCTGGCGCAGGCGCTGACCCAGCAGCTGGCCGTGAGCAATCCGGAACTGGCGGCCAATGCCGACCTGACGCAGAGCATGGCGCAATTCGTCGTGCGCGTCCTGCCGGCCCTGCAGCCCGCCGCGTGGCTGTGCGTCATCATCGCCAATCTCTACATCGCCCTGCGCCTGACGGCTGCCTCGGGCAAGCTGCGCCGCCCGCGGGACGACTGGCCGCGTGCCCTGCGCATGCCGCGCCCGGCGCTTGTCGTGTTTGCCATCGCCTGTGCCGCTGCGTTCCTGCCGGGCGGTCCCGGCTACGCGGCAACGGCGGTTGCCGGTGCCCTCGGCGCCGGGTTCGTCATGGCCGGCTTCGGCATGCTGCATGCCCGCACGCGTGGCGCCACCTGGCGGCCGTTTGCGCTTTGGTTCGCCTATCTCGCCGTGTTTCTCTTTATTTTTGCACTTCTCGTCTTCCTTCTCGCCGGTCTGTTTGACACATCGCGCAACGCGCCGGTTTCGAAGGCTGTGAATACCGATACCCCACCCAATAACGACAATTGAACTTGAAAGGAAAACTCACATGGAAGTCATTCTTCTCGAACGCATCAGCCGCCTCGGCCAGATGGGTGAAACAGTCAAGGTAAAGGACGGCTTTGCCCGCAACTTCCTTCTGCCGCAGGGCAAGGCGCTTCGTGCCAACGAAGCCAACAAGAAGAAGTTCGAAGGCCAGCGCGCCCAGCTCGAAGCCCGCAACCTCGAGCGCAAGACCGAAGCCCAGGCAATCGCCGACAAGCTCGACGGCAAGACATTCGTTGCTGTCCGCTCCGCCGGTGAAACCGGTCAGCTCTACGGTTCAGTAACGACCCGCGACATTGCCGACCTGATCACTGCGGAAGGTTTCTCGATCAACCGCAACCAGGTTGAACTGAACACGCCAATCAAGACGATCGGCCTGCACAAGATCGTTCTGGTTCTGCATCCGGAAGTTGAAGCAACCGTTACGATCAACATTGCCCGTACGGCCGATGAAGCCGAGCGTCAGGTAAAGGGTGAAGACCTCACCTCCGCCGAAGCGATCTATGGCATTGAAGAAGCACCGCTTTCCGACGAATTCTTCGACGAAGACGAAGAAGGCGAAGAAAACGCCTGATTTCAAAGCAAAAACCGCTCGCAGGAGTGGTGTTTGCTTTACCATGAAACACCCGGCAGAGATGCCGGGTGTTTTTTTGCTTTGCAGAATCAAAAAAACGGGTAAATTTGTTTATCCTACCCACGCCCGACCTTGGCTCAATCCCGAGCCTCATAATGGCCGAGCTCTATCGTCAATGATGGAGATTGTTCATGAATGCCATTCTTAGGGCTGCGCTTTCGCGGCTCATCCACACTGGTACACTTTCGATTACTGACTCATCCGGCCAGAAGCGCACCTTTGGTGACGGGACCGGAGAACCCATCCACTTCCGCATCAACACGGCTGCGGCCGAACGGCGGATTGCCTTCGATCCCTCCCTGCATTTCGCCGAAGCCTATATGAACGGCGAACTCGATGTTCTCGACGGCGATATCTACGACGTCCTGAAGATCATCTTTGAAAACACCGGCGCCACCGCGGCACGCGAGCCATGGATGCTGGCGCTGGAGGGCATTCGCCGTGCCACCCGCCGCCTGCACCAGATGAACAATCTCACCCGTTCATCCAGCAATGTGCAGCGGCACTACGACCTGTCGGAAGAGCTCTACCGCCTGTTTCTCGACCCGGACATGCAGTATTCCTGCGCCTATTTCGAGCATCCAGATGCGACCCTCGAAGAGGCGCAGCTGGCGAAGAAACGGCATATCGCGGCCAAGCTTCTGGTCGAAAAGGGCCACAAGACCCTCGATATCGGCTGCGGCTGGGGTGGTCTCGGGCTTTACCTCGCCCGTCATCTCGATGCCAATGTGCTGGGCGTCACGCTCTCGCACGAACAGCATGGCATCGCCAACAAGCGGGCCATCGACGAGGGCCTGTCGACACAGGCTCGCTTCGACCTGCGCGACTACCGGACCATCGACGACAGTTTTGACCGGATTGTCTCCGTCGGCATGTTCGAGCATGTCGGCGTCGGGCATTTCGCCGAGTATTTCCAGCATACGGCGCGGCTGTTGAAGAAGGACGGGGTTTTCCTCCTGCATTCGATCGGCCGGTCGGACGGGCCGTCCTATACCAATGCCTTCATCCAGAAGTACATCTTTCCGGGCGGCTACATCCCCGCGCTCTCGGAAGTGCTTCCGCAGATCGAAAAGGCGGGGCTGGTCATCACCGACATCGAAATCCTGCGGTTGCACTATGCCGACACACTGCGCATCTGGCGCGAGCGGTTCATGGCGAACCGCGACAAGGCCAAGGCGATCTATGACGAGCGCTTCTGCCGGATGTGGGAATTCTATCTCGCCGCATCGGAATCGGCCTTCCGCTGGCAGAACCTGATGGTGTTCCAGATCCAGCTGGCGCACCGGCAGGAATCGGTGCCGCTGACGCGCAACTACATCGAGAAGGAAGAAAAGCGCCTGAAGCGGCTGGAAAGCGAGCGCAGCTGCGCCAATACCCAGGTCGACAACCGGGAATCGGCTGCCGGACGCTGACGCCCGTCGCAGCAAACCCATTGGCCCGCCGTGATTGTGCTGATCGCGGCGGGCCAAAGCATGAATCGCGCGCGGTTTTCGCATCGTGGCGGCATATTCTACCAAGTGCGCGGTGGACATTGGCAGGAGAACGCGCTTAAGCCTCCCCACGGGCTGCCGAATAGCCTAGAATCAGCAAATGCGAATCGCGCAAGAGACGTGGCCAATCTTTTTCCCCTCTGTGGATAGCGGGGTCTAAGGTTGTTACCTGCATTGCCTAGGATTCGCGGCGCAGGCCATAGTTAATTCGAACGGGAAAAAATACCATGGCTGAGGCAGCACGCAAATTCATCGAGGTACGGGAAAACGCGGACAAGCTCTACCGCGAGGCGCCGAACAACATCGAGGCCGAACAGGCGCTGCTCGGGGCCATTCTCATCAACAATGATGCGTTTTACCGCGTTTCCGACTTCCTCAAGCCGGTGCATTTCTACGAGCCGCTGCACCGCAAGATTTTCGACGTGTCGTCGGACATGATCCGCATGGGCAAGATGGCCAATCCCGTGACGCTGAAGACGTTCCTGCCCGTGGAGGAAAAAGTCGGCGAGATGACGGTGATGCAGTATCTGGCGCGCCTTGCCGCCGAAGCCGTGACCATCATCAATGCCGAGGACTATGGCCGCGCCATCTACGATCTTGCCACGCGCCGCGCGCTGATCACCATCGGCGAGGACATGGTCAATATCGCCTATGACGCGCCGGTGGACGTGGCGCCGCAAGGCCAGATCGAGGATGCCGAGCGCCGCCTGTTCGAACTGGCGGAAACCGGCCGCTACGATGGCGGCTTCCAGACCTTCACCGATGCGGTGAAAACCGCCGTCGACATGGCCAACGCCGCCTTCATGCGCGACGGGCACCTGTCCGGCGTTTCCACCGGCATCCATTCCCTCGACAACCGCATGGGCGGCCTGCAGCCGTCGGATCTGATCGTGCTTGCAGGACGACCCGGTATGGGCAAGACCTCGCTTGCCACCAACATCGCCTTCAATATCGCGGCGGCTTACGAGTCCGAGCAGCTGGCGGACGGGACGATCAAGGCCAAGAACGGCGGCGTCGTCGGCTTCTTCTCGCTCGAAATGTCGTCGGAACAGCTGGCGACGCGTATCATTTCCGAGCAGTCGGAGATCAGTTCATCGAAAATCCGCCGCGGTGAAATCAACGAGGCCGAATTCGAAAAGCTCGTCGCCTGCTCGCAGCACATGCAGAAGGTGCCGCTCTACATCGACCAGACCGGTGGTATTTCCATTGCCCAGCTGGCCGCCCGTGCCCGGCGTTTGAAGCGCCAGCGCGGCCTTGACGTTCTGGTCATCGATTATATCCAGCTGATGCAGGGTTCGTCCAAAAAGGCTTCGGAAAACCGCGTGCAGGAAATCACCGAAATCACCACGGGCCTGAAAGCGCTCGGCAAGGAACTCAACACGCCGATCATCGCGCTGTCACAGCTCTCCCGTCAGGTGGAAAGCCGCGAAGACAAGCGCCCGCAGCTCTCCGACCTGCGTGAATCCGGGTCGATCGAGCAGGACGCCGACGTGGTGATCTTCGTCTATCGCGACGAATACTACATCAAGAACAAGGAGCCGAAGGAAGGCACCGAGGAGCATTTCAAGTGGCAGGCCGACCTCAAGGAGGCCATGGGCAAGGCGGAAGTCATCATCGCCAAGCAGCGTCACGGCCCGACGGGCACGGTGAAGCTGGCCTTCCAGGCGGAATTCACCCGGTTCACCGACCTTGCGGAAGATTCACACCTGCCAGAACGCTTCGAGTAATCAATTGAACAGCACAAAACCTCACGTCACCACCGCAGGCGCCGATCCCCGTCTCGCGGGCGGGCGGCTTACCATCGATCTCGATGCGCTCGTGGCCAACTGGACGTTCCTTGCGGAAAAATCGAAACCGGCGCAGGCGAGCGCCGTCGTCAAGGCTGACGCCTACGGGCTCGGCATCGAGCATGTCGTGCCTGTCCTGCGCGACGCCGGCTGCCGGACCTTCTTCGTGGCGCTGGTCGAGGAAGGCCTGCGGGTCAAGGCCGCCGCGCCGGATGCACGCGTTTTCGTTCTGAACGGCCTGTTTGCCGACGCGCGCCCGGTATTCGAAGCATCGGGACTGATCCCCGTCCTCGGCTCGCTGCACGAAATCGGCCTGTGGAGCCGGGCCAATGCCGCGAGCGGATTGACGCTGCCCTATGCCCTGCACGTGGATACCGGCATGAACCGGCTGGGGCTGACCGTGGCCGAAGCACTCGACTTTGCTGCCGCTGGCCGCGAAATGCCGGTGCTGGTCATGACGCATCTGGCGACCGGCGATGAACCCGGCCATCGCCTCACCCGGCAGCAGATCGAGTCATTTCAAACGCTTCGCACCGCTTTTGCAGGCATTGAATCAAGCGCGTCCAACTCCTCCGGCATTTTTCACACGATCAGCAATGGCGGCGACCTGAGCCGTCCGGGCATTGCCATGTATGGCGGCGAGGCGCTGGCCGGCGTCGCCAATCCCATGCGCCCTGTGGTGACGCTGGAAGCGCGCATCGTGCAGATCCGCACCAGCCCCAAGGGCGAGACGGCGGGCTACGGCGCCACCGCGCTGTTGGAACGCGACACCCGGATTGCCGTCTGCTCGACCGGCTACGCCGACGGCTATCTGCGCTCGCTGTCGGGCAGCGGCACGCCCCTGCGCAGCGTCGTGCCCAAGGGCGGCGAAGGCTTTGTTGCCGGACGCAAGGTGCCGGTGATCGGCCGGGTGACCATGGACCTGACATCGTTCGACATCACCGATCTTCCCGAGGACGCCGTCAAAACAGGCGATCATGTCGAGCTGTTCGGCGGCAACATCGCCCTGGATGACGCGGCGCGTGCCGCGGGCTCCATCGGCTTCGAGCTGTTGACCAGCCTTGGAAACCGCTATCACCGCCGCTACCTCTATTCCGGAAAAGGCGCCTGATGGCCAAGGCAAGAATTCAATTCATCTGCCAGAACTGCGGCGCCGTGCATACGCGCTGGGCCGGCAAGTGCGATTCCTGCGGCGAATGGAACACGCTGGTCGAAGAAGGCACGGCGGGCGGTATCGGCAGCGGCCCCGGCAAGCTGTCCGGCCGCAAGGGCCGCGCCGTCGCCCTCACCTCGCTGTCCGGCGAGATCGAGGATGCGCCGCGCATCCACTCCGGCATCGGCGAGCTCGACCGGGTCACCGGCGGCGGTTTCGTGCGCGGTTCGGCCATTCTGGTGGGCGGCGATCCCGGCATCGGCAAATCCACCCTGCTGACCCAGGCGGCCGCCGCCCTGGCGCGGCAGGGCCACAAGGTCATCTATGTCTCGGGCGAAGAAGCGGTGGCGCAGATCCGCCTGCGGGCGCAGCGCCTGCATGCCGCCGACACCGATGTGCTTCTGGCCGCCGAAACCAATGTCGAGGACATCCTCGCCACCATTTCCGATTCCAAGCGGCCCGATCTCATCATCATCGATTCGATCCAGACCCTGTGGACGGATGCCGCCGATTCGGCCCCCGGCACGGTCACGCAGGTGCGCGCCGGCGCGCAGGCGATGATCCGCTTTGCCAAGCAGACCGGCGCAGCCGTGGTCCTCGTCGGCCATGTCACCAAGGACGGCCAGATCGCCGGGCCGCGCGTTGTCGAGCACATGGTGGATGCGGTGCTGTATTTCGAAGGCGAAGGCGGCCACCACTACCGCATCCTGCGCACGGTGAAGAACCGTTTCGGCCCGACCGACGAGATCGGCGTGTTTGAAATGTCCGACCGCGGATTGCGCGAAGTTGCCAATCCGTCTGAGCTTTTTCTCGGCGAACGCAATGACAAATCGCCGGGCGCTGCGGTTTTTGCCGGGATGGAAGGCACCCGGCCGGTGCTTGTGGAAATTCAGGCGCTGGTGGCGCCCTCCACGCTCGGCACGCCGCGCCGCGCCGTCGTCGGCTGGGACGGCGGCCGCCTTTCGATGATTCTGGCGGTGCTGGAAGCCCATTGCGGCGTGCGGTTCGGCCAGCACGATGTTTACCTGAATGTGGCGGGCGGATACCGGATTTCCGAGCCTGCAGCCGATCTTGCGGTTGCATCTGCACTGGTTTCCTCCATTGCCGGTATTGCCCTTCCGGCCGATTGCGTCTATTTCGGCGAAGTCAGCTTGTCTGGCGCCGTTCGCCCGGTGGCGCATGCGGTGCAGCGGCTGAAGGAAGCAGAGAAGCTTGGGTTCAAGCAGGCTGTTCTTCCCAAGGGAAGCAACGACGTGCCGAAGGGACGCAATGCGCATCTGACCGAGACCGCGTCGCTGCCGGACCTTGTGGCCCGGATTGCGGCGTCGGGACCCGGTAAAACGAAACGCGACGACTGACGCGGCACAGTCCTCCCGAGAGGGTGTGCAGGTCGGAATTGGATTGGGGATACATGTAAATGCCTATTACGTTGCTAGACGGAATTCTTTTGGGCATCACCCTCGTTTCGGCGGTCCTCGCCATGGTGCGCGGCTTTTCGCGCGAAGTGCTGTCCGTCGTGTCATGGGCAGCGGCGGCCGCGGCCGCCTATCTCTTCTACAAGCCGGTCGTCCCCTTCCTCGCGCCCTATATCAGCAATGAGACCATCGCCCAGATCGCGGCGGCCGGTATCGTCTTCATCGTTACGCTGATCATCGTTTCCGTCATCACCATGAAGATTGCCGATTTCATCATCGACAGCCGCATCGGCGCGCTCGACCGCACGCTCGGCTTCCTCTTCGGTGCGGCGCGCGGCGTTCTTCTCGTGGTTGTCGCGATGCTGTTCTTCAACTGGCTCGTCACGGACAACCAGCCCGCCTGGGTGGCGCAGGCCAAGTCCAAGCCGATGATCGACTCGCTCGGCGCAAAGCTGATCAGCCTTTTGCCGGAAGACCCGGAATCAACCATTCTGAAGCGTTTGAAGCCCGGCTCGAGCCATACTCCGGACGCAACGACGGCACCTGAACCCAAGGAAGACATCCCGCCGGAAGGCACGACACCGAAGCCCTGACGGGCTGCCGGGTGCGACAAACGGTTAACTTGGCGTTTGCGTGGTAATACCCCACATAGTGTGGCATAATGGAATGACAGATCTTACAGTTGAATCTGCGGCGAAAGGCTTGCGGTAATGACCGACATTTTTCGTGATGAGACCCCTCTCATGTCCCTTGACGACGACACACTGCATGAAGAGTGCGGTGTGTTTGGCATTTTGGGGCACCCCGATGCCGCCACGCTGACGGCGCTGGGTCTGCATGCCCTGCAGCATCGCGGGCAGGAAGCGGCGGGTATCGTCTCCTATGACGGCAAGCAGTTCTGCTCGGAGCGCCGCATGGGTCTCGTCGGCGACCATTACACCAACCCCGCCACGCTGGCGCAGCTGCCCGGCGACCGCGCCATCGGCCATGTGCGCTATTCCACGACAGGCGATCCGGCCCTGCGCAATGTGCAGCCGCTGTTTGCCGAACTGGAAATCGGCGGCATCGCCATTGCCCATAACGGCAATTTCACCAACGGCCTGACCATGCGCCGCAAGCTGATCGCCGACGGCGCGATCTGCCAGTCCAATTCCGATACGGAAGTGGTGCTGCATCTCATCGCCCGTTCGCGCAGCACATCGTCGAGCGACCGTTTCGTCGATGCGATCCGCCAGATGGAAGGCGGCTATGCCATGCTCGCCCTCACCCGCACCAAGCTGATCGCCGCGCGCGATCCGATCGGCATCCGGCCGCTCGTCATGGGCGATCTCGACGGCAAGCCGATCTTTGCCTCCGAAAGCTGCGCGCTCGACATCATCGGCGCGAAGTTCGTGCGTGACATCGAGAACGGTGAGGTCGTCGTCTGCGAAATCCAGAGCGACGGCACGATCAGCATCGAAGCCTTCAAGCCGCAGGCGCCAAAGCCGGAACGCATCTGCCTGTTCGAATATGTCTACTTTGCCCGCCCGGATTCCATTGTCGGCGGCCGCAACGTCTATACTGCCCGCAAGAACATGGGCATCAACCTGGCCAAGGAAGCACCGCTGGACGCCGACGTCGTCGTCCCGGTTCCCGACGGCGGCACGCCTGCGGCCATCGGCTTTGCCCAGGCGAGCGGCATTCCATTCGAGCTCGGCATCATCCGCAACCATTATGTCGGCCGTACCTTCATCGAGCCGACCCAGTCGATCCGCGCCTTCGGCGTCAAGCTGAAGCATTCGGCCAACCGGGCCGTGATCGAAGGCAAGCGCGTGGTGCTGGTCGACGATTCCATCGTGCGCGGCACGACATCGGTCAAGATCGTGCAGATGATCCGCGATGCCGGGGCGCGGGAAGTGCATATCCGCGTCGCCAGCCCGATGATCTATCATCCGGATTTCTACGGCATCGACACGCCGGATGCGGACAAGCTCCTGGCCAACCAGCACGCGACCCTTGCCTCCATGTGCAAATATATCGGCGCGGATTCGCTGGAATTCCTGTCCATCGACGGGCTGTACAGGGCGGTCAGCGGCGCTCCGCGCGACGCACAGGCGCCGCTGTTCACCGACCACTACTTCACTGGCGATTATCCGACCCGGCTGGTTGACCGGGACGGCATCAGCAATGTGCGCCAGTTCTCGCTTCTCGCAAACAACGGCTAACGGTTGAGTTCCCATTCATGATTTCTGACGGCAGTTTCCGGCTGGACGGCAAGCTTGCGCTTGTCACCGGCGCATCCCGCGGCATCGGTTATTTCCTTGCCAAAGACCTGGCAGCGCGCGGTGCGCATGTGATTGCCGTCGCCCGCACCGTAGGCGGGCTGGAAGAGCTGGACGACGAAATCAAGGCTGCGGGCGGCACGGCAACGCTGGTGCCGCTCGACCTGACCGACATGCCTGCCATCGACCGGCTCGGCGGTTCCATCCATGAGCGCTGGGGCAGGCTCGACATTCTCGTCGCCAATGCCGGTATCCTTGGCACGATTTCGCCGATCGGCCATGTGGAAGCAAAAGTCTTCGACAAGCTGATGAACATCAATGTCACCAGCGTCTGGCGGCTGATCCGCAGCACCGACCCGTTGCTGAAGCTTTCCGAGGCGGGCCGTGCGGTGCTGCTGTCGTCAGGCGTTGCCCACTCCGCCCGCGCCTATTGGGGGCCCTATGCGGCATCCAAGGCCGCTGTCGAGGTGATGGGCCGCAGCTGGGCCGAGGAAGCGCGCCAGACAAAACTGCGCATCAATTCGGTCAATCCCGGCGCGACACGCACCGCGATGCGGGCGCAGGCCGTACCGGGCGAAGATCCGGACACACTGCCGACTGCGGCGGAGGTGGCCGCCAAGATCGCGCTCATCCTCGATCCGAGGATCGACGCCACGGGCAAGCTCTACGACGTGCGCGCCGGAAAACTGCTGGGTTACAACGACCCGAGCTGAGGGCTGATCATCCGGCGAGGCGGATAATAGCCGCGCCGGATTTGTCGGCGGCAAGCGCATTGGCGCGCCAGGCCTTCGGACTCAAGCCGGTGACACGCAGGAACTCGCGGTTGAAGTTGGACTTGGTCTGAAACCCGGCATCGAACATGATGCCGGTGACCGCACGATCCGTATCCGCCAGCAGGCGGCAGGCCTCCCTCACCCGGTAATCATTGACATAGTGCGAGACACTCATCGCCTTGACCCGGTTGACGGCTATCGACACCTGCCGGGCCGGCAGGCCCATCTTGCGCGCCAGGCGGTTGAGGTTGAGATCGACATCCCGGTAGAGTTCCCGCGCCTGCATCAGCCGATCGAGCGCGGCGGCGATGTCCGTATCTTCGGCGCTGGGCAGCACCGGAGACGCGCCCTCTTCCGCGACGGTTTCGTCCCGCGCCTCCGGGCGGCTGGTTCCCGCGACCGTGGCCGCGCTCCCGAGGACGAGCAGGGCGAGGACATTGCCGATGGCAACGATGCGGGCGGAATGGCTGCCGCCCGACTGGGCAAAATCCCAGCTGATGACGATGTCGATGACCGCGGAACTGGAAACGGCAAAGGCCGTCACCTGCAATGCCCGGTAGGCGCTGATGACACCGTCGAGCCGGGATGAGCCCAATGCATCCGGACCGGCAAAGGCGAGGCGGCAGAGGGCAACGCCATAGCCTGCGAACATCAGGATGATAGCCAGCGAGACCGGCGCAGGCCAGAAGGCGATGAGGCCGATCACCACAAGCGTCGGCAGCACGTGCAGCAGCAACCATGGACGTTCGGCTAGCGGCCGCTCGCCGCGCAGGCCGTCAAAACTCAGCCATGCCAGCGTGGCGATGATGACGGCGAGCACGGCCTGGACCGGCAAGACCTCCAGCACATCGTACCCCCAGCGCACCCCGATCACCACCGATTGCAGGGCATAGACCGACACCAGGGCGAGGAAGAACGGATTCCTGTCATTGCCGTCGCTTCGCCGGATCATCTGGACGAGAAGGACGACAAGCAGGACGGCGACGACAAACGGCAATGGAACAAACAGCATGAAACCTGCGACCGGAACGAGTGGATGAGGCCCACTATGTGCTGAAACGCGATCGCGGACGACCTGAATTGTGATCAAGGTCGAATTTCAGCGGATAGCGCCCTCCTCTGGTTGCCATGCCAACCCACAGGAGCCCATCATGCTGAGCCTTATCACCGCCATTCTGCTTCTCTTCGGAACCGTAACCCCCAGCGCCGCCGACCAGGTCAAGCCGCCGCTCGATATCGGTGCGATCAACAGCGTCGCCATTACGGGGGAAGCCAGCCGCATCGTGTTCACCGCAGGCGATGGCGCGCCCTATCAGGCCCGCATCACCGCCACACGGTCCGGCTGGTTCTCCGGCTGGTATTCGAGCTGGTTCGCCGATCAATGCGCCACCCGCACCACCATGGAGGTCAGGGAACGGACGCTGCGCATCCACGTGGTCAACGCACCGCTGCTCAGCCTTTCCGACTGCGAGGTGCTGATCCGCGCCAGCCTGCCAGCCGACAGCGATGTCAGCATCGAACAGGCGGCACTGCAGGCCCGGTTGACCGGTGACTACGGCGTCGTGCGCATCAAAGGCCATGCGGCGGATTTTGCGCTGGATGGTCACGCCGCGAGCCTTGATATTTCGGGTGACGCCGTGCGCAGCGACCTGCGCTTTGCCCGCGTCAGCAACAGCGAGATCATCCGGCTCGATTCCCGCGCGCTCGACGCCTCGTTCAGCTTCGGCAAGGACGTTCCCATCAGCTACGCCGTGGATGCCAAGGCATCCCTCGTCGACAGCAAGCGCGACAGCACACCCGGTGCCAAACCCGCGATCAGCATCAAAAGCGACTATGCCCGCGTGACGATCCGCTGATCTCCACCTCTCGAAACAAGGAACATTATCATGAGATTTTTCAGTGCCGCAGTTCTGGTCGTTCTGGGTGTGTTTTGGCCTCTTCAACAGGCGCTTGCCGATCAAATTGCTGGCGTTCGGCAAATCGCCGTTCCCTCCAAAGAGCGCGCAACCGATCTCGATGTGACGGTCTGGTATCCGGCACGGACCGGCGGCGAAGAAGTCCTGCTGGGCGATACCCCGCTTTTCAAGGGGACCGCCAGCATGCGCGATGCACCGCCCGTTGAGGGGAAATTTCCGCTCATCCTGCTTTCCCACGGCACCGGCATTGCCGGCAATGCGCAAGCCACGGGCTGGATTGCCGCCCCCTTGGCTCGGCAGGGATATATTGTCGCCGCGCCAAATCACCCCGGAAATCAGAGCGGAAACAAATCGGCAAGCGAGACGATGAAGCTTTGGCTGCGGCCAGCGGATTTCACCGCGACCCTGGATGGATTGAAAACCGGAACGGTTTTCCGCGACCGGATCGACTGGACAAACGTCGGCGCGCTCGGCCTTTCCATGGGCGGCTACACCGCCCTTGCGGTGGCAGGCGCCCGTATGGACCAGCAACGCCTCGCGGCCTATTGCGATACCGATCTGCGCAACCACTCCCTGTGCGAATGGCTCGCACAGAGCGGCGTTGATCTGCACAGGATGGATGTGCAGCGGGCGGGCCTGGACTATAGGGACAACCGTATTGGCTCGGCAGTTGCAATCGACCCGGCCATGTCGGACACGCTCACAGCGGAAAGTGTTGCAGGCATCGCAATCCCCGTCGACCTCGTGAACCTCGGTCGAAAAGGTGACATTCCCCACACGCTGCAGGCGTCGTGGATGGCTGACATCATTCCGGGCGCGCGCTATGCAAGCATCGAGGATGCCAACCATTTCAGCATGTTCGCCGCGTGCAAGGCCGGTGCATCGGACAAACTGAAGGCTGAGGGCGTAACGGAACCGCTGTGCGACGATGGCGGCGGGCGATCCCGCAGCGCCATTCACGCGCAGCTGATCGATATGATCACAGACGCGTTCAACCGAACGCTCAAAGCGCAATAGATGTGCTGCTGCAGAGCCTTTGTGCGTGGTTCGACAAGCTCACCATGAGGGAGGAGGAGGATGGCAGGGAGCTTTATTCTGTAACGCTTGTGATTGCAGTGCAGCCCACTCCATCCCTCATGGTGAGCTTGTCGAACCACGCATGATGGCCCCTGCAATCCCTTCAGGACGCGGGTGTCTCTGAACCGGCGGCAGGTTCGGCAGCGGCGGCGGCATCCGCCGCCTCGTGCCGCTTCCACGCGCGGGCGCTGAACGGCAGGCTCAGGAAGAAGCCGACGGTCGTCAGCGTCAGCGTCTGCCACGTGTAGCTCATCAGGAATGCCACATAGACCACGATGAACAGGAAGCTCGGCATCACCCAGTCGGAGCGGAGCTTTGTTCCGGCTGCCTTGCCGCTGAACACCGGCAGGCGGCTGATCATCAGGATCGCCACGCAGACGGTATAGGCGGCGCCGGCAAAGGCCAGCGGCCGCGTCGGCGCGAGGCCGAGAAAGCCGAGATAGACCGGCAGCATCACCAGCATGGCCCCCGCCGGAGCGGGAACGCCGGTGAAAAAATTGCCCTGCCACGCCGGTTTGCCGATCACATCAAGCATCACGTTGAAGCGGGCCAGGCGCAGACAGCAGGCAATGCAATAAAGCAGCGCGGCGATCCAGCCGAAGGAGCGGGCCTGATCCAGCATGTAGGCATAGAGCACCAGCGCGGGCGCCACGCCGAAATTGACGATATCGGCAAGCGAATCCATCTGCGCGCCGAACTTTGTCGAACCCTTCATCATGCGGGCGATGCGCCCGTCAATGCCGTCGAGGAACGCGGCGAGAAGAACCATCGATACCGCCAGCTCGAAGCGGTTCTCGAAGGCCAGCCGGATGCCGGTCAAACCGGCGCAGATGGCCAGAACCGTAATGACATTGGGCACGAGGTAGCGCATGGGGATGCGCGAACCCGTGGGTTCCTGCACCTGCGGCTTTTCATCGAACAGCGGATCGGTCTCGGGTTCGTTCATGCCGCGCGCCTCAGCTGATACGGACCAGCGGGGCGCTGGGCTCGCCGCCGAATTCCGCCAGCACGCTCTCGCCGCCAACGGCCGTCTGGCCGACGGCAACGCGCGGTGCAAAACCTTCCGGCAGGTAGACGTCCACGCGCGAGCCGAAACGGATCAGGCCAAAGCGTTCGCCGATGGAAATGGAATTGTTTTCATCGACCCAGCAGACAATGCGGCGTGCCACGAGACCGGCAATCTGCACCACGGCAACCCGGCCATTGGGGCTGTCGATCACCAGGCCGTTGCGCTCGTTCTCGGCGCTTGCCTTGTCGAGTTCCGCATTGAGGAACTTGCCCGGCTTGTGGACAATGGTGGTGATGCGGCCGCGCACCGGGGCGCGGTTGATATGGCAGGAAAACACGTTCATGAACACGGAAATGCGGGTCATTTCGCGGTCGCCGAGGTTGAGCTCGCGCGGCGGCACGGCAGGCCCGACGGCCGATACGATGCCATCGGCCGGGCTGATCACCAGCCGGTCGTCGGTCGGTGTGACGCGCTGCGGATCGCGATAGAAATAGATGCACCAGGCGGTGAGGATGAGACCGATCCAGAACAGCGGTTCCCAGAAATAACCGAGAACCACGGTCACGCCGGCAAACCCGGCGATGAACGGATAACCTTCCCGATGGATGGGGACCAGAGTGTTGCGGATGGAATCGACAAGGCTCATTGCTTTGTTCCTGACAGCGCCGGGTGTTCGCCGGGCAGCATACACGCCGCGCCGGAATTTCGCGTTACTTATCGGAGATTGGCAGCGGGGGCAAACCTTTCAACCCGGCTTGCACCGGTCATCAGCAGAATTCTTCAGTGGCGGACTTTTGCTGGCTGCGACTTTTCACGGCTCGACGGCGACGTCGAGCGCAGGCTTGCCGCGAACGACGACACCCAGATCGTCCTCCTCGCGCACCTTGCGCAGGCGTTCTTCGGCCTCGGTTGCCTCGCGCTGGCGGTTCCACATGGAGGCATAGAGGCCGTTTTCGGCCAGAAGCGCCGCATGGCGGCCGCGTTCGGCAATCACGCCGTCCTTGAGCACGATGATCTCGTCGGCACCGATGATCGTCGACAGGCGGTGGGCGATCACCAGCGTGGTGCGGTCGCGGCTGACCAGATCGAGCGAAGCCTGGATTTCATGTTCCGTCGCGCTGTCGAGCGCCGAGGTGGCTTCGTCGAGGATCAGGATCGGCGGCGCCTTCAAAATGGTGCGGGCAATGGCAACGCGCTGCTTTTCACCGCCGGAGAGTTTCAGGCCGCGCTCGCCGACCATGGCGTTGTAGCCTTCCGGCAGGCTCTGGATGAAACTGCCGATCTGGGCAAGCTCGGCCGCGTTGCGCACTTCCTCTTCCGTCGCCGTGATGCGGCCATAGCGGACGTTGTAGGCGATGGTATCGTTGAACAGCACCGTATCCTGCGGCACCATGCCGATCACCGCGCGCAGGCTTTCCTGCGTCACGTCGCGGATATCCTGGCCGTCAATGCTGATCGAACCGCCCTGGATATCGTAGAAGCGGTAAAGCAGGCGCGACAGGGTGGATTTGCCGGCGCCTGACGGGCCGACAATGGCGACGGTCTTGCCGGCGGGAACCTCGAAGCTCACCCCCTTGAGGATCGGACGCTTGGGATCGTAGGCGAACTTCACATTGTCAAAGCGCACGGCGCCGCGCTCGATCACCAGCGGCTTGGCACCGGGCTTGTCGGTCACCTCCTGCTCGACATCGAGAAGGTCGAACATCTGTTCGATATCGGTCAGGCCCTGCCGCACTTCGCGGTAGATGAAGCCGATGAAATTGAGCGGAATGGAAAGCTGCATGAGCATGGCATTGATGAAGACGAAATCGCCGAGGGTCTGCGTGCCGGCCAGCACCTCCCTGCCCGACATGATCATCATGACCGCCATGCCGATGCCGAAAATCACCGACTGGCCAAAGTTCAGCCAGCCGAGCGATGTCCAGATGCGGGTCGCGGAAATCTCGTAGCGCGCCATGGCCGCATCGAAGCGGCTGGCCTCCATCTGTTCGTTGCCGAAATATTTGACGGTCTCGAAGTTCAGGAGCGAGTCGATGGCCTTGGTGTTGGCGTCCGTGTCGGAATCGTTCATGTCGCGGCGGATGCTGATCCGCCAGTCGCTGGCACGGATGGTGAACCAGGTGTAGAGCCAGACCGTCGCCACGACCACGGCGAGATAGGACAGGCCATAGGCAAACGCGAAGATCACGGCGGTCAGCAGGAATTCGATGATCGTCGGCGCGGTGTTGAGGATGGTGAAGCGGACGATGGTTTCAATGCCCTTGGTGCCGCGCTCGATGATGCGCGACAGGCCGCCGGTGCGCCGCTCGACGTGGAAGCGCAGGGACAGGTTGTGCATGTGCACGAATGTCCGGTAGGCAAGCTTGCGCACGGCATATTGCCCGACACTGGCAAACAGCGCATCGCGCAGCTGGTTCAGTCCCGCCTGAATGATGCGCGCGGCATTGTAGGCGGCCACCAGCATCAGCGGGCCGACGAGAATGAGCGGCAAGAGATCGGACGGCACGAACTTGCCGTTCAAGGCATTGGTCGCCCATTTGAAGAAATAGGGCACCAGAATGAGGATGACCTTGGAAATCAGCAGGTAGAACGAGGCCCAGACGACCCGCATCTTCAGGTCGGGACGTTCATCCGGCCACATATAGGTCCAAAGATTGCGGATGGTCTGCAGCGTTTTGCCAGACTCGGCGGAGACAGTTTTTTCAGCCACGGCTATTCCTTGATGGCCGCAGCGGCTACCCGCGCTGCCGGCACAATGGTATCGGGCGGACAGCACAGATTGGCCATATCGCCGACAAGGGCGGCGACATCGGCAAAGGCGTCCGGATTGATGCTGTAATGGGAACTCTGGCCGGACTGGCGGTAATTCACCAGACCGGCATCGACCAGTATTTTCAGATGCTGCGATACGGTCGACTGCGCCAGATCAAGCGTTGCGACAATATCCTTGCAGCAGGAGGCGTTCAGCCCGGCCAGCTGCCGGACAATGCGCAGGCGCGCGGGATGGGCGAGCGCGGTGAGAATCCGCGCCGTTTCCGCATCTGACATCGCCTGTTGAAATCGGTTGCTGCATTTCATCGTTCATCGGCGATAAACGATATAATTTTCCAATGCAAGGGTTAAAGCGGGTCATCCATGCCATACGGGTGCGGTTTTGGAGCATGTCCGACGCTCAAGCTTCAGAAAAAGCCGTCGAGAAACGCCGCCGTCCGATCCGAGAGTCCGACGATCTTGTCGGTTGCCTGGCGGTAGAACTTGAAGTTGAGTTCCGTACCGGGCTCACCATCTTTCCAGTCGGTCAGATGCCTGAGTTCACGCCTGCCCAGCGGATGCGCGGCAAGGGCATTGCGCCGGATCACAACGCTGACACGCGGCGTTTGCCTGATGACGCCGCTCTTCCTGGCGACGGCTTCGGCTGAGATGACGACACCGCGCGCGACAAGCCCCTGCCCGCCCTCGTTCTCGCTGGCGAAGAGAAAGACTGTGTCACCGGCGGCGATATGCTTGCCGCCATACATGGTCTTCTGCGCGGTGAATGCGAACATTTCTGCCTGCGGATCGCGAATCTCGGCTTTGATCGCGAATGCCACCCGTCCGTCCTTACGTTATTGCGGCGCCGGCTTGTCCTTTTCCGGCAATGAAAAGACCTGTCCGGGGAAAATCCTGTTCGGGTTCTGGATCTGCTCCTTGTTGGCCAGATAGATCGTCGTGTAGCGCACACCTGCACCGTAGGTCCGGCGCGAAATCGTCCACAGATTGTCGCCGCGCCGGATGATGACCGAACCATCGACATTGCGAAGCGGCTTGGCCGTATCGGTGCCCGGCGCCTGTTCACTGCCGGCAGCCGGGGCTGCTTCGGGCGAAGCCTGCGGCGTTGCCGCCGGTGCGGGCGTTGCGGATGGTGCGACGGCCGACACGCGCTGGCCTGCCTCGCGCTTGAACGGCACGGCGGCGCGGGCAATGACGGTTACGCCGTCTTTTTCCACCATGTCCGCACGGATGATATAGTCGCCCACGGGCAGGTCGCGGGTTGTCTGCACGAGAAAGTGGCCATCGGCGCCCGTCTTGGTCGAGCCAATGAGATTGTCATTGGCATAGACCTTGACCGTGTAGCCGGCATCGGCAATGCCGGCGATGAACAGTTTGCTGCCTTCGATCTCCACCGCTTCGACAACGATGCGGGCCTTGGCGGCGGGCTGCTTGGCAGGCTTGTCGCCGGTGGGCGCCGCTGCTGCCGCCGGCTGGTTGGAAGCCGCCTGACCTGCCGGAGCTTCCGGCACGGTGATCAGCCGGCTCGGCTGGCCGGATTGTTCGACAAGCGCCAGCACCTGCCCCGATTTGGTTTCGGGGATGGAAACGATGGCGGTTTCCAGCGATGTCATGGCGCTGCCATCGGGTGCCGTCGAGCGCAGGACCAGCTGGTAATCGCCGGGCTTCAGGGGATCATCGAGGACGATGACGAAGTCGCCATTGGGCGAAGCCTTGGTGGTTCCAAGAATATCGCCGCGGGCCAGAAGGTCCACCTTGGCATTGTTGGCAGCCTTGCCCGCCAGAACGATCGTCCCCTTGGGGTCAACGCGCAGCACATCGAAGGTTGGCGCACCCGGCTTGCCCTCGGCTGCTTCAACCGGCGGCGTCGTCGTGCCTGTGGCTGGCGCGGCAGCCGGTGCCGTCGTGTCGGCCGAGGGCGCAGCGGGAACTGCAGCTTGCGGCTGTTCGGCCGGTTTTGCGGCTGGCGTTTGCGCGGCTGGCGCAGGTGCGTTTCCGCTCGCCGTTACGGCCGGCGTATTGGAAGTCGGCTTACCCGGAACAAACCCCAGATAGGCAGCAACCAGCCCCACGGCGACAACAACGCCAAACCCCAATAGTGCAAACTTGTTCTTGACCATCGATCCCCAACCCTTTTGTTCTTTTTGCTCTAGCGCCTTTTGTGCTCTGCCACAAGAAAACCGTTTAGATTCAGCCTCATTCTTTGTGATTATTCTACCAGATTCGCAATTCGAGGCTTTTGTCGCATCCGCAGCGGCTTGACGTTTCACCGCACAGAAGGCACCACTTTTCAAATGAGCAAGATTCAATCCATCTGCGTTTACTGCGGCTCGTCTCCGGGCCGCGATCCGATTTACAAACAGAGCGGCAGGATGCTGGGCAAATCCATTGCCGAAAACGGGCTTGAGCTGGTGTACGGCGGCGGCACGAAGGGCATCATGGGCGCCGTTGCCGACGGTGTCATGTCGGCGGGCGGCAAGGTCACCGGCATCATTCCGAAGTTCCTGATGAACAAGGAAGCCACCGAGCATGCGCTCGGCCAGCTGTCGGAACTGGTCGTCACCGAGGACATGCACGAGCGCAAGCACAAGATGTTCGAGCGCTCCGACGCCTTCGTCACCCTGCCCGGCGGCATCGGCACGGTGGAGGAGATCGTCGAGATCATGACCTGGGCGCAGCTCGGGCGCCACCGCAAGCCGATGGTGTTCGCCAACATCAACGGGTTCTGGAATCCGATGCTTGCCCTCATCGATCACATGAAGGCGGAAGGCTTCGTGCATACGTCACATTTGGTCAATCCGCTTGTGGTAGAACGCCCGGAAGATATCGTTCCGGCGATCCTCAAAGCAGCCGCAAGAGGCGACCGGGACGGCGACGAAGCGATCATCGAACGGCTGTAGCAGCAAAGGAGCGGGGATTTCATGGTTCAAACGCTGAGCTTAGATCCCGCCCCCGAAGCAAAACTTCTGCCCCACGACGACTTCGTCATATCCTACCGCTTCGGCAGCGACGGCGCCTTGCTGTCGGAACCTGCCGCCGCGACGGACAAGGCATGGACCTGGAAGAGCTATGCGCTGGCCGATGCGCGCGCCCGGCGCAGCCTCGAAGCGGACAAGAGCCTGCCGGACAGCGTGCGCGAAGCCTTTCTCTCCTCCGGCGATCAATGCCAGATCAGCTTCGAAGACGGCTGGCTGTTCGGCGAACTGCCGGATCTGCAGCACGAGCACTACGGCGATCCGCGCGAGCTCGGCTATTTCCGCTTTGCCTTCGACAGGAACCTGTTCATCAGCGGCCGCCGCCACCCGCTGCAATCGGTGGATGACGTGCGCCAGTCCATCAATCGCGGCAAGATCAGGCCGGCCGCGCCGATCGCACTGTTCAACGCGATATTCCGGCGCTTTCTCGACCTGCTCAAGGCCGAGATCAACCGGCTTTCGGAAACGCTCGATTCCATCGAGGACCACATCGTCAGCGAAAAATGGCAGGGCGAGCGCGAACGGCTGGTGCCTGTGCGCCGCCAGATCGTGGTGTTTCACCGCTATCTCACGGCTGCCACCAGCCTGTTCCGCCATATCGACCATGCGGACCGGCGCGCCCTGCCGGAAGATCTGGACGACCTGATCGAAGGCCTGTCGATCCGCGCGGCAACGCTGCATGCGGAAGGCGAACAGCTGCAGCAGCGCGCAAGGCTGCTGCAGGACGAGCTGCTGGCCAAGATGACCGATCAGTCCAACCGGTTTCTGTACGTGCTTTCCGTCATGACTGCCGTGCTGTTGCCGAGCAATGTCATCACCGGACTGTTCGGCATGAACACGCCCGGCCTGCCCTTTGCCAACAGCGCGCATGGCTTCTGGGTGGTGGCGCTGCTCGCCGTGATCATTTCGGCCATGGTCTACCTGATCGTCCGCAGGATCGGCGGATCAGGGCGTTAGGAAAGCTTCGCCTTGCGCGATTCATGCAGCATCGACCAGGTGTAGATCGCCAGTGCCGCCCAGATCAGCGCGAAGGCAATGAACTGGCTGTTGGAGAACGGCTCCTTGAACACGAAGATGGCGCAGAGGAACACGATGGTCGGCGCGAGATACTGCATCAGGCCGATGGTGGTATAGCGCAGGAGTTTTGCGCCAAAAGCGTAGAGAATAAGCGGAATGGCCGTGGCCGGACCGGCAAACAGGAGAAGGCCGATATCATGGCTGCCGCCATTGACGAAATGGCTCGTACCCTGCGCCACGGTCCAGGCAATGAAGCCAAGCGAGGGAATGGACAGGATCAGCACTTCCAGCATGAAGCCTTGCGTCGGACCGATGGGCAACGTTTTGCGGAAGAAGCCGTAGAACCCGAAGCTGAAGGCGAGAACCAGCGAAATCCACGGCAGGCCGCCGGATGAAATGGTCAGGAGCACAACCGCGCAGGCCGCAAGGCCGACTGCCACCATCTGCGGGCGCGTCAGCTTTTCCGACAGGAAAATACTGCCGAGCACCACGTTCACCAGCGGATTGATGTAATAGCCGAGCGCCGTGTCGATGGCGTGTCCGGCGCCGATGGCCCAGACATAGGTGCCCCAGTTGATGGTGATCAGCGTCGCCGTCAAGGTGGCCATGGCCAGCATGCGCGGCGTTGTCAGCGCGGTTCTCAGATCGTCGAAACGGCCCAGCCACCACAGCACGGCACCGGCAATGGGAACCGACCAGACGATGCGGTGCGCCACCACTTCCAGCGCCGGCATGTAAGCCACGGCTTTCAGATAGAACGGCAGGATGCCCCACAGCAGATAGGCGGAAAGCGCAAAGATAAAGCCTTTCCTGCCGTCGGACATTCCCGGCCCTGCTTCAGCTGCGATTGCTCCAGCCCCAAGGCCGCTTTGATTGATCTGTTCACTCATGCGGCGATGCTCTACGACTACAGGCCGGAAACGTCTATCGAATTCGGCTGATCATCCCATCAACGCCCTTGATGATTTGGGATCAATTTCATCCAAAAATCGAGAAAACCGGCTCACTCGGCAGCGATTTTGCCAGCGAGATCGCGATTTTTCATCAATTTATAGACGATTGAGTCCATCAGCGCCTGAAACGAGGCATCGATGATATTGTCGGAAACGCCCACCGTCCACCAGCGCACATTGCTGGAATCCGTCGATTCGACCAGAACCCGGGTGATGGCTTCCGTGCCGCCATTGAGGATACGCACCTTGAAATCCGCCAGCACCAGATCGTCGATCTCGTGCTGGTAGCGCCCCATGTCCTTGCGCAAGGCCAGATCGAGCGCATTGACCGGGCCATGCCCTTCCGCCACGGACATGCGCTGCTCGCCATCAACCTCGACGCGGACCACGGCTTCGGAAACGGTCTTGATATTGCCGTTGGCATCAAAACGGCGTTCGACCATGCAGCGGAAGGATTCGACCTTGAAGAATTCCGGCACCGTACCGAGCGTGCGGCGGGCCAGCAGTTCGAAACTGGCATCGGCGCCCTCATAGGCATAACCCTCAGCCTCGTGCTCCTTGACCAGTGCGATCAGCGTATCGAGGCGCGGATCGTTTTTTGCAACGGGAATGCCGCGCCGTTCCAGTTCATTGATGAAATTGGACTTTCCGCCCTGATCCGACACCATCACCTTGCGGCGGTTCCCGACAGTCTCCGGCGGTATGTGTTCGTAGGTCGCCGGTTCCTTGATCAGTGCCGAGGCGTGAATGCCCGCCTTGGTGGCAAAGGCTGACGCGCCGACAAAGGCGCCCTGCGCATTGGGCGCGCGGTTGAGCAGTTCATCGAAACTGCGCGACAGGCGCGACAGGCCCTTGAGCTTTTCGGCGCTGATGCCGGTTTCGAAGCGGTCCGACCAGGCGGGCTTGAGCGCCAGTGTCGGGATGATGGTGATCAGATTGGCATTGCCGCAGCGCTCGCCGATGCCGTTGAGCGTGCCCTGGATATGACGCACGCCCGCATCGACGGCCGCGAGCGAATTGGCAACCGCCTGCTCCGTGTCGTTGTGGGCATGGATGCCGAGGTGATCGCCGGGGATGGCTTTGGTGACGGCGCGGACGATCGCGCTGACTTCATTCGGCTGCGTGCCGCCATTGGTGTCGCACAGCACCACCCAGCGCGCCCCGGCCTCATAGGCGGTCCTGGCGCAGGCCATGGCATAGTCCGGGTTGGCCTTGTAGCCGTCGAAGAAATGCTCGCAATCGACGATGGCTTCCTTGCCCGCCTCGACCGCCGCCCGGACGGAGGCATCGATGGATTCGAGGTTCTCCTCGTTGGTACAGCCGAGCGCGACACGGACATGGTAGTCCCAGCTCTTGCCGACAAAACAGACGACATCGGCCGAAGAGCCGATCAAGGCTGCCAGCCCCGGATCGTTGGACACCGAAACACCGGCGCGCTTGGTCATGCCGAAAGCGGCAAACTTTGCCCGTTTGGTGCGCTTTTCCGCAAAGAAGGCCGTGTCGGTCGGATTGGCGCCGGGATATCCGCCCTCGACATAGTCGAGGCCGAACTCATCGAGCATATCGGCAATGACCTTCTTGTCCTCGACCGAAAAATCGATGCCCGGCGTCTGCTGCCCGTCGCGCAGCGTCGTGTCGAAGAGATAAACGCGTTCTTTTGTCACTTGCCCGCCTCCCCCAGCGGCCATGCATCCGTATCATGATCGGGATGCTGGTTGGAAACCATTGTTTTCAGGAATTCGATCGATTCCGGATCGCCATCGGACCTGTAGCCCGGCAACCGGCTGAGATCATCGACAAAAGGCAGCTTGTCTTCGATGCCCCATTGCACGAGCGGCGCCAGTTCCTCCGGATGATCGAAGGCGCCGATGGCCAGCGCGACGCCGTCGGGCGCCTCGTAGGTCAGGGGCGTACCGCAAGCGGCGCAGAAGCCGCGCTGGACGTGATTGGACGAGCGGAAGCGTTTCGGCTCGCCGCGCGTCCACTCCAGGTGCGCCGTCCGGGTGGAAACCAGCGGCGCATAGAAATTGCCGAAAGCCTTCTGGCACATGCGGCAATGACAGATGGAGGTATCGGTCAGCGCACCTTCAACGCGGAACCGCACCGCGCCGCACTGACAGCCGCCGCTATAGACGGGCTTGTTATCAAGACTCACCGTTTCACCTCCCAGGTTGTCACGCGCTCGCCGGTCTGCGGGTCCTTGCCGTCCTTCAGCTGGATGCCCTGCTCCAGAAGCTCATTGCGGATGCGGTCCGCCTCGGCAAAACTTTTCGCCGCAAGCAGGGACAACCGCTCGCTGATCCTGGCATCGAGCTCCGCCTTGAAGGCGTCGGACAGGCTGGCGGCGGTTTGACCCGCCACATCCACGCCCAGCAGGGCAAATGCCGCGTGGTAATCCGCCGGGCTGACCGAACCGGATTTGCGGATCGATGCCAGCCAGTTGATCAGGCTCGGCGTCGCCAGATCATCCGACAGGATGGTGATCGCATCATCCGGGATCGTGCCGACAGGCGCATCGCCAACATATTCGCGCGCCTTGACCAGGATGTTCTCCGCTTCCTCGAGCCTGTTGACGGTGAAGTCGATCGGCTCGCGGTAATTGGTCATCAGCATGGCGAGGCGCAACACCGCGCCCGGCCATTTGCGATCGCCGAAGGTCGTGGTCTGGAGCAGCTCGTTGATGGTGAAGAAATTGCCGGCGCTCTTGGCCATTTTCTGGCCTTCGACCTGCAGGAAACCATTGTGCATCCAGATATTGGCCATGCGCTCTGTCCCCAGCGCGCAGCACGACTGGGCAATCTCGTTCTCATGGTGCGGGAACACCAGATCGATGCCGCCGGCATGGATATCGAAAATGTTCTTCATCGGATCGTCGCAGGCAAGACCGCCGCCGAAGGGTTCGAGCAGCTTGGCCATCGCCATGGCGGAGCACTCGATGTGCCAGCCGGGACGGCCAAGCCCTTCAATGCCCGCGGGCGACGGCCAGCCGGGTTCATCCACCTTGGACGGCTTCCACAGAACAAAGTCCATCTCGTCGCGCTTGTAGGACGCCACGTCGACGCGGGCGCCGGCGAGCATGTCATCGGCCGAACGGCGGGCAAGCAGCCCGTAGCGCGGACCCTTGCGGGCATTCATTGCGGAGGGCGAAAACAGCACATGGCCGTCGGCGACATAGGCGACGCCCTGCTCGACGAGCCGGTCGATCATCGCCACCATTTCCCGGATGTAATCCGTGGCGCGCGGCTGGTCCGACGGCTCGAGATTGCCCAGCGCCGTCACATCCGCCTGAAACTGCGCATTGGTCTTGTCGGTGACGATCCGGATCGCCTCGTTGAGCGGCAGGCCGGGATAGTCGCGCGCCGCACGGGCGTTGATCTTGTCATCCACGTCGGTGATGTTGCGCACATAGGTCACCTGCGCCTCGCCATGCAGATGGCGCAGCAGCCGGAACAGGACGTCGAAGACGATCACCGGGCGGGCATTGCCGATATGGGCATAGTCGTAGACGGTCGGACCGCAGACATACATGCGCACGTTTTTCGGATCGATCGGCACGAAATCTTCCTTCGTGCGGGTGAGCGTGTTGTAGAGGCTCAGGGTCTGCGGCATGTCTTTGATCTCAAATTCGGGTTGCAACGGTAAAAACGCATATCACGGCGCTGGTCTGGCGACCGGTGCGTTTCACATCTTTGGAGCGAATTTTGAGACGAAAACGGCCGGGGCCAGCGAAGCGCTAGCTGATAATAATCCGACAGGTAATAATCGTTACGGACGACGTTTTCATGATTGCATTTATGATTGAGCCGGGGCGCAAGGTCAAGCGCAACTTGCCAACGGCCGGGTGTGGCAAATTTATCGGGTTTGAACTGGTTAATTCAAATTAACCGGAAAGCCCAAAATCCTCCCGGAATGTGCCTTTTTTCCGGCGGAATTGACCGGGATTCCTGCACCCCAGAACAGAGGGGAATTGTCCCCGCGACACAGGACCGGACACATGACCAACACTTCCGTAGCGGCCAAAGCCCGCGACACCGTTTTCGCCGATCATCTGGCCGCACAATACCGTGCGATTGGCCCGGCCGCCGTTCAGGCCGCCGTTTTGACCAAGCCGCGCCAGCGGCCGCTGCTGACCGTTTCAACCGTGCAGGAAACGGACTAACAGACTGAGGGCGATCCCGGCCATGACAAGGCCGATCAGGACGTCCAGAACACGCCATGCGGCCGGCCTGGCAAAAACCGGCTGCAGCAGTCTCGCGCCGTAGCCGAGGCCAAAAAACCAGACGAACGAGGCGACCGCAGCTCCGGCGCCATAGGCCGCGCGGTTGGCGCCTTCAAAACGCGCCGACAGGCCGCCCAGCAGAACCACCGTATCCAGATAGACATGCGGATTGAGGAAGGTCAGCGCCAGAACCGTGGCAATGGCCGCCTTCAGCGAGCCCCCGTCCGAGCGCGCCGCCTGCATGGCCTCCGGCTTGAGCGCCCGGCGAAATGCCACCGATGCATACCAGAACAGGAATGCCGCGCCGCCAAGCGTGACCATCGAAATCAGCTGGGGGGACTGGGCAATCAATGTGCCGAGACCGGCAACACCGGCGGTGATCAGCAGCGCATCGGACAGCGCGCAGATCAGGGACAGGATGAAAACATGCTCCTGCAAAAGCCCCTGGCGCAGAATGAAGGCATTCTGCGCGCCGATGGCGATGATCAACGAGGCACCGAGAAGGAAACCGGACAAAGCGGCGGAAAACATGGGAAAATCCTGAAATCTGAAGGAGAGGCTTGGATGGACGGTCAGAACAGCTTCATCTGATCGTCGGACTCGGGCGGCTTCTGCCGCAGCGGTTTTTTGACCTCAAAAGCCCCTTCGGCCACCCGCTCCTGAATGTCCGGGCCCATATTGGCAACCTTGTTGACCTTGTCGGACACCGGTATCGCCTCGAAAAAGTCCGGCTGGGCGGGTTTCAGCAGATCGGCGACATGGCGCGGCTCCTGGGTCTTGCAGTCGAGCCAGCGGCTGAAATCCTTGGGTTCGATGACGACGGGCATGCGGTCATGAATGGGGCGCAGCGTTTCATTGGCGCTGGTGGTCAGGATCGCGCCCGTGTCCATTTCCGAGCCTTCCGCATTGGCCCATGGCTCGTACAGGCCGGCAAAGGCGATGACGCCGCCATGCTTGGGGCGGATCCAGAACGCCTGCGACTTGTTCTTGCCGTCGCGGCGCCATTCGTAAAAACCCGAAGCGGGAATGAGCGCGCGGCGATGCCGCATGGCGGTCTTGAAGGATGCCTTGTCGATGGCGGTTTCCGAACGGGCATTGATCATCAGCGGATAATCGGCGGTGTCCTTGACCCAGCCGGGAATGAATCCCCAGCGCACCAAAAGCGCCCGCCGGTCGGGGCGGTTGCTGCCGGGCGGCGGCGTTTCGCCCGAGACGATCATCAGCACCGGCTGTGTCGGCGCGATATTGTAGCGGGCCGGAAAGGCCTCGACATCCATCAGCCCCATCAGGGCTTCGATCTCTTCTGGGGTTCCGAGGAGGGCAAAACGTCCGCACATGCAATGAGAGCCTATTTGAATTGGAGTGGCGATCATCCGGTTTTTCGATGCCGGGTCAAGGTGGAGTTTGCGGGATGTTGCACGATGCTCTTGTCAAAGCCCCAGCCGCGACATACCCCTGACATATGGCACAGATTCCGCTTTCCCCCGATGTTGACGGCGTTTCAGCCGTCTGTATCCGCAACGAGGCTTTCCTCCTGGTGGAGCGCGGGCGCGAACCCGCCAAGGGCTGGCTGGCCTTCCCCGGCGGGCGGCGCGAAGAGGGAGAAGCGCCTGATAGCGCCGCCATCCGCGAACTGTTCGAAGAAACCGGCATCCGCGCGACGGAGGTGTCCTATCTCGACACGGTTGTCTTCGATTATTCGACCCCGGAATTTCCCGCCCCCCGGCCCTATCGCCTCGCGGTTTTCCTGGCGCACGATCCCCGGGGCGAGGCCATTGCCGCCGATGACGCGGCGGCGGTCCACTGGCTGAAAGTCGAGGAAATGGCCGGCTTCGATGTCACCGCCAGCGTGCTCGACATGGCCCACGCCCTGGCGCGAACCTTCAAAAGTTGAGGGTATTGCCGCATTGCGCCTTGAAGACGCCTTGCTTTCCGGCCACAACCGTCTGCAGGGGATTCCACCGCCACAGGGTCAAGACGTGCGCCGCAGAGCATTGATATCAGCATTTCTGTTGGCGATCGTCAGCGCGGGTCCCGCCCACGCGGTGGACCCATTGTATGAAACAAAGCTGATCCGGCTGGCGGAAATTCTCGGCTCCATTCATTCGCTGCGCAACATCTGCGGCGAAAAAAGCAGCCAGTGGCGCGACAGGATGGATTCGCTGCTGGCGGCGGAGAATCCGGACCCTGCCCGCCGGGCACGGCTGGTGGCCAGTTTCAACCGCGGCTACCGGACGTTTACCGAGACCTATACGGCGTGCACGAGCCAGGCGATTGCGGCGATTGACCGCTACCAGACCGAAGGAGAAAGGCTTTCTTCGGAGATCATATCGGGCTATGGAAATTAACCAGGCTTTAACTGTTGAAGCCAAAGGACCGCATTTTAAGCAAAACGTATGGTATTGTTTAGCGGCAGTTTAAGAATTGGCTTCGGCCAAGGATGGTATAATCATGAACATGACATCGGCGGACCTCGATAAGTTGGTTGCAGAAGAAAAAAAGCTGGTTGCGATCGAATATCAGAATGAAGTCTGGGCAGATGGCACTCTTGAAGGTATCGAGCCCGAGATCATGGCCGAAGCTGCATTTGCGACCGCGCTGACCGAATTGATCCGGGATAACGGCGAAGTGTCCGCGCTGGCCTTGCTCGAAGTGCTGCGCGAACGTATTTCTGCAGGTGAATTCTCTTCGAATCGCGTCCTGCAATAATTCAACGACCGGGTGATCCTGCATGCTCGACAAGCTCGCTTCCGCTTCCGTGATCGCCAGAACAGGTTTTCTAGCGGCAGTCCTTTGCGCCTGCGCTGTTCCTGCCTATGCCGCCGGACTGGACAGGCCCGTGCAGCTGGCGCTCAGCGAGATCAAGAAGGAAGAGCTGCCGAAGGCCACTGAAACGGCTCCGGCAAAGCCCGAGGAGAAGGCACCGGCGGGCACCGCCCCGGCAGCTCCGCCTGCCGCTTCGGAAACCAAACCCGCCACGACAACACCGGAAAAGCCCGCCGCCCCTGCCGCAGCGCAGGAAAAGAAGGCGCCCGAGGCACCCGCTGCCAAGGAAAACGATACGGCTGGCGCGCCGCGCAGCAATCCGGCCCTGCCGAACGTACCGGAAGGCTCGCCGCCGCCGCACGTGGAATACGACGTCACCAAGCTGCCCTTCCCGGTGCAGAAGATGCGCGAGCTTATCATTGCCGCAGCCAAGACCGGTTCGCTGGAATCCCTGCGGCCGCTGATCGGCTCGGGCGACGACATGACGATGCTGTCGCTCGCCGATACGGACGGCGACCCGATTGCCTATCTGAAGAGCCTTGCCGGCGACACGGATGGACAGGAAATCCTCGCCATCGCCATCGATATCCTCAATTCAGGCTACGTCCATCTGGATGCCGGAACGCCTGATGAGCTCTATGTCTGGCCGTATTTCTTCGCCTACCCGCTCGACAAGCTCGATGCCAAGCAGCGCGTGGAGCTCTTCCAGATCGTCACCGCCGGTGATTATGACGAGATGAAGCAGTTCGGCACCTATGTGTTCTACCGCCTCGGCATTACGCCGAAGGGCCGCTGGCGCTTCTTCGTCAACGGCGACTAAGACCCTCCACCAGCGAAATAGCGCGTGGGCGTAACCCCGAACACGCGCCGGAACATGGCAATGAAGGCGCTGATATTGTTGTAGCCGACATCAAGCGCAACTGATGTGACCGCCTGCCCCGCTGCCAGCAGTTCCAGCGCCCGCATCAGCCGGGCGCGCTGGCGCCATTCGGTAAAGGTGAAACCCGTTTCAACCACGAATTTGCGCGTCATCGTCCGGGCGGGAATACCCGCCCAGTCAGCCCAATCCTCGGCTTTTCGTTCGTCGAGCAAATTGCCGGTAAAGGCATGGGCGATGCGCGCCAGCCGCGCATCCGCCGGCATCGGCAGCCCGAGATCCTCATGCGGCAGGCTGGCGATCTCATCGAGAATGACGCGCGCAATCCGCTCCTGTCCCTGATCAAGCACCTCGCCCTTCCAGCCGGCCGCCCGGCTGACCGCCTCGCGCAGCAGGCCGGAACTGCGCAGGGTGCAGGGAATGGCGGGGAGCATCGCGCATTCCGGCTCCGCCACGTAGACACTCCAGCCGAAATAGGCCCCGTGCGACTGCAGCGAATGCTTGTGATACGGCGGTATCCACACCGCGTGGATGGCGGGAACGACCCATTGCCCCGCTTCCGTTCCAATCGTCAACAGACCGGTGCTCGCCCCCAGCAGCTGGCCGCGCGCATGGGCGTGGACAGCAACGAACCGTGGAACACTCCTCTCCTGCTTGCCCGCAATGATGATCGGGCCTTCGGACGACATGGCTTGTTCCGGGGTGATGAAATAGCTCATTTTGGCCTCAACGCCGTATTCATTGGCATGGATACGATAGCAGCGCCAATGCGTCATGGCTAGTTTGCTCGCATGATTTTTGCCAAGGAGACGACGATGCGTGCCCAGGACATTTTGCCCGACAATATCAACCAGGTAGAGGTCAACGACGTTGCCGTGCGCAAGGGGACGGTCGGCGCCTTCCTCATCAATGCACGGCTCTGGCTGAAACCCGGCGCAACCGCCGAGGAGCGGGAGCTGACCGAACAGGATATTCTCGATGCGCTGCCCGCACTGGTTGCATTGGGTCTGTTTGACTTCTTATCGATCCGTGATCCCAAACTCAGGGAATTCGTCGCCATGCACCTGTAGGAGACAACGATGTTCATTGATCTGAAGGAATTTCCGCTTGTCTATCTGCGTGCCGACCAAGACAGCAGCGAAAGCCCGGAAGCGCAGATCAGGGCGCTGTTTGCCCGCGGCGAACGCTTCGTCATGATCGCCGATCATTCGCCCGACGATCATCAGGAGGAGCCGCACGAGCAGCGCAAGCAACGCTCGCAGGTGCTCAAACGCTTTCGCGACCAGCTGGCGCGCTGGTGTGCCGGCGCCATCGTCATCGAGAACAAGGGGCCGGTGGCAAAGCCGATCAAGCTCGCCTCCCAGGCGTTCGGCCATGCTTTCGGCGTTCCCTTTGCCTTTGTCAAAGACGATGCCGCCGCACGGGAAACCGCACACCGCATCCTTGTGCTGCAGGCTTTTCCGCTCGGCTGAAAAATAATCCGAAAAATTTGCGGGGCATGTCACATCCGGCCTTTCCATCTCGTCTTGTCTGCAGGCAACGCAATGCCGCACAAGGAGATGACTGATGAAAGCCCGATTGATTCCCTATAGCTACGCCATCATGAAGCCAATGCTTGACATGGAGGACGCCGTTGTCAAAAGCGGCCTCGAACACAGCCTGATCGAGCTGGTCAAGATGCGCGCCTCGCAGATCAATGGCTGCGCCTACTGCCTCGACATGCATTCGAAGGATGCGATCAAGCATGGTGAGACGGTGCAGCGCCTGGTGCTGCTTGATGCCTGGCGGGAATCGCCGCTTTATAGCGACCGTGAGCGCGCCGCGCTCGGTTGGACCGAGGCACTGACACTGGTTGCGCAGACTCATGCCGACGACCGCGACTTTGAGCCCCTCAAGACGCAGTTCACCGAAGAGGAGATCGTCAAACTGACCATGCTGATCGTGACCATCAACGCCTGGAACCGGATTTCCGTCGGCTTCCGCTCCGTCCATCCGGTCGACAAAGCCCGTGCAGCCTGACGCGACGGAAACATTCAACCGCCTCCGGCCCCGGCTGATCCGCATTGCCTACCGCATGCTCGGTTCAGTCGCGGAGGCGGAAGACATCGTGCAGGAAGGTTTCATCCGCTGGCACCAGGCCGACCGGTCGCAGGTGCGCAGCGCGGAAGCCTTCCTCGTGCGCACCATATCGCGGCTTTGCCTCGATCACCTGAAATCGGCGCGCGTGCGGCGGGAGACCTATGTGGGAAGCTGGCTGCCCGAGCCAATCTTCGACCCCAGCGAGGAGGAAACCGACAATGATATCACCCTCACCCTGATGATGGCGCTGGAACGGCTGTCGCCGCTCGAACGCGCGGCCTTCCTGCTGCATGATGTGTTCGGCCAGGATTTCAATCAGGTATCGGAAGCCATCGGCCGCGATCCGGCAACCTGCCGCCAGCTTGCCAGCCGCGCCCGTACCCATGTGCAGCAGGCAAAACCGCGTTTTCCCGTGTCCGACACGCATGGCAGGACTATTGCGACAGCCTTCTTCAATGCCTCGCGCAGCGGCGACATGCAGGCCCTGCAGGCGCTGCTCGCCGAGGATGTCACGCTCTACACCGATGGCGGCGGCATCCGTCCCTCGGCGATCAATCCCGTCTATACACAGGACAAGGTGTCGCGTTTCTTTGCCGGTATTGCGCGCCACGCCGAATACCGCAAACCGCCACTGTTGCGTCAGGGACTGATCGATGGCCTTCCCGGCTATGTCACCCGCGAAGCCGACGGCCTGCTCCAGACCACCGCCCTCGCCATCGAGGACGGAAAGATCAAGGCGATCTACATCGTGCGCAACCCGGAAAAGCTGGGCCATATCGCCGTCGCCAATTGACCTTGCGGCAGCAGAGGGCAATCCCCGCGCGCCCTACCGCGCGGCTTGCAACGCGCCGTCGATGATCGCCGACATCTGGGCCACCGAAAGCGCGCCGACATATTTCCTGCCATTGACGAAGAATGTCGGCGTGCCGGTGACGCCGAACTCCTTCAGTGCGCGTTCCCGGACGGCGTTCACCTTGTTGAGGAGTGCCTGGTCGGCCAGGCAGGATGTGAATTCCTGCTCCGACAGCCCCGCCAGCTTGGACGTCTGCTGCAGATAGCCCATGATATCCTTTGTCTGGATCCACTGCCGCTGATGCCCGAACAGCGTTTCAATGAAGGGATAATAGCGCTCTTTGGTCACGCAGCGCGCCAGCATGAAAATGCCCGTAGAGCGCGGCTCCAGCGGCAATTCGCGAAAGATGAGCTTCGCCTTGCCGGTGCTGATGTATTTCTGTTTGATGACGGGCAGCGTCTGCACGGTGAAATCCGCGCAATGCGAGCAGGCCATGGACGCGTATTCAACGATGGTCACGGGCGCGTCGGCATTGCCGAGGACCATGTCCTCAAGCGGCCCCGGCTGCATGAGTTTGGCCACATCAACGCTGCCGACAGGCGCCGGAACAGCCTCGCCGGCAGCCATCGCCGGGACGGCCATGGAAATGGCGGCGGCAGCGGACATCAGGAGCGTATCACGGCGGTTTGGCATTGGAATTCTCTCGATCAGTATTTGAAGCAGACATCTGTCTATATCAGCATCCATGACTTTTTCATGGAGTATCGCTTGCCGGACCAGATACCCGTTGACCATTTGCGCATTGACCCGCCGGAAAGCTGCGCTCACGATAGGTGCACCTTTCACCCCACGGAATCATCCCATGCCAGAATTCACAATGTATCAGGTCGATGCTTTCACCAGCGCGCTTTTCCGCGGCAATCCGGCCGCCGTTCTGGTGCTGGACAACTGGCTGCCCGAGGCAACCATGCAGAACATTGCCGCCGAGAACAATCTGGCTGAGACGGCATTCGTGCGGCCCAACGGCAGCGGATGGGACCTGCGCTGGTTTACCCCGGTGCACGAGGCGCCGTTCTGCGGCCATGCCACGCTGGCGACCTCGCACGTGCTCGCGCATGAGATGGGCATTGACGGCCAGCTGGTGTTTGAGACGCAGGTCGGCACCTTGCGCGTCGATCGCAGCAATGATGGCTACCAGCTTGATTTTCCGAGTTTTCCGCCTGAGATCCTGAGCGAAATTCCAGCATCGTTGAGGGACATTTTCGGCACGGGCGAGGTCAAGGCGTTCCGCAATTTCGAAAACATGTTCGTCGAACTTGCCGATGAACGGGCGGTCGTGGCGTTCGTGCCTGATCTGCCCGCAATCCTGAAACTCGATCCGCTCAGCCTGGTGATCACGGCAAAGGGCAATGAGCACGATTTCGTCTCGCGCTACTTTGCGCCGCTCGCCGGCATCCCGGAAGATCCGGTCACCGGCTCCATTCACGCGACGCTGGTGCCCTACTGGGCGCAGAAGCTGGGCAAGCCGAACCTTTCCGCCTTCCAGCGCTCCAGCCGCGGCGGGCACCTTCTGTGCGAACTCAAAGGCGACCGCGTTCTCATTTCAGGATCGGCGGTCACCTTCATGAAGGCGCAGATTTACCTGCCCTGACCGAGCGCTTCGCCAAACAGCACCGGCTCGCCCTGCGACGGCGTGACGATTTCGCCGTCCCACATGACCTTGATACCGCGCACGATGGTGCCGACGGGCCAGCCGGTGACGATCCTGCCGTCATAGGGCGTCCAGCCGGCTTTCGAGCCGACCTGCGCATTGGTGATGGTTTCGCGCCGCTTCATGTCGACGATGGTCAGATCCGCGTCATAACCGACGGCGATGCGGCCCTTGCGCGCCATGCCGAACAGGCGGTTGGGGCCGTGCGAGCTCAGGTCGACAAACCGCTCGATTGACAGGCGCCCGGCATTGACGTGATCCAGCATGATCGGCACCAGCGTCTGCACGCCGGTCATGCCCGACGGCGATGCCGGATAGGGCTTTGCCTTTTCTTCCAGCGTGTGCGGCGCATGGTCGGAGCCGAGCACATCGACAATGCCCTGCCCGATGCCCTTCCAGATGCCATCGCGGTGGCGCGCATCGCGCACCGGCGGGTTCATCTGGATCAGCGTTCCCAGCGTGGCATACTGGCTGGCATCCAGCGTCAGATGATGCGGCGTTGCCTCGCAGCTGGCCACATCCTTGTGCCCGGCAAGGAAATCGATCTCTTCTGCCGTGGAAATATGCAGCACATGGATGCGCGCGCCGGTTTGGCGCGCAATGCGCACAAGCCGCTCGGTGCACTGGAGCGCGGCAATTTCATCGCGCCAGACCGGGTGCGAGGCGGGATCGCCGGCAATGCGGTAGCTCTCGCGTTCGCGCAGGCGGAACTCGTCCTCGGAGTGGAAGGCGGCGCGGCGGCGGGTGTTGCGCAGGATGGAAGCCACGCCTTCGTCATCCTCGACCAGGAGATCGCCGGTGGACGAGCCCATGAACACCTTGATGCCTGCAGCGCCCGGCAGACGTTCCAGTTCGGCCACGTCTTTCGCATTGTCGCGCGTGCCGCCGACCCAGAAAGCGAAATCGCAATGCATGCGGTGATTGCCGCGCCGCACCTTGTCTTCCAGCGTTTCCGCCGACGTGGTCAGAGGTTTGGTATTGGGCATTTCGAAGACGGCGGTGACACCGCCGAGGACGGCCGAGCGCGAACCGCTTTCCAGATCTTCCTTGTGCTCAAGGCCGGGCTCGCGGAAATGCACCTGGCTGTCGACAACGCCGGGCAGAATGTGCAGGCCGGTCGCATCGATGATCTCGCCGGCGGAAGCACCGCCGAGATTGCCGATGGCGGCAATGCGGCCATTGGTGATGCCGATGTCGCGCAATCCGACACCATCCTGATTGACAACCATTCCGCTTCTGAAAATCGTATCGAACGTCTGTGCCATCTGCTTTCCATTCCTGCCTTGCGAACCCTTCCCTTGCGGCTTACGTAACGGGGACAGCAAAGGCAAGGGTGATATGATGGCATCGGCAAACTTAAGCGGCAGAGCGGTTCTCGACATAACCGGAGACGATGCGGAAAAGTTCCTGCAGAACCTGATCACCACCGATCTCGACACCCTCAGTGAAGGCGATCTCAAACCCGGCGCGCTGCTGAGCCCGCAGGGCAAGATCCTGTTCGAGTTCCTTGTCTCCCGATCAGTGGAAGGTCTCGTGCTCGATACGCTGCAAACCTCGGTCGCCGATCTCCAGAAAAGACTGACGCTCTACAAGCTGCGTGCCAAGGTGCAAATTACCCTGCGGCCAGAATCGGTTATCCGGGTTTCATGGCACAAGGAGTCAGGCGCTTCAGGTGATGATTCAAGCCTGCACGACCGCCGCTTTCCCGACACCTTGAATGTCCGGCGCCAGTATGGCGGCGAAGCGGCACCAACAGCGGATGAATCGCAATGGACGGCGCTGCGCATTGCGCACGGCGTGGCGGAAGCGCCGCTCGACTATGCGCTTGGCGATGCGTTTCCGCATGATGTCAATCTCGACCAGACCTCCGGTGTGTCCTTCAAAAAGGGCTGCTTCATCGGCCAGGAGGTGGTCTCGCGCATGCAGCACCGCGGCACGGCGCGCCGGCGCATTCTCATTGCCTCGGGCAATGCCAGCCTGCCTGAAACGGGTACGGCCATTACCGCCAACGGCCGCGAGATCGGCACGCTGGGCAGCACTGTCGGCAATGCAGCGCTGGCGCTGGTGCGCATCGACCGTGTCAAGGACGCCATGGATGCGGGCACACCGATCCTGTCAGGAGATGCGGTTCTTACCCTTGCCATTCCGCCCGAACACCGCTTTACATTTCCCGTGACGACCGAAGGGGCCTGAGCGGGAGAATCCATGCCGAAACCGGCAGCAGCCAAAACCAAGCAGACCAACGAAACGCGGGCATGGCAGCGCATGCTGTCGGGCCGTAGGCTCGACCTGCTTGACCCCTCGCCGCTCGACATCGAAATCGAGGATATCGCGCAGGGCCTGTCACGCGTGGCGCGCTGGAACGGCCAGACCGTCGGCGACCACGCCTATTCGGTGGCGCAGCATTCCCTGCTGGTCGAGCACATCTTTGGCCTGATCGTCCCCGATGCAAGCACCGAGCACCGGCTGGCAGCACTTTTGCACGATGCTCCGGAATATGTGATCGGCGACATGATCTCACCGTTCAAGGCGGTGGTGGGCGGCGATTACAAGAGCGTCGAATTGCGCCTGCAGCAGGCCATCCACCTGCGCTTTGCCCTGCCGCCAACCGTACCGCAAAGTCTGCGCGGCCTGATCAAACGCGCCGATGCCGTCGCCGCCTATTTCGAGGCGACGCGGCTTGCCGGTTTTGCCGAGAAGGAGGCGGTGCTTTTCTTCGGGCGTCCGCGCGGAATCGACCCGCAATGTCTCGACTTGACGGCCATGGCCACCCAGAATGCGCAGAATGCCTTTTTGCAGCGTTTTGCTGTATTGGAATCACTACGCCACCAGACATAAGGGCCAGCCATGCCGCATATCATCGTCACTCCCCTTTCCCGGCTTGCCGAAACGGTAACACGGTCCGGCGCACGGGACATGGTGACCCTGATCAACATGGGCACCCCGGTGGAACGGCCCGCCGAAATCGCCGAAGCGCGCCACCTGTTTCTCGGCTTCAACGATATCACCGAACCGGCTGACGGCATGACGCCGCCGGGTGCCGAGCACGTGCAGAGCCTGATCGCCTTCGGCCGCAATTGGGACCGGCAGGCGCCGCTGCTCGTGCATTGCTATGCCGGTATCTCACGCTCCACCGCCGGGGCCTATATCACCGCGCTGGCGCTCAACCCCGCGCTTGACGAGGTCTGGCTGGCCCAGACCCTGCGCCGGAACGCGCCTTCCGCCACGCCCAATAGCAGGCTGGTTGCCCTCGGCGACGACATCCTTGGCCGCAAGGGGCGCATGGTCGATGCGATCAAGGCGATCGGGCGCGGCGAGGACGCATTTGAAGGCACCCCGTTCATCCTGCCGCTCGCGGTCCAGCCATGACAACCACCGGTGCGCCCAACGCCGTCGAAATCAACCTGAGCGCCGCCATCGCCGCGGTTGCCGACAACGATCCGCTGATCCTGACGACACCGGCCAGCGACGATGCGCAGCGCGATGAACTGCCGTTCGGGCCGTTCAATCCGCTGGCGCACCGCACCTTCGAGACGGGCCTGCGCGAGTGGGTGGCGGAGCAGACACCGCTGCGCCTCGGTTATGTCGAGCAGCTCTACACATTCGGCGACCGCGGGCGGCACAAGACGGCCGAGGACCGTGACCTGCACATCGTCTCCGTCGGTTATCTCGCACTGACCCGGATCACCGACGACAACCGGGAAGCGCTGCGCAAATCCGGCGCGCGCTGGCGCAGCTGGTATTCGTTCCTGCCGTGGGAGGACTGGCGCGGCGGCAAGCCCGCCATGATTGATGACACCATTCGCCCTGCATTGTGCCAGTGGGCCGAACAGGGCAACTCGCATGCGCGCCTGAGCCGGTTCCGGCTGGCCTTCGGCGACGAGGGCATCGCCTGGGACGAAGAGCGGGTGCTGGAACGCTATGAACTGCTCTACGAGGCGGGTCTCGTCACCGAGGCCGTGCGCGACGGGCGCGCCGATCCGCCTGCCCTCACAGGCAATCTCGGCCTGCCCATGAGTTTCGATCATCGCCGTATCCTGGCAACGGCGACTTCGCGGCTGCGCGCCAAGCTGAAATACAGGCCCGTCGTTTTCGAGCTGATGCCGCCGACCTTCACGCTTACCGCGCTGCAGGAAACCGTGGAAGCCATCTCCGGCCGCCACCTGCACAAGCAGAATTTTCGCCGTCTGGTGGAAGGGACGGAACTGGTCGAGCCGACCGGGGCCGAACAGACACAGGCGCGCGGCCGCCCCGCTGCGCTTTACCGGTTCCGGCACAATGTATTGGAGGAGCGCAGCGTCGCGGGCCTGCGGGTCGGCGGGCGCGGATAGGGAGGGGATATGACCGACAAACCCAGTGCCGTGAACGCCGAAGGCATTGCGGAACCGTTCGCCGTGGAAAGCGTGCCGTGGCAGGACTGGTCGGAAGGCAGCCGTTACGGCTCGCGCTTCCGCTATCTCTCTGCCTTCGGCGGTGCCAGCCATGTCGGCGTTGCGATGGAGGAACTGGCGCCGGGCATGGAGTCCAGCCTCAACCATTATCACATGCTGGAGGAAGAGCAGGCGCTGATCGTCGCGGGCGAAATGACCCTGAAGCTCGGCGACAAGACCTATCTGGTCAAAACCGGCGATTACGTCTGTTTTCCCGCGGGCCAGAAGGCTGGACACTCCTTCTACAACCACAGCAACGAGCCCTGCCGCTTCCTCATTATCGGCGAGAAGAACCCGCATGACGTGATCGTCTATCCGGAGACCGGCCGGGTCAGCGTCCGCCTGACCGGCGAAGGGTATGACAAGTCGGCCACGATGGAATATTGGCAGGGCGCCGATATGGAACGGAAGGGGTAAGCGCCAGCGTCATATCCTACCAACGTAGAATTGACTGATTGGCTCGATCCAGACAGACTTGCAAAGGCTAAAGATGTCTAAGGAGCCTTGATCGACGTCATGCCTCATCCAGATCGTTGCCCGTCCCATCCCGGCGCGCTGCTTGATGACATCATTCCGGCGACTGGAAAGACCAAGGCGGAAATTGCGCAACTTCTGGGAATATCGCGCCAACATTTCTATGACATTATCGGCGAGCGCAAGCCGGTGTCCCCTGCCGTGGCGGCGCGCCTTGGCAAGGCTTTCGGCGATGGCGCAGCGGTATGGCTGCGGATGCAGGCAGCATATGACGCCTGGCATGCGGAACGCGAAGTCGACGTCAGCAAAATTCCGACGATCCGCGCCGCATAACCTTACTTCAGGAGATAAACGTTCTCATCGCCCGGAAATGCCCGTGCGCGGACATCATCCGCATAGGCTTTCACCGCCGCGTCGATACCGGCGCCGACCGTGCCGTAGACCTTGACGAATTTGGGCGGTTTGGGGTTGTAACCCAGCATGTCCTCCAGCACGAGAATCTGCCCGTCACATTCTTTCGACCCGCCGATGCCGATAGTCGGAATTGGGATTTCCCGGGAAATCTCGGCGGCGAGCGGCTCGACGATGCCTTCCAGCACCACGGAAAACGCGCCGGCTTCGCTTACCGCCTTGGCATCCGCCTTGATCAGCGGCCACAGCGCCGTGTCGCGCCCTTGCGTCTTGAAGCCGCCGAGCGTGTTGATCGACTGCGGCGTCAGGCCGATATGCGCCATCACGGGAATGCCGCGTTCGGTGAGAAAGCGGATGGTCTCCGCCATGCGCACGCCACCTTCGATCTTGATGGCGCCGCAGCCGGTTTCCTGCATCACCCGTGCCGCATTGCGGAACGCCGCGGCGGGGCTTTCCTCGTAACTGCCGAAGGGCATGTCGACGACAACCATGCCGCGTTTTGAACCGCGCACAACAGCCTTGCCGTGCATGATCATCATGTCGAGCGACACGCCAAGCGTGGAGTCCATGGCGTAGAGCACCATGCCGAGACTGTCGCCGACGAGGAGAATATCCGCATGATTGTCGATGATGCGGGCCGTGTTGGCGTGATAGGAGGTCAGCGCTACGATGGGTTCGCCGCCCTTGCGTGCACGGATTTCCGGCGCCGTAACCCGGCGAATGACGATTTCCTGGCTCATCTGGATGCGCTCCCCTCGCGTTGTTGTCAGCCGATCACGCGCTGGTCGATCAGCCGCACCTTGCCAAAGCGCACCGTGAGCAGGATGACCACGGGCTGTTTGAATTTACCCGAGACAGGATCGAGCGTCTGGGCGTCACGGATATCGACGGCTTCGACGTCGCCCTGCTTTTCCGTTTCCAGCATCGTGCGCACCGCATTGCGGATGGCCGCCACCGAACGCTGCCCTTTTGCCACCATCGCATCGGCAAGATCGAGCGAGCGCGGCAGGATCGCCGCCGCCTTGCGATGTTCCGGCGTCAGCATGGCATTGCGCGAGGAGCAGGCGACGCCATCCGCTTCGCGCACCGTTGCCACGCCGGTGATGACGATGGGCATGTCGAGATCGGCGACCATACGGCGGATGATGGTCAGTTGCTGATAATCCTTCTCGCCGAAGAAGGCGTGGTCCGGCTGCACGATGTTGAACAGTTTCGTCACCACCGTGCTGACACCGCGGAAATGGCCGGGCCGGATCTTGCCGATCAGGATGCGCGAGAGAACCGGATTTTCGACGATGGTGTGGGCGCCCGCCCGGTAGATTTCGGCCACCTCAGGCGTGAAGACATAATCGACGCCTTCGGCTTTCAGCTTGGCGAGATCGCCGGCCATGTCCCGGGGATAGGTGGACAGGTCCTCGTTGGGACCGAACTGGGTCGGATTGACGAAGATCGACACGACAGTCACATCGCAGGCGGCGCGCGCGTGGCGCACCAGCGTCATGTGGCCGATATGCAGATAGCCCATGGTCGGCACGAGACCGATACTCCGGCCCTTCAATCGTTCCGCCTTGAGGGCGGCGCGCAGCTCGGCGATGGTGGCGATGACTTTCATTTCAGTTCTATGTCCAGTCCGATATCCAGCGTTGGCGCTGCCATGGTGATCTTAGAGGTCGAGATGTAATCGACGCCGGTTTCGGCGATGGCCTTGATCGTATCAAACGCAATATTGCCCGATGCTTCAAGTCTGGCGCGGCCTGCATTGATTTTCACCGCCTTTTCAAGCAGTTCCGGCCCCATATTATCAAGAAGAATCACATCGGCATTGACGGACAATGCCTCATCGAACTGGTCGAGGCCATCCACCTCCACCTCGATCTTGACGAGATGTCCGGCATAGGCGCGCGCGGCCAGAATGGCCTTGGCGACACCGCCCGCAACGGCAATGTGGTTGTCCTTGATCAGGATCGCGTCATCGAGACCGAAGCGGTGGTTGGAGCCGCCGCCGCACTTCACCGCATATTTGGCGAAAGTCCGCATGCCGGGAATGGTCTTGCGCGTGTCGCACACCCTGGCATGGGTATGGGCGATCAGGTCGGCAAAGCGGGCGGTATAGCTGGAGATTCCGCTCAGATGCATCAGGAAATTGAGCGCCACGCGTTCGGCCGACAGGATGGCGCGGGCATTGCCTTCGACAATGGCGATGATGTCGCCGGGTTTCACCCGCACGCCGTCCTTGACCAGGGCGGTGAATGTCACGTCGGGATTGATCAGGGTGAAGGCCTTGCGGGCAAATTCCATGCCGCAGATCACGCCGGCCTCGCGGCTGGACAGAACCGCCTTGGCGGTCGCCTCCTCGGGAAGCGTGGCATTGGTGGTCAGATCACCGGCGCGCCCGAGATCTTCGAGCAGGGCGGCGCGCACGGCGTCGTCGATCAGCAGTCCCGGCAATGATGGGGGAAACGCCTTCTGCGCTACAGTTGCTTTCTGAGACATATTCATCAGCTCTCTCCACCTGCGCCTAGGCGCGTTCCATCATGTCGCCGACATAGGCCTGCGCATCGTCCAGTGTCAGAAATGTCCGGTGCTGCCATTCCCGGCGTTTTTCGGGAAAATCGGTGCGGAAATGGCCGCCGCGGCTTTCCTCGCGGCGCAAGGCACTGACCGCCACCAGCTTGGCGGTGGCCAGCACATTGCGGAATGCCGGATCGCGGTTGGCCCGTTCAAGGGCGAGAATGACCTTCAGCCCGGCGCGCATGTCCTCGCCGTTGCGGATCACCCCAAAGCTGGCGCTCATGGTCCTGCGCAGCGTCGCCATGGCGGAACTGTCGCCTTCGGTCTGCAGGTCATCGCGGTCGACCGATCCGGCCGACCAGTTATCGACCGGTTTCGCGCCGTCCCTGCCGATTTTGGCAGCGATGCGGGCAGAGAACACGACTGCCTCCAACAGCGAATTGGATGCGAGGCGGTTGGCGCCATGGGCACCCGTGGAGGTGCATTCGCCGCAGGCCCAGAGGCCGTCAATCGAGGTGCGCCCGTCGGCATCGGTGAGGATACCGCCCATGAAATAGTGGGCGGCGGGAATAACGGGGATGGGCTGGGTCACCGGATCGATGCCGGCGTCGCGGCAATAGCGGTACACCGTCGGGAATTCGTCGGGGAACGCCGCGCCGACCGCCGTGGTGCAGTCGAGCCAGGCGCCCCGCCCCGCCATGACTTCGGCATAGATGCCGCGCGCCACCACATCGCGCGGGGCAAGTTCGCCATCGCTGTCGATTTTCAGCATGAAGCGCTCGCCATCGCGGTTGATCAGTGTCGCGCCATGGCCGCGCAGCGCTTCGGTTGCCAGCGGCGCCGGGTCCTTGTGCACATCGAGCGCCGTCGGGTGGAACTGCACGAACTCCATATCGGCCATCATGGCACCCGCACGCGCCGCCATGCCGATGCCCTCGCCGCGCGCCTCGGACGGATTGGTGGTGACCGCATAGAGATGACCGATGCCGCCCGTGGCGATGACGACCGAACGGGATGCAAGGCGTATCTTCTCGCCCCGGCCAGCGTCGGCGCGGGCAATCACCCCGGTCACGGCGCCTTTTTCCGTGGTGATGTCTTCCACCACATAGCCTTCCATTACGCGGATGGACGGGGTGTTCTCGACGGTGTGCACCAGCGCCTGCATGATGGCGCGGCCCGCCATGTCGCCGCGCACGCGGACAATGCGGCTTTCCGAATGGGCCGCCTCACGCGACACCTGCAGCTTGCCTTCCAGATCGCGGTCGAATGGCACGCCATAGCCAAGCAGGTCATGCACGCGGGCAGCGGCTTCCGTTGCCATCAGCCGCGCAATGCTTTCGTCCACGATGCCGTCACCGGCGGCCATCGTATCGGCGACGTGCTTGTCCGTGGTATCGCCCTCGGAGACGGCCGCGGCAATGCCCGCCTGCGCCCAGGCCGAGGACGCACCGCGGCCGATGGGTGCGGCCGCGAGAATGGTGACGGGACGCGGCGCAAGCTTCAGCGCGCAAAACAGGCCGGCCAGACCGCCACCGATAATGATCACCGGCTCAACCGGCGCCGGGGCCTTGGAGAATGGTACGCTCATCGGAATTACCCCCTGTTGCCCAGCCGGGCCGTTGGGTTGAAGGTCAGTTCTTGAGGTTCACCATGCGCTCGACGGCAAGACGGGCACGTTCGGCAACCAGCGGATCGACGTGAATTTCCTCACGCATGTAGACGAGGCTTTCCAGAATGTTCGGCAGCGTGATGCGCTTCATGTGCGGGCACAGGTTGCACGGTTTGATGAACTTCACCCCGGGCACTTCCGACTCGATGTTCGACGCCATCGAGCATTCAGTGACGAGAAGCACCTTTGCGGGCTTGCGGTCCTTCACGTAATTGATCATGCCGCTGGTGGAGCCGGTATAATCGGCGATGGCCACGACTTCCGGCGGGCATTCCGGATGGGCAATGATCTGGATATCCGGATCGGCAACCCTGTAGGCCAGAAGCTCATCGGCGGTGAAGCGCTCATGCACTTCGCAATGGCCCTTCCAGGTGAGGATTTTCACGTCGGTTTGTGCGGCGACGTTCTGCGCCAGGAATTCATCGGGAATGCACAGAACCCGGTCAACGCCAAAGCTCTCGACCACCTGAACGGCGTTGGCCGAGGTGCAGCAGATATCGCTTTCCGCCTTCACCTCGGCCGAGGTGTTGACATAGGTGACGATCGGCACGCCGGGATAGGTTTCCCGCAGCAGGCGGACATCGGCGCCGGTGATGGATTCAGCCAGCGAACAGCCGGCTCGCATATCCGGAATAAGAACGGTTTTCTGCGGGTTCAGCAGTTTCGAGGTCTCGGCCATGAAATGCACGCCGCACTGGACGATGATTTCCGCGTCGACACGCGTGGCCTCGCGGGCCAGCTGCAGGGAGTCCCCGACAATGTCGGCAACGCAATGGAAGATTTCCGGCGTCTGGTAATTATGCGCGAGAATGACGGCATTGCGCTGCTTCTTCACCCGGTTGATCGCCGCCACATAGGGCGCGTAAACCGGCCATTCGATGCGGGGAATATGATGCGCAACCCGCTGGTAGAGGTGTTCGGTTTCCGCCGCCACTTCCGGGGTGAAAGACAGGTCCGGCATGGTGAGAACGCCGAAACGTTCCGCTGCGGATGGGCCGGCGATAGGGCCGTTTACGGTGCGCGCAGTGCTGGTCATCGTCTTTTCCTCCAAGGGCAACCTCCTCAGATTGCCTGCTGCCGATCATTTATACTCAATATGAGCATATTTGTGATCAAAAGAAAAACGGCAAGGCCGTCGTTGAATACATAGGCCAATATTTCCACGGCTTCAAGGGGCAGATTTTCAACAATCGGCTAAAGATTGCGGGAGGAATGAACGCGCCGAAGACAATCCGGCGCGGGTTTTCCCTGTGTCACGCAGGACGTGCGAGCCGATGGAAACGCCCGGCTTGAGGGCATTTCCCCGATTTATTTCAGAGGGTTAGTACGTGGTTCCCCGGTGGCGGTAATAGTTGCGGTCCTGCCGGTCGCGTTTGGCCGGGCTGTCGCCACCCAGACGCGGCGAGCAATCGGTGAATATTTTCGCGTTGATATCCGTTGGCCGGTCGCAAAAGACCAGCGGGCTGACCCGGCCCGAATTGGCGCAACCGGCCAGGGTAATGGTGGTCAAAGCCAGAAGTGGCAGAAGAAATCGCATCGGGAAAACCTTTGTCTGTATGTGCGGCGGGGAATCGAAGGACCCATAACGTATCAATTGTGTTGATGTGCCAATTCACATCTATTCAATTGATTGAGAGTACAAATAGGATAATTCTCTCCTGGATTTAAGGGGAGAGACCATGATTCAATCGCGCACAGCAAAGCCTGCGGGCTTACCGTGGCTGATCATCACCGCCGGTTGTCTCATCGCGGTCATGACATTCGGCCCGCGCTCGGCCATGGGTCTTTTCCAGTTGCCGCTGCTGCATGACAAGGGCTGGGACCGCACCACGTTCGGCATGGCCATCGCCCTGCAGAATCTGTTCTGGGGTATCGGCCAGCCCTTCTTCGGCGCCATCGCCGACAAGTTCGGCACATGGCGGGTCCTGCTGATGTCGGCGATCCTCTACAGCGCCGGGCTGATCCTCATGGCATGGGCTTCCTCACCCGGCATGCTCTATGTCGGCGGCGGCCTTCTCATCGGCCTCGGCATCGCCTCCGGTTCCTTTGGAACGATCCTTTCCGCATTTGCCCGCAATGTTTCGGCCGAAAAACGCACCTTCGTCTTCGGCCTCGGCACCGCAGCGGGTTCCGCCGGCATGTTCGTGTTTTCGCCGCTCAGCCTTGCGCTGATCGAGCGTTTCGGCTGGTCCGATGCGCTGGTCTATCTCGGCATCGCCATGCTGATCGTACCGCTTCTCGCCATCCCGCTGCGCGGCAATTCCACCAGCGGCCGTGTCAGCGAGGCGCAGTACAAGCAATCGATGGGCGAAGCCCTGCGCGAAGCGCTCGGCCACAGAAGCTATGTGCTGCTGACGACAGGCTTTTTCGTCTGCGGCTTCCAGCTGGCGTTCATCACCGCGCACTTTCCCGCCTATATCAGCGATATCGGCATCGATGCCAAATATGCGGTGCTGGCGCTGGCCCTGATCGGCTTTTTCAACGTGATCGGTTCACTGGCATCCGGCGTCATCAGCCAGCGCTATTCCAAGCCGAAATTCCTCGCCTATCTCTATATCGGCCGCTCGGTGCTGGTGGCGGCTTTCCTGTTGCTGCCGCAGACCGGCGCATCCGTCGTGGTGTTTGCCATCGTGATGGGGCTGATGTGGCTTTCAACCGTGCCGCCGACCAATGCGCTGGTCGCCATCATGTTCGGCACGCGCTATCTCGGCATGCTCGGCGGCATCGTGTTCTTGTCGCACCAGATCGGCTCCTTCCTCGGCGTCTGGCTGGGCGGCTATCTCTACGATCACTTCGGCAGCTACAATCCCGTGTGGTGGCTGAGTGTCATCCTCGGGATTTTCGCCGCCATCGTGCATTGGCCGATTGAAGAGCGCCAGGCGGACCGCCCCGCCCTGCAACCGGCTGAATAGGCTGCGCTACGGCTGCAGGCGCTTACGGATGGGTTCGAATTCCGGCGTGGCCTTGCGCTTGACCGGATCCGGCTCGTTCGCGTCGATGGCTTCCCAGTACTTCCAGTTTACCTTTTCCGATCCAAGCTCGTAGTCCATGCCGTCCCAGCTGTCCTCACGGAAACTGTAAAAAGCCCAGTGCAGCCTGTCTTTATCGAGCACGGTCAAGACATCGTCGAGATAGGCCTTGCAACCCGCAAGCATGCGCATGCAGCCATATTCGCCTGCGACCAGCCGGTTGAGCGGGATATGATGCGCTTTTGCCCAGTCGACCGGCTTGGCGAGGTAATCGGCAACTTTCTGCGCATTCCATGTCACCGTTGATCCGGCATAGGGAACCTCGCCCGGATAGGCATAGGGCTTCTTCCGCTTGATATTCGGCGCGCTTGTTGCTTCGTAGGGCTCGTACATGTGGAAGCTGTAAATGACCTTCGTGTCATCGAGCGGTGTCGGCCAGTAGCTGAAGGCATCGGCAGCCGCATACCACCCGGCATCCGCCATGACAGGTGTGACGGGATCGACCTTGCGGATTTCGGCGATCACCGTGTTGTAGAAGGCGATCAGGTCGCGCGGGCCGCCCTTCTGCTTGCCGTACCAGGCCTGCATGTCCGCAACACTGGCATGTTCGGCAATACCGCCCATCTTTTCCGGCGCCGGCTCGTTGATGATATTATAGGCGGCAACGGCCGGATGATCCTTCAGGGCGGTCGCCAGATCCCGCCAGAACTGTGCGGCTTCCTGCCATCTTGCCTTGTCCTGCCAGAGCCGGTCATCGAACGTGCCGTTGTTGTTCTGCGACCAGCGCATGGATGGCAGGGACAGCGGCGTGATGACGACCTTGAGGCCGGCCTTATCAGCGCGGTCGAGCGTTGCCTTCAGCGTGGCAAGATCGGCTGCGGGAATGCCTTCATAGTGATCGGCATCGCCGATGAGAAAATCCCGCTTGGCCGGCTTCCACTTGTCGTAGGAAAGCCGCACCCAGCTTGCGCCATATTTTTTCAAGGCGTCGAAATAGGCCTGGTCCGGCGGCAAGCGATTGAAACTGTTGCCGCCATGCTGCGGCGTATCCCAGAAAGTGATGAGATCGGCGGCATTGGCCGCACAGCTCATGGCGAGGGAGAGAAGCAGGGTCGTCGCGATACGCATGGGCACTCCTACGGATCAATGGTCAGAGGGACAACTGACGGGGCACTGCGGCGGCAATGGGCCGGGTTTTGCCCGGCGCGACGGTTATAAACAGAAACCGCCGCCTGACGGGTCAGACGGCGGCGATTTGCATCGATATGGTAAGCGGAGTGTTAATCGCGCAATGCCGCCTCGATCTTGTCGAGCGCTTCCGCCTTGCCGATGCCGGTGAGGAAGGCCAGCGTCGTGATCACCGGCTTGCCGAGATCCTTCGGCAACTGGGTCGTGGTGACGACAAGGTCGACATCATCGATCTGGCTGGCTACCTCGGTCGCTTTGCACTGGCGTGAATTGAACGTAATGCCGCGTTCCTTCAGCGCGTCCTCCACCGCGTGAGCGACGACGGTCGACGTCGCGATACCGGTTCCGCAGGCGAAAAGTACAGTCTTTTGTTTGGTCATTGGTCCCTCTTCATCCCGGATGGCGCATCAGGCCAAAAGCCGGGTCACATCGTCAACAGTGGTGGATCGCATCAGGGCGGAGATCGTATCCGCCGACTGAATGGTCAAGGCGATTTCCTGCAGCATTTCGATCTGCTGGTCCTTGTCGTTGAGGGCCATCAGAAAAACCACGCTGACCTGCAGTTTTTCCTCCGGGTCCTCCATATTGCAAAAGGCCACCGGTCTGCACAGCGTCGCCATGGCGAGGCCCGGTTTCAGCACATGTTCCGGGTCCGTATGGGGAATGGCAACATTGTTGTCCAACCCCAGCGGCAAGCCGGTGGGCAGCGCCGCCTCGCGGGCAAGCACCGCTGCGGCAAAGCTCGACTTCACATAACCCAGGCTGTGCAAACGATCGGAAAGAATCCGGATCACGTCCTGATCATTCCCGGCCTCGACCCCAAGGATAATCGCCCCGGGATCGAGATAGTTCATCAGGGCTTTCGCCATTCACTTACTCCAGTATACGTCTTGTCAGGCAGTCTTGTCGGCGTTTTCATCGGCACCGGCGGCACGTTCCCATGCGGCGGTGTTGCGGTGATAGGCCCAGAAGGCCCCGGCGATGACGATGGCAATGACACCAAGACCCGCCGCGCCGAGACCGCGGATCGCAGCGATCACCGCATAGGACACCCACAGGAACCCGTCGACGACGCTGGTGATCTGCACCGCATTGGCCGGCATCTTGAAGCCGGACGACTGGGCCGCGCTGGTGAACAGCGGTGCCAGCGCGTTGGCGACGTAGAAGCCGACAGCCAGCGTGAAGGTGCCGACAATGACCATGCGGAAGACATTCCCCTTCAACAGCGGCGCTGTCATGGCGACGATGAACGGAATGACTGCCAGATCGGCAAAAAGAATGACGCGGTTGCCCGGCAGGATCACCGAGAGGATGATGGCAATCGGCACCAGGATCAGTGACGAAGAGATCGCCGCGGGATGGCCGATCAGAATTGCCGAATCAAGCCCGACCAGCAATTCCCTGTCGCCCGTCCGCTTCTTGACGAAGGCCTGTGCTGCATCGGAAACCGGCAGAAGCCCTTCCATCAATATCTTGACCATGCGCGGCAGCAGCAGCATCACTGCAGCCAAGGTCATGCCGGTCTGCAGCACCTTGCTGAGAACCACGCCGAAATCCCCGGCGTTGTAATAGGCGATCACGCCCAGCACGAGACCGATGATCAGGCCGAGAATGACCGGCTCGCCGAAGACGCCGAAGCGCTTTTCGAAGGTTTCGGTGTTGATCTCAATCTTGTTGATGCCGGGAATCCGGTCGATGATCCAGTTCAAGACGATGGCAATCGGCAGGATTTGCGCTGAGGCCAGATGCGGCACGGAAATGCCGGGAATGCCATAGAACTGCTGCACGGCCTTGGCCGACCAGTCGGCAAAGAGCAGGCAGAGTGCGACCATCAGCGCCGCGACGATCAGGCCGTAGGCCAGGCTGTCGGTGGCGGCGACGGCGAGCGAGCCGATGAAGGCAAAGTGCCAGAAATTCCACACGTCGACGTTCAGCGTGCGGGTCATGCGCGTCAAAAGCAGCACGATATTGACCGCAATGCCGATGGGGATCACCCACAGTCCGACGGACGATCCGAAGGCGATGGCAGCGGCCGACGGCCAGCCCACATCGACGATATCGCGCTGAATGCCGGTATTGGTGACGATCGCCTTGGCGACATCGCCAATCGATGTGAGCATCAGCCCGAGCACCAGATTGATACCGATAAAGGCAACGCCGATGGTGACGGCTGCACGGAACGCGCGCCCCACCTTGGCGCCAAGCACCACGGCAATGATGAAAATAACGATCGGCAAGAGGACCGTCGGCCCCATCGTGTCGACGGCAGCCTTCAGGCCCGCCAAGAAACTGTCCATTTTTAACCTCCCCAGCAACCTTGTCGGCTGCGATACCCCAAACGCTGTTTTTGCGTCGCGCCAATGTTTGACAGGATATGCGGGAAAAACTAGCGGATTTTCCGAAAATTCGACCGAAATTCACACTTGTGCGCGGCAGTTTCGCTGCAATTTCCCAGTTCGTGGGCAGATTTTCACGGACCGGGTAAAAGCTTGGTCATTCCGGCCGGCAAACCCTGAAAATGCGTGTTCAAGATGCCTCTGGAACCGGTACTGCCTGCTGGTCGCGATACCGCAGCGCAAGATTGACATTGCGTCCGGCGGTCATGCCGAGAAACCACGCCCAGACACCCGCGGCAATCGGCTGGACCGGCCAAACGGCAACCCATGCAGCATGGGATTCAATGCCGTAATGCAGGGTGAATTCGAAGGCGAAGCTGGCAAGGATAATCGCGAACATCATGATGTCACCCGGCACGGTGATCTGTCCGGCCTGCCGGTCGATGGCGATGGTCCAGCGGCGGGCATGATGCCAGCCGAGCGCCAGCCCGACGGCTAGTCCCAGCAGCGCGGCGAGAATGTCCCGATCCGCCGGATGCGGAAACAGGCCGAAGAACCCGCGAAAACCGAGAGCCGCAAACAACAGGGGCATGATGAGAAGCCGCCGGATGCGGATTGTGCGCCGGAAGCAGCGCGTAACCCCGACCCACAGCAATGCAATGAAGATAAAATAGACGTAGACCGGGATATGTGACATGGCAAAATCCGTTCTCATTGTCAGTTCACCTCAAATAAACTACAATCCTAACACTGTAAAGATAGTCTGGATACGCATGGACGAACACGATCAGAACCCCGCCGGTTATCATCATGGCAATCTGCGCCAGGCGCTGCTTGCCGCCGCCCGCGGGCTGCTGGAGGAACGCGGCCCCGGCGCCTTGAGTTTGCGCGAGATCGCCCGCCGGGTCGGCGTATCCGCGCCTTCGGCCTATCATCACTTCGCCAGCCTCGATGCCATTGCCGTGTCGCTGGCAGAGCAGGGATTCAGGGAATTCGCCGAGCAGCTGGAAGCAGCCCCGACCAATGCCAAGGGCATGCTGGCGCCAACCGGCGAGGCCTATATCGCCTTTGCCCGCGCCAATCCGGCGCTTTACCGCCTGATGTTCGGTGAAGGATTGCGCGGTGCTTCGAGGGAAAGCGAAGCCGTGCGCGCACTGCGCCAGCGCGCCTATGAAAAGGTCAAAGCCGGCCTGTACAAAAGGCTGCCCGCAGAAGAGGTTCCCGCAGCCGCCCTGTTTCTATGGTCGCTGACCCACGGGCTGGCATTGCTGATGATCGACGGGCAAGTGGACGCCGGGGCTGATGCCGACGCCTTGATCCGAAAGGTTCTGAGACTGTCGGGAACCGGCTTGCCGAGCGCCGGGTAGAAAGGTCTGATGTGCCGTCAAAAGCTTCAGCCGCCGCGCATGAAACTTTCGAGCGGGAAAATCGCGCACGTCTCGGTGCCGTGGGCCAGCAGCTTGCCGTTGGCATCGCGCAGGAAGGCTTCCGAGGTCGCCAGCGTGCGGCCGCGATGCACAAGCTTGCCCTCGCAGAAGACAGGGCCGGTATCGGGCGACAGCGGCCGCACCAGATTCACCTTGAATTCCACCGTGGTGTAGGCTTCGCCCGGCTTCAGGGTCGTCATCACGCAGCAGGCCAGCGCAGAATCCATCAGTGTCGCCACCCAGCCGCCATGAATGCCGCCCAGCGGATTGAGATGCTCCTGCGCCGGGACGCCCTTGAAGACAACCCGGTTCGGCTCGACCTCGTGCAGGGCGAAGGACAGGGTTTTGGCCATCGGCGGAGCGGGATACTCCCCGCCCAGCATCGCCTGCAGGACGTCGAGACCGCTGCGCTTTGCCAGATCGGCAAGCGGCAGCGTACCGATGCCACCGGGAAACGCGATGGCGGGCATGGTATCTGAACTCATGGTTGTGCTGACCTTTCCTGCTCGGCCTGGCCCTGCCCTGCCGTCCTTGCTATCGAGCGCGATACCGCCGTCAAAAATCCGTCGCGCGACTCCGGCGCCTTCAGCGCCCGCGGTTCCCAGACGTGTCGGGTGAAGAAGAAACTGGTCAGACGGAAAGCATCCGTCAGTTCCGCGAGCGACGCGGCCCGCACCGTCGAACTGATCATGAATGGCGGCATCGCCAGAAGCTTGTCGGCCCAGGGCGCACCGGCATCGCGCGATACAGCCCGGCCGGATTTCGGCGAGACATAGGCAAGGTTGTCGCCGCTGCCCGTCGCCGCGCAGCGTTTCAGGTCGAGCCCGAAACCCAGCTCCTCCAGCATCATCACCTCGAAGCGCAACAGCAATTCACCCGAGATCAGCGGGTCGTCGCAATGTTCGAGGATGATGGCAAGCGTCTCGAAAAGCCCCTGATGCGGATCACGCTCAGGCAGGAGGCGCAGATGCGCGGCAGCCAGCTGCAGGGCATAGAGGCCGACGGGCTGTTCGATCAGCCGGGCGGCGGCAAAGGATACCGGTTCGACCTGCATCATGCCGAGATGCTCGTCAATGCGCGCGCGCCAGATCACATCCACCCGGTTGCCCGGCTGCAGCAGCGGCTGCATGCGGCGGGAGCGGCCGCCGCGCACCAGCCCCATATGGCGGCCATGCGCGCGCGTCATCAGTTCGAGGATCGCACTGGTTTCCCCGTGCCGCCTCGTTCCGAGTATGATTCCTTCATCCCGCCATTCCATGAGGCGAGACTCGCGCTATCCGTGCGGGAATTCAAGGCCCATTTCGCGGTAGCGCTCGGGATCATTGCCCCAATTGTCACGCACCTTGACGAACAGGAACAGATGGACCTTCTGTTCGAGGATTTCCATCAGTTCCTTGCGGGCGGACTGGCCGATGGCCTTGATCGCCTGCCCCTCGTGGCCGAGCACGATCTTCTTCTGGCTGTCGCGCTCGACATAGATCACCTGCTGGATGCGGACGGAACCATCCGGCTTCTCTTCCCAGCTTTCGGTCTCGATGGTCGACGAGTATGGCAACTCATTGTGCAGGCGCAGATAAAGCTTTTCCCGGGTGATTTCCGCCGCCAGCATGCGCATCGGCATGTCGGAAATCTGGTCTTCCGGATAATACCACGGACCTTCCGGCAGGTTGTCCGCGAGGTACTTCAACAGATCCTTGCAGCCATAGCCCTTCAGGGCCGAAATCATGAACGTCTTGTCGAAATTCACTTTCTCGTTGGCGCGCTGCGCCAGTTCCAGGAGTTTCGGCGCTTCGATGCGGTCGACCTTGTTGAGGACGAGAATGACCTTGCGCTTCTTCTCGTGCAGGCTGCCCAGAATGGCTTCCGCCTCTTCGTTGATGCCCTCTTCAACGTCGATCAGCACCAGAATGAGGTCGGCATCCTTGGCGCCGCCCCAGGCTGTCGTCACCATGGCGCGGTCGAGCCGGCGCTTGGGCTTGAAAATACCGGGGGTATCGACCAGCACCATCTGCGTGCGGTCGTGAATGACGATGCCGCGCACCAGCGCGCGCGTGGTCTGGACCTTGTGGGTGACGATCGAAACCTTGCTGCCGACCAGCTGGTTGACCAGCGTCGACTTGCCGGCATTCGGCGCGCCGATCAAGGCGATGAAGCCCGAACGCGTCGGGCCTTCGGGCTGGGCCGTTTCCGGCGTTGCATCCTGTTCGGTCATGTCTGTCCTTCTTCCTGCGTCTTCTGACGGACGCCTTCCCGGTAAAGCAGGGCAACGGCCGCTTCCTGCTCGGCGATGCGCTTGGAGCGCCCCGTGCCGGTGGCTGGCGCAAAGCCCTTCACCTCTACCTTCACCGTAAACTGTGGATCGTGGTCCGGGCCGGTGCGCTCGACCACGCTGTATATGGGCTGGGCACCATCCTGCTGGTGTGCCCATTCCTGCAATTCCGTCTTGGGATCGCGCTGCGCCGAGTTGATCTCGCGCGAGCGGGCATCCCAATACCGCTGGATGAAAGGTTGCGCCGCTTCCAGCCCGCCGTCCAGATAAATCGTTGCGATCAGCGATTCCACCACGTCGGCTCGCAGGCTTTTCAGCCGCTTGTCCGCCAGCCCCTTCACATCGGAACCGGTGCGGATGAATTCATGCAGGCCGATTTCATCGGCCACCGCAGCGCATGTATCGGCATTGACCAGCGAGTTCAGGCGCAGCGACAATTCCCCTTCGCTCGCGGTCGGATAGGCGCGGAAGAGCATTTCGGCAATGACCAGCCCGAGAACGCGATCGCCGAGGAATTCGAGCCGTTCATAATCCGATCCGACCGACTGGCGGGCACTGGCATGGGTCAGCGCGCGCTCCAGGCGGGCGAGATCGCGAAATGTGTGGCTCGTCTGCTCCTCCAGTCTGCGAACGGCGTCAGCGGACAGGGTCATCGGCGGCTCATTGGCTCTTCGGGGTGAAGGAGGTTCCGTTCACGCTGTGAAGCAGACGGTCAAAGCGCAGCTCCGACGGCCAGCGCCACAGTTCCAGCGGGCTTGCCTTGCCGGCAATGGAGAAGAAGATGATGTTGGCACGGCCGATGAAATTTTCGAAGGGCACGTAACCGACGTCAAAGCGGCTGTCGGCGGAATTGTCGCGATTGTCACCCATCATGAAATAGTGGCCGGCAGGCACAACGAATTCACGCGTGTCGTCGCCGAGACCATTGGGGGTCAAATCGAGCGTATCATAGGTCACGCCGTTCGGCAGCGTTTCGCGGTAGACATCCACGGGGCGGTTGACTTCGGTGACATCGGGATTGTTGATCTGGCCAACCTTGACGCGCGGCACGGCGACGTCGTTGAGGTAAAGCACGCCGCCACGCATCTGCACACGGTCACCGGGAAGGCCGACGACGCGCTTGATGAAATCCAGCGATGTATCGTTGGGCTTGCGGAACACGGCGATGTCGCCGCGCTGCGGCTCGCTGGCCCAGATGCGCCCGGAAAACAGGTTTGGCGCAAAGGGAATGGAGTATTTCGAGAAGCCGTAGGAGAATTTCGAAACGAAGAGATAATCGCCCTCAAGCAGGGTCGGACGCATCGAACCGGACGGAATGTTGAACGGCTGGAACAGCACGGTCCGGATCACCAGAGCGAGCAGCAGGGCCTGCACGACAACGCTGATCGTCTCGCCAAGACCGCCAGATTTTTTCACAACAGATTTGTCGCTCACGCTCGTCATATCTCCAAATTTCTAAGCTGCACCCTCTTAACCGCTGAATCTGCAGGGAGCAATGCTACATAGCTCTGCTCAATGGCGTTTGATTGCGGCTATTCCACGATTTTCAACGCTTCGATAATCACGAATGCTTGCGCAAGCGGAAAATCGTCGGTGATCGTCACGTGGATGTGCGCGGTATGTCCGGCGGGCAGAATCGCCTCAAGCCGACGGGCGGCACCATTGGTCAGCCGCATCGTCGGCGCGCCGCTCGGAAGGTTGATCACCCCCATGTCGCGCCAGAAAACACCTTCGGACAGTCCCGTCCCGAGCGCCTTGGCGCAGGCCTCCTTGGCCGCAAAACGCTTGGCATAGGAGGCGGCGCGCAGCTTGCGCCGTTCGGAGCGGGCCTGCTCGACCGGCGTGTAGACACGATCGATGAAGCGCTGGCCATGCCGCTCCAATGTCTTTTCAATCCGTCTTATATCAATCAGGTCACTGCCGATCCCGATGATCATGAGGGTTCGGCCACCTTTTCCAGCGCATAACCGGCCTTGCGGCGGTGCTGGAAGCTGGCAACGATCCAACGGGTCGGGAAATAGACCACCAGGGCGGCGATGAAACCGAGGGGTATCGCGCCGATCAGCATCGGCTTGACGATCGGGCCCCACAATTCGGCGAAATCCAGATGCCGCAGCATATGGCCGAGATGATGCGGGAAAGGCTCGTCGCTGGGACCGCCGCTCAGGATGAACCGTCCGGCCTCCAGCGTCGCGCCCCAGATAAACGGCAGGAACAGCGGATTGCCGAGCGTCGTGCCAAGGATGGCGGCGGCAATGTTGCCGCCGATGATCCAGGCTATCGCCAGCGCCACGGCGATATGCACACCGAGAATGGGAATGAACGAGGAAAAAATGCCGGCGGCAAGCCCTGCCGCAATAGCGTGCGGGGTCGCCCGCAGCCGCAAGACGCGCTTGCCGAAATAGCGCAGCGACCGGCCGACCGAGCGGCGCGGCCACAACGCAGTACGCATCCGTTCACGGAAGCCCGGTTTGATACGCCGTTTGAAGAGCATTGGTATTCAAGTCCCTCGACGCCGGAGCCAGCGAGTGCGCAACTGGCTCAAGCGCTCACGTCTTTTGGTTAATCAAATATTACGACTACCAGGCTTAACGGGCGGAATTGCGGCAAGCTCAGGCGGTAATTGGTCCGCAGGATAGGCCGGGACTTCATATTCCGCCAGTGCAATCAGCGGCACGCCGACATCTGTCTTGCCGGCGGAGCGATCGATAATGCAGGCAGCAGCCAGAACCTCGGCGCCCAGTTCCTGCAAGGTGGTGACCGTCTCGCGGATCGACAAGCCCGTCGACACGATATCTTCGACGATGACGACGCGCGCACCTTTGGCAATTTCAAAGCGGCGCAGGCGGAACACACCGTTCTCGCGTTCGACCCAGATGGCCGGGACGCCGAGATGGCGCGATGTTTCATAGGCCGGGATGATGCCGCCAATGGCTGGTCCCACCACGTAGTCGATCGGGCCAAGACCGGCATTCCTGATCTTGTCGGCCAGCGCACGGCACACGCGCTCGGTCTTGTCCGCATGCATGAACACGCGGGCCTTTTGCAGGAATGTCGGGCTGCGCAAGCCCGATGTCAGGATAAAGTGCCCTTCCAGCACTGCCCCTGCTTCGCGAAATACCTGCAGAACTTCATCCGTATTCATGTGTGCCCCTCTATCCGTTCACGCGCTGTGCGTCGCTGACGCACTTGCTTTCCTTGAGTTTCGACAGGATCCGGTTGAGATGTTTCAGATCCCAGACCTCCAGGTCGACGATCATCTGCGTAAAGTCAGGCGCCGTGCGGACCATGGAGAGATTGTGAATGTTGGTTTCGTTCGCCGCAATGATCTCGGCGATTTCTGCCAACGAACCCGGCGCATTGATCGCCGAAATGTTGATGCGGGCCGGGAAGCGGTCGCGCCTGCTCTCGTCGATATCCCAGCGCACGTCGATCCAGCGCTCCGGCTGGTCGTCATAGGCCATCAGCGCCGATGACTGGATCGGGTAGATGGTCATGCCCGCACCGGGCTGCAGAATGCCGACGATGCGGTCGCCCGGCACCGCGCCTTCCGGCGAGAAGTGCACGGGCATGTCGGGGCTTGCCCCGCGGATCGGCAGGGCATGCGGGCCGCCCGGCTCCCATCCCGTCGCGCCGTCGCTGCCTTCCGGCATCTTGAAGATCATGCCCGACGTGTTGCGGAAATTGACCCAGCCTTCCTCGCGTTCGCTCTGCGTCGGCTTGGGCTTGGAGTCCTGATACTCCGGATAGACCGCCTTCATGACATCGGAGGACGGCAGTTCCCCGCGGCCGACCGCCGCCAGAACATCGTCGATCTCCTTGCGCGCCAGGCGCGGCAGGCCCTTCTTCAGTTCATCGCGCGAGTAGACTTTCCCGGCCCGCTCGAAAGCCCGCTCGAGAATCTGCGTGCCGAGGCCGGAATACTGCTTGCGCACCGCAATGCGCGTGGCACGGCGGATGGCAGCGCGCGCCTTGCCGGTGACGACCACCGATTCCCAGGCCGCCGGCGGTGTCTGCGCCTTGGATCGGATGATCTCGACCTCATCGCCATTATGCAATTCGGTCATCAGCGGCATGATGCGGCCATTGACCTTGGCGCCGACGCAGCTGTCGCCGATATTGGTGTGCACCGCATAGGCGAAATCGATCGGCGTTGCCCCGCGCGGCAGGGCGATGAGCCGACCCTTCGGCGTGAAGCAGAAAACCTGGTCCTGAAACAGCTCCAGCTTGGTGTGTTCGAGAAACTCTTCCGGATTGTCGCCTTCCGCCAGGGCTTCGATGGTCTGGCGCAACCACGCATAGGCGTTGGTTTCCGTCGAAATGACATGCGGGTTCTGCGCGCTGCCGCGATCCTTGTAGATCGAGTGGGCGGCCACGCCGTATTCGGCAATGTCGTTCATTTCGCGGGTGCGGATCTGCAGTTCGACACGCTGACGTGACGGGCCGACGATGGTGGTGTGGATCGAACGGTAATCGTTCTGCTTGGGCGTCGAGATATAATCCTTGAAGCGGCCCGGCACCATCGACCACGTGGTATGGATGATGCCAAGCGCATTGTAGCAATCGGCGACGGTATCGACGACGACGCGGAAGCCGAAGATATCGGAGAGCTGTTCGAAGGAGAGCCCCTTGCTTTCCATCTTGCGGAACACCGACCAGGCCTTCTTCTGCCGGCTTTTGACACTGGCCTTGATGCCGCGCTTTTCGAACAGGCTGGAAAGATCGGTTTCGATCTGCGTCAGCGTGCTGCGGTTCTTTTCCATCAGCTCGGCGAGCCGGTTGGTCACGGCATTGAAAGCTTCGGGATTGATGTAGCGGAAGGCCAGGCCTTCCAGTTCCTCGCGCATATCCTGCATACCCATGCGCCCGGCGAGCGGCGCATAGATATCCATGGTTTCCTCGGAAATGCGCAAACGCTTGTCCGGCGGCACGTGATGCAGCGTGCGCATATTGTGCAGGCGGTCGGCGAGCTTGACCAGCAGCACCCGCACATCGTCGGAAATGGCGAGAAGCAGCTTGCGCAGGTTTTCCGCCTGCACGGCCTTTTTCGAGACGAGGTCCAGCTTTTTCAGCTTGGTCAGGCCTTCGACGAGTTTGCCAATGTCGGGCCCGAACAGCGTGTCGATTTCCTGCCGGGTCGCCGAGGTATCCTCGATGGTGTCATGCAGCAGGGCAATGGCGATCGTCGCCTCGTCCAGATGCATGTCGGTGAGGATCGCGGCCACTTCGAGCGGATGGGAAAAATACGGATCGCCCGATGCACGTTTCTGGTGACCATGCTTCTGCATGGCATAGACATAGGCTTTGTTGAGAAGCGCCTCATTGACGTCAGGCTTGTAACGCTGAACACGCTCGACAAGCTCATACTGACGCATCATGGACGGAAGCCTCCAAACCCAAAACTCTAAATTATCGAGCGATATATGGTAATTGCGTTACCAAGACGCAAAAATAATGCGCCGCAGAAAGACTGCGACGCATCACGATAGCCTGAACCGGCAATCAGTCGCGCTGAAAGCGCGACATTTGATTAATAGTCGTCGCTTTTTTCCGGAGCTACCAGACCTTCGATACCGGCCAGCAATTCCTCTTCCGACATGCTGTCGAAGGAAACATTGTCGTCTGCTTCGATCTCGGCAATCTCGTTGCCTTCGCTGTCGCCGGAGGTGACCTGCGGTACCACAGCAACGGCTTCCGGCTCGTCGACTTCCACATGCTTCTGCAGCGAATGGATCAGATCTTCCTTGAGGTCGCCCGGCGAAAGCGTTTCCTCTGCGATTTCGCGCAGGGCAACAACCGGATTCTTATCATTGTCGCGATCGATGGTGATCGCTGCACCCTGTGAAATCAGGCGCGCGCGGTGACTGGCGAGCAAAACCAGTTCAAACCGGTTTTCGACCTTGTCAACGCAATCTTCAACAGTGACGCGGGCCATGAGCTGCCCCTTTCATTTTTAACTGAATTAGCGGATTAAGCGGGACATAACGCGGTTACACGGAAAAAACAAGCAAAAGCCGTCAGCAGGTTCAACGCAGGCTGTTTAACAGTAAAAAACAATCACCATATATTGAGCGGCTCCATCCAAAATTCGGACAAATTTTCCGCCCAGCTATTGGCTTTTCACCGAACCCGACGTAGTAAATATGCTACTTTCGTATAAGATCAGATCGAGCTTTATTACCTTCTAGCTGATTTGAAATTGAAGCTCACCTTTTTGAAATGGAACCTTATTATGTTTGATCCACGTGAAAAGATCGTTTTGTTTATCGATGGTGCAAATCTCTACGCGGCCTCAAAGGTACTGGGATTTGATATTGACTATCGCAAACTTCTTACAGCTTTCCAGAAAAGAGGCTATTTGCTTCGCGCGTATTACTATACAGCGCTTGTAGAAGATCAGGAATACTCATCGATACGCCCATTGATCGATTGGCTGGATTACAACGGATATAAGGTTGTTACGAAACCCGCAAAAGAATTTACCGATTCTGCCGGCCGCCGTAAGATCAAGGGCAATATGGACATTGAACTTGCTGTCGATGCCATGCAGTTGACGGACACGGTGGACCATTTTGTTATCTTCTCCGGCGATGGCGATTTCCGTTCCCTGGTGGAAGCCTTGCAGCGCAAGGGCCGCAAGGTCAGCGTGGTCTCGACACTTTCGACCCAGCCGCCAATGATATCGGACGAACTGCGCCGTCAGGCGGATCATTTCATCGACCTGACATCGCTGCGCACCGAAATCGGCCGCGAGGCATCCGAGCGCGCACCGCGCCGCGTCGAAGAAGAACAGGTCGATTACTAATAATCGCTTATTGATATTTGTGGAAAGATTCGGAAATGCCGCATGGAAAACCATGCGGCATTGTGCTTTTTAGCGCCCTATGAGTGTCGAACCTTCCCCCGATTGCCCGATCTGCCCGCGACTGCATGACTTCATCGCCGGATGGCGCGTGAAAGAACCGGCGTGGCACAACGCGCCGGTCCCGGCCTTCCTGCCTGCGGGTGGGATTGAGTCGGTCCAGCTGCTCATTATCGGGCTCGCACCCGGCCTGCGCGGCGCCAACAGGACGGGCCGCCCGTTCACCGGCGACTATGCGGGGGATTTGCTTTACGGCACGCTGGCAGAATTCGGCTTTTCCCGCGGCACATTCGCCGCCCGGCCGGATGACGGCCTGGAACTGCTCGATGCGGCAATCGTCAACGCCGTTCGCTGTGTTCCGCCGGAAAACAAACCGGTCGGCGGCGAGATCAACAATTGCCGGCGGTTTCTGACGCCGACCATTCAGCAGTTCCGCAACCTGCGCGCCATCGTGACCCTTGGCACCATCGCGCACCAGTCGACGATACGGTCGCTGAAGCAGCCGGTGGCGAAATTTCCGTTCAGCCATGGCGGACAGTCCGACATCGGCGATATCCGTATTTTTTCGAGCTATCATTGTTCGCGCTACAACACGAACACCGGACGCCTGACCGAACCCATGTTCAAGAGCGTCTTTGCCGCCGTGCGCGCCCATCTGGACACCGTGGCTGCAAGGTAACACGCTGATTATCTCTCCCCTTGCGGGAGAGAAAGGATTTTCTTGGATTTAGCCCCTTTGCTAAATCCTTAGAAAATCCAAGAGAGGGGGAATAGCAATTTCTGCCAAATCCCCTCTCTGGCGATTTCCAGCACTTAGCAAGAGCTAAGATGCTGAAATCGCTTTCTCCCCCGCAAGGGGGGAGGTAAGCGTCGGCACTTACTTTCAGCCGCGGTCGCGCAGCAGCCGTGACTTCTCACGGTTCCAGTCGCGCTGCTTTTCCGTCTCGCGCTTGTCGTGCAGTTTCTTGCCGCGGGCAACGGCAAGTTCGAGCTTCGCCCTGCCCTGATCGTTGAAATAGAGTTTCAGCGGCACGACGGTCATGCCTTCGCGGTCCACCGATTGCGCCAGCCGTGCCATTTCACGCTTGCTGACCAGCAGCTTGCGGTGGCGGCGCGGCGCGTGGTTGAAGCGGTTGGCCTGCAGATATTCCGGAATATAGGAATTGATCAGCCAGAACTCGCCGTTCTCGAGGCTCGCATAGCTTTCGGCAATGTTGGACTGGTTGTTGCGCAGGGATTTGACTTCCGTGCCCTGCAACACAATGCCAGCCTCCATCGTGTCGAGAATCTCGAAATTGAAGCGCGCTCTGCGGTTCTCGGCAATGACCTTGCGAACCGTAATGGGTTTTTTGGCAGCTTTGGGCTTGTTCATGAGGCCTATATAATGCTTTGCAAGTAGGTCGTACACTCACAAATCTGGTCGAAATGGCGCCTGAAACGGCAAGAAGATGCGAGGAGAGGCGCGAAGGGCGGGGTCTTTCCCCCGGCCGAGCGGCTCGATACTGCAGCTTGCAGCCGTTTCGGCGTCCGGAGGATATGGCTCAATTGTCAGTTGATCAAACCCGCATGTTTCATCGCCTGATCGATACGTTCGGCGGTAGCCGCTTCAATCGGGACGAGCGGGGAACGCACCGAATTGTTCATCTTGCCGAGCTTGGCCAGGGCATATTTCGGGCCTGTCGGGTTTGGTTCGATAAACAGCGCCTTGTGCAGCGGCATCAGGCGGTCCTGAATGGCGAGCGCCGCGGTGAAGTCGCCCCGCAGGGTCGCGGCCTGGAACTCGGCACACAGGCGCGGCGCGACGTTCGAGGTGACGGAGATGCAGCCGACACCGCCATGGGCGTTGAAGCCGAGCGCCGTCGCGTCCTCGCCGGACAGCTGGATGAAATCCAGACCGCAGGTGATGCGCTGTTCCGAAACACGCTCGATCTTGCCTGTCGCATCCTTCACGCCGGCAATGTTCTTGAAGTCATGCGCCAGCTGGCCCATCGTCTCCGGGGTCATGTCGATGATCGAACGGCCGGGAATGTTGTAGATGATGATCGGCAGCGAGACGGATTCGGCCACGGCCTTGTAATGGGCATAGAGGCCGCGCTGGTTCGGCTTGTTGTAATAGGGCGTGACGACGAGAATCGCGTCTGCCCCGGCCTTTTCCGCATGCTGCGCCAGCTCGATGGCTTCGCGTGTGTTGTTGGAGCCCGCACCGGCAATTACCGGCACCTTGCCCTTGGCTTCCTCAATGCAGACTTCGACCACGCGCTTGTGCTCGGCATGGGACAACGTCGGCGACTCGCCCGTCGTTCCGACAGGCACGAAACCATTGGTGCCCTCGGCGAGCTGCCAGGCCAGGAATGCGCGAAAGGCTTTCTCGTCAAACGATCCGTTTTGGTCGAATGGCGTGACGAGAGCGGTGATTGAGCCTTTCAGCATGGTGAACTCCAAGAAAACAACGTTAGATCAAGGCCGGGCCAGCATGGCGCCAACCAGGAGGTGGCGCACCATAGTCGTGCAACCTTCGCCGGGCAAGATGATTTCCTTGATGAAAAACAGCAATACAATTGATGTTTTGCGTAGAACCAACGGACCATGCTAACCTTTCGTTAAGATTGCCTTCACACGTCCGCCACTATTATCTGATCCAACAGTTCTGGATCCGGGGCTGCGCGTGATCCTTTCGATTAAATTGGTTGCCTGAATGCTGAGAACTTCTGTTTTGCGTCATGTTCTTCTCGCGTCATCGCTGCTGGTGACGACGGCGTCGTTTGCGCAAAATTCAACGCCGCCCATCCCAACTCTCAAACCGTTTGCCCCTACCCAGACACGGACCAGCCCCGCGGCGCAGATCATGGCCAAGCCCGATCCGGTGACCACGGCGGGTATCGCCCAGCCGTCGAAACCGTCGGCCATTGCAGGCAGCCTCAAAAGCGGCCTCGATGCCCTGTCGGGCGGCGACGTGCAGCAGGCTCTCGGCATCCGCAACGGACTGCCGGCCGACGCGCTGGACCGTCATATCCTGACCTGGGCCATCGGCCTGTCGAACGCGCCGGGTGTTCCCAGCTCGGAAATCGCCCATGCGGCAGCGGAACTGCCGGGCTGGCCTGGCATGGCGACCTTCCGCAACAATTCGGAACGGGCGCTGTTCAAGGAGAACCCGCCGGCGGCAACGGTGATCAATGCCTTTGGCGGCACCCCGCCGCAGACGGCCGAAGGCACCATCATCCTGGCCCGCGCCTTTGTCGCCACCGGCAACACCGCCCGTGCCCGTCAGGTGCTCGGCCCCTTCTGGCGCACCAAGAAGCTGGACGATGCGCAGGAAACGGCGATCCTGAAGGAATTTGCGCAGGTCATTCCGCGCGAGGACCATCTGGTGCGCATGCTGACCATGCTTTACGAAGGCAAGGCAAAATCCGCCGGCCGCGTCGCCAAGCTTGCCAATGCCGACATACTCTATCAGGCCTTTGCCGCGGTTCTGCAGAAATCACCGGATGCGGCGCAGAAACTGGCGGCTGTCACCGGCTCCTGGCAGTCCAACCCCGCCTACATCTTTGCCAAGGCGCAGTATCTGCGCCGCCAGGAACGCTTCAAGGAAGCGGCCGATGTGCTGGCCACCGCGCCGCGCGATGCGGCATCGCTGATTGACCCGGACGCCTGGTGGGTGGAACGGCGCGTGCTGTCGCGTGAGCTGCTGGATATCGGCGATGCCACGCGCGCCTACAAGATCGCGGCCATGCACAGCGCCGAAACCCCGTCCGTCGCCGCCGAGGCGGAATTCCATGCGGGCTGGTATGCCCTGCGGGCGCTCAAGGACCCGCAGACGGCGCAGCGCCATTTCGCCCGCATCGCCGAGATTTCGTCGCGGCCGATGTCCGCCTCGCGCGCCTATTACTGGCTGGGCCGTTCCGCCGAAGCGGGCACGGGCGGCAATGCGCGTGACTATTACAGCCGTGCGGCGCGTTTCGGCACGACATTCTATGGCCAGCTGGCCGCCGCCAAGCTCGGACAGGCGAGCCTGCAACTGCCCTATCCGCGCCCGAGCGATGCGGATCGCGCCCGTTTTGCCCAGCGCGAAGCCGTGCGCGCCATCCAGCGCCTGGAAGATACCGGCTATGCGCAGCGCGCCGCCATTCTGTACGCCAGCCTGAGCCAGGAACTCGACAGTCCCGGCGAACTGGCATTGCTGGCGGTCATGGCGGAACGCACGAGCAATCACTTCGTCGCCCTGCGTGTCGGCAAGATTGCGGCGCAGCGCGGCATCGACGTCGGCGCCCTGTCGCATCCCATCGGCGCCATCCCCGGCAATGCCAATATTTCCGGTTCCGGGGCTGCCCTTGCCTATGCCATCGCCCGGCAGGAGAGCGAGTTCAACGCCAGCGCTGTTTCCAGCGCGGGCGCGCGCGGCCTGCTGCAGTTGCTGCCCGGCACAGCCAAGGACGTCGCCAAGCGCGCCGGAATTTCCTATTCCAAGGACCGGCTTACCGGCGATGCCGCCTATAACGCCACCCTGGGTGCACGGTTCCTCGGCGAACAGATCGCCAAATTCGATGGTTCCTACGTCCTGACCTTTGCCGGATACAATGCCGGGCCCAACCGCGCCAATGAGTGGGTTTCGCGCTACGGCGATCCGCGCGGCAAATCCGTCGACGAGGTCGTCGACTGGATCGAGCGCATTCCCTACACGGAAACCCGCAATTACGTGCAGCGCGTCATGGAGAACTACGAGGTCTACAAATCGCGGCTCTATGGCAAGGCCCAGATCGAGAGCGATCTGACCGCCGGTCGGCTGCAGCGTTAGCCGGACCCTACACTCAACAACAGGATTGCGGATTGGCCGATTTATTGCGCGACATTCATTTCGACGCCCCCGATGGCCTGCATCTCCATATGAGGCTTTACCAGCCCGAGCACAAAAGCGACAACCTGCCGGTCGTCTGCCTGCCCGGGTTGACCCGCAACAGCCGCGACTTTCACGATCTCGCATTGTCCTTGTCGCAGCACCCGCAGACGCCGCGCCCGGTAGTCAGCGTCGATTACCGCGGACGCGGATTGTCGGCCTATGATCCGGACTGGTCGCACTACAATATCGGAATGGAAGCAGGCGATGTCATCGCCGGTCTTGCCCATCTGCAGATCGACCGGGCGATTTTCCTCGGCACATCCCGCGGCGGGCTGATCACGCATATTCTGGCAGCCATCGCACCGCAGCTTCTCGCCGGCGTCATTCTTAATGATATCGGGCCGGAAATAACAGTCGAAGGCCTGCAGCAGATCAGTGCCTATCTCAATGGCGCGCGCCAGCCCAGCGACTGGAATGACGCGGCAGAGTTGCAGCGGTCAGTGCACGGAGCAGCCTTCCCTGCCCTGACCCAGGACGACTGGCAGCGTTTTGCCCGGATGATCTACCGCGAAGACAACGGTGTGATCCGCCCGGATTACGACCCCAATCTCCGCAAGACGATGGAGAACATCGACTATTCGCAAAAACTGCCGGATCTGTGGGCCCAGTTCGAACTGATGAAAGACCTGCCGCTGCTGCTGATCCGGGGTGAAAACACCACTTTGCTGGCGCAGGAAACCGTTGACGAGATGGCGCGGCGGCATAGCGCGCTGCAGGTGTTCAACGTTGCGGGTCAGGGCCATGCGCCGCTGCTGGAGACAGGCCGCATGCCCGAGCTGATCGCCGCGTTTTGCGCAGGCGTTGATTTGCGCGCGGACTAGCCGCTCTTTGCCGGCTTCTTGGGTGCCGCCTTGGGCTTGGCCTTGGCCGCAGCCTTTGCCTTGGCGGGGACGTCCCCTGCCTGCCTGATCATATCGGCAGCCTGCTTCATCCAGCCTTCGCGATGGGCACGGCCGGGGAAGCCAATCGCACGGCTCACCCACGCAGCCTGATCCACATCCCAACCCGCAATCTGGTCGAAGTGAAACACGCCGAGCGTATGAAGCTCCGACTGGATCACGGTGCCGATCCCCTCGATGTCCGACAGGCGATCCGGCTTGCCCCGCCGTGCGTTTTTCAACAGCGCGGGGCGGTGCGTGTCGTCTTGAGATACCCTGACCGCCCGGCTGCCTGCAGTCTTTGCCGCGGTCTTTTGGGCCGGAGCCTTCGTCTTTGATCGCGCGGCCACGGGGGATGCCATCGCCGGGACCGGCTCGGCCGGCGGCACCATTGCCGGACCGGACAGCGGCTTGCTCACATCGTCATTGGCAGGCGTGACCGGCATATGCGTTGCGGCGGCGAGACGGGCATCAGCGGCGCGCGTCGACTCCTGAGAAACAGAATCGGTTTTCGGAGAGAACCTTTTGAAAAGATGACCCAAAATGGCGCCGATAATGAACGCGGCTGAAATGAGCAAAAGCGCCTGAAGAAGAAAAATGACCACAGCTCGTTACCCCAGTTTCAACACAGATCAGTTGCGCTTGCCGCCCTGGGTCGACCAGCCGACATAGAAACCGACAAGAGCGGCCACCAACAGAAAGAGCCATAGCTTCGTGATGAGATACATGATTGTCCGCGCTCCCGTTGATTGCACTGGATCGGCATTCCCGCCGGGAAGTCACCTGGCATTGCCGGCCGGCGGCGGCGCCAGCTTCACCTCGCCCACCCTACCATTACCCGGAAGTTGTGTCTTCAATGCGTTGGTGACGGACTCATAATCCGCGGCATTTGCAGCTGTTCCGGTGATGCTGTAGGTCTCGCCGGCAAGCCGGACCTCACCGCTGATCAGCTGCGATGCCTGTTTCAGCGCGAAATTGGCAAGCTCGACAAATCCCTGCGGCGCGCCGCGCGCGACGGCCATCTCGTCCAGGATTTCAATGCCCGGCATGGCATTTTCAGCCGCAGCCAGAAGCTTGGCACGCGTATCGCCATAGGGGACATTGCCCGACAAGAGGATGCCCTGATCCGACTTGGTCACCACGAAACTGAAGGGATCGACCAGGGGTAAAAGCGTCGCTGCGTTCTCGACGACGCGAATCCCATCGGTGGTTTCAGCGATTTTCAGCGCCGATGCGAGGGCTTCGGCCGACGGCGCCACCCCCTTGAGGGTCAGATCGCGCCCGTCCACCTCGATGCTGGCCCAGCTGTTATCCGTTTCCAATGCGGCAGCGACGGTCTCCGTCAGTTGGCGGTCCATCGGCTCGGCAAGGAACCAGCCGGCAAGCGTTGTCAAACACGCAACGGTAATCAGACCAGGCCAGAACCAGCTTTTCACAATGTGCATGGATGGCATTTTCCCCTTACGGCAATCGAACAGAATGCTGTCTTGCCCGATGTCGGGGGGAATATCAACACGGCGCCCCGCGGCAAACGGCGAACGCCGGAAAACTGGCCGCGCGCACCATAAAGAAAAACCCGGCAGCTTGCGCTGCCGGGTCTTATGAACTCAATCCTGTTAAGGATTAGAAGTTGCGCTGGAAGCGGATCATGCCACCGAATGCATCATCGTTACCGCCGTTGGCAATCGATACATCCTTACGATGACCATCGAACTTGGTGTAGCTGATTTCTGGCGTGATCGTGAAGCCAGGAACGAGCTCGTATGCCAGGTTCAAAGTACCAGCAACGGTGCCTTCGGATTCGTATGCAACCTGTGCATTGACAGTTGCCTTATCCGAAACCTTGGCGGACAGGCCACCCCAAACAGCCCAGTCGCCTTCCCAGCGGCCGAACCAGTTCAGGCTGCGGACGTGACCGGTCGTGTAGTTGTCGTCGAAGTTAGACTGATAGCCACCCATGACGAATGCCTTAACAGCGTCGGTGATCTTGACGTCCAAACGAACCTTACCGGCCCATTCTTCGATAACCGAGTCATAACCAGCAACAGCCGAGATGCCGCCCCAACCCTGCTCATACTTCACACCACCAAGTACGTGTGGCATGTAGTCGTTGATGCGGTAGTCGTGCGACAAGCCATCGTTGTCCGACTCAACTTCACCCTGTTCAGCAGCGATGATCGCCGAGAAACCGTTACCAGCTGTGAATGTGTAGCTGATCTGGTTGGAAGTGCCTGACTGATAGTTGATCACGTCGTCGTTGATGACGTCGCCAGCATAACCAGTGAACGAACCGAACAGTTCGTCAGCAACACCAACGCGGAAACCACCGAGTTCGATGAATGCCTGAGGAATGGAGCTGTTGTTGGAACCGTTCTTATAGTTGAAACGTGTTTCAATGTACGAACGCAGTGTGCCAAGTTCGGTTTCCGAACGGGCGTCAAAGCGGATCGTTGCACGTGTCAGCTTGTCGTATGTGCCGTCGCCGTTAGGATCGCTGCCCTGGTTGACGTGGCCGCCGGTGTATACGCTGTCGCCGCCCTTGGCGTCGTAACGCAGATAGCCGCCGATCTTCAGGCAGGTCTCAGTACCAGGAATGTAGAAGAAGCCCTTGCCGTATGCATCGCAAACGCGAACATATTCGACAGCTTCTGGCTCAGCGACGACAACTGCATCGGCAGCGCGTGCGCCAGTTACTGCAACGAGGGCTGCAGCGGAGCCGAGTAGAAGGCTCTTGATGTTCATTTCTGACCTCCAGTCAAAGTTAAAAATGGGTCTGGGCATTCCAATTTGGCTGAAGGACAACCTTGTCCCCATCCCCTAAGTCCTAGAAGAAATGCGATCAACGCCGTTCCTCTGCGACCGAACATACTCGCCCTCTCGGGGGTTTCAACCATGAATGTCGGCATCCACACCTCGCGGCCCCTCTATGCCTTATCCCTGTTGCACAAATGACACGAAAACGTCGCGACCCCGGCGAAATCTTTACCACTCATTAATATAGGTAACCGGATTTTCATCAATTTCTCTGTATCGATGGCGGAAACGGAACGGTGTTTTGACTCGAAATCGGGCATGCATCACCGGCATATTTGCAGTGTATGCATCGAATCAAATGGGGCACGTAGTGATTCTGACAGGTGGTTTGCCATGACTTATTTCTATCTCTTTGTAGCCATAATTTTCGAGGTGGCGGCCACGTCGGCGCTCAAGCAAGCGGATGGTTTTACAAAGCTTTGGCCGTCGCTGATCTGTTTGGCCGGTTATGCGGCGGCTTTCTATTTCCTGTCCATACTGGTCAAGACGATGCCCGTCGGGATCGTTTATGCCATCTGGTCCGGCGCCGGGATCGTGCTCATCGCGGCCATCGGCTGGTTCTGGTTCAAGCAGCCGCTCGACATGCCGGCAATCGTCGGCCTTTCGCTGATTATCGCCGGTGTTCTCATCGTCAACCTGTTCTCGGGAACCGTCGGACACTAGAGCCTTTCCTGCCGGCAAAAACCCGTTGAATCGCCTGGCCTTCCGTCAAACTTTGACTGGAGGTCAGAAATGAACATCAAGAGCCTTCTACTCGGCTCCGCTGCAGCCCTCGTTGCAGTCACTGGCGCACGCGCTGCCGATGCAGTTGTCGTCGCCGAACCGGAAGCTGTCGAATATGTTCGCGTTTGCGACGCATACGGCAAGGGCTTCTTCTACATCCCCGGAACCGAGACATGCCTGAAAGTCAGCGGTCATGTGCGGTTTGATGCCAAGGGCGGCGATGATGTCTCCAAGGGCGGCAAACTCGGTACCTGGAAACTTCTATCCCGCGCCACCATCCGCTTCGATGCCCGTTCGGACACCGAACTTGGTACATTGCGTTCCTTTGCCGAAACACAGTTCAATTATACGAACGGTGACAACAGCGCGTCGCTTCCCCACGCCTATATCTCGCTCGGCGGTTTCCGCATCGGCCTGACCGATTCGCTCTTTGACACATGGACCGGTTCGGCCGGCAGCGTGCTCAGAGACGGCGTGATCTCCTATGCCGGCGATGGCGACAATCAGGTCAGCTACACCTTCACCGGCGGCAACGGTTTCTCGGCCCTCATCGGCCTGGAACAGGGTGACAAGGATCACGTGATCGTGGACTACGTGCCGCACATCATTGGCGGTGTGAAGTTCGAACAGGCCTGGGGCGGCATCTCCGCTGTTGCCGGCTACGATTCCGTCGTGGAAGAGTTTGGCGGCAAGCTGCGCCTGGATGTAAAGTTCACCGACACTGTCTCCGCCTTCGTTCTGGGCGGCTATCAGTCCGGTTACGGTGACCACGCCAAGGAAAAACGCACCACGTCCTATTACGGCCCGTGGAATGGCGACTGGGCCATCTGGGGCGGTCTGTCCGCCAAGGCTTCGGACAAGGCCACGTTCAACGCGCAGTTGGCCTACGAATCCGAAGGGACCTATGCCGGCGCAATCAACGTCGCCTACGAACTGGTTCCCGGCTTCACCATCACGCCCGAACTCAACTACACCAAGTTCGATGGTGCCCGTAAGGCCAAATCCCTGGCCAGCAATGGAAGCGATGACGCGTTTGGCGGGTTCCTTCGCTTCCAGCGCAACTTCTGATGCCATGACACGCATGACCAGCGCCGGAATTTACCGGCGCTGGATTTTTCCAAATTCATTTTCACCACTCCATTTTCAGCGCCCGTCAACACGGCGCACAGACATTTAGCAGGAAAGGATAGCAAAGCGGTCGCGGACCGAGGAGATTTGGAAATGTCGAGGCAATATCGCTGGGAACGGACTGTTGAGGGTGCTGTGCAAGGCTTCCTCGAACGGGATGGTATTATCCTAAAGTGCTATTCCCCACCCGATTGTGCTTTTCAGAAAGACGATTACAACTCGTTGCATATTTCACTTATGCATATTTTTCTGATTTAGAGCGTGATCCCTATGACAATTTCATCGATGGGTGCCAAACAGGCAGACACGGACTTCCCGGTTCGGTTTCAGTACAACGTCACCTACGCAGCAGCGGACCGTACCGGCAATCGCGTGGTCAGGGATCATTCTCTGGATGAGCTGACAGCGCGCTATATCGGGATTCTCTGGGACGACGGTTCGCACAAGGGCAATGTCAAATCCTTCCTGGGCGAGACCGGTGAGATTCTGGCCGGCAACCGGTTCAGTGTCTTCACCCAGGACATGCTCGATTCGGTGATCGGCACGCTGCGCGAGCGCGGCAACAGCAATGCAACCATCAACCGCAAAATGGCTGCTTTGAGCAAATTGCTTCGGAAAGCTTACAAGATGGGCGATATTTACAGCCTGCCCGAGTTTCGGCGGCAAAAGGAAAGACAGGGCCGGATTCGCTTTCTCGAACTGGAGGAAGAGGCCCGCCTGTTCTCGGCCATTCGCGCCAAATGCGAAGACAGCTACCGCCTGAGCATCTTTCTCGTCGATACGGGGTGCCGGCTCGGCGAGGCGATCGGGTTGAACTGGAACGATCTGCAGGGAAACCGCTCGACCTTCTGGCTGACAAAATCTGGGCGCAGCCGGACGGTGCCTTTGACCCGGCGCGCCCATGACGTCACCCAGATTCCACGCGGGCGCTTGAAGGGTCCGTTTGCCATGCACGATCAGCCGCGCTTCCGTGCCATCTGGAATGAAGCCAAGGCCGAGGTCGGATTGGGGACGGACGATCAGGTCGTGCCGCATATTTTGCGCCATACCTGTGCATCGCGGCTGGTGCGCGGCGGCATCGATATCAGGCGCGTGCAGATCTGGCTCGGCCACCAGACGTTGCAGATGACCATGCGGTACGCGCATCTGGCAACGCATGATCTCGATCCCTGCGTTGTCGTGCTGGAGCAGAATTGACGACCGGCCCGGAAAAGCCGGATATTCGCGGCGGTCCCATGCGGTGGAAAGCTGGAGTGTTCGCAGCCTGCGCCGTGTCCGATCGGCAAACGGCCTCAGAAGCGATAACGGATACCGATCGTATTGGCGTTTGAACCTTCCCCCATATTGCCGAAGGTTTCACCGGCACCGGAGCGGTGATGCAATTGCCACGTCACTTCAAGGTTGGGCGCCCCGCCCCAGCGGAATGAAAGTTCCGGCCCGAGAAAGCCAAGGAAGGAAGCATCGCCATTATAGCGCAGTTCGCGTTCCTTCTCGATCTGGGTCTCGCCGGTCACCGCGCTGAAGCCAGCCGTGAATGCCGGGGAGATCACGACATTGCCGATAACGAGGCCCTGGTGGCGCAGCCGGACGCCGGTCCAGATCTCGCCCGATGTGTCGTCGTCCTCACCGAACCGCAACGCGACGCCGACGACGCCGCCAAGTTGAAATCCTGATCCGAGATTGTAGACATCGCGCCCATAGGTGACGCCGACCAGATAATTCTTGGTGTAATCCACATTGAAAAGATGGATGGCGCTGCCCGCGGTATCGCGTGCAAATGGTCCGCCCAGCAGCGTGACATCATTGCGCGTCGGCGCCTCTCCGGGCTGCAGGAAAGGATCCGTGGTGGCAAAATATATGAAGGGATGAGCCTTGCTGGCGGCCATTGCCTGACCGGAAGAAAACCCGAGCACTGCGGCGCTGACCAGCGCTCCAACACCAACCGAACGCCAAGATTTCATCTCTGCCCTCATGGTTCCTGAATAAGACAAGTCTGGCGCACACGATACAAAAAACGCGGGAAGAAGAAACACAAAATTAAACATAGGCATTTTGTTCTTGAAAATGCGTGGGGCTTGAATGGTTTGGCAGTGTCTGCCGCCCCGGAAAAAGCCTGGACCCCGCGCATGGCGCCGGGTCCAGGCCTTTTTGACTCATCGCTGTGATTCCCTCAGTTTCGCTTCAGGTTGGGATAATCTCCCCCTCAGCTTCTGATGGTATCAAGCGCACGTTGTCACCTTCGGGCAACGTGAGGCTCGGCAATTCATCCCCCGATGATCCCCCCCTGCCGGGCCTCATTTCCGGCTTTGCAACAGCGTCGGTCAAGTATACCCAACCTCGACATGTTCAAAATCACCGTGAATCAGCGCATATATTACGTCTCTCAAAAAAAATCACAAGACAAGAGGGCAAAACAAGATACAGGCAAGAATTGCGTCCCTGTGTCAGTAAAACTGCCAAGAAAAAAATATTCCACACGTCCGATAATACATGGGCTGTGCTGCGCCGCACTGTACCCCTCGGGCATCGGAACGATGCGCAGGCACTGACGCAGCCAGCGGCGGGCCGTCAACGGACAAAGCGGTTTCCGCCGGCGCATCGGCCGAGTGACGGTGCGGCCGCCGGCAGCAAGGCTCCAGGTCTTGATTTCGCCATATCACGTAACATATAAAGTGTCATGAAATCTGTAAACCGGTTATCGGGCACAGTCCCTGTCCGGCGGATGTTCAAACCGATGCCATACCCGCTGGAGGCGCAAGCGCAATGACCCCATTTTCCGATCCGCAGGCCGTGGCGCGCTATGCCGACGGACCGACCCGTTTCGTGCCCGGCTTTGATGCCATGCAGCGCATGACCACGCTTCTGCTGGCCGAACGTGCCCCTGACGATGCCCGGGTGCTGGTTCTTGGCGCTGGTGGCGGGCTGGAATTGAAGATGTTCGCGCAGGCCCATCCGGGCTGGATCTTCGACGGCATCGATCCGTCCGCCGAGATGCTCCATCTGGCCGAACGGACATTGGGGCCGCTGGCCGCGCGGGCGCGGCTGCAGCAGGGCTATATCGGCGATGCGCCTGACGGCCCCTACGATGCGGCGACGTGCCTGCTGACCCAGCATTTCATGGATATGGATGAGCGGCGGCGTACGGCGGCCGAAGTCAGGCGCCGCCTCAAGCCCGGCGCGCCGTTCGTCACCGCCCATCTCAGCTTCCCGCAAGGCGACGGCGCGCGTGCAACCTGGCTATCGCGCTACGCCGCCTTTGCGGTCGCGGCCGGGCTTGATGCTGAAAAGGCTGCGAACATGCAGCGGGCTGTCGACACGAAAACCCACATTCTTGCGCCCGAGCAGGACGAAGCGATCCTGATCGAGGCGGGTTTCGCGCGTGTCGAGCTGTTTTATGCGGCTTTCAGCTTTCGGGGCTGGGTCGCCCAAGCCTGATGCCCGATCCGTATCGTGCATGGCGCGCCAGTCCCGGATCGGATAGGCTGCACCGGGATGCGGGAGAACAAAGGGCGAGGAATGAAGTATCTGACTATAGCTGTTTGTATCGTGCTTGTCGCAGGCGGTGCCTTTTATGCGGCAACGTACAACGCCGTACACAGGGAGCAGAAAGAACAAACGCAGCCAATGCGGGATGCCGAGAACGCATTTTATGACGCCGCCGGAGCAAAAGAGGGAGAAACCGAGAAGGTTCGCACCGTCTGCGAGAATTTTGCACGTGACCCGGCAATGAACGCCGAGCCGGTGAAAAGCTTTCTCAGCAAGTGCCGGCAGTTTGGTTTTCTGTAAAAACCTTCCAGACCTTCTTGTTGCCCCCGCTCCGGCGAAAGCCCGCGGCGTGTCTTCCAAGGTCCCATCCGCATGGAAGAAATGCTTTAGAGAATGAGAAAAACTTTGACGCTCCCCGGACCCAGAACATAAATGAGCGACGGTTAAATTCTCAATGAAGATCAACAGAAACTGGAAACGCCATATTGAGAATTCTACTATTCCTAGCTCTTCTGTTGCTGGCTGGTTGTGATGATCGCCCTGCCGGGTGGTCTGCCATTGTTTACCCGGATCGAACCGACCGAACAAAATTTGTCGTAACGCCGCATTTCACGTCTGTGTCGTACTGCCTGGATTCTGCGAAAGAGAAGATGAACGAAATCCAGGTCAATGGCCGCGGCGATTATCAGTGCGGCTATAATTGCGAGGAATACGGAGATCCTCATAGGAAGAATATCTGCGAGAAATACAGCAGGTAGGTGGCGGTCCTGTCTGGTTACGAGACCGCTGAGCCGCATTCGATGGCCGATCTTGCCAGCATCAGTGATCGACATCCGCGTCTCATGTTTGGGTATGCCAGCAGGCATTCGATTGCGAAGCCGCTTAACAAAGCCATCAAGGATTCGGGCCGCTAAAACTGACCAGCCACGCATTTGGTCGGCTCCAAAAGCCGGAGGCTGCTGCTCGACACCCAGGTCCACGGCGATGCCGGCCGGGAGGTGGTAAACCGGGTGTTTTCCGGCAAAACCCGCAAGAACAAACGGTGATTTGCTTGTGCCAATTTTGTGCCGTTTGTGTCTCACCGTTACCGCTTGGTTCCGTTTTCCACGGCTCGGAACTGCAAAATAGAAAAATCAGAAAACTTACACAAAGGCCTTGCCAACAAAGGGTTTCCTCTTTAGTCAGCGTCCTTGGAGAGGTGGCCGAGTGGTCGAAGGCGCTCCCCTGCTAAGGGAGTAGGCCCGTTAAACGGTCTCGAGGGTTCGAATCCCTTCCTCTCCGCCATTTTCCACCCTTGCCCTCAAAGACCGCCGCTCCGCAGTACAAGCGCTCAGACACCGCCGGTTGCCGCGCATGTCCCGGTCTGTCTGGCACGCCCCTTTCCGTCAGAGCGTTACCGCCCCGATCTGCTGCAAGACACCCAGGCGATCGACCTGCAGCCATGCCCGCGTCAGCTTGCCATCCTGCGCCTGATAGATGGCGATTCCCTGCTGAACCGCGGTCTTGCCGGTGGGCGCGATACCCGACAGCGGCCCCAGATGCGCCGCCTCGAAGCGCCAGCGCACGCATACCCTGTCTCCCGCCGCAAACAGGTCTTCCAGCTCAAACCGCAGGCCAGGAAACGCCGTGATCATCCGTTCGACGGTCTGCCGGAAGCCTTGCGGCCCCTGCTCGCCGCCGGCGCCGACGAAGCCCTCCGACAGATACTCCGGAAGCCGCTCGAGCAGGCGCGGATTGAGACAATCCTCATACAGGCCTTTGACAAGTTCAGACGGGGTCATGCTATACCTCAAATTGACAATGTGTTGTCAATTTTGCATTTTGACAACATGCTGTCAATATGTCGCTGGAAACTCGGGAGATCCGCATGCGCACCCCTCAGGGCGAAGAATTGAGCCGGCTCGTCTGGGACATCTTGCAAACCGCCGCCCGCCTGACTGAGGCCGGCAACCGGCTGAGCGCGCCGTTCGGATTGACCGCCGCGCGCTGGCAGGTCATGGGCGCGATTGTTCAGGAGGCCGCAACCGTGGCGGATGTCGCCCGCCACCTTGCCCAGACGCGCCAGAGCGTGCAGCGCCTGGCCGATGAGCTGGTGCATGACGGGCTTGCCGCCTATGGCCCGAACCCGCGGCACCGCCGCGCCAGCCTGCTCAGCCCGACATCTCAGGGGACTGCGTCCTATGCGGCGCTGATGCAGCGCCAGGCCGAATGGGTGAATGCGCTGTCCGCCGGGATGCGACTTGAGGACATCGCCGCGTCGAGGGATCTGCTGGCCACTCTCGGCGCGGCGCTGGAGAACAGCCGGCCATAGAAAAAGGCGGCTCTCGCGAGCCGCCCTTTCTGCATTCCAATGCTCTGACGGGAATCAGAGACGGAAAACACCCAGCGGATACCAGTAGCCATCGCTGTGACGGCGGTAGCCGCGGCGATATTCACGGTAGCCGCGATGATTCTTCCAGTAACCGGGACGGTAACCGCGGTTGTCGTAGTGCGGGCGGCGGCGATCATCACGGCGATCCCAGCGACGGTCATCGCGGCGATCCCAACGGCGATTGTCGTGGCGGCGGCGCTCAACGTACTGCACCTGCTCGACATTGGATACGACCGGCGCCTTCTGGGCCGATACCGGTGCCGCGTTCGAAGAAACGACCGAAGTCAATCCAACGAGAACCGCCAGCAAGCCAGCGGTAAACAGCGAAACAAGATTTTTCATTAGTCACTCCTATCGATTCATACCGGGGATAGGTGCGCCTTCAAGGATGAACAGAGTATGAACGGTATTGCGTTCACCTCGCCCGCAGCGCGCCTTATCCGGACATCGCCGCAGGCCGGGGACCCCGCAAACCGATGCAGTTGCCCCAGGGATCGCGAACCTGGCACATGGCAAGGCCATCCTGTATCGCCAGCGGCCCGCGATAGAGCGTGGCGCCCAGTTTTTCCACATGCGCCAGAGCCGCGTCAAAATCGTCCACCGCCCAATAGACGACGGAGCCGAAGGGCCCCGACCCCACCTGCGCGTCCGCAGGCACGATTTCAAGGCAGACGGAGCCGACTTGCAGAAACTCGAAATCAAATTCGTCGAGCCGCGTGCGGACAGCTTCAGGAAACGCGCTCTGATACCATGCGAGCCCCGCTTCGACATCGCCGACATGAACCAGAACCGCGGCAATGGGATGGGATGTCGCGTGCATGGGGACCGGTCTCTTCTGCGGGATAGGTTTTCATCGGGATATCCGAGGCGGAATGCTGTGGCAACGGTCCAGCTTCCACTTTAAGCAGCGTTCGTGTTCGCCCCGTCGAGCAAAGCTTTGATGACAACCAGACGTTCGTCGGCGATGTCGCAGACATATTGGATCGCCGATTGCTGCCGCTCATTGCCGATATCGGCGGCGGCGATGTTCCCTTATATTCCGGGCATAGCTTCGATAATTTCCAGGCAGACGGATTCTAAATTCATACCGTTTAAAACCATCTATTTTCGACAGTTCTGGTAAGAATAATCAGGATTTATTATAGGAAAGCATGATCACATCTGCACAATGCCGGGCGGCACGCGCCCTCATCCAATGGTCTCAGCAGCAACTTGCCGATGCGGCGCATGTTGGCATTGTGACGGTGCGGCAATTTGAAGGCGGCGTATGCGAGCCGCGCCACGCAACACTCGATGTCATCAAGCGCGCGCTGGAAGCTCAAGGGGTCATCTTTCAGGCCGAGGGAGAAATGACGCCGGGCGGTCCGGGGGTGAGACTGCCTGCGAAATGATGTACACTGCCTTGTGCCGAACCACCTCTCCTGATTAGTGATCATTACCAAAAATATTGCGACTGAACCCATACCCGCTGAGCTCATTTACGGTCAATTGAACTTAGGTATAATACCAAAGATATTTACTCTGGAAACAACATGGCTATTATCGGAAATCAGATCAGAGCAGCCCGTTCGCTGATTGGCATGGAGCAGATCACCCTCGCCGAGAAGGCGGGCGTGAGCGCCAACACCATACGCAACATGGAGGCCTTCGGAAGCGAAAGAGTGAAAGTCCGCACCGATACCCTGGACGCGGTAACCGATGCGCTCAAGGCCGAGGGCGTGGTGTTCCAGCAGGATGGTGAGACGACCAGCGGTGGGCCGGGTGTCCGGTTACGTTGAAACTGAAGCAACTGCGCAGACTGTAGATTGACGTGGTTGTTGCACAAGCGATAATGCGGCGTAAGAGCATGGTGAGCAATCATGTTTGGGAAGGAATGGAAACGCAGTGATGGATGGTTACGCAACTCCAGTTGTCGGGATCGGCTTTTATACCGCGAGCGACGCTGCACGGCTGTTGAACATTCCTGTACGAAACATTCGGCGATGGCTCGGCGGGTACCACTACTCTTATAATGGTGAGACCTTTCACATGGAGCCATTGTGGAAACCTCAACTGCCGCAATTCGAAGGTCAGATCGAACTGGGATTTCGGGATCTCATCGAGTTAAAATTCGTAAAGGCATTTACCGATGCCGGGCTTGGTTTGAAGACGATTCGTCATTGTTTGGACTATGCAAGAGAATGCGCCCACGCCGAACATCCATTCTCAACGCGCCGATTTCAAACGGACGGTAAAACAATCTTTTTAGACAGTGCAAATCTGGCTGGAGACGGCAGTTTACTTGATCTCAAGAAAAAGCAATACACGATCAAAGCTGTGATCGAGCGTACCTTTAAGGACCTGGATATTGACAACAATGCCGTGCGCAGATGGCGTCCATTCAAAGGCAAACAGTCAATCATCGTAGATCCCGAACTTGTATTTGGACAACCTACAACGGCTGTGTACAACATTCCTACGATTGCGTTGGCCCAAGCTGTTCAAGCGGAGGGCTCCGAGAGAGCCGTGGCAGAACTATACGAAGTACCTCTAACAGTTGTACGAGATGCAGTAGCCTTTGAGGAATCTCTCGCAGCGTGAGGGTCCTGTTTGACCACAATATGTCTCCCCGCCTTCCAAGGAGCCTTCAGGCGTTGTTCGGTGAACAGTATGAGATCGTCGCTTTGCGCGATAAATTTCCACCGAATATCAAGGACTTGGAATTGATAAGAGCTTTGAGTGCGCAGGGCGGATGGGTCCTGATATCGGGTGATCGCAGAATTACCCGCAACAAAGCTGAAAAATCGGTCTTTCAATCATCTCGCATCATCGGAATGTTCTTGTCTCCGGGGCTTTATAAAGCTCCAGTCATAAAACAAGCCGAACGGTTGATTGTGCTCTGGCCGGCGATTGAAACGACTGCGTCGACCATGAAAGGTGGCTCAATGTTTGAACTGCCAATGAAATCGCACAAACTTTCACCGTTGAAGTAACGCTTTAGTTCAACGCTGCCCCCGCCTCCCTTTTAATCTCCGCCGCTGTTGCCTCCAATCCCGCCAGGGCAAAGCGCTGGAAATGGGCGATAATGGCTTCCTGCGCACCGGGCGCCGGTGCGAAGAGATCTGGCAGAACCTGTGACAGCAATTGGCGGTTGCCGAGCAGCAGCATGGCAAAGGGCGAGACCATATTGAGCAAACACCGCCCCACTGCCGGATGGTCGGCGGGCACCCCCAGAATATCGGCAACCAGCCCGGTTACCACCTGCTTCTTCGGCAGCACCTCCTGATTCAACAGCACGGGAAAGGCCTGGGATGGCGCGAGAATCTCGCGGCTCAACACCCGCAACACCCATGTGGATGACGCCGGGGCGGTGATTGCCGCGGCAATCAGTCCGATGAGGATTTTCAGCTTGTCGATGGAAGCCCCCGGTCCGTGCGCCAGCGCCACCAGCCGGTCGTAGGTCAGGAGCCGCCGGTGCGCCTCGACCAGCACCGCCGCATAGAGCCCTTCAATACCGCCATAATAATAATTCACCGCGGCCGAATTGCTCCCGGCCCGCTCGGCGATCTCCTTGCCCGTGGCGCGGTCAAAGCCCTTTTCGGCAAAGATTTCGCCCGCCGCTTCCAGAATCTGGGCCTTGGTCGAAGCGCCATCCTCGCGCCGTCCGGGAAGTTTTCGAGGTGTTTTGCGTATCATGCCCGTACAGTAACCCAGATTTGAAAGGATTAAAAGTTCAAATTGAAATTCAAATTTGACATAATACACACGCGGCCTGTATGATGGCGCATGAGCAAAATTCTTCGCATTCTCATTCCACTGATCCTCATCGCCGCCCTCGCCGGCGGAGCCTGGTGGTACTATCGCCCGTCATCGGCGAACGATGCGCTGACGCTGTACGGCAATATCGACCTGCGGCAGGCATCGCTTGCCTTCAACGGGTCAGAGAGGATTGCCGAGGTGCTGGCGGAAGAAGGCGATGTGGTGGGCAAGGGCCAGGTGCTGGCGCGGCTCGATACCAGCCGCCTCGCCCCGCAGGTGCAGCAGGCGGAGGCAACGGTCGCCGCCCAGCAGGCCGCCCTGCTCCAGCTGAAAAACGGCAGCCGCCCTGAGGAAATCGCCCAGGCGCGCGCCAATCTGGTGTCGGCGCAGGCCGATGCGCTGAACGCCAAGGCGCAATTCGAGCGGCAAAGCGTACTGACCGCCAATGCCACCGCCAGCAAGCAGGACCTTGATACGGCGCGCGCGGCGGCGGCGGTTGCCGATGCCAAGGTGGACGTGGCGCAAAGTGCGCTGGCGCTTGCCATCGCCGGTCCGCGTGTCGAGGAAATCAGCCAGAGCGAAGCGCAGTTGCGCGGCAGCGAGGCGCAACTGGCGCTCATGCGCCAGCAGCTTGCCGATTCGCAGCTTTTTGCGCCGTTTGATGGCGTCGTGCGCTCGCGGCTGATGGAACCGGGCGAGATTGCAGCGCCCAGCAAACCGGTATTTTCGCTGGCAACGCGCGGCATGAAATGGGTGCGCGCCTATGTCTCCGAAACCAATCTCGGCCATCTGCGCCCCGGCATGCGGGCCAGGATCACCACGGACAGTTTTCCCGATCAGCCGCTGGACGGCTGGGTCGGCTTCATCTCGCCGGTGGCGGAGTTCACCCCGAAAACCGTGGAGACGACCGACCTGCGCACCAGCCTCGTCTATGAGGTGCGCGTTTTTGTCGAGGACCACAAGGATGTGCTGCGGCTCGGCATGCCAGCCACCGTCACGTTGCTGCCGGATGGCGCGCCGCATGCGATTGCGCCAATGGCGGACACAAAACCATGACCGGCGCCGCGCCAGCCTCCCCCGTCACGGCGCGGTCCATCCACAAGACGTTCCACCGCGATACCGGCGAAACGGTCAAGGCGCTCGACGATGTCTCGTTTGAGGCGCGCCACGGGACGGTGACCGCCCTTGTCGGGCCCGACGGCGCGGGCAAGACGACAATCCTGCGGCTGATGGCCGGGCTGATGGCGGCCGAGAGCGGCGAACTCAAGGTGCTCGGCATCGATGTCGCGGCCGATCCGCAGGCGGTGCAGAACCGCATCGGCTACATGCCGCAGAAATTCGGCCTCTATGAGGATCTGAGCGTTCAGCAAAATCTCGATCTTTATGCGGACCTGCATGGCATCACCCCGGACCAGCGCCGCGAGATTTATCCGCGGCTGATGGACATGACCAATCTTGGCCGATTTACCGAACGGCTGGCGGGAAAACTGTCCGGCGGCATGAAGCAGAAGCTGGGTCTTGCCTGCACGCTGGTGCGCTCGCCGGAATTGCTGCTGCTCGATGAGCCGACCGTCGGCGTCGATCCGCTGTCGCGGCGGGAATTGTGGCAGATCGTGCTGAAACTGGTGCGCGAAGACGGCCTGACGGTCGTCGTCAGCACCTCCTATCTCGACGAGGCCGAGTTCTGCGACCATGCGGTCGTCATGCATCTGGGCAAGGTGCTGGCGCAGGGCAAGCCCGACGAGATCACCGCCCGCGCGAAAGGCAATGTGTTCATCGCCGCGCCGCAGGACGGCATGAATGCCCGCTCGCTGCAGGCGCGGCTGTTCCGCCATGACGGCGTGGTGGATGCGGTGCCTGAAGCAGGCAAGGTGCGCATCGTCCGGCAACCGGGTTTCAAGGGTAAACTCAGCGTCGACGGAAGGCCGGTGGCGCTGACCGCAACGCCGCCGCGTTTCGAGGACGGCTTCATGGTGCTGTTCAGCGCCGTGGCGGGCGAAGGCCATTCCAGCAGCCTGGAGCTGCAGCGCGCGGCAGACTCGACACGCAAGGACGAGATTTCCGTTGAGGTGCATGACCTCGTGCGCATGTTCGGGGATTTCGCCGCGGTGAACCATGTCAGTTTCCGCGTGAAGCGCGGCGAGATTTATGGGCTGCTCGGCCCGAACGGCGCGGGCAAGAGCACCACATTCCGCATGCTGTGCGGGCTGATTCCCGCAACCAGCGGAACATTGCGGGTTGCCGGTGCGGATTTGCGCACGGCGCGGGCGGAAGCGCGGCAGAATCTGGGCTATGTCGCGCAGAAATTCTCGCTCTACGGTGATCTCTCGGTGGACGAGAACCTGGATTTCTTCGCCAGCGCCTATGGCCTGCGCGGCGCGAAAAAGCGCGAACGCATCGACTGGTCGAAGCAGCAGTTTGAACTCGGTGAACTGGCGACGCTGCCGAGCGGCCAGTTGCCCGGCGGGTTCAAGCAGCGCCTGGCCATGGCCGCCGCGCTGTTGCACGAACCGGACATCCTGTTCCTCGACGAGGCGACGAGCGGCGCCGATCCCCTCGCCCGGCGCGAATTCTGGGGGCGCATTACCGCGCTGTCGGAACAGGGCGTAACGGTCATCGTCACCACGCATTTCATGGAGGAAGCGGAATATTGCGACCGGATCATGATCATGGATGCCGGGCGCAATCTCGCCGAGGGAACGCCCGCCGACATCCGTGGCCATGCCAAACCGCAGGACGGGCGCGAGCCGAACATGGAGGATGCGTTCATCGCCATTGTCGAGGAATCGCGCAGCGCCGCTGAAACAAGGGGCAAGGCCGCATGAGCACACCCGCCCCGATCCAGTATCATGGCAGCCTGCGGCGCATCCTGGCGCTGGTGCGCAAGGAATCCTGGCAGGTGATCCGCGATCCCAGCAGCATCGCCGTCGGCATCGTCATGCCGATGATGCTGCTGATCCTGTTCGGCTACGGCCTGTCCTTCGATCTGAAGAACCTGCCGGTCGCCCTCGTGATGGAAGAGAATTCCGCCGAAGCGCGCGGCGCGGTGTCGGGTTTCGAGCTTTCGGACTATTTCCAGACCCATCCGGTCAAGACCATGGCGGAGGCCGAGCGGCTGCTCAAGGACAAGACCGTCAGCGGCATCGTGCGCATTCCGCCGCAATTTGCCCGAAACGTTGCGCTGGGCAATGGCGATATCCAGATCGTCGTCAACGGCACCGATGCCAATACGGCACGCATTTCGCTGGCCTATGCGCAAGGCGCCGTTGCCACGTGGCTGGCGCGGCAGGCGGCCGAAGGCAGAATCGCCAGCAGCGGTGCTTCGGTCAATATGCAGACGCGGCTCTGGTTCAACGAGGCCAATGAAAGCAGCTATTTCCTCGTGCCGGGGCTGATCGTGCTGGTCATGACACTGATCGGCGCACTCCTGACCGCGCTCGTCATGGCGCGGGAATGGGAGCGCGGCACCTTCGAGGCGCTGTTCGTCACGCCGGTGCGGCCGGTTGAAATCCTGCTCGGCAAGATCATTCCCTATTTCGTTCTCGGCATGCTCGGGCTGGCATTGTCCGTTGTCGGCAGCCAGATCCTGTTCCATGTGCCGCTGCGCGGCTCGCTGTGGATACTCGTCATCGTCTCGATGCTCTATCTGATCGTGGCGCTCGGCATCGGCCTGCTGATTTCATCGGTGACCAAGAGCCAGTTCGTTGCCAGTCAGGTCACCCTCGTCGTCACCTTCCTGCCCGCAATGATGCTGTCCGGCTTCATGTTCGACATCCGCAGCATGCCGCTCGTCATCCAGTTCATCACCTATATTTTCCCCGGCCGCTATTTCGTCAGCGTGCTGCAGACCCTGTTTCTGGCCGGCGATATCTGGGGGGTGATCCTGCCCAACGCCGCGGTGCTTGCGGTGATGGCAACGGTGCTGATGGCCGCTTCCGTGCGGGCAACGCGCAAGAAACTCGGGTGAGGCAGCCATGATCCAGTCGCTCTTCCGCATCATCGCCCTTATCCGCAAGGAATTGCTGGCCATGCTGAAAGACCCCAAGAGCCGCATCGTGCTGGTGGTGCCGCCGATCATGCAATGTCTGGTCTTCGGCTATGCCGCGAGCTACGACCTCAACAACGTGCCCTACGCGCTTCTCGATCACGATCACAGCGCCGCCTCCATGGCGCTGGCCGCACGGTTCGACGGTTCCGCCACGTTTACCCGCATCGCCACGCTGCAGCGGACAGGCGATATCGCCGGTTATATCAACAACGGGCGCGTTCTGCTGGTGCTGGTCATCGACCAGGACTTTGAAAAGAACCTGATGGCCGGAAAGCCTGCCCAATTGCAGGTTATCGCCGACGGGCGCAATTCCAATACGGCCGGCACGGCGCAGGGCTATGTCAGCGCCATCGTGACGGATTTCACCCATCGCTGGCGTGCCGAGAACGGCCAGGCCGCCAATACCGGAATCACGGTGACGACGCGCGCCTGGTACAATCCGAGCCTCGAGACGCGCTGGAACATGATCCCCTCGCTGATCGGCACCATCACCATGATGATGACGATGATGCTAACCGCCATGTCCGTGGCGCGCGAGCGGGAGGCGGGAACGCTCGACCAGTTGCTGGTCACACCCTTCCGCCCCTCCGAAATCATGGTGGGCAAGGCCCTGCCGTCGATGATGGTGGGCACCACGCAGGCAACGCTCATCCTGCTCGTCGCGCAGCTGTGGTTCCAGATCCCCTTCGCCGGGTCCTACCTCATTCTTTATATGGGATTGATCCTGTTTCTGGCAGCAGCGGTCGGCATCGGGCTTTTCCTGTCGTCGCTGGCCGCGAACATGCAGCAGGCGATGATCTTCTCCTTCGTGCTTTTGATGCCGTTCATGCTTCTGTCGGGCCTGACGGCGCCCATCGGCAACATGCCGGATATCCTGCAATATTTCACGCTGATCAATCCGCTGCGCTATGCCATCAGCATCACGCACCAGGTCTATCTGGAAGGCGCGGGGATTCGCCAGCTCCTGCCGGAAATGCTGGCGCTCATCGGCATTTCGGTGGTGACACTGCCGGTTTCATCCTGGCTGTTCCGTCACCGGCTGGTGTGAAAATCCTGCACGACCTGATTGCGTGGTGCGTGGTTCGACAAGCTCACCATGAGGGATGTTGTTGATGACAAAGCCAATCGGATATGTCGCAGAATATGGCTCCTTGCAATCTACTCCCTCCCTCATGGTGAGCTTGTCGAACCACGCACTGAAGGGAATGCAAGTCGTCCGCGATCAGCCCGGCCAGCAGCGCATGGCGATATCAATCAGCCTGTAGAGCTCTTCCCGCGCGGTTCCGCTCGATGCCTGTACCGCGGTACCCTGGGATATGGTCATGATAAACCGGGCGATATCTTCCGCATCGCACTCGGTTTTCAGGTCACCCTCGCGTTTCGCCCGGGCAAAACGCCGCGCCAGCGCCTTCTGGCCCATATTGCGCTTTTCGATGATGGTTTTCTGGATGGCGGCGGCGGCATCGCTGCAGCCCATGGCCGCATTGATTCCCAGACACCCCGAAGGATTGCAGTCGCAGGTCTGCGCATCGGCAAAGCCGTGCAGAATATCCATGGCGACGGTGCGTGCGTCCGGCTGCTCCAGCGCTTTCCAGAAAAACGCCATGTAATTCTGCTCATAGCGCTCGAGCGCCATGCGGAACAGTTCTTCCTTGTTGCCGAAGGCGCCGTAAAGGCTTGGCTTGGTGATACCCATGCCGTCCGTCAGGTCAGTGATGGATGTGCCCTCGTAGCCCTTGCGCCAAAAAAGTTCGAGCGCAGTCTGCAGTGCCTCATCGGCATCAAATTCCCTCGGCCGTCCCATGGACAAGACTCCCTAGAAGAAATATACCGTTCGGTATAAAATCCAATTGACAGCCACCGTACCGCAGCCTTATATCTCGTTTTATACCGATCGGTATCGATCGTCAACGATCCAATTTCGTTTAGCCACTCCCAATGGCGATACAACTTTCAAAGCAGGATGACCACGATGTCAATCAGCACTTACAAAAGATCACTCTATGTCGGCGGCTTTATTGTGGCGCTGGCAGCCGTGGGTTCGACCCAACTGTTCGATCTTGGCAAGAGCCATGCCGAAACCAGCAAGCAGGCCGCGCCCGTGGCAACGCCCGTTTCCGTCGCTGTCGTCCAGCCAAAACTCATCACCCGGTGGAGCGAGTTCTCCGGCCGCCTCGAAGCCATCGACCATGTCGACCTTCGTTCGCGCGTCGCCGGGGCCATCCAGTCCGTCGCCTTCAAGGAAGGTGCACTGGTCAAGCAGGGCGACCTTCTCGTCAAGATCGATCCGGCTCCCTATGAAGCCGAGGTCGCACGGGCAAAGGCCGCCGTCAGCGCCGCCGAATCGAAACTGTCCCTCGCCAAGAACGAACTGGAACGCGGCAAGCGCCTGATCGATTCGCGCACGGTGTCCCAGAGCGACTACGACCAGCGCTTCAATGTGCAGAGCGGCGCACAGGCCGATCTTGAAGCGGCACAGGCCGGGCTCAAGACCGCCATGCTCAACCTCGATTACACGGAAATCCGTGCGCCCATCAGCGGCCGCGTCGGCCGCATCGAAATCACAGCCGGCAATCTGATCGCCTCCGGTCCCAGCTCGCCGCTGCTGACCACCATCGTCTCGATCAGCCCGATCTATGCCAGCTTCGAGGCCAATGAAAACACCGTGGCCCAGGCCCTCGCCGACCTGCCGCAGGGTCTCAACAGCCGCGATTTCTCCGACCGCATCCCCGTCGTGATGGACGTTTACGGCCAGAGCGACGTGAAGGGCAAGCTGCAGCTGATCAACAACAGCGTCGATGTCGCCAGCGGCACGGTCAAGGTGCGGGCGGTGTTCGACAATACGGACGGCAAGTTCATGCCGGGCCAGTTTGCCAAGCTGCGCATGGGCACGGCCAACGAAAAGCAGGAACTGCTTGTCGATGAAAAGGCCGTCGGCACCGACCAGAGCAAGAAATTCGTCATGGTGGTCAACGACAAGAACATCGTCGAATACCGCGAGATTTCGCTCGGGGCACCGGCGGAAGGCCTGCGTATCGTCACCAGCGGCCTGCAGCCGGAGGAAAAGATCGTCGTCAACGGCCTGCAGCGCATTCGTCCCGGTTCGCTCGTCGCTCCTGAAATGGTCGCCATGGGCGCTGCAGCACACAATTTGCAGGCCTTGGCCACCGATCCAGCCAAGACACAACAGTAATCGCATCAAAGCCCCGCAACGGGCAGGCGGATAGTGATATGAATATCTCCAATTTCTTCATCGACCGCCCGGTCTTCGCGGGCGTTCTGTCTTTCGTGATTTTCCTTGGCGGTCTGATCGCCCTGACGGCCATGCCCGTTTCGGAATATCCGGATGTCGTGCCGCCATCCATCGTGGTGCGCGCGCAATATCCGGGTGCCAACCCGAAGGTCATTGCCGAAACCGTGGCAACGCCGATCGAGGAACAGATCAACGGCGTCGAAGGCATGCTCTACATGGGCAGCCAGGCAACCACCGACGGCCAGATGACCCTGACCGTGACCTTCGCCATCGGCACCGACCCCGACAAGGCGCAGCAGCTGGTACAGAACCGTGTGTCGCAGGCGGAACCCCGCCTGCCGCAGGAGGTGCGCAGCCTCGGCATCACCACGGTGAAGAGTTCGCCTGATCTGATGCTGGTAGTCAATCTCATTTCGCCCAACAACCGCTATGACATCACCTATCTGCGCAACTACGCGCTGATCAACATCAAGGACCGGCTCGCCCGCATCAACGGTGTCGGCGACGTGCAGCTGTTCGGTTCGGGCGATTATTCCATGCGCGTGTGGCTCGATCCGCAGAAGACGGCGGAGCTCGGCCTTTCGGCAACGGATGTTCTCAATGAAATCCGCGCGCAGAACGTCCAGGCCGCCGCCGGCGTCATCGGCGCCTCGCCCAGCCCCAACGGCGTTGACCTGCAATTGTCGGTGAACGCGCAGGGCCGCCTGCAGACCGAGGAAGAATTCGGCCAGATCATCGTCAAGACCGCCGCCAACGGCGCGATCACGCATCTGCGCGATATCGCCCGCATCGAGCTTGGCGCTGCCCAGTATTCGCTGCGCTCCCTGCTCGACAACAAGCCGGCCGTCGCCATCCCCGTTTTCCAGGCACCGGGCTCCAACGCCATCCAGATCGCCGATCAGGTGCGTGCCGTCATGGACGAGATGAAGCTGACCATGCCGGAAGGCGTCAGCTACGAGATCGTTTATGATACGACGCAGTTCGTTCGTGCCTCCATTGAAGCCGTCGTGCACACGCTGTTGGAAGCCGTGGTGCTCGTCGTTCTCGTGGTCATTCTGTTCCTGCAGACATGGCGCGCCTCGATCATCCCGCTGATTGCGGTTCCGATCTCGATCATCGGTACGTTCGCCGTCATGCACCTCTTCGGCTTCTCGGTGAATGCGCTGAGCCTGTTCGGCCTCGTGCTCGCCATCGGCATCGTGGTGGACGACGCGATCGTGGTGGTGGAAAACGTCGAACGCAACATCGAAAACGGTCTGGCGCCACGTGCGGCAACCGTTCAGGCGATGCGCGAAGTGTCGGGTCCGATTATCGCCATTGCATTGGTGCTGGTGGCGGTTTTCGTGCCGCTTGCCTTCATCAGCGGCCTGACCGGGCAGTTCTACCGCCAGTTCGCGCTGACCATTGCCATCTCGACCGTCATCTCCGCCTTCAACTCGCTGACCCTGTCCCCGGCCCTCGCCGCCCTGCTCCTCAAGGGCCATGACGAGCCGAAGGATGCGTTGACGCGGTTCATGGACAAGACGCTGGGCTGGCTGTTCCGCGGCTTCAACGCCGTGTTCACCCGCGGCGCCAATGGCTACAGCCGGGGCGTCACCGCCGTCATTTCGCGCAAGACCGTGATGATGGGCATCTATATTCTGCTGATCGGTGCGACGGCCTTCATGTTCAAAAGTGTTCCCGGCGGGTTCGTGCCGCCGCAGGACAAGCAGTATCTCGTCGGCTTCACCCAGCTGCCGGATGGTGCAACGCTTGACCGCACGGAGGCCGTCGTTCGCCGCATCGGTGACATCGCCCTGAAGATTCCGGGCGTGCAGAGCACCATTGCGTTCCCCGGCCTGTCGATCAACGGTTTCACCAACAGCTCCAATGCCGGCATCGTCTTCGTCTCGCTCAAGCCATTCGAGGAGCGCAAGACGCCTGACTTAAGTGCCGGAGCGATTGCCAAGGCGCTGAACATGCAGTTGTTCGGCATCAAGGAATCGTTCAGCGCCGTGTTCCCGCCGCCGCCCGTGCAGGGCCTCGGCGCCATCGGCGGCTTCAAGTTCCAGATCGAGGACCGCAACGGTCTTGGTTATCAGGCGCTGAACGATGCCACCAAGGCATTCCTTGCCAAGGCGGCAGCTGCTCCGGAACTCATCGGCCTGTTCTCCAGCTATCAGATCAACGTGCCCCAGCTCTACGCCGATGTGGACCGTGCCAAGGCACGCCAGCTCAATGTCTCGCTGCCGGAAATCTTCAACACGCTGCAGATCTATCTGGGCTCTGTCTATGTCAACGACTTCAACAAGTTCGGCCGTACCTATTCGGTCCGCATGCAGGCTGATTCCGGCTTCCGGGCGAAGGCGGAAGACATTGGCGACCTGAAGGTCCGCTCGGGTTCGGGTGAAATGATCCCGCTATCGGCCCTGCTCAAGGTGGAATCGAGTGCCGGACCCGACCGCGCCATGCGTTACAACGGCTTCCTTGCTGCCGATGTGAACGGCAACGCGGCGCCGGGCTTCTCCTCGGGGCAGGCGCGTGCTGCCGTCGAACGCATCGCCGCCGAGACCTTCCCGGCCGGCATCGGCTATGAATGGACGGAGCTTACCTATCAGGAGATCATCGCCGGCAATTCCGCCTACCTGATCTTCCCGCTGTCGATCCTGCTGGTGTTCCTGGTGCTGTCGGCCCAGTACGAAAGCCTGTCCCTGCCGCTATCGATCATCATGATCGTTCCGCTCGGTTTGCTCGCCGCCCTCTTCGGCGTCTGGCTGACCGCCGGTGACAACAACGTCTTCACGCAGATCGGGCTGATCGTGCTTGTCGGTCTCTCCGCCAAGAATGCCATCCTGATCGTGGAGTTCGCACGGGAACTGGAGTTTGCGGGATCAACGCCGTTCAAGGCGGTGATCGAAGCCAGCCGCCTGCGGCTGCGCCCGATCCTGATGACCTCGCTTGCCTTCATCATGGGCGTGGTTCCGCTCGTCACTTCGACGGGCGCCGGTTCGGAAATGCGCAGCGCCATGGGCGTGGCCGTGTTCTCAGGCATGATCGGCGTGACGCTGTTCGGCCTGTTCATGACACCGGTCTTCTACGTGCTCGTTCGCGCCATGACCGGCAACCGCCCGCTCAAGCATGCGAGTCAGGGAAGCCACTTCGACGGCGAATCAAGCCACAATTCGGCCACGGTTCATCCCGCTCCGGCTCCGGCCGAGTAGAAAAAACACGCGCGGTGCGCAGGTTTTCCCGCCTGTGCACCGCGCGAATCAAGTCACTGAAACCACATTGTTTTCTTCGGCATTGACAGGCAAAAGGCCCACCGGACGGGCCGTTCACAAAGACGTTTGGGGCCTGAACGTGCTTTTTGGGGTGACAAAAAGTTTCAAGCTGTTACAGTTGCGTGACCAAGCCGACTATCGGCACTGACGAGCATGACCGGGTTTCGCGTTCCGCGGAGGTCGTTTAAATCAGGAGCAGACTTTGACAAGCGTTGCACCAGCCAATGACAACAGAAAGATCAGCGACGGGTTCTTCCCTCTGGTCTTGTTCCTTGTGGTCACCGAAATCGCGGCAACCGTGCTGCTGACTTTGCCAAATTGGTATTGAAACCCAAACAGGCGGAAGCCAGCATGTCGATCCTGCCCCTGCTGGCAGGAATGATCATTATCGTGATGCTTGCCGGCGTCCTCATCGTCTGACCGGACTTTACTTTCCAGAACATTTTTGCCTCTCCGGCAATTCCTCCATCCAATCAATCAATTGGGATAACACGGGCGGATGCTCTGTGATAATCTCGGCCTGTTGAACTGATTTGGTCGCCGTCTCGCGCAGGAGAACGGCGGCATGGAGAGCCCAATGAAACGTGCAACCTGTTCGGTGTTGCTTCTCATTCTGTTCGTTGCCGGATGCCAGACCATCACCCCGGAGGAGCGGCGCGCCATCGATGGCCGGACCTGTTCGTCCTATGGTTTCAAGCGGGGCACCGACGCCTTTGCCCGCTGCCTGCTCGACCTTGAACTGGACCGCCGTGCCACAAGCCGGGCTCAATTCGATGACATGCGATTCAATTCTCCGCCCCTGATTATCTATGGGGGCCGCCATTACCGCTGGTAAGTTATAAACAGGGGACAGCGATGTCCCTTGACGGGTTTTGAAACTTCACGAAAAGGTCGTGAACTCTTTTGGCACCCGTCAAAACACAGACGAATCAAGAAGGATAATATTGATGCGAAGCCTGTTTTTTGCCGTAGCGGTGGCTGCGGGACTTTTTGCTGCTGAAAGCCAGGCGCAAGGTATGCCCAATGCCGCTGCCCCCAGTGTCAATGCTCCCGGTGCCAATGCGCAAGCCACACGCGTTCGCCCTGAACAGGATGCCATGTCCGCGCGCATCCGGAAGAACCGGCCGGCCAAACGGACCTATGCGCGCGAAGAAAGCCGGCGGCAGCTGACCGCGGAATATAATCGCCGCGCCCGGGTTTTCGGCCGGGCCAGCGCCGACCGCTGGCTGGCGACCCAGCGCCCCTGACCTATCCCTGCCATTGCTTCCTGTACATCTGCCGGTGACCCGTCGGCGGATTTTTTGCTGTTGCGGGCCCGTCTTGACAAAGACCATTGGTTCGCACGACTATTGCCGGGCTGCGTAGGGCGCATCGACGTGTGGTCGAAAGGGCAATGCCCGCCTGCGTCAAATGACAACAGATGCGCCAATGCCGAACCTCGAAAACCTCAGAAAGCAAGCCAAGCAGTATCTGCGCTGGCATCGTGAACGGTACCATCCCGTTGCCGCCGAAATCCGGGCCGCTCTGCCGCGGTTCCGGCATCTCGATGACAAGGACGTGCTGGATGCGCCGTTCAGGCTCAGCGACGCGCAGGAACTTGTGGCACGCCAGCGGGGTTTCGAAGGGTGGCAGGCGCTCCTATCAGGAGCCCAGACCATGAGCACACCCAGCCATCAAACTGCGCCGAGCGCCGTCCTCAGTTCCATTGCTGCCCAGCTTTTCGTCGCCGATATCCAGCGATCATGCGACTTCTATACCGGCAAACTCGGCTTTGCCGTTGATTTCCTCTATGGAGAGCCGCCCTTCTACGGACAGCTCATCCGCGACCGGGCCATGCTTGCCTTGCGGCTGGTCTGCGAGCCCGTCTTTGCCGGCGATATCCGCAGCCGGGAGCATCTGCTTTCCGCCTCAATCGCCGTCGACAGCGCGGCTGAGATCAAGCAGCTTTTCCTCGACTTCCAGGCGGCGGGCGTGTCCTTTCACCAGACACTGAGGAAGGAGCCTTGGGGGGCGCGAAACTTCATCGTACTCGATCCGGACGGCAATCTTATTCTGTTTGCCGGACCGGCAGACTGAGCCGCCGGATTGCGTGCTCCACACATCCCGGCATTTTCACGGCTTGTTGTCTTGTCACTGCCGGATTCCTGTGGATGTAAGGAGCCATGTGATCAGGGAAAACAGCGGCGTGATCAAGTTTCCATGGAATGACCGGGCAGGAAAGCCATCGGCCATCAAAATCGCAGCCCTCATTGCTGCCTTCATCCCTCTGGTGTTCATCACCACGGGCTACAAGGTCAATATTCTCGGACCGCGGCCGATCACGGAAGCCATTCACCAGACCGGTGACTGGGCGATCCGCTTCTTCCTGATCTCGCTCGCCATAACGCCGCTGCGCCACATCACCCGCTGGAACAGGCTTATCCTGATCCGGCGCATCCTCGGCCTTACCGCCCTCGCCTATGCCGCCCTGCACTTCTCGCTCTACATCGCCGACCAGAACGGCAATCTGCTGCGGGTGGCCAGCGAGATCTGGCTGCGCATCTATCTGCTGATCGGTTTCACCGCATTGCTTGGCCTGGTTGCGCTCGGCGTGACCTCCACCGATGGCATGATCCGGCGCATGGGCAGGAACTGGAACCGGCTGCACGCGCTCGCCTATCCGCTGGCGACGCTCGGCGTCCTGCACTTTTTCATGCAATCCAAGGCCGATGTCACGCAGGCAACGCTGATGGCGGGTTTTCTCATCGCGCTGCTGCTCTACCGCTTCGCCCATGCGCGCGGCTTTGCCCTGTCTTCGCCGTGGACGCTGCTTGCCATTGCCGTGCTGGCGACGCTGGGAACCGCCCTTGCCGAATATGCCTGGTTCGCGCTCGCCACGCGAATTCCGCCGATGCGGGTGCTGCTGGCCAACCTCTCCTTCGCCTATTCGATCCGCCCGATGTGGTGGGTCCTGGCGGCGGCGCTGCTTCCGGCCCTGTGGGTTGGCATAAAGCCGGCGGTCAACCGGCAAGGCCGCAAACTCAATCCTGTTACACCGAAATAAGAGACAGGTTTTGCTTTTCACCGCCGGAAAAAATGCTATCGCTGTGGCCATGGAACCGCAGCTTACCCCCCTGATTGAATCGCTCCCCTCCACCGTGCCCTTCGTCGGACCGGAAACACTGGAACGCCAACGCAACCGGCCGTTTCGCGCCCGGCTTGGCGCCAATGAGAACGGGTTTGGACCGGCACCATCGGTGATCGCAGCCATGCGCGACGCCGCGCCGGAGGTGTGGAAATATTGCGATCCGGAGAATTTCGACCTGAAGGCGGCGCTCGCCGCGCATCTCGCCGTCACGCCGCGCAATGTCGTGGTCGGCGAAGGCGTCGATACCCTGCTGGGGCTGACCGTTCGCCAATATGTGCGCGAGGGAACGCCGGTTGTCACCTCGCTGGGCGCCTATCCCACCTTCAATTTTCATGTGGCCGGGTTCGGCGGGCGGCTTGTCACTGTTCCCTACCGGGACGACCGGGAAGACCTCGATGCCCTGCTGGACGCAGTCGTCCGCGAAAAGGCGCCACTGGTCTATTTCTCCAATCCCGACAACCCCATGGGGACATGGCACGAGGCAGCGGCGATCGAAGCCTTCATCGCCGCCCTGCCCGAAACCACACTGCTGATCCTCGACGAAGCCTATGGCGAGACTGCCCCGGCCTCCGCCCTGCCCGCCATCGACGTCTCGCGGCCCAACGTGCTGCGCATGCGCACTTTTTCCAAGGCCTATGGCCTCGCCGGCATGCGCTGCGGCTATGCCATTGGCGCGGAAAGCCAGATCACCGCCTTTGACAAGATCCGCAACCATTTCGGCATGAACCGCATGGTGCAGATCGCTGCGCTGGCCGCCCTTGCCGACCAACCCTATCTCAATAAGGTGGTGGCGCGGATCATAGCCGGGCGCGACCGCATCGCGGCAATCGCCGCCAGGAACGGCCTTGCCGCTATCCCTTCCGCCACCAATTTCGTCACCATCGACTGCGGGCGCGATGGGGCCTACGCCGCCAGCGTGCTGAGTGGTCTCATCGAGCGCGACATTTTCGTCCGCAAGCCCATGGCCCCGGTGCTTGACCGCTGCATTCGTGTCAGTGTCGGACTGGACGAGGAATTGGACCTGTTCGAGGAAAAGCTCGCCGAGACGCTGGCTGCATTGAAATAGATCCGGGAAATAAATCCGGGAAACAGATCTGAAAAGCGGACCGGGAAAGCAGACCACAGCTGCACCGACATAGACTGGAACCGAACATGGCATTGAATGGCGACACCCACCTTGGTGATACCAACAGCGGTACCCCCGCCGATACACGCGGGCACAACCTTAATCGGACATTCGCCGGCCTTGGCGGCCTGATCGGCGCCGCTGGCATCGCCGCCTATGCAGCGGCCGCGCACAGCGCCAGTCCGCATATGGCAACGATTGCGCCCATCCTGTTCATCCATGCTCCGGCGTTCCTCGCCCTTGCGGTGCTGGCGAAAATCAGCCGCGCGGCCTATGGCGGCGGCCTCGCGCTGTTGCTCGGCCTCCTCCTGTTCATCGGCGATCTTGCCTCCCGCGATATCACCGGTGACCGCCTGTTCCCCGGCGCCGCGCCTGCAGGCGGTACTCTGCTCATCCTCGGCTGGCTGCTCGTTGCCGCCACAGCCTTCCGCACATTCGATTTCAGGAAATAGTTGTCGCGCTATAGAGAGATATGACGCCCTGTCGTCTGACGACCGGTGAGATCAGCTTATTCCCTTCAGCTTGTTGTTGCACAGCTTGTAGTAACCACCGCCTTTCTCGATCCAGCGCATGCCGCCCAGCGTATTGTTGTCCTTGTTGATGTGATAGTGCTCCAGACAGGTGTGCATGCGCGCCTTGGCCGGTTTTTCCGCCGCAAATTTGCTGGAAACGGCGCTCGGAAACACGAGTGATTTCGGCACCACGGCCGTCGGGGCGGCCTTTGGTGCAATCTCCGGTTTTGCCTCAGGTGACCCAGTTTCCGCCGCCGCAGACGCCGCTTTCGCGCATTCCTGCTTGCGGAATTCGTTCCAGCCCGTTGTGCTGCCTGCCGCTTGCGCAGCTTTGTACCTGGCACTGCACTCCTTCATTGAAACGGCCTGCGCCGGCACACCCCATGCCAGCAGAACAATTGCAGCGGCCAGCGCAGGCAACAGATGTTTGAATTCTCGACCAACCATGCTTTTCAACTCTCAGTCTTATGAAAAACGCTATTCAATCAAAGGCATATTGAAGACTGGCAATAAACTGAATCTACCCGATTTTGCGCTGCGGCACCATCGGACGCCTCTCATCACTTCGTCTGAGAGCCTTCGTCTCCCAGTTGTGCAAACCAGTATCGAGGGTTGAATTTGCCTCTTGAATGAATTGAACGTTCGTTTTATTAATACCCCATGGCGAGAACAATTGGCTCAGACGGCGAGAAGACCCAGGCAGCGATTCATGTCGCGGCAAGGCGGCTGATTGCCAAGGTCGGCTACGAGGCCATGTCGATGCGCCAGCTAGCGGAAAAGGTCGGCGTGCAGGCGGCGGCCCTCTACCGCTATCACCCGACCAAGCAGGAGCTGCTGTTCGCGGTGATGCGCGACCACATGGACCGGCTGCTGGCGGCCTGGCGGACCGAGAGCCAGACCCTGACCACGCCGCTCGAACGGCTTGCCGCCTTTATCCGCTTTCACATCCGCTATCATGTGGAGCGGCGGGACGATGTGCACATTGCCAATATGGAACTGCGCAGCCTGCAGGGCGACAAGCTGGCCATTTTGGTGGCATTGCGGGCGGTCTACGAGAACGAGCTGCGGCTGATCCTCGAGGCGGGCAGCGCATCCGGTCAATTCGATATCGATGACATTCCGCTGACGACCCGTGCCATCATTGCGATGACCACCGGCGTGAATGTCTGGTTTCGCCCCGACGACAGGCTTACTGTCACGCAGATTGCGGAAAAATACGTCACTATGGGATTGCGCCTTGTGGGCGCCAAGAATGTCACGACAAAGGACATGGGAGAGTAGCATGTATCAGTCAGGTCTGCGATTTGGACTTTCAGATGATCTCGAAGCGCTGCGCGAGACGGTGCACCGGTTCGCGCAGGAACGCATCGCACCGCTTGCCGCCGAAACGGACCAGTCCAACCAGTTCCCCATGCATCTCTGGCAGGAAATGGGCGCGCTCGGCCTGCTCGGCATGACGGCAAACCCGGATTTCGGCGGCTCGGGCCTCGGCTACCTCGCCCATGCCATTGCCGTGGAGGAGATTTCCCGGGCATCGGCGTCCGTCGGCCTGTCCTACGGCGCGCACTCCAATCTTTGCGTCAACCAGATCAACCGCTGGGGCACGGACGCGCAGAAGGCGAAATATCTGCCGAAGCTGTGTTCGGGCGAGCATGTGGGCTCACTCGCCATGTCCGAGCCCGGTGCCGGCTCCGACGTCGTGTCGATGAAGCTGCGCGCCGACAAGAAGAATGACCGGTACGTATTGAACGGCAACAAGATGTGGATCACCAATGGTCCCGATGCCGATACGCTGGTGGTCTACGCCAAGACCGATCCCGCCGCCGGGTCGCGCGGCGTGACGGCGTTTCTGGTCGAGAAGGGTTTCAAGGGTTTCAGCACGGCGCAAAAGCTCAACAAGCTGGGCATGCGCGGCTCCAACACCTGCGAACTGGTATTCGAGGATTGCGAGATCCCGTTCGAGAACGTGCTCGGCGAAGAGGGCAAGGGCGTGCGCATCCTCATGTCCGGCCTCGACTATGAACGGGTCGTGCTTGCCGGCGGCCCGCTCGGCATCATGGCTGCTTGCCTCGACGTGGTGGTGCCCTATGTGCATGAGCGCAAGCAGTTCGGCCAGCCGATCGGCGAATTCCAGCTGATGCAGGGCAAGCTTGCCGATATGTACACGACGATGAACGCCTCGCGTGCCTATGTCTACGCGGTGGCTGCCGCCTGCGACCGCGGCGAGACCACGCGCAAGGATGCCGCCGGCTGCATTCTCTATGCGGCGGAAAAGGCCACCTGGTGCGCTCTGGAGGCCATCCAGGCGCTGGGCGGCAATGGCTACATCAATGATTACCCGACGGGACGCCTGCTGCGCGACGCCAAACTGTACGAGATCGGCGCAGGCACCAGCGAAATCCGCCGCATGCTGATCGGGCGCGAAATGTTCGGGGAGAGCGCCTGAATGGCATGAATTCTATTTTATGTCATTCTTTGGTAGAATTGCCATGTTTTATGAATGATGGCAGGTTTCTTCCATTGTTACGTGAGGAGTCCAAAATGGTTTCCGACAAAAGCACGAAAGGCTTCGAAGAGGAGCCACATACATTCGACCATATGTCCGCTTCGCCTTCAACGATTGAGTCAAAGACCATGAGTGCAACGGTCGGCGAAGGCGGACGACTCGTGATCCCGGCGGAGCTGCGCAAACTCATGGAGCTTTCACCGGGCGAAGGTGTCGCGCTGCGTGTCGTGGACGGTGTCCTGCACGTTGTATCAGCGACGATGGCTCTCAAACGGGTGCAAGCCATCGCAAGCAAACTCAGGAAGCCCGGCGTAAGCCTCGTCGACGAATTCATTGCAGACAGGCTGGCCGAACAGCGTGCCTCGGATGAACGATTTGACCGCCTGCATCGGGAAGCGATGGAGCGTGCGAACGAAACGTCTCCCGATAAGGAGCCCCGTCGCTAGTATGAAAGTGGTGGTGGACGCGTCGATTGTTCTGGCGATTTTCCTCAAGGAGCCGCGCGTCGAACACGCCGTTGGCCGGATAAAGGGCGCCTTGTGTTCAACCGTGAATCTGACCGAAATCTTGACACGTTGTGCGGATGGAAACGTTCCTGCGCGCGCGGCCTTCGATTTCCTTGGCTCGCATGGCATTACCTTCGCCGACCATGACGAAGACCTCGCCCTGGCTGCGTCAAAACTCCGCCCCGCAACCCGCCACAAGGGTCTTTCTCTCGGCGACCGCGCCTGCCTTGCTCTTGCCATAAGGGAAGGCGCCACTGCCATTACCACCGACCGCGCCTGGGCCGACCTTGATGTCGGCTGCCACATCGAAGTGATCCGATAGGAGAATACATGAGCATACTTCAGTCCCAGATCACCACCACATCCGAAACCTTTGCCGCCAACACGGAGCGCATGCGCGCCCTTGTCGATGACATCAAGGCCAAGGCTGCGCTGGTGAGCAAGGGCGGGACCGACGAAGCACGCAAGCGCCACACCGCGCGCAACAAGCTGCTGCCGCGCGACCGGCTGGTGCAGTTGCTTGATCCCGGTTCGCCCTTTCTGGAAATCGGCCAGTTTGCCGCCTGGGACATGTATGGCGACAATATCGCATCGGCGGGGCTGATCGCCGGTATCGGACGCGTTGCCGGCAAGGAGGTGATGATTGTCGTCAACGACGCCACGGTCAAGGGCGGCACCTATTATCCGCTGACCGTGAAGAAGCATCTGCGCGCGCAGGAAATCGCGCTGCAGAACAACCTCCCCTGCATCTATCTCGTCGATTCCGGCGGCGCGAACCTGCCGAACCAGGACGAGGTTTTCCCGGACCGCGAGCATTTCGGGCGCATCTTCTACAACCAGGCGAACATGTCAGCGGCGGGTATTCCGCAGATCGCGGTGGTCATGGGCTCCTGTACGGCGGGCGGCGCCTATGTGCCGGCCATGTCGGAAGAAACCATCATGGTCAAAGGCCAGGCGACCATCTTTCTCGCAGGCCCGCCACTGGTGAAGGCCGCGACCGGCGAGGACGTGACGGCGGAAGACCTTGGCGGCGCCGAGGTGCACACGCGCGAGTCCGGCGTTGCCGATCACTATGCCATGGACGATGCCCATGCCCTTGCCATCGCCCGGCGCATCGTCGGAAACCTGAATCGAAAGAAGGTGATAGGGCTCGACCTTCGCAAAGTGAGTCCGCCTCTTTACGATCCGCATGAACTCTACGGCGTCGTGCCCACGGACCTGCGCCAGCCCTACGACGTGCGCGAAGTCATCGCCCGCGTGGTCGACGGTTCCGAATTCGACGAGTTCAAGCAGAATTACGGCACCAGCCTCGTCACCGGCTTTGCCCATCTCTACGGCATGCCGGTCGGCATCATCGCCAACAATGGCGTGCTGTTTTCCGAAAGCGCGCTGAAGGGCACGCACTTCATCGAGCTGTGCACCCAGCGCGGCATTCCGCTCGTCTTCCTGCAGAACATCACCGGCTTCATGGTCGGCCGTTCCTATGAAGCGGGCGGCATCGCCAAGGATGGCGCCAAGCTGGTGACGGCGGTTGCCACGGCGCGCGTGCCCAAGGTGACGATGATCATCGGCGGATCCTTCGGCGCGGGCAATTACGGCATGTGCGGCCGCGCCTTCTCGCCGCGCTTTCTGTGGATGTGGCCCAATGCCCGCATTTCCGTCATGGGCGGCGAACAGGCGGCAACGGTGCTGGCGCTGGTCAAGCGCGAGGGGATCGAACGCAAGGGCGGTGACTGGCCCGCTGCCGACGAGGCAGCCTTCCGCGCGCCGATCCTGGAAAAATACGAGCGCGAGGGCCACCCGCTCTATTCCTCGGCGCGCCTGTGGGACGACGGCATCATCGACCCGGCCAAAACCCGCGAGGTTCTCGCCCTTTCACTTTCCGCAGCCCTGAATGCACCCGTGGAGGATACCACATTCGGTATCTTCAGGATGTAAGGAGAAAAACCATGACAACAATGTTCTCCAGAATCCTCATTGCCAATCGCGGCGAAATTGCCTGCCGGGTCATCCGCACCGCGCAGAAGATGGGTATCGGCACCGTTGCCGTCTATTCCGACGCCGATGCCGATGCGCTGCATGTGGCAATGGCCGACGAGGCCGTGCATATCGGCGGCTCTTCGGTCTCGGAAAGCTATCTGCGCGCCGACCGCATCATTCAGGCGGCCATCGATACGGGCGCCGAAGCCATTCATCCCGGCTACGGGTTCCTGTCGGAAAACCCCGGCTTTGTCGATGCCGTGGTCAAGGCCGGACTGGTGTTCATCGGCCCCTCGGCCGATTCCATCCGCGCCATGGGCCTGAAGGACGCCGCCAAGCGGCTGATGGAAAAGGCGGGCGTGCCTGTCGTTCCCGGCTATCACGGTGAAGCGCAGGAACTGGTCGTGCTCGCCTCCAAGGCGCGCGAGATCGGCTATCCCGTGCTGATCAAGGCACGCGCCGGCGGTGGCGGCAAGGGCATGCGCAAGGTCGACAGCCCCGACGATTTCGCCGAAGCGCTAGGCAGCGCGCGGCGCGAAGCCAAGAGCGCCTTCGGCGATGACCGGGTGCTGGTGGAAAAATATGTCTCCAAGCCACGCCATATCGAAGTGCAGGTGTTCGGCGACAATCACGGCAATGCCGTGCATCTCTATGAACGCGACTGTTCGCTGCAGCGCCGCCACCAGAAGGTGATCGAGGAAGCCCCTGCTCCCGACATCACGCCGGAGATGCGCGCGGCGATGACCGACGCCGCCGTGAAGGCGGCCAAGGCCATCAACTATTCCGGCGCGGGCACGATCGAATTCATCGTCGATGCCAGCCAGGGCCTGCGGCCGGACGGCTTCTGGTTCATGGAAATGAACACGCGCCTGCAGGTCGAGCATCCCGTGACCGAAATGATCACCGGGCTTGACCTGGTGGAATGGCAATTGCGCGTGGCGGCGGGCGAACCCCTGCCGCTGACCCAGGCGCAAATCCCGCTGAATGGCCATGCCGTGGAAGCGCGGCTTTATGCGGAAGACCCGGCCAAGGGCTTTCTGCCAGCCATCGGCACGTTGCATCACCTCGCCTTTCCCGCTGCCGTCAGGGAAGGCACGGTGCGGATTGAGACCGGCGTGCGCCCGGGCGACACCATTTCCCCCTATTACGATCCGATGATTGCCAAGATCGTCGTTCACGCCAAAGACCGCGCGACCGCGCTGCAAGCCATGGAAGACGCCCTTCTGCACACGGAGATTGCCGGAACGGTCACCAATGCAGCATTCCTCGCCGCATTGGTGCGGCATCCGGGTTTTGCCGCCGGTGATGTCGATACCGGCCTGATCGACCGGGATCTTCACAGCCTGGTCGTTCCCGTGGCCATGCCGGCGGGCGCAAAGGAGCTGGCCGTGCTCTATGCGAGCGGCCTTCTGACAAAGGTCACCTCCGACGATCCCTGGACGGCACTGCGCGGCTACAGCCATCTGGCGCCGTCGCAATACCCGGTCACGCTGGGCGAGCCCGGCCATACGCTCCGCTATGGCATTACGGTTCTGGATGACGATCGGTTCGAGATCGCCGCAGCCGACGCCACCCTTGACCTGCGGGTGCGGCGCGATGGCAGCGGTTGGCACATCACCGGCAAAGGCATTAACCTGCGGGCGAAGACCGCGGCAATACCGCAAGGCATTGCGGTCATCGCCAGAGGCGTGGTGGCAATTTTTGCCGTGCCGGATCCCCTGCAGCAGGCCGACGAGGCCGGGGGTGCGGGCGACCGGCTTACCGCGCCGATGCCGGGTCTGGTGAAATCCGTCCGGGTCTCTGCCGGCGATCTCGTCAGGAAGGGGCAGGTTCTTCTGGTGCTGGAGGCCATGAAGATGGAACATTCCATCACCGCTCCGCATGACGGAAAAATTGCCGAGATCGTCAACGAAGGGGCTCAGGTCAAGGAGAAGACGGCCCTTGTGCGCTTCGAAGAGGCGGAAGTCGCCGCGTTGACCAAGATTTGAAGCAGAAATGACAAACAGTCGTGCTAGTCGTATATCTGCGACGAGCACCACTTGCCTACTCAAGTCGTAAGAATTTCCCATTCACAGCAGAGGAGATCGACCCATGGCTACCAAATCATTGCAGACGATCAAACGCGCGCCCACCGCAACGCCCACCGATCTCGGCGCGGACGCGACCCGCGACATCGCAGCAGCCGTCAATGCGCTGCTCGCCGATACCTTCGCGCTCTACATGAAAACGAAAAACTTCCATTGGCATATGAGCGGGCCGCATTTTCGCGATTATCACCTGATGCTGGACGAACAGGGCGCCCAGATTTTTGACATGACCGACGTTCTGGCAGAGCGCGTGCGCAAGATCGGCGGCACAACATTGCGCTCCATCGGGCAGATTTCCGCCCAGCAGCGCCTGCTCGACAACGACGCCAATTTCGTGACGCCGGAGGACATGCTGGCCGAACTGCGCGACGACACGAAGAGCTTTATCGGTTATCTGCGGCAGGTGCATGAGCTTTGCAGCGAATATCATGACAGTGCCACCACGAGCATCATCGAGAATTACATCGATGAATCCGAGCGCCGTCACTGGTTCCTGTTCGAAGCAACCCGCACCGGTCCTGCCAGCGTCTGATGTGCTGACAACGGTTTCATCGACAGAGCGGCATGAACAGCGCCTTTATCGGCAACACGGGTTCATGCCGTTCAATCCTTTTAATCGTTCGCCTTGGTCATTTTCGCGCGTTTGTCGCGGTTCTGCGTATCGGCAATCAGGGCTTCCACGGCGGAAATGTTCAACGCCAGAGTGGCTATCCGTTTCAAGGTATTATTGTCAGGAAAAGCATTGGTCTTTGCAGTCAAAATTATCAACTCTTTTTGAGCACGGCTCAACCTTGACAATAATGCCCCAAGCTCGTCCTGCATAACTTCCCCGTCTTCTTTAAGAATCAAAAATTCCATAAACCGTTTACTTAGCTGATATCCCGGTGTTCGCAACCCCTAAGAGTTGCGAAAGTCTCACTAAAAAACCACATTAAATCGAATTAACTATCATAAATCTAATGATAGGTTTAATCATAGCCTCTCACAGAAATTCATAACAAAAAGACAAAACAACATAAAAAAATGAGCATTGTTATCAAATCAATTCTAATCTGATAAAGATATATCTTATTTAAAACTTTATATTACACATCATTTAGAAGAAAATATTTGCATTACTGTGACAATCCAAAGCATCTGCTCCAGATTCTCCTGAATGTGCAGCCCCTTGAAATCAGGCCCGCAACTCAGACCTGCCGGGTCGCAGCGACGTTCCCATGAGAACAATGGCCCCTTAGCATGATGCCGTCTAACGGCTAGGTTGCAATCACAACAATAATCTCGTTCTGATTGCGTCAATAATGTGGAATTGCCGAAGAAGAGTGTTCAGCGTCGAACCGGCAGTGGTGTCAACGGTACGGCTGGTTCGAGTGCCGCAGGAGTACCCGCAGCCGCTTCAGGCGATAACAGCAGGCGATCCCGGCTACGTCCTGGCGCGTGATACCGGCATCGCGCAGCAAATGTTCACCCGGCTTGCGCGACAGTACCGCGAGTTGGCGAGCCTCGCGATCAGCGATCTGCAATCCCTTCCAAAGATTTGAAAACAAGCAGAAAACAGACATGGAGCTGGTCTCGAATGGCGAATAGTCACCATGCTTGACGCATGCATTGACATACATCAAACGAATAGAAATTATGCCTGTCATTCGAAATTTTAATTGCAGGGAACACCATGAACCCGCCACTCGACAGCGATCTGCTCCGTACGTTCCTGGCCGTGGCAACGGCCGGCAATGTCACCCGCGCGGCGGAAAGGATCGGGCGCACGCAATCGGCCGTGAGTGTCCAGATCAAGCGGCTCGAGGAGGTTCTGGGAGAAAGCGTTTTTGCCCGCGGCTCGCGCGGCGTTGCGCTGACCGCCCAGGGCGAAGCACTGCTCGTCAACGCGCAGCGCATCGTCGCGCTGCTGGATGAAACCATGGCGACGATCCGGGCCAAGCCGCTTGGCGGCCCCGTACGGATCGGCCTTCCCGAAGAATATGGCTACACGATCCTGCCGCGCGCCCTCGCCGCCTTTGCCAGCCAGCATCCGCAGGTGGAGGTAACGGTCAAATGCGGATATTCGGCACAGCAGCTGGCCGCACTGGATGCGGACGAGCTTGATCTTGCCGTCATATTCAACTGGGAGCCGCCGGCAACCGGCGAGGTTCTGTTTGTCGACCCGACCGTCTGGGTCACCTCGGAGGTGCATTGCGTGCATGAAATCACGCCGGTTCCCATCGCGATCTACGAGCGCTCGGACTGGTGCAGGAAATTCGCCATGGGATCGCTGGAACGCAACAGGATCGATTACCGCGTGGCCTATAGCTGCGATACGGGCGGAGGCTTGAAAATAGCGGCGGTTTCTGGCCTTGCCATCGCCCCGCTCGCGCGCAGCAACATTCCGCCGGGCTGCCGCGAACTGACGGAAGCAGAGGGATTTCCAGTCATTGATTCATCGAATGTCGTGCTGCGGCGCAATCCGCGGATGATGAGTCCCGCAATTGACGGCATGGCCAAGGTGATCCGCGATGCGTTCCAGCCAATGGGCTGAGCCATTGCTGTCTCGTGCCGGTGTGGCTTGAGCGCTCATGCGTGGTTCGACAAGCTCACCATGAGGGAGGGTGAGGATTGCAGAGAGTTAAGTTCTGCAACGTTTGTGAACAACCTTGCACCAAACCACTTCCCTCATGGTGAGCTTGTCGAACCACGCACCAAGCATCTGCAGTTCAGTGCGTGGTCATCCATTCGCGGGCTTCGCGCATGGCCGTTGCCAGATCGGCCTTGGACATGGTTTTCACCAGTTCGGCGCGCAGTTCCGCAGCCCGGTCGCTGCCTTTGATTGCCGCAATGTTGAACCATTTGTGCGCGGCGACATGATCAACGGCACAGTCACGGCCCGTGGCATACATGATGCCCATTTCAAAGAGGATGTCCGTTTCTGCGGTGCCGCCGACATGTCCGGCATCGATATTCTGAAGATCAAAGCGTGCCATTTTACCGAGTCCCTGTTTAAACCGATAAGCCCTGTTAGACTTCTGAGAACCGCCTGATTTGTTTGTTTTGGCGTGCTCTTTCGATGTTTTCGAGAATGCCACACAGCCCTCAAATTGCTGTTAAGGGGCATGATTAACTGGAGCCAAACAAAACAAAAACAACTGGTAAACTTCGGAATTCATTAAATATATCGCCCCAGCAATTGCAGGCATTTGGATCAAATTCGCCTAAAATGCCATTATCCGATTTCAAGCCTTTGCTAACCAAGGCACAGCTTCTTTTTGTCGAGCTTGGAGCCATTCGCACTGGAATCTCCTCTCCGTTCCGCAACGCCCGCCTGCAAAAAACCCCGGCTGCGAGCGCATAAGGCTTCCTTTCAGGGATTTTTTGAATTACGTTTACGTAAGGGACATGCAAATGGATGCGGAGAGACCCCATTTGCCGCACAACCCTTATCGGGAGGAACATATGAATCGCAAACTCTTATTGGCATGCGCCGGCGTTGTATTGATGGCAGGTCCGGCACTGGCCGAGGAACCGATCGTCGGCACGTGGAAGCGGCCGACCGGCACGCTCATCCAGTATTCGTCCTGCGGCGCCGACAAGTATTGCGGCACCGTCTTGACCGGCGAGTACAAGGGCAAATCCATCGGCGAGATGTCCGGCAAGGGCGGGTCCTACAAGGGACAGGTCAACAAGCTCGACGAGGGCAAGACCTATAATGGCAAGGCCAGCGTCAGCGGCAACACATTGTCCCTGTCCGGTTGCGTGCTGGGCGGGCTCATCTGCAAGAGCGAAAGCCTGACACGCCAGTAATTTTCAGACGGCATGCCAAACCCCGTGAAAGCGTAGAGCTTTCGCGGGGTTTTTGTTTGCTTGCATCAGATATGGCCGGCCCGGCCGGGTAGTGCCGTCTTGCGATGCGCTTACCGCTGCCCGTACCGTGCGCCGAAACCCCAAGGCGTGCACCGCTTGCCTTCTCCAGGTCTTTGAACGCGGCTTCGATACCCCGCCCCTTCGCTGCGCCCGCCGGTCTGATCGACTGCAACAGGGCCGGAACAACCGGCATGGACCCAACACGTGCAGCGCGGCGTGTAATATGACCCGACATGTCTCATCTGCGTCTCCGGCATCGTGAATCGCAAGGCGGTCCTTGCCGGAGCGGAAACTGATGCGGGATGTGGCGCTTTCCAAGGAAAATGTGTGACGCAAAAAAGTAAGCGCCGGCAATGTTGACGTTGGCAAAATCAGAGTGTAATAAACCAAAAGGTTATTTAACCTATGAGTTAGGTATGATCGGTTCGGAATGGGAAGGAAGAGGAACCATGACCGCAGCGCTGGCCCGCAGGGACAATGATCGCGAACTGACAATCGTCCGGATCGTCGATGCGCCGGTGGCGCTCGTTTTCAAGGTCTGGTCACAGCCGGAGCATGTCGTGCGCTGGTGGGGCCCGAAGAATTTCACCTGCCCGAACTGCCAGATCGATTTCAGGGAGGGCGGCGCCTATCGCTCGTCCATCCGCTCTCCCGATGGCGAGGACGCCTGGATGGTCGGCCGTTACACGCGGATCGTCGAGCCGGAGCGGATCGTCTTCACCTTTGCCTGGGAGGATAGCGATGGCCTGCGCGGGCCGCAGACATTGGTAACCGTCACCATGAGCGCGCAGGGACAGCGCACGCGGCTCGTCTTCCATCAGGCACCGTTCGATTCCGCCGACGACCGGGATTCGCATGAGAATGGCTGGACCGAATGCATGGAACGGCTGGAGGCCTATGTCGAGCCGCTGGGCCGCCTTCACTGAGGAGCGTATGCCCCCGCTTATGGACTGATTATCGCTTGAACCAATATCAAGGAGGAAACGATGAACACCCATGCACACCCTGACGACCGCAAGGTTGTTTCCCGCGCCGAGTGGGAGAAGGCCAGAAAGGCCTTTCTGCTGAAGGAAAAGGCCTTCACCAAACAGCGCGACGCCCTGAACCGCGAGCGCCGTGCACTTCCGATGGTGCAGATCGACAAGGATTATGTGTTCGAGGGGCCGAAGGGCAAGCTCGGCCTGTCCGATTTGTTCGAGGGGCGCCGCCAGTTGATCGTCTATCATTTCATGCTGGGACCGGGCGACGGCGAAGGCTGCCCCGGCTGCTCCTTCCTTGCCGACAGTATCGGCAATCTGGCACATCTGCACGCCCGCGACACCACGCTGGTGGCCGTCTCACGCGCACCCCTCGCTGAAATCGAAGCTTACAGAAGACGCATGGGCTGGACATTCCCGTGGGTGTCGTCGCATGGCAGCGATTTCAACTATGATTTCCATGTCACGCTGGACGAGACGGTCACCCCGCCCGTCTACAATTACACCACGGCCGAGGAATATGAGCGCAAGGGCATGCCCTGGTTCATGCGCGGCGAACAGCCGGGAACCAGCGTCTTCCTGCGCGACGGCGATACGGTCTACCACACCTATTCGAGCTATGGACGCGGCGGCGACCTGCAGCTTGGCACCTACAACTATCTCGACCTGACGCCGCGCGGCCGGCAGGAGGGCTGGGATGGCACGCCCGATCTTGGCGGTCTCGGCAAGAACTGGGTCAAGCGCCATGACGAATACGCCGGCACGACCAAATCCGCCGACGATAGCTGCTGTCACTGATTTCGATCCCCCAGCGGAGATATCCGATGAAAAAAACCTATCATGGCAGCTGTCATTGCCAGGCCGTGCGTTTCGAATGCACGATCGATCTCGATGCCGGTACGAGCAAATGCAATTGCTCGTTCTGTGCCAAGCTGCGGTTCTGGAAAGCCTTTACCGGTGGTGATGCGGTACAGATCCTCGCAGGCGCTGACAATCTCACGCAATACCAGTTCGGCAGCAAGACCATCACGCATTCCTTCTGCAGAACCTGCGGCGTCAAGCCGTTCGGACAGGGCAATCTGGAGGTGATGGGCGGGCCGTTCTATGCCGTCAACCTGTCCGTTCTCGATGACCTTTCGCTGGAAGAACTGCTGGCAGCCCCCGTGCAATATCAGGATGGCTTGCATGACAACTGGGGGGAGGCGCCGGAGGAAATCCGGCACCTGTAGAAGGATGATCCTGCTCCCGACGATGGCTCGCCTGTCAGCGCGCCCGTTGGCCGAACAGGATTTTCTGCGCTTCCTTGTCGTCGGCGAGATTGCGGCGCGCTTCCTTGCCCAGATCCCTGCCCCGCTGAACGGCAGGGCGGGCGCTTATGGCTTCAAACCAGCGCTTGAGATTGGGAAAATCATTGAGATCCTGCCCCTGATTGGCGTAGGAGACAACCCAGCCGAATGACGCCATATCGGCGATGGAATAGTCGTCGGCAAGATAGTCCCGGCCTTCCAGACGCCGGTTCATCACGCCGTAAAGACGGTTGACCTCGTTGGTGTAGCGGTTGATGCCGTATTCGATCTTTTCCGGAGCATATTGCCGGAAATGATGCGCCTGCCCGGCCATGGGCCCGAGGCCGCCCACCTGCCAGAACAGCCACTCCTCCACGGCGACGCGCTTGCGCTCGTCCTGCGGATAGAACTTGCCGAACTTGCGGCCGAGATATTGCAGGATGGCACCGGATTCGAACACGGAGATCGGTTCGCCGCCGGGCCCTTCCGGATCGATGATCGCGGGCATGCGATTGTTGGGCGCGATCTTGAGGAATGACGGTTCGAATTGTTCGCCCTTGCCGATATTGACCAGCTTGAGATCGTAGGGAACCCCGAGCTCTTCCAGCATGATGGAAATTTTCCAGCCGTTGGGTGTCGGCCAGTAGTAGAGTTCAATCGGCTTGGTCTGCGTCGTCATGTCGGTCTCCTGGGAGCTTGATCTATCCGGTCAAACATAAGTGCCCGATGCCCGATCGCAATAGCCGGCGGCCGATTTCCGGCCGGCTTTGGCGGGCGGCCTGAACCGAATTGAAATTTCAGGCTTTTTGCCATCTCCCAACTGACATCCGATTTCACTATATTAGGAGCATGAACAATCGAATCGGAACAAAGAAACCCGTCGCCATCAGCATGCCGCCCCATGTTGAACCCGAAGAATTTACCGACGCGAAAGCCGCCGTGCAGGCGCTGATCGCCCTTTACGAGCGGAACACGCAGTTTCTGCGCGATGGCTTCGACAAGGTCGCCAAGGGCAAAGTGGAAAACAACACGCATTTTCGTGCCTTCTATCCGGAAGTGCGCCTGTCCACGTCAAGCTATGCGCAGATCGACTCCCGCCTCGCCTTCGGCCATGTGTCGGCACCCGGCCAGTATTCGGCCAACATCACCCGGCCCGATCTTTTCGAAAGCTACCTGGAAGAACAGATCAGACTGCTGATCCGCAATCATGGCGGGCCGGTTACGGTGCAGGAATCCACGACACCGATCCCCATCCACTTTGCCTTCCTTGAAGGCACCTATGTGGAATCCTCGGTTGCCGATGCGTTCCAGCGCCCGCTGCGCGATCTCTTCGATGTCCCCGATCTCAACGCCACGGATGACCGGATCGTCAATGGCGAATATGAGACCGACGATATTGACGGGATCATGCCGCTGTCGCCGTTCACGGCGCAGCGCGTGGATTATTCCCTGCATCGCCTGTCGCACTATACCGCGACCCGTCCCGTGCATTTCCAGAACTATGTCCTCTTCACCAACTATCAGTTCTACATCGATGAGTTCTGCGCCCTGGCGCGGCGGCTGATGGCCGAGGGTGGCGGCGGCTACGAGCGGTTCATCGAACCGGGCAACCTGATCACCGAAGCCGGTGACGACGCGCCGACGTCCGGCGTGCCGATTGGACGGCTGCCGCAGATGCCTGCCTATCATCTGGCGAAGAAAGACAATGCCGGCATCACCATGGTCAATATCGGCGTCGGCCCCTCCAACGCCAAGACCATCACGGACCACATCGCGGTTCTACGCCCGCATGCGTGGCTGATGCTCGGCCACTGCGCCGGACTGCGCAACACACAGGCGCTCGGCGACTATGTGCTGGCCCATGCCTATGTGCGCGAGGATCACGTGCTCGATGACGACCTGCCGGTCTGGGTGCCGATCCCGGCGCTGGCCGAAGTGCAGGTGGCGCTCGAACAGGCGGTCGCCGAAGTCACGGGACTTGAGGGCTACGACCTGAAGCGCATCATGCGCACGGGCACGGTTGCCACCATCGACAACCGCAACTGGGAACTGCGCGACCAGCGCGGACCGGTGAAGCGCCTGTCGCAATCGCGCGCCATTGCGCTCGACATGGAGTCGGCGACCATTGCCGCCAACGGCTTCCGCTTCCGCGTGCCCTATGGAACGCTGCTGTGTGTTTCCGACAAGCCGCTACATGGCGAATTGAAGCTGCCGGGCATGGCAACGGAGTTCTACAAGCGTCAGGTCGCCCAGCATCTGCAGATCGGCATCCGTGCGCTGGAGAAACTGGCGGAAATGCCGCCGGAAAAACTGCACTCGCGCAAGTTGCGCAGCTTCTTCGAGATGGCCTTCCAGTAGCAGAGACGAGCTTTTCTCGGCGGATGGCCTGACGATTTGGCGATTGTTGCTTGGAAACAAGGGCGAAATGCCGTATTCTTCTGGAGTGGAGATGGGCTTTCGCCCACCTCCTTTTTCTAGATAGTGAATTGAACCCGGAGCGTGACTTGCCAGCCAGTCCGGGTTCTTTTCACGTCTAGTGTGATGCTCAGTGGCAGATACCACATCGCGTCACCTCCAGTTTTGAGAGCAAGGCCATTGCCATGGTCGGGCGGCCCATCCTCCCGATACACCGGCTGGCTCGGTGCGTGCTGCTTCACTCTCAAACGCCTGAGTGACAGGCACCTTTGCAAATCCCGCGAAAACAGCAACGCATGCAGGGTTGAATGCTGAGAAGCTCTGCATTTCACGGTTGTTTCAGCCGACGATTTGAGCCAATCCGCAGTCTGCCCGGGGAAAATCGGCTTGGAATTTGGGATAGAATGCCGTATCCTTCTGGAGTGGAGATGGGCTTTCGCCCACCTCCTTTTTCTAGATAGTGAATTGAACCCGGATGACCAGCGACCAGCTAGTCCGGGTTCTTTTCACTTCCAGCGTGATGCTCAGCGGCAGATACCACATCGCGTCACCTCCAGTTTTGAGAGCAAGGCCATTGCCATGGTCGGGAGGCCTATCGTCCCGATGCACCGGCTGGCTCGGTGCGTGCTGCTTCACTCTCAAACGCCTAAGTGATGGGCACCTTTGCAAATCCCGCGAAGACAGCAACGCATGCAGAGTTGAATATTGAAGACGGTGTGCATTTGGAGGTTGCGGCGATGGCGCATCGCTGAATGAGCGGAGAAAGCGATCTGATATTCCGCATCTTGATTGCGTCGCAATTGACCGTTTAATGCGTGACCATGACCACAACGACAAAATCATCCTGGGTGAAGCTCGCGGCCGTGCTTGTACCGGTCCTGCTGTCGGTACCGCTGGTGCTCGGATTTTTCGGTTCCGTGCATCCGGTTTTCGATGCATTCGCGCACTTCCGCATGCACCTCGCCGCGCTCATGATCCTCACGGCACTGCCAGCCCTTTTCATGGGGTTGTGGCGGGAAAGCCTGATGACCATCATTCTGGCGGTCATGGCCCTGTCGACCGTGCTGGCCCCTGCTCCCGCGCCCGCATCAGCCGGGACGCCGCAAGCCGCCACGCCATCCGGCCAGCCGCAATACACGCTGCTGCAGTTGAACCTTCGCTTTGACAATGCCGACCAGACGGAGGTCATCCGTCTGATTGCGCAGCAGAGCCCCGACGTCATCACCCTGCAGGAGGTTTCGGACAGCTGGCGGGCGAAGCTCGCGGCGATCGAAGCGCGGTATCCCTACAATCTCTACTGTCCCAGCAGTAAACGCATCGGTGGTGTGGCGATCCTCTCCCGCCGCCCCTTTGCGCTGGGCACGACGCCGCAATGCATCGGCAACGCCCTTGCCGGCCTCGCCCGGATTGATTTCGGCGGCCGCACCGCACTGGTTGCCGCTCTGCACCTGGACTGGCCCTGGCCGTTTGCGCAACCTGATAATGTTGAGGAAATGCGTGCCTATTTCGAACGGCTGCAGGGACCGATGATTGTTGCCGGTGACTTCAATGCGGCGCCATGGAGCCAAACCGTTCGCCAGATCGCGGCGGCAAGCAAAACCATGCCGGCGGATGGATTGCGCCCGAGCTGGCTGATCAACGGCACGCTGGCAAAAGCGGCCAGATGGATCGGCCTGCCGCTTGATCATATCCTCGTCTCAAGCCGAATCTCGGGCGCAAGCGTCGAAACGCTCGCGCCCGTCGGCTCGGATCACCTGCCGCTGCTCCTGCGGTTTGCAATCGATGCGGCAGCCGATGACGGTCCGGATCTGCAGACCGTGATGCTGACGCAGTGATTATTCGAATACCGGCCTCAGGAAACTGCGTTCGTAGCTGACGATGCTGCGATTGTGTTTTTCCATTTCAAACACCGCCTGGCATTCGGGGTCTTTTGCCATGCGCTGCCGGTATGTTTCATAGTCAGCAAGACTGGGAAAGCTGAACATCGCATAGGCGATGTTGCTTGCCCCTTCGCTCGGCAGGAAATAGCCGTGATGGTTTCCGCCCAGGCGAGTGACGAGCGCGATCCAACGGCGGCCATAGTCCTCGAATTCGGCAAGCTTGTAGGGATCGATGACATATTTGAGATAGCAGGTGATCACGGGCAAACTCCGGGACAGGTCAGTTGATCGACAAAAGACGCGAGCTTTTACCCACGTCTCAATCGGAAAAAAGCCCGGATCAACCGGGCTTTTCATCACATGCTGGTATAGACCGGCCCCTCGCCGCCCTGCGGCGGCACCCAGTTGATGTTCTGGTTCGGGTCCTTGATATCGCAGGTCTTGCAGTGAACGCAGTTCTGGGCGTTGATCACGAATTTCGGTCCGGTGCTTTCCTCGACCCATTCATAAACGCCCGCCGGGCAATAACGCGTCGATGGCCCCGCAAAGACATCGTGTTCCGAGGATTTCTGCAGCGCCGCATCCTTGACAATGAGGTGGACCGGTTCGTTTTCCTCGTGGTTGGTGTTCGACAGGAACACCGAGGACAGGCGGTCGAAGGTCAAGACGCCATCGGGCTTGGGATAGGCGATCGGCTTGTGCTTGGCCGCCGGTTCCAGCGATGCCGCGTCGGACTTGCCATGCTTCCATGTGCCGAAGGGCGACCAGCCGCCGAAAATCGTGTTCAGCCACATGTCGATGCCGCCAAGCACCACACCGCCGACGGTGCCGAGTTTCGACCACATCGGCTTGACGTTGCGCACCCGCTTCAGGTCCTTGCCGATCTCGCTGGTGCGCCAGGCGTTTTCGTAGGAGATGAGTTCGTCATTGGCCCGTCCCGCAGCCAGTGCCGCCGCGGCATGTTCCGCCGCCAGCATGCCCGAGAGCATGGCATTGTGCGATCCCTTGATGCGCGGCACGTTGACGAAACCGGCGGAGCAACCGATCAGCACGCCACCGGGGAAGGACAGTTTCGGCACCGACTGCCAGCCGCCTTCGGTAATGGCGCGCGCACCATAGCCAAGGCGCTTGCCGCCCTCGAACGTGCCGCGAATGGCGGGATGCGTCTTGAAGCGCTGGAATTCCTCGAACGGCGACAGATAGGGGTTCTTATAGTTGAGGTGCATGACGAAGCCGACGGCCACCGTATTGTCCTCGAGGTGATAGAGGAACGAACCGCCGCCCGTCTTCAGGTCGAGCGGCCAGCCGAAGGAATGCTGCACCAGGCCCAGCTTGTGCTTGGCCGGATCGATCTGCCAGAGCTCTTTCAGGCCGATACCGAACTTGGCCGGTTCCTTGCCTTCATCAAGCTTGAACTTGCTGATGAGCTGTTTGGCGAGCGAGCCCCGCGCACCCTCGGCAATGAGTGTATATTTGCCAAGCAGCGCCATGCCGCGCGTATAGGCCGGACCGTGTGAACCGTCCTTTTCGATGCCCATGTCGCCGGTGGCCACACCAATGACCGCACCGCTATCGTCATAGAGAACTTCGGAACCGGCGAATCCGGGATAAATCTCGACGCCCAGCTCTTCCGCCTTGGTGCCGAGCCAGCGGCAGACATTGCCCAGCGAAACAATGAAATTGCCGTGATTGTTCATCAGCGGCGGCATGGCAAAGTTCGGCAGGCGGACGGAGCCTGCCGGCCCCAGAACCAGAAAGTGATCCGTTGTCACGGGTGTCTTGAAGGGGTGTCCCTCCTCGTCCCGCCAGCCGGGCAAGAGCTTGTCGACGCCGATGGGATCGACCACCGCGCCGGAAAGAATATGGGCACCGACCTCGCCGCCCTTTTCCAGCACGACGACCGACAGTTCAGGATTGATCTGCTTGAGCCTGATCGCCGCTGACAGGCCCGATGGGCCGCCGCCGACAATCACGACATCAAACTCCATGCTCTCCCGCTCTGGAAGTTCGTTTGTCTCGCTCATGAAGTCCTCCTGAATGCTATGCCCCGCAAACACTTCGCCTGTGTTTTTCCCATTTGTAACGCAACAATAGCCGTATGACAGAGGCTAGCATCCATTCAAGATGCGGCCAATTGCCCTCATCCTACGACCATTTCCACAATTTATAATTTACCTTAACGTAAACGTCAATATTTTAGCCCCGTGTACGGCGGAATTTCCAAGGCGCGGGAACAGGATAACTGCCGTGACATCAAGGGCGTTTGCCGGTGTTTCTCAGGCGAGATTGCAAGGCCATTGTGCGTGGTTCGACATGCTCACCATGATGGAGAGTGAGAGTTGCAGGGAGCCACATTCTGCGACACCGCAGATGCGCCCTGCAATCAAACCACCTTCCTCATGGTGAGCGTGTCGAACCACGCACCGCGCGCTATGCCATCCGCAGGCAGGTCAACCCAGTTGCGCCTTTGCGCATTTCGTTCATACTCGCCTCCATTGACATGTCTCGCATAAAAAAACTGCTGGTGGATCGGGGATAACCAACAAGCGGGGACGGGATGAGATCACTCTGGATGATCTGGACAATGGGCAGTGTTCTGGCTGTCACCATGATTTTTACCCATTCTGCGGCGCAGGAGCAGAAGAAATGGACGGTTGGGCCCTATAGTTTTTCCGATGAAATGGGCGGGTTCAGCATCCGTTCGGTCAGCGGGACCGGCACAACCGAAGATCCGATCGTCATCACCGAAGAGCTGAATGATATCGTTCCGGTCACGCTCGTCATTCGCAACGCCGGCGTGGGGAAGCCAGGATTCGTGCCGCAGGGTTTTGGCCTGCTGTTCCATCTGCAGATCCGGGCCATCAATGGCAGCGGCCGCCCGTGGCAGGAGTTTTTCTTTGAATTGCAATCGGTGCTTGGGGAGCCGAGCGATTATAGTGACGGGCTGTCCTTCTGCCAGCCGTGCGACAAGACAGGAATGATGCATTCCAATGTTTTTGCCACCTATGAAGATAACCCAGAACCCTATGACCGCCTGACCTTTCAAGACGGCAAGGTTGATCCAAAGGCAAACGCGATCATGGATTTTCCGATTGGCGACTTTACGCCCAAGCGCATCTTTTATCTGGTGCAGGAGCCGCGCATTCCCTCCACCTGACCTTGCAATCACGCGCGCAATTTGCGACTTGAAGGAGAGACCCGCTCCAATCCGGGTTCAAGGATCAGCCATTGCCCGACCTGCGTGAACTCTTGCACTTTTATGCCGAAGCCGGTGCCGACACACCGCTTGAGGACGCGCCGGTCGACCGCTTTGCCGCAGTGGAGCCCGCACGCAAGCCTGTTCAGCCGCCCGCAGCGACGCGCCAAGCAGTACCGCAGGCCGAGCGGCCGCGGCCGGAGCCGCAACCGGTGGCAGCGCCGGCATTGAACAAGACCTCCGTCCCCGACGACACCAAGATTGCACTGGCGCGGCAGCTCGCCTCGAGCGCCACCACACTTGAACAGTTGCGCGAGCAGCTTGCATCCTTCGATGGCTGCAATCTGAAATTCACTGCCAAGAACCTGGTCTTTGCCGACGGCAATCCGCACGCCCCCATCATGTTCGTCGGTGAGGCACCGGGACGCGAAGAGGATCTGGAAGGCGTGCCGTTCATCGGCCGTTCCGGGCAGTTGCTCGACCGGATGCTCGGCGCCATCGGCCTTGACCGCACCGGCGTCTACATCGCCAACACCATTCCCTGGCGCCCGCCGGGCAACCGCACGCCGACGCCGCTGGAAACCGAGATCTGCCGCCCCTTCTTCGAACGGCAGATCGAACTTGCCGGCCCCAAACTGCTGGTAGCCCTCGGCGGCCCCGCCGCCAAGGCGTTGACCCATGCGCCGGAAGGTATTTTGCGGCTGCGCGGCAACTGGAAAACCCACCGCACGGCGGCGGGGATCGACATCCCGGTCATGCCGACGCTGCATCCGGCCTATCTCCTGCGCAATTCAGCCCAGAAGCGCTTTGCCTGGCGTGATTTCATTGCCGCCAAAATACAGTTGCGCGCCCTCACGCAATAATTCATATGCCATGGCGCAAAACTGGAATGACAGTGTCGTAATTTCCGGCTCTGAAGCCCGGTGAAACCTGTACTTTCCGGTGCAGAAACGCAGGGTCCCCATATGTTTCGCCAGCTCTTGCCGATTGCGGCACTGTTGACCAGCACCTTCCTGATGCTGACCGCCGGCGGTTTGGCAGGCATTCTGCTGCCCTTGCGCGCGGGAATAGAGGGCTGGTCGCCGACCACGGTCGGCTGGCTTGGCACGGGCTATGCCCTCGCCTTCACCGGCGGCTGCATTGTCGTTCCGCGTCTGGTGCGCCGCGTCGGTCATGTCCGTGTCTTTGCCGTCCTCCTGACCCTGCTCAGCATGTCGATGCTGCTGCACGGGCTCATCATCGACCCGTGGGCCTGGACCCTGTTCCGGGCGCTTGCCGGTTTCTCGCTGGCCGGCAGCTACATGGTGATTGAAAGCTGGCTGAACGAGCGCGTGACCAACGCCTCACGCGGCATGGTGTTTTCAATCTACATGATCGTGTCGATGATCGGCCTGCTGGTCGGGCAATACATCCTGCCGTTCGGCAATCCGGCGACACAGGCGCTGTTCATGATCGGTGCGCTGATCTATGCCGCAGCCCTCGTGCCAACCGGGCTTTCCAATGCCCAGTCGCCGCGCCCGCTGACCGAGGTTTCGCTCGACCTGCCCGGCCTCTACCGCAAATCGCCCGCTGCGATGATCGGTTCGCTGATTGCCGGTATCATAGCGGGCGCGTGGAATTTCCTCTCGGCGATCTATGGCCGCGAAATCGGCCTTTCCACCTTCGACATCGCCACGATGATTGCCAGCGCCATGATCGGCGGCGCCATCTTCCAGTATCCCATCGGGCGCATCTCCGACTTTGTCGACCGGCGCTATGTGATGGTGGTGGCCGGTATTGTCGGCGTCCTGTTGTCCGTGACGATGATCATCGTGCAGCCTGTTACCCCTTGGGTCATCTATTCCCTGATGTTCGCCTTCGGCACGGTGCTGTTTCCGATCTATTCGCTCAACGTCGCCCATGCCAATGATTTTGCCGAGCCGAGCGAATTCGTCAAAGTCTCAAGCGGCCTGCTGATCGTCTACGGCATCGGCAGCATGATCGGCCCGCAGATTGCCGGGCGGCTGATGGATGTCACCGGCCCCGCCGGATTCTTCATGACCATGGCGGGCTGCTATGCAGCCTACGGTTCCTACGCCTTCTGGCGCAGCCTGCGCCGGGCCCGGCAGGTGCCGTCGGAGCGGCCGGACTTCGTCTACCGCGCGCCGGACAGGCCGCAGACACCGGAAACGCTGCAGCTCAACCCGGCGATCAGCGCGGCCAAGGACGACTAGGGGTCAGCCCTGCGGCGTCGAGGCCTTGCGCGCCCGTGCCCGGGCAAGCCCGAGCTGGCGCTCGCGATAGATGATGAAGATGCCGGCGCTGATGACGATGACCGCACCCGTCATCATTTCGCTGGACGGAATATCGCCGAACAGCATGTAGCCGATGACCAGGCCGAGCAGCATCGACGTATATTCAAACGGCGCGATGGTCGACATGTCGGCATGCCGGTAGCTCTCGGTCAGAAGGATTTGTGCCACGCCGCCGGCAATGCCGGCCATGACCAGGAGTGTCGCCTGCATCGGCGTGGGCCAGACCCAGCCGAAAGGCAGGCTGACCAGCGCGATGACGCTCGAGGCAATCGAGAAGTAGACGACGATGGTCGGGGTGCGCTCGGTCTGGACCAGCCGCCGCACCAGCAGCATGGCGATGGCCGCAAGCCCTGCCCCGCAAAGGGTGGCCAGCGCGCCGATTGCCTCTTCGCCGCCGAATTCGCTTTGACCGGTGAAGAACGTCATGCGCGGCCAGAGAATGATCAGCACGCCGATGAGCCCGACAAACACAGCGCTCCAGCGGTAAAGCCGCACGGTCTCGCGCAGGAACACCGCGCTGCACAATACGGTCAGCAGGGGCGTGGCATAGCTGAGGGCAATCGCTTCCGGCAAAGGCAGCTTGGTAAGGCCGTAGAAACTGGCGCTCATGGCGCTGACGCCGACAAACCCGCGCCAGAAGTGGCTGAAGGGTTCATTGGTCTTGAACGCGACGTTCAGCTGGCCCTGCCACGCGATGAACACGACAACCGGAAAGATGGCGAAGAAGGAGCGGAAGAACACCAGCTGCCCCGCGGGGATGCCGTCCGATGCTTTCAGCAGGCTCGACATGCAGACGAAGACGCAGACCGAAGCGACCTTGAGGCCAATTCCGAGCATGACATTGGTGCTGCGCACCTTATCCGTGAGGGGCGGTCCACCGTCTTTCTGGTGAACGATAGTTGTCACGACTGGTATTCCTTGAGGGAGCGAATGGAGAGAAACAGAATTGATATATCTGTATAGGTTACTTTGACGAATCCTTCCAGATACCAATGCGATCACGTTGCATGTTTCAAGCACATACGGAAGTGAACAAAAGCAACAGCATACGCGGAAAAAACCGGCTGCTTTGTTGTATGCCGGGGCAAACACGGCTACGGTCCGGCACCACAAAAAGGACAGTTTCCCAATGCGTACCGATACCGGCCAGATCTTTCATCTTGAAGATTACAAGCCAACCGATTTTCTTATTCCTGAAACCCACCTTGAATTCTCGCTCCATCCCGAGCGCACCATCGTCAAGTCGACACTGCATATCGAACGCCGGCCGGGCGTTGCCGCCGATGCACCGCTTGTCCTTGACGGCGACGAACTGAAACTCATCGATATCAGCATCGACGGCGTCGCATTGGGCGACAATGCCTATGTCGCAACGCCCGATCGCCTTGAAATCAGCGCCCTGCCCGAGAGCGGCACGTTCAAGCTGCAGATCACCACGGAAGTCAATCCGACCACCAACCGCCAGTTGACCGGCCTCTACCGGTCCAGCGGCGTCTACTGCACCCAGTGCGAAGCGGAAGGATTCCGCCGCATCACCTATTTCTATGATCGCCCTGACCTTCTGTCGGTCTATACGGTCCGCGTTGAAGCCGATGCCGTGGAAGCGCCGCTGCTTCTGGCCAATGGCAATCCGGGCGAAAAGGGTGCTCTGGCCGATGGAAGACATTTTGCCGTCTGGCACGATCCGCACCCCAAGCCCGCCTACCTCTTCGCACTTGTGGCCGGCGATCTCGGTGTCATCACCGACAGGTTCACCACCGCCTCGGGCCGTCCCGTTGATCTCGGCATCTATGTCGAGCACGGCAAGGAGCCGCGCGCGCTCTATGCCATGGACGCGCTGAAGCGCTCGATGAAGTGGGACGAGGATGTTTTCGGCCGCGAATATGATCTCGACGTCTTCAACGTCGTTGCCGTATCCGACTTCAACATGGGCGCGATGGAGAACAAGGGGCTCAACGTCTTCAACGACAAATATGTGCTTGCCGACCACGAGACCGCGACCGACGTCGATTATGCCGGCATCGAAGCGGTGATCGCCCACGAATACTTCCACAACTGGACGGGCAACCGCATCACCTGCCGCGACTGGTTCCAGCTGTGCCTGAAGGAAGGCCTGACGGTTTTCCGCGATCACGAGTTTTCCGCCGACATGCGCTCGCGCGCCGTCAAGCGCATCGCCGAGGTCAAGGGTCTCAAAGCCCACCAGTTCCCGGAAGATGCCGGCCCCCTCGCCCATCCCGTGCGCCCGCGCCAGTTCCGCGAGATCAACAATTTCTACACGGCAACCGTCTATGAAAAGGGCTCGGAAGTCGTGCGCATGATCCGCACCATTCTCGGCGCCGACCTCTTCCGCAAGGGGATGGATCTGTATTTCGAGCGCCATGACGGCGATGCGGCGACAATCGAGGACTTCATCAAGGTGTTCGAGGAGGCCTCCGGCGAGGATTTGAGCCAGTTTGCCCTCTGGTACGACCAGGCCGGTACACCCAATCTCGCCATCACCTATGATTACGATCAGGCGACGCAGACCTTCGAGATCGAGATCGAACAGTCGCTGAAGGCAACCCCCGGACAATCGTCGAAGAAGCCCATGCACATTCCTGTGCAATTTGCCCTGCTGGGCGCCAAAGGGCGCGAGCTGAGGCCAAAATCCGTCAAGGGCGGAACGGTCAAGGGCGATGTCATCCACCTGTTCAAGCGCAAGGAACGGCTGAGCTTTTCCGGCATCACCGAACGGCCGGTGCCCTCCCTCTTGCGCGGGTTCTCCGCTCCAGTCACCATGACCAGTGAACTCACGCGCTCCGATCTGACGTTCCTTGCCCGCCACGACGGCGACGCCGTCAACCGCTGGCAGGCACTGACGCAGCTGCTGACGGCGAAACTGACCAGCAACGCCAAGCGCGTGCGCGGCGGCAAGTCCGCCACCATTGAAAGCTCGTCGATCAAGCTTCTCGGCGAAATCGCCTTCAACAGCAATCTGGACGAGGCCTTCCGGGCGCTGTGCCTTGGCCTGCCGTCGGAAAGCGATATCGCCCGGGAACTCGGCAGCAATATCGACCCCGACGCCATTCTGGGCAGCCGCGAGGCGTTCATTCTTGCCGTCGCCGAAGCGCATGCCGCCAAATTCGATCAGCTGTATGACGATCTCGACCACAGCGGCCCGTTCAAGCCCGATGCGACAAGCGCCGGACGGCGTGCCTTGCGCAATGTGCTGCTCGATTATCTCAGCGCTGCCGACGGCAGCCCGAAACGCGCGGCGGCCCAGTTCAGCCATGCGGACAACATGACGGACCGCGTCGCGGCACTGGCGGTGCTCGTGCAGCGGTTCGGCGACAGCACCCAGACGAAGAATGCGCTCAAGGCATTCGAGGATCGCTTCGGCAATGATGCCCTCGTCATGGACAAATGGTTCATCGTCCAGGCGACCCAGCCGGGCGAAGGCGCCCTGGCCAGGGTGCGCTATCTGATGACTCACAAGCTGTTCTCGCTCGACAACCCCAACCGGACACGCGGCCTGATCGGCGCCTTCTCCAGCGGCAACCAGACCGGGTTCAACCGTGCCGATGGCGAGGGTTACAGGTTCTTCGCCGAGACCATCCTGACCGTCGACAAGAAGAACCCGCAGCTTGCGGCGCGGCTCCTGACAGCCATGCGTTCCTGGCGCTCGTTCGAGGCGGTGCGGCGCGAGCATGCGCGCGAGGCCCTGGCCTCCATCGCCGTGGTCAAGGACCTCTCCGCCGACGTCAGCGACATCGTTCAAAGGACGCTTGCCTGAGCCTGTTTCACACCGGTTTTGCCTGAAGATTCGGCTGTCTCTTCCCCGTTTTGATGCCCCGGCCGGTTATCCACCGGCCGGGGCATAGTTTTACCCCTCGCCGGCCTTTTCCGGACGTGGAGTCTTTTCAAAGGCTTAGTCGAATCGGCTGCAAAACTGATTCATGGCTGCCACAATGATTGCTAAATATTTAACAAAAGGACTGGACACACCGAATCAGTTTTGATTCACTACAGGTGCTTCGGATGTGCGGCGTGGCGAAGCAAATCACTGATTATACAGGCAATTGAGGGGGCCATTCGATGGCAAATGCGGACGCGTATCGCGCGCCGACGGGGAAGGATTATGCCGGAAAGCGGGAGACTGCGCGGGGGCGCACCCGTCTTTCCGGTCATATCAAACTTCTCGCTGACCCTGCCTACGGCAAGCTGCTGGCTGCCGAGCCTTACCTGCGCCGTGCCATTCCGCCGCTGATCATTATTTTCCTCATCATCCTCGCAACGGCCCGCGCGATGTCGCTCCTGTCCTGGCGCGACGATACGGAGCGGACGGCCCGGGCCACGCTGGCGCTGGCCGCGAACCACATGGCGAGCATCATCGACAACCGGATGAAGGCCGGCCAGAAACTCGACAGCGGCGAGCTGCAGAACATCATCGCCGAGATGCGTTCCAACGACCTCATCCCGCACGGCATGTGGATCGCCATTGCCTCGGGTGAATCGAAGATCGTCGCCTCGTCGGATGGCGGCGACCGCTGGCGCGACAAGAATCTGGAAAGTTTTGTCACCGACGGCCAGCCGCTGTTCCTGTTCGGCGAGCGTGCCGGGGTGATGGAAGTGCGCATGAACGGCACGACGGGCCTTGCCGCGTTCAGCCGGACCGGCAGCGGCGGTTATTCCGTCTTCGTCATGCACCCGGTCGATGCGATCTTTGCCGAATGGCGGCGGATGATATCCGTCAATGTCACCCTGTTCGCCGGAACCGCCGCGATCATGCTGGTGGTCCTCTATGCCTATTTCAGCCAGTCGGCCCGGGCGCAGGATGCCGATGCGCTCTACCAGCACACCCAGGCGCGGGTGGATACGGCGCTGGCGCGCGGACGCTGCGGGCTGTGGGATTGGGACATGGCGCGCGGCCGGGTCTACTGGTCGCGGTCCATGTATGAAATGCTCGGCTATGAAGCCTATGACGCGATCCTGTCGCTGGGGGATATTTCATCCATCATCCACGAGGACGACGACAAGCTGTACGGTCTGGCCGCACAGGTGGCAGCGGGCGAGATCAGCCAGATCGACCGGGTGTTCCGCATGCGCCACGCCGAGGGCCACTGGGTCTGGATGCGGGTACGCGCACAGGTTGCCGATGCCACCGTCGGCGACACGCATCTCGTCGGCGTCGCCGTCGATGTCAGCGAACAGCACCGTTTTGCCCAGCAGACCGCACAGGCCGACCAGCGCATCCGCGAAGCCATCGAGAGCATTTCCGAAACCTTCGTTCTCTGGGATGCGGACAATCGCCTCGTCATGTCCAACAGCAAGTTCAACGAATATTCCGGCCTCGCCAATGAATGCCTGCTTCCCGGCATCGGCAGGGATGAACTGGAGCCGCGCATCCGCGCCGTTGCGTTCGAAAAGCGCATGGCCAATGAACATGGCCGTGCCGGTGCCCTGACCTTCGAACGGCAGCTGGCCGACGGCCGCTGGCTGCAGGTCAATGAACGGCGCACGCAGGATGGCGGTCTGGTGTCGGTGGGCACGGACATTACCCAGTTGAAGGTGCACGAAGAGCGGCTGGTCGACAGCGAGCGCCGCCTGATGGCGACCATTCACGACCTCAGCCTTGCGCGCAAATCCGAAGTCGAGCGCACGCTCGAACTCACCGAACTCAACAGCAAATATGCGGTGGAGAAGGAACGCGCCGAGGCCGCCAACCGGGCGAAATCGGAATTTCTCGCCAACATGTCGCACGAATTGCGCACGCCGCTCAACGCCATCATCGGCTTTTCCGAAATCATGCATTCCGGCACGTTCGGGCCGCTCGGTTCCGACCGCTACGAGGAATATGTGCAGGATATCCATACCAGCGGCAATTACCTGCTCAATGTGATCAATGACATTCTCGACATGTCGAAGATCGAGGCCGGTCACTTCTCGCTCGACCGGGAAGAGATCGACCTTTGCCCGCTGATCAACGAGACGGTGCGCGTCGTCTCGCTGCAGGCGCTGAACAAGGACGTGAAGGTGGAAACAAAAATCGCCGACAGCGTCACGCTCAATGCCGACCGGCGGGCGATCAAGCAGATCCTGATCAACCTTCTGTCAAACGCGGTGAAATTCACCGATACGGGCGGACGCATCTCGGTGCGGGCACGCAAGGTATCTGGTGCGCTGGTGTTCACCATTGAGGATACGGGCTGCGGCATTCCGAAATCGGCGCTGAAGAAGATCGGCCAGCCATTCGAACAGGTGGAAAACCAGTTCACCAAGACGCATACGGGTTCGGGCCTCGGGCTCGCGATTTCCCGCTCGCTGACCGAGCTGCATGGCGGCGCGCTGAAAATCCGCTCGACCGAGGGCGTCGGCACCATCGTGTCCGTGCGCATCCCCACCCGGACCATCGGCCCGGTGCGGGAGGAATGGCGGGTTTAGAACGCTCTATCGGATTAATGCGTTTCCATCTTGATGCGTGATTTGACCGGCTTGCCCGAACGCAGCGGAATTTCCGCGTGGGTGCCGTCGGGAAAATCAGCCACAATCTTGAAGGTGCCCCCAAGACCCAGCACATATTTCTCGAGCGTCTTCAACTGCACATTTTCCGTATGATTTTCGATCCGGGAGATTTCGCCCTGTTGCAGGCCGGTTGCTTCCGCGAGCGCAACCTGCGTCACATCGAGCGCCTTGCGAACTTCGGCAAGGTGCATGGCTTCGATGATGGCGTTCGCCCCGGCGTGAATTTTATCCTGACGTGCCTCCGGCAGGGACTTGATCCGATCCGTTGCGGACTGAAATTCCGATTTCCTGAATTTTGTCATTGCCTCATTCCTCGGCTTCCAGCCACTCATCAAAACGCTTGTCCGCTTCCTTGATGAGGAGCTTGTAAAATCTCTTCTGGCTCACACCTTCCTTGTTGCCGCCGATCAGAATCACTGCCTGCCGTTCGGCATCGAAGGCAAAAGCAAAGCGCCATACGCCTTTGATCGAGAAGCGGATTTCCTTCATGTTCGGGTGTTTCGAACCATAAAGCGTATCGACCAGCGGCCGCCCCAAGTGCGGCCCTACCTTCGCAAGAGCGATGAGCACTTCGTCCAGCTTGTCTGCGACATCCGGATCGAGCAATTTTTGCTCTTTGGAAAAATCCGGATGCTCAAGAACTGTCCAACTCGTGGCTGAATATAGGCTGAAGCTTATATCAGTTCAAGCAGATATTTTCCGATCAGTTTTTCCGTTGGGCGTCACGCAGCACTGCGTTGAATGTCTTACGAACCGATTTGGCCGTGTCTTCCAGATGGGTTTCCACCCGCCCGAGATCGGGAAGATCGCAGGCGCGGCACAGGAGATCGCCGAGGCCGGGCGGAAAATCCTCGCGCCGGGTGTCGCTGTTCAGGCACAGCCGGATGATCTGCGTCAGCTCCGTATAAAGATTGGCCGCGCCCACCAGCTGATCCGTCACGACAGGTTCGGCAAAACCGGCCTTGAGCTTTGTCAGGACTTCCGCCGTCGAATGGGCGATGATCGGACCCTCGACATTGCCGGTGAGTACGGCAAACTGGGCGATGAATTCCAGATCGATGATGCCGCCGGGAACCAGCTTCATGTCCCAGGCATCGCGCGGCGGCTTCTCCGTTTCCAGCAGTGCCCGCATTTCGGCCACGTCCTTGGCGATCTTTGCCGGGTCGCGCGGCAGGCTGAGAATCGCGCTGATTTCTGTCTCGATCTCGCCGAACAGCGCGGTATCGCCTGCCACGGGCCGTGCCCGGGTCAACGCCATGTGTTCCCACGTCCAGGCTTCCGTGCGTTGATACTTACGGAAGGAATCGATATGCGTCGCCACCGGCCCCTTGTTGCCGGAGGGGCGCAGGCGGAAATCCACCTCGTAGAGAACGCCCTCCGCCGTCGGGGCGGAAAGCGCCGCAATCAGACGCTGGGTCAGCCGCATATAGTATTGCGATGGCGCCAGCTGCTTTTCGCCATCGGATTCCTCGGCATCCGCATCATGGTCATAGAGCAGGATGAGATCGATATCCGAGCCTGCGGTCAGCTCGCGGCTGCCGAGCTTGCCCATGCCGAGAATGGCGATGCGCCCGCCGGACACTGTGCCGTGCTTGCTGGCGAATTCGCCGATCACCGCCTGCAACGCCCGGTCGATGACCAGATCGGCGAGATCGGAAAAGGCCTTGCCCGCCCGGATACCGTCGATGGCGCCGGTCAGAAGCCGGATGCCGATGAGAAAGCGATGCTCGGCTGCAAAAATCCTCAGGCGGTCGAGAATATCCTCATAGACCTGGGCCGGCCCGAGAAAGTTTTCCAGCCGCTCGGCCAGATAGGCGCGGGTCGGAATATCGGCAAAGATAGCGGGATCCAGCATGCCGTCAAACACATGCGGCTTGCGGGTGATGATATCGGCAAGGCGCGGCGCGGCGCCCATGATCAGCACAAGCAGGTCGAGCAGCCGCGGGTTGGACTGCAAAAGGCTGAACAGCTGGATGCCGGCGGGCAGGCCCTTGATCATCTCGTCGAAACGCATCAGCGCTTCGTCGGCGCGGCTCGTCGCGCCGAAGGCCTTGAGCAGCACGGGCGTGAGTTCGGTCAGGCGCTCGCGCGATTCCGCCGATTGGGTGGCGCGGTAGCGGCCGAAATGCCAGGTGCGGATGACGCGGCAGATATCGCTCGGGCGTTCGAAGCCGAATTTCGCCAGGGTTTCCAGCGTATCGGGATCGTCGACATCGCCGGTGAACACCAGATTGCCGGCCTCGCCCGCCAGCTCCTGCGCCTGTTCGAACAGCGCCGCATAGTGCGTTTCGACGGTTTTCAGCGACTGGCGGAAATCGGCGGCAAAGGCGTCACCGTCGCGATAGCCCATCATGTGGGCCACCCGCAGGAAATTCTCGTCGTCTTCCGGCAGCATGTGGGTCTGCTCGTCGGCGATCATCTGGATGCGGTGCTCCACATCGCGCAGAAAACCGTATTTCTCCACCAGCGTGTCGCGTGCCTCCGCACTGATCCAGCCAAGGCCGTTGAGCGCCGCCAGCATGTCCACCGTGCGCGAGCCGCGCAGCTGCGGAAAGCGGCCGCCGGCAATCAGCTGCTGGGTCTGCACGAAAAATTCGATTTCGCGGATGCCGCCCCGGCCAAGCTTGACGTTGTGCCCGCGTACGGCAATTTCGCCATGGCCCTTATGGGCATGGATTTGCCGCTTGATCGAATGCACGTCGGCAATAGCCGCATAGTCGAGATATTTGCGCCAGACATAGGGGGCAAGCTCCGCCAGCACCTGCTTGCCCGCCGCGATATCGCCGGCGACCGGCCGCGCCTTGATCATGGCCGCGCGTTCCCAGTTCTGGCCGCGCCCCTCATAATAGTTGAGCGCTGCGCCGACGGGAATTGCCAGCGGGGTTGATCCGGGATCCGGGCGCAGGCGCAGATCGGTGCGGAAGACATAGCCGTCGGCGGTGCGGTCCTGCAGGATGCGCACCAGACGCCGCGTCAGCCGCGAAAACGTTTCGACGCATTCATAGGGATCGGGAATGGCCGGGCTGTGCTCGTCAATGAAGACGATCAGGTCGATATCGGAGGAATAGTTCAGTTCGAACGCGCCGAACTTGCCCATGGCGAGGATGATCCAGCCGCACTGCTTTTCCGGGTGTTGCGGGTCCGGAAGCTTGAGTTTGCCGGACTCGTGCGCATCGCGCAGCAGGAACCGCACCGCCGCCCGCACGCATTCTTCCGCCAGCCGCGACAGCCAGCGGGTTGTTTCTGCCGTATCGAACACGCCGGAAAGATCGCCCAGCGCGATCAGCACATGCCCCTCCAGCTTCAGCTGGCGCAGGACAGCCATAATGCCGGTTTCGGTGATGTTTTCGGCTTCCGAGCTTGCCGCCACGCTCTGCATGAGCGCGTCAAGACGCTGAGCCAGCGGCATGGCGAACAGCGGTTCCAGGATGGCGGGGCGGCGGATGAAGACCGTGCGCAGATAGGGCGAGAGGTCGAGGACAGCCGCGAGGAAGGCCGCCGCTTGTCCATGGCCCTTCACGCCAGCGGTGGCAGGGCATTCCTTCCCGGCGGCGCTGTCGGCGAGCTCGGCCAGAAAGGCGGCGGCCGCCTTCTTGTCCAGCGGTGTCAGCGGGCGCAGATCGCGGGCGAAAAACGCTGCATCATCAAGGCCGGATGCCCTGGTCCTGACATTCATTTGGTCTCCTCCCCCACCGGGAAAGCGAGCACAGCGCGCAGCCCCGGAGCATTGTCCTGCAATTCCAGAGTGCCACCGTGCAATTTCATCACCGCCTTGGCAAGACTGAGACCCAGTCCTGACCCCGGTTGCGAACGGCTTTCCTCCAGGCGCACGAAACGCTCCGTGGCCCGATCCACCTGATCGGGCGGGATGCCCGGGCCATTGTCGGTGACAATCACCCGGATCGTGTGATCCTGCTTTTCCACAGCGAGGGATATTTCCACCGGCTTTTCACCGCCGCCGGCATATTTGATGGCGTTGTCGACCAGATTGGAGATGGTCTGCCCGACCAGTTCGCGGTTGATGCGGACCGGCGTTGCATCCTCCGCGCCCAGAACGAAACGGATGCCCGCCTCTTCGGCCGTGGGCTCGTACAGCTCATAGACGTCCTGCACGACCGTCGACAGCGGCAACAGCTCCATCGTCTCGGATGAATAACCGGATTCCAGCCGCGAAATCATCAAAATGGCATTGAAGGTACGGATCAGCTGGTCGGAATCGGCAATCATCCCGTCCAGCGCCGCCCGATAGGCCTTGGTGGTCGTGGCATTGGCAAGGGCGGATTCCGCCCGGTTGTGCATGCGGGTCAGCGGCGTCTTGAGGTCATGCGCGATATTGTCGGAGACGTGGCGCACCCCCTCGTTCAACTCCTGGATACGCGCCAGCATGCCGTTGAGATTGGCAGCCAGACGGTCGAACTCATCGCCCGACCCGCTGACCGGCAGGCGTCCGGCGAGATCACCGCCCATGATGCGCTGCGACGCGGCGGAAACCTCATCGATCCGGTGCAATGCGCGCCGCCCGACGAAAAACCAGATCAGAAACGCACCGATGCCCATGATGCCCAGCGCCGCGCCAAGCGAACGCCGGACCACGAGCCGGATCTTTTCCGGCTCGCCCAGATCGCGGCCGACCATGACGCGGATGCCATTGGGCATGACGATCACCCGCGCGATGGCGGTATGTACCTGCGGATCGCTGCTGGTTTCGCCGTAGCGTTCATAGGCAATCGGCCGCTCGATCCAGCCGTCTGTCTGCAGAACACCCGCCTCGATGCTCTGCACATTGCCGGCGACGATGCGTCCGGCGGGATCGGCGACGAGATAGAGATAGGCGCCGGGCTGACGGCTGCGCCGGTCAACCGAGCGCACAAGACCGGCAATGCCGGCGCGCTGATAGGACTGGCCGACGCTTTCGACCTCCTCGTTGACGGCGGCTTCAGTCTGGGATGTGAGAAGATTGACGGAAAGACTGGTCATGTAGAAGACCAGCACGATGGCGCAAACGGTAAAAAGCAGAAGATACAGCGCTGACAGCCGGACGGCTGTCATTTTCATCATGGCAAGAAAGCGGCTCATGCATCGATTCCGCCAGCCTTGAGCATGTAGCCGGCGCCGCGCACCGTGTGCAGCAGGGGCGTGTCGAAACCCTTCTCGATCTTGCCGCGCAGGCGCGAGACGTGCACGTCGATCACATTGGTCTGCGGGTCGAAATGATAATCCCAGACATGCTCGAGCAGCATGGTGCGGGTCACAACCTGGCCGGAGTGACGCATCAGATATTCCAGCAGGCGGAATTCACGCGGCTGCAGAACAATGGCCTGTCCGGCGCGCTTGGCCGTGTGGGACAAGCGGTCGAGTTCCAGATCGCCGACCCGGTACATGGTTTCCGCCTCTTTCGGGCTGGAACGGCGCTGCAGCACTTCGATGCGCGCCAGCAATTCCGAGAATGCATAGGGTTTGGTGAGATAATCATCGCCGCCGGCGCGCAGGCCGGTTACCCGGTCATCCACCTGCCCCAGCGCGGAAAGAATGAGCGCCGGCGTATCGATGCCTTGGGCGCGCAGGGCCGCGACAACGGACAGGCCGTCACGGCGCGGCAGCATGCGGTCAACGATCAGCGCATCATAACTGCCCTGCTCCGCCAGGGTATAGCCGGTCTCGCCATCACCTGCCAGATCGGCGGAGTGCCCAGCCTCGGCAAAGGCCTTTTCCAGATAACGGGCCGCTTCACGGTCATCTTCAATAACGAGAATCTTCATGACGTTCATTCTAAGCCGGTTTAGAGACAGAGGTAAGCACCATCGCAATGGCACCCTTTACGGCAAGCGGGCAGCAGATCTGTCGACAATCTGCTGCCCTTTGCTTTGGCGCTAACGGGGGACAGGTGCAGCGCCGCTGCAATCCTATCCGGACCGCTTAGCCCTGGTTGATGGGCAGGGCCACGAACCGCGACTGGTCGTTGGTCTGCACCTGCAGGAGAACGGCCTTGCGTCCGCTCTTCGTCGCTTCGGCTATCGCCGCATCGATGTCGGAGCCGCTCTTGACCGGCTTGTTGTTGACCGAGACGATGATGTCGCCGGTCGTGATGCCCTTGTCGGCGGCATCGCCGGAGCGATCCACATCGGTCACCACGACACCCTTGCCATCGTCGGAAGGAACAACCGTCAGGCCGTAATCATCCAGCACCGAAGCCGGATCCTGATGCTTGCCGCCGCTGTCCTTGTTCGATGCCTGCTTGTCATCGCCGGGCATCGACTTGATCGACACGTTGAGCGACTTGGCCTCGCCCTTGCGCCAGACGGTCAGTTCGGCATCCTTGCCCGGATTGATCGCGGCAATCTTCTTGGCCAGATCGCGCGGATCGGAGACCGTCTCGCCATTGACGGCGGTGATCACGTCGCCCGACTGGATACCGGCCTTGGCAGCGGGCCCATCGGACTGCGGTTCGGCAACCAGCGCACCCTTCTCTTCGGAAAGGCCAAGCGATTCGGCGATTTCCTTGCTGACCGGCTGAATCTGCACACCGATCCAGCCACGGGAGACGGTGCCGGTCTTGATCAGCTGGTCGACGACCATCTTGGCCGTCGTCGACGGGATGGCGAAGGCGATGCCGACGCTGCCGCCGGACGGCGAATAGATCGCGGTGTTGATGCCGACGACTTCACCGTTCAGGTTGAAAGCCGGACCGCCGGAATTGCCCTTGTTGACGGCCGCATCGATCTGCAGGAAGTCATCATAAGGACCGGCGCCGATATCGCGGCCGCGCGCCGAAATGATTCCGGCCGTCACCGTGCCGCCGAGACCGAAGGGATTGCCGACCGCAACGACCCACTGGCCGACACGCATCTTGTTGTCATCGCCGAAGGACACGTAGGTGAACTTGCGCTTGTCGTCGACCTTGAGAACGGCGAGATCGGTACGCTTGTCCTTGCCGATCAGCTTGGCATCGAGTTCGGTGCCGTCATTGAGCACAACGGTGTAGGTGCTGCCGTCTTCGACCACATGGTCATTGGTGACGAGATAGCCATCCTCCGAAATGAAGAAGCCTGAGCCCTGCGCGGTGGGACGCATGCGGTCCGGACGGTTCTGGTGATCGCGCTGACCCTTGCGCGGCTGCATGCCGCGCTGGCCGTTCGGGCCACCGAATTCATAGAAGAAGCGCTTGAGCGGATGATTGTCGGGAAGCTGGTCGAAGCCGGGAATGCCCGAACCGTCATCGGCGGTCTGCTGAACGGAGCTCTTCACCCGGACGCTGACAACAGCGGGGCTCACCTTTTCAACGACATCGGCAAAGCCGGGCTGCTGCGCGCCGTCTACACGCACGGCTTCAGCCTGCGCAGGCACAACGGCAGCAAGCGGGCCTGTGGCCAGCAGTCCCCCGGCGAGCGCCGAGGCGAGCAGCGCGGCAGCAATGCCCTTGCGGTATGTGGAGGACGTACGATTGTTAGACATAAAACTTTCTCCTTGGACGCCCGATCGGAAATCCGACCGTTTAATAACCAACAGTGATACAGATAAGAACGTTACGCCGCCATTTCCGCAACATGACAAATTTGTAAGATAATTTTCTGGCGCTGCGATTCGTCAGCCACTGGAGGATAGCCCATATGCCATCAATGCCGCCGCTCGGATCCACAATGCGCACGCACCAGCCCTATCCGGGCGTTTATGCATTTTACGATGGCAGGATAGACGGCGCGCGCGCCTATTCCGCCGATCCGAACTGGCTGGATGACGGAGCCTATACGCTTGGCCTGTGTTCCTACGCCGTCGTTTCCGGCGAGGAAGCCCTGGTTTATGACACCAGCATTTCAAACCAGCATGCGGCGCTGATCCGCAACACGCTGCAGGAAGCAGGCGTGCGGCATATCCGCGTGGTGCTCAGCCACTGGCATGTGGATCATGTGGCGGGCAATGCGGTGTTTGCCGATTGCGAGATCATCGCCAATGACCTGACGGCCAAGGCGCTCACCGACAACAGGGAACGGCTGGAGAACGGCACGCCGCCCATCCGGCCGCTGGTCATGCCCAACAGCATCTTCACGGGCGAACGCGACCTGAAGATCGGCGATATCGCGGTGCAGCTGCGTCACGTGGATATTCACAGCCATGATGGCACGGTGATGATCCTGCCGCATCTGAAGCTGCTGTTTGCCGGCGACGCGCTGGAGGAGCCGATCACCTATGTGGCGGAACCGAACCGGCTGGAAAACCACCTGCTCGATCTGGAACGGATTTCAACCTGGGATATCGAAAAAATCCTGCCCAATCACGGCGCGGAGAATGTGATCGTGGCCGGCGGCTACGGGCCGGAGCTGATTGCGGCCACGGGGCGCTATGTCAGCAAGCTGATGCGCCTGCGCAACGAACCGGAACTGGCTGGCGATGATCTGCAGGCGTTTACCGCGGACGATTTCCGTTCGGGCGTGCTGACCTATTATGCACCCTACGAGCCGGTCCACAGGCAGAATGTGGAATCGGTCATCGGCGCGCATCGCAAGTAGCGGTTGCGGATCAATCGTTGGAAGCAGCCAGGAGTTTCTTGAGCTGCTTCTTTTCGCTGTCGGACAGCGGCGGCGTTTCCAGTGGAGAACGGCGCCGGCGGCGAATCGAAACCACGATGGCGATTGCACCGGCAACCAGCGCCGCAACGGGAAAGCCCCACAGCAGGATCGTGCTCAGCATCAGGCGCGGCTTCAACAGGACGAATTCGCCGTAGCGGGCGACGATGAAATCAAGCACCTGCTCGTCCGTATCGCCTGCCGTCAGCCGTTCACGCACCAGCACGCGCAAATCCCTGGCCAGATCCGCGTTGGAATCATCGATCGACTGGTTCTGGCACACCATGCAGCGCAGCTCGGTGGAGAGGGTGCGCGCCCGTGTCTCCAGCGCCGGGTTGGCCAGCATCTCGTCGGGCGAGACGGCGCGTGCGCCGGTCGCCGCGAAGCTCAGGGCCGTCAGCAACAGCAAAACCGCGGCGAGCGCGCGCCTCATGCCACGGCTCCCCTCGCCCGCTGCGGCTTGGCAGCTTTTGCCTTGCCGGGTGCGCCGACCCGCAGGCGCCGGTCAGCCAGGGACATGGCACCGCCCGCCATCATCACCAGCGCGCCGAGCCAGATCAGCGTGACATAGGGTTTCCACCAGACGCGCACGACCATGCCGCCATCCGGCGTGGCGTCACCCAGCGAGACATAGAGCTGGCTAAAGAGGAATGTCTTGATGCCCGCCTCGGTGGTCTGCATCTTGCGCACGGGGTAGAAGCGCTTGGACGACATCATCGTGTCCACCTCCCGCGCCGCGCTGTCGAGGATGGTGAACTTGCCCTGATCCTCGGTGAAATTCGAATCCTTGACCGGATCGATGCGATCAAAGCGGAGCGTGTAATCGGCCACACGGACGGTCTGGCCAGGCTTCATCACCGTCACGTCTTCCGTGGCAAAGGTCGAGACGACAACGATGCCCAAAAGGGTGACGCCAAGGCCGAAATGGGCGAAGGCGGTGCCGAACACCGATTTCGGCAGGCCGGCCAGCCGCCGCAGCATGACGCTGACGGGCGCCTTGCCAAAACCGGCTTTCAGGGAAAGATCGGTAAGTGCGCCCAGCATCAGCCAGAATGCCAGGCCGATGCCGAACGCCGAGAAGATCGCCGTGCCCGAGGTCTTGTAGAGAACCACGGCCACCACCAGCAGGGCGAGGAAGAACGCCATCATCAGCCGCTGGGCAACGCCAAGGATATCACCGCGCTTCCATGCCAGCAGTGGTCCGAACGGCACGGCGGCGAGCAGCGGGATCATCAGCGGACCAAAGGTCATGTTGAAGAACGGCGGCCCGACGGAAATCTTTTCGCCGGTCAATGTTTCCAGGAGCAGCGGATAGAGCGTGCCGATCAGCACCGTTGCGGCCGCCGTCGTCAGGAAGAGGTTGTTGAACACCAGCGCCCCTTCGCGCGAGATCGGTTGGAACAGCCCGCCCGGCGCCAGCGTCTGGGCGCGGCGCGCGAACAGCGCCAGCGATCCGCCGATGAAAAGCACGAGAATGGCAAGAATGAACAGGCCACGGCCCGGATCGGTGGCAAAGGTATGCACCGAGGTCAGGACGCCCGAGCGGACGAGGAAGGTGCCGAGCAGCGACAGGGAGAAGGTGAGGATCGCCAGCAGCACCGTCCAGATTTTCAGGGCCGAGCGTTTTTCCATCACCAGGGCCGAGTGCAGCAGCGCGGTTCCCGCCAGCCACGGCATGAACGAGGCATTTTCAACCGGGTCCCAGAACCACCAGCCGCCCCAGCCAAGCTCGTAATAGGCCCAGTAGGAGCCCATGGCGATGCCGCCGGTCAGGAACATCCAGGCCGTCAGCGTCCATGGCCGCACCCAGCGCGCCCAGGCGGCGTCGATACGCCCGTCGATGAGCGCTGCCACGGCAAAGGAGAAACAGACGGAAAAGCCGACATAGCCGAGGTAAAGCAGCGGCGGATGGATGGCGAGACCAATGTCCTGCAGGATCGGATTGAGGTCCTGCCCTTCGATCGGTGCAGGACTGGTGCGTGTGAACGGATTGGATGTGGCAACGATGAACAGCAGGAAAGCCGAGCCGATCCAGGCCTGCACGCCCAGCACATTGGCTTTGAGCGAAGGCGGCAGATTGTTGCCGAAAAAGGCAACCAGTGCGCTGAAGAACGTCAGGATGAGCACCCACAGCAGCATGGAGCCTTCGTGATTGCCCCAGACGCCGGTGATCTTGTACAGCATCGGCTTTTGCGAGTGCGAGTTCTCCCAGACATTCTGCAGGGAGAAATCCGACACGATGTAGGCGGATGTCAGTGCGACAAAGGCAAGTGCGATCAGGGCAAACACCGTGAAGGCAGCGGGAACGGCAACGGCCATCATGCGGTCATCATTGCGCCGCGCACCCCACACCGGCACCACGGCCTGCACGATGGACAGGGCGAGCGCCAGAACCAGTGCGAAATGTCCGAGTTCAACGGTCATGGCTGCTTGTTCTCCCCCTGCCAGACGCCCTTGGCCTTCAGACTGTCGGCAACTTCCTTGGGCATATAGTTTTCATCATGCTTGGCAAGCACACTGTCCGCCTGAAACGCGCCGCCCGGCGCAAACGTGCCCTCGATCACCACGCCCTGATCCTCGCGGAAGAGATCGGGAAGGATACCGTCATAGGTCACCGGAACGCTCTTGATGTGATCGGTGACGGCAAAGGTGATCCGTGTGCCCGTGCCGCGCACCACGCTGCCCTTTTCAACCAGGCCGCCCAGCCGGAACCGCGATTCAGACTGCAGGTCCGCAGCGGCGATATCCGACGGCATGCGGAAAAACGCGATCCGCTGCTGCAGCGCAAACAGCACCAGGCCGGCCGCGCAGGCCAGCACCACCAGGGCGCCGCCGATCACCGAAAGCCGTTTCTGCTTGCGCGTCATTATTTCTTCTCCCGCGGCGTGTCACCGGGCTGATCCACCAGACCCAGATCATCGGCGACTGCGTCGAGACGCGCAACCTTGTCGGCGCTCAACACTTTGCGAGCATTCGCCAGCGCTTCCAGCGCATCGTTGGGGCGGTTGAGAACCACATAGGACCGGACCAGCTTTTCCCAGCCCTCTGCGTCGTCGGGCGACTGCTTGAGTTTTTCGGCAAGGTTGGAGACCATGCCCTCGATCATGGCGGCGCGATCCTGCACATTCATCCCGGCCGCCGCCTCGACCTGCGACGCATCGGGACCTGTCGCCCTGTCGATGTCGCTGACATCGGGTGCATCGCCGGCAATCTCCTTGTCGAGCCGTGTCAAAGCCGCCTGCGCCTCGTCGCGCCACGGCACGTCGCTGGGCGCATCGACCAGCAGCTTGCGGATCAGGTCGCGCGATTCAACCAGCTTGCCCTGCTGCATCCAGCCGTTGATGATGAAGAACTGCGGGCGCATGTCGCCGGGATTGAGCGTGAGCGCCCGGTTGAAACTGGCTTCTGCCTCGGGCGTCATCGTGCCGCCAGCCACTGCGCTCAACGCTTCGCCCAGACCCATTTGGCGCGGACCGCTGTCACCGTTCAGGCGGACGGCATTGCGGTATGCGGTCACCGCATCGGCGGGGCGTCCCGTGCGAAGGTAGATCGGCGCCAGCACTTCCCATCCCTGCCCGTCATCGGGATTGAGGGTGAGATGCGCTTCGGCACGGGCAATCAGTTCGGCGGGTGTCGCCTGATCCGCCGGACGGGACAGGCGCTCGGCCAGCGGCTGCGCCGGCAGATCCGGCGAGCCGGTCTTGGCATAAATGCTCCAGGAAAGCAGCGGAATGGCCAGCACGGTCACCAGCGTCAGCCATTCGCGGGTGGCGCTCTTCTGCGGGCGATAGACCGTTTTGTCGGCTTCGGCGGCTGCCGCCGACTTCAGCAGACGCCGGCTGATTTCAGCGCGCGCCTGTTCGCTGCTGGCAGCATCGATGATGCCGCGCTTCTCATCAGCCTCCAGCTCCCGCAACTGGTCACGGTAAACCTCGACATCATATGTGTTGTCCGACACGCTTGTTTTGACGCGGCGTGTCAGCGGCAATAGCACCACGAGCGTTGCGATAACGGTCAACAGTGCGGCAGAAATCCAGAAAACCATGCGTTGAGACATAGTCTGCAAGCGCCGTAAAATCCAAATGGATTTCACGGCTAGGGCAATTCGCCGCAAAGCGGGCAAATGATCGGGCTATGGAAGCGTCAGATCAGTGGCGTCCAGCTGCCGTCTTCGTTGCGGCAGGCCGTCCCGCGTGACGTCTGCGGCGTTCCGTCGATGCGGATGGTGTGGGTATACTGGCGGCAGTTCTGCGAGCCGACCTGGTATGGCTGCGCCGCCACCACTTCGCCGCTGCGGCTGCCCGAACTGTTCTTCCAGTCGACAGCCTTGCCGGCAGGCGAATATTCCAGCGCCTGATATTCGGCCTGAAGCGCGCTCTTGCGGTCAGCCGGATCGAGTGAAGCCGCCAGGCGGCTGCCGAGCAGGCCATTGCCGAGCGGCGCAAGCACGCCCGAGGTCGCCGGCTGGGACGATTTGCCGGTCAGGCGGGCAAAGGTGCCTCCACCCTTGGCGCCCGACGTGGTCGAGCACGCGGAAAGAAGAAGAACGGCAATAAGCGAAAGAGCAATCTGGGATTTCATCATGGGTCCGTTTTTACGGGGCCTCGCAACAAAGGCAATAGCTGGCAACCATTTATGACCCGATTGGGCGTATGGTTGCAAGCGCCATTCAGTCGCCGGCCACCGGAAGCGTGATCCGCGCGCGCAAACCGCCGAGGTCCTCGCTGCGTTCCAGGCGCAGCGTTCCGCCATATTCGCGCACGGTGTCATGGACGATGGACAGCCCGAGGCCGGTTCCCGGCTTGCTCTCATCCAGGCGTTTTCCGCGCGTCAGTGCATCCTTGATCTGGCCGGGCGCGAGACCCGGACCGTCATCCTCGACGCTGATATCGAATGCATTGTCCATGGTTTCCCGATTGGCGGCCGACACTGTAAGCCGGATGGCGCTGCGTCCCCATTTCCCGGCATTTTCCAGAAGGTTGCCGACGATCTCCTCAAGGTCTTCCTGCTCGCCTGCAAACACGGCATCGGGCATCCTGTTGTCGAAGCGCATATCCATGCCCGGATTGAGCTTGGCGGTGACACGCACGAGACGCGTCAGGATCGGGGTGACGGACGCGCGAAAGACCACGCTGTCGCGCTGCGCCGCCACGCGGGCCCGCTGCAGATAGTGCTGGATCTGCACCTGCATGGCCGCGCTTTGTTCGGCGACGATCTTGCCCTTTACGCCGCCGATCGTCCGGCTTTCATTGGCCAGAACCGACAGGGGCGTTTTCAGGGAATGGGCGAGATTGCCCACCTGCGTGCGCGAGCGCTCCATGATGCGGCGGTTGTTTTCGATCAGCGCATTCATTTCACGCGCCAGCGGCGCAATCTCGATGGGCAGATCCTCGTCAAGCCGCGAAACCTTGCCCTCGCGGATATCGGCGAGCGAACGGCGCACGCGGTCAAGCGGGCGCAAGCCGAACAGGATGACCGCCGCATTGATCAGCGTTCCGGCAATCCCGAAAACGCCGAGGTAGAAATAGAGCGTGTTGCGGAAATCGGCGATTTCGCCTTCCAGCTCGCTCAGATTGCCCATCACACGAAACCGGGCGACGCGGTTCTCCGCATCCAGCACCACTTCCGTCTCGACGATGGAGAGCTGTTCACCCTTCAGGCCCGGCTCCGTATAGGAACGCTGGAACGAGGTGTCGAAGGGAACCATCAGGGTTGATGGAGAATCGATGCTCTTTCCGCCAAGCGAGATCGACCGCAGCGAACCCTTGAGATTGTCCGCGACCGGATCGACGGACCAGTACCAGCCGGAAAACGGGCTGGAATAGCGCACTTCGCCGGGGTCCGGCCGTCCGACCAGCGTGCCGTCATTCACGCTGACGGAGGCGATGACGCTGAACAGATGCGCCGAAAGCAGCTGCTGGAAGCTGTGCTGGCGCGCTTCGCCATAGAGCGCCGAAATGATGGTCGCGATGGCAACGAAGGATACGATGGTCCACAGCGTCGAGAAGAGGATGACGCGCAGGGAGAGTGACCGGACATTGGGGAGGTAGCGGGTCAGCCGTATGATCACGCGTGTGCCCTGCTCCTGCCCCGTCAGGCCTTGTTGTCCTGGGATTTGATGCGATAGCCCATCCCGCGGATGGTTTCGATCAGATCGATACCCATTTTCTTGCGCAGCCGCCCGACAAACACTTCAATCGTGTTCGAATCGCGGTCGAAATCCTGATCGTAGAGGTGCTCCACCAGTTCAGTGCGCGAAACGACCTCGTCCATGTGGTGCATGAGATAGGACAACAGGCGGAATTCATGCGAGGTCAGCTTCAACGTCGTGCCGTTGACCGCCGCCTTCGACGTCTTGGTGTCGAGGCGCAGCGGGCCGCAGGTGATTTCCGACGAGGCATGCCCCGCCGCCCGGCGAATCAGCGCGCGCAGGCGCGCCAGCACTTCCTCGATGTGGAACGGCTTGGCGACGTAGTCATCGGCCCCGGCATCGATACCGGCCACCTTGTCGCTCCAGCGGTCGCGTGCGGTGAGCAACAGCACGGGCATGATGCGCCCGTCGCGCCGCCACTTTTCAAGCACCGTCAGCCCGTCCATCTGCGGCAGGCCGATATCGAGGATCACCGCGTCGTAGGGTTCCGTATCGCCGAGAAAATGCCCCTCTTCGCCGTCGAAAGCGTGATCCACCACATAGCCGGCTTCGGTCGTTGCCTCGACCAGCTGGCGATTCAGATCACGGTCATCTTCAACGATGAGTATTCTCATGCACAACTTTCCCCGCCGGACAGGCTGAACAACAGATCAAACGGCATCCGGCTCAGTTCGCTGGAACCGCAACCTCGACGCGGCGCGGACGTTCACCGTCCTTGCCGGGAATGAGCACCACGACCACGCAAACCTCGCGGCCGTTCTGCGTCTGCGAGGTGGCGCGCGCCAGGGTGCCTCCCTGGGACTGGGCCACCTGCTGGCCGACCTGCGAGCAGTCGGCTGCAGCCAGCTGAAGCAACGCACCGTTCTGCGATGCATCGGGTGCAATCGGAACAGCCCCGGCATGAAGCACGCCGGATGCTGAAATCAGGGCCGCTAGGGGCAAGGAGAAAAGTGTGTGTTTCATCATGGCGCTATTATTATCAATCGCAGTCTGAACGATGCATGAACAGTTGGACGTGGCGTGAGCCTTTGATAACAGGTTTGCCACAGGTCACGTCTTTTAACACTATATTTCTTTACGTGAAATGAGCGCCGTTGCACTCAGCCGGCCAAAAAGCGCGGCGATGCCGCTGAGCGCCGTCAGAAACTGCATGATGGTATCGGCAAGCCGGGCCTCGAGGTCATGATCCAGCGACACATTGAAGAAGCTTGAACAGGACAGGACGATCGTTGCGATTGCTGCCCAGATGGTCTTTGACAGGTACCATTGTTTTTCATTGGTCATAATCAATTCCTTTTGAAACAGTTTGATTTTAAAGGGCTTTTGTCTGCGTATCAAAAACGGCACGGGCGAATCTTCCCGCACCGGCAGCGCTGGAAATCATGGCGACGCTGAAATCGACTGCGCTTGCAAGACTGCCGAAATCCGCCAGGCGCAGCGCCGCCGGATAAAGCCATTCCGGCCGCACAACCTCGGTCGACCGGATCAATTTGCCGCTGCTCCGTATTTCGATCCGATAGGCCTCGCGCTCCTCACCCAGCGGAATTTCCGCAGCCAGCCAGCTGTCCGCATCGATGCGCCCGCGCCGTATCCAGGCAATATGCAGATTGCCCTGCTCATCTGCCCTGCCGCTGAGGTGGACGGGTTCGAGCGGCTCGAGCGCCCGGATGCCTCCCGTCATTGTCACCGTGCTGAAATAGCGGTCGGAAAAATCCTGGCCCGCCGCACCAATGCGCCAGCGCAAGGCCAAGCCCGTTTCCCGGGCTTTCAATCCCGCCGGCATCACCGCACCGTCCAGAAGGATGAAGGGCGTATGCCTTTCCCGCGGCTGCAATGCCTCCCGCTCGGTTCCGCATTGCCCGCGCAGCAGGCCGGACAAACGCCACCGGTCGGCAGCAACCTCCTCGGCATGCAGGAACTGCAGGATTTCCCATTGGCCGTCGGGGGATGCCAGAAGCGCCGAATTCGCCCCGTTGAAGAGCTGCGGCAGCGTGGTGGAACGCAGCTCGCCGAAGTCAAGATCGACCTCCAGACCGGCATTGCCGAGCAGGCGGCCGCTGACACCGCCCGGCAGGGTTTCCGCCAGCCTGCCCATCACCGCCCGATCCGGCAGCGCGGCCCGCGCCTCAAAACCGGTGTCTTCCGGCGAGGCATGAACGGATGCGCCCGCCCACGGCCTGGCAAAGGCGGCAACCCGCAACTGATCAAGCGGATTTTCAGCACCCGGCCACATCGGCAGATCGCACAGATGAAACCGCGGACGGCCGAACACCGCCACCGTTGCCGTTGCCGCGGAAGCGGGCAATCCCGCCCTGTCCGCATACTGTACATGCCGGGGCAGGCCTTTTGCCTCGACACGGCGGGTTGCGCCGTCTTCAATGGAGGTGACGAGATAATCCTTGACTGGCATGGAGCCATCCAGCCGGATGCGGCTGCCCACCTTCAAGGCGGCATGCTTCCACGGCAATTCGAATGATACGGTCCGCCGGGCGGCACGGTGTGCCTGCAGCCAGTCCTCCGCCAGGCCTTTGACCTGACCCGCCTCAAGCATGGCCGCAATGGCGAGATTTTCCGTCCCCTTGCCGTCGGCCCTTCCAGCGGATGCCATCGCCACCTGATAGTCGAGCATCGGATCGCGATAGGCGATTTCGACCCGGGCGGGCTGCTCCATGATTTCATGCAGTTTCCGCTGCACCGGCCCCCTGTCATCGGGCTCGACGAATTCATCGATCAGTGCGGTTTGCGCGGGCATACGCGCCGCGCTTTGAAACACCAGCGTCGCACCGTCTTCGAAAGCGTTGATGCCAAACACCTCAAGCAGCGGCTCAAGGACCGACCGGGCATGTGCAGGCTCTTCGACGATCAAACCGCTGACAAAGCCATCGGCCGCACTCGCATCCACCCCGGCAACGCCGAAATCGGCGAGAACAGCGCCAATCAGCTCATCGAGCGCAACCCCGGAAAGCCTGCCGTTCAGCCAATGCCCCGAGGTCCAGTTGTCGCCGTCGGACCAGAGCTTGCGGTTGAGGGGAAACTCCGGAAACGGCCTCGTATCCCAGGCCCAGACATAGACGCGGCCCGTATTCAGCATGGCGCCGCCATGGCTGTGCCAATGGTCCAGATGGGCACGCAGAAAACGGTTCTGTGCGAGGTCGCTGCGGCCGTGATCGGAAAAATACGGAAACGCTCCCTCGGAGGATTTGGCATCGGGAAAGACATTGGGCTGGTTGGGGCCCTTGTCGACTGCCGGACAGCCCAGTTCGTCGCCCCAGGCGGCATCGAATTGCGGCCCGCGCAGGCTGTCGGGATCCTCCGAGGAGAACATTGCCGCCGTCGCGCCATTGGCCCAGACGAGCCGCCGGCGCGTCACCTCGAAACGCGGCCGCTCGGCCCGCGATACCGCCATGATCCCGGACGGGCCGTCGACCATGACCTCGCGCACATCGGCAAGCGTTTCGCCCACCAGCGCGATGCTGAGGGATGGCCGCGGCCGGAAGGGCGGAAAGCCCTGCACGATGCTGTTGACCCACTCCGCCCCGGCGCGGGTCTTGCCGGAACCGCGCCCGCCAAGGATCAGCCATGTCCGCCAATCCCTATGCGGCGGTTGCTGGTTCGCCCGTCCCTGGAACACCCATTCGTTGATCAGTGCCTGCATCTGCACCGGGCTGAGATTGTCGCTGCACCAGTTCGTCGGCGCGGCAGAGGGCAAGTTCATGGATTCTTCCGTCGATGCGCACCAGCGCTTCGCGCAACTCTTCCGGGCTCAGCATGAGCATGGACCGCTGCTGTTCAACGCGCTTCTCCTGCATGTCGCTGAGGCGATCCATGGTGCGGGCAAGCTGCGCCAGGGCATCCAGCCGTGTCTTCGCCGTCGCCGTCTCGTCTCCCAGTTGCAGTTGCTCCAGCTCCTTGCGCACAAGCGCCATGAGATCGTGAATGAGGGTCATTTCCGTGTTCTGGCATTCCAGATATGCAAGCGTCAGCCCGTCATCGAGGATGCGCTGCTCGAATTCCGTCCGGCCGATGCCGAACACCGGCGCCATTGCATCGGCTGAAATCCCGTAGTGCCGGCAGAGATCATAGGCGTGCCGGCGGCACAGCGCGCTCTCGCCGCGCTCCATCACTGTCATGGCCAATTCCTGGAAGATCAGATCGCCCGCCACCGGAATGATCCGGGCACATTTCTGATGATAACCAGACCCTACACAAGTTCCGTCACGCAGTCAAGGACTATTTTCCTAAATATGATTATTTTCTTTCAATACCCCCGCCGTCAGGCGGATGCCTTCCTCCAGCCGAGCGCCAGCAGCCCTGCCCCGATCATCAGCGAACCGCCGGTGCGGTTGACCACCCGCTGCACCCTCGGCTTGCGGATGGTCTGGCGCGCCATGGAGGCCATCAGCGCATAGGTTCCGGCGTTGAGCGTTGCCAGCACCAGGAATGTCGTCTCGAAGATCAGCATCTGGGTGAAGACCGGCCGTGCCGTATCGAGAAACTGCGGCAGGAACGCCACGAAAAAGATGATGCTCTTGGGGTTCAGCGCCGTCACCACATAGGTGTGCAGGAAGATACGCAGCGCGCTTCCATCGCTCTCCTGCGCTTCGCCTGCGGCGGCGGTGTCCGCCACCGGGGCGCGCCACAGCTTGATGCCGAGATAGATCAGATAGGCCGCGCCGATCCATTTGAGCACGGTGAAGATCGCGGCGGAGGCGGCAAGCAAGGCGCCAAGCCCCAGCATGGAGGCCGTCATGGCGGTGAAATCGCCCAGCGCCACACCCGCAACGGTTGCAGCGGCAAAGCGGCGGCCATGGCCGAGCGCATAGGAAATGACCAGCAGGATGGTCGGGCCGGGAATGGCCAGAAGGAGTGCCGATGCCGCAACAAATGCCAGCCAGTGTTCGATGGACATGCTCTTTCGCTCCCGCCAAAAACCACAGCAATCCATCACCGGAACACAATTGCAAGTGGAATTTTTGCCGCCCCGGACTCCATCAAATCTCGGTGTTGGCGGCTGCGCCCCTTGTCGCCCGATCAGAAAAAGAGTTAAATTTTTCCTTGAGATAGAAAGGGACGAAACGGACTGCCGCGGTCTTATAACGGCCATCATAAGAAGCTGTTAAGCGTAATCGGTTACATCATATCTTCGCGCGCGATGTGGCTGACGACAGGCAGACAAGAGATTGGCATGATGAACGAGCCTCGGGCCAAAAACACTCTGACCGAGAAGAAACGCAAGCGATTCAAGGTCTCGCCTCTGCTTGGACTTGATGCCTGGATCGATTCGTCGCTGTACGAGCTGCGTTTCCGTCTCGCCGAATTCTGGGAAGACACCACCATCTTCTTCCGCCGCTTCCATGTATCGGGCTGGCGGCGCGGCGTCGTCGAACTCCTCAGCGAAGGCTTTACCTGGGGCACCGCCGGTTCCGTGGTCATGCTGACGCTCGCCATTCCCGCCTTCCACGACACGGAAAAGAACTGGCGCACGCGCGACGATTTCGCCGTCACCTTCCTCGACCGCTACGGCAACGAGATCGGCCAGCGCGGCATTCTGCACCGCAGCGCTGTGCCCATCGACGAATTGCCGGACCACGTGATCAAGGCGGTGCTGGCCACGGAAGACCGCCGCTTCTTCGACCATTTCGGCATTGATTTCCTTGGTCTTTCCCGCGCCATGACGGAAAACCTGCGTGCCAATTCCGTGGTCCAGGGTGGCTCCACCATCACCCAGCAGCTGGCAAAAAACCTGTTCCTGACCAATGAGCGCAGCCTCGACCGCAAGATCAAGGAGGCGTTCCTGGCGCTGTGGTTGGAATCCAACCTGTCGAAAAAGGAAATCCTGCAGACCTATCTCGATCGCGCCTATATGGGCGGCGGCACGTTCGGCATCGCCGCGGCCTCCGAATTCTATTTCGGCAAGAGCGTCAAGGATGTGAACCTCGCCGAAGCGGCCATGCTTGCCGGCCTGTTCAAGGCCCCGGCCAAATATGCGCCGCATGTCAACCTGCCTGCCGCCCGCGCCCGCGCCAATGTGGTCCTGAGCAATCTCGTGCAGGGCGGACTGATGACCGAAGGCCAGGTGGTGGGTGCCCGGCGCAATCCCGCAACGGTTGTGGACCGTGCCCGCTCGGAGAGCCCAGATTATTTCCTCGACTGGGCGTTTGACGAGATCCGCCGCGTCGGCCAGAAACTGCCCTCGCACACCCTCGTCGTGCGCACCACGCTCGATACCGGCATCCAGAAGGCGGCGGAGGAATCGGCGGAATATCACCTGCGCCAGTTCGGCAAGGAATACCATGTGACGCAGGCGGCCATCGTCGTCCTGGAAACCAACGGCGCGGTGCGCGCCATCGTCGGCGGGCGCGACTATGGCGAAAGCCAGTTCAACCGCGCCACGGCGGCGCTGCGCCAGGCCGGTTCCTCGTTCAAGCCCTATGTCTATGCCGCTGCCATGGAAAAGGGCATGACGCCCAAGACCATGATTTCGGGGGGCGCCGTGTCCTGGGGCAACTGGTCGCCGCAGAACTATTCGCGGCAATATCTCGGCCAGATCGACCTCACCACCGCGCTGGTCAAATCCATCAACACGGTGCCGGTGCGCCTCGCCAAGGATTATCTGACGACGGCGCCCATCGTGGCGCTGGCGAAAGCCATGGGCGTGGAATCGGTGATCAGTTCGCACAAGACCATGGTGCTCGGCACCTCGGGCATGACGGTCATGGATCAGGCGACGGGCTACAACACTTTTGCCACCGGCGGCCTTGCCGGCGTGCGCCATGCCTTCACCCAGGTGAGCGACCAGAACGGCAAGCTCCTGTGGGACTGGAAAACCGACGGGAACAAGCCGCACCGGGCGCTCACCGAAAAGGCGGCCTTCAACATGAACATCATGCTCAGCCAGGTGCCGGAATGGGGCACGGGACGGCGCGCCGCCCTGCCGATGACGCGCGTGGCGGGCAAGACAGGCACGACCCAGAGTTACCGCGATGCCTGGTTCGTCGGCTTCACCGGCAACTACACCGCGGCCGTCTGGTTCGGCAACGACAACTTTACCCCGACCAAGGAACTGACCGGCGGCATCCTGCCGGCGATGACCTGGCAGCGCTTCATGAACTATGCCCACCAGAACATCGATCTGAAGCCCATTCCCGGCATCGATCCGGCGATGCCGAAGCAGGACAAGGTGGCGGCCGCCAAACCGGCCACGGGTGATGATGCAGAAGCGCTGAAGGCAGCCGAACGCCCGCGCGTGCTCTCCAATGCCACCGTCACTTCGCTGCGTGAAATCGGCCAGGCGCTGAAGGAGGCACCGGCACTGAAACTGCCCGATGTGCCGACGAAAATCTCCGCCCGCTGAAGCCACTTGCCGCGATGCCGTGCGTGGTTCGACAAGCTCACCATGAGGGAGGTGGGGATTGCAGGGATCTAAAATCTGCAAGGTCGACGGCTGGCTTGAAACTCGCTCACCATGAGGAACGTGGGGGATTGCAGGGAGCCAGTTCTGCAACGGTTGTGATTAACCTCGCACCAAACCACCTCCCTCATGGTGAGCTTGTCGAACCACGCACCATGCGGTGAGCTTCCTGAGCTTTTCGAAGGGTGAACCCGCACGAACAACCGCGCGGAATACTGATTCGCCATGCCCCGCGCGCAGCGGAAATGCGGGCCAGGTTGTGCTTGCAGCGATCACCTGCCGCCGCACGGCAACATATTCAAGGTTGAATCTAAGGTTGAATTTAAGCATTAAATGCAATCTATAGTACGCTAAATACGCGATATACTATACTAAAGTATTATGAATAAGTTGAAATTTACGGGTTGAAATCCTGTGTCTTCTGGCTATCGTTGAACCGGTAATTATACTGCTGCGTGAGTAACGTTGTACTCGCCAGTCATTTTCAGACATTGATTTTGAACCATCCCTTTAGGAGAAATGATGAAAGTTTTCGTCCCCATTATCGCCGTATCCGCCCTCCTTGCCTCCACCGTTTCCGGCTGGTCTGCCGGCTCCACTACCGGCAATTTGACCGTCAAGATAACGATCAGCCAGGAATGCAAGGTCAATCCTGACGGCGAGGCCACTCTTAATTTCGGAACGCCGGCTATTCTGAATCAAGATGCCGATAACGCGGGCACCATCAAGGTCATGTGCACCAATAACACGCCTTACAGCATTGGCCTGAATGCCGGTGCCAATCCCTCCAATCTGGGTGATGTTGCCACCCGCCGGATGAAGGGCCCTGGCGCCAATGACTACGTCGGCTATCAATTGTATGCGGACGAGGGCCGCAAGACCGTCTGGGGAAATACTGACAAAAAAGACACCGTTACCTCTAAAATCGGAGACGGCACCGTGCAGTCTTATCAGGTCTACGGCCGCGTGCCGAAGTTGGCAGCGGTCGTTGCTACCGGCGCGTACAGCGACACGGTGACAGTAACAGTCACTTTCTGATTGTCCCGAACATTTTTCGACTTTCATGTGGCGAGCAGCGTGCAGCCAATGCACGCTCTCGATCAGCTACTTTGAACCATATTTTAGGAGCGACAATGAAAATTGTTATCCCCGTCATTGCCCTGTCCGCGCTGATTGCATCCAGCGTTTCCGCCTGGTCCGGCTCCCCGTCCACAAACAACCTGCAAATCAAGATGACAATTGACAAGGGATGTACGGTCAATCCCGGCGGTGATGCCGTTCTTGATTTTGGAACCATTGGTCTTGTGACCGGAAACATCGATATAGAGGGTGCCCTTACGATCCAGTGCACTAAAGGCGTTGATTACACGATTGGTCTTGGTTCAGGTAGTAATGAGGGAGAAAAAAAAGAGCTCACGCCGAATGAAAAACGATAAAGGCGACTATATCGCCTACCAATTATTTTCGCGCGCCACGCGCAATGAGAAATGGGCATCCTACTCAGTACCGATGAATCCGCCGAAAATACCAAAATCAGACCCTTCTTATCCTTCTGTGAGTCAATTATTGCGGGATAAAACCTCTTTAGATAACGGCGCTCTCGCCGGTGGAAAGGCAGACGGCGCTGTGACGTCTGTTCCGGTTTACGGACGTATCGAGGCAACGGATGTAGCCTCGGCTGCCAGTGGTACCTATACGGACACGGTGACTGTGGAGGTTCGTTTCTGATCGGCATTCTGGTCGGCAACAGCAATGTCGCCGATCCGGCCGCGTTGTTCATACGCACCCCTATTCCCCGACCCACCCGGCCGAAAATCGGGCAGACCTGCTTTTTCACGATCCTCTTTTATACCAATTTATTTATATTTTTCAAATATTTAGACTGGATTTTTTATGATTTTTCCCCGTCCCGCGAAGCTGCTCTTCGCCATAGCCTCTTTTACCTCCATGCTGGCTTTCAACAACACCGCCCTGGCAGCGCCGCTGCAGGTTTCGCCTGTCTCCGTCGATCTGACCGCCCCGGGCCAGACGTCCACGGTCAATCTGCGCAATGAGGGTGACCGTCCCGTCAATGTCCAGGTCCGGGTGTTTTCCTGGACCCAGGTGAACGGCGAGGATCAGCTCACACCAAGCCGCGATGTGGTCGCCAGCCCGCCCGCCGCGACGCTGCAACCCGGCACAACCTATACGATCCGCATTGCCCGCATCGCCCCGCCGCTGAAATCCGGCGAGGAAACCTACCGGCTGCTCGTCGACCAGCTGCCCGAGGTCAATATACGCCGCCCGTCAAGCGCGGTGGATCTGGCCATCCGCTATTCCATCCCGGTGTTTTTCGCCGAACGGGCCGCCGGTGCCGAGCTCAAATGGAATATCAGCCGCGCCGGCAAGACCCTCATTGCCGAGGCCACCAATGTGGGCAACCGCCATGCCAAGATCGCCGGTCTCGCGGTCGCCTCCAAGGCCGGGACGGTTTCCTTCGGTGAAGGGCTCAACGGCTATGTCCTGCCCGGCTCGACCCGGCGCTGGACCGTCAGTGCGGGTGCGCAGCGCATCCAGCCCGGCGCCAGCGTCAATGTCACGGCCAAGGGGGATGACTATGCGGTCAATCAGACAGTTGTCGTCACGCCTTGATCTGCGTCTTGCCTGCATGGGGTTTTGTCTGGCGGGCGCCCTGTCGCCCGCCCTGGCCCAGGAGGCACCGCCGATCACACCGCAATTGCCCGCATCCGGGCAGGAGCTCTTGCTTGGCGTCAAGGTCAATGACAATGCCTCGCGCGTGCTTGCCCGTTTCCGGCACCTGCCCGACGGCAGGCTGGCGGCGACGCCGGACGAGCTGCGCAAGGCCGGGTTCCGCGCGGAGCGCGGTGTCGCCGGCAAGGATGGTTTCATCTCGCTCGACAGCCTGCCGGGCGTTGCCTGGGAATATAATGACGTGGACCAGATGATCGCCTTCACCGCGCCGGATCAGGCGCGCGAGCCGACGACGGTCGATCTCGGCAGCGAGAGCGAGCCGATCGATTATTCCGCGGTCCGTTCGGATTTCGGGCTGGTGACGAACTACACCCTCTATGCCACGTCAGGCTCCAACTGGCATGGCGACAATCTTGACGGCAGCCTGAGCGGCAGTGCCGAGTCACGGCTGCTGACGCCCTTCGGCACGCTGTCGACGAGCGGTCTCGGCCGGATGAACCCCTTCGATGCGGGACGCTATGACATCGCCCGGCTGGACAGCAACTGGCGCTATGTCGATCCGAAGCGCATGCTGACCTATCAGATCGGCGATACCGTTTCCGGCGCGCTTTCGTGGAGTTCGTCCTATCGGCTGGGCGGCCTGCAGATCAGGCGCAATTTCGGCATCCGCCCGGATCTGGTCACCACGCCCGTCCCCAGTCTCAGCGGCAGCGCCTCGGTGCCCTCGACACTCGATCTCTATCTCAACAACATGAAGGTCTATTCCGGCGAGGTGCCGTCCGGGCCGTTCGATTTCAGCGGCCTGCCCTTTCTTGGCGGTGGCGGCGATGCGCGCATTGTCATGAAGGACGCGCTCGGTCGCGAATCCGTGATCCAGCGTTCCTATTTTTTTGCGCCGGGCATGCTGCGCAAGGGCTATGTGGATTATTCCGCCGAAATCGGCTTTCCGCGCCTCGGCTATGGCTATACCTCGTTCGACTATGTCAGCGATATCGCCGCCTCCGCCAGCATCCGCTATGGCCTTGCCGACTGGCTGACCCTGGAAGGGCATGCGGAAGGCATCCGCAGTCTGGTCAATACCGGCGCGGGTTTTGTCGCAAGCCTCGGCCCCTACGGGTCCGTCAATGGCTCGGTGGCGGCAAGCCGTTATGAGGGCGATTTCGGCGGCAAGGTTTCGGCCTTCTATCAGGTCTCCCGCAACGGCTATTCCTTCTATATCGGCGGCGACCGCATGGTCGGCGATTATAATGATGTCGGTCTGGTGGCGGACCGGCGCAACAATTACGAGACACCGGTTTCCGCCCGCAGCCGTCAGGTCGATCGCGTCGGCCTCTCCTTCCCGCTCGGTTTCGATCCCTCCTCGCTCAGCCTCGGCTTCTCCCGCATTCATGGCGCCGGGCGCGACAGCGATTCCAGCCTGGTCAGCGCATCCTGGTCGCGCACGGTGTTCGACAAGGTCTCGCTCTATGTCACCGGTTATGGCGATCTCAGCCGCGGCGGGGATTTCGGTGTCTATGCCGGCCTGTCCATGCCCATCGGCAAGGACATGACCGCCTCGGCCAGCCTGTCGCGCAATGGCGATCACATCGGCGTCGATACCAGCCTGTCGCGATCCTCCGGGCTTGAGGAAGGCGCTGTCGGCTGGACCATACGGGATCGCGAGGGTGGCGGCGGCAACAGCGCCCGCTCGGTCAGTGCCAATTACCGCACGCGGCTGGCGCAGCTTTCGGGCTCCGTCGAGCAATCCGGCGATCAGGGCCGCGTGACCGGCACCATCGAGGGCTCCGTCGTTGCCGCTGGCGGCGGCGTGTTCCTGGCCAATCGCGTCGATGATGCCTTCGCCGTGGTCAAGGCAGGCGGTCCGAATGTCGATGTCTCGGTCAACAGCCGCCGCGTCGCCAAAACCAATTCCCGCGGACGCGCCCTCGTTCCCTCGCTGGATTCCTACCGCAACAACCGCATTTCCATCGATCCGGCCAATCTGTCGTTCGATCTGCAGCCGGAACAGACGCAGGCCATTGTCGTGCCCGCCGACCGTTCCGGTGCGGTGGTCGATTTCGGTGTCAGCAAAGTCGATGCCGCCATCGTCAATCTGACCGGGCCGGACGGCAAGCCTTTGCCGCTCGGCGCCGCGGTGCAGCTTGACGGCTCCAGCCAGTTCACCGTTGCCGGCTATGACGGCCGCACGTACCTCACCGGACTTTCCGGCCGCAACAGCGTCACCGTCACCCTGCCCGAAAACGCCGGCACCTGCCGCGCCACGTTCGATTATGCGGCCAAACCCGGCGCGCAGCCGGAAATCGGCCCGATTCCATGCCGCTAGAAAGAGGAAGTTCAATGCCTGGTCCAAGCCCTGCCCGCCACGAACCTGCGATTCTGGCTGGAGCCTTGAAGATCATAATCCTGCGTCGATGGTTTCTCGCCCTGTCGGTCCTGACTGTCCTGCTGTCGATATCACCAGCATCGGCGCATTTCTGCAAGGTCAAAAACACGCCGTCATTTGCTTCCGTAGTGATAGGAAGTTTGGTTTCAGCCGCCAAGGGTCCGCTCTCCACTAAGGCCGAAATCGACTATGAATGCCCTCAGGAAGCCTCTTATAGGAGCGCTTTGATTTGTGCCTATATCGAGCCGGTCAATCCGACAGAGAGAGGCAATGGCAACGTATTTTATCAGGGACAGGACTGGAACGATTCGCGCCTCGCCTGGAGGGGAAAATTCAGTTCGGTAGACTCTGCTCGAGATGACGTAGGCGCTCTGAAAATAGAGAAGCAAGGAAAAATCTCCAATGGCACTATGGATTTGAAGGCCGACTACCTTCCCCGCGCGAACCAGGATAAGGTGCGGGCAGGAAGATATACGTCGACATATAATCTCGTCAGCCTCACGATCCTCGACCCGGGGGACCGCGACTGCCCAGGAGTATCGGAGCGTGATGCCTACCCGATGCGCGTTACGACACCATTCCAGTTGCAAGCCGATGTCCTGACAACCTGCCAGCTCGAGAACAAGGGCGAAAAGCAGGACACGTTCGATCCGATTGATTTCGGCACAAGAGGCGCCCTTTCCGCAGCAAATGCCGGCGCCGGAGCGATCCGCGCAACGACCAATATCGATGTGCGCTGCACCTATGAAACGCCCTACACGCTTGATCTCGACAACGGCAAAAACTTCGACGGCGGCACGCGGCGCATGAAGAATGGTGACAATTTCCTGGCCTATCAGCTGTTCAACAAGTCCGCGTCGGGCGAATCCTCGCCCTGGAGCAAGCTTTCGGGGATTGGCAACACGGTCAATGCGGTCAACAAACATACGGTCGAAGGCCAATTGACCACGCCCATCGCCATTGCGCCCGCTGCGGGCTCCTATGCGGATACGGTTGTCGTGACGCTCACATTCTAGGACATCGGATACAATCGTAATTGTCAGCACCACCTTGCCTCACCGCACCGTTCGCGTGTAGTCATCGTTCATGCTTCGAAATGTGCTTCTTGCCCTCATCGCTCTTGTCATTGCCGTCGGCGGCGGCACGCTGAGCGCATGGTATGCGGTCAACCGCTTCGACGGTTTCGGCACGCTGACCATCGGGCAATGGACCGGCTATCCCGATGCGGGCACGCCGCAGTCCGACCCCTATGCCAAGGCGCGCGCGGCGCGCGAGGGTGCGTTTCCGCTCGGCAGCGCCGAGGGCCTGGCCTTCTACGCCTACCGCGACGACCAGGGGCAGGCGCTCAATCGCCAGTGCACCTACCGCATGGCCGGCAACAGTCCCAATTCGCGCTTCTGGACGCTTTATGCGGCGGATCTGGCGCTGATTCCGCTCGATCCCGGCGCGGACCGGCCGCCGGCCCTGCACTCGCGCCAGATTTTCCGCGGTGACAACGGCGCATTCATCGTTGCCGTCTCGCCCAAAGCCCAGGCCGGCAACTGGCTGGCAACGGCCGGCTCCGGCCGCATGGTGCTGGTGATGACGCTCTACGATACGCCGGTCGGCGGCAATTCCGGCCTGGTCGACATGACCTTCCCGGCGGTGAAAAAGGTGAGCTGCGATGGGTAGACTGATCCGCGCCCTGCTCTTCGGCCTGGTCGGCGCCGGCATCGTGCATGTGGCCGTGGTGCTACTTGTGCCGCTCTATTCCGACCGCAATGCCTGGTCGCGCATATCAGACTATGGCGAAGACTGGGCCTTCCACCCCGTGGTGCGGCAGGCGACGGCGCAGACCGTGCCGCTAGCGCTCGATCCGCTGTTCGAAGCCGTGGCCTGCCGCTTCGACATCACCGACCTTCCCGCCCGCATCACCGGCGTCGGCACCGCGCCCTACTGGTCGATTTCCGTCTATGACCGGCAGGGCGAGAACATCTATTCGATCAACGACCGCACCGCCATTGCCGACCAGCTCGATCTCGTCATCGCCCGGCCCCTGCAGATGATCGAACTCAACAAGACCAAGCCGGTATCGGCGGCCAATTCCGTGCTGATCGAGGCGGACATGAACGAGGGCTTTGTCGTCGTGCGCGGCTTTGTGCCCGACCAGTCCTGGAAAGCCCAGGTCGATGCCTTTCTGAAAAGCGCCAACTGCGCGCCGCTGCTGTGATTGCGTTCAGCGGCGCGCCGGCAGATCCTCGGTGTGGATGATCAGGCCGCCTGCGCTGAAGCCTTGGCTGTCTTGCGGTGGGTAAAGCTGCGCCTTCCGTCGACACTGACCGGCACATCCCCATCGACCGTGGCCCGGCGTACGACACGGTGCTGGTCGCCATAATCATTGACCGCGTAGTGCTGGGTTGCGCGATTGTCCCAGATCGCCACATCCCCGGCGCGCCAATGCCAGCGAATGGTGTTTTCCGGGCTGGTAATGTGGGATTGGAAAAGCGCGTAGAGTTTGGCAGAATCGCTCTTGGAAAGACCGGACAGACGCTGGACAAAATTGCCGAGCAGCAAGGTGCGCTCGCCGGTTTCCGGATGCACCCTGACCACCGGATGCTCGGTTTCGTAGATTGTTGAGGTGAAGACGTCCTCATAGTGCCGGCGTTCCGCCTCGGTCGCATGCGGCCGGGCCGCAGCATAATCATAAAGATTGCTGTGAACGGCCCATAATTGTTCAGCCAGAAGCTTGAGCGGTGCAGGAAGATTCTCATAGGCAGCGTGCGTATTGGCCCAGATCGTGTCCCCGCCCGTTGCCGGGATAACCACCGCCCGCAGGACCGAGAATTTTGGATAGGCATCAACGAACGTCACATCCGTGTGCCACTGGTCCGCGCGTCCCCCGCCCCGGCTTGTGTCCAGGTTGAGAATGGAAGCTGTGCCTTGTACGGCGCCCTGCGTGGGATGAGGAACGAGGTCGCCAAGACGCCGGGCGAAAAGCTCCTGCTGCGCATCGTCAAGATGCCCCTGATCGCGAAAGAAAACCACCTTGTGGCGCAGCAGCAGACTATTGATCGCGGCTATATCGGCATCAGGCAGGTCGCCATCAAGTCGAATATTCTGGATTTCGGCACCAATACGGCCGTTGAGTTCTACTACATTGAATTTGAAAGTACCGGTATCAATAAAATTTGCATGGGTCATCGTACCACCCGTATAAATCGGTTGAAAGATCGCGGCGGGCAGCCGTCCACTGCCCGCCCCATCATTCAAATCCGGCGGAAGCACGATTCACAGGCATAAACGTTTAAAACCGGCGCTCCGGATGAAAAACACCATCGCGCAAATCCCATGAGAGAGCCGGAACCGTTTCAAACCGCGGCGATGTCAATCCAGCAGGCCTTCCAGTCCCTTCTGCGTCTTTGTCGCCGTGAATTGCTGGATGTCATAGGTCGCAAGTTTCTTCTGCCAGAACGGATCTTCAGCCAGAATGGCGCGCAGCGCCTCCTCGCTCTCGCTCCGCGCCAGAATCACCCCGCCGGTGCGCGGCACCTTGCGGCCCGAGGCGAGAAAAGTTCCGCTGGCATAATGGCGGTCGAGAAAGGCGATGTGCGCGGGAACGGCCGCATCGAGCGCGTCGAGCGGCGCGATATAATTCAGCGAAACGATGTACATGGGAGAGCTCCGGCGGAGATGATCGTACCCCTGTCATATAGACGTGCGAGCCCTCGGACAAAACCGGTGCGGCGTCAAAAAGCGGTGATCACGGGCGATTGCAAAACCGTGCGTCGCGGTTAACCTGCGCCCGTCCCAACAGCCCGCTGGAGAAAGCGCCCATGAAACGTCTCGTCCTTGCCGCAACCGCCGCCCTTCTCGCCCTCACCGTAGCACTGCCCGCCCGCGCCTTCGATCCGCAGAATGCCGAGCGCATAAAAACCCTCGTCGACACCGGCATGCAGTATTACTGGTCGGGCGGCGACGTCAAAAAGGCGGAAGCCGAGATTTTCAAGGGCATCACACTGCATGGCCGCTACGACGTGGTGGAACAATCCTTCGCCGAGGCGTCGAAGCTGGCGCCGGAGCAGCTGAATTTCCGCTTTGCCGTCGCCTCCTCGCAGATCCTGCAGAAGAAGGTGAGCGAGGCGCGCGCCACCTATCAGGACATCCTGGCCAAGGACCAGACCTCGTTCGAGGCGCAGGCGTGGATCGAGGCGCTGGCCCATGTCGGCAACGATGAAACAGGCGCCGCGCTGGCGCATCAGGCGCTGGCCGGGCTCGACCGCGACAGGGCCGAAGCCTATCGCCAGCGCTTCGTGCGCGCCGAACAGATCATCGCGGACAAGCCCAATGCCGATGTGCCCGTATTGGCCGGCAAGGTGATGATCGTGGCGCTCGGCTACGCGCTGGCCAAGGATGGCACGATGGAAAAGCCGCTACTCGACCGGCTCGATGTGACGCTGAAGGCGGCGCAGGCCAACCCGGCGGCGCGCGTCATGGTCACCGGCGGCCAGCCGCAGGCGGGTGTCACCGAGGGCGATCTCATGACCAAGTGGCTGGTGGAAAAGGGCGTCGACCGCGACCGGATCCTGATCGAGGACAAATCCAAGGACACGGTCGGCAATGTGCTGAATGTCGCCAATCTCCTGAAGCGGCACACGGCCGACAGCGTCATTCTGGTCACCAGTTCCAGCCATATGCGCCGCGCCCGGACCCTGCTGGAAGATGCGCTGAAGCAGTATGGCATCGGCGCCAATGTCGTACCTGTCGTGGCACTCGATGCACCGTCACTGGACGAAGCGGCCAAGGTTTCGGCGGATGAGCGGCTGGTGATCTATCGCGACCTGATGCGCGTGTCGGGCCTGTGGGCCTATCCCGGCCTGCAGCAGTAGCAGCCTCGTCCGGCCAACAAGCAAACGGTAGGCCACTTGCGCAGCCTGCCGCTCTGTTCAAACCACGGCTCAGAACCGTACCGTCAGATCGGCTTTGACCGCGTTGTCGTTGACGCCGGAGGAGAACTGGCCGGCATAGGTGAGGCCGAGTGTGGTGGCCCTGCCGATATCGAAGGCGAGACCGGCTTCGACAAGCGCCGCATCGGCGGCAACAGGCAGGCCGCTGACGTCGAAGTTTTCGCCGCCGCTGGCAAAGGCCAGCTGCGCCTGCGGTGTCACATCGCCATAGGCATGCCGCCAGCCGGCCATGCCGCGCGCCGTCAGCGTCGTGGCATGGCCGAGGGTGAAGGCGCGCGATGCCCTGAGCCCGAGTGTCGTCGTCGTCAGGTCCGTGCTGGATGATGGCGCCGACAGGGCGGCGATGCCACCGGTTTCGGTAAAGCCTGCCGTCTTCAGGTGGGTATAGGCCGCCGCGGCAAAGGGTTCGAGCGCCGCATAGGGCGTCTCGATGCGGTAGGCGGCTTCACCGAAGAGCTGCACCGTGTTGGCGCTGTAGCCGGCGGTGTCCGTCTCCTCCAGCGTGCCGAACGACACCGTGCGGCGCGTATCGATCTCATGATGCGCCAGCACCGTGCCGAGGCTCAAGGTCAGCGCATCGATCCTCGTGCCGCCATAGATACCAACCTGATAGCTGTCGGCGGAGACGGACGACCCCGCCCCATGCAGCGACGTCGAGCCGTAACCGGCCAGCACGCCCAGCCGCCATGTCCCGGCAATCAGGGCATCGATGCCGGTGACGATGCCGCCGGTGTTTCTGCTATAGGCGGCCGCATTGCCATCGCTGGCGCCATGGCTCCAGCCGCCATAGGCCTGTCCCCACACAGCGGTGGTTGCGGCGACTGGTGCGGGCGTTGCGGCATCAAACGCCTCACCGGCATTCCGCTTGTCCTTCGCCTCCGGCCCATAGGCGAGCGGCGTTGCAACCGGCGCGGCTTTGGCGGCGACGCCGTCAAAGGCGGCGCGCACCCGCTCGCTCGCCGCCCCGCTGACCAGCCCGGCATCCTGCAACAGCGTGCCGCGCAACGAGGCATGCGCCTCGCCCGACAGGCTGTCATAGGCGAGCGCCTGACCCTTTTGCGAGAACAGCACGGTCTGCAACAAACGGTTGCCGAGACCAAGTTGCATCACCGCATGGCCGGTGCTCTTCTGGTTGGGTGTGACCGCATCGACCAGAACGAGGTTCTTGACCCGTTCTTCCAACAGCTGGGTTTTGAGGCGCTCCGCTTCGGCCAGTGCCGCTGCCTCTTGCTTGGCTTTTTCCTCTGCGGCCTTGGCATCGGTTACCAGCTTCGCCTGTTCTTCGAGCTTCTGCTTCTCAGCCTTCAGGCTGCCGGCCTCGTCCTGCTTCTGCTTCAGCTGGCCGTCAAGTTTCTGTATCGTTTTCTGAGCGGCCTGCTTCTCAGCCTTCAGGCTGTCGGCCTCGCCCTGCTTTTGCTTCAACTCGGCGTTAAGCTTCTGTATCTTATCCTCATTGGCCTTCGCCTCGGTTGCAACCTTCGCCCGGTCGGTATCGTCAACGTCTTTCTGCGTCTTCACCTGTTCCTTGAAATTCTGCATCTCGGCCTTCACCCGGTCAATCTCTGCCTCCTTCAGCCTCAGCTGGCCGCCAAGATCCTGTATCGTTTTCTGGGCGGCCTGCTGCTCGGACTTCAGCCTGTCAGCCTCGTCCTTCTTTTGCTTCAGCTCGGCGTTAAGCTTCTGTATCTTATCCTCATTGGCCTTCGCCTCGGCTGCTACATTGTTCCGGTCGGTAAGCTTCTGCTTCTCGTCGATATCTTTCTGCGCCTTCGCCCGGTCAATCTCTGCCTCCTTCAGCTTCAGCTCGTTGCCAAGGTCCTGTATCGCTTTCTGAGCGGCCCTGGCATCATCCTCGTCCTGCTTCTGCTTCTTGGCGGCAAGCTTTTCCGCTGCCTCGTTGTTCTTGGCCGCTTCGGTCAGCTCAAAACCAAGCTTGACTGTCGTGTTATCGTAGGCAAGCGAGGGCGTGATGTACTTATAATTGGCTTGTTGCTCGACCTTCTCGAACTTCCCCACCACGCCGTTCTTGGCTTCCAGAACAACAAAGCTTTTCTGGAACAGTTTCCTGACCTGCTCCTCGCTCAGTATTGCCAGCTTGCCTGTTTCTTTGTCGATATCTTGCGCACGCACCTGGACGACACCACCAAGAAGCTCGGCCTTTCCTTGCACGTCCAGTTTATCGGCCTTGGTGCCGTTATTGGCGATACTCACGGAGAAAAAGCTGTCCTTGTCAAACGTCACATTGCCGGTTGCTTTCAGTGGAGAAAACATGCCGTCTCCCGCGCCCGCGCCAGGAAAGATCCCGCCACCCGCATGCACCATCACATTTCCGACAGTGCCGGCACCGTTGAGACTACCTTTTTTGTTGATCGTGATATTGCCTGCGGTTCCGGCCACCGTCACGACACTGGCATTGATAGCTGATGGACCGCCATTCAGTATGATATCTCCGGCCTTGCCGCCGGGCGCAACACCAAACCGTCCGCCATTGTCGATGGTGCTCTTGCCGGTGATTTGGCCTTGATCAAAGACAATTGCAGAGCCGCCATTCATGCTGATATTAGCCATCTTTCCGCCCGCGTTGACATCGACTGCGCCACCATAGAAGGTACTTCTGCCCGTGATTTCCCCTGAGATCTGAGCATTGCCGCCAGCGGACGTGATGTCAGTCACCGTGCCCCCGGCAGAAACAACAAGTCCACCATTTCCTGTGTTTTCACGCAGGGTGACATCACCGGCCTTGCCGCCAGCCTGAACAGTGAGCACGCCATTCGAATTCACGACGGCTTTGACGATCTCGCCGCTGGTATAGGCGGTGCCGTGATCTTTTACGGTGACATCGTCCGCCTTGCCTCCGGCTTTGACATCCAGCTTGCCGCCTTTGTTGACAGTGGCTTTTACGATCCTGCCCTTGGTCACAGCGCTGCCGCCATCCAGGGTGACGTCCTCCGCCACACCTCCAGCCTCGACACCAAGCGCACCGCCCACATTGATGTGGGCAGCGCCTGCCGTTCCCTCGTCGAGAACATCCAGTACGCCAACCGTGTCACCGTTTTTGCTGACAGTAGCTTTATTGATACGGCCAACGGTTGAGACATAACCGCCATTGACGGTGACATCATCGATCTTGCTTTGTTTTTGTACAACCAGCATGCCGCCATTGTTGACGGTGACAGTGCCAGCGCTTGCCTCACTATAAACCTGCATGAAGCCGCCTTGATTGACGGTACCTGTTTCGAGCCTACTTCCATTGCCGAGGATGTACGCGAGACCGCCGACGCCGCCTTTCCCAGATGCATCCCACGCTTTGTCACCTTGAACGAGGACATCTTTCACCCAACCACCAGTCGAGACATTCAGCCTGCCGCCATTGCGGACAGTGACCTTGTCAGCCGTTGCCTGATTGTAAACTTGCAAAAAGCCGCCAAGATCGACTGTACCGCGTTCAATGCTGCTCCCATTGTCATGGATAAATGCAACGCCGCCAATGCCGCTATTCTCAGTTGTATCCCACGCCTTGTTGCCCTCGACAGTCAGGTCTTTCACTTTGCCCCCATTCCTGGCTACCAGCTTGCCGCCGTTGCGGACAGTGACCGTGTCAGCCGTTGCCAGGTCGCCGACTACTAGTCCGCCGCCCAGATCGACTGTGCCACTTTCGAGGTTGCTCTCTTTGTCGCGGAAAAATACAAAGCCGCCGATGCCGCCATTCTCAGTTATATCCCACGCCTTGACACCCTGAACGAGGACGTCTTTCACCAAACCAAAACCATGATCACCCCAGGTGTTCAACTCGCCGCCGTTTTCGACGACGAAGCTATTGTCCATGTCACCAGGAGAAGCTGCTCTGGTCTCACCGCTTTTAACCGTGATCCGCGTGGCTTTGGGCGTATCGGTTTTTGCTGTCGGAACCGGTGCCAGGGATCTCGCGGCCGGTTCTGCGGTCGCAGTTGCCGCCGGCGTGGTTGAATCAGGTTTTGCGGCAGCGGGCTGCGATGTCGGTGCGGCGGTATCAGCCGCAGGCGGAGGCGTCTCAGGGGCGGCCAACGCTATTCCCCCGGACCCAGCCATAAGCATGGCCGTGCAGACGCTGCACAGGAGATGGTTGCGGAAGGTGGAGATGCCGTTCGGACGTGCGGATACGGCCGCAGCCGTGGCGTGAAAAGGCATGAAATATGACTCCCAATATAAATCTCAGTCAAAAAACAAAAGTACCGTCAAAACGACGAATCGAAATAAAATGTAATGTGTCTCGATAGATTCATAGGAGACTGCAAAGTTCAAGCAAACCTTGCCGAAACGCATACAGTTTTCGCCAGACGTGGCAAAGAAACAATAGTTTTTATACTTATAGTTGTATTGATTTCTAATTTTCTATCATGGGTAATGTCCCGCGACATTACAATCCCTGCGTGAAGCCAAGTGCAATCGCCGCGTGTGCCGGTCAGGCGAAGCGCCGGCAGAACGGGCGCGCGGAAACCCCACAAACGCCTTTGCGCAACAACACGAAAGCCCCTAACCCGGCTGGGGTGTGGGATCAAAAAACCGGTGGCCCGGCTTGTCCGTGTCGCGCGGGCGGGCGGGCAGCGCCGGGCGCTCATAGCGCACGCCGGGAAAAATCATGATCTGCGCGGTTGCCGGCCGCTTCGTCTCGGTGGTGGTGCGGCGCCGCGAGGCGCTGCCTGGAAAGGCAATGACAAACCCCATTTCATCCATCCGTTCGGCTCGTTGATCTCCTTGATACGCAAACGCTCATGCTGGTCTTGGCATCCGGCCAAAGCGCCGGACAACCTGGCTGCCTTGCTCCCCGTCGGGGGTGCGGACCGGTCCCGGTCCGCTCGCGCGCGATCATTTCGCGCATAATTTCATTAGACACCCGCAGGGTTAACGGATTGCTAACGCTTCATGGCTCATTTTAGCCATTGTCTGGCAGCGTCGTGCGTAATCGAGTGGAGTGTGTTCGTGAAGTATCCTGAGTTTCGGGCACTTGAAGACCGCAATGGCGGCAGCAAGGCTGACGATCTCCTGACCGCATCGATCACCGCCTTCTGCTGCGTCGCAAGACCGGCAAAGAGCGATGCCCAGCAGCTGGAGGATCTCGCCGTTCCGCTGCTCGCCCTCGCCTCGCCGCGCGTGCGCCGCCATGCCGCCGCTGCCCTGTCCGAAATGCCGCATGCGCCCAAGCGCCTGATCCTGGCGCTCGCCGAGGATGATGTGGATATCTCCGCGCCGCTGCTCCTGCGCTCGCCGGTGCTCAAGCCCGGCGATCTCATCGGCCTGATCCAGCGCCGGGGCATCGGCCATGCCCGCGTCATTGCCCGGCGCACGGTGGAGGACGCCGCGCTGCTGCAGACCCTGCGCCATTTTCACGACCCGGCCATTGACCGCGCCCTGGCGCTGCAGAGCGGATTGCCCGCCCATGAGGAGAATGAAGCCTTGGACCGTGCCGAACCCGAATCGCCGCGCCTGCGCGAAACCCGCGAGGCGCTGCGCGCTTTGATGCGCGCATCCGATGCCGGCCATTCCGCCGATCAGGCCCTGGCCGACCGGCTGATCGATGCCGCCCTGCTCGACGAAACCCATACGTTCCGCGCCGCCTTCACCACGGCGCTCGATCTCGACGGTGAAACCGCCGAGCGCATCATCGGCCACGGGCTCAATGCCGAACTGACCATCGCGCTCGCCGCGCTCGGACTTTCGGCGGAAGCGGCGCATCTGGTGCTGACCGGCCTGTTCGGCCTCGTGCACAAGGACCTGCATTCGCTGCGCCTGTTCGTGCAGTCCTACCGCCAGATCGACCAGGACAAGGCGCAGGCGACGATCCAGCGCTGGAAGACCGAGGAAAACTCGCAGAAGCTGCGGCAGAAACTGCGGGAAATGGCGGCGGATTTCGAACGCGGCGGCACAGCGCCCGGCCCGGCCAAGCGCCGGGTGTCGTAACAACCGTCCGTCCGTGGTCAGTCGCGGGCGAGCGGAAACAGGTCCCCGCGCTCGCCGCGATAATCCTCAATCTCGACGATCCACAAATCCCGGTCCCAGCGCTTCTGCTTGTCCAGCGCCGCATCCGCCTCGGCTTCGGCGACGGCCGATTGCAGCAGGGTGAACTGCCGTTCGTCCGGCTTGGTCTCGTCATAGACCATCTGCGGCGCCGGGCCGAACAGGTCGTAGCTGCCGTCGGCATTGCGGAACTTGATGAAGATCGCCCCGGCTTCCGCCGCGCCTTTGTTGGCAAGCGCCGCAAAGGCACCGCTGCCGTTGATGCGGCGCACCAGCGCGGAAACCCAGAATTCCGATGTCAGACGCATATGCCGTAACCGCCCATGCCCAGCCTCATCAGTTGATCAGGCCGATTTCCTGCATCTTGGCCAGCAGTTTCGCATCGGGCTCGCCGGTGACCGGCAGCTTGAACAGGTTCTGGAATTCCCGGATGGCGGTCTTGGTGCTGGCGCCGACCTTGCCGTCGATCTCCACCTTGTCATTGCCGAAGGCGCGCAGGCCCGCCTGGATGCGGACGATCTCCGCCGGGGCGAGGCTGTTGCCTGCGGGCGGCTGGGCGGTGCCCGCCGTCAGCTTGTCGGCCGGGGTGGCCGATACGGTCTGGACGGTGGCTTTTTCGGCGGAGTGGCCGGGCTTGGCGGCCGGGATCGCAATGCTGGCGGTGGTGTCGCTGGCGCTGCCGACGGCGGGCTGCGCCGTCTCGATGCCCATGTCGGCCGAAGCCTTGCGGTAGGCCTCGATGGCGGCGCGGGTGCCCTTGCCGGCGAGGCCGTCGACCGCGCCGTTGTAGAAGCCGAGCGACAGCAGTTTCTGCTGCATCTTCGCCACTTCCGGATCGCCGCCAGGTGCCAGCACGGGCGTGCCGCCATTGCCGGCGGCATTGTTGATGGCCGCAGCGACCGGATCAGGATTGCCCTGCGGCACGGGAACCGAATTGACCTTGCGCACCGGCGCATCGACGGCGCTCTGCTTCTGCGGCGTGCCGAACACGCCGCCATCGTGCTTGATCGGCTTGAACACCAGCTCCGGCCGGGTGCGGAAGAACACGCCGTCATGCACCTGCGGCTGATACCACAGCGCATTGGCGGAGATGAAGCCGAGGGTCACCAGAAACGCCGTCGCGCCGCCGGTGATCGTCGGGTTGCGGGCAATCAGCCCGCCTGCCCCGATGGCGATACGGGCCATATGGCCGCGCTTGGGGGCGCGGCGCTTCCTGCTGTCAGGCCGATTTGCGGGCTTGCGCATGCGAACCTCCCTCACTGTCGCCGTCGGCCCGGAATTCGACGATATTGACCGGTTCCGCCGGAACCGGCTCGATCCGCGGACCGGCGAGTGGAATGAGAACATTCACCACCGTGCCCTCACTGGGACGGCTGCGGATGTCCATCTGGCCGCCATGCAGGCCGATCAGGCCCTTGACGGTGGCAAGGCCAAGGCCGGTGCCTTCGTGCCTGCGCGTGTAATCGTTCTGCACCTGGCGGAATGGCTGGCCGAGCGTCAGCAGATCCGCCTCGGCAATGCCGATGCCGGTATCGCTGACGGAGAAGGCCAGCATGTCGCCGTGCAGCCCGGCGTCGATGGTGACCACGCCGCCGCTCTCGGTGAACTTGACCGCATTCGACACCAGGTTGATCAGCACCTGCTGGATGGCGCGCTGGTCGGCAACGACAGTGCCGATGTTGCGGCTGACACGGTCGCACAGCGTCACGTTCTTCTGCGAGGCCTGATGCGCCATCATGTCGTGTACCATGGTCACCGCATCCTTGAAGGCGAAGGGCTCGGCCATGATCGGGTAGGTTCCGGCCTCGATCTTGGATACGTCGAGGATAGCATTGACCACGGAAAGCAGATGCGTGCCGGACTGGTGCACCAGCTCGACATATTCGCGCTGGCGCGCATCGGGCAGCTTGCCGCAGATTTCCTGCAGCAGCACATCGGAGAAGCCGATGATGGAATTGAGCGGGGTGCGCAGCTCATGGCTGACCGAAGCCAGGAAGCGGCCCTTGGTCACCTCGGCTGTCTCGACCTGGGTGCGCGCGGCATCGAGCGCAAAGCGGTCGGCGACTGCGCCGGAGATATCCGTTGCCACGACGACGAAACCATTGTCCCGGCTCTGCGGCACGCCGGAAAGGCGATAGGTGGCAAAGCGCACGGTATGCGCCGGTTTCGCCGCATCGCCCGGTGCAACGCAGCGCAGCTTTATCTCCGCCGCCGTGGCGGCCGTACCGCTGCGCAAATCCGACAGGAACGCCAGGAAATGCACGCGGTCCGAGACGTGCACGCGGTCGACCAGCGCCGTGCCGATCAGCAGGCTGCGGGCCACGCCGAAATGCTCCTGCGCCTTGCAGGACAATGCCGTGATCATGCCGTCGCGGCCAAGCCCGATCACCACGCCGTCAACGGCGCTCTCCAGATCGGCAACACGGTCGTCGCGGCGCGCTTCCTGACCGCGCGCCACCAGCGCACCGGCGGAACGGACCAACAGCGTTGCCCCGTAAGCGAGCGCGGCCAGCAGGGAGAATGCCGTCAGGGTGACGTTGCCGCCCATCCACACGGACACGCCGAGGAGAACGGCAAGCACCGCCGCGGCAATGCCGCCGGAGAGGACAAGCGCCTTTTGCGAGCGCATGACGAACCAGGCTTCGAGCGGGATCGCCGCGCCCATGATCCAGAGCAGGAGATTGGCGGACGGCGCCATGACGGCGATCAGCGCGATGGCAGCGCCGTAGGATGCCAGCGCAGCCAGACCCAACCGCGTGCTGTTGCGAACCAGCGAGAGCGTTCCGCAGAAAATCATCGGCAGGGCAAAAACACCGACGCCGAGGCTGAGCATGCCACCGGCTTCACTGAACAGGGAGTGGCTGGCGGCCAGCGCAACGGCCAGCAGGAACGGCATGGCGAGGAAGGCACCGGCCATGCGGGCGTCCCTGTCGCGTTCGGATGCGCCGGCAACAGATGTGCTCACCCAGCGTTTGCAATGGCGCCGGTAGGCATCAGCAATTCTGGGCAGTGTGACGGAATGAATCGGCACCAGTTTTTTCCTGCTATCCGGACGGTCCGGCCGGGGCCGGATGCGTCACGGTCATTTCAATGTCGCCGTTAACTTTTGCAGACGAGGCTTTAAGGAAAGGATAAAACCGGGGACGCAGATGTCCCGCACAACCGGTTTCAGCCGAATGTGAGGACGCTTTTCAATGCATGGTAAATGAAGGGTTTCGGGTTGCCGGCGATTTGCTGGTCGAATCGCAAAACCGGCATTTCGGGCTCCAAGATTTCTTAATCCTTGGTTTCTATGATCGCTCAAATGCAAAACCGCGTCTCAACCGGTTTTTGCCTTGTCTGTGGCAATGTCTCGGCATGGGCTGCTCCTGGGAAGCGGTTCCGGTGTTGGCAGAGGATATCTGAAATGTTCTTCCTGATCAGGTTTGCGATCAAGTTCTGCTTCTGGATGTTTTTGATTTCGCTGTTCATTCCAGTGGATTCGAAAGACAATCCGCAAGGAGCCCCGCAACCCGGCCCGCTCGAGGCTTTCTTTGCCGCACGCGAGACGATCAGCGATCTCAGCCAGTTCTGCACGCGCAATCCCAATGCCTGCGAAACCGGCAAGGCGGCCCTGAACAATGCGGGCGTTCGCGCCGGCGAAGTGGCCAAGGTCGGTTATCAGTATCTCGATACGCAGCTGGGCGCCAAGGCCAACGGCGCCGATGCGACCGTTGCCGCCGCCCATGGGGACACCGCCGATGCCGCCACTGCCACGGACAAGAGCGATCTGATCAAGGCCAAGCTGCGCGAGATGGCGATGCGCGAAATTCTGGAAGCGGCCATCCGCCAGCGCGAACAGGCCAATGCCGTCGACGGCAAGACAACGGGCACAATCGCAAAGAAGTAGCCTGCGCGACAGGAAAAACGATGACGTACGGCTTTCGCATCACTATATGTGCCACATCACATGCGAGACTGGACCTATGGCACAGACAATTGACGACATCATCGCGGATTTCGACTTCCTGGACGATTGGGAAGACCGCTACCGCTATGTCATCGATCTCGGCCGCGAATTGAAGCCCTATCCGGATGCCGCCCGCGATGCGCAGCACAAGGTGAATGGCTGCGTCAGCCAGGTCTGGCTGAAGAGCACGCCCAGCGACGGCGCCGATCCGGTCATCGATTTCCTCGGCGATTCCGATGCGCATATCGTGCGCGGCCTCGTCGCCATCATGATGGTGCTCTATTCCGGCAGGAAGGCGTCGGAAATCCTCGCCATCGATCCGGAAGCCATCCTGAAGAAACTGGGCCTGAACGAAAACCTGACACCGCAGCGCTCCAACGGCCTGCGCTCGATGGTCGCCCGCATCCGCAACGAGGCGCAGGCAGCCCTCGGATCAGCCAGCGCCACGCAGCACTGAGGACACGCCCTGACAGTGGGATTTTCATCGGGGCATTCCCGCCAATGCGTGGTGCGTGGTTCGACAAGCTCACCATGAGGGACGTTGAGGGCGGCAGGGAGCTACTTTCTGCAACATCTGCAAGTGGCATTGCAGCCCACCTTTCTCCCTCATGGTGAGCTTGTCGAACCACGCACAACAACGCTGCTACCGCGCAAGCGTGGGACGGTAATCCCCGGCTCCCCAGTGAATGATGCGCGGATTGCGCCGGGCGGGCGATGGCGGGCAGTAATGTCTGTCCAACGCCGCCAGCGCCGTCTTGAGGATGAGCTTGGCGGAACGGACCGGCCACTGCCGTTCCCGCTCGACACTCTCGAGGCCCTTGAGAAAGCAGCAGACATCCACCAGCACGCCGGACAGTTCCGGCCCGACCGCATCCAGCGCCCGCTCGACCCGCTGCCGTGCCGCCAGTACGGCATCGGTGATTTCCAGGACACCATTGCCGGATCGGCGGCTGGCACCGCTTCCCACGGCGCTCCAGTTGGCGCCAAGCGGCGGCATGAAATTGCCGAGCGTATAATCGTTGCGCAATTGCTCCCCGGCCTTGAAGGCGGCCTCGCTGATCAGCGGGACGCCGGACGAATCCCTGCGCCGGCGCAACAGGCCAAGCGGCGATTCCGCTTCGTTGCGCCGGACCCGTGCCGCGCCGGGCCGGTTGCCCGGTGCCGCCAGCGTTTCAAGGCGATGCTGGGCGGCGAAGGCATCGGCCCCGCCATCCAGCCGGCGCAGGAACGCCCTGCCCGCATCGGTGATGATGAGCATGCCGTCAGCGGAGCGCGCCAGTCCTTCGCGCAGGACATGGTCAAGCACCGCCGTCCCGATGGAAATCGCGCCGCCCGCGGCACTTTCCAGCGTCATCTTGCCATTGCCTGCAGTTGCAGGTTCTGCAGCAGCCTTAGCCAGAAAGCACAGCACCCGGCGCACGCCGGCACCGCTTTTGCCCCGGACGCTCATTGGCGCACCATGCCGCTGCGCAGGAACGCCGCCCGCAGAATGTTTTCAAGAGTCTGCACAACCCGGTCGAACTCCGGCTCGTCGCGCATATCCTCGATCAGATGACAGGCATGGTTGACCGTGCTGCGGTCGCGCCCGAAGGCACGCCCGACCTCCGTCATGGTCAGCGACAGCGTGACATGCGCCACATACATGCCGATCTGCCGGACGCGGGCCACCGACCGCTCGCAACGGGAATGCGCGCGCAGTTCGCGGCCGCTGACATTGAAGAAGCTGGCGAGAATGTCGATCACGCAGTCGCAGACATGAAAAAGACGGCCGTCCGGCGGTTCGCCCCCATCCGGGGCAACGGGCTCTGCCCGCTTCGGTTTCGGACGCGCTTGACGGAGGATCTCAATCATCGCCCGCGCCTCGGCGGCAGAGCGGATCAGATGGGGGAAATTCTCGGACATGCTCGCTCCACTTCATATATAGGAATATCTTCTTATATTATTCCCAGCAAGACCGTGGATAAGTTTTCCCGCGCACAAACATCATGTCGTTGTTTTCACGGATTCTTTTCTGAAACCACTCACGTAATCTAGGACTTTTGTCCTACATTCCTCAAAGCAAGGCAAAGTGTGTCCATCCACCATCGAGGACGGAAACATGGTTCAAAGCGAATGGACGAAGCAGAGGGCGGCATTCCTGGCTGCGAGGGACGCGCAGCGCAGTATGGCGCGGCAACGCCTGGCGCTGCAAATCCTCTGCGGCGAAGATCTTGACGCGGTGATCGCGCTAGGCGCCGCCGAGAAGCAGACCTATTGCAGGCGGTTAAAGCGTTTGATTGAACGAGAGAGGATCAAGGGCGGCAAGGGGCACTGGAGCTATGACCTCAATCGTCATATCGGTCTCAAGCAAGCCCTGGATACTTTGCTGAAATCCATGAGGGGCTGAAATCCGTGCCGGCGCCCGCGCGCGGGAAACAGAGCCCGGATAACAAAACGGCGCCCGAAGGCGCCGTCTCGCAAATAGTCTGAACCGCTTGCTGTCAAGCAGCCTTCTTGCGCTTGCGGCCGAGGCCCATGTTCTTGGCCAGACGCGAGCGCGCAGCAGCGTAATTGGGTGCAACCATCGGATAGGAGGCATCCAGATCCCACTTTTCGCGATACTGCTCAGGCGTCAGACCGTAATGGGTCATCAGATGACGCTTCAAAGACTTGAACTTCTTGCCGTCTTCGAGGCAGACAATGTAGTCATCCGCAACGGATTTCTTCGGGTTGATTGCAGGCTTTGGCTTTTCCTGAATCGCGACGACTGCTTCTGCACCACTACCGACCCGACCAAGAGCAGCGTGGACATCAGCGATAAGCGCGGGAAGATCGCCAGATGGCACTGAATTGTTGCTTACGTAAGCAGCAACCAATTCAGCGGTCAGTTCCAGGAGAACGTCTCCAGCAGCTGTATTTGAATTGTCGAATGTTGTCATCAAAGTCCAAATCCTTCATCTAATTTGAAAAGTTGGTATTACACGGGAAAGCAAGCAGTATAAATCTGCAAATATCAGAAACCCTGACACTGATGACGACACTGTATTCAGGATGGAGCTCTAATTGTCAAATCAATACTTCACCTAAAAAAGAAATATTTGTAATTTTTCCTTGATATTGAATTTACTGCGAACCTGGCGCTGATTGGACCAGGAAAGCTAAAATCCCGCTACACATATGATAACATAAATGTTCACACGTGAACATCCGCACAACACCACTAAGACCAAAAATGGCAAAAATGAGGAACCAATCCGCATTTCACAAGCATTCTATAACAACGGAGGCCGCTCAGTGCAGTGCCAGACCTACTTTAGTGCAACATGAGACAATATTAAGTAATTCTGTTTTTGATCAAAAAGACAAATTACGTGGAAATATGCGCGAAAAATCCTACTCGCGAGCCCCGATCAGCGGCCGAACGGCTGTAAAACCGGCAAAAGATGCGACTTTCGTCACCGGATTGGCGACGGGCGCGGGAGCGCGGCAATAGTGTTGCAGGCGGCGCGCCACAGTATTCGCAGATGAACCGGCGGATCTCGTCTGTCGGCACGCCCGGAGCAAGGCGCTGTTCCGGACAGGCAGGATTGACGAATCCTTCGCAGATGTGATTGTCATCGTGTTCTCCGGCAAAGTGCGACATTGTTCCGTTGCAAAGTCATCAGCCCGTTCCATCCACTGTACTGAGAGTATTTCATGACCAAAACATCACGTTTCACCTCTCTCCCCGCCCCGCAATCCGCCAAACACCCGGTATCGGACACGCGCCACGGCATAACCCGTGTCGACAACTATGCGTGGATGCGCGCCGACAACTGGCAGGACGTGTTCAAGGATCCGTCCGTGCTCGATCCGGCCATCCGCAGCCACCTGGAAGCGGAAAACGCCTATCAAACTGCGCTGATGGCCGACACGAAGGCGCTGCAGAGCACCCTGTTCGACGAGATGAAGGGGCGGATCAAGGAAGACGATTCCTCGGTGCCCTCCAAGGACGGCCCCTTTGCCTATGGCACGTCCTACAAGACCGGCGGCCAGCATCCGCGCTTCTTCCGCATACCGCGCGACGGCGGCGCGGAGACGATGCTGCTGGACGGCGATCTGGAAGGCGAAGGCAAGGCCTATTTCAGCCTGGCTTCCGCCGATCATTCGCCGGATCACACCAGGATGATCTGGGGTTTCGATGACAAGGGGTCCGAGTTCTACACATTGCGGGTGCGCGATCTGACGACGCTGGCCGACGCGACCGATGTGGTCACGGAAACATCGGGCGACGGCGTGTGGAATGCCCAGTCAACCGGCTTTTACTACACCAAGGTGGATGCCAACCACCGCCCGTCGCGCCTGTTCTACCACGTGCTCGGCCAGCCGGAGAGCGCGGACCGCCTGATCCATGAGGAAATGGATCCCGGCTTTTTCATGGGTGTCAGCGGCAGCGCGCTCGATGATTTCATCTTCATCGATTGTCACGATCACGAAACGTCGGAAGTCTGGCTGCTCGATGCCAGGGATGCCGCGTCCGAACCCCGCCTTGTCGCCGCGCGCCAGTCCGGCGTGGAATACAGCATGACCGAAGGCGGCGATGTCTTCTACATCCTCACCAACATCGACGGTGCCAAGGATTTCAAGATCATGCGCACGCCGGTCACCGCGCCGGAACCGGCCAACTGGACCGAGGTGGTGGCGCACAAGCCGGGACGCCTGCTGCTCGGCCATGGCGCCTACAGGGATTATCTGGTCTGGCTGGAGCGGGAAAACGGCCTGCCGCGCATCATGATCCACAACCGCCACACGGGCGAGGAACACGCCATCGCCTTTGACGAGGAAGCGTTTTCCCTCGGCCTGCAGGGAAGCCCCGAATATGACAGCGAGGTCATCCGCTTCTCCTACTCCTCCATGACCACGCCATCGCAGCTCTACGACTACAATATGCGCACGCGCGAGCGCACGCTGCTGAAAACCCAGGAAGTCCCCTCCGGCCACAACCCGGACGACTATGTCACGCGGCGGCTGCTGGCTCCGGCGGCGGACGGCGAAACCGTGCCGGTTTCCATCGTCTATCACCGCGATACGAAACTGGATGGTTCCGCACCCTGCCTGCTCTACGGCTATGGCTCCTACGGCTCGACCATGTCGGCAAGTTTCAGCACCACGCGCCTGTCGCTCGTCGATCGCGGTTTCATCTACGCCCTCGCCCATATTCGCGGCGGCAAGGACAAGGGCTATGCCTGGTATGAGAACGGCAAGCGCCTGCACAAGAAGAACACGTTCAGCGATTTCATCGCAGTCGCCCGCCATCTCGTGGCGGAAGGCTTTACCAATCCGCAAGGCACCATTGCCCATGGCGGCTCGGCCGGCGGCCTGCTGATGGGCGCGGTTGCCAACATGGCGCCGGAGGCGTTTGGCGGCATCATCGCCGAAGTGCCCTTTGTCGACGTCATCAACACGATGCTGGACGATACCTTGCCGCTCACCCCGCCCGAATGGACCGAATGGGGCAATCCGATCACCTCGCCGACGGACTATGCCTACATGGCGTCCTATTCGCCCTACGACAATATCCGGGCGCAGGCCTATCCGCCGGTTCTGGCGGTTGCCGGGCTGACCGATCCGCGCGTCACATACTGGGAACCGGCCAAATGGGTGGCCAAATTGCGCGAGCTCAAGACCGACGATCATCCCGTGCTGTTCCGCGTCAACATGGATGCCGGGCATGCGGGCGCCTCCGGCCGCTTCTCCCATCTGGAGGAAGTCGCCTATGTCTATGCCTATGCCCTCAAGCTCGTGAACAAGACCGCTGCCTGATCACTGGCACCTCATCCCCGCCGCCCGTTGACACCAGCGGGCGGCTGGGTCGCGCAGATGTGTTCGCCCGTGCACCGCGTCACGGTTACACGTGCTGCGGTTTCGGCTATAAAGACACAAAGCGCTTGTGGGGAAGCAATGTCAGACTTGGTTCACTGCGGAGGTTTATGATGAAACGAAGCGCTCTTGTCCTGATGCTCGGCGTGGCGTTCGCCGCCCAGCCCCTGCTTTCGGTTCTGGATACAACCGGGGTGCAGGCAGCGGTTCGCAAGAATGTCAGCGAATTTGCCGGGCAGCGCTGCAACAACCCGCCGCGCGGATCGGGCGTGATCGTCGGCCGCTATTCCGGCACCACCGACAATCCGATCATTTCCATGGGCAGCGACAATGTGCCGGTTTCCGACTTTCGCTGCTTCCGCACGATGGAAGAATGCCGCGGCTGGCTCTACACCATGCGCAGCAAATATGTCGACGGGAATTCCGTGCTGATCGGGTGCAACAGGCGCTGAGTTCAGGCCGCGCCGCTGATCCGCTTCATCGTTGCTTCCAGACTGTCCTCGGCAAAACCGGCGGCCATCGCCTGCATCGCCTCGCCCGCAGCCGTCGCGGCCCGTTCCCACATCGTGGCTTCGTAAGCCCGCACAGCCGTGTTCCGGTCCTCGTCCCCGGTCAAGGCATCGGCGAGATCGGCGGCATCGCGCAGCGCCAGATTGCCGCCCTCGCCCGCCGGTGGCATGACATGCGCCGCATCGCCGATCAGCGTCACACCAGCGCGGCTCTGCCAGCGGTGCCCGACGGGCAGCGCGCAAATCGGCCAGGGCCGCACCGTGTCCTTTGCCGATTCTATGAGCTGCAGCAGACTGCCGTCCCAGCCGGCGAACTGCGCGGCGAGGCTTGCCTTCGTCGCCTCGAACCCCGGCGTCTCCTCGCCCCGCAGCGCTGCATAGACGCGGATATGCGCATTGGCGTTGCGCTGCGCGAAGACCGACTTGCCGTCGCCCTTGGCAATCATCGTGCCGCGTCCGACCAGCGCCGCGATATCGGGATGGCGCGTGTCGGCATCGTCGATCGCAAGTTCATAGAGGGTCAGTCCGATATGCCGGGGCTTTTCGTCCGACACCAGTGCACGCACCCTTGACCCGACGCCGTCAGCTCCGACAACGAAATCATGCCGGGCGACGGAACCGTTTTCGAAATGCAGTTCGAACGTGCCGTCATTGCACCCCAGGGCTTCCGTCAAACGGCAGCCCCAGCGAACGCTGTCTGCCGGAATGGACCGCAAAAGCAGGTCTCTCAATTGGCTGCGGTCAATCTCCGGGCGGTCCCCGTCGGAGGCATCGTCCTTGTACACAAGCAGGCCGTGCTTATCATAGAGCCGCGTGCCCTGGTCTTCGTAGCGCGCAAAATGCTGAAACTCGGCAAACAGCCCGGCTCGCTTCATGGCATACTGCCCGGTTCCGGGATGCAGGTCGAGCATGCCGCCCTGCCCGCGATGCATGGGCGATTCATCCCGCTCATAAACGGTGAAGGCGACGCCCTTCAGATACAACATACGCGCGAGCAACAGCCCGCCTGGGCCACCGCCGACAATGGCGATCCCTGAATTCTTTGACATGTTCATCATCTCACTGGTAGATTGCATAGGGTCCTATTATTATATCATAGGGTCCTATGCAAGGAGAATCGCCATGCCCGACCCGGACCCGAGACAAACCCCATCTTTCCTCATCAAGCAGGCAGCGCGAGAGCTGATGCGCAGAGGCGAGGAGCGGCTGCGGCCGCTTGGTCTCGGCGCGGCCTATCTCCCGGTTCTGGTGGCGGTGAAGAATGGCGAAGCATCGACGCAGGCCGATCTGGCCCGGCTGCTGCAGGTGGAACAGCCGTCCATGGCCCAGGCGCTGGCCCGGATGGAACGGGACGGCTTCATTCAGCGCAAGCCCGATCCGGCCCATCGGCGGAGCCAGATCATCGAGCTCACCGCGCTCGCCTTCGAGCGCCTGCCGCAGGCTTATGCGGCGCTGAATGAGGGCAACATCCTGGCCATGACGGGTTTTTCCGCCGGCGAGACGGCGCAGTTCGTGGCCTTTCTCAATCGCGTCAATGCCAATTTGCGCAATGAGGACAGCAAGTCCTGACTCCCCCCGAATGGGCGGCTCAGGCGGGCCTGCCCTTCCAGACGATATCGCTGACGTTGAGTTTTTTGGGAATGATCTTCAACGCATAGAACTCATCCGCCAGCGCCTGCTGATAGGCGACAACCTCCGGGGTGACGGCTCCGACATTCCCCAGCTGGGCACCGTCGCGAGTCAGCGTGACCCTCTGGATATCCTCAGGCACGCCGGTGATTTTCGACAGGGCGGCGACGGTTTCGTCCAGATTGTCCTGCGCCGCCCGGCCAACCCGCGCCAGTTCGTCCAGCACATCGCTCAGGATATCGCCATGGGCGGCGGCGAAATCGCCGTTGCTGAGGAAATACGACCAGCTGTCGACGATTCCCCGGCCCGTTGCCAGAACACGGGTTTCGGGACGTTTTTCAGCAACCGCCAGATAGGGGTCCCAGATCGACCACGCATCGATCTGGCCGGAGGAAAAGGCCGCCGCCGCATCCGGCGGCGATAGGTCCGACGCCGTGATGTCGTTCACCGACAGGCCCGCCGTGCGCAGCGCCTTGACCGTAAAATTGTGTGCGCTCGAGCCGCGCTTGAAGGCAACGCGCTTGCCTTTGAGATCGGCAAGACTGTTGATCGGCGAATCCCTGCGCACCAGAATGGCCGATCCGTCCGGCGAGCCCTTGTAGGTGCCGGCATAGACCAGATTGCCGCCCGCGGCCTGTGCAAAGAGCGGCGGCACATCGCCGGTCGGACCGAAATCGACCGCACCGGCACCCAGCGCCTCGAGCAGCGGCGGACCGGAGGAGAATTCGGCCCAGCTCACGGCGATGCCGCGCGCTGCCAAGCGTTTCTCCAGCGCGCCCGTCCCTTTGGCCAGGGCGAGGACACCATTTTTCTGCCAGCCGATGCGTAGTGTTTTGACCGGCACCGTAGCGGCCGCCCGGACGGACAACGGCACGAGCGCAGTCACGGCCGCCGCCCCGATCAGCGAAAAAGTCTGTCTGCGTGTAACCATCGATGCCATCCTTTCCATCTCCTGCGGGCTGCCACGGGCAGACACCTCACACGCAAGGATGGGGTAAACGCGGAACCGGATCGACGTCATAAATATTGAACAATGGGCGGGATCGGGAAAATCATGCTCCGCCAGGCCGGACGAAATGAAATCCTTTGGCCGAAAGGCCGCCCCGGCGGCGTGCGTTCAGGGCTTGGGGAAACCCCGGGGATGGGCAGGAATGGCTTTCAGGTACGCCGCGATCGCCGCCCGGTCGGCCGGCTCCAGATGCGCCGTGTTCAGCACGACATCGGTCATCGACCCGCCGAGCGAGTCGAAATCGGGCGTAAACCCGCTTTCCAGGGCATAGGCGATATCCTTTTCCGACCAGCTGTCGATACCGCCCTCGCCGCCCGTGATGTTGGGAACGACACCCTTGCCCTCGGGTGCCTTTGCGCCGGCCAGCCAGCGGCTCTTGTCCAGCCTGCCAATGGCGTTGCGCGGTGTGTGGCATTCACCGCAATGGCCGGGGCCTTCCACCAGATACTGGCCGCGCTTGATCGCATCCGTGGTATCGGCGATCGTGAGAACCGGATCGGATGCCAGATAGAGCCGCTTCCACAGCCCCAATCCCCGGCGAACGGTGAAGGGGAAACGCAGCCGGTGATCCGCCGCCACATTGTCCGACGGCGGCAGCGTTTTCAGGTAGGCATAGAGATCGGCGATATCCTGCACCTGCATGCGCGCATAGGAGGTGTAGGGAAAGGCGGGATAATAGTGCCTTCCATCCGGCGATACCCCGGCGAGCATGGCATTGGCCAGGTCTTCGAACGACCAGGCGCCGATGCCCTTGCCGGAGGGAGAAATATTGGGGGTAACGAAGGTACCGAACGGCGTGACCAGCTCATGGCCGCCTGCCAGCACCAGGCGCGCATCGCCTCTGGCGCCCGGCGCGGCATGGCAGGAGGCGCAGCCGCCTGCCCAGAATACCCGTTCGCCGCGCTTGGCATCACCGGGAGCTACGGCGGCAAGCCGTGCCGGATCAACCCGCGACGGCGCCGACAGCAACCAGAATCCGGCGCCCCCGGCCAGGGCAACCACAATGACGAGCAGCAGCAGCTTGCGGATCATTGTGTCTCCCCGCCTGTCCGGTCAGTTCTTCTTGACGCGGAAGGTCTGATGGCAGGCGCCGCAATTCTGCGAGACCTGCGCGAAGACAAGCTTGAAGCTGTCAAGGTCCTGCGGTTTGGCGGCAGCCGCCGCTGCGGCATCGGCCTTGTACTTGTTGACAGCCGCGACGAAGCCCGCATTGTCTTCCCAGATTTTCGGCGAAGCGGTGGTCTCGCCGCCGGTGTCGCTGCCGGCCGGAAACAGCGCTGCCGGATCGATCTTCTGCGCATCCTCGTTCAGCCTGCTGAGAGCCGCCAGCACCGCAGCCGCATCAAACGGCTTTTCGCCTTTGGCAATCGGGACGATACTGCCGATGGTCTTGCCCTGATCCTTCATAATCGCCTGCCGGTCCGCAATCGGATCAGCGCCTGCGGCAGCCGAAAACACTGTCATGGCCAGCAAAGGCGCCGCAGCGAATGCAATCAGTCTCTTCATGGATGTCTCCAACTCTCGTGGCTTCAAGAACATGTGGCTTCAAGGGTTTTCAGGGGCATTCTCGGGTCCGAACCCTACAGTAAACATCCCGGATTGCACCCGCCCCATACGATCACATTTTCGTATGACAGAGATTGGTTCGCATACGAAAAACCCCGGCTTTCGGCCGGGGTTTTGCTGTCTGTCCGTCAGATACGGCGCCATCTGCGATCATGGCGGTGATGCCAGTACGGGCGATCCCAACGGCGGTCATAGCGATGATAATAGCGCCGGTCCCAACGACGGTCCCAACGGCGATCATAGCGGTGACGCCAGTGCGGGCGATCCCAGCGGCGGTCATAGCGATGATAATAGCGGCGGTCGTAGCGGCGATCGTAATAGTCACGGTAATACTGAACGCGCTGCACATTGCTGTCTGCAGCCGCTGGCCCTGTTGCGGTGATGGGCCTTTCGACAGTCATCGGGGCGGCGGACACCGGTCCGGCTGCTCCGAGGGCCCCGATCGACATCACGACGGCAAAAAGAGCTGACATCAACTTTTTCATAGTGCCTCCAGTGAAATGCGCCCTGAGTGAACGTGCATTTCGACATGTTAAGTCCCTTGGGAATAGACTTAAGTCTAATCCCATGAACCAGAGATGAATAATCAATATGGCGCAGCAATGGCACGGGGGACGCGGGCGATCACATATAAAAACCGGCCGTGCGAATATGTGAAAACACCTTCGCACGGCCCGCCGGGGCATCCCTTATTCGTTCGCGCCGTTGTTGGCATCCAGCCGTGTCAGTATCTGATAGGCCATGCGGATGCGGTCCTCATTGGGATAGTATTTGTTGGCCAGAATGACGATGCCGAACTGCTTTTTCGGCACGAAGGCGACATAGCCGCCGAAGCCGTTGGTGGAACCTGTCTTGTTGATGAGCACATCGTCGCGGGCAGGCTGCGGCGGCGTCAGCGCGGTCACCGGCGTCGGCTTGAGCATATCGGGAGAGTTGCCGCGCAGCAGCGTCTTCAGATCGACCGGATAGGCATATTGTTCCCAGATCAGATCCTGCGTCATCGCGCCGACCTTGAAATAGCCGGTATGCGTATCGGCGATCGCCCGCTGCAGCTTGCCTTCCAGCCTGGCCATTTTCATGTTGGCTTCCAGGAAGCGGATCAGGTCCGTGCTGGTGGTTTTCACGCCATAGGCTTCCGAGGAAAGGACCGCCTTGCTCACCCGGGCCGGGACATCCTTCCTGGTGTAACCCTGGGCATAGTCCGCCATTTTGGTGTCCGGCACGTTGATATAGGTGCTTTTCAAGCCAAGGGCCGGAAACAGCTGGCCTTCCATCAGCGCGGCAAAATTCCGGTTCATCGCCTTTGCCGCGATGTAACCCAGCATGCCGATGCTCGGATTGGCATAGGTCCGGTATGTTCCGGCGGCATAGGCCGGCTTCCAGTTCTGCAGATAGGTCATCAGCTGGTCGTCGTTCTTCACCTCGTCGGGAACCTGCACCGGGAAGCCGCCCGGCGTATGGGTGCCAAGATGCATCAGGCTGACATTGCCGAAGGCCGTATCCCGCATGGACGGCAGATACTTGCTGGTCTTGTCCGACAGGGAAAGCTGACCGTTTGCCTGCGCATAGGCCGCAAGCGTGACCACGAAGGTCTTGCTGATCGATCCGATCTCGAAGAGCGTATCGGCCGTGACCGGCTTGCCGGTTTCCCGGGAGGAAACGCCGTAGTCAAACAGATAGGGCTTTCCCTTGATCGTGACGGCGACGGCCATTCCGGGAATATTGTATTTTTCCATGACCGGCCTGATTGCCGCATCCACGACGGCCCTGACTGCCGTCGCCGGTTTGTCGGCCGCATGCCCCATGGCGGCCGGCGCACAGGCGGCAAACAGGATGGAGAGCAGAACTCTGGTGGCTTTCGCTGGCATTTCTTCGACTTCCTTTGCTGGTTCGGCATTGTAGACGGGTCCGCGACCGGCGCGGATTGCGCGCCGGTTGAAAACCCCGCAGGTGCTGGTCATGGAGATCGCCTGACATAAGACTGGCTTCCGCATTGCATCGCAGACCTGCTGAGCCGCATCTATCTAACCGGCTGGGATGCCCTGTCAAAACATGATATCTCGGGGCAGACATAAGAAAAACTAGGGCACACATGGTTCGGCCATTTCTCCCTCTCAACGGCCTCAGAGCCTTCGAAGCTTCCGCACGGCACCTGAGCTTCACCCGCGCGGCCATCGAATTGTGCGTGACGCAGGCTGCGGTGAGCCAGCAGGTGAAGAGCCTGGAAATGCGCCTGGGCGTACCGCTGTTCCTGCGTCTGCCGCGCGGCCTGAAGATAACGGCGGAAGGCGAAGCGCTTTTGCCCGTGGTCACCGGTTCCTTCGACCGGATGGCCGACACGCTTGACCGGATCGAGGGCGGACAGGTCCGCGAGCTGCTGTTTCTGGGCGCGGTCGGCACATTCGCCGTCGGCTGGCTCCTGCCGAGACTGCCGGATTTCCAGCGGCAGTTTCCCTTTATCGAGGTCCGGCTGTCGACCAACAACAATCGCGTCGACATGGCGGCGGAAGGGCTGGATTTTGCCATACGGTTCGGCAACGGCGCCTGGCACGGCACGGATGCGACCCGCCTGTTCGAGGCGCCGCTCTCGCCGCTGTGCGTGCCGCAGCTGGCCGAGACGCTGCTGGAGCCCGCCGATCTTGCCAGTCACACGCTGCTTAGAAGCTATCGCATGGATGAGTGGAACAACTGGTTCGCCGCGGCCAACGTTCCCGCCTCGCCGCAATTGAACAAAGCCATCGTGTTCGACTCGTCCCTGGCCATGATGGAAGCCGCCCTGCAGGGGATCGGCGTTGCTCTTGCGCCGCCGATGATGTTTTCACGCCATCTGACCGCAGGCGCCATCGAACAGCCGTTCCAGACCTCGATCTCGCTGGGAAGCTACTGGCTGACGCGGCTGCAATCGCGCACGCCGACACCAGCCATGACCGCCTTTGCCGAATGGATCGTTTCAGCGCCCTGATCAGGCCGGTGCGGCTTGGCTTTTCAATGCCTCGCCGAGATTGTCGAGCATGGCGCTCCAGCCGGCCTGGCGGTATTCCGGCTTGTCTTCATCATCAAGAAAGGCTGCCTGCTCGGTGAGAACAAGGCGGCAGCCTTTGCCCGACGGCGTGAGGTCAACGGTCACGATGCTGCTGGAAATGGGCGTCGTTTCGCGTCTCATCGTGCCGGCGGAAATGATCCGTTCATTCGGCACGATATCCTGGTAGGAACTGGTGCTGATATAGGTTTCGCCGCCGGTCTTGCCGAAACGGAAGATGTCACCGCCGCCGACACGAAAATCGAAGTGATCATAGGCCGCGTGCCAGCCATCGCCCATGGCGTTCCAGCGCAGGAGCGCCTCGACACTGGACCAGGCAGCAAATACGCGCTCCGGCGAGGCATCATAGGTGCGCTCGACAATGATGGTTGCATGGTTGACGGAACCTCCGGTCATGATGTCCTCCCTTGCCGGCCAATTCATTAAGTGATTGCTTAAGTATCACGCGATTGGCGGTCACGCAACTAATACTTAATTGTTGACTTAAGTGTCTTGCCACCGAAAATGTCCGCTGCCAGCGCAGCGCACCGGTTCTTGCATAAGCGGCAATCGGGTAAACTCCATGGTGCTGGTGAGTCGAAGGAAAAGCCTGTGAAGAAAAAACGCGCCGACCATGTCTGGGATGTCCCGCCTTCCGCGCGCGGCAAGCCTGCCCGGCTGACGGTGGCCACCTGCCAGTTTCCGGTTTCGCATGACATCAACGCCAATCTGGCCCACATGCTCGATCTCATCGCCCGCACCGCATCTGCCGGTGCTGATGTCGTGCATTTTCCCGAATGCGCCCTCTCCGGCTATGGCGCCGCGACATGGCCATCCTGGGATGATTTCGAATGGGCAACGCTCAACGCCGCCATGGACAGGGTTGCCGAGGCGGGCCGCACCCACGCGATCTGGATCGTCACCGGTTCGGTGCATTGGGATCACGCGCACACCCGGCCCACCAATGCGCTGTTCGTGTTTGACGATAGGGGAGCGATTGCCGGGCGCTATGACAAGCGGCGCTGCTCGATCAACGATCTGCGCGCCTTTGCGCCGGGCGATACACCGTTGATTCTCGATATCAAGGGCGTGCACTGCGGTTTTCTCATTTGCCTCGACTGGGCCTTTCCCGAACTCTGGCAGGAACACGCCGGCAAGGTCGAGCTGGTCTTCCATTCCTGCTACGCGGACAATGTATCGCGCGACCGGATCGAGGCCCACACGATCCAGCCGCTGATCCAGGGCTATGCCTGGCTCAACCAGTATGCCGTCAGTTCATCGAATTCATGCCGGCCGCGCCAGAATTTTCCCAGCTTCTGGATCGAGCGCACCGGCCATCACGGCGGCAGCGCGGCACGGGACGAAACCGGTTTCATCCTAAACGTGCTGACCGACGATCCGGAGCTTGACGCCTTTTGCCAGCGGGTGCTGGAATTCCGGCGTTCAGCCAGCGACGGCAGCCTCTATGCGCCCTATCTGGAAGCCAACAAGGCTTAACCTGAATACGACCAAAATCGTATAGCGTCCAGGCACGCAATATGCAGATCTGAAGGGATTGAAAAGACGAAGGCGGCGCCTTCCGGCCCGCCCTCACTTTTGTCTGCAGCAGATTTACGCTTGGCGCAGTGATCACATCCGCAGCTCATGCTCGAAATTTAAGATACGGTGGAAAGGAATGCAATATCCGTTTTCGTGCGTGCCGGCCGTCCACTCCGACATCGAAAGCACACTGTCTCCGGCCCGCCTCGCTCGCTACCTGCCAGCCGCTGGAGGCGACCGGCATCTGGCACTGCGGCTCTACATCTGGAACGCGCGTCTTTGCGAATCCTTATATCTGCCGATGCAATTCGCGGAAGTCGCGGCGCGTAATGCCATTCAAAAGCCGGTCGTCGGACGATTTCACAACCGCTGGTACGAGAATCCCCGGTTCATCAATCTTCTTCCGGCGCGAATGAAGGATGAACTGATCGATACCAAGCGAAGGGAGCAAAAGAAGCACGCCGCGATGCTCAGTCAGGACCATATGGTCGCCGGCTTGTCGCTCGGTTTTTGGGTCTCTCTCATGACCGCTGCCTACGACAAGCAGTTATGGGCACAGGGGGTCAAGGCCGCATTCCCGCATGCGGATCCGCGAGAAAGCCGCGAAAGTATCCGTGCCCGTCTCGATAGCATGCGGCGCTTTCGCAATGACATTGCGCATCACGCGGCAATTTTCGACCGCTCTCCGCAGAAAGAATTTCAGAACGTCATCCATATCACCGGCCTTGTATGCGAAAATACCTGCTGGCTTTCAAAGCAACTGTCCAGATTGCAAAACGTCATCAACGACCGACCAAGACTATGAATTTCCAACCACTGCCAAAATATGGCATGATGTGGCAACGCATCCCCGCAGGTGAGTAACCGTGTCCCGATCCCAGCGCCTTCTCGACCTGATCCAGACCATGCGCCGCTATCGGCGTCCGGTCAGCGGCAAGGTGCTGGCGGAGGAAACCGGCATCAGCATCCGCACGCTCTATCGCGACATCGCCACCCTGCAGGCGCAGGGTGCGCATATCGAGGGCGAACCCGGCCTCGGCTATGTGCTGCGCCCCGGCTTCATGCTGCCGCCGCTGATGTTCACCGAAGAGGAGATCGAAGCGCTGGTGCTCGGCTCGCGCTGGGTGGCCAAACAGCCGGACAACCGGCTTTCCACGGCGGCGCGCGATGCCCTCAACAAGATCGCGGCGGTGCTGCCGGATGATCTGCGTGAGAGCGTCGACACCTCTGCCCTGCTGGTCGGTCCCGGGGACGGATCGGCAACCGATGGCGTCGATCTTGCCGACGTGCGCAAAGCGATCCGCAGCGAGCGCAAGCTCGATATCACCTATTGCGACGGCAATGGCAGTCAATCCAGCCGCCTGATCTGGCCCTTCGCGCTGGGTTTCTTCGATAAAATGCGCGTCATCGTTGCCTGGTGTGAACTGCGCCAGGACTTCCGGCATTTCCGCACCGACCGGCTGTCGCGGCTCGAAGCAACGGACATACGCTATCCCAAGCGCCGGCAGGTCCTGTTGCAGGAGTGGCGCGACGCGCAGGGCATCGCCCAGCCGCGCTGATCACTACTGCCAGAAACTGGCAGCATGCCGTTTTATGGTGTTCCCGTCACAACCTGAAGGAGAAATGCCGTGGCCAACCCCAATCTCATCATTCTCTACGTTGCCAATGCCCCTGCCAGCCGCGCCTTCTATGCGGCTCTGCTGAAGCGCGAACCGCTTGAAGAAACGGTCAATTTTGCCATGTTTGCCCTCGACTCCGGCCTGCTGCTCGGCGTCTGGGCGCACAACAAGGTTGAACCGGCCGTTACCAGCATTGGTTCGGGCAGCGAACTCGTGTTCAGCGTGGATACGGACAGCGAAGTCGAGGCAACCCACAGGGACTGGGCGGCACGCGGGTTGCCGATCGTTCAGGCGCCGGTGCACATGGATTTCGGCTATACCTTTGTTGCCCTCGATCCGGATGGTCACCGGCTGCGGATGTTTGCCGCCACCCCGGAACAGGGAACGGCGCAATGAGCCGGCACTGGATCGCAGTTGCTTCGGCGGACCATGTCCGCCGCGGCCTGCAGGACGGCTTCATGCAGGTGTGCCACGGCAAGGAAGGCCCGCTGAAGCGCATCAAGCCTGGCGACGGGGTGGTCTATTATTCGCCGACCGAGATATTCGGCGGCAAGGACCGCCTGCAGGCTTTCACTGCCATCGGCATGGTGCAGGCGGAAGACGCCTACCGCCACGACATGGGCGGAGGATTCGTGCCGTGGCGCCGCAATATCGGCTGGTTCGATGCCACGGAAGCGGACATCCGCCCGCTGCTCGACAGTCTCAGCTTCACCAGGGGCAGGCAGAACTGGGGCTACCAGTTCCGCTTCGGGGTGCTTGCCATCGGCCCGGAAGATTTTGATGTCATCGCCGGGGCCATGCATGCCCATCGCCAAGGGTTTAATGTTGCCCCGCCACTGCCATCGCTCCGGATGGCGTGCGATGACGGGTTGCAGCCCAGAACATCAGGGCAAGCGCACTGATGCCCGCCCCAGCGAGGCTGACCCCTGCCCAGCCGGCGGAGGCGTAGACCAGCGTGGAGCCGAGCGAGCCTGCCGCACTGCCGATCGAATAGAAGATCATATAGCCCGCCGTCAGGCGGCTCTGCGCTTCCGGACGCACGCGGTAGATCAGGCTCTGATTGGAAACATGCACCGCCTGCAGGGCGAAATCGATGGTCACAATGCCGATGATCAGGAACCACAGTGACGTCTGCATGAAGGCGACCGGTATCCACGACAGGAGCATGATGGTCAGGGCAATGCCGGTGGTGCGCTGCGCATGGCCCCGGTCGGCCCAGCGCCCTGCCCGCGAGGCCGCCAGCGCTCCGGCAGCGCCGGCAAGACCGAACAGCCCGATTTGCGTGTGCGACAGCGAAAACGGCGGCGCGCTCAGCGGCAGCACCAGCGGTGTCAGCAGCATGGTGATGTCGGCGAAGATGAACATGGCAATGACGGCACGGATGCGCAGCACCGGCTCTTCGATGAACAGGCGGAAAACCGATCCGATTAGCTTCGGATAGGCGATTTTCGTCCGCCGCACTTCGTTGCGTGGCAGGAAGTGAAACAGCAGCGCTGCAATGATAAGCGTCAGCACCGCCGAGACGGCATAAACCGAGCGCCAGCCCGCCAGATCGGCCATGCCGCCGGCAATGGTGCGGGCCAGCAGAATACCGATGACGATGCCGCTGGTGACGATCCCGACCACCTGCCCGCGCTCATGCGGCTTTGCCAGACTGGCGGCATAGGCGACGAGCGCCTGCGTGACAACGGCGAGCAGGCCGATGGCGGCCATCGCCACCAGCAGCGCGAGCGCGGTCGGGGCAAAACACACCGCCAGCAGGGCCAGCGCGGAGAGAACCGATTGGCCGGCGATCAGCCGGCGGCGGTCGATCAGATCGCCCAGCGGCACGATCAGCAGCAGGCCAAGCCCGTAACCGACCTGCGAAATCGAGACGATCATGCCGATGGTGGCGTGGCTCATGCCAAAACTGTCGGCAATGGCATCGAGCAGCGGCGGCGCAAAATAGACGTTCGCCACGGCCAGTCCGCAGGCGACGGCAAACAGAAGTGCCAGGGGGCGGGAGAATTCTATGGCCTGCGGCCCGCTGAAAGGCGTTTTTTCAGCAATTTCATCCGTATAGACCGCTTGTCCGCCGCCAATGACCAGATTATCGTCCTGCTCAAGCTTCATCGCATCCTCCTGCGAATGTGGTTGCAAATTAAAACCTGTTGCGTCTTAGCTCCATCGGTTTTATATTGCAACTACCCTTCGCAGAGGGAGAAACAAGATGAGCACTGCTCTGCGACCAAAAAAGGGGGACTACAATGGTCAAGCGAACGAGCCACAAGGATGATCCGTGCCCGGTGGCAAGGCCACTGGATGCGATCGGAGACTGGTGGTCACTGCTGATAATACGCGACGCGTTTGAGGGATCGCGGCGTTTTGGGGAATTTCAGAGAAGTCTTGGCCTGGCCAAGAATATTTTGTCGACGCGGCTGCGCAATCTCGTTGCCCATGACATTTTCACCATCGCGCCCTGCGCCGATGGCAGCGCCTACAATGAATATGTGCTGACCGAAAAGGGCCGCGATCTCTTCCCGCTGCTTGTCGCCCTGCGGCAATGGGGCGAAGAATACTACTCCGACAGCTATCAGGCGAAAGTCCAACTGGTCGACCGCGAAACGGGCAAACCGGTGCGGCGGCTGGAGCTGCGCTCCGATGACGGGCGCCTGCTCGGGCCTGACGATACGGTGGTTGTCGGGAACTAGATTTCCCTGCCCTCGCCCTGCCTGACATCGCTCCTCGGTGTCTGGTATGGTCATCGCGATAAAATGCAAATGAAAATCATTTGCAATAAGACTTGACGACGATCCGATTATTCGTATTCTGTGATGGTGCAAGTGGGACGCTGGCTCCGGGCGGACAATAGAAAAAGGCCCCATCCTTGACGGGGCCTTTCCATCGATATCACTCGGGAAAAAGCTTATTTGGCTTTTTCGTAGAGTTCGAGGACGTAATCCCAGTTGATGAGACTGTCGACGAAAGCTTCGAGATATTTCGGGCGGGCATTGCGGTAGTCGATGTAATAGGAATGTTCCCATACGTCGACGCCGAGGATCGGCGTTGCGCCATGAACCAGCGGGTTTTCGCCGTTTGGTGTCTTGGAGATCTCAAGCTTGCCGTTCTTGACGGAGAGCCATGCCCAGCCGGAGCCGAACTGTGTGGTGCCGGCAGCGATGAAATCGGTGCGGAACTTGTCGTAGCCGCCGAGATCCGAGTCAATGGCCTTTTCCAGAGCGCCCGGAAGCTTCTTGCCGCCACCGTTCTTCTTCAGCCAATGCCAGAAATGCAGGTGGTTGTAATGCTGGCCGGCATTGTTGAAAAGGCCGGCATTCTTGCCATAGGACTGCTTGACGATCTCTTCAAGCGAGAGATTTTCAAGACCGGCTTCGGCAGCCAGTTTGTTGCCGTTGTCAACATAAGCCTTGTGGTGCTTGTCATGATGATATTCCAACGTCTCGCGCGACATGAAGGGGGCGAGCGCGTCGTAATCATACGGCAGTGCGGGCAGTTCGAAAGCCATGGAAGTCTCCTCTTCGATTCAATCTGTGATCAGAATTGGTTAGCCCGTCGGGGCGCGCACCAATCCTGACAAAACCTGCGTTCGTTACATAGAGCCTTTCTCACCTAAATAGAATAGTTCTGCCGGAAAGAATTTGGTTCAAGGTCGAGGGGGTTGACGAGACCGATGTTTACCCATCGGGCGAAGTCAAACCCCGATGGATTTGAACCAAATTCATCCGGCCCTTCGGGTTTCCGGCTGGCGGACACCCACTTTGTCAGGCAGCTTCGTCCGATGGGTAAACATCGGCCTCGCTACCTTCCGCGTGGATTGTCTCGCCATCCGAGAAACAGAACTGTTTCTATTTAGGCGAGAAAGGCTCTCGGTCCGTATTTCCCCGGGGGCAATGCGGAACGGATCAATATTTCGGTTTGATCCGGTTTCGGCGTTAAATTTTCGGCGTGGAGTGGGCGAACTCCCAATAGAGCTCCCTCGCCTTCTTGGTGATCGGACCCGGCTGAAGGTCGCGGCCTTCGATACGGGTAACGGGCACGACCTTCGAATGGTTCCCCGTGGAGAAAATCTCGTCGGCGCTGAGGAAATCCTGCACCGTCAAGGTCGCCTGCGTCGTGCGGAAACCGTAATCAGCCAGCACGTCGATCGTGCGGGCGCGGGTGATGCCGGACAGGAACGTGCCATTGGGGGCGGGCGTGAAAATGTGCCCGTCCTTGACCATGAAAATGTTCGAGCTGCCGGTTTCAGCGACATTGCCCAGCATATCAAGCACCAGCGCATTGTCGAAACCGCGGGATTTGGCCTCGAGAATGGCGCGGCCATTGTTGGGGTAGAGGCAACCGGCCTTGGCATTGGTCGGCATCGTCTCGAAGCTCGGACGGCGGAAGGGCGAAACGGTGACGGAAAAACCCGTGGGCTCCTGCATCGGCGATTCGTACAGGCTGAGACAGAAGCGGGTTGAAGCGGGATCGGCGGGCACACCCATATAGCCGCCATGCTCGGCCCAGTACATCGGCCGGATATAGACGGCGATCCGGCCATCGAATTTTTTCAGCCCGTCGCGGGCAAGACCGGCAATGTCTTCCGCGCTCATGGTCGGCTGGAGACCAAGCGCGGCGGCGGAGGCATTGACGCGGGCGCAATGGCGGTCAAGATCGGGCGAGACGCCCTCGAACCAGCGCCCGCCGTCAAAAACCGTCGAGCCCAGCCACATGGCGTGGCTGCGCGGCCCGATCAGAGGCACGTTGCCCTCGTGCCAGTCACCGTCGACATAGGTCCAGGTGGTTGATTGCGCTGCTGTATTGACTGCCATGAGAGTGATTCCGTCGCTGAGAATAGGTCGCCCTATCGAAGGGTTATTCGACCGCAAGGTCAATGGTTCAGACGCTGCGGAAGGCAAATTGCGACAAACGGACCGCCACAACCAGCACTTTTCGGCGTCAAACCAAGACTTCTCATACTTTTGATGAATTGCGCATCGGAATATCGCCGGTCCACTATGACACGGCAGCATTGAGCCGTTTGTCAGTTCCGGACTTCAAATGTTGTGAGAAAACGCACCGTATCATTTCCCCCCGCTCCCCTCAGGATACGGCTTCTTGGCGGACCCCTTGCCGGGTCTGCTCTTCTTTTGGCTCAAAGAAAAAGGCCGGCAACCCCAGGTCACCGGCCTTTCATGTGGATAAAGGCGACAGATTACATCACCAGGATCGGCGTCTTGTTCGGCACGCGATCATAGAGATCGATAATGTCCTGGTTGATCAGGCGCACGCAGCCCGACGAAACCGCCTTGCCGATGGACCACCATTCCGGCGAGCCGTGCAGGCGATAGAGCGTGTCCTGGCCATTCTGGAAGATGTAAAGGGCGCGGGCGCCGAGCGGATTGGTCAGGCCGGGCTGCATGCCGCCATTGCGGGCGCTGTATTGCACCAGTTCCGGCTGGCGGGCAACCATCTCATCCGGCGGAGTCCAGGTTGGCCAGTGGCGCTTCCACTGGATGACCGCGCGTCCGGACCAGGCAAAGCCTTCGCGGCCGATGCCGACGCCGTAGCGGATTGCCTGACCGCCTTCGCGCACCAGATAGAGGAACTTGTTCTGGGTATCGACAACGATGGTGCCGGGCTGTTCGCCGGTCGGGTCCTGCACGACCTGACGCAGGTAGCGCTTGTTCATCCTCTTGATCGGAATGGCGGGCAACTGATAGCCGTCATCCTCGCGCGCCGCATACATGGCTTCGTAGGAGCCAAAGGCCGGATCGACATCCGCCTGCGGTGCGAGCGGCTGGCCATTGTCGTCAACCTTGATAACCGGCATATCCGGGATTGCGGCGCATCCGGCGAGGCCGACGGCCGCTGTTGCGGTCAATGCAGTCAGGAAACCGCGGCGGGAAATCATGTTTTGCATCATTGAACCAATTTAGCGGTGGGAGATGGAGTGTGAGATAGCATGGATCGGGTTTACCAGCTCTAAACGCACATAAAATATGGCAACGGACCGTTGGCAATATGGCGCAAACAAGGCGGGTGGCGGACTGTTGCCCTCCCGCAACAGAAAGGCGGCCCGAAGGATGCCTGCACCGTTCACCGGGCGATAAACAATTCGTGAGACCGCGAAATCCGCATTCCAATCGCCGAATCACCGGGGTTCATAGCGAAAATCCGACACGCCGAACCGCCCGGCAAGGCTGCTGAGCGGCGCATCGCCGGTCTTGCCTCTGACATAGCGATCCATGAAGGCGACACTGGCTTCGCTGATGCGCGTACGGGTGAACAGGCCGAGATCGGTCCACGTCAGATGACCTGCCCCCAGGAATTCCACGTAATATTTCGGGCCTTTCGACAGGTCGTAGCCGCCACCCGGCCTTCTCACCTTGGGCGTGACAAAAATATCGCGCGTGCCGCCCTGGTACATGACCGGAGCTTCGAGATGCCGCAGCGCATCCCGGTGCAGATAGGGACCGACATAGGGCGACAGGGCGAGCGTTGCCTTGACGCCGCTGATGCGCCAGCCGGGCCAGGCGCCGCTCATGCCCAGCACGGTATAGCCGCCGAGGGAATGCCCCGCGAGCCCCATCTCGTTCCAGTTGATCCGGCCGTTCCACTGCCGGTCGCGCTTCAGGGCGGCAATCACCTTGCTGAAATCATCGGCGCGGTTCCTGAACGTGGCCTCCGTCCAGCGCAGCGGTTTGCGCAGGGAAACCTGCGGCTTGTCGAGAATGCTCTGGTCGCCATTGTTGCAGGTCGCGTCGTGATGATTGGGCGCGAAGACGATGTAGCCCGCCTTGGCAAAGGCCCGCATCAGGAATTTCGATTGGGTCGAACAGCCGTGGAACCCGTGCGAGAAGAAAATGACCGGCTGGCGGGCAATCGTCCGCTGGTCGGGTTCCCACACATGGACCGGCACGCCGCCGATCACCGCTTCGCTGTCCCTCGCATGGGCGGTTCCCGCCGTGGCCAGCACGGCGGTGAGAACGACGGCGATCAATCGCAACAGGGGGCGCGGCGGAGCGAAAGATTGGCCTGTGCTGTTCATCGGCGCCCGCCTTGTCCGCTGTCGTAGTCCTAGCGCTTGCTCAGGCTTCCCAGGATGCCGCGCACCAGCGCGCGGCCGAGCGAGCTGCCCACCGAACGGACCACCGATTTCATCGCCGCTTCCGCCACCGTCTGGCGGGCACGGGGCTGGCCGCCGCGCGGACCCGGCGCGCTGCTGCCGCCGCCCAGAATATCCGGCAGGCGCCAGCCGCTGGTGCTGTCGGCTTCCTGTTCCTTCGTGGCTGCAGCTTCCGCCTGTCCCTGCGCCGCCTTTTTCTGCAGGACCTCATAGGCGGATTCGCGATCGATCATCTGGTCATACTGGCCGGCGACCGGGCTGGCGTTGATCAGCTTCTGCCGCTCGTCAACGGTCAACGGGCCGATGCGTCCCGCGGGCGGGCGGATCAGCGTGCGCTGCACGACGGACGGCACGCCTTTTTCCGCCAGGGTCGACACCAGTGCTTCGCCGGTGGACAGGTTGGTGATCGCCGCGAAGGTGTTGAAATCCGGATTGGGGCGGAAGGTATCGGCCGCCGTCTTCACCGCATTCTGCTCCCGCGGCGTATAGGCGCGCAGCGCATGCTGGACGCGGTTGCCGAGCTGGGCCAGCACGGTTTCCGGCACATCCAGCGGGTTCTGCGAGATGAAATAGACCCCGACCCCTTTGGAGCGGATGAGGCGCACCACCTGCTCCACCCGGTTGAGCAGGGCTTTCGGGGCCTCATTGAACAGAAGATGCGCTTCATCGAAGAAGAAGACGAGGCGCGGCTTTTCCGGATCGCCGATTTCAGGCAGTTCCTCGAACAGCTCCGACAGGAGCCAGAGCAGGAAGGTGGAATAAAGCCGCGGATTCATCATCAGCTTGTCGGCGGCCAGCACGCTGACCACGCCGCGGCCATTGGTGCTCGTGCGCATGATATCGGCGATGCGCAGGGCCGGTTCGCCAAAGAATTTCGTGCCCCCCTGCTGCTCAAGCACCAGGAGGGAACGCTGGATGGCACCGACGGAAGGCTTGGTGACATTGCCGTAGCGCGCGGAAATTTCCTCCGCACGCTCGGCGATATTGACCAGCAGAGCCTGCAGGTCCTTCATGTCGAGCAGCAGCAGCCCCTCTTCGTCCGCGATCTTGAAGGCGATGTTCATCACTCCTTCCTGCGCTTCGGTGAGGTTCATCAGGCGCGACAGCAGCAGCGGCCCCATTTCGGAGATGGTGGCGCGGATCGGATGGCCCTGTTCGCCGAAAATATCCCAGAAAATAACCGGCGACGCCTCGAGCGCATAGGGATCGAGCCTGACTTCCGCCGCCCGCTTGACGAGAAAATCCTTTTCCTCGCCCTTCGCGCCGATCCCCGACAGATCGCCCTTGATGTCGGCACAGAAGACCGGAACGCCCGCACGCGAAAACCCTTCCGCCAGAACCTGCAGCGAGACGGTCTTGCCCGTCCCTGTCGCGCCGGTGATCAGGCCGTGGCGGTTGCCGTATTTCAGCAGCAGCGCTTCGGCCTGCTGATAGCTGTCATCCGGTTTGCGGCTCGCACCAAGGAAGATACTGTCGTCAGCGGCCATGGGGGGTGATCCTCTTCACTGTGGTGTTTCTGCCATCCGATATAAAGGCCGGATGCCCGGGGGACAATGCCTTGCGGCCGGGACTCATGCATAAGATTGCAAGGCGGCGCTGAAATTGCTGACGTTTTTGTGTCATCTTCCCGTGCCACAACGGGAGCGGCGCCGCCTGAAGAATGTCATGCCGGCTGATCCAGATTGACGCAGTGGCTTGCAAGGCGGATGATATCCGCATATTACGTAAACGTAATTCATGACACACGGGAGATTAGGCTCATGGACGAACTTATCGCGCGCATTACCGCCAATGTCGGCACCGATCCGGAAACAGCAAAGAAGGCCGTCGGCCTCATCCTTGCTTTCCTGCAGAAGGAAGGCCCGGCCAAGGCAACCGACCTGATCAGCAGCATCCCCGGCGCGGATGCGGCCATTGCCGAAGCCAATTCCGGCGGCGGCTTCCTGTCCGGCCTGATGCCCGGCGTCATGGGCCTCGGCTCCAAGCTGATGGGCGCTGGCCTCGGCATGAGCGAAATCTCCGGCATTTCCAAGGAAACCATTGCCTTTGCCCGTGAAAAGGCGGGCAGCGACGTGGTGGACGAAGTCGTCAATTCGATCCCGGGCCTCAGCCAGTTCGTCTGAGACACGCGGCGCGACCGCTCACAACCAGCATGTCAAACGCGCGCCTCCTGGCGCGCGTTTTTGTTTGGCCATTCCCTCGGTGCGTGGTTCGACAAGCTCACCATGAGGGAGGTGGTTTGATTGCAGCCCACAAGCTTCCCTCATGGTGAGCTTGTCGAACCACGCACCGCATATTTCTGCTCGTTACCTCACGCAGGCTTGCGTGCCGGGACCGTGACGAGATTGACCAGCACCGCCACGACAACATTGGCAGCCAGCGCCAGCAGCCCGATATAGACCGTGAACGGTGCGCCGCCGAGGCTGATGGCCTGCAGCGGTTTCAGGCCGTTGATCCACACCAGATAAGTGCCGCCGCAGAAGCCGACGAGCCATCCGGCCAGCAGGCCCGGTGCACGGAACCAGTTTGAATAGAGCCCGAACACCAGCGCCGGCAATGTCTGCAGGATCCAGATGCCGCCGAGCAGCTGCAGGTCCAATGCAAACTGCGTCGGCAGGAAGGCAATAACCAGCAGCGCGCCGATCTTGATGATCAGCGATGTCACCTTGGCGACCTTCGCCTCCCCCGCATCCGTCACCTGAGGATTGACATAGGCCTTCCAGAAATTGCGGGTGAAGAGGTTGGACGCGCCGATGCTCATGACGGCGGCGGGAACCAGCGCGCCGATGGCAATGGCGGCGAAGGCAAAGCCGGCGAACCAGCTGGGGAACAGGGTCTGGAACAGCGCCGGAACCACCTGGTTCGGGCTGGAGACATTGAGATGGGCGGCGTGGCCCATATAGCCCAGCAGGGCAAGCAGGCCGAGGAGCAGCGTATAGGCCGGCAGCATCACCGCATTCTTGCGGATGGTGTTGCCGCTGTTCGACGCGAAGATGCCGGTCAGCGTATGCGGATACATGAAGGCCGCCAGCGCCGAACCGAGCGCCAGCGTCGCATAGGCCACATACTGGTTGCCACCGAGCAGCAGATTGCCGGAGCCCTTGGCCTTGAAGGCCGCATCCGCCGAGGCGAATACATTGGCATAGCCGCCGAGTTTCGACGGGATCAGCGCCACCGCGGCGATCACCGCGATATAGATCATGATGTCTTTGACGAAGGCGATCAGCGCGGGCGCGCGCAGGCCCGCCGAATAGGTGTAAAGCGCCAGGATGACGAAGGCGACCGCCAGCGGCAGCTCGCCGGTCAAGCCCAAAGCCTGCAGCACGGCAGCCATGCCGACCAGCTGCAGCGCGATATAGGGCATGGTTGCGATGACGCCGGTGAGCGCCACCGCCAGCTCCAGCCCGCGCGAGCCGTACTGTCCGAATACCACATCGCCGGCAGTCACGTAGCCATTGTCCTTGGCCCGTTTCCACAGGAGCGGCATGACCATGAAGACGAAGGGATAGACGATGATCGTGTAGGGCAGCGCAAAGAAGCCATAGGCGCCGACCGCATAGACCAGCGCCGGAACCGCGATCACCGTATAGGCGGTGTAGAAATCGCCGCCGACGAGAAACCAGGTGATCCAAGTGCCGAAATTGCGGCCGCCCAGGCCCCATTCATCGATATGCGCCATGGTCTTGGGCGCCCGCCAGCGGGAAGCAATGAATCCGAGCACCGTGACAAGGGCGAAAAAGAAGACAAAAACCGAAACGGCAACCGGATCAAGATTAGTCGTCATAGCGCACACTCCGGTAGACGATCCACGTCACGAAAGCTGTCAACGGCACAAAAGCCAGCTGATACCAGTAGAAAAAGGGGAAGCCGAGCAGTTCCGGTTCGCGGGAATTATAGAAGGGAACCCAGAGAAGTCCGATGTAGGGAATCGCAAGTAGCCATAATATGGCCTTTTTTGAACCGTTTTCCATGGATATGTCCTCTCGAAATTAACTTTTGAGGAAAGATGAAACCCGAGGGTTTCATTAATAGGCTCCGCCATCATTTGCGCAAGACGCGATCGATGCGGGCAGCGCGCGGATATGGTTCCAAACGCGCATTATCAACAATGTTCTTTTCGGCACTGTGGCAATTCGTGATCAACAAGACCTCGATACATAAAGAAATTAGTAACCAAGATTCTTCATGCTCCCAGGCAGTCGGCAATTGACGCCAGACACGCGTGTTCCGTGCCTGATGGTTGGTATTGGCCGTGGCGGACCCCTTCGGGGCAGTCGCAGGTTTGAGTAAGCGTTTGGAAAAAGAGTACGATGGCGTTCGCGACCGATACATTCAGGCAGGCTGGTTCCTTTAACCCTTCGGCCTTTCGCGTGGGCAAACCGCGCGGTGCGCTTGTCAGCGCGCTGGCCATCGGCGTCGGCATTGCCGCCACCGTGTGGGTTCTGGCAACCGTGAGCACGACGCAGAAAATGGTGGCCTCCTTGGGCGCAAGCCCGGCGGTGCTGCACCATGGCTCCCATGCGCTTGACAGCATCGCGCTTGTCGACCCGAACAATCAGAAGGTCCGCAGGCCAAGCAGCGCCGCACTCGCAGCACTCAATCCCGAATTGCGGCATCGCATTCCCCACGGCGCACCGACGGACGCCAAAAACGCCAATACAGCCGACCGCGTCGTGGTCAGCCATGACGATGCCTTCGCCGAGCCCGCATCCGCACTGGTGATGCTTGAGACATCGCCATTGTCCGAATCCGACGTCACCGCGCTTCTCAACACGCCATCCGGACCGGTCGACGCCGAGGTGCAGAACGCAATCCGCGCCGCAATGGTGAACAGCGCCCTGGCGCTGGCAGCAAATGGCAGATCCGCGCCGGCGCTCGACAGCAGGCCGGTTGGTTCCATACCGCTGCCCGCCAACGCCCCCGACCGGGAAAAACTGGAGATCGCCGCGGCAGGCGCGGCCCTGGCCACGGCATCGGACAATCCGTTCAGCGCCCAGCCTGATCTCGTGGACAAGCGCCGCCACGAACCGGAAATACCGATCCTCGCCAGCTACGCACCCTCTGCAACCGAGAGCAACCCGATGATGGGGCCGCTCGCGCCGGACCTTGAAGTGGCCGTGCCCGTGCCGGAAGATGCGCCGGACAGAAAGACCGCCAGCGTGGCGCCGGACGATGCGGCCTCTTCCGATGATACGCAGGACACGGTTGACGTTCCGCTCCCTTCGAAGCGGCCGAAACTGGCTGCCGGGACCGCTCCTGCAGCCCCCACCGCCCCGGCAAAACAGCGGCCTAACGTGAAGATGGCTTCCATCCGCCCGGATGATACAGCCATCGAAGCCATGCCCAGGTCGAAAAGCCTGTTCGGATCGCTGTTCGGCGGTTCGCGCAACGGTGTCGCTGTCTATGACATCTCGGCGCGCACGGTTTACCTGCCTAACGGCGAACGGCTTGAAGCGCATTCCGGCATGGGACACATGCTGGACAATCCCCGCTATACGCGCGAGTCGAACCGCGGGCCGACACCGCCGCATACCTATAATCTGACCATGCGCGAACAGCTTTTCCACGGTGTCGCGGCGATCCGCCTGACACCGGTCGACGGCCGCAATGCCTTCGGCCGCAACGGCCTGCTCGCCCATACCTACATGCTGGGACCGCGCGGCGATTCGAACGGATGCGTGGTTTTCAAGGATTATCGCCGCTTCCTCAAAGCGTTCCAGCGCGGTGAAGTCTCGCGTCTCGTCGTGGTGGAACGCATGTCGTCGTTCTCACGCATGGCCACGCGCTAAGGTCTGGCTTTAATGTTTTATGCCAAGGCAATAGACATTTATTACGACTGGTGTTATTGAGCACGCAGCTCAATTCAGGAAAGGAGGGCTGCGCATGAATACGTTCTTCCGGCATCATCGCCAGCGTGGCCCCGTCAACGCCCTGCAGATACGTTTGCAGGGCTGACCGGAAACAGCTTTCCATACCCATTCCAGGTCTGCCCTTCGTGGTCACGCAGCGTCTGCTCGCTTTTTGAGCGGCCTTGCGTCTCTTCACAACCCACCGAGCCAACACGGTTACCTCACCGTTTCGTGCACCGACGACAGCAGAAGAGAACTGCGTCGCAGCACATGGCCCGGCAGACCAGAGAATAAAATGGCACTGATCAATGTAAGAAACCTCGGCGTCACCCTTGGAGCCCCGCTTTTCACCAATCTGAGTTTTGTCGTGGGCGCGGGTGACCGGCTCGGCATCGTTGCCGCCAATGGCCGCGGCAAGTCCACCCTGCTGCGCTGTCTCGCGGGAACGCTCGATTCCACCACCGGCGACATCACCCGCACGCGCGGCCTGCGTATCGGTTATGTCGAGCAGGCCGTACCGGACGCTCTTCTTAGCACCACCTTCTACGACATGGTCCTGCAGGCCTTGTCCGCCGAACAGCAGGAGACCGAAAGCTGGCGCGTCGATGTCGTGCTCGCCTCGCTCGACGTGCCGGATGTCTTGCGCGAGCGCACCGTCAGCCAGCTCAGCGGCGGCTGGCAGCGGCTTGCGCTGATTGCCCGCGTCTGGGTGACCGATCCCGATGTGTTGCTGCTGGACGAGCCGACCAACCATCTCGACCTTGCCAAGATCGCGCAGCTGGAAGACTGGCTGAACACGCTTCCCCGCGATGTGCCGGTGGTGATCTGCAGCCACGACCGGGCCTTTCTCGATGCGACGACCAACAGGACCCTGTTCCTGCGGCCGGAGAATTCGCATGCCTTCGCCCTGCCCTACACGCGGGCCCGGGTAGCGCTGGACGAGATCGACGCGGCGGAAGCGCGGCGTTACGAGCGCGATATGAAAGTGGCGCAGCAACTGCGCCAGCAGGCGGCCAAGCTCAACAATATCGGCATCAATTCCGGCAGCGACCTCTTGGTTGTGAAGACGAAACAGCTGAAGCAGCGGGCGGAAAAGCTGGAGGATGCCGCGCGGCCCGCCCATCAGGAACGGTCAGCCGGGACGATCCGGCTTGCCAACAGCGGCACGCACGCCAAGGTGCTGGTGACGCTCGACGATGCGTCCGTCGAGACGCCGGATGGTACGCCGCTGTTCAAAACCGGCAGGAAATGGATATGCCAGGGCGACCGGATCGTGCTTCTGGGTGCCAACGGCACCGGCAAGTCGCGTCTCGTCGGCATGATCCGGCGCGCCATCACCGATCCGCTGAGCTCGCCGGACACCGTCAAGGCGACACCCTCGCTGGTGCTTGGCTATGGCGACCAGGCGCTGGCCGACCTGCCGGACCGCGACACGCCGTTCGACACGATCAGCCGGCGGTTCGATATCGGCGACCAGCGCACGCGCACCCTTCTGGCCGGGGCCGGACTTGGCATCGATATCCAGAACAAGCCCAACAGCGTGCTGTCGGGCGGGCAGAAGGCGCGGCTGGGCATGCTGGTGCTGCGGCTGGCCAATCCGAACTTCTTTCTGCTGGATGAACCGACCAACCATCTGGATATTGACGGGCAGGAAGCGCTGGAATCCGAACTGATGGCGCATGAGGCCAGCTGCCTGCTGGTCTCGCATGACCGCAGCTTTGTCCGGGCGGTCGGCAACCGGTTCTGGCTGATCGAGAAACGGCGCCTTGTCGAGGTGGAAAGCCCGGAAGCGTTCTTCGCTTCCGTCAGCGGCACCCCATCGTGAAAGGGGCACCGGGCCGTCTCGCCGAGGCGGCCCGGTGCCGGTTCAATGGGCGTGCGCGGCCTGCGCCGTGACGATGGCGTCGGCCTCCTTGCCGTAAAGCTCCTCGAAATGATCGAAGGCCTTGGAAAAGCTGCCGATGCCCTGCGTGGCGGAGCGCAAGGCCCGCCCCAGTTCATCCAGCGAACTGCCGGGGATCATCGCCCGGAAAACGTCCCAGCCCTTGGTGTTGTCATCCCGGTCAAAACCCAGAACCTGTCCTTTGAAGGCGGATACAATAGGCACGAGATTACCTGAGTAGACCGATGGTATGTGAATTTCGATGCGGAAGACCGGCTGCATGAGCACGGCCGAGGCTTCCGACAACGCCTGCCGGACACCCATTTTTGCCGCCGCCCGGAAGGCAAATTCCGAACTGTCGACCGAATGGTGCTGGCCATCGGTCAGCATCACGCCGACATCGATGACAGGAAGGCCGAGCGGGCCCCGCTCCATCGCTTCGCGCGAGCCCGCTTCCACCGCGGGGATGTAATTGCGCGGCACCGCCCCGCCCTTCACCGTTTCGCCAAAGGAAAAGCCCTCGCCGCGCCCGTTGGGATGCACGCTCAGTTTCACGTCGGCAAACTGGCCGGCACCACCGGTCTGCTTGCGGTGGCGGTAGTGAACATCGGCGGGTTTGGAGATCGTCTCCCGGTAGACCGGACTTGGCATGCGGTCGGTGACATTGACGTGGAAGACCTCCGCCAGGGTTTTGCACAGGTCGCGCAGATGCACCGGCCCCTGCACGCTGACAAGCTGGGCACCGGAGCCCTCTTCCTGCGCCACCTTGAGCCCGCGGTCCGTTTCCACCAGTTTCGCCAAAGTTTCGGAAAGCTTTGTTTCGTCCCGCTCGCTTTCGGGAACGAGAATACGCTCCAGCATGGGTGTGGGCGGTGTCGTCCATTCCGGCGCCGCTATGGCTGCATCCACTGTCAGCAGGGACGGCACCGGTAAGTGATCCGACTTGACGGTGCTGAACACATCGCCCGGCGCCGCGGTTCCCGACGCCGTGGGGCGCCCGGTTCCAGGGTCCTGCACTGGGCCAAGACGCCCGCCGCCCAGAAGCGCGCCCTGCTTGAGACCCTCCTTCAGCGCGCGCACCAGCACGGTCTTGCCGATGTTCTGGCGGTGATAGGCATGAAAACTGACGGCTGCCAGTGCATTTTCCGGCGTGCTGTTGGCCGCGGCAAGGCGCTTGCGCAGGGCATCGACCGGCGGCGCTTCATGGCGCAGGGCTTTCATCAGGCGCAGCATGCCGTTGCTGTGGCTGGCCGCGCCAAGCAGGACCGGAATGATCTTGTTCTCCCGCAACACGCGCGACGAGATGGCAAAGACGGCGTCACTGGGCGGCTCGCGGTCTTCGATCAGCTCTTCCAGCAGCCAGTCATCGAATTCTGAGAGATGTTCAAGCAGCTCGGCGCGCGCCTCGTGTTCCCGTTCAAGCTCACCTTCCGGTATGGCGATCAGGGCGGATGTCTGGCCTTCGCGATAACGCCAGGCCCGTTCCGAGATCAGGTCACAGGTGCCGACGATCTTGTCGCCTTCGCGGATCGGGATCTGCCGCAGGACAAGGGAATGGCTGCAATAGCCCTGCAGCGAGGCAATGACATCGCGTATCCGCCCTCGCGGTTCATCGATGCGATTGACAAAGACGATGCAGGGCGTTCCCGACGCTTCGATAACTCTGAGGTACGGGGCGGCGAGCACCGCCTCTTCCGGCACGGGCGAAACGCAAAGGATACAGGCATCGCTGGCGATCAGTGCATCCTGCGCGTGGGCCAGGGCTTCATTGCCACCCGGCGTGTCCAGCGCGCACCATGCCTCGTTTCCGAAGGTGAATTCCGTCAGATTAAGCCCGTAGGGCGAGACCGACTTCTTTGGCGCGCCCTCCAGCGCGCCGAGTTTTTCCACGAGCGTGGATTTTCCGGTCTGCGAGGGCCCAAGTACCGTAAAGCAGCGCATTCGCGTCCTCCCCTGCTACGATCATAGTCTCGCCTGACAGGATGCCTCAACATGGCCAAAAGCGCCAGAGTGCGGTTGTTTTTCTTGGTTTGGCAGCGCTTTTCCCGCCATGCAAACGAAAACAGGCCGGACTTTCGTCCGACCTGTTTCATTCCGGTCTGTCATCGCGGACCGCCATGACGGCGGTCCCGCTGGCGACGCTTTAAGCGGCGCTCAGCTGATCCGCTGACATTTTGCCCGACTTCTTGTCGCGCACCAGTTCGTAATTGATTTTCTGGCCGTCGTTGAGATCACGCAGACCTGCGCGTTCAACTGCAGAGATGTGTACGAATACATCTGCACCGCCATCTTCAGGCTGAATGAAGCCGAAGCCCTTTGTAGAATTAAACCATTTAACTGTGCCTGTGGCCATAATGAACCTCCGTAGGGCAGATGTATCGAGTGTCGCGCATAGCGCACGACGCACCCTTGTAGCGATTTTTTATAGAAGCCGTAAAGCCCATATGCGTGAAAGTGTTAACGTGTCTTGCAACTGTTTTATTACAATGGCGCGACAGAGCCCGGTTCTCCGGCCGGATGGCCTTGCACTTGCGGCGCGTCCGCGCCATGAGTGGGCGCAGGGTTTCGGGCGTCGGACAGACATATGCAGGGTAAGAAAATAGCGATTATCGGCGGCGGTCCCGCCGGGCTCATGGCGGCGGAAATGCTGTCCGGCACCGGGCACGCCGTGACCGTCTACGACGCCATGCCGACCGTCAGCCGCAAATTCCTGCTGGCGGGAAAATCCGGCCTCAACATCACCCATTCGGAAGATTATGACCGCTTCGTCACCCGTTACGGCGCCGCATCGGCACGGTTGCGCCCGGCAGTGGACGGGTTCACACCGGCCGATGTGCAGCGCTGGGCGGCAGATCTCGGCACGGAAACATTCACCGGATCATCCGGCCGGGTTTTCCCGACGGCGATGAAAGCCTCGCCCCTGCTGCGGGCCTGGCTGCGGCGGCTCGAGGCACGCGGCGTCCGTATCCTGACCCGGCATCGCTGGACGGGCTTTGCCGAAAACGGCTTCGCCTTCGACACGCCCGAAGGCCCCAAAACCATCGATTGCGATGCCGCCCTGCTGGCACTCGGCGGTGCAAGCTGGCCCCGCCTCGGTTCCGATGGCGCATGGACCGCATGGCTGAGCGGGAAAGGTGTTGAGATCGCCGCATTTCGTCCGGCCAATTGCGGTTTTGACGTCGCGTGGGACGATAGGTTCACGCAGCGGTTTGCCGGCCAGCCGGTGAAATCCGTCACGGCAACGTCGGATGCCGGTACATTTCCCGGCGAGTTCGTCATCACCCGGAACGGGATCGAAGGCAGTCTGGTCTATACCCATGCGGCCAGTCTGCGCGATCGGCTCGAACGCGAAGGCAGGGCCGCCCTTACGCTCGACCTTGCACCGGGCCGGAGCGTGGAAAGGCTGGCAAGGGACCTGGCACGGCAGGACAACAAGGCCAGTTTCGCCAATCGCCTGCGCAAGGGCGCCGGCATCGACGGCGTGAAAATCGCCCTGCTGCGCGCATTCGCGCCTCCCGCGGCTCTCGCCGATCCGGAAAAGCTGGCGCGGCAGATCAAGGCCACGCCGCTGGCGGTCTTGCGCCCGCGCCCCATCGCCGAAGCCATTTCCTCGGCGGGCGGCATTCGTCTGGACGCCATCGATGACGGATACATGCTCAAGGCGCTGCCGGGCGTTTTCGCCGCCGGGGAGATGCTGGACTGGGAGGCACCGACCGGCGGTTACCTCCTGACCGCCTGCTTTGCCACCGGCCGCGCCGCGGCGCGGGGCATGGAAGCCTGGTTGAACCGGTAGGCAATCTTGCCCGTCCACATGGCAAGCGCCAGCTCTGCCAGGCCGCACGCCAGGATCAACAGCAAAAGCCCGTTCTTGCCCGCATGGACCAGCATCCAGCCGCCGACCGACGGGAAGCCGAATACCCCGACAAAATAGGACAGGACGAACCATGTCAGTGCGGCAGGGCGATGGTCGGCAGGCGAGTCGTTGACCGCCTGCGTCTGGATGATGGAGTAGACGAGCCCATAACCGATCCCGAGCAGCAGCGCGGCCAGCACGTGAAACACGGCACTCGCCGGAACGGCAAACATGGCAATGATGCCAAGAACCATGATGAACAGGAGGACTTGCGCACTGATTTCCTTGGGTGCCCGGTTGACCAGCGGTGCCAGCAGCCAGCGCGACAGGACAACCGTAACCGCATAAATGGCAAAGAATGTGCTTGCCCGTGCCGCGGTACCGGCGACCAGCGCGGTCTGGAATGTCAGGATGCCGGAGAAGACGCAGGCGCCAAGGGCAACCATGACAATGGGATAGATCGCCGCCGTGCGGCTGATGGCAGGAAAATCGCGCAGCCACCGGCGTGAACCGCTGGCCGGATGCAATGCCACAGCCACCCGCTGGAAGGCCGCAAGCAGGACCGCGGCAGCAAGAGCAATGCCGCCGACAATCAGGAATGTCGTGACTGTCGCAAAATGCAGCGTGCGGATGGCAAAATCCGCCAGAATCGGACTGCCGCCGATGCCAGCCATCTGGAACGCACCGAACCGGGTGAACCAGAATGCACGATCCGCATCATCCGTTCTTTCAATGACCGCCATGGGCGCCGCGAGATAGAAGGTGCCCCAGCCGAGGCCAATGAGAAACCCGCCAACGGCGATCAGCGGCGTGATGGACGTCAGCATCGCAAGGAGAACAAAACCCGCCGCGACGCTCAAGGCGCCGCAGGCCGCCAGATTTGCGGCACCGGCCCGGCCGGAAAACCAGCCGACAAGCGGCACGCCGACGAAGGTACCGGCCATGGCCGCCGCCAGCGCCAGGCCCGTATCGACTTCATTGCCGCCGAGCGTGTGGAAATAGTCGTTGAGCAGGAAGGTGGCGCCATAACCGGCGGAGGTCAGCAAGGTGCCGAGGAACAGAAAAATCGCAGTGGTGAAGCGCATGGCCTTGACTCGCACGAGGAGGAATAAGTGGCTTCATAAAAGCTGCAATCCTGTATAAAATACAGGTCCACTTCACGCCGCCTGCGTGGACCACTTGGGAGAGGAAATGGCCGTTCCCCGCAAAACGCGCCGGCGTGAAAGTCCCGTGCATTCGTTCCAGCCGTTCATTGACAGGGACGTCGCCTCACCCGTGACGCGCCAACTCTACCTGTCGCTGCGCAAGGCAATTCTGACCGGCCAGATCCGTCCCGCCTCGCGCCTGCCGTCGACGCGCCTTGCCGGCATGGAATGGGGGCTTTCGCGCGGCGTGGTTGCGGAGGCCTATGACATCCTCATCACCGAGGGGTATGCGCGCGGCGTGCACGGTGCGGGCACATTCGTTGCGGCCAGCATTCCTGCCCGGCAGCAGACGCCGAAGACACCCCAGACGGAGAAACCGGCGGAGCGCACCATTTCCGCAGCCGCCCGCCGCGCCCTCGCCAGTGCAGGCAGCTTCGATACCAGCACGCAGGTGCCGTTCGTCACCGGCCGCGTGGTGCACGACGAACGGACGAGCGCGCTGCTGCGCAGGCTTTCGGCCCGTCATCTGAATTTCAGCCGCGACCATTACCGCCATGTGCAGGGCCAGGAAGAGCTGCGTGAAGCCATCGTGGCGTATCTGACGGCTTCGCGCAGCGTCCGCTGCGACGCCAGCCAGATCTTCATCACCTCGGGCACACAACAGGCCATCGATCTGGTGGCCCGGACCCTGGTCACGCCGGGTGACCGGATTTTGATGGAAGACCCCTGCTATCCCGGCGCCCGCCACGCATTCGCGCTGCACGGCGCGGAACTTACAGGCATAGAGGTCGATGAAAACGGCCTGCAGACGGCGCTGCTGCCTCCGCTATCCGGCCAGGTGCGTGCAATCTATGTGACGCCGTCGCATCAATACCCGGCAGGCGCAGCCATGTCGCTGCCGCGCCGCCTCGCACTGCTCAATTGGGCGCGCGACAATCACAGCTGGATCATCGAGGACGATTACGACAGCGAGTTCCGTTATGATGGCAGGCCGCTGGCTTCGCTCCAGGGGCTGGATGAAAACGAACGCGTCATCTACCTCGGCACGTTCAGCAAGGCGCTTCTTCCAAGTTTCCGTGTCGGCTACGCCGTTGTGCCGCATGATCTCGTGCCGGCGTTTGCAGCCATACGCCCGTTTTTGGACCGCTTTCCGCCCCCGTTCCAGCAGAGTGTTCTGGCGGATTTCCTGGCGGAGGGCTATTTTTCCAGCCATCTGCGGCGGCTGCGGGAGAGCTACCGCAAATCACGCGACCTGCTGGTTGCACTGCTGCAGGAGCAGGTTGCCGATCACCTGACGGTCGCGGTCCCGCACCAGGGCATTCATCTTGTCAGCCGCAGCACCGGAACGTGGCAGGCAGATCGGGCAGTTGCGGCGGCCTGTGCCGCTCGAGGGGTCAAGGTGATGCCGGTTTCGCCCATGCATATCTCAGCAATGCCGCGCCAGGGTCTGCTCCTGGGTTTTTCGGCGCTGACATCCGGCGAAGCGGAACCTGCCACGGCGCGCCTGCGTGCGGCACTCGATGAGGTGGCTATCTGTTGACCACAAGCATCTTCATCCGCATGCGCCGGCGCAATCGCCGCACGGCAGCCTGAAAATGGGCGTGGGCCATTTCACTGCATCCCTGCGCCCGGACACATATCTTGTTCCTGTGGTTTTGCGGATCGACGTAAGTAATCCTGGCACGCACAACCATGCTATCCTCACATTGTCTCATGACATTGTATGAGAGATGCTGGTTATGCGCTTTTCCAGTTATTTTTAGAATAGCTCTATTGTGAGTAACGTTAACAGCGCTGGTGCAGACGATACTGCCTCCATAGACCCAAGAGATGGGAGGAGGCTCGACAACAGCTAATTTCGAAGGACTGGCAGCCGTCGAGCCCCATGCTGGCCCCACGACAAACCAGCGCCGCCATGGTGATCCCCGGCGCGGCGCGGGTCAAATTACAAATCGGCAATGAAACCTGTCGGGTTAGATAAACAGCTTGAACGCAACCGGTATCGCAACGCCAACCATGAAGATTGCCAGAGCACAGGTGCGGCAGACGAAATCGGTCCAGATGCTGTCGTTGTCATTGTCGCTTATCATCGGATCAGCCTTCACATCCAACATGGAATATACGCCCTCCAAGGCTTCAAGAATAAGCCTGCATGCTTAACGACCTGTAAATGCGGTGCGGCGGCTGGAGAAAACGTGCCTGCCGGCCACTGCCCGAACCGGCAGTGGCCAGATGATGGAAGACAAAACAGAGAGATTGTGAGGCTCGACACCGGCCATTGCATGTCACTACCATGGAGAGCACCGAGCCTCTGCCAACAGTCGTTCCATATGCGGTCTGGGCACTTTCGTCTTTGGGGGACCAGTTCGACAGATCGCATACTCACCATCAGCATGCTTACATTTATTGAACGGAACAGGGTGTCAATGGAATAGGTAAATGTACCCAGAAATGTCCGTGAGCCAAGTGCGCGCCGTCACCTCAAACGACGCCCGGCACTATGTCCGGTTGATCGATACGCCGCCATCGACCAACATGGCCGTGCCCGTGGTGAAGCTGGAGGCATCCGAGGCCAGATAGAGCACGGAACGGGCTATTTCCGCTGGTTTTGCCAGCCGCTTGAGCGCATGCATCCCTTCGACAAAGGCACGCTTTTCCGGCGTGTCGATCCAGGCTTCCGCCATGGTCGTATCGGTACCGCCCGGCAGCAGTGCATTGACGCGAATACCCTGCGGCCCGAATTCCACCGCCAGCGTCTGCATCAATCCGATAAGCCCCGCCTTGCTGGCCGCATAGGCGGCTGTGCCGGGCATGCCGGCGGTATGTCCGACAAAGGTCGATGTGAAGATCAGCGATCCGCCGCCCCGCCTCTGCATGGCGGGCAACTGATATTTTGCCGCCAGGAAAGCCGATGTCAGATTGATGTCGATGGTCTCCTGCCAGCCGCCAAGCGAAACATCCGGCGTCGGGCCCATTTCGCCATTGGTCGCGGCATTGTTGAAGGCGATGTCCAATCCGCCGAATTTTTCTTCGGCCAGCTCCACCAGAGCCCTGGCATAGGCGGCATCGCCGACGCTGCCCGCGAGCGCCGCCGCCTCACCGCCCTCGCCGGCAATCTCCGCCACCAGTTTGTCCAGTTCATTCCCGCGCCGTGCGGCAACGACCACACGGGCGCCCTCCCGCGCCAACAGCTTGGCCGTTTCGTAGCCGATGCCGGAACTGGCACCGGTGACAATGGCGGTTTTTCCATTCAAACTATGCATATCATCGCCTCTTGGATTTCAAAAATGCCGGCATGACAGCCACGCCAGCGCGGCAATCAATGGCTTTCGTGCCCGCACCGCGCCACCCGAAACCTGCGGGCTCCGCCCCTCGCCTTGACGGCTCATGACTTCACTCCCATAATTGTGCCATGCAACCAGACACTCCCCGGCTTCGACTGCGCCAATGGCGTGCGAAAGATCGTGCGCCGAAGGCCGGAGAATCCCCATGAGCAACGAACAGACCTGCCATGTCGCCGTCAGCCAGAAGAATGATACAAGCTGGTATTATGTTCTGGTGATCGATGGTGACGCCGGCCCGCAGATCGGCCCCTACAGGACCGAGCAGGAAGCCCGCAGCGCCGGCGAAAAGGAACTTGCCGATCTCGATCTCGGCGCGGACGAATGACCGCGGAGCAGTGACGCGCCCGCCAACAGCAAGGATTGCCATGTCAGATCCCCATGCGAGCCAACCGGAGACAGGGACACCGGGTGTTTGGGACGACAGCCGGTCGCACAACTGGATCGTCCTGCAGGACGCACTGGAACGGATGCTCGGCCCGATCGGCGACGCGGCGATCACGGCGCTCGCGCCGCGGCAGGGCGAGACCTTCCTCGATGTGGGCTGCGGTTGCGGCCGCACATCGCTGGCGCTGGCCCGTGCCGTGGGGCCGGATGGCAGCGTCACGGGCGCCGACCTCTCCCCGTCGATGCTGGCCACGGGCCGCGCCGAGGCGGCCGCCGAACGTCTCGGCAATGTGCGTTTCATCGAGGCCAATGCGCAAACCCATGACTTCGGCCCGGCCCGGTTCGACGGCTTGTTCTCGCGCTTCGGCGTGATGTTCTTTGACGATCCCGTCGCGGCCTTTGCCAATCTGGCCAAGGCGCTGAAACCGGGCGGGCGGCTTGCCTTCGCCTGCTGGCGCGACCGGCGTGAGGTGGAATGGTTCGAAATGCCGATCCGGGTTGCAAGCCGGTACCTTCCCGCCCCCGATCTGCCGGGCCAGGGGCCGGGCGCATTTTCGCTGGCAAGGCCGGAGCGTATTCACTCTGTCCTGACAGCGGCCGGTTTTTCCGACATCGGTGTCGCGCCGCTTGATCTGACGACCGGCGGCGGCGACATCGACGAAGTGCTGAGCATCCTCAAGATCGGCTTTGTCGGCGAGCATATCAGGCAGTTTCCCGGCGAGGCAGAGGCCGCCTGGGAGGCCATCCGGCGCGAACTTGCCGCCTATGCGGCACCGGACGGCGTCTTCATTGGAACGGGCACATGGATCGTAACCGCGCGGCGGGCATAAGTTTTTGACATTCCTGCCGCTTTGGGCAAATTTCCTCTCCCCGCGATTCGACAAGCAGGCCACCGCCTGATTCCTCAACATCGCTGCCAAGGGCACGGCCCGCCGGCAGATAGAGAAGGCTGATCCCATCCATGAAAAAGCCAACGCTGCTGTGCGCCATTCTTGCCGTGTCCCTGCAATCGGCAGCTGCCATGGACACGAGAATGGAAACCGGCCTCGAGAAACTCGATCCGCAGACCCGGCTCGAACAGCGCTGCGATGTGGAGGCGATGGAGCGCATCCGCAAGGACCAGAACGGCTACAATCCCGACAAGGTGCTGGCCTACGCCTTTGCCGACCCGAAAGTCGACCAGCACGCGATCAAATCGCGCGGCGCGGCCTTTCGCAGCCGGGGCGAATGGTATCACCTGGCATTCAAATGCGCGACGAATGACGACAATATGGAAATCGTCGCTTTCAAATACCGCATCGGTGAAAAAATCCCCAGGAACGAATGGGGCCAGCACTACCTGGTGCCCTGACCGCATCTTCGGGCAGCGGCGTGCCGGGCGCGCGCCGCAAACCGCGCAAATAAGTTACCTCGGCCCATAATTTTGCAATGCTATGGCAATGGTGCACGCCGATTGCTGTTGCGGACCGATGCCTCTCGCCACTCCCATCGCATCGGTTCCGGAGAACCACCATGCGACGTTTCTGCCATGCCCTGCTCTCAGCCACTCTCGTGATGAGCCTTGCTCCCGCCATGGCGGCCGAGCCGCCGGCCCTTTTCGTCCAGTACGACACGGACCCATGCACCGATGGCCGCTACAGCGACGGCAAACCGCGCAGCTGCCGTGAACTCCTGCGCATGCTCGAGCGCCGTGACCGCTACCGGGAACGGCCGGAGCGCTACGACCCCTGCACCGACGGCCGGATCAGCGATGGCCGCCCGCGTAGCTGCCGCGAAATCAGGCGCTGGCTGCGTGAACGGGACGACGAGGACGACTGGCGGCCGGGCAAACAGTGGAAATAGATTTTGCAGCGCGGAACAAACGGCGCGATCCGCCGTTTGAATGATCGTGAATGTTCACAACGGAGGGTATTGATATGGGAACTGCAGGCGTGGGCTGGATTGCAGCCATCATTATCGGCGGACTGGCCGGCTGGCTGGCCGAGATGTTCATGAAGAGCGACACAGGCATCGTCATGAATATCATTCTGGGTATCGTCGGCGCGGTTCTTGCCAATGCCATTCTATCGGTGTTCGGCATCGTTCTGACCGGCTGGATCGGCTATCTCATCGCCGGATTCATCGGTGCCTGCATTCTGGTCGGTGTCGGGCGAGCCATCCGCCGCTGACAGCCGCTGCCCGGCCGGTTGCGTGTGACCGGGCAGTTTTGACGATTTCAGCCGTTTGCCGAAGCGATAACCCGGCAAATGGCGGTTTTCGTTGTGCCTTCGGGTGCCACCTGCCCCGGTGCAGGAAGACCGAAAAGGAATTTTAAAGCGCTTGATGACAGCCGTTCGAGCTTGCGCGATGCCGGAAAAAGCCTATTAGATCAATGCCAAGACGATTGTTGCAAAATCGTCCAGAAGGGGTGCGGCAGTATCGCGATCCATCCCGACAGGTTTGACCGGAGGGCCCGCATGCATTACCGCTTACTTTATCTCCTGCCCGCCACCTTTTTCATTCTCGCCGCCCAAGGCAGCCAATCACGGGCCGATGGTGACACCTATACAGCCTACAGCAACACGGCCCAGAGCATCACCGGCGATATAGAAATGGACGATTTCAGCATTACCTTTGCCAATGGCGAGGCGCTGGCTTTTTCGTCGTTGCTCGGCGACCACTTCATTGTCGATGGAAAGAATCTCAACGCATCGGTCTACAAGGTCGAAACCCCTGCGGATCCCGAACTGGAAAACGGCAACAGGCTGTGCGGGTCCGGCGATGTTTCCTATGTCGCCACCTGGCGCGCAGGCGAAGGGCTGACGGAGGTTGCCGTGTTCACCGGCGACAAGGCGCCGGCCAGCAACAGCGATATGTGTGCGTCCTATATTTATCAGGATTAGCAGACGTTCTTGCTTTCGCCGGAACAACGCGATTGATTGACCCGGTGAAAACATGCAGGGGACAGTCATGAGTTTGTTGGCCTGGACCGATGAGCGCTGGTACACACTTCGCAGCGGCTATCGTGATCTCTACAACCCGTCCGATGCGCTTCAGGCCCTCGAACAGGGGGATTTCACCCTCGCCTGGGACGAATTGTGGGAAAACCTGCATCATCACGGGGATGTGGACACGGCTGCCTATGCCGCCGTCCCGGAAATCGTGCGGATCGCCTGGCAACTCAAGCTCAGGGATTGGAACGCCTTTGCCCTTGTCGCCACCATTGAAGCGGCCCGCCTGAACAATGACCGCAATCCCCCGATCCCGGAATGGCTGATGGACGCCTATGAACGGGCGTGGGTCGATATGGCAACCCTTGCATTGCACATCTATCCGAAAGCCGAAGACCCGGCCCTGGTGACAGGTCTCCTGTCGGTCCTGGCCTTTGCCAAGGGAAACAGGACCATTGGCACCTTTGCGGTGGATCTGACCGAGGACGAACAGCGCACTCTGCCCGGGTGGCAAGCCAGCGATTCGCCCTAGGATTGCAACAGTGCCTTCCCGGCGCCGCCGAACCTAAAATTTTTGTCATGTGGGAACCGGGCGCAAAGCCAATGTATTGTTGTCGTGTCAACAGCTCAGAGGTTCAACATGAAAAGCCTGATACTTGCCACTGCGATTGCCGTTACATCCCTGATGGCGTTCAACGCGCCGTCCGAAGCGGCCCCGCTCTCCGTACCGCTGGTCCAGACCACCAGCCCTTCCGGCACGACGGGCAGCGTTGTCCAGAACGTCGATTACCGGCCGGGTTACCGGCGTCACTATCGCCGATGGAATCGCCACTGTTTCGTCCGGACGGAGCGGCACCGTGTACATGGCCGAATCATCGTCAGAAAAGTCCGCGTCTGCCGCTGATTTCCATCTGAACCAAAACCCGGCAAGGCTGTTCTGCCGGGTTTTTTCTTGTCTGCATCGCCCATTCGGCGCGCGCCAGCGGACCGAATTTGACCTGCGACCCGATTGCTGCCAAAAAACTGTTCCACAGTCACATCGACGTCACAATGGAGATGCCTGATGAGACACAAATGCCTTGTGATCGGCGTGCTTGTTCTTATGTTTGCCCTTCTGGGAGCCCTTGCGCTGTTCTCAAAGAAACAAGCCGGGCCCGGCCAAGTACCGCCCCATTCCCTGCAGGATCCCCTTCGCGCTCCTTGAGATCACAGTGTTCATGGCAAGCATCCGTCTGAAATGGCTGGGATATTTCATACTGGCTGCAGCATTGCCGCTGGCGCTTCTGGCGGGCGGACTACCCGTCAACGAATACGAGGCGCAGGGCATCGACGGCGTGGATTGCGACGGCCCGATTCAGGTGCTTTTCTATGCCGTGCCGGCCCTGCTGGTGTATGGCGCCGGCCTCGCGCTGCACGCCAGAACGCTGCGAAAGCCGTTCAGTCTGGCCGTCGCGCTGATGTGCGCGGCCCTGTGCCTGTTCGCCGGACTGAATGCGGCGGCGGCACTGCGCGAGCAACGGCAACAGGACCGCACGGCGGAAACCTGCAGCCCCGGGCTGTGACAACGGGCCAAGCCACTTGCATTCCCGCCGCGGGCAGGATTGGATCGGCAACGAAAACTGCACCATCAATCGGGAATATGACAATTGGCCTTCCAGTGCGATCTGCCCGCAATACCGACCGTTCAGCAAGACGATGATGCCGTGCGCATAACCCGCTGGGATTTTCAGCCGGGCGCCGTCACGGGCTGGCATGAGCATGGATGGCCCTATTTCGTCGTCATGCTGGTGGACGGAACCCTGCGCATTCACAACGGAACCGATATCACCGACGTGCCGCTGGCCGCCGGCCAGTCCTATCAGCGCCCGTCCGGCATCAAGCACGATGTCATGAACGGTTCGCCGCATGCGATTGCCTTTGTCGAGATCGAGATCAATAAGCCGGAAGCGCTCATCGCCTAGCTCTTGGCGCAATCCGTAAAATACCATCGTTTCTTGCAATTTTTTATTGGTATGGAGACTATAGATTGCTCGGCAGCCACTGGAGCCTACCGATGTTTCGCAACCTGTTTCTGTCTTTAGCCGCCATCCTCCTGCTTGTTACTGCTGCACAGGCAGAATCGGGGTCATTCGAAGGAAAATGGCAACAAATCGGCTCGAACGCAGGCGATTGCAAAACCTGCAAGATTGAAATCACGAAAACAGGCATGTCTTTGAATGTAATGTCAAACAACGGCTGGGCTGCTACGTTTAAAAAGCCCAAAGCCGACACTGTCAAAGTCGTGGAAGGTACGGGCGAATGGCGCAGCAATAGCGGCGGTGCCTATGCCGGGAAATTGTTCCTCGCCCACATGCAGATCCGCAACGCACGTCTTTATCTGAAAATGATGGTGAGACAGAACAATGGCGTGATCTCGATCGTGGAAGCCAGTTTTCAACGGTCTAAGGCATTGGATATATAGGCTTTCCTTTTAACTTTGATTGTTTCCGGGCTCGTTGCGGTCATGACGATGTCAACATGGACAGCAGGCAGGTTATCCACAGCGCAGGTTTTTCGCAGCTTGGCATTGCTGCCGTTTGCCGTAAAATCGGTGCTCGCAAGTCAATGAGCACCAGGAGCAGACCGTGATCGATCCATCTGATGTCAATCGCGACGCAGAAACAATCGTGCTCACCCTCGACAACAATCTGGCTTCGACAGAGCACAAATATCCAAGTGTTGATCAGGCGTGCATGGCCATTCCCCAGCTTCGGGACGTGTCGAGAATTTACATCAACGGCGATACGCCCATCGAGGCGACCGAGTTCGTGCAGCTGTGCGCCGTACTCGACAAGGGATCTGCCATCCGATCCTGACCGGCCGCTGCCCGCTTGATGAGCTTCATTCGGGCGGATAGGTTGCTGCGCATGATCACAGACCGTACCGCACCCGCCGTCGACGACATCGTCACCCCCCGCCTCACCCTTCGGCTCATGCCCGCCGATGCGGTCACCGCCTGTCTGGCCGGTGATCTCGCCCACGCCGGCCGCATGACCGGAACATCCATACCGCACGAATTGCTTGAGGACCCCGGTGCGCTTGAAGCTGGCCGGATGCGTCTGGACGAAGACCCGGATTATCTACCATGGTCCGTGCGCGCGATCATATTGACCGCGGAACGGCGCATGATCGGTCACATCCGGTTTCATACCCGGCCCGATCCCGATTATCTGCAGTCCTATGCGCGCAATGCCGTCGAGTTCGGCTATCTCATCTTCCGAAGTGACAGGGGCCACGGCTACGCTTCCGAAGCGGCCAAAGCCGTCATGGAGTGGGCGCGCGATGTCCATGGCGTCCAGCATTTTGCCGCCTCCGTATCGCCGGACAACCCGCCTTCGCTTCGCATCGTACAGCGCCTGGGCTTTGCCAAAGTCGGCGAGGAAATGGATGAGATTGACGGGATCGAATATGTTTTCCTGCGCGCGGCGCGTTGATTTTGACGTGGGGCCGCACGCCAACTTTCTATAAAGAACACAATAGATTACCGGAACAGCTGAATTGTGACTGCGCATCGGGTGTTGTCGTACAAAATATGCTGGAACAGCAGAAGAATTTAAGGAACCATTCACGGCTGAACTTGTTTGAGTAAACAAGTATGATGTTCGGGAGTACATCCGATGTCTATCAAGTCTCTTATCGTCGCAGCCGTGATCGGCTTTTCGGGCCTGGCGCTGTCCGGGTGCGTCGAAGGTACCTACTACCGGGGATATAGCGGCTATGGCGGTTATTATGGTGGCTACGGCGGCTACTATGATTCGGTCTATTTTGGCGGTCCGCGCTATGGACGCAGCTATTACGGGCGCAACTACTACGGGCGGAACTATTACCGCCGCGATTATGGCAGGCGCTACTGGGACAACCGCGGCAATCGTCCGGGTTGGAATGGACGTTCCGGAATGGCACGGTCAGACGGCCGCCGGGTCTTCATTCCCCGCTACCGGACCAGCAATGACGGCGGTCCCGGCCGGTCAAATCAATAACCGGATCGAGGCTGCTGCCGGCCGCATCGATCCCGCGAAAGCAGGGATTTACCGGTCCGTCACGTCGACGGTGCCGACAGCTGGACCATATCGACCAGCCGAAGCGGGTTTTCCAGACCCAATATCTCAGGGCCCTATGTTTTGTTTTATTGCGAAGCAGCATAACACCCCCTAAAGTTGGCAGGAAATATCGGGCCTGACGCAAATTGCGTTTTTGCGTACCGAAAACCAACAGTGACGCCGGTTTCCGGCCGAAATGATCTCATTCGGCGGAAAGCCGGTTTGATTCGACCGGGAGTGAGCATGGACGCGTCTATCCTAAAGGACACGGCGTTTGCCGCGGCAAACCGCGAGGGCTGGGTCAAACTGGCGCAAAAGGCCCTGAAGGGTGCGGATTTCCATGAGGCCCTCGTCTCGCGGACCGACGACAACATTCCCATCGAGCCGCTGTATGAACGCCGCAAGAATGCCAAACTGACCCCGCGCCGCAATCCGGCGCAGCCATGGCATATCGTCCAGCGCATCGACGACCCGGACCCGGTTCGCGCCAACAGGCAGCTTCTGGAAGATCTGGAAAACGGCGCGACCGGTATTTCGCTGGTGTTCGAAGGGGCGCCCAATGCGTTTGGCTACGGTTTGCCGTCAACGCGCGAGGCGGTCGATCAGGTGCTGCGCGGCGTGCATCTGGAGATGATCCACCTGCGCATGGACGTGCATCCGAAAAGCCGCGCCTGTGCCGACTGGTTCGTCGATTACATGCGTCCGCGCAACATCAACCCGAAGACACTGAGCTTCTCCCTGGGGATCGATCCCGCGGCAACGCTGGCCGGAACCGGCCGCCTGCGCATGACGCTGGCAGCGCTCAAGGCATCCCTGCCGCAGTCGCTGGCCGGGTTCTTCTCCACCGACCTGCCGGGGATCGTGCTGGAAGCCGATGGCCGCGTCTACCACAATGCCGGTGCAACGGAGGCGCAGGAGCTGGGCGCCATGCTGTCCATCGCATCGGGCCATTTCCGCCTGTTCGAGCAAGCGCGCCAGCCGATTGTCTACGCCGCGCCGCATATCGGTTTTTCCATCGCCGTCGATCAGGACCAGTTCCTGTCCATCGCCAAGCTCCGGGCGCTGCGCCGCCTCTGGGCTCGCCTGCAGGAGGCCTGCGGCATTCCCCCGTCTGCCGCAACCATCCATGCGGAAACCTCCATGCGGATGATGACGAAAAAGGACTGCGAAACCAACACGCTGCGCACCACGATTGCGGCTTTTGCCGCGGCAGTGGGCGGTGCCGACAGCCTCGCCGTCCTGCCGCACACCATCACCCACGGCCTGCCCGACCCGTTTGCCCGGCGGCTTGCCCGCAACACCCAGCTGGTACTGGCGGACGAGAGCAACCTTGCCTTCGTCGCCGATCCGGGAGCTGGTTCGGGTGCGATCGAAGCCCTGACCGACGCCCTTTGCGAGGCCGCATGGAAGGAATTCCAGATGCTGGAAAAGGAAGGCGGTATCCTGCAAAGCCTGGTCGAAGACCGCTTCCAGCAGCGCATCATCGCGGCGCGGGCGGCGCGCACCGAAGAATACCGGTCCGGCACGCGTGCGATCATCGGAACGACACTTTTCCCTGCGAAGGAGGAGCGGCCAGTGACCGTGCTTGATGCCCCCCATATGTCGCTGCCGACGGACGGCGTGGTTCACTGCGAGCCGCTGACCTTCCCGCGCATCGATGAAACATTGCAGGCTTCCGCAGAATGAGAGTTCCCGATTTTACCCAGATCGACTGGCAAGAGCCCAAAGCGTCTGCCCGCAAGCCCGAAGCAGCGGTGTGGAAAACCCCGGAAGGTATCCGCGTCAAGCGTGCCTATGGCGATGCGGCACTGAAGGGCCTGTCCCACCTCGACACGTTTCCAGGATCGGCCCCGTTCATCCGCGGGCCCTACCCCACCATGTATGTCCAGCAGCCCTGGACGATCCGGCAATATGCTGGTTTTTCGACCGCCGAAGAATCCAACGCGTTTTACCGGCGCAATCTGGCGGCCGGCCAAAAGGGCCTTTCCGTCGCCTTCGATCTTGCCACGCACCGCGGCTATGACAGCGATCATCCGCGCGTGGCCGGTGACGTCGGCATGGCGGGCGTGGCCATCGATTCCATTCTCGACATGCAGCAATTGTTCGACGGCATTCCGCTCGGCGAAATGACCGTGTCGATGACCATGAACGGCGCGGTCCTGCCGATTCTGGCGCTTTACATCGTTGCCGCCGAAGAACAGGGCGTCGACCAGAAACTGCTCGCCGGAACCATTCAGAACGACATTCTGAAAGAGTTCATGGTGCGCAACACCTACATCTACCCGCCGCAGCCTTCGATGCGGATCATTTCGGACATTTTCTCCTATACCTCGCAGAATATGCCGAAATTCAACTCGATCTCGATTTCCGGCTATCACATGCAGGAAGCGGGAGCGACCGCCGATCTCGAGCTTGCCTATACCATAGCCGACGGCATCGAATATGTCCGGGCCGGTGTCGCCGCCGGGCTCGACATCGATACATTCGCGCCGCGCCTGTCGTTCTTCTGGGCCATCGGCATGAATTTCTTCATGGAAGTTGCCAAGATGCGCGCCGCGCGCCTGCTCTGGGCGGTGCTGCTGAAGAAGAACTTCAACCCGAAAGACGAGCGCTCGCTCTCCCTGCGCACCCATTCGCAGACGTCCGGCTGGTCGCTGACCGCGCAGGACCCCTACAACAACATCATGCGCACCATGATCGAGGCGATGGCGTCGACCCAGGGGCACACCCAGTCGCTGCACACCAACTCCTTTGACGAGGCGCTGGCGCTGCCGACCGACCATTCGGCCCGCATCGCGCGCAACACCCAGCTGATCCTGCAAAAGGAATCCGGCACCACGCGCATCATCGATCCCTGGGGCGGTTCGGCCTATGTGGAGCGCCTGACCCACGATCTGGCGACGCGGGCGCTCGCCCATATCGAGGAAATCGAGACGCTCGGCGGCATGGCGAAAGCCATCGAACAGGGCATTCCCAAACTGCGCATCGAGGCGGCCGCGGCACGAACCCAGGCACGCATCGACAGCGGCCAGCAGCCGGTGATCGGGGTCAATTCCTACCGGCCGGTCGATGACGTCAAAATCGATGTGCTGAAGATCGACAATGCGGAGGTGCGGGCCCGCCAGCTGTCGAAGCTGCAGCAACTCAAGGGCACGCGCGATGTGACCGCCGTGGACGGTGCCTTGACCGCCCTGACCAGCGCCGCCAAATCCGGCGCCGGCAACCTCCTCGATTTTGCCATCAAGGCCGCACGGGCCCAGGCAACGGTCGGCGAAATTTCGCTGGCACTGGAAAAAGCCTATGGCCGCCATGTCGCCGATATCCGCACCATTTCCGGCGTCTACCGCAAGGAAGTCGGCAAGAGCGCGGTGATCGACCGGGTGCAGGCCAAGGCCGCCGCCTATGAAAAGCGCACCGGCGAAAAGCCGCGCGTCCTCGTTGCCAAGATGGGCCAGGACGGCCACGACCGCGGCCAGAAGGTGATTGCAACGGCGTTCGGCGATCTCGGCTTCGACGTGATCGTCGGCGCCATGTTCCAGACACCGGATGAAGTGGCGGAGCTTGCCATTGAGAGCAATGTCGACATTGTCGGCGTGTCCTCGCTGGCAGCCGGGCATCTCACCCTTGTCCCCGAACTGAAAGAGGCGCTGAAGCGGCGCGAGCACGACGATATCCTGATCATTGTCGGCGGCGTCATTCCGCCCCAGGATTTCGATGCCGTGCTGAAGGCCGGCGCGACTGCCATCTTCCCGCCGGGGACCGTGATCGGTGAAGCCGCGGAAAAGCTGATTGATACCTTGCTGGGTTCATTGTGACATGATCGTTGTTTATACGCTTGAAGCAGATCATCTGGCCGCACGCCCGGCCAAGGCCGGCGATGCCCTGCCTGACAATACGGTCTGGATCGACCTGCTCAATCCCACCCATGACGAGGATGTCCAGACCGAGACCTGGACCAAGACCGCCATCCCTACCCGCGAGGATATGGTGGAGATCGAGGAGTCCAGCCGTTTCTATACGGAAAATGGCGGACAGTACCTGACGGCACCAATCCTCTATTTCACCCAGGACAAGCATCACGCCATCAGTCCGATCTCGTTCATCCTGACGGGTTCGTTCCTTGTCACGGTGCGCTATGCCGAGCCGCGCGCCTTCAGCCTCTATGTCAGCCGGGCGTCGAAGCCCGGCAACGGGCTGATCAACGACAAATGCAGCGGCGTGACCATTCTGCTCGGGATCATCGAAGCCGTGACGGATCGCATTGCCGATATTCTCGAAGGCGTCGCCTCGGATATCGACCAGAACTCCCACACGATCTTCCGCCGTTCCGACAATGACAAGCCGATGACGACGAAGAATTTCCGCGACAGCCTCACGCGGATCGGCGGCCAGGGTGCGTTTCTGTCGAAGGTGCGGGAAAGCATTGCCGGGGTGAGCCGCCTGCTGGTCTACCTCGCCGCCATTACCGAGCAGAACAGCTACAAGAAAGAGACGAAGGCGTGGATCAAGTCGCTGGAGCGTGACACGCAGTCGCTGAGCACCTATGTCGACTTCCTCTCCAACAAGATCACCTTCCTGCTCGATACGGTGGTTGGCCTCATCTCCATCGAACAGAACGCCATCATCAAGATCTTCTCGGTGGCGGCCGTCGCTTTCATGCCGCCAACGCTGGTGGCCTCGATCTACGGTATGAATTTCGAGTTCATGCCGGAGCTCAAGACGATGTGGGGCTATCCCATGGCTATCGGCATGATGATTGCCTCGGCCGTCATCCCGCTGCTGATCTTCCGCAAGAAGGGCTGGCTGTGACTCCACCTTGATTAGCGCCAAACACTAAGTTATAATCTTTGTTATAACATTGGAGTTTGGAGCTATGAACGTGACGGTGAGAAAGATCGGGAACTCGGGCGGCGTTCTTTTTTCAAAGGACGTACTTGAGAGAAATAATATCAAGATCGGTGACCATCTAACCCTAACGGAAGATGCAAATGGCCTGCATTTGCGTCCTTCCGAAGAAGATTCAGAAGAATTTGAAAAAAAGATGAAAGTCGCTCGCGAGCGAATGAAGAAATACGAGGCCGTCTATCGCGTTCTCGCAAAATGACAGAGTTTCATTCACGCGAGTTTATCGAGGCGATACACAGCGAGCAATTGAATCTTTACGGTGGTGCCTTCGGCATACGCGATCAGGGGTTGCTCGAATCTGCCCTTGGCAGGCCACTACAGAAAGAGGCTTACGGCACCCCTGATCTATGCGATCTCGCCGCTGCTTACCTGTTTGGGATCGTAAAAAATCATCCGTTTGTTGATGGCAACAAACGGACTGGTTTTGCCGCCGCCGATCTCTTCTTGTTTTTCAACGGTTATAGCCTTGAAGCGCCGCACGAAGATATCATTCAATTGGTTCTTCTTGTTGCTTCGGGCGAAATCGATGAAACCGGCGCTGCGGCCTTTTTCCGAGACCATATCGAAAAGCTCTGAAAAACTTCTTCTCTTATTCCGATTCAACCTGCGGCAGTCCGATCGCGATGATTTCCCATTCGCGGCCGTTGAGTTCGAAAATATCGCCGAGCGATTTGCCGAACATCAGTTGCGCCATGGGCGAGACGTGCGAAATCTTGCCGTGGCTGGCATCGGCCTCATCTTCGCCGACAATGGCCCAGCTGTGGCGGGCATCATGCTCGTCGGCGATGGTCACCGTCATGCCGAAGCGCACCACGGAGCTGGCGGGGTCGGGATGGGAAACCTCCGCCGTCTCCCGCCGCGCCGTCCAGTAACGCAGGTCACGCGATGCCCGCGCGATCAGGTCGCGGTCGGCCTCGGCATTGCCCTTGGCCAGTTCCTCGTGCAGGGCAGCAATTTCCGCATCGATCATGGCAAGACCGTTTTCGGTCACCAGATTCCGGTGCGGACTGACGGGGCGCTCGCCCAGATCAATCGATGAATTGCTGTCGTCTTCCTTGGTGAAAGCTCTGCTCATCCGGTGAAGGTATGCCTTGCCTGACCAAGCTGCAAGTGCCATCAATCGATTGGCCAAAAGACACACAATCCTCGGCCTGTCCAAACGCTGAACCTGAGGTAAAGCCCGTGATCGACAGACGTCTTGTTCTCGGTGGAATGGCCGGGCTTGGTGCCGGGGCACTCCTGCCCGCCCGGACTTTTGCGGCGGCATCCGCAGGGCTGAATCCGGGATCGCCTGACGATCAGGGCAAGGCGCTCAATGCCCTCCTGCAGAAGGCGAGCGCGACCGGCGACCAGATTTTCCTGCAACCCGGAACCTATATTGTTTCCGGCGTGGATTTGCCCGCTCGGACCAATCTCGCCGGCATTCCCGGCGCAACCCGCCTCGTTTATGGCGGCGGCGGTTCCTTTCTGAGGGCCAGCAGCGGCGCGCAGATCCGCCTCAGCGGGCTTGTCGTCGACGGCGCGAACCAGCCGCTTGCCGGCGGCGCCAAGGCGCTGGTCGATGCTGCCAATGTCGCCCGGATTGTCATCGAGGATTGCGATGTCGCGGCATCGGGCAAAAACGCCATCGCGCTTTCTCAATGCGGCGGCAGTATCCGCAACAACCGTATCAGCGGCGCCCGTGATGCAGGTATTTTTGCGTCGCAATCCGCCGGGCTCGACATCACAGCCAACCATGTCGGCGATTGCGGCAATGGCGGCATCCTGATCTTTCGCGATGCGCAGGGGCCGGACGGGACCATCGTCAGCGGCAACCGCGTCGAGAATATCCGCGCCGATGGCGGCGGCACCGGCCAGAACGGCAATGGCATCAACGTGTTCCGTGCCGGCAGCGTGCTTGTTTCCAACAATGTGCTGGTGGGGTGCGCCTTCTCTGCCGTCCGCGCCAATGCCGGGAACAATGTGCAGATCATCGGCAACAATTGCACGGGCAGCGGCGAGATGGCGCTTTATTCCGAATTCGCCTTCGAAGGCGCGGTGATTGCCAACAACATCGTCGATGGCGCGGCCAGCGGCATTTCCATGGTCAATTTCGATGGCGGCGGGCGCATGGGCACCTGCAGCGGCAATGTGGTGCGCAACCTCACCGCCATCGGGCCCTATCCCGCCGATGCGCCTGGTTTCGGCATCGGCATCAGCGTCGAAGCGGATATTGCCGTGACGGGCAACGTCATCGAGACTGCGGCCCTCTACGGCATCAAGCTGGGCTGGGGCCCCTATATGCGCAACCTCACCGCCACGGGCAATGTGATCCGGCAGGCGGGCACCGGCATTTATGTCAGCGTCGTCGACGGTGTCGGCTCCGCTGTCATCACCGACAATATCATCGAGAAGGCCGTCCGAGGCGGCATTCTCGGCCATCGCTGGATGGATGCGGTGACCAAGGATCTCGCCCGGCAGAATGCCAGCGGTTACGACAAGCTGATCGTCGCGCGCAATATTCTCAGTTGATATCGGCTTCCGTCAGGATATCGGCCGGGCTGACAACACCGTAGGTGATGCCGTTCCAGTTGCGCATTTCGCGGTCGGCAAACCGGTCGAGCTTCGATTCCAGTTCCGCATCCCCACGGAAAATCCGCGCGAGAACCGCTCCGATCATCGCTTCGGAGGCGCGGGTCGCGCCATCATCGCATTTGAGCGCGATGCCGAGACCGAATTCCGGCAAAGCCGCAACAAAAACGCCTTCCGCACCGGTCTTGACGAAGATGCGCCCCGGCGCCATTTCCATCAGCCGCGTGCAGGCGCGGTTGGTGCCTGCGACATAATATGGGGCCGCCATGGTGGCATCGAGCAGACGCTTTGCTGCCTTGGCCCGTACCGGCGGCAGGCCGGTGCCGGTCGCCATGCGGGCAAAGCCATGGGCAAGGCTATTCAATGGGATGGCATAGGTCGGGATGGAGCAACCGTCCGTGCCGCAATGATCCAGCGAATGAACCGCGCCGGTCACGCTCTCCATGGCTTCGCATACCATGGTCTGCGTCGGCGATCCCAGGGTCGAATAGCCTGCGGTCTCGATGCCGAGATGCACGCAGGTGCAGAGAAATCCGGAATGCTTGCCGGAGCAGTTGTTGTGCAGCGCCGTCGGCTCCTGCATGCTGCGGGCCTGGGCGATCAGCACGGACTGATCGGATGACCAATGCGCACCGCATTCCAGCGCGGAGAGGTCGAGACCGGCGCGGCCGAGCATGTCGGCGGCCTTGCTCACATGCAGCGGTTCGCCCGAATGCGACGCGCAGGCCATGGCCAGTTCCTCATTGCCGAAGCCATAGGCATCGGCAGCGCCGCTTTCCACCAGCGGCAGCGCCTGGATTGCCTTGATCGCCGAACGGGGAAAGGTCGGCCGTTCGATATCGCCGGCCGAATAGACAATCCTGCCGTCGCCATCTGTGACAACAACCGCGCCGCGATGGCGGCTCTCCACTGTTTCGCCGCGAAAAACTTCAACCAGAACCGGATTGCTCATAACGCCCTACATTGCTCAGGAAATCGACCGGCGTCCGCCGGAATTGATGGTCTTATAGGATGCCCCGTTTGCCTTTCCAATGGCGAAAACGGCACAATTGCGCTCAGCCGCCCTTCTGCCACTCCATGACAAGGAAATAGGGTACCCGGCGGTAGCGATCGGCCTTGTCGGGATCGCCGCCATAGGGTGCCGGTTCGGCAAAATGGCGCAGGGTGAGACCATGGCCAAGGAGAAGCGACATGTAAGTGCTCAGCGGCCGATGCCAGTTCTGGATGCGGATGCCGCGCCACTCCACCCAGTCCACACGCTCCTCAAGATAATGATCCACGTAGAAGCGCGGATCGCCGTTGATATCGGGCTGCCAGCCCCCCGGTTGTCCCGCCGTGTTGAAACTGTTGAGATTGGCAATCAGCAGGGTCCCACCCGGCGCAAGCACCCTGACCATTTCAGTGATGGCCTTGCGCAGATAGGGAATATCGATGAGCGAGAGGTAGCTTACCACCAGATCGAAAGAGGCATCCGGAAACTCCAGTGCCTCCGCATACCCGAAACGATAGTCCCCTTCGGGGTCCCGGGCCTGCGCCTGCGCCAGCAATTCCTCGGTCGGGTCAATACCGACCGGCTCGATTCCAAGGCCCTTGAGGATGCGGCAGAAGCGGCCTTCGCCGCAGCCGACATCGAGCGCGTTTTTAAAGCCGCGGCCGCTGACGCGTTCCAGCATCGGCTTGTCGAGAACATAGACGCGGCCGTAGTCACCGTCTTCCGCCTGTTCGGCAATCCAGGCGGATGCCGATTCCTTCCATCCGTTCGACATGTCTTTTTCCTCTGCCGGAAAAGATGATTCAATTCATGGATTTGCCGGATGCTTTTGACACGGCGAATCCGGGACTTGAAGTCCCGGATTCGAAAAGAACGCTATTGGACGGTTTATTTGATGCGTTCGAGGATCGACACATAGTTGGCGACGGCAGCGCCGCCCATGTTGAAAATGCCGGCAAGCTTGGCATCCGGCACCTGAATGCCGCCGGCTTCGCCCGTCAGCTGCATGGACGAGAGCACATGCATGGAGACGCCGCTGGCGCCGATTGGATGACCCTTGGCCTTGAGACCGCCGGATGGATTGACCGGCAGGCGCCCGCCCATGGCCGTCTGGCCTTCCAGGGCAACCTTGGCACCCTCGCCCGGCTTGGCCAGACCCATCGCCTCATATTCAATGAGTTCGGCGATGGTGAAGCAATCATGGGTTTCGACAAAGGACAGATCGTCGATGCTGACACCGGCCTGATCGAGGGCGCGCTTCCAACCTTCGGCGCAGCCTTCGAACAGCAGGATGTCGCGCTTGGAGATCGGCAGGAAATCCTGCACATGGGCAGCGCCACGGAAGGCCACGGCGCGCTTCATCTTCAGTGCCGTCTGCGTGTCGGTGAGAACCAGCGCTGCCGCGCCGTCCGACACCAGCGAACAGTCAGTCCGCTTCAACGGACCGGCAACGAAGGGGTTCTTCTCGCTTTCATGCCGGCAGAATTCATAGCCCAGATCCTTGCGCATCTGCGCATAGGGATTGCCCACACCGTTCTTGTGGTTCTTCGCGGCGATTGTCGCCAGCGCATCGGACTGGTCGCCATATTTCTGGAAATAGGCCGCCGCAATCTGGCCGAACACACCGGCAAAACCGGCGGGAATATCGCCTTCTTCCGGCAGGTAGGAGGCTTTGAGAAGGTTCTTGCCGATCTCGGGTCCCGGCGTCGATGTCATCTTCTCGACACCCACCACCAGTACAACACGGGCAGCGCCGGCGCGAATGGTCTTGATGCCCTGATGCACGGCCGCCGAACCGGTGGCGCAGGCATTTTCCACCCGGGTGGCGGGCTTGAAGCGGAAGGCATCGCTGGCCTGCAGGACGAGGCTGGCGGTGAAATCCTGCGGCGAGAACCCGGCATTGAAGTGGCCGAGGACAATCTCGTCGACATCCTGCGGGCCGATGCCTGCATGATCGAGCGCAGCGACGGCCGCCTTGACGATCAGGCTTTCCACGCTCTCGCCTTCCAGTTTTCCGAAAGGCAGATGCGACCATCCAACGATACAGGCTGTCATGTCATTCCTCCAAAATGTCATTCTTGTTGAGGTAACCATGAACCCGCATCGTTTCAAGGTAAAGGGCTTTGTTGCAGTGCAATACCGGAGCCTGTGGTTTGGCAATTATCGTGCGGTTGGGAGCATCGTGGAGAGTCGTTTGTTGCTTGCCGGTGGTTGCACCAGTGCTGCCAGAATGTGGTGCGTGGTTCGACAAGCTCACCATGAGGGAAGTGGTTTGGTGCAGGGCCAATTGCAATCCTTGCAGAATATACTCACTGCAGCCCTCATCCTCCCTCATGGTGAGCTTGTCGAACCACGCACGGAGGCTTTGCGCCGCTCCCATCAAATACCGCTCCAAAACGTCGCTATTTTTATTGATTGATCAGTCAATCAAGAATAATAATTCCTCCGAACGAGGTTTTTCAGCATGCCCAAAGTCGGAATGGAACCACTGCGCAAGCGGGAGTTGATCGATGCGGCGATCCGCACCATCGGCCAGCGCGGCTCGCTTGATGTGACCGTCGCGGAGATCGCCCATGAAGCGGGGGTTTCGCCGGCGCTGGCGCATCACTATTTCGGCGGCAAGGAACAGCTGATCCTGGCCACCATGCGCCATCTCCTGAAAGAACTCGGGCAGGATCTCCTGGCGGCGCTGGCGCCAGCGCAGACACCGGCGCAACGCATTGCCGCCATCATCGCCGTCAATTTCTCCGCCTCGCAATTCGCACCGCAGACCGTGGCGGCATGGCTGACCTTTTACGTGCATGCGCAGCAATCGACCGAAACCCGCCGCCTCCTGCGGGTCTATGCCCGGCGCATGCATTCCAACCTCGCCTTCGCGCTGAGCAGCATGACCGACCGGGCGACCGCTCTGCAGATCGCCGAGGGCACCGGGGCGATGATCGACGGGCTCTATATCCGCCATGCGCTGCGCAATGGCGCGCCTGAGGCAGCTTCGGCAATCGCGCTCGTGGAAGATTATGTGACGACGAAATTAGCCGCCGCCGGAGCATGCCAATGACAAGACCGAATATTCTCATCCTGATGGTCGATCAGCTGAACGGAACCCTGTTTCCGGACGGTCCGGCCGATTTCATCCATGCCCCGCATCTGCTTGCGCTGGCGCAGCGTTCGGCCCGCTTTGCCAACACCTATACGGCATCGCCGCTCTGTGCCCCGGCCCGTGCCTCGCTGATGTCCGGGCAGCTGCCGTCCCGCACCCGCGTCTATGACAATGCCGCCGAGTTCGCCTCGGATATTCCGACCTATGCGCACCATCTGCGCCGCGCCGGTTACTACACCGGCCTTTCCGGCAAGATGCACTTTGTCGGCCCTGACCAGTTGCATGGTCTTGAAGAACGCCTGACCACGGATATCTATCCCGCCGATTTCGGCTGGACCCCCGATTACCGTAAGCCGGGCGAGCGCATCGACTGGTGGTATCACAATCTCGGTTCCGTCACCGGCGCTGGCGTCGCCGAAACCAGCAACCAGATGGAATATGACGATGAGGTGGCGTTTCACGCCACGCAAAAACTCTACCAGCTGTCGCGCACGTCGGATGATCCGGCGCGCCGCCCGTGGTGCCTCACCGTTTCCTTCACCCATCCGCACGACCCCTATGTGGCACGGCGCAAATACTGGGACCTCTACGAGAATTCGCCAGCGCTTGAACCCGCCGTTGCCGCGATCCCCTTCGAGGCGCAGGATCCGCATGCGCAGCGCCTGATGCAGGCCTGCGACTACACACAATTCGATATTACTCCCGATAACATCCGCCGGGCGCGCCAGGGCTATCTCGCCAATATTTCCTATGTCGATGACAAGATCGGCGAGATTCTGGAGGTACTGCAGGCTACGCGGATGCTCGACGACACCATCATTGTCTTCACGTCAGACCATGGCGACATGCTGGGCGAGCGCGGCCTGTGGTTCAAGATGAACTTTTTCGAGGGCTCGGCCCGCGTGCCGCTGATGATTGCAGGCAAGGGCATCACGCCGCAATTGGTTACCCAGCCGGCCTCGACGCTTGACATCAACCCGACCCTTGCGGCACTCGCCGGTATCGACATTGCCGCCGTCAAACCATGGACCGACGGCGAGGACCTGACCGGCGTCATCGCGGGCGGCAAGCGGCAGGGCCCGGTGCTGATGGAATATGCGGCGGAGGGCTCCAATGCCCCGCTCGTCTGCATCCGCGACGGCCGGTACAAGTTCGTGCATTGCGAGATCGATCCGCCGCAACTGTTTGATCTTGAATCCGATCCGCGCGAGCTGACCAACCTTGCCGGTGATCCCGCCCATGCGGCACTGCTTGCCCAGTTCACGGCTGCCGCCAAGGCGCGCTGGGACATAGCGGCCTATGACGCCGCCGTGCGTGAGAGCCAGGCGCGGCGCTGGGTTGTCTACGAAGCACTGCGCAACGGCTCCTATTATCCCTGGGATTACCAGCCGCTGCAGAAGGCCTCGGAGCGCTACATGCGCAATCACATGGATCTGAATGTTCTGGAAGAAAACGCGCGCTTTCCGCGCGGCGAATAATGGGGCCAGCTATGGAAGCAGATTTCGTCATCATCGGTTCGGGTTCGGCCGGTTCCGCCATGGCCTACCGCCTGTCGGAGGATGGCAAGCATTCGGTCATCGTCGTCGAATTCGGCGGCACGGATATGGGGCCATTCATCCAGATGCCTGCCGCCCTCTCCTTCCCGATGAACATGAGCACCTATGACTGGGGCTTTTCGTCCGAGCCGGAACCGCACCTGGGCGGGCGCACGCTGGTGACCCCGCGCGGCAAGGTGATCGGCGGCTCCTCCTCCATCAACGGCATGGTCTATGTGCGCGGCCACGCCCATGATTTCGACCATTGGGCGGAGAGCGGCGCGGCTGGCTGGTCCTATGCGGACGTTCTGCCCTATTTCAAGCGCATGGAACATTCCCATGGCGGCGAGGCTGGATGGCGCGGCACCGATGGCCCGCTGCATGTGCAGCGCGGGCGGCGCGACAATCCCCTCTTCCACGCCTTTGTCGATGCGGGCAGGCAGGCCGGTTTCGAAGTCACCGAAGATTATAACGGTGCCAAGCAGGAAGGCTTTGGCGCCATGGAGCAGACCATTCACAATGGTCGCCGCTGGTCGACGGCCAATGCCTATCTGCGCCCGGCGCTGAAGCGGCGGAATGTGAGTCTCGTCAATGGCTTCGCTCGGCGTGTGGTCATCGAGAATCAAAGAGCGACGGGGGTGGAAATCACCCGGCGTGGCAAGACGGAAATTGTGCGCGCGCGGCGTGAGGTGATCGTTGCGGCATCATCGATCAACTCGCCAAAACTTCTGATGCTGTCGGGCATCGGCCCGGCACAGCACCTGAAGGAGCATGGTATTGCCGTGGTGGCCGATCGCGCCGGTGTCGGCCAGAACCTGCAGGACCATATGGAAGTCTATATCCAGCAGGAAAGCCTGAAGCCGATCACGCTCAATTCGAAACTCGGCCTGTTCTCCAAGGCGAGGATCGGCGCACAATGGCTGTTCTTCAAGACCGGCGACGGCGCCACCAACCATTTTGAATCCGCCGCGTTCGTGCGTTCAAAACCCGGTGTCGACTACCCTGATATCCAGTACCATTTCCTGCCCGCCGCCATCCGCTATGACGGCAAGGCGGCAGCCAAGGGCCATGGATTTCAGGCGCATGTGGGACCGATGCGCTCGAAGTCGCGCGGCAGCGTGAGCCTGCGCTCGTCCGATCCGCTGGAGAAGCCGAAGATCGTCTTCAACTACATGTCGCATCCCGACGATTGGACGGATTTCCGCCACGCGGTGCGCCTGACCCGCGAGATTTTCGGCCAGGCGGCGCTCGATCCCTATCGCGGCCGTGAGATTTCGCCGGGCGCGCATGTGCAGTCCGACGAGGCCATCGACGACTTCCTGCGCGAACACGCGGAAAGCGCGTTCCATCCCTGCGGCACCTGCAAGATGGGTGCGGCAAGCGATCCCATGGCCGTGGTGGATCCGCAATGCCGGGTGATCGGTGTCGAGGGCCTGCGTGTGGCCGATTCCTCAATTTTTCCGCGCGTCACCAACGGCAATCTGAATGGTCCGTCGATCATGACCGGCGAAAAGGCGTCCGATCATATTCTTGGCCGCGATCCCCTGCCGCGCTCCAATCAGGAACCGTGGATCAATCCGCGCTGGGAAGTGAGCGACCGGTGATGGTATCGGATTTTACTTTGCACAACCGGTGTGCGTGGTTCGACAAGCTCACCATGAGGGATGTCGTTTGGCTGCAATGTCAATCGCAAACCCTGCAGAATAGTGCTCCCTGCAATCATCACCCTCCCTCACGGTGAGCTTGTCGAACCACGCACAAAGCCTATGCTGAAATTACAACTCCAGGAGAACACCATGCGCGCGCAGCCGAAGGCATCGCATTTCATCAATGGCCGCTTCGTCGAGGACAAGGCCGGCAAGCCGCTCGATGTGATCTATCCGGCGACCGGCGAAATCATCGCAAAGCTGTTTGGCGCAACGCCGGCCCTGATCGAACAGGCCGTGCAGGCTGCGGCGGCTGCGCAGCCCGCCTGGGCAGCGCTCAAGCCGGTGGAACGCGGCCGCATCCTGCGCCGGGCGGCGGACCTTCTGCGTGCCCGCAATGCCGAGATCGCCGAGCTGGAAACGCTCGATACCGGCAAGGCCATTCAGGAAACGCTGGTTGCCGATCCGGCATCGGCGGCCGATGCCCTGGAATTCTACGGTGGCATCATCGCCGGGTTCAATGGCGAGATGATCGAGCTTGGCGGCTCCTATGCCTATACGCGCCGCGAGGCGCTGGGCGTCTGCGTCGGTATCGGCGCATGGAACTATCCGATCCAGGGTGCAGGCTGGAAATCGGCCCCGGCGCTGGCCGCAGGCAATGCCATGATCTTCAAGCCTTCGGAAAACACCCCGTTGTCTGCCCTTGCGCTGGCGGAGATTTACAAGGAAGCCGGCCTGCCCGATGGCCTGTTCAATGTCTTGCAGGGATTTGGCGATGTCGGTTCGCAGCTCGTCGATCATCCGCTCGTGGCCAAGGTTTCGCTGACCGGCTCCGTCCCCACCGGCAAGAAGGTGCTGGCGCAGGCCGGTTCGCACATGAAACACGCCACGATGGAGCTCGGCGGCAAGTCGCCGCTGATCATTTTCGATGACGCGGATGTGGAAAACGCCGTTGGCGGCGCGCTGCTCGGCAATTTCTATTCCACCGGGCAGGTCTGCTCGAACGGCACCCGCGTTTTTGTCCAGAAGGGCATCAAGGACAGGTTCCTCGACCGGCTGGTGACGCGCACCAAGGCAATCCGCCTTGGTGATCCGCTCGATCCCGAAATCCATCTGGGACCGCTGATCAACGCGGCGCAGCGCGACAAGGTTGTTGCCTATATCGAAAAGGGCAAGGCCGAAGGAGCCACGCTCGCCTTTGGCGGCGGCGTACCGAAGATGCAGGGCTTTGAAGGCGGCTGCTATGTCGAACCGACGATTTTCACCGATGTAACCGATGGCATGACCATCGCGCAGGAGGAAATTTTCGGCCCCGTCATGGCTGTTCTCGATTTCAACGACGAGGACGAGGTTGTCGCCCGCGCCAACGATACGGAGTTCGGCCTGTCAGCGGGCGTCTTCACCAAGGATTTGTCTCGCGCCCACCGGGTCATCAGCCAGCTCAAGGCCGGCACATGCTGGATCAACACCTACAACCTCGCCCCGGTTGAAATGCCGTTCGGCGGCTTCAAGCAGTCCGGTGTCGGCCGTGAAAACGGTCTGGCTGCGCTTTACCACTACAGCCAGATCAAGTCGGTCTATGTGGAAACGGGCAAGGTCGAGAGCCCTTATTGAGGCATGGAGGCGGGACATTTATCTGTCCCGCCATGTCCATCATTTGCCGTAGATGGCGTCGCGCACACCATCGGGAAATGCCCCGATCATGCCGGCATAGGCCGTGTTGGTCAGCGCGACGACGGTGAGCTTGCGCTTGGGGTCGACAAACCACGACTGGCCGTAGACCCCGCCCCATTGCCACGTGCCTGCCGATTGCGGCGAGGCCGCCGCCGCAGGATCTTTCAGAACGGAAAACCCGAGACTGAAACCCCAACCCGGCGGCGTGGCCGTCACGACGGTATCGCCAATCTGGTTGTCGGACAGCAGCTTGACGCTGTCCGCCTTCAGCAGGGGCGAGCCGCCCTTGCGCAGGGTTTCGAGGAAGCTGATGTAATCATCGGCGGTTCCGGCCATGCCCGCACCACCGGACGCGTAGGAAGCGGGATCGAAGATGCGGTCCGGCGCAAAGCTGACGACGCCGTCGAAAAACGGCACGACATACGGTCCGTCCATCCGCACCGGCGGCTGGGCATCGCCATAGGCTACCGCCAGCCTTGCCCGGTCACTCACGCTGAATGCCGTATCCTTGAGACCCAGCTTTCCCGTGACATTTTCGCTTACCAGCTCGGGTAGTGTCTTGCCCGTGGCCTTGGCGAGCACCGCACCCAACACGTCGATGCCAACCGAATATTCCCAGGCGGTGCCGGGTTCGAACGACAGGGGGACCGTTGCGATGCGCCGCAGATTTTCATCGATGGAGAGCCCCGGCTGGTCAAGACCGTCGGATATGTTGGCCTTGCGATAGGGGCCATCGGCGGGTTGCAGGAAACCGTAGCTCAGGCCTGACGTATGGTCCATCAGCTGCCGGATGGTGATGACAGGTTCACGGCCATCGGCCAGTTTTGGCCGGAAATCCGGCAGATAGTGCGTGACGGGATCATCGAGCTTCAGCTTCCCCTCTTCCATCAGCCGCAGGGCTGTAACCGCGACAATCGGCTTGGTCATCGACGCAAAGCGGAAGATGGCATTCTCCCTGATCGCAACCCTGGCCTCGCGATCGGCAAACCCCGCTGCGCGGCGATAGACGATCTCGCCATTCTCGGCGACCAGGATGACGGTGCCCACGATGGTCTGATCGGCGATGGCGCGATCAATCACGGCGTCGAGCCGGTCCTTGAAACTGGCCTGTGTAGCCAGTGCCGGAGCGGTCAAGGCAAGTGTTGTCAGGGCGGTAGCAACTGGTATGTTCATCGGCCTGTTCCTTTTTAATAGTGGTCGCTATATAATAGAACTAGCACAAGCCTGCCTCGCGTCAACAAATTTATTAGTGGTCACTATGAAAATAAATGAGCCATCTGTCAGCACCGTTGAAGAACCCGCCCGCAAGCGCGGCCGTCCGCGCAGCTTTGACCGGGAGGCGGCGCGGGAGAAAGCACTGCAACTTTTCTGGGAGCACGGCTACGAGGGCACGTCGATCAATGACCTGACGGCGGCGATGGGCATTACCCCGCCCAGCCTCTACACGGCCTTCGGTTCGAAGGAAGCGCTCTATGCGGAAGTCCTCGACCTCTACCGCAGCAGCCACGGCGCCTATTTCCCCGCAGCGCTTACGGAGGAAAAGACGATTTATGACGGGATCAGACGTCTGTTGCGCGGCGCGGCGGAAACGTTCACCGCAGGCCCGGGCGGCTGCATGATCTCGACGGCAGTTCTCTCCTGCGCATCGGAAGTGAAAGGGGTCGCCGATAGTCTGGCCGCCATGCGCAGCGGCAGCCTGAATATGATTGAGAACTATATCCGCAAGGGCATCGGCACCGGCGAACTGCCGGAGAACACCAATACACGCCAGCTTGCCCGTTTTTATGGCACGATCATTCAAGGCATGTCGGTGCAGGCGCGCGATGGCGCGACCATCGAGGAATTGACAGGCATTGCCGAAACGGCGATGTGCGCCTGGCCCGTGAAAGCCCCGGATTAAGCCTTGCCGATGTAATCCACATACTGCGTCAGGGCGCAGACGAGATGATAGAAGATCGAGGCCGGCACGTCTTCGGCCCGTGCCCTGCCCTTTTCATCGATCAGGTCGATCCACAGGCCCTTCGGCGCCTGTTCGATATGCCAGCGGAACAGACGGCCCACGCGTGCCTCGACTTCCGGCTTGAGGTCCGGCCCGCCATTGCCGTCCAGTGCAATCGCGGCCTTCACCGCCTCCGTCTGCGGCCAGCTGCGTGAATTGGTGTCGAGCGGCAGGCCGTGCCGGGACACAGCGCCATAGGCGAGTTCCGTGGTGCGGTTCAGCCCGTTGGCAATGGCCGAGGCATAGAGCTTGCGCGCGTGGCGGATGATGTCTTTCTGGCCCGACGCCTTGGCAAAATTGGACAGGAGGTAGGCCCATTCGAAATGGTGCCCTGGTTCGGTCCACTCGCCTTTTTCGCCAGGTGCCCGCTCCCAGTCATCGGTAAAATATTCGCCGAGCGTCCATGTCTCCGCATCGAAGAGGTGATGCCGGAACAGATCGACGATGCGCGCGGCACGCTGCAGATAATCACGGTTGCCCGTCACATCGTACCAGGCAAGGAATGATTCCAGCAGGTGCATATGCGGGTTGGACCGGCGCAAACCGGTATCACCCGGCATTTCCAGAAAACCGCGCAATTTGGAATCGGCGAGATACTCATCGATGAAGGCAAAGGTTTCCGTGGCAAGACCAAGCGCCTGCGGATGGCCCGCCCGATGGGCATGCGCCAGCGCCAGCAGCACGAAGGACTGGTCATAGGCATCTTCTGCCCCGTCAAGCACCGTACCGTCGGGGTTGAAGGTCTTGACCCAGCCGCCGCGCTTCGTCCGGCCATTGGCCGTGATGAAGCGGATACCATGGTCGATCAGATCATGGGCCGGGCCATCCCAGCCCATTTCGTGCGCCACCGCGAAGGCATAGATCTGCCGCGCCGTGGTGCGCATCCGCTTGGTCTTGACGATGGGGGTGGCGTCGAAGGTCAGCGCCTCATGGAAACCGCCATAGCGCCGGTCGACGCCGACCGTCGACCAGAGCGGCAGCGTCTCCTCGAACAGCCAGTGGCGTACACGCTTTTCATAGGCGCCGACCTGTGGCAGCCGGTCCTGCGCTGGCGTGAACTTGGTTTCAAGCCGCCCCGTCTTTTCCAGCTGTTCAACGATCTTGCGGACATTCTGGCTTTCGGTAACGGGAGCGACGAATGTTGCGTCGGAGGTCGACACGACGGCAAGATCGCGCAGGCCGATGGCGGACAAAAGGCGGCCATTGCTGCGCAGATAGCTGTTCTCGCAATCGATGGCCACGACATCGCCGACAATCACATTGCCGCTGCCGTCGCTCGAGCTGACTTCGAGCAGGGATTGCCACGATCCGAGATCGTTCCAGCGGAAGCGCGCCGGGACCAGCGCAATGTCCTGCGCATGCTCCATGATGGCATAGTCGACGGAAATGGATGGCACGTCCGCATAGAGATCGTGCGGCAGGTAGGTGCCGGAGACATTGCTTGTCGCCTCGTCGAGCGCCGTGACGGCACCATCCCAGATTTGCGGCGCATGGGCACGGAAGGCATCGCGCATGGTGCTGGCGCGGAACAGAAAGATACCGGAATTCCAGAGGAAGTTCTTCGATTCGAGATACTGGATCGCGGTTTCCTCGTTCGGCTTTTCCACGAAACGGATGACATCGCGTGTGTTTTCGTTCTGCGGTCCGACCTCGATATAGCCGTAGCCCGTCTCCGGCCGGTCCGGCTGGATGCCGAAGACAACGATCCGGCCGGCCATGGCCGCATCGGTGCCCGCTTCCACCGTGTTCCAGAAATCCCGGTCCGTGGTGATTTCATGATCGGAGGGCACGACCAGCACCAGATCATCGCCATGTTCGCGCAGCGTGATCTCGGTTGCCAGCACGACGGCGGCGGCGGTGTTGCGCCCCATGGGTTCGAGAATCGCCCGCCCGCCCGCCAGATCGACGCCGGAAAGATCCTGGCTGATGCGGTCGGCATGCCGTTCGGAGGCAAGCAGATAGACCGGAACAGGCATTTCGCTGCCGCGTGCGCCCATGCGCTTGACGGTGCGCAGCAGCATAGAACCTTGACCGGAAAGATTATGAAACTGCTTGGGAAAGTCTTCGCGCGACAAAGGCCAGAGCCTCGAACCAACACCGCCACTCATCACAAAGCTGATAATCCGCTTCATTCCCGATGTCATTGCATGCAACCCCATTGTTTCAGTCGATATCTCGTCCGATATACAATTCGCTCTCTTCCGGCAGACTTTGCGATACATCGCATCATCCGTATTTTACCGATACAAGACTTTCTGCAGCGATCACAAGGCCGGTTCAACCATTTCCGGAACAAGGTTTATGTTTGCACGGGTATAATTGAAGAAGTGCTTATGAAACGACTTGCAGGCACAAAAACTCGGCGGTATATACCCCGCATCGCTGGTCACGGAGTGTAGCGCAGCCTGGTAGCGCACGTCGTTCGGGACGACGGGGTCGGAGGTTCGAATCCTCTCACTCCGACCAGCGTTTTCAACAGCTTTCCCATTCGATGTCCGATCTGCGGACATGTCACGCGCATGTCAGTGCAGCGTATCGCCGCCGTCGGGATCGATCAGGCCGGCCAGCCCCTCGTCCTCGACCGCACGCAGAAATTCGTCAAATGCAGCCTGGTCCGTTTCGAACGGATCGTCCCAGACAATCGAATCCTTGTCTTCGGTCACCACTTCGAGCGTCCATTCGCTCTGCTCGGCAAGGCGGTAAATCTCAACGCTGACGGTGATTCCATCGCGCGTGAACTCCTTCGACAAACGCGATACAACCAGTTCGGGTTCTTCGTCCATCATCAGCCCTCGGGACATTCCTTGTTTCTCGCTTCATCATCTTACGACGCGTCGTGAAATAGCAAGCGGGAAAATCCAGATTCATCCGTGCCGGCGGGCACGGCCATGCATGTGCCTTGCGCCGCCGTACCGATCCACTATTATTCCAGTCCACGTTCCATGCATGGCATGAAGCCATGACCACTCCAGATCGAGCGGAGCAATCCATGTACAGACCACCCGCGTTTCGTGAAGATCGCCTTGACGTGATGCACGCATTGATCCGCAAGCATCCGCTGGCCATGCTGGTGACGAGCGGCGAACACGGGTTGATGGCCAACCTCATTCCCTTCGAGCTCGATGCGGATGCGGGGCCGAACGGAACCCTTCGCGCGCATCTGGCCAGAGCCAACGAGCAGGTGGCGGCCTTGCAGGCGGGTGCCGAGGCGCTGGTCATTTTCCAGGGCCCCAACACCTATATCACGCCGTCCTGGTATGCGGCCAAGCGCGAACACGGCAAGGTTGTACCAACCTGGAACTACGTCGTTGTCCAGGCCTGGGGTACACCGCAGATACAGGACGATCCGGAATGGCTGCGCCGGCAGATCGGCAGCCTCACCCGCACCCAGGAAGGCGGCCGCGCCCAGCCATGGGCGGTGGAAGATGCGCCCGAGCCATTCATTGCCGGGCAGGTGAAAGGCATTATCGGCGTTGAAATCCCGATCACGCGCATCGAAGGCAAATGGAAAGTCAGCCAGAACCGGGCTGAAGCCGACAGGACCGGCGTTGCCGAAGGCCTGCAGAGGGAAGGCCCCGAAGCGCAGGCCATGGCGCGGATCGTGCATGAACGGGGAAAAACCGGCGGCGCCTGACCGCCTTCCCGTCATGCAAAAACCTGACATTTCACTGGCCGCCGCCGCAGGCAAGCTCCGGCAATTGACGGGCGAGACCGTCCGGCTCGTCCCGATCGCGGAAGGCGAGGATTCGCGCGCCTTCCGTTACAATCTGGGCAACGAGCGCTTTGTCCTGCGCATCAACCGGTCCGCTGACGGATTTGCCAAGGACGCCTATGCGAGCCGGCATTTTTCCGCGCCCGCGCTGCCCATTCCGGCCGTTGTCGCTCACGGCGCTCTCGATGACGGCAACGGGTTTTGTGTCTCGCACATGGCAGAAGGTGTCACCCTGCAGGATTTGCCGCCGCAGGATCTGCCGCCGGTTCTTGCTCCGGTTGCCAATGTCCTGCACACCATTGCTGTCTCAGACATTGGCTCAGCGCGCGGCTACGGCCCGTTCGATGCGTCGGGAAACGGACGCAATGCAAGCTGGCAGGAATTCCTGTCCACCGTGTCAGCCTATGACTGGGGTAGCGTGACCGGCGATAACCAGGTCGCGGATATGGCCGGACGCTGTGCCGAACTGGCCAGGCACTGCCCCGATGTGCGGGCGCTTGTGCATGCGGATTTCGGTTCGAACAATGTATTGACCGATGGCCGCAGGATCACAGGTGTCATCGACTGGTCGGACGCCATGTATGGCGACCCGCTCTACGATATCGCCAATATCCTGTTCTGGCGGCCGTGGCTGGACTGCATAGAGCAGCAGGCCCGCTATTTCGAGATTCACCGGCCGGATCTCGTCCGGGACAAAACCGTACTCGCGTGTTATCAGCTGCGCATCGGGCTGCAGCAGGTCCATGAGAGCGCCGTCGACGGAGCACTCGACGACATGCGTTGGGCGTTGCAACGCTGCCGCGCCATCGACAGCCTACTGAGGGCAGCGTAAGGTCCAGACCAGACCCTAGGCAGCCATGGCCGCCAGCTCGATGCGGTTTCGACCGAGGCGCTTGGCCCGGTAGAGCGCCACGTCCGCCTCCTCGATCAGTTCCGTCATTGACTGATGCTGCGCTGTAAAAGTGGCGACACCGGCGCTGACGGTGACATGGGCCCGCGTGCGCCCGAGATCGAAAAAGGTCTCGTTGACGCGCCGCCGGATCGCTTCGGCCATCGCCATGGCTTCGCCAGCGGCTGCGGACGGCATCAGGATCGCTATCTCCTCCCCGCCATAGCGGGCGACCAGATCGGATTTGCGCACCAGCGAGCGAATGATGGTGGAAATTTCGACCAGCACCAGATCGCCATTGGAATGGCCCCAACGATCGTTGATGCTCTTGAATGAATCGATGTCGATCATGACAAGCGAAAAGACGTCGCCGCCGGTCGATGCCGCCTTGCGGAAGGTGCGCCGCGCGACCCGGTCAAACAGGCGGCGGTTGGCAAGGTTGGTCAGCGGATCCGTATGGGCGTCCACCTCCAGCGTCTTCACCCGGTCGACACGCAGGCGTTCGCGATGCAGGAACATGGAGATGAGAAAAATCCCGGCAACGCTCAAGGTCAGTATCGGCAAGGCAATGCGCTGGAAAATCGGCAGCGCCTGCTCGAACGGCAGGATGAAGATGCTCAGCGTGTAGAGCGGAACCGTCAGGCCGAGAATGAGGAAATGTTTCCAGGAATAGGTCTGGGGCCGGTAGACCAGCGTGAAGATCAGGCTGATCAGGCCGATGATGACAATGCCGACGACACCAGCCTGCACACCAACCCCTCCGATCAGGACGCGGGACAGGATCGTTAGAGCTGTCGACACCAGCACCGCCACAACGCCGCCGAACGGTGCGCTGAGCGCCAGCAGGATGGAACGCGCATCGACAATGATGCCCTCATCGACGATGACGGGGTCGAGCATGGAAATGATGGCGGCACCGCCGAACAGAAGCCCAACCATCAGGCCGCGCGTCCAGGGCAGGTTGAAAGCGCGAATGATGGAGCCATAGGCCATGCTGACCAGGGCAACCAACCCAAGACGATGGACGAGATCGGCAATGACAGGGAAATATTCAGCGTACAATTATCAACCTCAATTCCACTTCACGCGACACTAGCGTTTGCGGGCTAATTTCGTGCGAAGGACATCCCTAAAAATTGAACTATTGGGCGATACCACGCGAATCTTCTACCACAGGTTGTATTGACTGACGACCTTTGAAACAAATTTTACCAATCGATTGCTTGAAAAGCATGGGAGCGGATTTTCATTCCCGGAGCGGGGATCACCGGGTTCTCAACCGGCGGGAACCTGCAGTCTGGGCACGGCATCGATCAGAACCCGGGTTGCTTCGGCCTGCGGGGCAGCAAGAACCCGTTCGGTCTCGCCGCTTTCGACAATCCGCCCCTCGTCCAGCACGATCATGCGGTCGGCCACGGCCCGGACCACGGCGAGATCGTGGGAAATGAAGAGATAGGACACACCCGTTTCCTCCTGCAGATCGAGCAGGAGATTGAGGATCTGCGCCCGCACGGAAACATCGAGCGCGGATACCGGCTCGTCCAGCACGATCAGGTCGGGACGGGTGGCGATCGCCCGGGCAATGGCAATGCGCTGGCGCTGGCCGCCAGACAGTTCCAGCGGGCTGCGCTGCATCAGATCAGGGCTCAGCCCCACCCGTTCGAGCGCGGTGGCGATAAGCTGGCCATAGCTGTCCCGTGGCGCCAGATCGTGCAGGCGCAGCGGGTCTTCCAGGATGCGCCGGACCGTGGCCCGCGGATTGAATGCCGCCAGCGGATCCTGGAACACCATCTGGAATCTCGGGCGCAGCAGCCGCAAGGCTTCGCCCCGCAGGGCCGTGATATCGTGGCCGCACAGGTGGATTGATCCCGCATCCGGATTGCCCAGCCGCATGACGAGGCGGGCGAGCGTCGTCTTGCCCGAACCCGATGCCCCGACCAGCGCCAGCGTTTCACCGCGCCGCAAGGTAAATCCGATATTCTTCAGGCCCGATGCGTTGCGCTCGCCAAAGCGCTTGGCAACATCCTTCACTTCAAGAACAATTGGATTGTCGATTTCACTCATGGCACGTTCAGGCTGTCAGGGTTGATTTCAACAAGCCGCCTTTGTCGCGGCGTGTCCAGTGACAGGTGCGCGCCGATCAGCGCCCTGGTGTAGGGATGCGCGGGTTGGCCGAGAACATCGGCTGCGGTGCCCTGTTCGACCAGTTGTCCCTTGTAGAGAACAGCGATCTGGTCGGCGCGTTCGGACGCCAGCGCGATGTCATGGGTGACGAACAATAGCGTCAGCCCGTCCTCGCGCACCAGCTCGTCCAGCAGGTTGACGATATGGCGCTGTACCACCGTGTCGAGCGCGCTGGTCAACTCATCGGCGATGACAAGCGACGGATTGGCCGCCAGCGCCAATGCGAGGGCGATGCGCTGGCGCTGCCCGCCGGAGAATTCATGCGGATAGCTGTTGAGGCGCGACAGGGCTTTCGGGATGCGCACCCGGTCCATCAGATCGGCGGCACGCACCCGCGCGGCGATCCAGCTGGTGTCCTCATGCGCCCTGATGACCTCGGCAATCTGGTCGCCGACCCTCATGACCGGATCGAGGCTGCCGCCCGGGTCCTGGAACACCACGCCGATGTCCCGGCCAAGGCGCGGCCGCGCCGACGTGCCGGGAAAGACGATCGAGCCGGTCTGGCGCGCCTGTTTTGGCAGAAGCCCCGCAATGGCCATGGCGAGAGTGGATTTCCCCGAGCCGCTTTCACCGATCAAAGCCAGCCGGCCGCCCCGGTCGAGGTCGAGCGAGATATCCGCCAGGGCAACGGTCTTGCCGTAGGTCACGCCGGCATTTTCCACGCGCAGCAACTTATCGCTCATGGCTGGAGGAACCTCTCATTGCGCGACAGGCCGCGCCCGATCAGATGCACGCTGAGAACCGTCACCACCAGCGCCAGACCCGGCACGATGGAAAGATAGGGCGCCGCGCGCAGCACCGTGCGCCCTTCGGCAATCATGCTGCCCCAGGTTACCCGGTTCGGATCGCCGAAGCCGAGGAACGACAGGGCGGCTTCGATGAGGATGGCCGCGGCCACGGAAATGGCGGCGAGCGAGGCGGCCGGACCAAAGGCATTCGGCAATATTTCCCGGAAGGCAATCTCCAGCGGCCGCATGCCAAGCGTGCGGGCGGCGGCCACGAAATCGCGCTCGCGCAGCGACAAAACCTCCGCCCGTGTCACCCGCGCGGCTTGCGTCCATGTGCCGAGGCTGATGGCCAGAATGAGAGTCGGAACGCTCGGCCCGGTCACGCTGATTGTCGCCAGCGCCAGCAAAAAGCCCGGAACCGTCTGGAACGCCTCGGTGATCCGCATCAGCACCGCATCGGCAATACCGCCGAGAAAACCGGCCAGCGTGCCGACCAGACTGCCGATGACAAGCGATGCCGCAGCCGAGAAGAACGCCACGAGCAGCGTCGTGCGCGTGCCGTAGAGAAGCTCCGACAGCACATCGCGGCCAAGACGGTCGGTGCCCAGCCAATGCGCCTGCGATGCGAAAGGCCGCAGCAATGGTTCGCCGACGATGGCGAGCGGATCGCCCGGCACGATCCACGGGGCGAGCAAGGCCATGAGAACCAGCGCAAGCAACAGCACCAGTCCGGCACGGCCTTCAAGGTTGAGACGCCGCCAGATCGTCATCGGCCGATCCTGACGCGCGGATCGAGCCTGCCATAGGCCAGATCGACCAGCAGATTGGCGATGATCACCGTTATGGCGCTGCACAGAATGACACCCAGCAGCAGCGGCGTATCGCGCCGCGAGACAGCCTCCGCCGCCAGCCGTCCGAATCCCGGAATGGCAAAAACGCTTTCCACCACGACGCTGCCGCCCAGCATGACCGCCGCCTGCAAGCCGAGCATCGTAATGACCGGCAGAACCGCATTGCGCGCCACATGCCGCCAGACGATTCGGCCACGGCTGAGACCGCGCGCCTTCAGGCCGGTGACGAAGGGATCGCGCCAGACCTCGCTCATGCGGTCGCGCATCAGGCGCAGATACAGCGCGAAGTACACCATGGCGAGCGAGGCAACGGGCAGGACCAGATGCGCGGCGATATCCGCCATGCGCGCCCATCCGCTCTTGCCGGACGCGATGGTCTCGATGCCGCCAACCGGCAGCCAGCGCAGATCGACGGCGAAGACCACGATCAGCACCAGCCCCAGCCAGAAGCCGGGAACCGCATAAAGCGCCAGCGAACCGATCGACAGGAAACGGTCGCGCAGGGAGCCGGGTTTCGCACCGGCGATGACGCCGAGCAGCGAACCGAGGAAGAAGGCGAGTGCCGTGGCAATGCCCATCAGCAGCAGCGTCACCGGCAGGCGCTCGAAAATCACCGAAAGCACCGGACGTTGAAACGCCGTCGACCAGCCGAGATCGCCGTGGCCAAGCGCCGAGACATAGGCGATGAAACGATGGACTGGGCCCTGATCAAGGCCCCATGCCTGGCGCAACTGTGCCAGCTGGTCGGCATCCATGCCGCCGGAACCCGCGACATAGGAATCCACCGCATCACCGGATGCCGCCTCCAGCAGCAGAAAGCTGCCGATGAGCACAACGGCCAGAACCGGAATCGCACCCAAAAGGCGTTTCAGGAAAAAGGATGCGAGTGGCGGCAAGAAGGGCTCCGACAGGTCATGCGAATGGAGGGGGACACTAGAGCCAATAATGCCGGAAGACAAACGGGTTTGTGTTCAGGAGGGAAGATGCAGTATCAAGATAAAACCATACCCTCAACCCCTACCCTCTCAGCCAGACATTGGACCAGTTCGACACCGCCCAGCGCGGATTATCGGAAACATTCTGCACGGTATCGCGGGCAACGGTGATGAAGGAGAATTCCGCCACATTGATCAGCGGCAGGTCCTCAGCCACCACTTTCTGCAACTTCTTGTAGAGACCGGCGCGCTTGTCGCTATCCACGGTGGAAGCGGCATCCTTGATCAGCTTGTCCACATCCGCATTGGCATAGCCGTACTGGTTGGAGAACGGCACACCGGCGGGCAGCCCGCTTTCGAACAGGATGGTGGTGGAGATCGCCGGATCGGAACGGTAGACCGGCGTTGCCACGGTGATATCGAAATCGTGGTCGGTATAGACCGCCTTCAGATGGGCTGGCGTATCATTGCTGACCACCTGCGCATCAATGCCCACCTTGGCCAGCGCCTGGCGCAGATAGTCGCCGAACTGCTTGGTTTCATTGAAGAATGGCGCTGGCAGGAGCTTGAGCGTGAAGCGGTTGCCATCGGCGCCGCGCTTGTAGCCCGCCGCGTCGAGCAGCGCTTCCGCCTTGGCCGGATCGAAGGCATGGGCGGCCACATCTGGCTCATAAAACGCCTTGTCATAGGCAGGGACCGGCCCGGTGGACGGTTTTGCATAGCCGAGGAAGATCGTCTTGACGACAAAATCCCGGTCGATGGCATGGGCAAGCGCCTGACGCACCTTCGGATCGGCCAGTTCCTTGCGGCGATGGTTGATTTCGACGATGAGCTGATAGGTCAGCCCTTCATAGCCATTGGCATAGACCTTCAGGCCCGGTACCTTGGAGATGCGGGCGAGATCGGCAAGCGGCACTGCGGAGAAAGCAGCCAGCTGGATCTGTTCGGCCTCCAGCGCATTGCCGGCGGATGAACGGTCGGGCAGGATCTGATACACGATCTCATCCAGCAGCGGCTGGTCCTTCTGCCAGTACGCCTCATTGCGCTTCAGCAGATAATATTCGCCCGGCTTGTGTTCGCCGTATTTGAACGGGCCGGTGCCGACCAATGCTTGGTTGGCCGGATTCTTGGCGATATCCGTGCCTTCATAGAGATGTTTCGGCACGACGGAGGTGACCACCGGCAGCGCATTGCGGATGAGCTGGAACGGTGTCGGCTGGGAGAATTTGAAGATGGCCGTGTGGTCATCCGGTGTTTCGACACTCTCGAGGTTCTTGAAGACCACGCGGCCAAGATTCTGCAGCTTCTTCCACACTTCCAGCGCGGAGAAGGCAACGTCGGCCGAGGTGAACGGCTTGCCATCATGCCAGGTCACGCCTTCGCGCAGTTTGAACGTTGCGGTCAGGCCGTCGGCCGAGCCCTCCCAGGCGGTGGCCAGGCGCGGCGACAGGCCGTCCTTGCCGTCATAGGACTGTTCGGCCAGCGGCTCGACAATCTTGCTGGCGACAAAGAACACGCCGTTGGACGCGACGATTGCGGGGTTGAGATTGGCCGGTTCGCTGTCCCCGGCGACGATCAGACGCCCGCCTTTGACAGGCGTTTCCCCCTGCGCCCAGCCAAGACCCGGCATGGCGGTCAGCGCGGCGGCGCTGGCGGTCAGATGGAGAAAAGAGCGTCGGTTCAACAGGATACGGGACATGCTTGCGATCCTCTTATGCATAGGTTTGGCCGAGGGGGCGGGACAGAATCTGGCTGAGAGCCCTGATGGTGGCGCGGGCAAAATCGGGTTTGGCGGACGCGCCCATGTGCCCGACGCGCAGCAGTTTGCCCGATGTGTCGGCGCGGCCGAGCGACAGGAGGATGCCGTGCTCATCGCGCAACCGGTCGCGCAAGGCCGTGTCGCTGAAACCGTCGGGCAGCTTGAAAGCGGTCGCCGTCGGCGCGCAGAATTCCAGCTTTTTCGGCCACAGCTTCAGGCCAAGCTCAAGCAGGCCGTTGCGGGTGATTTCAGCCGTTTCCGCATGGCGGGCCCAGACGTTTTCGGCGCCCTCCTCGGCATAGAGATCCAGCGCCGCATCCAGCGCATAGATTTCCGCAATGGACGGCGTCACCGGAAAGGGCTTTCCGGGCTCCGAGGCGCCTTTCCAGCCGAGAAGGCTGAGGAACGAGCCGCGCGGCGCATCCGGGTTGGCCTCGATCTTGGCCCAGGCCCGCTCGCTCACGCCGATAAGGCTGAGGCCGGGCGTGCTGCCCAGGCATTTCGATGGCGAGGTGATGAAAATGTCGGCATGCGTCTCACGAGGATGGGCATCCAACCCGCCAAAGGACGACACGGCATCGACAATGAGATAAGCCCCGTGCTCGGCAACGACAGCACCGATGTCCCGCAGCGGATTGAGCGTGCCGGACGGGGTGTCGTGATGGCAGAGTGAGACAATTTTGATATCCGGGCGCTGGCGCAGCACCGCACGCACCGCCTGCGGGTCGATGATGTCGTCATAGGGCACGGCAAGCTCGATGACTTCCTTGCCATAGCGCGCGGCCCAGCCGGCAAACCCCTTGCCATAGACACCGGAGACAAGGTTCAGAACCACATCGTCACGGGCAATCAGCGCGGCAGCAGCGGCTTCGATGCCGAGAATGGCCTCACCCTGCATGATGACGGGCGCCGTGTCCTGCCGCAGCGCCAGCCGCAGCTTTTCGATCACCTCGGCATAGAAGGCCTGGAAGGCGGGATGATAGTCATAGAGAACAGGCTTTCCGAGCGCGGCAAGCACTTGCGGATAGGCGGGAACCGGACCTGTGGTCAGCATCAGCGGCGGAATGGGGAGCATGGATCGCACTTCGAAATTTCATCCCATTCACCGGCGCAAATGGCACTTGAGGCAGACCATATTCTCCCGTTTGCTGGAAACCAAGAAAAACTATTCCAATATTCCAAAACGCGCTGGCAAAACCATCATACGTGGTTCGACAAGCTCACCGTGAGGGAACCCGGTGGGCTGCAGCGCTAATCTTGAACGTTGCGGAATATGGCTCCCTGCAATCCCCCACCTCCCTCATGGTGAGCTTGTCGAACCACGCACAAAAGCTCTTCACTCCAGCGGGATCACATCCACCGATTGCTTCGCTTCCTGCGAGCCGCTGGTTTTCAGCACGCCGACGATGGGCGAAACATCGGCATAATCCCGGCCGTAGCCGACGGTGATATGGTCATTGCCGGCCATCATCGCATTGGTGGGATCGAACTCCTGCCAGCCCGCCTCGCGCCCGCACCAGACACGCACCCAGGCATGCATGGCGTCGGCACCTTCCAGCCGCTCCTTGCCGGGTGGCGGGATGGTGCGCAGGAAACCGCTGACATAGCCCGCCGGAATGCCGATGCCGCGCAGGCCGGCAATCATGATGTGGCTGAAATCCTGGCAGACACCGGCCCGCAGTTCGAACGCCTCGCGCGCCGTGGTGCGCACATTGGTGGCGTCGGAATCATAGGCGAAATCCGTATGGATGCGGTTGCACAGATCGCCCGCCGCCTCCATGACCGTGCGCGTCCTGCCGAGGCTTGTCGCGGCGTAGGCCGATATGTCAGGGTCGATGGCAGCGTGGGAGCTGGATGTCAGAAAGTGATGCGGCGCGTCGGATGCCACCGACCAGACGCCGCGTATTTCCCGGATCAGGCCGGCAAGATCGGGCGAAACATCGAGCATGGTCTGCGGCCGCGCTACATTGATGCGGGCCGTCATCGTCACGTCGAGCGTCTCGTGCGGATTGCGGTAGACGATGGAGGTCACCGTATTGGCGAAGAAATCGGTAAAATCGGAGCGTTCCGCCGCGGCAGGGTCAAAGGAGAGACTCGAGGCGACCACGCGCTGAATACCCGGCAGGGTCTGCGGCATCACCCGGATGTGGTGGCGCCCGCCCGCTGCGGAGCGCTCATAGTCATAATGCAGGTGGAGGCGGATGTTATAGAGCATTCCTCACCCCCTCAGGCAAAATACGTATCGGAGATGGTGTCGGACAATGCACCGATTTCATTGGCGAGTTCATGCAGCTTGTCAGCGGTCAGTTCGCTGGATTCCATGATGGCAAGCTGCGTGTGCAGGCGCAGCACATCCTTGGAAAAGGCGGACATATGCGCGCCCGCCTCGCGCTGCGGCAACAGATTGAACTCGGTTTTGAGCGCATCGAGCTGGAAAATGATCGAGCGCGGATTGAGCGGATCGAGCGCCAGAAGATCGAGCACGCTCAGGCGGCCGGAATAGACGCTGTATTGCCGGCGATGCGTCATGACGCTGTCGCCGATTTCCAGCAGCATTTCCAGCGCCCCTTCCGGCGCTTCATGCCGCGACAGGTTCGCCAGGATGCGCGCCATCTGGATACCGCGCTCCAGCCGGCGGCCGATTTCAAGAAAACGCCAGCCGGTGAAACGATACATGTTCTCGTGCACCAGACCGGAGAACCCGGCCAGCTTGCGCAGGATGATCGTCATGGCGCGGGTGCCGTCATCGCCCTGCGACACCACCCCCTGGAACCGGTGCACGGTCTTCGACAGATCGCGCAGCGCCAGCCAGCCATCGGGTGAAAACCGGTCGCGGATGCGTCCCGCACTGAGCATGGCGCCATCTATGGAACGCAAGAGGCCCTTTGGAATGGCTTCATCGAGATCAATGCCGAGGGGTTTGAGCTGATCGCGCATTTCCGTCAGAAGCGGCAATTCCGCATTGGCCGTCTCGGCATAGCGGGCATGGCACGCCCGCAGGATACGTGCCGTGGCTTCGGCACGTTCGATATAGCGGCCCATCCACATCAGGTTTTCCGCCGCACGGCTCGGCAGCGTGCCCGGCACATTGCGGCGGAAGGCGTCATCCTCGCGCGGCAGCAGCGTATCCTTGCGCACGGGCGCCGAACTGGTGATCCAAACATCCGCCGCCTGCCCGCCGCGCTGCATGGCAATCGCCGCCGTGTCGAGCGTGAACCCGACGCGGGCAAACCCGCCGGGCATGAAACTCCAGCCATCGCCATGACGCGCCGCAAAGACGCGCAGGACAAAGGGGCGCGGTTCCAGCCTGCCGTCCACATAGACCGGCGTCGTCGACAGTTTGACGGCTTCCTGCCCGACCAGTCCGCGGCCGTCGGTTTTGAGCTTGTGCAACAGGGTCTGACGCGCCGCATCGTCGAGGGCGGAGCCCAGAACCGTGGCCTGCACGTCTTCGAACGGCAACCGGGTCGACAGCGCCGGGCCGACCATCATCTGGTCGAGCCGGTTCATGACGTGCTGGCGTTCCTTCTCCTGGCCGCACCACCAGGTGGCGATGCTCGGCAAGGCGAGATCGCGGTCGTGCAGGGCCTTCGAGATCGCAGGAAGGAAGGCCAGCAGCGCCCGGGTTTCGAGAATGCCCGATCCCAGCGCATTGACCAGCGAGACGGAACGCTGGCGCAGCGCGCCGACCATGCCCGGGGTGCCGATCCACGAATCCGACTTCAGCTCCAGCGGGTCCATATAGGCGGCATCCATGCGCCGCCACAGAACATCGATGGGCTTCAGACCGGACACGGTGCGCACCATGACCCGGCCCTTGCTCACGGTCAGGTCGTCGCCTTCCAGCAGCATGATGCCGAGATAGCGGGCGATATAGGCGTGTTCGAAATAGGTTTCATTGTTCGGGCCGGGCGTGAGAATGGCCGCGCGCCCTGCGGGATCGTGGATCAGGCTCTGCAGGGAATCGCGGAAATCCTTGAAGAAACCGGCAAGACGATGAACGTTCATCGCGCCGGAAATATCCGAAAGGGCGCGGGTGGTGGCAACGCGGTTTTCCAGGGCGAACCCGGCACCCGAAGGCGCCTGCGTGCGGTCGCCCAGCACCCACCACTGGCCATTGGGCGCACGCCCCAGCTCGAAAGCACAGAAATGCAGGAAATGCCCGCTGGCCGGCTTGATACCGGCGACGGGATGCAGGAACTCGGGGTTCGAGGCAATCAGATCCGGCGGCAGCAGGCCATCACGCACCAGCCGGTTGTCGCCATAGATATCGGCAACGACAGCCTCCAGGAGATCGGCGCGCTGGGTCAGCCCTGATGTGATGGCGCGCCAGTCATCCTCGTTGATCAGAAGCGGAACATGAGCGAGCGGCCATTCGCGCTCCTGCGTGCCGGTCTCGTCATAGACCCGGTAAAACACACCCGCATCGTGCAGATACTGGTTGGCGCGGGCAAAGCGGGTGGCGAGTTTTTCGGGGCCGAGCGTGTCGAGCGAACGCAGCAGCTTTTCCCAGCCGGGCCGCACTGTCCCGCTGGGATCGATCATCTCGTCCGCCACGCCCTGCAGGGGCTTGTAGCTGGCAAGGAGACCGGGGAGTAGGTTGGTTTTCACGCTCTGTGACATGTGTCTATCGATAACCGGTTTGTGAGTGCTGCAGGACAGGAGTGCGTGGTTCGACAGGCTCACCATGAGGAAAGGCGTGGTTTGCAACGTCAATCTGCCACGTCGCAGGATATGTCTGCCTGCAATCCTCCCGCTCCCTCATGGTGAGCCTGTCGAACCACGCACAGCCATGATGCCAACCATATCTCAATGCCTCGGCCTTCTCAGATCAAGGGTCATCGGAAATTCCCCCGATGGCTGCTCCCTGCGCAATTCATATCCGCCGGCCGTATGGCCGCGCGGCTCGAAACGCGCCAGCCGGCGCGCCTCGGCCTCGTTCGAATTGACCGGGAACGTATCATAGCTGCGCCCGCCGGGGTGTGCGACATGATAGACGCAACCGCCGATCGCCCGTTGCGACCACTGGTCGTAAATGTCGAAAACCAGCGGCGTGTTGACCGGGATCATCGGATGCAGGCCGGAGCGCGGCTGCCACGCCTTGTAGCGCACGCCGGCAACCGCCGTGCCCTGGCTGTCCGTCATCTTCAGCGGCACCTCGCGCCCGTTGCACGCAACGCTGTAGCGGGCCGGGTTGAAGCCGTCGACCTTGACCTGCAGCCGTTCCACCGAGGAATCGACGAAACGCACCGTGCCGCCGATGGCACCCTGCTCGCCCATCACATGCCATGGCTCCAGCGCCTGCCGGATTTCCAGTTTCACACCCTCATTCTCGATTTCCCCGCAGAAGGGGAAGCGGAATTCCAGCTGGGCCTCGAACCATTCCGGGCGGAAATCAAAGCCGTTCTCGCGCAAATCGGCGAGAACATCGATGAAATCCTGCCAGACATAGGCCGGCAGCATGAAACGGTCATGCAGCGCCGTGCCCCAGCGGACGAAACTGCCCTGAATCGGATTGTTCCAGAACCGGGCGATCAGCGCGCGGATCAGCAATTGCTGGGCAAGGCTCATGCGCGCATTGGGCGGCATCTCGAAACCGCGGAATTCGACCAGCCCGAGCCTGCCGGTCGGACCATCGGGGGAGAACAGCTTGTCGATGCAGATTTCCGAACGATGCGTGTTGCCGGTGACATCCACCAAAAGATTGCGGAACAGCCGGTCGACCAGCCAGGGCAAAGGCGGCGTGCCCTCGCCCGGCCGCGGCACCTGCGAGAGGGCAATCTCCAGCTCGTAGAGACTGTCATGCCGCGCCTCGTCGATGCGCGGTGCCTGGCTGGTCGGCCCGATGAACAGGCCGGAGAACAGGTAGGACAGCGATGGATGCCGCTGCCAGTGCAGGACAAGGCTTTTGAGCAGATCAGGACGGCGCAGGAACGGGCTGTTGGCCGGTGTTTCGCCGCCGACCACCACATGGTTGCCGCCGCCGGTACCGGTATGGCGGCCATCGATCATGAACTTGTCGGCACCGAGCCGCGTCTGGCGGGCTTCCTCATAGATTGCCGTTGTCGTTGCCACGCAGTCGCGCCAATTGGCGGCCGGATGGATATTCACCTCGATCACGCCGGGATCGGGTGCGACACGGATGACGTTGATGCGGTGATCCTGCGGCGGGCTGTAACCTTCGATGTGAACCGGCAGCCCGAGCTTGTGGGCGGCAGCTTCCGCCGCCGCAACCAGTTCCAGATAGTCCTCGAGCGCCTCCACCGGCGGCATGAACACGCTGAGACGCCCGTCGCGCGGCTCGACCGATATGGCGGTGCGCACGGCCCCGCCGATTTCCCCCAGTTCCTGCTCGACCCGCTCCTGCTGGTTGCCTTCATCAGCGTTGAAAGAGGCAACCGCCAGGATGTTCTCACGCGCCTGCGGTGCCGGGTCCGGCAGCGCCCCGCGATCCACCGACGGATCGACCGGCACGATATAGGGATATTCCGAGGCCGGAACATGCGGCAGGGCGCCGAGCGGCAGACGGTATCCGACGGGCGAATCGCCCGGCACCAGGAACAGCTTGCCGCGCCGCGTCTTCCATTTTTCGCTGCGCCAGCGCGGGCCGGAGGCCTGGCTGTTCCAGCGCTGCACCGGCAGGACAAAACCGCTTGGCTCGGTCAGGCCCCGCTCGAAAACCCGGGCGATGCGGCTGCGCTCTTCCGGATCCTTGAGCCTGGAGTTGGACGGATCGACATTGTCGGGAAGATTGCCCTCCTTGATGATCCATTCAGCCGGATCTTCATAGGCGGGCGCCACCATCTCTTCTTCAACGCCAAGCGCCTGCGCCAACGCGACGAGGAGTTTTCCGGCATCTTCCGGCTTGACGTCAGCCTTGCCGTTCTCGGGCGCGATCAGATCGGGGTTGACCCAGATCGGCTTGCCGTCCTTGCGCCAGTAAAGCGAGAACGTCCAGCGCGGCAGGCTCTCGCCCGGATACCACTTGCCCTGCCCGTAGTGCAGAAAACCACCCGGCGCAAAACGCTCGCGCAGCCGCCGGATCAGCTTGTCGGCCTTTTCGCGCTTGGTCGGCCCGACCGCATCGGTGTTCCATTCGCCCGATTCGAAATCGTCGATGGACACGAATGTGGGCTCGCCGCCCATAGTCAGGCGCACATCCCTCTCGTTCAGGATCGCGTCCACCTTTTCGCCGAGCGCATCGAGCGCATTCCAGGATTCGTCGGAAAAGGGCTTGGTGATGCGCGGGTGCTCGGATACGCGCGTCACCCGCATATCGAAACCGAATTCCACATTGGCGAATTCCGCCATGCCGGAAATCGGTGCGGCATTGCGGTAATGCGGGGTGGCGGCAAGCGGTACGTGGCTTTCACCGGTCAGAAGCCCGGAGGTGGGGTCGAGACCGATCCAGCCCGCCCCCGGCAGGTAGACTTCGCACCAGGCATGCAGATCGGTGAAATCCTTGTCCGTTCCGGCGGGACCATCGATGGCGACAAGATCGGGCTTCAGCTGGATGAGATAGCCGGAGACGAACCGCGCGGCAAAACCGAGATTGCGCAACACCTGCACCAGCAGCCAGCTTGAATCCCGGCACGATCCCGAGCGCAGGTTCAAGGTTGCGTCCGGTTCCTGAACCCCGGTTTCCATGCGGATGACATAGCCGATCTCGCGCTGGATACGTGCGTTGAGATCAACGACGAAATTCACCGTGTTCGTCGGGCTGCGATCGATGGTTGCAAGGAAAGCCGAAACCAGCGGTCCTGCCGGTTCCGGTTTCATATAGATCGACAGGTCGTCGCTGATCTCTTCGGGATAGCTGAACGGCCAGGTCTCGGCGACCGGTTCGACGAAGAAATCGAATGGATTGTAGACGGTCATATCAGCGACGAGATCGACCTCGATCTTCAGCTCCGTCACCGGTTCGGGAAAGACGAAGCGGGCGAGGAAATTGCCGTAGGGGTCCTGCTGCAGGTTGACGAAATGATTGGCCGGACTGACTTTCAGGGAATGACTGAGAACTTTTGTCCGGGAATGGGGTGCCGGCTGGAGCCGGATGATCTGCGGCCCGAGCATGATGGGCCGGTCATACCTGTAGTGTGTCAGATGATAGACTGCTGCGTGAATTGCCATATCGCCTCAAAAGTCTGATTCAAAAAACTGCGGTTCCACAAATGCTCCCAGCACTCTAACGCGTTACCGGCCAATTGAAATCTTTCATTTGCCAAAAATTTTGGCAGCGGCAAAAATTGCCGCATAAACGTGCTTGCAACTGCGCGGCTGGCCGCATAGCATCCGCGCCGATGGTTTCTTCCGCACGACAACGCGGGAGATGAAAAGGGAACACGGTGAGGCGTACCCAAAAGGGACCGAGACCGTGGCTGCCCCCGCAACTGTAAGCGGTGAGCGATGCCTGACATGCCACTGACCGGAAGGTCGGGAAGGCAAGGCGAAGCTGAGACCCGCGAGCCAGGAGACCTGCCATCTCATCTACAATTCGAACCGGACGGGGTGTGCCGGGAGCGATGCGATGTCCTCTCCCGCATTGTCGCGATGGTGCATTGGCCGCGTTCCCCTAACCTTTGTCCACAAGGCAAGGCACCGGCATGACCACGCCAAGACCCGATCACCAGATTATCGTCTGCACCCTGTGCAAGGCGGTCGACGGCCTGTCACGACCGGGACAGGCCCTTGCCCACAGGCTGCAGGCGGAACTCGATGGCCAGCTCGGCTATGAGGTGCGCGGTGTTGGCTGCATGGCGGGCTGCGAACGACCCTGCACGGTGGCGTTCCGGGCGCCCGGCAAGGCGCAATATCTCTTCGGCGATATCGATCCCGCCACGGACTTTGCCGATCTTCTGGACTTCGCCCGGATGTATCACGCGCTCGCCGATGGCTGGTCCAAGGCATCACAGCGCCCGCAAGGCCTTTGGGACAAGACTCTCGCACGCATTCCGGCGCACCTATGATACATCAGGCATTGACCAATGTTATAACGTTACTATACGAGAACGACGCGTCCGCGATAACGCGACGACGTTTACCGGTTGGGATTTGACACCATGTGCCTTGCCTGCAGTCACGGATATCCGCCCATGAGCCATGTTGCCCTGCGTGCCGACGAGGTGACGTTCCGCACCGCCGGCCAGACGCTGGTGGACGAGGTATCGCTCGACATCGTGCGCGGCGCGCGACTTGCCATTATCGGGCCGAATGGCGCGGGGAAATCCACGCTTTTGCGCATGCTGGCCGGGCTGCTGCGCCCCTCCTCCGGCAACGTCCATCTCGACGGTACGGCAATAGACCGGCTGCCGCCGAAGGAACGGGCCAGGAGATTTGCCTTCGTCGGCCAGACCGACATGCCGGACCCGCAATTGCTGGTTGACGATTATGTCTCCCTTGGCCGCATTCCGCACACCGGCACCCTGACCAAGGCGAAGGACCGGGATATCGTGACGGAAGCCCTGCTCCGCGCCGGGATCGCCGCGTTTTCGCGCCGTCCCATCGGCTCGCTCTCCGGCGGCGAAAGGCAGCGCGTGCAGCTGGCGCGCGCCATCGCCCAGCAGCCTGACATCCTGTTTCTCGACGAACCCACCAATCACCTCGACCCGAAGGCGCGCAGCGAATTGCTGGCGCTGGTGGCCGGTCTCAATGTGACTGTTATAGCGGTGCTGCACGACCTGCCGCTGGTGGCGCCGTTTGCCACCCACGTTGCCGTCATGCATGCCGCCCAGCTCGTCGCCGCCGGCACGCCCGACGAAACGCTGACGCCGCGCATCGTCAGCGATGTCTTCGATCTCGATGTCCTGCGCCTGCGCCATCCCTCGCAGGATCGCGATCTCATGGTGTTCGAAGCACCCGGACCAACCACAAAACAAACTGCTCAGCTACGGAGAATTTGATGAAAAGAATGCTGCTCGCCCTCGCCTTGTCGGCGCTGTCCGCCCCCGCATGGGCGTTTCCCGTGACGGTCGACAGTTGCGGCAAGCCCGTCACCTTCGAGGCCGCGCCCAAGCGTGCGGTCATCCAGGACATCAACATGAGCGAAATGGCCTTCGCCCTGCACCTGCAATCCTCGATGGTCGGGGTTTCGGGCATTACCGGCTGGTACAAGCTCGACGACGCCTTCAAGAAACAGCTGGGCGCCATTCCCGAGCTTGCGCCGAAATATCCGACCCTTGAAAATCTCATTGCGGCGGAACCGGATTTCTTCTTCGCCGGCTGGAATTACGGCATGAAGCCGGGCGGTGAGGTCACCCCCGACACGCTGGCGCCGCACGGCATCAAGACACTTGAACTGACCGAAAGCTGCATCCATCTCGACAAGTCCCGGCCCGCCGCCACCATGGACCTGCTCTATGGCGACATGGAAAAGCTCGGCAAGATTTTCGATAGGGAAGACGAGGCGAATAAACTCGTCAGCGCCTGGAAGACAGAACTCGCGGCGATCAAGACAAAGATCGGCGACAAGAGCGGCACCCGCGTCTTCCTCTACGATTCCGGCGAGGACAAGCCGTTTACAGCGGGCAAGTTCGCCATTCCCACGGCAATGATCAGCGAAGCCGGCGGCACCAATATCATGGCCGATCTCGACACCAGCTGGGGCACCACCTCGTGGGAAACCGTGGCGACGCGCAATCCGGAATTCCTTGTCCTCCTCGATTATCAGGATGATGCGGGTTACCAGAAGCTGCTCGACTTCCTCAAATCGCATCCGGCAATGAAGGAAACCGACGCCGTCAAGAACAACCGCTTCGTCGCCCTGCGCTATGCGGAACTGACGCCCGGACCGGCCAATATCGAGGCCATCGCCAAGATGGCCAAGGCCATGCATCCGGAAGCCTTCTGAGTGCATCTGCCTTTCCGTCAGCATCTGACACTCATGACGGGGGTGATGGCCATTCTGGCCCTCGCCCTCGTGTCGATTGCCTATGGGGCAACGGTCATTCCGCTCGGCGATGTCCTGCGCGCTCTCGCCCATGCCTCCGGCCTCTCCGATACCGCCGTCAATGGCCCGGTCGGCAAGATCATTGTCGACCTGCGCCTGCCGCGGGTCATCCTTGCCATCTGCGTTGGGGCCGGGCTCGGCATCATCGGCGCGCTGCTGCAGACCGTCACCCGCAACGATCTCGCCGATCCGTTCCTGTTCGGCCTTTCCAATGGTGCGGCGGCGGGAGCAGTCTCGGTGATTACGGTCATCGGCGACCGCTTCGGCATCTGGACCCTGCCGATTGCCGCCTTCAGCGGCGGCATGCTGGCGGCCATCGTCGTGCTGATGCTGGTGCGGCGCGTGCAGGGACAGGGGCCGGAACGGCTGATCCTGGCGGGCCTTGCCGTCTCCTTCCTGTTTGCTGCGCTGACCAATTACATGGTGTTTGCCGGCGACCAGCGCGCCGCGCATTCGGTGATGTTCTGGACGCTCGGCGGCCTCGGTCTTGCCCGCTGGGAGAACCTGCCGCTCGCCCTTGTCGGGCTTGCCGCCATCCTGGTCTACGCCCTGTACAACCACCGCAATCTCGATGCGCTGCTGGCCGGCGAAAACACGGCGGAAAGCCTTGGCATAAGGGTGACGCGCCTGCGCAACACGGTGTTCATCGTCTGCGCCTTCTCCACCGCGATCTTTGTCTCGGTGGCGGGCGTCATCGGCTTTGTCGGCCTGATGATCCCGCACATTGCCCGGCGTTTTTCCGGTCAGCTGCATGCGGGACTGATCGTCACCTGCGCCGTGCTCGGCGCCCTGCTGATCCTGCTCAGCGACCTCGCGGCCCGTCTGCTGCTGGCGCCGCAGGAATTGCCCATCGGTATCGTTACCAGTTCCATCGGCGCGTTTTTTGTGGTGACGATCCTGTTGAGGAAGCGACCGGGATAACCGGTGATCGGATGGCAACAGCACAGTGCGTGGTTCGACAAGCTCACCATGAGGGAGGGTATGGATTGCAGGGAATTACACTCTGCAACCTTCGCCATTGATCTTGGACCAATCCACATCCCTCATGGTGAGCTTGTCGAACCACGCACCACGCACAATGGCATTGCGATCAGACTATAGCTTCCCCCAGGCCACGAAATCCGGATTGGCGAAATCGGCGTCGTCGGCCTGATTGCGGCGGCCATAGGTCAGCGGATTGCCGTCCAGCGTGAGCGTGATCCCGCCCGCAGCCCGCAGGACCGCATCGCCCGCCGCCGTATCCCATTCCATGGTCCGGCCGAAACGCGGGTAAATATCGGCCTCGCCGCGCGCCAGCAGGCCGAATTTCAGTGACGACCCGACGGACACACAGTCGGCAATACGGAATTTTTCCAGATAGGCATCGGTTTCCGGCGTGCGGTGCGAGCGGCTGGCAACGGCAATGAGATCGTCCGGACTGGTGCGGCAGCCTATGGCTTTGCGCGCGGTGACCGCACCGCCCTCGCCGATAGCAACTTCCTGTGCACCGGCAGTGCCGCCGGTGAACAGCACACCGCGGACGGGGGCATAGACAACGCCGAGAACGGGCGCTGCGTTTTCGATCAACGCAATGTTGACGGTGAAATCACCGTTGCGGCTGACAAATTCCCGCGTTCCGTCGAGCGGATCCACCAGATAGAAGCGCGCGCCGAGATCGCCGGGCACGTGCCCGCCGGAGATTTCCTCTTCCGCCACGACGGGTATGTCAGGCGTCGCCCTGCGCAGAGCCGCCAGGATGATGGCTTCGGCGGCATGATCGGCTTCCGTGACCGGCGACTGGTCATCCTTCAGCGCGAAATCACAGCCCTCCGCGTAAATGCGCAGGATTTCCTGTCCGGCGGCAATGGCCGCTGTTTCCAGGACGGCAAGAAGGGCGGCATGATCGAGGGGCGGGAGGGTGATGGTCATGCCCTTAAATCGACCACGAGCTTTGATCGTAGTTGAAGATGATGCCGTGTTCGACCAGCAGCTTCTCCACCTCCGAGGCAAGTGCCTCCGTCGTGTGGCCGACCGTGTGCAGATGCAGTTCCGGATTCTCCGGCGCTTCATAGGGCGAGTCGACGCCAGTGAAATTCTTGATCTCGCCGCGCAGCGCCTTCGCGTAGAGCCCCTTCGGGTCACGCCGCGCGCATTCCTCGAACGGCGTATCGACAAACACTTCGAGGAATTCGCCGTCGGCCAGCAGTTCGCGCACCATGCGGCGCTCCGAACGGAACGGCGAAATGAACGAGACCAGCACGATCAGGCCCGCATCCACCATCAGCTTGGCCACTTCGCCGACGCGGCGGATGTTTTCCACCCGGTCCTCTTCGGTGAAGCCAAGATCACGGTTGAGCCCATGGCGCACATTATCGCCATCGAGAATATAGGTGTGCTTGCCGAGCGACGACAGGCGTTTTTCAACGAGATTGGCGACCGTCGACTTGCCTGAACCGGAAAGGCCGGTGAACCATATCACCGCCGGCTTCTGGTTCTTCTGGTCGGCGCGTGAGGCCTTGCTGACATCCAGCGCCTGCCAATGCACGTTCGATGCGCGGCGCAGGCCGAAATCGATCATGCCGGCGCCGACCGTCGCATTGGTCAGGCGGTCGATCAGGATGAACGAGCCGGTCGAGCGGTTCGACTTGTAGGGGTCGAAGGCAATCGGCTCCTGCGTTGAAATATTGACGACGCCGACTTCATTCAGGTCAAGCGATTTGGCCGCCTCCTGGGCGAAGCTGTTGATATCGATTCGGTATTTGAGATCGGTGATCGTGGCTGTCGCCTGATCGGTCTCCGTGCGCAGGATATAGGAACGGCCGGGGATCAGCGCATGTTCGGCAAACCAGACGAGGTGCGCGGCAAACTGGTCCGCCACCTCGGGGCGGGCGCCGGGTGCCACCAGCATGTTGCCGCGCGACACCTCGACCTCGTCCTCCAGCACCAGCGTCACCGCCTGCCCTTCGACAGCCCGGTCGAGGTCGCCGTCCAGCGTCACCACACGCTTGACGCGCGAGGACTTGCCGGACTTGGCCACCACCACCTCGTCCCCCGGCGCGACGACACCGGAGGCGACGGTGCCGGAGAAGCCGCGGAAGTCGAGATTGGGCCGATTGACATATTGCACCGGGAACCGGAACGGGCGCTCCTCATCCGCATCGGCGAGCGGCACGTCTTCGAGATGTTCAAGCAGCGCCGGGCCCTTGTACCAGGGCATGTTGGTGGAGGCGGAAATCACATTGTCGCCGAAGCGGGCGGAGAGCGGAATGGGCTGGATCGACTGGAAACCAAGCTTGCCGGCAAAATCCTGGTAGTCGGCGACGATCCTGTCAAAAATGGCCTGGGAGTAATCGACGAGATCGATCTTGTTGATGGCGAGGACGATGTTGCGGATGCCGAGCAGCGAGGCGATGAAACTGTGGCGGCGTGTCTGCCGCAGGATGCCCTGCCGCGCGTCGACAAGCACGATGGCAAGATCGGCGGTGGAGGCGCCGGTCGCCATGTTGCGGGTATATTGCTCGTGGCCGGGCGTATCGGCGACGATGAACTTGCGCTTGGGCGTGGAGAAGAAGCGGTAGGCGACATCGATGGTGATGCCCTGCTCGCGTTCGGCTTCCAGACCATCGACCAGCAAGGCGAAATCGATGTCCTCGCCATTGGTGCCATGTTTGCGGCTGTCATTCTGCAGGGCGGCCAGCTGGTCCTCGAAGATCAGCTTGGTGTCGTAGAGCAGACGGCCGATCAGCGTCGACTTGCCGTCATCGACCGAACCGCAGGTGAGAAAGCGCAGCAGCGACTTCTTTTCCTGTTCGGCCATGTAAGCGCGGATTTCCTCGGCGGCGGAAGCCTTAATCGGGGCAACGGTGTTCATCAGAAATAGCCCTCGCGCTTCTTCTTCTCCATCGAACCGGCTTCATCCTTGTCGATCATGCGGCCCTGCCGTTCGGAGGTGCGGGCGATCAGCATTTCGCTGACGATTTCCGGCAAGGTCACCGCGTCGGATTCAATCGCACCGGTCAAGGGATAGCATCCGAGCGTGCGAAAGCGAACAAGCTTCTCCTGCAGCTTTTCGCCGGGCAGCAGCTGCATGCGTTCGTCATCGCGCATGATCAGCATGCCGTCGCGCTCCACCACCGGCCGCCTGGCGGCGTAATAGAGCGGGACGATCGGGATATTCTCCTGCAGGATGTACTGCCAGACATCGAGCTCGGTCCAGTTGGAGATCGGGAAGACGCGGATGGATTCGCCCTTGGCGACCCGCGTGTTGTAGATCTTCCACATTTCCGGGCGCTGGTTCTTCGGGTCCCAGGAATGCTGCGCGTTGCGGAAGGAGAAAATGCGCTCCTTGGCCCGCGACTTCTCCTCGTCGCGCCGCGCGCCGCCGAAGGCTGCATCGAAGCCGTATTTGTCAAGCGCCTGCCGCAGGGCGACGGTCTTCATGATATGGGTATGGGTGTTCGATCCATGCACGAAGGGGCTGATGCCCTGGTCAATGCCTTCCTGGTTACTGTGCAGCAGCAGGTCGAAGCCGAGACGTTTCGCTTCTGAATCACGAAACGCGATCATCTCCTTGAATTTCCACGTGGTATCCACATGCAGGAACGGAAATGGCGGTTTGGCCGGATAAAAGGCCTTCATCGCCAGATGCAGCATCACGGAGGAATCCTTGCCGATCGAATACAGCATCACCGGCTTGGTGAATGTTGCGGCAACCTCGCGGAAAATATGGATCGCTTCGGCTTCAAGACGCTGAAGGTGCGTCAGGCTCTTGGTCATGAAAATCACTGTCCACTGTTTTTCGGCGTCTTACGATGCGCCGATACGAGCGGCAACCATAGTGGAACGCATCGCCGGAAGAAAAGGATGGTTTCACAACCCGGGGCAAATTCGCGCCAATTTATTGCTGCCGGCACAATGAATGAAAGAACTTCATTCCAGTGAAGCGGAATGCGGGAGTCCGGCTTTTTTAAAAATGCGGATCCGTGGAAAATTGATCCACCCTGATTTCCGCTCCCCGGCCGTGCCTTCCCTCACGTTTTGCGTCGTTGAAATGCGGCCAAACGTCTACGACTTTAGTCTAACAATGCGATTGACCAGGATGAGCAACTCTCATAGATGGACTGGCACTTTAACAATTTTTTCCGCTGGAATAGTTCATGGATATTTGCACCTTCTGGTATGGCCCGCGCCTTCGGGAGGTGGACCGGGTCTGTCTGGCATCGATGGTGATGACCGGACAGCGGGTGAAACTCTACGCGTTCGACGAGATCGCAAACCTTCCCAAGGGCATCGAGATTTGCGATGCGGCACCGATACTGGACAAAAAATATCTTCGGCGCATCGACCCGGATTTTCCCGATATCGAGAACCCCGGTCACGTCGTATCCCAGTTCAGCGACCTGTTTCGCGTCACGTTGATGAAGAAACAGCAGGGCCTTTGGCTCGATACAGACATCTATCTGATGAAGCAGTTTCATCCGGCGACCGACAAGCCTTACCTCGCCCGGGAAAACCACTTCCGCCTCGGCGTATCGGCGATGTACCTGCCGCCGGACAATCCCGTCATCGGCGAATTCGACGCCTATATGGAAGGAACGGTCGTCGTTCCGCCATGGCTGGGCTTTCGCCGCCGCGTCATGCGCCCTGCATGGTTCCGCATGACCGGACAGAAGGTAACCCCGGCCACAATCGGCATCACGGCCTTCGCCAATGACGGCATTTCGCGCATGGCCAAGCGTTACGGTTTCTTCAAGGATGCCGCGCCGAAGGAAAATTTCTACTACTGGACGGCGCGCGATGCCTTGCGCATCTTTGACCCGGCTTATGGACTGGAACCGCTCGACCATCCAGATTTCATCGGCTTCCACGTCCACAAGAAAGACCCGACCAATCAGCCGCTTGTTCCCGGCAGTTTTTACCACTGGGCTGCCAACCGCGTTGCGGACTATCTGTAAGGTTCTGCAGGCAGCGTTCCGTTAGCAGCAGCCCGCCCATCTCTTGAATGAAACGTTTCATGTTGACAAATCCGTGATCTTCGGGCTCCTATTGAGCTGAGACGCCGCTATTGCGCCCGCGCAATGAAACGTTTCATCGCCATGTTGGAGGACGTGGCAAACCGCTGAACGTCTTTTGTCATTCTGGGAGGAATACAATGAAATTCGCACGTTTTATTGCCGCCAGCCTTCTGGCCGGCACGCTCGCCATGCCTGCAGCCAGCTATGCCGCCGACAAGCCCGTGGTCGGGCTTGTGATGAAATCCCTTGCCAACGAATTCTTCAAGAACATGCTCGAGGGCGCAAAGGCCCACGAGGCCAAGCGCGGCGACTACACGCTGAAAGCCGTCGGCATGCAGTCCGAGACCGATGTCGAGACGCAGATCAATGCCATCGAGAGCTTCATCACCCAAAAGGTCGATGCCATCGTTGTTGCCCCGTCTGATTCCCGCGCGCTCGTTCCGCCGATCAAGCGAGCCGTGGATGCCGGTATCACCGTCGTCAATTTCGACGTGGCGCTCGATGACAAGGCCAAGCAGGAGGCAGGCCTGAAGCTCGCCTTTGTCGGCCCGGACAACCGCGAAGGCGCCAAGATGGCCGGTGATGCGCTGGCCAAGAAGCTCGGTGCAGGCGCCAAGGTCGTCATCATCGAAGGCAATCCCGGCGCCGACAATGCGGCCCAGCGCAAGCTCGGCTTCATGGACTCCGTCACGGCGGGCAAGCTCGACCTGCTCGACTCGCGTACCGCCCACTGGGAAACCGAAGAAGCCAACACCGTATTCTCCAACATGCTGACAGCCCATCCGGATATCCAGGGCGTGATGGCGGCCAATGACTCCATGGTTCTCGGCGTCGTCAAGGCCATTGAAGCGGCTGGTAAAACAGGCAAGATCGAAGTCGTCGGCTTTGACAACATCCCGGCGGTCCAGCCGCTGCTGAAGGAAAAGAAGCTGCTTGCCACGGTCGACCAGTTCGGCCAGCAGATGGCCGCCAACGCCATCGACAAGGCGCTTGGTGTCGTGGCCGGCGGCAAGCCGCTCGAAGGCTGGGTCAAGACCGACATCAAGCTCGTGACATCGGACGACGTGAAGTAACACGGGGTAAACTGCGGCTGTGTCTGGTTCGGCACAGCCGCCAACCGGGTCGATGATCATGGAAAACACTGACATGGCAGGCGCAGCCGCTCCGGCACCGGCCGGTGCTGGTGCCGAGCCGGTGCTCGAACTCTCCGGCGTCAAGAAACGCTTCGGCGGCGTTGTCGCCCTCAACGGCGTCAGCTTTTCGCTGCGCCCCGGCGAGGTGCATGCGCTGGTCGGTGAAAACGGCGCGGGCAAGTCGACGCTGATCAAGATCCTGTGCGGGATCATCCAGCGGGATGCCGGGGAGATCACGCTGGACGGCGGGACCTATGATCCGCACACGCCGGGCGACGCGAAGAAGGCCGGCATTCAGGTGGTGCACCAGGAATTCAACCTGCTGCCCTACCTCTCGGTTGCCGAAAACATCTGCTTTGAGGACATGCCGCGCAAGGCGTTCGGCATGGTTGATTACCCCACGCTCTACGCAAAAGCCCACAAGGCGCTCGATGCGATCGGGCTGGGGGATGTCGATGTGCGCCGCCCGGTGGAATCCCTCGGCGTGGCGCACCGCCAGCTGGTGGAAATCGCCCGGGCGCTGATGGGCGAAAGCCGCATTCTCATTCTCGACGAGCCGACAGCAACCCTGACGGCACGCGAGACCGAACGGCTGTTCCAGATCATCGCCGCCCTGAAGGCCAAGGGTGTCGCTGTCGTGTTTGTCTCACACCACCTCAACGAGGTTTTCTCCATCTGTGATCGGGTCACGGTCCTGCGCAACGGCGAATCCGTCATGACGGCGGATATTGCGGGAACGACGACCGATCAGCTGGTTACCAACATGGTCGGGCGCCAGCTTGCCGCAGCCATGGCCGCCGCGCGCGATCTCGACACGAGCGGCCGCACCGCACTTTCCCTGCGCAACCTGCGCCATCCCGCCTCCCCGCACGCCGAAGGCGTTTCGTTCGATCTGCATTACGGTGAAATCCTCGGCATTGCCGGACTGGTCGGCTCCGGCCGCACCGAACTGCTGCGCTCGATCTTCGCCGCTGACCTGCCGCTGTCCGGCACGATTGAACGCGACGGCCAGCCGCGCCACTACCGCAATCCCAAGCAGGCCATCCGTGACGGCATCGGCTTCGTCACGGAAGACCGCAAGGAGGAAGGCCTGATCCTCGGCATGGCAATTGCGGCCAATGTCACGCTGGCGAGCCTGCGCAAGGTCTCGCGGCTCGGCCTTCTCGACAAACGCGAGGAAACCCGGCTGACGCGTGCGCTCGGCGGCGAGATCAAGCTGAAATACGGCGACACCGCCGATGCGGTCTCCACGCTGTCGGGCGGGAACCAGCAAAAGGTCGTCCTGGCCAAGTGGCTGGCGAACAACCCGAAAATCCTGTTGCTCGACGAGCCGACCCGCGGCGTCGATGTGGGCGCCAAGGCCGAAATCTACGCGCTGCTGCGCGGCCTTTCGGAAAAGGGGCTGGCGCTGCTCATCGTCTCGTCGGAACTGCCCGAGCTCATCACCCTCAGCGACCGCATCCTCGTCATGTCGAAACACCGCATCGCCGGTGAAGTGGCACGTGCGGAGTTTTCCGAAGAGCGCATCCTGAACTTTGCCTACAAGGACGAACGCAACCATGGACACCACTGATTTGACCGCGGCACAGGCGGGCAGCAAAACCATCGCCACCACAACCAAGACCGTGCTGCGCGAAGCGGGCATCGGCATCGCGCTCATCGCGCTGATCATCGTGTTTTCCTTCACGCCGCACTTCCTGTCCTCCAGCAATGTCACCAATATCCTGACGCAGGTGACGATCAATCTGGTGCTTTCCATCGGTATGACCTTCGTCATCCTCATCGGCGGCATCGATCTTTCGGTGGGCTCCGTCCTGTCCTTCTGCGCCGTCGTGGCTGGTACGGTGATGACCCTGCCCGGGCTCGATCCTGCCGTTGCCGTGTTCCTCGCCACCATCAGCGCCATCGTGGCCGGCATCGCCTTCGGCCTCCTCAACGGCCTGATCAGCGCCTGGTGGGCCATCCCCTCCTTCATCGTCACGCTGGGCACGCTCAACATTGCCCGCGGCGCGGCACTGCAGGTCACCAATGCATCGACCATCTATTCCTTCCCGGCCGCCTTCAACGCCTTCGGCTCGCAGACCTTCTACGGCATTCCGCTGCTGTTCCTGATTGCGCTGGTGCTGGTGGCAATCGGCTGGTTCGTGCTGACCAAGACCGTGTTCGGCCGCGTGCTCTACGGCATCGGCAACAATGAGGAAGCGGCCCGCCTCGCCGGCCACAACGTGTTCTTCTACAAGGTGGCTGCATTCACCATCTGCGGCGTTCTCGTCGGCATCGGCGCGATCATCTACATGGCCCGCCTGAACATCGCCAGCCCGATCATCGGCATCGGCTTCGAGCTCAATGCCATTGCCGCTGTCATCATCGGCGGCACCAGCCTGAGCGGCGGACGCGGCAGCATCGTCGGCACCCTGCTCGGCGCCTGCATCATCGGCGTGCTCGCCAACGGCCTCATCCTGCTTGGTCTCAGCGATTTCATGCGCCAGATGATCACCGGATTTGTGATTATCCTTGCAGTAATCCTTGACAAATATCGTGAAAGATTGACGAAAGCATAAGGGGAAAACACAGTTGTCCGCATTGGTCGGCACCCGCAACAGGTCAGGCATGGGAAGATGGTCAACATCAAGGATGTAGCAGCACGGGCCAATGTTTCCGTCGGCACTGTTTCACGCGTTCTGGCAAAGAACGAGACCGTCGGCAAGGAGTTGCGCGAACTGGTGGAAGCCACCATTCGCGAGCTGAATTTCCGGCCGAACGGCGTGGCGCGCGGTCTGCGCCGCAGCCGCACGGACATGATCGGCCTCGTCATTCCCGATATAACCAACCCGTTCTTTGCCGAACTGGCAAAACATGTGGAGGCGATTGCCTCGCAGGCCGGTTTCTCTGTGCTGCTGTCGATCACCAATGACGATCCGAAGATCGAACTGGCGCAGATCGACAGCCTGCTTAAAAGCTATCCCACCGGCCTCATCGTCGTGCCGACGCAGTTCGGCGCCTCAAAGGGCTGGAGCAGCGACGTGGCGACGGTTGCCGTCGACCGGCGCTTTACCGGATTGCCGCTCATTTCCGTCAATCACTACCGGGGCGCAGCGCTTGCCGCTGCGCATCTCGTGGCGCTCGGCCATGAGCGTATCGCCTATATCGCCGGTTCCGCCGATGCGCCGGTTTCACGCGAACGGCGCGCCGGTTTCCTCAACCTGCTTGGTACGGCAGGCGTGCGCTGCGAGGCGGTCGAGGGCCATTTCGACTATGCGTCGGGCGAAACGCTCGGGCGCTTCCTGCTCGACCGTCCGCCGCATGAGCGCCCGACCGCCATTGCCACGGCCAGCGACCAGCAGGCCATCGGCCTTCTGCGCGCCGCCAGCGATCTCGACCTCAAGGTGCCGGACGACGTGTCGATCATCGGGTTCGACGATATTCCGCTGGCCAATCTGGTGACGCCGCGCCTGACCACCATCAGCCAGCCCGTCGAGCAGATCGCCGCGCGGGCGTTTGCCGCCATCACAGGGGCCGACGATGTGCCTCTGCAGGATGACTATCTCGAGGCAACGCTGGTGGTGCGTGGTTCGACAGCTGCACCGCGCCGGGACGTCTGAAGGCGTTGGGTCGTGCGTGGTTCGACAAGCTCACCATGAGGGAAGTGGTCTGGTGCAAGGTTGATCACAAACGCTGCAGAACATAGTTTCCTGCAGCTCGTTCCATCCCTCATGGTGAGCTTGTCGAACCACGCACCACGCTCAGTGCAACGGCAACAAAAGATTTCAGGCTGCGTCCAGCGCAATCACGCCCTTGGTCAGAATAAAACAGCCGTAAAAACGCCGCTCGCCGGTGGCGATGACGCAATAGGCATTCTTGGCGTGCTCGTAGAAGGCCATGCGGTCGATCGAGACCATCGGCCAGTGCTTGCCCTCGGCGGCATCGATTTCCGCCTGCAGTTCCTTCTGCACATCCGGAATCTCATCGGGGCTGCCGACGATTTCCATGCGCGCGGCGGCGTCATCGATGAAGGTATCGAGCGGCATGACCGAAAGAATGGCCCTGGCGGCGCGCGGCGCGCTCACATTATCGATCCGCAGCAGGCGGCCGAGACGGGTCTGCCGGGCGACGGAATCGCCGGGGAAATTCGTATCGCAAATGACCAGGCGATCGCCGTGCCCCATGGACTTCAGCGCATAGAGGACATCGGCATTCAGCAGCGGATCGAGATTTTTCAGCACGGTTGTTTCCTCATTCTAGCGGGTATTGGCCTTAAGCCCTGTTGGCAGCGACGAAGGCCTCGAACTCCGCCGTCGTCGCATAGGATTTCTGCGTGCCCGGACGCGTGATGGAATCCGCCGCATAGAGCGCCGCCTTCTTCAGCGACGCTTCCAGCTCCTTGGTCTCGACGTAGAAGCGGGCAAAGCTGCCGATGAAGGCATCGCCGGCACCGGTCGTGTCCTTTGGCTTGACCTTGACCGGTTCGATCATGGTTGACTTGTCGGCGGTGATCAGCCGCGCACCGCGCGAGCCGAGCGTGACGATGACGGTGCGGATACCCCGGGTGATCAGCGCATGGGCCGCCTGTTCGATCTGTTCGTCGGTATCGGTGGGCATGCCGGTCAAAAGCGCCAGCTCGCTCTCGTTCGGCACCACGAAAGTGACTTTGGCAACCTTCGCGGCATCCAGATCGGGCGCGGCGGGGGCGGGATTGAGGATGGTCTCGATACCGTGTTTCTCGGCAAAGGCAGCGGTGTAGTAGACCGTCTCCAGCGGCACTTCCAGCTGCATCAGGATCAGGTCGCATTGCTTCAGGTCTTCGGCGGCCGCATCGATGTCGGCGGGCTTGAGATCATTGTTCGCGCCCTTGATGATCAGGATCGAATTCTCGCCTGTTTCGTCGACAAAAATCGGTGCGACGCCGCTCGACTGCCCGGCCACCATGCCGACATGGCTGATATCGATACCGTTGTTCCGCAGATTGTCGATGGTGCTCTGGCCGAACACGTCATCGCCCACCTTGGTGACCATCATCACGTCGGCATCAAGCCGGGCGGCGGCCACGGCCTGATTGGCACCCTTGCCGCCGAACCCCATGGCGAATGCCGGTGCTTCCAGGGTTTCGCCGGGCGCCGGCATGCGGATGATCGACGTGACGAGATCGGTCATGTTGCTGCCAACGACTGCAATGCGACGAGCCATATTATGTTCCTTGCCTTATCCGTAGTGTTTGAAATTGCTCTATATCAATGACTTCACGAAAGAAACATGCCCCTACCTGTCGCTGTTCCTGAAAGCGTTGAGCGCGATGACCAGCAGCAGGAAACCACCCCAGATGAAGTCGATCAGGTGGTTGGAAAAGCGCAGGATCTGGAAGCCGGAGGACAGCAGCATCAGCGCGATCAGGGCAATCGAAACCCCGAGCACCCTGCCCTTGCCGCCCGCCGGATTGGTACCGCCGAGCACGGCAATCAGAATGGCCTGCAGGAGATAGGACGCGCCGTAATCCGACTTGGCCGCGTTGGTCCGGCCCGACAGGATGATCCCGGCAATGGCTGCGAGCAGCCCCGTCATCATGTAGGAGTAGAAAATCATCCGGTCCTTGCGCAGACCGGCAAAGATCGCGGCGCGCGGATTGGTACCGATCAGCATCAGGTTGACGCCAAGCGTGGTGCGCGTCAGCAGGACAGCGACGGCACCCGCAACGATGACAAACAGGATGAACGGGGTGGCAATGCCCAGAATCTTGCCGTTGCCGATGAAATTCCACGCATCCGGGAAGCCGACAATCGCCGGGCCGCCGGTGAGGACCACGGCAAGACCGGTAAAGATCTGCCCGGTGCCCAGCGTCGCCAGGATCGGCGTGATGCGCAGTTTCGAGATGAGGAAGCCGTTGAGCACCCCGGCGAGAAGGCCGATGGCGAGCGCCATCAGGACGCCGATGCCCGTATAAAGCAGTACCATGCCGGTGGACTGGCTGGTTCCGACGATCACCGAATGGAAGAACACACCAGCGAGGATGCCGGCGAGATTGGCAATGCCCACCACCGAAAGGTCGATGCCGCCGGTCAGCATGGCGATCATCATGGCAATGGCGAGGATGCCCAGTTCCGGCATGATGTAGGTGATGGACTCGAAATTGTAGTAGCGCAGGAACTTGTCCGGGTTGAGATAGGACATCAGCGCGAAGACGAGCACGGTGATGACGAGCAGTTGCAGGATGTTGCGATCCTGTCCGAAAATGCGCTTGGCGAATGAGCTGTTTTGCATGATGACGTTCTCTGCTCTCACACCAGTTTCTTGCGGTCGCGCCAGGCGGTCAGCGCTGTCGCAACGATAATGATCAGGCCGACGACGACACGCTGCCACGTGGTGTCGACCTTCATGATGATCAGGCTGTTCTTGACCATGACAAGCATGAACACCCCGAGCAGCGTGCCCATAACGCTGCCGCGTCCGCCGAAGATCGAGGCGCCGCCAAGCACGACGGCGGCGATGACGTCGAGTTCGAGCCCGGCAAAATCACGCGGATTGGCGAGCCAGATCATCGAGCCGTGCAGGAGACCGGCAAAACCGGCCAGCGCCCCGGCAAAGCAATAGACGAAGAACAGCGTGCGGCGGGTGTTGAAGCCGACGCGGCTCGCCGCTTCCGGTGCGCCGCCCAGCGCAAAGATGCTGCGCCCCGCCATGGTGTAGCGCAGGAAAAGGTGGGTGACGAGGGCAAGGCCGAGATAGATCAGGATCATCGCCGTCAGGCCGAAATTGGTGCCGGTGGCCGAGGTCAGGCTGATCAGATCGGTCTTGGCGAACGCGATCAGCTGCTGGGGCATTTTGTCGATGTTGATGACGCTGGTGCCGACAAGGCCAAGCAGCAATCCGCGCACCACACTGCCGGTGCCCAGCGTGACGATCAGCGGGATCATCCGGAACGTGTGGATGAAAAACGCATTGAACGCGCCGAGAAACAGGCCGATCAGCGTCGCCGCGACGAAGGGCAGAAACACGCCCTCATAGCCCATATAGATCATCAGCTTGATGGTCAGATACATGGCCGCGGCGGCAAAGGCCGTGAACGACACGTCGATGCCGCCCGAGATCATCACCACGAGCACGCCGAGCGCCATGATGCCGATGATGACGTTGCTGCGCAGAAGCCCGAACAGGTTGTCCAGCGACCAGAAGGCCGGGTTGATCAGTCCAATGATGATCATGGCGGCAAAGAGGATGCACGCGATGATGAATTCCGATCGGCGAAACAGAGTCATTTCAAGGCCTTCAGGCGGTCGTTTAGAGTGTCTTCATCCAAAGCATCAGGTCCGACTTCATCGACGAAACGGCCGCGGTGCATGATGATGACGCGGTTGCAGTTCTGCACAAGCTCGGGCACATCGTCGGATATCATCAAAACGGCAAGGCCATCCTGGGTGGCGAGATCGCGGATCTTGCGATGAATCTGCGCCTTGGAACCGACATCGACGCCGACGGTCGGGCCGTTGAGGATGAGCACCCGCGCCCCGGTCAACAGCCAGCGCGCCAGAACCACGCGCTGCTGGTTGCCGCCGGAGAGATGGTTGACGGGCGTATAGGGTCCGGGCGCGGCAATCTGCATGGCACCGAACATGGCGGTGGTGGCCTTCGCCGTCTTCTTGCGGTCGATGAACAGGCCCCGGACAAAATTGTCGAGCGATGTCGCCAGCATGTTGCGCTCGATCGACTGGGTCAGGAACAGGCCTTCCGTCAGCCGGTCTTCCGGCACATAGGCCAGGCCGCTGGCAATGGCCTCCTGCACGGTCTTCGGATGCACGCTGGTGCCGTCGATCTTGACGGTTCCGGTAAACTTGGGATGCATGCCGAACAGCGCCAGGGCCAGTTCGGTGCGGCCGGAGCCGATGAGGCCGGACAGGCCGACAATCTCGCCCGCATGCAATGTCAGGTTGATGTCATCGAGGCTGCCGGCAATGCTGAGGTTGCGCACGTCGAGACGCGGCAGCGTATCGCCCTTTGTCGGCTGCCAGCGATAGACCTGATCGGTCAGGTCATGACCGGTCATGGCGCGGGTGATCGCAGGCTCATCGAAATCGCTGATCGGGCCTTCGGCGGCCTTCTTGCCGTTGCGCAGGACCGTCAGCCGTTCGCTGATCTCCAGCATTTCGCGCATCTTGTGACTGACGAACAGCACGGCGATACCCTGCGCCTGGATATCGCGCACAATGCGGAACAGCGCGTCGACCTCGTGCCGGGTCAGCGCCGTCGTCGGCTCATCCATGATGATCAGGCGCGCATCGGCCATGACCGCACGGGCGATCGCCACGATCTGCTTGCCGGATGTCGGCAGCGTCTCAACATCGGCGTCGAGGTCCATCGTCACACCGAGCCGGGCGAGCGCCTTTTCGGCGAGTTCACGCACACGGCGCCAGTTGACGGTGCGCTTGCCTTCGAGAAGCAGCGTGTTCAGCGCCAGATTTTCTGCGACGGTCAGATTTCCGAACAGGGAAAAATCCTGATAGATGACCTGAATGCCATGCTGCACCGACTGGGCAGGCGTCATGCCGGAGACCGGCTTGCCATCGATCAGGATTTCACCATCGGTCGGCTGGTAAACACCGGCCATGATCTTGATGATCGTCGATTTGCCGGAACCGTTCTCTCCGGCGAGACAGTGGATTTCACCCGGCTTGATCGAGAGCGAGACAGCATCCAGCGCCACAAGGCCACCAAAGCGCTTGCCGATATTTTTCAGTTCCAGAAGGTGTTCGCTCATGTGTTTCCTTTTACCCCCCTCTGGGCTGCCGCCCATCTCCCCCACAAGGGGGGAGATCAGCCTTCACTACTGTATCGATCATTTCTGAAATGTTGCAAAGTAAGTGAGAGAGTTGATGGCAATGTGATCTCCCCCCTTGTGGGGGAGATGTCCGGCAGGACAGAGGGGGGTGATTGTTCCCTTAGAAGTTGTAATCGCCCATATTGGCCGAGGTTACGCCAACCCAGCCTGCACCATAGAGCAGGTTTGGCTTGGATGCATCGGGAACGAGCAGGCTGTTGTAGCCGGGCAGGCCCAGATCAAGACCGGCCTTGATCTCGCCGTTCTTCTTTTCCAGCGCCATGACGGCCAGTTCGTTCATGGCGTAACCGGCAACGGCCGGATCCCAGAACTGGATGTACTGGATGTCGCCATTCTTGAGGTATTGGCCCGCAACGGAAACCAGACCCGTACCGGCAAAGAAGACCTTGCCCTTCAGACCGCCTTCGGCGATCAGGCGGCCAGCGCCGGCGGAGGTCGGCATGGGCGCACCCAGGATGCCCTTGACATCCGGATAGGTGGTCATGGCTTCCTTCAGCTTGGTGTAATCCTGGTTGGCATCGTCATAGGTTTCCAGACGCTCCGTTGCCAGGGACATGTCAGGGAAATTCTTCTTCTGGTATTCGATGGCACCATCGATCCAGTCCATCTGCGACTTCGAGGTCAGGCTGCCGACGGTGGCGAGATACTTGCCCTTGCCGCCCATATCCTTGGCCAGAACTTCCATCAGCTTCGCGCCGTAGGCCTTGTTGTCGAAGGCTTCGAGCTCATAATCGACATTGACGATGTTGGAGGCTTCGTGCGCGATGACGACGATGCCGCGATCGCGCGCCTTTTTCAGAACCGGCTCGACCGCTTCCACCGAGAACGGCACGATGCAGATGGCATCGACGCCCTGGGCGATCAGATTTTCAACGATCTGCACCTGCGCGGCGGCATCGGCCTGGCTTGGGCCGACCATCCATGCGTCTGCGCCGGTTTCCGCCTTGAACTGTGCAACGCCGGTGCGCATGCGATCGAACCAGGCGATGCCGTCGACCTTGACGACCGTGGCAATCGAATAGGTCTTGCCGCTGGCGGAGGTGACGTATTCCTTCTTCACCTTGGATGTATCGACAGCGCTGTCGGCCATGGCCGGTGCGGCCAGTGCCGCAACGATGGCGAGTGATGCGAGCAGTTTCTTCACAGGTTTATCCTCCCTTGGTTTTGCCTTGTATTTTCCCGGCTGTGCGCGAAGCGCCCACCCTGAAATCCTTCTCATGTCGCGGAAAATGCCTTGGCCTGACGATGCACATCAAAACCGGTCCGCCCTCGATGGGTGCCGCGGTACGATGCCAAAAACTGTCAGATCAATTTGCGCCCGAGATTCTCCCAAACCGGCGCAAATGTGCCTCTCCCTGCGATTCATGCCTTCATGAAACGTTTCATTTAACATTTCGGATCATGCGGGACTTGTCAATACGACTCGGCCGAGATTGAACAAATGTTTATCGGGATATTGAATTGTCACGAATTTTTGGCGCGGCCGCAGCAGGAAATCCGCTTTCCCGGCGATGAATATGGATTGGCGCATTGATTGGCGGCGACACCTCTTGATATGAGTGAGGTTCAGGAATGGGGTTTCACACAATGGTCAAGGGCAAGGTCCTCGTCACGGGCGCTTCCGGCTTCATCGGACAGGAGCTTGTGCCGCACCTCATGGCCGCCGGTTATCAGGTGACCGGCGCTTCGCGCTCATCGGCGAGCCCGGCGACCCTCCCGATTGAAACGATTCCTCTGCCCTCACCCGCCGCCCCGGACGACGATTTCGCGCGGCTGCTCGCCGGGTTTGATCATGTGGTGCATCTGGCCGCCATCGCTCACACGCGGCTGCCGGAGGCGGCACAGCTCTACCACGATGTGAACTGTGTCCTCGCCGCCAAACTCGCCAGGGCTGCGGATCAGGCGATCATCGGCAAGCTGGTGTTCCTTTCGTCGATACGGGCGCAATCGGGGGCCACGCAGGAGGGTCTGGTCACCGAGCTGTCGCCGCCCCGGCCAAGCGATGATTACGGCCGGACAAAACTTGCCGCCGAGGCGGAAATCGCCGCGGCGATGCCAAGGCGCAACTTTACCATCCTGCGTCCCGTCCTTGTCTACGGGCCCGGCGTCAAAGGCAACATGGCGGCCCTGATCAGGCTCGCGGCCCGCAAGATACCCCTGCCGCTGCAATCACTGACGGGACAACGCTCGGTGCTTGACCGCTCGGCGCTGTGCCGCGCCATCCTGCACAGCCTGTGCAGCACGAACACGGACGGGGGCATCTATATCGTCGCGGACAAGAGGCCCATGACAGCGGCGGCAATCGTCAGGGCGATCCGGCATGGCCTGGGCCGGGATGCCGGACTGGTCAGCATTCCCGCCGGACTGCTGCATCTCGCCGCCGCCGTGACCGGCCAGCAGCAGCGCTGGCAGACACTCAACGGCAATCTCGTGGCAAGCGCCGCCCTGCTGGAATCAACCGGCTGGGAACCGACTATTGATTCCGGGTTGCGGATCGCGCAGTCAGTTTTGCCCGCGAGCCGTGCAGCCGCACGCGATTGATTACGGTTATATGAATATATTCAATGGCTTGGATATTGCTGTGACATGGCTGGGGCGCCTGGATTCGAACCAGGGAATGGCGGTACCAAAAACCGCTGCCTTACCACTTGGCTACGCCCCAAAATGCCGATGCGGGTGCATTGCACCGCAGGACAGCGCGGCCTTATAACCTCTGGTTCCAGCTTGCGCAACGTGAATGATTGCCCAGTTTGTCGCTCTTTCACAATTGTTTCGGCATTATTTTCATGACAAGGGTGTGAACAATTCGCCAAGCTCTAGGGGCAGGACTCATTAATATGATCGAAATGGCGCCTGAAACGGCAAGAAGATGCGAGGAGAGATGCGAAGGGCGGGGTCTTCCCCCCGGCCGAGCAGTTCGACACGGCAGCTTGCAGCCGTTTCGGCGTCCGCAGGATATGGTCCATTTGCCCGGCTCCATCGTCGCAAAGACTCGACAATGAACCACATTGCCTTCGTCTTTGCTCCTTGTAACCAAACAAATGGCCTCATACCATTTCGACCAGATTAATGGGTCCTGACCCTAGATTAAGGGTGCCGCTGCCTTGTCGCCGATCCTCACCATCTTTGTCCTTGCCGCCATTGCCAGCGCCGTGCTTCTTGCCGTTCTCATCCGGTTGCTGCCCCGTCATTTCCTGGCCGCCGGAATCAATGAACGCTCCAACCACACCCAGCCTGCACGCCAGCTTGGCGGCCTTGCCATCGTGCCGGTGGTCGTGGCGCTCCTCTGGCTGTTCGGCGCGCGGATGGGTCTCGACCAGCGCTTTCTCGTCACCGCGTCCATCGGTGCGCTGATCCTCTGGATCACCGGGATGCTCGACGACCGGCATCACCTGCCGGAAAGCATCCGGATCATCGCGCAGCTGATCGCCGCCTGCCTTTGCGTTTACGGCCTCGGGCCGGATTTTCGCCTGCTGCCGGATTTTTTCCCGGTCCTGCTTGAGCGGGGCCTGCTTGTTCTGGCGCTGGTCTATTTCATCAACCTGACCAATTTCATGGATGGCCTCGACCTGATGGTCGTGTCCGGCATGGGCATTCCGCTTGCCTTTCTCGCGGGCTTCGCGGCCTTTGGCCTGGCGGGCGTGGCCAGCGGCAGCATCGCAGCGGCCATAGCCGGGGGGCTCTGCGGCTTTGCCCTGTTCAATCGCCCCAAGGCCACGGTTTTTCTCGGCGATTCCGGCAGCCTGCCGCTGGGGCTGCTGTGCGGCCTCGCTTTTTTCATGGTTGCCCGCGATATGCGCATTGCCACCGGACTGATCCTGCCGCTGTTTTTCATTGCCGATGCGACGACGACGCTGATCAAGCGCCTGCTCGAGGGCGACAATATTTTCGCCGCCCATTCCAAACATGCCTATCAGGTTGCCAAACGCGCGGGATGGAGCGTGTGGCAGGTGGTGCTGACCGTGGCTGCACTGAATGTCATTCTGGGCATCTGCGCATTTGCCGCGAGTTCCACCAGCATTCCGGTCCGCCTCACCGGTATTGTGGTGGCGGTTGTATGCGTTTCCGCCGTGCTGCTGCGCTTCCGCCGACGGATAGCGGCCTGATCAGAGCCTGCGGAAGATGGCGGCGAGATAAAGCCCGACCTGGCCCGGGAGGGTCTGCCGGTAAACACCAGACTGGCGCAGGGCGAGAATGCGCCGGATGACGTTGTCCGATCGCACCTTCCAGTAGAGATCGCAGGTCGCCTGCGCTTCGGCGGTCAGCAGATCGCGGTTGCGCACCAGCCCCTGAATGTTGAGATCGGCCCGATCGGCAAACCGGACGGCGAAGCGGGCGCGCAAGGCAGCCAGTTGCCCCTGCCAGCCCTCGCCACGGCTCGGCTGGCGGTGCCGCACCAGCGGCTGCGGGTCAAAATGCACCACGCCACCGGCGCCGGAGACAATCAGATACAACCACCAGTCATGGCTGGAAAATTGCGTCGTCCGGCACGACGCCGTGAGCAGATCATGCGCCTTGCGGTTGAAAAGCATCGTGCTGCCCGCGGCGATGTTCTGGACCAGCGCATTGCGGAATTCCGCCGGGCGCGCATAAAGCGGCGACGAACCGACGATGGCGCCATTTTCGGCAATGGTAAGCGTCCGCGAACAGAAGAGGGATGGCACGGCAAAGGCATTGTGCTCGATCCAGCGGATGGAGGCGGCAAGCTTTTCCGGCTCCCAGATATCGTCCTGATCGGCAAAGGCATAATATTCCGCCTGGATGGCCGGATTGGTGATCAGTGACCGGAAGTTTTCGCTTCGCCCTTCACCGGCGCCGTGCAGCAGGGTCACCCGGCCCTTGGTCCAGCGCCGTGCCCATTGCTGCAGGATCGCCCGGCTGCCATCCGCCGATCCATCGTCCGACACCCACAGATCGATATCGGGATAGGTTTGCGCGGCGATGGAGGCCAGTTGCGCGTCGAGACATGCGGCACCATTGAAGGTTTCCAGGAGGACGGCAACCGTTCCTGATGATGGAGCCCTTTTCAACAACCGCTATCCCGCTCTGTGTCTGTTTCGGTGAAACCAGTGCAGCCGTTTCTGCACGGGAATCTCGCCAAGATTGAGGTCCCGTGTTAACTGAGAGCCTTCTCGAAAAGCAGGGCCCGCACGGCGTCCGGGTTTTGTTGTGCGATCAGCCCGCGCAGTTCTTCGACCGCTGCAGGCAGATGGTCGACCGGCGCCACCCGCCGTCTGGCGCGCAGAATCTTGGAATGGCTCGTCGCCGAAACACCCGTCGGATCGTAGAAGAGTTCCTCATGCAGCTTTTCGCCGTCGCGGATACCGATCGTGACGACCTCGATGTCGCCATGGGGGTTTTTGCCGTCCTTCACCGACAGCCCCGCCAGGAGGATCATATTTTCGGCGAGATCACGGATACGCACGGCGTCGCCCATTTCCAGAAGCAGGATGTCGCCGCCCTCCGACAATGCGCCGGCCTGAATGATCAGTTCCGCCGCCTCGCGGACGGACATGAAATAGCGGGTCATCTCGTCATGGGTCACCGTCAGCGGACCGCCATGGGCGATCTGCTCGCGGAACAGCGGAACGACGGAACCGCTGGAACCAATGACATTGCCGAAGCGGACGCAGGTGAAGATCTGGCCGGTGCCGTGCGTCTTCGCCACGTCGCCATGGTAGCGCACGATCAGCTCGGCCCAACGCTTGGTTGCACCCATGACATTGGATGGACGCACTGCCTTATCAGACGAGATGAGGACGAAATTGCGGACACCCGCCTCGCGGGCCACGGCCGCCAGAACATCGGTGCCGATGACATTGTTGCGGGCGCCTTCGACGACGTTTTCCTCGACCAGCGGCACATGCTTGTAGGCGGCGCAATGGTAGACGTTCTCCACCTTGTGCTGATCGAGCACCACCTTGAGCAGCGGGCCATCGCTGATCGAGCCAAGGACAGGCACCAGAACGCAATCGCTGATACCGGCGAGTTCGCGGTGAAGCTGATAGATGCTGTGCTCGTTCACATCGAACAGCACGAGTTTGGCCGGGGCCAGCTTGACGATCGTCCGGCAGAGTTCCGAACCGATGGATCCGCCGGCACCGGTCACCAGGATGACGCGGTTTTCCACCGTCTTGTCGAGAAGGTCAGGGTGGGCCGGCACCGGCGAGCGCCCCAGGAGATCGTCGATATCGATATCGCGCAGATGGCTGACGATGTATTTTCCGGCCGTCAGGTCGGAAATCGCCGGCAGAATGCGCACCTTGACATTGAGCGACTTGAGCTTGCCCATCAGCAAACGGCGCTGATTGCCGCTGAGCGACGAGGTGGTCACGATCATTTCGTTGATGCCGAAACTGTCGATGAGATCTTCGATCTGCGCGGTCGGGTAGACGCGGATGCCGAGGATGTCCATGCCGTGCAGCGTGGCATCGTCATCGATGAAACCGGCGACGAAAACCTCGTTCTGGCTGCGCAACGCATTGGCCAACTGCCGTCCCGCATCGCCGGCGCCGAATATCAGGCACTGCCGGGCCAGGAGTTTTTCGCGAATCGGGCTCCACAGCAGCCATTTGGCGGCAAAACGGCTGCCGCAGATCAGGACAACGGCGAGGACCCAATACAAAAAGGGGACGGCGCGCGGCACGCCTTCGGCACCGGTCATCTGGGTCAGAAACGCGACAACCACCCAGATGATCACCGAAAAGGTCACCGCCTGCATCATGGTCCAGATGGCTTTATCCGGCAGATAGCGAATAACCGCCCGGTAAAGGCCAAACCGGATAAACACCGGCGATGCGATCAGGGGGGCAGCGATCATCAGCATCGCCTGCTCGGTATTGGGCATAAACAGGGTGTTGAACCGCAGCACGTAGCTGAACCAGGCCGCAAATGTCAGCACCACCATGTCAAAGCTGACAAGGAGCACCTGCTTGTAACGACGCGGCATCATGGCGATGCGTTGCCGAAAATTTTCCAATTTCATTGATCCTCGGTGCTTACGGAATGCCTGGGTGACATGAGAAACTGCAATTTTCCTTAAAGTCCAATTTGAGGCATTTGTGAGATGGAGATGCTCATCCCTGGATTCCCCAATAGTTTCAAGACCAGTAACATAGGGTTACATAAATGCAATCATCGTCTGGCGGTCAATCGGCGGTTGTCCTTTCAGCCACTTTATCCAACACAGACTGGCTGCGTTTATCCTTGGCTTTTTTCCAACGATGGAACAACGCCCCATGGACCAGACACCGAACCTTCAGCTCCCCTACATCGCACCGTCGCAAGCCCAGAAGCATGTCACCCATAATGAGGCCATCCGGGCGCTGGATGCCCTCGTGCAGCTTTGCGTGGTCAGCAGAACACTCAAGGAGCCGCCGGCCGAGCCGCGGGAAGGCAACCGCTATTGTATCGCATCCGGCGCGTCCGGTGCGTGGGGCGGCAAGGACGGGCACGTCGCGGCGTGGCAGGATGGCGCGTGGGCATTCTTCCAGCCGCGGGACGGATGGCGCGCATGGATCGTTGCCGAGAACTGCCTTACAATTTTCAATCAGGGACAGTGGACCGATTTCCGTCCGGCAACAAATCCCGTCGACCGCGTCGGCATCCAAACGCAGGCGGATGACACGAACCGCCTGAGCGTGAAGAGCCCCGCCTCGCTGTTCGATCATGCAGGCAGCGGGCATCAGCTGAAAATCAACAAGGCAGGCGACCAGCAGCTCGCATCCATTCTTTTTCAGTCGGCCTATCAGGGCCGCGTCGAGATCGGCACGATCTGGAACCGGGATTTTTCCATCAAGGCCAGCATCGACGGCAAGGACTGGCGGGATATCCTGCTTGCCGACAGCAGAACCGGGGCAGTGCAGTTTCCCGGTGGCATCGTCCAACCGAGGACGGGCAAGAAACTGTCCGGGCTGATTTTTCTGCCCGATGGCGGCGGTACCGCCGTTCTCGAACCCGCCGCCGGCAGCGCTGTCTGTGCGTCCGTCTCCGCCGACCTGTTGTCGCTGAAAGGCAAGGCGGCGGCGGGCATCTTTGCAACGGGCATGCGCGGCGTCGCCATGGTCCGCATCTGGAACACCAGCAAATCGCCGGCCCAGTCCGCCTGGGCGAAATGGGATACCGCTGCCGATCAGCTGCAGGTCAGTGATCCCGCCCATATCCGGCAATGGGCCGCGGGCGATGCGATCCAGACGGCCGATCAGGCCAATCAGACCATCGCTCTCGATATCTCGCCGCTCATGCAAAAGCAGCTCGGCGGGGCCTTCCCGCAGGACGGGGTATTGCTGGGCAACGGGGCGGGCGGGGATGTGACAATCCCATGCCCCATCGCTTCACCGGTATCATCCGGCAATCTGCTCATCTTCAAAGCGGACGAGCGCAGGCGATTCAATGTGATCGGGATTTTCGGATGAGCGGCACTGGTTTTTATCGTGCGTGGTTCGACAAGCTCACCATGAGGGAGGTGGTTTGGTGCAAGGTTAATCACAGACGTTGCCGAACTTAGCTCTCTGCAGCCCGCTCCATCCCTCATGGTGAGCTTGTCGAACCACGCACCACTGCACTGCAAAACTTTCCTCAGCTGCCGCGATAGGTTGAGTAGGACCATGGCGTCACCAAGAGCGGCACGTGGTAATTCGCCTCCACATCCGCGATGGCAAAACGGATGGGCACCACGTCGAGAAAGGCGGGTTCCGCCAAAGCAGCGCCCTTTGCCCGAAAATATGCCTCGACAAAAAAACTGAGCTCGTAGCGCCCGGCCGCCATTTCGCCGGGCGACAACAGCAGCGCGTCGGTACGGCCATCGGCATTGGTGACCGTCGTTTTGAGCAGATGCCTGATCTCATCCGCATCGATCCGATGCAGTTTCAGCGTCATGCCTGCGGCGGGACACCCGGCCGCCGTATCCAGCACATGTGTGGACAGTTTTCCCATGGATGACCTCTCAGGCTAGCAGATCGTCGAGGCGGAACCGGGCGATCAGGGCAATCTGGCGCAGGGCTTCGGCCACCTCTTCGCCGGCATTGTTCTGCAACCGCGTCCTGAATGCCGCCAGGATGGAATGCTTGTCATGACCGCGTACGGCGAGAATGAACGGAAAGCCGAACCGCCGCTGATAGCCGTCATTCAACCGGTGGAATTCGTCGAATTCGCCATCCGTCAGCCGGTCAAGCCCGGCGCCCTTCTGTTCGCTGGTCGAGTGCACCGTCAGGCTGCCCTGGCGGGCGGCCTTGCCTGCAAGGTCCGGGTGGGCACGGATGAGGCCAAGCTGCGCCACCTGCCCGGCCTTGTCGACGGCACCGGCCATGGCCGCGTGCAGGAGTTCCACACTGGCGAAGGGCCGCAGCGGCACCACGGCTTCCGCAACCCACGGCGAATGCTCGAAAATACCGCCCAGCGCCTTGACGAAGGTTTCAGGCGCGGCATCGTTCAGTTCATCGAGAGTCATCGGCATCTTTCTTCATGCGTTGTTTCAGTGCGTTCACCGCACGCAGCACGTTTTCCGGCGTCGCGGGCGCATCGAGCCGGGGAGCGATGGCACCCTGCGCCAGCGAGGCAATGGCATCACGGATGGCGAGCCAGACGGAGACCCCGAGCATCAGCGGCGGCTCGCCGATGGCCTTGGAACGGAACACCGTTTCCTCGCGGTTGGGCGCGTTGTCGAGAATGCGCACATTGAATTCCGGCGGGACATCGCGCGATCCGGGAATCTTGTAGGTGGACGGCCCGACAGTGCGCAGCCTGCCCGTCTTGTCCCACCAGAGTTCCTCGCAGGTCAGCCACCCCATGCCCTGGACAAAGGCGCCCTCGATCTGGCCGAGATCAATCGCCGGGTTCAGCGGCGAGCCGACATCCTGCAGGATATCGGCGCGCAGGCAGCGCGTCTCGCCGGTCAGCGTATCGACGGCGACTTCCGTCACCGCCGCGCCATAGGTGAAATAGAAGAAGGGCCGGCCCTTCATCGTCTTGCCGTCCCAATGGATTTTCGGCGTGGCGTAGTGCCCGGCTTCCGACAGCTGTACCCGCTTGAGCCAGGCCATCTTGGCCAGTTCGCCGAAGGATATGGATTCGTTATCGGCGTGAACACGGCCTTCGCGATAGACGATGGTCGCCTCCTGCACGCCGAAATGTTCGGCGGCAACGGCGGTCATGCGCGCCTTGATCGCCGTGGCCGCCTTGAAGGCCGCCATGCCGTTGAGATCGGAGCCGGTGGACGCCGCCGTGGCGCTGGTGTTCGGCACCTTGCCCGTCGCGGTGGAGGAAATGCGCACCATGTCGAGTTCGACCTGGAAGACTTCCGCCACGACCTGCGCCACCTTGACGAACAGGCCCTGCCCCATTTCCGTGCCGCCATGGTTGAGGAAAATCGAACCGTCGAGATAGACGTGCACCAGCGCGCCGGCCTGATTGAGTGAGGTCAGGTTGAAGGAAATACCGAACTTGACCGGCATCATCGCCAGCCCCCGGCGGATGACCGGATTGGCAGCGTTATGCGCATCGATCTCGGCGCGCCGCTGGCGCCAGTCGGCCGAGGCCAGCACCGCTTCGGTCACCTCGATCAGCCGGTTGTCTTCCACCGGCTGGCCATAGGGCGTCACCGCGCCTGTTTCATCGCCGTAATAGTTGATGGCGCGCACATTGTTGGGATCGAGCTGCAGCTCCCGCGCGATGGTATCGATGATGTTCTCGATGGTCAGGATGCCCTGCGGCCCGCCGAATCCCCGGAAGGCGGTGTTGGAAACCGTATTGGTCTTGCAGGCATGGCCGATAAAGCGGGCGTGGGGAATATGGTAGGCATTGTCCGTATGCGTCAGCGTGCGGGTGATGACAGGGCCGGTGAGGTCAGGCAGGTTTCCGGCGCGGGCGAGATATTCCACATCCAGCCCGCGAATGCGGCCGCGTGAATCGACACCGACTTTCCAGTTGGCCACATAATCGTGCCGCTTGCCGGTTCCCGCCATGTCGTCGCGGCGTTTCAGCCGCAGCTTGCATGGCTTTCCCGTCTTGGCAGCCACCAGTGCCGCCGCCCCGGCGATGATCGTCGCCTGGCTTTCCTTGCCGCCGAAACCGCCGCCCATGCGCCGCACCTGGCATTCCACCGCATTGGCATGCAGGCCGAGGATCAGCGCCACATGGTGCTGCACCTCAGTCGGATGCTGCGTCGAGGAGTGCACCAGCATCTCGCCATTTTCACCGGGAATGGCATAGGCGATCTGGGTTTCCAGATAAAAGTGATCCTGTCCGCCCATGTGCAGCGTGCCGGAAAAAACATGCGGTGCACCGGCAATCGCCGTCGCGGCATCGCCGTCGATAACTTCCTGCGGCGGCAGGACATAGCTCCTGCGCCGGTGCGCCTCCTCGATATCCAGCACCGGCTCCAGCGGTTCGATGTCGACCTTGACCTTCTTCGCGGCGCGATAGGCCGTTTCGAAATCGCGGGCGGCAACGACGGCGATGACCCGCCCTTCATGATCGACGATATCCTCGGCGAACAGCGTTTCGCCATTGAGGATCGGGCCGACCTCGTTGTGGCCGGGCACATCCCTGGCCCACCAGACACCGGCCACGCCCTCCATCGCCAGCGCCTGCGCCGGATCGATGGATTTCAGCCGCCCATGGGCGACCGGCGAAAGAACAAAGGCCGCATGCAGCGTGCCCGGCAGTTCGGGCATGTCGTCGATGTAGTTCGCCTCGCCCGCCACGTGGCGTGCGGCGGAATCATGGGCAATGCCCTTGCCGACGATGCTGCGCTGGACAGTATGGGGAGCATTGTCGGTCATAGCGCCATCACTTCCACGGTCTCGCCGGAGACATCCCGCCAGAACCGCTCAACCAGATTGGCTGCTACCTGCAGCCGGTAATCCGCGCTGCCGCGCCAGTCGTCGAGCGGCTTGAACGTCGCGGTGATTGCCGCCGCGCAGGCTTCGACCGCTTTCGCATCGAACTGCGTGCCGACCAGCGCCTGCTCTGCGGCCACCGCCCGGCGCGGTGTTGCCGCCATGCCGCCGAAGGCAATGCGCGCGCTGCGGACCTGGCCATCCTCGCGGGTGATGGAGAAAGCGGCGCAGACCGTCGAGATATCCTGATCGTAGCGTTTGGAAATCTTGTAGACGCGAAAATCCTGCCTCGGCTTCGGCTTGGGGATGGAGACCGATGCGATCACCTCGTCGGTCCGCAACTCCGTCTTGCGATAGTCAAGGAAGAAATCCTCCAGCGCCATGAACCGGCGGCCGTTGAGCGAGGCCAATTCCACATCGGCACCCAGCGCGATCAAGGCAGGCGGGCCGTCGCCGATGGGGCTTGCGGTGCCGATATTGCCGCCAATGGTTCCCATGGAGCGGATCTGGGTCGAGCCGAAACGGCGAATAAGCGTGGCAAAGGACGGATAGGAACCGGCGACGCGCGCAAGCACCTCCTCCCAGGTCACGGCAGCGCCGAAACTCAGGTGGTTGTCCGTCTCGCCGATGGCCCGCATTTCCCGCACATGCGCCAGCGAAATGACCTCGTCCCAATCCGCATGGTAGTCGGCCAGCGCCACGCCGAGATCGGTGCCGCCGCCGAGCAGCAGGGCATCCGGTCTGTCCTTGCGCAGTTGCAAAAGGTCCGCCAGCGTTTGCGGCTGGTGGAAGGTCGAACCATCGGCCGATACCGCCTTTTGCGGCTCCATCTCGGCGAATGCCCTCACCTCAAGGCCCGGTATCGGGGCGCCGCCAGCGCCTGCCACCTTGCGGGCGGCTTCAACGATGGGGCGGTAGCCGGTGCAGCGGCACAGATTGCCCGCCAGCGCATCGTGGATTTCGTGGTCATCGGGATGTGCCGTGCTGGCGGCAAGGCCGGCCAGCGAAATGACGATGCCCGGCGTGCAGAAGCCGCACTGCGACGAGCCGTTTTCCGCCATTGCCGCCTGTACGGGATGCAGGATTTCGGTTTTCAGGCCTTCGACGGTGACCAGCGCCCGCCCATCGAGCTGACCCATGGCGAGAATGCAACTGTTGGCGGCGTGATAGCGCACCGAATCACCGGAGGGATCGCCGATCAGCACCGAGCAGGCGCCGCAGTCGCCCTCGGCGCAACCTTCCTTGGTTCCCGTCAGGCGCGGCGCGCTGCGCAGCCAGTCGAGCACCGTCATATCCGGCCGGACCGACGCCAGCTGTTTTTGACCATTGAGAAAAAATTTGATCGTTTGTGACATGGTGCACAGCTTCATCCGGCAGCGATGAAGCGTCAAGGGGCAGAGGGAAGTTCGTGGTGTCTTGGTGCGTGGTTCGACAAGCTCACCATGAGGGACGTGGTTTGGCTGCAATGCCAATCGCAAAGGTTGCAGAATATAGCTCCCTGCAATCCTCACTCTCCCTCATGGTGAGCTTGTCAAACCACGCACCGCCTATCTGCGATTCAGACCGTTTCGATCCGATAAACCACATCCCCGAAGAAAAACTCTTCAAGATTGTCCCCCGCACCGCCGCGATCGACCACGAGGAAATCCGACGCCGCTTCCAGCGAAATCAGCGGGTGATGCCAGACATTGCGGCCGTAATTGACGCCCTGATTGCCCTGTGCCAGGAACGCCCTCGGCTGCCCCGGACGGCCCGCATCGTCTTCCGCCGCGACGACGAGAAACGGCCGGTCCTGCAGCGGATAGAATGCCTGGCTGCCGAGGGGATGGCGCTCGAGCATCGCGATGTCGATGGGCGGGGCGAAAGCCTGCCCGCGAAAAATATTGACCAGAACCCGCGCCTCCGCCCCGCTCACATCGACATGGGCCAGATCGTGAAAACGCTGCGTGGTGCCATTGTTGATCAGGCGTATGTCGGCACCCTCGGTTTCGATCACATCGCCAAAGGGTTCGAACGCCGCGCGGGTCAGCGGCTGGACGGCAAGCAGAGAGATGGTCATACGGCACTGTCCGGGCGATGATGCTCGTGCCAGTGGCGTGCGATATCGATGCGGCGCGTCACCCAGGCAGCCTCGTGCCCCTGCACATAATCCAGGAACCGCTCCAACGCCGCCGCCCGTCCGGGGCGTCCGACAAGACGGCAATGCAGGCCGACGGACATCATCTTGGCCGCGCCTTCCTGCCCTTCCCGGTAGAGCACGTCGAACGTGTCCTTGAGATAGGTGAAAAACTGGTCGCCGGTGTTGAAACCCTGCGGCGTGGCAAACCGCATGTCGTTGGCATCGAGCGTATAGGGAACAATCAGATGCGGACCCTTCGGCCCTTTTACCCAATAGGGCAGTTCATCGGCATAGCTGTCGGCCGAATAGACGAAACCGCCCTCTTCCATGACGATCTTCAGCGTGTTGTCCGAGGGCTTGCCCTGATAGATGCCAAGGGGGCGCGCGCCGGTGATTTCGGTGTGCAGCCGCACGGCTTCAAGGATGTGCTGGCGCTCGATGTCTTCCGGAAAATCCTTGTACTCCAGCCAGCGCAGGCCGTGGCTGGCGATTTCCCAATCGGCTTCCTGCATGGCGGCCACCGCTTCCGGGTTGCGCGCCATGGCCAGCGTCACGCCATAGACCGTGACCGGCAGGTTGCGGCGGGTAAAGATGCGCCACAACCGCCAGAAGCCAGCACGGGAGCCGTATTCGTAGATGGATTCCATGTTGAGATTGCGCTGCCCCGGCCACGCCGCCGCACCGACGATTTCCGAGAGCAGGTTTTCCGACGCCGGATCATTGTCGAGAATGCAGCTTTCGCCACCTTCCTCGTAATTGATCACGAACTGCACGGCGATACGGGCATGGCCCGGCCATTTCGGGTCTGGGGTATTGCGGCCGAAGCCGATGAGATCGCGGGGGTAATCGGACACGGAGTGCCTCTCCAACAGACAATGCGGCACCCCCTCCGTCCGGCAGGACAGAGGGGGTGCAAAAAGCAGGAATCAGCGGCGCTTGAGCAGCGAGCCGACGGCCGGGACAATGGCGGCGGCCAGCGCCAGCTTCAGGATATCGGCAACGATGAACGGGCCGACGCCGAAGGCAAACGCCTTCTCGAAGCCGAGCAGGTAAGCCATCCAGAGGAAGCCGAGGCTGAGGATGATCGCCTCACCGGCGAGCATGGCAACGCCCATGGCGACAGGGTTGCGGGCAAAGCCCTTGTCAGCGGCAAGACCGACAACCCAGGCTGCGGCGAGATAGGCGACGAGGTAGCCGCCCGTAGTGCCGACCATATAGGCAAGGCCGATGCCCTTTTCCGGCGTTCCGGTGAAAACCGGCATGCCGAGCGCACCTTCGAGCAGGTAAAGCGCCATGGTGGCCACGGCCAAGCGCGAGCCATAGGCGGCGGCAATGGCGAAAACGGCGAAGGTCTGCATGGTGACATTGACGAAAACCATGTCGATCTTGGTCTTCGCCGCAAGGGTCATCAGCGCCGTGCCGACAAGGGCAAGCGAGACAAACCATACGGCTTTGGCAAGCTGGCCTTCCGGCTGGAAGGTTTCAGCAAGGGAACGGGTCTGGGCAGCAATCATGTTCTATCCTCCGGATCGGCTTTCGCCACGCGTTGAAAAGGGTATATTGGGGATGACGCCGCAGCGCAATATGCGCAAGGCCATACACAAGGTCCGCACACCCCCATGTCCCTCGTTTTCGACAGTTCTTTTGCGCCGCATTATGGCGAAGCCGTCGAGATTGCGCCTGATATCAAGCGCATCACGGTCAACAATCCCAGCCCCTTCACCTTTTTCGGCACCAACAGTTATCTGATCGGTCGCGATACGCTGGCGCTGATCGATCCGGGTCCGGTTGACGATGCCCACCACGCGGCATTGCTGCGCGCCATCGCCGGGCGGCCGGTCAGCCATATCTTTGTCAGCCACACGCACCGGGACCATTCGCCGCTCGCCATGGTTTTGAAAGCGGAGCTTGGCGCCACGCTGGTGGCGGAAGGCCCGCACCGCCCGGCCCGGCCGCTGCATATCGGCGAGATCAACCTGCTCGATGCCAGCGGCGACTATGATTTCGTGCCCGATGTCGCCGCTGCCGACAATTCGGTCATTGCAGGCGATGGCTGGGCCCTGCGCACCATTCATACGCCCGGCCACACGGCCAACCATGTGGTGTTCGGGCTTGAGGGAACGGACATCCTGTTTTCCGCCGACCATGTGATGGCCTGGGCCACATCCATCGTGGCACCGCCCGACGGCTCGATGTCGGACTACATGGCTTCGCTCGACCGGCTCCTCGAGCGGCATGACCGGGTCTATCTTCCCGGCCACGGCGGGGCGGTGACCAAGCCGAAAACCTTCGTGCGCGGCCTGAAAGCCCACCGCAAGATGCGCGAGCGCGCCGTGCTCGAACGGGTCAAGCTGGGCGACCGCACGATCGCCGCCATGGTCAAGGTCATCTACCGGGAAACCGACCCGCGCCTGCACGGCGCGGCGGGACTGTCGGTGCTTGCCCATCTGGAAGATCTCGTTGCCCGCGGCAAGGTGCATACGGAAGGCAACCCCTCCATCGACGGCGTCTACTGGGCCGGCTGAGTGGTGTCTTCCTCCGGCTGCGCATTCTGCACCTGCGCATCGAGGTCTGCCATGAACCGGGCGATGCGGCCGGCATTTTCGCCGAGATCGTGAATACCATAGCGCGAGACCGAGCGCATATCGACATAGGTGGTCTCGCCCTCGTCGCTCAGGCGGATGACGACGTCGCTGGTGAAGCCCAGCAACCAGGTCCGCGCCACGACTTCCATCAGTATTTCCTCGTCGTCGCCGGGCACGCCCTTCTGATCGATGATGGTCCAGCCATTGTTGGTGATCACCGTCACGGCGGCATCGAGAATGCGGTCCGGCGAGCCTTCGTAGCGCCGGCCCGTCACTTCGGGATAGGCCTTGGCCTGCAGGGCGCGGCTGTGCGGATCGTTGACCAGCGGGTTCATGCGGTCCGTCCGTTGCCCGGCAAGGGCAAACAGCGCCGGAGGCTCGGTGACATCGGTCGACACGTCATAGATCGCCGGCAGGGTCATCGCCTGATAGACCGTCACGACAAAGGGCCCGAGGACCACCAGCGCGATTACCGCGCCCCAGAAGGCGGACGGGCCGCCGCGGTCGCCTCGGCGCCACAGGCTGGTGAATCCCTTGATGCCGAGCAGCAGCGCCAGCACCGCGAGGGCCGCCACGATGGCGAGCAGCCAGAGAAACTCGGGTGTTTCGATCCGCTCGAAGCGGTGCCCCAGGCCGGACAGGACGAACAGGATGGCCGACAGGAACGCGATCCGCACCGACCATTTGGCGGAAATCGATTGGCGGCGTCGGATGTGGTGTCGCATGGAATCCCGATATGGCTGGTCTGTGATTGACATGAACAGCTAACCGTATTTCCCCGGTGAGACAAGCATTGCAACGGCAGGCCTCGTAGTGCCTGCCGTTGCCAAGGCTCCTGCCCGCTAGACCACTGCCGGGATATAGACCCGCGCCGTCTCGTCGTAGATCATCCCGATGGCGGGATCGGTCCGGCTCATTTTGCCGGTTTCAATGTGGCCCGCATAGCGGCGCAGATACTTGCTGGCCGTGTTCACCGCATCGACGAAGGAAACATCGTACCAGCCGTCCTTTGTGGCGACGTCAACCTTGTCGGTACCATTGGAAACAATCGTCGGCTTTTCATCGGGATAGTAGGCATTGATCATTTTCAGTTTGCCGTTGGCCGTGGGCCATGTTGCAAAGGTGAATTTCATGGTTTTTCCATCCGCAGACGGACTTATATCAACAAAATCGGGAAATGCTGTGTGCAGTGGATTTTCTGCGCTGCCACGGAATTCGGCCAGATAACCATTGGGGCCATGAACCGAATAAAAGTAATCGTCTTCAACCCAGCCGGGCGCCTTAAAATCCTTCAAATTCCAACTATCTGACACGACGACCCGCGAAGCATTGGGTTTCATGCCCTCGACAGCGTAAAACCAGCCTCCGTCCTTCCTGTCATGCGACAAAACTGTAAAGGCGGCGCCAAGCTTCCCGCGGTTCTTAAAGTCAAGCTTGAGCCGTTTGGGAACACTCGCTGTAAAGGCAGAAAAAACCTGAAAGTCGTAGCCGACCGGCAAGAGATCGCAGCATGTCTGGTCCTGCTTTGCCGCAATCGGCTTGTCCTTGTAAGGATCGGCATCGACGTCAGCAATGGTTGGCCGATAGGCTTTCGCGTCATGTGCGGCTGTCCTTTTTTTGGCCGCATAGATTTTTGCCGGGCTTATTCCGTGAATCGCTTCGACATTGGTGTGATCAAAATCAAACGCGCTGGTCAGATCACCGGCAACAGCGCGCCGCCAGGACGAAATGTTGGAAAAGACGGACTCATCCTCCCGCTGCTTGCCTTTCTCCTTGAGCCAGGTGTCGAGAAACCGGATGACCGAGGTGTGGTCGAACGTCTCGGAGCAAACCCGCCCGCCGGAAGTCCACGGCGAAATGATGAGCATGGGGACACGCATTCCCATGCCGATAACCGTATGGTCATCGACTGAATATTCCGTGTCGATGTTGCGGGCCGTGTCTTTGGCAGGTATTTTAATAGCTGTCGACGTCAATCCGATATCCGAATTCAACGGCGGCACTGGCGGAAGAACATGATCAAAAAATCCGCCATTTTCGTCATAGGTAACGAGCAGAACCGTTTTGTGCCAGACATCCTTGTTGGCGACAAGCGCCCGCAAAATCTCATTGAGATAGTATTCGCCAAAATGCGGCGGATATTTCGGGTGTTCGGAAAAAGCCTCCGGGGCAACAATCCATGAAACGGCGGGGAGCTTATTGTCAATGATATCCTGCTCGAACCGCGACGTCGTGTTGACCTCAGTCCGTAAAACCGAATTGATGCTCTGGTTTTTCTCATAGATCGTGCTCTTGTCAGGGGAAGCGGTTTTCACCCTGTACTGCTGGAAATATTCAAGGGTATTGTCACCATAGTTTCCATCGAAGGCGTCGACTGTCCAAGTCAGACCGTCCTGATAAAACTTCCAGCTGACACCACGCTCTTGTAAACTTTCTGGATAGGACTTCCAGTTCGGCCTCGAAACCTCGTCAGTGGCCTTAATGCTGCTGAAATACTTATTGTCGGTCTTGCCATTGCACGTCCCGGTCGAGAGATAACTGCGATTGGTGTCGGTTCCGCCGTTGTGCGAACAAAAATAGGCATCGCAGATGGTGAAAGCCTTGGCCAAGCTGAAATAGAATGGAATGTCCTCCTCGGTATAATGAGCCATGGACACAATGTCTTTCTGGGGAATCCATTTGTCCATGAGACCCATGTTCCATGCGCCAAGACCGCTCTTGTAATCATGGGCTGGGTCTTGCAGAAAAACACCGCCGGCAAGGCCTTGTTTGCCCGTCAAATCCCCTTTCGGCAGATGATACGGCCTTATCCTTTGCGCGGCGCTATCCCCTTGCGCCTGCTCCCACACAGGTTTGCCGTCCTTCAATCTCAGCGGTCGAGGATCGCCAAATCCCCGCACGCCGCGTAAAGTACCAAAATAGTGATCGAAGGACCGGTTCTCCTGCATGAGGATGACAACGTGCTCGATATCGGCGAGCGACCCCTTCGGACCCTCTGTCGGCGCACTCAACGCCTTTACCAAGTCTTGTGCATTGGCCAATGCGTCCTGCATGTAGGATGAGCATGCCGCATAGGCAGCCGCATCGACGCCCGCAATACCGAGTAATTTAATGAAATGACGTCTTTCCATAATGGTTTCCTCTAAAATGCAGATTCTTCAAACGAATATTGCTGTGCTGGATCAGCTGACGAGCGACTGAAAATGCAGTGTCTAAAAAATGAAATCGGTTTTTGAGTTTGAATATGGGCAACGGCACATGAATGCCCGCGATGTATGAAGCTCTGATGACGCAATCGCCCACAACCCGGCGCCGGGCGGCATCTGCCCGCCACCGAACCATCTCAACCGTTTACACTTTATGAGTAGATCGGCTGTCACATAGCTGACATCATCGCCCCGGTGATTCAGGGCAGGATAGAAGGCGGGCAAGCAAGCCGCTTTTACAACGCAAAATGACGAGGCCGGATAGAATGCCTGAGACTGGCAAAGCGGTTTCGCTTGAAGTTGTCGAGATCGAACTGGCGCTTGGCGCACAGGATATTGTTGCCGACGGTTTCGAAGGCGTTTTGCAGAAGGCCGCAACCCTCGTCGGCGGGGAGGTTGTTTTCAACATTCGCGCACCGGAAGACGGGGACCAGCAGCGCATTGCGGCCATTTCCTTGTCGGACGGTGCCGTCGACCAGCTCGTTTTCGTCATGCTCGGCAATGACGGCACCAGCCTCACCGTTTCGGCCGAAGATGATGAAACCACGCTGCTCACCCGGCTCGGCAAGGATTATGCGGCCGTGATGAAGGGCCTTCGCCCGGAATAACGACGCAGGCGACGTTTTCTTTTGGAAGCCGCTTTGCTCTTTCCGGCAAGTCTGGCTAAGCTCGCCCCATCCCATCAAAATGGAGTCATGAAATGGCGAGCAGCCGCCCCCTTACAAATGTCCAGCAGCGCGATATCGATTCGATCCTGCATCCCTATACCCCCCTCCATAAATTGCAGGATCAAGGACCGCTGGTGATGGGCCATGCCAAGGGGGTCTATATCTATGACACGCAGGGCAAGGAATATATCGAGGGCATGGCGGGCCTGTGGTGCGCCGGTCTCGGCTTCGGCGACGAGGAAATGATCGATGCTGCAACCGAGCAGCTGCGCACCCTGCCCTATTACCACCTCTTTGGCGGCAAGGGCATGGAACCGGCGATAGAGCTTGCCGAAAAGCTCAAGGAAATCGCGCCCGTTCCGATCTCGAAGGTTTTCTATACCTCGTCGGGTTCCGAAGCCAATGACACGCAGGTCAAGCTCGCCTGGTATTACAACAACGCGCTGGGCCGCCCGAAGAAGAAAAAGATCATCTCGCGCGTCAAGGCCTATCATGGCGTGACCATCATGGCCGCGTCGCTGACCGGCCTGCCCTATAACCACAAGGGCTGGGATCTGCCGGTGGAAGGCATCCTGCACACCGACTGCCCGCATTACTACCGTTTCGGCCAGGCGGGCGAGAGCGAGGCGGAATTCGTGGCGCGTCTTGCCGATTCGCTGCGCGACATGATTGAACGCGAAGGCCCCGACACCATCGCCGCCTTCATTGCCGAGCCGGTGATGGGTGCAGGCGGCGTGCTGGTGCCGCCATCGGGCTATTTCGCTGCCATCGAGCCGATCCTGCGCGAGCACGACATCCTGATCATTGCCGACGAGGTCATCAACGGTTTTGGCCGCACCGGCCACTGGTGGGGCAGCCAGGCCGTCGGCATGACGCCGACCACCATCTCGGCGGCCAAGCAGCTGACATCGGCCTATGCACCGCTCGGCGCCGTGCTGGTTCCCGAAGACGTCTACCAGGCCTATGTGGATCACAGCGCCCAGATCGGCACATTCGGCCACGGTTTCACCTATGGCGGCCATCCCTTGGGCTGCGCGCTCGGGGTCAAGGCCATCGAGATCTACCAGCGCCGCAACATCGTCGACTATGTGCGCGGCCTGACGCCGACTTTCGAAGCACGCCTGAAGAAGGTCATCGATCATCCGCTGGTCGGCGAAGTGCGCAATTCCGGCCTGATGGGTGCGGTGGAACTGGTGGCCGACAAGGCAACCAAACGCTCTTTCGATCCGGCGCACGGCGTCGGCGCACAGCTCGCCCGCTTCCTCGAAGGCCACGGCGCGGTGCTGCGGGCCATCGGCGATTCCATCGCCTTCTGCCCGCCGATGATCATCACGGAAGCGGAGTTGAACGAGCTCTTCAATCGCTTCGAGCTGGCATTGGCCGATACCGAGGCGCATGTTTCGACCGGTGGCCTGCGCGCGGCTTAGGGTAACGACAAGAGGGTGCCGCCCTATGGTTGCACCCTCATCCGCGTCTGACAAGTTTCGTCTGCTACGGTCTGCGTTGGTCCCTTTTCTACTTGCAAGACGCAAAGGCTGCGCCTTTCGGTTGCAGATTCAAGGCGTTTTCATTGAAGCTGATGGGCACATCCACAGTGCTCAGCTTTGAGCCTGCCCTGTCGATTTTCCAGCCGTCTATCCTGATCGCGAGATTTTCTACAGCTTTGCCGTCCTTATGCGGGACTTCAACAGTAATTTCCGTTGACTTATTCGGCAACATATTAAGGTAATTATTACTATAAAATGCCGGCAATATTCGCGCTCCGGTGACTTTATCAAATATCTGCAGGTGAACCATCAAGGCAATTGCATCGCTGATATTTTCTACCTTCACATTGAGTTTTGTTGCCGTCTTCCCCGTCTCCACAACTTTCGCCGAAATACCGAGCGATGCAGGCTTCATTGTGTCCAGCAGCTTGTAGTCATCATCGTCTCCGCTTTTCTTGCACCAATAGAAATTCTCGGACTGGAAGTTTCCATTTACGATAAGCCGAAGCGAAATAAAGCAAATGTCGGATGTGGAGGCCGAAATCTTCGAGCTGATATCGACAATACTGGCTGAAGATGCCGGTTTGATCTCAGGGACATTTTCGACAGTCCGGCTGACTTGTGTACCATCGAGATTGTGGATGGCGATCTCAACGCTCCCGCGCAGCGGATTTGCCGTATGATTGACAACAAAGATTTTTCGAGTGTTCGCATTCATCAAGACATGAACACGCCTGCACCCGTGTTGAACCGCAAAGAAGGATGAGTGCTGTTCAAGATCATGGCTATACATCTGCCAGACAAAACTTGGTTGCGCCGGGTTGGTCATCCACATGATGACGCCCGTTGACGTTGCAGGCGCAGTTGCTGTTATCGGGCCAAAATTGCCGGCGTGGGACTCGTAAATCGCCTTGATGCATTCATAATTCATCAACTGGGATTTGCGGACAAAATCGGCAAGATTGCTGATCTTGCCATAGCGATTTGCAGTGGCGTCAGTAATCCGTCCACCACCACCGTTCCCATTGGAATCTCTGTCCGCCCAATAGTCATCAGGGCATTCCCAGGACGCTTCCGGCAGCATCGACTGAACAAATTCCAGCGTGGGAATCGAATGAGAACCAATTTCATTGTGGAATGGGAGGGAGCTGACATTATTGAAGTGGCTTCCAGGCGTCACCCAATGGTAGGGCCCGCCAGACGCATAGCCGCCCAATGGAGGCTTCGCATAAGGTTCGCTCGTGTCTTCTTTGGAACTTGTCAGGCATTCGCGTTGAGGATCGAGCTCGGTGACCAACTTGTCCAAACCATCGACGATTGTTTGAGGTGACGGCTTTTTTTCATTGCCGCCGCACCAAAGCAGAATCGAAGGATGGTTGCGGAAATTGGTGATGACATCGCGAACATTGTCGAGATATCTGTCGGTATTTTTCGGAGTGCCTCCTTCCCCTGAGAAGAAGAAATCCTGCCAGACGAGAATACCATATTCATCGCAGGCATCATAAAAATCCTTGCTGGTACTTTGCCCGTTCCAGTTTCTGATCAGGTTGAGGTTGGCCTCCTTATGCAATCTGACCTGATTGAAAAGCCGCTCGCGAGGGATGCGCTTCAACGCTTCGTCCAATCCCCAATTGCCACCCATGATCAAAATGGGCACATTGTTGATGGCGATCCCCAGATCAGTACCGGAGCCTCGCTTGCGCGAATAGGTGATTTTGCGCACGCCAAACTTCAAACTGCGCCGGTCGGATATAATCTCGCCAATATGAAGCGTAAGGGATAGTTCATAAAGGTAAGGGTCGCCATAGCCGTTCGGCCACCACAGTTTGGGATTGCTTAACGCAAGTTCCGGCACGTTGTTTTTGGTTAGTTTAAAAGTCTTGGGCTCGCTCCCGGCAGGCAGTGAAACCGCATGGCTGAACGCGATGCCCGATATTGTACCTGTGAGAACACCGTTTTGCGCTACCCCCGATTTATTGCTCAAGGTGATATTGATTTCCAGGCTAGCGCTGGCGAGATCATCCGCGAGGGTTGCATTGACCTGGGTATTCACAATTCTGGTCGTGTCGGTAACGAAGCTGTAGACCGGTTGCCAGATCCCCAGGCACCGGTCGGGTATGGTGGGTAACCAGTCCCATCCGGCTGTGCAAAAAAATGTCGGCCCATTGTTCAGCGTTTGGCCGGACGGACCGCCATTGGTTCCTCCGCGCGTGCGACCGCTGGAATAACTGGGTAGCAGCGGACCTTCCACATGGTCGAGCTGATGAATTCTCACGGCCAGAAATGTTTTCTGCCCCTGTACATTCTTGATAGTGTCCGTGACATCGAAGTTTCCACGCTTGAAGGCACCTTCAATGCGGCCGACCTCCTGGCCATTCAACCATATCGTTGCCAGATAGTTTATGCCGCTGAAGCGCAGCCAGAACCGCTGTCCATCCTGCAAAGCCGGTACGTCGATTTCTGTACGGTACCAATAGTCCGTTTTATGCAGATTATCCGGGATCAATTTGGTGACGATCTGACGATAGAGCGGGTCTGGATAAACACCATTATTGATCATGCTGGTCAAAACAGTGCCCGGAACAGTGGCCTTATTCATTTTAAATGCACCGGCTGAGGACAGGGCTTCGCCGGTAAACTGAGGAGCTTCGTTGACACTGGTAAAAGTCCAGCCGCCTGCGATCTCGCGGATGGTTCCACTGGCGCAATACGGAAGCGCCTCGATATCGGTCAAAGAGGTTGTAGGTCCGACAGCAGACGCCGAACCAATAAAATTCAAGCGCTTTTCGGTACTGTAAAATAGTCCGGTTCCAATAATTGCAGCACTTTGTAATAGAAATGATCTGCGGCTTGCAAAACTCATGAGAAGCCTCCCCTTTAAGTTATTTTGAGAATTTAAAAATCAAGCAATTAATCGAAGGTAATGAGGGCACTCGGTGGCATCCCGCCATTGGGCGTAACGCTGCTGACACAAATCAGCCCGGCATTGTTCTGGCCCTTCAGTTTCCTGATCGCCTCTTCCAACGCGACGATCCGTTTTTTTGAAACCATCGACTGAATCTGTGCTGAGCTTTGCTTTGTCGACCGCATCCTTCAAGCCGTCGAGCTTTGCTTGCAAATCCGCAAGCTTCCCTGCATCGGCCTTGCCGGTCTTCAGCAGATCGATGTCGGCAAGCAGCGGGGCGAGCGCCGCCGCTTCCAGCTTCAGCTTGATCGCCTTGCCGTAATCGTCTTTCAGTGCCGCGAACTGCGCCAGCAATGGTTTAAGCGTATCCGTATCAGCCTGTATGGCCGCCGTTCGCCCTTCCAAAGTTTTGAAATTATCCGTCAGCGACTTGAGGCCGGCATCCAGCTTGCCGATGCGGGGGCCGAGCTCCGTCAACGCGGCAACAGAGGCTTCTGTCTGGCCGGCCCGGCTTTGCAAAAGTTCGATGGGGGACTTGAGTGCAGCCAGTGTCTCTTTCGAGGTCGCTCCGTCCCGTTGCAGAATGACGATGTTCGCCTGCAGGGTGTCCAAGGTGTCCTTGAGGCCCTTGATCGTTGCCTGGTCCACCCCGCCGTTCTGCGGACTGATGTCTTCGGCAAAGCTGCCTTGCGCATCAGGCGCTGCCGGAGCCTTGTCATCCGCATTATTGCAACCCGCCAGCATGGTGCCGCCGACAAGTCCGGCGATGAGGACGCGTCTGAAAATCATTGGTTCCTCCCAAATGAATTTTGCTATTAAATTTGCGCTTGAAATTAAAAGTTGAAAAATAGATGTCGCGCCTGACGCGTGCGCGATTGCGACAGCCGCGCCTTCAAACCATGCTCCTCCCAAAGCAATTTAAAACGATTGAATACGGAGCCGGATTATTTCCTTAAGCCAATGGGTGTCAATTCGCTTTTAGTCAAAGACGTTAGGACGGCTTTGGCCTCCACGACTTGTGGGATATGTCGGAACATCTGACAGGGGTTGGATTTGATACTGTGGAATGAAATGTATTAAAGCTGATTGCCAACGCGTGGTGCGTGGTTCGTGCAATCGTTTTCAGGTGGGAGACCAGTGTTGACCGAACCCCTCATCCGCAAGGCCACAAGCGCCGATCTCCCTGCCATTGTCGCGCTTCTGGCCGATGATCCGCTCGGCAGCCAGCGCGAGGTGATCTCCGATCCGGTCGATCCGCGTTATCGCTCAGCCTTTGCCGCCATCGACAGCGACCCGAACCAGCTTCTGGTCGTGGCGGCAGACGGAGGACTTGTCATCGGCTGCGCCCAGATCACCTTTATCCCCGGATTATCACGCACCGGCATGTGGCGCGGGCAGATCGAAAGCGTGCGGATTGCCGAAGCGCACCGGCGCGGCGGGCTTGGCCGCCGCATGTTTGAATGGGCCATCGACACCTGCCGCGAACGCCAGTGCGGGCTGGTGCAGCTTACCACCGACAAGACGCGGCCCGACGCGGCGCGTTTCTACGAAGCGCTGGGATTTGTCGCCAGCCATGAGGGCATGAAGCTCGCATTACAGCACTAGGCACAGGAAGCCGCGCGCTCCAGGAGGATTGTGCGCTCGCGGGCATTGCGCGTGAGACTTGCGGCCCGCTCGAACTCAGCCCGCGCTTCATCCGGCCGCTTGAGTTTCAGCAGGAGGTCGCCGCGAATGCTTGGCAGGAGGTGATAAGCCTGCAGGGACGGCTCGCCCGTCAGCTGGTCAATGAGGTCGAGCCCGGCTTGCGGACCGAAAGCCATGGAAAGCGCTACCGCCCGATTGAGCTCAACGACGGGCGATGGCATGAGCTTTGCCAGCTGCTCGTAGAACGCGGCGATCCGGACCCAGTCGGTTTCCTCGGCGGTTCGCGCCCGTGCATGGCAGGCGGCGATGGCTGCCTGCAGGCCATAGGGGCCGTAGACGGTGCCCAGCCTTTCGGCCCGCTCCAGCGCCGCCAACCCGCGCCGGATCAGCAGATGGTCCCAGTGCGCGCGGTTCTGGTCGAACAGCAGGACCGGTTCGCCCGACGGCCCGACCCGCGCGGCAAAGCGCGAGGCCTGAATTTCCATAAGGGCGATCAACCCGTGCACGTCCGGTTCATCCGGCATCAGATCAGCAAGGATCCGCCCGAGCCGCATGGCTTCCTGTGCCAGTTGCGGCCTGATCCAGTCATCTCCCGCGGTGGCCGAATAGCCCTCGTTGAAAATCAGGTAGAGCACGGCAAGCACCGAGGCGAGACGTTCCGTGCGGTCCTTGCCGCGCGGCACCTCGAAGGGAATATTCGCCTCCGACAGCGTGCGCTTGGCCCGGACGATGCGTTGGGCAACGGTGGCTTCAGGTGTCAGGAAGGCGCGGGCGATCTCTTCCGTCGTCAGCCCGCCAATCATGCGCAGCGTCAGCGCCGTGCGCGCCTCGGCCGATAGCACGGGGTGGCAGGCGGTGAAGATGAGGCTGAGCATGTCGTCGCCGATATCGTCGTCCAGCGCCGTATCGAAATCCGGCATGGCGGCCTGTTCGATTTCCGCGTCATAGCCCAACTGCCCGTGCTTGCGCTTCAGCATCTTGGTGCGGCGGAAATGATCGATGGCCCGGCGTTTGCCGGTGACCATCAGCCATGCGGCGGGATTGCGCGGGATGCCCTCCGACGGCCAGTGGCGCAGCGCGGCGATCAGCGCCTCCTGTGCCAGTTCTTCGGCAAGCCCGACATCCCTGACAATGCGCGCAAGCCCGGCAATAATCCGGGCCTGCTCGATTTTCCACACGGTTTCGATGGCACGATGGGTTTCGGCGGCAGTCGTCATAAGGGCCGATCACATCACCTTCGGGGCCGTCGCGCAAGATCGCGACGTGCGGCTTACTTGTTCTGGCCGGCGCCCATGTCGCGAAAGCGGTCGATGGCTTCGAATTCGCCGAAATCTTCGAGTTCGAACATCTGCCGGATTTCAATCTCGCCACTGTCCGGATGCGGATTGGGAAACCGGTTGGCCCATTCAATCGCCTCCTCGCGCGTCTTCACCTGAATGATGGTATAACCTGCCACCAGTTCCTTGGCTTCGGCGAACGGCCCGTCGATCACGGTCCGCTTGCCGCCGGAATACCGGATTTTCCAGCCCTTTGAGGTCGGTTGAAGGCCATTGGCGTCCAGCAGCGCCCCGGCTTTCGCCAGCTGCTCGTGATAATCGGCCATGGCGCTGAAGAGTTCCTCCGGCGGAATGACGCCGGCTTCCGAATCTTTCGTTGCCTTCACCAGAATCATGAATCGCATTGTCGTTTCTCCTTCGGTTCGGATGCCGGGCGGCCGGATGGTCCGACCGTTGGTAAACCCTCGCTCCGATGACACGACGCGCGGGATTTACCGGTATCGACATATCGCCTGAATTTTTTCATGGGCGAATGCCGGGTTCAGGACAGGGACAGGGGCGGGCCGGTGTAACGGGCACGCGGGCGGATCAGCTGGTTCATCGACTGTTGTTCCAGAATATGCGCAATCCAGCCGACGGAGCGGGCAATGGCGAAGAGAATGACGGGTGCCGCCGGAGGCAAACCAAAGCCATCCGTCATGGCGGCGAGAGCAAAATCAATGTTGGGTTGCTCGCCGGTCAGCATCTCTGCCGTTTCGCGAATCTGCCGATAGATGGCGCCCGGTTCGAACTGTGCCAGCAGCGCCGCGGCGCGCCGGTCACCATGGGGATAGAGCGGGTGCCCGAAGGCCGGGATGGCCCTGCCCTGGGCCAGCAGTTCGCGTATCGCAAAACCTGCGCCGGTGGCCTGTGCGGTCCGGACCAGCGCCTGCACGCTGAGATAGGCCTCGCCATGCAGCGGCCCGGTCAGCGCGGCAAGACCGGAGAGCATGCCGGCCGACAGCGGCGCTCCGGTCGAGGCGGCGACGCGGGCCGCAAAGGTCGAGGCATTGAGCTCATGATCGGCCAGCAGAACCAGCGCCCGGCGGATGCAGTCTTCCGCCTCCGGCGCATTCCAAGCATGGGCCAGACGGATGTGAACGGCGTGATTGGCGGCGCTGCCGGTGCCAAGCATCGCCGCAACGACGTCCGCAAAGACACCGGATGCCTCGGCAACCAGCACGGCACGCGAGCGGCCATGGGCCGGCAGGTCCGTTGCGGCACGCCTGGCAAGGACAATCATGGCTGCTTCCAGCGGGCGGTCGGGCCTGGGCATATCATGGGCGGAAGGTGACGCGGTGATTTCCCCCGCTTCCCACAACAGCGCTGCAACCTGTTCAAGTGTCGACGAGGCGGCCAGTACGGACGCATCCCTGCCGCGATACCACAAGTGCCCGTCGGCAATGGTCGAGATGCTCGACGGCAGGACCGGATCGCCCCAGCCGATGGCCTCGGCGGCGACATTGGCCACCGTGCGCCGCCCGGCCTTGCGTCCGGCGAGGCGTTTCACATCCTCGCTCTTGTAAAGGCTGCGGCGCGGGTCCTGCGGATCGGGCTTGGCCTGAATCCGTCCCCGGCTGACATTGGCGTAAAGGGTCTGCGGCTGGACGCCAAGGGCCGCCAGAGCCTGCGATGCCGTCAACCACGCCATGGAACCTCACATTGATCATTTACGTCAAGATTGACGTCAATCATAACGCACCTCATCCTGTGGCGGAAACAAAAACTGGAGTTTGCCATGAAAAACGGTCTTGATGACGTTGTCGCCACGGAAACCACGCTGTCGGATGTTGACGGGCTTGGAGGCATATTGATCATTCGCGGCCGGTCGCTGGATGAATTGGCCGGCGTTGTCCCCTATGAGGAACTGCTGGCGCTGCTGCTGTCGGATGCCTTTGACGAAAAGCTCGATGCGGACGGACTGCGCACGCGCATCGGCCTGGCCCGGCAGGAGATATTCAACGCGATACCCGATGCTGCCGCGCCCTTGCTCGCACTGCCGGTCACCGATGCGGTGCGCGCGCTGACCGCCCAATTTACTGATGGGGATGACCTTGCCACCGCCCTGCGTCTGATCGCGGCTCCCGCCGTGTTCACCCCGGCGGTCATCCGGCTGAAGAACGGCCAGGCACCTGTCGCCCCCGACACCGCGCTCAGCCACGCAGCGGATATATTGCACATGCTGCACGGCCGAACCGTCACACCGCAGGAAGCCGCCGCACTCGATACCTATCTCGTTACGGTCAGCGATCACGGCATGAACGCCTCGACATTCGCGGCTCGGGTGGTGGCGTCCACCCATGCGGGACTGGTGTCCTCCGTGCTGGCTGCATTCGGCGCGCTCAAGGGGCCGCTGCACGGGGGTGCACCGGGGCCGGTTCTCGACATGCTCGATGCCATCGGCACACCGGACAATGCCGAAACCTGGCTGGAAAAGGCACTGGACGACGGCGAGCGGCTGATGGGCTTCGGCCATCGCATCTACCGGGTGCGCGACCCGCGCGCGGATGCATTGATGCAGGCGCTGCGGCGGCTGGCTGGAACGGGCAATCACGGTGCGGGCCGCTTCAAGCTGGCGGAGAGCGTCGAAGCGGCGGCCCTGCGCATCCTCGCCCGCCGCAAACCCGACCGCCCGCTCAAGACCAATGTGGAATTCTATACAGCACTGCTGCTGGAAACGCTTGGTTTTCCGCGGGACAGCTTTACCAGCGTCTTCGCCATGGGACGGGTCGGCGGCTGGATCGCCCATGCCAGGGAGCAGACCCAACATGGCCGGCTGATTCGCCCGCAATCGCGGTATATCGGACCGCGCCCGATCAAGGCCGCATAGGTTTTTCAAAGTAATGGGATGGTGGAAACGGCCGGAAATGGCCATCCACCATCACATGTGCGTGTTTAAACCCGGATATCCCAGACAATACTGCAATTACCCCAGTAATGTTCAACCTTAGATAGTATTTTTACTCACTAAAACGGGCTTTTGGTGGTATTCTACCGATGGACTCAAGTGCACCGTCTTTGGACATTCAAAAGGAGCAACTGGGATCATGACACAGCTTCTCAATCGCCTGTCTCTGGCACTCGCCATGACGTTCTCCACCACCCCCTCCGTGATGGCCGGCCCGCTGACCACCATGGATGATGTCGGCAAAGCGCTTCATGCCTGCTGGACTGCGCCGGAGGGTTCACAAAAATCCACCGTGACACTCCGTTTCAGCTTCAAGCGCGACGGCTCGCTGATCGGCCCGCCGCGAACGGCTGCCATCGATTTTCCGGGCAATGACGCGGCGGCGCGCAAATCTTTCATCGATGCGGCCATTTCCGCCGTCAAGGATTGCACGCCGCTGACATTGTCACCGGAACTTGCCCAGGGCATTGGCGGCCAGGTCTTCACCATGCAGTTTGTTTCGCCTGACGCCTGCGGCGGCGATTGCAACCGGGAAGCCAGCGTACGGCCAAACTGACCGGCAGCCATCTACAGTAAAAAGGCGGCTCCGTGAGCCGCCTTTCCTGTTCCGGCAAAGAGCATGCCAATACTACTGGCGATGGAGTTCCACCCGGCGGTTCCTGGCCCGTCCGGCTTCATCGTCATTCGATGCGACAGGCGACTGCAAGCCCTCCCCCTTCGCCTTGAGACGGTTCGCCGAAACACTGTAGGTACTGACCAAATCGGCGACAACCGCATCCGCCCGCGCCTTCGACAACTGCATGTTGAAGTCAGCACCGCCAATATTGTCGGTATGGCCAACCACATCGAGTTTCTCGTTCGGCTGATCCTTCAGGAACTTGGCGATTTCATCAAGGCTCGGGCGCGACTCCGGCTTGATTGACGCCTTGTTGAAGTCGAAATGAATACCGTAGAGCAGAACCTTGCCCGCCGTATCGAGGCTCTTGCTGATCTGCGAGGCGGAAACCACGACCATCTGGTCGGTCAGGTTGCCGACCTGAAGCGACTCGAGGCGGACATAGACCTGGCCCTTGACCGCATCGAATTCCGGCACATAGCCGTCCTCGAATTCGATGACATAGAGCGCAATGTAGGTTTTGACGCCGCCCTCTTCCTTGACTGCCGCCACATAACGCGCCTCGTCCGGGCTGTAGCCGAAAAGCTGGCCGCCGGGGCCCTTTTCGCCAAAGACGTTCTCCAGTTGATAGGTGTCGGCCTGCTTGGCCTGGAACAGGACATTGTAGCCCGCCGATTGCAGATCGTTCAGGTAGTTGCGGAACACTTCGGCCGAGGAAGGTCCGGCAGGGACGGAATAGACATTCTGCGTCAGGCGCCCTTCCAGTGCTTCCTTGCTGGCAAAATCCGACTTGGCGGAGTCATCCTCGTTCTTGACCCACTTTCCGGTCGGCAGGGTATATTCGGCAAAGTTGCGCGCATCGCACAACATGATCGATGACCCCTCAAAGCGCTTGATACCGGGGAAATCCTTGCAGCCCGGCTTGTCTGCCGCATGGGCCGACGATGCGATGAAAACGGCCATGAACATAAGTGCCGCGAAGACTCCACTGCAGAGTTTCGATGTCATGAGTATCTCCAAAATGATGTGACGCTGTTGCACTGCCGGCCTGGAACCTTGGACAAGCCGCGCTACAGGATTGCTTTATAATAATACAAAAATCATTTTGCAATACACAAAAAAATATCCCGCTTTCACCATTGAATGATCAATCGCCAAACAAAATCCGGCGATTCTACAGACCTTTTGTCACAGTTTTAATACATGCGGGATGCCCGTCTTCCGCCAAGAGAAATGTCTAAACAAATAGCAAAATACAAAAACAATAGTTCGAAATTCCAGCGCAATGTACAGACAGCTCCGCTCCGGCCCGCAGCGGGACCGGACCAGAGCTGCGCACGGGGCCTCAGGCTTTGGAAGCGGGTTTTTCCACATGGCCGCCAAACTCGCTGCGCATGGCCGACAGCACCTTGTTGGCGAAGTCGGCATTGCCGCGCGAGCTGAAACGCTCCTGCAGCGCCGCGCTGAGAACCGGCGTGGGTACGGCCTCGTCAATCGCGGCGATGGCCGTCCAGCGTCCCTCGCCCGAATCCGAAACACGCCCCTGGAAATTCGACAGGGTCGGATCGTCGTTCAGGGCGTCGGCGGTCAAATCCAGCAGCCACGAGCTGATCACGCTGCCGCGGCGCCAGACCTCGGCGATCTGCGGCAGATCGAAACTGTATTGATAATGCTCGGGATGCAGGAGTGGCGTGGTTTCCGCGTCCACCTCATGCGAGCGCAGGCCGATATCCGCATTGCGCAGGATGTTCAGGCCTTCCGCATAGGCCGCCATCAAACCATATTCGATGCCGTTATGGACCATCTTGACGAAGTGGCCCGCACCATTGGCACCGCAATGCAGATAACCGAGCGGCGCGGTGCTCTTGCCCGGCGCAGCCACGGCGGGCGCGGCCGGATCATTGCCACCCGGCGCCAGCGAGGCGAATACGGGCGAGAGATGCTCCACCACGTCCTTTTCGCCGCCGATCATCAGGCAATAGCCGCGCTCCAGTCCGAAGACACCGCCGCTGGTGCCGACATCGACATAGTGCAGGCCTTTTGTCTTCAGCTCGCCGCAGCGGCGGATATCGTCGTGATAATAGGAATTGCCGCCATCGATGAGGATATCGCCCGGCTCGAGCAGAGGCACGAGCTTGGCGAGAACGCTGTCGACAACGGCGGCGGGCAGCATCAGCCAGATGGCGCGCGGCTTGGCCAGAAGCGAGACGAACTCCTCCAGCACGACCGTTCCGGTCGCGCCCTGTTTTTGCAGGTCCGCCATGCTTTCGGCGCGGGTGTCGTGAACCACGAGGGCGTGACCACGCTTCATGAGGCGCTGCGCCATGTTGGCGCCCATGCGCCCTAACCCAATCATGCCAAGCTGCATTTCATTCTCCTTGGAGTGTTTGCAATCCGTCGGGGGAGCCCGCGGGCTCCTCATCGGGAGCAAGTTAGGCAGACAGGACCACGGACACAAGCAAGCGTTGCGTCATAAGCGCGTGATTGCAGCGGCCAGGGCATGGGCGAGTATTCGTTGGCAGAGCGAAATCTTTGATAAAGCGTCAGAAAACGGTAAGATCGCCGGTAATTTCCTGTATAGGTTCTGCAAGACGAAATGATACCTCAACCCGATGAAGGAGGGCCGATGATATCCGGATGGATCAGACTGATTGTAGCTTGGGCAACTGTGGGTGCCTTTCTTGTTTTCGGATATGGCTGGATGGCCGATCTGAGTTCGGTGATGAAAGCTTCGTTTCTGTTTGTCTGGCTGTTCGGCGTCATCATCTGGTCGGCCTTCGGTGTCGTGCATGAGGCGGAGGAACTGGCGGAACTGCTGGGCGAACCGCTTGGAACGCTCATTCTCACCCTCTCCATCGTCATCATCGAAGTCGTGCTGATCAGCGCCGTGATGCTGAGTTCGGATGCGCCGACGCTCGGCCGCGACACGATGTTCGCGGTGCTGATGATCGTTTTGAACGGCGTGGTCGGCCTTGGCCTGCTCATCGGCGGGCTGCGTTACGGCCAGCAGGGCTACAATCTGCAGGGCGCGGCATCCTATCTCATCGTCATCATTCCGCTGACGGTTATCCCGCTGATCCTGCCGAACTTCACGGTTTCCACCAGCAATGGCTCCCTCACCGTGGTGCAATCGGTGTTCTTCTCGATTTTCACCATCGCCCTCTATGTGATTTTCCTCGTGCTGCAGACCGGGCGGCACCGCGACTTCTTCGTCTATCCCAAGGGAGACGAGGACGTTCTGCAGGCATCGCCTGAAATCGAAGCGCCCCACGCGAAGCCTGCCGGGTCGATTGGCGGCCACACGCTGCTGCTGATCCTGAACATCCTGCCGATCGTGCTGCTGTCAAAGAGCCTGGCCTCGCTGCTCGACCATGGTATTGCGAGCTTCGGCGCGCCCACCGCACTCGGCGGTTTGCTCATCGCCGCCATCGTCTTCACGCCGGAAGCCATTACCGCGCTGCGCGCCGTTTCCGGCAATGAACTGCAGCGCGCGGTCAATCTGTGCCTGGGTGCGGCAACCTCGACCGTCGGCCTGACCGTGCCGGCCGTGCTTGCCATCAGCCTGTTCACCGGCCAGACCGCCATTCTCGGCCTGTCATCCACCGAAATGACCCTGCTGGCGGTAACGCTGATCCTCAGCACCCTGACCTTTTCCGGCCTGCGCACGACGGTGCTCGAAGGCGCGGTGCATCTGATGATCTTCTTCGTCTATCTCGTGCTGATCTTCAGCCCCTGACCGGCGCTAGATCGAGGTGTTCGGCGACGAAATCGACGAACACCCGCAGCTTGGGCGAGAGATAGCGGCTCGACGGCCAGAGCACGCGGAACGTACCGGAAAACGGGATGAAATCATCGAGAACGCTGACCAGCGTTCCAGCCCGCAGCTCGTCTATTATGGTGAAATCCGGCAGGCAGGCGATGCCAAGCCCCTCCTGCGCCATGTGGATCTGTGGCGCCGACGTGTTGCAGATGAGGGTCGCGGGCAGGTCAAGCTCCACATCCCTGCCATCGCGGGACAGCGGCCAGAGTTGCAATTTCCCGGTGGTCGGATAGCGGTAAAACAGGCAATGATGCCGCGTCAGGTCCTCCGGCACTTCTGGTGTTCCCATGCGCGCGAAATAGTCCGGTGATCCGACAAGGCGCTTGCGGAACGAGCCGAGCACCCGGGTCATCAGCCTCGAATCATTCGGCTCGCCGGTGCGCAGGACCGCGTCGAAACCGTCCTCGATTACATCGACCAGCCGGTCGGAGCAGTCAATGTCCAGCTCGATGTCGGGATAGGCGCGCATGAAGGCGGAAAGCACCGGCATCATCAACCGGTCCGCAATCGGCATGCTGACACGCAACCTGCCGCGCGGCGCCTCATTGGCCTGCGACAATTCCAGTTCAGCCGCCTCGATCTCGCAGAAAATGCGGCGGCACCGCTCCAGGAACAGCGAGCCTTCCGGCGTCAGCGTGATGCTGCGGGTACTGCGGTGAAAAAGCCGGGCACCAAGCCGCTCCTCCAGCCGCGCAATGGATTTGCCGATGGCAGAGGGGGAAACGCCGAGGTGGCGGCCGGCGGCAACGAAACTGCGGTATTCGGCGGCCTGCACGAAGGCATTCCACGAGCCCAGATTGTCCATCGACACCACCTCTTCATTGCCGACAAAAATGTCCCTTGTGAAAGGAACTATAGCCTGTTTTTCCGTTTTGCGAAGATGACTAGGTTCGGTTTCCCATCGCAGGTGTGAAGCTTTGCACTGTAAAGGCATCGCCTCTCCGCCTGCCCAACCCCGTACCTATTGACCAGGCAAAGACATGACATCGATCACAACATCGCTGGACGAGGCTACTCCCGCCTCCTCCTTCCGGCTGCCGCTCAGCGGCCTGCTTGCCCTTGCAGCAGCCGGTTTCATCACCGTCCTCACCGAAGCGCTGCCGGCGGGTCTGCTGCCCCAGATGGGCGCCAGTCTGGCAGTGCCCGAATCGCTGGTGGGCCAGCTCGTCACCATCTACGCTCTCGGCTCCCTCATCGCCGCTATCCCGCTGACCGCAGCCACACGCGGATGGCGGCGCAAGCCACTGCTGCTCAGCGCCATCGGCGGATTTGCCATCGTCAACACGATCACGGCGGTTTCCACCAGCTACACGCTCACGCTCGGCGCCCGATTTTTTGCCGGTGTTTTCGCTGGATTGCTCTGGGCGCTGGTTGCCGGTTATGCCGGGCGCATGGTGCCCGACCACATGAAAGGCAAGGCCATGGCCGTCGCCATGCTTGGCGCGCCCGTCGCGCTGTCCCTCGGCGTGCCCGCCGGGACATTTCTGGGCGCGTTTGTCGGCTGGCAGTACACGTTCGGCATCATGAGCGGGCTGACGGTGCTGCTGGTCGGCTGGACCATCTGGAAATTGCCGGATTTTCCCGGCCAGGAAGCGGGAAGGCAATTGCCGATCTCCGGCGTCTTCGCCATTCCCGGCGTCAAGGCGGTGCTGTTTGTCACGCTCACCTATGTGGTGGCCCATAACGTGCTCTATACCTACATCGCGCCGTTTCTGGTTCCCGCCGGGCTCGCCGGAAGCATCGACAAGGTGCTGTTCGTCTTTGGCCTGTCCGCCATTCTCGGCACCTGGATGATCGGCCTGATGATCGACCGCTGGCTGCGTGAACTGACGCTGATCTGCATCGCGGCCTTTGCCGTGGCGGCCGTTCTCCTTGCCATCTGGTCCGCCAACAGCACGATGGTCTATCTCAGCTTCGCCATCTGGGGTGTGACCTATGGCGGCGTGCCGACCCTGTTCCAGACCGCATCGGCCAAAACCGCGGGTGATGCGGCGGATGTCGCGCAATCGATGATCGTCACCGTCTGGAACATCGGCATTGCCGGCGGCGGCATCATTGGCGGCTTCCTCCTGGAAACGACCGGCGTCACGTCGTTCTCATGGGTGCTGCTGGCACTGCTCGCCCTGGCCTTCATCGCCGCCGTCCGGGCACGAAGCCACGGCTTTCCGGCTGCAGTAACAGCGGCATAAACAAGATTGTGAAAAATCAAAACCGGCGGCGGTCTTTCGCTGCCGGTTTGATCAGACCCCGGAGCGCACCGGCTGGGCAGAAACCGTCACGTCCTGCAGCCGCACGAAGCGAAAACCCTTTTGCTGCAGGGCCAAAACGCCTTTGGCAACACCGGCACCGGCCACACGGCCCGGCTGGTTGATATGGGCAATGATGACATCGCCATCCTTGGCAGCGGTAATGCGCTTTTCCACCAGCCCGGCCATCAGCGAGGCGCCCATATCGGCATTGAGCGAATAACCGGCCACCCGGTAGCCCATCTCATGGATGATGCGGATACCGTTTTCGCTGTAGCGGGCGGTCGCATCGCGATACCAGACCGGCTTGGCGACGGAGGCTTTCAGCATGGCGTCGACACCGCCCTGGATTTCACTGCGGATGGCGGCTTCCGAGCCTGCCGTCTTCAACCCGAACATGGCGGGCTGGTTGTCGATGGCGGGGATGTGGTTGAAGCCGTGATTTTCCAGCTCAAACAGGTCGGGATGCGCCTTCATGACCGCAAGCGCCTCGGCATTGTGCCGCATCCAGCGGGCGGTGACGAAGATCGTTGCCGGGATGCGGTTTTCGACCAGCGTGTTGAGAATGCGCAGGTCCGTCTGCCCCGAACAGGCATCCAGCGTCAGGGCCACCTGCGGCGCGGCGACGCCGCCCTTGGCAATATAAAGCTTCGGCTCGACGAATGGCGCCGGATGATCCCCGGCGGTTGCGATCCCCGCAGGCGTGACGAGAAGAAGAGCAGCGATGATGGCAGAAGCTGAGCGCACGGTGTTTACCAATCTTGAGAATTGCCCGCAGATACACGCGCAGATCACGTCCAAAATGCGGCACCGGCCCTGCCAACAGGGCCAAGGCGCTATTTTTGCTTGGCCGAGGCCTGTGCCGCCGCCAGACGCGCGATCGGCACGCGGAACGGCGAGCAGGAGACATAGTCAAGGCCGGTCTCTTCGCAGAAGTGAATGGAAGCCGGATCGCCGCCATGTTCACCGCAGATGCCAAGCTTGATGTCCGGGCGGGTTATCTTGCCCTTTTCCACGGCAATGCGCACCAGTTCGCCGACGCCGTCCACATCAATGGAGACGAACGGGTCCTGCTGGATGATACCCTTCATCTGATAGGTCATCAGGAAGGCGGATGCATCGTCGCGCGAAATACCGAAGGTTGTCTGGGTCAGATCGTTGGTGCCGAAGGAGAAGAACTCCGCCACCTCGGCAATCGAATGCGCACGTACCGCAGCGCGCGGCAGTTCGATCATCGTGCCGACGAGATAATTGATCCTGATATCCGCTTCCTTCATCACGTCGGCGGCGACCGCATCGATCCGGGCCTTGACGAAATCAAGTTCGGCCCGCAGGCCAACCAGCGGCACCATGATTTCCGGTTCGACCGGCGCGCCGGTGACTTCCGCCGCCTGCACGGCGGCTTCGAAAATCGCCCGCACCTGCATTTCGGCAATTTCCGGATAGGAAATGGCGAGGCGGCAGCCGCGATGGCCGAGCATCGGGTTGAATTCATGCAGGCTGTCGGTGCGCTCGCGCAGCTTCTCCGGGCTGACATTCATGACAGCAGCAACTTCTGCGATTTCCTCTTCCGTCTTCGGCAGGAATTCGTGCAGCGGCGGGTCGAGCAACCGGATCGTCACGGGAAGGCCGTTCATGATTTCGAACAGTTCCTTGAAATCGGCGCGCTGCATCGGCAACAGCTTGTCCAGCGCGGCGCGGCGGCCCTTCTCGCTGTCAGCCAGGATCATTTCGCGCATGGCAATGATGCGCTCGCCGTCAAAGAACATATGCTCGGTGCGGCAAAGACCGATGCCCTCGGCCCCGAACGAGCGCGCCATGCGCGCATCATTCGGCGTTTCGGCATTGGCTCGCACCTTCATGCGGCGCGTCGTGTCGGCCCATTCCATGATCTTGGCAAAATCGCCGGAGAATTCCGGCTGCAGCATGGGAACGGCGCCCTTGAGCACCTGGCCGATACCGCCATCGATGGTGATGATGTCACCCTTCTTCAAAAGCACGCCTGCGGCCAGCAGGGTTTCATTGCGGTAATCGACGCGCAGGGAACCAGCACCGGAGACGCAGGGCTTGCCCATGCCGCGCGCCACCACGGCCGCGTGGCTGGTCATGCCGCCGCGGGTGGTCAGGATGGCCTCGGCCGCGTGCATGCCGTGAATGTCTTCCGGGCTGGTTTCGATGCGCACGAGGATGGCCTTGCGGCCTTCCGACTTCAGCTGTTCGGCATCTTCCGACGAGAACACGATCTCACCCGTCGCGGCACCCGGCGATGCGGGAAGCCCGCTGCCGATGACATTGCGCTTGGCGGAAGGATCAATCGTGGGATGCAGCAGCTGATCGAGCGAAGCCGGATCAATGCGCAGAACCGCTTCTTCCCGTGTGATCAGCCCTTCATTCGCCATTTCGACGGCGATCTTCAGCGCAGCCTTGGCGGTGCGCTTGCCGGATCGCGTCTGCAGCATCCACAGCTTGCCGTTCTCGATGGTGAATTCGAGATCCTGCATATCGGTGTAATGCTTTTCCAATCGGTCCGACACGGCGCAGAATTCGGCAAAGGCGGCCGGCATCAACTTTTCCAGCGACGGCTTGTCGGAACCTGCGGCAATGCGCGCGTCTTCCGTGATGTTCTGCGGCGTCCTGATGCCCGCAACCACGTCTTCGCCCTGCGCATTGACGAGAAACTCGCCATAGAGCTTCTTTTCGCCGGTCGACGGATTGCGCGTGAAGGCAACGCCCGTTGCCGAACGCTCGCCCATATTGCCGAACACCATGGCCTGGATATTGACGGCCGTGCCCCAGCTTTCCGGGATGTTGTGCAAGCGGCGATAGGTGATGGCGCGCGTGTTCATCCAGCTCGAGAAAACAGCGCCGATCGCGCCCCAAAGCTGCTTTTCCGGGTCCTGCGGGAATGGCTCTTCCAGCTCTTCCTCGATCTTGGCCTTGTAAAGGTCGATAATGCCCTTCCAGTCGTCGGCCGAGAGCGCCGTATCGATCTCGACGCCGAGATTGGCCTTGGTATCCTCGAGGATTTCCTCGAAGACCGAATGGTCGAGCCCCATGACCACGTCGGAATACATCTGGATGAAACGGCGGTAGCTGTCATAGGCAAAGCGCGGATCGCCGGATTCGCGGGCGATGGCTTCCACGGTCTGATCATTGAGGCCGAGATTGAGCACGGTGTCCATCATGCCCGGCATGGAAGCACGGGAGCCGGAACGCACGGACACCAGCAGCGGCTTGGACGGGTCGCCGAAATCGCGGCCCGTCACCGCAGCAATGTGACCGAGCGCCTTCTTGGCATCAGCTTCGAGCGTATCGGGATAACGATGGCCATTGTCATAGAACCAGCTGCAGACCTCGGACGTGATGGTAAATCCGGGCGGGACCGGCAGCCCGAGCGCGCACATCTCGGCCAGATTGGCCCCCTTGCCGCCCAGAAGGTTGCGATCGCCGGCAGAGCCTTCCGCCTTGCCGTCCCCGAATGTGTAAACCCACTTCACCATTGCAGCCTCCCATGCCGCCGTCCACGCGCCGCAAAGCGCTGAAGAAGGTCTATTCGATAGGTTCGCGAAGCACCACCAAAAAATGCTGCATTGCACCATTCAAATCGATTAGCAGAGTAAATCCGCGTTAATCTTTGAAATCCTTCGTCATTTCAAGCTTGAAGCAGTCTGGTATCAGCTCGCCTCGCGCAGTTGCTCGGCGGTCTGGAGATCGACTGACACCAGCTGGCTGACGCCCTGCTCGGCCATCGTGACACCGAAGAGACGGTTCATGCGCGCCATGGTGATCGGGTTGTGGGTGATGACGACAAACCGTGTTTCGGTGGAGGCCGCCATCTCGTCCATCAGGTTGCAGAAGCGCTCGACATTGTGATCGTCGAGCGGCGCGTCCACCTCGTCGAGCACACAGATCGGCGCCGGATTGGTCAGGAACACGGCAAAGATCAGCGCCATTGCGGTCAGGGCCTGCTCGCCGCCGGACAGCAGCGTCATGGTCTGCGGCTTCTTGCCGGGCGGACGGGCGAGAATTTCAAGACCGGCTTCGAGCGGGTCTTCCGATTCAATCAATTGCAGCTCCGCGGTGCCGCCGCCGAACAGGTGTGTGAACAGGCGCTGGAACTGCGCATTCACTACCTCGAACGCAGCAAGGAGCCGTTCGCGCCCCTCGCGATTGAGGCTCTGGATCGCCTGGCGCAGTTTCTTGACCGCCTCGATGATGTCTTCGCGTTCGCTGACAATCGCCTCGAGCCGCGCCGACAATTCTTCCTGCTCTTCCTCGGCCCGCAGGTTGACGGCACCGAGGCGCTCGCGCTCGATCTTGAGCCGTTCCAGATTGCGGTCCGTCGCATCGACATCCGGCAAGGGATCGTTGGGGCCGAGGCCGGTCAGCTTCATTGCTTCATGCGGCGCGCAATTGAGGGCTTCGGCAATGCGTGTTTCGGCATCATGGCGGCGTTCCTGTGCCGCGGCAAGACGCTCTTCCGACCGTGCCCGGCCTTCACGCGCCGTGGCCAGCGCCTGAATGGCATCGGTGGCAGCGCGGTCCAATTCCTGCTGACGCGCTTCCGCCACGGCCAGACGATCACCGGCCTCCTTGCGCAACGCTTCCGCTTGCGAGAGCTGCGACAGCAGCGCCCGGTTGCGTTCGGCAATTTCATCCGGCGCATCGACCAGATCGGCAAACTCTTCTTCCGCTTCCTGCCGCCGTTCAGTCAAAGATTCAATCTGGCGGTCGGCATTCAGCGCGCGGTCGTTCCAGCTCCTGCGTTCAAAACCGATGGACTCCAGGCGCCGCATGCGGTTCTCGGCCTCGCGACGCAAGCCTTCATGCACGGCACGTGCCTCGGCGAGCGCCGCCCGGTCGGTCATGACTTCTGCGGTCAGCTGGCTAAGGCGGATATTGACCTCTTCCAGATCCGGCGCGCGTGCCAGCCGGTCTTCTGCCTCAAGGAACTGCTCCTGTGTTTCTTCAAGCGTTTCGGCGAGGCGGGCCTTGCCCTCGTCCAAAGCGGCGCGGCGGCTTGAAAGCTGCCCGGCCGCCCGTTCGGCCGATGCAAGCGCCTCACGCGCATCACTGACGGCGCGCTGCATGGCGCGCCAGTGATCGCGAGCCATACGCTCATTCTCAACCGACTGGCGCACGGCGGCTTCTGCCCCTGCAATGGCGGCCTCAGCCTCACGCAGGCGCTTCGTCGCTTCGACAACTTCGATATCAAGTTCGGCGAGGCGGTTTTTCTGCGCCAGACGCTGTGCCGCCGGTGTCGGTGCATCGGCGCTTGCCGTATAGCCATCCCAGCGCCACAGCGCACCGGAACGGCTGACCAGCCGCTGACCCGGCTTCAACGACGCCTGAATGCGTGCGCCGTCCGCTTCGTCGACAATGCCGATCTGGGCAAGACGGCGGGCCAGCTGGCGCGGCGCCTTGACCACACTGGCAAGGGTTTTCAGCCCGGCTGGCAGTGCGGGATCATCACCGGCACCGTCCACATCACCCCAGAAAACCGGGGCGCTACGGTCGAGCGGCGCGTCGAGATCTTCACCGAGCGCCGCGCCAAGCGCGATTTCAAACCCCTTTTCCACCTTTACCGCTTCGACAACAGCGGGAAACAGGTCCGACCCGCCGACATTGATCATCTTTGCCAAGGTGCGGGCTTCAGTCTCGATGCGATTGAGATTGCTGCGGGCATCCTGCACCGGCTGGCGCAACTGCGCTTCCGTGCGGCGCGCCGTCTCGACGGCCGCTTCCGCCGCCAAAGCGCCTTCCTCGGCCTGTTCGAGCGTTGCCTCGGCTGCTTCAACCAGCGCCTGCTTCTCGATAGGATCGGCAAGAGCCGCAATCTGCGCTGCTATCGCCGCGAGATCGCGTTCCACATCGCCCATCTGGCGGGCAAGGCGGTCACGGCGCTCGGTGCTTTCGCGCAAATTGCGCTCGATCTGCGCCCGTTCGGCGGTGGCTTCGGCGCGTTCAGCGGTTACCTTGGCAAGGGCCGCTTCGCTTTCCCTAAGCTTGGCATCGGCGCGTTCAAAATCGGCGCGGGTTGCCAGTTCGTGTTCACCGGCATTGGCGTTGTCCTGATTGAGCGCACGCTCTTCCGCATCGAGACGCGCCAGAATATCGGCATTGTCGCGCACCATCTGCTCTTCGCGGGCAATATCGGCGGTGAGCTGGGCCAGACGCTTTTCCAGCTCCGACTGGCGGGCCCGGATGCGCTGGGCTTCTTCCTCGATCTGCGAGCGGGCGATGGTCAGGCGCTGCAGGGCCGCGGCAGCCTTGGCTTCCGCCTCGCGTAAGTCAGGCAGCTTGTGTGCGCCGATCGCCTGTTCCTTGGCGGCGTTCATCTGGACCTGGGCGAAATCACCGACGCCTGAGGTCGCGGCAGACAAAGCCGATTGAGCCTCGGCCTCCTGATGTTTGGCAACAGCCCATTTCAGATGCAGGAGGATCGCTTCGGAACGGCGGATATCCGCCGACAGGCTCTTGAAGCGATTGGCCTGGCGCGATTGCCGTTTCAGGCTTTCGATCTGGGTTTCCAGTTCGCCGACGACGTCCTCCAGCCGTTCCAGATTTTGTTCCGCTGCCCGCAGGCGCAGTTCCGCCTCGTGGCGGCGGGTGTGCAGGCCGGATATGCCGGCAGCTTCTTCGAGAAGTGCCCGGCGGGCCTGCGGCTTGGCCTGGATAAGTTCGCCAATGCGGCCCTGACCGACCATGGATGGCGACCGGGCGCCGGTCGACTGGTCGGCGAACAGCAGCTGCACGTCCTTGGCGCGGGCATCCTTGCCGTTGATGCGGTAGACCGAACCCGCCTCGCGTTCGATGCGGCGCGACACCTGCAGTTCATCGGCATCGTTGAAGGTTGCCGGGGCACTGCGGTCGTGATTATCGAGAAAGAGCGTGACTTCGGCTGTATTGCGCGACGGGCGCGTGCCGGAGCCGGAGAAAATGACGTCATCCATGCCGGATGCGCGCATGTTCTTGTAGGAGCTTTCGCCCATGACCCAGCGCAGGGCTTCCACGAGATTGGACTTGCCGCAGCCATTGGGGCCGACAACGCCGGTCAATCCGCTTTCAATGACGAATTCGGCGGGTTCGACGAAGGATTTGAAACCGAGGAGGCGGAGTTTCGTGAAGCGCATCAGAGGCCCTTCCCGCACAAAACCGCAAGGGCGGACGCGGCAAGGCGTCCGCCTGAATTCAACAGGCAGCTATCAGAGTAGACCGTCGATAATCGCTGACATTTCGTCAACCGATAGGGCTCCTGCATATTTCGTGCCGTTGATGAAGAAGGTCGGCGTAGCATTGACGCCGAAATCCTTGGCTCCGCGGTCACGCGATGCATTCACATCATCCAGAAGTTTTTGGTTCGTCAAGCAAGCGTTGAACGACTCCTGTGTAAAACCGGCCAATTTGGAGATTTGCATCAAAGGTTCTACGGCATTTGCCGATGCGGCCCACTGTTCCTGCTGTTTGAACAGCACATCAACAAGCGGATAGTAGCGGTCTTCCGGGGCGCAGCGGGCGAGCATGAAGGCAGCGGCAGCGCGCGGATCGAACGGGAATTCGCGCAGGATGAGCTTGGCCTTGCCCGTGTCGATGTACTTTTCCTTGATCGTCGGCAGCGTGGCAACGGTGAAGTGGGCGCAATGCGGGCAGGTCATCGACGCGTATTCGACGATGGTGACCGGGGCATCGGCCTTGCCCAGCACGATATCCTTGAGAGGACCCTGCTCCATCAGCTTGGCCTGATCGACCTTTCCGGCGGATTCCGGAATCTTGACGTCGGCGGGCGTACCGGGCACCGGTGTCGCGGCGGGCTTGGCCGCATCTTCTGACCATGCCGGGTTGCCCGCAGTCACAGCGAGCGCCGCCGTCGATACGGCCGCTAGGGTCAGAATGTTTCGGCGTGTCAGCATGTCAGTCATAAGGATCACCTGTCTCCGGTGTTGATTATGCGTTGTTTGACTCCGTAGAGCCCTATGGCAGTCTCTTTAAGGCAGAGCTTGCCATCTGTCTTTGAATTTTTCGTGATCTGAACGGGATAAAATCAGGCAGAACGTGTTTCAGCGCTTGATCTTTTCCGCGTGGATGCTTTGCCCGAGCCGTTCCAGCGCCTCGCGCAGGCTATCGTCCTCGATGGCTTCGACGACGCGACTGATCTTCCCTCTGGTTGCCGCGTCGACCGGCGGCAATGCACGCCGCTTCGGCGCAGGCAGCGTGATGGCCCTCTGCTCGATCTTGATGCGGCCGACCGCGGCAAAGCCGAGAAAGGCGTTGACCCGGCTGATGATTTCACCGGTCTCATGCTGGATGCGCATGGCGGTAAACCCCTGGCAGGCAATCACCAGTGTCGCTGGCTGGAACGGGTCGTCCTCATGCGCACGGCGTGGCCACAGCAGCTTCAGCGGCCGGGACTGGTCACCAAGAGCGGGGCCAACCACTTCTTCCCAAGCCTGAACAAGCTCTATCGTTATCCCCGCGCGCTTGCGCAGGACAGGATCGAGCACGCCCGATGCGGGATCGGCCAATGGCCGGAATCCCCTTTGCTTGCGGTCATCGCTCATGGTGCAAACTGCCTTGCGTGTCCGGAATGGAAGCGTCAGCGGCCATTATAGCCGCGAAACCATTCGACAAACAGGGGAATACCCTCCTCCAGCGTCGTCTTCGGGCAGAAGCCGAGATCACGGGTGGCAAGGTCGATGTCGGCATAGGTCCGCTCGACATCCGCCGGGGGCATCGGCTCGAACTTTTTGACGGCTTCGCGTCCCACTGCCTGCTCGATGATTTCGATAAAGCGCAGCAGCGCCACCGGATTGTTGTTGCCGAGATTGTAGACCGGTGCAGTTTCCGCCGGATTGGACAGGATGCGGTTCACCGCACCAAGCACGCCGCTGACAATATCATCGATGAAGGTGAAATCGCGCGCCATCTTGCCGTGATTATAGACCTTGATCGGCTCGCCCTTTGAAATGGCGTCCGTGAACAGCCATGGCGCCATGTCAGGACGGCCATAGGGGCCATAGACCGTGAAGAAGCGCAGGCCCGTCGAAGCGACCTTGTGGACATGCGCATAGGAATAGGCCAGCAGTTCAGCAGAGCGCTTTGTCGCCGCATAGACGGACACCGGATTGTTGACCGGATCGCTCTCGGAAAACGGCACCTTGGTGTTGGCGCCATAAACCGACGATGAACTTGCATAGACGACCGGCGGCTGCTTCGGCATCACGCGGGCCTGTTCAAACACAGTCACCTGTCCCTGAACATTGGCATCGACATAGGCGGCGGGATTTTCCACGGAGTAGCGCACACCCGCCTGAGCCGCCAGATGCACGATCACATCGGCATCCATGTCGCCGGCAATCGCGGCACGCAATTCCTCGGGCCTGGCAATATTGGCGCGGGCAAAACGGATATTGGACTGGCCATCGAGCGCCGACAGGCGGGTTTCCTTGAGGGCCACCTGATAGTAGTCATTGAGGTTGTCGATGGCGATGACCTCAAAGCCTTCCCTGGCGAGCCGTCTTGCCACGTGAAAGCCGATAAAGCCTGCCGCTCCGGTAACAATCGCTTTCATGTCAGAACTTTATCCCCAACCCTTTTATCATACTGCCAGTGCAGCCTTGTCCTGTTCGGCGCGGTCCGCGATTTCCCGCACCGACAGATAGGGTGTCGGACCGGAAATCGTGCAAATAAGCAGCGTCACGTAGATGAAGACCGCGTCGGTCGCGTCGTGCCCGAACATGATGCCAAACATTCCCGTGATCACATAAGCCGTCACGAGCAGCAAGGAAAGCGCCGTCGTCAAATCCCGCCCGGGTCCAGGTTCCTTCAGGCGCGCGGCGACAATGGGGGCCGACAGCAGCAGAAGCAGCGCCAGAACCCCCAGCACCCCGCCATCGACTGCCGCATTCAAAAAGCCATTATGGACATGCGTGAACAGCAAGTACTTCTCGGGAGGCAGATCCAAAGCCCTGTTGACCGACTGCATGCGGTTTTGCGGGCCCTGTCCGACAAGCGGTGACGCGAGAAATGCCTTTTCAGCCCCGCTCCACAACAGGAGCCGGGCACTCAGCGAGCTGATGTCGTTGGGATCTTCGTCCAGTCGCACGATGTCGGTCTGCAATGCGCTGTAGCGGTCCATGATCTTCGGGACAGCCGCAAGAGCCACGACCACGAGCAGGAGCGCCATCAATAATTTAACGGTTCGATTGATCGAGGGCAGCGTCTGGCCGCGCAGGTACCAGAACAGGATGGCACAGTGAAACGGGATGACGAGCCAGGCCGACCGGGTGCCGGAAAGGAACACGCAGATCAGCCCGCAGGTGAAGCCTGCAACCGCAATCAGCCGTTCGGTTTTGCTTTGTGAGTGGACATTGAGCAGGGCGATGCTGCCGAACAGCACGGCGAAAAGCCCGAAAACCGCAGCGTTGCCCGCACCGCCGGTGGCCCGGCTCTCATGCAGGAGCATCTGGACCACGCTGTAAATCAGGGCGCCGATCATTCCGATGCCAGCGCCGGTCACGAAGAACGGACCGATACGTCCGTCGAGACTCACCCTCAGCCTGGGGATAATGGCCCAGACCGCCAGGAACGGGATCATCTTCAAGAGATATTCAGCACCCTTCGCCAGATTCGGGCTGAGAAGCACGACGAGAACCGTCACCAGGACATAGGCGGTAAAAATCCAGCCGATGATGCGGTCCTGGCGCGTCATCTGCCAGGGAAAGCGCCGCAGGACCAGGGAAATTATCGCCCAGAGGAAGGCGCAGACCAGCGTTACCGAGGTTCCACTGACCAGCAAGCCGGGGAAAAGTGCAAACAGGAAAGTGAAGATGCGATTGTTGCGATCAATACCGACGAGACGCCCTTTTGTGGGTAGCAGCAGGGCGTTGGTCAACTGAGCTGGGAACATTTATGAATCCGAATGTTCTTGAATTTACTTTCGCAACCGTTTCATGAGAAATGTCACTTCACTTCCCTGTAAAGCAGTTTTGAATTGATGCAACCAATAACGAATGAACTGCTCGCCTGGTATGATAGCCATCATCGCATTTTACCCTGGCGCATAACGCCGGGGGATCACAAGTCCGGAATTGTAGCTAATCCCTACCGCATCTGGCTGTCGGAAATCATGCTTCAGCAGACGACGGTCGAGGCGGTAAAACCCTATTTCCTGACCTTCATACGCAAGTGGCCAACGGTCATGGACCTGGCTGCTGCCAGCCAGGATGACGTGATGCGCGCCTGGGCCGGGCTTGGCTATTATTCCCGGGCGCGAAACCTGAAAAAGTGCGCCGATATCGTGGCAGCGGACTTCGGCGGGCATTTTCCCGCCGATCTTGCCGGGCTCAAATCATTGCCGGGAATCGGCGACTATACGGCGGCGGCCATTGCATCCATTGCCTTCGGCATGCCGATTGCCGTTGTCGACGGCAATGTCGAGCGGGTCATCACGCGCCTCCATGCCCTGTCGACGCCCCTGCCCGCGGCCAAGCCCGAGATCCGGCGGCTGATGCAGCTGCTGACCCCCGACAAACGGCCGGGTGATTTTGCGCAGGCGATGATGGACCTTGGCGCAACCATCTGCACGCCCAAGCGTCCGGCCTGCGTGATCTGCCCCCTCAACGACAATTGCGAGGCCCTGAAAACCACGGACCCGGAGTTTTTCCCGGTGAAGGTGCCCAAAAAGGCAAAGCCAATCCGGCTGGGCGCGGCGTTCATCGCCGTTTCCACCAATGGTGAAGTCTATCTGCGCGGACGGGCTCAAACGGGATTGCTTGGCGGCATGACCGAGGTGCCGACGACGGAGTGGAACTCCCGAATCGATGGCGAAACGGGTATCGATGCGGCTCCCTTTGATGCGCAATGGGTGCCCAGCGGCACGATAACCCATATTTTCACGCATTTTGAACTGCGCCTGACGATCTACGCGGCCCGGAACGTGCGCAAGCCGGCCGGCGGGAATGGCTGGTGGATCAGTGTGGAGAATCTGGACAATGAGGCATTGCCGACGGTGATGAAAAAAGCCATTGCTGCCGCAATACCGGATGCTTTCGAGAAAAGAAGGAAAGAGGCATGACACCCGTCAAACACATCGTTTTCGACATCGGACAGGTTCTTATTCACTATGATCCCGATGTTGCTCTCCGCAGTGTCATCCCGGATGCGGCCGAGCGGAAATGGTTCTTCGACAATGTCTGCACCCACGAGTGGAACATCGAACAGGACCGCGGCCGCAAATGGGCCGATGCCGAAGCGCTGCTGATCGCTGACTTTCCCGACCGCGAACACCAGATCCGCGCCTTCCGGCAGAACTGGCACCAGATGATCACCCATAGCATCGACGACAGTGTCGTCATCATGCGCCAGCTGATCGCCGACGGGCACGATGTGACGATGCTGACGAATTTTGCCTCAGACACGCTGCGCGAAGCCTGGCAGCGCTTCCCGTTCCTGACGGAAAGCCGCGGCGTGACCATCTCCGGCGATATCGGCCTGATCAAGCCCGACAAGGCGATCTATGACCATCACGTCGCAACATTCGGCGTGGATCCCGCCGCCACGCTTTTCATCGATGACAGTGCCAAGAATGTTGCCGGGGCGCAGGCCGCCGGATGGCAGTCGGTGCAGTTCATCGATCCGCAAACGCTGCGCGCTGACCTCAATCGCCTCGGCATCCGCGTCTGATCCGCCGCAGATAACGAAACGCCCAAGGTGTACCTTGGGCGTTCCGGGATCAGAGCGGTACTGGAGGTCTCGTCCGATCGGATTGGGGTTTAAACGCCGGCGGAAACCATTCCGTCGCGGACCTGCTTACGCAGTTCGTCGATCGGCTTGAGCTTGCCGTCTTCCTCATAGTGCCAGAACGTCCAGCCGTTGCAGGCATCAAAACCCTGCACCTTGGCGCCCATGCGGTGGATCGAACCCGCATCGCCATTGCTGGCAACGGTTCCGTCGGCGCGCACGATGGCCGCATGCCGCTGGCGAACATCACTCAAGACGACGCCGGGCTTCAAGAGCCCTGCTTCGACGATGCTGCCGAAGGCAACACGCGGCTCGGCCCGCTTGCCGGTCATCACCTTGAGTTCGGCGCCGCCCAGCTCCTCGACCGAGGCAATCCGGCTCATCGCCGCGTCGATGTATTTCTGTTCCCGTTCAACGCCGACAAAATGGCGGCCCAGACGTTTGGCGACCGCGCCTGTTGTTCCCGACCCGAAGAATGGATCGAGAATGATGTCGCCGGGTTTGGACGAAGCCATGAGAATACGGGCCAGGAGGGCTTCCGGCTTCTGTGTCGGGTGGATCTTGTCGCCATTCTCATCTTTCAGACGCTCCGCACCGGTGCAAATGGGAAACAGCCAGTCGGACCGCATCTGCAAATCGTCATTGGCAGCCTTCATCGCTTCATAGTTGAAGGTGTAGCCCTTGCCCTTCTGGTCGCGCGACGCCCAGATCATGGTTTCATGCGCGTTCTGGAAGCGGCGGCCACGGAAATTCGGCATGGGGTTGTTCTTGCGCCAGATGATGTCGTTGAGCATCCAGAATCCGAGATCCTGCATGGTGGCGCCAACGCGGAAGATATTGTGATAGGAGCCGATGACCCAGATGGTGCCGTTCGGCTTCAGGACGCGGCGGCAGGCAAGCAGCCAGGCGCGCGTGAAGGCATCATAGGCCTGGAAACTGTCGAACTGGTCCCAATGATCATCAACAGCATCGACCTTTGACTGGTCCGGGCGATGCAGATCGCCATCAAGCTGCAGATTGTAGGGCGGATCGGCAAAGATGACATCGATCGAATGATCGGGAAGACGATTGAGGGCGGCAACACAGTCGCCTTTGAGGATCGTGTCGAGCCAGGAGGATTGCGGTGCAGCCTGGGGCAGGTCATTGACGAGACGAACAACGGACATGGGATACTCGATTACTGGAGACGCGTTACTGAACTGACCTTATGGTTACCGAGCAGGGTAAACATCGCGTTAAAGCCGACCGATATCCGTGAATGAAAACAATGCGCTTTTCTTTGACGCATCGCGAATAAGAGTGTAGTCGATGCCGGTAATCCCCCAGACTTGACCCAAAGCTGCGCGATGCAGCCATTTTTCACGAACAGGTATGACGTAATGGAACCCCAGCTGATTATTTTCGACTGCGATGGCGTGCTCGTCGATTCAGAGATATTGGCCGCCGAAGTCGAATCGAAACTGTTGACGGAGTCGGGCTATCCGATTGAAGCCGAGGCCATTGCCGAGCGCTTTGCCGGACTGACCTGGACCGACATCCTCATTCAGGTGGAGAAAGAATCGGGTGTCCCGATTTCCGCGTCGCTGATCGAGGAATCCGCCCGTCAGATGGATCACAAGCTGCGCCATGAACTGAATGTCATCGAGGGTATCGAACCGGTCGTCGCCGCGCTCAAATACCCCAAATGCATTGCCTCGAACTCGACCAGCGCGTCGCTGAAGATGATGCTGGAGCAAAGCTCGCTCTACGAACTCTTCGCTCCCAATATTTTCTCGGCGCGCGAAGTGGGAACCCGGAAATCAAAGCCGGCGCCGGATGTCTACATCTACGCCGCCAAGCATTTCAACGTCGATCCTGCCCGCTGCATCGTGATCGAAGACTCCGCGCACGGTGTGCATGCGGCAGTGACCGCAGGCATGCGGGTTATCGGCTTCACCGGCGGCGCCCATACCTATCCGGGCCATGCGGACAAGTTGACCGATGCCGGCGCTGAAACCGTCATCAGCCGCCACCGCGACCTCCCCGCCGTTATCGAGGCCATGGCCGTCTGGTCCGAGGCCGTCTAGGATCGAACCGAGCAAGCTGAAATAGCTGCAACGCTGTCGTGCGTGGTTCGACAAGCTCACCATGAGGGAGAGTGAGGATTGCAGGGAGCACTATTCTGCAAGCTTTGCGATTGGGATTGCAGCCAAACCACTTCCTTCATGGTGAGCTTGTCGAACCACGCACCACAGATTTCTGCCATTCAAACAAAACAAAAGGCACCGCCAAGCGGTGCCTTTTTCACAAAGCGGGCGGCGCCAGCCTTGTTTTTACTTCTTCTTTTTCGTCTTGGTTTTTGCCTGGGAATCATCCGGGCCTTCGTCGAATCCGATGAAGACCTGAATGTCCTTCGCCGTCGGCGTCGGGAAGCTGACATTGGGGTCGTTGAAAATGAACTGCGATGCGGCCGAGGTATCGGTCGCCGAAATCGGCTGCCGGTAGAGCTTGGAATACAGCACATTCGATCCCTGCATGACAGCAACACGGATCGGCATGGTCAGCGTGCCGGGGCTGAATTTCGGGCCGGGAACGACCTTGCCGGAAATGGCGACATTCATCCCGAGCGCGCCGCCGTTGCGCTGGCAGGAGCGCGTCTCGTCGGCGATCGATGCCTGATAGATCAGGTTTTCCGGTGCCTTTGGCGCCTTGCCGTAATTGTTGAAGATGGCTGTTCCCTCACGAATCGTCACCGGCGGGCAATAGGCGGTCAGTTCCGTTGCGGTGATACGCGCCTGCGCTTCCTGTACGGCCGGATCCTTCGATGCATCCTTGGCACCGCTGGTGGAGCATCCCGCAAGACCCACAGCGAAAATCATGCCGCAAAGTTGATAGAAGGGCAGAGATTTATGTGTTTCTGACTTCATGAACTGAACTTTCCTTGACGAACGGACCTGTTCTATACCAACGGTGAGGTAAGAATGCGACGGTGCTTTCCAGCTTTCTGCCACAGGAGTTGGCTGGCTCGCAAGCGCGGTACAAAAGGCGAATGATATGAAATATGCAAGCACTCGCGGAGAAGCGCCGGTTTTGGGCTTTTCCGATGCCCTTCTGGCTGGTCTGGCGCGCGATGGCGGCCTTTATCTGCCTCAGGAGTTTCCACAGTTTTCCCCTGAAGAGATTCGCGCCTTGCGCGGCAAGAGCTACGAAGAGGTGGCAATCCGCGTCCTCACCCCGTTCATTGCCGGCGATATCGATCAGGCGGATTTCGAGCGCATGGTGCATGAAGCCTATGCAACCTTCCGCCACAAGGCGGTCTGTCCGCTGATCCAGACCGGCCACAACGAATTCGTCCTTGAGCTTTTCCATGGCCCCACCCTTGCATTCAAGGATGTCGCCATGCAGCTGCTCGCGCGGCTGATGGACTACATCCTTGCCAAACGCGACCAGCGCGCGACCATTGTCGGCGCCACATCAGGCGATACGGGCGGCGCGGCCATCGAAGCCTTCGCCAACCGTGACCGCACGGATATCTTCATCCTGTTCCCGCATAACCGCGTTTCGCCGGTGCAACAGCGGCAGATGACGACATCGGCAGCGTCCAACGTGCATGCCCTGGCCATCGAGGGCAACTTCGACGACTGCCAGTCGCTGGTCAAAGGCATGTTCAACGACCTGAACTTCCGCGACTCCCTTTCGTTGTCGGGCGTCAATTCGATCAACTGGGCGCGCATCATGCCGCAGATCGTTTATTACTTCACAGCGGCGGTTGCCCTCGGCAGTCCGGACCGGCCGGTTTCCTTCACGGTCCCGACCGGCAATTTCGGCGATATTTTTGCCGGCTATGTCGCCAAGCGCATGGGGCTTCCCATCGACCGGCTGGTGATCGCAACCAACGATAACGATATTTTGACCCGGACAATCGAGACGGGAAAATATGAAACACGCGGCGTCTTCCACACCACCTCGCCGTCCATGGACATTCAGGTTTCGTCGAATTTCGAACGCCTGCTGTTCGAGGCGCATGGCCGCGATGCCGCCGCTGTTCGCCGCCTGATGGATGGCCTGAAGCAGTCCGGCAGCTTTACCATTGCCGACGCGCCGCTTGCGAAAATCCGCGGCGAATTCGACGCGGGGCGCTCAACCACGGCGGATACCGCCCTTGTGATCAAGGATGTTCTGGCACAATCGGGCTACCTGCTCGATCCGCATTCGGCCATCGGCCTGAAGGTCGCACGCGAAAAAGTCGGCGCCGGCATACCCAGCATTGTTCTCGCGACGGCGCATCCGGCCAAATTTCCCGATGCGGTGGAAGCCGCAAGCGGCGTTCATCCGGCGCTTCCGCTCTGGCTCGGCGACCTCATGCAGCGAAAAGAACAGTATACGGTACTTCCCAATGACCTTAGAAATGTGGAAGAGTATGTCAGCCGACGTTCAAGAGCGGCAAGGTAAGGAGCATTGAATGGGCGTTGAAATCAGTCGCCTCTCCAACGGTCTGACGATTGCGACAGAGACAATGCCGCATGTGGAGAGTGTAGCCCTTGGCATCTGGGTCAAGGCAGGATCACGTAACGAGGCGAGCAATCAGCACGGTATTGCCCATCTTCTGGAACATATGGCCTTCAAGGGAACGGAAAATCGCTCCGCCTGGAAAATAGCCGCCGATATCGAGGATGTGGGCGGCGAGATCAACGCCGCCACCAGTGTTGAAACAACATCCTTCTATGCCCGCGTCCTGCGCGATGACATGCCGCTGGCCATCGATATTCTCGCCGACATTCTCAACAGCTCCAAATTTGATGCGGAAGAGCTGGAACGCGAGAAAAACGTGATCATGCAGGAGATCGGCGCGGCGCATGACACGCCCGACGATGTGGTCTTCGACCGCTTCACCGAAACCGCCTTCCGCAATCAGACGATCGGGCGCACCATTCTCGGCACGCCGGAAACCGTCCAGTCCTTTTCATCGGCCGATCTGCGCCGCTATATGGATGACCAGTACAGCGCCGAGCGCATGGTTGTTGTCGCGGCCGGCGGCGTCAAGCACGACGACTTCGTCCGGGAAGTGGAAAGCCGCCTTGGCTCTTTCCGGGCAAAGACGACGGCGCCGGAACCCGATGTCGCCCATTATGTCGGCGGAGACTTCCGCGAGCAGCGCGACCTGATGGATGCGCAGGTCGTTCTCGGCTTCGAGGGCCGCGCCTATCACGTGCGCGATTTCTATGCCTCGCAGCTCCTTGCCATGATTCTTGGCGGCGGCATGTCCTCGCGGCTGTTTCAGGAAGTGCGGGAAAAGCGCGGGCTGTGCTATTCGGTCTATGCCTTCCATTGGGGTTTCTCCGACACCGGCGTTTTCGGCATCCATGCCGCAACCGGACGCAGTCACCTGAAGAAGCTCGTCCCCGTCATCATCAACGAACTGCACGAAGCGGCCCGCAATATCGGGCAGGACGAATTGAACCGCGCGCGGGCGCAGTACCGTGCCAGCCTGCTGATGTCGCATGAGAGCGCGGCAAGCCGGGCCGGACAGATTGCCCGCCAGATGCTGCTCTACGGCCATGCGGTTTCCACCGAGGAACTGGTGGAGCGCCTGTCCAAGATCACCACGGAACGCCTGACCGATCTTGCCGGGCGGCTGTTCATCGACGCATCGCCGACTTTGGCTGCCGTTGGTCCAATCGCCCCCTTGATGAAGTTCCCTGATATTCGACATGGGCTGGCAACGGCAACGCCGAGCCCACGAAAAATAGCGGTCTAGAGCGTCAACGGCACATCGCCATGATCGCCCTGCCCTTCCTGAAAAGCGCTTCGCCCTTGCTGCAGGGCGAACGGCTTTATCTGCGCCCTCCACAGGTTTCCGATTATCGGGCCTGGGCAAATTTACGCGCAACGAGCCGGGATTTCCTTGCGCCATGGGAACCGCTGTGGGCCGATGACGATCTGGAACGCAGCGCATTCCGCCACCGGATTCGGCACTATGACGACGAGGCTGCGGCGGGAACGGCGCATCCCTTCTTTCTTTTCCACAATTCAGATTCCCGCCTTCTCGGCGGCATCACGCTTGGCAACATCCGGCGGGGTGTCGGTCAAAACGGCATGATTGGTTACTGGATGGGTGCGCCCTATGCCGGTCAGGGCTATATGAGCGAAGCGCTGCGCCTGCTGATATCCCACGCTTTTACCAAAGTCCGGTTGCACCGGCTGGAAGCCGCCTGTATTCCAAGCAATGAAAGATCGATCCGCCTTCTCGAAAAAGCCGGATTTCAGAGGGAAGGACTGCTACGCTCCTACCTGAAAATAAATGGTACGTGGCAAGACCATCTGCTCTTCTCGCTCATAGAAGACGATGTGCGCGCCAAATAACAAAGGTTGAATTCGTGGCATCATTGACCGGACACATGCTGAAAGGCCTATCGAGGATTTTTGTCCTCCTCTTTTTGATGATGTCCATGCTGTCGGCTGCCAGCGCCTTTGAAACCATCAAGATCACCAAGGAAAGCACCGCACTCGATCTGTCCAAGGCCGTGGAGATTTACCGGAACCAGGGCGAGACCTTCCAGATATCCACGGCGCCTGGCACCGACGGCATTGTCCGCCGCATCGAGGTGCAGGCCAATGACAGCCGTTCCACCGGCGACTGGGCGGCCTTCTCGCTGGCCAATCCCACCGATGAACAGATCGACCGCCTGATCGTCGCGCCGCATTTCCGCCTGGTCGGATCGGGTTTCATCTGGCCGGATCTCGGCTCGACGCGCATCACCTCCATCACCCCCAGTGAGGGCTTTGCCCTCGACAGGCAGGCCAGCGAAGACGCCGATATTTTCCTGGTCACGCTCAATCCGGGTTCGGTTATCACCTTCGTCGCCGAGCTCGCCTCGCCCAACCTGCCGCAGGTCTATGTGTGGGAGCCGAATGCCTACAAGGACACGGTCAATTCCTACACGCTTTACCGAGGCATCCTGCTCGGTATTGCCGGTCTTCTCGCGCTGTTCCTGACCATTCTTTTTGTCGTCAAGGGAACATCGCTCTTTCCCGCGACCGCCGCCATGGCCTGGGCAGTTCTTGCCTATATCTGCGTGGATTTCGGCTTCTGGAACAAGCTGATCGAGATCACGCCCGGCAATGAACAGGTCTGGCGGGCGGGCACCGAAGTGGCGCTTGCGGCGACACTGGTGATCTTTCTCTTCACCTATCTCAATCTCAACCGATGGCACGACAATTTCAGCTACGGCGCGCTGACCTGGATTCTGGGTCTCGGCATTCTCTCCGGCGTGGCCATCTTCGATCCGCCCATCGCGTCCGGCATTGCGCGCTTTTCCTTTGCCCTGACGGTCATCGCAGGCATCGTCCTCATCGGCTTCTTTTCATTCCGAAGTTACGACCGGGCGATCATGCTCATACCGACCTGGCTGCTCCTGCTTGTCTGGCTGCTGGGAAGCTGGCTGACCGTCTCCGGCATTCTTGCCAATGACATCGTCCAGCCGGCACTCGGCGGCGGCCTCGTGCTGATCGTCCTCCTCATCGGGTTCACGGTGATGCAGCACGCCTTTTCCGGCGGCGCCCTGCAGCAAGGGCTGTTCTCCGACGTGGAGCGGCAGGCGCTGGCCATCATCGGTTCCGGCGACATCGTCTGGGACTGGGACGTGCCGCGCGACCGCGTCGTCACGACGCCGGACCTTACCAATTTCCTCGGCGCCTCGGCGAGCTCGCTGCATGGCGCCGTGCGCAACTGGCTGCCAACGCTGCATGCCGATGACCGCGACCGTTTCCGCACCACGCTCGACGTCATTCTGGAAAACCGCCGCGGCCGCATCTCGCAGACCTTCCGCCTGCGCGCCAATGACGGCCACTACTACTGGTACACGCTGAAAGCCCGCCCGGTGATCGGTTCCGACGGTGAGATTGTCCGCTGCGTCGGCACCCTCATCGATGTGACCGAGCAGAAAAAGGCCGAAGAGCGCCTGCTGCACGACGCGGTCCATGACAATCTGACCGGCCTGCCCAACCGTGAACTGTTCCTCGACCGCCTCGGCTCCGTCATCACCATGGCGCAGACCGAAAGCAAGATCCGCCCGACCGTGTTCATCATCGACATCGACCGCTTCAAGCAGGTCAATGACGGGCTCGGCATGTCGGCAGGCGATACGTTCCTTCTAACCGTCTCGCGGCGCCTGCACCGCCTTTTGCGACCGCAGGACACGTTGAGCCGTCTTTCCGCCGATCAGTTCGGCCTTATCCTGGTATCGGAAGTCGAGCCGGCGCGCATCGCCGCCTTTGCCGAAGCCGTCAAACAGGCCATCCGCGCGCCCATTGCCTTCGCCAAGCGCGAAATCGTCCTGACCGCATCGCTTGGCCTGATCACCTGGACCAGCGGCAGCACGGCCTCTCCGGAAGACCTCGTGAAGGACGCCGAGCTTGCCATGTTCCAAGCGAAACGCTTTGGCGGCGACCGGATCGAACCCTTCCGTCCGGCGTTCCGTGCGGTGGGCAGCGACAAGCTGCAGCTGGAATCCGACCTGCGCCGCGCGCTCGAACGCCACGAAATCCACATTGCGTATCAGCCGATCGTGCGGCTGGAGGACAACACCATCGCCGGTTTTGAAGCCCTGATGCGCTGGGATCACCCGCGCCGCGGCTCGATACCGCCATCCGAATTCATCCCGATTGCCGAAAGCTCGGGGCTGATCGTGCAGCTTGGCCTGTTCGTCATGCAGCATGCGGCGGAAGACCTCGTTAATTGGCAGCGCACCATCGGCGCCACGCCGCTGTTTGTCTCGGTGAACATATCGAGCAGCCAGCTGATCCGTCAGGATCTCATCGACGATGTGCGCTCCGTGCTGACCCAGACACAGATCGACCCGGCCAGCCTGAAACTGGAACTGACGGAATCCCTGATGATGGAGAATCCCGAGCGGTCCGCCCATGTTCTCTCCAGCATCAAGGCCATGGGCGTCGGTGTATCGCTGGATGATTTCGGAACGGGCTATTCGTCCCTCTCCTACCTCACCTCGTTCCCCTTCGACATGATCAAGATCGACCGGTCATTCCTCAAGGCCGAACAGCCGCAGAAAGTCACACTGCTGCGCTCGATGATCAGCATGGCGCATGACCTCGGACTGTCGGTTGTGACGGAAGGCATCGAGAATGAGAGCGACGCGCTGCAATTGCGCCAGATGGGCTGCGAATACGCCCAGAGTTTCATGTTCAGCCCGCCGCTGACGCTCGATGTCGCGACAAAGCTGCTGCGCGAGCAGTTCCAGCAGTCAAAGGCATCGTAGGGGTCAAGCGTGGCCGGCGACGGTGGCGAGGCGTGACGGGTCAACGCCCATATGCGCCAGCAAGCGGTCGTACTTGCTCTCGAGGTCGGTGTCGAACAGCAGTTCCTGTGGCGCGCGGCAGGTAAGCCAGCCATTGTTGGCGATCTCGTTTTCAAGCTGCCCCGCCGCCCAGCCGGAATAACCCAGGGTCATCAGGGCGCAGCGCGGACCGCGGCCGCCGGATATGGCACGCAGAATATCCACCGTGCCTGTCAGGCAAATCTCTTCCGAAACCGGCATGGTGGAATCCGTCAGATAATCGTCAGAATGCAGGACAAAGCCGCGGCGCATCTCCACCGGTCCGCCATTGCGCACGATGAAATCGCGGGTGCAGTCAGGCAGCATGATGGCCTGATGTTCATCGAGAACGCCGAGCTGCACGAGAATGTCGGAGAATTCCATCTCCTGGGGGCGATTGATGATCAGCCCCATGGCACCCTTTTCCGAGTGCGCACAGACGTAGATAACCGAACGCGCGAAGCGGCTGTCGTCCATTCCCGGCATCGCCAGAAGGAATTGACCATTCAGAAATCCGGTCTCTTTGTTCGCCGTTCTGAAAATATCCATCGAATAAAGGTATCAAGGATTGCGCAAATGACAACGGTTTTGAACGACGAATTGTAAAAGAGCCGCAATCCGGGCGCGTTCGCGCAGGATATAACGCGCGCCTCACATAGAAATGATGAGCAAATTCCGTGACATCCTTGATAAGGCCGAAAAGGCCTGCAATGGTCCGCGCATGAACACGAACATGCCCATTTTTCTCGCTGCAGCGTTGACTGTTGCGGCTTTTGCCTCGCCGTCACAGGCTGGAACCTCCGAGTGGACAAAGACACCCGGCGGCAGCGTCCGGCTGATAGTCGACAATCCCCAGAAGGGCGCGAGCGAGGTACACGGCGCGGTACAGATCAATCTCGATCCGGGCTGGAAAACCTATTGGCGCGAGCCTGGCGATGCCGGTGTGCCGCCGGAACTCGCGCTCTCCCAGGAGGGCAACATCAAAAGCTATTCGCTCGGGTTCCCTGCGCCACACCGGTTTGAGGACGGCACTTCGAAGTGGTCAGGATACAAGAAATCCGTGGCGCTGCCGGTTATCCTGACACTCGCCGACCCCTCCAAACCAGCCCAGTTCAAGGGCCATGCGTTTCTCGGTATCTGCGAGGCGATCTGCATTCCCGTCACCGCCGAATTCGATATTTCCATCGACAACAGCCCGTCGGATGCGCTGACGAAAACGCTTGTCAGCGATGCATTTGCCGCCCTGCCCGACAAGGCATCGGCTTCGTTCGGCGTGAAAAGCGCCGTGCGCCGGGATGATCATGTCAAGGTTACCGTTCAGCTGCCGACGGATCAGCCGCAGACCGACCTCTTCGTTGCCGGCGAGGGCGGCGTGACGTTCGGCATGGCGAAACTGAAAAGCCGCGAGGCGGCAACCGCCGTGTTCTCGGTGCCGGTTCTCACCGGCAAGGACAAGAAGGCCGTGACGCTGAACTACACCCTGGTCCAGGGCGAGAAGGCGGTTTCAGGCAAGCTTGAGGCACAGGAATAGCACCGGTCCACCCTCGACTTTTGGTCATGCACGCCCTATCTGCATAGGGCTAATTTTGTTCATATGGAGCCAATTCATGACAATCAAGGTAGGCGAGCGTTTGCCGGACGCCACGTTCAAGACAAAATCCGATGACGGTGTCAGCGAAGTCAGCTCGGACACCCTGTTCAAGGGCAAGAAGGTGGTGCTTTTCGCTGTACCGGGTGCCTTCACCCCGACCTGCAGCATGAACCATCTGCCGGGTTATCTTGAAAACCGCGATGCCATTCTGGCGAAGGGTGTCGACACCATCGCCGTTGTCGCCGTCAACGATCCGCATGTGATGGGCGCCTGGGCCAAGGCCACCAATGGCGAAGGCAAGATTCAGTACCTGTCCGATGGCAATGCGACCTTCACCAAGGCTGTCGGCCTGGATATCGACCTTGCCGCCGGCACGATGGGCGTGCGCTCCAAGCGCTATTCCATGCTGGTTGAGGATGGCGTGGTCAAGGAACTCAACATCGAGGACTCGCCCGGTCAGGCTGTGACCTCAAGCGCAGCGACCCTGCTCGGCCAGCTGTAAACAGCGATAGAGCCAACCCATGCAAGGGGCCGGTCTGACCGGCCCTTTTGTTTGCTCAGGATTTGTTTTTGAACGGCGCCATGCCGGTTCGGGCAAGCTCGTCGGCACGCTCGTTCTCCGGATGTCCCGCGTGGCCCTTGACCCAGTGCCAGACAACCTTGTGGCGCTTGCGTGCCTCATCCAGCGCCTGCCAAAGCTCGGCATTCTTCACGGGCTTCTTGGCGGCGGTTTTCCAGCCGTTGCGCTTCCAGCCCTCGATCCAGCCGGAAATGCCATCACGGACATAGACCGAATCCGTATAGAGATCGACCGAACAAGGCTCCTTCAGCGCATTGAGCGCGGCAATGGCAGCCATCAATTCCATGCGGTTATTGGTGGTATCCGCTTCACCGCCGGAAAGCTCTTTCTCATTGCCGTTCCAGCGCAGGACAGCGCCCCAGCCGCCAGGGCCGGGATTGCCGGAACAGGCGCCATCGGTAAAAACCTGTATCGACTTCACGAGGCGGCACCCGCTGGCAGAAGGCCATACTCTTCGGCGGATTTGATCTGGCGATGGAAGCGCATGCGGCGGACATACTCCATCGGGTCCTTCTTGACGACGAAACTACCCTCGGGAACGGTCAGCCAGTCATAGAGCCGGGTGAGCATGAAACGCAGCGCCGAGCCGCGCGCGAGGATGGGCAGGCTCTCCGCCTCCTCCGCCGACAGGGGGCGAACGGAATTATAACCGCGCAGCAATGCCGTGCCCTTGGTCAGATTGAAGGAATGGTCCTTTTCAAAGCACCAGGCATTCAGGCAGACCGCAACATCATAGGCGAGCAGATCCGTGCAGGCGAAATAGAAATCGATCAGGCCGGAGAGCTTGTCGCCGAGAAAGAACACATTGTCCGGGAAAAGATCGGCATGGATGACGCCGGCCGGCAGGTGTTGCGGCCAATGGGCTTCGAAGAAAGCCAGATCGGCTTCCGTCTCACTGGCAAGGCCCGGCTCGACCCGGTCGGCATTGGCCTTTGAGTTATTCCACAATGGCCGCCAGCCGGCGACGGAGAGCGCGTTCTTGCGGCGCATGGGGAAATCCGCCCCCGCCACGTGCATGCGCGCCAGCGCCTCTCCCAGCGCGTGGCAGTGCTGCACGGTGGGCCTGCGCATCCACATGCCTTCAAGGAAGGTCACGATGGCGGCCGGGCGGCCAGCGAGTTCGCCGATGCTGGAACCGTTCTTCTGCCCGACGGGCAAGGGACAGCTGATCCCCTTCCCCGCAAGGTGCTGCATCAGCCCCAGAAAGAACGGCAGATCATTGCTGTTCACCCGCTTTTCATAGAGCGTCAGGATGTAGGAGCCCTTGCTCGTATGCAGCAGATAGTTGGAATTCTCGACGCCTTCGGCGATGCCCTTGTAGGAGAGCAGGTTGCCGATGTCATAATCCCGAAGGAAGTGCGCGAGATCGATTTCGTTGATATCGGTATAGACAGCCATAATCAGTGACTTCCGTTGACGAATGCCATGTCGCCGCTGGTCAGTTCCACATCGCGCAGATCGCGCATGACATGGAAATTCTCGGTTTCGATGGTCGTCTCGGCAAGTTCAATCGACACGGAATAGCGCTCCGAAAAGGACTGGATGATTTCATCGACAATGATTTCAGGTGCGGACGCACCGGCGGAGAGGCCGACGGTCGCAATATCGCCGATCAGGTCCCAGTCGATATCCGCGGCCCGCTGCACCAGCAGCGATTGCGAAGCACCGGAGCGCTCTGCAACCTCGACCAGCCGCTTCGAATTGGACGAATTCGGCGCACCGACGACGAGGAACAGATCGCAACCGGGCGCCGCTGCTTTCACAGCGTCCTGACGGTTCGTCGTGGCATAGCAGATGGATTCGGCGGCCGGCGCAGTCAAATCCGGAAAGCGGCTCTGCAAGGCTGCGATGATCCCGGCAGTGTCATCGACCGACAGCGTCGTCTGCGTGACGAAGCCGAGGTTTTTCGGGTCCGCCGGCTGATAGTTCTCAGCGTCTTCGATGGTTTCGATCAATGTAACCGCGCCCTCCGGCAATTGCCCCATCGTTCCGATGACTTCAGGATGACCGGAATGGCCGACCAGAATGACGTGGCGCCCAAGCCGCTGATGGCGCATGGCCTGCTTGTGCACCTTGGAGACAAGCGGACAGGTGGCATCGAGATAGAAGAGGTTCTTGTGTTCCGCGTCTTCCGGCACCGACTTCGGCACGCCGTGTGCAGAGAAAACCACGGGCTGGCTGCGATGTTCTGCCGGGATTTCGTCGAGTTCTTCGACGAAAACGGCACCGCGCGCCTGCAGGCCCTGCACCACATAGCGATTGTGCACGATCTCGTGCCGGACATAGACCGGTGCGCCATATTTCTTCAGCGCCAGGACGACGATCTGGATGGCGCGATCCACCCCGGCGCAAAATCCGCGCGGTCCGCACAGGCGGATTGTCAGTGGTTTCTTGTCAGCCATGGTCATAGGTCTCGCGGAAGTCGAAGCGTTGGATGTGCCCATGGAATTGGGCGGCAATCAACGGGAAGTCAAGTCCGAAGGTTGAGTTTCTGCTTTGTCGCCCTGCCTGCGCCGTACCATGGAGATGATCACGATGGTGAGCAGCGTCGCCGCCAGACCATACCACGTGACCGCATATTGCAGATGGCTGTTGGGAAGATCGATGATGGTGACACCGCCGATGGGAAAGCCGCCGGGATTGGGCGTTTTATCAGCATCGATGAAGAACGGCACCAGCTGTTCGGGATTGATGCTGGACTGCGCGGCCATAACAGGCAGGTCTTTCCAGAAATAGATGTTCTTGACGAGATCATTATCGGGAAGAATGGAGGACGGTTTTCCTGCCAACGGATTGCGCGCAAGCCCGGTGACGGTCACCGGTCCCGCCACTTCGCCCTGTTGGCGTGTCGACGCGTTCTTCTGGTCGTAGGGCACGAAGCCGCGGTTGACGAAAACCGCCCGGCCATCATCGAGTTGCAGCGGGGTATAGATGAAGTAACCGGAATAGCCCTCATAGGTGGCGAAGAAATGCCGCTCGCGGTCATTGAGCAGACGCCCGGTGACTGTCACGGGACGGTATTCGACATCATGGTCCTGCGCCCAGATCTTTTCGATCTCCGCCAGCGGCTGCGGTGCGGAATGGGTGCGCGCGGCGATGGTTGCCAGCAGCGCTTCCTTCCATTGCAGGCGTTCCACCTGCCAGGTACCGAGCCCGATCAGAATGACAAAGAGGATAGCGCTGAGGCTCAGCGTGATCCATGGAAACCGGGGGGGCCTTACTGGCATTGCGATATCACTCATGGGCCGCGGGAATATCAAGGCGCCCTTCCGCAGCCTTGTGTTTGTATTGAAGGGCAATCAGGACACCTTTCATCCAGCGTAGAGCGGTCAGGCAAAGCACAAGCGCCAGCGGAATCCACAGGATGAAATGCACCCAAAGCGGCGGATCGAGCGTGACTTCCATCCACAGCGCCAGACCGACGACGATAAACCCGATCAGCAGCATCACCAGCACGGCCGGACCATCGCCCGAATCGATAAAGGAATAATCGAGCCCGCAGCTGGAGCATTGCCGTGCGGGTGTCAGAAAACCATCGAACAGCTTGCCCTGCCCGCAGCGGGGGCAACGTGCCTTGACGCCCGCAGTGAACGGGTCAACTGGCGGATAAAGGGCTCTGTCTTCACTCATGGGTTGGTCTCGATCGGTGTTCCATCCTGGACCAGAGCCCAGATTTCATCCATTGCGCGATTAGTGACGCCATTGCACCCCTGTGTCCAGTCGATAAGTTGAAGCACCCGCCCCTCATCGGGATTGCGCCCAAACAATAAGGGCGGCCATGTTTCCATGACCGCCCTCTTTATTTCTGTTTGCAGCGGCTTGCCTATTCGACGGCCAGCGTCGCGCCCCATGAGGCCCAGACGTAGATCGAGAAGAACAGGAACAGCCAGACCACGTCAACGAAGTGCCAGTACCAGGCGGCAGCCTCGAAGCCGAAATGCTTCTGCGGGGTGAAATCGCCGCGCATGGCGCGCAGCAGGCAGACCAGCAGGAAGATCGTTCCGATGATCACGTGGAAGCCATGGAAACCCGTGGCCATGAAGAACGTCGCGCCGTAGATCGAATCCTTGAACGCGAACGGTGCGTGCATGTACTCGTAGCCCTGCACGAACGAGAAGAGCATGCCGAGCAGGACAGTCAGCGTCAGGCCGGTGATCAGGCCCTTGCGGTCCTTGTGGATCAGCGCATGGTGCGCCCAAGTGACCGTCGTACCGGACAGCAACAGGATGATGGTGTTGTACAGCGGCAGATGCAGCGGATCGAGAACTTCGATGCCCTTGGGAGGCCAGTGACCGCCGGTGAATGCCGCACGGGCAACCTGCTCAGCTTCGCCCGGGAACAGGCTGGCATCGAAGAAGGCCCAGAACCAGGCAACGAAGAACATCACTTCCGACGCGATGAACATGATCATGCCATAGCGCAGGTGCAGGGAAACGACGCGGGTGTGGTGCCCTTCCTTGCTCTCCCGGATGGTATCCGACCACCAGCCGAACATGGTGTAGAGAACGATGGCCAGGCCGATGAAGAACAACCATGGCTGTGCCAGGTTATGCCCAAAGAGCGGCAATTCCCCGCCGCTGTGATAGCGCATGTAAGCGATGCCGCCGATAGCCATGACAAAAGCACCGACAGAGCCTAGGAACGGCCATGGGCTTGGGTCGATAATGTGGTAGTCGTGGTTCTTTGTGTGCGCTTCGGCCATTTTAACCCCCGCAAGTTCTATTCATCTGTTTAGCCACTGACAAAATGTCAGCGCAAGTTCAAAGCTGTCCCGACGGCTTGTCTTTCTTCACGTCCGCACTGGCGGCAACCGGTGCCGGCATCGCGATCGGAAAGAATGTGTAGGACAGGGTAATCGTGTTGACGCCCTTCAGTTCTTCCGAATTGACGATATCCGGATCGACGAAGAAAACGACGGGCATCTGCATGTCTTCGCCCGGCTTCAGGACGGTGTCGGTGAAGCAGAAGCACTCGACCTTGTTGAAATAGGCACCGGCGGCCTGCGGCGTGACATTGAAGGCTGCACGGCCGGCAGACGGCTTGTCCAGCTTGTTGATCGCCTCATAGTGAATGAGCTTGGTCTCGCCAATGTTCATCGTCACTTCGCGCTGCACAGGCTTGAACTGCCACGCCAACCCATCAGATGTATTGGCGTCAAAGCGAACCGTGATCTTCTTGTCGAGGATCGTGTCGGACATCTGCTCGACCCGCTGGGTCGTGCCGCCATAACCGGTGACCTGACAGAACATGGCGTAGAGCGGCACGGCCGCGAAGGCCATGCCAACCATGCCGAAGAAGAAGGCAAGGCAGGAAATCGCGATTGTCCGGTCGGAAACCCGGCGCTTTGGCGCAGGGGTGCTATCCGCAGCTGGTATCTGGTTATCTTCCACAGGAGCGCTCATCACATCTGCCGTTCGAGAATCCTGGCACCGAGCTTGGCCCATGTGCCGACATAAACGAGGATCACAAACGCGGCCAAGGCCAGGGCAAGCGCGATGGAGCGGCTGCGCTGCGCCCTTTTCTGTTTGGGTGTCAGTGTAACGCGATCATCACTCATGTCATGCACCTGCCAGGAAAAGTGCTTTGCGCACAAGGATTTCGCCGAGAAGTACGGCGTAGAGACTGAAAAGATAGAAGATCGAGAAAGCGAACATCTTCTTCGCTGGCTTGATCATCGGCGCGCCAACCGGCGCACGCCAGACGGTCCAGGCGTAGAAAAGGAACATTGCTCCGGCGCCGATGGAAAACACGCCATAGACAATGCCGGCAAAGCCCATGACCCATGGCAGCACGGCAACCGGCGCCACCAGCAGCGTATAGAGGAAAATCTGGAACTTCGTCGACGCTTCGCCCATGACATTGGGCATCATCGGGATTTTGGCTTTCTCGTAATCATCCGACATGAACAGCGACAGCGCCCAGAAATGCGGCGGTGTCCACAGGAAGATGATGAGAAAAAGCACGATGCTTTCGATGCCGACCGAATTGGTCACGGCAGCCCAGCCGATCATGGGCGGAAATGCACCCGCAGCTCCGCCGATGACGATGTTCTGCGGCGTCGAGCGCTTCAGCCACATCGTATAGACCACCGCATAGAAGAAGATGGTGAAGGCCAGCAGGAACGCCGAGAGAAGATTGACGAAAAGGCCGAGCGTGACCACCGAGAATGCGGACAGCAACAGACCGAAGGTCAGCACCTCTTCGCGCGTGATCCGGCCAGCCGGAATGGGACGGTTGGCGGTGCGCTTCATCACGGCATCGATATCGGAATCGTACCACATGTTCAGCGCGCCCGAAGCTCCGGCACCAACGGCGATGCAGAGAATGGCGATAACACCGAGAATGGGATTGATATGACCGGGCGCGGCCATCATGCCGACAATGGCGGTGAAGACAACCAGTGACATCACGCGCGGCTTGAGCAAGGCAATATAGTCCGACGCATTGGCTTCAGACAGGCCAATCGCGGTATCTACGGTTGCATTTTTCTCAATCAGGGCCATTCGATCAGTCTTGTTGTTTCGGTCGTTTCAACTTGAAGATACCCGGGCCGCTGGGGTTCAGCGGCCCGGTTGTATTGTTACTTGATGCGTGGAAGCTGTTCCCACTGGTGGAACGGGGGCGGCGAAGACAGCTGCCATTCCAGTGTGGTCGCACCTGGACCCCAGGGGTTGGCGCCGGCTTCACGCTTCTTGGCAAAAGCCTCGAAGACACCGAAGAGGAAGATCAGCACGGCAACACCGGAGATATAGGAACCGATGGACGATACTTCATTCCAGCCGGCGAATGCATCGGGATAGTCGATGTAGCGGCGCGGCATGCCGGCAAGTCCGAGGAAGTGCTGCGGGAAGAACACCAGGTTAACACCGACGAACATCACCCAGAAGTGCGTGTGCGCAATGGTGTGGTTGTACATGTAGCCGGTCATCTTCGGGAACCAGTAGTACCAGCCCGCGAAAATTCCGAATACAGCACCCAGCGACAGCACGTAATGGAAGTGCGCGATCACGTAGTAGGTGTCATGCATCGCACGGTCGAGACCGGCATTGGCCAGCTGCACACCTGTCACACCACCAACGGTGAACAGGAAGATGAAGCCGATTGCCCAGACCATCGGCGGCTTGAACTCGATGGAACCGCCCCACATGGTCGCGATCCATGAGAAGATCTTCACGCCTGTCGGCACGGCGATGACCATCGTCGCGAAGACGAAGTAACGCTGTGTGTCGAGCGAAAGGCCAACCGTATACATATGGTGCGCCCAGACGATGAAGCCGACCACGCCGATGGCAACCATGGCATAGGCCATGCCGAGATAACCGAAGATCGGCTTGCGCGAGAAGGTCGAGACGATGTGGCTGATGATGCCGAAGGCCGGCAGGATCATGATGTACACTTCGGGATGACCGAAGAACCAGAAGAGATGCTGGAACAGCAGCGGATCACCGCCACCTTCCGGCGAGAAGAACGTCGTGCCGAAGTTGCGGTCGGTCAAAAGCATGGTGATGCCGCCTGCCAGAACCGGCAGAGCCAGCAGCAGCAGGAATGCGGTGATCAGTACGGACCAGGCAAACAGCGGCATCTTGTGCAGCGTCATGCCGGGGGCACGCATGTTGAAGATCGTGGTGATGAAGTTGATCGCACCCAGGATCGACGATGCACCGGCAATGTGCAGCGACAGGATGGCAAAATCCATCGCCGGGCCGGGCTGGCCGGTTGTCGAATACGGCGGATAGATGGTCCAGCCGCCACCCGTGCCGTAGCCGCCGGCAGGACCCGGAACGAACATGGACAGGAGGAGCAGAAGCAGCGCGGGCGGAAGCAGCCAGAACGAGATGTTGTTCATGCGCGGGAAGGCCATGTCAGGCGCACCGATCATGATCGGAACCATCCAGTTGGCGAAACCGCCGATCAGCGCAGGCATGACCATGAAGAAGATCATGACCAGACCATGTGCCGTCGAGAACACATTGTACATCTGCTTGCCACCATCGATGGCGGCGTCACCCTGGAAGCCGTAGACCATCGATGCAAGACCGCTGAAAATCTGGATGCCGGGCTGCTGAAGCTCGGCACGCATGGCGATCGAAAGACAACCGCCAATGATGCCGGCAACGATCGCGAAGATCAGATAGAGCGTGCCGATATCCTTGTGGTTGGTCGAATAAACCCAGCGCGTCCAGCCTGTCGGCTTATGGGCGCCATGGTCCTCGTGAGCTGCAGAACCTGCCATCAAAGTGCTCCCGTTCCTCAATAATTCGCGTCAACCAGCTCAGTTGCCGGCTACGTTTATGTTCTTGTCTGCGTCGATTTTAGCGGTGAGTGTCTTGTATGCGCCTGGAAGATCCTTCCCGGCTGCAGCAAACCACGCATCATACTGGCTTTGCGAAACCACATGGATCGCAATCGGCATGAACGCATGATCCTTGCCGCAAATCTGCGAGCACTGACCATAATACATGCCTTCCTTGTCTGCCTTGAACCATGTTTCATTGCTGCGGCCGGTGACGGCATCCATCTTGACGCCGAAGGCCGGCATCGAGAAGGAGTGGATCACGTCGGCACCCGTCACCAGAAGACGAACGGTTGTGTTCACAGGAACAACCATTTCATTGTCTACGGCAAGCAGACGGGGATAGGCCTTGCGGTCTTCCTTGCCTGCGGCAGCGCGATCGGCATCTTTGAGCATGACGGAGTCGAAGGAGACCGGTGCATCACCCACCTGGTATTCATATCCCCAATACCACTGGTAACCCGTCGCCTTGATCGTCATCTTGGCTTCTTCGGGCGAATACTGCGCGGTGAGAAGCTGGAAGGAAGGAATTGCCAGGAACAGAAGAATAACAACCGGACCAACGGTCCAGACCACTTCCACCGCCGTGTTGTGGCTCGTCTTGGACGGAACCGGATTGGCACTGGCGCGGTAGCGAATCATGACCCAGCCCAGAAGGACCATCACAAACAGTGTAATCGGGACGATGAACCACAATGTATAGTGCTCGAACCAGATGATCTGCTCCATAATGGCAGACCCTGCCGGCTGGAACGTCATCTGCCAAGGCTCAGGCTGTGCAGCATATGCAGTACCGGCACTTAACAGGCCCCCCAGGACACCCATCAGCGTGACAATGTTCTTCTTCACCTAGAAATCTCCCGAATGAAGCTTCAATTCCATACGTTAAGACCGGGCTTCAAAAGTGGCCCGGCGATATGCCGCGTTCAAATCACACATTAGCCTACATCGCAAGGAAGGCGAACGTGATGCCGTGCGGCATTTTTGCGCGCAGCGCGCCGCCTGTGGATGACAGCATCTTGTAAAGACGTATCTTTTTTCACTTTCCGGACGATTTTGACCGGCGACACGTGTAGGGCTCACAATCCGGCCATTTTTGCATTACACCAGAGATGACAGAGCCGCTGTATGCTGGGGAGTGTTTGAGCGGTATTCTTTTCATCCGGGCCGTGGCGGTTTAACGTCTGGATGATTCGTTTTGGAGCCTACATGTCCTCTTTCGCGCTACGTAGCATCGCCCTCGGTCTGCTTTCCCTGTCCATTGCCGGTTTTTCCGGCAGTGCCATGGCAGCGCAGCAGAGCGGCACGGTCAAATCCACACACGGCGCATGGTCGATCCTGTGCGACACGCCGGCAGGCGCGAAATCGGAGCAATGCGCCCTGATTCAGAATGTCGTCGCGGCGGATCGCCCGGAAATGGGTCTTTCGGTCGTGGTTCTCAAAACCGCCGACAACAAGGCCAAGATCCTGCGCGTGCTTGCACCGCTCGGCGTGCTCCTGCCCAACGGGCTCGGCCTGAACGTGGATGGCAAGGATATCGGCCGCGCCTATTTCGTCCGCTGCTTCGAAGACGGCTGCTATGCGGAAGTCATTCTGGAAGATCAGCTTGTCCAGACCTTCAAGACCGGCAAGGCGGCAACCTTCATCGTCTTCCAGACGCCGGAAGAAGGCATCGGTATTCCCGTTGAACTCAATGGATTTGGTGAAGGTTTCGACGCCCTCCCCTGATCGCTCCATAAGTTTTCTGTTGTAGCGGGCCGGGCGAGGCCCTACATCCGCTTCATAATCACCTGAACGGATGAATGATCATGAAAAGCCTCATCGACAGTTTTGACGCACCGCGCGAAAAAATCCTCGAAACCGTCAAGCAAAGCCTTGAGGGCGCCGATGACGGCGAGCTTTTCATCGAATACCGGGAATCGGAAGGTCTTGCCTTCGACAATGGCCGTCTGAAGAACGGCACATTCAATCAGGATCAGGGATTTGGCCTGCGCGCTGTTGCCGGTGAAGCTGTCGGCTATGCGCATGCGGGCGAGCTTTCGCTGGGCGCGCTCAAGCGTGCCGCCGATGCGGCCTCGGCCGTGCGCACCGGCTACGCCGGCGCCTACACCGCTGCCCCTCCGGGAACCAACCGCAGTCTTTACGGCGACGAGAACCCGATTGGCTCGCCCGGTTTCGAGGCCAAGGTCAAACTGCTGCAGGAAATCGACGCCTATCTGCGCGCTAAGGATCCGAAGGTCCGACAGGTCAGCGTTTCGCTGGCAGGATCGTGGCAGCAGGTCGAAATCCTGCGTGCCGACGGGCATTTCGTCCGCGACATCCGCCCCATGGTGCGCCTCAACGTTTCCGTTGTCGTCGGCGATGGCGACCGCCAGGAAAGCGGTTCCTATGGAGCGGGCGGGCGCAAGGGTTTTGGCGAGTTCATCACTGCCGAAAAATGGCAGCATGCGGCGGATGAAGCGCTGCGCCAGGCTCTGGTCAATCTCGAGGCCATTCCTGCCCCGGCGGGAACATTCGATATTGTCCTGTCCAACGGCTGGCCCGGCGTGATGCTGCACGAAGCGGTCGGCCACGGGCTCGAGGGCGACTTCAACCGCAAGAAGACATCGGCCTTTGCCGGGCTGCTCGGTCAGAAAGTGGCATCGAAGGGCGTTACCGTCGTCGATGACGGGACGATTTCCGAGCGTCGCGGCTCGCTGACCGTCGACGACGAAGGCATGCCGACCAACAAGACCGTTCTCATCGATGACGGCATTCTCGTCGGCTATATGCAGGACCGGCAGAACGCGCGCCTGATGGGTATGCAGCCAACCGGGAACGGACGGCGCGAATCCTATGCACACGCGCCGATGCCGCGCATGACCAACACCTACATGCTCGACGGCGACAAGACGCCGGAAGAAATCATCGCCTCGGTCAAGAACGGCATCTATGCGGTTTCGTTCGGCGGCGGCCAGGTGGATATCACCTCCGGCAAGTTCGTGTTCGGCTGCACCGAGGCCTACATGATCGAGAACGGCAGGATCGGCGCGCCGGTCAAGGGCGCAATGCTCATCGGCAATGGCCCCGATGCCATGCAGCGCATTTCCATGATCGGCAACGATCTGCAGCTCGACACGGGCATGGGCAATTGCGGCAAGGGCGGCCAGTGGGTGCCGGTCGGCGTCGGCCAGCCACACCTGCGCATGGACCAGATGACCGTGGGTGGAACGGCGGTCTGAACCGCCGTTCTCCTGCCTATTTCTTCGAGAGCAATGCCACGGCTTCGACATGCGACGACCAGAGAAACTGGTCGATCGGGACGACGCGGTCTATCTTGTAGCCGCCCTTGACGAGGATGCTCAGATCGCGCCCGAGCGTCACCGGATTGCAGGACACCGCAGCCACTTTCGGCACATTCGATTTTGCAATCTCGATGGCCTGGGCTTCCGCACCGGCGCGCGGCGGATCGAAAACCAGTCCGGTATAGGGCGCAAGCTCACGCGCCAGAAACGGCCGGCGGAACAGATCGCGGCGCTCGACACTGACCGGCTTCAAGCCCTGAACATGACGCGCGCCACGATCCAGCGCATCAATCGCGACCTGTTCGCTTTCCACGGCATGAACGGCAGACTTTTCCGCCATCCGCAACGCGAACGTGCCGGAGCCGCAGAACAGATCGAGGGTTTTCTTGGCCTTGGCGAGATGCCCTGTCACCAGCGCAGCCATGGCCTCCTCCGCCTCGACAGTTGCCTGCAGGAATCCGCCGGCCGGAAGATAGACCGGAACCTTGCCGAAATGCACCAACGGCTTTTTCGGTTCGACGATGATTTCACCCTCGAAGCTCAACCGGGCAAAGCCCTTTTTCAGAACAAGGTTCGTCAGGGCATGCCGCTTGGCAGCATCAGGCGCGCCGCATCCCGATGCGGTGATATCGAGCCCGGAAGCAGTGGCGGTGACAGTCAGCTTGAACGGCTTCATGCCACCGCCCAGCACCGCAACCACTTCGCGCAGGTCATCCAGCCGTGAAACGATTTCCGGAACCGTGACAGCACATTCGGTGATGTCGATGAGTTCGTGGCTCTGGTGTCTGTTGAACCCGAGCACGGCGCCATGGTCGCTGGTGCGGACGGCAAAGACTGCCCTGCGACGGGTCTGCGGCGCGCAGGGCACGAGCGGATCAAGCTTGAACTGCAATCCGCGCCCGCCGAGCGCGTCCTGCACCAGCGAACGCTTCCAGTCCTGATAGGCGCTGTCCTGCCAATGCTGGAGCGCGCAACCGCCGCATTCCTCAAAATGGCGGCAGGCGGGATCAATCCGCTCTGCCGATGCCTCAAGCAGGGCCATCATCGTCGCACGGCCGTTTTCCAGCGCGACATTGGCGACCTCGCCGGGCAGCGAGAACGGCACATAGACACTGCCTGCCGTCGTTGCGGCAATGCCGTCGCCACCGGCGCCCATCCGCTCAATTGTTACGCGCGTGCTCATCAGCTCTTCAATCTTTTCTCTTCAAACCGGCCAGAAGATATTCGCGATTGCCATCGCCGCCCTCTATGGGCGAAGGGCACAGCCCCAGGGCTTTCCAGCCCGGCAATCCATCCAGCCAGTTCCTTAGAGCATTTGCAACGCGTTCGCCATCCATTGGATCGCGCAAAATGCCACCCTTGCCGATCGCCTCGCGGCCGGCCTCGAACTGCGGCTTGACCAGGAGGACGCAGTGACTGCCGGGTTCGGCCAATTCCAACGCAGGCGGCAAAGCGAGTTTCAGCGAGATGAAGCTGACATCCGACACCACCAGCCCGATACTTTGCCCGCCCAGATGATCGCGGGACAGCACCCGTGCATTCAGGCCTTCGAGATTGGTGACGCGCGGATCGGTGCGCAGGCTGTCATGCAACTGGTCGTGGCCGACATCGACGGCAACGACGTGCGTTGCGCCGCGCTCGAGCAGGACCTGGGTGAAACCGCCGGTGGATGCGCCGATATCCAGCGCACTGAGGCCATGCGCATCGATGGAAAACCGGTCAAGACCGGCAATCAGTTTCAATGCGGCGCGCGAGACGTAACCGCTTGCCGGGTCGTCGACACCGATGACGGCCGTGCCGGAAAACGTTGCTCCGGGCTTGGTGACCACCGCATTGTCGACGGTGACCGTGCCGCGCACAATCGCGTCTCTTGCCCGCGAACGGCTGGCAAACAGGCCCTTTTCGACAAGCAGTTGATCCAGCCGCATTGCCGCCTATGCCCTGGCCGGCGCTGCCAGATAGTCGCGGCCGAACGCCCCGAAGACGGTCTGGACGATGCCGGCCCGGTCGAGCCCCGAACGCGCATACATGGCTTCCGGCTTGGCGTGATCGAGATAGAGGTCAGGCAAGGTCAGAGTGCGAACCCGCAGGCCATGGTCAAGCAGACCATCGCGGCTGAGGAAGTGCAGGACGTGCGAGGCAAAGCCGCCGATTGCCCCCTCTTCCACCGTCACAAGCACCTGATGCTCGCGCGCCAGACGGCGGATCATGTCTTCATCCAGCGGCTTGGCGAAGCGGGCGTCCGCGACCGTGGTGGAAAGCCCCGCCGCATCCAGCTCATCGGCAGCCGCCAGGCATTCCTGCAGGCGCGTGCCGAAGGAGAGCAATGCGACCTTGCTGCCTTCGCGGATGATGCGGCCCCTGCCGATCTGCAGGATCTGTCCGCGTTCGGGCAGATCGATGCCGATGCCGTCGCCGCGCGGATAACGGAACGAAATCGGACCCTCGTCATATTCCGCAGCTGTGCGCACCATGTGGCGCAGCTCGGCCTCGTCGGAGGCTGCCATCACCACGAAACCCGGCAGGGCCGCGAGAAAGCCCGTATCGAACGAGCCTGCATGGGTCGCGCCGTCGGCGCCGACAAGCCCAGCGCGGTCAATCGGGAAACGCACGGGGAGATTCTGCAGGGAAACGTCATGCACGACCTGGTCGTAGCCGCGCTGCAGGAACGTGGAATAGATCGCGGCAAACGGCTTGAAACCTTCCGTCGCGAGGCCCGCGGCAAAGGTGACGGCGTGCTGCTCGGCAATGCCGACGTCGAACACCCGGTCCGGAAAGACTTCGCCGAAGAGATCGAGCCCGGTGCCACCCGGCATGGCGGCGGTGACGGCGACGATCTTGTCGTCGTGGCGGGCTTCCTCGATCAGGCTCGTGGCAAAAATCTTGGTATAGCTCGGCGCGTTCGCAGGCGGTTTGGCCTGTGCGCCGGTGATGACGTCGAATTTGTTGACGCCATGATATTTGTCAGCGGCGGCTTCCGCCGGGGCATAGCCCTTGCCCTTCTGGGTGACCACGTGAACCAGCACGGGGCCATCCATCGTATCGCGGACATTTTTCAGAACCGGCAGGAGGTGGTCGAGATTGTGCCCGTCAATCGGGCCGACATAGTAGAAGCCGAGCTCCTCGAACATCGTGCCGCCGGTCCAGAAACCGCGCACATATTCTTCAGAGAGCCGGGCTTTTTCCTGCAGGAATTTCGGCAGTTTCTTCGCCAGCTGCTTGGCGGTCTCGCGAATGGAGCGGTAGGTCCGGCCGGATACCAGCCGCGCCAGATAGGCGCTCATGGCTCCCGTGGGCGGCGCAATCGACATGTCATTGTCGTTGAGGATCACGATCAGCCGCGCATCGAGCGCGCCGGCATTGTTCATCGCCTCATAGGCCATGCCCGCCGACATGGCGCCATCGCCGATGACCGAGATCACATTGCGCTTGATGCCGGAGAGATCGCTGGCAACCGCCATGCCGAGGCCGGCGGAAATGGACGTCGAGGAATGGGCGGCGCCAAAAGGGTCATATTGGCTTTCGCTGCGCTTGGTGAAGCCGGAAAGCCCGCCCTCCTGCCGCAGCGTGCGGATACGGTCGCGGCGGCCTGTCAGTATCTTGTGCGGATAGGCCTGATGGCCGACATCCCAGATGATCCGGTCATGCGGCGTATCGAAAACGTGATGCAGCGCAACCGTCAGCTCGACAACGCCAAGACCGGCTCCGAGATGACCGCCCGTGGTCGAAACGGCATCCACCAGCTCCGCCCGCAGCTCCTGTGCCAGTTGCGGCAGGTCGGTCTCCGGCAAGGCGCGCAAATCCGCGGGGATTATGACGCGGTCGAGCAGCCGTGTTTCCAGTTTTTTCGCCAAAGCACAGGTTCCAGTTCCAAGGTCAATTCTTGCCAGAAGGCTGGCGCTTCCTAGATGAATTCCGCCAAAGCAGCAAGAAGGCCAGCCTTCCCGCTGCGCATGTCAATTTTCAGGCAGAGGGATGAATTCTTCCTCGTCGCCCGGCACGATATCGAAACGGCCCGAGCGCCATTCCTCTTTCGCCTGTTCGATCCGCTCTTTCGATGACGAGACAAAATTCCACCAGACATAGCGCTTGGATGGCATGGTCGCGCCGCCGAACAGCATGAAATGCGCACCCTGCGGTGCCGATACGACAATTTCGTCTCCGGCGCGGAAGGCCAGCAGGCGGTCGGCAGGAAAACTCTCGCCCGAAATCTCTACCGACCCATCCAGCGTATAGATTGCCCGCTCTTCCGCCGCATCCGCCGGTATCTGGATATGCCCGCCCGGTTGCAGGCGGATATCGACGTAGAGTGTCTCGGCATGCTGCTTTACCCGCGATCCCGCGCCATGGAATGTTCCCATGACAACACGGGCTTCCATGCCGGCCTCGCGCAGCACCGGCAGTTCGCCCGCCGCCGTATTGGCAAAGGTGGGGTCGATTTCCTCGAGATGGTCGGGCAGCGCCAGCCATGTCTGCAGGCCCGATATGGGCAGCGGCTGGGTGCGCAGCTCTTCCGGCGAGCGTTCGGAATGGACAATGCCGCGGCCGGCGGTCATCAGATTGACGTCGCCCGGCCGGATGACCATTTCGGTGCCGAGACTGTCGCGATGACGGATATTGCCGTCAAAGAGATAGGTTACCGTGGACAGGCCGATATGCGGGTGCGGCCGGACATCGAGCGCATCGGTGGGACGCAGGATGGCCGGTCCCATGCGGTCAAAGAAAATGAACGGGCCGACAAGCCGCCGCTTGGCGGTGGGCAGCGCGCGGCGAACCTGCAGGCCGCCGACATCGCTCGTGCGCGGGATGATCAGCGTTTCAATCGAATCAACGGCCGTGGTGTCGCCGGGTTGCGGATCATTGCCGGGAAAAAAGCTCATCAACGCTGCTCCAACTCATCGGAGCCGCATCATAGCGTCTCGCAGCCCGGCTGAACAGCCGCGGTCTATTCCGGGTCGAGCGGCTCGGTGCCGGCGGGCTGGCCGTCACGGCCCAGCCGGATTTTTTCGACCTTGTCCTCCGCGGCGCGCAACAGCGTATCGCAATGTTTTTTCAGGGCTTCGCCGCGTTCATAGATGCGGATCGACTGCTCAAGCGGCACATCGCCGCGCTCGAGATCATCGACAATCTTTTCCAGTTGATCGAGCGCCTGCTCGAAGCTCATGGCGGCGATATCGGTATTGGGTTGTACATCGGCCATGGTTTCAACCTTTCATCAAACGTTTGATATGTGCGCCGGCAGACAGCGACATGCCCTTGAGGTCGTAGCCGCCTTCCAGCAGGCTGACAAGCCGGTTCGACGCGTACTTCCCAGCTCTTTCCAGCAAAACACCGGTGGCCCAGTCGAAATCATCCTCGTCCAGATTGATCTCGGCCAGGGGATCGCGATGATGCGCATCGAAACCGGCCGAAATGATGATCAGGTCCGGCTGGAAGCTGTCGAGCGACGGCAGGATACGCGTCTTGAACGCCTCGCGGAAATCCTCGCTCCCGGTCTGGGGGGCGAGCGGCGCATTGACGATATTGCCTGCGCCCGTTTCATCCCTGGCGCCGGTGCCGGGATAGAGCGGCATCTGGTGGGTCGAGCAGTAAAGCACGGACGGATCGTCCCAGAAAATGTCCTGCGTGCCATTGCCGTGGTGCACATCCCAGTCAACGATGGCGATCCGCTCCGCCCCATGCGCCTTCTGGGCGTGGCGGGCAGCGATGGCCGCATTGTTGAACAGGCAAAAGCCCATGGCCCGGTTGCGCTCCGCATGGTGGCCCGGCGGGCGCGACGCAACAAAGACATTGTCCGCCTGGCCGGTAAAGACATCATCGACCGCCGCATTGGCCGCGCCGATGGCGGCAAGCGCCGCCTCCCAGCTCTTCGGGCTGACGGAGGTATCGGCATCGACCCGGGTGATTCCCGCGTCCGGAATGGCCTCACGGACCCGCTCGAGATAATGATCCGGATGGGCATAGAGAATGGTTGCCGCGTCGCCCGGCGGCGCCAGCGCCCGGTCCAGGGCATCGAACGCACTGTCCTCCAGCACCTTGTTCAGCGCCCGCAGCCGGTCCGGCCGCTCGGGATGGCCGACGGGCGTCAAATGCTCGAGATAGATCGGGTGCGTATAAAGACGGGTGACCATATCGGCTTTCTGCAACTGTGAATGGACATCGGCACAAGGCTTGGGTTGCGCCGGGAGAATGTGCACAGACACCGCGCTTCGCACAAGAGCCAAAGCAGCGGACCTTGCATGGTTTTCCCGAACTTCGGGCGGGATCAATGGCGCCACCGCGCCTGAAATTCTGCATATTTCAGCGAAAACCTCGACCAATGTCTAATTGACGGCCTCCCACCCGATGTAGGAATATTATCCCTTTAAAGGATAGTATTCATGACTTTGCACAATGAGCATTCTTCCAGACACCTCCGGCTCCGCTGGCATCTTTCCGCCAACGCGCTCCAGCTCAAGGCGCTGAAACTCGCACCGCCCAACAGCCTGCGCAGCGATCAGTACCGCCAGCTCGACTATCAGCGCGCCTTGCTGGAGGCCGAGCTGAGGCTGCAGGAGGAAATCGATCTCCTGCGGAAATACGATCCCGACCAGCCGCGCGAACCAGCCGGAGTACCGGAGGGTGGACAGTGGATCAGTATTGGGGGAGGTGCTGCGGCCGGTCGTTTTGTTCAGGGCAGCGATCCAGTTCCTCCAGAGCCCACGCCTTACGGGAATGGCGGGAATGCTGCGAAGTTTCCCCTGTTGAGATTCCCTAAAATGGGACTATGGGGCGGCCTTATCACCGCATTCGAATTTCTGAATGATCCAGAATTTGCCTACCCGCTGGAAGAGGCTCTTGACCGTTACAATTCTGCGGTCGCGGTAAAGGACAACGACACAGTTCCGTCGATCACATTTCGTGCGCACGCGTTTGATACCGGCAGCAGCCCGCAACGCGTGTTTGCCACCATGAAGGAGCTTGAGCGGGACGAAGCCAGTAAACTTTGCCCCAAGTACACGACCGTCCAAACACAGACCGATATTGCAGCTTTTGCGGCCGGACCAAGATCAACATACAAAAGCCCTGCAACCTACGGCACTGCGGTCCATACCCATCTCGAACACCAAATAAGAGCAATGGAAGATCCCGACTTGCAGGCTGAAAGATCGTACATGAAGTACCACGACGAGATGCCAAAGGGATCATACCACCATGGCGAGGTGACCCGCGGCAAGGCTGATTCTCTTCGGATAGATGTTTTTGAAAAGGCCAGTCCGAAACTGGTCTGTGTTTACGACGTTAAAACTGGTCCCACTCGCTTAAGTCTGCGCCGCATCAAGGAGATTTCCTATGCCGTTGCCAAAAACTTCGGACCATTCGGTTTCACGATCATTGAAATGAGGCCAAAACAAAAAGCCCACAAGGGGGGCGCTCGACCATGACAACAGGCGCTGAAATTCGCAAGATGGTAAAACCATTGCTCGAACGTCACGATGATCTGGCAATGGTCGGGCGTTTCATGGTCGTCAAACCCATTCACCACTTTCGACGCGGCGTCTACATCGACTATTGCAGAAATCCGTGGATGTTTGATCCAAGAACCGTCGTTGCTCTCCTGATTCCGCCAAGTGACGTCATCACATTGGGGTTTGGCGATTTCCTTTCTGATCCCAAAACAGGATATTGGGACGCTACGAATCCGGACTCCGTTCAGCGGCTTTTCAATCTGCTCGAAGAAAAGATTCTGCCAAAGCTTCGTTCCACAACGACATTTGAACATTATCGAGCACTGGCAGCACAGTACGAGGCTTCCGGTGACTATTATGACTGGGATCGCTTCTTTGAAATGCTGGTTGCGACGGCGACAGGCAATCTGGACCTTGCTCAATCCATCGTCGAACCATTGCCGAGCATGCAACACTATCTCGCGCAATTGGCACCGTCCTTCTGCCCCGCCCTGCTGGCGCGGGACCGTGTCGAAATCGCCAGGATTCTGCACGAATGGGAGGCGCTGGCTGTCCAGAAATGCAAACTGGAGAAATTCTGGGAGCCAACGCCCTTCCCGCTGGAACTGGAGGACGCTCCGCCGGTCAGGCCGCCGCCAGGGCCTGGGTAAGGTCGGCGATCAGATCGTCGGGGTGTTCGATGCCGATCGACAGCCGGATCGTCGAATCGAGCACGCCGATCCGCTGGCGCACATCCACGGGCACGCCGGAATGGGTCATGGTGGCGGGGTGGCTGGCGAGGGATTCGGTGCCGCCGAGGCTGACCGCCAGCTTGAGGATTTGCAGCGCATTCAGGAATTTGAAGGCTGCGGGCTGGCCGCCGCGAATATCGAACGAGAAGGTGGAACCGGCACCGGTGCACTGCGCGGCAAAGGTGCGGCCGAGCGGTGAGTTCGCATCGTGATAGGGCAGATAGTGGATTTTTTCCACTTTCGGATGATCGCGCAGGAAATCCGCGACGGCGCGCGCATTGTTATCGGCCTTTTCCATGCGGATGCTCAGGGTTTCCAGCGAGCGGCCGAGCATCCAACAGGAATGCGGGTCGAGCTGCGTGCCGATGGCACCGCGCAGCGCTTTGACCTGTTTCATCACGGCTTTCGAGCCGAGCGCCGCACCGGCGATCAGATCGGAATGGCCGCCGACATATTTGGTCAGCGAATACAGGGAGATGTCGGCGCCGTGCTCGATCGGGCGTTGGAACACCGGTCCGAGCAGCGTGTTGTCGCAGGCGATCACCGGCGTGTGCCCCTGCTTTTTGCCGATGGCGTCGGCAATGCGGCGGATCATCGCCACATCGACCAGGCTGTTGGTCGGGTTGGCCGGCGTTTCGATGAGGATGATGGAGACGCGGCCCCTGCTCATCGCCTCATCGGCCGCCGCCTGCACCGAGGCTTCGTTGACGCCATCGGCAAAGCCGACGGCAGCCACACCCATATTGAGAAATGTCCTCGCCAGCAGGGTTTCCGTGCCGCCATAGAGCGGCTGCGAATGCAGCACCGCGTCGCCCGGGCGCACGAAGGCCAGCAGGGTCGTCGCAATGGCCGACATGCCGGAGGAGAACAGCGCGCAGCTTTCCGTGCGCTCATAGACAGCCAAGCGGTCCTCGACGATTTCGCTGTTGGGGTGGTTGAAACGCGAATAGACGAGGCCGGCACCGACGCCGGCCGGCGGCTCCTTGCGGCCGGAGACGAAATCAAAGAAATCGCGGCCTTCCTCGGCGGATTTGAACACGAAGGTCGAGGTCAGGAACACCGGCGGCTTCACCGCGCCTTCCGACAGTTCCGGATCGTAGCCATAGTTCAGCATCAATGTTTCGGGATGCAATTTGTGGTTGCCGATATGGGTCTTGGACGGATGGGGAGCGGCCATGCGAATCTCCTCGCGTGAGGGGTGGGGTGCTATCAAGCAAATTATATCAAATGCAGGGATCAATCCTTGCTTTTTACGATCAAATTGCATTGATTGACGCTAACAATTGCCATGAATGAGAGATTATGACGCAGAAAATTGCTGACGAGACCGACCGGCGCATTCTCAGGGAACTGCAGGCGGATGCGCGCATCACCAACAACGATCTGGCCGAACGGGTCGGACTGTCTCCATCCCCCTGCCTGCGCCGACTGCGGCGGATGGAGGAAGCCGGCATCATCCGAGGGTACACCGCCCTCGTCGACCCGGTCATCGAGGGCTGGACCATGGCCGCCATCGCCACGATCCGGCTCAGCCGCCAGCATGAGGATGAGATCGTCATGTTCGAGGAAGCGATCCGCGGCTGGGACGAGGTGCTGGAATGCCACCTTGTCACCGGCTCGCGCGATTATGTGCTGAAAGTCATGAGCGCCGGGCTGGAACACTATGAGCGCTTCATCAAGGAGAAGATCGCCCGGCTGAAGTGCGTCGCCTCCATCGAGACCAGCTTTGTCATGAACACAATCAAGGAGCGGCGGGTTTAACAGGGTATTCCCAAGATGGGAATTTTTTACTTGTTCCCAATATGGGAAATTGCTATATATGCCTGATGCAGATCATAGCCAAGAAAGCACTGCGGGCATTTTGGCTTGTTCACAACCAAGCTGAAGCACCCTTAACGGCTTGGTATGTGGCTGTGAGCAGGGCTGAATGGAAAACACCGGCGGACGTGAAATTGCAATTCGGCAACTCTGTCGACTTTGTCCGCGACAACAGGGTGATCTTTGACATTGCCGGCAACAAGTACCGCCTTATCGTGCATGTCGCCTACCCGTTCAAACGTGTGCTCATCAAATTTATCGGCACGCATAAAGAGTACGATGCAATCGACCCGGAGACTGTGTAATGAAAAACATTCGGCCGATCAAAACTGAAGAAGACTATGACTGGGCGATTGGTGAAATCACGCACTATTTCGACAATCAACCCGAGCCGGGAACACCTGAGGGTGACCGGTTCGACGTTCTTGCGACCTTGATCGAAGCCTATGAAGACGATCATTATCCCATTCCGGCATTGGACCCAATTTCCACCATCGCCGCGCACATGGAAATGGCCGGGCTGAATCGCCGGGCCCTGGCAGAGGTTCTTGGCTCTGCGCCAAGAGCCTCTGAAGTTATGGCCAGAAAGCGCGCGCTGACGATGGATATGGTGTTCAAGCTTAATCGCGAATGGCATATTCCTGCCGAACTTCTCGTACAGCCCTATCATCTCGTGCATGATGAGAAAAAGGTTCAAAGAAGGGCCTGACCGCCCCGATCAGTCTTTCCCCGGAAACCTCATCAACACGTCATCCGGCTTCGCCAAGCAGCGCTGCAACGTCGCAATGCATTGCCGCTGCAACCTGCTCGGCGGTTTCCAGCGTAACGTTCGTCCGGCCCGCTTCCATGCGGCTGATGTAGGCCTGGTCTGCGCCAATGCGCATCGCCAGTTCTTCCTGCGAGATGCCCAAGGCACCCCGTCTTTCCTTCACAGCCAGACCAAATCGCTTCTTGATGTCCATAAGAGGCACGAAGCCACGCGTCAGATAATATCCGTCCGCGTGATCTGGATGCCAAAGCCTTCGAGACCGACATAGTGCCGCTCACGCGATGACAGCAAGCGGATCGAGGTGATGCCGAGATCTTTCAGGATCTGCGCGCCAAGGCCAATCTGGCGCCATTCCTCCTCGCGCACCTTGGCTTCCGCATGGGCCTCGCGGTCCTGCAGCGTGGCGCGGTTACGGTCATCATCGCGGCCGACACCGACGGAGCCCTCGCGCAGGTAGACGATGACACCGCGTTTTTCCTCGGCAATGCGCTTCATGATGCTGTCGAGCGTGTTGCGCGCACCAAAGACATCGCTGAGAATGTCCTCACGCTGCAGGCGCACAGGCACGTCCTCGCCATCGCGGATATCGCCGAAAACAATGGCCGCGTGGTGCATCGGCTCCCATGGCAGCGCATAGGTGATCGCCTTTGCCTGTCCGGCACAGGTATCGATCTCATATTCGCCGATGCGCTCGATCAGGGTTTCCTTGCGCTGGCGGTAGGCGATGAGATCGGCCACCGTCACCTGGTGCAGCTTATGCGTTTCGGCAAAGCTTGCCACCTGCGGGCCGCGCATCACCGAACCGTCGTCGTTGACGAGTTCGCAGATGACGCCGACCGGCGGCAGGCCGGCGAGCTTGCACAGGTCAACGGCCGCCTCCGTGTGGCCGGAGCGCATGAGCACGCCGCCCTCGCGCGCGATCAGCGGGAAAATATGCCCCGGACGCACGAAATCGGCAGCGCCGGCATTGGGATTGGCGAGGTTGCGCACGGTCAGGGTGCGGTCATCGGCGGAAATGCCCGTGGTAGTGCCGTGCTTGTAGTCGACGGTCACGGTGAAGGCGGTGGAATGCGGCGCGTCGTTCTCGGCCACCATCGGCGCCAGATTCAGGCGCTTGGCGTGGTCGCGCGGCATGGGCGTGCAGACGATGCCGGAGGTGTGGCGCACGATGAACGCCATCTTCTCCGGGGTGCAATGCACCGCAGCGACGATCAGGTCACCCTCGTTCTCGCGCCCGTCATCATCCATGACAACGACGATTTCACCGCGTTCGAACGCACGCAGCGCATCGACGACCCGTTTCTGATTGTAAGCCATGTATGCGCCTCTTGATTAGATGCTTTAGATGCGGCCGGTCTGGCCGCGATGTCTGAGATAATGATCGGCAATCGCGCAGGCAACCATGGCTTCGCCGATGGGGACAGCGCGAATGCCGACGCAGGGATCGTGCCGGCCCTTGGTCATCACATCCACCTGTTTGCCATCGGCATCGATGCTCTGGCGCGGGGTGAGGATGGATGAGGTGGGCTTGACGGCAAAGCGCGCGACGATGGGTGCTCCGCTGGAAATGCCGCCGAGAATGCCGCCGGCATGATTGGACAGGAAAATCGGCTTGCCATGATTGTCCATGCGCATCTGGTCGGCGTTTTCTTCGCCGCTCAGCGTGGCCGCTGCGAAACCATCGCCGATTTCGACGCCCTTCACCGCATTGATGGACATGAGATAGCTGGCAATATCCTGATCGAGCTTGCCATAGACGGGCGCACCGAGCCCCGCCGGTACATTTTCAGCGACGATTTCAACGACGGCGCCGATGGAGGAACCCGCCTTGCGGATACCGTCGAGATAGCCGGCGAAGAGGTCGACGGAGCCGGGGTCCGGCGTGAAGAACGGGTTGTTGTCCACCTCGTCCCAGTCCCAGCGGTCACGGTCGATCGTGTGAATGCCCATGCCCACCAGCGCGCCGCGCACGATCAGGCCGGGGACGACCTTGCGGGCAATGGCCCCGGCGGCAACGCGCGCGGCGGTTTCGCGCGCCGATGAGCGCCCACCGCCGCGATAGTCGCGGATGCCGTATTTGACATCATAGGTGTAATCGGCGTGGCCGGGACGGTACTGGCGGGCGATATCGCCATAATCCTTGGAGCGCTGGTCGGTGTTCTCGATCATCATCGAAATCGGCGTGCCCGTGGAGATCATGGTGACGCCGTCGTCCTGCAGCATGAAGCCGGACAGGACTTTCACCTGATCCGGCTCGCGCCGCTGGGTGGTGTATTTCGACTGGCCGGGCTTGCGTTTGTCCAGATAGGCCTGAATCTCGGCTTCGGTAAAGCTGATACCGGGCGGACAGCCGTCGACCACGCAACCAAGCGCGATTCCATGGCTTTCACCCCAGGTGGTGACACGAAAAAGATGACCGAAAGTATTATGCGACATGAGATTACCCGGCGTTATGTCAGGGGGTTTTATGAGCGTTTACGCCTGTGGTCAAACCCGCCGCTGAAATTCCTTTGTCCACCACGAAAAAAGCAATTGTTTTGCCACAAATGCGCGCTTTAAGGTGACGGACAAATCGACCACCAGATTTTGATTAAAGAGGATATCAAAATGCGTTTCATCGTCGCGACCTTCATGTTCGTCGCTTCCCTGCTTCCGGTCGGCGCGCTCGCTGACGATGCGCAGGGCACCATCACCAAAATCGACGAAGACAATTCGACCATTACGCTCGACGATGGCAAGGTCTACAAATTGCCGGGCGAATTCGACTTCAGCGCCATCGACAAGGGCATGAAGGTCACGATCATGTTCGATCTGGTCAACAAAGAGCGCTTCATCACCGATATCGAAGAATCGGTGCAATAAGCACCTGTTCGTCACAAGCCGAGGCCTGGATGGTTACATCCAGGTCAGATTGCCCTTCTCAAGGCGCAGAATTTTATCCTGGGTGATGGCGAGGTTCGCCGCATCATGGCCATCAAGGCCCTCCACCATCTGGAAAATCGTGCGCATGCAGCCGCCATGCGTCACGCATACGGTCGGCTCCCGCACTTCTGACAGCCAGCTCCCTATCCGTATTGCCAGAATGGCATAACTTTCGGCCGTAGGTCCCGGCGGAACAAAGTTCCATTTGTCCCGGGCGCGTGCGGCCACGAGGTCGGGTGAACGGGCTTCGATGTCTTCCAGCATATAACCTTGCCAAGCACCGAAATTCACCTCCATGAGGCGGGCATCGGTGCGGTAGGTCCAGGGATCGATCCCCATGCGGGTTCTGATGCGCTCCATCGTATCGCGCGTGCGGCGCAAAGGGCTGGCGACAAAGTCGAAACCCGCGCCCTCCCCGATCAGGGATTTGAGCATATCGCCGTTGCGTGCGGCCTGCTGCTGGCCGCGCGCATTGATATCGACGTCTTCCTGCCCCTGGATTCGCTCGGACACGTTCCAATCCGTCTCGCCGTGACGCGAGAAATAAACAATCGAGTCCGGCAGATGCACTTTGGAGCTAGTCCTTGACGACAGAGATATCCGGCGCGTCCACAGCCTTCATGCCGACGACATGATAGCCGCTGTCGGCATGGTGAATTTCGCCCGTGACCGAACGGGACAGGTCGGAGAGGAAATACAGGCCGGCATCGCCGACTTCCTCGATGGTAACGGTACGGCGCAACGGGGCGTTGTATTCGTTCCATTTGAGGATGTAGCGGAAATCGCCGATGCCCGACGCGGCCAGCGTCTTGATCGGACCAGCGGAGATCGCATTGACGCGGATATTGTCCGGGCCGAGATCCACTGCCAGATATTTCACGCTGGCTTCCAGCGCCGCTTTGGCAACGCCCATGACGTTGTAATTCGGCATGACCTTTTCCGCACCGTAGTAGGTCAGCGTCAGGATCGAGCCGCCATCGGTCATCAGCTTTTCCGCGCGCTTGGCAACGGCCGTCAGCGAGAACACCGAAATCAGCATGGTCTTGGTGAAATTCGCTTCCGACGTATCGACATAGCGGCCGGTCAGTTCGTCCTTGTCGGAGAAACCGATGGCATGCACCAGAAAGTCGATCTTGCCCCACTTCTCTTCCAGAGCGGCAAAGCACGCATCGATGGTCGAGGCATCCGAAACATCGCAATGGCCGCAGAGAAAAGCCCCGAGTTCCTGCGCCAGAGGCTCGACGCGCTTCTTCAGCGCATCACCCTGATAGGTGAAAGCAAGCTCGGCACCGGCATCATGGGCCGCCTTGGCAATGCCCCAGGCGATCGACCGATTATTGGCAACGCCCATAATAAGTCCGCGTTTACCTTGCATCAAACCAGTTTTGGCGGTCATTTACCAACCCTTCACGAAAGACATATGATTGATTTGCGGTATCGCACAGCCCGCGCCGGGCTTCAAGCATCGTGTCAGTTTCGTCAAGGATTTTCGGGAACCGTTGATTTTCAGAGACTCGAATCGCGCAGAAATGCTTCCAATGCCGCATCACCATGCTCGGGCAACATGACGCGAACATGAACAAAGAGATCGCCGTGACCATCCGGCTTTTTCGGCAAACCCTTGCCTTTCAGGCGCAAAACCCGGTCAGAACTGGTCCATGGCGCTATTTTCACCGCCACACGGCCATTCAGGGTCTCGACTTCCTGCCGGGAACCGAGCGCCGCATCGCGCAACGACACCGGCAGGTCGAGATGCAGGTCGTGGTCTTCCACCTTGAATTTCGGGTGCGGCTTGAAACGTATCGTGACCAGCGCATCGCCGGGTGTTCCGCCGGGAATGGCCTCGCCCTGCCCCTTCAGGCGAATCGTTTGACCATTTTCAACCTGCGCGGGCAGCTTGATCGCCAGCCTTTTACCGTTTGGAAAAACCGCTTCAACCTTCTCGGCACCGACAGCCTGCTCAAGCGTCACGTCGATGGTGGCCTGGAGGTCCGTGCCTTTGCGCGGGCCTGCGCGGCGCTGTCCGCCGCCAAAAGCGCCGGCGCCCTCGCCGAAGAGGCTGCTCAGAATATCTTCAGCACCAAAACCGGCCGTGCTGCGGTAGTCGAATCCGCCGGACCGCGCACCGCGTGCACCGCCAAAACCGGCGAAGGGATCGCCGCCGCCGGAAAACCCTTCGAAACCCTGCGGCGCGCGCTGCTTGCCCTCGGCGTCGATCTCGCCCCGGTCAAACTGGCCGCGACGTTCCTTGTCGCCGATGATCTCATAGGCCTGGTTGATCTCGGAGAAATTTGCCTGCGCCTTCGGGTCATCCTGGTTCTGGTCAGGATGATATTTCTTGGCGAGCTTGCGAAACGCCGACTTGATTTCTTCAGGCTTCGCCGTCTTGGCGACGCCCAGCACGGTATAAGGATCGCGCATGTGTGTGCCCTTCCTAGTGGAACGAATGTGACATTCGCATATTCCTCGTCATGTACAATGGGATGCGAATGTCACATTCGTTCCACTGGCATAAACGGGGTGCGTTGGGGATTTGCCCGTTATATGCGCATCAATAGGAAGAAATTCCAGACTTTCTGTCAAGAAATCTGCAATCGCTGCCCGGTTCCATCGAAAATATCATTCAGTTGCAGAGAATCAAATCGGCGCGAAGGATTTCAGCGTCCATTGTCCGCCATCCTGCATGCAGGTCTCACCCTTGTAGAGCATGACGCCGTCAAAAGATTCGCGCGATGTCTGGAATTCACGGCAGAGCCCTGTCTCGGTCTTCTTCTCGGCGATTGCCGTGATCGTGCCCTGACTGCCGGTCTCCGGATTGGACCATGGCAGGGGCTTGTTGCCCCATTGGGTGAAATTCAGCGCGGAGACGATATTACGGACCGTCGACTGGTCGGCGGCACCCTTGGCATCCACCTGCGGCGCTGGAGCAACCGAACCCGTCACCGTCGCCTTGTCCGGGACCGCGCTCTCGACGCTGAAGCTTTTCATGGCACAGCCGGAGAGAAGACAGAGCACAAAAACAGCGGCGAACGGCGCAGTCCGCACCGGAATTTTCGCCCCAAGGTTCTTGATATCTGGTATTGCCAATGCCAAACGCATATCTCTCTTTAACAAGGTCAACCAGCTATGACTATGGGTGAAATGAAGTTAACAACCGGTGACTTCACAGAAAAAACCGAACCCTTCGCGCTCTTCGACGAATGGCTCAAAGATGCAACCAAATCCGAGCCGAATGACCCGAATGCTGTTGCTCTGGCAACGGTGGATAGTGATGGCCTGCCGGATGTCCGCATGGTTCTTCTTAAAGGTTTTGACGAGCAAGGCTTTGTTTTTTATACAAATTTTGAAAGTCAGAAAGGTCAGGAAATACTGGGCTCAATGAAGGCCGCCATGTGTTTTCATTGGAAAACGCTGCGCCGTCAAGTGCGTGTGCGCGGTCCCGTGGAAATTGTCAGCGATGCGGAAGCCGATGCCTACTACGCCACCCGCCCGCGCGGCAGCCGTATCGGTGCCTGGGCTTCCAAGCAATCGCGGCCGCTGGAAAGCCGTTTTGCCCTGGAAAAAGCCGTCGCGGAATACACTGCCCGCTATGCCATCGGCGAGATACCCCGCCCCGCCCACTGGTCGGGCTTCCGCATTCGCCCGACATCCATTGAATTCTGGCACGACCGGCCTTTCCGCCTGCACGACCGCGTGGTTTTCAGCCGCGCGACGCCGGATGGCGACTGGGGCAAAACCCGCTTGTACCCATAGGGCTCCTCAGCCCTTCTTGCGCGTCAGGAAGGCCATCAGGGCGCTCCGTGCTTCTTCCGACTGGAGCCGTTCCGCAAAATGCCCGGCTTCCAGTTTGATGCGCTCGACCGTTTCGGCGCGCGGCATGCGGAGGAGATCGCGCGAGATCTGCATGGCTTCCGGCGGCTTGGCGGCGATTTCCGTCGCCACGGCCAGAACAGTGCTTTCCAGCTGGTCCGCCTCGACGATCCGGTAAACAAGACCGGCGTCCTTCGCTTCGGCCGCGTTCAACCCGGCGCCCATCGCCAGGAAGGCAAAGGCCTGCTGACGGCCCATCAGGGCAGGTCCGAGCAGGCTCGAACCCGCTTCGGGTACAAGACCCAGATCGACGAAGGGCGTCTTGAACAGGGATTGCGGCGTGGCGAAGGTCAAGTCGCAATGGAAATTGAGCGTCGAGCCGATGCCGATGGCAAGCCCATCCACACCCGCAACAACCGGCTTTCTGCTGTTGGTCAATGTGATGAGGAAGTCAACAACCTCAGTGCCCATCGTACCCGACGTGGCAAAGGCCATGAAATCCTGCAGATCATTGCCGGAGGAGAAGGCGCCCGGCACCCCCAGGAATACATGGGCGCGAATATCCGGATTCGCATCGCCTTCCACCAACGCTCCGGTCATGGCCGTATACATGGCCCGTGTCAGGGCATTCTTCTTGTCCGGGCGGTTCATCCGGATGGTCTGGACGGCGCCATGGCGCTCGATGACGATATGATCTGACATGAAGTTTCCCTATTGCAATGCGGCACGGGCACCGAGCAGGCTCGGCGCACCGTTGACGACGCGATCTTTCAGCGCCGACGTTTCGTTGAGAAGATTTTCGGCGAAGAATCGCGCAAGGGCCGTCCGGCCGGTATTGTCGCCACCCAGCGCACCCTTGGCGAGATAGGTTGCACCGGCAGCCAGGCCGAAGAGACGCAGATAGGGCGTCGCTCCGGCAAGCGCCTTGCTGATGTCACCGCCGGCAAGGGTCTGCTGCAGCCAGAGCGTCGTTGCCTCCAGATCGTCAAGACCGGCCTGCAGGCGCTCCGCCGTGTTGCCGAAATCGATGCTGTTGCTCAGCGAAACGGCTTCGGCCACCGTGCGCAGCTCGGCGATATAGGCCTTGACGTGGTTGCCGCCGTCGAGCGGCAGCTTGCGCTGGACGAGATCGATGGCCTGGATGCCGTTGGTTCCCTCATAGATCGGGGCAATGCGGGCATCGCGCAAAAACTGTGCGGCGCCAGTCTCTTCGATGAAGCCCATGCCGCCATGAATCTGGATGCCGATCGAGGCAACGTCGACGCCGACATCAGTGGAAAACGCCTTGGCGACCGGCGTCAGCAGGTTGGCGCGATCTGCCCAGTGCCTTTTGTCGTCATCTGCGCCAGTCCGCGCCATATCCAGCGCGTGCGCGCAGGCATAGGCGATGGAGCGAGCCGCGCCGGTCAGGCCCTTCATGGTCAGGAGATTGCGCTGCACGTCGGGGTGTTCGATGATCGGGCTCATGCCCTCACCCGTCCAACCCGGCGCGCGCATCTGGCGGCGCTCCTGCGCATAGGCCAGGGATTTCTGATAGGCGGCCTCGGCAACCGCGACACCCTGGATGCCCACGGCCAGCCTTGCATTGTTCATCATGGTGAACATGCAGGCCAGACCGCGGTTTTCTTCGCCGATAAGCCAGCCGATGGCCCCCGGCTTCGCATCCTTGGCAAAACCATCGCCATAGATCATGGTGCAGGTGGGCGAGCCGTGAATGCCCATCTTGTGCTCGACGCCGCTGCAGAACACATCATTGCGGGCACCAAGTGAACCATCGACATTCACCAGGAATTTCGGCACCAGAAACAGCGATATCCCCTTGGTTCCGGCAGGCGCATCGGGCAGGCGCGCAAGAACCAGATGGATGATATTGTCCGTAAGGTCATGCTCGCCATAGGTGATGAAAATCTTCTGACCGAAAATGCGGTACGTGCCGTCATCGGCCCGCTCGGCCCGCGAGCGCAATGCTCCCACATCGGAACCGGCCTGCGGTTCGGTGAGATTCATGGTTCCCATCCACGCGCCGGAGACGAGCTTTGGCAGATAGGTGTGTTTCAGATCATCCGTCGCGTGGGCTTCGAGCGCCTCGATGGCGCCAAGCGTCAATGTCGGTCCGATGCCGAAAGCCATGGAACCGGAATTCCACATTTCCAACGCCGCCACTGCGAGCATCATCGGCAGACCCTGTCCGCCGAACTCTTCCTTGCCGGTCAGGGCGTTCCAGCCGCCGCCGATCCAGTCGCTGTAAACGTCTTTCCAGCCGGGCGGCATGGTGACTTCGGCATCTTTCAGCGGCGTTCCGTGCTTGTCACCAACCTCCAGGAGCGGCGCAACGCGCGTAGACGCGAATTTACCCGCCTCTTCCAGGATGGCATCAACCAGATCGTCGGAAAGGTCGGCAAAACGCCCGGCGGCGATGGCCTCGTCCAGACCGGCAATTTTCTTCAGTGTGTGTGCGATTTCCTCGACGGGCGCCCGGTACATTGATCACAAGTCTCCTCATCCAGTGATGCTGCGTCGTTGCGGATAGACATTGCCGCCCCCAGCCTGGCAAGGCAAGTGGATTTTTACGTAAACGTAAGAAAACCTGCCCTTTGACCCTTCTGCGGCGCGGTCTGCTCGGCACCGCAGATACATGATCCCGCGACTCCGACAGGCGTTCTCACCGATCAACCCTCTTGCTTTACGGCATTTTAACCATGAACCAGCGATCATGGGCGCTTGTATCCGAAGCCGCAGACCACGAGGTGTGAAGGGACAGGCATTTGACAATCCGAGCGCAGGTTTTCGCCCTTGCTGCCCTTGTCACCGCGTTGATGTCCAGCGCCCCTTCCCGTGCGGACTCCCAGTTCCAGACCCCCTGGTCCAACCAGCAGCGCGCCATCGTTCTCGACGGCTATGAGCACAATTCATTCAATCTCCCGGAAATCGTCAGGGATCCGCGTATTGCCGCCTTCATTCACAAGGCATCCGATGGCATGCCTGCCGCCTATCATTGCGGACGCATCGCCGATGTGAAGGATCAGGAAATATGCCGCCGCATCTGGCGCAACTACGCTGTGTCGCGCGAGCTCTACCAGACGCGGCGCGTTCTGGCCAAAGCGCTCGGCCTGAAATGGGGCTCCTACCACCTGGCCCGTCCCGGCAATCCCATAGAACAGGCGAACCATTTCATCGATTATGCCGAGCCGACAAGTGACGAGTTGATGGCCATCGATATCGAGGACAATGACCCCGCCCGGTTCATGTCGCTGGCGGACGGTGAGATATTCGTCGCCCAGATCAAACTGCGCACCGGCCGCTATCCCGTGCTCTACACCAATGGCACCACGGCCAAATACATTGCCGATCACCGGCTGGCACTGCCGATTCTGTCGCGCCTGCCGCTCTGGTATGCGCGGTATGAGGCCGACATCGCCCCGCATTTCCCGAAAGGCAACTGGCAGGACTATGCGCTCTGGCAATTTGCCTCGCAGAACAATTGCAGCAAGACGCGCTGCCCCTACCGGCCCAATGGCACGAACCGCGACATCGATGTGAACATCGCCGATATGACCGTTGCGGAATTGAAACGCGCATGGCCGTTCGACACCCTCGTACCGGCGGTGCTGCCCGACGACATGCCCAGACCCGGCGAGCGGCCTGCCTTGCCCAGCGATATTCTGATGGCGTCGATGGAGCCGCCGCTTGTCGATTATAGCGGGTTGCGGCAGATACCGGGCCTGCTCATCGCCGCTGCGAAAGGACTGGCTGCTACCGTGCAAGCCTCTATCGATGGCCTGGGCGACACACCGCAGGCGGTCGATACCATGGTGACGGCGTCCGTCATCCGTATTGCCAAATCACATCCAAGTGAAAAACTGACACTGGAAACGATCAGGACCAGCCTGCGAGAACCGGTGACAACACCCGATGACCACCCGGACAGCCATCTGATCGCCGGCTTGGTCGGTTTCTGCTTTGATGAAACCAGCACGGGCATGAGCCATCTGCCGGCCTATGCCATGCAGCGCTGACCTTCAGAGAGAAGCAGGCACGCGAGCGTATGCGCCTGCTTCAAAGCTCATTCGCGTGTTTGCGCAATCTCAAGAAAAAACAACGTCATCCGGCGAGAGATCGGCAAGGGATACATGCTCGATCAGAATGCCGCTGGAATCGCCGTCAAAGCTGACATAGACGCCGTCAGCCGTGTCGTGCGACGCGGCGAGAAAACTGTCGAAATCGTGAATGCCGCTGCTGCCCGCGGTGAAATCGCGAAGATTGATCACGTCGCCTTCCGCCACATTGAAATCCGCGATGTGGTCGACACCGCCAAGGGTTTTGGCATCGAATATGAATGTATCCGCGCCCGCGCCACCGAAGAGATGGTCCGTGCCGGTACCGCCATCCAGGAGATCGTTGCCCGACCCGCCCTTGAGGATGTCGTCACCCGCACCGCCCAGCAGCGTGTCATTGCCGTCGCCGCCATTCAGCGTATCGTTGCCGGCACCGCCATCGAGGTAATCATTGCCGCGGCCGCCGAAGAGGACATCCTTGCCGTCACCGCCCCAGATTCTGTCATCGCCATTGCCGCCGTCGATGTAATCGTTGCCGGCATCGCCATGGATCTCATCATTGCCGCCGCCGCCGAACAGCGTGTCATTGCCATCGCCGCCAAATATGCGGTCGTTGCCATCGCCGCCTTCGACGCGGTCGTCACCGGCGCCGGCGTTGACATCGATATGGGAAAAATTCGTTGCAATGATCTTGTCATTGCCCGCTCCCGTCGTCAGCTCAAGCCGCTCCAGGTCGACGAAATAGAGATGATTGGCCGGAACCGTCGCATCCCCGAAAAAGAGGTGGCCGCTGGAACCGTTGAAGGTGACCGGTTCGGCAGAGTGGGAAAGATCGACCGCAAGGGTGTCGATACCCGCGCCGCCGCGCCCCGCGCCGCCAACGCCGTTGAACACCAGCCGGTCGTCTCCATCACCGCCTTCAAGCTGGTCAAAACCGCTCGAACTGGTCAGGACGTCATTTCCAGCCCCGCCATAGAGAAAGTCATTGCCCGCGCCGCCGTCGAGAATATCATTGCCGCCAAGACCCCAGAGATTGTCGTTCCCGTCCGTCCCGTGCAGAACATCGCTTGTGCCACCACCCACTATTTTCGCCATCGAAATGATCTCCCAAAAAGCCTGTGATGGCGGAGTATATGTAAGGACATGTGACAAGCAAGTGTCGTTTTAGAAAAACAAAACATAGTATGTATACTTATTTTACTTGTAAAATATTTCAAATTTATAAGTAAAATTTCTGATATTGTGGGATCAAAGCGCACGAACGAATTTCCCGCATCGTGCCCCCGCGGCCTGCGGCGGAGGCCCGTGCAAAAACCCGTTTTCGCGGAACGGCTGCCATCGGATTTTGACCAGAGGTGACCGGCATTTTCCCGGAGTTATCCACGCTAAAAACCTATGTTAAGCATCTGTTCAGGTTAACAAGACATTCCGGAAATCGTGAGAATTGCAGCTGATCAAACGATGCTACCTTTGCGCGATCAGCCCCAATCCACAGTTTCATAAAGAGATAATGACCCAACGCAGCGCCCGCGCCCAAAACCGTATCCTGATCATCATGGCCTGTTTCATCGGGATTTTCTGCATTATCAGCGGGCGGCTGGTCTTTTACGGCATGAAGGACGATCCGGTGGATTTCAATGGACCGACGGGCTCCATTCTGGCCTCCCGCCCGGACATTCTCGACCGCAATGGTGCGGTGCTGGCAACCGATATCAACACCGTCTCGCTCTATGCCGAACCGCGCAAGATCATCGATCCGGACGAGGCGTTCGAGCTGCTTGCCACCGTCCTGCCCGATCTCAATTTCGAACAGACCTACGCCCGCCTGAAGGGCAAGGCCGGCTTTGCCTGGCTCAAGCGCGGCCTGACGCCGAAGCACAAGAGCCAGATCATGGCGCTGGGCATACCCGGGATCGGCTTTCGCACGGAGAAATCCCGCTTCTATCCCGGCGGCCCGACGGCGGCGCATATTCTCGGCCTGGTCAATGTCGACAATCAGGGCATTGCCGGTATGGAGAAATATATCGACTCGCAGGGTCTGTCGGACCTGCGCGATGTCGGCCTTGCCCATGCGCGCAAGCTCGCACCGGTTAAGCTCTCCATTGACCTCAGGGTCCAGCATGTGGTGCGCGACGTGTTGGTCAATGCGGTCGAACGCTACCGCGCCATTGCCGCGGGCGCCGTGGTGCTCGACGCCGATACCGGCGAAGTCCTGGCGATGGGTTCGGTGCCGGATTTTGATCCGAACAATCCGTTCAACGCGCTGGAGAAGGACCGGCTCAACCGCATGTCGGCCGGTGTCTACGAGATGGGCTCGACCATCAAGACCTTCACCACGGCCATGGCGCTCGATTCCGGCAAAGTGGACCTCAACAGCACCTTCGACGCCACCCGCCCCATCACCATCGGCCGCCAAACCATCCACGATTTCCACGGCAAACGCCGCGTGCTGACTTTGCCGGAAGTATTCCTGTTTTCTTCCAATATCGGTTCGGCCAAGGAAGCGGATGTGGTCGGCATCGAAGGGCATCGCGAATTCCTGGTCCGGCTCGGCCTGCTCGACCGGATGCAGACGGAATTGCCCGAGGTGGCGCGGCCGACAGAGCCGAAAGTCTGGAAGAAGGTTCACTCGATCACGATTTCCTTCGGCCATGGCATGGCCACCACGCCGCTGCAGACCGCAGTCGGTGCCGCGGCCCTGCTCAACGGCGGCATGCTGATCGCGCCGACATTCCTGCCGCGCGGCGTTGAAGAAGCGCGGACCTTGGCCAAGCGGGTGGTCAGCAAGAAGACCAGCGATGATCTGCGCTATCTCTACCGGCTCAATGCCCAGAAGGGCACCGGCGGCTCTGCCAGCCGGACGCAGGTTCCCGGATATCGCGTGGGCGGCAAAACCGGAACCGCTGAAAAAGTCATCAACGGGCGCTACTCCAAGGATGTGCGCTTCAACACCTTCATCGCCGCCTACCCCATCGAGAACCCGCGCTATGTCGTGCTGACGATCATCGATGAACCCAAGCCTGTCGACGGGCAGGTTGCCGCCGGCGCCGGCCTCAACGCGGCGCCGATGGCCGCGGAAATCATCCGGCGCTCGGCCAATATTCTCGGCGTGCTTCCGGTGTTCGAGACGGCAGAGGATTAGGCCGGGATGGCCTTGAACATGATCGTGGTGGCGTCGAGATGATCCTTGAACGGATCACGGCAGTAGTCCGGAATGATCCCGGCAATCTGATAACCCAGACCGAGGTAAAGCGGTTCCGCCTTGTCGCCGGTCCGCGTGTCCAGGGTGATCAAACCCCGCCCCAACCGGTGCGCCGCGCTTTCCAGCTCGACCATCAACGCCTTGGCGATTCCCTGGCGGCGGAAATCCGGATGCACCATCACCTTGCGGATTTCGGCCCGGTGCGGCTGATTGGGCGGCGTATCATAATCAAGCTGGCCGGTTCCCGCGATCCTTCCGTCTTTACGGACCACGAGCAACAATCGTTTGCCTTGCCGGACCGCTGGAAGCACGCTCATCATCCAGAACGCCTCCCCGTCCGCTTGCGAGAACGGCAAGACAAAGCCGATGCTGGCACCGCCATGCACACAGGCATGCAGGAGCGCGCCGAGCGCCTGCACATGGGCCTCGATGTCATCGGCATCAAAAACAGCAATATCGTTGATCAATGGGGCCTCACAGCATGAAAAGCACATAGCGTGCACCGGAATGTTCGGATGTGGCGAAGGCGCTGGGCCCGAACAGCTGATAGCGCAGGCAGTCGCCGGGATTGAGAGCATGGGTCTGACCATCGACGGTCACCTCAAGCTGGCCTTCGATCAGCAGCAAATGGTGTTCGAGACCCGGGCGTGGCGGGTTGTCATAGGAAATGCGGGCGCCCGGATCGAGTTCGCATTCCAGCATCTCGCCCGCCAGGGTCTGCGCCGGCGGCGATACGGAACGGCGGCGGAAGCCGACACTCGGATCAATCCACACGGCTTGCGCCTCGCGGCGGATCAGCGGCGCGAACTCATCCTCGACCATGTGCATCAGCCGCGACATCGTGAGGCCATAGGTGGAGCACAGCTTGCCGAGCACCTGGGCGGTGGGACTGACCTCGGCATTTTCGAGCCGGGACAGCGTGGCACGGCTCACCATGCTGCGGCGGGCAAGCTCATCCAGCGACCAGTCGCGCTCCGCCCGCAATCCTTTGAGGCGCTTGGCGATGCGTTGATCCATAGCAGCGGTATCAATCGAAATACTTTCCATATATGAGAAATTATCTCTATATAGGAAATATGTCAACCGCGTCTCGTGGAGGTATTCAGGATGTTGGCGCCGCTTGTGTCCCAATCGATGGGCGCTTAGCATTTCATCACATCCTGTCAAACTGCGCCGGAGTTCCCCGCCATGCACATGCTTCATCACATTTCGCTCGGCGTTGCCGATATCGAGCGCGCGGCATCATTTTACGACGCGGCGCTTGCCCCGCTTGGATATGTCAGGGTCTGGGAGGATTTGCGGCCGGGTGAAGCGGATCAGGCGGTCGGCTATGGCGCGCCGGGTGGCGGCGACAAGCTGGCGATCAAGCATCGCCCGGAAGGCAGGCACGTGCCCGGGCCCGGCTTTCATCTTGCCTTTGCCGCACCGGACCGTCGGGCAGTCGACCGGTTTCATGCGGCTGCCCTCAGCCATGGCGGCAGCGACAACGGCAAACCCGGCTTGCGGCCTCATTACGGCGCGCATTATTACGCAGCCTTTGTCATCGATCCCGACGGACACCGCATCGAGGCCGTTTTCAATCAGCCGGAATGATCAAAGTGACGGATAGGCGACATGACATCCGGACCAGGACCGAATGCCGCTTCCGCCCGGACACTTTTTGTCTATAGTTCCAGTTCCATTACCCTGGGACCCACGTCCGGAGCCGCACATGCCATCCACCGAACTTTTGATCGCTTTTTTCATCACCACGGCGATCTTTGCCTATATTCCCGGTCCCGCCATGCTGTACGCGGCGGCGCAAACCATTGCGCGCGGCCGCTGGTCCGGGCTGATGGCGGCATTCGGCATTCATCTTGGCGGCTATGTGCATGTGTTTGCCGCGGCGGCCGGATTGTCAGTGCTGTTTCATGCCGTGCCGGTGCTCTATCTCGCGGTCAAGTTCTGCGGCGCGGCCTATCTGGTCTGGCTCGGCATTTCGCTGTTTCGTGCCAAGGTCAATGGCGACGTCACCATGCCGGGCGTGGAGCAGAAATCCGCCCGCCGGGCCTTTCTTGAAAGCATCAGCGTCGAGGTTCTCAACCCGAAGACGGCGATTTTCTTCATGGCGTTCCTGCCGCAGTTCATCGACACTTCTGCGGCGTTTCCGGTCTGGCTGCAGTTCGTGCTGCTCGGAACCATGGTCAATCTGATGTTCTCTTCCGCCGATCTGGCCTGCGTGATCCTGGCGGGAGCCGTGGTCACGCGCCTCAAGCGCTCAAGCCATGCCCAGCGGCTGATGCAGCGCGCCGGCGGAACGATCCTGGTAGGGCTCGGCGTTCATCTCGCCCTGCAGAAGAGCTGATCTAGCCTCGTCCGTCCGGATAGACCGCCGGTCCCTTGATCTCGATCTTGTTGCCGAAGGGATCGCGGATGTAAAACGAGTGTCCCATACCGCGGGCGCCGCCATGCATCGCCTCCCGCTCGATCTCGACCCCATGGGCATCGAGATGGGCGCGCAGCGCATCGTGATCGAACGGCCCGGTTGCGATGCAGACATGATCGACGTTGCGCCCGCCCGTCACCGGCGGAACAGCACTGGCGGCGCCGGGGTGAGTAATGTCCCACAGGACGATCAGCGCCGACCCGCACCAGACCTGCTCCATCCCGAGCGCCGGATAGATATAGCCAGGCCGGCAGCCGAGAACCTCATAGTAAAATTTCAGCGCGGACGGCATGTCATCGACGAGAAAGACCACATGATCGATGCCCACCAGAGAAAACGGAACACTCGCTGCCTGCATGGATGTCTCCTCGGGTTCTGATGTCCTGCGTGTAAACCGCACCCCATAAAGCAAAATCCGGAACGCCCCTGCCAGGGCGCTCCGGAACTGTCATACTCAAAGGGCCTGTTCAGCGGCCGTCGGGGGTTTTTGTACCGCCCCATTTGTCCTTCACGGCGTCAAAATGCTCTTCCGGCTTGTATTCGGCAACCTGCAGGCCAACCTGCTTTGCTGTCAGGCGGCCCATGGCGGAAAGAACCTGATAGCTGCTGACGACACTGTCATGCTCCGCCTGCACCAGCGCGAGCTGGCCCGTGATGACATCGGCCTGAGCATTCAAGACGTCGAGGGTGGTGCGCTGCCCGACCTTGCGCTCTTCTATCACGCCATTGAGCGCGAGCTGGGCTGCGGCCACGACGCTCCTCTGCGCCACGATGGAGGCTCTGGCGGCATCCAGTTTTGACCACGCGGCGGCAACGGCCTGACGGACGCTGTCTTTCGACACATCCACCTCGATGCGCCGCTGGCCGAGATTCTCCTTCGACTGGCGCACTGCTGCCGCTGTTCGACCGGCTCCATAGATCGGAATCGTCACGTTCAGTTTGGCCGATGCCGCGGAGTTGTTGGGTGTCGTCGCCGATCCGCCCTGGAAAACATCCGTCCGGCTGAGGGTTCCCGTTGCCCCGGCCTGCGGCAGCAGCACACCCTCGTTCACCTTGACCTGATACCCGGCAACGTCGGTGTTGAGTTTCGCCGCACCAATCAGCGGATGATTGGCATCGGCGATGGAATAGGCCTGATTAAGCGATTTCGGCAAGGATTTGGCGGTTGCCGCCGCCGTCAGAGACCCTGGAGTGGCCCCGACGGTCTGGATGTAGGTGGCTTCGGCAATCTTCACATTGGCACGGGCGGTATTGCGGTCGTTGACTGCCGTCGCTTGCGATGCCTCTGCCTGGGCGACGTCGGTGCGGGTGCCCTCGCCCACATCGAACCGTGCACGGTTGGAGCGCACCTGCTCGTTGAGGAATGCCAGGTTCTTTTCGCGCAGGGCAACGATCTGGCGGTTGAGGTAGACATCCATATAGGCCTGCACGGTCGTCGCCAGAATGGTCTGCTCACTGCCGCGCAAGTTTTCGCGGGCCGCAAGCACGCCGGTCTCTGCCGCCGCAACGTTGTTCCTGGTCTGGAAACCGTCGAACAGCATCTGGTCAACCTCGACACCTTCGGTGGAAGAGCTTTTCGTTCCTGCCCTTTGGCCATCAATTTTGCTGCGCTCTGTATTGACCGAGACCTGGCCGGTCACGCGCGGGCGGTAACCGGATTTGGCGATCGCCACGTTCTCGTCCGTCACCCGCACACCGGCGCGGTTCGCATTCAGCGTCGAATTGTTCTGATAGGCCTTCGACATCGCGCCGAAAATCGTTTCGGCCGTGGAAGGCGTTGCTGTCAGAACCGAAGTCATCAGCAGGATCGCAGTGAGGCTTCGCTTGGCTGTTATGGACACGGTGAATTTCTCCGACAGTTTGAACAGAGGACTCGGCTCAGCGAACCGTTCGTTCCGATTTGCAAGAGACATTGCGCTACGAACCGCCGATGTCAATGTTGAAAACCGGATGAGCGGCGTTTTTACTATACCTCACCCTTCTCGCGGGCGATAGCGCGCCAGCCGATATCACGCCGGTAAAAGCCTTCCGGCCAGTCGATCCGGGCAATCGCGGCATAGGCGGCGTCCTGCGCCTGCTGCACCGTTTTGCCGCTGGATGTGACATTAAGCACACGCCCGCCATTGGCGACAAGCGCGCCGTCTTTCTCGGCGGTGCCCGCGTGGAATATTCTTACCGTGTCCGACTGCGCCGCATCGGCACCCCGGATTACGCTGCCCTTCTGCGGAGATGCGGGATAGCCCTTTGCGGCCATGACAACCGTCAGCGCCGGATCGTCATTCCAGCGCACCGACATCTGGTCCAGCGCGCCATCGGCGGCTGCCTTCAACAAAAGGAGCACGTCATCCTTCAGCCGCAGCATCAGCACTTGTGTTTCCGGGTCACCGAAGCGGGTGTTGTATTCGATGAGCTTCGGGCCGTCCCCGGTGATCATCAGGCCGGCAAACAGCACACCGCTGAACGGCGCACCGATTTCCGCCATGCCGCGCATGGTCGGCTCGATCAGCTCGCGCATGGTGCGGTCGATGATCGCCTGCGTCATCACAGGTGCGGGTGAATAGGCGCCCATGCCGCCGGTATTGGCACCGGTATCGCCGTCGCCGACGCGCTTGTGATCCTGTGCCGTGCCGAAAGGAAGGGCTGTCTTGCCATCGCAGAGGCAGAAGAAGCTGGCTTCCTCGCCATCGAGAAATTCTTCCACCACCACTTCGGCGCCGGCGCCGCCGAAGGCACCGTCAAAGCAGGCATCCACCGCATCGAGGGCTTCCTGCACGGTCATGGCCACCACGACGCCCTTGCCTGCCGCCAGACCATCCGCCTTGACCACGATGGGTGCGCCCTGCTTTTCCACATAGGCCCAGGCGGCTGCGGCATCGCTGAAGCGGCCATAGGCGCCGGTCGGGATGTTGAAGCGGGCGCAGAGATCCTTGGTGAAGCCCTTTGAGCCTTCCAGCTGCGCGGCCGCCTTGGACGGGCCGAATACGGAAATGCCTGCGGCGCGCAGATCGTCGGCGATACCGGCAACCAATGGTGCTTCCGGGCCGACAACCACGAAATCAACCGCCTTTTCCTTGCAGAATGCCACGATGGCGGCGTGATCGGCCGGATCGAGCGCCACGCATTCGGCCTCTTGCGCAATGCCGGGATTGCCGGGAGCGCAGTAGAGCTTTGTCAGCACGGGAGACGCCGCGATCTTCCAGGCCAGAGCGTGTTCGCGGCCACCGGAACCAATAAGCAAGACGTTCATCGTTTTCTGCTCCGTGCATGAAGGGGTTGCTGTGTCGGTATGGCCTCGGGCACGAAGGGTCAAGCACGCAATCACAGATTTGCCCTGAATTCAGGCGTAATTTACTTGACTGGCGCAGCGCCCGCTGCAAGGTCACGCCATGACACCGGAAAAAGACATCATACAGTCAAGCCAAGGCCGGGGCCGCGTTTTCGACGCGCCATCGGGACATTGGGTTTATCGCGCACTGCCAGCCTGGCTGTGGCCCTACGCGCAGCTGGCGCGCTGGGACCGCCCTATCGGCTGGTGGCTCCTGCTTTGGCCCTGCTGGTGGTCCGTCGCCCTGGCGTCCAGTGCCGGCGCCAAGGTGGGCGATTCCGTCTGGTCGATCATTCCTTCCCCCTGGCACCTCGCCCTGTTCCTGATCGGTGCGGTCGCCATGCGTGGCGCGGGCTGCACCTACAATGATCTGGCCGACGAGGACATCGACAACCAGGTGGCGCGCACCCGTTCGCGTCCGCTGCCTTCGGGCCAGGTGACGCGCAAACAGGCCAAAATATTCATAGTGCTGCAGGCGCTTGTGGGGCTGCTGGTGGTCATCCAGTTCAACCTCTTCACCATTCTTCTCTCCATCGCCTCGCTGGTGATTGTTGCGATCTATCCGTTCATGAAGCGCATCACCAACTGGCCGCAGCTCGTGCTCGGGCTCGCCTTCTCCTGGGGTGCCCTTGTCGGCTGGTCCGCGCATTTCGGGGCACCAGCGACGCTGAAAGACTTTCTCCCGCCGCTGCTGCTTTATGCCGGCTCGATCCTCTGGGTGATCGGCTATGACACGATCTACGCCCACCAGGACAAGGAAGACGATGCCCTCGTCGGCGTGGGTTCGACGGCGCGGCTGTTCGGCAGCCGCACCCGCGAAGCGCTGATGGTGCTCTATGGCGGCGCGCTGGTGCTGTTCCTCGGGGCGTTTGCCGTGGCGGAAGTGCCCATGCCCGCCGTCGCCGGTCTTCTGGCGGCAGGAGCACATATGTACCGCCAGATCATGGTGCTCGACATCGACGATCCCGCACAATGCCTGCGCCTCTTCCACTCCAACAAAGTTGTCGGCTGGCTGATTTTTGCCGGGCTGGTGCTCGGCGCGCTGTGGACGGTGGTCAAACCGTTCTTTTAGCTTGAACTGATTGCACTCAAGCCTTCAACCAATCGGTCAAGCTCAGCCTCTGTCGTGTAGAGCGCTGGCGAAACCCGCAGGCATTGGCCTTTGGCCACCCCGGTGCGCCGGACGGTCAGGACACGATGCTTGTCGCGCAATGCCGTCATCAAGGCATTGTTGTCGTCCTTGCTGATCTTGCCCTTGATGCGGAACGACGTGATGCCGGCATGCATGGTGTCATCGTCGGGCGTGAGGATTTCGACAGTTTCGATCGCTCGGGCCTGCTTCACCCAGTAATTGCGAAGATAAGTCAGGCGTGCCTGTTTGCGCTTCGAGCTGATCATCTCGTGCAGATCGAGCGCGGCAGGCACGCTCAAGGTCGCGGCGAAGTTGGTGGTGCCGGTATGAACACGTGAGCGGATATCGTCCTTCGGCCAGTCTTCATCGGCCAGATCGCGGTCGATATCGGCCAGCCTTTCCTTGCGAATGTACAGGAAGCCCATGCCAACCGGTGCGCCGATCCATTTATGCAGGTTGAAGCCGACGAAATCCGCGCCGAGATCGGTTACCTTGAAATCCATTTGACCCCAGGAATGGGCTGCATCGACCACCACATCCACACCGCGGGCACGGGCCATGTCGGCAATCTCGCGAATGGGCATGACAAGCCCGGTGCGATGGGACAGATGGGTCAACAGGAGCAGCTTTGCCTTGGGAGTCGCCTCCAGCACGGTGCGATAGGCATCGAGCACGGCTTCCCGCGTCGCCGGCTCCGGAATGGCGAAGGTCTTGACCTCGACACCCCTGCGGCCCGCCAGCGCATTCATGGCATACTGCATGGAATCATAATCGAGATCGGAATAGATCACCGCATCGCCCGGCTGCAGCTTGTTGTAACCGGTGATCAGCTTTTGCAGGGCTTCGGTGGCGCCGCGCGTCAGGGCGACTTCCTCCGGCGCTGCACCAACCGCCCCGGCAACCCGGTTGCGCACATCCTCGGCGTCCTTGCCAAAGGCATTGCGGGCATAGACCGTATTCTGCCGGTTTACGCGCTGCGTGTTTTCCAGATAGGCCTGCAGCACAGGGCGGGCCATGATACCCCAATAGCCATTCTCAAGATTGGCGATCGAGCGCTCTACATCGTAGAGATCGCTCACGGCGGCCCAATAGGCACGGTCCGTGGCAATGGCCGTGTCATTGGCGGCAGGAAGCACCGCTGTTTCCATGGCTGATGCCTTGACGATTGTTGCGGCGAGCGCGGTTGCCGCGCTGCCCATCAGAAAATGACGACGTTCTATACCTGGCATCGGACCGATCCTTCACGCGCTGTGTTCCATCTGGTTCCTGATTAGGACTCCAATGTCACAGCTGCATGAAGGAATTGACGGTGAAGCCGATTGTTCAGCGATTGCTGGAGGCGATGATTTCCTCACCGCCGACGACGAGACGCAGCCCGAGATTGCCCATCTTGCGGCGGGCCAGAAAACGCGGACGGCGGCGGCGCGGTTCACGGCCCTGGCGGCGTTCCACGGGTTCGCCCACGGCAACCGGCCCGATGCTCTGCTCGAGCTGGCGGGCTTCGCCGTCTTCCTCGACCAGCATCATCGGCAGCTTGAACAGATTGGACCAAGCGCGCCAGTCTGCGGCGATGTCATTGAGATCGTGAGCGACCAGCAACGGCACCGAAAGATGCGGATCGCTGTGCATCAATTCGAGTGTCACGGTGATGTCGCCGAGCTCGTCCTCGGCGGCACGGGCCGTCACGCCCTGAAAGGCGCAGACCGGCAGGGCCAGCGACACCGGCAGGTTGCTGTTCGGCAGTACGCGCTTGACCACCGCGCCGCGCTCATGCAGCGAGAAGGTAATGTCGCCCCGGTCATCGCGCGTGGCGTAGGTGACGGTCTGTGGCAGGTGGAATGGGTCGAGCCGGAATTCCTGGCCTGCCCAAACCGGCTTTGCTCCGGCTTTTTTCATGTGACGCCTTCTGTCGATCCTGAGAGCCGGTTTTCCGGTCTTCTCTTTTGTATTTCCCTGTAGAAGCGGACCAATTTTTTCTGGTCTCGTATGGGAAAACAATAGGCGCCAATCCCCCCGCTTCCGCTTAACGAACGCGGTTAACCGTTTCTCATCGCGGGGAATGGTTATCGAAATTCGACCATCGGTAAGGTTTCAAAAAGAGAGATAAACAAAAGACTGACGGGGAAGCTCGACTTGCATCGAAACGCTTCCCCACCATCGACAGAACCATGAAACAGCGCGCTCAGATCACCTTGCCAGGATTCATGATGCCGGCCGGATCGAAGGATGCCTTGATCCGGCGCATCAGATCGAGCGCCACCGGCGACTTGGTTTCCGACAATTCCTTGCGCTTCAACTGGCCGATGCCGTGCTCGGCGGAGATCGATCCCTTGTAGGCGCGGACGATCCCATGCACGCGGGCATTCACCTCGCCCCAGCGCGCAAGGAACGCTTCCTTGTCGGCACCGGCGGGCTGGGTGATGTTATAATGCAGATTGCCGTCGCCCATATGGCCGAAGGACACGATGCGTGCCCCGGGTATCATCTCAAGCACAGCCGCATCGGCTTCGGCAATGAATTCCGGGATGCGGGCCACGGGCACCGAAATGTCGTGTTTGATCGAGCCGCCCTCCGGCTTCTGCGCCATCGACATGGCTTCGCGCATATGCCAGAAGGATTTTTCCTGCGCGGTGCTGTCGGCAATCGTGGCATCTTCGACCAGTCCCGCCTCAAACGCCTCCGTGAGAATAGCCTCGATGGTCTCGCGCGCATCTTCAGCGGAGCGCGACGAGGAAATATCAATCAGCACATACCAGTTGTGCACGCCCTGCAGCGGATCGCGCGCACCTTCCGTATGCGCCACCGAAAACTCGACGCCAATGCGCGGCATCAGTTCGAAGCCGGTCAACGCCGCACCGGCATGGCTCTGCGCCAGCCCCAGAAGTTTCAGGGCGTCCTCGGGGCTGTTCAGCCCGGCATAGGCAACGCCCTTGCCCTTGGGCAGCGGGAAGAGCTTCATGACAGCCGCGGTAATGACGCCGAGCGTGCCTTCCGCGCCGACAAACAGATCCTTCAGGTCGTAGCCGGTATTGTCCTTCTTGACGTAGCGCAGATCGTTGAGAATCTCGCCGGTCGGCAGCACCACCTCGACGCCAAGGCAGAGTTCACGCGTGTTGCCGTAAGCCAGCACCGCCGTGCCGCCCGCATTGGAGGAGAGATTGCCGCCGATCTGGCAGGAGCCTTCCGAGCCCAGCGAAAGCGGAAACAGGCGCCCGGCCTGTTCTGCCGCTTCCTGCAATTTCTGCAGGACGACACCGGCTTCGACGATAATGAGATTGCCGGCGGGCTCGACCGAGCGGATCTTGTTCAGGCGCGACAGGGACAGGATGACCTGCTGCCCCGTTTCATCGGGCATCTGGCCGCCGACAAGGCCAGTATTGCCGCCCTGCGGCACGATGGCTGTTGCCGTCTCAGTGGCCAGCTTCAGGATTGCCGATACTTCATCCACGGTGGACGGCCGCAGGACCAGCGCCGTCTTGCCGCCGAATTTTTCCCGCGGTTCGATCAGGTAGGGTTCGATGTCCTGCGCGTCATGCAAGGCATTTTTCTCACCCACGATGGCAGTAAAACGGGCAACAAGGTCTGGCGTCAGGGTCATTTGATCTGTTCCAACTCTTCTATGGGAGGCACGCGCGGCGCGGCAGCGCGGACAAGGCGGTCATTGATGGCTTCGCCCAGTCCGGTGAAGGGGATCGGCTCGACAGCAATGACGGCACCGCCGAGACGGTCGAGACGCTTCATGTAATCGAAAAGATTGGTGGCGGCCTCCCGCAGATTGCCCGTCTCGCTGAGGTTGAGACACGCGCTCGCCCTATGGGCATCCGCAGCGCGGTCCGGACCGAAGGCCAGCAGTGCCTCGCCATCCCGCACCTCGTGCACATTGAGGCGGACACCGGCGGCAGGAGCGTAGTGCGAGGCCATCATGCCGGGCGCCTCGATCGCGGCACGCTGGTCCATGCGCCGCAGCGATTGACCAATGAGCGCTTCGATATCCTCGGCGGCAAGCCCGCCGGGCCGCAGCAACAGAACCGCGTCGCCATCCACCTTGACGATGGTCGATTCCAGTCCGACCTCGGACGGACCGGCATCGAGGATCAGGGCAATCTTGCTGCCGAGATCATCGGCGACTGCCTGGGCACTGGTGCCGCTGATCCTGCCGGATGTGTTGGCGCTGGGGGCGGCCAGCGGATGACCGAGCGCTGCGATGATCTTTCCGGCGATACCGCGCGGCATGCGCAGTGCCACCGTATCGAGACCGGCCGCCACCAGGGGATGAATATGGGTGTCGGGCCGCAGCGGCAGGACCAGTGTCAGGGGACCGGGCCAGAACGCATCCATCAGTTTGCGAGACAACGGATCGATCACCGCATAGCGTTCCGCCATGGCGATATCCGAGACATGGCAGATCAGCGGATTGAAATGCGGCCTGCCCTTCGCTTCGAAGATACCGGCAACGGCATCGCCATTGGTGGCGTCAGCCGCCAGGCCATAGACTGTCTCGGTCGGAATGGCGACAAGCTGGCCTGCAGCCAGCGTCTGGGCCGCCTTCAGAATTGCCTGTTCATCTGGTGCTATTGTCTCGGCCAAGGGCGCTTCTCCGATCGTGCGCATTGCCTACACGATGGGCAGGGCTCGCCGCAAGCCTGCGCTGATGAACTCACCGTATGAGGTGATGCGTAAAATTGAATCCACCCGTGGTAAAAATTAGCAAGGTTTGGCTGATAGAGATGGGCGGTCAACGAGGATAGAGCCACATGTTCCGCCATCTGCTTGCCATCATAGCTGCTGCCCTTATCGCACCGGCCATTGCGCACGCCGGAGAATCCATCAAGCTCAAGGGCCCGTCGGCACGGCCAAACTCGGTCACCTTTGTCGGCTATGACAGTTTCGATGCCAATGGCAATCCTGTCTGCACGCCCTGCATCGAGCAGCGCGCGGCAGAAGCCGCCAAGCTTCAGGCCTATCTGGAACGCCGCGAACGCTCGCGCCAGTACATGGCCCGCCTTCAGGGCAACGGCCCCAAACCGGACTCTTTTATCGCCACCGCCAATGCCGCGACACTGCCGGCAGCACACGCAGCACCGGTCGCGAAAACCACGGCACCAACGGCACCCGCCGCCGCCAGCGGATTGCTTGCAGTCGAAGCGACGCCGCTGCGCGCCAGCATGCAATAAGCCAGCGCAAGGCCAGCGGACAAGCGCGAGCTTTTCGCGCCTGCCCGTTGATTATCCAGCAATTTTCGAGAAGTCAGCGACCGTGTTCGTGGCTGTGCGGATACGGGCAAGCAGCGCCAGGCGATTGGCTCGAACGGCCGGATTCTCGTCATTAACCAGCACATCTTCAAAAAATGAATCAACCGGTTCACGCAAAGCACTCAGTGCAATCATGGCGCCGGAAAAATCCTGTTTTTGAATCGCTTGCGCCGCGTCCTTCTCAGCCTGATTCACCGCGGCGAAGAGCGTCTTTTCCGCGTCGAGTGCAAGCAGCGCCGGGTCAACCGTATCGGCGACAACCGTACCCTTCTTCTCCTCGGCACTCAGAATATTGGCTGCGCGCTTGGTGCCGGCCAGAAGGTTCTTGCCCTCTTCCGAGTTGAGATAGACCACCAGCGCTTCAACGCGGCGAGCGATCAGCAGAAGATTATCGGCGCCGTCCGTCAGCACGGCATCGATCAGGTCATGCCGTGCGCCGAGTTCGCGCAGATGCACTTTCAGGCGATCATGGAAGAACGCCAGAAGGTCGAGCAGAACCGGCTGCGCATGCTCGGCCACCTCGCCGCGCAAACGCTTTTCAAAACCGGAAATGGCATTGGTGACATCTTCCTCACCATCGACATCGCCGGAATTCTGGGCGGCCTGCTGCGCCTCGTAGCGCTCGACATGCTTTTCGACGGCGTCTTCGCGCAGTTGCGCAAAGGCGGCCTGGAACAGCGGCAGAAGCGCGATCTGCCAGTCGCTTGAAAGCAGCAGGCGGATGACGCCAAGCGCCGCACGGCGCAGGGCGTAGGGGTCTTTCGAGCCCGTCGGCTTTTCGTCGATGGCCCAGAAACCGACCAGCGTATCGAGCTTGTCGGCAAGCGCCACAGCCACGGAAACCGCATCGCTTGGCACAAAGTCGGATGGCCCTTGCGGCTTGTAATGTTCTTCAATCGCGGCTGCGACCGATGGATGTTCCTTCTGCAGCAGCGCATATTTGCGGCCCATGCCACCCTGCAGTTCCGGGAACTCGCCGACGATTTCCGTCGTAAGGTCGGCCTTGGCCAGTGCGGCCGCACGGGCGGCCAGTACCGGGTCGGCCCCGACCAGCGGCGCGATATCGCGTGCCAGCGCCTTGATCCGCGTGACGCGCTCGCCCTGGGTGCCGAGCTTGGCGTGGAAGGTGACGTTCAGGGCGTCGAGCCGCGCCATGCGCTGATCGAGCGGCTTCTTCAGATCGAGATCGAAGCGGATGGCGGCAGCCGCGAGCTTTTCCATATCGGGCAGATCGTGCTGGTCGGTCGTCCAGAAGTAGAGCGCGTCGGAAAGACGGGCACGGACGACCTTGCCATTACCGTAGGCGATCTCCTTGCCGCCGTCGCTGGCCACGATATTGGAAACCAGGATGAACTTGTTGGAGAGCTTGTCCGTCTCGCCGACTTTGCGCGTGACAAAGCACTTCTGGTTCGTCTTGATGGTGAGACGAATGACCTCCGGCGGGATGGCAAGGAAATTGTCCTCGAATTCGCCCATCAGCACGACGGGCCACTCGACGAGACCCGACACCTCTTCCAGCAGGCCTTCGTCCTCGACCAGTTCAAGGCCCGACGCAAAGGCTATATTCTGCGCATCCGCCAGAATGATCTCCTTGCGGCGATCCGCATCGAGCACGACCTTGGCCTTTTCCAGCTTGGCGACATAATCGTCAAAGCGGCGAACGGTGATCGGCTGGCCGTCGCTCAGGAACCGGTGCCCATAGGTGATATTGCCGGAACGCAGGCCACTCACCTCGAAATCAACGACAACCGGTTCTTCGGTCTCACCGCCGAACATGCAGACGATCGACTGAAGCGGACGCACCCAGCGCAGGCTGCCTGCCTTTGCCGAGGCTGCCCCCCAGCGCATGGATTTCGGCCATGGAAATTCGCGAATGATTTTTGGCAGGAGTTCCGCGATGATTTCTTCGGCGGGCCGGCCCGGCTTTGTCAGATGGGCGACGTAGAAATCACCCTTCTTCGGATCCGTGTGCACGTGGGCCTGTGCAATATCCGTCAGGCCGGCGGAACGCAGAAAGCCTGCAATGGCTGCCTCCGGCGCGCTGACGCTCGGTCCCTTGCGATCCTCATGCACGTCTTTCGACCGTGCGGTCAGGCCGCGGATATCCAGCGTGAGACGGCGCGGCGTCCAGTAGTCACCAGCCGCTTCATAGGTGAGGCCAGCCTCGACCAGACCATCGGTGACGAGCTTTTTCAGATCGCCGGCCGCCTTGCGCTGCATGCGGGCGGGAATTTCTTCCGAGCGAAGTTCGAGCAAAAGATCGGGCATTATACGGACTCACTCTTGAAATTGACGCCGCCGGCTTCGGTCAGAAGGAACGCCTCGCCGCACTGCCGGGCGAGATTGCGGACCCGCAGGATATAGCTCTGCCGCTCCGTCACCGAGATCACACCGCGCGCATCGAGCAGGTTGAACGCATGCGAAGCCTTGATGCACTGGTCATAGGCCGGAAGGACCATCCGGTGCACCGGGCTGTTGTCGCCGTCCTTGGGTGCGCCCGCGTGCAGAAGCGCCGCGCACTCGGCTTCCGCATCCTCGAAATGCCGCAGCAGGACCGACGTGTTGGCATGTTCGAAATTGTGCCGCGAATATTCCTGTTCCGCCTGCAGGAACACATCGCCATAGGTGACCTTTTCATCGCCCTCGAGGCCATTGAAATTCAGGTCGTAAATGCTGTCGACGCCCTGGATATACATGGCGAGCCGCTCCAGACCATAGGTCAGCTCACCCGAAACGGGCGCGCATTCAATGCCGCAGACCTGCTGGAAATAGGTGAACTGCGACACTTCCATGCCATCGCACCAGCATTCCCAGCCGAGCCCCCAGGCGCCGAGCGTCGGGCTTTCCCAGTCATCCTCGACGAAACGCACATCATGCAGCAGCGGATCAAGGCCGATGGCCGCCAGCGAGCCGAGGTAAAGCTCCTGCAGGTTGGCAGGCGATGGCTTCATGATCACCTGATACTGGTAATAGTGCTGCAAGCGGTTGGGGTTTTCGCCGTAACGGCCATCCTTGGGGCGGCGCGATGGCTGGACGTAGGCTGCCTTCCATGGCTTGGGACCGAGCGAACGCAATGTTGTCGCCGGGTGAAAAGTACCCGCGCCGACTTCCATGTCATAGGGCTGCAGGATGACACATCCATGCTGGGCCCAGTAATTATGAAGCGTCAGGATGAGACCCTGGAACGAACGGGTCGGGTGCATATGATCGGGCAATGGGACGGTCACCGGTCAGGCCTTTTTGACGGGAAATGGAGTGCCCGTCCTAAGGCGTGCCGTCTGACCGGTCAAGAGAAAGGAAGCCATGACAATGGCTTTCGCAGGTACCCGCAGCGGAAATCATGGCAAGGGTGCCGGGAAAGCACCCTTGTTTTCAACGATGATCAGCCCTTGTTGTCCGGAGCTGGAACGGGGGCCGCTGGTTGCGGCGCTGGAGGTTCCGGTGCTTTCGGGGCATCGCTACCATTCTTGGCAACGCCCGGTTCCTTTGCATCGGGAAGGCCGTTCTTCAGCTTTTCCTCGATCTTGACCAGATCTTCCGGCTCAGGCTTGGAATCGCGGGCGTGGGCCCATTGGAAAGTCGCTTCCAGCTTGCGCCCCGCACGCCAATAGGCATCGCCCAGATGATCATTGATGGTTGCATCTTCGGGACGCAGCTTCACCGCCTGCTCCAGCTGGATGACAGCATCGGCATAATTGCCCATCCGGTAATAGGCCCAGCCGAGCGAGTCGACGATATAACCATCCTGCGGACGGGAGGCGACGGCCTTCTTGATCAGGTCCAGCCCCTGCTCCAGCTTGATATTCATGTCGATCCAGGAATAGCCGAGGTAATTCTGCACCTGCGGCTGATCCGGATAGAGTTCAAGCGCCTTGGTGAAATTCGGCTCCGCCTTGTCCCACTGCTTCAGCCGCTCATAGGCAATGCCACGCTGGTAGAAAATCATCCAGTCGTTGCGTTCGGGCTTTTCGATCGCCGCAACAGCCTTGTCATAGGTTTCAGCGGCTTTGGCGTAGTTCTTGTCCTGCGCATAGATGCTGCCGATGGCAAGGTAGGTGCGGATATCCTTCGGATCGGCCGCCAGAAGTCCGTTCAAATGCGTGATCGCCTCGTCGTGGCGCTTCAAGATGGCAAGATTGATGGCAATCTGCATTTCCGCATCGCGGTTATAGGCGGAATCGGCAGGAATGCGCGTGAAGTACTCGACAGCCTTTTCCGGCTGCTCCAGCTTGGCACTGATGTCACCGATCTGGAAAAGGGTTGCATCGTGATCGGGGCGCAGCGGCAGCGACATCTGCAGATAGAGTTTGGAAAAAGCTTCCGCTCCGCTGCGGTTGATCGCGGTTGCCAAGGTATAGAGCACTTCCGCCGCGCCCTGCTGCGGGGTCTCTACAAGCGGCTTGACGGCCTTGCCGGACGAAAGCTGCTTGCCGAATTCGACCAGAACCATCCGGCCGGACAGCACTTCCGATGCGTCCTTGATCAGCGTTTCCGCGCCGGCTTTGTCACCGTTGCGCATCTTGAACGAGGCATAGGCCTCGATCAGCCGCTCATAGGTATCGGGCGCGGCAGCCAGGCTCGGGCGGTCCTCGAGAGCGCTCTGATAGAACGCTGCCGCCTTGTCTTTCTGTCCGGCCATGTCGGCGATGAGCGCCGAATTGTAGATCTTGAACAGGGCAAAACCGTCCGGGCCCTTCAGCTTGCTGATCATGGCCAGCGCTTCATTGGGCTTGCCTGCCCCGGCCTTGGCCCAGGCCGAAATCAGACCGGTGATCATTCTGTCGAGATCCGACTGGAGCGACAGCATCATCAGGGTATCCACCTTCTGGTACTGCTTCTTGTTCAGGGCATCGATGCCGAGCGCCAGGCGCGAGAAGCGTTCGATCTCCGGAACCGATTTCAGTTCCTGCGCAATCGGCAATGCTTCCTTGAACTGACCGTCGGTCAGAAGCACCAGCAGAAGGCTCTGGCGCAGTTCCTTGTTTTTCGGATCATAGGCAAGAGCCTGCCGGTAGAAGGAAATGGCGCTGTCGAAATCATTGCTGCGTTCAGCTGTGCGGGCAGAGAGGAAGGCGCCGGACAATGATCCCGCAGCAGTTACCAGATCTTTGCCGGTCGCAGCCGGTGCGGAAATGACACTGATGGTCAAGGCAGCGAGTGTTGCGCCCATCACGGAGCCAAGCAATTTACTGCGCTGCATATACAAAATCCCTCTTCATTGTCGTCATGATGAAATGATCGCCCGAATCCTCAGGAAAAGCATGGCCTTTTTACGGTCCACTCTCAAGTTTCATCGAAAGAATAAAGGCAATTGCCGGCCAGAGGCCATGGCAGGCGTTCGATCCACGACGGATCAGTTCACCCGACTGATGCAAAAGTCGATGACCTCCAGAAGGGCATCCTTCTGCGGCGACTGATCGAGCGGGGCCAATGCATCGCGGGCAATCCCGCCAAAATGCCGGGCGCGCTGGATCGTATCGCTGAGGGCGCCATAGCGGGTCATCAAGCCCTTGGCCTTTTCCAGCGCCTTGTCGTCGTTGACACCGTTCTCCAGCGCTTCCTTCCAGAACAGGCGCTCTTCCGCCGTGCCGCGACGATAGGTCAGAACCACCGGAAGAGTGATCTTGCCTTCGCGGAAATCATCGCCGGTGTTCTTGCCGAGATCCTTGGCATTGCCGCCGTAATCCAGCGCGTCGTCCACCAGCTGGAATGCGAGGCCGAGATTGAGGCCATAGGAGCGCAGTGCCTGGCGATCCGTGCGCGAGGAGGATGCAATGATCGGCCCCACTTCCGCGGCGGCGGAAAACAGCGCGGCTGTCTTGGCCTTGATCACCGCCAGATACTCATCTTCGGTTGTCTCGAGATTTTTTGCCGCCGCAAGCTGCATGACTTCGCCTTCGGCAATGACCGAAGCGGAGGTTGCCAGCACATCGAGCGCTTCGAGCGAGCCGACATCCACCATCATCTTGAACGCCTGGCCGAGCAGGAAATCACCAACGAGAACGCTGGCCTGATTGCCCCAGATCATGCGCGCCGTGCTCTTGCCCCGGCGCAGGTCGCTCTCGTCAACCACGTCGTCGTGCAGCAGCGTTGCCGTGTGCATGAACTCGACGCTGGTGGCGAGCTTGACGTGGCCATCGCCCTGGTAGCCGAACATGCGGGCAGCCGCGAGCGTGATCATCGGGCGCAGGCGTTTGCCGCCGGACGAGATCAAATGGTTCGCCACTTCGGGAATCATCTCGACGTCCGAACCTGCTTTCGACAGGATCAGTTCGTTGACACGGGCCATGTCGGCCTTGGTAAGATCAATCAGCGGCTGCACCGATCCCGTGCTGCTCTTCTTATCGTCCAGACTGACAACAACGCCCAAAACGAAACTCCTAAACTTCTCGCATAATGCGGCGACACCTTATTTTGACAGGCTATAACCCGCAAGCGGCGAATTGGCGCGCAAAAATGGCAGGGGTTACAAATTCGTGATAAAGCCCACACATATGCTACAGGACTTACGGCACTTCCGGGCCAGTCATATGGGTAATGGCAATGATCGAAATCATGCGTACGAACGATCCTGTTCTCATCTCCTTTGTCGAATCACTGCTCAAGGATGCCGGCATCCGGCACTTTATCGCCGATTCCAACATGAGCGTCCTTGAAGGTTCCGTCGGCATTCTCGCACGCCGGGTGCTGGTCGATGCCAACCGGGAGGACGAAGTCCGGCGGTTGCTCAAAGACGCCTGCCTCGAGCGCGAGCTGCGCGGCTGATCCATGCCATCGACCGATACGCCCCATACGCTGGATGCATTCCATCGCGGCCGGTTCCACCTGCTCCAGCCCGCGCTGAAGGGGCACCGGTCCGGGGTCGACGCCATGGTGCTTGCGAGCGCCGTACCCGATGATTTTTCCGGCCGTGTCGCCGACCTTGGCGCCGGTGCCGGGGCGGCAGGTCTTGCCGTTCTCGCGCGCTGCAGCAAGGCCAAGGCGGTCTTGATCGAGCGTTCCGATTTCATGGCCGACTTTGCCCGCAGATCACTCGCGCTGCCGGAAAATGCCGCCATCGCGGCGCGCACCGAACTTGTGCAGGCGGATGTCACCCTGACCGGCAAGGCGCGGGTTGCCGCAGGGCTTGCCGACAATAGTTTTGACTTCGTGATCATGAACCCGCCCTTCAACCGGCCCACCGACCGCGCAACGCCCGATCCGGTGAAGGCGGAAGCCCATGTCATGACCGACGGCATGATGGAGCAATGGATCCGCACGGCCGCTGCCATCGTCAAACCCGGCGGGGCGCTGGCCATCATCGCCCGCCCGGCTTCGACAGCCGAACTGCTCGGCGCCTTGCAGCGCCGCTTTGGCGGACTGATTATCGTGCCGGTGCAGCCAAGACCGCAGGATGCGGCCATCCGCATCATTATCAAAGGTATTCGCGGCAGCCGTGCGGGCCTTACGCTTGCCCCGGCCCTGATCATGCATCACGAGACCGGCAACGGCTTTACCGAGCGTGCAACGGCGATAAACAATGGCCTGACGTCACTTTTGTAGCATTTTCCGCACGGTGCCATTGTGATTTGATGTGCACCGCTTACATGCGCATGACCTGAAAGCATCAAAGGAGAAAGCATTGGCCCGATTGATCCGAAAATTGCTGCCGCGCCGCTGGCGCCCCGATTTCGTGGAGATACCGGTGGTTCGCCTGCACGGCGCCATCATGTCTGGCGGTGGTCAATTCCGGCAAAATCTTTCCCTTGCGTCCGTCGCATCGGTTCTGGAAAAAGCCTTTGACGACAAGGATTCGCCTGCAGTGGCGATTTCGGTCAATTCGCCGGGTGGTTCTCCGGTGCAGTCGCGCCTGATTTACCGGCGCATCCGTGACCTGGCAGCCGAAAAGAACAAGAAGGTCTATGTCTTCGTCGAGGACGTCGCGGCTTCCGGCGGCTATATGATCGCCGTTGCCGGTGACGAGATCATTGCCGATCCGTCATCGATCGTCGGCTCGATCGGCGTTGTCTCGGCAAGCTTCGGTTTTACGGAACTGATCAAGAAGATCGGCGTGGAACGGCGCGTCTATACGGCAGGAAAGAACAAGGCGACGCTCGACCCCTTCAAGCCGGAAAACAAGGCTGATATCGAACATCTGAAGGCGTTGCAGCTGGAAATCCATGACACCTTCATCGATCTGGTCAAGGAACGGCGCGGCGACAAGCTGAGCGACAGCGCCGATCTCTTCACCGGCCAGTTCTGGACGGGAACACGCGGTGTTGAACTCGGTCTGGTCGACGGTCTTGGCGACATGCGCTCCTATCTCCAGTCGCAATATGGCCCCAAAACCAAGCTAAAATTGATCTCGCAGCCGCGCGGCCTGTTCGGGCGCAGAATACCATCCGCCAGCGTGCAGATCGAAGGGCTTGGCAGCGGTTTGGCCAACGGGCTGATGGACGCGGCCGAGGAACGGACGCTCTGGTCGCGTTTCGGACTGTAAACCGGCGCAGGATTTTTTGGCAAGGCCGGAACTCCGTGCTATGAATGCGGATAGGAATGATATCGGTAGTTGAGGGTTACAGACGATGCCACAATTGATCTTTTTTGCTCTTGTCGGCGCCGCCGCCTATTACGGCTATCGTTCGTTCAAGAAGGAAGCACAGCGCGTCTCGCAGCGCGTGCGCGAGGCCGAAAAAGAGGCACAGAATCGTGCACAGGGAACACTGGTCCAGGATCCCGAAACCGGTGAATACCGCCTGCGCAAAGACTGAGCGTCCATGCTTGCCAGTCCTGACCATACAATCAGCCTGACCGCCCCGGCCAAGATCAATCTCGCGTTGCATGTGACCGGCAGACGTGACGACGGCTACCATCTGCTCGACAGTCTCGTCGTGTTTGCCCGTTTCGGCGACCGGCTGAGCGTGACGAAAGCGGCGGCGGATTCCTTCACCCTGTCCGGTCCCTACGGCATGGGGCTTCCCGCCGACGATACGAACCTGGTGCTCCGGGCGCGGGATGCCCTGCGCCGGCGGTATGGCGGGCAGGCAACGCCCGTCGCCATCCATCTGGAAAAACATCTGCCCGTCGCCTCCGGCATCGGCGGCGGCTCCAGCGATGCCGCTGCCGCCCTGCGGGCTCTGGCTGCCCTGTGGGCTATCGATGCCAGCCTGACGGAGCTGGCCGCACTCGGCCTGCCGCTGGGTGCCGACGTACCGATGTGCCTGCACGGCGAGGCGCTGATCGCGCGCGGCATCGGCGAAGAGATCGAGCGCATCGCAGCCTTTCCGCGCCTGCCCATGGTCCTCGTCAACAATGGGGTGACAGTGTCGACACCGCAGGTCTTTTCCGCACTGACCCGCCGCGACAATCCTCCCCTGCCCGCGCTGCCTCCCCTGACATGCCTTGCGGAGGTTTGCGCCTATCTGCGGCAGACGGACAACCATCTTTTCGCAGCCACGCAAAAGCTTGCGCCCTCGATCAACGGAAGCATGCAGGCATTGCTGGACACCAACCCGTTGCTCGCGCGCATGTCCGGCTCGGGCGGCACCTGCTTTGCACTCTACAGCGATGACGCGGCGGCTGATGCAGCCGCAATGCGGTTGCGCCAAAGCCAGCCCGCGTGGTTTGTCGTCGCCACCAGCAGCACTATGGAAGGGAACTGATCTTGGCCCGCATTGACGAGACACGCCCCTTTGTACCCGTCGGGATTGCCGTGCTGACCGTTTCCGATACGCGCACGCTCGATGACGACAAATCCGGCACGACGCTGGCCGACCGCATCACGGCAGCAGGACACCGCCTGGTGGACCGCGCCATCGTGACCGATGACCGCGACGCGATACGCGACAAGGTGCTTGCCTGGTCAAACAGCCCCGATGTGGATGTCGTTATCACCACCGGCGGTACGGGCTTTACCGGCAGGGACGTGACCCCTGAAGCGCTGGAGCCGATCTTTGAAAAGCGCATGGACGGCTTTTCCGAGGTATTCCACCGGATCTCCTACGACAAGATCGGCACGTCGACCATCCAGTCCAGGGCAACCGGCGGTGTGGTCAATGCCACGTTCGTTTTCGTGCTGCCGGGCTCACCCGGCGCCTGCAGGGATGCCTGGGATAATATTCTCCAGTTCCAGCTCGACTACCGCCATATGCCCTGCAATTTCGTCGAGATCATGCCTCGGCTGGACGAACATCTCAAACGGGGCTAACAGCTATTTCGACGCGCCGGGAATAATCTCCGCCCGCAGACGCTTCATGGCGAGACCGCGCGCCAGGTCCGCCGCACTCTTGCCCGGAGCTGACAAAGCCATCGCCTGACGCTTTGAAATCAGCAGCCCGTTGGCCAGAGGATTTCCTGGCGCGAAAACCCGCGCGAAGAACGGCTTCCGATGCGCGTGGGAACGGGTGAAACAGGCTGGCCCCTGCATGCGTTCCACATGAAGGGAGACAGCCTCGATCCAGCCGTCGATCAACCGCGCACCGGGTTCGATGAACAAAATCCAGTCGCTGCGCGCGCGGCGCAGACCGTCGATCAATGTCTGGTCCTGCAGGAAAATACACCCGGCCGCATCAGCCACACGGTGAGTCTGGTCGGTCGAGCCGTGATCGATGACGATGACATCGCTCAACACACCTTCGACAGCTCCGCCCACCAGTCCGCCGAGCGTTCTGGCCAAGGGTTCATCGGCATTGCGGGTTTCGATCAGGACGGAAATCATTCATTTCAGTTATAGTATTATTATTGAAATTTCCATCATCCTTTTTCAGCAGATTGTTCTTGCTTTGTTCTCATAATTTGCTAGGAATACATTCATGTTGCGACGGTATGAGCGACTCAGTCTCGCTCCGGTCTCAAGGAGAATGTCAATGAACATCATGGTACAGGCGGACAAGGCCGCTTTCGGGCAGGGCCGGGCCGAACATGCCAATGTGCTGGTCGACGAAGCCGGGTTGCGGATCGACCATGGACGCCGGCGCGGACGCGGCGCGGGCGTGAACCCATCCGGGCGGTTCGAGCCGGAAACGCGCCATGTCTTTGACGATGGCTGGGAGACAATCGAGGACTTGCCCGCCTTCAAGACCGAGGTGCAGATCGAGAAGCCGCGCACCATCATTACACGCAATGACTCGCCAGATGTCGGATTCGACCGTTCCATCAATCCCTATCGCGGTTGCGAGCATGGCTGCATCTATTGCTTCGCCCGGCCCACCCACAGCTATATGGGCCTGTCGGCCGGTCTCGATTTTGAATCGAAACTGTTTGCCAAGCCCGATGCCGCCAGGATGCTCGACCGCGAACTGTCCAAACCAGGTTACACCGCCAAGACCATCGCCATCGGCACCAATACGGACCCCTATCAGCCGATCGAGAAGAAATGGCGCATCATGCGCGAGATTCTGCAGGTGCTCGAAGAGCATCAGCACCCCGTCGGCATCGTCACCAAATCGGCGCTGATCATGCGTGATATCGATATTCTCGCCCGCATGGCCGAGAAGGGTCTTGCCAAGGTCTGCCTTTCCGTCACGACGCTGGACGGCAAGCTTGCCCGGACGATGGAACCGAGGGCCTCAACCCCGACGCGGCGGCTGCAAGCGCTGCGTGCACTCTCCAACGCGGGCATTCCGACGGGAACCCTGGTGGCTCCGATCATTCCGGGTCTCAATGATCACGAGATCGAGCGCGTGCTTGACAGCGTGTATGCCATGGGTGCGCGCGAAGCCGGCTACGTGCTCCTGCGCCTGCCGCTCGAGGTCAGTCCCATCTTCAAGGAATGGCTGCTGCGCAATTACCCGGACCGTTATCGCCATGTTCTTTCCCTCGTGCGCTCCATGCGCGGCGGCAAGGATTACGATGCGGAATGGGGCAAGCGCATGCGCGGCGACGGTCCCTATGCCTGGCAGATCGGACGCCGGTTCGAAATCGCCGCCAAGCGCCTCGGCATCAATCTCGCCAAGCGCCGTCTGCGCACCGACCTGTTTGTACCAACCGCAGGCAGCGAACAGTTGTCGCTGTTTTAACCAATCAAACGGGTCTCTGACCTGTTTCTGAAAATCCGTCGGGCGCCCCCCATCCCGCTGACGGAAGTCCCGATGCCCTACCCCATCCGCATCGGGGCCTTGCAGAGAATCAGAACGAATGCGAGTCTCGCCGCAACATGGCTCGATCGCGTTCTGATTCTCTGCTTCTTCCTCTCGATACCGGCAAACCCGATTTTGCGACGGAGCGTCGGCTGATGCGCGATGGCGTGCCTTTTGTCGTGGGGATCGACGAAGCTGGTCGCGGGCCCCTGGCAGGCCCTGTTGTCGCTGCGGCGGTCATCCTTGACCCCGAGCGGATTCCCGATGGTCTTGACGATTCAAAACGCCTGACCGCCAGGAAGCGCGAGGAATTGTTCGATATCATTTTGCAGACAGCGCTGGCGTCGGGTATTGCCAGTGTCGCCGCGCCGGCAATCGATGCCACAGATATTCTGAAAGCCGCGCTGGAGGCCATGCGCCGCGCCACCTGCGGCCTTTCCATCCTGCCGGGCCACGCGCTCATCGACGGGCGGGATGTGCCGCGCGGCCTTCCCTGCCCCGGCACGGCGATGATCAAGGGCGACCAGCGTTCGGTTTCCATTGCCGCGGCCTCCATTCTCGCCAAGGTCAGCCGCGACCGGATGATGGCGCAGGCCGGCCGCCACTACCCGGCCTATGGGCTCGAGACCCATGCGGGCTACGGAACAGCGTTTCATCGCAGCGCGATGCTAACCCACGGACCGGTGGTTGGCCTGCACCGTTTCAGTTTCGCTCCGCTGAAGAACCGGGACGTTTAGGGCGGGGCTACGCGCCCAAAAGAAAAAGCCGCCTCGCGGCGGCTTTCCCAAATTCCATTTGCCCTCAATCAGTTCAGGCGGGTCTTCACTTCACCCAAGGAAGACTTGAACAGGTCAGCCGATGTCTTGGCGTCGACCTTGTCCTTGAGGATACGGCCAGCAGCAGCAACAGCGATATCGACTGCGGAAGCGCGAACGTCGTTGACGGCCTCGGTCTCGGCCTGGGCGATCTTCTGCTCGGCAAGCTTGTTGCGGCGGGCAACATATTCTTCCGTCTTCTGCTTGGTTTCCTCAATGATAGCATGGGCTTCGCGCTGCGCAGCGGCAACGATCTCGCCAGCTTCCTTTTCGGCTTCCTTGCGCTTGCGCTGATACTCGGCCAGCAGCGACTGCGCTTCCTCGCGCAGGCGGCGGGCTTCTTCCAGCTCGTCGCGGATACGCTCGGCGCGGCCGTCAAGCGACTTGCCGACAACGCCCGGAACCTTGAGGTAAACCATCAGCGCCAGGAAGATAACCAGCGCAATCAGGGCCCAAAATGTTGCGTCCATCATGCTTCTCCTTAACCGCGCACGGCTTTGACCGCAGCGGAAACACTTGCCGTATCGACAGTTCCACCGATGATCTTCTTGACGATTTCCGCCGCCGTTTCCTCGGCGATGGCACCGACGCCAGCCATTGCCTTGTCCTTGATGGACGCAATGCTTGCCTCGGCTTCAGCCAGCTTCTTTTCCAGGGCAGCAGAGATTTCCGCTGTTTCAGCGTCTGCCTTGGCCTTGGATTCATCACGGGCGGTCTGAGCAATGCTACCGGCCTTTTTCTTGGCTTCGGCAAGTTCCTGCTCATAGGCGGCGAGCGCCTCATCCGATTCCTGCTTCATGCGGGCAGCCTGATCGAGATCGGTTGCGATGCGATCGCGGCGGGTCTCGATGATGCCGCCGATACGTGGCAGAACCACACGCGACAGGAACAGGTAGAAAAATGCAAATGTCAGTGCCAGCCAGAGCAGCTGCGAAGCAAAATGGCTGGAGTCGAAAGGCGGGAAAACACCTTTATGCGCCACACCCGTTTCGGAGTGGGTCGCAGTGGCATGGGCATCAGACGCGCCACCCGTTGCAGCCGTGTCGGCGTGCGCAGGTGTCTCGGTCTGAGCGGTTGTGGATGCGGCATGAGCCGAAGACACAAACATATGTTGTCCCCTTGGTTCGGGCATTTCCCGATCTGCTGACTTTAAATATTATACTGGCCGCGCAGAGCGCAGCCAGTATGAATTGCTTGCTGATTAAACAGCGAACAGAAGCAGAAGAGCGATGAGCAGCGAGAAGATGCCCAGAGCTTCAGTAACGGCGAAGCCGAATACCAGACGGCCGAACTGGCCATCAGCTGCGGATGGGTTGCGCAATGCACCGGAGAGGTAGCTGCCGAAAATGTTGCCAAGGCCGAGGGCCGTTCCGGCCATACCAAAGCAGGCGAGACCTGCACCGATGTACTTTGCTGCTACGGGATCCATGTTAAACTCCTTTGGATAGAATAGTTATTGATCGATTGCGTTTGGCGGAGCCCCGCCGGCGAAGTTCGTTCTCAGTGACCGCCAGGATGCACTGCGTCATTCAGGTACATGCATGTCAGCACGGTGAAGACGTAGGCCTGCAGGAAAGCCACCAGGAATTCGAGACCGGTCAAAGCGACCGTCATGGCGAGCGGCAGAATCGCGCCGCCAATACCGGCAGCTCCGAGCGCACTCAGCGACACCACGAAACCAGCAAACACTTTCAGCGTGATGTGGCCAGCAAGCATGTTGGCGAAAAGACGAACTGAAAGGCTGATCGGGCGGGAAAGGAAAGAAATGATTTCAATCGGCACAACGAGAAGCAGCAGCGGCGCCGGAACACCGGACGGCACAAAAACACCAAGGAATTTGAAGCCGTGCTTGGCGAAACCATAAACGAGAACCGTACCGATCACGAGGATCGCAAGCGCAAATGTCACGATGATCTGGCTGGTAATCGTATAGAAATACGGGAACATGCCGAGCATATTGGCCACAAGCACGAACATGAAGAGCGAGAAGACAAACGGGAAGAACTTCATTCCCGAGGTTCCGGCCGAATCGCGCAGCGTTGAAGCCACGAATTCATAGGCCATCTCGGAAACCGACTGCAAACGGGTCGGGATCAGACCGCGATTGGAGGAAGTCAGGTAGAGAAACGCCGAAGCAACCGCAACCGTCGCAACCATGAAGGCGGACGAATTGGTGAAGGACAGGTCAATTCCACCGACATCAATGGGAATCCATCGTGCAATCTGGAATTGATGGATCGGATCGTTGGCCACGCTAACCTCGTCTATATCGTTCCATGCCCGCAGGCTTATTCCGGTTTCTCACGGTCATCGCTCTTGTCGAGCTCAAATCCGCGGTTCTCCGCCACACGTCCTGCGGAGCGCAGGATGTTCAGCGTTCCGGCACAAAAACCCAGAAGGAGCAGAATGATCAGCCCCCAGGGTGAAGTGCCCAAAAATCGGTCAGCTAACCAGCCCAACCCCGCACCAACCAGAACGCCGGCGATAAACTCGCTCGACAGTTTCATGGCCTGCGCGACACCGGAGGCGGTCCCCGTCCCCTCGTCTTTCGAACCGGTCTTCCCGCCTACGCCCTTTGAAGCCAGTTTTGCTTCCAGATCGCGGCGGCGACTTTCCAGTTCATCCGAAGTCAGCGGCTTTCCGGCATCCGGCGTATTACCGACAGAACCTGACTGATCGGGCTTGTTTCCCGTGGCCAATGGCATGTCCTTTACACGCTGAATGCGAGGCTTCACCCCCGCTTCGAAGTCGCGCGCAACATATTGTTACGATCCGCGCTAGTCAAGGCGCAGAAGCAGGAGTCTCAAGGGTAATTTTCGCGGGAAATTTCAATACCTTAGGTAAATATGACTTTATGTCTCACCTCTGAGGGCAAAAATCGCGCGCGAATCCTGTGGATGAGACAGGTGTTCAGATGCATTTCAGCATCATCGCAACACAGCTTTCCATGACCAATCACGTCGTGCTGCAACCCTGCGTTTCTTGCGGCGCAGATCGAACCAAACGATAAATGATACAGGCCAACAAACATGGCGATTTGAGGGGAAAGCAGAAAACACCGAGCCAGCCGGTGTATCGGGACGATGGGCCTCCCGACCATGGCAATGGCCTTGCCCTCAAACTTGGAGGTGAAACTATGTGGTACCTGCCACTTAGTATCACCCTGATATTGAAAAGAACCCGGACGAGCTGGCAACTCACCATCCGGGTTCAATTCACATAATCAGGAAGGAGGGGCGGGCGAAAGCCTGTCCCTCACTCCAAGGACAGTATAGCAGCTTTTGTTTAGCTTCCAAGGGCCGTCAAATCCAACCACCGCCATAGGTGCGGTAGAAGACGTGCTGGCCAATCTTGTCGACGCGTTTCATGGTGTGCGCCCAGTTTGGCCGGACATAGACGGCGTGATAGTGGGTGGCCGAGCCGACCTCCGGCAGGAAGATGCGCCCTGACGTAACAGCCATCGCTATTTCCTGCGCCATTTTCCAGTATTTCGGCTCCGTCACGACCAGCTTGCGTCCTTCACAGGCGAACGAGAACTGACAGCGGTTGATCCAGTCGTCGTTCTGGTAGACGACACCGCAAATGGTCTTTGGATAGGCAGGGTTGCGGACGCGGTTGAGAATGACCTGCGCAACGGCGGCCTGCCCCTTCAGGCTTTCGCTTCTCGCCTCAAAGTAAATGCCTGTCGCCAGGCATTTCTGTTCTTCCTTGGTGAAAACAACCGGCGGCAGCGGTGATGCCAGCCAGGCATGATCGCCAGCGCCCAACTGCGGGACAAATCGCCCGGGCTGCTTTGGCTCATTGAGAATGTTGTCGAAAGGCGAGGTTTTCGCGTAATCAGGTTCAGCTGGTGCGTAACCCAATGCCAGGACATCCGGCGTGTTGTTGGTGATCAGGCTGGCCAGCATGGGCGAGACCTGCGGATCGGCCTTGGCCGGTGCGCGATTATGAAATGCCAGCGCGATCTGGATTTCCTTGCCGGCGATCTTCGGCTTGGCAAAAGCCATTTCGACTTCAACACCATGGGTCGGACGGATCAGCATGCTCGATCGCTGGAGGATGGAACCTGCACTGAACGCCTTGGGCGGAGCCTTCTTGCTGATGGTGACGATGCGCCCCTGCTTCTCGGCCCGGTTGATGCGATCTTCATCGGGTGTCGCGCCGGGTGATTTCCCGGTACCGTTGACAACGATAGGACCGATGCCCGGCACGTCGATACCACTGGCCGGAACACTCGATGTGATGGCCTTGTCATCGACAAGGGACATATTGGCTTTCTGGATGGAGCCGGCGGGTGACTTTTCCAGATAGGCCGTCCAGCGGCCCTTGCCGGATTCAGTACCCGACAACATGCTGGCCATATCCTGATAGGCGACGATCGTGGGCGAGAACAGATAGATGGCCGTGCCGATAATCACCGGACCGATAAAATTCCTGTTTGTCCGATTCTTTTGCAGGGGCTTCAATGCCCTAGAAAACTCAGAGAAACGCACGCCGATACCCCACTCACAACCGAACAATACTGGTTGCAAAAATGAAGCATTAACCTTGATGGAGAGTTAACAGCCCTCGCAAAAGCGCGTAGCCGATTGGTTTGGCGGACCAGCGCAAATGCAAACCGCCCCCGTGCAAAAACACGAGGGCGGCAGGATTGGTTGCGGAGAAATAGGTTAGCGCTTCTTTTTTGCCCGTCCGGCAAACGGATTATCCGACGTGCGCAGGACCAGCCGCAGCGGCACACCCGGCATATCGAACGTCTCGCGCAGTCCGTTTGTCAGATAGCGCACGTAGGAGGTCGGGAACGCTTCCGGCCGCGAGCAGGAGATGACAAAGCCCGGCGGGCGGGTTTTGACCTGCGTGATGTATTTGATTTTAAGGCGCCGGCCGGCCACGGCGGGCGGCGGGTGATGCGTCGTCACACCTTCCATCCAGCGATTCAGGCGACCGGTGGAAATACGGCGGTTCCATACCTCGTCCGTCGAGGCAACGGCGGCCATCAGCTTGTCGATGCCCTGGTTGCGTTCACCCGAGATCGGGACGGCACGGATACCGCGAATCTGCGGCAGCAGCCGCTCGGTCTTTTCGCGCAGATCGGCCAGCACCATCTGGCGGTTTTCGACCAGATCCCATTTGTTGAAGGCGATGATCGGTGCGCGGCCCTCTCGGATGATCAGATCGGCGATCTGCAAATCCTGCTTTTCGAAGGGGATCGTCGCATCAAGCACGATAATGACGACCTCGGCAAACCGAATGGCCCGCAGTGCATCGCCCACGGACAATTTTTCGAGCTTACCCTGAACACGGGATTTGCGGCGCAGCCCAGCGGTGTCGAACAGCTTGATCTTGCGGCCATTCCACTCCCAGTCGACGGAAATGGAATCGCGCGTGATCCCCGCTTCAGGCCCTGTCAGCAGCCGATCCTCACCGAGCATCGTGTTGACCAGTGTCGATTTACCGGCATTCGGGCGCCCGACGATGGCGATGCGGAGCGGCTTGCTGGAATCATAGGCCGGGATATCTTCGGCATCCGGGTCGTCGATGTCGTCGCCGATCAGATCGTCCTTCGGCCCCGCAACAGCGGGAATGGTGACGGCGACCGCGTCGCTCTCGGGATCTTTCGTCTCGTACTCATCCGGGAAAACGCGCTCTTCTCCCAGTATTTCGACGATCGCGTCGCGCAGATCAGGGAAGCCCTGCCCGTGCTCGGCCGAAATCGGGCAAGGTTCGCCCAGTCCCAGCTGATAGGAATCGTACATGCCGGATTCGGCACCGCGCGCCTCGGCCTTGTTGGCAACCAGAATAACCGGCTTGCCGGAACGGCGGACGAGGTCGGCGAAGGTTACGTCGGTGGGCGTGATACCAGCCTTGGCATCGACAAGGAACAGGATGAGATCAGCCTCCCCGATGGCCAGTTCCGTCTGGGCACGCATGCGGCCTTCCAGCGAATCGCTGGGGACCTCCTCAAGACCTGCGGTATCGATGACATCGAACTTCAGGTCGTACAATTTGGCGGCATGGACGCGGCGGTCGCGCGTAACGCCCGGCAGATCATCCACCAAAGCGATCTTGCGGCCGACAAGCCGGTTGAAGAGGGTGGACTTACCGACATTCGGACGGCCGATAATGGCGAGGGTGAAACTCAAAGACTCAAATTCCTGTGTTAACCGGCAGCAGCAGCGGGTGCTGCGCCAGTGCTGCGAAGCATGTCGAGCATCGTGTCGGCAAACTGGCGGATATTGGCGGGAGCGGCCTGATCATCGGAAATCTGCTTGAACAGCTTTTCCGCATCACCGCCGCGACCAGCTTTCCATGCGGCAAGGCCAAGGGCCTCACGCGCGGAATGGCGCATCGGATTTCCGTCGGACGAAAGAGATTCGACGCGTTTGGCAACATCGTCGTAGGAGCCCGTATCGAGAAGCAGCAGGGCAGCGCGCAGTTTTGCCAGATCCCGGAGGGATTGGGGAACAGAGGCATCCGCCGCAACTTCGTCAAACGCAGCCACTGCGGCCGCCGGGTCACCCTTTTGCGCCTGCACGCCGGCAGCGCGCATGCGTGCCAGCACCGGATAGGCGCCGTAACCGGTCTTTTCCAGTTCACTCAGCGTCTTCAGCGCTTCATCATTCTTGCCGTCCCGGACAAGATTGAGCGCAGCCAGAAACTGGTCGCCGGATTTCGACGCCTGCTTTTCGGTCCAATATTCATAGAAGGCGAAAACACCCGTGCCGACGACAAGGGCCACGGCAGCGCCGATCAGCAGGCCGCCAAAGCGCTTCCAAAACGCCCGCATCTTGTCGGAGCGGAGTTCCTCATTTACCTCACGGAAAAAGCCGTCGTCAGTCATAGTGCCTCATTGGTGCCCTTGGGGCCTGCGATGAAATGAATTGCAGATGCGCGAAGCAGCCCTCGCCGCTCCGCGCACACAGTTAGAGCGCTTTTAGTCGGAAAATCCTCGGGATGTAAGGGCCAAGTGAAAAATAGCCCTCAGCCGGCGGTTTAAACTGGTGATACCCCGATCAGCCAGACATGCAGTTTCCAGACAAACAGGGCATAGAGCACCACACCGGCGACAATGGCCATGATATCGTTGGAAACCGGTCCGGGCACAATCACCGTGCGCATCAGGCCCGCCCGCTCCTGCCGTTTGATGGAAATGCGATCGACCACGGCCCAGGCCAGAAATGACAGGAACAGGACGAGCGACGCCAGATCGCCATTGGCCATGAGATGCGCCAGCGCCCAGATTTTGACGGCAATCAGCGTGGGGTGCTTGAGAATGGGCTTCAGCTTTCCCGGCTTGAAATTCGAAATCATCAGCGAGATGAACGAAAACAGCATCAGAAGCAGGGTGATGTGCTTCAGCCAGACCGGCGGCTCATAAATGAACAGCGAATAAGGCCGCGCCAGCACATACCCCCAGATGATAAGTATCAAACCTAGGAAGGAAATGACGGAGTAAAACCCCTTCCACTTGTTCTCGCCCCATGCGGCGATCTTGTCGAGACGCCATTGCGGCGCAACGATGCGGACCGAGTGAATTCCCAGAAAGACAACAATACCCAGAATCAGCACAAGCATGACCGGTTCCCCCGTTTTCCGGGAGAGTACAGCGGCTTCAGAACAGTTCCAAGACAGGTGCTTGCGGTGGATCGACGCGTCCGATCATCGCCACAATTCCCCTGTAGCGAGAATCGTTCCTCCCATTGATAGCGTCGTATCAGCATTATGCGTTTGATTTCTTGTGCCCTTGCCGCGTCCCTTGCCCTCACGGCATGCATGCCCGCTTTTGCCAGCGAAGGCACGGAACTGCGCGGTTCCCTTGGCAGCAAGCCGCAATATGTGCTGATCTCCTTCGACAATTCCGGCAGCAATGCCCTGTGGGAGCGCAGCCGGGCGCTCGCCGAGCGCTCCAACGCCAAATTCACCTACTTTCTCTCCTGTGTCTTTCTGATCGACCGCGCTGACCGCAAATCCTATCAGGCCCCCGGCGAATCCAATGGCCGCTCCAATATCGGCTATGCCGCATCGAAGGATGACATTGCCAAACGGCTCGACAATATCTGGCGGGCGCGCAATGAGGGCAATGAGATTGCCAGCCACGCCTGCGGCCACTTTGATGGACGCACCTGGTCGAAGGCGGACTGGATCAGGGAATTCACCGCCTACAAGCAGGTGCTGCGCGCGGCCTGGGCAAAATATGGCAGCGATCCCGAGCCGGAGGGTTGGAAAGCCTTTGTCGACACGGAAGTGCGCGGGTTCCGGGCTCCATATCTCTCCGCCAGCCCTGCCCTGCTGTCAGCATTGAAAGACATGGGTTACGCCTTTGACGCCAGCAGCGTTTCCAAGGGTCCGGCTCTGCCGATCCATGCGGGCGGGCTATATCAGTTTGCGCTGCCCACCATCAGCGAAGGCCCGGAACACCGCCCGGTTGTGGCGATGGACTACAACATGTTCGTGCGCCACTCCGGCGGCTTCGAGCGGGCGGATCACCTCAACGAATTTGAAAACCGCGCCTATGACGCGTTCAAGGGTGCCTTTGACCGCCAGTATAAGGGCGAGCGCATTCCCTTCCAGATCGGCATCCATTTTACGCTGATGAACGGCGACGCCTATTGGCGGGCACTGGAACGCTTCACATCCGACGTCTGCACGAAGCCTGACGTACGCTGCACGACCTATAGCGATTACCTCAAACAGACCGGCGCCGAAGCCCCCTCCGCCGTCGCTCCGGCGGTCAACCGGAGGAAGGTAACGGACAGCGGCATCTGACCGCCGCCCGTCACAGCTTTCTTAGCGCTCAGTCCCTGTTTCCAGATAAAGCTGATCGATGGACGGCAGAGGCTCGCCCTCCAATGTAGCCTCGAAGGCTTTCAAACGCTTCTGGATTGAAAGCAGTTCGATGACTGTCGTCCACGAATTGACCAGAAATTGGAAAGAGTTCGTCACATTCGAAAACGCTGACAAGATCTGCTGGAAGATACCCAGGGTGATCGTGCCGGCTGCCAATGTCGGAACAAGCAGGAAAAGACCAAAGACATTATCGGCCTGCAGATAGACGTAGCGGAAGACGTTGAAGTAGACGTAGTGGAAATACAAACGGAAATAATTCTTCCGGACGTTTGCAAAGAGCTCCTTTACGGCAAGCGGCTGGGCGCGATCTCCATGATCTTCACCATAAACAAGTTCTTTTCGGTAGGCCGCTTCAACTCTCTGATTGCGAAACTGCAAACCCGGAAGCTTTACACCGACCATTGCCAGCAAGCCGGTTCCGAAGATTGCCCAAGCAATGGCCGCGAAAACCAGCGGATGTGGTATGACGCCGACAACAGGCAAGGCGACGATGTGGCTGGAGAGCTGTGCGAGCAACGGCAGGAACGCTATCAGTGTCATGGCCGACTGTATGAAGGTGATACCCAGACCTTCAACAATCGATGCAAAACGCATCGTGTCTTCCTGAACGCGCTGTGCGGCACCCTCAATATGCCGAAGCCTTTCCCAATGTTCCATATAGTAGCTGTTCATGGCTGTTCGCCATCTGAAGACGTAATGGCTGGTAAAGAAAAGCGTTGCGACCGCTACTGCAATTGCCACGCAGGCGATCACCGCGAATGTGATAACGCCGGCATAAAGATCCGGGGCAGCAACAACATTTTTACCGCCCATTGCCTTTTGAACCATGTCGAAGAACGAGCCGCGCCAGTTGTTCAAAACAACATCGACCTGGACGGAAAAATACGACGAAAACAGGATAAGAGCGGAGCCCAGAATTGACCAATTCTGCCACGGGTGAGGCGAATACCACGCCCAGAACGCATAAAAAATACCAATGAATACAGCAAAATAGACATAGACCCAAAGATAGGGCTTTGTGAAAAAGACCGTGATGCCAACGATGGGAGGTACCGCCGGGTCAGCGGGAGCCAGTCCCACGTAGGAACCAAATTGTTGACCTCCGGCATACCAGAGCAGAACTGCGGCCAAGGCCCACAGAAGCGCCGAGATGAAAAAAAACTTCGGCTTGGGAAAAAATGAGACAAACACGGCAGATGGACCCTCGCATAAACACATAAATCAGGGTTGATTTGATGTGAACCTACCACCACGAATAGGGCAAAGAATGAACGCCAGCAATTAAATTGCTGTAATGTTCACGGTCTGGAAAGAAACGCAAAGGCCGCCCCGACGACGAGGCTGGCGGCGGCGGCAAGGGTCGCGATGGTAAAATTGCCGGTGATATTGGCGAGATAGCCGCCAACGAGCGGCCCGATGATCTGGCCGATGCCGAAGGCCGCCGTCATGACGGCCATGACCCGGCGCGGCGACTGCGGCAGAATGGCCCGCCCCGCCTGAAAACCGGCGGCGGTGATCACGATGAAGGTCAGCCCCAGGAGCACGCCTCCGAGAAGCGGCCCCACGGGAGGCGGCAGGACCACACTGGCGGCCACGCCCACGGCCTGCACCAGCATGCCGAGCGCCACGACGGCAAACGGGCCGACCTGGCGCAGCAGCGGCCCCCACAACCAGACGGACAGGGCAGCGCTCACACCGGTCACAAACCAGACCAGCGCTTCCATGGACGCGCCGCCATGACTGGTGCGCACGATGGCAATGATGAATGTGGCGGTGATGATGTAGCCGAAGCCGAAAATGCCATAGGCAATATTGATCTTGAGGAAGGCGGGCGTCCAACGCACCGGCGGTTCCTTGATGTGGGTTCCGGCACGAACCGGCCCTTCACGCAGCAGCCACAGCACGGCAAACAACCCGAGGATGGAGAGGATAGCCGCACCGACCCAATCCTGACGCCAGCCGTAACCGCTTGCGGCGCTTGCCGCCACCAGCACGGAGGAGAGCGCAATGCCGGCACCGACGCCGCCGAAATGCAGTGCCTGCAAACCCGGCCGGTTGGCCGCAGCGAGGTGACTGAAGACGATGGTTGCAGCAAGCACCAGCATGAACGCGCTGGCCATGCCGGCCAGGAACCGCAGGATCGAGAAGACGATGATGCCGTCGCCGAGGCTCATGGCGAGACACAGTGCCGCACTGCCGGCAAGGGAGGCCAGAACCACGGCGCGCTCTATGCCTGACGCCCAGCCGTAACCCGCAATGATCGCACCGAGGAGATAGCCGACATAATTGGCTGAAGCGATGATTCCGGCATCCCCCGGCGACAGGCCGAGATCGGTCATCATGGCCGGCAGGATCGGCGTGAAAATGAAACGGCCGATCCCCATTGCGACGGCCATCGTGACAAATCCGCCAAGGGCGTAACGAACGGGAGAAGAGGCTGGTGGGGTCATGCCGCGGACTTTATCGCTGCGATGCAGCATGACAAGACAATAAAATTGATCGACCGATGACGATCGGTGATCGTTCGGATCACCCACCACCTGTCCGCCGGACAGGGATCAGATGGCGACAGGTGTGGTGACGCCCTTGCGGGTGATCCTGTAGACCGCCGCAGGCGGCAGGTTGCGGAATGCCCGGCCAATGCAGACGGCCTCCAGCTGCAATTGATCCAGCACCGGTTTTGGCACCGGGCAGCGGAAGCCGTAGGTGAACTGGTAATAGGCGCCTTCCGGCCGCAGATTGCTGAATGCGCCGCCGAGAATTGCCGCCACCTTTTCCTGCGTCATGCTGAGAAGCGGCAAGCCGCTGACAACGGCACCGGCAGGCTGAATGTCGAAGAACTCGTGCAGGTCGAGCTGGGCCGCGTCCATCTGCAGGATGCGCATGCCGGGAAAGCGCGCCTGCAAAAGCCGCGCAAATTCGGCACCGTATTCAATCAGGGTCAGGTCCTTGGGGCGAACACCGCGGGCAAGCAGCGCGTCAGTGAACACGCCGGTGCCCGGCCCCAATTCAAGCACGGGACCCGAGGCCGGGGTGATTTCGCTGGTGATCAATCTTGCAAGGGCCGCTCCCGAAGGGGCAATCGCACTGACGCGAAACGGATCGGTCAGCAGTGCCCGCACGAAAGTCCAAACACTTCCCGTCGTCATAAAAATCAAGCTCCAACGTTCTTAAGGCTGCGTCTGTATGGCGCGCCAATATTGAGGGAAGATTGCGTGCACCTTCTGAGGCAACGATACCCACAGCAAAATGGCTTAAACAGGACTGAACTATCGGTAAGTTATTACGGCATTATAGATGCGGCAGCAAACTTCATGGTGAAACAGGCGCCGCCGCCAGATGCCTCTGTTACCACAACCTGCCCCCGATGCAATTGCACGATTTCCTGGACGAGGTTGAGGCCCAGACCAACGCCGCGATCCCGGGCGTGCAGGCGCCGGAAAGGCTCGAAGATGGCACTGCGCTGATCGGGCGGCACGCCCGCCCCCTCGTCTTCCACCGTGATGGCCGCATCCGGCTTCACCCGGATGGTGATGGTGCCCTTGCGTCCGCCGTGCTGGATGGCATTTTGCACAAGGTTGATCATGGCCCGTTCCAGCGCCGCCTGATCGCCCCGCACGGCGACACGCGCGATTTCGGGTTCAAACGACATGGCATAACCCGCCGCGATGGCAAGCGGCGCGAGATCGGCCGCCACCCGCCGTCCGACGGCGACAAGATCAACGGCAGCAAATTGCATTCCGTTCTGGCTGAGGCGCTGCAGATCCAGCAATTGTTCGGCGAGAATGCCAAGACGGGCGACATCCTCCAGCAGACGCCCGTTGACCGGGCTGGCCGGGAGCGATTCCAGGCGGGTCTGCAGGATGGCGATCGGGGTGCGCAATTCATGGGCTGCATCCAGCAGAAACCGTTTGTGCCGTTCATAGCCGTCGTCGAGACGGCCGAGCGCGCTGTTGACAGCCGTCACCAGCGGCGTGACCTCCTGCGGCACATCATCCAGCGGCAAGCGCGTTCCTCGCTCGTCAATATTGATCTTTTCAGCCTGGTTCGCCACATGCCCCAGGCCCCTATGGGCCCTGCGCACGACAAATGGTGTTACCAGGAGCGTCGCCAGCGCCATCACAAGGATGAGCGGGACAATGATGGTTGCAAGAACCGTACCAAGCGCCGAGAGATAAAAGCCGAAGGGGACTGTACTTCCGGGTCCGGCAAGGATCTGGACCACGCCGGCTGTGGTTGTCACGCGTTTGAACCGGGCGTTGGAACGGGGCGGATCACCGAGATTCCAGCCAAATCGCGCCTGTCCCACGGCGCTCAAGGCATCGCCGATGCGCGCATATTCCGGCGGGACCTCGCCCTCCGACAAGGTCTGTCCCTGCATGTCGCGCGCCACAAACCAAAAACTCGGGCTTGTCGCCCGCTCGCGCGCCAGTGCGGGTGTTTCGCGCAGGACGAGAGCGCCATTGGCACTGCGCCCGATGGAATCGCGCACGGCGTTGATCGTCGTATCTTCAGGATCGATCGACCCGAGAAATCCGGTGTACCAGAGCGCACAGAGCACCAGCACCACGAACAGCGTCAGCATGACCGCCTGCAGAAGGACAAGGCGGCTGACGAGCCGCCATTTCAATGAATGCGGCCTTGCCTGCGCCATCAGGAGAGGCGCTTCAACAGGTAGCCGACGCCGCGAATGGCGTGAATTTCAACGCCGGCGCCGGATTCCGTCAGCTTGCGGCGCAGCCGGGAAACATGGGTGTCGAGGGCGTTCGACTGGATTTCATCGTCAATGCCGTAGACTGCTTCTTCCAGCGAAGAACGCAGCACCGTGCGCCCCATGCGCCGCAACAGCGTTTCCAACACCAGAAGTTCGCGGCGCGGCAGGTCGAACCGGTTGGCGCCGATGCTGGCTTCGCGGTTGATCAGGTCAAAGGACAGGTTGCCGACATTCAGCGGTTCCGAGGGCATGTTGAGGGGCCTGCGCAGCACTGCGCGCAGCCGCGCCAGCAGTTCTTCCACGGCGAAGGGCTTGGCAAGATAATCGTCCGCCCCCTTGTCGAGACCGGTGACACGGTCCGCCAATTCACCGCGCGCCGTCAGCACGATGACCGGAACGCCCTCACCTTTTGCCCGCAGACGCGGCACGATGGTCAGGCCATCGCCGTCCGGCAACTGCCGGTCCAGCAGAATGGCCGCATAGGCGTTGAGCGACACGGCCTCCTCGGCATGGGCGAGCGAGCCCACGTGATCAACGATCATGTCGTAATTCTTGAGAGCCTCCCCAAGGGCAGCGGCCATTTCAGGCTCGTCTTCCACCAGCAAAATACGCACTATTCAGGACCAGTCATGTACGGGGTTAAAACATGGCGACACAAGGAATTTGGACACCGGCCGTTGCTTTGGCAAAATAGTACCGTTCAGGCCGCCATGGCGAGGCCCGTTCCCATTTCATACGCCGCAATCGCTGTGCCCTGCCCGCACTCTTCATTCGCCGCAACACAATTAGGCCACTCACATTGCACCAAGGTTGCGCCCTGCAACATCAGGGCAACTGCGCATCGGGCAGGCTTTTCCCGCCTCAGAGCGCCTCGCTTTGATCCGCCAGCTGGCGAACAATATCCGTCGGCACGACTTGCGCGAGCCTGGCCTGCGCTTCCCGCCACACGGGTATTGCCGCTTCGAGACGGCGCGCGCCGGTTTCCGTCAGCCACACCGCGCGGCGACGCAGGTCGGTTTCCACCAGGGTGATTTCGATCAGCTGTTCGCGCTCAAGCGTGCGCAAGTTGCGCGACAAGGTCGATTGCTCCAGGCCGCTGCGCTGGGCCAGCGCGCCCAGCGTATCATCGGTCAGGGCGGCAATCTGCGCCATCAGGCCAAGCTGCGCCGCGCTAAGGCCAAGATCCGCCAATTCGCGATCCAGAAAAGCCGTGATGCGGCGCGCCGCCAGCCGGCTGTTCCAGCCCGCGCAATTCTCAACCAGCGCGCGGGCGTCGGTCCGCAAGGTTTTTTTCGGTTGTTTTGCCAAGGTCATGGATATATGCATATACATAATATGTATATACATGGAAACCGGTTTTTGCGTATCCGAACCGGATAGTGCAGTTTGACGCGGAGTATCGAGACCATGCGCGCCTCGCAACGAACGATCCTTGACACCATCGGCCACACATCGCTGCTGGCCCTGCGGACCATCCGCCCCGCCAACGGCGCCCGCATCCTCGTGAAACTCGAAAGTGAAAACCCCACCGGCAGCATGAAGGACCGCATGGCGCTTGCCATGATCGAGGCGGCGGAAGCGGATGGGCGGCTAGCTGCCAACGGCTCCGTGGTGGAATATACCGGCGGCAGCACCGGCGTTTCCCTGTCGCTTGTCTGCGCGGTCAAAGGCTATCCCCTGCACATCGTCACCTCGGACGCCTTTGCCCGGGAAAAACTCGACCACATGGCAATTCTTGGCGCCACATTGCACATCGTGCCAAGTGACAGCGGACGCATGACCGAGAAACTGACGCGCGACATGATTGAGGCGGCGCGTATCATCGCGCAGCAAACCCCCGGCAGTTTCTGGACCGACCAGATGAACAACGGGGATCAGCTGGCGGCCTATCACGCCATGGCCGCCGAAATCTGGGACCAGACAAACGGACGCATCGATGGTTTTGTGCAGAGTGTCGGCACGGCGGCTTCCCTCCGGGGAACCGGCGAGGCCTTGCGCCGGTACAATGACCAGATCCGCATCGTTGCGGTGGAGCCGGCGGAATCGCCCGTCCTGTCCGGCGGCAAGACCGGCGCCCATAAAATTGACGGGATTGGCGCGGGCTATGTCGTGCCGCTCTGGCATGACGGCATTGCCGGCGGGATCGAACAGGTGTCGACGGAGGAAGCCATTGCTATGGCTAAGCGGCTGGCCCGCGAAGAAGGACTGTTTGCCGGAACCTCCACCGGAGCCAATGTGGTTGCGGCGCTGCGGCTGGCCGATACGCTTGCCGCTGGTGCAACCGTCGTCACCGTCATGTGCGATACGGGCATGAAATATCTGAGCAGGAAATAGGAATGCGGACCCCAACGGAGCGCGTCAATGCAGCGTCCAGCGCTGCAGTATCTCGTATTCGGAGAGCCCCCGCTTGCTGTGGATCAAGACAAAATCCCTGACGACAAAGCGGATCGGCTCAATCGGCTGTTCGCTGATCGTTCGGGAATTGTAGAGAAGCGTCAAATGCGGGGTGAATGCGCCGCGATTTCCCGGCAGACCGTTGCGCGTGAGGCAGGCGCCGAGAATCGTGTGGAGCCGGGTCAACCCCTCGCCCTCGCCGATCAGCACCAGCGGCTTCCGGCCCGGCTGGCCACCCTCGAAACTCTTAAGTGAACGTAGTGCCACCTCAAACGGCGGTGTGGACACGGCACTCCCGGCCCGCTTGGCCGCGAAAAGGATAGGACTGGGCAGACGCGGGTAATCCCCCAGGTGGTGCAGCGAAATGTGAAAACGGCAAGACCCGATGAGGCTCTTTCGCGTCAAACCATGATCGTTGATTACGCCGGTCCTGCGGACATCGACAATCTCCTGCACATCGCCATCGAGCATGATGCCGAAGAAAAGCCGCTCCGGCAAAGCAGGCCGTTTCGGCCGGTTTTGCCAGTTATCACCCAAATTCAATTCGCCCTGCATGGCCGGCCTCCCGAAATGCAACCGCATTTCCGATCGGACACTTTAGAACAAAAAGGGAACAATCTGCAAGTATTTTTGCGAATGCTCGTCCGTTCAACCGTTCCTGGCAACCATGGCAATGATGGTCTCGAACAGCTCGTGCTCCGCCTGCGCAGCGGTGATGTCGCCCGTTGCGGCGGCATAGGACAGCGCTTCCGCGGCACCGAGCATCGCCCACAAGCCCGCCGAAGCAATGGTCCCGGCTCCGGCAAACGGCGCGAGCATCACCCGGCACTTCTCGATGAAGACGCCGTTATATTCACGCTTGATCTTCTCCAGCTCGGGCGATCCGGCAAGCGCTGCGATCACACCGGGGATTTCGCGCCCCTGCACCAGCACGCAGTCCACATAGGATGAGGCGATGACCGCAGCCCGGTCCGCCAGCGCCGGTTTGCTCGCGGCGAGCGCCGCGTCCATCAGCATTGTCTGGCGGGCATCGAAGTCCCGGTAAAGCGCTGCCAGCAAACCGGCGCGCGTGCCGAAATGATCGTAAACCACCGGCTTCGTCACCTCAGCCTTTTCGGCAAGCCAGCCGAGCGTCAAGGCTTCCGTCCCCTCCTCACGGACAATCCGCCAGGCGACATCCAGGAGCTGGCGGAAGCGGTCCTCCCGCGTCAGCCGCCGGCGCGGACGGACAGCCGCCGTTTCATCCCTCGTTCGCATGCTTGACATCGCTATATACCAAAAGTAACTTGCAGATTATAACTTACCAAAAGTATATAACATCAACCCGCCATCTGCAATCCGTTGACAGGAGTTTTGTCATGCACGCCCTCATCGTTGTCGCACATCCCGAACCCGCATCCCTCACCCACGGCATTGCCGCACAGATCGCTGAGGGTTTGTCGCTGCGCGGTTCCGGCAATTCCCACGAAATCGCCGACATCGCGGCCGAAGGGTTCGATCCGCGCTTCTCCACCGCCGATCTTGCCGTTCACCGCACCCGGGCGGCACCGCCCGCCGATGTCGCAGCCGAACAAGCGCGGATCGACCGTGCCGATGCTGTGGCGCTGGTCTTTCCCGTCTACTGGTGGTCGATGCCGGGACTGCTCAAGGGATGGATCGACCGCGTCTTTTCCAATGGCTGGGCTTTCGACTTCAGCCTGGACGGCGGCCTGGAAAAGAAGCTCCGCCACCTCAAGGTGCATCTCATCGGCGTTGGAGGCGCCGATGCGCGAACCTATACCCGGCGCGGTTACTTCGATGCCATGAAGACGCAGATCGATCACGGCATCTTCGATTATTGCGGTGCCTGTGTCGTCACGTCGGAGCTGCTGCTCGATTCGGAAACGCAGGATCCGGCAATACACCTCGACAGGGCGCGAACCATCGGCAGCAGGCTGTTTGAAGCATCGCCGCAATGCGGGATGCAGGCAGCCTGAGGGCGCCGTTCACCCCATCAGCCGGGGCAAAGCGGCGGCGAGTGCGTCCACGGCCAGCCGGACCCGCAGCGGCAAATGCGGCACCGGCAGCCACAACGCATAGGCGTCGTAGAGATAATCCGGCTGATCCGGCAGCAATTGCACAAGTGTTCCCGCGGCAATCCGGTCGCGGATGAGCCAGGACGGCAGCCAGGCCAGCCCCATGCCCGCCATGGCAGCGTCGGCTATGGCGTCCAGGTCATCCAGCCGCACGCGATTGACCGGCATCGCCTCGGCCGGCGGCTGGTCGCCGCGCGGAAACAGCCATGGGCGGATGCGGCCCGACCGGCGATACATGATGGCCTGGTGCCCGGCAAGGTCATCGACCACCCGTGGTTCGCCATGGTTCGCGATATAGGCGGGCGCGGCGCAGACAACCATGCGCTGGCGGGCGATCCGCCGCGCAATCACGCCGCCCCTGTCGTCGGGAGTGCCGGTCCGGATGGCAAGGTCATATTCGTCCTCGGCGAGATCGACGAAGCGGTCGCTCAGCGACAGGTCAAGTTCCAGCATGGGATATTGCCGGGCGAGCCCGAGCAATACGGGGGTGACGCAGTGCCGGCCGAAATGCGCGGGCATCGTCACCCGCAGCCGGCCGCGCGGTTCGGACAGCCGATCATCCGCGAGCGCATCTGCGGCCTCCGCTTCGGCCAGTATCACCTGGCAACGTTCATAATAGGCACGCCCGAAATCGGTCAGGTTCTGGCGGCGTGTCGTGCGGTTGATCAGGCGTACGCCCAGCCGCTCTTCCAGAAACCGGACATGTTTGCCGACCATCGGGCCGGACAGGCCAAGCGCGTCCGCAGCCGCGGCAAAGGAGCCGAGATCAACGGCCCTGACAAACACGGCCATACTGGCGAGGCGATCCATATTCGAAACTCCTGGTTTCTACAGAACTTCATTATGCGCCATTTATCCGCATTTCTCCTGCTGGCATAGCTTATTCCGTTCAAATGGTTTGGAGTTATGACTATGGCACGTGTTGTTCGCTTTCATGAATTCGGTGGTCCCGAGGTTTTGCGCATCGAGAACGTCGAGATTCCCCAGCCCGGCCCGGGCGAGGTTCAAATCCGCGTCAAGGCCTTGGGGCTGAACCGTGCCGAAGCGCTTTTGCGTACCGGCACCTACATCGAAACGCCGGTTTTGCCGTCTGGTCTTGGCCTTGAGGCAGCGGGTATCGTTGAAGCGATTGGCGAAGGCGTCGAGAACTTTGCGCCGGGTGATGCGGTCAGCATCATACCGCCCAAATCGATGGTGCGCTGGCCGGCCTACGGTGAACTGGTGACATTCCCCGCAGGATCGGTTGTCAAACATCCGCAATGGCTCAGCTGGGAAAAGGCGGCGGCGCTGTGGATGCCTTACCTGACCGCTTACGGCGCGCTGATCGACATCGCCAAGCTGCACCGGGGAGATTTCGTCATCATCACCGCCGCCTCCAGCAGCGTGGGACTTGCGGCGATCCAGATTGCCAACAGGGTTGGCGCAACGGCCATTGCCGTGACGCGCACCTCCGGCAAGAAACAGGAGCTGCTGGCTTTCGGCGCCGCCCATGTCATTGCCGCCGCCGAGGAAGACCTGGAGACGCGGCTGAAGGACATCACCGGGCCGGGCGGTGTGCGCGTGGTGCTCGACCCCATCGGCGGTCCGATATTCGGCCCGCTGACTGCCGCCATGGCACCGGGCGGCATCCTCGTGGAATATGGCGGCTTGAGCCCGGAACCGACCCCTTTCCCGCTGTTTACGGTGCTGAGCAAATCCCTGACGCTGCGCGGCTATCTCGTGCACGAGATCATTGGTGATCCCGCGCGGCTGGAAGCAGCCAAGGCTTTCATCCTGGACGGGCTGGCATCCGGCGCCCTGCAGCCGGTCATTGCCAGAACCTTCCCGTTCGACCAGATCGTCGATGCGCATCGCTTTCTGGAATCGAACGAGCAGTTCGGCAAGATCGTCGTGACAATTTGAGCAAACAGGGCTCCTCCCTCACGTTTCGAAATAGCGCGGCCGGTCGAGATCGGACATCAGCCCGGGCTGGTTCGGCTGCCAGTTCAACAGTTCGCGGGTGCGCGTGCTCACCGCATGCGCATTCATACCGGCAAAGGTGGCAAACCAGCCGAAATGTTCGGCCGCCGCCTCGGGGGTCTTGGCCACCACAGGCACATCCAGCCGGCGGCCGATCATGGTGGCGATGTCCTTGAACAGCACACCCTCCTCGGCAACCGCATGATAACGGTCGCCGCCGGTCCCCCGTTCAAGGGCAAGCCGGTAGACGGAAGCCGCATCCAGCCGGTGCACCGCGGGCCAGCGGTTGAGCCCTTCGCCGACATAGGCCGACACGCCCTTTTCGCGCGCGAGGTTGATGAGGTGCGGTACGAAGCCATGGTCGCCGTCGCCGTGGACCGACGCGGGAAGACGGACCACCGACGCCCGCACGCCATCGTCTGCCAGTGCCACAGCGGTCGCTTCCGAAACGCGGGGCACAGCCGCGGAAGCCGGGCCGGGCAGGTCTTCTTCAGTCGCCGGGCGATCCCGTCCCAGATGCGCCATTCCCGTGGTGACGAGCAAGGGGCGATCCGAGCCTTTGAGCACAGCGCCAAGCGTCTCGATGGCGCGGCGGTCCATCTCGCAGTTCTGCGCGAATTTCGAGAAATCATGATTGAACGCCGTGTGGATCACCCCATCTGCGGCAGCAGCGCCATCGCGCAGGCTTGGCAGATCGTCGAGATCGCCGCGATGCGCCTGCGCGCCGAGGGCGGCAAGCGATTTCGCCGCCGCGTCCGTGCGGACAAGACCAAGCACCTGATGGCCCGCCTTGACGAGTTCCTCCACGACGGCAGAGCCGACAAAGCCTGTGGCACCGGTAACGAAGACACGCATTCCACTTCTCCATTTAAAATGACATGACCGCAATCAAGGCCGTAGTGGAGAAGATAGGCGGTTGGAGAAATACGATCTATGCTGTAAAGTCCGCATTATCTTCGCAATCGTCCGGAATGACCATGGATCCGCTCTCAGACGTCCTGTCTCTGCTGAAACCGCATAATTACATGTCCGCCGGCTTCGATGCCGGGGGCGAATGGTCGATCCAGTTTCCGGAAAGCCGGGACAGTATCAAATGTGGCGCCGTGGTTTCCGGTCAATGCTGGCTGTCCGTGGAGGGCGTTGCCGATGCCGTGTACCTCGGCACGGGTGACTGCTTCCTGTTGCCGTACGGCCGTCCGTTTCGCCTGGCAAGCGATCTGACGTTGTCGTCCGTCGAGGCTGTCACGGTTTTTTCCGCTGCGCGCAATGGCGGCATCGCCGTACACAAAGGCGGCGGCGATTGCTTTCTTGTCAGCAGCCGTTTTGCCCTGACCGGCAATCATGCCAGCGTGCTTTTGGGAATGCTGCCGCCGATCGTGCACATCCGCAAAGACTCGGATCAGTCCGTGTTGCGCTGGCCCGTGGAACTGATGATACGGGAGTTGCGCGAGCGGCAGCCCGGCGGCTTCCTCCTCGTGCAGCACCTGGCCCATATGATGCTGATCGAGGCGCTGCGACTGCATCTGGCCGGAGGATTGCAAGGCGGCGTCGGCTGGCTGTTCGCTCTGGCGGATAAGCAGATGGGCGCGGCGATCAACGCCATGCACGAGAATCCGGCGCGCCACTGGACGTTGCAGACACTGGCGGAACGGGCCGGCATGTCACGCTCAACCTTTGCACTCAAATTCAAGCAGACCGTCGGAAAGTCCCCCATGGAATATCTGACACGCTGGCGCATGCTGGTGGCGGGAGACAGGCTGGCGAATTCAAGAGATCCCGTGTCCGCCGTTGCCCTGTCGCTCGGTTATGACTCGGAAAGCGCCTTCAGTACCGCCTTCAAGCGGGTCATGGGCTGTTCGCCGCGCCAATACGGCCATAGCGGGAGGACCGCCTTATCATCGGAGAGCCCCCTCGCATCGCCCCTCGTGCGGCGTGCCCTTTCAGAATCGCCAGCTTAGATCACCACGCACCCCATGCGCCTGCACCGCCGACGACATCTGGCCGGTATAGGAAACACCCAGCGTGACAGTCTTCGTCACCGAGAAATCCAGTCCGGCTTCAGCAACGAGAGCATCCCGCGCAATGGGTGAACCCTCGACCGGGAATGGCGACCCTCCGGCCAAGGCGAATGTCGTATCCGGAGCAACATCGCCAAAGGCATGCTGCCATCCGAGCATTCCCCTGGCCGCCAGCTTGGCCGTGTCACCGACGGGAATATCCGTCCGGGCACGCAGGCCCAGCGTTGCATAGACGTTGTCATCATTGTCGCCGTGGGATTTGAGCCCTGCAGTCCCGCTTTCCCCGATGCCATCGGTGTGAAGGTTTGCATAGGCGAGACCTGCGAATGGCTCCAATGCCACACGATTGTAATCGAAGGCATAGCCTGCCTCCCCGAAAACCTGCACCGTTCTCGCGGTGTAATCGGCTGCGGATGCACCAAATGCCGTGGAACGGCGTGTTTCCACCGTATGCCACGTGTGGGCCGCGCCAAAACGCAAGGCCAGCGCATCCATCTGCGTAGCGGCATAGGCAGCGATCGTATAGCTGTCGACGGATGCCGAGGACGCGCGTGCCGGAGCGTCAAGCGAACTGCTGCCATATCCTCCGGCAAAGCCTGCGCGCCATGACTGCCCGAATTCGCCATCAGCCCCCATATAGAATCCGCCCGAGGAGCGCTCGAGTTTCGCAGCATTCGCATTGCCGGACAGGTGCCCCCATGAACCGTAGGCCTGTCCCCAGACTGCCGAGGACGCATCGGGTGCGGCGGGGATCTGACCACCCGGACCGTAGGCCAGTAGAGGCATCGACAGAGACGGAGTAGTCCCCGATGCCGCGCGCAGCCGCGCGGAAATGACATCCCGGGCAAACCGGCTTTCGTCGAGCAATGCCGATTTGACGCTTGAATGGATTTCACCGGAGAGCGAGTCGAATATTGTCCGCGCATCATGGGCATTCGACCCGATGATCAGGTCGTAGATGGATGCGGCGGGATTGCCTGTCCCGGCAGTACCGGACAGCACCAGCCCGCCGAGACTTTCCACACCGGCACCCACCGATCTCTGGTTCTTCGTCGTGCCAATATCGGCAAAAGCCGTCTTGTTCCGCAAAACGTTCAGATAGACATTGGTGGCATCGTAGCCGAGTGTCAGGTCGAGGAAGGCGTAGTCAGCCTGCACACGGCTGAACGTTCCGGTGAGCCCGCCCGAAGCAAGGATCGTGTATCGGGCATCACCGCGAAACGTGCCCGGATTGAGGAAAGCATCAATCGTGCCACCGTCAAGCTGCGCCCTGCCCGTCACGTCGACGCGGCTGGTACCCTCCGCTGCGCCGATCTTGACCCGCATGCTGGCATCGGCGGATTGGTGATAGTTGCCATCAATTGTCAGCGTTCCACCGGCGCCGCCCCAGCCGCCATAGACGATGCCCTGATTGTCGACATTCCCGTAAATGATGCCGTCTCCGGAAAGGGCCCCGCCACGACCTACCAGCGTATCGGATGCGATACTGCCTGCCAGCGCCAGAGTACCGCCATCAATCCGGGTTTTGCCGGCATAGGTGCTGTCGCCAAACATCAACAGCGCGCCATCGCCTGATTTGACCAGACCGCCTGCACCGGTAATGTCGTTGAACCATCGGCTCTGACCACCGTCAAATTTGACGTTGAAATCGCCCCAATCAAATTTCCCCGGCCCGAGCACGGCACGACCGGCATCGAGAAGTCCGTATCCGTAGACATCATCGACGCCGGGAGCGCCAATGTCGAAGGCGGTTCCAAGCAGGACCTGCCTGACCTGATCCATCGTCATGTAGGGGAACATCTGCTTGACCAGGGCTGCGGCACCCGCAACGTGCGGCGCCGCAAAGGAGGTTCCGTTGATCTCCTGATAGCCGCCTCGTCCGTCCACGGTAATGACGGAATAAGCGGGCGCAGTCAGACACCAGTTTTTGGCAACGCCGCACTGATTGCCATATTCATAGTCATAACCGGTCACCGCCAGCCAGCCGCGTTCCAGCTCCGGAATGAGATAGGGCAACCTAGCTTCAATGGAGGGCTGGCTACGACTGTCGTTGCCGGTTCCCCAGATAAGCAGGGTGTCGTTGGCTACGGCGTGCCTGTACGCGGCGATTTCGGCCTTATACGTCGAAGCGACGACATCGGGCGGATAATCCGTGATGCCAGCTTCCGTGCCATAGCTGTTGTTGATGATATGCACGTTGCGGGAAACCAAACCATATATTCCCGCAACGGCAGCCTTTGCATCGATATACCCGTCTTCCTCTTCAGCATTCACGGCAACGATCGTCGCGCCTGGCGCAATACCATGCATTCCCTTGCCGTCCCTGTTTGCTGCAATCACACCTGCGACCGCAGAACCGTGCGTCACCGAGCTTGAATCGACATACCAGGGCTTGTCGGGCTGGACGGTGATACCCTCATCATAGCGTCCGGCAAATTCGGGGTGATCCCTGGCAAAACCTGAATCGATAACGCCAACTTTAACGCCGCTGCCGTCCACGCCCATGGCATAGGCATAATCGGCGAAAATGTAATCGAGCCAAAACTGAGTCTTGTATTCAGGTGTCCGCCACGTTTCTGGATTGGTGGGATCGCCTGCCGTTTGCGCGAATGCTGTTCCGGAAAAGCATACGGCTAAAAGCAACACGGCGACGTGCTGCCGGCACTTGCTGGCAAGTTTCATGGTCGTTTCCCCCAACCCCACCGTGCCCCCCCTGGGAACGACAGCACAACTTCTAATTGTTGGAGGGATATAGTCCAACGATTCAATCAGCCATACGGCATTTGCCGTATTTCGTGCCATACAGACGGCGAGGAAGCTCCCCGCGCTTTCCGCTGCAGACTGTTAACCCTGTCGTTCTGTTCCGGCGCCCGTGCAGTCGAAGTACGGCGAGTGCCGTATGTTCTCTGCGCATTTCCGGGCGTAATTGTCCCTCCGCATGATGTCGTCGCTTGGTTCGATCAATGTCGCGATCGTCCAAAATCGCTCCGGATAATGAGAGCGGTCCCATCTGCTGGAGGAATAATGATGTTGCCGCTCGAACAACTGATGCCATTTGTCCTGGCAACATTGCTCTTTGCCTGTATGCCGGGGCCGGCCATTCTGTACATGACCGCCCAGACGCTGACGCATGGAACCAGTGCCGGGCTGAAGGCTGCCTGCGGTATTCATCTCGGCTGTTACGTGCACATTGTCGCGACGGCGCTGGGCTTGGCAGCACTCCTTCATAGCGCACCACTGCTTTACACGGTGATCAAGTTTGCTGGCGCCGCCTATCTCGTCTGGCTGGGCATCACCATGTTCATGGGCGGAAAAGGCGGGCACAAGGACACCGTTTCCGCTGATCCCGGTGTTTTTCGCGACAGTGTCGTCGTTGAGGTCCTCAACCCGAAGACGGCGCTGTTCTTCCTGACATTTCTGCCACAGTTTATCGACGCTAATCTGAGTGCACCGGTCTGGCTGCAGTTTCTGCTGCTTGGCATCATCGTCAATCTCGCCTTTTCAGCGGCTGATGTTGCGGCTGTGGGCATTACCTCCGTCACGCTTGGCCGTATGACGAAGGCCGGATCCGGATGGGTTGTTCCAAAGGTCTGCGGGTCCATTCTGATTGGTCTGGGCGTCACATTGGCAACCAAGAATATCTGACGGGACACGGCCTTGCCGGCGTTCAGCCCGCGGACAGTCCAAGACGGATGGCATAGGCCGTCAGTTCGGCTCCACTGTGCAGATTGAGTTTACGCATGAGGTTTTCGCGATGTTTGCGTGCCGTGAGCGGACTGATCCCGAGACGCTCGGCAATATCACGTGTGGAGATGCCGTGAGGAATAAGGGTCAGGATTTGCTGCTCACGCCGCGTCAGTTCGACCGGAGACGCAATAGCAGGTTTGGGCTCATGGAAGCCGTCTTGCTTGCCGTGCTGGTCGACGGCAAAGCGCACTTCTTCGGCAACATAGGGTTCGCCGCACCGCATGGCCTCGATGGCGGCAAGAAATTCTGTCGCGTCGCCGCTTTTCGTCAAATAGCCGTTCGCGCCGGCATCAAAGGCGGCGCGAACAGAACGCGGTTCCAGATTTGCCGTCACAATCAGAATCTTCAGCTCGGGCCAGGCCGCCCGCACATTCCTGATGAACTGAAATCCGTTCACGCCCGGCATGCCGAGGTCGAGAATGAGAAGATCGGCGGCCGTTTCCCGGAGCAGGCGGTCGACCGTGTCGCCATCCGCCGCTTCGCCGGCAACCGTCACGCCGTCGATGGTCGAAAGCAGGAGCTTGAGCCCTTCACGCACAAGAGCATGATCGTCAGCAAGGATGACCCGCGAAAACTCGAGCATAAGGCGTACCTTCTTGTTAAAAAACCAACGGCGTGCATCATGCTCGCATTCCCGAGCCAGAGTTAAAACAGCAATGAGAATTGATCAACGTTTACAACCTCATCTTATCGATCTTTTATACCGACAATCTTACGCAGTATTATTTGCCAACTTCATTATTCCTCTTCCGGTTTTGTATGTTCTCTGGAATTTTGTACAAAGCGAGCTTCTTTTGTCGTGGGTGGGGGCGATTTACTGCCTGACAATCGCCCGTGTCCTGACATCAAGACGCTATTTCGGGCGCTCTAAATCCGAGGCAGGACAATCCGGCCCGGCTTTGTCTTCCTGGGCCTGGCGTTTCACGATCCTGTCCTGGGCATCGAGTGCATTGTGGGGTTTGCTTGGCTGGTTCGGGTTTTTATCGGCAGAGCCGCAAATGCAGGCTTTCACCACCATCGTGCTCACCGGCCTGGTATGCGGCGCCATTCCATCACTGTCCGCATTTCCACCGGCCTATGCGGGTTCGCTGATTGCCATGCTGTTGCCTATGGCAATCCGCGCGCTGACGGCGGAGGCAGCAATCAATGACGTTTATCTGGTGTTTGTTGTTTGCCTTGCCGGTGTCAATCTCTACTACAGCCGCGTGTCGTACAAATCGATGGTCGAGACCGTTCTGCTGCGTTTCGAGAACGTGACACTCATTACCCAATTGAAGGAAGAGCGGGACAAGGCCCGGGCGGCCGATCGCGCCAAATCGCGTTTTCTGGCGGCGGCAAGCCATGACCTGCGCCAGCCCCTGCATGCGCTCAGCCTTTTCAATTCGACGCTGGCCACGCTGGGCGAACGGGGCGACGTCCGCAGTGCAGACGCACGCACGCTGGCGAAGCGGGTAAAATCGATCACGGGAAACCTCGGCGGCTTGCTGAATGCATTGCTCGACATGTCGCGCCTGGACGCCGGCATCGTCACAACCGCGAGAGAACCCGTTTCACTGTCGCGCTTGTTCGATGATCTGCATGACGAATTCAGCGGAACCGCGCGGGAGCGCAACCTCGAATGGCGTCTGGCTGATCGCGATCTCTGGGTCTACACCGACCCGATGATGCTGCGGCGTATCCTGGCAAACCTCCTCACCAACGCATTCAACTACACCGACCACGGGAAAATTCTCCTGGGTTGTCGCAAGCGCGGTTCAAATGTCGAGATACAGGTGCTCGATACCGGTATCGGCATTCCTCCCGACCAGCAGGAGACGGTGTTCGATGAATTCCACCAGTTGAACAATCCGGCGCGGGATCGCGACAAGGGGCTGGGCCTTGGTCTGGCAATCGTCCGCCGTACGGCACAATTGCTCGGTCATCCCTTGAGGCTCGTGTCGCGGGAGGGCCGCGGTTCGATGTTTTCGATCCTTGTTCCGCTGACGTTGCGCCCGCCGGCGTCTCTCCCCGCGCGGCAGGCTGCACTTTCCGGCTCTCTCTGCATCATGGTGGTCGATGATGAACCGGATGTTCTCGACGCCATCACTCAGTTGCTGACGGTCCTGGGGCATAGGGTTTACGCGGACAAATCTGCGGCGGCTGTGATACGGCTCCACGCTTCGGCACCGGAACGGACGCCGGTGGATTTGATCATCGCCGATTACAGACTGGCCGCCGGAACAACCGGATTGGAGGCGATTGCCGACCTGTTCAACCATCTGACCTATACGGTTCCGGCGTTCCTGCTGACAGGCGACACATCCCCGTCCGTCCTGAAACAGATTGCCGAAAGCGGCCTGCAAATGCTCAACAAACCCGTCGATGGCGACGCTCTTCAGGCCGCTATCGACAAAGCCGTGCACCGGAACATGCCTCACAGCCTTTCCTGATCAGCTAGGATGGTATGATGCGGACCTTGTACGTGCCTACTTTGGGCGAGGAACCGGTAATCTGCAGCTCATTGTTTTCGAACTGGAAATGCGAGGACGTGACCCGGAATTCCGTATGGACAAAGACCGGATTGAGCTCGCCCTTCTCGGCAAACCGCACGGACGAGACATCGTCGTCGCGAAAGCTGAGATATACCCGCGTGTGTTCATGTGCCAGCCGCGCACTTTGAAAGATAACGTCGGCGTCGAAACGGCACCGCTCACCCCGGTCCCGGTTGATGCCAAAATGCTCGATGAAATTGCCCATAGCCTCAAAATTCCTGGCTATGTTTGCACTGTCCTGTTCGGAGTCGTTCATGATTGCCCTTTCGTGTGGCGCCGAACGATTAAATCACGGCTTCGTCGCGCTCCCGCCAAAGGAACACGATGGCCGTCAATTTTTCTTACTCCCACTCGATCGTGCCTGGCGGCTTCGACGTGACGTCATAGACGACGCGGTTGATGCCCTTGACTTCATTGATGATCCGCGTGGCCGCCTGGCCAAGGAAGCTCATGTCGTAGTGGTAGAAGTCGGCGGTCATGCCGTCAACGGAAGTGACGGCACGCAGGGCGCAGACGAATTCGTAGGTCCGGCCATCGCCCATGACACCGACGGTCTGTACCGGCAGAAGCACAGCGAATGCCTGCCAGATCACATCGTAAAGGCCCGCCTTGCGGATTTCATCGAGATAGACCGCATCAGCCTCACGCAGGATTTCCAGCTTCTCGCGGGTGATGCCACCGGGGCAGCGGATGGCAAGGCCGGGACCGGGGAACGGATGGCGGCCGATGAACGAATCGGGCAGTCCGAGTTCCTTGCCAAGCACGCGTACCTCGTCCTTGAACAGCTCACGCAGCGGCTCGACCAGTTGCATGTTCATGCGCTCGGGCAGACCACCGACATTGTGGTGCGACTTGATGGTCACCGAAGGGCCGCCGGTGAAGGAAACACTTTCGATCACGTCGGGATAGAGCGTTCCCTGTGCGAGGAAATCCGCGCCGCCAAGCTTCTTGGCTTCTTCTTCGAACACTTCGATGAACAGGCGGCCAATGGTCTTGCGCTTCTTCTCCGGATCGGATTCGCCTTCCAGCGCGTCGATGAAACGATCCTGCGCGTTCACGAGGATGAGCGGCAGGTTGTAATGTTCGCGGAACATGGCGACCACATCGGCTGCCTCGTTCTTGCGCATCAGACCGTGGTCGACAAGAATGCAGGTGAGCTGATCGCCAACCGCTTCATGGATCAGCAAGGCAGCAACGGAGGAATCAACACCGCCCGAGAGGGCGCAGATCACCTTCTTGTCGCCAACCTGCTTGCGGATCGCGGCGACGGCCTGTTCGCGATAGGCGGACATGGTCCAGTCGCCCTTGATGCCGGCAATGCGATGCACGAAATTCTGCAGGAGCTTGGCGCCGTCGGGCGTGTGCACGACTTCCGGATGGAACTGCACGGCATAGAATTTCTTGGCTTCGTTGGCGATGGCAGCGAACGGCGCGCCGGTCGATGTGCCGACAACCTTGAAACCGTCAGGGATGGAAACGACGCGGTCGCCATGGCTCATCCAGACCTGATGGCGTGTCCCCTTGGCCCAGATGCCGTCGAACAGGGCGCATTCTTCCTGAATGTCGAGGAAGGCGCGGCCGAACTCGCGGTGATGGCCGCTTTCGACCTTGCCGCCGAGCTGCGCGCACATGGTCTGCTCGCCATAGCAGATGCCGAGAACCGGGATATCCGATTCAAACACGGCCTGCGGCGCGCGCGGGCTGCCGATATCCACCGTGGAATGCGGACTGCCGGACAAAATGACCGCCTTCGGCTTGATGCGGCGGAATGCTTCGTCAGCGGATTGGAAAGGAACGATCTCGGAATAGGCACCAGCTTCGCGCACACGGCGTGCAATCAGCTGCGTTACCTGGCTGCCGAAATCGACGATGAGGACTGTATCGGGATGAGTGGGTGTGTTCATGGCGGGCCTTTAAAGCAATTGCCGAGTCGATGCAATGGGTCACTCCACCACACGCGGATGCCAATTGCATTTGTTCACAATTTGGAAGGAACATCCTTGTGTTGTGGTGTTTGTTCGCATCCGAACCTCTAGCGCAACGATCGCTCCAACGTCATGACAACCCATTTGTTGAGACTCACCCCGGCGCGGCGCGCGGCACTGGAAATGGCCTTGTGCAGGACCGGTTCCGCACGCACGACAAACTGACCGGAAAATGGCTTCTCCGGCTCCTCGCCACGCTCGGCGCAAAAGGCCAGATAATCCTCGATGGAGCCGGCAAGCGCTTGCTTCAGCTCTGCCGCAGATGTTCCCTGAAAGGTAATGACGTCGCGAAGATTGATAACCTCACCGTGGAAAAGAGAAGCATCTTCATCGTATTCGATAACCGCTTCATAGCCCTTGTAGTGCATCGTACTCATGGTCGTATCTCCGCTTCCAGCAGAAAGCGCCTCACTGATTTCACCGCGCCCTTATCCGTTTCCTTTTGCGGATGCGGTCGATGAAACACCGCACGGATGCCATTCAGGGCGATACGAACCCGCGAGCCCTGCCCTTCCGTAATCTCGCCTCCACAAGCGAGGATGAGCGCCTCAATATCCCGCCAAGCAATACCTGCACGGACGGGTTCGGCAAAAATGGCGGCAAGCGTCGCCCGATGCTTCCGGTTGAGATCCATATAATGATATCACTTTTCAGTATCAATAAAATAGTCGATAAGAAAATCGAAAAATTATAGCGTGATCGCCCCGGTCTCCAGCGCCTGGCCCATGGCTTCCACGGCCAGCGCCAGTTTTTCGTCGATTACATGCAGATATTCGGTCCAGTCGCCGACATGGCGCAGGTCGGCAGCACCGTCGGAAATGCCGCGCAACCCGATCAGCGGCAGGCCAAAACGCTGGCAGGCGCGCAATATGGCGAAGGTTTCCATCTCCACCATATCGGCATCGATCCGGTCATAGGCGCTGCCCGAGACGATGTTCGCGCCGGTTGAAAGCGATGCTTCCTTCACGCCCGGAATCCGCAGCGGCAAAGGCACGGTGACCGGCAGATCGAGAAACGGCGTTGCCCCCTTGGTAAAGCCAAGCGGCGAAGCGTCCATGTCGCGATAGGAGACGCTTGTCGCCTGGTAGACTTCGGTCTGCTCCAGCGTCCGCGACCCGGCTGATCCCAGCGATACAACGAGGTCCGGTACGATTCCATCCCGTTCCAGCGCGGCGAGATTGGCCGCAAGGCTGACCGCTGCCTCCACCGGCCCGACACCGGTCATCAGCGGCCGGAACAGCCGCTGTAGATGCGCCCCATACTCCGCATCCACAGCCATGACGAACAGCACCTGTTTGCCGCCAATAGCGGCCAGTTGATAGGGCAAACTCATGTCAGGACACCGGATTGAGCAGATACAGCGATGCGTTGAGAAGCGTGGCGAAGGCGACCCAGACGAGATAGGGAATGAACATGAGCGCGGCGGGCCGTTCAGGCTCCCATGTCACCCGGATGAAGGCGATGATCGAGACCAGCAAAAGCGCGATGACCAGCAAGGCAAATCCCATCTGCTGGAAGCCGAAAAAGGTCGGAGACCACAGGAAATTCAGGACGAGCTGCGCCCACCAGAATTGCTGGGCGGAGGTCATATCGAGATCCCACACCCGCCACCCGGCAACGGCGATCAGGACATACAGGATCGTCCACACCGGCGCGAAAATCCAGTTCGGCGGGTTGAATGAAGGCTTGACCAGCCCGGCATACCATTCGCCAGGCAGCGTGATATAGCCGATGGCAAGCCCGCCACCGACAGTCAACACGAGAAACAAGAGAAACCCTACGGACCGGGACATGGTAGAACCTTTCCTGCGGACAATGTCGCGGATGGTTGTACCGTTATTTCTCGCGTCTGAGAACAGAAATGAAGAAGCCGTCCGTCGACGTCGACAATGGCGACAGGATCGTATTGCCATCCTTGAACAAAGGCTCGAGACCGTCGCTCGCCGAGACCGCCTCCTGCCACAGCGGGCGGGTATCGACCGGGGTATAATCAGGGTTTGCCCCCAGGAACGCAGCGACCTGCTGGCCGTTTTCCGGCGCAAACAGCGAGCAGGTGATGTAGACCAGCCGCCCGCCCGGTTTCACATAGGCCTTGGCCGCGTCAAGCACCTCATGCTGTTCCACCTCGCGCCGTTCCAGCTGCTGCTCGCTGAGGCGCCACTTCGCGTCCGGCCGGCGCCGCCAGGTGCCGGAACCGGTGCAAGGCGCATCGACCAGAACGAGATCCATCTGGCCTTCAAGCGAAATGAGTTCGCTGGAATTGGCGTGGGCCTGCGCATTGCGCACCCCTGCCCGTTTGAGCCGGTCAAAAATGGGGGCAAGCCGGGCACGTTCCGCGTCATAGGCGTGAATCTGCCCCTTGTTGCCCATCTGGGCCGCCAGCGCCAGCGTCTTGCCGCCGGCTCCGGCGCAGTAGTCCAGCACCTGTTCGCCAGGCCTCGCACCACTGAGTTTGGCAGCGATCTGCGAGCCGAGATCCTGCACCTCGAAAAGGCCGCGCTGGAAGGCCGGTTCCGCCTGCACGTTCGGATGACGGCCCATGGCGCGCAGTGGCGGTACTCGGACGGCGGTTTCCAGCAGCGGCGCGGCGCTGGCTCCGGCGCGAACCAGTTCCTTCAGCACCTTTTCGCGATCGGCCTTCAGCGTGTTGACGCGCAGATCGACCGGCGGGCGGTCGCTGAGGGCAGCAGCTTCACCCACCCAGGCATCGCCGAAAATCGCCTGGAAATGCGGCACACACCATTCTGGCGTGTCGGCGCGCACATGATCGGGCGCCGCCGCGAGGTCACGCTCCAGCCAGACGGCCATGCGGTCGGCTTCGAGCGGTGCGGGCGCAAACTTGTCACCATCAAGCGCGGCATTGATTTCATCGATAACCAGTTCGGCATCGGACAAGAGCACGCCAAAGGCAATATGACGGGCCGCGTTGCTGTCCATGCGCCAGCCGAGCGACAATTTCCGCCGCAAGGCATCATAAACGATATTGCCGATGACCGCGCGGTCACCCGCGCCGGCAAAGCGGTGCGACAGTCCCCAATCTTTGAGCGCATCGGAAGCCGGGCGTTTGCGGGTCTCAATATCGTCCAGTACTTCGATTGCCGCCTGCAGGCGTCCGCCAAGTCGCATGGGAATTCCTTCTTGTTGTCTACCGGCTTCGCATACATGGCAAAGCCAATAAAAGAAAGCCGGAGCATCACGCTCCGGCTTTCACATTGAACAACAAAGTTGTTGCAGGCAGCGATTACTCGGCCGCGGCGTGCTTTTCTTCATTGGAAATCGCGTTGGCTTCATAGCCATGCGCTTCCTTTAGGGCGGCCCGCACGCCGGCTTCATACGCGGGATGAACGCGCTTGAAGTGCGCCAGCTGGCGCTCGATGATAGCGCCGGGAACACCGCCCATTGCCGCAGCAATGTTGGAGAACAGGCGTGCACGCTGACCGGCGTCGAACAGGTTGAACAGTGCCGTCACCTGACCGTAGTCATCGTTGCCGATGCGGTGGTTGTAGCGATCCGCATTGCCGGAAAGAGCCAGCGGCGGCTCTTTTGCCGACGGCTGTTCGACGGCGCCCGAGAAGCTGTTGGGCTCGTAATAGGCATCGACATTGCCGGTCTTCTGGCCAAAGAAGTTCATCTGGCCATCCTTGTGGTAGTGATGGACCGGGCACTTCGGCTGGTTGACGGGCAGTGCTTCATAGTGCGTGCCAAGGCGGTAGCGATGCGCATCCGCATAGGAGAACACACGGGCCTGCAGCATCTTGTCCGGCGAATGACCGATGCCGGGAACGACGTTCGACGGCGAGAAGGCAGCCTGTTCGATTTCGGCGAAATAGTTGTCGGCATTGCGGTTGAGTTCCATGACGCCGATTTCGATCGGCGGGAATTCAGCATGCGGCCAGACCTTGGTCAGATCGAACGGATTGTAGGAAGTCTTTTCCGCATCGCTTTCGCTCATGATCTGAACCTGGACGGTCCATTTCGGGAATTCACCGCGTTCAATGCCGCCAAACAGCTCTTCCTGGTAGGTTTCACGCGACTTGCCGATCAGGGTTTCAGCTTCCGCATTGGTGTAATGCTTGTGGCCCTGCTGGGTCTTGAAGTGGAATTTTACCCAGAAGCGCTCGCCATTGTCATTCCAGAAGGAATAGGTGTGCGAGCCGTAACCGTTCATGTACATCGGCGCGACCGGCAGACCGCGATCCGACATCAGGATTGTAACCTGGTGCAGGCTTTCCGGCGACAGCGACCAGAAATCCCACATGGCGGTGGCCGAACGCATGTTGGTGCGCGGATGGCGCTTCTGCGTGTGAATGAAATCAGGGAACTTCAGCGGATCGCGCACGAAGAACACCGGCGTGTTGTTGCCGACCAGATCCCAGTTGCCTTCGCTCGTGTAGAATTTGAGGGCGAAACCGCGCACGTCGCGCTCGGCATCGGCAGCGCCAAGTTCACCGGCAACCGTGGAAAAACGCAGCAGCAACGGCGTTTCGGTGCCCGGCTGCAAGGCCTTGGCCTTGGTGTAGCGGGAGATATCGCCGGTGATCTTCAGCGTGCCGAATGCGCCCCAGCCCTTGGCGTGAACAACACGTTCCGGGATACGTTCACGGTTCTGGTGGGCAAGCTTTTCGAGCAGCTGATAGTCGTCCAGGAGAACAGGACCGCGTTCGCCCGCAGTCCTCGAATTCTGATTGTCTGATACCGGTGCACCGGCAGTTGTTGTCAACGTCGGACGGTCAGCCATTGGCTTCTCCTTGAATTTCGTTTTTGACACTATTTTCAGAATCGCACGGCGCGCGGGCTCTCTGCGATCTCAGGGGTGACCATAGAACTATTCCAATCATAGTTTCCAATTGAATTTAGAATTATTATTGATAGGATTTGGTTATCATGTTTTCCGTCCGTCAGATGCGCTATTTCGATATCCTCGCCACCACCCTGCATTTCCGCAAGGCAGCAGAACTCGCACGCATTTCGCAGCCGGCGCTGTCGGCGCAGATCGCGGAGATGGAGCAGCGGCTGGGAACCCCCCTGTTCGAGCGGACGCGCCGCACGGTGGTTCTGACCGATATGGGCAAGCGGCTTTTGCCGCGGGTTCGCGGCATCCTGAACGGCATCCGATCGCTGGAGGAACTGGCGTCGCAGCGGCGCGGCATTCTGCAGGGCCGCCTGCGGTTGGGGATCATCCCGACCATAGCGCCCTATCTCCTGCCCATTCTCATTCCGGAACTGCGTGAAGCCTATCCGGAGCTGACCATCGAGTTGCGCGAGGCGGTGACGTCAAAGCTGGTCGAGGATCTGCGGCTCGGCGATCTCGACGCGCTGATCGCCGCCTTGCCGATCGACAGCGATGGCATTGTCGCCAAGCCGCTGTTCCGCGACCGGTTTCTGATTGCCACGTCAAGCAATGATACCGACATTCTCACCTCGCCGATGACCCAGGAGAGCGTGGCGCTCGAACGGCTGCTGCTGCTCGAGGAAGGTCACTGCCTGCGCGATCAGGCCCTGGCGGTGTGCACCAGCGTCAAGCAGCGGCAGCTGGTCAATTATGGCGCCACCAGCATGACAACCCTGCTGCAGATGGTCAGCCATGGCATGGGCCTGACGCTGATCCCGGAAATTGCCGTGCGCACGGAAGCCAGCCGAAACAATGTGCGCATCCTTGCCTTTGCCGATCCCGAACCCTCGCGGGAGATCGGCCTGATCTGGCGCCGGCAAAGCGAAAGACGCGACGATTTCGAGGCGCTTGCCGCTACGATTGTCGAGTGCGGCAGGCGATTGCTGATCTCAGCCGAAGAGCTGGACGAACTGGCGGCTTAATTCCTGACCGTTCCCGGCAATCCCCTCACCGCTTCTAAGCCGTTGCGGGTATCGCCAGATGCAGCGCGAGAATGAGCCAGAGAATACCGTTCAAGAGATAGCCGATGGTGAAAATCGGCTGGCGCAGCCTCAAACGGTTCGACGTCACATGCACGACGGTGTGGGCGACGCGTGCAGCCACAAACAGCCAGGCAACAATGACGGCAAGAAACGATGAGCCATTGACCACATAAAGCGAAATGCAGACGGCGTAGAACAGGACGGGCAGCTCATAAAGATTGATCAGGTTGCGGATCACCGTGACGCTGACCTCCGGCTCCTTCAGCGGCAGCTTGAAATCGCGGGGCGACGCCTGGCCGCTCTTGACCGCCTCCATGCGGCGAAGGAATACCAAGCCATAGACGATATAGATCAGCGCGGTCAGTGCGATCATCGGCCAGAAAATTGCGGTCTGCGACATGGCTCCTCCAAGGTTGGCGCATCTTACGTTTACGTTCATTTTTTTCGCAAGCTGTTAATTCAACCCGGGAATTCCGGACAAGCCAGCCGCGAGATGATCGACAAACGCCTTTACCTTGCGCGGCAGAAACTTGGCCGAGGCATAGACCACGTGCATATCCATGGGGGCATAGCGGTAAGCGGGCAGCACGCGAACCAGCGTGCCGTCGTCGAGAAACGGCTGGACCAGCGGCACCTGCGCCCCGCCAATGCCCACGCCCGCACACAAAGCCTGATTGAGCACGAAAGCGTTGTTGGCAAGAAAGCCTGATTTGACCGGCACGACAATCGGCCCCTCCGGGCCGATCAGCGGCACCGCCTCGCCCTGCGGCGACCAGATGAACCTGACATGCCGGTGCTCTGACAGTTCCTCCGGCAGCAGGGGGCTGCCATGGCGCGCGAGATAATCCGGCGAAGCCACGAGAATACGCTCGAACGTTGCCAGTTTCCGTGCCACCAGCCCGGAGGAGGCCAGCGCGCCGAACCGGATGGCAACGTCCACACCCTCGGCCACCAGATCGGCAAAGCGGTCATCGAGAATGAATTCAACAGTCACGTCCGGGTGCTGGCGCTGAAAATCGATCAGCATCGGCGTCAGGTGCATCTGGCCGAACCCGACAGGCGCGTGCACGCGAAGGTTGCCTTGAACCGAAGCTGTGAGGCCAGCCACCGCCTCTTCCGCCTCGTCGACACTCTGCAGGATATGCCGCGCCCGCTGGTAATAGGTCTCGCCGCTGTCGGTCAGGGCCAGCTGGCGTGTTGAGCGATACAGCAGCCGCATGTTCAGATGACGCTCCAGCGCCGCCATCTGCTGGCTGACGGCCGGTTGCGTGAGCCCCAGTTCCCGTGCCGCCGCCGACAGCGAGCCAAGCTCCGCCACCCGTACGAACGTCTTCATTGCAGCAAAGCGATCCACTCATCACCTCAAATATTTTCTTATGAATGATATCACTATTGATAGGCTACGCAAACCTATGCAAATGGATGATGCTGACGGCACCAACCAATATGGAGCTGTTGAAATGACGCAGGACATGAAAAAGGCCGTGATTGTGGGTGCCAATGGCATCATCGGCGGCAACCTCATCGCATATCTCAAGGAATTGGGTGACTGGCAGATCGTCGGCCTGTCCCGGCGCGGCGGGATTGCGGATGGCAGGCTCAGCCACATCGCCGTCGATCTGCTCGATGCGGTGGATGCCAAGGCAAAGCTCGCGCACCTCACCGATGTCACCCATATCTTTTATGCGGCCTATCAGGACCGCCCGACCTGGGCGGAGCTGGTGCCGCCGAACCTTGCCATGCTGGTCAACGTGGTCGATGCCATCGAACCCATCGCACCCGGCCTCCGGCACATCAGCCTCATGCAGGGATACAAGGTCTACGGTGCGCATCTCGGCCCGTTCAAGACACCGGCGCGCGAGAGCGATGCCAATCACATGCCGCCGGAATTCAACATCGATCAGCAGGATTTTCTCGAAGCCGCACAAAAGGGAAAACGCTGGACATGGTCCGCGCTGCGCCCATCCGTCGTTATCGGATACGCGCTGGGCAACCCGATGAACCTTGCCTCGGTAATCGCCGTCTATGCCTCGATGTCCAAGGAACTTGGCATTCCCCTGCGCTTTCCCGGAAAGCCCGGGGCCTATGACAGCCTGCTTGAAATGACCGATGCCGGTCTGCTGGCGCGGGCGACGGTGTTCATCGCCACCGATCCGGCTGCAGGCAATCAGGCCTACAACATCAACAATGGCGATCTCTTCCGCTGGAGCGAGATGTGGCCGAAAATTGCCAAGTTTTTCGATCTGGAGGTTGCCCCGCCGCTGCCTATGTCCCTGAACGTGGTGATGGCCGACAAGGAACCGCTCTGGGAGAAAATGATTGGAAAGCACGGTCTTGCGGCAGTCCCCTACAGGGATGTCTCGTCATGGGGATTTGGCGATGCGGTGTTCGGCTGGAATTACGATTTCTTCGCCGACGGCAGCAAACTGCGGCGCGCCGGCTTCCACGACCATATCGATACGGAAGAAATGTTCCTGAACGTCTTCCGGAATCTGCGGGCGCGGAAGATTATTCCGTGAACTGCCCCCCTTTAGGGAGGTCAAGTCGCGAAAGGTTCGCCCTTGCGGCGCGCAATATCGTAGTTCAGGAAAAACTCATCAAGCTGCGGCGGGGGCACTTTTGTTCCCGCCAGCATCGCATGTGCCTGCCCGCGATGATGAATCTGGTGCACGAACAGATGGGACAGAACAAGCCGGATCGGCTCCTGTGAAACCTGCCCGTCATGCCATTCGATCATAACGATCCGGTCGAGATCCGGCGCACTCAGACTGTCGCAAAAGGCGATCAGATCGGCGTCGAACGCCTCCTGTGCTTCTCTGAGATCAGCCAGTTTTGGAAAGGGAATATCCCCGACGAGGCTGATGTTCTTGCGCCCAACGCCGGTCATGTCAGCCAGATAGATGTGATCGACAATGAGATTGTGGTTCAACGTCATCTGCAGCGACGGGAAGAAACTGACCCGTTCCCGCGCGAATTCCGCATCCGTCAGCCCGGCACAGGCGCCAAGCAGCCGATGGTTCGACCAGGCGCTGTTGCGCGCCATGGCCGAGAAGTGGTCGCGGAGGGCGTTGTCAGACATGGCCTCCGCGCCCCGATCAGTTGCCGCCCGGATAGTTCGGGCTTTCGCGCGTGATCGTCACGTCGTGGGTGTGGCTTTCCCGCAGGCCCGCATTGGTGATACGGACAAAGGTCGCCTTGTCGCGGAACTCTTCCAGGTTCTTGGCACCGACATAGCCCATCGATGCACGAAGGCCGCCGGCAAGCTGATGCAGCACGCCCGACACCGGCCCCTTGTAGGCCACCTGGCCTTCAATGCCTTCCGGCACAAGCTTGAGCTCGTCGCGGACTTCCGCCTGGAAGTAGCGATCCGCCGAACCACGGGCCATGGCGCCGACCGAGCCCATGCCGCGATAGGCCTTGAAGGAACGGCCCTGGTAGAGATAGACCTCACCGGGGCTTTCCTCGGTTCCGGCAAGGGCGGAACCTGCCATGGCAGCGGCGGCACCGGCCGCAAGCGCCTTGGCGAAATCGCCGGAATATTTGATGCCGCCATCGGCAATGACCGGAACACCGGCCTTGTGCGCGGCTTCCACGGCCGACATGATGGCTGAAAGCTGCGGCACGCCGACACCGGCAACGATACGCGTGGTGCAGATCGAGCCCGGTCCGATACCGACCTTGACCGCATCGGCACCCGCATCGATCAGCGCCTGCGTGCCCGCAGCCGTTGCAACGTTACCGGCAATGATGCGCACGGCGTTCGACATCTTCTTGGCGCGGGTGACCGCATCCAGAACACGTTGCGAATGGCCGTGAGCGGTATCGATGACGAGCACGTCGACACCGGCGGCAATCAGCCGTTCGGCGCGCTCGAAACCGTCTTCGCCGACGCTGGATGCGGCGGCAACCCGCAGGCGTCCCTGTGCATCCTTGGCCGCGTTCGGGTTCAGCTGCGACTTTTCCATATCCTTGACGGTGATCAGACCGACGCAATGGCCCTTGCTGTCCACCACCAGCAGCTTCTCGATGCGGTGCTGATGCAGAAGGCGCTTGGCTTCCTCGTGCTGGACATTGTTTTCGCGCACGGTGATGAGGTTTTCACGCGTCATCAGCTCGTAAATCTTCTGATTGGGATCGGACGCAAAGCGCACGTCGCGGTTGGTCAGGATGCCAACAAGGCGACCCGGCTTGCGGCTGCCCTCGCCGGCGTTCTCGACCACCGGAATGCCGGAAATGCCATGGGCGCGCATCAATGCCTGCGCATCGGCAAGCGTTGCGTCCGGGCCGATGGTGACCGGGTTGACGACCATGCCGGATTCGAACTTCTTGACCTGCCGGACCTCTTCGGCCTGCAGCTCCGGTGTAAGATTGCGATGGATGACACCCATGCCGCCAGCCTGAGCCATGGCAATGGCAAGGCGCGACTCGGTAACGGTGTCCATGGCAGCGGAGAGCAGCGGCAGGTTCAGTTCGATATCGGGAGCAATGCGGGTGCGAATGTCAGTCTGGCCGGGCATGACTTCGGAATGACCCGGCTGAAGCAGGACATCGTCAAATGTCAGTGCCAGCGCGCCCGTCGCGGATTCAACAATTTTTGCCATAACCAATTCCTTAAAATGCGACAAGCGCACCACGATGGCGGTGCGCCGAGTCAGTAATGTTCCGGTGAATTGGCACGGGCTGGTAACATGGATATGTCGGTTTGGAAAGGTGGAAACGTATTTATTCCCCAATCAGCAATACATGATCTCCCTCTAGGGGTGGATGGAAACCGGCCTTACTGCGCATAATATTGAAGTTCCTTGATGCGCGCCCGCACGGCGTCCACATTCAGCGCCTCGATATCCATGCTGGCAATGGAACCCCTGTCGGCGCGCCATGGGCCGTTATCGGCCTTGATCTGGGCCTCGCGCCACGCCACCCATTTGCGCTGCGCGTCGCGGATCTGCTTGGCTGATTCCGGATCGACCGATGCCAGGACTTTCTTGTAGACAGCGTTCAGCTGCTTGTCATAGGCGACAAAGGCCTTGTGCGAGCAGTCGACCATTCCTGAAGTCGTCTGCCCTGCCGGGCTGTTCAGACATTCCGTTGCCGCCTTGTCGATCGGATCGACCTTTTCCTCCGGTGAAGCGGCGACCGCTGACGACACAGCCCCGAGCGACAGTGAGACACAAAGCATGGCAAAGAATCGTTTCATGGCGTCCTCCTTGGTGGCAAAATGCCCTGTGCATCTTGGCAGCAAAAGGGTGAATTGTTGAGACTGGCCCATCGTTTTCCCGCATGTTAGGACCATACGACCCCTTGGACGGTTGAATGCAGGAGATATGGTGCGCCCGATTTACCGAAAAGTTTCCTTCCTGCGCCGGTCCCGCGCCATGTGGGGCAACACGCGGGTCTGGCGGCCGCGCCTGGTGTTCTGGGCGGGGGCGATTGCCATTGGTGTGATCAGCGTCCTCTTCGCCAAGCTGGCGGATCTTGCCCAGGAAACGTTTCATGGCGTGATCGGAACCAGCGGCTGGACGACATTCCTGCCCTTGATCATCACGCCGCTCGGCTTCATCTTCTGCGCCTATATGGCCTACAGTTTCTTCCCCAATGCCCAGGGCAGCGGCATTCCGCAGGCCATCGCGGCCCGTCATCTCAACGATCACGAGGATCGCGTCAGGCTGCTTTCCCTGCGCATGGTTTTCGGCAAAATCCTTTTGACTGTTGTCGGCCTGTTCTCCGGCGCCTCCATCGGCCGCGAAGGCCCAACCGTCCAGGTCGGCGCGTCGCTGATGCTGCAGGTGGCGCGCTGGGGCGGCATGGCGCAGGCGCGCGGGCTCATCCTTGCAGGCTCCGCCGCCGGTATTGCCGCGGCGTTCAATACGCCGCTCGCCGGCATCGTCTTTGCCATCGAGGAAATGGGCCGCTCCTATGAGGCACGCACCAACGGCCTTGTTCTGACCGCCGTCATCCTCTCCGGCCTCGCCGCCATCGGGCTTGTCGGCAACTACACCTATTTCGGTGCATCCGTTGCCGTCGTAACCAGCTTTTCCGATTGGCTTCTGGTGATCCTGTGCGGTGTCGGCGGCGGTGCGTTCGGTGCCTTTTTCAGTGCCGGTGCCGTCAAGGCATTGCGCAGGATCAAGCGCTGGACGGCACCCGATCCGTTTCGCCGTACCCTGCTGCTCGCCGCTGTGTGCGGTTTTGCCGTTGCGCTGATCGGGGTTGCCTCAGGCGGTACAACCTTCGGCACGGGCTACGAACAGGCGCGCGGCGCCGTGGAAGGCCATGCCCTGCCGTGGTATTTCTTTCTGGAGAAACTGCTCGCCAGTTTCCTTTCCATGGTCTCCGGCATTCCCGGCGGCATTTTTGCGCCTTCGCTGTCCGTCGGCGCGAGCTTCGGCAGCACAATCGGCCTGCTCACCGGCAGCAATATCGGCCTCGCCGCCGTGCTCGGCATGGCCGGCTATTTCGCCGGGGTGGTGCAGGCACCGATGACGGCTTTTGTCATCATTCTGGAAATGACCGGCAGCCATGACAGCGTCATTGCCCTGATGTGCACATCCATGCTCGGTTACGGCACGGCACGCATCATCTCGCACGAACCGCTCTACCACGCATTGTCACGGGTGTTCATTGCGGATGCGATCCGGCGCAAGCGCGCCGAAGCCGCATCGGCAACGCCTGGACAGGGTCAGACGTCGAACTGATAGGTCACCGGTACGAAACGGTAGCCGCTTCCCTGCCGGTCGAGATAACCAGCCGACGGGAACGGCATGTGATAACCGATGAACGGCACGCGGTCGGTGGCGATCATGTCGAGCACCCGTTTGCGCGTCTCGATGCCCTTGGCCCGGTCCGTATCGAAAGCCACCTCCCATTCCGGATGCTGCAGGGCTGCGACGTAGTGATTGGCGGTATCGGCGGTCAGCACCAGACGCTTGCCCGCGGATTCCACGTGGAAAATCATGTGGCCGGGCGTATGGCCGTAAGCCGCTTCGCTGGTAATCCCTGACACAACCGCATCACCCGCTTTGATGAAGGTGGTCTTTTCCGCCAATGGTTTCACCTTGGCCGCAACACCCTTGGCACCCGCTTCCGCCGGCGTGCCCGCCCGGGCCGGATCGGTCCAGAAATCATATTCGATCTGCCCCGCGATATAGCGCGCATTGGCAAAGGCAGGCTTCTCGCCGTTCATCAGGCCACCGATGTGGTCACCATGCATATGGGTGATGACGACAACGCTCACCTGATCGGGCGTGTAACCCGCCGCTTTCATATTGGCTTCCAGCTGGCCGAAACCGTTGTCGCGCCCTGCAGCGCCAAAACCCGTGTCGAACAGGATCAGTTCAGCACCGGTATTGATCAGCACCGGGGCAAAACCATTGACGAACTTCGTTTCGGGCAAAAAGTTGGCGCGCATCAGTTCTGCCACCTTCTCCTGCGACTGATCGGCACCGAAGGTGGGAAACGGGCCGTCGGAGAGGCGCAGGCCATCGAGAAGCGTGGTGACCTCAAATTCACCCAGCTTGAAGCGCTTGAAACCCGGCGACTTCACCGGCGAAAGCGGAACCGCTGCGGCGGCAGCATCCGGCATGACCTGCGACATGGCGAGCCCGCCGGCTATGGCGCTCGACGCAAGAAACAGATCGCGGCGGGAAATCTCGTATGACGTCATGAGTTCATCTCCTTCTGGCAGTCTTGGGGTCTGCGGTTGAGATCGTGCACAGGCAACGTCACGGCTGCCGGGCCGTTCCCTTTTGCATAGCGGAAAATCGTATTGTGCTGGATCACATCTGATTGATCGGTGCTTGAGCACCCGCCACACTGGTGCTATCGCAGCGCCAGCAAGGGTTGCTTTTCATTGTGAGTCCCGCGACGGACCCCGATTGCTGACGAAGCTCTTTATTGAGAACTGGAATTCATTGTGAATCGCATTGTTCCGCTCGTGCTCGCTGTCGCCCTGTTCATGGAACAGATGGACTCGACCGTCATATCCACATCCCTGCCCGCCATTGCCGCCGACATCGGTACGAGCCCCATCGCGCTGAAACTCGCGCTGACCGCCTATCTCGTCTCGCTCGCCGTGTTCATCCCGGTCAGCGGCTGGATGGCCGACCGGTTCGGCGCCAAAAATGTGTTCCGCGCGGCTATCGTCGTGTTCGTGCTTGGGTCGATCGCCTGCGCAGCCTCCAACTCGCTGCTGGCCTTCGTCGTCTCACGCTTCGTGCAGGGTGTCGGTGGTGCCATGATGACGCCGGTCGGCCGCTTGGTTCTGGTGCGTTCGACGCCGCGCAGCGAGCTTGTCGGCGCCATGGCCTGGTTGACCGTGCCCGCATTGGTCGGGCCACTGGTCGGGCCGCCCATCGGCGGGTTTCTCACCACCTATTTTACCTGGCACTGGATTTTCCTGATCAACGTGCCGATCGGCCTGCTTGGCATCTGGTTTGCGACACGTTACCTGCCGGATGTGGAAACGCTGATCCAGCGCAAGCTTGACGTGCCCGGTTTCTTCCTCAGCGGCATCGCCGCTTCCGGCGTGGTGTTCGGGCTTTCCGTGGTCAGCCTGCCGGCGCTCCCCGCATGGGTCGGGTTCTCGACGCTCGGCGTCGGCATCGTTTCGACGGTGCTCTACCTCATCCATGCCAAGCGCACGCCGGAACCTCTGCTGGCGCTCGATCTGTTCAAGAACCAGGTGTTCCGTGCGTCGATTTTTGGCGGTAGTCTTTTCCGCATCGGCGTCGGTGCGACACCGTTCCTGCTGCCGCTGATGTTCCAGATCGGCTTCGGCATGACACCCTTCCAGTCCGGCCTCATGACCTTCATATCGGCTGCCGGTGCCATCGGCATGAAATTCGTGACCAAATGGTTCTTCCGCAAGACGGGCTTCCGCAATGCGCTGATGTATGGATCGCTGATCGCCGCAAGCTTCATTGCCATGAATGGTTTCTTCACGCCGGCAACACCGACCGCGCTCATTCTTGGCCTGCTTCTGGTCAGCGGCTTCTTCCGCTCACTGTTCTTTACCGGGGCCAACGCACTTGCCTATGCGGAAGTGCCCAATGAACAGACCAGCCTTGCAACACCGATCGCATCGGTGGCCCAGCAGATATCCATTGCCCTGGGCGTTGCGGTTGCCGGCGGCATTCTGGAAGTGTCCACCAATCTGCATGGCGGGCCGTTGCAGCTCTCGGACTTCCACACGGCATTCTTCCTGGTGGCCGCCATATCGTCGCTGGCATTCTTCTTATTCATGCCGATGAAGCCGGATGCGGGCGCCGAAGTATCGGGGCATTACCCGGATGCGAAGCCCGCGCCTGCCGAATAGACCGTCGTTTAAGACCGGCCCTTGAAATCACGGGCGAGCAGGTAAAGCTCCACCGACTCGGCGCGCGAGGCCGGCGGCTTGACGTGATGCACGGATTTGAAGTGCTGCTTGAGCAGGGTCAGCACTTCGTTTTCCGTGCCGCCCTGAAAGGTCTTGGTCAGGAAGTGACCACCCGGCCGCAGCACGGAAACCGCAAAGTCCGCCGCCACTTCGCACAGATGCGTCGTGCGGATATGGTCGGTGCGGCGGTGCCCCGTGGTGGGAGCGGCCATATCCGACAACACGATATCCGGCTGGCCGCCCAGCGCTTCGATCAGTTTGTCCGGCGCGGCATCGTCGAGGAAATCCATCTCGAGCAGCGTTACGCCCGGCAAAGGATCGATGTGCAGATAATCGATGCCGACAACCGTCGGCGCATCCTCGGGAGAGCCGACAATCCCCGCAGCTATCTGGCTCCAGCCACCGGGGGCGGCGCCCAGATCAATGATGCGCTGACCCTTTTTCAGGATCTTGTAACGGTCATCGATCTCGATAAGCTTGTAGGCCGCGCGCGACCGATAGCCGTCGGCCTTTGACCGCTGCACATAGGGATCGTTGATATGACGTTCCAGCCAGCGGCGCGACGATTCCTTGATCGTGCCCGCCTTCTTCTTGATCTTGGTATGCAGGCCGCGCGTACCCGTACCGCCGCGCCCGCCTGTTGTTGTCTTAGCCATTGGGAATGCACGCCCCTCTTTTACGCGACATTGGCGCGAAACCACCGATTGCGCCACGCGCCATCGCGCGACATGAGTTCAGTCAAAATACCTTCGCGCAGGCCGCGATCAGCCACGCGCAGCTTCTGGCTGGGCCAGACATTGCGGATTGCATCCAGAATGGCGCAACCGGCAAGAACAAGATCCGCGCGGTCGGCACCGATGCAGGGATTGGCAACCCGTTCGTCAAAACTCCACGACAGGAGCCTGCTCGTCATCTCGGTCACGTCGTCGTTCTGCATCCAGATACCATCGATGCGGCGCCGGTCATAGCGGTCGAGACCAAGATGAATGCCGGCAAGCGTCGTCACCGTGCCGGAGGTGCCGAGCAGGTGAAAATTCTGGCTGTTGACGAGATCGCCGAGCTTGTGCCGTTCGGAGAAATCATTGAGGAGTTCTGCCACATGATTGACCATGACGGCGAAATTGTCGGTCGTCACATCGCGGCCGCCAAAACGCTCCGCCAGCGTGACGACGCCAACGGGAAGCGATGTCCAGGCAATGATATGCTCGGCCAGACGCGGCGAACGGCGCTCCGACAGGTCGATCAGGGCAATTTCGGAGGAACCGCCGCCAATATCGAACAGCACAACCGCATCGGTTTCGCGCTCGACCAGCGTGCCGCAGCCGGAAACGGCAAGGCGGGCCTCGGTCTGGCGGTTGATGATCTCCAGATCAAGGCCGGTCTCGTGTTTGACCTGATGCAGGAATTCGGCACCGTTTTCCGCCTGGCGGCAGGCCTCGGTGGCGATGAGGCGGGCGCGCCGTACATCGTGGTTTTCCAGCTTGTCGCGGCAAATCTTCAGCGCCTCGATGGCTCGGCTCATGGCATTCGGGCTCAAGCGCCCGGTTGCACCCAGCCCCTCGCCAAGACGGACAATGCGCGAAAACGCATCGATCACACGGAACTGGCCCGGCCGCGTCGGCGTTGCCACCAGCAGGCGGCAGTTGTTCGTGCCCAGATCCAGCGCTGCATAGAGCGGAGCACCGGCATATCTGGGTTCGCGCCGCGGGCTGTCAGGTTCGGATGGTTTGGCCGGACTGTTCTGTTCCACAGTCGCCGCGATAACGGTTTCCTGCTGTTTTGCGCCGGAACGCCCCCGGCGCCTGTGGCGGTTGGGGCGGCGCTTTTTACCGGTTTTGACCGGCGCTGCGGCATCGGCTTCTCCCGCCGGATGCGCAGGTGCGGCGGAGGCAACAGGGTTTTGCGCCGAAACAGCACCGTGTTTCGACTTGCCACGCCGACGGCGGCGCGCCCGTTTCTTGGGGTTTTTCTCGAAGCGTCCTTCCTGGGAATCGGACCGGCTCTCCTGCGGTTGACGCGCAGAATCCCCTTGTGGTCCGGGTCCGTTCTTGGCGGGACCTGGGATGCCATTCGACACCGTATGACCGCCAGACGCCCCTTCGTTCGACGCTTTGCGGGCGCCCGATTCGGGGTCTTTCAAAATCTTATCCTTCGGGCGCCGCGCGAACCTCTGGAGGACGCAGGCAAGGCGCTTGTTCATTAACGTTGAAGCCAATGTAACATCATTTGCCGAATATAAAAGTGCCTGAGGCAAATTAGGCGGCCAGGACAGCATGTTGAGAGGTGGAACCGGGCGTTTCCATGCACCCGATATCGGCGGCAATGAGCCCCAGCCGATGCGGGCCTGCAGGCCGCGCTGCGGCCGCATAATTCTGCAAGGGCCTGCCTCGTGGGACAGGCCCTTCGCTTGTCGTCAGCCGAACTTCACCAGATTAAGGACGGCGAGCGGGCCGCCGGGGAACCCCGCCATCTTCTCACCCGTCGCCAGGCTGCCCAGATCGAGCGGGAAAAAGCCAAGCTTTTCAAACAGGGCGCCGACCTTCGCCTTGGCGTCCGCATCGTCGCCGGAATAGAACAGGACGCGCTGACCGCCTTCAGCCTTGGGGTCGCCTGCAAGCAAGGCTGCGGGCAGATGGTTGAGCGCCTTCACCAGTTTTGCACCCGGCACGAGATCGCCGACGACGTCGCTCGGCAGGCGCCCCTTGAGATCAACGGGCTTGAAGGACGGGGCTTCGATGGCATTGTTGGCGTTGATGACGATGCGGCCGTTCCAGGCGGGCAGACCGGCCAAAGCCTGCGGCAGTTTCGACCAGTTGACGGCAATCACGACAATATCCGCGCTTGCCGCCTGCTCTACGGTGCCGGCCTTGATGGACGGCCCGAGTTCACCAACCAGTTCCTTCAACGAGTCCGGTCCGCGGCTGTTGGAAATGGTTGCTTCGATACCAGTCCGGGCCAATGCCCGCGCAAAAGCCGTGCCGATCAGCCCGGCTCCGATAATACCAATGCTCATGATCTTGTTCCTTTTTGCGAATGCATGAAATTGCATGACCTGAGAATGGGCTATCCATTCATTGACGAAAAGCAGGTAATAGCTTTAAATATTTTCAATTATCAGTTGAAGGTATGGATATGGAAACCCTGGCCAATCTGGAGTCGTTCGTGCGCAGCGCCGAAACCGGAGGTTTCTCAGCAGCAGCGCGACGCCTGTCGCTGACGCCTGCGGCGGTCAGCCGGAACGTGGCCATGCTTGAACGCAATCTTGGCGTGCGGCTGTTTCATCGCAGCACGCGAAATCTGGCCCTGACGGAGGAAGGCGAGCGCTTCCTGCAGGCGGTCCGCACAAACCTCGAGGATCTGCAGGCGGCGATCGCCAATGTTGCGGCGCATCGCGACGAACCCGCCGGTGTGCTCAAGGTCAGCATGAGCCCGACGCTCGGCATCGGGTTTGTCATGCCGCTGCTCCCGGCCTTTCTCGAGCGCTTTCCGTTGATCCGGCCGGAATGGCATTTCGAGAACCGGCAGGTCGACCTGATCGCGGAAGGTTTCGATGCGGCCATCGGCGGCGGCTTCGAACTTCTGCCTGGTGTTGTGTCCCGATCGCTTGCAACCCTTCATCTCGTAGCTGTGGCGTCTCCGGCCTACATGCGGGGCCGCGCATTTCCCGCGGATCCGGCCGGGCTGGCGACGATGGACGGGATTGTGCTGCGCCAGCAGCGCACCGGGCGCATTCCGGTGCGCATGATGCGCAACAGCGCTGGCATGGAAATGCCGGCGCATATCCGGGACAGGATTGTGGTCAACGACCCCGCCGCCATGCGTCAGGGGGCTCTGCTCGGCCTGGGCGTGACCATCCTCTCGGCCCCCGTTGCCCTGCCGCACCTGGAAAATGGCGAGCTCGTGCGCCTCTTGCCGGACTGGTATGCCGACGCCGGGGCCGTATCGATTTATTATGCCAGCCGCAGGCTGCTGCCCGCAAAAACGCGGGTATTCGTTGATTTTATCGCCGAGGCGTTCCGGCAGGGAAAGCTGACGAAAAGCTTTGCGGGCGTTCTGGGATAGAATGAACTCTCTTGAGAACGGCGCCACCGGGGAGCGGCGCCACGTCCTGCTTCAGATCAGATCAGCCGGTTGCATTCAACCATATGCTTTTGACGCCGTATTTTACCGTCACTGTCCGCAATGTCGCGCCGCGTCTTGCTCTTGACCGGCGGGATCGGCTTGGCTGGTTTGACACTGGTAACCGGTGCTTGGGTAACCGGCATCCTCATGCCTTTCAGAAAGCTCAACACTCGTAATAACATCATGATTTTTCCTCCAACGGAAATGCCATAGGGCCGCTGTGGACCGATGATCCAGCGGTTGGACGTGCAGCATTTTGGCAAGTGAACGCACCCTATCACCGTTCCGCCACCAGAGATACAGGGCCGCAAATAAACCGCAAATCATGACGATTGTTTTGCTATCGCCTTTTGGATATCCTCATTTCAGATTTGGCTCTTCGCAGCGTCAGAGGTTCTCGACCCGCCAATCTCGTTCCAAAATGACGACGGTTTTTTGAACGTTGCATGACGACTGATCTCCGGCACCCGCCGGGATGAGAACACAGCAGGCCAGCTTCCGCTGCTTGCCACTTCCAAAGGAGGATTGGCATGTTCACGCGCACAACACATTCCATCGTCCACTTCGACGCACCATTCGTGTTGAAGGGTGTGGACAAGCCATTGCCCGCCGGCGATTACGACGTGGATCAGGATGAAGAACTCGTTGACGGGTTGTCCCGCGCTGCATATCGCCGCGTGGCCACCTACATCCATGTTCCGGCCCGGTCGTCGAAGCTTGGCACCCAGCAGGTTTTCCCGATCGACCATTTCGATCTGGAAGCTGCGCTTCTCGAGGATCAGTCCCGGCCCGGCTAATCACTTCCCGCCCCGATCCCTACCCGAAACCTGAAGGAGAACCACCATGGCTAAAGGTCAACAACGCAGCAACCGCGAAGTACGCAAACCAAAGAAGGACAAGGTAGAGGTAAAGACCGCTGTTCCGTTTGCAAGTTCGATCGGCAAACAGACGGAAGTCGCCAGCAAGGGCAAGCCCAAGAGCTAAGGGCATGCCCGGCACGCCAACACCCGATTGTTCAGGTGCGGCGCCATCCCGATGATGGCGCCGCACCGCACATGCATACCCCCGTCCCTGCGGCCGCCCCCCTTCGTCCAGCAATACAACCCGAAACACGCGTCAAGACTAAAATTAGAACAAAACAGGAACAAATTTCTTTTCACATGAACCGGATTGTGCCATTCTGAATTGCGAAGGAGAATCCAATGAATGCGATATTGAAACAGCCGGACGACGAAATTGACGAGGCATTGGCTTATCATCAGGGTGATGTCCGGGCGACAATAGCGGCGCTTCTGGCCGAGCGTGAGTTCCTGTTGCGGGAGATTGAATATGCCTCCCTGGCCATGTCCTATGGCTTTGCGCGGGGCTGGGCACCGGGACAGAATCGGAATGCACGATAGACTTGTGAACCGCCGCGTGCGATGATTGTGGCTCAAAAATGCGAGACACGATGAAACACAGTCCAAAACAATTGCCTGAAGTTGGTGTCCGCCCGAAGCGGGTTCTCAGTCCTTCGGAACAGAAAAGCCTGGCCACAACCGCAGCTGCATCCGCCATTATCAATGACGAGACCGCAAAGTGGGAAAGCAAGACCGCGCGCCTGAAGGCATTGCGTCTGGCCAAGGAAGCGGAAGAAGAAGCTGAGAACGCCTTGAAGCCAGCCAAGAAGCCGGCAAAAGCCAAGGCAAAGGTGACGCTCGCCACCAAGGGCAAATAGCGCCCCATACGTATCATGCCCGACGTTGACGAGGCCTTGCGGCCGCGTGGGAACCCGTTTATCCGCATCGGGAAATGCTTGCGCTTTATTAAATGATCGCTGGTATTGGCGAAATATTGTTCAATAAAAACATCAGAATCATTAGTCGAATTCCGCTAAGTTTTTATAATTAAATTATTTTTTCTGGCGCAGCATTGACGGAATGTCTCACAGTCACTATGTATGACCCATCGGTATTTGGTAGTTTGTTATTAGTTTTATTGCGCCAAAGCGCTCTCAACGATCCTTCTTCAAAAATCGAGCTAAAACTATCGTGCAGTCGCATGGTAGGTGACCAAAACATATTCCTTGAAAGGGTTCATTATGAGCACTGGAACAGTAAAGTGGTTTAATTCCACAAAAGGCTTCGGCTTCATTCAGCCAGACGATGGTTCGGCAGACGTGTTCGTTCACATCTCCGCAGTTGAGCGCGCTGGTATGCGCAGCCTCAATGACGGTCAGAAGATCAGCTTCGAGCTGGTTCGTGACAACAAGTCCGGCAAGATGACTGCTGACCAGCTTCAGGCTGGCTAAAAATAATTCGTCTTCGCGTCTTTGACCACGGATGTACTGGCACTGACAGCAGAGATGAATTTGAGAAGGTCGGGTTTACCCGGCCTTTTATTTTGCCCTGAATTCAGGCGCGCACTCCAAAAAACCAAGACATTTCAGCGCATTCCCCAAGAAAACTCTGGAAAGAATTTTCGCGGCATCCCAGAGTGCGAGTCACTCTTGCGCCGGCATCGGAAATGGCTGGCATATCTCGCGTTGTTTGAAGGAGCGTTCCGCTTATGAAAGTTCTCGTCCTTGGAAGTGGCGTCGTCGGCGTCACGTCAGCTTGGTATCTCGCCCAGGCGGGCCACGAGGTGGTGGTGGTCGACCGGCAGCCCGGTCCGGCTCTGGAGACGAGTTTTGCCAATGCCGGTGAAATCTCGCCCGGCTATTCCTCGCCATGGGCGGGTCCCGGCGTTCCCCTCAAAGCCATCAAATGGATGCTGATGCATTTCGGTCCGCTCGTCGTGCGGCCGAAATTCGACCCCTATATGGCGCTGTGGCTGGTGCGGATGCTGCGCAACTGCACGTCGGCGCGCTATGCCCGCAACAAGATCCGCATGGTCCCCATCGCCGAATACAGCCGCGATTCGCTGCGTGATTTGCGTGCGGAAACCGGAATTGCCTATGATGAGCGCAGTCAGGGCACCCTGCAGCTCTTCCGCAAGCAGAGCCAGTATGACGGCACGGGCGGCGATATCGAAGTGCTCAAGCAGTTCGGTGTGCCCTTTGAACTCCTTGATCCCGCAGGCTGCATCGCCGCCGAGCCGGCTCTTGCCAATGTGCGGGAGAAATTCGTCGGCGGTCTGCGTCTTCCCGGCGACGAAACCGGCGATTGCAAGATCTTCACGGAGAAGCTGGCGGCCCTTGCAGCCGAGAAGGGCGTCACCTTCCGCTACAACACCACTGTTACCTCGATCAACACCAGCGGCAATCGCATTGCTAGCGTGTCGACGGAGACAGAAGAACTGACGGCGGATGCCTACGTGGTTGCGTTCGGTAGTTATTCACCATTTCTGCTGCGCCGCATCGGCGTACCGGTACCGGTCTACCCCATCAAGGGCTATTCCATCACCGTACCCATCGCCGATGCCAGCTGCGCGCCGGAATCCACGGTCATGGACGAGACCTACAAGGTGGCAATCACGCGGCTCGGCGACCGCATCCGCGTCGGCGGCACCGCGGAAATCTCCGGCTATGACCTGACCTTGCGCGATGCGCGCAAAGCCACATTGCAGCATTCGGTCGGCGATCTCTTCCCCGGTGGCGGCGATCTGTCGAAGGCAACCTTCTGGACTGGCCTGCGCCCGATGACCCCGGACGGCCCGCCCATTATCGGTGGCGGCACCAGATACCAGAACCTCTACCTCAACACCGGCCACGGCACCCTTGGCTGGACCATGTCGTGCGGTTCCGGCCGGGTACTGGCTGACATTGTTTCCGGCAAAACGCCGGATGTCGACGCATCGGAACTCGGCATCGGCCGCTACGCCTGAGCTTTGTGAAGCAGATGCCTTCCGCCCCGCGCATGTTGCCCGCGGGCGGAGGGCAACCAATCCACGACACCATCCATGCGTCAGCTAAGCCATTTAAAACATTACAAATTGTTTAGGTTGACGTTCAGTTTTGGTTCATCTCGCCCCTCGTAAAACAGCATGGTGTTTGATCATAAACCCTGCAATGAACGAGGAACCAACATGAAAAAGATCACCCTGGCAGCCCTTGCCATTTCCCTGATTGCAACGCCTGCAGCCTTTGCGCAGCAGCAGCAAGGCTATGGCCATCAGCAGCAGGACCGGATGGTCAAGAAGCGGGTCGTCAACGAACGCACCGTCGTGAAGAAGACGCGCTGGGTGCGCGGCCACAAGCTGCCCAGCAACTATCGCCGCAACGTGGTGCGCGACTATCATCGCTATCACCTGAAGACACCGCCGCGTGGCTATCATTGGGTGCGCGTCAACAATGACTACGTCATGGTCAGCATTGCATCCGGCATCATCGCATCGATGATCCAGGGCCGGTAATGATCCCGGTCAAACCAGAGCGGCGCTTCGGCGCCGCTTTTTGTTTCTAGTCGACAAAGATCCGGACGCTTGCGGCACGGCCGGCAGAATCGATGACCGTCAAGGTCGAATAACCGGCTCCGTCCGGCACCCACTGATTGTCACGACGGCGCGACATATCGGGCAGAGGCTTGCCATTGGCCAACCAGCGGAATGGCGCGCGGCCGCCCTGCAGTTTCAGCGCGAGGGGTGACAGGGTCCCGCCGGTCTTCGCCCCGAGCTCGATCCGCGCGCCTTCGGGCGGATAGACGATCTGCGGTGCCGGTTCGCGCGTCGTTGCAGCCAGCAGACCATTCGATGTCCGGGTGAAGCGGCGCTGGCTGATCGGCAGTTGCGCCTGCGCGATGCGCACCGCACCGCCCGGCGCACGCGGCAGCGGCGTGACCGGCACACCGGATTTGACAAATCCCTCGAACAGGATCGGTGCCGCCGTTCCGAAACCGGTGATACCTGGCACAGCGCCATTATCCGGACGGCCGACCCAGACGCCAAGCACGTAATTGCCGTCGAAACCGACCGACCACGCATCGCGGTAGCCGTAGCTCGTGCCCGTCTTGTAGGCGATGCCGCGCTGCGCTGCGCCCAGCGGCGGCATGACACCCGACAGAATATCGGCGACATGCCATGCGGCCACCGGTTCCAGCAGCGGTTCGGCTTCGATGGGCTGCGGTTTGCCCTGTATGCCATCCCCCAGAAGCACCGGCCTGCCGCGATTGGCCAGCGCGGCGTAGAGCTGCACCAGGTCTTTCAGCGTAATGCCGACACCGCCGAGGCCGATCGCCAGGCCCGGCGCTTCATTGGCGGGAAGCACGGGTCTCACCTCCGCCCGGCGGAAGCGGACCAGCAGCCGCGTCGGGCCCACCGCGTCAAGCAGGCGGACGGCAGGCACGTTCAGCGACAGTTGCAGCGCCTGCCTGATGCTGACGTCGCCCTGATAACTCATGTCGAAGTTGCGCGGCCGGTAACCGAAGAAGTCGGCTGGACGGTCCTCGATGATCGTCTCCTGCGAAACGAGCCCGTCCTCGAAGGCGAGGCCGTAGATGAAGGGTTTCAGCGTTGATCCGGGCGAGCGCATCACCCGTGTCATATCGATCCAGCCGGAGCGGCTGGCATCGAAATAATCGGCAGAGCCCACTTCGCCGACGATTTCACCGCTGCGGGCATCGGCCATCACCATGGCGATCGATACTTTGGGGCCAAGCTTGGCCGCCGCAGCCTTGGCAACGGCTTCAAGGCCCTGCTGGATCGGGCGGCGCAGCGTGGTCTGGTGCCGGTTGACCTGCGGCTCCCGGCGCAAGGCGGCTTCCGCCAGATGCGCGGCATAGGCCGGAAGCTGCAGGCGGCGGGCAGGAATGGGTACCAGCCCGGCACGTTCGGCCTCACCCTCACCCACCACCTTGGCAACGGCCATGCGGTCCAGAACGCGCTCGCGCGCTGTCTCGGCTGCAGCGAGATTGCGGTCGGGACGGCGCTTTTCCGGCAATTGCGGCAACGCCACAAGCAAGGCGGATTCAGACACGGTCAGGCGGCGCGGCTCCTTGCCGAAATAAGCGAGGCTGGCGGCACGGATACCTTCGAGATTGCCGCCATAGGGTGCGTGGGTGAGATAGAGATCGAGAATCTGCGCCTTGGTCAGACGGCGTTCGATCTGCAGCGCACGCACCAACTGAGCAAACTTCGCGCTGAGCGAGCGCCCTTCCCGCGGTTCGATCAGCCGCGCCAATTGCATGGACAGGGTCGAACCGCCGGAAACGATGCGGCCGTTGCGGACCAGTTGCAGTGCGGCGCGGGCCACGGCCCGCGGGTCGACGCCGCGATGCTGCCAGAAGCGCTGATCCTCGTAGGCGACAAGCATGCGAATGAACTGCGGATCGACATCCGCGGCCGTCGTCCGCAGGCGCCAGCGCCCCTCCGATGTGGCGAAGGCACGCAGCAGCTGGCCATTGGCATCGACCACTTCCGGCGAGACTTCCACCGCCTTTTCCAGCGGCGGCGGAAACCTTTTGTCGGCAAGATCAAGGCCGAAGGCCAGCGCCGTCGCCACCACCAGATTGGCGGAGATGCCGATACAGAATGTGCGCCACGTGATCATCGGATCAACCGGTCTTGAGCCAAGGTTTGTTTACTGTGCCGCCACGACCTCCATCCGGCCCGTGGCCGTGCGTGCGGAGAATTGCGGACGATACATGTCCTCAACGCTGGCTGCCGGATGATCGTAGGTACCCGGCGTCACGGCCCGGACCACATAGGCCAGGGTGATTTCCCTGTTGTCGCCGGTGTTGCGATCGAAGGCGGCAACGAAACGGTCGCTGCGGAATTCCGTGTGGGCGGCTTCGACCTCACCGATCCAGTCGAAATTCGACAGTTGTGCACTGTTGACGAGGCCGGGATTGTCGATCTCGAAACCGGCGGGCAGGAGATCGGTGATCAGCACCCGCGACGGCCAGTTGTTGTTCTCGGTGACCTTGAGGACAACGACATAGCGCTCATTCTGCTTGGCTTCGCTGACATTGGCTTCCGATCCGTCGAGCGTGTAGTAGGTCCGCTGGATGTTGAAGCCATCGCCGCCAGCGGGCAAAGGCTGGGCCGGTGCGGCAACGGTTGTCACGACAGCCGAAACGGCCTCGGTCGATCCGTTGGTGATGCTGACCGGCTGGGCGATCAGCTCGTCGCCAGTCATCCGCGCGGCATAGCCACCCGTGTGCGCCACGCCATTGATGGCAAGCTTCAGATCGTTGTCGCCGCCCTGGATGGCGCGGGCCGCCAGCAGCATCCAGGTCTGTTCCTGCGTGCTGGTATAGATCTTGCGCTCCCATTCCTTGGCAACGATCTGCGACAGCTGCGGAATGATGGCCGGGACCGGCCGGCTTTCCGCAGCGAGCGCCAGAACCGCCGCATCGTCACGCAGGGACGAGCCATAATCCGAGCGCACAAGGCTGACATTGGTGGCCTTGGTCGACATCTGCAGCGAATTGGTAAAGATGCTCTGCGACCGCTGTGCATCCCCGTAAAGCGCCAGCGCCGCCGCCAGATGGGCGCGCGACAATGGCGTCGGGAATTCCGACAGCTTCGTATCGGCGTAGTAACGCAGATCGCTGACGGCAGCCTTGCGGTTGCGGGCGAGAACATAAAGCGCATAGGCGATTTGATTGCCCTGATCCTTGACATTCACGTCGTAGCTCAGCGAATTCTGCAGGTTTTCCAATGCCTGAACGAGCGCCTTTTCCGGCACGTCATATTTCTGTTCGCGTGCGCGGGTCAGGAAGTCCGTGACATAGGCATCAAGCCAGAGATCACCGGAACCCGGACCCCACAGGCCGAAACTGCCGGAAGAGGACTGGTAGGACAGGACACGGAAGATTGCCTCCTGCACCCGCTTCTGCACATCGCCATCGTCGGCAAGGCCCGACTGCTTGGCCAGCTCGCTGAGATAAAGCAGCGGCATGGCGCGGCTTGTCGTCTGCTCCGCACAACCATAGGGATAACGGTCGAGCGTCATGAGCAAGGCCGGTATGTCGAAGGCCGACGACCGCGACACGTTGAGGCTGACCGATGCGCCCTGCAGCAGGCTGCTTGCCAGCAATTCGCGGTCGATCTTCAGCGTGCTGTTCGGTGCGATCTTGATGGGATTGCGCACCGTGATCGGCAGCGACGCCGGGCGGACCGGAATGTTCAGCGATTGCTCCAGCGAAATACCCGCGGCGTTTGACAGTTTGACTGAGACAACGCCGTCACCCGGCTGCTGGCCCTTGAGCGGCAGTGTCAGATTGAACTTTCCGCCCGCCGTCAGCTTGACGGTCTGTGCGGCCGCCTGCTGCTCGACGCCGACGGCCTGATTGCTCGTCACCTGCAACTGGTAGTCGCCTGCCGGGGCATCCGTATTGGCGATGTCAAGCCGTAGCGCCGTCTTGTCTCCGGGCGCCAAGAATTTCGGCAGGCTTGCCGTTACCACGACGGGATCGCGAATGATGACATCCTTGCTGGCATGGCCGACACCGGCCTTGGACCAGGCAACCGCCATGACCCGCGCCGTCCCGTTGAACTGCGGGATATCGAAGCTCACATTGGCCTTGCCCCCCGCGTCAAGCTTGACCGGACCGGAGAAGAACGCAACGAGCTTTTCCGTGGGCGGGCTGCCCTGCAACGGCATCTGTGCGCCATCGCCGCCGGTGCGCAGACGGCCGGCGGCACCCTGCGAGCCATCGATCAGACGGCCATAGAGATCGCGGATTTCCAGGCCCAGCTGCCGCTGGCCAAAATACCAGCCGTCGGGATTGGGCGCCTCGTAACGGGTGAGATTGAGGATACCGACATCGACGGCGGCAACCGTGACATAGGCCGTATCGCCAACGCCGGCGCCGGTCACCTGAACCGGAATGTTCAGCGGCTGACGCGGCAATGTTTTCTCGGGCGTATCCAGCTTCACCGCAAGATTGCGGTCCCCCGGATTGACCCCCAGCCACTTCACGCCAATGGCGCGCATCGGCATGTGACTGTCCCGGTCATTGCCGGGACGATAGAGTGTTGCGGTGACATAGGCACCGGCGCCCCAGTCCGCGGTGACCGGAATTTCCACCTCGCCACCTTCAGCGGGAATGCTCTGGCGCTTGGTCGCCACCAGGCTCTCGGCACCGACCGTCACCAGAAGCTCGCCGGCAAAACGCGGCGATACCTTTAGCTTTGCCGTATCGCCCGGCGCATAATTCTGCTTGTCGAGGGCGATCTCCAACCCGTCCGGGGTTTCGGTCGACGTGGCGGCAACATAATATCCCGCGTCGAATTCGACACTGGATGTCGGGCCTTCAACGTCTACCGTTTCAACCTCCAGGCGGAAGCGGCCCCAGGTCACGGGAACGGAAATCTCCGCGCCATCGGCGGTTGCATCGACTGTGCCATTGGCAACCAGCTTGGTCGAAACGATGGGCTCATATTTCCATGAACTGCCATCCCGGTACCATTGGTAATTGCGCTCGACCGCAACAAGTTTCCAGCTCAGGCCGCTCATGGCCTGTTTCTGGCCATTGTTGTCGACGCCGATCACATGGAATTTACCGATGGCATTTTCGGCCAGATCCCCATCGAACTCGGGCTTGATGCCAATCTTCGCGCCCTGTGATTTCACCGGCAACGTCAGATTGCGTTCAATGGCCCGCCCGCCCGCCTCCTGCATGCGCACGACGATATTGGCGTTGAGCAATTGGGTGGTTGACGGGACTTCGTTCAACGTCACATCGAACGTTGTCTTGCCGTTCTCATCGAGTGCCTGCAAATCCTCGAGCGGAATGCGCGTATCCTGGTTGCCCTGTTCATCGGCCAGCCCAAAGCGATAGCCTTTGAAATTGGCATCCTCGTGCGTCGGCTTGAGGCTGACCTCGCCCTCCAGCGTGAGACCTGCCGCCGGCGCACCATAGAGGAAGCGGCCATCGACACTGACCGGCGTGGGCGTGCCCACGGTGATGGCCTTTGCCTCGCTCGTCAGGTCGAACTCGACCCGGTCGGGCACAAAATCTTCGACCATGAAGGACTTTTCGGCGATGGGCGAGCCCTTCGGGTCGGTGTAGATCTGCATGTTCCAGGTGCCACGCATGGCGTTGGCCTGCAAGGCCAGATCAAGCGTGTGGCCGCCAAGGGCTGCGCCATCGCTGACCATGCGGCGGTCTTCGACCCCATCCGGGCGGCGGAATACAAAGGTCAGCGGCAGATTCTCGATCGCCTTGGCGCCGATATCGCGGGCAAGGGCCGATGCATGCACGGTTTCACCGGCACGGTAGATGCCGCGCTCGGTCCAGGCGAGCACATCAATTGCGCCGGGAGCCGTGCGGCCGGTCACACCGCGGTCGGACAGGTCAAAACCGGCCCGCGTCATATCAAGAAAGACATAGTCCGCGTCGCCGTTCTTGGCGGTGATGACAGCCGGTGTCATGGCGGCCGTGCCGCGCAGCAATCCGGCGGTAAATGTCGCACGCCCGTCCGTATCGGTGATCGCCGTGCCGAGAATTTCATTGTTCTTGGCCAGGAGCTGCAGTTCCACGCCGATCAATGGCTGGGCGGTTGCGAGCGACCGCGCAAAGACATTGAGCCCATCGGTACCGGTATAGGTGGAGAGCCCGATATCGGAAACGACGAACCACTGGGTCGCCTGCGAATCCCATTCATTGCTGTGGGCATCGGTGGAAACGGCGGTCAGGACATAGACGCCCGGCTTGCGTTTCGGCAAAGCCTCGTCAACCGGGAAACTGGTGACGACATCCTTGTTGAGGTCGGATTGGATATCGATCGCCCCCTGCCAGACCAGTTCACCGGACTCATCCTGCAGTTTCTGGGCGTTGTAGCTGTCAATCTGGGTGAGGAACTGCGAGCTGGTGAGCAGCGAGGCGATGCCGCGGTCGCCGATGCGGTACAGCTTCAGGTTGGCGCTGGTGGTATTGACCGAGACAATCGGGATGCCGCGGCGCGCGGTGCTGGGCAGCACGAAACTGTCGCCGGTAAAGCGCACGACGGCCGAGCGGTCCTTGACGTAGATATCGAGATCAACCTGGCCTTCCAGCGCTTCGCCGACCGAAGACGGCAGGCCGGCACGCAGCGCCAGCTTGTAGCGCTGGCCGTGGGTCAGGCCTTCCACGCAGATCTCACTACCCTTGGCTTCGACCGCCTTGGGGGCGACGCCGTCCAGCGTCACGAACGGCGCATAATCCGTACCCATTTTGACCAAGGGCTCGGAGAACTGCACGCAGGCGCGCGGCGCGGCGCTATCCGCATCGATGGTGTGATTGACGATACGGAATCCCTGGCGGGCCTTCAGATCGAGATAGGCGGCGTTGACGGTCTTCGCATCGACAAGCGCAAGGCTCGCCTTGTAGGCGTTGAGCGCAGCGCGATAGTTCTGGGCATTCTGCAACGCGGTTGCCAGCACCGCGAGAGCGTCGGCCCGGCTCTGGGTCGTGCGCGTCAGGAGATAGCCATTATAGGCGGCCAGCGCCGCCTGGCCGGCAACATAGGTGTTCTTGTCGGCGCGGTTGGCAGCGCGGGCGGTCTCCACCCACAGATCCGCATCCTCCGGCGAAACCGCCAGCGCGCCCTTGAAGGCATTCAGCGCATTTTCGATATTGCCGGCGGCGAGCTGCGCGCGGGCCGTTTCCTTCAGGCTGGCGGCGCCCTGCCCCTTCTGCTCGTCCGTCAGTGCGAGACGTGCCTTGACCTGGCGCGCATCCTGCACAAGCTGGTCGGACAGGAATACCAGTCTTGGCGGCGCGCCGATATCCGGCTCGCTCGTCGTTTCGACCACCTTGCCGGCGATGGCGCCGGGAAAACTGTGCAGTTCATTGAAGTCGGACTTCATGAAGCACCATTTCACCTTGGGATTGTAGGTGAAGGCCTTGCAGCTTGTCTCGGCCAGACAGACCGCCTCGCACTGGTCGAGGGTCACGTCCTGTTCGGTGCGCAGATCAAAACCGAAATAGTCGCCATCCTTGGTCGTGACAATGTCGCGATTCGTTTCGGCGGCACCCGCAGGTGCCCCTGAAACCAAGGCTGAGAGAAGAAAAACCGAAAAGCCGATAACCGCGCGCATAGACATGAAGTCCTCCCAACGCAACCCGTATGGTGGTGAGCCGCACTGTTCAAACTTCAGTATAACTTGTCAACAGATCATGCGGTGGGCGCGCGGTTGTCTTCGGCGATTTCCGAACGGATCCACGCCTGGAAATGCTGCATTTGCTGGGTCGGCTTGCGGTTTTTCGGCGAAACCAGCCAATAGGCGATATTGGAGGGCACGCGCAGCGGAAAGGGTGCGACCAGCCGGCCGTCTGCCAGTGCGTCTTCGACGAAGAGCTCCCAGGCCAGCATGATGCCTTGCCCGCTGATCGTTGCTTCGACCGCTAGCCATGGATCGGAGAATGTCGGGCCATCAAAGGCGAGCGGGCCATCGAGCCCGGCAGCGGCCTGCCATTCGTCCCAGCTGAACATGGGGTTCTCGTAACAGATGATCGGCTGGCGGAAAATATCCGCCGGTCCGGTCAGGCGTTCGGCAAAGCCGCGTGTGCAGACCGGGAACATCCTTTGCGGCAGCAGGCATTCCGGCGCGCCATCCCGCCACTCGCCGCTGCCAAGCCGGATCGCGAGATCGATGTCGGAACTCTTCAGGTCGAGCACCCCAGGCGACGGATCGATGCGGATCTTCATCTCGGGATGCGCGGCCCGCAGCCGTCCCAGACGCGGCACCAGCCATTTTGACGCGAAGGTCGGGGCGACGGAGAGAAGCAGGGTCTGTTCGACATCGTCCGCCAGCGCCACAGCGCGCGACAGATGCTGAAAACCCTCTTCAAGCCGGGCGATGAAGGCCTTGCCGAAGAAGGTCGGGACCAGCCCCGCCCGGGTCCTGTCGAACACCGCATGGCCGATCTGTGCTTCCGTCCGGATCAATTGCTGACTGACCGCACTGACCGAAACACCAAGCTCGGCGGCGGCTTTCGGCAATGACCCCAGCCGCCCGATTGCCTCGACAGCGCGCAATCCGTTGATGTGAACCCTATTCAAATTCTTCATCATGCAAATTCTTCATCCAGTTTTTCTACATCAAGATATCGCCATTCTTGATTGCTGACCGCGGAGAACGGGATCAAAATAGCACATTCCTCGATTCATGGGAGCTTTGTAATGAAGATTTTCTGGCTAACAAAATGGTTTGCAGAGACTCTCGTTCCGCCCAGCGAGGAGAGTAGTCCTGTCGATCATGATGCGCTGGATCACTGGCGCCGTGATCCGCTCTCTCACCCTGCCCTGCAAGCCATGGGCCTCGATGAACTGGCCGACCTGCCCTTCGATCCATGCGGCCTGCGCAGCTGCTGAACGGGAATCAAAAAACAGGCCCCGCGAACGGAGCCTGCCTTGACCTAGATGAACGCTGTTATCGGAACAGCACGACCGCCTGCTGCACGGTCACCCAGACACCCCAGAGAATGGGAATACCCACCGCGGCCCAGGCGAGCACCGCCTTGGCGTCGAGTCCGCCATGGCCGATGCCGAACGAGCCGGTGGCGCCGATATCCGCTGTCTTGGTCTTGGCCTGCAGGGCAGCGACCTCGGCGTCGGACATGAACCATTTCGATGCAAGCGGGCGGATAAAAAAGTTGGCGATGAAGCCCAGCGCCAGCATACCCGCGAGAATATACATGGTGCGGTCATAAACCTGATCGCGCGGCACGCCCGCATTGATCTGGAACTCACGGATGTAATTGACCACGACAGGCCCGACGATGCCCGCCGTTGCCCAGGCCGTCAGCAGCCGGCCGTGGATGGCGCCAACGAACTGCGTCCCGAAAATATCGGCGAGGTAGGCCGGGACCGTGGCAAAGCCGCCGCCATACATGGACAGGATCACGCAGAAAATCGCGACGAACAGCGCTTGGCTGCCCATATGGGCGGCGGTCGGCGCCAGCGCATAGAGCACGATGCCAAGCGCGAAGAAGGTGAAATAGGTGGCCTTGCGGCCGATCCGGTCGGAGAGCGAGGCCCAGAAGAACCGCCCGCCGATGTTGAACAGGGAAATCAGACCGGCAAAGCCCGCGGCAATGGAGGCGATGGCGGTTTTCTGGCCCGCATCCAGCTGGGTGAAGCTGACATCAGGCAGGCCGATGAGCTTGCCCGCAAAGATTTCCTGCAGCATGGGCGAAGCCATGCCGATCACACCGATACCGGCGGACACGTTGAGGCAGAGCACGGCCCAGATCAGCCAGAACTGTTTCGTCTTGTGGGCATCGCGCAGATGCACGTGCCGCGTGGTGATCATCGCCTTGGCGTCCGTCGGCGGTGTCCAGCCTTCCGGACGCCAGCCGGCCGGCGGAATACGGTAGCCGAAGGCGCCGCACATCATGAAGACGAAATAGCCGGCGGCCATGACCAGAAAGGTCTGCCAGACGCCGACAGTATCCGGTGCCTTGAAATGATTCATCAGAAGGTTGGCCAGCGGTGCCCCGATCATGGCACCGCCACCAAAGCCCATGATGGCCATGCCGGTCGCCATGCCGCGCCGGTCGGGAAACCATTTGATCAGCGTGGAGACCGGAGAGATGTAACCGAGCCCGAGGCCGATACCGCCAATCACGCCGGCACCGACCCACATCAGCCAGAGTTGGTGCGTGATTACGCCAATGGCCGCTAGCACCATGCCCCCGCACCAGCACACCGCCGAGACCACGCCAGCCTTGCGTGGCCCGACGCGTTCAAGCCAGCCGCCCCAGATGGCGGCGGAACAGCCAAGAAGCACGAAAAACAGCGTGTAAATCCAGCCGAGATCGCTGACGCGCCAATCACAGCTCGTGGTGAAAAGCGCTGTCAGAAGGTTGAGATCCGCGCACGCAACCGATTGCTCGACACCGATGGCGCGCGACAGCGGCAGCCAGAACACGCTGAACCCGTAGGCCATGCCGATACAAAGGTGAATGGCAAGCGCTGCGGGCGGCACCAGCCAGCGGTTGAAACCCGCTTTGGCAACGATGCGTTCCCGGTCGAGAATACCCGGGTTTTCATAAATCCGCGGCTCTGCCCTGTCGGTTGCTGACATGTGAATTCCTCCTCCAAGCCCTTGTGGCGGTGATTCATGTTTTAGTATTTCAGTTTAACGGCCGGTTCCGGTGCGGCCTGATCGTCTTCTTGTTCGGGTGTTCTCCGGCCTTCTGGTAATCAAGAGGCAACGCATGTCGAGCAGCCAAAATGCCGCCCTTGCAACGTTCAAGCCGAGGCGGGAGCCGGCTTGCGGATATGGGACGCCGCCTCGACCACGAGCGGGTCAAGGCCATTGTCATCCTTTTCCAGGATGGCAAAGAGCTGGGCACGCATGCGCGGCTCCCAGAAATTGTTGATGTGGCCGGCTACACCCTCTACCGCCTCATCCTTGGGCTGGGTGTGAAAGAAGGTGGCGATCTGGTTGGCCATATAGACCAGCTTGTCGGCGGTCGACTGCCGGTGATTCTCATTATCCATATTGCACCAATCGAACGGTTGGACTTTGCACAAGGGTGGGCGAGGCCTGATCCAGGTTGGATTTTCCGGACGCAGCGGTGTCATCGGTTGCACCCGCCACTGCATTTACAGCAATCGGAATACGCTCGGCACGCGTGAAGACATCGAATTCATCGCCGCGTACCAGCGCAACAAGCGTCATGCCCGCCGCCTGCGCGGTGCGCACAGCCAAGGCCGTCGGCGCAGATACGGCAATCAGGACGGAAGCGCCGATGATTGCCGCCTTCTGCACCATTTCGATGGAGACGCGGCTGGTGATCACAACGGCGCCCGATGCACCGCTGATGCCGGTTCGGCACAGGGCACCGGCAAGCTTGTCGAGGGCGTTGTGGCGGCCGACATCCTCGCGCGCGGCCACGATACCCTGGCCGGGAACATAGAATCCGGCCGCATGCACCGCACCGGTTTCATTGTGCAGCGGCTGCAGCGGCGATAGCAGCCGCACCGCCTGCGCCAGATCGCCCGGCGTCAGGTGCAGGCGCGTCGCGTCGACCGAAGCCACCGGCTTCAACGCCTGCTCGATGGACTCGATGCCGCACAGCCCGCAGCCAACGGGTCCCGCCATGCGGCGGCGGCGGTCGGTGAGTTCCTGTCCGGCGGCGTCCGCGAGGCGCAGCTGGATGTCAATGCCCTCGCCATGCTCTTCAACGGCGATTTCGCTGATTTCGTCGAGCCGGGCAATAATGCCCTCCGACAGGCTGAAGCCGACTGCGAAATCCTCCATGTCGGCCGGGCTTGCCATCATCACCGCGTGGGTGGTGCCATTGTAGCTGAATGCGACGGGCGTTTCCTCGGGCACCATGCGGCTGCCGGTCGCGTAGACATCGCCCTCGCCCTTGCGGCGGCGGGTGATGCGCGGGACCTGCAACCGTGTGGGGCGCCCAGCCATGGTTATTCCGCCGCGTCGAGTGTCTGGGCGATGCGCCGGCTCTGGCGGGCCTGCTCGTCATATTTGACCTGCCAGTCACTCGGCCCGTTGGACGCACCCACCTGCACCGCCGTCACCTTGTATTCCGGGCAATTGGTTGCCCAGTCGGTGAAATCCGTGGTGATGACATTGGCCTGCGTCGTCGGATGGTGGAAGGTCGTATAGACCACACCCGGCGAAACCCGGTCGGTAATCAGCGCGCGCAGCGTGGTCTCACCGGAGCGGCTTGTTATCTTCACCCAGTCGCCGTCGCGGATACCGCGCTGTTCGGCGTCGTGCGAATGAATCTCCAGCCGGTCTTCCTCGTGCCAGACCACGTTGTCCGTGCGGCGGGTCTGCGCACCGACATTATACTGGGAGAGAATACGTCCGGTGGTGAGGAGAAGCGGGAATCGCGGCCCGGTCTTTTCGTCGGTTGCCACGTACTCCGTGCGGACGAACTTGCCCTTGCCGCGGGCAAAACTCTCGATGTGCATGATCGGTGTGCCCAGCGGCGCCTTTTCATTGCACGGCCACTGAACGGAACCCTCCTTTTCCAGGAGGTCATAGGACACACCGGCAAAGCTTGGCGTCGTCAGGGCAACTTCATCCATGATCTGCGACGGGTGCGTATAATTCCAGTTGAGGCCCATGGTCTGCGCCAGTTTCTGGGTGACTTCCCAGTCGGCAAAACCGTTCTTGGGGCTCATGACCTTGCGCACGCGGTTGATGCGGCGCTCGGCATTGGTGAAGGTGCCGTCCTTTTCGAGGAAAGTCGAGCCCGGCAGGAACACATGGGCGTAGTTGGCGGTCTCGTTGAGGAAGAGATCGTGAACCACGACGCATTCCATGGCGGCAAGACCGGCTGCCACATGTTTGGTATCGGGATCGGACTGGAGAATATCTTCGCCCTGGATGTAGATGCCCTTGAACGTGCCATCGACGGCGGCGTCCAGCATATTGGGGATGCGCAGGCCCGGTTCGTCCTGCAGCTTCACGCCCCACAGCTTGTCGAAGATATCGCGGGTGGCTTCGCCGGAAACATGGCGGTAGCCGGGAAGCTCGTGCGGGAACGAACCCATGTCGCAAGAACCCTGCACATTGTTCTGGCCGCGCAGCGGGTTCACGCCAACGCCCTTGCGGCCGATATTGCCTGTGGCCATGGCGAGGTTGGCGATGGCCATGACCGTTGTCGATCCCTGGCTGTGCTCGGTCACGCCGAGGCCATAGTAGATGGCGCCATTGCCGCCGGTGGCGAACAGCCGGGCGGCTTCACGCAGCGTCTGCGGCGGCACACCGGTCAGTTGTTCGATCGCTTCGGGGCTGTGTTCGGGTGCGGATACAAAGGCAGCCCAATCCTGGAACTCATCCCAGTCGCAGCGCTCGCGGATGAATTTTTCATCGAACAGGCCTTCCGTGACAATGACGTGGGACAGCGAGGTGACCACGGCCACATTGGTGCCGGGGCGCAGCGGCAGGTGGTACGACGCCGCCACATGGGGCGAGCGCACGAGGTCGATGCGGCGCGGGTCGATGACGATGAGCTTGGCGCCCTTGCGCAGACGCTTCTTCAGGCGCGAGGCAAAGACCGGATGACCATCGGTCGGGTTGGCACCGATGACGATAACCACATCCGTGTGCTCGACACTGTCGAAATCCTGCGTGCCGGCGGATGTGCCGAATGTCTTGTTCAGGCCGTAACCGGTCGGCGAATGGCAGACGCGGGCGCAGGTATCGACATTGTTGTTGCCGAAACCGGCACGAACCAGCTTCTGCACGAGGTAGGTTTCCTCGTTGGTGCAACGCGACGAGGTGATGCCGCCGACGGAGTTGCGGCCATACTGGTACTGGATGCGGCGGAATTCATTGGCAACGTGCTTGTAGGCCTCATCCCAGGAGACTTCGCGCCATGGATCGGAAATCGTCTCGCGGATCATCGGGTTGAGGATGCGATCCTTGTGGGTCGAGTAGCCATAGGCAAACCGGCCCTTGACGCAGGAATGACCGCGATTGGCCTTGCCGTCCTTGTAGGGAACCATGCGCACCAGTTCCTCGCCGCGCATTTCCGCCTTGAACGAGCAACCGACACCGCAATAGGCGCAGGTGGTCACTTTGGAATGTTCCGGCTGGCCGATCTGGATAACCGACTTTTCTGTCAACGTTGCGGTCGGGCAGGCCTGCACGCAGGCACCGCAGGAAACGCACTCGCTGTCGATGAAATGTTCGTGCATGCCGGGTGAAACGCGGCTGGAAAAACCCCGGCCTTCGATGGTCAGCGCAAACGTGCCCTGCACTTCCTCGCAAGCCCGCACGCAGCGCGAGCAGACGATGCATTTCGATGGGTCATAGGTGAAGTAGGGATTGGATTCGTCCTTGGGCAGCCAGCGGTCATTGGCGACGTTGTCCGCCTTGGCAAAGACGTGGTTGTCGCCCTGATAGCCATAACGTACATCGCGCAAGCCGACCGCACCGGCCATGTCCTGCAGCTCGCAATCGCCATTGGCCGCGCAGGTCAGGCAGTCCAGCGGATGATCGGAAATATAGAGCTCCATCACACCCTTGCGGATGTCCTTGAGGCGCTGGGTCTGGGTGTGAACGACAAGACCGTCCATGGCTGGCGTGGTGCAGGAGGCAGGCGTGCCATTGCGCCCCTCGATCTCGATCAGGCAAAGACGGCAGGAACCGAAGGCATCGACCATGTCGGTCGCGCAGAGTTTCGGAACCTTGATGCCCGCTTCCATCGAGGCACGCATGATCGAGGTGCCCTCGGGAACGGTCACCTCGTTGCCGTCGATGGTCAGGGTGATCATCTTTTCGGATTTGGAGGCGGGCGTACCGAAATCGATTTCGTGGATCAGGGACATTTTGGGCTCCTATTCCGCCGCTTGCGCGACCGGCGCAGGACGAAAATCTTCAGGAAAATGCGTCAGCGCGCTCATCACCGGATAGGGCGTAAAACCGCCTAAGGCGCAGAGCGAACCGAACTTCATCGTGTTGCAGAGGTCGGTCAGAACCGCGATCTGCTTTTCCGGCTCGATATTGGCGGCAATGCGATCGACAACCTCGACACCGCGGGTCGAACCGATGCGGCACGGCGTGCACTTGCCGCAGGATTCGACAGCACAGAACTCCATGGCGAAACGTGCCTGTTTCAGCATGTCGACGCTGTCATCGAAGACCACGAGCCCGGCATGGCCAATGAGCCCGTCCTTGGCGGCAAAGGCCTCGTAGTCGAAGGGCGTATCGAAGAGTTCGCGCGGGAAATAGGCGCCGAGCGGGCCGCCGATCTGCACCGCCTTGACCGGACGCCCTGTCGCTGTCCCGCCGCCGATATCATCGACGATTTCGCCGAGTGTCAGGCCGAAAGCGGTTTCGAAGAGCCCGCCATACCGAACGTTACCGGCGATCTGCAGCGGAATGGTGCCGCGCGAGCGCCCCATGCCGAAATCCTTGTAGAACGCCGCGCCCTTGTCGAGAATGACCGGCACGGAGGCAAGCGATATCACGTTGTTGATGACCGTCGGCTTGCCGAAAAGCCCTTTATGTGCGGGCAAAGGCGGCTTGGCGCGGACGATGCCGCGGCGGCCTTCGAGACTTTCCAGCAGCGCCGTTTCCTCGCCGCATACATAGGCACCGGCGCCAACACGCACTTCGATGTCGAAAGCATGGGCAGACCCCAGCACCGAAACGCCGAGCACGCCAGCCTTGCGGGCGACATCAAGGGCCTCGTTCATCACGGCAATCGCATGCGGATATTCGGAGCGGGTATAGATGTAACCCTTGGTGGCACCGACGGCGATACCGGCAATGGTCATGCCTTCGATCAGAACGAAGGGATCGCCTTCCATGATCATGCGATCGGCAAAGGTGCCACTGTCGCCTTCATCGGCATTGCATACGATGTATTTACGTTCGCCAGCCGCATCGAGAACGGTCTTCCATTTGATGCCGGTTGGGAAACCGGCCCCGCCGCGTCCGCGCAGGCCGGATTCCGTTACCTGGGTGACGATTTCAAGCGGCGAAAGAGCAAGCGCCCTCTCCAGCCCCCTCAAGCCATCACGGGCGCGGTAATCATCGAGCGAGACAGGATCGGTTATGCCGCAACGGGCAAAGGTCAGGCGGGTCTGTTTTGCCAGGAACGGCAGGTGCTCGGTCAGGCCAAGCCAGAGCGGATGGGTCCGGCCTTCGGCCATACCCGTATCGAGAAGCGAAGCCAGATCGGAAGGTTTGACCGGGCCGTAAGCCACGCGGCCGGACGGTGTTTCCACCTCGACCATCGGTTCGAGCCAATACATGCCGCGCGACCCGTTGCGAACGATACGCGCATCGAGATTGCGGGCAGCAATCTCATCCTGCAGTGTCCGGGCAACCTTTTCGGCGCCGAGGGCAAGCGCGCCGGAATCGCGCGGGACAAAGAATGTGACCGTCATAGCCGCACTCCCGTCGCTATTTCTTCGAGTTTTTCGTCGTCCAGACGGCCAATGACCTCGCCGTCCAGCATCGCGGCGGGCGCACAGGCGCAAAGGCCGAGGCAATAGACCGGTTCGAGCGTCACCGCACCGTCGGCGGTTGTTCCATGCCAGTCGATGCCGAGCAGTTCGCGGGCTTTTCGGGCCATGGCATCGCCGCCCATCGACTGACAGGCCTCCGCACGGCACAGCTTCAGCACATGCCGGCCTGCCGGATGATCGCGGTAATCGTGATAGAACGTGACAACACCGTGCACCTCGGCGCGCGATATGTTCAGCGCCTGGGCAATCAGCGGCAAAGTCTCCTGCGGCACATAGCCGAACTCGCCCTGCAACTCGTGCAGAATTGGAAGGAGCGGGCCCTCTTGACCCTTCAACTGATTGATAATGTCTATCGCTCTCCCAGCGATATCGGTACTTGCGGTCTGCATTTCGTGCAGCGCCCTCCCTAAATGCTCCTCGTAGCCTAGAACAGATCAAAAACGACGCAACTAATCAATATACCAGTCCCGTTGGTCGATAGAAGATTTCTATCAAACCATATTGAGTTCGATGGCAAGCGCCCGGGCCTCGTGCAGCAGGGCGGACACCAGCGGCGTATGGGGTTCGCGGTCAGCGGCCACCAGCCCGACAAGATGGCGTGCATCGGGCTCGACAATGGGAATAGCGCGGATCGGCTCGGAAAAACCCAGTGTTTCCGCAAGGTTGAGCGGCATGATGCTCGCCCACTTGCCGGTCCGTATGTGCGAGAACAGCACAATCATCGAATTGGATTCCAGCGTCGGATGCACGTCCACCCCCGCTTCGTGCAGGTGTTTGTTGATGATCCGGCGGTTCTGCATGTCCTGGGTGAGCAGGCAGAGCGGCAACTGACCAACCTCCGCCCAGGTCACAAATTCGCGATCCGAATAGGTGCTGCCCGTCGAGGTGATCAACTGGTAGCGTTCCGAATAGAGCGGAACCGAAGTCACCCGCCCGAGCGGCTCATTGTCGAGATAGCTGATTCCCGCATCGATCTCGAAATTGCTGAGCAGCGTCAGGACTTCCAGCGAGGTGCGCGAGGTCACCGAAAAGGTCACATCGGGGTGTTTTTCGCGAAATGGCGTCGTCAGGCGCGAGACCATGGCAAGCGCCGTGGGGATTGCCGCTATCTTCACATGCCCGGACAGACCATAGCGTGCAGCGCGGATTTCTTCGCGCATCGTCCGTGTATCGCCGACAATGCGCCGCGCCCATTCGAGCACCCGCTGGCCCTCCGGCGTCAATCCCTTGTAGCGTGAGCCGCGCTGAACGAGGACGACGCCCAGCGTATCTTCAAGCTGGCGGATCGCGGCCGACAGGGTTGGCTGCGTGACGCCGCATTCCTCCGCCGCGCGGCCAAAATGCTGGTTGCGCGCCAGAGCGATAAAAAATTCCAGCTTGTCGATCATCGAAATCCGTCCTCCGACAAGACTCTATCGATGATTACCCGCCGACAGCAAGAGCGGTGGTCCATTCAGACCGTCAGGAACTTGCGCACCTCCGGTCTGTCGAGACTTGCGGCATCGCCGGAATGGACGATCTCGCCGCGATCCATGATGTAGACATGGTCTGCCAGCTCGCGGCAGAAATCGAGATATTGTTCGACGAGAAGGATGGCGAGACCGGTCTGATCGCGCAGAAACCGGATGGCGCGGCCGATATCCTTGATGATCGACGGCTGGATGCCTTCGGTCGGCTCATCCAGAACAAGCAGCCGTGGACGCGTGACCAGCGCACGGCCGATGGCGAGTTGCTGCTGCTGACCGCCGGACAGGTCCCCGCCGCGCCGGCCCAGCATGGTCTTGAGCACGGGGAACAGCTCGAAGACCTCCGGCGGCACATTGCGGTTGCCGCGTCTGGCGGCGGCAAAGCCCGTCGCCAGATTTTCACGCACGGTGAGCAGCGGAAAGATCTCGCGCCCCTGCGGCACGAAAGCAATGCCGGCCCGCGCCCGGTCGTAGGGCGGCTTCCTGCCGAGCGGCGCACCATCGAAGCTGATCGACCCCGACGATAGCGGGTGCTGGCCGACAATCGCCCGGAGCATGCTCGTCTTGCCGACACCGTTGCGGCCAAGGACGCAGGTGATGGATTGCGGCTTCACCTCGAGCGATATGCCGCGCAACGCTTGCGCGGCGCCATAGTGAAGAGAAGCATTTTCAACCGTAAGCATCAGAAAATTCCCTCGCATTGATGTGCCACACACCGCCTCATCGCCCGAGATAGACCTCGATAACGCGCGGGTCGTTGCTGACATGATCGAGCGAGCCCTCAGCCAGCACCGAACCCTCGTGCAGGCAGGTGACCTTCACGCCGAGCTCGCGCACGAAATGCATGTCATGCTCCACCACGATCACCGAGCGGGTGCGGGCGATGTCGCGCAGGAGTTTCGCCGTCTCCGCGGTTTCCGCGTCGGTCATCCCGGCGACCGGCTCATCCACCAGCAGCAATTTCGGATCCTGCGCGAGCAACATGCCGATCTCCAGCCATTGCTTCTGGCCGTGCGAGAGACTGGCCGCCAGCCAGTGGCGCTTTTCAAACAGCCGGATCGTGTAGAGGATTTCGTGAATGCGGTCGGCTTCATCCCTGCTCTGGCGATGAAACAGCGCTGACAGGGCCGAGCGCGGCCCGGACAGGGCCAGCACCAGATTGTCCTCCACCGTGTGGCTTTCGAAGACCGTCGGCTTCTGGAACTTGCGGCCGATGCCGAGCATGGCAATGTCGGCTTCGTCATGCCCGGTCAGGTCGACCGTGCCGTTGAAATAGACATCACCGCTGTCCGGCTTGGTCTTGCCGGTGATGATATCCATCATGGTGGTTTTCCCCGCCCCATTCGGACCGATGATGGCCCGCATCTCTCCCGACTGAAGTACGAGCGAAAGGTTGTTGATGGCACGGAATCCATCAAAGGAAACCGAAACGCCGTCAAGATAAAGCAATGTGTCCTTGGCCTTCATGGGCGCTACTCCGCAGCCTGGGGTTCAGGTACCGGGGCGAGCTTGCCGCCCTGTTTCACCACCGGCGACAGCACCTCCTCGTCTTTGCGTGCCGCATGGCTGGCTCTGCGGGCTTGCCACGAGCCATAGAGCCCGAGAATGCCCTTGGGCAGGAACAGCGTGACGAGGATGAACAGCGCACCGAGCGCAAACAGCCAAATCTCCGGAAATGCCGCGGTAAAGTAGGTCTTGCCGAAATTAACGAGGATCGCGCCGATGATCGGACCGATGATCGTGCCGCGCCCGCCGACCGCCACCCAGATGACCGCTTCGATGGAGTTGGCGGGTTCGAACTCGGATGGGTTGATAATGCCCACCTGCGGCACATAAAGCGCCCCGGCAATGCCCGCCATCATGGCAGAGACCGTCCAGACGAACAGCTTGTACCGGTCAACGCGATAGCCGAGGAAGCGCATGCGGCTTTCCGCGTCGCGCACGCCGACCAGCACCTTGCCGAGCTTCGAGCGAATGATGAAACTGGACACAAGAACGGCCAGCGCCAGAAACACGGCGGTTGCTGCGAACAGCGCTGAACGGGTCGTTCCCGCCTGCACATTGAAGCCGAGAATATCCTTGAAATCCGTGAGGCCATTATTGCCGCCAAAGCCCATGTCGTTGCGGAAGAAGGCGAGCAGCAGCGCATAGGTCAAGGCCTGGGTGATGATGGAGAGGTAGACACCCGTCACACGCGAGCGGAAGGCCAGCCAGCCGAAGCCGAAGGCCAGCACCCCCGGCACCAGCACGACCATCAGGGCCGCGAACCAGAAATTGTCGAAACCGTACCAGAACCACGGCAGTTCCTTCCAGTTGAGGAACACCATGAAATCCGGCAGGACCGGATCGGCATAGACACCGCGCGGGCCGATCTGGCGCATCAGATACATACCCATGGCATAGCCGCCCAGGGCAAAGAACGCGCCATGGCCAAGCGAAAGAATGCCGCAAAAACCCCAGACCAGATCAAGCGCCACGGCGAGCAGTGCATAGGTCAGGTATTTGCCGAGCAGCGAAACCAGATAGGTCGGGATATGCAGGGGCGAGGTGTCCGGCACCAGCAGATTGAGGACGGGCACGAGACAGGCAACCGCCACCAGAATGATGACCGCAATCAGGCTGCGCCGGTCGCCATGTCTGAAAAACCATTGGGTGATCATGCCTCGATGGCCCTTCCCTTGAGTGCGAAGAGACCGCGCGGGCGCTTCTGAATGAACAGGATGATGAGGACCAGCACGAGAATCTTGCCAAGGACGGCCCCGGCAAAGGGCTCGAGGAACTTGTTGGCAATGCCGAGCGACATGGCACCGACCAGCGTTCCCCAGAGATTGCCGACACCGCCGAAGACCACGACCATGAAACTGTCGATGATATAGCCTTGGCCCAGATTGGGGCTGACATTGTCGATCTGGCTGAGCGCGACACCGGCAATGCCGGCAATACCGGAACCAAGACCGAAGGTGAGCGCGTCGACCCATGGCGTGCGGATGCCCATGGAGGACGCCATGCGCCGGTTCTGCGTGACCGCCCGCATGCGCAGGCCGAGCATGGTTTTCTTCAGCACCAGCTGCAGCACGGCAAAGACCGACAGGGAGAACACGATGATCCAGAGGCGTGACCATGTCAGCGTCAGCATGCCGACATCGAAGGAGCCCGACATCCATGACGGGCTGCTGACCTGAACATTCGAGGCACCGAACCACGACCGCGTCGCCTGCTGCAGCACCAGCGATATGCCCCAGGTGGCCAACAGGGTCTCCAGCGGCCTGCCATAGAGAAAGCGGATGATCCCGCGCTCAATGACGACGCCGATGCCGCCGGAGACGAGAAAAACGGCGGGCAAGGCAAACAGAAGCGAATATTCGAACAACCCCGGCATCGATGTGCGGATGATCTGCTGCACCACGAAGGTCGTGTAGGCGCCGATCATCACCATTTCGCCATGGGCCATGTTGATGACACCCATGACACCGAATGTGATCGCAAGGCCGATAGCCGCGAGCAGCAGGACCGAGCCAAGCGACAGGCCGTAAATGACATTCTGGATACCGTTCCAGATTTCGAGTTCTGCGTTGATGCTGGATATGGCGGCACTGGCGGCTTCGCCGACCGGCCCCGGAACACCGGCGAGCGGCGTCAACAGACCGAGCGCCTCGCGCCCGTTCCCGGATTTGATTGCGGCGATGGCGGCGATCTTCACATCGTCTGCCGCGCTGGAATTGAGAACAGCAGCAGCCTTGGCCCGCTGCATCAGCGCCTTGATCCCCGCATCCTTCTCCGCCGACAGGGCCTGGTCCAGCAACGGAATGGATTCAGGATCGCGGTTCTTCAGGATTGCTTCGGCAGCGGACCGACGCTCCGCCGCGTCGGTGCTCATCAGTGTCAGGCCGCCGATGGCAGCGGCAATATCGCGGCGCAGCCGGTTGTTGACCTTGATCTTCTCGGCCGTGTTGCGCGGAACGGGAGGCAGTTTTGCACCGCTCAGCGGATCGGTTGCCGCATAATCCGCGCCATCGCGCGTACCGATAAACACCGCTTTGTCAGCCTTCGAAACATATAGATCGCCGGCACTCAATGCGTTGAGAATGGCAGCGGCGCGCGGCGTACCGCTTTTGGCAAGTTCTGAAACCGCCTTGCTCGTCTCGTCGAAATTATCACCGGCCAGCGCCTGCACCAGCGATGTGAGTTTGGCGTCATCCATGGCTTGCGCACCGGCGACCGCAGGAAACAGGCAAAGCCCGAGTATCGCGATGATGGACAGGAAGCGGCTCAATGACATTCAACAATCCTGCATTTGAAATTCCAGGGAGGAGCTCCATCCCCGCCATGAGACGGGGATGGAGTTGGCTTCGGCGTTGTCGCCCCCGACCCGAAGCCGGAGCCTGATTTTAGCGCTTAGTTCGTCTTGGTCGCGCCGCCGCACTTGCCGGTGACAACGTTGAAATTGCCGCACGACATCGGCTTGCGCCAATCGGAGATCAGGTCCTTCGAGCCTGGCAGATAGTCGGACCATTCATCGCCGACGACGAGGCCCGGCGTCCTGTAGACGATGTCGAACTGGCCATCGGCCTGCACTTCGCCGATGAGGACCGGCTTGGTGATGTGATGGTTCGGCATCATCGCCGCGTAACCGCCGGACAGGTTCGGGACGGAGACGCCGACGATCGAATCGATGACGGCATCCGACTTGGTGGTGCCGGCGGCTTCGACGGCCTTCACCCACATGTTGAAACCAATGAACGTTGCTTCCATCGGATCATTGGTCACGCGCTTGTCGTTCTTGATATAGGCGTGCCATTTCTTGATGAAGTCGGCATTGGCGTCGGAATCGACGGATTCGAAGTAGTTCCAGGCGGCGAGATGGCCGACCAGCGGCTTGGTGTCGAGACCGGCCAGTTCTTCCTCGCCCACCGAGAAGGCGACAACGGGAATGTCTTCGGCCTTGATGCCCTGGTTGGCCAGTTCCTTGTAGAACGGCACATTGGCATCGCCATTGATGGTGGAAACAACAGCGGTCTTCTTGCCGGCCGAGCCGAACTTCTTGATGTCGGACACGATCGTCTGCCAGTCGGAATGACCGAACGGCGTGTAGTTGATCATGATGTCCTCATCCTTCACGCCCTTGGCGTTGAGGTAGGCCTTCAGGATCTTGTTGGTGGTCTGCGGATAGACATAGTCAGTACCGGCGAGAACCCAGCGCTCCACGCCTTCCTGTTTGGCGAGATAATCCACGGCGGGAATGGCCTGCTGGTTCGGCGCAGCACCCGTGTAGAAAACGTTGCGCGAGCTTTCCTCGCCTTCATACTGAACCGGGTAGAACAGCAGGGAATTCAATTCCTCGAAAACCGGAAGCACGGATTTGCGCGAGGACGATGTCCAGCAGCCGAAAACCGCCGCAACCTTGTCCTGTTCGATCAACTGACGGGCTTTTTCTGCAAACAGCGGCCAATCCGACGCCGGATCGACAACGACGGCTTCAAGCTTCTTGCCGAGAACCCCGCCTTTCTTGTTCTGCTCGTCGATAAGGAAGAGCATCGTATCCTTGAGCGTGGTTTCGGAAATCGCCATCGTACCGGACAACGAATGCAGAATACCGACCTTGATTGTGTCCTCGGCTGCCTTTGCCGGTGCAAGGGTCAGTGTCGCTCCCACGGCGGCGGCCGCCAAGGTTCCAATAAATCTGGCTGTTAGACTGAACATTCAGGTAAACCCCTCTTTATGGTTGTTTGTACCGAGGGAATACTATGCAACGACCGTGCCAACTGCGGATTGCAGCGTCCTGCTCGTGTGAAATCTTTGGATTAGCCCGAGATTACAACGGTCAAGCGCCACAGGCCTTCAATATTATGAAGACCGCAGCGGCGGAAACAACGGTGCGGCCGGCACCGTTTCGGCAATCAAATGCCTATATTATTATCAATTAGTCGCATATGCCTATTTATGGAGCAATGCTCGCAATTTGCGGCCCCGATCAATCGGCTTTGATGTGGCATTGGTCAGCGTTTGATGTATGGTGCTGCCACCAATCACATTCTCAAGGAAAGAAAATGGATATCCGTCAGATTGACGAAGGCTTTGCCGTGACCGGACAGATTTCACCCGACGATGTACGCGATATTGCTGCGGCAGGCTACCAGACCCTGATCTGCAACCGCCCCGATGGTGAATCACCGGATCAGCCGGAATTTGCCGAAATCGCCAAGGTCGCCGAAAAGGCAGGCATCCCGATCTACTACGTCCCCGTGGTTTCAGGCCAGCTGACCCAGGACGACGTGGATGCAATGGCCGCTGCACTCGAAGAAGCGGACGGCCCGGTGCTGGCCTATTGCCGCTCCGGCGCCCGTTCGACCAATATTTACGGCATCGTTCAGCAGCAGAAAGGCTGACCATGCAAGGGCGGCTGCGGACCCCGCAGCCGTCTTACCGTTGACCTCCCCAAGCCTATAGACAACAGAGCTGACCTTCCCATGAGCCGTATTGCCGATCTGAACAGTGACGATTTCGCCGCCCTGCGCCAAAAGACTTTGAAAGAATACGAGGCCTTCCGTGCCCGTGGACTGAAAATCGACATGACCCGCGGCAAACCGAGCCCCGAGCAATTGGCGCTCGCCAACGGCATGTTGACCCTGCCCGGCAATGGCGATCACTTCAGCGAAGCCGGTGAAGATGCCCGCAATTACGGCAATCTGCAGGGACTGGCGGAAGTGCGCACGCTGTTCGCGCCAACGCTCGGCACGTCGCCGGATCGGATCGTTGTCGGCGACAATTCCAGTCTGGCGCTGATGCACGACTGCCTGCTCTGGGCCTGGGTCAAGGGCGTTCCTGGAGGCACCGAACCCTGGCAGAAGACGGAAGCTCCGGCTTTCATCTGCCCGGTTCCCGGCTATGACCGGCATTTCTCCATCCTCGAAGAATACGGCATCCGCATGCTGCCCGTACCGCTCAAGGGCGATGGGCCTGACATGGACATTGTCGAGAAACTCGCTGCCGATCCGAGCGTCAAGGGCATGTGGTGCGTGCCGAAATACTCGAACCCCTCCGGCGAGACCTATTCCGATGCGGTGATCGAACGTCTTGCCGCGATGAAAACCGGCGCTCCGGATTTCCGCCTGTTCTGGGACAATGCCTATGCGGTGCATCATCTCACGGAAACCGAGCATCAGATCCCCGATATTCTCGACCTGTGCGAAAAGGCCGGACATCCCGACCGGGCCTTTGTCTTCGCCTCCACGTCCAAGGTAACGCTGGCGGGTGCCGGCCTTGCCTTCTTCGCCTCGTCGGCAGCCAATGTGCGCTGGTACCTTGCCAGCGCCAGCAAACGGACAATCGGACCGGACAAGCTGAACCAGCTGCGGCATGTGCGGTTCCTCAAAAACGAGCACGGCATACGCAAGCACATGGCGGCGCATCGCGCCCTGATCGCGCCGAAGTTCGACATGGTCAACGCTGCCCTGGAAAAGCGCCTCGCCGGCACGGGTGTCGCCGAATGGTCGAAGCCGCAGGGCGGCTATTTCATCTGCGTCGATGCCATGGAAGGCACGGCCAAGCATGTGGTCGAACTGGCCAAGCAGGCAGGGGTGACCTTGACGCCGGCAGGATCGACCTCACCGCACGGCAAGGACCCGCACGACCGTACTTTGCGGCTGGCGCCGACATTCCCTTCCCTGCAGGAAGTGGAACTGGCCTCGCAGGGCATCGCGCTGTGCATTCTGCTGGCGGCACTGGAAAAGCTGCATTCGGCCCGGAGTGGCTGATATCTAGAGCGGGATGACCAGACCGTCGCGGCCGACGGTCAATCGGCCATCCCACTTGCCATCCAGAGCCTTTACCCAGTCGGCTTCGCCGAATTGCGGATCGTCGGCCGGAATGAGGTGATGCAGCACAAGATGCTTCACCTCAGCGGCCACCGCGATCCGCGCGGCATCTTCAACCAGCGTATGGCTGGCGAGAAGATGTTCTTTGAGGCGTGCGCCGTTGCCCGTCCGCGCGACGAGACGGTCCACGCCTTCTGGCAGCATCGCTTCATGCACGAGAAGATCGCTCCCACGGGAAAAACCGGCCAGCGGCGGGAAATAGGCCGTATCCGCTGAAAAGACGATGGATTTGCCTGCCGCTTCGATCTTCAGCGCAAAACAATCGACAACCGGCGGATGATCGACGCGCAAGGCGGTGATCGTCAGGCTCGCGTCCTGATAGACCAAACCATCGGCGTAAACCCGCAGATCGACAAGATCGCGCAGATCGGGCCGACCCTCGTCCTCGATGCGCAGATCAATGTCGTAGCGCATGGATTGCAGGAAGCCTGACCAGTAGTCTTCAATTCCGGCCGGGCCGTAGACCGTGACTTTGTGCGACAGCCCCGACGTCCATGCCGTGTGCATGAGCGGGCCGAGTTCGAGCACATGGTCGGAATGCAGATGTGTGATCAGGATCATATCCAGATCCTTCAGTGACAGATCCGCATTGACCAACGCGCGAGTCACACCAAGACCGCAATCGATGACGACCCGCCGGCCTGATATGTCCAGCAGCGACGATGTCGGCGACGGGCCGCCCGGACGGATTGCCGGGCCACCCTTGGTTCCAAGCAGGACGAGCCTGTCGGCCATTCCTAGAAGAATGCCTGAATGCCGGTCTGGGCGCGCCCGAGAATGAGCGCGTGCACATCATGCGTGCCCTCATAGGTGTTGACTGTTTCAAGGTTCTGCGCATGGCGCATCACGTGATAGCCGATCTGGATGCCGTTGCCGCCATGCATGTCACGGGCAACGCGGGCAATATCCAGAGCCTTGCCGCAATTGTTGCGCTTGACCAGACTGATCATCTCCGGCGCCATCCGGTCTTCATCCATGAGGCGTCCAACCCGCAAGCTCGCCTGCAGGCCCAGCGTGATTTCCGTCTGCATGTCGGCGAATTTCTTCTGGAACAGCTGGGTTGCAGCCAGCGGCTTGCCGAACTGCTTGCGGTCGAGACCGTATTGCACGGTGCGCTGCCAGCAATCTTCCGCGGCCCCCATCACACCCCAGGAAATGCCGTAGCGGGCACGGTTGAGGCAGCCGAACGGCCCCTTGAGGCCCGAAACATTGGGCAGAAGGTGTTCTTCGCCAACGACAACCCCGTCCATGACGACTTCGCCGGTGATCGAGGCGCGGAGCGAAAGCTTGCCGCCGATCTTCGGAGCGGAAAGCCCCTTCATACCCTTCTCGAGCACGAAGCCACGAATCTGGCCGTCATGCGCATCGGACTTGGCCCAGATCACGAAGACATCCGCGATGGGTGAATTGGAAATCCACATTTTCGAGCCGGAAATCCGGTACCCGTCGGCAACCTTTTCGGCGCGCGTTTTCATCCCGGCCGGATCGGAACCGGCATCGGGCTCGGTCAGGCCGAAGCAGCCGATCCACTCGCCCGAAGCCAGCTTCGGCAGATATTTCTTGCGCTGTTCTTCGGAGCCATAGGCGTAGATGGGATACATGACCAGCGAGGACTGCACGCTCATCATCGAGCGATAGCCGCTGTCGACACGCTCGACTTCACGTGCAACCAGACCATAGGCGACGTAGGATGCACCGGCGGTGCCGTATTCTTCCGGCAGCGTCACGCCGAGAAGCCCGGCCTCGCCCATCATGCGGAAAAGCGCCGGATCGGTCTTTTCCTCGAGATAGGCTTCCTCGATACGCGGTGCCAGCTCTCCCTGCGCGAAGGCGCGCGCACTGTCCCGGATCATCCGTTCGTCTTCGGTCAACTGATCTTCCAGCAGAAACGGATCCGTCCAGACAAAGGAAGCTTTGGAATGCGCCATGTAATTTCCTCCATAATGCTTTTCCCAGACCTAGCACCAAAATCGCGTCGATGGCCAGATAGTTTTGGCTTAAAATATATTCCGGTGCGCTTTGGCTGCGAACAATTTCCGTCGCCGGACGAATCCCCTATATGTATGGCATGGCCATCAAACAGCTTACCGAAACCATCATCAACCAGATCGCTGCGGGTGAAGTCATCGAACGCCCCGCAAGCGTGGTAAAGGAGCTTGTCGAGAACGCCATCGATGCCGGGGCAACCCGCATCGAAGTGGTGACGGCGGGCGGCGGCAAGAACCTCATCCGCATCACCGACAATGGATCGGGCATCCCTTCGGATGAACTGACGCTAGCCGTTTCGCGCCATTGCACATCGAAACTGACGGATGACGTGCATGATATCCGGGCGCTGGGTTTTCGCGGCGAGGCCCTGCCCTCCATCGGCTCGGTCTCGCGGCTGTCGGTCAAATCTCGCACGGCACAGGCCGATTCCGGTTTCGAGATCAGCGTGCATGGCGGCCATATGGACGGACCGCGCCCGGCGGCGATGAACAACGGCACGATCGCCGAGGTGCGCGATCTGTTCTTTGCTACACCCGCACGCCTGAAATTCATGAAGACCGACCGTGCTGAGGCCTCCGCCATCAGCGATATCGTCAAGCGCGTTGCCATTGCCTTCCCGCATATCCGCTTTTCCCTGGCGGGCAGCGACCGTACGCCGCTCGAGCTCGCGGCGACGGGCATTGGCTCCGCCGGCATGCTGGAACGGATTTCGCAGGTGCTGGGCAGGGAATTCCCGGAGAACGCGCTTGCCATCGATGCGGAGCGTGACGGGGTGCGCCTGACCGGGTTTGCCGGGATACCGGCCTTCAACCGCGCCAACAGCCTGCATCAATTTGCCTATGTCAACGGACGGCCGGTGCGCGACAAGCAGATATGGGGCGCCATCCGCGGCGCCTATGCGGATGTGATCTCGCGCGACCGGCACCCGGTCGTGGTGCTGTTCCTCAACCTCGATCCGGCGCTGGTCGACGTCAATGTGCATCCGGCCAAGGCCGATGTGCGCTTCCGCGATCCGGGTCTGGTGCGCGGGCTGATCGTCGGTGCAATCCGCCAGGCGCTCGGCCAGTCCGGCATTCGCGCCGCCACCAGCGGAGCGGAAGCCATGCTGCAGTCCTTCCGGCTCGGCGGAGCGGAGCCTTTGCGCCCGGCCCAACCGGCACAGCACTGGCAGGGTTCGCCATCGGTCAACCAGAACTATACAACCCAGCAGTCTGCCTTTCGTCCCGTCACACCGGACCCGGCGCCATTCCATGCGGGCAACGGATTTGCGGAACCGCCACGCGGCTTCCTGGCTGAAGCGGACGTGCTGGCTACCGATACGCGGGCCAGCACAACGGAGGTGCCGCAAGCCCTGCTGGCCGCACCGCTCGGCGCTGCACGCGCGCAGATGCATGCGAACTACATCGTCTCGCAGACGGAAGACAGTCTCATCATCGTCGACCAGCACGCGGCACATGAGCGGCTTGTCTACGAGGCATTGAAGACGGCGCTGCATTCAAGACCCCTGCCCGCGCAGATGCTGCTCATTCCCGAGATCGTCGATCTGCCGGAAGAGGACGTGGAGCGGCTGGTGGCCCATGCGGAAACCCTGTTGCGCTTCGGTCTAGGCGTGGAGGCCTTTGGTCCCGGTGCGGTCGCCGTGCGGGAAACCCCGTCCATGCTGGGCGAGATCGACGTGCAGCAGCTCATCCGCGACCTCGCAGACGAGATTGCCGAACACGATACATCCGATGGTTTGAAGGCCATTCTCGACCATGTTGCCGCCACGATGGCCTGCCATGGCTCCGTGCGTTCCGGCCGGCGGCTGAAGCCGGACGAGATGAACGCACTGTTGCGCCAGATGGAAGACACGCCCGGCTCAGGCACGTGCAATCACGGCCGGCCCACCTACATCGAACTGAAGCTCACGGATATCGAGCGGCTTTTCGGCAGGCGCTGACGTCTTGACCCGCGGGGCATCTGCCGCCTAAATGAGCTGACGAAAAGAATTGGAAACCACCGGACAATGAACAGGTTTGAAGGCCCCGGCTCACGCGAAGCCAAGATACGCTACCTCGACGGCGACTTTCAGGTCCTGTCGCCGGGCTCCTACGTGCTGTGCGCCGTGACGTCGGAAAAGATCGCGCTGGATGAGCTGCGGTACTGGAGCGTTGCCCGCCAGGAAGCCTATGCGGATGCAACGATTTCGCTTGAGCGCGAGCTTGAAATGAACCCATCGCTGCGCCAGCGCAGCAAGGCCTGACCGGTGATCAATCGCCGGTCCACGCTTTTGGCCCTTGCCGCGACCGCGTTTCTGGCCGGCGGCTGCACCACGATGGGCGCCAAACGCGAACCGGCCTACAGCGGACCGACCAAGACGATCAAGGGCTATCTGCGCGGCTCGCCGCTGGCACGGCTTTCACCAAGCTCCGTCGTTTATATCACCGCCTATGATGCGACCAACGGCAACTCCAAACCCATGCCGGTGATCGGCGAGACAAGCTTCACGCTGGGCCGCAGCGGCTATTTCCCCATTGCCTACGAGATTGAAATCCCAGCGGCGAAATCGGCGCCAAAGGTAGCCCTGTCCGTGCAGATCGGTACGCCAGGACGAATTCTCTTTTCCAACGACCGGCAATACAGCCAGACAACCGGCCGCTCCATGGATATACCCATGGGTGAAACGCCGCCGCGCATGCGCAACTTTCGCCGCGGCCTATAGGCGCCGGATCGTTCGCAGGCGCGCCCTTTCCCGGGTTTCACTGATGACGCGCGATACGGTTCGCGGGTGCGCAAAAACCAGCTCCACATCCAGAACCTGCGTTCTCGCGGCGAATGCCCTGGCGATTTCGCTGCCATCGAGCAGGCGGACATGATCCTTCGCCGTGGTGATCAGGGTCAAACCATCCGCATCGGCACTTTTGATGAGATCGGCGATTTCCTCATCCGTATAGGGATGGTGATCCGGAAAGGGGCGTGCCTCTGTGACCGTTCCACCGGCTTCTTGCAGCGTGCGGAAGAATTTCGCGGGATCGCCGATGCCGGCAAAGGCGAGCAGCGGCTTGGCCGCAACCGCAAGCGGCGCCTTGGGCCGGAGCATGGCTTCATACACCGGCTTGGCCGCGCGTGCAGCGTTCCTCACAAGCTGGTCCGCGCCATTGGCCGAACCGATCTTGAGCAGGGCATCGGTGCGCACCAGCTGATCCGTCAGCGGCGCGCGCAGCGGGCCGCCGGGAATAACGTGGCCATTGCCGATACCCCGCCCCGCATCGACGACCATGAGCGCATAGTCAAAATGCAGGCGGGCACTCTGGAACCCGTCATCCATGATGATGAAATCGCATCCCGCCGCCTGCAGTGCAGTGGCACCGGCAAACCGGTCGGCACATACGACCACCGGCGCATGGCGGGCGAGCAGCATGGGTTCATCGCCGACATGCCGGGCGCTGTCGTGATCGGGATCGACCCGGTACAGTCCGGAGAAGGCGCCGCCATAACCGCGCGAGACAATGCCGGGTTTCAGACCAGCGGCAACAGCGGCCTTAGCAAAGGCAATGGACGTCGGGGTCTTGCCCGCGCCGCCGACGGTGAAATTACCGATGCACAGAACGGGAATGGGAACGGCAGGCGGCTTGGCGCGGCGGATGCGCCGTCCGGCAACCATGCCGTAAATCTTTGACAGGGGGCTGAGGGCCCGCGCGCGCCAATCCGGCTTTTCCCACCAGAAAGGAGGCGCTTCGCTGGTCATTTCCAGCCACCTTCACGCGCGCTCAACCGCGCCTTCAGCACCAGGGGCTGGATGAAGGGCTCGAGCGCCGTCATGGTCAGATCAAGCGAACCGCGCATGTCCTCAACCGTCTTCGTTCCCGCATCAATCATCACCTGGCGTTCAGCCGGATTGTTGAAGAGGTAGTTGACGGCCCCAGCCAGCATGTCCTTGTCACGGATGAGCTTGGCTGCGCCATTCTTGATCAGGCGCTGGTAGGAATCGCGGAAATTCTGCACGTTGCGGCCCGAAAGGATTGCCGTCTTCAACATGGCGGGTTCCAGCGGATTCTGGCCGCCCTGCGCCATGAGCGACCGCCCGACAAAGGCGATTTCCGTCAGCCGCAGATACAGGCCCATCTCGCCGATCGTATCGCCGAGATAGATGTCGGTATCCGGCGCGATGACATCGCCGCGGCTGCGCAATGCCACCTTCATGCCGAGCTTTTCGATTTCTTCGGCAATTGCCGGGGCGCGGTCGGGATGACGCGGCACGATGATCGTCAGGAGATCGCGATGCCTGACCTTCAGCATGTGATGAACCTGCGCGACGACATCTTCCTCACCCTGATGGGTGGAAATCGCTGCCCAGGTCTTGCGCTTGCCGATCTGCCTCTGCAGAGCCTCAAGTTCCGACTCCACGACCGGCGGGATTGCGGTGTCGACTTTGAGATTGCCCGATACCGTGACCGGACGGGCCCCGAGCGCGCGGAACCGTTCGCCGTCAATGTCGGACTGGGCCACCACATGGGCGAGATTTTCAAACAGCGCTTCCGCGATGGACGGCCGTTTCTGCCAGGCAGCAAAGGATTTGTCGGACAGGCGGCCATTGACCAGAACCTGCGGCACCCGCCGCAGCCCCAGTTCAAGAATGGTCATCGGCCAGATCTCGGATTCGCAGATAACGGCGAGATCGGGCTGCCAGTGGCTGAGGAACCGGTCGACCGCCGGCTTCAGGTCGAGCGGCACATATTGATGGATGACCCGGTCACCCAGACGTTCCTGCACCATCTTGGCGGAGGTCACGGTCCCGGTGGTGAGAACGACACTGATTCCCATGTCGACGATGGTTTCAACCAGCGGCGTGACGGCAGAGGTTTCGCCGACGCTCGCCGCATGGACCCAAACCAGCGGTCCCGCCGGCCGTGCAACGCTGGCCACGCCATAACGTTCGCCCTGACGTCCGCGTTCTTCCTTGCCCTTGCTGGCGCGGAAGGCGACATAGGCGCCGACAGCCGGAAAGACCATGGCACCCACCCAGCGATAGGTGCTCAGGACAATGCGCGCCCACCGTTCGCTCATGCCCGGCCATCCACAAGCGCCTGCACCCGTACCGTATTGGCGTTCAGGCTGGCGGTCAATTCGACACGCTTGGCTTCAAGCATTGCATCATCGGCATCCTCGGGGACAAAGATCGGGTCGCCGACAATCAACCCTGACCTGCCGAATGGCAAGGGAATGGTTGTCTTATCCCAGCTCTTCTCGAGAATTTTCCTGCGCGACGTCATATAGCAGATGGGAATGATCGGGCGGCCCGACAGTTTGGCAAGGAGAATGACCCCCTGACCGGAATCGCGGGGTGTCCCATGGGGAATATCAGCAATCATTGCCGCCGTCTTACCGTCCTTCAATGCCTTTTTCAGGGCGAGCAAGGCCCTTACCCCACCCTTTTCGATGCTTTTCGTCGGCTCCCGCCCGCCGGAACCGCGGATGATCTCGACACCGAACCGTTCCGCTACGCGCGCGTTGAGTTCCGCATCCTTGCTCTTGGAGAACATGGCGGCGAAGCGTACGCCGCGCGGCATCAGAAAGGGCGCCATCAGATGCTGGCCATGCCAGGCCACGGCAATGAACGGCTCACCGCCCCGCTTCATATCCTCCAGATCGGACGAGCCGGGCAGACGCGGGTTGGTGGCATTCACCAGCCGGAAGAACAGAGTGATCAGCCAGACCACGAGGAAGCGGACGAAACGCGACTTCGCCAACGGGCCCCGGATGGAACGCCAAAACCGTTTCAGCACCCCGTTCTTCTTGCGGGGCGCCTTGGCGGTTGCTGTGCTGTTATCAATCATGCCGTTGTCAATGCGCGACCGGAGAACCGGTCAGCTTGCCTTGCCCGTGTCGGGATCGAGCAATTTGTGCATGTGCACGATGAAATAGCGCATATGTGCGTTGTCGACGGTCTGCTGGGCTTTCGACTTCCAGGCGCGCTGTGCCGTTTCGAAATTCGGGTAGATGCCGACGATATCCAGCTTTTCCAGATCGCGGAATTCAACACCGCCGAGCTTCTTCAGTTCGCCGCCAAAAACCAGGTGAAGCAACTGCTTCGGTTCTGCTGTATTTTCGCTCATGGTCGCCCATCCGTTCAGTGATCAATCGTTGAATTTTCAGTCTGTTTAGCCGAAGGCGGTTTCGGCGACAACGTCCAACATGTTGTCCATCAATAAACCGCTGGCAGCGACAAGCGCGCCATGGCGATAATCGCCTGTCTCATTGTTGCGCAAACCATAGGTCAGCGGCTTGCCATTCGCCGTCAGGACATGACCGCCCGCCTCCGCAAGAATGAGATCGGCCGCCGCCAGATCCCAGTCATGGGAATTCGGCCGGACGAAGGTCCCGGCAATGTCACCCCGGGCAACCATGGCAATGCGATAGGCCAGCGAAGCGACGTAGGGCGCAGCAATCATGGATTGCTGGAAATGATCCGGCAGCTTCTTCAGGAATGGCCCCGGACCCGCCACCTTGAACGGAACGCCGCTGGTGCTGACATGAATGGCTGTGCCGTTCTGTTCAGCCCCCTGCCCTGGAAGCGCTGTGATCGTCTCGCCGCGCGCCGGACATTCCAGCACACCGGCCACCGGACGGCCATCCTCGATAACCGCCACGCTGACGCACCAGACATCCGACCCTTCGATGAAGGCGCGCGTACCGTCGATGGGATCGACGACGAAAAAGCGCCAACGCGCTGTCGCCGCGCGGTCATCGAGGGTTTCTTCGGAAATCCAGCCATAATCAGGACGGGCTGTCAGAAGCATGTCCTTGAGATATTTGTCCGCCGCAAGATCTGCCTCGCTCACCGGCGAATTGCCGGTCTTCATCCAGACCTGCGGGTCCTGGCGGAAATAGGACAGGGCGATACGCCCGGCGCCTTCAGCCGCCTCCCGGATCAGGGCTAGATCATCGCGATTTTTTTCACTTGCCGGCAAGAGTCATGCCTTCGATCAGGAGTGTCGGACTGGCGACGCCAAAGTTACGGTCAATATCGTTCGCCGCAACCATGTTCAGGAACATATCCTTCAGGTTGGAGGCTAGCGTGACTTCACTGACGGGATAGGCCAGTTCGCCATTTTCAATCCAGTAACCGGATGCGCCACGGCTGTACTGCCCGGTGATCATATCGACGCCCTGGCCAAAAAGCTCCGTGACATAGAAGCCATTGCCGACAGCGCGGATCAGGGCCTCCGGCGTTTCATCCCCAGGCTCAATGGCAAAATTGGTGGACGACGGAACAACGCTCGATCCTGAACGCACACCGCGGCCATTGGTGCTCAGCCCCAATTCCGCAGCCGTTGATGTGGACAGGAACCAGTGCTTCAAAACACCGTTCTCGACCATGGTCAGTGCTTCGCCTTCAATTCCTTCGCCGTCGAAGGGCCGCGAGGACGAGCCGCGGATGCGCAGCGGATCATCCGTGACATTGATGCTGTCCGCGAGAATCTTCTGGCCCATGCGGTCCTTCAGAAAACTGGTCTTGCGCGCAACCGATGCGCCATTGATGGCGCTGGAAAGATGGGACGCGATGCCGCGTGCCACGCGCGGGTCGTAAACCACATTGACCACGCCGGTCTTGGCCTGCCGGGCGCCAAGGCGTTTGACCGCGCGCGCGGCGGCAGAACGGCCGATGGCCGCCGGGTCCTCGAGTGCATCGAAATGCTGGCGCGAGGAAAAATCATAGTCGCGTTCCATCCCGGTACCCGTACCGGCGATGGCACTGACCGAACGGGAAAAACGCGACCCCATGTAATGGCCGACGAACCCGCCCGATGTCACCAGAACCATGCCGCCGAGCCCGGCGGAAGCCGACGCACCGCCGGAATTGGTAACGCCGTCAACTTCAAGGGCGGCAGCCTCCGCAGCCAATGCATCTTCGGTCAGCCGCGCTGCCGCAACGACCGTCGGATCATAGAGATCAAGATCACGGATAGTGCGCACCAGATTGGCCGGATCAGCCAGGCCTTCAAACGCATCGTCCGGCGAAACCTTGGCCATGGCGACGGCGCGCTCGGCCAGAATTTTCGGGTCGGAACCGGCGGTTGCCGATATGCTTGCCACTTTCCTGCCAACAAAGACGCGCAGGGAAAAATCGTCACTTTCCGACGATTCGGTCGCCTCGACCTTGCCAAGCCTGACGCTGACACCCGTGGACCGCGAACGCACGACAACCGCATCGGCGGCGTCGGCTCCGGCCCGGCGGGCGGCTTCGACAAGCGCAGCAGCATTGTCAACGAATTCGCGGGAATTGGCCGGCTCGATCATATTCATCCCTAGAGTTGATTGCATGATAGGATGCAAGGACATATCTGACCAATGATCAGACAATGCACTGCCTCCTATATGGTGCAAATTGGGGTCTATCAAGGCAAACACTGGTAACATTCGCAACAGACTGGGTCAGACTCATGCTTTCACAAAGCGGCAATCTCTACTTTCAGGCTCTGGCTCTGTTGGCTGGGGCGATCATTGCCGCCCCGTTGTTCAAACGGCTCGGGCTTGGGACGGTGCTGGGTTATCTCGCGGCGGGCCTGCTGATCGGGCCGCTGGCGAATCTCATCACCGATGGCGAACAGGTCCTGCATTTTTCCGAACTGGGCGTGGTTTTCCTGCTGTTCGTGATCGGCCTCGAATTGAAACCCACGCGCCTGTGGAACATGCGCCATGCGATTTTCGGCCTCGGCGCGGCGCAGGTCATTGTTTCCGGTGCGGCATTGACCGGGCTCATCCTCGCCTTCCATCTCGTCAACTGGCAGGCGGCTCTGGTCATCGGCTTTGGCCTTGCCCTGTCGTCCACGGCGTTCGCCATGCAGATCCTGGAAGAGCGCGGCGAGACCAATATGCCGCACGGGCAGACATCCTTTGCCATCCTGCTGTTCCAGGATCTGGCGATCGTTCCCTTGCTGGCCATGATTCCCGTGCTTGCACCCGGTTCCGCCCAGCATCAGGCGGATCCGCTTGGTAAATTCCTCATCGCCATCGTTTGCATCGGCGCCATCGTTGCGGTGGGCCGCTATCTCCTCAATCCGCTGTTCCGGTTCATTGCCAATACCGGCGCGCGGGAAGTGATGATTGCCGCCGCTCTGTTCGTCGTGCTCGGCGCCGCGCTGCTGATGCAGTTTGCCGGGCTGTCCATGGCCATGGGCGCGTTCATCGCCGGCGTCCTGCTGGCCGAATCGTCCTACCGGCACGAGCTGGAGGCGGACATCGAACCGTTCCGCGGTATTTTCCTCGGCCTGTTCTTCATGGCCGTCGGGCTGTCGATTGACCTCAAGGTCATCCTTGCCGACTGGGAGGCGATTCTTCTTGCGGTGCCCATGTTCATGGCGGTGAAGGCGCTGGTCGTCTACATCCTCGCGCGGCTGTTCCGGTGCAATCACAATGATGCGACCCGCATCGCCTTCTTCCTGCCGCAGGGCGGTGAGTTCGGTTTCGTCCTGTTCACCACGGCGGCGGCGGCCGGATTGCTCAGCACCTCGACGGCATCGGAGATGATCGCGGTGGTCACGCTGTCCATGGCCGTGATGCCGCTGTCGGTCGCCCTTGGCAACCGCTTCCTTGTCGACGCCCACGCGGAAGAACAGATCGACGAGGATTTCGACGGTGCTGCCGGTGCCGATGTGCTCATGATCGGCTTTTCCCGCTACGGGCAGATCGCCGCGCAGATCCTTTTGGCGGGCGGCACCAGCGTCACGCTGATCGATGCCTCGGCCGACCGCATCCGCGCCGCCTCGAAATTCGGCTTCCGCATCTATTTCGGCGATGGCACGCGCAAGGAAGTGCTGGAGGCAGCCGGTATCCGCCAAGCGAAAATCGTTGCCATCTGCACGCACAAGAAGGAGACCACCGACCGGATCGTCGAGCTCATCCAGTCGGAATATCCCGATATCAAGCTGTTCGTGCGGTCCTATGACCGGGGCCACACGCTGAAACTGCGCGCCCGCGGCGTGCAGTACGAATTGCGCGAGACCTTTGAATCAGGCCTGCTGTTCGGCCGCCGTACGCTTGAAGAGCTCGGAACCAGCGAAGATGTGGCCTACGAGATCATGGAGGACATCCGCCGCCGTGACGAGGATCGGCTGCACATCCAGGCGGCCGAAGGCCTGATGGCGGGCAATGACCTGCTGCTGACACGCCCGGTCACGCCGGAGCCGCTGATCAAGCCGACCCGCGAATCCAAGCGCATCGACACGGAAGAGATGCTTCCCGATCCTGAGCCGGCGGAGTGAGGTCGGTAAGACTACGGATTCTGATGAAACCGTGATCCTGATAAAAAGCGACGAACGTACACTCAGTCAGGCTCATTTATCATGGTGACATTCGCACTTGCAGCCGCCGACACACCAAAACCCGCCCTGCATCGCGGGTTTTGGACAGGAAAGCGCAACCGTCTTGCCATGGCACTCCTGTGGTATGCCATGGCGGCGTTCGGTATAGGTTTCTGGTGGGCCGTCTATCTCGAGGTATTGTCGTTCCTGTGAATGGACGCGGCCAACGGAACAGGCCACCTCTTGATTATAAGCCGCTATTCCTGTTCGGCATGTTCCGTATAGGCAATGGCGGCATCAACAGCCCGCTTCAATTCATCCTTGATACCGATCGACTCGTTCAGCACCTGTTCGACCCGTAGAAAATCCAGCACGCCAAACCGGGCAACGCTGGGCCGCAGGAAGATTGCCGGCGGATCGGTCCGCAACCGTGTCGCGATGATCGACTGCATCATCAGCTGGCTTGCGCCGAACATCGCATCAATCGACGACGGAAACTTGCGGCCGTCGCCTTCCGGGCCGCCGACCACATCGATACCGATGACGAACTGGGCCCTGTCCTTGAGATGATCGAAGGGCACCGGATTGTAGATGCCACCGTCGATCAGCACACGGTCGTCGCGGCGCACCGGGCGGAACAGCGCCGGGATGGCCGCGGAAGCGGCTATGGCGCTGAAGAGATCACCCTGATGGATGGGAATTTCCCGCTGGCCGTAAAAATCCGTTGCGGTGACGCTGAGCGGAATGGGCAGTTCCTCGAACGTATCGGGTATCTGTTCCGGCAGGAAGGTCTTGAGCAGCTTTTCAATGTTGAACTGGCTGAAGCGGATGCCGCCGCCGAACATTTCGCCAAAGGTCGCCGGGCGCAGGCGCCAGAGCCGCGCGGCGATTTCGGCGCGCCGCGACAATGTTGCCACCGCATAGTCGCGTATGTCCCGGCCGGACATGCCCGCTGCCATGCCCGCGCCCATGATGGCGCCGATGGAGGAACCGGAAATGGCGACCGGCCTGATGCCGAGCTCATCCAGCGCCTCGATGACATTGATATGCGCCAGTCCCCTCGCCCCGCCGCCGCCAAAAGCAATCGCAAAGCTTGGCGAACTGCTGACGACGCCGGTTCCCGCAGAACCGGAAACACTTTCGAGATCGCGTGCGCTCATGTCATATCCCCGGCTGATCAGGATTGGGGCGGCCCGATGATCAGAATGGCCGGATCGGTTTCAAGCAGTTTCCGCGCCGCTGCCTTCACCTGATCCAATGTCACAGCATTGATCAGATCCGCGCGCTTGTCGATATAGTCGCGGCCCAGATGCTCATCCTGCAGGCCGATCAGCGTGCTGGCGACGGCCGATGACGAATCCAGATTGTTGATGGCATAGGAGCCGACGAGATATTTCTTGGCCTCGACCAGTTCCTGCTCGGTCGGACCGTCCTTGGCCATGCGGGCAACCTCATCCTTGATGATCTGCAGGGTTTCCCCGGACCGGTCGGAGCGGGTTGCCGTGGATATGGTCAGGGCGGCCATATGATCCCTGCTGATGAGGGCTGAACCGGCGGAATAGGCAAGGCCGCGCTTCTCGCGCACTTCGCTGTAAATTCTCGAGGAGAAGGTACCACCACCCAGAATGTGATTCATGATGTAGGCCGGGAAGAAATCCGCATCCTGGCGCCGCACGCCCGGATAGACCATGGAAATGGATGTCTGCGGCAGGGGATAATCGACGCGGGTTGTCTTGCCCAAGGCCAGCTTGGCATCGCCAATCGGATCAAGCTGGGCCTTGTCCGGCAGATCGCCAAACACTTTGTCGAGCAACGGTCCCAGCTGTTCTGGACTGATTGCGCCGACAACACCGACAATAAGATGGTCACGGGCAAAGACCCGCTTGTGATAAGCGGCGAGATCATCGCGGGTGATCGATGCCAGGCTGGCTTCGGTGCCCTGCGACTGGCGGCCATAGGGATGATCGCCATACAGCGCTTCGGCGAACTTGCGGCCGGCGATGGTGTTCGGATCGCGCTCGGCGGCTTTGATGTTGGCGACCACCTGCTGGCGGATGCGGTCAATCGGCGCCTGATCGAAGCGCGGCTTATTGACGGCGAGCGCCAAGAGATCGACCGCTTCATCGCGCTTGTCGGCAAGCATGCGCATGGCGCCGGAAATGCGGTCATCCCCGGCACTGAAGCTCATTTCAGCGCCGACATCGTCGAGCTTTTCCTGAAACGTATCGGAATCGAGATCGCCGGCGCCCTCATCGAAAAGGCCGGTCATCAGATTGGCGAGGCCTTCCTTGCCCTTGGGATCCTGCGCCGAACCGCCCTGAAAGGAAAACCGCAGGGCAATCAGCGGAACGAAATCATCCTGAACCAGCCAGGCGCGAATCCCCTTGGGAGAAACGACTTCCTTGATTTCCACCGCATAGACCGGTGCCACGGCGAGGATGACCAGCAGCAAGGCGGCGGCCATCCGGTTGAAAGCGGGCGTCAACAGGCGGATCATTGGATGACTCCCTCGGTCTGTGGTTGCATCGGCGCGGTCTCACCCGTCGACGGTATCTTCTCGTCAGGCTTGCCGTTCTCCGGCATCAGGTAACTGGTCACCGAGCGCGCATCGACGAGATAGCGCTTGGCCACATCCTGAATATCCTGAACCTTCACCGCCTGGATGCGATCCGGCCATTCCTGAATGTCCTTGATCGTCTGACCGGTCGACAGCGTCGAGCCATAGATGCGGGCCATGCCCGCCTGGCTGTCACGGGCAAAGATGACGCTCTTCAGAAAGCGGTTGCGGGCTTTCTCCAGTTCATCTGATGTAATGCCGTCCTTGATGATGCGGGCAATCTGCGCATCCACGCCGGCTTCCACTTGCTGCAGGGAGGCTGAACCGCGCGGTGCGCCATAGACGGCAAACGTGCCGTCATCGAGCGCGCCGCCCTGGTAATAGACGCCGGCGCTGGCGGCCAATCCATCCTGCACGACCAGTGCCTGATAGACCCGGCTGCGCGTGGACCCGCCGAGGATTTCGCTCAGGAGGTCAAGCGCCTCGGCTTCACCGGGCTTGGCATTGTTGTAGGATGGCACCAGCCATATTTTCTGGAAGCTTGGCTGCGATACGCGCGGGTCGGCAAGGGATACGGTGCGCTTGGTGTTCTGTTCCGGTTCCTGCGGCCGCATGCGTTTGCCGGGTTCCGAACGGCGCGGCACCTTGCCATAGGTCTTTTCCGCCAGCGCCTTGACCGCCGCTGCATCGACATCGCCCGAGACAACCAGCGTCGCATTGTTTGGCGTGTAGAATTTTTCGTAGAAGGCGAGCGCATCCTTGAGGTTGAGCTGCTGCATCTCGTGCAACCAGCCGATAACCGGGAAGCGGTAGGGGTGGTTCTGATAAAGCGTCGCGTTGACCTCTTCCGACAGCAGGGCGGCGGGATTGGTATCGGTGCGCGACCGGCGCTCTTCGAGCACCACGTCGCGCTCGGTCTTCACCACATCCTCGTTCAGGATGAGGTTTTCCATGCGGTCCGCCTCATAGGTCATGACCATTTCAAGCGCCTGCGGCGACACCTGCTGGAAGAAGGCGGTGTAATCATAGGAGGTGAACGCATTCTCGCGGCCGCCGATTTCAGCCACCTTGCGGGAGAATTCACCGGCCGGATAGGTCTTGGTGGCCTTGAACATCAGATGTTCGAAGAAATGCGCAATGCCCGACTTGCCCGGGTCTTCGTCGGCTGATCCGACATGATACCAGAGCATATGGGTAACGACCGGCGCGCGATGGTCGGGTATCACCACCACTTCCAGACCATTGTCCAAACGGAAGGACGAGACGCCGGCACTATCAGCCTTTTGGACCTCCGCGGTGAGCTGCGCCATCGTCTGGGCATATGCGGGAAGAATGAAACCGGCGGTCGATACTGTTCCGGCCAAAACCAATGCCGCAATGGTACGGCTCACTATTTGCGACATCAATCTTCCTTCGCAATTCTGTTCAAAGCCGGAAGTTTTCCGGTCCGGTCGTTTGCTTAGCCGTTCAACGTGACAAATCGTATGATTGTTCCGCCGTAGTGGCGTTCTTCGGCCACCGAGAATCGCGAATCCAGGTTGATCACGGCCTCGGCTTCTTCTTCAAGCACGAGAAGTGTGTCGGGATTGAGCCAGCCGCCTTCAAGAGCGGATTTGAAGGCGAGCTCGCCCAGGCCCTTGCCATAGGGCGGGTCGGCAAAAACGAGATCGAACGGCTCGATCGTGCCGGCATCGCCGAGTTTGGCGGCATCGCGGCGGAAAATCTTGGTGTTGCCCAGCAAACCGAAAGCTTCGACATTGGTGCGGATCAGGCCGCGCCCTTCCGTCGACTCCTCGATGAAGACGCCATAGCGCGCGCCCCGCGATATGGCTTCAAGCCCCAGGGCGCCCGTGCCGGCGAAAAGATCCAGCACGCGCGTCGCTTCAAACTTTTCCGGATAATTGTGCACCAGAATGTTGAACAGGCTTTCCCGCGTCCGGTCCGTGGTCGGCCGGATGGCATTGGTATTCGGCGTCGCCAATGCCCGCCCGCGAAATTTGCCGCCGACAATCCGCATGAAGTCCACGCCTATGGCTTGGGCTTGCGTGGCGGACGGCCTGCGCCACCGCCGGAACCGCCGCGCGGACCTTTGGGGGCGCCCGATGGCGCACCACGCGGTGCCGCGCCTTTCGGTCCGCCATAGGGCCGGTCACCGGAGCGGCCATCCTGCCGGGTTGGGCGGCCACTGGTGCCGTATGGACGTTCGGCGCGATTGGGGCGCTCGGACTGGAAGGACGGCTTGCCGCCGGCGGCTTCCCGCTCCTTCAGTTCGGCGCGTTCGCGCTTGCCCACCCGTGGCGGGCGCGGTGGACGCGGGCCATCACGAGAACCTTCCGGCCGATCCGATCCGAAGGAACGCTTCGGACGCTCGGCCCGCTCGTCATCGCCGCGAGGCGGGCGCGGGGAATAGCTGCGCGGCTTGTCGCCGCCCGCATAGGCACCGGCAGGACGTTCACGCTGCGGGCGGTCACCCGCAGGACGCGCGGAACCTTCCTCGAAACGGCGCGGCCGTTCCGTGCGCGGCGCATCGGAATGGCGGCGCTCGCCGCGCGGTTCGCCGGTCTTTGCCTTGGGTTTGCCAACCGGGCGCGCGCCCGGCGCCATCCAGACATTGGCCGAACGGGCACGTGGAGGCGCGGCCTCTTCAGCCTTTGCGCCGCGCACACCCTTGGGGCCAGCGGCATCGCGCGGCTTGCGGTCGTCCGCACGCGGTGCACGGGCCGGACGTTCGTCGCGGCCGCCGCGTGCGTCGCGCGAGGCTCCTGGCCGTTCGCTGCGATCGGTCGTCAGGCGCGACAGGCCTTCTTCGCGCCTTTCGTCCTTGGACTTGCGCGGGCCACGGCTTTTCGCCACCGGCGCACTCGATATCCATTCGGAGGAACGGCGCGCCGGACGATCGGCAGCCGGCTGCTGTACCGCTTCGCCCTTCACCGCATCGTTGGAAAAGACATTGATGATCGGCGCCTCGAAATCGGCACCGGATTCTTCGATCAGGCGCTCGCCAAGCTGGTCGCGCAGCGTACGGCCGTTCATTTCCCGCACCGAACCCTCGGGCAGATCGCCAAGCTGGAACGGGCCATAGGAAATGCGGATCAGGCGATTGACGGACAGGCCAAGCGCACCAAGCACATTCTTGACTTCGCGGTTCTTGCCCTCGCGCAGACCCATCATGATCCAGACATTGGAGCCCTGCTCGCGTTCGAGCGTGGCTTCAATCGCGCCGTAGAACACGCCTTCGACGGCAATGCCGTCCTTCAGCGTATCGAGCTTTTCCTGGGTCACGCTGCCATGGGCACGCACGCGGTAGCGGCGCAGCCAGCCGGTGGATGGCAGTTCAAGCGCACGCGACAGGCCGCCATCATTGGTCAGCAGCAGAAGACCTTCGGTATTGATATCCAGACGTCCGACGGAAAGGACACGCGGCATATCCTTCGGCAGGGATTCAAACACCGTCTGGCGTCCTTCCGGATCGCGATTGGTCGTCACCAGACCGGCCGGCTTGTGGTAGAGCCACAGGCGCGTGCGTTCTTTCTGCGGCAACGGCTTGCCGTCGACTTCGATGCGGTCTTCACGCTTGACATTGATCGCGGGGCTGGCAAGCACCTTGCCATTGACCGAGATACGGCCTGCAGCAATCATTGTCTCGGCTTCGCGGCGCGAGGCTATGCCTGCGCGGGCAAGACGCTTGGCGATGCGCTCGCTGTCGTCGACCGGCGCTTCCTCATGCGATGATCTGCGCGGACCGCGCGTCGCGGGATCCCGCGCTCCGTCATCAAACTTGCGCGGAGCCGGACGGCCACCGCGGCCGCCATCGGCGCCCTTCTTGTCGAAGCTGCGCTTTTCAAAGGGACGTTTACCGCCCTTTCCGTCATCATTTGAACTGGTCATGGAATGTTTGCCTTTCAGCGGGGCTAACTACCAGCTATGACGGCAGCTTGCGAGTAAATTCTGGACCATGAGTGCAGCGTGAACCAAAAAACTGATCCTATGGGACCGATGGACCTTGCCCTGGCCGAGGCGAAGGCAGCGGCAAAACGCGGCGAAGTGCCCGTCGGTGCCGTTCTGGTGAAGGACGGCGTGGTTCTGGCGCAGGCCGGAAACCGCACCCGGGAACGCAACGATCCCACCGCCCATGCGGAAATTCTGGTCATCCGGCAGGGCTGCGAAGCGCTGAACGATGAGCGCCTGACGGGTTGCGATCTCTATGTCACGCTCGAGCCGTGCACGATGTGCGCTGCCGCCATTTCCTTCGCCCGTATCCGGCGATTGTACTACGGGGCGCAGGACATCAAGGGCGGCGGCGTGGAAAACGGCGCGCGATTTTTTGCCCAGCCCACCTGCCATCACGCGCCGGAGGTCTATTCCGGCTTCCGCGAGCAGGAAGCTGAAACCATCCTCAAGGAATTCTTCCGCGCAAAGCGGCTCTAATTGTCGGTGCGTATCCGGGCGGTAAAGTCCTCCGCCTTGTCGGCATCCATGGCGCGCTGGTTGATCAAAGCCGCCTCAATCTCCGCTTCGAGCGGCTTGCTCCGGTCGATGGCACCAAGATCATAGAGATAACCGGGCAGGTAACCGGAAAGGATGACGCGGTAGTCCAGCGGCACTCCGGGCGTGATTGCCCGGATCATGTCAAAGATCACCGTCGTGCAATTGGCCGTCACCGTGTTGTAGAATTGCGCCTGCTTGGACAGCCGGTTGCCGGTGTCGAGGTAGGAGAGAAACAGCGCCTGCCGCATTTCCGGTGTCAGGTTGACCCGATACCGATACACATCCTCCTTGCGGATATTGCTGCGCAACCGGATGATGTCGCGCTCGTCGGCGGCGATCATCGCCAATTCGAACTGTTTGAAAAAGCCGCCGATTTCCGAGAACTGCTCGTGCCGCTTCTTGCGGATCTCGGCCGAGAAAACCACCTGATCACCATTGTTGAAACCGAAACTCACCAGCGTATGCGCAATGGCCGGGCTCGACCAGTACGACAGAAACACATCCACCGACGCCAGATTTTCCAGATCGTAGGACCGGACTTCCCAGCGCGGCGTGTAATCCGTCTGGCTGCGCCATTCGAAATTGCGGACATTGGCCAGCGTCACATGATTGCCCACCAGTGTTCCCGTAACGGTCTGCGCCACGTCATCCGCCCAGATGCGATTGAGCGACGGAGTTATGGTGCTCCACCAGAACAGGAGGGCCGCCATGACCGGAATGAGCACAATCAGGGCGCGCCGAACCCGCCCCGTTACCTCGAGCCAAAGAACCACAAGCCCGATCAGGACCCAGACAATCACACCGCCCGTCACACCGGGCAGGTCCAGAGGAAGTTGATACCAGAGCGCAAATCCGCCCCAGAAAAAACCGAAGGCTGTCAGGAGAATGAGAATAATCAATCCGGGAAGACGCAAAAGACGCAAGATCGGTGGCCCTCAACTGACAAGCTGTGACGCAATAGTCTCGGTACATCAAGGCAAAGGCAAGACGCTTTCTGACGTCCAAAAAAGAAAGGCTCCCTGAAGGAGCCTTTCACGTGTCATGCAGCGGTTCAAATTCCGGTGGCATCAATTCCAGGGAATGAGGTTCTTGAAGCTGAAGCCCTTGTCCTTGCGGGCAGCGGCCTTGCGGTCGCGTTCCTTCTTGGCTTCGTCTTCGCCAAGCTCATCGGCAGCGGCCGTCGCCGCCGGGGCGCGATAGGCCAGCGGCGGCTCGCTCAGATAACGCCGCGTGGTCGCCGAGCCGGCGGTCGAAGCAAGGCGGCGGGCGCGGAATTCCGCAGACTGCTTGCTTGCCGTGCTCACGCCCGAGGGTGGCGGGTTTCTGTCGTTGTAGACGCCATGCTCGCCATTATCGACAGCCCGTGTTGCGGGCGGCGTGTCATTTTCGATCTGCGGCACATAGTTGGGATTGTTCTGATTGGCCGTAGCGTCGTCACGCAAACGCTTGCGCCGCTGTTCCGGTGATTCCGGCCACTTCGCAGCGTTCGCGGCGACGGCATTTTCCTGCGGCGCCGGCAATTGGCCTGGCTTGCCAGCGACAGGGCGAACGAGATCCGGGCGCGGATTATAGGTTATCGGGTCTTTTTTCTTGGGACTGAACGAAGCGATATTGGAAACGTCGTCCAGCAACTGGCTGCCAGATGTCTTGTTGGTGCCATAGGTTGGTGACGACATGCACCCGGCCAGCGTCAAGGACGCCAGCATTGCACCAAGAACCGTAATACGTCCGTTCAAATCCATACTCGCCACTTTCGCCTCAAGCTCATATTGCCGACTCCGCCGAGTCAATATGCTTGATCAATGCCCTGCCTGTTAAATCAGGCAACTCAATGGCAAGCCTTTTACATGAGGCCCGTCCCAATAAGCAAGCCGAAGCAACCTATTGTTAAGCAAAATGCAGATCATCCAGAGAATGATCCGCATTTATACACTTAAATGGCGAGTTTGCCGAGTTTTGCCAGTTCATGCAGTGCCGCCGCATCGCGGGCCGAGACATCCGGGTAGGCCGGATCGCAGCCAACATCATGGGTATAACGCCATGAACGGGCACATTTTGTACCCGATGCGCGCTCGGGAACGACCGCCACGCCCTTCACGTCCTCGGCAATGAATGCGCCGGCCGGAGCCGCTTCGTTCCTGATCGTGATGGCGCTGGTGATGCAGATTTCGGCCATATCGAGATCGGAAACGGCAGCGAACAGTTCCGGATCGCTGACAAAAACCACCGGCGCCGCCTCAAGCGACGAGCCGATGCGCTTGTCCGCGCGCTCCAGTTCCAATGCACCGGTGACGGCGCGCCGGACATCGCGCACCTTGCGCCACTTCTCGGCCAGGGCTTCGTTCTTCCATTCGGCCGGCGTCGCGCGGAACTGCTCCAGATGCACCGACACCGCCGCGGGATACTGGTCGAGCCAGGCTTCCTCCGTGGTGAACGGCAGCATGGGCGCAAGCCAGGTCACCAGACGGTCGAACAGGTGACGCACAACCTGCAGGGACGCACGGCGCTTGATGCTGGACGGCGCGTCGCAATACAGCGCATCCTTGCGGATATCGAAGTAGAACGCCGACAATTCGACGTTCATGAAATCGATCAGGGAACGCGTGATGCGCTTGAATTCGAAGGCATCGTAACTCGAGCGGACCACCTCATCGAGCTCGGTGAGACGGTGCAGCATCAGCTTTTCCAGTTCCGGCATCTCAGCATAGGCGATTTCATCCCCGGCATCGTGGGCCAGGGTGCCAAGCATCCAGCGGATGGTGTTGCGCAGCTTGCGATAGGAATCGATGTTCGTCTGGATGATGTTCTTGCCCAGACGCTGGTCTTCCCAATAATCCGTGGTCATGACCCACAGGCGCAGGATATCGGCGCCGGAATCCTTGATCACATCCTGCGGCGTGACCGTATTGCCGAGCGACTTCGACATTTTGCGCCCTTCCTCGTCCATGGTGAAACCATGGGTGACGAGGGTGTTGTAGGGCGCACGGCCACGGGTACCGCAGCTTTCCAGCAGCGACGAATGGAACCAGCCGCGATGCTGGTCGGAGCCTTCCAGATAGACATCGGCAGGCCATTTCAGGTCAGGACGGTCTTCCAGCGTGAAGACATGGGTCGAGCCGGAGTCAAACCAGACATCGAGAATGTCGCGCACCTGCACCCACGGCTCGTTTGCCTTTTCGCCAAGGAAACGCGCGCGCGCGCCTTCGGCAAACCAGGCATCGGCGCCTTCCTGTTCGAATGCTTCGAGAATGCGGGCATTGACCGCATCGTCCTTGAGCACGTTGCCATTCTCATCGGCAAACACGCAGATCGGCACACCCCAGGCGCGCTGGCGCGACAGGACCCAGTCGGGACGATCTTCGATCATGGCACGCAGCCGGTTCTGGCCGCCGGCGGGTACGAAACGGGTCTCGTCGATCGCCGCCAGGGCGCGCGAACGCAATGTGGTCAGATCGCCCAGATCCTTGTCCATATAGACGAACCATTGCGGCGTGTTGCGGAAGATGACCGGCTTCTTCGAACGCCATGAATGCGGATACGAGTGCTTCAGCCGGCCGCGGGCAAACAGCGCACTGCGCGCGATAAGCTCCTCGATGACGGCCTTGTTGGCGTCGCCCTTCTTGCCGTTGTCGTCGATGACGCGCGCGGCTCCGCCTTCGCGGTCCGGACCAAAGCCCGGGGCGTCCTTGGTATAGAAGCCGGCATCGTCAACGGTGAACGGGATAGCCGGAGAAATACCCTTCGCCTCGAGTTCACGCGCAGCAGCGGTCCACGCGTCAAAGTCCTCGCGGCCGTGGCTTGGGGCGGTGTGCACGAAGCCGGTACCGGCATCGTCGGTAACGTGATCACCGGCAACCAGCGGAACAACAAATTCATAGCCGCCGCCAAGCCCCTTGAAAGGATGCGCCAGGGTCATGGCGGCAAACTCGTCGGCCGCAACGGTCTTGATCCGCTTGAAGGTCAGCTTGGCCTTGGCCGCGGATTCCTCCGCAAGCGCGTCGGCGAAGATCAGCCTTTCGCCCGGCCGGGGTCCAAAATCATTTTCAGCGGTTTCGACCTCGTAAAGCCCATAGGCAATGCGCGGGGAATAGCTGACCGCACGGTTTCCCGGGATGGTCCATGGTGTCGTGGTCCAGATCACCACATGCGCCGCGCCAAGATCGCCCGCGCCATTTGCGACCGGGAATTTCACCCAGATGGTGTCGCTTTCATAGTCCTGATACTCGACTTCGGCTTCCGCCAGCGCCGTGCGCTCGACCACCGACCACATCACCGGCTTCGAACCGCGATAGAGCTGGCCTGACATGGCGAATTTCAGCAATTCCCCGGCGATGCGGCTTTCCGCATGGAAAGCCATCGTCGTATAGGGATTGTCGAAATCGCCCTCGATGCCGAGGCGCTTGAACTCGGCGGACTGGATCTTGATCCAATTGGCGGCAAACTCACGGCACTCCTTGCGGAATTCGTTGATCGGCACGTCGTCCTTGTCCTTGCCCTTGGCGCGGTACTGTTCCTCGATCTTCCATTCGATCGGCAGGCCGTGGCAATCCCAGCCGGGAACATAATTGGAATCGAAACCGCGCATCTGGAACGAGCGGGTGATGACGTCCTTGAGGATCTTGTTCAGCGCATGGCCGATATGGATATTGCCATTGGCATAGGGAGGACCGTCATGCAGCACGTAGAGCGGGCGCCCCTTCCCGTCTTCGCGCAATTTCCTGTAGAGATTCATCTCGCCCCAGCGCTTGACGAATTCCGGCTCCTTGGCGGGCAGGCCGGCGCGCATCGGAAAATCGGTCTGCGGCAGATAAAGTGTTTTCGAATAGTCGAGTGGGTTGGCGGTATCGGTCATTTTTCCAGCTTGTGAACAGGCCCGCGCGTGATCGCAGCAGGCAAAGATGTGACGAAAATCAAAAAAGAGCGCGATGGCGCATCCGGAAAACCCGGACCTTCCGCACCCGCAAGCCTAGGCTTCAGGCAAACCGGAAGGCCGGGCCAGTAATTCGTGGTGTCTGAAGCGGTATGGACTGTGCAAGGGTCCAGGAAACAGTTTTCATGAGCGCGCTTTTAGCAATCACTGCTTCCAGAATAAAGGGGCTGACGCAATAAACTTCGCATCAGCCCGATATATCGGTCAAAGCGCGAAGTCGAAACGGTAGGTTGCCTGCAGGCCGAAGGTCGCCTGATTGGCCGACCCGCGCTCCTTGACGATGCTGGAATCGGCTGCCGGTCCCATCAGGCGGCTATACTCCGCATAGGCACTGGTTTCGATCTTGTCCGTCGCCTTCCAGGTGATCTGGCCGCCGAGACCAAGCGATTTCAGACCGCCGCCATCGGGACGGTAGGTCGACAGGCCGGATGCAGCCGCTTCCGTCGGGTTCACCCCGTAATACTGCTTGAAGTAATCCCGCGACGCCACGGTGGCGCGCGGCCCGGCCGAAACGCGCACGGTCGGCGTCAGGTCCTTGAAGGCATCGACGGCAAAGTCGGCAACGACGCCGTCATGCGAACCGATACCCCGGCGCACCTCGACACGGCCGCGAATATTGTCCGTTGGATAGAATTCGGCGAAGCCGCCCACTTCGACACCCCAATCGACATCATGCACGCCCTTGAGATTAGCATCGCCGCTGTCGCGGCCGGTGATCAGCTTGCCGGTGATACCGGTGCGGAACACGCCCGTATCGATCAGGCCGATCGACGCATTGTCATTGAGGGAGCTGAAACGGGCGGCGGCTCCGGCACGGCCCAGCGAGATAACCGGCGCGGCCCGCAGAAGATAATCCTTTGCGCCTTCATAGCGCGGGGCGATGAAGCCCTTGGCGCCGAGGGTCAGATACCAGTCACCCGACCACCAATGCTGGCGGGGCGCAGCCGCCGTCTGGTTCTGCTGGCCTTCGTAATAATAATCATCGGCAGAGCCCGGGACGGCACCGGCAAGTATAAGGGCGCCCGAAAGAGCGGCGACGAGACGAACATGCATGAAATCACTCCAAAATTTCGCCTGGGAGGGCGGCAGATTTGAGAATGACGCTAGCGAAGGATAGATAAAATTGGATTTATTCTTATGGTAAACAATTTACCGTTTCATCGAAAATTAATCGTGTCGTCCAGAGCGGATAACGGTTTCACTCCCTGCAACAGAGCACGCGCTTCTTCCTCGTCGCGCCTGATCTGCTGCATCATCGGCTCAAGCCCGTCGAACTTTTCCTCGCCGCGCAGATAGCCGAAGAACGAAACCGCGCAGATTTCGCCGTAGAGATTGCCGGTGAAATCGAAGACATAGGTTTCAAGCAGCGGCGCGCCATCGGTATCCACGGTCGGCCTGCGGCCAAAGCTGGCCACACCGTCATGGAGCGTGCCGTCCGCACGGCGAAAACGCACGGCATAAATGCCTTCCTGCAGATGTGTCTCGGGCGGCAGCACCATATTGGCCGTGGGGAAGCCGATCGTGCGGCCAAGCTGCTTGCCATGCACCACTTCCGCGCGAATCCGGTGGCGGTATCCCAGGAGCCCCGACGCTTCGACAATGTCGCCCGCACCCAGAAGTTCGCGAATGCGGCTGGATGAAATGGCCTGCCCGCCCTCGTCGCGGAACGCATCGACGAGCGTGACCTGAAAACCGCGCTTTTCCCCGGCATCCATGAGAAAGGCCGGACCGCCCTGCCGTCCCTTGCCGAAGTGGAAGTCAAACCCCGCCACGATACGGCTCGCTCCAAGACCGGCAACGAGAATCTCGTCCACAAACACATCGGCCGTGAGCTGCGAGAAATCCCGGGTGAAATGGCACTCCACCACGGCGTCGAAACCGAGCGCTTCCAGGATGGAAGCTTTTTCCGCCGCGGGTGTCAGCCGGTCGACCGGCTGATCCGGCACGAAGACGCTGCGCGGATGCGGCTCGAAGGTCAGAACCAGCGAAGGCTTTCCGGCGGCGCGGGCGGCATCAAGCGCCCGCCCCAGAACAGCCTGATGGCCGCGATGCACACCGTCAAAATTACCGATCGCCACCACGGCGCCCTTCAGATGCTGCGGCAGATGCGAAGGGTCGGTCAGGCGTAGAATCGGCATGGTGCGTATACCTCAGGCGAGAGCCGGCATGGTGGCAACGGGGTTGCTGCCATGCTTCTTGAGAAAGCCGAGCAGCTTTTCCAGATCAAATATGCCGCCTCTCACATAATCGCCGGCGTGAATGCCGCCGGAAATATAGAGCACGTCGATTCCGAAGAGATCGGCGCCCTTCACATCCGTCAGCATGCCGTCACCAATGGCGAGCACGCGCGCGAGGTCGACCGGCCCGCCGCGCACGGCCTCCGCCGCGGCAATGGCCGCTTCGTAGATGGGGCGATGCGGCTTTCCGGCAATGAGCGTGCGCCCGCCCAACTGGCCATAATCGCGCGCCAGGGCACCCGCGCACCAGATCAGCCGGTCGCCGCGCTCGACAACGATGTCGGGATTGGCGCAGATGAACGGCAGATTGCGCGAGCGGAAGCGCGTGAGCATGTCGGCATAGTCATCCGGACCTTCGGCATCATCATCGAAGAAGCCGGTGCAGACCACGACATCCGCTTCACGCTCTTCGGTCAGCTCGACATCAAGCCCTTCATACAACGTTTCATCGCGTTCCGGCCCCAGATGGAACACACGGCGCGGCGCGTTGCGGATCAGGTCGCGCGTGACATCGCCCGATGTGACGATGCGGTCATAGGCGGCATCCGGCACACCGAGCATCTTGATCTGCTGAACCACACCGGCGAAGGGCCGCGGCGCATTGGTGATCAGGATCACCGTCTGCCCGGCTTCCCGTGCCCGCTGCAACGCGTTGGATGCGGCGGCAAAGGAATCAATACCATTGTGCAGAACACCCCAGACATCACACAGGAGAACATCATATCGGTCTCTGAGCGCATCGAGACGCTGCAAATGTACCATGTCGGTCATGCCGATCCTTTCAGATTGCCGGAGCGAATAAGATGGCATCGCTTAGCCGATAGCGGCAATCGTGTCACCTGTGATTGTCGCTTCTGGCTCTTCAGTTCATCTGGAATGTGGCGGAACAATCGTGCGTGGTTCGACAAGCTCACCATGAGAGAGGTGGTTTGATTGCAGCCCGCAAACTTCCCTCATGGTGAGCTTGTCGAACCACGCACCCCTGGTAATTACGCTGCAGCCTTGACGTAGCCGCGGCTGGCCAGCCGGTCACCGCATTCGCCGAGCACATCGACCAGCGTCTTGAGGCGCCGCCCCTCCTCCGTCAGGCTGTATTCGACACGCACCGGAACCTGCGGGATGATCGTGCGGGTCACGTAGCCGGCCTCTTCGAGTGCGCGCAGGTCGAGGGTGAGCATGCGCTGAGAAATTTTCGGCATGTCACGGCGCAGTTCGCTGAAACGCTTCGTCCCCTCCAGCAGATAGTAGACGAGCAGGATGCGCCAGCGCCCGCCCAGCACCAGCATGGCATTTTCGACGGGGCATTCGGAAACCAGGTCTTTCATGACGACCATTCCATCTGATTGTTGGTATAAAATTTGTACCAACATGACATTTTTGTGCCTTCTTTACAATAGTGACCGATATCGCCATCTTGGATTTCACCGCGGTATGACATTCAAAAATGAGGAAATGAAAATGGAACCCGTATTGTTTTATGGCGTGCCGCATGGCTGCTCGTTCGGTTCAATCGTCGCGCTGGAATGGCTCGGCCAACCCTATCGTCTTGCCCGTATCGACATGCTGGCCAAGTCGAAGAGCGCAATCTATGGCCGCGTCAACAGCATGCACCAGACACCGACGCTGCTTCTGGAAAACGGCAGCAGCCTGCGCGAAAGCTTTGCCATTCTCCACAACATCGCCGCACGCCATCTCGGGAAACAGCTGGGGTTTGCCCAGGGCACCGAGGCGCATGACAGGCTCAACCAGATGCTGGCCTATCTGCACACCAGCTTTCACTCGGCCTTTGCGTCGGCCTGGACCGCCTACAAGCTGAAAGAGGGCGATCCGGCGATCAAAATACTGCGCGACCTGGCGCGGGAGAAAGCCGCCTCCTGCTATGCCTATCTGCAATCCCATCTGCAGGGGCGGGATTGGCTTGTCGGCACCAACAGGACGATTGCCGATGCCTACATGATCGGCATCGCCCGCTGGGGCGAGGATCTCGGTCTCTTCGACCTCAAAACGGAGTATCCCGGCCTTCATGCCTATCTGCAGAAGCTGGAAGCCGACAAGGCCGTGATGTTTGCCCATGCCATCGAGGACGAAACCCCAGCTGTCACCAGCGGCCAGTTTCTCGGCCACATCACATTGGATGAGGCTGGAACGCGGCTGGCCGCCTGATCGCGCCGATGACGGTCCGCCGGGAGCCCTTCCGGCGGATCGAACAAACCACCGTTCGGACCCGCTGCGATTGACATACAATATATGAACATGTATTTATATGTTATATGTCACCAACGAGACGAGCCGGAACAATGTCGCAGTCGCACGCAGGGCACGACCATGGCCCCAAAATAACCAATGACAATCAGCGCAAGGTGCTGATCGCCTTCATCATCACGTTCTCCTATATGATCATCGAGGTGATCGGCGGCGTCATGTCAGGCTCCCTGGCGCTGATTGCCGATGCGGGACACATGCTGACCGATGCCGGTGCGCTTGCCCTGTCCTATGCCGCGTTCCGCTTTGGCGAGCGCGCGGCAGACCAAAGCCGCACCTATGGCTATCTGCGTTTCGAGGTTATTGCCGGCCTCATCAATGCCATCGCCCTCTTCGCCATTGTCGTCTGGATTGCCATCGAAGCGATCAACCGCTTCCGCTCACCCGGTGAAATTCTGGCGGGCCCCATGTTCCTCGTGGCCGTCGTCGGGCTGCTCATCAACATGCTGGTGTTCTGGATCCTGACCCGCGGCGACAAGGAACATGTGAACATCAAGGGCGCCGTCCTGCACGTCATGGGCGACCTTCTCGGCTCCGTCGGTGCCATCAGCGCCGCCATCATCATCTATTTTACCGGCTGGACGCCCATCGACCCGATTCTCTCCATCCTGGTTTCCGTGCTGATCCTACGCAGCGCCTGGGCCCTGCTGCGCAACGCGCTGCACATCCTGCTGGAAGGCGCGCCTGAAAATGCCAAACCGGAAGAAATCCAGACATATCTCATGGGAGCGGTTGCAGGGCTTGCTGCCGTCAGGCACGTGCATGTCTGGCTGATCACGTCAGGCAAGGCGCTTGCCACGCTGCATGTCCAGCCAAAGGATGGCACCGACCCGCGCCATCTTGTGAAGACCGTCGAGGCGGAGCTCGCCAAACGCTTCGACATCCAGCACGCCACCATCGCTATCGATTGGCCGGATATGCCGCATGACGAAGGCGAAATCGGGCAACAGACCGCATCCGCCTCGGCAGATCACGAGACGGACGGCAATCACGCCGGCCATGATCACAGCCACGCTGGACACAAGCATTGACGGCCATGACGATGCCAACGGAATCCGATACCGCAAGCCTCGCTGAAACCTTCAAACTCCTCGGCGATCCGACCCGCCTGCGCATTCTGTTCTATTGCCTCGATGCGCCGCGATCCGTCGGCGATATCGCGGAAAGCCTTCACCTGTCGCAATCGCTGGTCAGCCATCACTTGCGCCTGTTGCGCAGCGCCCGCCTCGTGCACGGCGACCGGCGTGCCAGGCAAATCTTCTATGCGCTTTCCGACGCGCATGTCAGCGGCATGCTGATGGATATGGCCCACCACGTGCGCGAGGACGGTTGAACGCTCCTGACATAAACCGTCAGGGGCGTCATATTCACTGCAAAGATTTTGCAATAACCTTGTGGCATTGATCCTCCACAAGCCTGTTTTCGCCCCATGCAATTCATCACACTGCTTCGCCGACGCTCCATCGGTTTGCTCTGGTCCGGCCTTGCCTTGTCCGCTGTCGGCGACCAGCTCTATACGGTCGCGCTGAGCTGGATTGCCGTTGATATATTCGGCCCGGCCGCCGGTTACATCGCCGCGGTCAAATCGGCGATCATCCTTGCCGTGCTGTTTTTCGGGGGCGCCATGTCGGATCGCTGGGACCGCCGCCGCACGATGATCGGCGCCGACCTTTGCCGCTGCGGCGTGCTGGTTCTCGTGGTTCTCTTCTGGATGATCGAAGGACAACCGGACGCCTGGGTGCTTGCCTTGGCCGTCGCGGTTCTTGCCGCCGGTGAAGCTCTGTTCCTGCCGGCGCTGCAGACCATTCTGCCGCAGCTGATCGCCAATGAACCGGGCCTGCTGGCCGGCACCAATGCGCTGCTCGATGCGACGAACCGGCTGGCGCGATTGCTTGGTCCCGGACTGATTGCATTGGCTGGCGCGGTCATTGCCCCCATTCATTTCTTCACCGCCAATGCCCTGAGCTTCCTGCTTTCAGCGGCAGCGATCATGGCATTGCCTTTGTCTTCGACACCGGTCGCGCCGCCCGTGAGCCAGCAGAAAAAACACCCGCTCGCCAGCCTGTCCTACGGCTATCGCGCCATGCACAGGCAACCGCTGCTCGGCTTCCTGCTCGACAGCAATGCCTTCATCGGCGGTGCATGGTATGTGGCCTTCTTCCTCGCTGTTCCCCTCATCATTTCCAGCCAGTTCGATGCGTCGCTGACAACCGGTTTCGGGCTCTACGGTCTGGTGATCGCGGCATTCGGGGTGAGCAATCTCATCGCCAATCTCATTGTCGGCAACCGTCCCATGCCGGAACATCCGGCGCGGATGATCTATCTCGGCGTGTGTACAACCGGCACAGGCATCCTGCTGATGGCGCTGGCCGCCCTTGCACCCATCCCTGTGCACTGGCGTCTCGTCGGCTTTGTCATCGCTTCGGGAGTGTCGGGTTTCGGTGGCCCTTTCAAGGACGTCGCCTTTGCAACCCTGCGCCAGACCCTGCTGCCGTCAGCCGATATCGCACCGGCCACACGCATCTATATCGTGACCTCCCACGCCGGCATGCTCTTCGGCATGCTGGTGGCCCCGATGATGAGCAGCCGCGTCAGCCCTGGCGATCTCCTCCTCGTCTGCGGCGGCACCTATCTTGCGGTGGCCATCATCGGCTGGCTGCGGTTTGCGCGATAACGCGATAGCGGGCAGAGCATGGACGCCCTGCCCGCTGCAGTTGTTTAAAAGCCGGTCAGGACAATCTTGCCGCGGGCACGGCCGCTTTCAATAAGCGCATGGGCCTTTTTCAGATTGGCGGCTGAAATCGTGCCGAGATCGTCGGCAAGGGTGGTGCGCAGCGTGCCGGCATCCACGAGTTCCGCCACCCGGTTGAGCAGCTTGTGCTGCTCCTCGATATCGGCGGTATCGTAACGCGAGCGGGTGAACATCACCTCCCAGTGGATGGAAACACTTTTCCATTTGAACGGCATGATATCGTAGCTTTTCGGATCATCGATCAGGCCGAACCGGCCCTGCGGCGCAATCAGCGCCGCAATCTCCGTGCGATGCGTATCGGAGTTCGTCGTCGCAAAGACGAAGGCGGGTGCGCCGAGACCGAGCGCTTCCACCTGCGCGGCGAGTGGCTTTGAATGATCGATGACATGGTGTGCGCCCAGTTCCTCCACCCATCGGCGGGTTTCCGGGCGCGAGGCCGTGGCGATCACCGTCAGGTTGGTCAGTTTGCGCGCAAGCTGCACCGCAATCGAACCGACCCCACCGGCACCGCCGATAATCAGAATGGCGTTGGCTGCGCCAACCACCGGAATGTCGATGTGGAGCCGGTGAAACAGCATTTCCCATGCGGTAATCGACGTCAGCGGCAGGGCAGCCGCGGCGCTGAAATCGAGGGATTTCGGCTTCGTGCCAACGATGCGCTCATCGACAAGATGATACTCGGCATTGGTTCCCGAGCGATCCACCGCTCCCGCATAGAACACCTCGTCCCCAACCTTGAAGTGCCGGACATCCGGCCCCACCGCTGTAACGATACCGGCCGCATCCCAGCCGAGAACTCTTGGCTGGCCCGCTTCCGGCTTTGCACCGGCGCGGATTTTCGTATCGACGGGATTGACCGATATGGCTTTCACTTCGACCAGAAGGTCGCGCCCCTGCGCTTCGGGCTTGGGCAGATCGATATCGACGAGTGAGGTTTCCGCAGTGACCGGCTGCGGTTCATAATAGGCGACAGCGCGCATAGGCATTCTCCAGATAAGTTGACGCTGTTCAAATGCGCGCTATGTTTGAACAGTGCAAGAATGCACATAAATTGCATATAGTGTCATAAAGGATACCGTGATGCCGCGCATCCGCCATACGAATTTTGATTGCGCCCCGGGTTGTCCGGTGGAAGGAACGCTCAATCTCATCGGCGGCAAATGGAAGGGCATGATCCTTTTTCACCTGATGTCCGGTACGCTGCGCTTCAACGAAATCCGCCGTCACCTGAACAGCGTTACCCAGCGCATGCTGACCAACCAGCTGCGCGAGCTGGAGGCCGACGGCTTCATCACACGCAAGGTCTATGCACAGGTACCACCCAAGGTGGAATACTCCCTGACGGAACACGGCCGCAGCCTGGAGCCGATCATATCGGCCCTCAAGGTCTGGGGAGATACCCATCTGCGTTCCGAAGCGGCAAAGGCAGCAGCGGCGCGGCGCGAGGCCGCATAACGACAAGCGCGTCATCATTGGTTCACAATTGCATGGGATGATTTCGCATGGGCTGAAGACGCGCCAGCGTGCATTGCTTTTCAGTCATTCGCCGAAAATTCGGCAAACCTCTCCCTTGACTCTTCCATGGCTGCCCACTATTTCCGAGCCCAGTTAGCACTCGTCACTTGTGAGTGCTAATAACGCGGACGATCACTCGTTCGCTTCACCGTTTTGACACCAACATCAAGGGTTCTAACCATGGCCAAGACCAAGTTCCGCCCGCTTCACGATCGCGTCGTCGTACGCCGTATCGAATCCGAAGCAAAGACTGCAGGCGGCATCATCATTCCGGATACTGCCAAGGAAAAGCCACAGGAAGGCGAAATCGTCTCCGTCGGTACCGGCGCTCGTGACGAAGCCGGCAAGCTCATCCCGCTCGATGTCAAGGCAGGCGATCATGTCCTGTTCGGCAAGTGGTCGGGCACGGAAGTCAAGATCGGCGGCGAAGATCTGCTGATCATGAAAGAATCCGACATTCTGGGCATCCTCGGCTAATCAGCCGGTTTTCCCTTTAATCAACGAATTTCGATCAAACCGGGTTCAATCCCAGGAGAGATAAAATGGCTGCCAAAGAAGTAAAATTCGGCCGCGACGCGCGTGAGCGCATGCTGCGCGGTGTCAATATCCTTGCGGACGCTGTCAAGGTAACGCTCGGCCCGAAAGGCCGCAACGTCGTTATCGACAAGTCCTTCGGCGCTCCGCGCATCACCAAGGACGGCGTAACCGTTGCCAAGGAAATCGAACTTGAAGACAAGTTCGAAAACATGGGCGCACAGATGGTCCGTGAAGTCGCTTCGAAGACGAACGACATTGCCGGTGACGGCACCACGACTGCGACTGTTCTGGCCCAGGCAATCGTTCAGGAAGGCGGCAAGGCTGTTGCTGCCGGCATGAACCCGATGGACCTGAAGCGCGGCATCGATCTTGCTGTTGCAGAAGTCGTCAAGCAGCTCGGCAAGAGCGCCAAGAAGATCAAGACTTCGGAAGAAGTTGCGCAGGTTGGCACGATCTCTGCCAATGGCGAGACTGAAATCGGTGAAATGATTGCCAAGGCAATGCAGAAGGTCGGCAACGAGGGTGTTATCACCGTCGAAGAAGCCAAGACCGCTGACACCGAACTCGAAGTCGTCGAAGGCATGCAGTTCGACCGCGGCTACCTCAGCCCATACTTCGTCACCAACCCTGAAAAGATGGTTGCTGACCTCGAAGACGCCTACATCCTTCTGCACGAGAAGAAGCTGTCGAACCTCCAGGCTCTCCTGCCGGTTCTCGAAGCTGTCGTCCAGACTTCCAAGCCGCTCGTCATCATCTCCGAAGACGTCGAAGGCGAAGCTCTTGCAACGCTCGTCGTCAACAAGCTGCGCGGCGGCCTGAAGATTGCTGCCGTCAAGGCTCCTGGCTTCGGCGATCGCCGCAAGGCCATGCTGGAAGACATCGCGATCCTCACCGGTGGTCAGGTTATTTCCGAAGATCTCGGCATCAAGCTCGAAAGCGTTACGCTGGACATGCTCGGCCGCGCCAAGAAGGTGTCGATCACCAAGGAAAACACCACGATCGTTGACGGTCATGGCAAGAAGGGCGAAATCAACGCCCGCGTCGGCCAGATCAAGCAGCAGATCGACGAAACCACTTCCGACTACGACCGTGAGAAGCTGCAGGAACGTCTTGCCAAGCTCGCTGGCGGTGTTGCCGTTATCCGCGTTGGCGGTGCAACGGAAGTTGAAGTGAAGGAAAAGAAGGACCGCGTCGACGACGCTCTCAACGCAACACGTGCTGCTGTTGAAGAAGGCATCGTTCCCGGCGGTGGCGTTGCCCTGCTCCGCGCTTCGGCAAACCTGACACTCAAGGGTGCAAACTCCGATCAGGACGCTGGCATCAACATCGTTCGTCGTGCGCTGCAGGCTCCGGCTCGCCAGATCGCAACGAACGCAGGTGACGAAGCTTCCATCGTTGTCGGCAAGATCCTTGAGAGCAAGAAAGAAACCTACGGCTACAATGCGGCCAATGGTGAATATGGCGATCTGATCGTCATGGGCATCGTCGACCCGGTCAAGGTTGTTCGTACGGCTCTGCAGGACGCAGCATCGGTTGCCGGTCTTCTCGTTACGACAGAAGCCATGATCGCCGAAGCTCCGAAGAAGGACAATGGCGGCGCTCCCCAGATGCCAGGCGGCGGAATGGGCGGCATGGGCGGTATGGACTTCTAATCAGTCCACGCCAATCACATACGGAAAAGGCGGGCCTTGGCCCGCCTTTTTTGTTGTCTATCTGGCAACCAGTACGCTACAGCAGCAGGCATCCGCCGCAAAGCGTTGAGTCCGTTACTCCGCCGCTTCCGCGAATGAGGCGGCGATGTCAGCCACGCCGGTGGCGTTGTCGAACCGTGCCCGCGCATTGGCGATACGTTGCTCGTTCTGAATGGCAAAATCTGCCAGCCCGCGAACCGGCACCAGCAGTTCACGGCCAAGATCGGTCAGCTCGTAATCCACGCGCGGCGGAATGGTCGGATAGACGGTCCGGGTGACGAAGCCGTCACGCTCAAGCCCGCGCAACGTGCTGGTCAGCATCTTCTGCGAAATCCCGTTGATGGTTCGCTTCAGCTCGTTAAAGCGCATTGAACCATTGCCGAGATAGTTGATAACCAGCACGGTCCATTTGTCACCGACACGGGCCAGAATGTGATTCACCGCCGTACAGGCAGAGGTTACTTGGAAGTGCTTCGGTTTCAAAAAAGTGCCTCCTTGCGGGTATTTTCAACAGTCACTTATATAGCGCCAGTAACCAATAGTTACCACAGCAAAAAACCTGAGGAATTCTGAATATGACGAAACTGAAGATCGGCATCATCGTTGGCAGCACGCGCATTGGCCGCTTTGCCGAGTTCCCGGCGAAATGGATCGCCGACGTTGCGGGCAAACGCGACGATGTCGCGGTCGAAATCCTCGATCTCATCGACTATCCGATGGCGTTTTTCGGCGAAGAGCGCACAACCACGGAACAGAGCGAGACGGCGGAACGCTGGAAGAAGAAGCTGCGTGAATTCGATGCCTATGTCGTTACGGTCGCCGAATACAACCACGCGCCAACGGGCGTTCTGAAAAACGCGATCGATCTTGGCGACTTCATCCACAAGCCGGTCGGTTTCGTCGGTTATGGCGGTGTCGGCGGCGCACGGGCCATCGAGCACCTGCGTGGGATTTTCGTCGAGATGAGTGCAGCCTCGGTTAAGACAGGCATCCACATCTCGTTCCCGGAATATCTGAGCGTGGTCAAGGGCGAAAAGACGCTTGGCGATTATGCCCATCTGAATGAGGCAGCCACCAACCAGCTCGATCAGCTCGTCTGGTGGGGCAAGGCTCTGAAGGCAGCGCGCTCCGCATAAATTCCAAAGGGCGGCCGTTTCGACGGTCGCCCTTTTTGCTTGTTCAGCCATCACGAATAGGGAGACCCGCCATGACCAAGAAACTTACCCTGATCAGCCATCTCCTTTGCCCCTACGTGCAGCGCGCGGCGATTGCACTGGCGGAAAAAGGCGTGCCCTTCGAAAAGATCTACATTGATCTCAATGCCAAGCCGGACTGGTTCCTCAAGATATCGCCGCTGGGCAAGGTCCCGCTGCTGAAGGTGGAACAGGACGATGGCTCCGAGGCTGTCCTGTTCGAAAGCACGGTCATTGCCGAATATATCGAAGAGACCGAAGGTGAACCGCGCCTGCATCCGGACAATGCCCTCGAGCGTGCCCGCCATCGTGGCTGGATGGAATTCGGCTCGACCATCCTTTCGGATATCTGGTCGCTGGAAACCACAGGGGATGCGGCGCTGTTCAACGACAAGCTTGCGACACTGAAAGCCAAGTTCGCCCGGCTCGAAGAGGTTCTCGGCGACGGGCCGTTCTTTGCCGGCAAGACATTCAGCCTTGTCGATGCGGTGTTCGCCCCGGTCTTCCGCTATTTCGACACCTTCGACACACTCACGGAACATGGCGTGTTTGCCGCTTACCCGAAGGTCCGGGCGTGGCGCCAGGCCCTGTCGGAGCGTCCGAGCGTCAAGGCGGCGGTCACGCCGGAATATCCGCAGCTGCTGCGCCAGTTCATGGAACGCTACGACGCGCACATGCTGAAACTGGCCGCCTGAACGGCCCGCCTATTTGTCGGACCAGACCGCGAGTTCATAGCCATCCGGGTCGGCGAAGTGAAAGCGCCGCCCGCCCGGGAAATCAAAAACAGGCTTGACGATTTTCCCGCCGGCGCTTTCGACACGTTTCTGGGCATCGGCAAGGTCATCGGCGAACAGAATGACCAGCGGGCCGCCGGTTCGCACGTCACCGCCGGCAGCAAAGCCGCCCGTGAGATTGCCATCGGAAAATTCGCAATACTCCGGACCGTAATCCTTGAAGGTCCAGCCGAACGCCTCGCCATAGAATGCGCGCATGCGGCCGATGTCGCTGACGTTGAATTCGATATAGTCGATCCGCTTGTCCCTGCCCGATTGAGCCATCATCCGTCCTTCATATCTGCTGCGTTTCCAAAACGGCTTTCAATGCCGTCAAATCTCTCAAAACCCATGCGGCGTCTTCCGCAAACTTGCCCTCGCTCATGTCAGGCATGCGGAACAGCGTGAAACTGACCTCGCAGCCGTCATTGTTCGGGATCACGCGCAACGGCACATAGACCTCCTCGCCGGTTTCCGTCACAACCCAATGATCCAGAACCCCATAGGCGTTCAACGGGGCGAAGCGGATGCGCAGTCTCCCGACCGGCCCGTCCGCAAGCCACTCATCTCCGAGCTTTTGCAAACCGGATGCCAGCCCGGATGCCCATTTCGGCACATTCTCTGGATTGGACGCGAAGTCGTAGACCGCATGCCAATCCCGTTCGATGGAAACCTGTAGAGTTCGCGAGTCACGCGTCACCACGGCCTGTCCTCCCCATTTGCATGTTACCTATCGCTTGTCGCACCGGCCTGTCTTGAACAAAACGGCCAATCAGGCCGCCATCTGCTGCACGACATCGCCGGGCGATATGCCCGCCAGCGCTTTGACCTCCCGGCTCAAATGCGCCTGATCGGCATAATCCGCCTCAAATGCCAGCATGCCAAGGCTGCTTTCCGGCGTACACTGTGCCAAACGGAGGAAATGCTGGAAGCGCAGGATGCGTTCGAGTGTTTTCGGACCATAGCCGAAATGTGTCCGGCAGTGTCGCCGCAAGGTGCGTTCGCTCATATCGAGAAGCCTTGCGAGCCGGGATACGTGCGACCCCTCACCCACCCGGCTGAGCGCCGAAAAGGTACGGGACATGGCCTCATCGGGCTGGTCCATCGAACCCGCCATTGCGGCGATAGCCGATTCCAGCCGTTGCATTGCCTCTGTCTCCGATTGCGCCGGGCTCAGCGTGTCCACAAGCGCCTCGGCTTTCGCACCCCACAATTCACCGAGATCAACCCGCAATCCCACGAGCTCGGACATGGGCAGGCCGAGCCATTTTACGGCAGCACCCGGTGCGAAGCGCATGCCGACAACGCTCGTAATACCCGGATCAACCACATGGGGTGCGATATCGGGACCGGCCACGCTCAAACGGCCTTGCGACCACAGAATATCGACGCAACCATCGGGAACAACGGTCACCGGCTTTCCCACCGCATGCGGGCTTACATGGCTCCAGACGCAGAGAAAATGCGGCTTCAGCGCCGCCTGGGGCACCGACTCACGATACTGTCCCGAGCAATTGGCAAGAACAGGCGTCTCCTGGGGTGAATTCATGGGTAACCTTGCCGAAATTTTCATTTGCGCAGAACGCCGTATAATCGATTTTATCCCATTGCCGAACGATTTCCAGAACAACATTCTCCTGGCAAACCTTGCCTCGCGCGGAGGTTAGCAGTAGTTCTTCCGGCAACTTCCAACAGGATAGAAAGCACGATGAGCAATACCCGCACCGAAACAGATACGTTTGGTCCCATCGAAGTTGCCGCGGACAAATACTGGGGCGCGCAAACCGAGCGCTCGCTGCATAATTTCAAGATCGGCGGCGAAAGAATGCCGATCCCGCTCGTCCGCGCCCTTGGCATCGTCAAGCGCGCTGCCGCCGAGACCAACATGGCGCTCGGCAAGCTTGATGAAGTCACCGGCCGCGCCATCACCGTTGCGGCGGAAGAAGTCATCGAAGGCAAACTGGACGATCATTTTCCGCTCGTCGTCTGGCAGACCGGTTCCGGCACCCAGTCGAACATGAACGCCAATGAAGTCATCTCCAACCGCGCCATCGAGATGCTCGGCGGGGAAAAGGGCTCGAAGAAGCCGGTTCATCCGAACGATCACGTCAACATGAGCCAGTCGTCGAACGATACGTTCCCGACCGCCATCCATATCGCCACTGCCGTCGAGGCGACCAAGCGGCTCTATCCTGCCCTTGACCATCTGACCGCCGCCCTGGCGAAGAAGGAAAAGGCCTTTGCCGACATCATCAAGATCGGCCGTACGCATACGCAGGATGCGACACCAGTCACGCTCGGCCAGGAATTCTCCGGCTATCGCGCCGCTTTGGAATATGCTCGCAAGCGCATCGAACAGAGCCTTGCCGATGTGTTCCTGCTGGCGCAGGGCGGCACAGCCGTCGGCACCGGCCTCAATGCCCCTGTTGGCTTCGATACCGGTTTTGCCGAAGCCGTGTCGGATATCACCGGTCTCAGCTTCAGGACAGCACCGAACAAGTTCGAAGCGCTTGCCAGCCATGGCGCGCTCGCCAACTTCCACGGCAGCCTGAACGCGCTTGCCACCGATCTCTTCAAGATCGCCAACGACATCCGCTTTTTGGGTTCAGGCCCCCGCTCCGGCCTCGGTGAATTGAAGCTGCCGGAAAACGAACCGGGCTCGTCGATCATGCCAGGCAAGGTCAACCCGACGCAGGCGGAAGCGCTGACGATGGTCGCGGCACAGGTATTCGGCAACCAGACGACAGTTACTGTCGCCGCCAGCCAGGGCCATTTCGAGCTCAACGTGTTCAAGCCGGTCATAGCGCTCAACGTCCTGCAGTCGATCCGCCTGCTTGCGGATTCGATGGTGTCCTTCGCCGACAATTGCGTCGAGGGCATCGAAGCGGACGAAGTGCGCATCAAGGACCTGCTCGAGCGTTCCCTGATGCTGGTCACGGCGCTTGCGCCCGCCATCGGCTACGACAATGCAGCCAAAATCGCCAAGACCGCCCACAAGAATGGCACGACCTTGCGCGAGGAAGCACTGGCCAGCGGCCACGTTTCGGCCGAGGATTATGACCGTCTCGTTCGTCCAGAACGCATGATCGCACCGGAATGAGAAGAGAAAATCATTTCATTGTGAACAATGCGTCGAGAAAATAGTGGCTTTGTTTGACAATCGAATTTAGGTATTCGGTTGTCACGACAAACTCTGGAGAACGATCCCATGTCAGACAACGCACTTGCCAACTCAACAACGTCCAGCAATGCCATCGCCACACTGATCAGCCGCATTCTGCTGACCCTTTTGTTCATCCCGGCGGGATATGGCAAGCTGACCAACCTGGCCGGTACGGCTGAATATTTTGCAGCCAAGAGCCTGCCGCTGCCAACCGTAACAGCTGCTGTCGTCGGTCTCGTCGAACTCGTGGGCGGCCTTGCCGTTCTCTTCGGCTTCCAGACGCGCTACGCAGCCATTCTTCTCGGCCTCTTCACGCTCGGCGCCGCCTATGTCGGTCACTGGGCACCCTTCGAAAGCATCCAGTTCTTCAAGAACCTGGCTATCGCAGGCGGTTTCTTCGTTCTGGCCCAGCATGGTGCAGGCACGCTTTCGGTCGATGCCAAGCTTCGCTGAAATCGATCCATGTTGCATGAAAAAGGCCGCTTAACGCGGCCTTTTTATTGTCCCGGTTTCCCGTCAGTTTGACGCTTTCGCCTCGCTGACCAGAACAGGTTTGTCCCGGTAGTCCTGCGGGAAGAGTTTGCTAAGGCCCTCGATCTTCGGCAGATCATAATAGGCGATATAGGGCTGCGAAGGATGCAGCGTCGCGTAATCCTGATGATAGCCCTCCGCGGGATAGAACTTGTCCAGAGCGGAAATCTTGGTGACGATCGGTCCCGAATAGGCCTTTGCCTTGTCCAATTGGGCGATATAGGCGTTGGCAATCTTCGCCTGATCCTCATTCGTGGTGAAAATCGCCGAGCGATACTGCGTTCCCGAATCCGGGCCCTGCCGGTTCAACTCTGTCGGATTGTGCACCACGGAGAAATAAACCTGCAGGATCTTGCCGAGGCTGACCACCTTGGGATCGAACGTCACCTCGACGGATTCCGCATGACCGGTGTTGCCGGAACTGACAATCTCGTAGCTCGCCGTTTCCTTCTTGCCGCCGGAATAGCCGGACACGGCATTGGTGACACCCTTCAGATGCTGGTAGACACCCTGCACGCCCCAGAAGCAGCCGCCGGCGAGAACGATCGTTTCCGTCTTCGTGGTTGCCGTCTGGTCCATGGCGGGTGGCGGAACCATGGTGATGCTTTCGGCAAGGGCAGTGACCGGCGTGAAGATGAGGCAGGAAGCGAGCAGAATTTGACGCAATTTCATATCGATAATCCTTTCCCGGGTATCAGGCGGCGGCTGGTTTGAAGGTAAGGGCCACGCCGTTCATGCAATAGCGCAGACCGGTCGGCTGCGGCCCGTCGTCAAAGACATGGCCCAGATGGCCGCCGCAGCGGTGGCAGTTGACGGCGGTGCGTGTCATGCCAAAGGAACTGTCCGACACTTCCGTCACAGCACCCTTGATCGGCGCCCAGAAACTCGGCCAGCCGGTGCCGCTGTCAAATTTGGTGTCGGAATCGAAGAGCGGCAGATCACACCCGGCGCAGGCAAATGTACCCTTGCGCTTTTCGTGGTTGAGCGGGCTGGTGAACGGGCGCTCCGTGCCTTCCTTGCGCAGCACGTCATATTGATCCGCGGTGAGCAGCTTCTTCCATTCGGCATCCGTATGCTCGACTTCAAAAGTACCGGCTGCATAGGCTTTGGGCTGGGAGGAAAAGCGCGCGGCGATCAGCGCTCCAAGCCCCAGAACAGCTCCGCCAAAAAGCGATCGGCGTGTCATCATGACAAAGTCTCCCTGAACAGGATGACCGAAACATATCAGTCATCTCGTTGGGAAATACGTATGAGCGGCCGTAAAAGTTACAAAGCCACGTGATATCACGGATAGTTGATGCTTAGCCGTGCGCTATCGCCGCCTGTATGCGTTGCGCCAGAGCCGCACCCCCCGCGGGATCGGCACTGCGGCGCGAGGAAACGAGGCACGCCTCGGATTTGAGGATGATGCCGTCTTCCAGAACCTTGAGGTGATTGGCCTGCAGGGTCGAGCCCGTCGAGGTGATATCGACGATGATATCGGCGGAGCCGGATGCCGGAGCGCCCTCGGTGGCGCCAAGGCTTTCAACGATGCGGTAGACCTGGATACCGTGCATCTGCGAGAAAAACTGCTGGGTCAGGCGCCAGTATTTGGTGGCGATCCGCAAACGCCTGCCATGACGCTGGCGGTACTCGGCCGCCACATCGTCAAGGTCAGCCATCGTCGACACGTCGTACCAGACCTCGGGCACGGCCACGACAACATCCGCATGGCCGAACCCCAGCCGCGCTTCGATCTGCACGCGCTCGTCGGCTGCCGATAGGCTCTCACGGATCAGGTCCTCGCCGGTTACCCCGAGATCAACGCTGCCATAGCCAAGCTCGCGGGCAATCTCCGAGGCGGACAGAAACAGGATGTCGATCCTGCTGTCGCCCTCAACCTGCGCACGATAATTGCGCTGATCCTTCGGCAGGATGACCTTCAGTCCGGCCTTTTCAAGCACGTCCAGCGCCTGTTCCTTGAGGCGGCCCTTGGAGGGAAGCGCGAGCGTGATGGTCATTGCGCCTCTCCGGCAATTTTCTCCAGCCGGTCGAGCCAGATCGAAAAACCGACGCCGGGAATGGAATCGACAGCGCCGAGCATGGTCAAGAGCCGGTCATAGCGGCCGCCGCCGACAATGGCGCCGAGGTCGGGGCTGTTCAGGGCGCGGGTTTCGTAGACAAGGCCGGTGTAATAATCGAGCGGGCGGCCAAAGGCAGCGTCGTAGACGATGTTTTCCTGCTCGATCCCCGCTTCGCGCACGGCAACAACCCGGGCTTCGAACTGGTCGAGAGCAGGACCGAGGTCAAATTCATTGGCACGCGAGAACGTGCGCAGATGGGACGACGCAGCCTGCAACGGCACGCGTATGGCAAGAAAAGTTTCGAGCGCGGCAAAAGCCTGCGCCGGCAGCTTGACCGAGGCCAGATTGGCCTTCTCGATCAGGCGGCGCGCAATCTCCTGCGGGCTGCGCCCGGCACCGGGCGACAGACCCGCCACCTGCATGTCCTGCTCCAGCGCGGCGGCAAGTCCGGTCTCGTTACTGTCCGCTACCAGCGCAGTGAGACGGTCGGGCAGAGAACCGTTCTTCTGGCTGGACGAGAGATCGGCAAGCAGGCTTTTGAGTTGGCCCGGATTGCCAAAGGCGCGCGCCAGCTTTTTCTGCCAGCCGCGCGGCAGGCCGAGTGCCGCCAGAACCGCTTCGAAAATCGCCTGATCGCCGAGCAGCGTTTCAAGCTCGGCCTTCGGCGCGACGAGACGGATGGAGGCAATGGCGTCTGCCAGCGACCGGGCATCGGCGCGGGCGCGGTTGGCATCGCCCAGATCCTCAATCCCGGCCTGAAAGAACTCGTTGCCGCCCTCACGCCGCTGGCGGAAGACTTCGCCGAGATAGCCATAGCGCTTGGGTGTGGCGGCATTCAGCTCGATGTGGTTGCGGCAGACCGGTATGGTAAATTCCGGGCGCAGGCACAGGCTCTGGCCATTCTCGTTCTCGGTGAGGAAAATCCGGCGGCGCAAGTCTTCGCCCGCCATATCGAGAAACTGGTCAGCCGGTTGAATGACCGGAATATCCACAAGCTCCGCATCCCGCGCTGAAAGCAGCGCGGCAAGATCACGGGCAAAGACAGGAGCGCGGGAACCGGTCATATCAGATCAGCCTGCTTTCGCGGCGTTGGCACGATCCTCAGCCTGGGCTTCGAGAATCTTGCGCACTTCCGCCACGAGATCGCTTTCCCTGGCGGTGATCTGTGCCTGACGGCCTTCACGCCACACGGTATTGTCCTCGATCTCGGCCGAAAGACGCGCCCCTTCGATCAGATCCTTGATCTGCACTTCGCCATTGTCGCGTTCCTGCGAACCCTGAATGATGACGCAGGGTGCGCCGCGCCGGTCGGCATATTTCATCTGCGGCTTCATGCCGGAACCGCCAAGATACATTTCGGCGCGAACGCCCGCCTGCCTGAGGTCCGAAACCATCTTCTGGTAGCGGCCGAGGCTTGCCGTATCGCGGTCCATGACCAGCACGACCACCGGCCCGACATTATCCGACGTGTCAAGCTTGCCGAGGTTCTTCAATGCCGTCATCAGGCGCGATACGCCGATGGAAAAGCCCGTTGCCGGCGTGGGTTCGCCGCGGAAACGCGACACCAGACCGTCATAACGGCCGCCGCCGCCAACGGAACCGAAAACGACCTTTTCGCCCTTCTCATTGGTCACGTCGAAGGTCAGTTCGGCTTCAAAGACCGGGCCGGTGTAATATTCGAGACCGCGCACCACGGACGGATCGATGCGGATGCGCGCGCCATAACCGGCAGCCGAGGACAGAGCCTCGATGGTAGCCAGTTCGGCAACGCCTTCGACACCCTTGTCGTTTCCGGCGACAACGGCTTCCAGATTGGCAATGGTCTCACTGCCGTCGGCACCACCGGCTGAGGTAAATGCCAGTACCTTGGCGATCGCCGCCTCGTCGAGGCCCGCGCCCTTGGTGAAGTCGCCGCTTTCGTCGAGACGGCCTTTACCGAGCAAGAGACGCACGCCGTCGACACCGAACTTGTCGAGCTTGTCGATGGCGCGCAGCACGACCAGACGCTGGCCCATCTTGTCATCGCCGCCCAGCCCGATGGATTCCAGCACACCGTCCAGCACCTTGCGGTTGTTGACGCGGATGACATAATCGCCGCGCTTGATGCCGACAGCTTCCATCACGTCAGCCATCATCATGCACATTTCCGCATCCGCCGAGACGGAGGGCGCGCCGACCGTATCGGCATCGAATTGCATGAACTGGCGGAAACGGCCGGGACCCGGCTTCTCATTGCGGAACACCCAGCCCGCGCGGTAGCTGCGATAAGGCTTTGGCAGGCTCTCGAAATTCTCGGCCACAAAGCGCGCCAAGGGCGCCGTCAGATCGTAGCGCAGCGACAGCCACTGCTCGTCATCGTCCTGGAAGGAAAACACGCCCTCGTTCGGCCGGTCCTGGTCGGGCAGGAACTTGCCGAGCGCATCGGTATATTCGACGAGCGGTGTTTCCACGGGCTCGAAACCGTAGAGGTCGTAGACCTTGCGGATGTCGGCCATCATCGTTTCGGCAGCACGCAGATCATCGGGAACCCGATCCACAAAACCGCGCGGCAGCCGCGCCTTCAACCTGTCTGCCTTCGTTGTCATGATTTTGATCCGATGCCTTGAAGTATCAACTTTGAATTGGAGTTTGCTCTAACCGATCAGGGCATGGAGGGCAAGGAATTACCGGCTCGCAATTGCCGCAGCAAAGCAAGCCCGCATGCCGTTTTCAGTTTACTACAGGTGGATCAGACAGGCCGTTTGAAATTGGCGCGGATTTTTTCGATCTCCGCCCGGCACTTGCAGCCTTCCACATGGTCGTTCACCAGCCCCATGGCCTGCATATGCGCATACATGGTGGTGGGTCCGACAAAGCTGAAACCGCGTTTTTTCAAATCCTTGGAGAGGCGCACCGACGCCGGTGTCGTGGGATTGGCCATCAGCGTGCCATAGTCGACAATTCTGGGCCGCTCCTCAACAGGCGGTTCAAAGCTCCAGAAATAGGCGGCAAGCGAACCTTTCTCCGCAAGGAGTTCAAGGACGCGCCTGGCATTGTTGATGGTCGAGGTGATCTTGCCGCGATGGCGGATGATCCCGGCATTGGCCAGCAGCCGCTCGATATCCTTCTCGCCATAGCGGGCGATGCGCTCGAAATCGAAACCGTCGAACGCCTCGCGGAAGTTTTCGCGCTTGCGCAGGATGGTCAGCCACGACAGGCCGGATTGAAAGCCTTCCAGGCATATCTTTTCAAACAGCCGGCGGTCGTCCGTGACGGGACGTCCCCACTCGTGATCGTGATAGTGGATATATTCCGGCAGCGCTCCGGGCCAGGAACATCTGGTCTCGCCGTCCTCGCCCGTCATCAAACCCGTCTTTACCGGCGCTTCGTCCGTCATCTGCCTGTCCTTCCGGAACATGTTCACCTGGCATTAACCAGTGACCGAAACCATCCGGTAACCACAACAAATAGTTTCCGGAAAGAATCGCTTTTTATTGATCCACGTTCACTTTTTTCTACCGCCACGCGCGCAAACTCAATCCGAAACCTGACAAATCCTGTCAGGAGCGTTGATTGCCAAGAGAATTGCCCGATGAAGACCGCATTGCTGCTTGTCACCTCCTGCCTGACCGCCTTTACAGTCCACGCCAATGCCAGCGAGCGCTACGCGACCCGGCCGCCGGTGGTGATGAGCCCCGACCTGTCCGCGCCGTGGGTGATGCAACTGCGGGAACGCCCTGTTGGCACCTCGGTCAATATACGCGACCGCGTTGTCCTGAGCGACCCGCCGGCGCGCGGCTCAAGTGTGCATCGCCGCGAGGCACGCCGTCCCGCCCGGACCGAAGAGGCGGCAAACCCGGCCGTACGCGAAGTGTCGTTCCGCCGCCCGGCAGAACCTGCCGCCGAAGCGCAGCCCAAAAAGCGCGCCATGGACCCGAAATTCCTGCCGCAGACCGTTGCCTATAGTGGCCCGCAGGCACCCGGCACCATCGTTATCGATACGTCCCAGCGGTTCCTCTTTCTCGTCGAAGCCGATGGCCAGGCCCGCCGCTATGGTGTTGGCGTCGGCAAGGAAGGCTTTGGCTGGAACGGCACCAACAACATCACCCGCAAGGCGGAATGGCCGGACTGGCGCCCGCCTGCTTCGATGATCGAGCGCGAGAAAGAAAAGGGCAAGATTCTCCCGGTTCACATGGAAGGCGGCCCGGCCAACCCGCTCGGCGCCCGCGCTCTTTATCTGGGCAATACATTGTATCGCATTCACGGCACCAACGCGCCCTGGACGATCGGCCACGCCGTCTCCAGCGGCTGTATCCGCATGCGCAATGAGGATGTCACGGATCTCTACGAACGCGTCAAAGTCGGCACGAAAGTCGTTGTGATGTGAGAGTTAGTGGGGACGGCACCGGGGGCGGTGCCGAAACTGGGCGGTGGTTCCGATGGAGCCACCGCCTTTCTTTTGCCTACTCGGCAGCGCGCAAGACAGGCGCAGGCACACCTTCCGGCCGCGGCCCGCCATAGACCCAGTCCAGCAATTCGACCGTGTGGACGATGGGCAGTTTCGCTGCACTGGCAATCTGGGTGATGCAGCCGATATTGCCTGTCGCAATGACGCTGGCGCCCGTCGCCTCGATGTTTTTCACCTTGCGGTCGCGCAGCGTGCGGGCAATCTCCGCCTGCATGATGTTGTAGGTCCCGGCGGACCCGCAGCAAAGATGCCCCTCGGCGGGCTCGCGGACGGTAAAACCGGCGGCTTTCAGCAGATCCTTCGGCTGCCGTGTCAGCTTCTGGCCATGCTGCATCGAACAGGCGGAGTGATAGGCGACGACGAGATCCGCCGGTTGCGACGGTGCAGGCAGATCGAGGGTCGTCAGATATTCGGTGATATCCCTGGCAAGCCCGGAGATGACTGCCGCCTTGTCGCGGTAGTCCGGATCGAGCCGCAGCATATGGCCGTAATCCTTGATCGTCGTGCCGCAGCCCGAAGCCGTGACGATGATGGCGTCGAGCCCACCCGCGTTCAACTCACGTGTCCAGACATCGACATTGCGGCGGGCATCATCCAGCGCAGCCTCGTCGCGGCCCATATGGTGGACGAGGGAGCCGCAGCAGCCCTCGCCCTTCGGCACGACGACTTCAATGCCGAGGCGGGTCAAAAGGCGGATCGTCGCCTCGTTGATGCCGGGTTTCAGCACCGGCTGGGCGCAGCCGGTCAGGATGGCGACACGGCCCCGCTTTGCGCGCGCCGGCTTGTGCAGGCCCGGTTCGGCAAAGCGGGATTTTGCCGGAACGGATTTCGGCGCGAGTTCAAGCATGGCTGCAACCGGTTTCAGCGCCGGGATGGACCGGAACAGCGGCGCCAAGGGACGGCCGAATTTCGCTGCCGTCAATGACAGCCGGAAGCGCTGGGGATGCGGCAGAATAAACGCCAGCAGCGCCCGGATGAAACGGTTCATCACGGGGCGTTTATAGGTTTTTTCGATGTGGGCACGGGCATGGTCGACCAGATGCATGTAGTTCACACCAGACGGACAGGTCGTCATGCAGGCAAGGCAGGACAGGCAGCGGTCGACATGCCTGACAATCTGCTCATCGGCAGGACGGCCATTTTCCAGCATGTCCTTGATGAGATAGATGCGGCCGCGCGGGCTGTCGAGTTCGTTGCCCAGCGTGACATAGGTCGGGCATGTGGCGGTGCAGAACCCGCAATGGACGCATTTGCGCAGGATCTTTTCGGATTCGGCAACACCGGGGTCAAGCAATTGCTGCGGGGTGAAATTGGTCTGCATGCTACACTCCTGCAACCATGCGGCCGGGATTGAGGATACCGTCCGGGTCAAACTGCTGTTTCAGCCGCTTCGACAGGGCCGCCAGTGCTGCGGGCTGCGGTTCGAAGACGGGGGTGGCCGCGCGGACCGCGTCGGGCGCGCGCACCAGCGTGGCATGGCCGCCGCCATATTTGCGGATGAGGGCCCGGACTGCCTCCGCTTCGGGTTCACCGTCGAGCCGCATCCAGATGAGTCCGCCCTGCCAGTCATAATAGGCATCGGCCGCGGCGCCCATGCGCATGGATGCCACCAGCTTGTGGGCTTCCATCGGTGCCATGGACACGCGCCAGACCGGCCGCTCGGTTCCATCGGCGAACGGAATGACGTCGCGCACCTCCTGCCAGAGCTTGCGCGATATCTCCCCTGAAATTTCCTCGATGGCACCGGCGGACGACAGCAGGTCGCGCAGCATCGCCACGCGGTCGGCAACGGAGGGGGCAAAGCCCTCCAGCCGGAGCAGCGTCGAAGACTCGCCTTTCAGAACGCCGTCGATAACCCGTCCGCAAATGTTCACCGGCAAATGCGCGGCAGACGCCACCTCGCCGCTCGACCCCATGGCGATAGCCATGGCCCGTGCGGCCTCGTCATCCATCAATCCGCGAACGACCAGTGTCGTCTCCGTCTCCGGCGCAGGCAGGACCTTGAAGGTGATTTCCGTGGCAATGCCAAGGGTACCCCAGGAATTGGCCATGCCCTTGGACAGATCATAGCCAGTCACGTTCTTGACCACCCGGCCGCCTGATTTGAACAGTTCGCCGCGCCCCGAGACGACGCGCACGCCCAGCACGTGATCGCGGGCGGACCCCGCCTTCAACCGGCGCGGTCCGCACAGATTGGCGGCAAGGACGCCGCCAAGACTGCCCTGCCCCGCCGCCTGTCCCAGCAACGGTCCGTAATCCATGGGCTCGAACTGAAAGGCCTGGCCCTTGGAGGCAAGCAGGGCCTCCAGCTCGGCGATGGGTGTTCCGGCCCTGGCGCTCAGTACCAGTTCATCCGGTTCGTAGAGCGTCACGCCGGAATGGTTCGACAGGGCAATCGTGTGCTCGGTCTGCAGCGGACGGCCGAGTCCGCGCTTCGACCCATGGCCGCAGACTTCCACCGGCGCGCCCTCGGACAATGCCCATTGCACCGCCTCGACAATTTCGGTCTCGGTTGAAGGGATCAATATGGTCATGTCAGCGCGCCCAGAAAGCTCCGGCCGCGTGGCGACAGCCGGTAGCCAATGCCGAGACTGATGGTCAAACCGACCTCCTTGAGTTTGCGCACATCGCGTTTCAGTTTGAGTTTTTCAACACCGAGTTGCGCGGCGAGATCACTCGCCGCCATTCCCGGATGGTCAGCAATCACTTGCAGAATGCGTTGGTGATAGCCGGAGAGCCCAGCCGCCTTGTCCCAGCGGGCAAGCCGGTCCGCCAGACCGGCAGTATCCGCTTGAGACAATGCCTCCTCGCGCAAGGCGGTTCTCTCGTCCGCTTCCACACCCGCAATGGCGATACGGTAGATCGCGCCATCGCCCTGGCGCAGGTCCCGCTCCAAGGCGGCAACGTCAGAAAACCCCGCCCGCTTTGCCTCGTCTGCCGTGATCTTTTCCGGTGCGGCCAGAGAGACCTCGCCTATGATCAATGAGCCGATGGCCGTCCGCAGGCGCGACCCTGTTTTCACCGTCGGCCGGGTCCAGCGCCGGAACGCCAGATCGACATCCCCTCGTGCAATGGCCTCAAGCGTATTTGCCTTGAACAGCATCGATCAGAATCTCGGAATATCGGGAAAGGGCAGCTGGCCGCGATGCACATGCATGCGTCCCAATTCGGCACAGCGATGCAACTGCGGAAAAACCTTTCCAGGGTTGAGCAGGTGCTTGTCGTCGAAGGCGCATTTCACGCGAATCTGCTGGTTGAGATCGATCTCGTTGAACATTTCCGGCATCAGCTCACGTTTCTCGACACCCACGCCATGTTCACCGGTGAGAACGCCGCCCACCTTGACGCACAGCCGCAGGATATCGGCGCCAAAATCTTCCGCCTTGCGCAGCTCATCGGGAATATTGGCATCGTACAGGATGAGCGGATGCAGATTGCCGTCCCCCGCATGGAAGACATTGGCGACGCGCAGCCCGTATTTTTCCGAAAGCGCGCGCATGCCCGCCAGAACCTGCGGCAGTTCCTTGCGCGGAATCGTGCCGTCCATGCAGAGGTAATCCGGTGAAATGCGCCCGACGGCCGGAAAGGCCGCCTTGCGGCCCGCCCAGAACGTCATCCTTTCCTCTTCACTCTGCGATATGATGCAGGAGGACGCGCGGTTCCTGCCGGCGATCTTCTCGACCATGTCGATCAGGTGGTTGACCTCCACCGCCGGACCGTCGAGTTCGATGATCAGCAGCGCTTCCACATCAAGCGGATAGCCTGCATGAACGAAATCCTCGGCAGCATGGATCGCCGGACGATCCATCATTTCCATGCCCCCCGGAATGATGCCCGCAGCGATAATATCGGCAACGCATTGCCCGGCGGTTTCGCTTGAGGGGAAACCGACCATCAAGGCCCGCGCCGTTGCGGGCTTTTGCAGGATGCGGACGGTGACTTCCGTCACCACGCCGAGCAGCCCTTCCGAGCCGGTCATCAGGCCGAGCAGGTCATAGCCCTCCGAATCGAGATGCTTGCCGCCAAGCCGCACGACCTCGCCGCTGATCAGAACCATCTCCAGCCCGAGGACATTGTTGGCCGTGAGCCCGTATTTCAGGCAATGCACGCCACCGGAATTTTCCGCGACATTGCCGCCGATCGAACAGGCGATCTGCGATGAGGGGTCCGGCGCGTAATAGAAACCTTCGTGTTCCACCGCCTTGGTGATGCCGAGATTGGTCACGCCCGGCTGCACGACAGCGACGCGATTGGGATAATCGATTTCAAGGATGCGGTTGAAACGCGACATGACCAGCAGCACGGCGTCTTCGAGCGGCAGGGCGCCGCCGGACAGCGATGTTCCCGACCCGCGCGGCACGACCTTCACATTGTTGTCGTGGCAATATTTCAGGATTTGCGAAACCTGCCGCACGGTCTGCGGCAGGACGACGACGAGCGGAAGCTGGCGATAGGCGGTCAGTGCATCGGATTCGAATGCGCGCATTTCGTTGGTAACGTCGACAACGCCTTCACCCGGAACGATGGCCTGCAAGGCAGCAACGATCTCCTTGCGGCGCGACATGGTCGCCGCATCGGCCTTCGGCATCACCAATCCGGACATGAAACCTCCTCCCAGCAAACTCCATCAACTGGTAAATTATGTTTACCAGTGTCCATTCGAGTTTGTAAACAGTCTAAACTGTTGAACGGAGGTGGCACACAGCCAAAGTGACGCGTCTCACAGCAGACTTTCAAAACCCGCAACAAGCGCGACAAGCCCGAATTCAAAACCTTCATCCGGCGAGACATTTTCGAGCTTCCGGAAGGCTTGACCGAGCAGCGGAAACTGCGTGCCTATTTCCGATACCAGATCGGCCCCTGTCCCGTGGTCCGGCAGACTGTTTGCTGCCATGGCGGCCTGCTGTTCGAGCACCGAACCGACGACATAATGCCCGGCCGCCTGCAGGATGTACCCGGCTGCCACACTATCAAATCCTGCGGCAACCATGAAACCGAGCTGCGCTTCCGCAGCGGGATAGAGTGCCGGACTGGGCCGCGACCCGGCATGGACCCTGGCTCCGTCGCGGTAGGCGAGCAGAGCGCGCCGGAAGCTGCGCGCATTCTCGATCAGGAAATGCCGCCAGTCCTCATCCGGCAGCGGCAGGGAGCGGCTGTGGTTTTCAATCAGGATGGCCTCGGCCAGCGCATCGAGCAAGGCGGCCTTGTCCCTGAAATGCCAGTACAATGCCGGCTGCTGAACACCCAAAGCCGCCGCAATGCGTCTTGTGGTCAGGCCATCGACCCCGGTTTCGCCGAGCAGATCCAGAGCGGCCCTGATGACCGCCTCGCGCTGCAATTTGATATCACTTCGTTTTGCCATGCTTGACAATTTATCACCGATAAGGGATATGCGTCCATCTACTTATCAATGATAAATAAGAGTTATCCATGACTTTCGACAAATCCCTGATCGTGATTCTGACGACTGTTACCCTTGATGCTGTCGGCGTGGGCATGATCATGCCCGTCCTGCCGGAATTGCTGACGGGGCTGACGCATGCGGACAACGTTGCCGCGCATTACGGCATTCTCCTCGCTCTCTATGCGCTGATGCAGTTTCTGTGCGCGCCACTGCTCGGCGCATTGAGCGACCGCTTCGGCCGGCGGCCGGTGATCCTTGTCTCCCTGGCCGGGGCGACGCTGGATTATCTGGTCATGGCGTCAGCCATGGTGCTGCCGCTGCTCTATATCGGCCGCATCATTTCGGGGGTCACCGGCGCAACCATGTCCGTCGCAAGCGCTGCCATCGCGGATATCACCCCGCAAGACGGCCGCGCGCAGCGCTTCGGCATGATCGGCGCCTGTTTCGGCCTCGGTTTCATCGCCGGTCCCCTGCTCGGCGGCATTGCCGGAGGATTCGGCATCCACTACCCGTTTCTGCTGGCCATGGCGCTCAACGGCGTCAACTTCCTGCTCGCGCTCTTCTGCCTGCCGGAAACCAGAAAAGGTGTGAAAGCGCCGTTTGCGGCCCAAAACCTCAATCCGCTGGGTGGTTTCCGCTGGGCGACCGGCATCAAAAGCCTGACGCCGCTCATTGTCGTGTTCACCCTCATGCAGCTCGTCGGTCAGGTCCCCGCAGCGCTGTGGATCATCTACACGCAGGACCGGTTCGCCTGGAGCGTTTCGACTGTCGGTCTCTCACTCGCCGCATTCGGCCTCTGCCATGCGCTCGTCCAGGGGCTGCTTACCGGTCCCATCACTGAAAAACTCGGCGAAAGGCGCACGCTGATCCTCGGAATGGGCATGGATGGCATCGGCTATGTGCTGATGGCCTTTGCCAGCGAGAGCTGGATGGTCCTGCCGATCCTTGTCTTCCTGTCCATGGGCGGCATCGCCAGCCCCGCGCTCCAGTCGATCATCACGCGGCAGGCGGATGAAACCAGGCTCGGCGAAGTCCAGGGCATCCTCGCCAGCGCGACAAGCCTGACCGGCATCATTGGGCCGATGGCGTTTACCGCCATCTACGCGGCCACCCCGACCGACTGGAGCGGCTTTGTCTGGATTTCCGGCGCGCTGCTGTACATTCCCTGCGTTCCGTTGCTGCGCGCCATCGTCTATCGCCGGGCGACAGGCCCTTCAGGGGCTTGACCTTGTGCTGATCCCGCGGAAAGAGTGCGCCGATGGATCATCTGAATGATATGGAAATTTTTGCGCGCGTGGTTTCATCGGGCAGCATGTCCGCGGCAGGACGGGAGCTCGGCGTATCGCCCGCCGTCATTTCCAAGCGGCTGCGGCGGCTTGAGGAACGGCTGGGCACGCGCCTCCTGCAGCGCACCACCCGGCAGATTGCCCTGACCGAAACGGGGCAAGGCTATTACGAGCGGGTCCTGGCGATCCTGTCGGGCGTCGAGGAAGCGGAAGCTTTCGTATCGCGCCGTTCCGAACAGGCACATGGCCTGCTGAAAGTCTCGGCGCCCACCACGTTCGGGCGCATGCATATTGCGCCGCATCTCGAACCCTTCATGCGGGCCAATCCCGATCTGTCCATCAATCTCGTGCTGACGGATGAATTCGTCGATATCGTCGGGGAAGGCTATGATCTTGCCATCCGCATTGCCGAACTGTCCGATTCCAGCCTGGTGGCGCGCAAGCTCGCGCCGGTGCAACGGTATCTTGTCGCGTCGCCGCGCTATATCGCAGAACACGGAGCCCCGCGCTCCATTGCCGATCTCGACAACCACATCTGCCTCGCCGCCCACAACGGCGACCCCTGGCGGTTGAACGGACCAGATGGCAGCGTATCCCTGCGCCCGACCGGGCCGATCCTGACCAATTCCAGTGAAGTGGTGCGCGCCGCGGTGCTTGGCGGACTTGGCATAGCCTTGCGCTCCACCTGGGACATCGGGCCGGAACTTGCCGCCGGCCAGCTTGTCCGTGTGCTGACCGACTATGCCGCCTCGCATAATATCGCGATTTATGCGATTTATCCCTCGCGGCAGTTTCTCCCGGCAAAGGTGCGGGTGTTCATCGACTATCTCGCGGGCCTTTACGGCCCCGTGGCGCCGTGGGACCGGGTCTGATCATTCATCCTTGTGCGATCTGCGGATCGATTTCACCACGAACCACATGGCGAGGATCGCTATGGGAACGAAAGCCGCGGTGACAACCGACGAGTGCAGTTCCGGCATATAGGCCTCGGCACCCTTGGCTAGATAATAGAACAGGCCAACGACATAGTAGGAAATCGCGGCCACCGACAGGCCTTCCACCGTCCGTTGCAGGCGCAATTGCAGTTGCGCGCGCCGGTCCATCGAGCTCAAGAGATCGCGATTCTGCCGTTCCAGTTCCACATCAACCGACGTGCGCAGCAGCGTGGCGGCGCGCGACAGCTTTTCCGACAGGTTTTCCTGTCTTCCGCTAACGGAATGGCATGTGCGCATGGCCGGCGCCATGCGCCGCTGGATGAACGCCGCCCAGGTTTCGTAACCGGTCACCGGCTCTTCCTGCAGCGCTGCCAGCCGTTCCAGCACGATGCCATTGTAGGCCCGGCTCGCCCCGAACCGGTAGAGGCTTGAGGCCGCATCGGCTTCGAGTTCCGCCGCAAGGGATGTCAACTCGTCCAACAGTTTGTGATTGTCGGCATCCGGCGCGCGCATTTCCGTCGTCAGGCCCGCCAGGCGGTCTTCGATGCGGCGAATGCGCGGCGACAGGGAATGCGCCAGCGGCAGTCCGAGCATGGCGAGGGTACGGTAGGTCTCGATTTCGATCACACGCTGCGACAAGGCGCCGGCGCGGGCGGGCGACAGGCCGTTGTCGAGGATGAGAATGCGGGTCATCCCGTCGCCGTCCTGCCGGAAATCCGTCACGATGGAAGCAAGTCCGTTCTCGACATCGCTGTAGCAGAGGCTGGTCGGATCGAATGCCTCGATCAAAGCCGCGGCGCCGGCATCCTTGCGGATGATCTCCAGCCGCACACCGTCGATCACCGTACCGGGCGGATTGAAGCCCTCTCCGAAGGGATGCTGTGCAGCCTGGCCGGTGCGCGGCAGCGGACCTTCCCACAGATAGGTCGAGAATTCCGTGTGCCGCTCCCAGCGCAGCGTGCCATTGCCCCAGGGCATGATGTGGTGACGGGCATCGCGCGCCGGAGAGGCGACACCTATGCTGCGGCTGAGTTCCGCCAGAACCGCATGATCGACGGTGGAACCACCCTCGGTCATGAATGCAAGCTGGATAAGAATGCGCGGCGTATCGATCAATGGATAGGGCCGCGCATGCACTTCTCCCAGCGCCACGGAACGCTCCGCATGCCCCGGAAAGCCCATCACACCCGGACTCGTGGCGGAGTTTGAAAACGCCGCTGCGGTTTTCAGTCTTTTCCCCTTCATATCGGCCCCTTGGTATAGACTGTTCACAAGATGGTGAACGCAATGACCGGCCCTTTCAATGTTCCTTTACGCCGGAAGGCTGCGGCTATGCGACGCTTGCCCACTGGATCAAAGAATTGACCAGTTTCGTGATTTGCCGATACGCTGGCACGACACATCACTCCTGCGGACGACTTTCAACATGAGCAGCCCGGTCTTTGCCCGCATCCAATCTTCCCGAACGGCCGACGACATCGTCAGCCAGATCGAAACATTGATCCTTGAGGGTGTTCTGCGCGTGGGCGACCGTTTGCCCGGCGAACGGGACCTTGCCGTACAATTCGATGTCTCCCGCCCGATCCTGCGCAGCGCATTCAAAGTGCTGGAGGCCAAGGGATTGCTTGTCGTCCGCCACGGCGGCGGAACGTTCGTTGCCGATGTCATCGGCGAGGTTTTTTCCAAGCCGGTCATGGACCTGATCTCGAGCCATCCGAAGGCCGCGGCGGACTATCTCGAATACCGCCGGGAGATTGAAAGCATCGCAGCGGATTATGCCGCCCGCCGGGCAACGGATGATGACCGCCTGCTTTTGCGCGGGATCGTTGACGCGATGCAGCGCGCCTACGAGACCGATGACTTCAAGAGAGAAGCCGAGCTGGATGTCGAACTGCACAGCACCATCGGGGAATGCGCCCACAACATCATTCTGCTGCACACGCTGCGGTCGTGCTACCGGCTTCTCGCCGACGATGTGTTCTACAATCGTACGATCATCTACGGTTTTCCCGGCGCCCGGGAAAAGCTGCTGCAACAGCACACGTCCATCGCCGATGCCATCATGGCGTCAGACCCCGAGGGGGCGCGGGCTGCCGTGCACAGGCACATCGACTTTATCGAACAGGCACAAAAGGACGCGGCACGCAGCAATGCCTGGCAGGAAACGTCGCGGCTGCGGCGCAGGCAGAGGGAGCTGGACCGCCCATGAAGACAGTCGACTTCAAGCATGCGCGCGGTCCCGACCGCCTGCGGGTTTATGCCATCGGCGACGTGCATGGCCGCCTCGATCTGCTGCAGGAGATGCACCGGCGCATTCTGGCTGAAAACGCCAAGTCGCCGCCGTTCGACTGGGTGGCGGTGCATCTTGGCGACTATGTGGATCGGGGCCCGGATTCCAGGGGGGTGCTGGACTATCTGGTCAATGCCCAGAGGAAGAATCACCGCATGCTGACGCTGGCGGGCAATCACGATATCGGATTTCTGGATTTTCTGGCTACCGGCGACATCAATGGGATCTTCGCCCGGCATGGCGGCCGGCAGACGGCGCGCTCCTATGGCGTGACGATCGATTTTGACGATCCGGCCTCGGTATCGGCGGGACGCTCCGCCCTGCTGCGTGCCGTGCCGGCAACCCATGTGGAGTTTCTGCGCGGCTTGCGGCGCTCGATGACACTGGGCGATTTTTTCTTCTGTCACGCCGGCATCAGGCCCGGCGTTGATCTCGACCGGCAAAATCCCGAAGATCTGATCTGGATTCGCTGGGAATTTCTCGACGATCCCCGGTTGCATTCCAAGGTTGTCGTGCATGGCCATACACCGGCCAGCGATGTGGAAGTGCGGCAGAACCGGGTCAATCTCGATACCGGCGCCTATGCCAGCGGCCGCCTCAGCGCCATCAAGATCGACGCTGAAGGCAAGTCTTTTCTGGAAGCGATTGTCTAGAACAAGTCTTAACGCGAGGCGGAGCTGATTCCGTAGCCGTCGCTTGATACGGTGCGGCCTCCGGCATCAACCGATACCAGTTCGGCGCCCATGAAAAGGATCGATGCAAGCATCATTGCGGTCAAAAGGGCGGCACTTTTCATAGTCATTCGGGCGTTTCCATCAGTCTCTACGGCCTGGCTTCATGCCAGCTAACCGGCCCGGCAACTACAGCGCACAATTCTTTCCAGCAAGTGAACGAAAGCCACGCTCCCCATGAATACCGACGGGGCAATTTGATTCAAATTTTGCCTGTTGCACAGATGCAACTGAATCGCCCGCCGCTAGATCAGCGCGACCCAGGCGCGCGCCAAAGCAAGACCCGCGGCATCGGCAGCAGCGCCACTTTCCGCGACCCGCGCCGGATAGTTTTCAAGCCAGACCGGGTTGTCCCTCATGATCTCGTCGTGAAAAACATGCCGCCATTCCTCGACCAGTGCAGTGTCCGCCTCGAAGTGGAACTGGATGCCGTACACCGCCCGCCCGATGCGGAAGGCCTGATTGCGGGTCATCGCGCTCGAGGCGAGATGCACAGCGCCTTCCGGCAGGGAAAATGTATCCCTGTGCCAGTGGAAGATCGGAAAGGCGTGGGGGACAGCGGACAGCACGGGATCGGCTGCCGCTTCGGCCGTCGCCGTGACGGCATGCCAGCCGAATTCCTGCGGGCGTCCGAGAATGTTTTCGGCATCATAGCCGCGTGCGACAAGCTGGCTGCCCAGGCAGATGCCAAGCACCGCCTTGTCCGCATCGCCAAAGCGGCGGATCAACCTGGCAAGCGCGGGAAGATAGGGAAACTGGCCATCGGCAAGGGCATTCTGATCGCCGCCGAGCGAGATCAGTGCATCGTAACCCGCATCATCGGCAGGCAGCGGTTCACCGGTATGGGCCTGCACCAGATCAATCTGTGCACCGGCCTCCGCCAAGGCCTGTCCAACCAGTCCCAATCCGGTATTCTGATAATTCTGTACGACAAGAACGCGCATTCTACCTGCCTGATGATCGCATTGACGATGATCCTGCGATAGCATGGACCCCTCACAGCCGGAAGCCATCAAATGCCCCTGCAAAACCGTGTCACCCCCTTCGGCGATATCACCGCCGTTCCCCAGCGCGGGACCTTCATGGGCAATCGCGGCATCATCCACGACCCGTCCACCCGCACCCTGCTGAAACGGCGCTGGTCGACGAGAGCGTGGATCATCTGCGTCTGCGAATTCAAGAACGTCCGGCGCGCCGTCATGGCGCTGCAAAGCTGGACCGAGCTGTTCTTCCTCGATGAAGCGACGGCGCTCAGCGCCGGACACCGCCCATGCTTCTATTGCCAGCGGCAACGGGCGAAGGCTTTTCAGGCCGCATGGGCCGATGGCGCGGCCAAACCATCGGCGCCGGAAATGGATCGCGTGCTGCACGGGGAGCGCCTCGAGGGGAACGGCGGCAAGAAACACCACCCGCTTGCAACGGCGATCCTGGACCTGCCGGACGGCAGCATGATCGCCTCCGGCGACAATGCCTATCTGGTCTATCAGGGCCAGACCTATCTCTGGTCGTGGGATGGCTATGCGGCCTGCCCGCCGCCCACAAAGGATATCAGCCTGCTGACACCGCCCTCGACGGTGCGGGCTTTGGCCGCCGGTTATATCCCGGTTGTTCTGGGGATATAACTCATATGCATTATTCTACTTGAAAATGCATTCCAATTGAATGTCGTCCGGCTCCAGGGCCGCCAGCTCCGCGTCTGGCGCTTCCGATACGACACACCCGAGACGCCGGTAAAAATTGACCGTGTTTTCGGATGGTATCGCAGAAACGTACAGCCCCCGTGCACCCATTTCCCTGGCAACATCCTTGCAATGCTCAAAGAGCTGCATACCCAGGCGCCGGCCGCGATAGTCATTGCCGACATGGAGGAAACTCAACTGCAGGAGATCCTTCCCGGAGCCACGCCAGATGGTATCCACGGCCCCAACGCCCGCCAGTGTATCGCCGTCGAAAAAGCCGAAGAATTTTCCACCGCGATCGAAACTTTCCTGCAGCAGGGGCGTGTATTTCTCCGCCTCGCCTTCTTCCCAGCCGGGAACATCAAAATATTCCGCGTGCAGGACGAGCTTGCCGCCCCGCAGCGCATAAAGGTTTTCAATGATCTCGCGGCGATCGATGGTCCAGACCTGTTCGATATCGCTGCGTTTCAGTGCGCGGAGTTCCATGTTCCTGCTCTATATCCGTCAGACACAATATGCTCTTTAGTCGCATATAGAACAAATACAGTGTGGCAATCAAGTGGTATCCGCGATCAGATTTTGACACTGGCCGGCACCGACCGGCCCAGCTTCCATCCAAGGCTGGTGCCGGCCGCTGCGACGAGAATGGCTGCGGAACCCAGGAACTGTATCGGTTGCAGCTGATGCCCGAAGGCAAAATAGTCAACCAGAATGGCAGCGATGGGATAGATGAAGGACAACGATCCCGTGAGATGGGTCGGCAGCTTCTGGATGGCGCTATAGAGCAGAATGTACATCAATCCCGTATGGACCACACCGATCGTGAGGATGCTGCCCCATTCGGCTGCGCCTTTCGGCATGACACTGAAATCAGCAAGCGGCGCCATCAGCACGATGCCGACACAGACCTGAATCAGCGCAATCAGATGCGGCGGCGTGCCCTTCAGCCGCTTGGCCACGATGGATGCGATGGCGTAGAGGAAGGCTGCACCCAGCGACAGGCCGATACCGGCCATGTAGTTCGTGCCCGTGTAGCCGCCGCCGGGCTTGGCTTGAACGATCAGCAGCATGCCGGCAAATGCGACCGCCAGCCAGAACAGCTTGGTGAATGTCAGCTTCTCCTTGAAGATCAGGGCGCCCAACACGACGAGCATGAACGGCTGCACGTTGTAGACCGTCGTCGCAATGGCAATGGACGCACGGGAATAGGCGGCAAAGAGCAGAACCCAGTTGAGCACAATGGCGATGCCGCCAAGAACAGCAAGGCCGAACAGCTTCAAAGAAATAACATTCGGACGCAGCAGACCGAGTGCGGCGCAAACGCCGAGCAATGTCAGTGCACCAAAGGCGCAGCGCCAGAACACGACGGATAAGACCGGCTGACCGGACATCAGTACAAACCAGCCAATCGTACCCGAAATCATCATCGCAGCGGTCATTTCCACGCTGCCTCTCGCCATATCCCGTTCCATGCCACTTGTCCTTTCGTCTCGCACCACGAGACTATTCGGAGCAATGGCAATTTGATATATATGGAAAAAGGCGTAAAATTCACTCGACCTGTTTAATGCAGGCAAAACGCCTGATCTGCCTTACGAGGTTGCTATGCTCGATGAAATGGACAAGACCATCCTCGGTATCCTGATCGAAGATGCGCGAATCTCGCTGAAGGAACTGAGCCAGAAAGTCGGGCTCTCGTCTCCCAGCGTGTCCGAGAGGTTGCGGCGGCTCGAGGAAAAGAAGGTGATCCGCGCCTTCACCGTCGATATCGACCCGGCGGCGCTCGGCTATAATCTGACGGCCATCGTGCGGGTCAGGCCCCTGCCCGGCATGCTGCACATTGTCGAGCGGCTGATCCAGGAGATGCCTGAAATCACCGAATGTGACAAGGTGACGGGCGACGATTGCTTTGTCGGCAAGCTGCATTTCCGCACCATGGAACAGCTGGATACGCTGCTCGACCGGCTGGCGGAAAAGGCCGAAACCAATACCTCCATCGTCAAATCCTCGCCGGTAAAACGGCGCCTGCCGCCTCTCAGCTGACATCGCCTGCTTGACCGCCCCATCCCCTCTCTGGCATCCATCTCCCATGCGCGCAAATTACAGAATGCAACGGCTTTATATTACCGCGGATCTGGCGGCCGGCAGGCGGGCGGACGCCCCGGCGGAAGCCGTCAACTATCTCGCCAACGTGCTGCGGATGAAGGATGGCGATGAAATCCTCGTTTTCAACGGTCGGGATGGCGAATGGCGCGCTGCCCTGCGCTTTGAAAGCAGGAAGAAGCTGGCGCTGGAGCCGCTCGAATTGACGCGGGGGCAGCCGGAATCACCCGATCTCATCTACTGCTTTGCCCCGCTCAAACAGGGACGGCTCGACTACCTCGTGCAAAAGGCCGTCGAAATGGGTGCTGGCATTTTGCAACCGGTGATTACCCAGCACACGCAGGTCGCCAGAATCGGCGTGGATCGGATCGAGGCCAACGCCATCGAAGCGGCGGAGCAATGCGGCGTTCTGGCCATCCCGGAAACGCGCGAGCCGGTCAGGCTCGAGAAACTGCTGGATGGCTGGGATCCGGACCGGCGCCTGATCTTCTGCGACGAAGGTCATGATACCCATAACCCGCTGCCGCTGCTACAAAGTCTGCCGCGCGGGCCGCTCGGCGTTCTCATCGGGCCGGAAGGCGGGTTCTCGGATGCGGAGCGCGAAACCCTGCGCAAGCTGCCGTTCGTCACCGCCATTCCGCTGGGTCAACGCATCCTGCGCGCCGACACTGCCGCCGTTGCCGCACTCGCGCTTATTCAGGCGACGATCGGCGATTGGTGAGTTACAAATTCTCTTGATGAGTGCATCAGCGAAATTTGCTTGCGCTCGTTTCCGAAAACAGCCAATCACGCCGCACGTTCAAAAATTCTAGTGGGGAAGCACCATCCATGGCGCGCGATACAACAGACGAGACGCCCCTTTCCGGCACGGAAGAACTGGCGACCTACCTCGCCCAGGGCTCCAAGCCGCAATCCGCATGGCGCATCGGCACAGAGCACGAAAAATTCCCGTTCTATACCGAAGACAACAGCCCGGTTCCCTATGACGGTCCGCGCGGCATCCGCGCCATTCTGGAAGGCATGCAGTCGAAGCTGGGCTGGGAACCGATCATTGACGAAGGCAATATCATCGGCCTCGTCGAACCGACCGGACAGGGCGCGATTTCGCTGGAGCCGGGCGGCCAGTTCGAACTGTCGGGCGCACCGCTCTCCACCATCCACCAGACCTGCCGCGAAACCAATGCGCATCTGGCGCAGGTGCGCGAGATAGCCGAGCCGCTCGGCATCCGCTTCCTGGGTCTTGGCGGCAGTCCGAAATGGTCCTTGGCCGAAACGCCGCACATGCCGAAATCCCGCTACAACATCATGTCCAACTATATGCCGAAGGTCGGCAAGGACGGGCTGAACATGATGTACCGCACCTGCACCATCCAGGTGAATCTCGACTTCGCGTCGGAAACCGACATGCGCCGCAAGATGCAGGTTTCGGTGAAACTGCAATCCATCGCCACGGCGCTGTTCGCCATGTCACCGTTTACCGAGGGCAAGCCGAACGGCCTGTTGTCCTGGCGCTCCAATATCTGGCGCGATACGGACAACAACCGCTCCGGTGTGCTGCCCTTCATCTTCAATGAAAATTTCGGCTTTGTCGATTACGTGGAATGGGCGCTCGACGTGCCGATGTATTTTGTCCTGCGCCATGGCCGTTACCACGACTGCACGCATGTGACCTTCCGCCAGTTCATGAACGGCGCGCTGAAGGATTCCATTCCGGACGCCACGCCCAATATGGGCGACTGGACGAACCATCTTTCAACGCTGTTCCCGGAAGTGCGGCTGAAGCGCTTCCTGGAAATGCGCGGCGCCGACGGCGGCCCGTGGCGGCGTATCTGCGCGCTGCCGGCATTCTGGGTCGGCATTCTCTACGACGCCGAGGCACTGGATGCGGCGGAAGCCCTCACCCGCGACTGGACTTACCCGGAAGTGCAGGCCCTGCGCGACGAGGTGCCCGCAAAGGGTCTGCGCGCCACGCTGCGCAACCGCTCGGTGCACGACATTTCCCGCGACGTGCTGGCGATTTCGCGCCTTGGCCTGAAAAACCGCGCGCTGCTGAACAGCGAAGGCTTTGACGAGACGCATTATCTCGCCTCGCTCGAAGAAGTCGTCGCGCGCGGCACGACCTCCGCCGAGCAGATGCTCAGCCAGTACAACACGGTCTGGGGCGGTTCGGTTGAACCCGCTTTTCTGGAGTATGCCTACTAATTCCGCCTTTGGGAGACATGCGATGAGCAAGACCATCCTGATCACCGGTGCGAGCCGTGGCATTGGCCGCGCGGCGGCCATTCTTGCGGGTCAAAAGGGATGGTCGGTCGGCGTCAATTACATCGGCAACAAGGCCGCTGCTGACGAGGTGGTTGCGGCAATCATGGCAGCGGGCGGCAAGGCCAAGGCCATACAGGGCGACGTCGCCAGCGAGGCCGACGTCATCGCCATGTTCAAGCAGACCGAGGAACTCGGCCCGCTCGATGGCCTCGTCGTCAATGCCGGTATCGTAGCGCCCGCATCCAAGCTGATGGATATCGATACCGAACGTCTCAAGCGCATGTTCGATGTGAACATTCTCGGCGCCTATGTCTGCGCCCGCGAGGGTGTCCGCCGGATGGCACGGTCTCGCGGCGGCAAGGGTGGATCAATCGTCATCCTGTCGTCCGCTGCAGCCCGTCTTGGCGGGCCGTCGGAATATGTCGACTACGCCGGATCAAAAGGCGCAATGGACACGCTGACCATCGGCCTTTCCAAGGAAGTCGGCCCGGAAGGCGTCCGCGTCAATGCCGTCCGCCCCGGTCTGATCGAGACCGACATCCACGCCAGCGGCGGCCAGCCGGACCGGGCCCAGCGCCTCGGCGTGATGGCACCGCTCGGACGGCCGGGTACGGCTGACGAAGTGGGCGAATCCATCGTCTGGCTGCTCAGCGACGCGGCATCCTATGTGACCGGTGCACTCCTTGACGTAACCGGCGGGCGCTAACTCAGAATTTGACTCCCGTTCCCCGACTTATGTGTTATGCGGAAGCCAGATTGTCTGATGCGGATTCTTCACACCATGCCCACACACAAAGCGCTTACTGAAGCCTTCATTCCCGAACTGCCGAACTATTACCGCGGCAAGGTCCGGGAGAATTATGATCTGGCGGATGGACGGCGCATCATTATCGCCACGGACCGCATCAGCGCGTTTGACCGGATTCTTGCCTGCATTCCGCTGAAGGGCGAAGTGCTGACGCAGACCGCGCGCTACCAGTTCGAGCAGACCAAGGATATCTGTCCCAACCATGTGCTCGACTATCCCGACCCGAACGTCGTGGTTGCCCGCCGCCTCGATATCCTGCCGGTCGAAATCATCGTGCGCGGCTATCTCGCCGGAACCACCGGCACATCGATCCTGACGCTCTACAAGGCCGGCAAGCGGGAGATGTATGGCACGACCTTCCCCGACGGCCTGCAGGACAATGAAAAGCTTCCCGCCCCGATCATCACGCCGACGTCCAAGGCGTTCGATGGCGGCCACGACGAACCGCTGACCGCCAAGGAAATACTTGAGCAGAAGCTGCTGACGCAGGAGCAGTGGGATACGATTTCCGCCTATGCGTTCAAGCTTTTCGCGCGCGGACAGGAAATCGCCGCCAGCCGCGGCCTTATCCTGGCCGATACCAAGTATGAGTTCGGCACGGATGCGGATGGCAACATCGTGCTGGCCGACGAAATCCACACATCGGATTCCAGCCGCTACTGGTTTGCCGACAGCTATGCGCCGGGCAAACGCCCGGTCAGTTTCGACAAGGATTTCATCCGCACCTGGGTGGTCGAGCGCTGCGATCCCTACAAGGACGATATCCCCGAGATTCCGCAGGATATGATCGACGCTACGACCAAGGTCTATATCCAGGCCTATGAAACGATTACCGGTGCAACATTCACGCCCGGCGATCCCGCTATCGATCCGCTGGAACGTATCCGCAAGAATCTGGCCCAGTATTTTTAAGGTTTAATGGTCGAATTCATATCCCTGAACCGACCTGACTGCATCTGCGCCGGGCGTGGTTCGACAGGCTCACCATGAGGGAGGGTGAGGATTGCAGGGAGCCTTATTCTGCAACCTTCGCGATTGGTGTTGCGCCAAACCACTCCCCTCATGGTGAGCCTGTCGAACCACGCACTCTAACCCGATAAAAAGATTGAACTTTGCTTATCGGCAGGGCTACTCTTCCCTCGTGCATCAGCCCGAAGGAGGATCGGCGCCATGAATCTCGTAGACATGTTCCTGAAGGGACAGGGTGGGCAGGCCGTGGAGGCATTGTCCCGCCAGTTTCAGCTCTCCCAACAACAGACAATCGCCGCCATCGAGGCATTGATGCCCGCCTTTTCGCAGGGCTTGCAGCGCAATACCGCCGATCCCATGGGTGTCGGCGCCTTCATCCAGTCGCTGTCGTCTGGCCAGCACGTCAATTATTTTGATAATCCGCAGGCGGCCTTTAATCCGGCAGGCATTGCCGACGGCAATGCCATTTTGAACAATCTGTTCGGCTCGAAGGAGTTGTCACGCGCCGTCGCCGATCATGCCGCGCGAATGACCGGGATCGCCGTCAGCACGCTGCAGCAGATGCTGCCCGTGCTCGCATCGATGACGATGGGCGGGCTCTACAAGCAGTCGACGGGCCAGTTTGCGGCGGCCGGGCTCGGCGGCGGCAATGTCATTGGCGATTTCATCGAGCAGATGATGCGGCAAAGCGGTGGTATCGGCGGCCAGACCGCCCCCAACCAGCCGGGCGCCGCCAACCCCTGGGGCCAGATTCTGGAAAGCATGCTCGGCGGCGGCGCAGCCGGAGCGCCGCAGCAGCCGCAGGGCCAGGTCAATCCGTGGGGTAACAATCCGCTTGGCCAAATCCTCGAGCAGATGACGCGCAGCGGGTTTCCCGGCGCCACGCCGCAAGGGCAGCAGCCGGCGGGAAACGCGCAGAACCCGTTCGGCGACAATCCCCTCGGGAAAATCTTCGGCGATATGCTCGGCGGCGGCGCGCAACAGCGCACGGCACCGGAGCCTCAGCCCCGGCAGCCGGACCAGCCGCCCGCGGCCAACAATCCGTTCAAGGATGTCCTCGACCAGATGTTTGAAACGGGCCGGAAAACCAACGAGCAGTATCAGAAGGGTGTGGAATCGATTTTCGACCAGTATCTACGCGGCATGGATCGCAACAAATAGCCTGCCCCATAAAGAAAAAGCCCGGCCAGAAGGCCGGGCAGTGGGCAGGCGGGGCACCGGGAGGGGATTCCGGTGTGAATGGGACGCCTGCTAAACCGTCAAAATCGATGCTCAGCTGATCGAGCGTGCTGCGCGCAAACGGGCCCGTACATCGGCCAATGCGCCCAGTTTTTCGCTCGGATCTTCAAGCAGCGACGTGCCAAGGGCCGAATGCAGATCACCGCGCGTGACACCGATGTCATGCAGCATTTGATCGTTCCACTCACCGAGGCTCAAAATCGTTTTGCGATTGCGGCGGGCGACGATCATTCGGGTGACAAAGCCAAAGGCCTGAGCCAGCGCGAAAGTGATCGCGGGCACCAATCCATTTACTTCAGTCGTTCTCGTTGTCGTCGTCATCGCCCTACTCCTTTTTTGAATGGCGCTGATCAAGAAGGGTTGAATCGCGTGGAAACCATTTTCTACGCATTACGCCCGGTATCGTTTCAACACAGGCGTCTCCTGAACATCCGTAGAATGATCCACAAAAATTGATTATTCAAACGAATGTTTTTCATGTAAACGTTCAATAATAATGATGGATTGAACCGTCCGGGAGCAAAGCCATGAGTGCGCCTCTTGATCTTGACCAATTGCAGACATTTATCGCCATTGCCGACAGCGGCAGCTTCACCAGAGCGGCTGATGCGGTCAACAAGACTCAGTCAGCGGTCTCCATGCAGATGCGCCGGCTGGAAGAGCGGGTTTCCAAGGCCCTGTTTGAGCGCGATGGCCGCACCAACAAGCTGACCGAAGACGGCGAACGTCTGCTGGCCTATGCACGGCGCATGATGCAGCTCAACGGCGAAACCATCGCCGCCTTTGACGATACGCAGCTGCAGGGCCATATCCGCATCGGCACGCCCGACGATTATGCCGATCGCTTCCTGCCGGAAATCATGGCGCGCTTTTCCCGCTCCAACCCGCGTGTCGAACTTTCGGTGGTGTGCGAACCCACGGTCAATCTCGACGAGATGATCCGCAAGGGGCAGCTCGATCTGGCGCTGGTCACCCAGTGCGACGACATGCGCCGTTCGGAAGTGGTGCGAAGCGAGCAATTGCTCTGGGTCACCTCGGCGCACCATACGGTGCATGAGGAGAAGGTGCTGCCGCTTGCCGTTGGCCGACCGACCTGCATCTGGCGCGCCGCGGCAATCGACGTGCTCGACACCATGCATCACGACTATCGCATCCTGTTCACCAGCTGGTCGGCGACGGTCCTGGCAGCAGCGGTGCTTGCCGGCCTTGCGGTCTCGATCCTGCCGGAATGCGCCCTGCGCCCCGGCATGCGTGTGCTTAGCGAAGCCGACGGCTTTGGCCGCCTGCCGGAATTCGGCATCGGCATCATGCGCGGCCACACCAAGCCCTCCGCCATCGTGGATGCGCTGGCGCAGCATATCGTCGAAAGCCTCGACAACCTGTCGATGCCAACCCCGGTCAGCATGGCCCCGGCGGCCGCGCCGAACCAGGTCAACCAGCGCCTGCGGCAGGTGCGCTCGACAGAGCTGGTTCCAGGCTGGTAGGCGGTTACAGCCCGCCCTGCCACGCCTTGATGGCATCGAGCGGATAGACCAGCATCAAGACATTGAGGGTGAGATTGTCACGAATGACATATCCCGCCAGCAATTCGAAGACGATGGCGATGATGATCGTCAGCCAGAGCGGCGCGCGGGACGCAAAGAAAAAGCCGATCACCATGAACAGGATATCGCACACCGAATTCAGCACGCTGTCCCCGGTATAACCGAGCGCAATGGTCGCCTCGCGGTAGCGATTGATGACCATGTCGGTGTTCTCAAAAATCTCCCACGCTGCTTCCACCACGATGGCAAGGAGCAGGCGGAAGCCCACCGGCTTGCTGCGCGCAACCAGCCACAAAAGGCCGTAGAACAGAAAGCCGTGGATGATGTGCGACAGGGAATACCAGTCGGAAATATGCTGGGAATTGTCGGACGAGTTGACTTCGCCCACCCAGAGCTTGACGGTTCCGCAGGTGCAGATGGGATTGCGGCCCATCCACAGCAGGATGATGGCGGTCAGAGCGATCATCGCAGCGCCGATCATCAGATAATGGCGCAGACTGAGACGTTGCGTCATGAGCATTCCCCTTTTTCATCCCCCGGCCCTGCAACACAGGCCTCCAACACTTGACGCCATTCATCACCCCGTTAGGAATAAGGAATGACCGAAAAGTCCGAATCGACGTCCAACGTTGCCGAATATTCCGTATCCGAAATCTCGGGAGCGCTAAAGCGCACTGTTGAGGACACGTTCGGCCATGTGCGCGTGCGCGGCGAAATTTCCGGTTATCGCGGCCCCCATTCCTCGGGCCATGCCTATTTTTCCCTGAAGGACGACAAGGCCCGTATCGAGGCTGTCGTCTGGCGCGGCAGCATGAGCCGGCTGAAATTCCAGCCCGAAGAGGGCATGGAAGTCATCGCGACGGGCAAGCTGACCACCTATCCCGGCTCGTCGAAATACCAGATTGTTATCGAGCAGATGGAACCGGCCGGTGCCGGGGCTTTGATGGCGCTTCTGGAGGAACGCAAGCGCAAGCTCGGCGCCGAAGGCCTGTTCGATCCGGCCGCCAAGCAATTGCTGCCCTTCATGCCGCGCGTCATCGGCGTGGTCACCTCGCCGACCGGCGCTGTTATCCGCGATATCATTCACCGCATTACCGACCGCTTTCCGCTGCATGTGCTGGTCTGGCCGGTGCGCGTGCAGGGCGAAACCTCCGGCGCGGAAGTGGCCGCCGCCGTCAATGGCTTCAACACCCTGCAGCCGGGCGGCGCCTTGCCCCGGCCCGATGTTCTCATCGTGGCGCGTGGCGGCGGCAGCCTGGAAGATCTCTGGGGGTTCAATGACGAAATCGTCGTGCGCGCCGTTGCGGCCTCCGATATCCCCGTCATTTCAGCCGTCGGGCATGAAACGGATTGGACGCTGATCGATCTTGCCGCCGACGTCCGCGCGCCGACCCCGACCGGCGCCGCCGAGATGGCGGTACCGGTGCGGGCCGACCTGCAGGCAAGCGTCGCCACCTATGGCGCGCGGCTGGCGGCGGGCATGTCGCGCTACCTCGACAATCGCCGTCAGGCCCAGCGCGCCCTGTCGCGCGCCCTGCCCTCCGCCGACCAGCTGCTTGCCCTGCCCCGGCGGCATTTCGACGAGACCGCCGCCCGGCTCGGCCGCGCGCTGCAGGCGAACACCCAGAAAAAGCGTGCGCATTTCGATGGCCGCGCCCGGCAATTGTCGCCGCGGGTGCTGCAGCAGCGGTTCCGCGAAAAGCAGCGGGAAGTGACTGTTTTCGGCGACCGCCTGCCGCGCAGCCTGAGCGTCTTCCTGCGTGACCGGCGCGCCGTCTTTGCCCGTCATACCCAGCGTCTGTCGCCTGAACCGATTGCCCGCCTTGCCGTGCGGGGGCGCCAATCGCTCACCCAGCTGGAACGGCGGCAGGATCAGGCCATCGGCATCACGCTGGACCGGGCCAGGCGGCGCGGCAGCGAACTCGAACGGCTGATGAAAACCCTTTCGCATGAGAGCGTACTCGAGCGCGGTTTTGCCATCGTGCTCGACACGGCGGGCGCTCCTGTAAAACGCGCCGCTGCCATTGCCAGCGGCGATCATCTGACGCTGCGCTTCCAGGATGGCGAGGTTCAGACCGTGGCCGGGGAAGGTGAAGCCAATCCGGTGCGGCCAAAGCCGGAACGCCCGGCTCCGGCAAAGAAGCCTGCCGCACCCGGCACGGACCAAGGCTCGCTTTTCTAGCTTATTCCCGTGTCCATTCCGGGCTGTTGAGCTCGATCAATGAGCGCGACCAATCCTCGATGAAGCGCTGTCTCTGCGCCCAATCCTGCACTGCCAGCAGCCCCGGCCCGATGCGGATGGGCTGGGCAATTCCCGATTCCTTCAGGTTCTGTGGCCCGTCAACATCCGGCGGCAGGCCGCCCGTTTCGGAAAAATAGAACGCATTGCTCCGCGCAATCGACTGGCCGCGCTCCGACAGGAGATAATCCAGGAACTGCGCGCCAAGGTCGCTGCGCTCTGCGGATTTGGGAATGAGCGCTCCGCGGCTGAGCACCAGCGTATAGTCCCGCGGCACGACAACCCTGAGGTCCGGATGCCTTCGCGCCGCATCATAGGCATAGGAACCCAGCATGTTGTAGCCGATATAGAGGCGGCCGCTCGCCACCTCCTCAAGAATTTCGCCGGTGCAGCATCGCGCCACCGCAGAAGCCCGCGCCATGCTTTCCAGCAAGCGGCCGAAGACGGTGTTCGTCTGCCGGGCGTCGTTGAAGGCCAGCAAATAGCCAACGCCGGACAGGCGGATGTCGTAGGTGCCGACGCGGCCGCGATAATAATCAAGACGTTCGCGCAGGAGGTCGGCGAGTTCCACATGGGTGCGGGGCACCTCGGCCGGCGGGACCTTGCGGGTGTTGTAGACGAAGACGGCCGGTTCGTAGGTGAAACCAAAAACCTCGTCGCGCCAGTTGGCCCAATCGGCCACACGCTGCGTTTCCGGCGATGTGTGGGACGCGGCACAGCCATCATTGGCCAGTTTCAGCAACTGATCCACTGACGACGACAGAAGCAGGTCTCCGAGCGGCTCGTCCTTGCGGCAGGCTTCGCTGGCCAGCGCATGCAGTTCATTGGTGAGATACTCGATGTAATCAATCGATATGGCCGGTGCGGTGCGCTGAAAATCGTCGATCAGCGGCTTCATGGCAGCCAGGTCGGTGGTCGAATAGATCGTCAGCTTGCCGGTTTCCGTCTGCAGCGCCGGAAACCGCGTATGATTGTCCGTTGCCGCCGGAACCTGCGATGTCAGGGCAAGGATCGTGGCAATCATCGTAGCCGTGAAACGTTTCATCATTTCGCGGGGCCCTTGTGCAACGGCAATGTCAGGATAACCGTGAAGCTCTTCTCGTCCCGTGCGCGAAAACCCAGCGTGCCGCCATGGGCATTGACGACTTCCTGGGCAATGGCGAAGCCGAGGCCGGAACTGCCTTCGTGCGATTTCGATGTCGCGAAACGCTGGGTGGCTTTTTCCCAACCATCCGGCGGAATGCCGGGACCGTCATCCTCGACCTCGACATAGGCATCGAGCGCATCGGAGCGCACCCGCACCTCAAGTCGCTGATCCGTCCCGTGCCGCAGGGCATTGTCGATGACATTGACGATAGCCTCGCGCAGGCTGACCGCATCGCCAAGGACAAAGGGGCGGTCATCGGGCGCTTCGAACGAGATGACGATATCGGGGTCCACGGTGATGGGAATGGCGGCGCGGTAGGCACGGCGGGCCACATCGACGAGGCTGATCGGCTCAAGCTGGATGGAGTCGGCGCGGTGGATGACCATGGCGTGGCTGAGCAACTGGTTGGTCAGGCGCGCCAGCTCGCCGGTGCGCTGCTGCACCCGCTCGAAATGCTGCCGTCCGGTCTTGTCCAGCTTGTCATGTCCGAGAAGATCGATCTGCGCGGACAGGGCCGTCAACGGTGTCCGGATCTGATGGGCGGCATCGGCGATGAACCGCTGCAGCAGGTCAACACGTTCATTCAGGCGGCCCATGAAATGATTGATGGAACTGACAAACGGATCGAGTTCGCGCGGAACGCCGACCGAGACGGGCGTCAGGTCATGCGGGTCACGGCGGCGCACGGCGGCCCCCAACCGCTCCACGGGCTGCAGCGCATAGCGGATGGCCAGCATGGCACCGGCAAAGGCGAGAAAGCTCATGACGACGACAAGGATGGTGGCACGCAGCGTCAGTTCCCGCGTCAGGGCGGAGCGCGCCTCGTTGGTCTGCGCCACGACGACATAAGCATGCCCCGTCACCGACGGGTCCGCCAGCACGCGGGTGGCGCGGGCTATGCGCACCGCCTCGCCCTTGTAGATACCTTCGCTGATGCTGACGGCGTCGCGCGCGCCATCCGGTGGCGCCGGGCTTTGCAGATCGTCATAGCCGGTCACGGTTTTGCCGTTGGTATCGATGACGCGGTAGAAAATCCGGTCGCGTTCGGCAAGACCGAGCAATTCAAACGCCGATGTGGGCAAACGGGCGCTGAGCGCGCCTCTTTCGACGGAAAGACTCTCTGCCATTTGCAGGGCAGCCCCGACAAGCAGCCGGTCATAGGCCTTGTCGGCAGCCGTTTCCGCGTAATACCAGGCCGCGCTGACAAGAATCGCCGCACCGATACCCAGAACTAGCGAAATACGCCGGGCCAGACGGGCAAAGAGGGACGGCTCATGCTGCATCGCCGGCCACCAGTTGATAGCCCAGCCCGCGCACCGTCACGATGCGCGCCTGCGCGCCTTCCAATTTCTTGCGCAACCGCCCGACATAGAGTTCGATGGCATTGGCATTGGCAGCCTCGTCGAACCCGAAGATCTGGTCGAGCAGTTCGTCCTTGCTGAAAACACGGCCCGGACGCGCCGCCATGACTTCAAGCAATGTCAGCTCGCGCCGCTTCAACTGGACTTCGCGCTTGCCGACATGGACGGACCGTGCGCCGCGGTCGATGGCGATATCGCCGCATTTGATCAGATTGGTCGCCTCGCCGCCGGTGCGCCGCCGGATCAGCACGCGGGCGCGCGCCTCAAGCTCGCGAAAATCGAAGGGCTTGACGAGATAATCATCCGCCCCCAGATCGAGGGCGCCGACGCGGTCCTCGATCTCGGAACGCGCCGTCAGCACGAGGACGGGAACGGCATTGCCGGATCTGCGCAGGCGCTTGAGAATCTCAAAACCGTCCATGCCCGGCAGCATGACATCAAGGATGATCAGCGAATATTCAGTGAAATCGATGATTTCCGCCGCCGCACGCCCGTCGGTTTCCCAATCGACAGCATGGCCGATCGCCTCGAAACGCTTGGCGATAGCCTCCCCCACATCATGCGTATCCTCAACCAGCAATATGCGCATGGTTTTCATTGGCATGAACGCCCGCCGGGATCAATTGACGATGAATGGTTTTACCATGCAGGGATTGAATGCAACGGCCAGCCGGTGCGGGCTTGAGAACAGCGCCATTACCGGCGCGCGGCATCAGCCGCGGTGCGCAAAAGCAACCGGACCGCTGGTGCGGGTGGTTTGATCCGGCTTTGTATTTTGGGGAGGTTTTGGAAGAAGTGGTACGGACGGGTGGATTCGAACCACCGACCTCAGGAGCCACAATCCTGCGCTCTAACCAACTGAGCTACGACCGCGCACCGTCTTCTTTTCGACAGGGGTCACATACGTAAGATTGATGCTTTTGGCAAGCACCCGATGCAACAGAAAGGTAAAAACCAACAAAAAAAGAAAAGGCCGGGGGAGGAACCGGCCTTTTCCATTAATGCAAGACCCATACGGGAGGAACTATCGGGTCTTGCTTGTCCAGCGGCCGGGAGGAGGAGTGCCGCCGGAGTATTTTTTCATCAAAGGCCTTTAAATCAGGCGACCTTGACGTCCTTGATTGCCTTCTCGACCGCCGACTTGACCGGAGCGGAGATTTCTTCAACAGCCTTGGTTGCAACTGTCTGGAATTCCTTGGCCTGGTCGGTCAGGGCTTCAGCCTGCTTGCGAACGAACGCGCTCTGCAGTTCGATGACTTCGCCGAAAGACTTAACACCAATCAGGGCTTCGATATGAGCGAAGCTGGCTTCGGTGTTGGCGCGCAGCGCAGCCAGAGCCTTGAGGGAGAGAGCAGCAGTGTTCGACTGTGCAGTTTCAAACGTGCTTTCGAGTGTCTTCTGGGCAGCTTCGGCCTGATCCTTGATCTTGGCATAGGCTTCCTTGGACTGGGCAACGCCCTTCTCGGTGAATTCGCGAACCTGATCGGTTACAGCGGTCGCATCAAAGGCAGGGATCGAGAACGCATCAGCAGTCTGTTTGGTGGTCTTGCTCATAACATGTTCCTTCCATGTGCAGCCGGTCTATGCGGCTGCTTGTGAATTCATGACACGTGTATAACTCAATTTATTGTGCATTGCAACATTTCTTTTGCACCGCACAATCAAACGTCTGATTTTTCATCCAAATATTTTTGTGGAGCGTCTTCCAAGTTAACTAAACCAAGAGAAAGACGTGTGACGTAAGGGACTGTGAGTGGACGATTGATCGCCAGACGATTATTAACAGAGTATTAAGACAATCCGCAGACAGCGGATGCTTTATTGTGGAGTGCACCGGTCAAACGATGACGTCTGGAACTTACCCATTCATCGATATCGCCGTTCTGGATGAAATTCGCGAGCATTTTGCCAATGGCGATGCGCTTGTGGTGATTTCGCCGGATCTGGAGAATGTCATCTGGGCGAATGGCCAGGGTGCAAATGCGCTTGGCTATGCGACCATCGACGATATTCTCGATGCCGGCTCCGTGCTCAATGTACAGGCAAGACGCCAGCTCATGGCGCTCGACGGTTTCCCTGCCATCGGCCATGGCCGCACGGTGTCATTGCGTGTGGCCTTCGGCCTGGCCAGCCGCATCCTGACATTCCAGGCAAGCGACCTGACCCTGCCGCGCGGCGAAGCCGCCATCCTGCTGTCCATCGCCAATACGGCTCGACTGACATCCGAAGCGGAGATCGCCGCGCTGGCCATCAAGGGCTTCGGTGACAGCACCACCCATGCGGCCATGATCGATGCCGCCGGCACGGTCTTGGCAGCCTCCGACCAATTCCGCAGCATCGGCTTCAATGACAAGATGCTGGGCGATCTGGTGCGCGAAGTGCGTCTCGAACGCAACCGGCTGGTGAAGCGCCCGGTGCAGACAGCCAACGGTTTTGTGCCGGCCGGCATAGCGCGGCTGACCGACAGCCCTGCCCTGCATCTTCTCTTTGCCATCCGCGACGTCAATGCAAGCGCAGAGCAACCGGTAAAAGCCGCGGACAAGCAGCCCGAACCGCCCGCAGCACCGCCCATCACCGTTGTCCATGATGTCCGGGACAGCAGCGTCGAAGCCACGGAACCGCCGCACAGCACCACTGCCGTTGAACCAGCAGGGCAACAGGCGGAGAACGCGGCGCCCGAGGATGGGCCTTTTCAGTACAGGCCCTCCGACAACCCCGTCCGTTTTGTCTGGAAGGTGGATGCGGATGCGCATTTCGACGAAATATCTCCCGAATTTGTCGGTGCGGTGGGCCCCAACTCGGCGGCGGTCATCGGAAAATCCTTCCGCGACGTCGCCAATGTCTACGGGCTCGACAGCAGCGGCGAGATTGCCGAACTTCTCGAACGGCGCGACACGTGGTCGGGCCGTTCGGTGCTGTGGCCGATCGAAGGCACTGATTTACGTGTGCCCATCGAACTGGCGGCCCTGCCGATCTATTCGCGCGAGCGGATGTTCATGGGCTTTCGCGGGTTCGGCGTTGCCCGCATGGGTGATGTTACGACCGATCCAGAGGCGATTGGCAAGGCGCTCGCGCCCGAGCCCGTTGCTCCCGTCGATGTATTCAATGGCGAAAAACCCGCCATTGCCATCACACCCGCCGCACCGGTTGAGCCTTCCCGCGACGAAGCCAGAGCCGAAACCATCGAAGGCAATGTCATCCCATTGAAGACCAACCGTCTTCCGCGCGATGACGGGCGCTTGAACGATGCGGAACGCAATGCCTTCAGGGAAATCGCCGAACGGCTGCGCCGCGAAGTTTTGGCCGACAACCCGAAGGAAGCCGCCCCTGCGGCGGCTGCAACCAACGCCGAAGCGCCATCGGATCAGCCGGCAGTGCCCGCTCCGGTCGTGCCACCGGTTCCCGATGCGGAAGTCGTCGGCCCCGGCTTCGCCGTGTTGGCAGACAAAGAGGCAAAGGCACCTGCAGCCGATCCGGCACAGCAGACGGATTTTGCCGAGAATATCCGCACACAAGCCCGGCAAGGCGTCGATACCGCCGTTCTGGCCGCCCTGCCTCTTCCTGTCCTCATCCATCGCCATGGCATTCTTCTCTATGCCAACAGGGCTCTGCTCGACGCCACGCTTTATGAAACACATGAGAGCATCAACGCGGCAGGCGGCCTGAATGCACTTTTTGCCGAAAATCCGGAACAGGCCGACAGCGAGACAGCCGACGGTGTGAACCTGCGTCTGAGCGACGGCACGACCCGGCGCGTCCAGGCGCACCTTCAGGCCGTGCGCTGGGACGAGGACGGCGAACGCGCCCTGCTGCTGGCCCTGTCGCCTGAGGCGCAGCCGCCCGTCGTGCAATCGCCGGAACAGCGGTTTGACGACAGCGAGCGGCAGCTTCTGCAAACCCGCATCGACGAGCTGAATGCGATTCTGGATACCGCGACGGATGGGGTTATCCTGCTTGATTCCGCCGGTGCCATCCGTTCGGTCAATCATTCGGCGGCGGCGCTGTTTGGCTATAATCCGGAAGACGTGGAAGGCAAGGCGTTCTCCCTGCTCTTTGCCATCGAGAGCCAGCGGACGGCCATGGACTATGTCAGCAGCCTGTCGGACAACGGGGTTGCCAGCGTTCTCAATGACGGCCGCGAGGTCATCGGCCGCGAAAGCAAGGGGCGGTTCATCCCGCTGTTCATGACCATCGGCAAGCTCGATGCGTCAAAAGGCTTTTGCGTCGTGCTGCGGGACATCACCCATTGGAAACAGGCCGAGGAAGAGCTGCTCAGCGCCAAGCGCGAGGCAGAGCGCACCTCCAGCCAGAAGAGCGAATTCCTCGCCCGGATCAGCCATGAAATCCGCACGCCGCTCAATGCCATCATCGGTTTTTCCGAGTTGATGGCGGACGAAAAATTCGGCCCTGTCGGCAATGAGCGGTATCGCGACTATCTCCACGATATCAGCCGTTCCGGCAATCACGTTCTGTCGCTGGTCAATGACCTCCTCGACATTTCCAAGATCGAGGCGGGTGCGGTGGAGTTCGACTTCCAGGCGGTTTCGCTGAACGACGCTCTCACCGAGGCCGTGGCGATCATGCAGCCGCAGGCAAACCGCGAACGGGTGATCATCCGCTCCAGCCTTACCTCGCGCCTGCCCGACATTGTCGCCGACCAGCGGTCGATCACCCAGATTGCCCTCAACCTCCTGTCGAACGCCGTGCGTTTTACCGGACCGGGCGGACAGGTGATCGTTTCGACCAGTTACGAACCCAGCGGCGACGTGCTCCTGCGTGTGCGCGATACCGGTATCGGCATGACGCGGCAGGAAGTCGAACAGGCCCTGCGCCCCTACAAGCAGATCACCACGCCCAAACATGCGCGCACCGACGGCACGGGTCTCGGGCTGCCGCTGACAAAGGCCATGGCCGAGGCAAACCGCGCAAGCTTCGCCATCGATTCCACGCCGGGGCGCGGCACGATGGTCGAAATCAGTTTTCCGTCGACCCGCGTCCTCGCCGACTGAAAATTGTAAGACAGCTTCCCATCGCCTCATTCAGTCCGCAATGCGATGGCAAACGCTCTGCAACAAATTGGCGCCTGACGATCTCTGGCCCTTGAATTGCAACGCATCATCGCTAAACCGTAGATGGAGAAGCGTAAAACCTTCCGGCGTGCAGCCGGAAGAACAGCAGACATCGGAATATTCATGTCCTGGTACCGGCCGAGGAACATATTCGCGACAATCATCGCATTGGCTCTCGTTGCCGCGGGACTTCTCGCCGCTATTCCCTATCTCGTCAGCACGGATGTCATCCGTGCCCGGCTCATTCAGGAACTCAGCAACTGGACCGGCTACAGTGTCGAATCGCGGCAGACGCCGCAGATTTCGTTCTTTCCGGTCTTTTCCGCCTCGCTCGCCGACGTGACCATCCGCAATCCCTGGCAGAGTGAAGGCACGCCCTTCATGAAGGCGGAACGCATCGAGGTTGACCTGTCGCTGCTTTCCGCGCTGATGGGCCGGACGGAATTCACCGAGACAACCATCATCCGGCCGCGTTTTGTCATCGACGAGCCGATCAAAAGCCTGTCGCAGATCGGCGAATCCCTGGCAAAAACCGATGGGCGCATCGGCGACGTCATGCGCGAGGCACGGGCTGCCATCGAGGCCAATCCGGCAAAACCGGATATGAGCAATGTGTCGTCGCAGCCGTTCGGACGTATCCGGCTTGAAGATGCGATGGTGACGTTCAAGCGGCCGCTCAACGGGTCGGAAGAGCAGATTTCCAGCATCAGCGGCGTTTTTGAATGGCCGCAGACCTCGGGCGTCGCCAGTTTCCGCGGCAATGCCATCTGGCATGGCGAGGAAACCGAGATCGACAGCTCCGCCAGCAAGGCGCTGCTGCTGCTGGCCGGCGGCACCAGCCCGCTGCAGGTGAACCTGACATCGACGCCCCTCACCCTTGCTTTCAACGGCTCGGCCAATATTGCCAAGAACCAGTTCTTTCAGGGCACCCTGTCGCTGACCTCCCCTTCCCTGCGCCGGACGCTGGAATGGTCGAAGACCCCATCCATTCCCGGCGCGCCGATTGGCAGCTTCGCCCTCGACGCCACGGTTTCCGGCTCCGCCAACCGCATGAAGCTCGACGGTTTGACGGCAACGCTGAACAACAATCCGGCAAAGGGCGGCATTGAAATCGTCCTGAACGATGGAACGCCAAGCATCACCGGCACGCTCGCCTTCGAGACGCTTGACCTCCGCTCCGTACTGTCAGGCTTCATGCCGCTGCCCGACGGATCGGCCAACGCCAATGCGGTTATCGATACCCGCTTCCTCAAGCAGGCCAATGTGGACCTGCGCGTCTCCACGCAAAAGGCCACGGTAGGCTCGGTCAATCTGACGAATGTTGCCGCAACCGCGCAGGTTCGCAACGGCCGGGCCATTTTCGACATCGGCGAGGCCGCAGCCTTCAACGGCTCCATTGCCGCAAGTTTCCAGCTGGCCGAAGAAGGCGATGGCGGCGCCACGGGTGAACTGCGTCTCAACGGCACGGACGTGAACAGCGCGGCCATCGCTCCGCTGCTGGGGCTTGGCAACCGGTTCGAGCTCGGCAAAGGCACGATGTCTCTCGTTCTCAAGGGGCCGATCACCCGCTGGTCATCGGCCATGGAGAACGCCAAGGGCACCCTCAGCATGCGCTTCGGCACCGGGCAGATCAAAAGCATCGATTTCAACAACCTGCTCAACCGGGCCAAAACGGACCGGTTTTTCAGCCTGAACGAGAAAACCGACGCCTGGCTGGCATTCGACCGGATGGAGATCAAGGCCAATATCATGGACGGCGTGGCAGCCCTCGAGACCGCGCAAGTCCAGATGAAATCCGGCGTGCTGAGTTTTGCCGGTATTGTCACCCTTATCGGTAAGAGCCTGGCCTTGACGGGAGACTATGCGGTGCCTGTTCCTGCTGCTGCGGCACCGGCACCCGCGCCAGCGGCAACGCCAGCCCCTGCTCCAGCGCCCGCTGACGCGACGGCACAAGCCGCACCCGCCGAGCAGAAGCCTGCGCCAGTATTCAACCACACGCGCTTCTTTATCGGCGGTTCCTGGGACAATCCGTTTATCTCGCCGATCATCGCACCGGCGAATTAGTGCATCGAGAGGTTAGTGACGGGCAGCGGCCTGCTCGTCGCGCGCCTTCTGCACCTCGCGGCGCTTGTTGGCAATCGACGCGATCACCACCCCCACCGCGACGACGGCGATCAGGATGGTACAGGCGGCATTGATCTCCGGCGTCACTCCGAGACGCACCTGCGAATAAATGCGCATCGGCAGGGTGGTGGCGCCGGGACCCGAAGTGAAGCTTGAAATAACGAGATCATCGAGCGACAGCGTGAAGGCAAGCATCCAACCGGATACCACCGCCGGCATAATCACCGGCAGGGTAACCTTGAAGAAGGTGGTGACCGGCGTCGCGCCGAGATCCATGGCCGCCTCTTCGAGCGAGCGGTCGAACGTGACCAGGCGCGACTGCACCACGACGGCCACGAAACACATGGTGAATGTGATGTGGGCGAGCGTGACGGTCCAGATACCCCGGTCAAAGCCAATGGCGACGAACAGCAGGAGCAGCGACAGGCCGGTAATGACTTCGGGCATGACCAGCGGCGCATAGATCATCGCTGAAAACAGCATCCGCCCACGGAAGCGCGTATAGCGGGTGAGCGCGAGGGCACCGAGCGTTCCGAGGATTGTCGCGAAGGTCGCCGAGATCAACCCGACGCGGATGGTCACCCACGCCGCATCGATAAAGCTCTTGTTGTTGAACAACGACACATACCATTTGGTCGAGAAGCCGGCCCAGACGGTGACGAGGCGGGATTCATTGAACGAGAAGACAACCAGCAGCACAATCGGCAGATACAGGAACGCGAAACCGATGACCAGCGAGACGATATTGAAGCGGGACCAGGTGGTGTTCATGTCACTTCTCGCTTTCCTGGGCTTTGGCTTCCGACCGCTGGAACAGCACGATGGGCACGACGAGCAGCGCCAGCAGAACCACGGCGACCGCAGAAGACAGCGGCCAGTCGCGGTTGGCGGAGAACTCGTTCCACAGGGTTTTGCCGATCATCAATGTCTCCGACCCGCCGAGAAGATCGGGAATAACGAATTCGCCGACGGCCGGAATGAAGACAAGGAAACATCCGGCGACAACGCCGGGCAGCGACAGCGGGAACGTGATTTTCCAGAAAGCGGTGATGGGCGGGCAGCCAAGATCCTCCGCCGCCTCAACCAGGGAATAATCCATCTTCTCCAGTGTCGAATAGATCGGAAGCACCAGGAACGGCAGATAGGAATAGACGATGCCGATCAGCACCGCGGTATTGGTGTTGAGAATGTTCAGGGGCGTGTGGATGACATTGGCCCACATAAGAAACTGGTTGAGCAGCCCCTCGGGCTTGAGAATACCGATCCACGCATAGACGCGGATGAGGAAGCTTGTCCAGAAGGGCAGGATCACCAGCATCAGCAGGGTTGACCGGACGGTGGCGGGCGCCCGTGCCATGCCGTAGGCGATGGGATAGCCCACCAGCAGCGTCAGGAATGTCGAAATGGCGGCAATGATCACGCTGGACAGATAGGCTTTGACATAGAGCGGATCGCTGCCGAGGAAGGTATAATTGTCCCAGGAGAACTGCGACACGCTGTTGATCAGCCCCTGCCAGCCCGCCCAGACATCAATCGTCGGCGTGTAGGGCGGTATCGCCATCGTCACTTGCGAGAGTGAAATCTTGAAGACGATGATGAACGGGATCAGGAAGAAAATCAGCATCCACAGATAGGGAACGCTGATGACGAGGCGGCTGACGACGGACGCGATCAGTTTTTGCATGGCAGCCCCCTAAGCCGTCAACAGAATGCCGGCGTCGGTATCGAAATTGACCCAGACCTTGTCGTCATAGCCAAGCGGGTCTTCGACCGTGCGCACCGCGTTCAAACTGGCTGCCTTGATGATCCGGCCACTTTCAAGCCGGACGTGGAAAACCGTCATGTCGCCGAAATAGGCGATATCGTAGAGTTCGCCATGGGCCGCGTTGACGGCAGTGTTTGCCGGTTCCTTGCGGCTGAGGCGGATTTTCTCCGGGCGGATGGCAAACCCGACGGACTGGCCGGTGGAGCAGTCGCGCGTTGCATCCGTGCGAATGGTGATCCTGTCGGCCGGGACATCGATGTCGACCTTGCCGGGCATCACTGTCGAGGCTGTACCTTCGAACATGTTCACATTGCCGATGAAATCCGCCACAAACTTGGAATTCGGGGCTTCGTAGACTTCCGCGGGCGTTGCCACCTGCTTGACTTTGCCCTTGTCCATGACGGCGATGCGATCGGCCATGGTCATGGCCTCCTCCTGGTCGTGCGTCACGACGACGAAGGTCAGGCCAAGCTTCATCTGCAGGTCCATCAGCTCGAACTGCGTTTCTTCACGCAGCTTCTTGTCGAGCGCCCCCAACGGCTCGTCCAGCAGCAGAACCTTTGGCCGTTTTGCAACGCAGCGGGCAAGCGCCACGCGCTGGCGCTGGCCGCCGGACAGCTGATGCGGTTTGCGCTTGGCGAACTGCTCGAGCTTGACCAGCTTGAGCATTTCCGCAACACGCGCGTCGATTTCATTCTTCGGCATGCCATCCTGCTTCAGGCCGAAAGCGATGTTGCCCTCGACCGTCATGTGCGGGAACAGGGCATAGGACTGGAACATCATGTTCACAGGCCGCTTGTAGGGCGGGATGCCGCGCATATCCTGGCCGTCAAGCAGGATACGGCCAGAGGTCGGTTCTTCAAATCCGGCCAGCATGCGCAGGAGCGTGGACTTGCCGCAGCCGGATGCGCCGAGAAGGGCGAAGAATTCACGATCGTAGATCGTCAGGGACAAGTCATCGACAGCGGTAAAGTCACCAAACTTTTTGGTTACATTCTCGAAGGAAATATAGGGTTTTGCTTCAGGATCATTCCAAGGTGCGAATTTACGGCGAAAGCTTCCCAGTGATTTCATGATTGCCCCGGCATTTTGGTCTTGACGTTAAAAACCCCGGCATTTTCTGCCGGGGTTTTCTCGAGATTTACTGGCCTGTTACCACTTTGGTCCAGAGCCGCGTGACGGTTCGCTGCGTTTTCGTGTCATAAGGCGTCACGGTAAAGAGCTTGGCCAATGTGGCCGCATCCGGATAGACCGACGGATTTTCCAGAATGGCCTTATCGATGAATTCCTGCGAGGCCTTGTTGCCATTGGCATAGGACACGAAGTTCGAGGCTTTCGCTGCAACTTCCGGACGCATGATGTAGTTGATGAACTCGTGGGCTTCGGCCACATGCGGTGCATCGGCAGGGATGGCCATCACGTCAAACCACATCTGCGCACCCTGCGACGGAATGGCGTAGTCCAGCTTCACGCCGGCATTGGCCTTTTCCGCACGCGACTTGGCCTGCAGGATGTCGCCGGAATAGCCGAGCGCCAGACAGATATCGCCGGCAGCGAGTGCATTGATATATTCCGACGAATGGAACTTGCGGATCGACGGGCGAACCGCTGTCAACAGGTCCGCGCCCTTGGCGAGATCGTCGGGATTCTTGCTGTCCGGATCGAGGCCGAGATAGGCCAGCGTGGACGGCAGGACATCCGAGGCAGAATCAAGCACATGGACACCGCAATCCTTGAACTTGGCCGCCATTTCCGGTTTGAACAGGATATCCCAGTTCGGACGCGCATCCGATCCGAGAATTTCCTTCATCTTGTCGACATTGTAGCCAAGGCCCGTGGTGCCCCACATGTAGTCGACGGCGTACAGATTGCCCGGATCATATTTTTCGATGCGCTGGTTGATCACATCCCACATGTTCTTCAGGTTCGGCAGCTTCGACTTGTCGAGCTTCTGGAACACACCGGCGGCAATCTGGCGTTGCAGGAAGGATGCGGTCGGAACAACGACGTCGTAACCGGTTCCACCTGCCAGCAGCTTGGTTTCGAGGATTTCATTGGAGTCGAAGGTATCATAGACAACCTTGATGCCCGTTTCCTTGGTGAAGTCAGCCAGGATGCTGTCATCAATATAATCGGACCAGTTGTAGACATTGACAACGCGTTCCTGCGCGCCGGCTGCCGTGGCAAGCCCAAGGGCGAAAGTGGCCGTTAAAAGGATGGATTTGATACCCATAAAATGCCTCCATGCTGCTGGCACCTGATCTTTCAGCCGTGCCAGGGGTTCCCAAATTTTCCCTACCTTTTTAGATTGCGATCACTTCGTCAACAGGGTTGCAGCAACTCCCTCATCTAAAGTTGCTGATCAACGCAATTTTGATTGCGCATTTTGGCGCACGGCGTCAGGCTGGTGGCTTCCGTGTCAAAGCCGCACGCTGGCGCCGGTATTCCCAGCCCAGATGAAAGAGCAATGCACAAAGGATGATACCGCCGCCGATGATGGTGCGCTGCGTCGGGACTTCATTGTGCAAAAGCCAGACCCAGACGGGCCCGAGCACAGGCTCGAGCGTTCCGATCAATGCGGCGAGCGCCGAGGGGATAAGACGGGCGCCACTGACGAAAAGGGCAAGGCCGAGACCAAGATTGACGGCCCCAAGAGCAAACAGGAAACCGAAATCCCGCGCGCTCGCCGAGAATGATCCGCTCATCACCGAGGCCGCACAGGCGGCCATCACCACGCCGAGAAAAACCGCGGGTGTCATGCGCAGATGCGCCTTGCGCCGCGTGATCACCGTGGCGGACGCAAAGGCGATGGCAATCAGCAAGGCGAGAAGGTCGCCGATGGGGGAAACTGCGCCATCCAGCGAATCGGAAACCATGATGGCAACGCCGGCAATCACCACGGCAATGGCACCCCAGGTTGCAAGGCTGACCCTTTCGCGAAAGAGCACCCAGGAAATCAGCGCCGCCAGCAGCGGCACCGCCGCCTGGAGCAGCAGGACATTGGCGACCGTCGTGTAGGACAGGGCAACGATGAAGCAGGACGACGCGATGGCAAAACAGATGCCGACGCCCACCCCGGCCAGCCCCATGTTGCGGAACAGCCGCAACGTTCCGTGCGGACCATCGCGAACCAGCATGAAACACAAAAGGAAAAGCCCGGCGAATACGGACCGCCAGAACACCACGGTCCAGTTGTCCGTGGTTTCAAGAAAACGGGTCAGGGCGCCGCCCGTACTCCAGGCGATTGCCGAGCCTGCAACCAGCAGGCAACCGACCGCGGTCTCCGACGCGCTCTTGGCGGGATCGGGCGCAGCAACCGGCGGCAGCGGGACGGACGAAACACTCATGCGGGTACAATGCCAAATTTCAAATCTGCGGTGAGTTTGGGAAACGACTGAAGATTGTCGCTTTCTGCATCGTTTTCGCCCGCAAATCCAGCGGCATCATTGAAAATCGAAGGCACTGAGACCCGTCACCATCTCGTCCAGCCCCAACGGACGGGTGACCGGCGGCTCGGCACGCGAAAGACAGGCAGAGCGCTCGCAGAGACGGCAGGCCGGACCAACCGGCGTCGCACCGATATTCCTGCCGCCGAGCGCAGCGCCATAAACCGTTTCATCGGCGAAACCGATATCGCAGCCGAGCAGGATCGCCGTGCGCCGCGGGCGTTCATTGAAGCTGCCTTGCGGCCCCTCAAGCGTGCGGGCAATGGTCATGAATTCAGCGCCACCCGGCATCTCGATCGCTTCCACCAGAATCTGCTCCGGCTGGGCAAAGGCGGCATGCACCGCCAGCTTTGGACACTCGCCACCGAAGCGCGACTGCGGATAGCCCTGTGCCCCCGCCCGGCGGAAGCGGTTGCCCGCATGATCCACCTCCAGCATGAAGAACGGAATGCCCGCAGCCCCCTGTCTTTGCAGGGTCGTCAACCGGTTGGCCGCCTGCTCGAAGGAGACATTGAAACGCGAGCGCAGCACGTCGACATCATAGCGGGCGCGCAGAGCGGCGGTCTGGAATGTCTGATACGGCATCATCAGGGCCTGGGCGGCATAACGGGCGAGCTCGAACCGGGCGATACGGCGCGCTTCGTCGGAGGATAGCTTCAGCTCCTGGATCTCCGCAGCGATGACCACCTGCATGCGGATGAGCACCGCCTCGATGGCCAGTTCGCGCAGCTGATCGAATGGCGACAGCCGCTCCGAGATGAACAGGCGCTGCGAATGGCGGTCATAGCGCCGCCGCCAGTTCGGCATGGTCGCGACCGGCAGGACGCGCACCGTGATTCCATGCTCGCTTTTCAGCCATGCCTTCAAGGCGCCCGAGAGATCATCGCCCGGCTTGATCAGATGGATGAAGCTGTCAACCTCCCCTTCAATCCGGGCAAAATGATTGGGCTTGCGCTCCAGCACTTCGCGCACTTCGCTGAGCGGCAAACGCGTCGCCGACAGCGACGGCACATGCCCTTCCTTTGCCAGCATTCCCGAGAGGTCGGACAGGCGCTCCAGCGATTCCCGGTAGGCGCGGTAAAGCTTGATGACACCGGCCGCCGCATTGGGTGCAGCATCGCCGATCTCGATCAGCTCCTGGTCGCCGGGCAATTCACCATTGAGCAAAGGATCGGAAAACACTTCTTTCAGTGCTGCCATGGACGAGCCGGTTTCGACCTGCAGCGTATCGAGTTCGATCTTGTAGGTCGATGACAGCTTCAACAGCAGCTGCACCGTCAGCGGACGCTGGTTGCGCTCGATGAGATTGAGGTAGGACGGCGAAATGCCCAGCGCTTCGGCCATGGCCGTCTGCGTCAGCCCCTGCTCGTTGCGGATGCGCCGGATGCGGGGACCGGCGAATATCTTGCCTTCAGCCATTTCCACCCCTTATGTCAGCAATATTGACAAAATTTACATAATTTCAGGCAATCAACCAATATTACAAAATTTACAGATTTACAAATCTTATTTGTCAAAGCAGCGACATGCTAACTCGATAAATCCACCGATTATAACGATATTTATTGGAATTACTGCACCGTAATGTAAATTCAGTCACATGAACGCAGCTATCGAAACTCCCAAACGACCTGTCTGCGATCGCGTCAACAGAAGCTGGAGAAAGATAATGACTGATTTTTACAATCTCGTACCCAATGCTCCGGGAGGTCGGTTCGATGGTATTGAACGTCCCTATACGCCTGACGATGTCAAAAAACTGCGCGGTTCGGTTCAGATCAAATATACTCTTGCTGAAAACGGCGCCAACCGACTGTGGCAGCTCATCCACGAAGACGGCTTCGTCAATGCCCTTGGCGCTCTGTCGGGCAACCAGGCGATGCAGATGGTGCGTGCGGGCCTTAAGGCGATTTATCTCTCCGGCTGGCAGGTTGCAGCCGACGCCAATACCGCTTCCGCCATGTATCCTGACCAGTCACTGTACCCTGCAAACGCTGCGCCGGAGCTTGCGAAACGCATAAACAAGACGCTGCAGCGCGCCGACCAGATCGAAACCGCAGAAGGCAAAGGCCTGTCAGTCGATACATGGTTCGCACCGATCGTTGCGGACGCGGAAGCCGGCTTCGGCGGCCCGCTCAATGCCTTCGAGATCATGAAGGCTTTCATCGAGGCCGGTGCTGCGGGTGTGCATTATGAGGACCAGCTGGCATCGGAAAAGAAGTGCGGCCATCTCGGCGGCAAGGTTCTGATCCCGACCGCTGCCCATATCCGCAACCTCAACGCCGCGCGGCTTGCTGCCGACGTCATGGGAACGCCGACACTGGTCATCGCCCGCACGGATGCGGAAGCCGCAAAGCTTCTGACCTCGGATATTGACGAGCGCGACCGCCCATTCGTCGACTATGACGCAGGACGGACCACGGAAGGCTTCTATCAGGTCAAGAACGGTCTCGACTCCTGCATCGCCCGGGCGATCGCCTATGCGCCACACGCGGACCTGATCTGGTGCGAGACGTCGAAGCCGGATCTCGAACAGGCCAAGCGTTTTGCCGAAGGCGTGCGCAAGCAACATCCGGACAAGCTGCTCGCCTACAACTGCTCGCCGTCGTTCAACTGGAAGAAGCATCTGGATGAAGCGACGATTGCCAAGTTCCAGCGCGAGCTGGGTGCGATGGGCTACAAGTTCCAGTTCATCACGCTGGCCGGGTTCCATCAGCTCAACTTCGGCATGTTCGAGCTGGCCCGCGGCTACAAGGAACGTCAGATGTCCGCCTATTCGGAGCTGCAGGAAGCGGAATTCGCCGCCGAGGTAAACGGCTACACCGCCACCAAGCACCAGCGCGAGGTTGGAACGGGCTATTTCGATGCGGTCTCGCTGGCCATCACGGGCGGTCAGTCGTCGACGACGGCCATGAAGGAATCGACCGAGACGGCACAGTTCCGTCCGGCAGCCGAGTAACAGGCACCCAATCCGGACCGCCGGCGAGGCCCTTACATGCCGCCGGTCCACCCCGGGCAGTCACAGGGACTGCCCACTGCAACGCCAGAAACAAGGAGCATCATCATGGCACCGCAGACACGCGTGAAGGAACGGGCCGAGGAGCAATCATCGGCCATGAATGCAGACCAGCAGGCTGTCATTCGCATGGTCGCGAATGATCTGCATCGCCTCAACCAATCCGTCATGAAGGCAGTGGATGCCGGCGTGTCCGTGGAGCTGGTCCGCTCCGCCCGCCACCATGGCGGCGACGGCAACTGGGGCGACCTGCTGATCCCGGTGGTCGTCACCCGGCAATAGCTCACCGTGGCCTTCTCTGGTTTCGGTCTGGAACCAGCACGGCGCGCTGAACCGTTCGCAAGCGATTGCGGACGGTTTTGGTTTTTGACGGCGAATTAGCCGAAAGTCTGGATTGATTGACGTCATCGCATTTGTAATCTAATTATTACATGCTTGAGATACGTCAAACACAGGTCTTCGCGGATTGGCTGGATCGCCTGAAGGATAGGCACGCCAGGCACATGATAGCGCAAAGGATTGTGCGTCTTCGGCATGGGCACAGCGGCGACGTGCAGCCTGTCGGCGAGGGTGTCAGCGAGCTTCGTCTTCACCACGGCCCCGGCTATCGCCTTTATTTTGTCCAGCATGGAACGGTCTTGATCATTCTTCTGTGCGGTGGCGACAAAAGCAGCCAGCAGAAAGACATCCGGAAGGCTAAAGCTCTCGCTGCGGATTTGGAGAAAGAAAAATGACGATCAGGACAACCCCCTTCGACCCGGCGCGCTATTTCGATACGCCGGAGTCACAGGCCGAACTCTTGAGCGACGCATTTGAAACAGGCGATGCAAGCTATATTGCCGACGCCCTTGGAATCGTTGCCCGCGCAAAAGGCATGACACAAATTGCCAGGGAAGCAGGTGTCACGCGGGAAGCCCTGTACAAAACGCTGAGCGCCAAGGGCGATCCTAAACTGACTACCTTGCTTGGCGTCCTGAAGGCGCTGGGTGTGCAGCTTGCTGTTACGCCGAAACACGCCGCATAGAGTTCAGCTTCGTACCTTTGCACCGTCCACAAGCGATTGCGGACGGTTTTGGTTTTTGACGGCAAAAAACACGACCACAATTTTCTCGTGCCAGCCTTCCCATAGCGATGAGTTTTGATCTATCATCCGAAAACCGCAATAAATTCTGGTGATTGATGCCTTCTGAAACCCCTGAGAAGAAACCCGCACGGACCTCAACGCGGCGGCGCACGCCCGCCTATGTCAAAGCCACACGCGGCGTAAAAAACTGGCGTGAAGCTTCCGAGTGGCTGGCCTGGCGGGATATCGAAGACATCGAATGCATCACTCCCGATCAGGCGGGTGTTGCCCGCGGCAAGATGATGCCGTCGAAGAAATTCACCTCCAACACATCCTTGGCGCTGCCTTCCGCCGTGTTCATGGCGACGATTTCCGGTGACTATCCCGAAGACGGCTATGGCTTCTCCTATCCGGAAGACGACGGCGACCTCAAACTGATGCCGGATTTGTCGACCCTTTCCGTCGTGCCCTGGGAGAGCGATCCTACGGCACAGGTCATTTGCGACCTCGTGAACAAGGATGGCGCCGCGGTGGAATTCACTCCGCGCAACGTGCTCAAGCGCGTTGTTGCCGCCTACAACAAGAAGGGCCTGAAGCCTGTCGTCGCGCCCGAAATCGAGTTCTATCTCGTCAAGAAGAACCCCGATCCTGATTATCCGCTGACCCCGCCTGTCGGCCGGTCCGGCCGCGCCATCGGCGGCGGCCAGGGCTATTCCATCGCCGGCGTCAACGAGTTCGACGAGCTGATCGACGACATCTATCATTTCTCCGAGGGCCAGGGCCTGGAGATCGACACGCTGATCCATGAAGAGGGTGCGGCGCAGCTGGAAATCAACCTGCGCCATGGCGATCCCGTCGAGCTTGCTGACCAGGTGTTCCTGTTCAAGCGCACCATCCGCGAAGCGGCGCTGAAGCACGATATGTATGCAACCTTCATGGCCAAGCCCATCCAGGGCCAGCCTGGATCGGCCATGCATATCCACCAGTCGATCGTCGACAAGAAGACCGGGCGCAACGTGTTTTCCAATCCCGACGGCAGTGAAAGCGAGGCCTTCCGCCACTTCATCGGCGGCATGCAGAAGCATGTTCCGGCCTCTCTGGTCATGTTCGCGCCTTACGTGAATTCATACCGGCGGCTGACACCGGCGGCTTCTGCGCCGGTCAATGTCAAATGGGGCTATGACAACCGCACGACGGCCTTCCGCGTGCCGCGCTCGGACCCCAACGCCCGGCGTGTGGAAAACCGCATTCCGTCGTCCGACGCCAATCCCTATCTTGCCCTGGCGGCGTCGCTCGCTTGCGGCCTGCTCGGCATGAACAACCGGATCGAGCCGGATGCGCCTGCGTCGACCACGGTCAATGACAACCTCATCGAGCTGCCACGCGGGCTGATCGAGGCGACCATATTGTTCGAGCAGGACAAGGACCTGACGGCCATGCTGGGACAGTCCTTTGCCATCACCTACGCAGCCATCAAACGGGCGGAGTTCGAGACTTTCATGGAGGTTATCAGTCCGTGGGAGCGTGAATATCTGCTCCTCAACGTCTGATCCATAAAACATGCCCTATCAGTCACCGATTTCCCCTGGCGTCTCCTGGTATGAGTCGACCATTGCGGATCGCACCGAATATCCGGCACTGGACGGTTCGCGCATCGCCGACGTCGTCATTGTGGGCGGCGGCTTTACCGGCCTTTCCGCCGCCGTTCACCTCGCCTCGGCGGGCGTCGACGTCGTCCTGCTGGAAGCCTACCGTTTCGGTGACGGCGCTTCCGGGCGCAATGGCGGTCAGCTCGGCACCGGGCAGCGCGCCTGGGCGGAGGAGCTGGAAGGACAGTATGGCTTTACCCGCGCCAAGGCGCTGTTCGACCTTGCCGAAGAGGCGAAGGCGCACCTTCTGCAGTTCGCCGACACACACAAGATCGACATCGAATTCGTGCCGGGGCAAATGTCCGTTGTGCACAAGAAGCGCTATCTGAAAGATTACCGCGCCCATGCCGAACTGATGGCAACCCGTTTCGGCTATCCGCATATTCATTACATGGATGCGGCGGAGACAGCGGAACGCCTCGGCTCCACGCGCTATCTCGGCGGTGTCTATGATGCGGGCACCGGTCATATCCAGCCGATGAAACTTGTGGTTGGCACGGCACAAGCGGCGGCCCGGGCCGGAGCCCATCTTCACGAGAATACAAGAGTTACCGGCATCACCTCGGACAATGGACGGGTGACGGTGGCAACGGCCAAGGGCAATGTGACGGCCGCCAAATGCCTGATCGCGGTCAATGCCTATGGCGGCAATCTTGAACCGGTCAGCGCTTCGCACGTCATGCCGATCCGCTCCTTTATCGGCGCCACGGTGCCGCTTGGCCAAGACAGTCCGGTCCTGCCCGGCGGCGAAAGCGTCGATGACTCGCGCTTTGTCGTGCGCTATTTCCGCCGCTCCAAGGATGGGCGTCTGCTGTTCGGCGGACGGGAAGCCTATACAGCAGACAATCCGCTTGATATCAGCACCCATATTCGCCGGCAAATCGCCGAGATTTATCCGGCACTCGCCGACGTGGAAATCACGCAGGCCTGGGGCGGCTCCGTCGGCATCACCCTGCCCCGGCAGCCTTTCGTGCGCGAAGTCATGCCCAACGTCATTTCGGCGGGCGGCTATTCCGGTCATGGCGTGATGCTGTCGAACTATGTCGGCAAGCTCTATGCCGAGACCGTCGCCGGCAACCGCGACCGCCTGAAACTGCTGGAAGAGCTGAAAGTACCGGCCTTTCCGGGCGGGCGCACCTTCCGCGCGCCGCTGCTGTTTCTGGCACTCAGCTGGTATGCCCTGATGGACCGGATCTGAATCCCAGCTAATTTCCCCGGTACACGGGGGCCCGCCGCCCGATCCAGGCATTCAACCCCTCCCGCGTATCGTGCGAGGCGGCGACACGGGCAAACTGTTCGCTTTCCATCTGCAGCCCCTCGCCGATGGGCATGTTCAACCCGTGTGTGACGGCGGTGATGATGCCCGCAGCCACCACCGGGGAATGACGCAGAATGCGGCCGGCAAGCTCAAGCGCTGCGGGAAGCAGGTCTTCGTGGGGAACCACCCTGTTGACAAGCCCGAGTTCCAGGGCTCTCGCCGCTGAAAAGGTATCGCCGGTCAACAACAGTTCCAGCGCGCGCTTGCGGCCGGCAAGGCGCGGCAAGCGCTGCGTACCGCCAAAGGTTGGCGGGATGCCGATATTGATTTCAGGCTTGGCAAACACGGCCCGCTCGCTCGCAACGGCCAGATGCACCGCCTCGGTGATTTCACAACCGCCGCCGAAGGCAATGCCATTGACGGCAGCAATGATCGGCTTGCGAAACGCCTCCATGCGCGCGGTCATCGCCTGCCCCCGCCGCACGAACGCCCTGACGGCGATATCCGGCCCCGCGGCAATACTTTGCGAGAATTCATGAATGTCTCCGCCCGCCGAAAATGCCCGGTCGCCCGCGCCCGTCAGAATGACGGCGCGAATGCCGGGATCATCCTCGATGCGATCGAGAAGCTGCAGCAGCAGATCATTGGTTGCGTAGTTCAGGGCATTGAGCTTTTCCGGCCGGTTCAGGGTCAGAAACGCGATAGTGCCTTTGATTTCGAAGAGCACGGGATCGGACATCTATTTTGCCTTTCACTGGGAAGGATCAAGGCCGAAGATGTAATGCTCCATGCGCATTGTGTATATTCACTGGTTGGTATACTTTTTCGTCATGCCAAGGACATCCGACCCGACCCGCGACCGCATTCTCGATGCTGCCAGCCGCCTGTTCTATGCGGAGGGTATCCGTGCTGTCAGCGTGGATGCCGTTGCGGAAGCGGCGGAGCTCACAAAGCGGACGCTATACTATCATTTCAAGAGCAAGGACGATCTGGTTGCCGCCTATCTCCAGTCGCGCGACCAGCCCAATCTTGCGCTGTTTGCCAAGTGGTTCAACGCGGCGGACGGCACGATTGCGGACAAGGTCGAAGCGATCTTCACCCATCTGGCCAGGGCTGCGCGGCACAAAAAATGGAAGGGCTGCGGTTTCCTGCGGACAGCCGCCGAACTGGCCAACATGCCCGGCCATCCCGCCGTCAAGATCGGTTCCGCGCACAAGAAGAAATTCGAGGCGTGGCTGGCGGATGTTCTGGCAACAGCCGGAGTGGAAGGGCCGCAAGGCCTCGCCCGGCAGATCGTGCTGCTGATGGACGGGGCCTTTTCCATCATGCTTGTCCATCGCGATGCCAGCTATGTCGAGGCGGCGGGCAAAGCGGCGGCGGCACTTGTTCACCTGTCTGAAATCAGGGATGCCGAGCGATATTCGCTTGCAAACAAGTCTCAGTCGTCCAGATAGCTTCCGGGACTGTAGAGAAGCTGGACTCGCCTGGCGTTCATCAACTGCTTGGGAGAGAACCAGAAAAATCTCTCGCTCTCCGGATCGTCATCGATGGCAAATTGCAAGCTGCGGAAGATCGCCAGCCAGACAAGCTTGGAACAATAGAAGCCGGAATCGTCATTCAAATCCAGATTGAAGAATTCATAGGGGCGGCCAAGATATTTCTTTGCTTCGGCTGGTATTTTTGAGCGCTGTACCTGCGGCAGGTCCGCAACGCGGCCATGCCAGACCTCTTCCCCAGGACGGGAAGCAAGCCAATTTTCATAGGGTTGCCTGACAACGCCCTTGCCGGAAACGGCTTCAACTACAAACGGCTTGGCATCGGAAATTTCAAGGATAGCCACATGTCCGACGTAGACGATTGATCCCGTACCCAACGACTCCTTAGTCAGCTTCTGCGGCCCGTGATATCGTTTTGCGAACGCTTCAAAATCCAGCCTGTGGAGCCGGGCGTCTCCCGCTGCGGTGAAATCCGGATCGGATTTCGCCACCTGCTCCAGGTAAGCACGCTTCTCGGTCTCGAATTTTTGCCTGTCGTAAAAATCGGTTGGAACCTGCCGCATGTCAGGCGCGTAGGCCGCCGAATAGGGAACGATAACGCCCGGCTTCTTCGGCCACACAAAATCACCTGACTGGAACTCCGGCGGATCGGGCCGCAACGTCTTCGCCGTGGTGACAGGCTCTGATGCCGCCAAGCTACACCTTCCTCACAATCACGCTGCCGACCGAATAGCCGGCACCGAAGGAGCAGATGACGCCGAGACTGCCCGGTGCAAGGTCGTCGGAATATTGGGAGAAGGCGATGATCGATCCTGCAGAGGACGTATTGGCATAGTCCTGCAGGATGTTCGGCTGTTCTCCCGCTTCCGGTTCACGCCCCAGCACCTTCGAGCCGATCAGATCGTTCATGCCCTTGTTGGCCTGATGCAGCCAGAGCCTCGACAGATGCGCCGGTGCGATATTCTCGTCGGCAAGGTGGGTAAGGATCAGGTCGGAGACGATCGGCACGACCTGCTTGAAGACCTTGCGGCCCTCTTGGCGGAACAGCATGTCGCGGCGGTCGGTCATGTGACCCTCGCGCGTGCGGCGCAGGAACCCGTTATTGTTGCGGATATTGTTGGAGAACTGGGTCAGGCAGCGGGTCGAGATGATCTCGAACCGGTCCGGTGCGGTTGCGAGGTCGTCGCGCTCCAGCAGCACTGCGGTGCAGACATCGCCGAAAATGAAATGGCAGTCACGATCACGCCATTCGAGATGGGCGGAGCAAATCTCCGGGTTGACCATGAGGATGGCACGGGCTGACCCCGAGCGGATCATGTCGGCCGCCGCCTGAATGCCGAATGTCGCCGATGAACAGGCAACGTTCATGTCGAAGCCGAAACCCTGTATTCCCAGCGCTTCCTGCACCTCGATGGCAATCGCCGGATAGGGGCGCTCGTGATTGGAAGCGGCGCAGATCACGGCATCCACGTCGGCAGCGGTTCGGCCGGCCTTGGCCAGCGCCGCGGTTGCCGCCTTGACCGCCATTTCGGCCATGACTGACAGTTCATCGTCACTGCGCTCCGGCAGGACAGGATGCATGTTCGCCGGATCGAGAATTCCCGACTTGTTGAGCACGTAGCGCCGCTCGATCCCCGATGCGCGGACGATGAAGTCTTCCGCGGACATCGTCATCGGTGCGCGCGTACCTGCCGCAATCTCATCGGCATGGATTTCGTTCTGCCGCGCGGCATAGCTGTTGAATGCTTCAACGAGTTCGGCATTGCTGATGGAGAGTTCCGGCGTAAAGACACCGGTACCGCTTATGACAACCTTATGCATGGCGTTTCCATAGTTTTTATCTGTCTCAAGCGTTAGACGCTCAAACGTCCGCGCGCAAGTTGTCATCAAGAGTTCACGCGCCGGCCTTAGCGTTCCCCCTAGTGTTTGAAGCAAATACTGGGGATTTTCTGATGACGGTAAGCAATGCGACTGACACACGTCTGTTGAAAGACGAACACCCGCTCGACAAACCAAGCAATTTAGGCAATTGGCCTAATTATGCGGTGGTCGCCATCCTGATCGGCGGCCTTTTTTATGTCGGATATTCGCTCACCCAGGATTTGACCAGCTCGGTCGCCGTGCCGTGGATTCTTCTGGGGCTTGCGCTGGTTACGGCGCTGGGCTTTGAATTCGTCAACGGTTTTCACGACACCGCCAACGCCGTTGCAACGGTGATCTATACGAATTCGCTGCCCGCCGAGATCGCCGTGATCTGGTCGGGCATTTTCAATTTTCTCGGGGTCATGACCGCAAGCGGTGCCGTTGCCTTCGGCATCATCTCGCTTCTGCCGGTGGAACTGATCATGCAGGTCGGTTCGAGCGCCGGTCTTGCCATGGTGTTTTCGCTGTTGACCGCCGCCATTCTGTGGAACCTCGGCACCTGGTATCTGGGCTTGCCTGCCTCCAGCTCGCACACGCTGATCGGTTCGATCGTCGGCGTCGGTCTCGCCAATCAGTTCCTGGCCCCGACAGGCACTGCCACCAGCGGCGTCGACTGGTCGAAGGCCACGGAAGTCGGCATGTCGCTGCTGATTTCGCCGCTCGTCGGCTTCGGCATGGCCGCCCTGCTGCTGCTGGCGATGCGGCTGCTGATCAAAAACAAGGCCCTCTATGAAGCACCGAAAGGCCAGACTCCTCCGCCTTTGTGGATCCGCGGCCTGCTGATTTTCACCTGTACCGGTGTCAGCTTCGCCCATGGCTCCAATGACGGCCAGAAGGGCATGGGCCTGATCATGCTGATCCTGATCGGCGTCGTGCCGACATCCTTCGCGCTCAACCGCACCCCGGATATCAATTATCTCGAAGCCTACAAGTCCGCCGCGACCGCAGCCGCGACAACACTGCGCAGCTATGAAAAGCCCGGCATCACCGTCACCGATGCCAATGCGGTGGTCAGCAATGCGGTGCGCAACAAGACATGGAGCGATGAAACCACCGTCGCCTTGCGCCAGTTCATTGACCAGACCAATGCCAGCATATCGCCCTATGGCTCCGCGTCAACGGTTCCGGTCGGCATGGTCAGCAACACCCGCAACAACATGTATCTGACCGGCGAAGCGTTGAAGCTGATCGACAAGGCCAAGCTGCTGCCGATGCAGCCCGCTGACCTTGCCACCATCAAGACCTATCACCAGGCCATCGACAATGCGACGAAGTTCATCCCGACCTGGGTGAAGGTTGCCGTGGCTCTGGCCCTCGGTCTGGGCACGATGGTCGGCTGGCGGCGGATCGTCGTCACCGTCGGTGAAAAGATCGGCAAGACGCACCTCACCTATGGGCAGGGTGCTTCGGCCGAACTGGTTGCCATGGGGACGATCTTCACTGCCGATACGCTGGGCCTGCCGGTCAGCACGACCCACATTCTCTCGTCAGGCGTGGCGGGGTCGATGGTGGCAAATGGCTCGGGCCTGCAGATGTCGACGGTGCGTAACCTGCTGATGGCCTGGGTGCTGACACTGCCGGTGTCGATTGCCCTGTCCTTCACCCTGTTCGTGATCCTGCGCCAACTGATTTAGGCCAGAATGAAAAATGGCCGGCAATGCCGGCCATTTTCGCTTGATCAGGATACCTTCGGCGCATCGGCGCCTTCGGTTACCTCGGCCCAGGCATCAAAATCCCGCTGCAGTTCGGTAATCTTGCTGCGGGCTCCGGCGAGTGCAAACTTGCCAAGCAGCAGGCGCAACGGCGGCGTGTCCGCTTCCACGGCCTGGACGATCGCCTTGACCGCCCGTACCGGATCGCCCGGCTGATTGCCGCTGGATGTCCTGATCTGCTGCATGCGCTGATCGGATGTCTCGCGATAATCCTCAATGGTCGTGGGTGCCTCGTTGGCCGAGCGTCCGGCCCAGTCCGTGCGGAAACCACTGGGTTCCACGATCAGAACCTTGATCCCAAGGTGCGCGACTTCCTTGGACAGGGCTTCCGAAATCGCTTCGACGCTGAACTTGGTGGCATTGTAGAAGCTCACGGCCGAGTTGGCCACGAGACCGCCAATCGATGAAATATTGACGACGGTCCCCGACCGCTGCTTGCGCATGACGGGCAGGACGGCCCGGGTCATGTTGACGAGGCCCCAGACGTTGATTTCGAACATCTTGCGCACTTCATCGATGTCGCTCTCTTCAAGCGAACCGAAATAGCCGATACCGGCATTGTTGACGAGCACATCGATACGGCCGAAGCGGGCTTCCGCCGCGTTGACGGCAGCGGCGATATCGTCCGCATTGGTCACGTCGAGTTTGAGGACAAGTGCCTTGTCTTCATTGCCCCGCGCCAGATCTTCGACCTGTGCGGGGTTACGTGCGGTGATGACGGTGGGATAACCCAGTTCAAGCGTATGGCGCGCCAGCTCGCGGCCAAAACCGGTTGAACAGCCAGTGATAAACCAGACAGGTTTCGATGTCATGATCATGTCCTTGAAAGATGAGCCGCGCCGCTGATCGGACCACGATCAGCCGGATACAGCCATTGGGGAAATTGGACGACACTCCGGATGTAGGCCGATCTGCTTCCGGTTCAAGACAAAATCAGTTGATCCCGTCTAAATGCAGCGCCCGCCGTCGACTTCCAGCGCCACGCCCGTGATGAACTCAGCCTCGCTGGAAGCGAGCCAAAGGGCCGCATTGGCGATATCCAGCGGTGTCGACAGGCGGCCGAGCGGGATCGAAGCCTTGAACTGCGCGCGCTTTTCCGGCGTGTCCTCGCCCATGAACAGGCTGAGCATGCCGGTATCGCCCGCCACGGGGCACAGGCAATTGACCCGGATATTCTTCGGTGCCAGTTCAACCGCCATGGATTTCGTCGCGGTGATCGCCCAGCCCTTGGACGCATTGTACCAGGTCAGGCCGGGACGCGGGCGCAGGCCAGCCGTCGAGGCCGTGGTGATGATGGAGCCGCCGCCCTGCATTTCCATGATCGGCACCACGGCAAGCGTGGCGTAGTAGATCGCCTTCATATTCACGGCCGTGATCAGGTCGAAGGTGCTCTCATCCACCTCCAGCATGGAACCGTTGCGGTGCGTGAACCCGGCATTGTTGATCATGATGTCAACGCGGCCGAATGCATCCATTGCAGCAGCAACCATCGCATCGATATCCCGTTTGCGCGAAACGTCCACCTCTACGGCAATCGCCTTTTTTCCGATGGCGGCAGCAACCGTTTCCGCGCCCTTGTGGTTCAGGTCGGCGACGACGACATTGGCTCCCTCTTCGGCAAAGCGCTTCGCCATTCCCTCGCCGAAACCGGCGGCTGCGCCGGTGATGATCGCTGTCTTGCCTGCCAAACGGGTCATGTCATTTCCTCATGCTATTGATTTTGAACGGGATTGTTCCGGGCGTCGGCCCGCTCAGTCGTGGCGGAACACGACCGTTTTGGTTGCGGACATATCGAAGAGCGCTTCAAAGCCCTTTTCCCGCCCGTGACCGGACTTCTTGAAACCGCCAAACGGCAGTTCGACACCGCCGCCGGCACCATAGGCGTTGACGAAAACCTGTCCGGCGCGAACTTTCTTGGCGACACGGTGCTGGCGGGCACCGTCCCGGGTCCAGATACCCGCGACGAGACCGTAATCGGTGCCGTTGGCAAGCCTGATGGCGTCCGCTTCGTCATCGAATGCGAAAAGCGACAATACCGGCCCGAACACTTCTTCCTGTGCCAGAACCGACGCGGGATCGACAGCGCCGAAAAGCACGGGGGCGACGTAATAGCCCTCCACCGGCGCATCCACATGAATGGAGCCGCGGGCAACAACTTCGATCCCGGACTCGGCAGCGGAGGTGATGAAGTTCTCGACCTTGCGCTTCTGCGCCGGGTTCACCATCGGGCCAAGGTCAAGATCCATGTCATGCGGTGCGGCGACAAGCTTGCTGAAGCGCTCGCCAAGGGCGGCAGCGACGTCATTATAGAGAGGACGCTCGATCAGGATACGGCTTCCCGCCGAACAGGTCTGACCGCCATTCTGTATGATCGCATTGACCAGAACCGGCAGGGCCTTTTCCACATCCGCATCGGCAAACAGGATTTGCGGCGACTTGCCGCCCAGTTCCATGGTGACGCCGCGATTGTTCGCGGCGGCGGCCTGCTGGATCGCGGTCCCGGTGACGGGCGAGCCGGTGAAGGTGACGTAATCGATCCCCGGATGCGATGACAGTGCGGCACCTGCATCACGGCCATAGCCGGTGATGACATTGAGAACGCCATCGGGAAATCCTGCCTCAATCGCTAGTTCACCGATGCGGATGGTGGACAGCGAGGCGTCCTCGGCCGGTTTGATGACCAGCGTGTTGCCCATCGCCAGCGCGGCGCCAACCACGCGCGCCATGATCTGCATCGGATAGTTCCATGGAATGATGCCGGCAACCACGCCATGCGGCTCGCGCAGCGTCAGCGCCGTGAAGCCGTCGAGAAAGGGAATGGTATCGCCATGAATCTTGTCGGCGGCACCGCCATAGAATTCATAGTAGCGCATGGTCGCGGCGACATCCGCCTTGCCCTGACGGACCGGCTTGCCGGTATCGCGCGATTCGAGCGCCGCAAGTTCGTCGCCATGCTCTTCGACGAGCTGGCCGAGCCGTGTCAGCAGGCGGCCACGCTCGAAGGCCGGCATCCGGCTCCAGGGGCCCTGTTCGAAGGCGTGCCGCGCTGCACGCACGGCACGATCCACATCATCGGCATTGCCCGCCGGGATGGTGGCGAAGGGCAAACCATCGGACGGACACAAAACAGTGATCGTTTCCTGCGAGAGTGCGGCGACCCGCCGGCCATTAATGATATTCAGGAAATTCTTATCCTGTGCGACAATTCGAGAGAGATTCTGATCCATGACGGGTTCCTGCTTTGCGCCGATGGTATTGGAATTGAACCGTCTTGGGAATGCATTTTGACGCAGAAGACGGATCGGTGCTGGCCTTTTTAAATCGATTAGATTATACAGGCCTGCATCAGCGGAACACCTATTTTTGGCATAGCGAGACTTAATCTTATGACAAGCCAGATTATCCCGGTTGAACCTTTTGACTGCATCGTCTTTGGCGGCAGCGGCGATCTTGCCGAGCGCAAACTGATCCCCGCGCTCTATCAACGCCAGCGGGACGGACAGTTGACGGAGCCCACGCGCATCATCGGCGCATCGCGTTCGGCCATGTCCGATGCCGACTACCGCAAGTTTGCGGAAGCCGCGATCAAGGAACATGTCAAACCAGAAGAGATCGACAAGAAGCAGGTCGAGCAATTCCTGCAGCGCCTGTCCTATGTTGCCGTCGACGCAACATCGGACAATGGCTGGGACGATCTCAAAAGCGCGATTGGCGACGCGAACAGGAAGATCAGGGCGTTTTACCTCGCGGTCAGCCCGAGCCTGTTCGGCGACATTGCCAGCCGCTTGAAGAAATATGAGCTGATCACCGATCAGACCCGCATCATCGTCGAAAAGCCGATCGGCCGCGATCTTAAATCCGCCATTGCGCTCAATGACACGATCGGCAGCGTCTTCAACGAACAGCAGATTTTCCGCATCGATCACTATCTCGGCAAGGAAACGGTGCAGAACCTGATGGCGCTGCGCTTTGCCAATGCGCTGTACGAGCCCCTGTGGAACTCGGCGCATATCGACCACGTGCAGATCACGGTCGCGGAAGCGGTCGGCCTCGAAGGCCGAGCCGGCTACTACGATACGGCCGGTGCGCTGCGCGACATGGTGCAGAACCACATGCTGCAGCTTCTCTGCCTTGTTGCAATGGAGCCTCCCGCATCCATGGATGCCGATGCGGTGCGCGACGAGAAGTTGAAAGTCCTGCGCTCGCTTGCCCGCATCGATGGCAAGAATGCCGAAGAGCTGACCGTGCGCGGCCAGTACCGCGCCGGTGCGTCCGCCGGCGGCCCGGTCAAGGGTTATCAGGAAGAACTGGGCGCGACGAGCAATACGGAAACCTTCGTCGCCATCAAGGCCGAGATCGCCAACTGGCGCTGGGCCGGTGTTCCGTTCTACCTGCGCACCGGCAAACGCCTTGCCACGCGGGCCTCTGAAATCGTCGTTTCGTTCAAGCCCATTCCGCACTCGATCTTTGGCGAGAGCGCGGGCCGGGTCGTCGCCAATCAGCTGGTGATCCGCTTGCAGCCCGACGAAGGCGTGAAGCAGTGGATGATGATCAAGGATCCGGGTCCGGGCGGCATGCGCCTGCGTCACGTTCCGCTCGACATGAGCTTTGCGGAATCGTTCCAGGTCCGCAGCCCCGATGCCTATGAACGCCTGCTGATGGATGTGGTGCGCGGCAACCAGACCCTGTTCATGCGCCGCGACGAAGTTGTTGCCGCATGGCGCTGGATCGATCCCATCCTGAAAGCCTGGACCGACAATGACCAGTCCGCAGCAGGTTATACCGCCGGTACATGGGGACCATCCGCGGCCATCGCCTTGATTGAACGCGACGGACGCACCTGGCACGAGACATGATCATGCAGCAGACACTGAACAGTTTTGCCGATGGAAACGCTCTTGCGGAAGCACTGGCGACCGGTGTTGCAGCACACCTGCAGGCCGCATGCGATGCGCGCGGCAAGGCGGTTCTGGCCGTATCGGGTGGAACTACCCCTGCCCGCTTTTTCAAGGCGCTGTCGGTCAAGGACCTGCCCTGGACCCGGATCACCGTCACGCTGGTGGACGAACGTTTCGTGCCGCCAAGCAATGACCGCTCCAACCAGAAGCTGGTGACGGAGCTGCTTCTGCAGAACGCCGCAGCGAAGGCCAATTTCGTCGGGCTCTATCATGCGTCTGTGGATGCGGACGCTGCCGTTCAATCCGCGGCGACCGCCATCGCCGCACTGGGCCAGCCTTTCGACGTGACCATTCTCGGCATGGGCGGCGATGGTCACACGGCCTCGTTCTTCCCCGGTGGCGACCGCCTTGCCGACGCGATTTCGATGACGCAGCCGGCGCTCGTCCTGCCGATGCAGGCGGAAGGTGCCGGCGAGCCGCGACTGACACTCACCCTGCCGGTGATCGTTCATTCCCGGTTCGTTGTCCTGCACATTGAAGGCGACGGCAAAAAAGCCGTTCTCGACAAGGCGCTTGGCGACGGGGCAACCGCTGACATGCCCATTCGCGCTGTCCTGCGCCACACACCCATCAATCTTGAGATTTTCTGGGCTCCATAAGGAGAAAACCGATGACCGTCCTGCAAAGGGTCAAAAGCATTACCAACCGCATCCGTGAGAGGTCGATCCCGACCCGCGATGTCTATCTCGACCGTCTGCGCGAAGCGGCCTCCCACAAGCCGAAACGCTCTGCATTGGCCTGCGCCAATCTCGCCCACGGCTTTGCCGCCTGCGGACCGTCCGACAAGGCCGCGCTGGCTGGCGATGTTGTGCCCAATATCGGTATCATCACGTCATACAACGACATGCTGTCGGCGCATCAGCCGTTCGAAACCTATCCGCAGCTGATCAAGGCGGCCGTGCACGAGGCGGGCGGCGTGGCGCAGGTTGCCGGCGGCGTGCCGGCCATGTGCGATGGCGTGACCCAGGGACAGCCGGGCATGGACCTGTCGCTGTTCTCCCGCGATGTCATTGCCATGGCGACGGCTGTTGGCCTGTCGCACGACATGTTCGATGCGGCTGTTTATCTCGGCGTCTGCGACAAGATCGTGCCGGGCCTCGTCATCGGCGCGCTGACATTCGGTCATCTGCCCGCCGTGTTCATCCCGGCCGGTCCGATGACCACGGGTCTTCCCAATGACGAGAAGGCAAAAACCCGCCAGCTCTATGCGGAAGGCAAGGTCGGCCGCGACAAACTGCTGGAATCGGAATCCAAGTCCTACCACGGACCGGGAACCTGCACCTTCTACGGCACGGCCAATTCCAACCAGATGCTCATGGAAATCATGGGGCTGCACACGCCGGGCTCGTCCTTCATCAATCCGGGCACCCCCTTACGCGAAGCATTGACGCGCGAGGCCGCCAAGCGCGCCCTTGCCATCACCGCGCTCGGCAATGAATACACGCCGGTCGGCGAAATGATCGACGAGAAGACCATCGTCAACGGCGTTATCGGGCTGCATGCCACGGGCGGTTCGACCAACCACACCATGCACCTCGTCGCCATGGCTGCGGCTGCGGGCATCAAGCTGACATGGCAGGATATTTCGGACCTTTCCGACGTGGTGCCGCTGCTCGCCCGCGTCTATCCGAACGGCCTCGCCGATGTGAACCATTTCCATGCGGCTGGCGGCATGGGCTACATCATCCGCGAATTGCTGGATGCAGGCATGCTGCATGAGGACGTCAAGACCGTCTGGGGCGAAGGCCTGCGTGCCTACACCATCGAGGTCAAGCTCGGCGAAAACGGCACGGTACAGCGCAATCCCATTCCAAGCGAAAGCGCCGACAAGAAGGTCCTGTCCACGGTCAAGGAACCGTTCCAGGCAACCGGCGGCCTGAAGATGCTGAAGGGCAATCTCGGCACCGCCGTCATCAAGACATCGGCAGTCAAGCCGGAACGGCGCATCATCGAGGCGCCTGCCATCGTGTTCGACAGCCAAGCGGCGCTGCAGGACGCTTTCAAGGCCGGAAAGCTCGACCGTGACTTTGTCGCTGTTGTCCGCTTCCAGGGTCCAAAAGCCAATGGCATGCCGGAACTGCACAAGCTCACGCCGCCGCTCGGCGTCCTGCAGGATCGCGGCCATATGGTCGCGCTGGTGACGGACGGGCGCATGTCGGGTGCCTCGGGCAAGGTGCCTGCGGCAATCCACGTGACGCCGGAAGCCTTGAGCGGCGGCATCATCGGCAAGATCCGCGATGGCGACATGGTGCGGCTCGATGCGGAAATCGGAACGCTCGACGTGCTGGAAGACCCGGAGGTTCTCGCCGCCCGTCCCGAACCGGTCGTCGACCTCAGCCACAACAGCTATGGCATGGGCCGCGAACTGTTCGCCGCCTTCCGCAACGTGGTGGGTCGCGCCGACGAAGGCGCGTCGGTTTTCGGCTGATCAATAGGTGGTGCGGCGCTCATCGGAGGGTGAGCGCCCGAACTGCGCCCGGTAGCTCTGGGCAAAATAGGAATGGGATGTGAATCCCGTTGCCAGCGCCACGTCGAGAATAGGCGAATGCGTCTGCCGCAGCAGCTCGCGCGCCCGCTCCAGCCGCAAACTCATGTAATAGCGCCCCGGCGTCATGTTGAGATGGCGCAGAAACAAGCGCTCCACCTGCCGGACGGACAAGCCGACAGCCTTGGCCAGCCGCACCGCCGATTTCGGCTGTTCGAGATTGTCGGCCATCAGCTCGACGATCTTGCGCAGCTTCTCGGATTTTCCGGTCAGGTCCCGCTCGGGCCCGATGCGCTGGCGGTCGGTCTGCGAGCGGATGCGCTCATGGTGGAACTGGTTGGCTACTTCATTGGCAAGGCCGGGATCGAAATCCTGCCGGATGATCTCCAGCATCAGATCGATCGAGGTCGTCCCGCCCGCGCAGGTATAGCGCTTGCGGTCGATCTCGAAAACATTGCCGGTGCATTCGATCTGCGGAAAACGCTCCTGAAAACCGGCGCGGTTTTCCCAATGGATCGTGCAGCGATGCCCTTCGAGCTGGCCTGCTTCGGCGAGGATGTAACTGCCAATGTTGAGCCCGCCCAGCGCCGCACCGCGCCGTCCGAGATTGCGCAGCGCTGCAATCACCTTGGGTTTTTCTTCAAATTCGGTGGTCAGCCCGGCGCAGATGAAGAAAATATCGGCGGCGGGAAGCTCTGCCAGCGAATATTGCACATTGATCTGCAGACCGTTCGATGCGGTGACCGGCGCACCCGTGGCGGACACGGTGGTCCACCCGTAGAATGGCTCTTCCGCCATACGGTTGGCCGTGCGCATTGTATCGATGGCAGCGGCAAGGCTGAACATCGGGAATTTGTCGACAAGCAGAAAAGCGAAGGTTCTACTGACCTTGAGGGCTTCGGGCATATGCTGTTCTAACGACAATCCGGTTGCAAACCAATGAATTAGAAGCGGGGCGGTGTTTTTCCGGCACTGCGGTGGGCGGCAACCAGCGTGTTGGCCATCAGCATGGCAATCGTCATCGGCCCGACACCACCGGGAACCGGCGTCAGTGCACCGGCGACGGGAGCCACATCGGCAAAATCGACATCGCCGACAAGACGCGTCTTGCCTTCACCCCGCTCGGGAGCCGGAATGCGATTGATGCCGACATCGATGACAGTCGCGCCGGGCTTTACCCAGTCGGCCTTGATCATCTGCGGACGGCCGACGGCGGCCACCAGAATATCGGCATTGCGGCAAAGGCCCGGCAGGTCTTTCGTCCTGCTGTGGGCAATCGTGACCGTTGCATTGTGTGCGAGCAGCAGGTTGAACATCGGCTTGCCGACAATATTGGAACGGCCGACAACCACCGCATTGAGGCCGGAGAGATCACGGCCGAGAATGCGGTCGATCAGCAGCATCGAGCCCTCGGGCGTGCAGGGGACGAATGCGGTGTCGAGCTCGCCGGTCCCCAGCTTGCCGACATTGATGAAGTGGAAGCCGTCGACATCCTTGTCGGGTGAAATGGTCTGGATAATGCGGCCGGAATCGATGTGCTTGGGCAACGGCAATTGCACGAGAATGCCATGGATGGCCGGATCGGCATTGAGCGTTTCCACCAGCCTGACCAGTTCATCTTCGCTCGTCTGTTCCGGCAGGGTGTGCTGCACGGAATGGAAGCCGCATTCCTTGGCCTTGCGTCCCTTCGAGGCGACATAGACCTGGCTGGCCGGGTCCTCGCCGACGATCACCACGGCAATACCGGGCGTGATGCCAGTGACCTCAATCAGCTCGGCGGCGGACGCCTTGACCTTTGAAACCACGTCTTCGGCAATCTGCTTGCCATCAATCGTCACTGCCATGTGCTGCTCCTGGGCATCGCGCTTCGGGAATGGACGTCATTCTGAGGATTCTTAGGCAATACAATACCGCCAGAACGGCGTTCACTGACGCAATAACGAAAGCGGCCCATAAGGGCAATGCGATGATGTGACCCAAGGATGGTTCTGGGGCTTGCGAATACGCCAAAACCACGCATGATCACACTGTTCCGCCCGCAAACTGGATTCGTCGATGCGCTATTCCGCTTTCTCCCTTCTCAAGAACGCCCTCAACGGCAACAAGGACTGGAAGCCTGCGTGGCGCAAACCCGATCCGAAGCCGGCCTATGATGTGGTGATCATCGGCGGCGGACACGGGCTGGCGACGGCCTATTACCTGGCCAAGGAACACGGCATCCGCAATATCGCCGTGGTGGAAAAGGGATGGCTCGGTTCCGGCAATATCGGCCGCAACACGACGGCGGTGCGATCCAATTATCTCCTGACGGAAAACCAGCACTTCTACGAGGCGTCGATGAAGCTCTGGGAGACCATGTCGCACGACCTCAACTACAACGTGATGTTCTCGCAGCGCGGCGTGGTCAATCTCGCGCACAATCTCCCCCAGCTCGATGTCTATGTCAGGCGCGGCAACCAGATGCGGCTCAACGGCATCGATTGCGAACTGCTCAATCCGAAACAGCTGGAAAAGCTCATACCCGGCCTCGACACCAGCGCATCGGCACGGTTTCCGATCATTGGCGGCCTGATGCAGCGCAGCGCTGGCACGGCACGCCACGATGCCGTGGTCTGGGCCTATGCCCGCGCGGCCGACCAGCTCGGTGTTGATATCATCGAGAATTGCGAAGTCACCGGCTTCATCAAGGACGGCGACAAGGTCACCGGCGTCATGACCACACGCGGTCCGATCAATGCGAAAAAGACCGCCTGCGCCGTGGCCGGACACACCAGCGAGCTGATGCGGCGGGCAGGTGTCGACCGGCTGCCGCTGGAATCGCATGTCCTGCAGGCCTTCGTTTCGGAAGCGCTCAAGCCCGTCGTCGATACGGTTGCGACGTTCGGCGGCGGCCATCTCTATTTCAGCCAGTCGGACAAGGGCGGGCTGGTTTTCGGCGGCGATATCGACGGCTACAATTCCTATGCGCAGCGTGGCAACCTGCCCGTGGTGGAAGATGTGATGAGCGAGTTCGTCGCCCTCATGCCGGCGCTGGCCCGCGTCAAGCTGCTGCGCTCCTGGGGTGGAATCATGGACATGTCCATGGACGGCTCCCCCATCATCACCACCGGTCCATTGCCGGGCATGTATCTCAACACCGGCTGGTGTTACGGCGGCTTCAAGGCAACGCCGATCTCCGGCAAATGCTTTGCCTGGACCATCGCCAAGGATGAACCGCATCCGTTGTCGGCGCCGTTCACGCTTGACCGGTTCTACAGGGGCTATGTCATCGACGATAAAGGCATGGGGCCGACGCCGCGGCTGCACTGAACGCGGCTTTAGTCTCCGGCGGCACGCTGCCGCAACACGTCACGAATCTCGGCAATATCGGCGAGCATGTCCTCGATATTGGAGTTGTCATGATGACGCGGAGCGAAATGCATGTCGGCATATTCGTAGAGAAGCTGCGCAACCGCGACCTGATCCTCGGCCCATGCCGCATCTTCATCGGCCATTTCAGCGGCATCGGAAGCGGAATTGCGCGTTTGGGCCTGCTTGATGGCAGCACCCAGGCGTGACTCGGCGGGCGCTGCAACCGTTTTGTCCGTACCATGTTCCGTCCGCTTTCCGCCCGACGGCGGACCCGGATCAAACGGGCCGTCGTTTCCGGCACCGGCTGGTGAAGGCTCATGTCGGTTGCGGGCACCCCGCCCGCGCAGCATTGCGACACCCAGTCCGGCAAGCAGGCCAGCCAGCATCCCGCCAATCACGGGAACGCTGCGTGACGGCCCTGCGGGCTCGGCGGATGGCTGCGCTGGCGAAACGACCCGGATACTGGTTCCGCTCATATCGGCGTTTTGCGCGCTTGCCTGGCCGCGCTGCGCATAGGCGTCATAGGCCGCGCGCTTTGTTGCGGCATCCTGCTCCAGTGCTCGCAGCCGGGTCATGTCCCCGCTCGTTCCGGCTGTGCGCGATTTGAGCTGCGCAAGCTGGTTTGCCAGATCCTGCTCCCGCTGCACCGAACGTTTGAGTTCGGCCTGCGCCGAGGCCGCCATGCGGCTCAATTCGTTGCGCACGTCCTTGCGGATTGCTTCGACTTCCGACCGCGCCTGTATGAGCAGCGGATGGCGCGGTCCAAGCTTGATCGCCAGCGTATCGGCCTGCTGCTTGAGAACCGAATATTGCGAACGCAGCGCTGCAATCGCGTCGGACCCCAACGCATCCGGCACCGTGTTGCCGAGAACGCTATCCACCGACGCGCCTTGAATGGCGGCGGCCTGCGCGTTGAGCTTTATTGTCTGATCGCGGGCGGCGGCGAGCGCATCGCCCGCCTTTGCAACATCGTCAGCCGGTCCGCCCTGGGCATCGGCGAGATTGTTGTCGATCCTGAATTTCTGCGCCGCGTTCTCGGCATCTTCCGCAGCACTGCGCAGCTCATTCAGCCGGCCGGCAAGCGGGGCCGCTGCTCCCGCACCCGGTGACGGATTGCGCTGCTCCTCGATGAAGACATCGGACAGAGTGTTGGCAAGGTGTGCAGATTTCTGCGGATCGCTGGATTTGACAGTAATATCGAAAACAAAATTCTGTGCGCTCCTCCCGACCGTGAGATTGTCGGACAGATTGCGCACCAGCAATGCTTCGCGTGACGCTGTGTCCGGTGTGCTGTCGGTCGAGAAAAGCTCGCGAACGGCAGCAAGCCAACCCTTGTCCTTCAGATTGCCATTGAATTCCGGATCTTTGGCGAGACCTGTCCGGTCGATCACCTGGGAAAGCACGCGGTTCGAGCGGATGGCGCGCAATTGGCTCTCGGCAATGGCCAGGGATGCCTCGGTCGGCAGCTGACCGGGCGCAGGCGTTGTCCCACTCAATGGGATGTTGCTCGGGTCGACCAGCAGTTCTGCGGTTGACGGGTAGAGCTTCGGCATTGTCATCGCATAGCCGGCACCAAGCAAAGTGCCGATCACGGTCGTCGCGATAATCAGTTTTTTGGAATTGACGACGCGATTGAGGGCGTTGGACGGCTCGATGAACCGTTTCATCGCGACATGATCGTCCGCAACGGGCTCGACGGGGCTTGTCGCCGGTGCAACGGGTGCATCAACCGCAACCGTCGGCGAAACTGGCACGGCGGATGCATTATCGTCGATCCGGCGGTTGAGTTCGGCCTTGATGGCCGCCATGTCGGCACGCATGCGATCGATGGCGATCTGCTCGGCCTCTTCATCTGTCAGGGCAGTATCGGACGCCGGCGCGGGGAGCTGCGTGATTTCGCTGCTGGCCGCCAGACGCAGCGCCCGCATCCGCTGATAGTGTTCCAGATCGTCTTCGCGGCGGGGCGCTTGCGGGGGTGTTGCAGGCGCCACGCGTGCGGGCGCACTACCCGCCGTTTCCGGCTGGCTGGCAAACGAGAGCAGCGAGCGTCGTGGCCGCTTGTCTATCCCGTTGTCCCGATCACCCATTCCTGTCCGCACTCCATAAGAACCGTTCAATACCTTACCCCCGAAGCATGGCTTACGGTTAACCCAACCTAAAGTTCTATGGGAAATAAATCGTTAATCATTGGTGAAACACCGGGGAATTTATCCGAAGATGCCCTGCGGTATCGCGATGTCTCCCATTATTTCAATGATCGGTGCACCGGCCGCAGGGTTGCCCAGTTGACCCGGCGCTTAGGACCGGATCAAAGTGCGGCCACATGATTTGGGAGAAGACAAATGGTTGACAGCGTGGTTCTGGTTGGTTGCGGCAATATGGGTTTCGCCATGCTCAAGGGCTGGCTGGATGCGGGCATATTGCAGCCAGGACAGGTCCATGTCGTCGAACCGACCGATGCCTTGCGGGATCGGGCAGCGACACTCGGGGTCAACGCCGTGGCGGACGCCGCATCGCTCGCCGCCGGTCTTCAGCCGCGTGTGATCCTGGTCGCGGTCAAGCCGCAGGTGATGGGCGACGTCCTGCCCGCCTACAAGCGCTTTGCCGAACACGCGACATTTGTCAGCGTGGCCGCTGGTATTACCGTGAACTTTTTCGAGAAGCATCTCGGCGATAAGACCGCGATCATTCGCACGATCCCCAACACCCCAGCGGCAATCGGCAAGGGCATGATCGTCACGTTCCGCAATCCCCATGTCGGTGACGACGATGCGGCATTTGTCGACAAGCTGCTGAAAACCAGCGGTGCCGTCGCCTCCGTTGACGATGAAAGCCTGATCGACGCGGTGACGGCCGTTTCGGGTTCCGGGCCCGCCTATGTGTTCCATTTCATCGAAGGCCTGACCGAGGCCGGGGTCGCCGCCGGGCTGACGCGGGAGATCGCCGGTCTTCTCGCCATGCAGACCGTTTATGGCGCCGGTGCGCTGGCTGCCGCCAGCGCCGACACCCCGACGACGCTGCGCGAACAGGTGACCAGCCCCAACGGCACCACGGCCGCGGCGCTGAAGGTGCTCATGGGCGAGGACCGGCTGAAAAACCTTCTGACCGAGGCCGTGCATGCGGCGCACCAGCGCGCCATCGAACTTGGGAAAGTTTGAGCTTTCCCACCCCGCCGGGCTGCGCTAGCCTTGCAGTATGAACGTTCACCCGTCGCTTGACCTGATACCGGAAACCAGGCCGCAGCGCGCCTACGGGCATGCCCGGCTGGCTGTGAAACCCGTCAACGGGCGTACGCGCATCGCCACGCTCTATCAGGAAGGCTGCGCGAAAATCCGGCTGCCGGATCGCGACGATGCGGCGCTGGAAGCCGTGATGATCAACACATCCGGCGGCCTGACCGGCGGCGACGACATGCGCTGGCAGTTCGATGCGGGCAATGATTGCCACGCGCAGATCACCACGCAGGCCTGCGAGCGCATCTACAAAGCCTCGTTTTCTGTCGCCCAGGTGGAAACCACGCTGTCGGTTGGCGAGAACGCCGGTCTCGCCTGGCTGCCGCAGGAGACGATCCTGTTTGAGCGCTCCGCCCTGAAGCGAACGCTGACCGCCCGGCTTGCCGGAACGGGCCGCGCGCTGATCATCGAGCCGGTGGTGTTCGGCCGCAAGGCGATGGGCGAGGACGTCCAGACCTGCACGTTCCGTGACCGCTGGCGCATCTACCGGCAGGACAGGCTGGTTCACGCCGAAGACTTTGCGATCGGTCCCGATACGGCAGCCATGCTTGCCCGGCCTGCCCTGCTCGGCGGACTGCGGACAATGGCCACCATCCTGCTGCTCGACCATGATGCGGAGCGGCATCTGGAGCCGGCGCGAAAAATAATCGGTGAAAAAGGCGGTGCTTCCGCCTGGTCTGGCAAGCTTCTTGCGAGGCTGGTGGATGAGGATGCCTATTCCCTGCGGAAACGGCTGATACCGCTGATCGAACTGCTGAATCAAAAGGCAGGCGTGCCTAAAGTCTGGTCAATCTAGGGTCTGGACCGCGGCGCACGGAACAAACATGGGATGGCCAAGAGGACAAAATGAACCTGACACTCCGTGAAAAAGACAAGCTCCTGATTGCCATGGCGGCAATGGTCGCCCGCCGCCGCCTCGAACGCGGCGTCAAGCTCAATCATCCGGAAGCCATTGCGCTCATTACAGATTTTGTCGTGGAGGGCGCGCGCGACGGCCGCTCGGTCGCCGAACTCATGGAAGCCGGGGCCCACGTCATCACCCGTGCCCAGGTGATGGAAGGCATCCCCGAGATGATCCACGACATTCAGGTGGAAGCCACGTTCCCCGACGGCACCAAGCTCGTCACCGTTCACGAACCGATCCGTTAGGAGACACCATGATCCCGGGTGAAATCATTCCTTGCGCAGGCGAGATCGAACTGAACGCCGGCGCAACCACTGTAACACTAAAGGTTGCAAACACCGGCGACCGTCCCGTGCAGGTCGGCTCGCATTATCATTTCTTCGAAACCAACAATGCGCTGATATTCGACCGTGCTCAGGCACGCGGCATGCGGCTGGATATCGCGGCGGGAACCGCGGTGCGGTTCGAGCCGGGACAGGAGCGCGACGTGACGCTCGTGCCGCTTGGCGGCAACAGGACCGTTTACGGGTTCCAGCAAAAGATCATGGGAAAGCTTTGACCGACCAGCTTCCCCAATGCTCTGTCGCGCGGTCAGCTCGGCTTTTTGGTGACAAGGGTCAAAAGGCCCTTGGCATCGAGGCTCGCGACAACCACCGCCGCCGACGTCAGGCCCTTTTCCTTCAGGGCTGCGGAGACTTTCGGCGATGCATCGATCGAGGTGCGCAGCTGCTGCATGTCCTTGTCGGAGCGCTTGGCCACGGCATCGTTGACCTGGGTTTTCGTGCTCTCGGGCAATTCGTTGATATCGACAATGTTGATCGTCGTGATCGGCACCGCTCCAGATTGCGCCGGGGCCTTGCTGGCCGGTTGCTGTGTGGCTGGTGCCGCAGTCTGCGCATAGGCGGCGGACGTGGCGAGCGGGAAAGCGGCACACATGGCCAGGATCATCATCTTTCGCATCGTTTTTCCTTTCACGTGATTGGCGAACGATCATCTTTTGATGACGGGCGCAGTTCACCTGCGGAATTCGATCTCAAGCGGTCGGTTATCGGGTCATTCCGGGGCGATATCGTGGCCGGAATGTGGCTCCGGTCTCCCGCCGCCGTGCGCGTACCGTGCCAGACCTACAGCCCAGGAGGGAACCACCATGCCCGCTAAAATCTCCCGCTCCGCCTATGCCCGCATGTTCGGCCCGACAACCGGCGACAAGGTGCGCCTTGCCGACACGGAGCTGTTCATTGAAGTGGAAAAGGATTTCACCATCCATGGCGAAGAGGTGAAATTCGGCGGCGGCAAGGTCATTCGCGACGGCATGGGACAGAGTCAGGTGGCCCGGGCTGACGGCGCGGTCGATACGGTCATCACCAATGCCCTGATCGTCGACCATACCGGCATCTACAAGGCGGATGTCGGGCTCAAGGACGGACTGATTGCCGCCATCGGCAAGGCCGGCAATCCCGACACGCAGCCGGGCGTTACCATCATTATCGGACCGGGCACGGAAATCATCGCCTGCGAGGGCAAGATACTGACGGCCGGCGGCATGGACGCGCATATCCATTTCATCTGCCCGCAACAGATCGACGAAGCGCTGATGTCGGGCGTGACCACCATGTTCGGCGGCGGCACGGGCCCGGCACACGGCACGCTGGCGACCACCTGCACGCCGGGCCCATGGCATCTGGCGCGGATGATCCAGGCCTTCGATTCCATTCCGATGAACCTCGGACTATCGGGCAAGGGCAATGCCTCGCAGCCGAAAGCGCTGGAGGAGATGATCCTCGGCGGCGCCTGCTCGCTGAAACTGCACGAGGATTGGGGCACCACGCCGGCCGCCATCGATAATTGCCTCACTGTTGCCGACCGGTTCGACATTCAGGTGATGATCCATACGGACACGCTCAACGAGAGCGGGTTTGTCGAGGATACGGTTGCCGCGTTCAAGGGGCGTACGATCCACGCCTTTCACACGGAAGGCGCAGGCGGCGGGCATGCGCCTGACATCATCAAGATCTGCGGCCTGCCCAATGTCATTCCCTCGTCGACGAACCCGACACGGCCCTACACGAAGAACACCATTGCCGAACATCTCGACATGCTGATGGTCTGCCATCACCTGTCGTCGTCGATCCCCGAAGACGTGGCGTTCGCCGAAAGCCGCATCCGCAAGGAAACCATTGCGGCCGAAGATATCCTGCACGATATCGGCGCGTTCTCGATCATCTCGTCGGACAGCCAGGCCATGGGCCGCGTCGGCGAAGTTCTGATCCGCACATGGCAGACCGCCGACAAGATGAAACGCCAGCGCGGCAGCCTGCCGCAGGAAACCGGCGACAACGATAACTTCCGCGTGAAACGTTATATTGCCAAATACACGATCAATCCGGCGATTGCGCAGGGCGTTTCCAGACATATCGGGTCGATCGAGGTGGGCAAGCGCGCCGATCTCGTGTTGTGGAATCCGGCCTTCTTCGGCGTCAAACCCGACATGGTGCTGCTGGGCGGCTCCATCGCCGCCGCACCGATGGGCGACCCCAATGCATCCATCCCGACGCCGCAGCCGGTGCATTACCGCCCCATGTTTGGCACCTTCGGCAAGAATGTCTCCAATTCCTCCGTTGTCTTTGTCAGCAAGGCATCGATTGAGGCAGGCCTGCGCCAGTCGCTTGGAACGGACAAGCGCTTGATCGGCGTCGAGAACACCCGTGGCGGCATTTCAAAGGCATCGATGATCCACAATGACGCCACGCCGCACGTGGAAGTTGACCCTGAAACCTATGAAGTGCGCGCCGACGGCGAACTTCTGACATGCGAACCGGCGACGGTGCTGCCCATGGCACAGCGCTATTTCCTGTTCTGAGGAGAATGAACCATGAAACGCGTCACAGGCCATGCGCATGCCGGTCACTACAGCGGCACGCCCTTCGACCATATCGTCCTGGCACATGACGAGAGGCATCTGCGCCGCAAGGTCCTGACCCTGCAACAGGGCGAGCAGATTCTGATCGACCTGCCCGATCCCATCGCCTTCACCCATGGCGACGTCCTTGTCCTCGACGATGGAAGGATGGCAGAGATTATCGCCGCCGAGGAAGTCCTCTACGAAGTGACGCCGCGCGACAGGCAGCACCTGTCGGAACTGGCCTGGCATCTGGGCAACCGCCATTTGCCGGCGCAGCTGGAAGAAGACCGCATCGTTATCTTACGCGACCATGTGATCAAGGCCATGCTGGAAGGTCTGGGAGCCAAGGTGACCGAGATTGTCGCCCCATTCCATCCGCTGCGCGGCGCCTATCACAGCGGCCATGGTCACGATCACCACGATCATGCGCATCATGATCACGGGCATCACCATCATTCCCATGACTGAGTTCACCGCAAACACCGCGCTGCTGCGGCTCATGACCTGGCTGTCCCCGGCCTTTCCCGTCGGCGCCTTTTCCTACAGCCATGGCATTGAACGGGCGATCCATGACGGACTGATCCGCGACAAGGATACGCTGCATGCCTGGCTGATCGACCTCCTGCATCACGGCTCCGTCTGGAACGACGCCGTGCTGTTTGCCGCCGGTTGGCATGAAGCGGGGGAAGGCGGGGATTGCCAGTCCATTGCAGCCCTTGGCGAAGCCATGGCCGGATCGAGGGAACGGCACATGGAAACCATGCTGCAAGGCAGCGCTTTCCTGCAAGCCATCGCGCACTGGGGAGCAGACCAATCGGGCACGAGCAGCGAAATGCCCTACCCCGTTGCGGTGGCCATTGCCGCTGCCGGCAATGGCGTGGTGCTGCAGCCTGGGCTGGCCGCCTTTCTGCATGCGGTCATTTCCAACCTCATTCAGGGTGCGGTACGGCTTGTTCCGCTTGGCCAAAGCCACGGGGTCGCGCTGATAGCGGCACTGGAACAGCCGATCCTGACGGTTGCGCAACGCGCCGCCGCCTCAAGCCTCGATGATTTGGGATCGGCAGCGATCCTGTCGGACATCATGGCGATGCAGCACGAAACACAATATTCAAGGGTTTTCCGGTCATGATTTCACAGAATGGACCGCTTCGCGTTGGGATTGGCGGCCCCGTTGGCTCCGGCAAGACCACGGTCACCGAAATGCTGTGCAAGGCGATGCGCGACCGCTACTCCGTCGCCGTCGTGACCAATGACATCTATACCAAGGAAGACGCGCTGATCCTCAGCCGCCTGCAGGCCCTGCCGGAAGACCGGATCATGGGTGTGGAGACCGGCGGCTGCCCGCATACCGCCATTCGCGAGGATGCCACAATCAATCTGCAGGCGATTGCCGAGATGAACAAGCGCCATCCGGACCTCGATATCGTCTTCATCGAATCCGGCGGCGACAATCTGGCCGCAACATTCTCGCCCGATCTCGCCGATCTGACGATCTATGTCATCTCGGTTTGCCAGGGCGAAAAAATACCGCGCAAGGGAGGACCCGGCATCACCCGTTCCGACCTCCTGATCATCAACAAAAAGGATCTGGCACCCTATGTCGGTGCCGATCTTGACGTCATGGATGCCGACACGAAGCTGCAGCGCGGGGCCAAGCCCTATGTTTTCACCGACATGCTGCGGCGCAACGGGCTTGATGAGGTCATCGCGTTCATTGAGACCGCAGGGGGTCTGCGGCCTTAGCCGCTGGCCCGTGCAGGCTCGGCCTGCTGCCCTGCGATCATGACCTCGGCGAGAATTTCGTAGGACCGAATCCGCGCCTTGTGATCGAATATGTGGCCCGTCGCCATGATTTCATCAGCCCCGGTACGCCGGATGAACTCTTCGACACCCGCTTTGACGGTCGACGGTGAGCCGGCGACCGTGCACGACAGCGACTGGCGCAAGATCGCGCGCGCGTGCAGGTCGAGTGTTTCCTCGTAGCCTTCGACAGGCGCGGGCAATGGCCCCGGCATGCCCGTGCGCAGATTGACGAATGCCTGCTGCTGCGAGCTTTTCAGCAAGTGTGCTTCATCATCCGTTGCCGCTGCAAAAACGTTCAGCCCCAGCATCACATAAGGCTTTTCCAGATGTTCGGACGGTTCGAAACGCGCGCGATAAATCTCGACTGCCCGTTCCATCTCGGCCGGAGCAAAATGCGAGGCGAAGGCGTAGGGCAGCCCGAGGGCCGCGGCCAGCTGGGCGCCAAACAGGCTCGAACCCAATATCCAGACCGGGACGTCGAGGCCCGCTCCCGGCACAGCCTGGACCTTCTGGCCCGGCTCCGGTTCGCGGAAATAGCTCATCAGTTCCACCACATCCTGCGGAAAACCGTTGATGTCCTGTTCCAGATTGCGGCGCAGGGCATGGGCGGTTATCTGGTCCGTCCCCGGCGCGCGGCCAACACCAAGATCAATACGGCCTGGGTGCAGCGCCGCCAGCGTGCCGAAAGCCTCGGCGACCATCAGCGGTGCATGGTTCGGCAGCATGATGCCGCCGGCGCCGAGGCGAATGGTCGACGTGCCGGCAGCCACATGCGCGATGACGACGGCTGTCGCAGCACTCGCAATCCCGCGCATGTTGTGATGCTCGGCAAGCCACAATCGGTTGTAGCCGAGACGTTCGGCATGCTGAGCCAGATCCAGCGAATTGCGGAGGGATTGCCCTGGCGTGCTGCCAACAGGAACCGGTGAAAGGTCGAGGACGGAGAGTGGGGTCATTGCCTTCATATAGGCGAGCAATCACCGCGCACAATGCGCGGCAACCGATTCATGATTCACAAAATTTGAAGCCATGTTCAATGGAAGATAATGAATCCCCGCGCCCTGAATTGGACCAGCATTCAGTTCTTCAGGACCCGCAGACCGGCAGACTCGGCACGCAATTCCATTCCGACAAGCGCACGTGTTTCCTGGGACAATTGTTCATCGGACTCACGGATAGCCGTTTCAATGAAATAGGCGATCATCTCAAAGCCTTCACCATCGGCAATAGCGCACAGTTTCGAGAGTTCTGTTTTCAATACTTTCAGCGTCTGAACTCTTTTGTTCATGCTATTCTCTCCAGATCCCACCAGCGGCACTGCCATTTTTTCTTTTCATTGAAACATTCACACTATTGCAGATAAAAATCCATGTTGCAGACCACGCGATCAACAAACTCCACGGCACAATTTATGGATATTTTCCTCAGTAGTTAATTGTTCTTGCAGTTTATATTGAAAGTTTTCTAACGGTATTATTAGCAAAATTCACCGCTTGAAAAGCCCCGCAATGATCACAACTTTTGGCAATAACTTCTTACCTTGATTCAAATTTACATAAAATTAGAATTACTTACGAACAACATCATGAATGCATTCATTTATTTTTTCCGGCCCCAAATTTGTCGGTCAGAGCCGGGAAATTCGCAGCTGTGGTTTTCCGCATATTTCTTTTGATCCCGACTTCACCGCCTTGTCGATCAGGCCGGAAGCAAGGTCTGAAACCACTTCGACGGCGATATCTTCCGGCAATCCGGTCTCGGCCATTCCGGCTTTCATGGCGGCAAAACTTGCCGCACTGTCGGTTCCGCAAATATAGGCTTTGGCTTCCAGCAAGGCGGCCCGTTCAAACTTCTTGTTGTAGATCTCACTGGCCTCGGACGGCGCTGCGGCCTGCCCCTTCATGCTGAAGGCTCCTGCCGGCTGGATCGACAATGCCGACGCTATCATTGCTACCATAAGGACTGACGCAGATATTTTACGCATCTTCTCGGCCTCGATTGCGGAGGTCCGATGCTTTCATCATCGGCCTCTTTACGAAGCATTAACGAATCAGGATGCCCGAAAGTTCCGTTCGCGCGCTCAACTCGGCGTGATGGCCAGGTGATAATTGAACGCTTCTTTGCTGCATTGCACCAGGCGCATTGCTGCTATGCAATATTATCTGTATTAAATCACATCAATGGAGTTATTGTTGGATCAGGAATTTTCGACAGCGTCACCTCCTCCCGGCTCTGTCGAAACGGTTGGCCTCTTCTCCTCCCAGAAGGCCTTCCATAACCAACGAAACCCACCGCACCTCCTCCCGCGGTGGGTTTTGTTGTTTCAGGGCTTCCCACACTTCCCTCATGCAACACGCCAGACGAAAACACCGGCCGGAGTTTGATCTCGCGGGCCGGTGCTTTGAAAAACATTCAAGTTTTTGAAGGTGTATCCAGGTTTTACTGCACCGCGTTCTGCGCGCCCGGTGTCTCGGGAACCTTTGACGGAACGGCCTTCTGGGTCAGGGACTTGGGTGGCGGAACAAAATGCGTGTCCTTCGCCGGCGACAGGGCATCAGCTGCTGCTTTCGGACTGTTGCTCGTGCTGGTACTCATGCTTGTGCTGCAGGCCGCAAGGGCCAGAAGAGACAAGACAGCCAAGGGTAATGCAATGCGCATTCGACATTCCTTTGTTTGCATGAAAGAGCCGCCCAAGCGACACTTAGGACAATCGCGCCCGCTTGACCACCCAATCCAAGCCATCGAGCGTCAAATAAAGCGCGGGCACGGTCCTTGAAAACCGGGCACGCGTTCCCTAGCGAATAAGGATCGCCCTGAGATCATTGACATTGGTGCCGGTTGGCCCCGGGACGAAGAGATCGCCGATGGCATTGAACGCCGACCAGGCATCATTGCCGTTGAGATAGGCGGATGCGTCGAGCCCCTTGGCCAAAAGCCGCGCGATGCTGCCGCTGTCGGCAAAGGCCCCGGCATTGTCCTCCGAGCCATCGATCCCGTCCGTGTCCGCCGCAAAGGCGCTGATACCGTCATATCCGTCGATATCGAGCGCCAGGGACAGCAGGAACTCGCTGTTGCGGCCGCCCTTGCCTTTTCCCCGCACGGTCACCGTGGTTTCACCGCCGGAAAGCAGGACCACGGGTTTGGCAAACGGCTGATTTTTCGCCAGCACCTGCTTGGCCAGCGCCGAATGCACATGCGCCACCTCCCGCGCCTCGCCTTCAATGGCATCGGACAACACGACTGCCTCCACGCCAAGTGAACGGGCGGCATCGGCCGATGCTTCCAGCGAAACGGCAGCGGAGGCAATGACCCGGTGCTCATGCGCCGCAAATACCGCATCTGACGGCTTGGGTGCGTCGGCCGCTGCCGACTGCAGGTGTTTCAGGGCTGCCGCCGGCAGAGCGAGACTGTAGCGCTCGACGATCCGCAGGGCATCCTCGCGGGTTATGGCGTCGGCAACGGTCGGACCCGATGCAACAAAGGCCGGATTGTCGCCGGGTATATCGGACACGATCAATGAAAAGACGCGCGCGGGATAGGCGGCCGCAGCCAACCTTCCGCCCTTGATCGTGGAGAGATGTTTGCGCACGGCATTCATCGCGGAAATCGGCGCTCCCGAAGCGAGCAGCGCCCTGTTGACCGCGATCTCGTCATCGAGGGTCATGCCATCCGGCGGCGATGGCAGCAAGGCCGACCCGCCGCCTGAGATCAGCGCGACCACCAGATCATCGCTGGTCAGGCCCGAAACGGTTTCGAGCAGGCGCTTCGAGGCAACAAGACCCGCCGCATCCGGCACGGGATGCGAAGCTTCGATGATCTCGATGCGCTCGCATGGAACACCAAAGCCGTAACGGGTGACCACCAGCCCTTCCAGCGGGCCATCCCAGGCCTTTTCAAAGGCGCTTGCCATCTGCGCCGATCCCTTGCCCGCGCCGATCACAATAGTCCGGCCCTTGGGCTTTTCCGGCAGATGCGCGGCAATCGTGCGCTGCGGATCAGCGGCAACGACGGCGGCTTCAAACAGCTTTTTGAAAAACTCCTTATCCTGCATGCGCATCACATATCCAGATCAAAGACAAGAACACCCTGAACGCCGTCGGCAGCGGCGGCAACAATGCGCCCGCCGATAGCCCTGTGCCCGGCGTCGTCAAGGTAGGTGTCACGCGCATCCGCATCGGCGAAATCGATGATGAAGCCTTCGCTGAAGCCTTTGTCCATGCCGGTTTCCGGACTGACATTGGCACCGGCATGAAAGGACAGGACGCCGGGCAGTTTTCCGCACAGCGTTGCAAGATCGTTGTATATGTCCTGGCGGGTAGCGGCGGCGACATCACCGCGAAAGCGAATAAAAACACAATGGCGTATCACGGAAGAGACTTTCACTGATGGTTGGCGGCCCGATTGTGCGGTGAAGCAGCAAGGCCTGGCATTATCTTGGATCAATCGACGCGTATCCTGACGGGATTGCCGAAAATTGCGAGCGCTATTTCCGCCTCCTGCGCAAATTTCTCTGGACGGAACCTAACCGAACAATCGTTCCACCGACATGGCCATCGACAACAGGCGGCGATCCGCACCATGCCGGGCAAACAGCATCAGCCCCCCGGGCAATGCCAGGCCCGGCATAGGAATGCTGATCGCGGTCAAATCGAACTGGTTGGCAATCTGCGGGTTGCGTAACAAGAGGCCTTCCGTGCGTTTGTAGAATTCCTCGTTCTCGCTTACGTCAGCGATCAGCGGAGCCGTCATCGGCACCGTCGGCAGAGCCAGGAGATCATAGGCGGCAATATGCCGGTCCATTTTTCGCACCAGCGCCTGCCGCTTTTGCATCACGCCGATGTAGTCGGCTTCCGAAACACTCAAGCGCCGCCGCAAGGTTTTCTGGACGCGCTGATCCACATCAAGCCCGGTCTCATTCAACCAGTCCGCATGAACCCGGCTGCCTTCGATCCCGGCAATGGAGCCGACCGAGGTCGCCTCAGCCATTTCATCGACCAGTTCATCCAGCGAGCATTCCACCAGGATCGCTCCGGCTTTTTCGCATAGAAGCAGGCTTTCCTCGAATGCCCGAGCGATAACCGGCTCCATTGCGGAGAGAACCTCCCCCTGCGGCAGGCCGATGCGCAGGCCGGTCAGGGACAGGGGTTCAGGGACATCCGGGGCCTCGCCCGCCATCACCGCATCCGCCACGGCGCAATCGGCGACCGAGCGCGCCAGGGGACCAACGGAGTCAAGACTTGGCGCCAAGGGAAAAGCGCCCTGCAGGGGAACACGCTTTGCCGTGGGCTTGAAACCGGCAACACCATTCAGCGCCGCGGGAATGCGGATGGACCCGCCCGTGTCCGACCCTATGGAAATCTCGCTCGTGCCATCGGCGACAGAAATCCCCGCGCCGGTCGACGATCCGCCGGCAATGCGGCTGCTGTCGCGGGCATTTCCGGCGATGGGATAGTGCGGATTGAGGCCAACGGCGGTGAAGGCAAACTCGGTCATGATGGTCTTGCCGAGAATGACAGCACCGGAGCGCCGCAAACGCTCGACGATCACCGCATCCTTGACCGGGGCCGGGGCACTCTGGCGCATGCGCGAGCCAGCCAGGGTTGGTTCGCCAGCCACATCGAACAGATCCTTGATCGAAACGATCCGGCCATCGAGGCCGCCAAGGCTGGTCTCCTCGCGCATCCGCCGGTCCGAGGCATCCGCCTCCGCCCGTGCCGTGGCGGCATAGAGCTTGACGAAGGCATGCCCGTCTCCAGCAGCGATGGCCGCAAGGCTTTGCTCCAGTTTATCACGCACAGATCCGGCCGATTGAGACAAAGGCATCCTCCCCTCCCACATGAACTGCATTGTCTATAACGCCGCCTGCTGAAAATTCAAAAGGGGGTTCGGATTGCCGGTCATATTGCTATGCAGCATGCTCATTGCTGCCATGCAACATTAGCAATTTTCATGTGGCCGGACGCGTCGCACTATTTTCCCCGGGAGGTTGGTCAAAAATAAGGGGAATACCAAATGAGCCTTCGCAACCATATCCAAAAGTGGCGCCAGTATCGTCAGAACCTGTATGAATTGAGATTGTGCACCGATCGCAATCTCGCCGATCTGGGCATCGCCCGCTCGGACATCCGCCGCGTCGCGTGGCAGGCCTGCGACTGAGCCTTTCAACAGCTGCATTTATATGGACTAAATCGGGCAGGCCGTTACCGGCCTGCTTCAGTGACCGACGCCGAACGAGTAATTCCAGGTCACGCCGATTGCCTTCTGGTCTTTGGACCCGAGTTTCGGCACAATCGGACTATCCTCCGCATCGCCCGCCAGCCGGTCATACCGGCCGAACACCTGAACGCTCCACGTGTCGGAGAATGAGTAGGTGGTGGCTGCGACAACCCCGTATGATTTGACCCCGCCACCCGGCGTGTACGGCTCGACGCGGTGGTTGTTGTGGGATTCCTCTTCCGTCACACCGAAGGTGTTGCGCATATAGGTGCTGTCGGCAAGCGACAGGCGGGGCCCGACAGAGAACAGAAATTTATTATAGCGCTGGAATACGTCAGCCGAGAGATCGGCGACGAGACCCTCGGAATTATTGAAAGCCTGCCTCACCTCGGCGCGCACCCGCAGGCGATCCTGGATCGGCCAGAACTGCGCGAATACGCCGCCATCCACGGTCCATGACACATGGCGCAGGCCGACAAAGCCCCGATCATCCGAATGGGAACGGCCGGACCGGAAACCGATGACAGGGCCGATCTCCAGCCCGCCGAGGGTCAGCAGCGTATAGTCGATATTGTCGTCGGGCGCACTCATGCCCTCGGGCTCATCGCCACGCCGGATATCGAAGGACGGCATGAAACCGAAGCCGTTGGCGCGCGCACCTTCAAACTTGCTGCCATATTCGACGCTGGCGCCAACCGTCACGATCCAGCGCGCCGGATTGACGGGCTTGCCGTCGCTGGCAATCGGGTCAGAATCTGCCGCAAATGCACTGTGGGCGGTGGCGGTCACAAGACCAGCGCACGCCAGTGCGGCGGCAAATTGCCTTATACTCCGATACATCATCTCAAACGGTTGTCCCGATTTGCAATCATCCAGGATTGCCCCACCAGCAAAATTCATTTCTCTGGCCAATGCCAGCGCCATTCTCATCAGAGAAAATAGGCGCTTGAATGATATAAGTCACCTTCTGAACGGAAACGACAGGAAAATCGATATACGCAGTGAATCAATTTTAAACCAGAGACAATCCACAGGGACACGCGCCCTTCCCGCAAACGACGCAATCGCGGCGGCGGGCCTGTGAGCGTATTGCCTTTTTACAACCGCTGATTTAGTGACGATTATGGTGTCACTCTCGAAGCTTCGAATAGTATTTCTCCGTGCAGTTCGACGTGAAAATAAGCGGCGCGTTGTCTATACTTGCCTTTTTGGGTATTCCGAACGTTTCGCAGACTTTGAGTACGACCGGCCAGAGAATACAGATTTCGTCTGCTTCACAGATGATCCGAAACTGTCCTCAAATTTTTGGCGGGTTATTCACGTGCCCGCCTCATCGCTCGATCCGCACAGGACATCCAAAGGCTATAAAATTCGACCGCATCTGTATTTCCCCAACCACAAATACAGTCTCTATCTCGACAATACGGTGAAACTAAAGAAGCCGGTCTCGACCATATTCGACGAGTTTGCGGCCTCGAGAGATATGATGCAGGCGTTTGTTCATCCTGAGAGAGATTGTGCCTATGACGAGGCCAGGGTTGTCGCTGATATCGGATATGACAGAAAATCCATCGTCGAGCAGCAAATGGCACGCTATCGAGAGCTAGGTTATCCGCAGACCAATGGTTTGAATGTCGGAACGCTACTGCTGCGCAAGCACAATGAGCGGCGGGTCGTTGCCGCAATGAATGCATGGTACGAGGAAGTGCTGAAGTTCTCGAAACGCGACCAGCTCTCCTTCAATTTCATACAATGGCGTCATGGCTTGCAGGTATCGCCAATCCGCGGATCGCCGCACGAAAACGAAATGATGGAATGGCCAACTGTTTTGAACAGCCAAAGGCTGCCGCGCGACTTCGAAGATAACAGGTACCTGGAACTCAATCAGGACGTCGCTGCTGCCGCGGTAAATCCGCGTGAACATTACTTGCATTACGGCATAAGCGAAGGCCGATCGTATAAGTGATTGCCATTCTATGGCCCTGATGCCTGCTGCACCACGACGCAATATAAAATCGGCTGATATCCGACATGGCTATCAAGCAAACTATTGATCTTATTGAGAAAGAAGTGGTGCCCAGACGCGGATTCGAACCACGGACACGCGGATTTTCAATCCGCTGCTCTACCAACTGAGCTATCTGGGCACTTCAGGCATTTCCGTTATCCGGCAAGCCTTTCTGACAGCGTTGATTTTCCGTCAGAAGCGGGTGGGTTATAACACTAAAAATCCCCCTGTCCAGCATCAACTGACGAATTTTTTGCCGTTTTTCTGCCTCTTGCAAACAGCATGCATTGATGCGTTGTTTATTATCCAAAGAGACAGGATTCGCATTTCATGGATGAAACGGGGGACAAAGCTGCCAGGAGCAGTGCTTTTGGCTGGGGAATCATCGGCAGCGGCGAGATCGCTCAGCGATTTGCCGCCGATCTTGCGTTTGTTCCGCAGGCCTTCATCGCCGCCAATTATTCCCGCTCGCTCGCCGATGCCGAACAGTTTCGCGATGCATTTGGCAGCAAGTGTGCCTATGGCGACCTTGATTCCCTGCTGGCGGACCCGGCCGTCGACGCCGTCTATATCGCAACACCCAATTCCATCCATCTGGCACAGGCCCTGAAGGCCGTGCGCTCCGGCAAGGCCATCCTCACGGAAAAGCCCATTGCGCCATCCCACACGGAAGCCTCGGTCATCCAGCGCGAAGCAGCCCGGATCAAGGTCTTTGCCATGGAAGCCATGGAGACCCGCTTCCTGCCGGCTGTCGTGGCGGCCAAAGCGAGAATCGATGCGGGCGAGATCGGAGCGATTCGCCGAATCACCGCGGAACTCGCCCATGCCGAGGACTACACCCCGGAAAACCGCCTGTTCAACCGGTCCCTCGGCGGCGGTGCCACGCTTGACCTCGGCATCCACGGCGTCTCCCTGGCGATGCATTTTCTCGGCCAACCGCAAAAAGTATCCGGCCTGTGGCACGCCGCGCCGAATGGCGTGGATATGAGCTCGGAAATAGCGCTGCACTATGATGGGGCCGACGCGATCCTGTCCTGCGGTTTTGATCGCAACGGCGCGAATCATTGCGTCATCGAGGGAACGCAGGGCACGCTGCGGCTGGATGCCCCGTTTGACAAGGCGCAGCGGCTGACGATGTACCGGCCCTTCCTGGTTGCGACACCCTTCGGCCCGCTGAAACGGCCGGGAGGCCTGCTTGGCAGGCTGCTTGATCGCCTGCCGGTCCCCGGGCGCAGGAGCGAAGACTATCCGTTTGAAGGCAACGGCCGGCAGTTTGAAGCCATGGCGGTGATGGACGCCATGCGCAAGGGTGAAACAAGCGCAAGGACCATGCCCCTGAGCGACAGCATCCATGTCCTGCGTGCGATCAATATCGTGCTGGCACAGCCCGCCACACCGCGTGTGATCAAGCTCTGAAACGTTTCACGGCGGTGCGTTCAGCGTTCGGTGTCGTCTTCGCTGTCGTCGGCGCTTTCAACCGCCGGAAGAACATAGGCACCCGTCAGCCAGCGATTGAGATCGACATTGCGGCAGCGGCTCGAGCAGAAGGGATAGTGCTCCCGCTGTGACGGCCGCTTGCATTCTGGGCATGGCCGTGTCGGCCGCAATGGCGTTACCTTCGCCGCGCTGTTGTTTTCGTCCATCAGTCCAAGACCTAGTGTGCCGATGATTGCCAGTTTGCATAGACGGGATAACCCTCGCCATGCAGGAGACCGGCTGTCTCGTAAAGCGGCAGGCCGACCACATTGCTGTAGGAGCCGACAAGTTTGACCACAAAACCGCCCGCAAGTCCCTGAATGGCGTAGCCACCGGCTTTTCCGCGCCATTCACCCGATGCAAGATAGCTCTCCAGCTCCTCGCGCGAAAGACGCTTGAAGCGCACCCGGGTTTCGATCAGATCCTGACGGATCTTGCCCTTCGGCGTGACAAGGCAAAGACCGGTGAAAACGCGATGCGAACGGCCGGACAAAAGGCGCAGGCAGCTGGTTGCGTCGTCGAGAATTTCAGCCTTGGGCAGAATGCGGCGTCCAACCGCCACTACGGTATCGGCAGCGATGATGTAGGACTTGCCAAGGTCCGCGTCACCCTTCAACTCGTCTGCCACCTTTTCGGCCTTGAGGCGCGACAGACGGCGTGCGAGCGAGCGCGGGTGCTCGGCACGCAAAGGCGTTTCGTCCACGTCGGCGGGCAACAGGCGATCGGGCTCCAGGCCGATCTGGCCCAGCAGCGCCAGACGGCGCGGCGAGCCGGATGCCAGAACCAGTTTGTGTTGATCGCTCATGAACGCATTCCTGGAAATTCGTGTCCTGCGGACAAGTCAGGCCGAAGCCGGGAGGACTGTTATTTGAAGCGGTAGGTAATGCGACCCTTGGTCAGATCGTATGGGGTCATCTCGACAAGGACCTTGTCACCCGCCAGAACGCGGATGCGGTTCTTGCGCATACGGCCGGCCGTGTGAGCAATGATTTCATGATCGTTTTCAAGTTTGACCCGGAACATCGCGTTGGGCAGCAGCTCCGTCACGAGACCGGGAAACTCTAGTACTTCTTCTTTCGCCATGCGTAGTTCTATCTCCAGAAAGGAATTTGCGGTCACACTCGACCGCAATTTTGGGCGGAACCTATAGTATTGCGCGGCATTTGTGAACAAGGGAGTTCAATGCAATTGTGCACGGGCTGACAAAGGTTCGAATTGCCTAGCCGAAACGCGCTTGAATATGGTGTTTGAGGTTGTCGCGCACGTCGCGGTAGGCCTCCATGATCTGGTCACGGCGTCCGCGCACCAGCGTCGGATCGGGTGTCGGCCAATATTCCACATGGACCGATGTCGTTCGCGTCAGCTCCAGCGCCATGTGATGGGCCTTGGGCGACAGCGTGATGATCAGGTCGAAATAGTCGTCCTCAAGCTCTTCGAACGTGCGCGGGTGAAGGGAAATGCGCTTCAACCCGAGTTCTTCCAGCACGGCATCGACGAATGGGTCCGGTTCGCCTTTTTCAACACCGGCCGAGGCAACATAAACCCGGGGCGGTAGCAGGCTGCGGGCCAGCGTTTCGGCAATGGGCGAACGGATGGAGTTCATGCCGCAGATGAACAGCACCGCACCGGGCATGCTCCGTTTGGCAGGCTCCTGCCCGTCCGGGAGCTTGTCGGGTTCGGCGCCCACTGGTCCGCTCATCCCCGCCAATGCAGCACACACACCAGGGTAAAGAGGCGGCGGGCGGTATCGAAATCCACCTCGATCTTGCCGTTCAGGCGATCCATCAGCGCTTGCGATCCTTCATTGTGCAGCCCCCGTCTCCCCATATCGATGGCCTCGATCTTGCTTGGACTGGATGAGCGGATGGCCTCGTAATAGCTCTCGCAGATCATGAAGTAATCCTTCACCACCTTGCGCAATGGCGTCAGCGACAGAATATGGGTGACCACATCATCGCCGGCCTCACGCGAAATGGCAAAGACGAGACGCGACTCGATCAGTGACAGTCTCAGGCGATAGGGGCCCATCCCATCGTCATTGACAGGACGGAAACTGTTTTCCTCGATGAGATCAAAGATGGCAACGGCGCGCTCATGCTCGACATCGGGCGTGGAGCGGCCGATGGTCTCGTCCAGCTCCACATCGATCAATCGCGCATCGGTATTGCCCGTTGCTGTCATTGTCACCCTATAGGTTCAACCGGATCGCGACGGAATTGCCGTGCGCATCAAGACCTTCGGCGCGCGCGAGTTCTATCGCCGCCGGCCCCAGAGCGCGCAACTGTTCCACACCCAGCTTCAGGATGGACGTTCGCTTGACATAGTCAAGCACCGAAAGGCCGGAAGAGAACCGGGCTGACCGCGCTGTCGGCAGGACATGGTTGGAGCCGCCGACATAGTCGCCGATCACCTCGGGCGTATAACGGCCAAGGAAAATGGCCCCGGCGTTGCGCACGCCCGCCAGCAGGGCTTCCGGATCAGCGGTCGCGATTTCCAGATGCTCGGCCGCGATGCGGTTGACCAGCGGCAGTGCAGACTGCAAATCCTGAACCTGGATGACCGCGCCATAATCGCGCCAGCTGGCGCTTGCGGTTTCCGTCCGGGGCAGTCTTGCCAGTTGGCGCTCGACGGCGGCGATAACAGCATTGCCGAATGCCTCGTCGTCAGTGATCAGGATCGACTGCGACGCCGTATCGTGCTCGGCCTGGGCCAGAAGATCGGCAGCGACCCAGTCCGGGTCGTTGTCGCTGTCGGCCAGAATGAGGACCTCCGACGGACCTGCGATCATATCGATGCCGACCGTGCCGAACACGCGGCGCTTGGCAGCGGCCACATAGGCATTGCCTGGACCAACGATCTTCGACACCGGTGCTATGGTTTGCGTGCCATAGGCCAGCGCGGCGATTGCCTGTGCACCGCCCACCCGGTAAATCTCGGAAACACCGGCAAGGCGTGCGGCCACGAGAACCAGCGGATTGAGCTTTCCGTCCGGAGACGGCACAACCATGACGATGCGCTCGACGCCGGCCACCTGGGCCGGGACAGCGTTCATGAGGACCGAGCTCGGATAACTCGCCGTGCCGCCCGGCACGTAAAGCCCGACCGATTCCACCGCCGTCCAGCGCGACCCGAGTTCCACACCCAGTGCATCGGTGTAGCGGTCGTCCTGCGGCATCTGCCGCTGGTGGTGGGAATGAATGCGGTTACGGGCGAGCTTGAGCGCCTCGACGGTTTCCAGCGGCGCTGCCGCCATCGCCGCATCGATTTCGGCTGGTGTGATGGCAATGCCGTGCTGCACAAGGTCGATGCGGTCAAAACGCTGCGAATAGTCGATAAGCGCCGCATCGCCTTCGGTGCGAACCCGATGAATAATATCGGCAACCACGCGATCCACATCCTCCGATACTTCGCGCTTGGTCAGAAGAAACGCGGAAAACCGGGATTCAAAATCAGGGTCGGACTGCCTCAACACCAAAACCACAATAACTGCTCCTCTTGCCCGTCAGGCTTCGTGTTCCGGCTTGAAATCGGTTTCCCATGCGGGGCCGAGATCGGTCAGCTGGGCCTCGATGGCTTCCACCTCGAGCCGCAACGCCCTGTTGGCAGCAAATGTCAGCTCGATCACGCCTGAAGGCGCATCGCCAACGATGAAGCGGATCGCCAGCAGGGAAAGCACGTCGTCCTTGAAACGGCGGTCGATGCCGGTTGCCTTGAGGCTTTTCACCCGGGCGAAATGCAGTGCCGTGCGCCGGCGTTCAAAACTGCGGTGGCGCTTGCCATCGGCGGCCAATTCCCAGACAAACCGGTTGACGGCCAGCACCAGACGGCTTTCGGCCGGCAGATAATCGATATCGGCTATTTTCAGCACCGAATCCTGCAGATGCGCAGAAAGGATTTGCAGATCTTCCTCATCAAGCGCGATGAGTTTGAGAGTGTCCATGTCTACCCTTTGCATAACTTTTCAGGACCATGGCGCGCAAAACACGCCATGCTCCCTTCCCTGTTAGAGGAAAGTTCAGGCAAATGGAATTCTGCTGCGCGGAGAAAGTGCGCCAGCAGAAAAAACAGCCGGGAATCAGTCGCTGATACGCTCGACAACCGCACCGCAACGGGACAGTTTTTCTTCCAGACGCTCGAAGCCGCGATCAAGGTGATAAACGCGGTTGACCGTCGTTTCGCCTTCGGCGGCCAGACCGGCGATAACCAGCGAAACCGATGCGCGCAAATCCGTCGCCATGACCGGCGCGCCCTTCAAACGTTCCACGCCTTCGATCTTGGCCGTTTGCCCCGACAGGGAAATTTTCGCGCCAAGGCGAGCCAATTCCTGCACATGCATGAAGCGGTTCTCGAAAATGGTTTCGGTGATGTGGGACGTGCCCTTGGCCTTGGTCATCAGGCCCATGAACTGTGCCTGCAGATCGGTCGGGAAACCCGGGAATGGCTGGGTGGTCACATCGACCGGCATGATGCCATGGCCGTTGCGCACAACACGCAGACCGGAATTTGTTTCGGAAATTTCCGCACCGGCCTGTCCGAGCGTCTCCAGTGCCGCACTGAGGAGGCTGGCATCGGCGCCTTCGAGGATCACGTCACCACCCGTCATGGCAACGGCCATGGCGTAGGTGCCGGTTTCAATGCGGTCGGGAATGACGCGAACCCGCGCACCGGAGAGGCTGGTCACGCCCTCGATGGTGATGGTCGGCGTGCCTGCACCGCTGACGCGGGCGCCCATGGCATTGAGGCAATCGGCGAGGTTGACGACTTCGGGTTCCTGTGCGGCGTTCTCGATGACGGTTTCGCCCTTGGCCAGGGTCGCGGCCATCATCAGCACATGGGTGGCGCCGACCGATACTTTCGGGAAGGTGAAGCGCGTGCCGACGAGGCCGCCCTTGGCGCTGGCCTTGACGTAACCGTTTTCAATGTCGATGTCGGCGCCGAGCGCCCGCAGACCATCGATGAACAGATCGACCGGACGCGTGCCGATGGCGCAGCCGCCCGGCAGCGATACGGTGGCAACGCCCATGCGTGCCAGAAGCGGCCCAATCACCCAGAAACTGGCGCGCATCTTGGACACGAGTTCGTAGGGGGCGGTCGTATCGACAATATTGCGGGCGGTGAAGTGGATCGTGCGGGAATAGGCGCCGTCCTGGCGTTCGCGGCGGCCATTGACCGAGTAATCGACGCCATGATTGCCGAGAATGCGGATCAGCTGCTCCACATCGGCCAGATGCGGCACGTTTTCGAGCGTTAGCGTATCATCCGTCAGCAGCGACGCGATCATCAACGGCAGGGCCGCATTCTTGGCACCGGAAATCGGGATGATGCCATTGAGCTTATTACCGCCAACAATCTTGATACGATCCATAATGTGTCACTTTCGCGGGGATAGACCCGTCCTGTCGTTGAGACCCTTTGCAGAGCCGGTTGATCTAAACCATCGCAGAGAATGGTTCAAGAAATGCTTCGATCGCAGCGCGACCGGTCAAGATTCCGAAGACGGGGTATCGGAGGATGTCTGTTCTGCAGCGGTGATTCCCTCGTCCCGGTCATCTGCAGCCCCGGAGCGCCGGGAACGTATTTGCTGTTTTCGCCGCGCCAGATTCGCCCGCAATTGTTCTGAACGCCGCTTCTCACGGCTTGTTTGCTCGGAATTCGGGTTTTTCGAAGACGGCGATGTCATAAGTTATCTTTCAAAATCCGTGCGCCCCAACGCGGCTTTTATCCACGTAAATACAGGGCTTTTGGCAAATACTGATATTTTGCCCAAGAGATTACAATTGCTTGCTTGCGATTTGAGCAATGATATGGCAGAAGTCCGCCGCGTTCGCAAATCAGCTGCGGTAGCTCAGTGGTAGAGCACTCCATTGGTAATGGAGAGGTCGAGAGTTCAATCCTCTCTCGCAGCACCAGTCTTTTCGATGATCGGACGATCATCCCGTGTGCGAACGTTATCCACAGATCATTTTGACGATACAGCCTGATCGCTGACCAGGGGTCATGTTCCGCTGACGCGCTTGTAGTGGGCTGATTCGCTGCCCATGCATGCCCGCAGGACGCCGACGATACTGCCCAGGCGCGACGCCGCCTTGACCAGTGTTCTTCCCCGCGTGAACGGCACGGCGATCAGGTAGAGGCAAAGCGACAGCAGGCGGCCAATGAGCGAGCCGGGCAAACGCAGGAGCGTTGCGGCCCTGTGCTTGTTCAGCTTTGTGCCCATTTCAATGATGCTGATGTCCCGGCTGCGCCGGTATTGATAGGCGAAGGTCAGCCGGTCCTGCGGTACGGTTTCATAGGCGACGGCCGCCGGGGTCCAGCCTGTCTTGGCACCGAGCCTGCGCGCGTCCGCCCACAAGCGCCAATCCTCGCCGCCAGCCAGGGCAAGCGCATTGTCGAAACGCACGCCGGTTCTGCGGAAGAATGCCAGATCTCCCATCCAGCTGCCGGTGGCGATCCGTATCCGGTCGCCCTGTCCGGCATTGCGCCTGCGCAGGTACTTTGCTTCGCTGTTCCGGTTGGCGCGGTCCATGCCGGACCAGATCATTTTCTGCCACACCGTCACACCCGGACCATGCGGCGCGAGCCGAACCGGAGACCCGACAATATCAAAATCAAAGGCATCGCGCTCGGCAAGCAGCTGAACGAGCCAGTCCGGTTCGACGGTTTCGTCATCGTCGGCAAAGGTCAAAAGGTCATCGCCGGCATCGAGCGCACAGTCCAGAACCCGATTGCGGGCAAAGGCAATGCCGAGACGCGGCTCGACTTCGTACTGAACGGTGGACTGCGGCAGCAGGGCCCGGAACGTTTCCACCACGTCGGAAAGGGTTGGCTGGTCATTGTTCTCGACCACGACAAAACGGATGCTGGTACCCGCCGGAACCTGCATCCGCGCATAGGATTCGAAGAGGTTTTTCAGCATCATCGGCCGATTGCGGGTGATGGTCCCGACGCAGATGCTGCGTTCCCTCACCGTTTCTGCGGACACAGGATTTCCCATCATCAACCGGTGACGGATTTGCGCAGGACGTTCAGCCAGCCATCGGTCCGGCGAACGATCTTGCGGGGCAGGAGCAGCATGTCATGCTGCGGTGTCGCCCGGCCGCGCTGGGTGGTGGTCGCCGTGGTATATCCCGCCTCCACAACCATTTGCCTGACCTCCCCGGAAAAATCGCCATAGGGATAACAAAAGGCATCCACCGTGCTGCCCAGCATGTCTTCGAGTTCGTGGCGCACATCGGCAATCTGACGCCGCGCCTCGTCCGGGCTGACCTCGGTCAAGTGCACATGATCGAGCGTGTGCGCACCGACTTCATGCCCCGATGCCGCCCATTCCAGCATTTCCGCGCGGGACATGCAGGGGGAATGGGGAACGCCGACGTCAGCATCCCATATGTTGGAGCCGCCGATCTGCCGGCTGACAAAATAATTCGTGGCGGTAAAGCCCAGTGCATCCAGCACCGGCAGCGCATGCGTCATGACGTTGCGGAATCCGTCGTCAAAGGTGATACCCACCACTTTGCCGGTCTTTTGGCCCGCCAGGTAGGGTTGCAAATCCCGCATCGACATTCCGGCATATCCCATGCGCTTGAGCCATTTCATCTGGCGATGGAAGTTGGCCGGATCGACGGTCAGATAGCGGAACGGACTGCCGCGCCCTGCCGGTTTGTCAATCTGATGGTACATCAGGATGGGTATGGGCATTTTATGCGAACTCAAATGAAAGTGGACCGGGTTGAAATTTCAGACATGACATATGACGGTATCCATCGAATATAGGAGAAACAGCTGTTGCGCCAATTCTAGCTCCGGCGAACATGCTTGTCTCCGAATCTGTATGTTACGTTTTCAACATGACGCCTGGGTTGCCGCGGGCAAGATTCGGCCTATAGACCACTCAGTAAGCGCATGCGGCCATTTCCCGCGCGAATCGCTCGACCCACCATTTTGCAGCGGGTCCGAGGGGATGGTCTGCCATGTGGAGGGCAAAGAGCGAGTAGTGGCTCTCCGGATAGGGTTCAAGGTCGAGTTTCACCAACCGGCCTTCGGCAACGTCGTCCTTTATCATCCATTTGGGCAGGCCGCCCCAGCCCAATCCGGCGACCATCAGCTCATGTTTGATCCCTACGTCGGTCAGCCGCCACGTCCGGTAGGCGAAAACGCCAAAGTTCCGGCCCTTGGTCTGTTCTGAGAGGTCAGTCACCACAAGCTGGACGTGATCGCGGATGAAGGAGAGCGGCACCGGCCCCTTGTACAGGGCCAGGGGGTGATCCGGCGCGGCAGCGGGTGTCATGGTCATCTCACCAACCCGGATCGTGGTCAGGTCATCGCTGGTCTGAACCGGCGGCCCGCCAATACCGATATCCGCCTGCCGTTTTTGCACGAGATCCCATACCATGCCGAGCGCCCCGACATGCAGCCGCAGGCTCACAGTCGGGAATTGTTCCTGAAAAGCCTTCAGCACGGATATGAGCACCGGCGACGGCACGGACACATCGACGACAATCGCTATTTCCGCCTCCAGCCCCGCCTTGAGACCCTCGGCACGCGCCCGCAGTCCCTGCAGCGCCGATGCCATTCGCCGGGCGTCCTCCAGCATGGCGACACCCGCCTCCGTCAGACGCGGTTCGCGGGTTCCGCCGCGGGAAAACAGCTGCAGCTCCAGCTGCGATTCCAGATTGGCGATCGTATAGCTGATAACCGACTGGGACCGGTTGAGATGGCGCGCAGCCGCGGAAAAACTGCCGGTATCGGCAACGGCAAGGAAGACCTGGAGCTGATCGAGAGTCGGATTTGGCTGCATGATCTATCTAATCCATAGATGGGTTTGATAGATATTTTCCCAGTTTTCTAAATGGATGTCGAGCACCAAATTACGGACATCAATTCATTGTCCTTTTTGGAAGGTACCAAAACCATGTCGTCCATACTTCTCATTACCTCGAGCCCACGCGGCGCGGCTTCCCACTCGACACAGGTCGCCACGGAGTTTGCGCGTAAGCTGCAGCGGGCAACACCGGGCAGCACGATCGTCACACGCGACCTTGCCAGCCGCCCGCTGCCGCACATCAATGCCGACTACACGGCCGGCATTTACACTCCCGTGGAGGCACGCACCGCCGAACAGCAGCGGGTTGTCTCGGTTTCGGATCAGGCCGTCGACGAACTCTTTGCCGCCGACAGCATCGTCATCTCGACGGGATTCATCAATTTCAGCATTTCTTCAACGCTGAAATCATGGATCGACCATATCGCCCGCGCCGGCAAAACCTTCAGCTACGGTGAAGATGGTCCCAAAGGTCTTGTCACGGGCAAGAAGGTCTATCTGGTGATCGCATCCGGCGGAATTTACTCCGCTGGCCCGGCATCCGCATTGGATCACGCGACACCTTACCTCAAATCCGTGCTGGGCTTCCTCGGCATGACCGACGTCGAAGTCATTCGCATCGAAGGCGTCGGCATGGGACCGGAAGCCGAAGCCAAGGCAATCGCGACGGCTCAGGAACAGACCAGCCATCTGGCTCTGGCTGCCTGACGCAGCGGGCTCCCGGGAGGTGAATTCGCGTCCACCTCTTTGATCCATTTTAGCAGTGATGCTGATTTTAATCGAGGGACGCCCATATACCCGATGAGGGCTGTCTATTTTGCCTGCTTGTATTCGGCTTCGTCCAGGCGGCGGAGCTGGTCGAGCAGGCTCTCCGGTACGGTATCATCAACCTTGTAGATACCGGCGGCGCGTATAGCGGTCCGGTAGGACGACTGGGAAATTTGTCGTCGCATAATCCTGGATAGCTGTTTTTCGTTGGTCCGGTTGGCGCCGCCCATCGCATTACTCCAACTCTACTTCGTGGTCTTCAAGGTCCTGAACTAAACACCTTCCCAGCGAAGAAGGTTCCCCTTTTCTAGGATGACGCATGTTAAAACAATGTGTCGCTCCGCCGCATGGCCGATTCAACGACCGAAAGTACGGCATCCCGCGCAGCAGCGCTGCGCAAACAGGACAGTCAGCGCCCTGAATTGCGGCTGGCAAGACCCTTTTCCCACGCCAGCGCCGTTTCGACGATCACGTCAAGATTGTCAAAACCGGGTTCCCAGCCCAGGTCCTTTCGCGCCCGTGCGCTATTGGCCACAACGGATGCGGCATCGCCCGCCCGCCGGTCCGTCAGGCGCGCGTCAATCGGTCTCCCGTGAACGCGCTCGACGCTTTCAATCACGTCGCGCACCGAATATCCCCGGCCATAGCCGCAATTGGCGACGATGCTGCTGGCCCCGGTGCGGAGCCGGTCCAATGCCAGCCGATGGGCGGCGACGAGGTCGCTGACGTGAATATAGTCACGCACGCAGGTGCCATCCGGCGTCGGAAAGTCGTGACCGTAAATTTCCATGTAAGGCCGTTTTCCCAACGCCGTTTCACAGGCAACCTTGATCAGATGAGTCGCGCCGCGTGTCGACTGGCCGGAACGGCCCTTCGGATCGGCCCCGGCCACATTGAAATAGCGCAGCGCCGTGTACCGGAAATCATGCGCCGCCGCCGTGTCGCGCAGCATCCATTCCGTCATCAGCTTGGAAACGCCATAGGGCGATTGCGGCAGCAGCGGTGTCTCTTCGGTAACGGGCTCCAGCCCCCCATCGCCGTACACAGCGGCCGTTGACGAAAAGATGAAGTTCTTCACGTTGGACTTGACGACCGCTTCAATCAAGGTGCGGGATTTCGAGGTGTTGTTTTCGTAGTAGGCCAGCGGATCCCGAACGGAATCGGGCACCACCACGGAACCGGCGAAATGGATGACCGCGTCGACATAATTGCGCTCGATCGTATCGCGCACGAGATGCTGGTCAGCAATGTCGCCAATGATGAGCTTGGCCTCCGCAGGGACCGCCCATTCAAACCCGGTGGAGAGGCGATCGATGACCACGACGGATTCACCGGAATCGAGCAATTCCCAGACCATGTGACTGCCGATATAGCCCGCACCCCCGGTTATGAGTACTGTCATCTGCCATCCCCCCTGAACCACGCCAACAGCTCTATCGCGGTATCTTGCCGCATTTTGGCGGGTCTGCAAAGCGTTGAAGATGCATCATAAAAATAACGTGGCGAAAGAATCGCAGACCATCCTGCCTCGGGAGCGGGCAGAACGGGTTTCCGGCGTTCCCCATATCGCCGGCGCTCTTTCGACGTTATAGTGTTAGAGCCCGCTGGCAGACTCGCCATTTGCCAAGCGTGGCAAATTGCCCACCTTCCCGTCATGGATTTTAGCCCGCAAAAAAGCTACTAAGTCCAGGATACAGGAGCAGTTCATGGACTATCGTCGGTTTTTCGAAGACGCGATCGACCAATTGCACGCTGAAAAGCGCTATCGGGTCTTTGCCAATCTGGAACGGATCGTGGGGAGATTTCCGCGCGCGCTTTGGCGTACTGCCGATTCCACACGTGAAATCACCGTATGGTGCTCGAACGATTATCTGGGAATGGGTCAACATCCCTCGGTTATCGCGGCCATGCACGATGCGTCGAGCCGCATGGGCTCCGGTGCCGGCGGCACGCGTAATATCTCCGGCAACAATCATCCGCTCGTCGAGCTGGAAAACGAACTGGCCGATCTTCACAACAAGGAAGCCGGTCTGGTCTTTACCTCGGGCTTCGTGTCGAACGAGGCATCGATATCGACGATTGCGCGGCTTCTGCCCAATTGCCTGATCCTCTCCGACGAGTTGAACCATGCCTCGATGATCGAAGGCGTGCGCCGCTCCGGCGCCGAAAAGAAGATTTTCCGCCACAACGATGTGGCACATCTCGAAGATCTGCTGAAGGCGGCCGGCAAGGAACGCGCCAAGCTGATCGTGTTTGAATCGGTGTACTCCATGGACGGCGATATCGCCCCCATCGCGGCCATTGCCGATCTGGCCGAGAAGTACAATGCCATGACCTATATCGACGAGGTTCATGCGGTTGGCATGTATGGCAATCGCGGTGGCGGCATCACCGATCAGGAAGGCCTCTCGGACCGCATCGATATCATCGAAGGAACCCTGGCCAAGGCTTTCGGCACACTGGGCGGCTATATAACCGGCCCCAAGACCGTGATCGATGCCGTTCGCTCCTACGCGCCCGGCTTCATCTTCACCACCGCCCTTCCCCCCGTGATCGCGGCAGCGGCTACCCAATCGATCCGCCACCTGAAAGTTTCGCAGGAAGAGCGCAGATTGCATCAGCAGCAATCGCAGCTGACCAAGGATGTCCTGGCTGCCGCCAACCTGCCGGTCATGCAGTCGCAGACCCATATTGTCCCGATCCATGTCGGCGACCCGGAACTGTGCAAGATGGCGAGCGACCGGCTGCTTCAGGTGCACGGCATCTATATCCAGCCGATCAACTACCCCACCGTCCCGCGCGGCACCGAGCGGCTGCGCGTCACGCCGACGCCCTTCCACTCCGATGAACTGGTGCTCGAACTGAAGGACGCGCTGGTCGAGGTCTGGACGGCGCTTGGCATTCCCTTCGCCAAGGACAGCGCTCCGTCGGTCAACACGGGCGAACGCGTCGTGACGCTTGCTGTTTCCAAGGCCGGCGGCTGAAGCCACGCTTTCCTGAAATCACATAAGCCCGCTATTTCAATGAAATGGCGGGCTTATTTATTGGCATCGGTATCGTTCAGCCAGCGCGCCAGAAACGGCACGGCAAAGGCGATCATCAGAAATCGCGCCACGTGGTGGGACGCCACATAGGACGGATCGACGCCCAGAGAAAAGGCAATCACTGTCAGCGCTTCCAGCGCCCCCGGTGCAAAGGCCAGGGCGATCTGTGCCGAATGGATATCCAGGACGTACCAAACCGCCAGGGCTGCCAGAAAAGAGGCGGCCGTTCCGAGAACAAAGGCACAAAGGGCGGCCGGCAGATAGCGAACGAGCTGGGTACGATGCTCCGCACCCACCCTCGACCCGATCAGCACGCCCAGAATGATCAACCCGATATCCGCGATCGAGCGCGGGACCACCGCTGTCACGACCGATGCGGCGTGCAATGCCGCACTTGCCAGCAAGGCACCGAGCATCATGCCGCCGGGAACGCGCGTGTACTGGCCGAGAAGCGCACCGGCAAGGCCGCAGACAAACAGAATGAGCGCTTCCTGGATTGTCCAGTGATCGTTCATCTCCACCACGACATGCGGCGCATTTTTGGCAATGACGGCAAGCAGCGGGGCAAGAAAGCCGATGAGAAGCAACAGGCGGATACACTGAACGACGGTGATCTTGACCATGTTGGCCTGCGTTCCCATGGCGGCTACCAGCACGAAGGAAAGCGCTCCCGGCAACGATGAAAACAGCGCGGTGGGCCCATCCCAGCCGAAGCCCTTGCGCAGCATGACATAGGTCAGTCCGGTCACCGCGATGAGCGCCACGAAGAGCATGAAAAAGCTGACCGGCCACAGCACCATCTGATTGACGGTATCGGCGGAAACGCCGGACCCGGCCTGGATACCCAGCATGAAGAAGACAAAGGCACGCAGCCAGTCGGGCAGATGAATACGGACGCCGGAAAGGGATGCAGCCGTGACCACAAGCGTCGACCCGAGCAGGAACGGGATAGGCAAACCTACAAAACCGGCGCTGAAGGCGCCGGCTGAAGCGATGAGGAGCGAAAGAATGGTGGCCTGGGTATTATTCAGATGTAAGCGATTCAACGTTTCCTGATCCAGTCTGCGAGGCGATCGGCAGCCTCCTCGACCTGATCTATACGTCGGGCAAAACACAGTCGCAGGAAGGCTGCGCCACCATCGCCAAAAGCCGTTCCGGGCGCAAGGCCAACCTTTGCCTCATCGACGATATCAAAGGCAGCGCGATAGGAGTCGGAAACGCCCTCGATGCCAAACAGCAGGTAGAAGGCACCGGCCGGCGGCGACATGCGCACCCTGCCCGTTGCTGCGAGTTTGGCGCAAAGAATATCGCGCGCCTTGCGCGCACGCTCCACCTGCATCCGGATAAATTCGTCCCCATGATCGAGGGCGGCGACAGCACCGCGCTGCATGAACTGCGCAACACCCGAATTGGAATACTGGATCAGGTTCTCCACGGTTTTGCCGAGGGCGGGATGCACGGTCATCCAGCCGACACGCCAGCCGGTCATTGCCCAGTTCTTGGAAAAACTGTTGACGAAAATAATCCGGTCATCGGGATCCATGACATCGAAAAATGAGGGGGACCGGCGCGCACCGTAATAGAAATGCGTGTAGATCTCGTCGGCAACGATCCACAGACCGTGCTGGCGGGCGATCTGCAATATCTCGCGCAACGTCTCGATATCAGCGGTCCACCCGGATGGGTTGGATGGAGAGTTGATGAACAGTGCCTTCGTCCTGGGAGTGATCGCATCGCGGATTTTTTGCGGATCAAGCGTCCAGCCATTGCCGGTGAAATCCTGCGTTACCGGAACCGGCGTTGCACCCGCTATGCCAGCGGCAGCGGCAAAATTCGGCCACGCCGGCGACACATAGACGACCTCGTCTCCAGCCCCGGCCGTGGCCTGGATGGCCAATTGTATCGAATGCATCCCGGAACCCGTGACATAAAAATGATCGACGGGCAGATCCACATTGAAATGGCGCTTGTGATAATCGGCCAATGCTTGCCGCAATTCCGGAATGCCTGCCTGCCAGGTGTAGAAGGTCTCGCCATTGGCCAGACCCGTATTTGCCGCATCCCTGATGAAATCCGGCGTAGGCAGATCGCCCTCACCCGCCCAGAGCGGAATGACGCCGTCCTGGCGCCTGCCATGGTTCATCACCGCAACAATGCCGCTCTCCGGCGCGACCGCAGCTTCATGGCGCAAATGTTCAATCAGACCCATACATATCTCCAGTGCCAAACGCACATCCCGTTCAAAGGCAGACCTAACGCAACGAAGCGCAACAATCACGCGGATATTTGTGATGTTCCCATCACCGATGCTGATGATCTGCTGACGTCATCCTGACAATCAGGCAAACAAAAACCCCGGCACCAGGCCGGGGTGTCTGAACCAATGCGGAAAGTCCTAGCGCTTGGCCAGGAGATCGCGAATATCGGTCAGCAGGGCTTCTTCCTTGGTCGGTGCAGCCGGGGCTTCAGGGGCCGCAGCTTCCTTTTTCTTGAGCCGGTTCATGGCTTTCACCACCATGAAAAGAACCCAGGCAATGATCAGGAAGTTGATCAGCAGGGTGATGAAGTTGCCGTAAGCAAGTGTTGCACCGGCTGTGCGTGCGGCGGCCAACGTCGCAGCGGGCGCACCTGCCAATTGGATAAACATATTGGAGAAGTCGACACCACCGGTGAGAAGCCCGATGATTGGCATCAAGATGTCGTTCACGATCGAATCAACAAGTTTGCCGAAAGCACCGCCGATGATCACACCAATGGCGAGATCGACCATGTTTCCCTTCAAGGCAAATTCTTTGAATTCCTTTAGCATGATATACCACTCTCCAGTATTCCGTGTTAATTGGAAGCTGTCAGTCCCCAGTGATGCAAGTTGCACCACAGATTGACAGTAACAGATGTTCCTAATTTATTAATATAAAGTTTTATTTTCCGAACGAGCAACCCTGGTTATTCAAGTGTTTTCGACGGGCAGATTTTAAAATTAATTCATTTTGATGAACACGTTCATCGCAATTTATGGAAGGTTGAAGCCCATGACGGGCTGGACTGTAGCGCTTGTCGCGATTTTATATCTCATTGCACAGTATGTGCGGGTCAAAACCATCGGCCGGCGCAATCGCCTTGATCAGAAGGGCGACCGGCCGTTCATCTATGCGCTCAGTCTTGCATCGGGCGGCAGCAGCTGGCTGTTTTATGGTGGCCTTGGATATGCCGCCGAAAGCGGCATTGAATTTGCCGGGCTGTTCATCGGAATAGCTCTGGCTTTTACCCTGGGCTTTCCGTTCTTCCATCGTGTGATCAAACTTGCGCAATCGCAGGGCATTGCCTCCATCGCCGACCTGATTGGCGCCCGCTATGGCAAGAGTTTCTCGGTGACCGCGTTTGTCACGATCATCGTCACGGTTGGCGGCGTTCCCTACCTCGCGCTGCAGCTCACCGCAGTGCATTATCTCTTCGAGGTATTCGCCGGCACGTTTACCCCGCATAGTGCGGACAGGGCCCACGAACCCCATTGGCTGCTCTGGGGTCTTCTGTGCGTCATCGCCCTGTTCGTCATCCACAACAGCGAAAAATCGCCTCAAACCATGGATCGCGATGAAAGCATGGTGCGCACGCTGGCCAGCGATTCCGCTTTGAAGATGATTGCCTTCATAGCGGTGGGCATAGCCGCGACGACATTTCTTTTCGGCACACCGGGCGAATTGCTCAGCCACCTCGCTGGCAGCAATACTGCCATCCCCGCACTGCAGGCACACATCTCGTTGGCGAATGTTGTCGCGCTCGCGCTGATCGGCGCATCGACAACCCTGCTTCTGCCCAGTCAATTCTATCTCACGGTCGTGGAAAACAGGAGCAGACGGGAATTGTCGGCCGCGCGATGGCTGGTTCCGGCATGCCTGTTGATTGCCGGTCTTCTTGTTTTGCCCCTTGCGGCAATTGGCAACTGGATCCTGCCGTCCGGTGTCTCTCCCGATTTTTATTTTCTTTCACTCCCTCTGCGGGCGCATCAAAACTGGCTGGGCATTCTGGCTTTCGCTGGCGGTCTCTCGGCTGCAGCCACCATGCTGGTACTGCCTACCATTGTGCTGTCCATCATGATTTCCAACGACCTGATTTTGCCGACCCTGTTGAACTGGCCAAGGCGGGCGACATCGGCCGGCAAGGACGATTACACGGCCGTCATTCCAAAAATCCGGCGTTACTCCATCATTGCCATTCTGCTTGCCGCCTATGCCTACCAGTTCACAATAAAGGATTACGTTGACTTTGCGGAACTCTCGCTCATTTCCGCGGTGAGCCTGATGCAGATGCTGCCACCCTTTCTCGGCGGTTTTGGCTGGCGCAGGGCAACAGCACGCGGCGCACGGTGGGGTATGGCTGCAGGCACTGCCGTGTGGCTTTACACCATGCTTCTCCCCACCTGGCTTGATGAATCCTGCTCCCTTGTCACCAGCGGACCCTATGGCATCGGCCTCCTGCGCCCGCATCATCTCGGGGGATTGGACGCAAGTCCCGTGGTGAACGGGCTGCTGTGGAGCCTGACCGCTAACCTGGCTTTGTTCATCCTTGGCTCCCTGTCGAAAAGCGCAACGCCGCTGGAGCGCATCCAAGCCAATATTTTCATCCCCGAAACGGAAGAAGCCGCTCTTTCCAGCAGGAATCATCATGCCAACGTGACTGTCGATCAGTTGAAGGACACCATATCCCGTTACATCGGCGCTGAACAAACCCGGCTTGCGTTCAATGCCTTTCATGACCAGGAGGGAATTGCCCTGGAAGGCGCGGCCGATTTCAAAACGATGCATTTCTCCGAACAGCTGCTTTCCAGTATCGTCGGCTCGCCATCCGCCAGGCTGATCCTGTCCCTTGCCATGGGTCCCTCCGGAGCGGCGCAGAAGCAGACGCAGATACTGCTTGATCACGCGACGGAAGCCCTGGTGCAAAACCGCGACCTGCTGCAAACGGCGCTAGACCGGGTGGATCAGGGGATCGGCGTTTTCGACCGGCAATTCCGGCTCATGTGCTGGAACCGGCCGTTTCCGCTCATGCTCGATCTTCCCGATCGCCTGCAGCGCATGGGCACACCGTTCGACGCGATTGTTTCCTTTCTCCTTGTGCAGAGAAACGCTGCTGCAAACGGCGGCGATGTCGCTTTGCCGGAGCTGGAGGCACTGCCCGCGCGCTGGCGCATCGCCCTTGGCAATTCGGGCCGGATCATCGACGTTCTTGCCAATGCCATACCGGACGGTGGCATGGTGGCAACCTTTACCGACATCACCCAGACTGTCGAAACAGACAGAATATTGCGGCAAAGCAATGAGCGCCTTGATGCGCGGGTGCGCGAACGCACGAAAGCGCTCACCCTTGCCAATCAGGAACTGGCCAAGGCACGGCGCCGCGCCGAGGACGCCAATATCAGCAAGACACGTTTTCTGGCCGATGCGGGGCATGATATTCTGCAGCCCCTCAACGCAGCCCGTCTCTATGCCTCGGCACTGACGGAACAGCTTGCCAAGCCGCAGCTGAAGGATCTTGCGACCAACCTCAATTCATCCCTTGAGGCGGTCGAGTCGATCTTCAACGCGTTGCTGGATATTTCACGGCTTGATGCCGGTGCCCTCAGGCCTGAGATATTGACCATTCCATTGAACACCATCCTCTTGCAGGTCTTTCGCGATTTTCTGCCGGTGGCGCAGGAAAGGGCGCTGGAGTTCAAACTGGTTGAAAGCTCGGTTGTCGTTGCAACCGACCCTCATCTTCTGCGGCGGCTTCTCCAGAACCTTGTTTCGAACGCCATCAAATATTGCAAATCGGGCAAGATACTCATGGGCGTTCGCCGTCGCGGCGATATGATCGAGGTTCAAGTCTTCGATACGGGTATAGGCATCGCCAACACCGAACTGAACATCATTTTCCGCGAATTCTCCAGGCTTTCCCGCGGCATGAGGGAATCGGATGGACTTGGGCTCGGCCTATCGATTGTCGAGCGCATCGCCGCACTGCTGGGGATGTCCATCGGCGTATCTTCCCGGATTGGTAAAGGCTCGGTGTTCTCCGTCAGAATGCCGGTATGCTCCGATGCTGTGCTGCCGGTCATCAAGAATCCGGCGGCTTCGGAGCCCAATCGCGCGCTGGATGGCCTCAGGATTCTCTGCATCGATGACGACGAACGTTCTCTTGCCGGAATGAAGGAGCTGCTGCAGACGTGGGGCTGTGCGGTGGAGGTCTTGACCAATGGCAAGGGCTTGGAGGCGCTATGCCAGAACCTTGGCGAACCACCGGATATGATCCTTGCCGATTACAATCTCGAAGATGAGAACGGAATTGACCTCATCGGGTATTTGCGCGGCCAGTACGGGTGTCCCATACAAGCCGCCCTCATCACCGCAGACCGGTCGAGCCAACTGCGCGACCGGGCCGCCGCCGCAGCTATCCCGCTGATCAACAAGCCCGTGCGGCCCGCTGTCCTGCGATCGCTGCTATCCCATCTGCAAAACACCCCTGCGGACGCCTGAATGATCGCCAGCGCTAATGAAACTCCACCGTTCTGGCGTTCAGGGGCGCGGGGGTGCTGTTGAAACGGGACAAGCAAATGACCGCTTGTGTCCGGCTTTCAACACCAAGCTTGTAGAGAACCGCAGAGACGTGCGCCTTGATCGTGGCTTCCGACACGTTGAGTTCATGCGCAATCTGCTTGTTGAGCATACCGTCGGCCATCATGCCGAGAACCCGTCCTTGCTGCGGGGTAAGACGACGCAAGCGGCCGACCAGCTCGAACAGTTCCTGATCCAGTTGTCCCCCGCCCTGACCGGTCAGCGGTGACCATATCTCGCCATCGAGTATTCTGCCGATGGCATCGGCAATCTCATCAAGGGTTGAGGATTTGGAAATAAAGCCCGAGGCGCCGAGCGCCAGCGCAGTACGGATGGTAACGGCATCATCGGTTGCCGAAACAATCGCTATCGGTACGCTCGGGTGCAGCGAACGCAAAGCAATCAAGCCAGTCAGACCGCTGACGCCGCCCAAGGCAAGATCGAGCAGCACAAGATCAACGTCGGCTGCATCGAGGATGTGCCTTTTGGCACTCTCTAGATCGCTGATCTCGATAATGTCCGCGTCGCCTGTCTGCAGCATAAGTGCAGCTTTCAACGCACCCCGGAAAAGCGGATGATCGTCCACAATGACAAACTTAAATCTCATGCCTGAAAAGTCTCCGTTTTGAAATTGCAACATCTGAAAATCTAATCGTTTTAATAATAGCGACTAAAGCGCATTTTCCTGATATATCAAGACAAATCTATTGCGCGGGTAAGTTCAAAACCAATGCGGACTGTTCGTAGATGTCTGCTAAACACATGAATTGACTTGGCAAAACATCAATCCCGCGCAATCATAGACCTATTTCGCCACTTTTCGAAAGAAAGATGTATGATAACGAATACACTTTACCCCGAGACCCAGCCCTATGCCGAGCAGATGCTCGCCGTGTCTGATCTGCACAGCATTCACGTGGAGGAATGCGGCAATCCCCAGGGCAAACCGGTCATCATGATCCATGGCGGCCCTGGCGGCGGGATCAACCCCGCCATGCGCCGGCTGCACGATCCTGAACTCTACCGCATCATTCTTTTCGACCAGCGCGGCTGTGGAAAATCAACGCCTTATGCTGAACTGCGCGAGAACACCACTTGGGATCTCGTGGCGGACATGGAGCGTATCCGCAACCATTTCGGCATCGATAAATGGCAGGTTTTCGGCGGCTCGTGGGGGTCGACACTGGCTCTTGCCTATGCGCAGACCCACCCCGCCCATGTCAGCGAGCTGATCCTGCGCGGCATCTTCATGATCCGCCGTTTCGAAATCGAATGGTTCTATTCCAACGGTGCGAGCATCATCTATCCCGACCGCTTCGAAGCCTATCAGGAGCATATTCCGGAGGCAGAACGCGGCGACATGATCGCGGCCTACTACAAGCGCCTTACCGACGAGGACCCGGCCGTGCGCCTGGCCGCCGCCAAATTGTGGGCACGCTGGGAAGGTTCCGCGCTTTCCCTTCTGCCGGACCCGGCGCGGGAAGAGGCTTTTGCCGGCGATCATTTCGCCATCGCGTTTGCACGCATCGAATGCCACTATTTCCAGAACAGGGGCTTCTTCGAAACGGATGACCACCTCCTGCGCAACGCCCATCTGATCCGTGAAATTCCCGGCGTTCTCGTGCACGGCCGCTATGACATGTGCACGCCGCTCCTGAACGCCTGGCATCTGAAAAAGGTCTGGCCGGAAGCCGACCTTCGCATTGTCGAAGATGCCGGGCATTCCGTCACGGAACCGGGCATTGTGCATGAACTGATTGCTGCAACCAAAAGATTTGCAGCCTGACAGCAACGCAGGCAACCGGTTGTTTCGGCGGCCGGTTGCCTGATCATGCCGCCAGATGCTTGCGGCGTGACTTGACCACCCACAAATGGCCAAAGGGATCGGTCAGCACACCGACGCGGTCACCATTGTCCAGTTCCTCGACGGCATTGCGCACATGGCCGCCTTCGGCCGTGGCGTGGTGCATGACACGGTCGACGTCGTCAACATGGATATCGAGCATGACTGGCGTCGCGCCAATCGCGTGGACAGAACGCGGCCCGCCCAGCGATGCATCCGCATCGCGTTTGGGGTTGGCGCCGACAATCATGATCACCGACGCGCCCATCCGCATTTCCGCAGCGATCAACGCGCCATTGTGCAGATACGGGCGCCCGACCACCCGCGCGCCGAATACATTTTCATAAAAATCCATGGCCATTTGCTGGTCGCCGTGGCGCACAAAAAGCCGGATGGAAATTTCACCGATCAGTCTTGGCCCCTCGTTCATCCTGTCCCTCCAGCGTCCATTAGCGAGGGACTAAAGTCGTATAAAAACGCGAACAAATCAAGAACAAAATGATCTTTGGAGCAAAGGTTTTGGCATTTTCCGTGGAAAACATGCCTTGACAGATCGCCCGAGATTTGACCCGTTTCAGGTTTTCTGCGGCTGGGCCTGCTGCGGCTTGGCGCCGCTGTTATCGTTCTGGAATTCCTTGGCTATCCCCATGAAACGGCGCATGAATTTCTCCATGTAATTCATGCCCTTCTCGAACTCTTCATCGGAAGGAAGCGCGTCGCGGACAACCGGCGGAATCTTGCCCATGCTGGCGACTGTGTCTTCCAGCTTGGCAACGCGGGTCTTCAGATCCGCCACATCCTCCTCGTAGGCCCTGCGTTCATCCGCAGCGAGTTTGCAGATCAGCTGCCCGGACTTTTCCTGGCAGATGGACATCTCTCCGGTCCTGTTGTTCATCCTGATGTAACCGGTATCGGTTTTTTCCAGGGAATAATTCGTTGGTTCCTCGGCCGCCGCGCCGCTCGCGGCTGCGATTGCAAGGAACGGAACAGCCGCAACAGCGGCCAGCAGTGTTCGTGTGCGTGACATGACAGACCTCCGAAATGCTGAACCTCAAGCTTGAGAGGATAATACGCCGAAAATAGGAATGAGCGCCGAGATTTCTGTTACCGGCAGCAGTCTACTCTTTGCGTATTGCGGTTTTGCGTCTAGTAAATCCGCATGAGCAAACTGATTTACAAGATTGCCCCACGGGCACTGTGGCAGGCGGCGGAAGCCGCAGGCGTGTTTGATGGCGCGCCGATCGACCATGCCGACGGCTATATCCACTTCTCCACCGCTGCACAGGCGGTGGAAACGGCGAGCAAACACTTTGCCGGACAGGATGACCTGCTGCTGGTCGCTGTCGAGACCGACCGGTTGGGCGATGCCCTGAAATACGAGGTTTCCCGCGGCGGCGACCTCTTCCCGCACCTCTACGCGTCTTTGCCGATGGCGGCCGTCCTGTGGGTCAAACCGCTGCCGCTTGACACCGATGGCAAGCACCAGTTTCCGGAGATGAATGCATGAGCGGACTGTTTCAGTCGCTGGGCCGCAAGGTCCTGTTTTCCTTCGACCCGGAAGACGCCCATGGCATGTCGATCAAGGCATTGAGGACCGGGCTGGTGCCGGGATGTACATTGCCGGACAGCCCCGCCCTGCAGGTTACCGTTGCCGGGCTGAAATTTCCCAATCCTCTCGGCATGGCCGCCGGTTACGACAAGAACGCGGAAGTGCCGGACGCCCTGTTGAAGCTCGGTTTCGGCTTTGCCGAGATCGGGACCCTCACGCCGCTGGCGCAATCCGGCAATCCAAAGCCACGCATTTTCCGCCTTGTCGACGACAATGCTGTGATCAATCGCCTTGGCTTCAACAATGAAGGCCACGAAGCCGCGTTCCAGCGGCTGTCATCGCGCAAGAATCGTCCGGGAATTGTCGGGGTCAACATCGGAGCCAACAAGGATTCAACCGATCGCGTGGCTGACTACGTCGCCGGCATCCGGAAGTTCCATACGCTCGCAGCCTACTTCACCGCCAACATCTCGTCGCCCAACACGCCGGGCCTGCGGGATTTGCAGGCCCGTGACAGCCTCAAGGAATTGCTCGGCAAGGTGCTGGAAGCCCGCGATGCGGTTGCAGCGCAATCCGGTGTCCGGCGCCCGGTCTTTCTGAAGATCGCGCCGGATCTGCCTGAAGCCAGCCTTGACGATATTGCTGCCGAAATCGCGCTGCATCCGCTGGACGGCCTGATCATCTCCAACACCACCCTGTCACGCACGGGTTTGCGCAGCCCGCAGCACACGGCCGAGACCGGTGGCCTGTCAGGTGCGCCGATCTTCAATCGCTCCACGATTGTTCTGGCAAAGATGCGCCAGCGCGTTGGCCCCGCGCTGCCGATCGTCGGTGTCGGCGGCATCGACAGCGCCAGGACGGCAATCGCCAAGATTCGCGCGGGTGCCGATCTCGTCCAGCTCTATACCAGCATGATCTACCATGGCCCCGGGCTCGCTGCTGAAATCCTCAAGGAGATGTCCGCCACGCTCAAGCGCGAAGGCATCAGCAATATCAGCGCGTTGCGGGATCGTGACCTTGCGGATTGGGCGGCGAAAGACATTCCCGCCTGACGACAGAGCGTAATTTTGCCACTGTTCCGCAATCCAACGGATGGCGGCGATAAACTCCAGCAAAATGGAAACAGAGTGATGACGCGCAAGAGACGGGTGGCAGTTCTATTCGGCGGCCGTTCGGCCGAACATGAGGTTTCCCTGCTTTCCGCCGGCAATGTCGTCAAGGCAATCGATACGTCAAGATATGAGGTGGTGCCTATCGCCATCACCCGCACCGGTCAATGGCTGCTTGTCGCGCTTGAAGATGGCGGCCTGCCAAAGGCTGTTCCGGCAACCGGACCTGAAATCAGCCTGCTGCCCGGCGGCAAAGGCCGGCTTCTCGTTATTCCGGCAAGCGGCGCACCGCATGAAATACCGCCGGTCGATGTGGTCTTCCCCGTGCTGCACGGCCTCTTCGGCGAAGACGGTTCGGTGCAAGGCTTGGCGGAAGTTGCCGATGTGGCCTATGTCGGCTGCGGCGTCCTCGGCTCCGCAACGGCGATGGACAAGGACATTGCCAAGCGCCTGCTCAAGCAGGCCGGCCTGCCCGTTGCCAAGGGCGTGACACTCCAGTTTGGCGAAACCGCCGGGTTTGACGACATCACGCGCGAGCTTGGCACACCGGTCTTCGTCAAACCCGCCCGGCAGGGCTCGTCCGTCGGCGTTGGCAAGGCTGCCACAGCCGAGGCTTTCGAGGCGGCCGTCAAGGAGGCATTCCGGCACGACCGCAAGGTCATCGTCGAGGAGTTTGTCCAGGCCCGCGAGATCGAATTTGGCGTTCTCGAACACAGCGACGGTTCATTGACCGTTTCGGTTCCCGGCGAGATCGCTCCAGCCGCCAGCCACGGCTTTTATACCTATGAAGCCAAGTATATCGATGCCGATGGCGCGGCCTTGTCCATTCCGGCCAACCTTCCGGCATCTGTCCGGGAACAGCTGCAGGACACGGCAGGCCGGGCCTTTCGGGCCCTCGGCTGCGAAGGCATGGCACGGGTCGATTTCTTCCTGCGGCCGGACATGAGCGCCGTCGTGAACGAGGTCAACACCATACCGGGTTTCACCAATATAAGCATGTATCCGAAGACACTGGGCGCGAGCGGCATTCCCTATCCGGAACTGGTGGACCGGCTGATCCAGCACGCGCTGGATCGCGCTGATCGCCAGCGCTCCTGAACGATCTAGCTGGCAAACTGCAGCCGCGCCCGCCGCGGCAGGATCGCCAGCAGCGACAGACCGCGCAGCCCGAGGAACAGGTGAAGCGCCAGCCAGAGCCCGTGATTGCCCATGAACTGCGGCAGAATGAAATAGGCGGCGAAATACCCGGCAAGTGACAGCATCATCATGTTGCGCATGTCGCGTGACCAGGTGGCCCCGATGAATACGCCGTCCATATGGAAGGCCAGCAGCCCGGTAACGGGCGCCAGGGCCGCCCACGGCATGTAGAGTGCGGCCATGGCCTGCACATCCGCAGATTTGATCAAAACCGCCACGATGGCATTGCCGTAGATGAGGAAGAACAGCGCCATCAGCGAAGCAAGGACCAGCCCCCACAGGAATGAAAGCTTGATGCCGCGATCAAAGGCCGGGCGATAATGGGCGCCGACGGCACGGCCGGAAATCTGCTCGGCTGCCGTCGTCACGCCGTCGATGAGATAGCCCGAGATCAGCAGAAAATTCATCAGCACGGCGTTGGTTGCCAAGGTCACGGCACCGGCCTCGGTACCAGCGCGGGTGAAATAGGCATAGGCGATCAGCAGGAAGAACGAGCGCAGCATAATATCGCGGTTGACTGCAAACATCCGCCGGATGGCCGGCATATCAAGGATACGCGCAAGCGATGGATTGGGAACGGCCCGAAACTGCCAGTAGACCATGGTCAAGCCGACAACCAGCGCGACGCTTTCACCAAGCACGGTTCCCCAGGCAATGCCCGCCACGCCCCAGCCCATGACCAGACCGAGCCAGCAGGTCATGACCACATTGACGCCGTTGAGCAGGAATTGCAGGTAGAGGCCCTGCATCGCCTTGCCCTGCCCGAGCAGCAGACCGAGAACGACAAAGTTTCCAAGCGCCATCGGCGAGGAAAAGAGCCGGATAGACACATAGGTGGACATGGCGTCGGCGACTGCCTGATCCGGGTTCATGAAGCGAACCGTTGCAGTCAGCACCAGCGGCGTCACGGCAATAAAGACAAAGCCGACAAGCACGGCTATGCCGATGGCCCGCCAGAACACCGCTTGCTGCTCCACGTTGTCATGACGGCCCATCGCCTGCGCCACCAGCCCGGTTGTTCCGGCGCGCAGGAAATTCATGGTCGAGAAGAGAAAATCGAAAACCAGAGCCCCGATCGCCAGCCCGCCGAGCAGATGCGGATCGCCGAGCTGGCCAATCACAGCCGTATCGACGAGACCGAGCAAGGGCGTCGTCAACGATGCCAGCATCACGGGAATCGTGATCGACAGCATCAGACGGTTCGTCACCTCGAACGGGCGAACGATTTTTGATCCATCAGGATGGGACACTTGCGTTGACATGGGACACCGGGAAAGACGCCAGAGGGGCTATCCATATCCTATGCCATCGCGCGCGGCGCTTTTCCAGAACTATCGGCCAACCGCGGCCGATAGTTCAGCTGGCAAGGACCAGCGCCCAATACCGCTGGCTGCTGCCGCTGGCAGCTTCCGAATAGGCAAGACCGAACCGGGTGAACTTCTGATCCAGCATATTGCGGCGATGCGGCGGCGAGGCCATCCACATGGCAAAGAGCCGGTCGAGTTCCATGCGGCCGACGGCGATATTCTCCGCAGCAACGCCGTGGATCTCATTGTTCCGCACACGGGTGGCAAAATCACGCCCCCAGCCGGTCGTATGGGACATGCGGCCGGCGCTGGCCATGTAACCCGCCTGCTGCAATGCGGCGCTTTCCAGCGAAGAATCGGCGGTCAGGCCAGCCAATCCATTGGAAGAGCGTATATTCTGCACAAACGATGTCGCTGAAGCCGATACACCGGCACTTTTCCCCGGCGTACGTGTTACTGTCTGGCAGGCGGCCAGCGGCAACAGCGCCGACACGGCGGCGAACCCAAGCACGCTGCGGCGTGACAAATGAAATCTATGGTCGGGCATAAGCAATTCCTGAATGAGACGCACTGCCGATATCCAGCAATTGTGGCTCATTCAGGCCAAGGCGATATTTTTGCGCTTAACGCCGGTAGCTCAGCAGCCGCAAAATGATGAAGCATGGCACAACCACGACCGCGCCCAACAGGAAGTAACCGGCGAAACGCTCGATGGCGCCGAAACCGAGGTTCCAGATGCGGCGGGCAAAATTCTCGAAGCCATACAGAATATCGAGCGGCGACCAGTTGAACGCGTTCATGATCACGCCGACGAAAAGCGATACGAGAATGAGCTTGAGCAGAACACGGCCCGGCGTGTCTCCCAGAAAACGGTTCATCTTGTCCGACATTGATACTCCGATAGCGGCGGCGGCAATTGCAGCGATGGTGTTCACATATGGCCATATGCGGCCCGGTTCAAGCAATTGCACGGCGATAGCGGATTCGCCAAGCGTTCCAGACCAAATATATCCTGGATAAGGCTGGCGGTAGCCGGCAAGACGGTCAGATTGGTTTCAATGCCGATCCTGCACGAAAATATCGACCGTTTTTGCCGCCGCAATGAAGGCTTTTCGGGCTTCGCCGACCGTTCTTTCGCCATTCAGGGCATCGTGGCATATTTGTTGTGCGGCGAGATAGCTCGGTCCGTGCCGGGCCGGCCAATCCTCCGACAGAAATTCAGCGGCTTCTTTTACCGAGGCTATACTTCGGTATTTGCCTATCTGCCTGGTCTCTACGGTCACAGATTCAAATGTCAGTTTACGCATGATGTGAGACGCCCAAGAAACAGCCATGTCCCCTCAAACCCGCATTATATTGGCATTCGATAGTGAGCACAACTCTTCCGGCCGGGCATACCGCCAAGCCGGTTATGCCTGACAGGCCATTGCCGTGCGACGAGTGCCCTCGATCACAGTGCGTCTGAAGATGATCGCGTTACTTGCCGCATTCTTCGAACAACTTGGAAACAACTGGCAAAAAGTGATCTTCATAGGTCAAGCAGGAGTGATAAATACCCGCCGCAACTCTTTCACGTCCGATTTCCTCCCACTCGGGATTTTTCGGTGTGTGCCAATCGGTGACTTGAGAAATCAGCACTTCCCTGTCCATTGCTGCAGGGTATTGTTTCAAAATGGAGCGCGCCTCATCAACCAGTGGAAGATAACGCGCCACCGCCGCCAATTTTCGCGTGCGGGCTTCCCCATCCAAAACCAGTTCACAGACACGATCGCCTTTTGCTCCAGCTGTCGCGGCGGAAAAGAGGAGTTCGGCCGGTTTGCCGCGCGCGCACAATCGCTTTTGCAGGATCGCGCCCATGGCCGATGCCAGGTCGTGGATTGGATTGTATCCATCACGTGCATCCGCAACTATTCTGTAAGAATGATGCTCTCCAATATCAGCCTCAATTGACGCGATCACCCCCGCGAAAAACCCGTGATCATGACGTGCCAGCGCTTCGTACCAAAGCCGGTCCGAAATATCGCCAAATATCGCGCCCGCAGCGGATCCGGTCTTTTCGATGATTTCCCGGGAATAATGCGTTCGGGACTGTTCCTTGCTTCCAGATCCGTCTGTCAGAAAGAAAACAAGGGGCTTGTTCAATTCCACCCAATGGTGAATGCGCAGCTCATGCCCAGGATGCGCCAAAAGAAGAATACTTAGTGTTTGTTTATTCTGCATTGGTGAAATAGACCATAGCTGCGCAACAAAAGCATCGGGGAAATATAAAGTGCGTGTTCTTATTACAAATTTTGTTTTTGGAATGCGGTCCGGATCCGAAAGTGTCGTTGAACTGCTGGCTGACGCACTTCGAGGTGCCGGCCACCAGGTGATGATTTTTGCCCCGACATTGGTCGGCGACACCAACTGGATGATACAGAAGGGACATCAGATCTATCACGCGATAGATCAGATACCCTATCGGCCTGATGTCATTCATGCCCACCATGTGTCCCCATGCTTTATTGCCATGGCACGTTTTCCCGACGTGCCGGTCGTCTACACCTGCCACAGTTCCGTGTTCGAGATCGAAGCGCCTTTGCTGCACCCCCAGATCAAGCACTATGTCGCCGTAGATGCAGCGTGCAGAGACAAATGCTTGTCCAGAGGCATCCCGGCCAATCGCCTGACCACGATAGAAAACGCCGTTGATTCAGCGCGTTTTATCGCACGGCCCCCTCTTCCGGACCGCCCCCGGAAGGCGCTCCTGCTTACCAAGGCCAGCGGTCATGCTGAATTGGTGCGGCGCGCATGTGCCGCAGAGACCATGACCCTTGACGAGCTGGGCCCTGGAACAGGCAAGTTTTCCGATGCGCTTGAGAAGGAATTGCTCCAATATGATTTGGTCTTTGCAACGGCGCGCATGGCGCTGGAAGCGGCCTTTGTCGGATGTGCGGTTGTTGTATGTGACGGTCGCGGCTTTGCCGGACTTCTCACGACCCGCAATGTCGCGGCCTGGCGGAAGAATAATTTTGGTGTGCGGTTGCTCGCCCGGCCGACAACTGTCGGGCTATTGCAGGAAGCGATCCAGCATTATGACGCCAAGGATGCGGCAGATGTAGCCGTATATCTGCGTGAGCATTCGCCGGCAGACAAATATGTCTCCCAATACGAAAAACTCTACCGTTCGGCCATCAAGGCAGGATCACCCGGCCTGCCTGCACTCGATCTTGCCAATGGCCAATGGGCGCAGGAACTCGTTGCAACCGCTGAAAAAAGAACCTGGTTTCGTATCGCCTCTGACATGCATTGGATGCCGGAAACAGACACTCTCAGGCAAATGCTGGATCAATCAAAATCAGAGATCCTTGCCGAACTGCATTCGGTAACAGAGCGTCATCTGCCCAATTCCCATTCCATGGAAACGCTCGCTCAAACATTGACCACGAAAATCGATAAACTCGATCGTGAAATTTCAACGTCAACGAATATCCTGATGAGTTTGAAGGCCATATATCAAGCGCTCATACCATCTCCACTCAGGCGCGTTGGTGCAGTGTTGCGGGCGCGCTCAAAGCGGCAAAACAAATCGCCGTAGTCGAAAATATCCGGCGCGAGGACCACCTCAATTACAAAAGCCCCCGCGTCCGGAGATACGGGGGCTTTGGAATATCGCACCAATCCTGTCGATTGGCCATTTCGGTCTCAGCGGCGGGCGTCCAACAGGTCGTTCACTTTGTCAATTTGCGCCGTCGTGAGTGTCCGATGGAAATCCGTGCTCAATTTGGCTTCCGCGGCTTCGAGGGCCTGCTCCCGCAACGTGGGATCAGTAATGGCAAGGGCTGCTTCGCGGCTGCGTTCGTAAGCGGCGATCTTACCGACGGAGGAATTGGGGGCTGCCCGCTCCCGTGCCCGCGCGGATGCATGTGCTGCGTTAAGCGGACCCAAGGTATTCTTGTCCAGATCCCTGTCGCTCAGATCTGCTTCCTTGGTCTTGGATTTGTCATTTGCGTGGTCGCCCTTGGCATTGCCATGGCCTTCACCGCCATTGCCTTTTCCGCCGCCCTCGCCGCCACCGTTGCCATTGCCATTTTTGGCCAGTGCAGAACTGACAAGGCTGTAATTGCCCGTCGTCGAGAGTGCTGTGCCGGCAACCAGCAAACCAAAACATGCAACGGCAACAAAACCGCGCTTCACAAGAGTCATACCCATCTCCTCAATATGTCCCGGTGATCGTTCCCCTGCCGGAACGTTAAGAATCCGTTTAGGGCCATTATGAGGCGCTAATAGCGATAATAGTGCCTGTGATGACGATGGTGCTTCCAATAGCCGGGACGGTGGTGCCGATTATTCCAGTGGTGGCGGCGATGGTGATGACCTCTCCAGCCGTGCCGATAATGATGGCGGTGGCCCCAATGCCTGCCGCGATTGTGCTTGTATTTGACCAGCTCCACATTCGAAGCGATCGGCGCGCGTTGGACGGAGATAGGCGAGGCCTGCGCGGATACGATTGATGTCAGGCCCATCACAAGCGCGATGAGGCCAGCAGCCACTAGGGAAAGAATATTCTTTATGACAGCTCCCTCCAGATGATCCCTCTCCACATTACGCCGTTGTTGATGAACATTCAAACAAGCACGCCGCGGCAAGCGAAAAGCAGGCGGGTCTATTCGCCGCGAGGCAATTTTTCCAGCACAAGCTGCAGAGTGGACGTCAAAACGTCGATATTCTCTTTGCCGGCGACGCTTTCCCAGTTCTGTTGAATACGTTTGCCCGCCGCCATCGCCGTGGGCTGCACCGCCTGCCCCCGGACTGTGAGAAAGACCAATCGCCCCCGCTTGTCCCGAGGATCGGGGCGACGCTCCACATAGCCAAGCTTTTCAAGCTCTTCCACCGCCTGGGTGATCGATTGTTTGCGGGTTTTTGACAGTTTCGACAGTTCGCTGACCTGAATTCCAGATGAAGGCGTAAAGGCCAATACATTCGAATGGGATGGGCGAATATCGACGAACCCCGCCTCATCGAGCGCGGTGTCGATAGCCTGCGTCCATTGCTGATGCAGGAGCCGCAGAAGAATTCCGAGATTGGGCGTTGGTGAACTCATCAGCGTGCTGTTTCCCGTTCGTGTGCGGAGCCAGAATCCTTCAGATATTGACAGGTGACTGTCTACACGATATTAGACAGTTACCTGTCAATATCTGAAGAGGACAATCTCATGCCATCCATCTCCATCCTTGATTCAACCCTATACTACGAAGAAACGGGCGTGGGTACGCCCATTGTATTTCTCCATGGGAATCCCACCACATCGCATTTGTGGAGAAACATTACCCCCGCTCTGTCGGGTTATCGCCGTCTGGCTCCCGATCTGATCGGCATGGGGCGCTCGGGCCGCCCCTCCCTCGACTACAGTTTTGCCGATCAAGCCCGCTATCTCGATGCCTGGTTCGATGCACTGGGACTATCCGATGTCATCCTTGTTGGCCACGACTGGGGCGGTACGCTCGCCCTGGATTGGGCGGCGCGTCATCCGGAGCGGGTGCGGGGCGTCGCCTTCATGGAAACAATTCTGCGGCCGATGCGGTGGGCCGATTTTCCGCCGGAGGTTGCAGAACGGTTTCGGGCATTGAAGACGGAGGGGCTTGGCGAGACCATCGTGCTCCAGAGCAATAGCTTCATCGAACAAACCTTGCAGGCAACGGTGCTTTCCGGCCTTTCAAGCGAAGATATCCATGCCTATACGCAGTCATACACCACCCCTGAAAGCCGCCGGGCCATTCTCGAATGGACGCGCTCAATGCCTGTCGATGAGGAACCGGCGGCGCTGATTGAAAGAATGCGGCATTTCAACACCTGGCTTGCCGACAGTGTCGATGTTCCGAAACTGTTGATTGCGTTCGAAGGATCGGGAAAAAACCTGGCGATCGGGGCGGACATGGTAGCCTGGTGCAGGGCCAACTATGCCAACCTCAGCGTTGTCAATTGCGGTGCCGCCAAACACAATGCACCGGAAGATCAACCCGAGGAAATCGCGCAATCACTTGGCAAGTGGCTGGAGCAGATCAATATTTGACAACCGGGTCAACGCGAGGCGGCATCCCTGCTGCCGTCTTGCGTTCCATGCAAACAAGGGATGGAGCGGGTGAAGGGAATCGAACCCTCGTATGCAGCTTGGGAAGCTGCCGTTCTACCATTGAACTACACCCGCCTATGCCCGCGGACTTGCCTCGGGGCAGATAACCGGAATGAAAAGCAGCCGGGATCGATAGTCAACCGGATTCGCACATCACCCTGCAAACAGCGTGTATATCAGCTACGGCGCATGCGGCCGGCGATAGCGACAATGCCAAGGCCGATCCAGCCCAGCACCGCAATCAGCAGAAGCGGCGCGGCCGGGATCATCAGCCAGCCCAGCACACCCATCGTGTAAAGCGTATCGCCAATGTCGATGCCGCCCAGCAGACACGGGTGAACGCTGTTCTCATCCACCGTGCAGCCAAGCGTATTGGCGATCGCATAGGTCACCAGGACCGACAACAGCGGCAGCAGCGCAATGAACGTCAGAATGGCGAGCACGACAGCTGCTGCACGCCGTTTCGAGCCGGTTTTCCGAGGCATCGCAAACCTCCAATCCTGCATGACAAATCCCAGGAATACATCCAGGCCGTCAAATCGGCGTCTTGTCAATCAACCGCGGTTCACGAGCGGAAATGTTTGGAGAGTTTCAGGCCCTGCGCCTGATAGTTCGAGCCGAGGTCGGTGCCATAAAGGGCCTTGGGCCGCTCCAGCATATGCTCATAGATCAGGCGGCCGACGATCTGGCCATGTTCGAGAATGAATGGCACCTCGTGGCTGCGCACTTCAAGCACCGCGCGGCTGCCGGTTCCGCCTGCAGCGGTGTGCCCGAAACCCGGATCGAAGAACCCGGCATAGTGCACGCGGAATTCGCCGACCAGCGGATCGAACGGCGTCATCTCCGCCGCATAAAGCGGAGGAACATGCACGGCTTCACGCGACACGAGAATGTAGAATTCATCGGGATCGAGCACCAGTTCGCGCGCGCCGCGATCATGGATCGGCTCCCAGAAATCGAAGAGGTCATGCGCCCCGCGCTTGTCAACATCCACCACGCCCGTGTGGTGCTTGCCGCGATAACCGACGAGGCCGTTCGCATCGCCGGTCAGGTCGATGGACAGGGCAATGCCGCCGCCCGATATGTTCGGCGTGTCCGACGCCACGAGCGTCTCGCTTGCATGCAGTGCGGTCAGTTCCGTCTCGTCGAGCTGCGCCCGTCCGGTGCGGAAGCGTATCTGGGAGAGACGCGATCCTGCACGCGCCACAATCGGGAAGGTACGCGGGCTGACTTCGAGATAGATGGGGCCATTATATCCCGCCGGCACCTTGTCGAATTCCTGTGCCCCGTCAACGATGACGCGGGTGAAAATATCAAGACGCCCGGTCGAACTCTTGGGATTGGCCGATGCGGAAACCCCGGCAGGCAGCGCCAGGCTTTCCAGCAGCGGGACGATATAGACACAGCCGGTTTCCAGCACGGCACCGTGACTGAGGTCGATCTCGTGCAGCTTGAGTTTTTCCAGCTTGTTGATGACGGGGGTTCCGGGCCCCGGCATGAAACTGGCCCGTACGCGATAGGCTTTCGTGCCCAGGCGCAGGTCCAGGCTGGCCGGCTGGATCTGATCAGCGTCGAAATCACGCTCGGTTTTCAGTGCACCGGCCTGATGCAATGCCCTGATGCCGCTATCCGCCAGAATGCCCGCTTCACGTATACTCATATCGACCGCCGAAACCTCATATAATTTCCCAAAAGCTTTAGCGTCTCACCCGATTGACGCAAGCCGCCAAGAGGATTAAAGCAATTTTATCCCGTGGTGATTTGGCCGGCCGGCTTGCAGCCACGTTAAACAATTTGCTAAAAGAGGCCCGGTCTCGTCCGGCCTTTTTGCGATTCCCGCAAGGCCGGTTTTTTATTGGCCAGATTCTGGCAGATTGAGAAGACGATGACCACAACCCGTAAGCTGCGCCCCGCGACACAACTCGTTCATGCCGGAACCTTGCGCTCCGGTTTCGGTGAAACATCGGAAGCCCTCTTCCTCACTCAGGGCTTTGTCTATGACACGGCGGAAGCCGCCGAATCCCGCTTCAAAGGCGAAGAACCCGGCTTCATCTATTCGCGCTACGCCAATCCGACAACCGATATGTTCGAAAAGCGCATGTGCGCGCTCGAGGGCGCGGAAGATGCGCGCGCAACGGCTTCGGGAATGGCTGCGGTTGCGGCGGCAATCCTGTGTCAGGTCAAGGCCGGAGACCACGTTCTGGCCGCGCGCGCCCTGTTCGGCTCGTGCCGCTACATCATCGAGACGCTCCTGCCCAAATATGGCGTGGACTTCACCCTGATCGACGGCTCCAAGGCCGAGAACTGGGAAAAGGCCATCCGCCCGAACACCAAGGCGCTGTTCCTGGAAAGCCCGACCAATCCGACCCTCGAGATCGTCGATATTGCCGCCGTGGCCAAGGTCGCCAATTCCGTCGGCGCCAAACTGATCGTCGACAATGTGTTTGCGACCCCGCTGTTCCAGAAGCCGCTGGAACTTGGCGCCCACATCGTCGTCTATTCGGCCACCAAGCACATTGAAGGCCAGGGACGCTGTCTTGGCGGCGTCATCCTTTCCGACAAGAAGTGGATTGACGAAAACCTCCACGAATATTTCCGCCACACCGGCCCGGGCCTCAGCCCGTTCAATTCCTGGATCATGTTGAAGGGGCTTGAAACCTTGCCCGTCCGCGTCCGCCAGCAAACCGAAAGTGCGGCGAAAATTGCCGACTTCCTCGCGGATCATCCGGCAGTTTCCAGGGTTATTTACCCCGGCCGTGCGGATCACCCACAGGCGGACATCATCGCCAAACAGATGACCGGTGGTTCCACGCTCGTGGCCTTCGAACTCAAGGACGGCAAGAAGGCGGCCTTTGATTGCGAGAACGGACTGGAAGTGGTGCGGATTTCCAACAATCTTGGAGATTCGAAGAGTCTCATCACACACCCCGCGACAACCACGCACAAAAACCTTACAGATGAAGCACGTGCAGAACTTGGCATTTCGGACGGGCTGCTGCGCCTGTCGGTTGGCCTGGAAGATGCCGACGATCTGATCGAGGATTTCGATGCTGCCCTCAAGGCAGCCAAGTAAGACAGAACCAATCCCGCACTGAAACCAATTTCAGTGCGGGAGCGGTATATTTAAGTATAAACGTTGCAGAATGTTGGCTATTCACATTAAATTTAATCATCTTTATGTATTGTAATGGTTGACGAGACGGCCACGACCCGCAATATCATTGATAAGACAAGGTTTATCATGTATCGCGCAGTCACTCAGAATATTGAAGTAATCGTAGAACCATTCTATCTGGAGGAGCAGTCCAATCCGGAAGAAAACAGATATGTCTGGGGATACCGGATTACGATCGCCAATGAATCCGACGGCACCGTCCGGCTTCGGGCACGCTATTGGAAAATCACCGATGGGAACGGCCAGATCGAAGAGATTCGCGGCCCTGGGGTCATCGGTGAACAGCCGGTGCTCAATCCCGGAGACTCGTTCCAGTATTCCTCAGGCTGCCCGCTGACAACGACATCCGGTGTGATGGTTGGCCGTTATTCCATGGAAAGCGAAACCGGAAACTTGTTCGACATCGAGATACCGGCTTTTTCGCTTGATTTGCCGGATCAATTGCGGACATTGAATTAATTCTCGACCGGACTGTTGCCTTTGCGGAGCGCAATCGTTGCAAGCGCCGTTTTGATCACATGCATGAGTACACGCCCTGATGACCAGCCAAACTGAAATGCCGTACCTGAAGGCGCTTGCCTGCTCCGTTGTCACCTTTGCCATTGGTGTCGGCGCACTTTTTATGGGCTATGCCCTGCCAAGCATTCAGGCCGGCAAGGCCGGCATGCCGGAACTTCTGGCGCTGGCGCTTGTGCCGGGCCTTGTCGTCGGCCTCTTCGCCAAACGTTCGGCGAAGCCGTGGCCGTTGTGGCTGATCATCGGTGCGTTCCTGATTGTCCTGGTTGCCGTCACCGCTGCCCACGAGGCGCTGGTATCCTGGCGGATCGCCAACGGGCTGCTGAAATAGCAATTCACCTGCGGCACTTGTGACGCCGCATTACGCCTTCTTGACGAATTCCGTTTTCAGAACCAGGCCTTTGACCTGTTTGGTGTTGCACTCGACTTCGCCCTCGCGGCCGTTCAGGCGGATATTCTTGACGAGCGTACCCCGCTTGATCGTCTCAGATGTTCCCTTGACTTTCAGATCCTTGATCAAGGTGACGGAATCGCCGTCCTGAAGCTCATTTCCGTTGCTGTCGCGTACGTCCACAGGGGCAATCCTCGTTTGGATAATCAGTTCTTTGGCAGGAATTCCGCCGGGTCAAACTCGTAATGGGTCGAGCAGAACTCGCAGGTCACGCTGATCTTGCCATCTTCGATGCTGTCCGTGATTTCTTCGGCGGTAAATCCGGAGAGGACGCCTGCAATCTTGTCACGCGAGCAGGAACAATCGTCATTCACCGGCACTGCGTCGAACACGCGGACGCCGCGTTCATGGAACAGGCGGTACAGCAGCCGCTCCGCGCCCACCTGCGGATCGGTCAGTTCCGAACTCTCGATGGTCGCAACCAGAGCTTTCACTTCAGCCCAATCATCGTCCTCTTCAATATCGTCCTCATCCTCGTCGGTATCCGGCGCATCGCCCGCAGGCAGATCACGCTGGCGGATACGCAGCTCGGATTCCGGCAGGAACTGCACGATCAGCCCTCCGGCGCGCCATTGCTCGACAGGTTTGCCATCCTCGCCGCGTTCTATGAGCTTGGCGACGGACAGGCGGATATCGGTCGGAATCTGCTCCGACTGGCGGAAATAGGTCTTGGCTATTTCCTCCAGGTTGGAACCATCGAGTGCAACGATACCTTGATAGCGCTGGGTGTACTCGCCCTGATCAACCGTCAGCGCCAGCGTTCCCGTCCCCATCAACTGCTCCGGCGAAAGCCGGTGCGCGGCGATCGCCTCGGCCAGCCGGTCTTCGTCATAGCGGGCATAGGCGCGCACCGAATTCGGCGTGCGGAAATCAACCACCAGCATGTCCACAGGCCCATCGGACTGCGACTGGAAAATGAACTTGCCGTCGAATTTCAGTGACGTTCCCAAGAGCACGGTCAGGACAATCGCTTCGGCCAGGAGCTTTGCAACCGGCTCCGGGTAGTCGTGCCGGCTGAGAATATCGTCCAGCGTCGCACCCAATTGCACGGCGCGGCCGCGGGCATCGAGTGTCTCGACTTGGAACGGCACAACCGCATCATCCCCGGCGAAGACGTATTCGTCGGAGCGCTTGGTGATGTCAGGCATATCAGACACGCGGGCGACCTCCTTCGAGACACCAGGCTAGAATGGCTTTTTGCGCATGCAACCGGTTTTCGGCTTCATCGAAAACGACCGAGTGCGGCCCGTCAATAACGGAATCCGTTACTTCTTCGCCGCGATGAGCAGGCAGGCAGTGCATGAACAGGGCATCGGGATGCGCGTGCTTTATCAGGGCATCATTGACCTGATAGGGCATGAACACATTGTGACCGCGCGCACGGCCTTCCTGTCCCATAGAAACCCATGTATCGGTGACGATGCAGTCAACGCCCTCGACAGCCGCGATAGGATCGGATGTCAGCTTGACATTACCGCCGGCGCTCTTGGCCCAGGCGAGATATTTGCTCTCGGGCTCGCTGCCTTCCGGCGTGGCAATGTTCAGGTTGAAATCAAAGCGCGCAGCCGCTTCAACGAGCGAATGCAGCACATTGTTGCCATCGCCTGTCCAGGCAAACGTCTTACCCTTGACCGGACCGCGATGCTCTTCGAACGTCATGATATCGGCCATGATCTGACAAGGATGCGTGTCGTCCGTCAGGGCATTGATGACGGGAACCGTGGCATTCTCAGCCATTTCGATCAGCCGGTCATGGGTCGTCGTGCGCATCATGATGATATCGACGTAGCGCGAAAGCACCTTTGCCGTATCCGCAATGGTCTCGCTGCGGCCGAGCTGCATTTCGGAACCGGTGAGCATGATGGTTTCGCCGCCCAGCTGGCGCATGCCGACATCGAAGGACACGCGGGTCCGCGTCGAAGGCTTGTCGAAAATCATCGCAAGCACCTTGCCTGCAAAGGGCTTCTCAATATTGCCTGCCTTGAGGCGGTTCTTGCGCGCGCGCGCATCATCAAGAATGGAACGCAACACACCGGAAGAAAGCGCCGAGATGTCCGTGAAGTGACGGAGGTCCTGCTTGATTGTCATGACAGTTCCCTACGCACTCTTCTGCCGGGCCGTGACCGACAGACGTTCGGCAGCGGCTTCAATCCGGGAAAGGGCCTCGCGGGCCTCTTCTTCGGTCACGACCAAAGGCGGCAGCAACCGAATGACGTTGTCGCCGGCACCAACGGTGAGCAGGTGTTCGTCACGCAGTGCCTGAACGAGCGCTGTATTGGGAACAACACTCTTGATGCCCATCAACAAGCCGCGGCCGCGTACTTCCGCAATAACCTCGGGATAGCGATCGGAGATCGAGGCGAGGCCCTGCTTCATGAAGAGGGCGACCTGCTGCACATGCTCGAAAAAGCCATCGGCGAGAATGACATCGAGCACGGCATTGCCGACGGCCATGGCGAGCGGATTGCCGCCATAGGTCGTGCCATGCACGCCGGCTGTCATGCCCTTGGCTGCCTCGGCCGTTGCGAGACAAGCGCCGAGCGGGAAACCGCCGCCGATGCCCTTGGCGACAGCCATGATATCGGGCGTGATACCCGACCACTCATATGCAAAGAACTTGCCCGTACGTCCGACACCCGACTGAACTTCATCGAGGATCAGCAGCAGGCCGTTCTCGTCGCAAATCTTGCGCAGACGGCGCAAATCCTCATCCGGCACGGGACGCACACCGCCCTCGCCCTGGATCGGTTCAATCAGGATGGCGGCGGTCTGGGGACCAATGGCCGCCTTCAATGCCTTCTCGTCACCGAAGGGCACCTGATCGAAGCCCGAGACTTTGGGGCCGAAGCCTTCGAGATACTTTTCCTGGCCGCCGGCAGCAATCGTCGCCAGCGTGCGGCCATGGAACGCGCCTTCGAAGGTGATGATATGAAACCGTTCCGGGTGACCGTTGACATAGTGATAGCGCCGGGCGGTCTTGATCGCGCATTCCAGCGCTTCCGCCCCGGAATTGGTGAAAAACACCTTGTCGGCAAACGTGTTGTCCACGAGACGCTGACCAAGACGTCTTTGCCCCGGAATTTCATAAATATTGGACAGATGCCAAAGCTTGTCAGCCTGGGTCTTCAGGGTTTCGACGAGATGCGGATGCGAATAACCCAGCGAATTGACGGCAATGCCGGCAGCGAAATCCAGATAGCGTTCACCGCTCTCGGTCGTCAGCCAAACACCGTCTCCTCGCTCAAAGCGCAGATCCGCACGAGCAAAAGTGTCGTATAGCGGTTGCGCGTTTGCGTCCGTCATGTCGTTTCGGGCCTCCAATACCCTGTTTTGATCTGCTGTTTGCTAAGAAGAAACCGGCAGCGATGAAATCAAAAAGCCGCCCACAAGGGCGGCCTGACGCTGGTAATATCATCATTCAATCCGCAATTGTCAAATGAACACTTCAAAAACATAGACGCGACAGTGCGTCCGCGCGAGGCGGTCTTTCCATAAGGTTTTCAAATCTGTAGCCAAGCGACCATACGGAAAGCGACGGGATTTGCGAGAAATGTCATTTATGCCGCGTTTTCACGCGCAAGTTGGGGAAAACCCAAAAAAGCAAGCCGCTTCCCACGCCCGACTCTTGTCACAGAGTCATCGCATATTGTAGCTTGAGAAACGGAATAGCTAGATTTCGTGCGGCGGACCTCGTCACCTGGATAGATATAGTATCTGCAATCTGGAGCAATCCAGATGTGAGGGAAGGATTCAGCCTAGAGTCCGCACAATACGGAGCCAAGGAAGATGAACTGGACAGATGAGCGCGTAGAACAGCTGAAGAAGCTTTGGGCCGAAGGTCTGAGCGCAAGCCAGATCGCTGCACAGCTGGGTGGCGTCAGCCGCAATGCGGTCATCGGCAAGGTGCACCGCCTGAAACTGTCAGGCCGCGGCAAGACCACATCGACCCAGACACGCAGCAAGAAAGTCAACACGACCGCTTCGGCCGGGCATCGCAGCAGCGTCAGCACGTCGGCGCAGATGACGAGCCGCGTTGTGACCAAGAGCGTTGGCGCAACAGCGCTGCAGCAGGAATATTTTGTCGACACGGTTACGCAGACCGTGATGAAGCCCTCGACGGATGTCGTGGTGCCGATCTCGCGGCGTCTCGAACTGGTGCAGCTCAGCGAGCGCACCTGCAAGTGGCCGATGGGCGATCCGTTGCAGCCTGATTTTCACTTCTGCGGAAATGATGTCGGCGAAGGCGGCCCATACTGCACCTATCATGCCCGCCTGGCCTATCAGCCGGCGTCCGATCGCCGCCGCGCCCGGTAATCGGCGAGGCACATAGTATAGGGAAAGGCGCCGTCAGGCGCCTTTTTTGTTGTCGTCAAGCCTTGGCTTTCTGCGGACCGAAGGCAACCGTGAACGATGAGCCTTCGCCGACGCGAGAGCGAACGACAAGCCGGGCCCGGTGCCGCGTAAGGATGTGCTTGACGATTGCCAGACCGAGACCCGTGCCTTTCTGGGCCCGGCTGGTCTCGATATTGACGCGATAAAAGCGCTCGGTCAGCCGCGGGATGTGCTCCTCCGGTATACCCGGGCCAAAATCCTGAATAGTGGCTTTGATCCCCTCGCCATTGTTTTTGAGCTCGACAACCACCTTCTTGCCGGACTGGCCGTATTTGCAGGCGTTCTCCAGAAGATTCTGGAAAACCTGCGTCAGTTCATCCCGGTCGCCGAGGACCATGACCGGCCCGGGATCGATGTGACGCTCGATTTCAATGTCGAGGTGCGTGGCGAGCGGGCGGAGCGTATCCACCACATGATTGAGAACGATGGTCAGGTCCACCTGGTCCTTGACCGCGATATGGGCCTTCATTTCGATGCGCGACAGCGACAGAAGATCATCGATGAGCCGTGCCATGCGCTCAGCCTGCTTCTGCATGATCTCCAGAAAATTGTCGCGGGCAACGGCGTCGTTGCGCGCCGGACCGCGCAGCGTTTCAATGAAACCGCTGAGTGACGCCAGTGGCGTGCGCAATTCATGGCTGGCATTGGCGATGAAGTCCGAGCGCATGCGCTCCAGACGATGCGCCTCGGTCAGATCGCGGAATGACAGGAGATACTGACGGTCGGAGCCGCCCTGATCCAGACGCAGCACAGTGGCGCGATACCAGCGTTCAACCGGGACACGCTCGGAGTAGTCGATCGATCCGGCCTGCGCATCCGACATGACCGACTGGACCAGCGTCTGCATCTCCGGTGCGCGGAAATGCAGGAGCAGCGTACCGCCGCGCGCCAGAGGCCCGAAAGCGCCGTTGGCCGCCGGATTGACGTAAAGAATTGTCCCTTCGTGATCAAAGATAATCAGGGGATCGGGCAATTGCGCCGCAAGCTGCTGACCGGACAGGCGGAAGATCGCCGGATCGCTGACCGGCTGCGCACGGTTGGTGTCGTCACTGCGCGGAATGCTTGCCGACAAGGCGACCACGCCCAGGAGCAGAAGCATCAGAATGGCAAAGCTCAGCCACCAGGACACGCCGGAATTCAGAACGAGCGCGGTGAGAAAGGCAGCGGCACCAAGAATATAGCGTGCGCGAATGATCCGCTGCATCGCCCTTTGCCGCAAACCGCGGCTTTCCTGCCCTGAACCGAATATGCTCATGCGTTCAACTCCCTGCCCTGCCATGCTTGTCATCGACACTGGACGCCACAACGCTGTCCCAATAACATGGCTTCATGTCAATTGAGGGAGACTGTCTTGGCCAAAAATTCGAAAGAGAAATCCGACCAGCCGCATGTCGGTAAGACAACGCTTAAACTCAAGATCGATGGGAAGAAGCGGAGTTTCGATATCGACGACGCCAAACTGCCGGACTGGATTGACGACGGCGCCCTTGCGTCCGGTGACTTTCCCTACACGGATAAAATGAACAGGGCCGAATACGAAAAAACACTTGAGCAGCTGCAGATTGAGCTGGTCAAAATGCAGAGCTGGCTGCAGGAAACCGGCGGCCGCGTGATAACCGTCTTCGAAGGGCGCGATGCCGCCGGCAAGGGCGGAACGATCTTTACCTTGCGCCAGTACATGAACCCACGTAATGCGCGCAACGTTGCCCTGCCCAAGCCCACGGAAACCGAAAGCGGACAATGGTACTATCAGCGCTACGTCTCGCATTTTCCGACAAAGGGCGAATTCGTCACGTTTGACCGCTCCTGGTACAATCGCGGTGGTGTCGAACCCGTCATGGGTTTCTGTACGCCGGAACAGCATGAAACGTTCCTCGAGGAAACGCCCGGCTTCGAACGCATGATCGTTGCCGACGGCATCTTCTTCTTCAAGTTCTGGCTCAACATCGGCCAGATCATGCAGTTGAAACGTTTTCACGATCGACGCCACAGCCCGTTGAAGAACTGGAAGTTCTCGCCGATGGATATTGCCGGTGCCGAAAAGTGGGATGACTACACCAACGCCCGGAACGAAATGATGGCCCGGACCCATACGGCCCATGCACCGTGGACGGTGGTGCGCTCCAATGACAAGCGCCGTGCCCGCATCGCCGTTATCCGCCGGGTTTTGCTGAGCTTGCCCTACAAGGGCCGGGATGTCGGGGTGATCGGTAATGAAGACGCTCTGATCATTGGTTCCGGCCCGGGGTTTCTTGAGTAGATTGCGCGGGCCGATGCGGCGTTTTCTCCCATAGGAAAGGCCGCGTGTTCAACTGCCCCAAAGCGCGCCACGCCGCCAGGGACATGAGCAACCAGTAGAGCGGTATCCATGGCAGGATCCTGCCGGGCATCCCCTTGCCCGCCAGCGCGCGCTGCCCCAGCCGGTGGAACGAGAGATACCCCATCACGATATTGATGAGATCGATGCAGAGAATATCCCGATGCCGGGCAAAGACATCGCTTCCGGAAAGCCAGCACAAGGTGACCGAGAGCATAAACAGCAGCGTGACGGGATAAAGCAGGGATGAAACGATCATCCCCACCGCCAGAAGGTGATAGACGACGAAGCGCAGAATGCCCAACTGGACGAGAAGGGTAAACGGCTGGCGCATCTGCACAAGCCACGTCTGCATCCAGCCCTTGAACCAGCGCGTTCGCTGGCGAAACCAGATGCCGATTTCAGTCGGCGCATCCTCGATCGTCGCGCGTTCGATCATATCCGTCCGATACCCCAGGCGCGCCAAACGGGTGCCGAGCTCCGCGTCCTCCGTGACGTTGTGCGGATCCCAGCCTCCGATGGCGGTCAGGCAATCGGAACGAAAATGATTGGAGCTGCCGCCAAGGGGCAAGACCAGCCCGCGATGCGCAAGCCACGGCAGGAAGCTCTGGAAGTGCGCCGCATATTCGAAGGCGAACAGACGCGCCACAAGACTTTCATGCGCATTGGCGACCTTCAACGGAGCCTGAAGGCAGCCGAGCTTTTCATCGGCGCGCTGGAAGCGTTGAAAGGCTTCCAGCAACTGGTCTGGGTGGGGGCGATCCTCCGCATCGTAAACCACGACAAACGCTCCCTTCGACAGCAGGAGCCCGTAATTGAGCGCCTTTGGCTTCGTCCGCGGGCCATATCCGGATACGGAAATGATATCGAAGGGCTGAGGCAGGCCCTGGCGCCTCAATGCGGCGAGCGTCGCCGCGTCATCCTCTTCGCAGAGGAAGAGAACCTGAAGCTTTGAACGCGGCCAGTTCAACGCCAGCATGGCTCTGACGAGCTGCGGAACAATGTCTGCTTCCTGATACAGTGCAATCATAACCGTGTAGATCGGAAGCTCTGCTGGATTTATTGCCAGCAGGGGTAACGGATTGTCGCGACGCGCATTTTTGCATGCCACCAACCGCAGCAGGACACAGGCAAGAAAGAACAGCGAGAGGATGACATGCGCACCCTTCCAGCTCAGCTGCTGCTTCTCAAAGGCGCCCAGCAGCAGACAGCTTGCCAATATGCCGATCAGGATGCCCTGCTGACCTGTCAGGACAATTTTGGCCGAGTATTCGCAGCGGGAGTCTTCGATCATTCTAGCAGCTCTATCGGCGAGCAGATGCTGATGCCCGGCCCTGAGAAGCACGCGCACCCCAGAGGGCGTGGTCACGCTCAAGCGGCCAGCCAGCTCTTTGCGGCTCGACAGATAGCGTTTGACAACAGCAATGTCGGCGATTGTCGGCGCAATATAGGTCAATGCATTGTTGTCGTGGTTAAGCGTCGTCGCAATGCGTGCGTGCGGCAGAATGGTGATATCCGGGCCCGATCGCAGAAAAATGCCGGTTGTTTGCGGTGCCACTTCAAAAGCCAGTCCCGTTATGTCGGCGATACATTGGCCGATCAGCGCATCGTTGCCGCGAACGCTGGCATAGAGTTCGTCGATAAAGGACGTGTTGCCGGCAATGGAATCCCTGAAGGCCCGTACGATCAGGATTTTCGCCAATCCGGCGCGGTAGAGACGCGCGGCCAGAGCCACTTCGAGGTCTCGATGCAGCATCTTCCCTCTACCGGGAGCCTGATCTTTGAATATTAACGATCGTCAAGGCGCGTGTTTTCTGTAGAGGGAACGCCAACAGCATGAACTCAACTCACAATTCATAATTGAAAATAAAATTCGGAACAATTTATAGCGTTACAAGCGAAGAATAATATTGTTAGGCCTCTTTATACCAATGGCAATTCTTCATAAGTCGAAGAACAGCATCTATTGCAGCCCATCACTCCGTGCAGCTGCACAGGACAGCCATCAAACCTGTCATGTCAGGATCACCCATGCTACTCTTCGGGCAAATCACATGGGCTTCTCAAATCGAATGCATATCCGCACAATCGTTTTTTGCACGGCAGTTTTTCTTGGGGCAGGATTGTCTCAAATCAGTGCGGCATCGGATTTCCCGCACTATTGGGATGGCCGGGAACATGTTGCCAAGCCAAATCTTTCGACGGTCGAGCGCATCCGGTTTGTGACCACGGTGGATTACCCTCCGTTCAATTTCATCGACGCCAGCGGACGGATATCCGGTTTCAACATCGATCTGGTGCGGGCCATCTGCAGCGAATTGAATGTGACCGCGATTTGCCAGATCGAAGCGCGTCCGTGGAATGAACTTCAGCAGACCGTGGAAAACGGCGAAGCCGAGGCCATTATCGCCGGATTGAAGCCCACGACACAGTTGCGTGAAAAGTTTGCATTCACCGCCCCCTACATGCGGCTGCCTGCCCGTTTCGTCACCCTGAAGGAAACGACACTGGAGGAACCCCTGGCGGACAAGCTCGACAAGAAAGTGGTTGGCGTCGTGGACGGGTCCGTGCATCAGGCGATTTTCGCCGATTACTTCCCCAAGGACAGATGGGTCGGCTATCCCACACGCGCGTTGATGCTGAAGGATTTGCGTGACAAGAAAATCGATGCGGTTTTTGGCGACGGATCCGACCTGTCGTTCTGGATCGGCAGCCCGGAAGCGCAGAATTGCTGCACATTTTCCGGCGGGCCGTATATCGCACCACAGTTTCTGGGTGACGGCATGATGATTGCGACAACCGCGAAGAACACCGATCTCGTCGATGCCTTCAATTTTGCATTGAAATCCATGGAGGAAAAGGGCACGACCTCCGAACTCTATCTACGGTACTTCCCCGTCAATTTTTACTGAAACCGCATGCAAAAGCCTTGTGAGACGCCGTGGCAATTGACGCGGCGAAGCTACCGCCATAGTGTCCGCGCGCTTCACCACATGGCAGGAAAACAGGAAACCAAGAATGACTTCGCGCCCAAACACCCAAATCGAACTGACCCCCGAGCTGATCGCGGCGGCAGCAGAGGCCAAAGCATGGCCCTTCGAAGAGGCGCAGAAGATCATCAAACGCTATGAAAAGTCCGGCTATCCCGACTCGATCCTGTTCGAGACAGGATACGGCCCGTCCGGCCTGCCGCATATCGGCACGTTCGGCGAAGTCGCGCGCACGTCGATGGTCCGCCACGCCTTTCGCGTCCTGACGAAGGACAGCGTCAAGACAAAGATCCTTTGCTTCTCGGATGACATGGACGGATTGCGCAAGGTTCCGGACAATGTGCCGAACCGGGAGATGATGGCTTCGCATCTGGGCAAGCCGCTCAGCCGCATTCCCGACCCGTTCTCCAACGAGTATCCATCGTTTGGTGCGGCCAACAACGCGCGGCTGCGGGCGTTTCTCGACCGTTTCGGTTTCGACTACGAGTTTGCCTCGGCGACGGACTATTACGCTTCCGGCCGGTTCGACGAGACATTGCTCAAGATGCTGGCGGCCTATGACGATGTCATGAACATCATCCTGCCCACCCTGGGTGAGGAACGCCGGGCGACCTATTCGCCGTTCCTGCCCATCAGCCCGCGCACCGGCGTTGTCCTGCAGGTCCCGATGATCGCCCGCAATGTGCAGAAGGGCACCATCACCTATGAGGACCCCGATACCGGCGAGCATGTCGAAACAGAAGTGACCGGCGGCAAGGTCAAGTGCCAGTGGAAGGCTGACTGGGCCATGCGCTGGACCGCCCTTGGCGTTGACTACGAGATGGCCGGCAAGGATCTCATCGACTCCGTGACCCTGTCGTCCAAGATCTGTCGCGCCATTGGCGGCCGGGCGCCCGAAGGCTTCAATTACGAGCTCTTCCTCGATGACAAGGGACAGAAGATTTCCAAGTCGAAGGGCAATGGCCTGACCATCGATGACTGGTTGACCTACGCGCCGACCGAAAGTCTGGCACTTTACATGTTCCAGAAGCCGAAGACGGCGAAGAAGCTGTATTTCGACGTGATCCCGAAGGCCGTGGACGAGTATTTCACCTTCCTGTCCGCCTATCAGCGGCAGGAATGGAAGGAGCGCCTCGGCAATCCGGTCTGGCATCAGCATTACGGCAATCCGCCCGTGCTCGACATGCCGGTGCCCTTTGCCATGCTGCTTAACCTCGTCAGCGCGTCGAATGCCGAAAATGCCGATGTCCTCTGGGGATTCATCTCCCGCTATGCACCCGGCGTGACGCAGGAAAACAATCCGAAGCTGAACGAGCTCGTCACCTATGCGATCCGTTACTTCAACGATTTCGTCAAGCCAACCAAGAAGTTCCGCCCCGCGGACGACGTTGAGCTTGCGGCGTTGAAGGGTATCGATGCGCAGCTTGCCACCTTGCCGGCGGATGCGGATGGCAATGCCATCCAGAACGCCATGCTGGATGTTGCCCGTGGCATCGAACGCTATCAGGATCACACGAAGAAAAGCCCGGAAGGCGGACCCGGCGTATCGGTGTCGTTCTTCCAGATGCTCTATGAAGTGCTGATCGGACAGGAACGCGGGCCACGGTTCGGTTCCTTCGTCGCGCTTTACGGCATCGCCGAAACGCGGGCCCTCATTAAAAAGGCATTGATGGGCCAACTGGCATAGTTGCTCCATATCTGGAGCGAAATCGAGGGAGGACGGAATGATTGACCATATCGGAGTGAATGTCAGCAATTTCGACGAGAGCAAAAAGTTCTACCAGAAAGCCCTTGCGGCCATTGGCTATGAATTGATCCTCGAGTTCCCGGCATCCGTGACCGGGAGCGCCGACGTTGCCGGCTTTGGCGAAGGCGGCAAGCCCGATTTCTGGATCGCCAGCGGCATCGCGAACAATCCGCCGGCGCATGTTGCATTTCGTGTCAACACGCGCGCACTCGTCGATGCCTTTCACAAGGCAGCCTTGGAAGCTGGCGGCAACGACAATGGCCAGCCAGGACTGCGCCCCCATTACCATCCGGACTATTATGGCGCCTTCGTGCGTGATCCGGACAACCACAATATCGAGGCCGTCTGCCACGAAGGCTGACACCTGAAACCTTTCTACTGCGGCTTTGGCGGGAACGGCGCATCCGGAGCGGGTACAGCCAGCGGTGCCGGCTGTGGTTCTGCCGATGGCAGCGGCAGGTCGCCGGCGGCAACGGGAGATGGCAAGTCGCTGGCGGCGGGAAGCGATGGCGGCGGGCTGCCGAAAATGCCGCGTTTTGCCTCCTGCGCCTTTTTCATATTATCGGCCAGGGGCGAGCCGTCGCTGGCTCTCGCCCAGCCATTGTCAACAAGCCATGCGGCCAGATCGGTCGTACCAAGCTTGCACTGGGTGGAAACGAGCGCTTCCGGAGGAAGGTCGGGAACATTGCATTCTATGGCGCGCGAACGCAGCCAGTTGCGAAAGGCAGTCCGCGCCGCCGTGCCGCATGGCCATGACGTGCCGCCATCGACAGCGCATGTTTCTTCCGGCGGCACGACATTGATCCCCTCGATGGCGATCCTGTAGCCAGAGACATCCACGGTTCCCGCGGCCGTCGCTACCGGGCGGTAAAGCAGTTTGGGCCGTGCCGTCGTATCGACAGGCACCGGAGGCGGAGGGGGTGCAGGCGGGGTCGCGTGGCCCATGTCACTCAAGGGTTGGCGTGGTTCGATACGCTGCAAGGGCCCGGATTCCTTGCCAGTCATCGAAAATCCATCCGGATCGACCTGCCGTGCTGCAGTGGCGGTTTGTGCTGGGGGTGATGCAGATTCCGGCTGTTGCGGCGGTGTGTCCGGCGCGGCCCCAACTGTATCAGCCGGCAGCTGAAAATTTTCGGGGACAATCGTCACGTCCTGCCCGCTTACCCCTGCCGCTGGCAGCCCGATATAGAACGGGGAAACAAAGACATAGGCCAGACAGAGTCCGACCAGAACGGTCAGAACGTAAAGCGGTATCCGGCGCATGGGAAATGGCTCCCTGTTATTGGCTGGCCCACAGGATTCGGGCAATCCAGTCGATATGAACCGCATCAAACGTCCGGTTGGCGTGCTCCGGATTCATTGATTGCAGTTCAATGGTGCGCGGGGTCTGGCGCGTCAGAATCTTCGCCATGACCTCGCCTTCCTTCGTACGGACCACGACGCGGTCGCCGCGGCGCACCGGAGCGCCTGGAGCGACAATGATCGTATCGCCGTCGCGATAAAGCGGCAGCATGGAATCCCCGGCAACCTCCAGCGCATAGACCGCTTCTCCGGAACCGACGGGAAACTCAACCACATCCCAGCCCTGGCCGACCGGGAATCCCCCATCGTCGAAGAAGCCGCCGGCGCCCGCCTGGGCAAACCCCAGAAGCGGTACGGACCGCATGGCACCCATGCCGGCCCTTGTACCCTTGCCGCCGACAACCAGCGTCATGAATTCATCGATCGAAGCGCCTGTCGCTTCCATGATCTTGGCCAGCGACTCCGTCGACGGCCAGCGGGCACGACCGTCGACCGCATAACGTTTGGATTTGTTGAAGGTGGTCGGATCAAGCCCGGCGCGCTTCGCCAGTCCCGAAACGGAAAGCGAATGACGTTCCGCCAGCGCATCGATGGCCGCCCAGATACGGTCATGTGAGAACATGGGACTCTTCCAGATAAAGGAAAAAATACCTTCACTAAAGTTTTAGGAGGGAATTGGGGAAAAGTCGAGATAAAACGCGGAAAACTTTCTTATATTGCGAGAAGACCCGTGTGTGGTTCGACAAGCTCACCATGAGGGAGGGCAAGGATTGCAGGGAGCTATATTCTGCAACGTTCGGGATTGGCCTTGCAGCCAAATCACTCCCCTCATGGTGAGCTTGTCGAACCACGCACAACGGCAATGAGGGGATCAGCAAGTGATCCCCTCATATCTCAGTCAGGCCGCCTTTTTCTTCTTGGCTTCAACCGGATAGGGATTGAAGCGTTCATAGAAGGTGTCGCCCTTCTCGGCCATGTCGAGCAACAGCTTCGGCGCCTTGAACTGGGCACCGTATTTGCGCTGCAGGCCCTTGGCGATTTCCACGAACTTCGCCGCACCGATGCCATCGATATAGGACAGCGTTCCGCCCGTATAGGGCGCAAAGCCGAACGCCAGGATCGAGCCGACATCCGCTTCACGCGGATCGGTGACAATCCCCTCTTCCATGACGCGCGCCGCTTCCAGCGCGATGGTGAAGAGGAAGCGCTGCTTGAGCACGTCCACATCGATCTTGTCGGCGTCCTGCTGCGGATAGAGCGTCTTCAATTCCGGCCAGAGATGTTTCTTGGCCGGCTTGGCCGGATAATCATAGAAGCCCTTGCCGTTCTTGCGGCCACGGCGGTCGTACTTGTCGACAAGCGTGTTGACCAGTTCCACATGCCGCGGATCGACCGCCTTCGGTCCAAGATCGGCAAGCGTCGCCTTGAGGATTTTCTGCGACAGATCGATGGCCGTCTCGTCATTGAGCGCAAGAGGCCCGACCGGCATGCCTGCCATACGAGCGACATTCTCGATCATCGCAGGCGGAACGCCTTCCACCAACATGTTGTAGGCTTCCGACATGTAGCGCAGGACGCAGCGATTGACGTAGAAACCGCGGGTGTCGTTGACGACAATCGGGGTTTTCTTGATCGCACGCACGTAGTCCAGCGCGACGGCCAATGCCTTTTCCGAGGTCTTCTTGCCGAGGATAACCTCGACCAGCATCATCTTGTCGACGGGCGAGAAGAAATGGATGCCGATGAAGTTCTTCGGGCGCACTGATACCTTGGCAAGGCCGGTGATCGGCAGGGTCGAGGTATTGGAGGCAAACACGGCCGCAGGCTTCAGCACGGCTTCCGCCTGCTCCGTTGCCTTGCGCTTGACGTCGCGGTCTTCGAACACGGCTTCGATCACAAGGTCGGCACCGTCAAGTTCGGCATATTGCGTGGTGGCGGTGATCAGGCCAAGGAGCTTTTCCTTGTCTTCCGCGGTTGCCTTGCCACGCTGGATATCCTTGGTAATCAGCTCAGCCGTATGCGCCTTGCCCTTGTCGGCTGCTTCCTGCGTCTGATCGATCAGGACAACGGGAATCCCGGCCTTGGCTGTGACAAAGGCAATACCTGCGCCCATGAAACCGGCACCGATGACACCGACCTTCTTGAATTTGGTCGGCTTGACGTCGGCCGGGCGGCGCGCACCCTTGTTCAGCTCCTGCAGGGAAACAAACAGCGAGCGGATCATCATGCCCGCTTCCGTGCTCTGCAGGATGTTGGTGAAGTAGCGCTGCTCGATTTTGAGGCCCGTGTCGAAGGGCACGAGGAGGCCTTCATAGACGGATTTCAGGATTGCTGCGGCACCGGGATAATTGCCATAGGTTTCGCGGCGCAGGATAGCCGTGGCTGCAGGCCAGAGATTGGCGCCGGCTGCCGAATAGATCGCGCCGCCGGGAAGCTTGAAACCCTTTTCATCCCATGGCTGGACCGGCTTCAAACCGGCCTTGATCATCTTCTTGGCGGTTTCGACGAGCTTCTTGGCCGGCGCGATTTCATGCACAAGGCCCATGGCCTTTGCACGCGCGGCAGTCAGGCTGGAGCCCGTCGTCATCATCTGCAGGGCATCCTGCTGGTTGGTCAGGCGCGGAACGCGCTGTGTGCCGCCGGCACCCGGGAAAATGCCGACCTTCACTTCAGGCAGGGCCATCTTCACCGATGGATCATCGGAGACAACGCGGCCATGGCAGGCCAGCGACATTTCAAATGCGCCGCCCATGCAGGTGCCGTTGATGGCCGAAACCCATGGCTTGCCCGATGTTTCGAGCTTGCGGAACAGGCCGCCCATCTTGCCGGTGTTTTCGAACAGGAGTTCGACGGCCTTCTTGGGGTCTTTGGCCTTTTCCTCCTGGAACAGCTGGAACATGCGCTTGAGCATGGTCAGGTCCGCACCGCCGGAGAATGTATCCTTACCCGATGTGATGACCGCACCCTTGATCGCCTCGTCCTTGGCAACGCGGTCGACGATGGCGTCGAGTTCCTTCATCACCTCTTCGGTGAAGACATTCATCGACTTGTCGGGCATATCCCAGGTGACCAGCGCAATGCCGTCCGCGTCGACGTCGAATTTGAAGTTTGTATAGCTCATCTTCTGCTCTCCCTCAGACGCGTTCGATAATCGTTGCGGTGCCCATGCCGGCACCAATGCACAGTGTGACCAAGGCCACATTCAGGTCGCGGCGCTCCAACTCGTCAAGCACCGTGCCGAGGATCATCGCACCGGTTGCACCGAGCGGATGGCCCATGGCGATGGCACCGCCATTGACGTTGATCTTGTCGCGCGGAATGTTGAAGGCCTGCATGTAGCGCAGCACAACAGCCGCAAAGGCTTCATTCAGTTCGAACAGGTCGATATCCGAAATCTTCATCCTGGCGCGCTTGAGCAGCTTTTCCGTCACATCGACCGGGCCGGTCAGCATCAATGCCGGATCGGAACCGATATTGGCAAAGGCGCGGATGCGGGCACGCGGCTTGGCACTCAATGCCTTGCCGGCACTTTTCGAGCCGAGCAGGACACCGGCGGCACCATCGACGATGCCGGAGGAATTGCCGGCGTGGTGTACGTGGTTGATGGTCTCAACTTCCGGATGCGCCTGAATACCAACGGCGTTGAAGCCGCCCATTTCGCCCGGCATCACGAAGGAGGGATTGAGCGACGCCAGCGCCTGCATATCCGTTGCCGGACGCATGTGCTCGTCGTGATCAAGGATGGTCAGGCCGTTCTGGTCCTTGATGCTGAGAACGGAATTCTTGAAGTAGCCCTTCTTCCAGGCTTCCCCGGCGCGCTTCTGGCTTTCGACAGCATAGGCGTCGACATCATCGCGGGTAAAACCATACTTGGTGGCGATCAGATCGGCCGATACGCCCTGCGGCATGAAATAGCCGGGCAAGCCCACCGACGGGTCCATGTACCAGGCACCGCCGGACATACCCATGCCGACGCGCGACATGGATTCCACGCCGCCGGCGATGACGATGTCATCGGCACCCTGCACGATCTTGGCGGCGGCAAAGTTTACCGCATCGAGACCGGAAGCGCAGAAACGCGAAATCTGCATGCCCGGCGCCTTGAAATCGTATCCGGCTTCGAAAGCCGATGAGCGCGGAATGACAGCGCCCGCTTCACCGACGGGATCAACGCAGCCATAGATGATGTCGTCGACCAGTCCCGTGTCGAGACCATTGCGGTCGCGCAACGCTTCCAGCACCTTGGCGCCGAGACGGACGGCGGGCACTTCATGCAGGCTGCCATCCTTCTTGCCCTTGCCGCGCGGCGTGCGGACGTGGTCATAAATATATGCTTCGGCCATTTCATTCTCCCTTTTCGAACCGCACCTCAGAGGCTGCGGGCGATCAAAAGCTTCATGATTTCATTGGTTCCGCCATAAATCCGCTGGACGCGGGCATCGCGGAACATACGTGCGATCGGGTATTCGTTCATATAACCGTAGCCGCCATGCAGCTGCAGGCATTCGTCAACGATCTTGTTCTGCAGGTCGCTCAACCAGTATTTGGCCATGGAGGCAGTGACCGGATCGAGCCCGCCATTGACGTGGCGTTCCACGCAGTGATTGTAGAAGACGCGGCCGATGGTGGCTTCCGTCTTCATTTCGGCCAGTTTGAACTGGGTATTCTGGAAATCGATGACCGCCTTGCCGAAGGCCTTGCGTTCCTTGACATAGTCCGAGGTAATCGCGATGGCGCGCTCGGCCATGGCAATCGCCGTGCCGCCGATCTGCAGACGTTCCTGCGGCAATTGCTGCATCAGCTGCACAAAGCCCTGGCCCTCTTCGGTTCCGAGCAGGTTCGCTGTGGGCACGCGGACATTGTTGAAGAACAGCTCCGAGGTATCGTTTGATTTCAGTCCCACCTTGTCGAGGTTGCGGCCGCGCTCGAACCCTTCCTGCCCATCCGTCTCGACCACAATGAGCGATGTGCCCTTGGCGCCCTGCGACGGGTCCGTCTTGGTCACGACGATAACCAGATTGGCGAGCTGGCCATTGGTGATGAACGTCTTCGAACCGTTGATGACGTATTGATTGCCGTCCTTCTTGGCGCTTGTCTTCACGCCCTGAAGGTCGGAACCGGCACCCGGCTCCGTCATGGCGATGGCGCCGATCAGTTCGCCGGTCGCCATCTTCGGCAGCCACTTCTTCTTCTGCTCTTCCGAACCATAATGCAGAATATAGGGAGCAACGATCGAATTGTGCAGGGCTATGCCGAAGCCATCGACACCAACATGGCTGATGGCTTCCAGGATGGCGCTTTCATGGGCATAGGTACCGCCGGCACCGCCATATTCTTCCGGCATGGAGGCGCACAGAAGCCCGTTCTCGCCGGCAAGCTCCCAGATGGAACGGTCAAAAATTTCCTGCTTTTCGAAACGGTCGTAGTGCGGCAGAACCTCGGCTTCAAGAAACTTCGAAGCCATATCCTGCAGCATCACCACATCGTCAGTCTTCCAGTCGGGTTTTGGTACGCCCAACACGTCTTCCGGCCGAATAGACATCTCTAACCTCCCTAGAAATCACCTTTCGCTGCATATGGGAGCCTCCGCTCCCTTTTGCATCAATCAGAATGCCTCCGCCGTCAGCGTCATCATCGTGTCCGCGCCGGTCTGGATGCGGGCGAGATGCGCCGATGTTTCCGGCATGACGCGTTCCATGAAGAATTTCCCGGTGACGAGCTTGGTCTCGTAGAAATCCTTCTTCTCGGCACCTTCCGCAAGCTTCGCATGGGATGCCTTGGCAATCTGCGCCCACATGTAGCCAAGCGATACCAGACCGAAGAGATGCATGTAATCGGTCGACGCGGCACCGGCATTGTCCAGATTCGCCATACCATTCTGCATCAGCCACATCGAGGCGGCCTGCAGGTCATTGAGGCCTTTCTTCAGATGCTTGGTGAAGAAGGCGAGGTTTTCATCACCGCGGTTCTCCTCGCAGAAATCACCGACCTCTTTGAAGAACGCCATGACAGCGCGGCCGCCATTGGCGCCGAGCTTGCGGCCGACGAGATCGAGCGCCTGAACGCCATTGGCGCCTTCATAGATCATGGCAATGCGCGCATCGCGCACATACTGGCTCATGCCGTGTTCTTCGATGTAACCGTGACCGCCATAGACCTGCTGCGCCATGACCGCATGTTCAAAGCCCTTGTCCGTCAGGACGCCCTTGAGAACCGGGGTCATCAGGCCGAGAATATCATCGGCAATCTGCTTGTCACCCTCGTCGTCGGAACGATGCGCGACATCGGACTTGAGCGCGGACCACAGGATGAAGGCGCGGCCCGCTTCATTGAACGACTTGATCGTCATCAGAATGCGGCGGATATCCGGATGCACGATCAGCGGATCGGCTTTCTTGTCCGGCGCCTTCGGTCCGGTCAACGAACGGCCCTGGAGACGCTCGCGCGCATATTCCACCGCGTTCTGGTAGGCGATTTCCCCGATGGACAGGCCCTGCAGGGCAACGCCGAGACGCGCCTCGTTCATCATCGTGAACATGGCGCGCAGACCCTTGTTCTCGCCGCCAATCAGATAGCCCGTGGCTTCGTCATAGTTCATCACGCAGGTCGAATTGGCGTGGATGCCCATCTTCTCTTCGATCGAGCCGCAGGACACGCCATTGCGGGTACCAGCATTGCCGCTGTCGTCGAGATTAAACTTCGGCACGATGAACAGGGAAATACCTTTCACGCCTTCCGGCGCACCCTCGATACGGGCAAGCACCAGATGGATGATGTTTTCCGACATGTCATGCTCACCGGCGGAGATGAAAATCTTCTGGCCGGAAATCTTGTAGGAGCCATCGCCATTGGGCGCGGCCTTGGTGCGCAGCAGACCGAGATCGGTGCCGCAATGCGGTTCGGTGAGGTTCATGGTGCCGGTCCAGGTGCCATCGACCATTTTCGGCAGATAGGTCTGCTTCTGGTCGTCGGTGCCATGCGTCAGGATCGCGGCAATCGCGCCCTGCGTCAGGCCGGGATACATCACCAGCGCCATATTGGCCGAAGACATGTATTCGCCCACGGCAACATGCAGCGCATAGGGAAGACCCTGACCGCCGAATTCCGCCGGTATGGCCAGGCTCATCCAGCCGCCTTCGCGGTACTGGTCAAAGGCGGCCTTGAAGCCTTTGGGTGTGGTGACCGTGCCGTCCGCATGACGCACGCAGCCTTCGTGATCACCGGACTGGTTGATCGGAAACAACGTGTTTTCGGCCAGCTTGGCGCCTTCGCTCAGGATTGCCGCAACGATATCGGGCGATGCATCGGCGAAACCTGGCAGGTTGTTGTAGCGTTCATAGCCCAGGACATCGTTCAGAATGAAAAGCGTGTCTTCAACGGGCGCGCGATAACTCGGCATCAGTTTCCTCCAAAACATAAACGAGCAAAACGGCCCGGAGACTTCGGTGCCGTCGGATTTTCCATCTCTTTAACAAATTTTGACGTTTCCGTAAACGTCAAAATTTTGTGAAATTTTGCTCCTGTGGATCAATCTTTCTGAATGGGATGCCCTGTTCAACGAGACGATGGCGATGAGAGATGGATTCTAGCGATTTCGGCTGGTGCCGCGTCTATGAATTACAATGCCAGCGTATCACATTTTTAACGCTTCCGACCCATCTCTTAACCAGTTGTTTACCACGTTTCGCCAATGTCACGGTGTCGGTAAACCGTGTCTATGAGTGATTTGTTTTTCACGGCTTGTCGGACCGCATGGGGCAAACGGTCCCGGCTTTCCAGATTGGCAATGTGCAGAACGCATTCTTGAGCTTCGGAAGACCGAGACCAGACAAAGCCAGAATGGCAGGCGAACATCGCCAGCGCTTCCGGCCCTGCCCCGTGGAACAGAATTAACCCGCCGGATCACTGGCGTAAACACGGCAAAGCAGGCGTCCATGACGAACCAAAGGTCACTACTGGAACAGGTCAATGTGAACCGGTCACGCCGCGAGACCACATCGCTCGACAGTATCAACCGCACGCTCGAAGCGCTGGAAAGCCAGCTGCGCGAGACGATGGAGCCGGATTATCCGGATTTCGACCAGGACCAGACGGATATTGCCGACCGCTTCGCCGCACTGGCTTCCCGCGCGGGCGCAGCATCGGCGCCGAGACACAAGCCATCCGACGACCTGCCGTCCTTTGCCAGCAAGCCCCATAACGGCAAGCACGATCTTTCGGCCATTGCTGCCCGCATCAAGCAGTTGCGCGAAGAAATGCGCGACGATGCCCGTGCACCGGCCCGGCATCATGCCGAACCGCACACGGAAACCTTGCAGCGCCTGCACCAGTCAACTGCAAGCCGCAATCTGGACGACAGGTCCGGGCGCGCGGACAATGGTCATCTGTCGATGCTGCGCGGCGATCTTGATGAATTGAAGCGCACCGTTACGACACTCGCCCGCGAAGAATCGGTCAAGAGCCTGAACAATCGCTGGGATGCAATGGACGAACGCTTCGACGCCTTCCGTCAGGATCATCCGCTGGGCGGCCGGCTCGACCAGATCCGCCAGGCGGTGGATGTATTGCCGCAATCGATTCCGCTGAAGAAGGTCGAAGACAAGCTCAAGACACTGGCAAGCGCCGTGGAGCAGATGTCGCGCACGGGAACATCCGGCGTGAATGGCGACTTCATGCGCCAGATGGACGAGCGGCTCGATGAAATCAGCCGCGCCATCGTGGCAACGGCCCGCCCTGCCCAGGCAAATCACATCGACACCGCTGCCTTTGAGCGCCTTGAAGCACGCATCGCAACCCTGAGCAGCAAGGTCGAAGCGGTTGCCTACGACCGCACCTCGGACACGATCCTGCAGCGCATGGGCGAACTGGCCGAACGCGTTGATCATCTGGCAGCGATGCGCGCAACACCGGCCATCAATCTTGACGCGCTGTCCGAACAGCTGTCGTCTGTCACCCGTCATCTGGAGAATACACCGGCCTCCATCAGCATTTCCGATTTCCGCGATCTGGAAGACCGGGTCCTGCACATCATCCATCGTCTGGAAACAGCGCCCCAGCAGGCGCCGGCCGCCGATCCGGCATTCATGCACCAGATCGACCAGCGCTTCGAAGAGCTGACCCGCCGCCTCGATGACCATCACATGATGGCCGAGCACAGCGACATCCGCCTGACCGACAATCTCGAAGCCCGCTTTGACGATATGGCACGCTATATCGCCCAGAACGTGCCGCAGGCCGATGGTTCGAACGATGCCATCCGCAATCTTGAGTTGCAGATTGCCGGTCTTGCCGAGCATCTCTCGCATTCCAACGATCGTTATGCGGAATTTGCGGCCATCCCGCCGCGCCTCGACGCCATCGAGGAATCGATGGCCATGAACCGCGACTTCGTCGTGGAAGCCGCACGCCAGGCGGCATCGGAAGCCATCCGCAATTCGGCCAATTTCGGCAATGCCCATGACGGCGTTATCGCACGCGAGCTCGCCGACGATCTGAAAACGCTGGAAAGCCTTGCCCGCAAGTCGGAAGACCGCAATTCCAAGACTTTCGAGGCCATTCATGACACGCTTTTGAAGATCGTTGACCGCCTTGGCTCCCTGGAGAATGGCGCTGTCACCGGATCGCATGTCACGGCGGCCGCCAAAACCAAGACCGTGGTTGATGCCTATGAGGCACCATACCGTGACGCCGAGACCGCTTTTGAAGCCCCGGTCTTTTCTAAGCTGGATGATGTTCCGGCGCACGTGACAATGGCCGCAGACGACGCTGACCAGCTGGAACAGGCGGTTCCGGCGCGCAAATCCCTGCTAGGCAGCCTGACCCGCGGCATGAAATCCCGCAGCAAACAGGAACAGGCGCATCGAGAGCCAACCATCGAGACAATCGGCAGCGATGAAAAGATCGACGACAAGGCCGATCTTGACGCCGAAATTCTCAACCGGCCGCTTGAACCCGGCTCGGGCATGCCGGATCTCAACTCCATCCTCAAGCGCGTGCGTGACGAACGCCGCGAGATGAACCTTGGCGGCGATACGGGCATTGGCAAGGCGGATTTCATTGCCGCAGCCCGCCGCGCCGCGCAGGCAGCGGCAGCGGAAGTCGAAAGCCAAACACGCGGTTCCAGCCGCAGGGACAGCGCGGAGGGCAAGAAGGGCAGCCTGCTGGCCCGCCAGCGCAAGCCCATTCTCCTTGCCATCGGCGCCATCATGATTGCGATCGCGGGCCTGCAACTCAAAAACGCCTTCTTCAGCGGCCCCGCAGCAGTGAACGGCGATACCGGTTCCGTCGCTGCGCCGATGGTGCCGACAGTCGAACCCAAGGCGCAGGTTGCCGCATCGGCAGCTCCTGCAGCACCGGCACCGTCCGCTCTTGCCCCCGCGCCGCAAACTGCCGCCGGAAGCACCCCGAACGAGGAGCAGACCGCTGCACCGGCACCAACGCAGGAAACCGTGGGCAGCCTGATTGCCGCCCAGTCTTCCGGTACGGATGTCCCGGCATCGGCGAAGGTCGATACGAGCGTGAGCCAGATTCCTGCCATCCCGGCCGAAGCAGGCCCGGAACCGCTGCGCGAAGCGGCGGCCGGCGGCAATACCAAGGCTCTGTTTGAAATCGGCGACCGCTACATGGAAGGCCGGGGCGTCCAGAGCGATTACACCAAGGCCGCCGAATGGTACACGCTTGCCGCCGACAAGGGCTTTGCGCCTGCTCAATACCGCCTGGGGAATTTTGCCGAAAAGGGTCTCGGCGTTCCGCGCGACCTTGCCAAGGCAAAGACCTATTACCAACTGGCCGCCGAACAGGGCAATGCCAGCGCGATGCACAATCTGGCCGTGCTGTTCGCAGCCGGAGCGAATGGCGCGCCGGACAATGAATCCGCGGTCATGTGGTTTACCAAGGCGGCCGAACTCGGCGTGAAGGACAGCCAGTTCAACCTCGCAATCCTGTCGGCCAAGGGCATGGGGATGCGGCAGGATCTGGAAGAAAGCTACAAATGGTTTGCGCTTGCCGCCAATGCCGGTGACAAGGACGCCGGCCAGAAGCGCGACGAAGTGGCAAAGGCCATGACCACCGATCAGCTGACCCGGGCCCGCGAGGCCACCGCGCTGTGGAAGCCAAAACAGATGAATCCGGAAAGCAATGCCTTGAGCGTGCCGGAGGAATGGCGCGAGAGCCCGGCCACCACCGGTTCGATCAACATGGAAAAAGCCGTCCGCAATATTCAGCTGATCCTCAACAAGAATGGCTATGACGCCGGCGGCTCGGACGGCAAGATGGGCACGAAAACCCGCGATGCCATCATGGCGTTCCAGAAGAGCAACGGCTTGAAGCCAACGGGCAATATCGACAAGGACCTGGTCAAGCGGCTGCTCGAAAAGAACACCTGAACCGGCCAAGGCGACTGTTGCGACACACGGGTTCGTGTTTGGGGCAACACGTTGACGCCCCAGCAGTCATTGTTTGACTTGGCGCGCGGCTGAGGGCAAGAAACTTTAACGCATTCTGTGTCAGCCTGCGCGCAGAATGCATTAAAGAATTTCTGTCATCATGGTGTGCGAACAATCGCCATAACGCCGTGATGGGTTCGGGGTCTGAATTGGGAATCTACCTGCCAATAGCCGAGATTTCGGTCAATATCTTCGTGCTGTTCGGCATGGGGGCAGCGGTTGGATTCCTGTCGGGCATGTTCGGCGTCGGCGGCGGATTTCTCATCACGCCGCTGCTGATCTTCTACAACATCCCGCCCGCCGTTGCCGTTGCCACCGGCGCGAACCAGGTCATTGCCTCGTCCTTCACCGGTGCCTTGTCGCATTTCAAGCGCGGCACGCTCGACGTCAAGCTGGGAACGCTGCTTGTCATCGGCGGCGTGGTGGGCGCAGGCGTCGGCATTTACGTCTTTGTCCTGCTGCGCGAACTCGGCCAGCTCGACCTGATCGTGTCGCTGCTCTACGTGATCTTCCTGAGCACGATCGGCGGGCTGATGCTGCTGGAAAGCGTCAGGTCCATGCGCCGGACAAGGGCCGGCCAGCTTGCCAGTCTCAAGAAACCGGGACAGCACAATTGGGTGCACCGGCTGCCCTTCAAGATGCGGTTTCGCGCCTCGAAAATCTATGTGAGCATCATCCCGATCCTGGCGCTGGGCGCGGCCATCGGCTTCCTCTCGTCGATCATGGGCGTCGGCGGCGGCTTCATCATGGTCCCCGCCATGATCTACCTTCTCAAAGTGCCGACCAATGTGGTTATCGGCACATCGCTCTACCAGATCGTTTTCGTGACGGCTTTCACCACCGTCATGCAGGCAACGACCAACCAGTCGGTCGATATCGTGCTGGCCTTTCTGCTGATGAGCGGCGGCGTCATCGGCGCGCAGTACGGCACCCGCATCGGGCAAAAACTGCGCGGCGAACAATTGCGTGCACTGCTGGCCACGCTGGTTCTGGCAGTGGGCCTGCGCCTTGCCATCGAACTTTTTGTCACCCCCGATGATCTCTATTCGATCGCCATCGCGCTTGCCGCGCCGGGGGCGTCATGAGAATTCTGGCAACTGCCCTTCTCCTCATCCTGGCGTCGCTGTCCGCGGCCATGGCACAGCAGTTGCCGGGGAACAAGGAAACGATCGAGATTGGCCTGTCGACCGATACCATTGCCATCACCTCGGGCTTTCGCGGCACGGACCTGACCGTCTTCGGCGCGCTCGACAATGCCGATCCGCTGATCCAGCGGCAGGGCCGTTATGATATCGTCGTGATCCTGCAGGGACCCGAACGCGATTTCGTCGTGCGCCGCAAGGACCGGTTTTTCGGTGTCTGGATCAATGCGGAATCGGTGTCGTTCCAGCATATTCCGGCATCCTATTCCCTGGCCTCGACGCGGAACCTTCAGGACATCGCCGTTCCCAAGACATTTGCCCAATTGTCACTCGGCGTGAACAATATCTTTTACGAGCCCATGCCCGACGGCTTCGGCTCCAGCGCATCGCTGCGGGAATTCACCAAGGAGCTGCCAAGGCTGAAGCTCAAGCAGAATCTGTACAGCCAGCGTCCGGGTGACGTGCAGTTCCTGTCATCGACCCTGTTCCGCGCAACACTGTCCCTGCCTGCCAATGTGCCGGTCGGCAAGCATCAGGCGCGGGCGTTTCTGTTCCGCAATGGCGAATTCCTGCGCGAAAGCTCGACCAGTCTCAATATCGTGAAAGCCGGGCTGGAATACCGCATCTACAAGGCGGCGCACGAGAACAGCCTGCTCTACGGTCTGTTTGCCGTGTTCCTGGCCGTGATTACCGGCTGGATGGGCCGCCTGATGTTCCGGAAAGACTGATCAGGCGCGCCCGGCAACGACGATCAGGCCCTGCAGGGGCTCACCGCGGTCAAAGCGGATCGCCTCGCGCCCGATTGTTGCCGGGGCAAGGCCATGTTCGGCCAGAAGGCGGCGGACATAGCCTTCCGAATGGGTGTAGCGCAGCGAGGATTGCAGGATCAGTTCGCCATCATCGGCATGGGTTTCCACCGAGAAGGCAAACAGCCCCCGGGGGCCAAGCGCATGGACAAGACGGGCGAAGGCTCTGTCGAGATCGCCGACATAGACAAACACATCCGCCGCGATAATGAGATCGGCCGAACCTTCGGGATAATCGAGTTCGTTGACATCGCCTTTGAAGAGGCGGTCATAGACGTGCTTCTCCTCGGCCTTCTGCAGCATGGCTTCGGAGAGGTCCATGCCTGCCATATGGTCCACATCCGTCCGGAAATAGTCGCCCATCAGGCCCGTGCCGCAGCCGACATCGAGCATGGACAGATAGTGTCTTCCGGGCGCCGCCGCCTTGATGGCCTTGGCCAGCAGTTCCGGCACGCGATAGTGCAGCTTGTCCAGAAGTGCCGTCTCGAAGGTCGGGGCATAGGCATCGAACAGGGTCTCGACATAGGCCGTCGGCGGATTGTCCGGCACCACCGCATAGCCCGAGGCCGCCAGTTTCAGCGTCGCACCAAAGCGGTCGTCGGGATCGAGTTCCAGCAGGCGCCGCCACGTTTCGGCTGCGGCGTCCTCGTCACCCGCGGCTTCCTCCATTTCGCCCAGGCGATAGAGTCCGGCGGTCCATTCCGGCGTGATGTCCAGCGCCTGCCGCATCAGATCGGCGGCGGCTACGTGATCACCGGACTCGAACAGCATGTCGGCATAGGAAGCGCGGCGGTCCGCAATCAGATCACCCGAGGACAGGAACGCCCGCGCCATGCTGGTTCAGTTCGCAACCAGCACGCGGATGGAAAAGATATCGATCGCTTTCCCCGTGCGGGCAATGTCCGAGTTGATCTTGATGATACCGCCCGCACCCGGCTTCTTGCCTTCCGGGAATTGCAGTTCGAACAGATATTCGTTGCTCGCATCGGTCACGTCGTAACGCTTGCGTCCGCAATCGCCGAGGGCACCGAAATCGCAGCTGACCGCCATCTGCGTCGCGGAACCGTCCTCGGCCTTGGCAATGATATCGAAGATGGCATGCTTACCCGCCAGTTGCTGCAGAACGCCCTGCCCGACCTGGAAGCTGATATCGTCGTTCTCGCCCGGCGACTTGATGCGCACGAATTTCTGCAGATTGTCGCCGGCAACGCTGGCGGTCGCCCGGCCCGCCATCGAAACGCGGGTCATGTCAGACGGGTCGAAAATCGAGATCCAGTTGCCATCCGCGGCAAGCTGCCCGCCCTTCATCGGTTCGTGGCTGCCAACGGCAGGACCAGCACTCGATGAAGGCGGTGTGCTGCCCGATGGCTTCGAATTGATCAGGCCCGATGCAACAAGCCAGAGAAGGCCGATGGCTACCAGCAGTATCGCCACCATGATGACGAATTTCTTCAGGCCACGCGCCTTCTGGCGCTCGCGGGTCTTCTTGACACGCGGCTGGTTGTAGGCGGGCCGGTAATTGTCGGCGCGGCTGTTGTCCGTCGGGCCAAGGTCGGAATCCAGCGATCCGCCCATGGAGGGTTCGACGCGGCCGGATGTTGTCTGCCTGGGTTGCGCGGGGCCCGCCGACATGGAAGGCTCGCGCCGTTCCGCGACGGGTTCCGGCGCAACACGCGAAGAGTCGCGCGATTCACCCTCTATGCGTGTGATCGTGGCCTTCAGATGCTCCCGGCGCTCTTCACGCTCGGCCTCATCCAGCGCGCCGTTGGCGATCAGCGAACGCTCATGCGCGGTCCAGGCTGATTCGTAAATTTTCTGACGAACGGCAGGGTTGCTCACATCCGCTTTGGCGAAAGCATTTCGGATGGCTTGTTCAATCGCTTCCAACTCGACGATTTCCCCTTCAAAGCAGCTCGTATGACCCGGCTAGGCATAGACGATTTGACTGCTTATTCAAGACTACCGCGGCGCAATGATGGCGGTTTTCGCTCGAATTGGCGCTCTATACAAAGCGAATATCCCCGGCATCGAACGCGAGCGGACGGCCGGGGGATCGATATTCAGATGAAACGGCTGAGAAACGCCCGCGTGCGGGGATGTTGCGGGTTGCCGAGAACGTCTTCGGGTTTGCCCTGTTCGACGATGTAGCCGCCGTCCATGAAGACCACCCGGTCAGCGGCTTCCCGGGCAAAACCGATTTCATGCGTGACCACGATCATGGTCAGCCCCTGGTCCGCCAGATCGCGCATGGTCGCCAGCACTTCACCGACCAGTTCCGGATCGAGCGCCGAGGTCGGCTCGTCGAAAAGCATCAGTTTGGGCCGGATTGCGAGGGCGCGTGCGATGGCGATGCGCTGCTGCTGGCCGCCGGACAATTGCCGGGGGTAGGCATCGGCCTTATGGGTCAGTCCGACACGGGCCAGCAGTTCCATGGCAAGTTCCGTGGCTTCCCTGCGGCTTTGCTTGTGCACGCCGATGGGCGCTTCGATGATGTTCTGCAGGGCTGTCATGTGCGGGTAAAGGTTGAACTGCTGGAACACCATGCCGATCTGGCGCCGCTGCACGGCGATGGCCCGCGCCGGCAGCTTGTTGAGCCGGCCATTACGCAGGGAATAGCCGATCTGTTCCCCCGCCACGACAATCGAACCGCGGTCGATCGCCTCCAGATGGTTGATGCAGCGCAGGAACGTGGATTTGCCCGAGCCCGAAGGACCAAGCACAACCACGACTTCGCCAGGGGCAACATCGAGGTCGATGCCCTTCAACACTTCCACTTCGCCGAACGACTTGTGGACATTGCGGGCCCGCACCAGCGCTTCACCCGGTTCGGTGCCATTCATGGAAAACTGCGCGGTCATTTGCTTGCCTCCTGCGCCAGGGCTGGCACTGCGGCGCTCAACGCGGCAGCGGCAACCTTGTCCTGCTTCCTGGCCGTTGAAGAACCCCGCTCGCCGCGACCGTAGTAGCGCTCGATGAAGCCCTGTCCGACGTTGAGGATCGAGGTGATGAACAGATACCAGATGACGGCGACCATCAGCATCGGGATGACCTCGAAGGTCCGGTTATAGACCGCCTGTACCGAATAGAGCAGATCGGCCATGGCGATGACGCTGACGAGTGACGTCGCCTTGATCATGCTGATCAGCTGATTGCCGGTCGGCGGCACGATGGATCGCATGGCCTGGGGAATGATGATGCGCCTGAGGGCGCGGGTGCGCGTCATGCCGAAAGCTTCGGTGGTTTCGATCTGCCCCTTGTCGACCGACAGAAGACCGCCGCGAATGATTTCGGCCATATAGGCAGCCTCGTTCAGCGCAAGGCCGGCAATGGCCGCCGTCATCGGCGTGATCAAATCATTGGTATTCCAGCTCGCCAGCGTCGGGCCGAAGGGAATGGCAATGGAAATTTCCGGAAAAAGCGTCGAGAGGTTGTACCAGAAGATCAGCTGAACCAGCAGCGGCGTCCCGCGGAAAAACCAGATGTAAAGACCCGCCAGGGAACTTGCCAGCCGGTCGTTCGACAGGCGGGCAATGGCAAGAACCAGCCCGATGACCACGCCGATGGCCATGGCAACAACGGTCAGGCCAAGCGTGACATAAAGGCCGCGCAGCACGGTGGCTTCGGTGAACCATTGAAACACGATCGGCCAGCCGAAATTTTGATTGTTGGCGACGATCCAGAGGAAGTTCGCGGCAATGAGAAGCGTGATGCCCCACAGGAGCCAGCGATCCGTGCGAAAGGGCTTATGCGCATTCGCCACATCGCGAAGCGCAGCCTCCGCATCGCCCTTTACGGGCGATGCCAATGTTTGCGTGTTTCCGGTCATTTTGCAGCTTTGCCCGCGAGATTGATCCCGGGCTCCTTCAACATGTTCTTCTCAAGGCCCCACTTCTTCAGAATGGCGGCGTAGGTGCCATTGTCCATGAGGGTCTTGATGCTTTCCAGGAGGACGCCACCGAGCGGCGAACCTTTGGCGACCACGGCGCCCTGGAAAATATCGTCGAACCCGTTTTTCAGGCCGGTGCCCGTCAGCTCAAGCTGGCCATTGGCCTGCTCGACGAAATAGATCAGCGGCGCCTGCGAGGAGAAGAAAGCGTCGGACCGCTTTGAGCGAACCGCCAGGATGGAAGTGGGCTGGTCGGTGAAGGACTGGACCTCGATGGCCGCCTTGCCATCCTTGGCGCATTTCTCCGCCTGTTCCTTGATGACCTTTTCCGCCGAACCGCCAGCCATGACGGCAATGCGGCTGCCGCAGGTGTTGTCGAGCGAGGTGATGCCCTTGGGATTGCCCTTCTGCACGGCAAACACCACGAACTCCTGCACATAGTCGACAAAATCATTGGCGCCCTGGCGCGAGGGATAATCGCCCACGGGGCCCATGGCGAACTGATAGCGGCCGGAATTGATGCCGCTCAAGAGCGCCGGAAGGCCGCTGACCGTTGCGTGCTTGATCTCGACACCCCACAACTCGCCGACAGCCTTGGTCAGATCGGCGCTGGCGCCCTGCATTTCAGTGTTGCCGGTGACGATTTCATAGGGCGGGAAGGAGCCGTTGTTGACCGAGGTGATGCTTCCGGCCTTGCGGATTTCCTCGGGCAGCTTGGCCCGCAATGCCTCGTTGACCGTCTGCTTGGCGATGGCCACCTCCGCAGCCATTGCGGGTGCAGCGACGAGCGTTGCCGCAAACAGCGCGGTAAAGGTCAGGTGTTTGAGTTTCATTATTATTCCCCTTTTTATATCTTTTGAAAACCTATTGCGTTCAGGCAGTCGTATCGGCCAGTTCGGGCCGGGCAAAACGGCGGTTGGCGAGAACCGGCAGGACCGCACGCGCATGACTGATGCGCTTGGGATCGATGTCGGCGAAGATCAGTGCGGGGCCTTCCCCTGCCCGCACGACGGCCACGCCGAGCGGGTCCACCACCATGCTGGCACCGATATTGCGCTCGCCGCACTCACCCACGGCAACGATGTAGCAGGTGTTTTCCAGCGCCCGCGCCGTCACCAGCACCTCCCAATGCGCCTCCTTGCCGGGGCCCTTGACCCATGCGGCGGGAAGGATGAGCACATCCGCGCCGTCCACCGCATGGCGGCGCGCCAGTTCCGGAAAGCGCAGGTCGTAACAGGTCATGAGGCCAAGCTTGAGCCCTGCAATTTCGATAAGACCGGGAATCTCACCACCCGGCTGCACATTGGTGGATTCCTTGGCGGCAAAAGCGTCATAAAGATGAAGCTTCAGATATTGCGCGACGATTTCGCCGCCGCGGATGGTCACCAGATTGTTGAAGACGCGCTGACCGCCGGTCGGAACGTGCACGCACATCATCACGGTCATGTCGCTGTTGCGGCTTTCGGCCAGCAATTGTGTCATGAACGGGCCATCCAGCGGCTGCGCCGTCTTCAGCACGATATCCGGATCGATGATGTCACGGGCAAGGATGCCTTCCGGCAGAACCAGGAGATCGGCACCGCCCGCATGCGCATCGCGCATCAGCTTCGTGCAGATGTCGGCATTTTCCTGCCAGACCTTGCTGACGGCAAATTGACCCAGCGCGACCTTCATGCCGGCACTCCCGTGCGGCTGGTGGAGCCGGAAGTCTGGCCGCTATGGTGCGGGAAAAGGTCGGCGGGCGAGAGCAGCATCGGTGTCAATCCTTGCAGGTGCAGTTGTTCGGCAAAATCGGCGACCATCCGTTCGTTGACGGCAAACCCGCTGTCGTTCCAGTGGGCCGGCAAATCCCGGGCGACGTGGCCAAGCTCATCAATGATCCACGGCGTGGTATCGGCATATTTGCGCCGCTTCTCCAGCCAGACCCGCTGGGATTCATCCAGCAGGTTGCTGAGCTCTTCCGGCAGCCAGGGATGCTCGGCGACAAAGGACGTTTTCAGACCCAGAAGATGCATGCCCGGAACGTAGCCAACCTCGTGGAAATAGGCGAGTTCCTCCGCCCGGAAATCCGTCAGCACATGGCGGAATTTGGAAGCGGGGCCAAAAAAGCCTTCCGGCATGAATGGGGTGAACACGGCGTCAAGCTCGCCGGTTTCCAGCAGCTGCATCATCGGCCGCTCGCCCGGCACCGCTTCGATGCGGCCGGGGCGGCCAAAACCGTCGAGCCTGTCGGTGATGGGATGGGCCTCGGTCAGGCGGCCGGCATACCAGAATGCATCCTCGATACCGACGCCGGCATGGGAAAGCGCCGCGCGGGTCCAGGTATTGCCGGAATCGCGCCAGCCGGTCACGCCGATCTTCTTGCCCGCCAGATGTTCTAGCCGGGTCACCGGGCTGTTCCTGGCCGTGATGATGCAGCGATGGCGAAAGCCGCGCATGACAAAGTTGGGAACGCCGAGGACATCGGTTTCGCCATTGGCACGCGCCGAGGCATAACGGCTGAAGGACATTTCAGCGGCATCGTGATGCGGATCGGCGGCGACATTGCCGATCAGCGTGCCGACGCGATCAACTTTGACATCCAGTCTCTCGGAGGTAACGTCACCCAACGCCAGCGGCGTATAATAATCCCAATCGCGAACAGCCAATCGAACAGTGATACGCAAGACATTTCCTCGTTGCAATTTCGGTTTTCGTGCGGGAAGCTAAATGTTCATTATTGACTGATCAAATACTATTACGTTACTGAACATTTAAAAGAGGGACAGACATGAGCGAATTGGCCTCAGTTCAGTGGTTTGCAGAGAAGTTGCGTGACCGGACGATGCGCGGCATCGCCATCGAGACCAGCGCACTGATCCGCGCCGGCGCCATTCCCGTCGGCACCAAACTGCCGGCCATCCGCGATCTCGCCTACACCCTCGGCATCAGTCCGGCGACAGTTTCCGAGGCCTGGAGCGAGTTGCGGCGGCAGAAGATCATCACCGGGCGCGGGCGCAACGGCACATGGGTCAGCGGCGACCGCATTGCACCGAAACCCCTGCGGCTGGCGAGTTCAGGCGATTACGGCGATGGTGTGCTCAACCTTGCCATCGCATCGCCTGACGTCGACGTGCTTCCGCCTCTGGAAGAAGCCTTGAAACATGGCGCGACAGCGGAAGCGCTGAACAGTTACCAGCGCGTCCCGATACTGCCTGAATTGCAGGCGGCAGTGGAGCCGAACTGGCCCTGCAGGCCGGAGGCGTTTCTTGCGACCAATGGCGGCTATAACGCCGTCTACGCCCTTCTGCATGCGCTCGTCATGCCGGGATCGTTTGTGGCGATCGAGGAGCCGACAGCCCTCAGGCTTCTCGACATCCTCGAGGATCTCGGCGCGCACATCCTGCCGGTGGCGTGCGATGAGAACGGCCCGCTGCCGGATGCTTTGATGGAGGCCCTCAAACGCAAGCCGGCTGCTTTCCTTTTTCAGCCACGCACCCACGCAGTGACCGGACGGGGTGTCAGCCGGGAACGGCTTGCCGCGCTGGGCGATGCCCTTGCCGACAGCGACGCGCTCATCATCGAGGATGATGGTGTCGGCGATATCTCGTCCCTGCCTCCGATCAGCCTCGGGGACCGGTTTCCGGACCGGGTCATTCATATCGTTTCCTATTCGAAATCCCTCGGCCCCGACCTGCGGCTGGCAGTCCTGTCGAGTTCGACGCGCATCGTCGAACAGATCCAGTCCTACCGCAGCTTCAGTGCAGGCTGGACCAGCCGGGTGCTGCAATCAGCCGTGGCTTTCCTGATCAACGACGCGGCAACACAGCTGAGCTTACAGAGGGCAAGAGGTATCTATCGGGAGAGGCGCGAGGGGTTGATGCAGGCACTGCGCGAGCGCGGTGTTCATCTTTCCGGCGGCGAAGGGTTCAGCCTCTGGGTTCCCGTGGCTTCGGAACAATTTGCCCTTGTGACCCTCGCGGCGCGTGGAATCGCGGTGGGCATCGGCCGCAAGTATGTCGTGAACCCGTCACCGCATATCCGCGTGGCCACCAGCATCTTGCGGGACAGGGAAGACGAGGTGGCCGATGCGATCGCCCTTGCGGTGAGGCACCCGGATCATCTTTACTGAGGTCAACGCATCGCCCGCGCTCACACGCCTTTGATCGGGCGCAGGCTACCGCGCCAACCTTTCGCTTGATCACGGCACGCGGTCTGATAAAAAGAGTTACGTTTACGGAAACGTCAAAATTTATTCCATGGGAGGAAACACATGGCATTGCCCGAAATCCTGACGAAAAAGCTGCGCATTCCCGTTGTCGGCGCGCCGCTGTTCATCATTTCGCATCCGGCCCTCGTGCTGGCGCAATGCAAGGCCGGCGTTGTCGGCTCCTTCCCCGCCCTGAACGCACGGCCCGAGGCCCAGCTCGACGAATGGCTGGCCGAGATCACCGAAGGCCTGCGCGACCACGACGCTAAAAACCCGGACCGCCCGGCAGCACCGTTTGCGGTCAACCAGATCGTCCACCGCTCCAACAAGCGGCTCGAGCATGACCTTTCCATGTGCGTGAAATACAAGGTGCCGATCGTTATCTCCTCTCTCGGCGCCGTACCGGAAGTCAACGCTGCCATCCATTCCTATGGCGGGATCGTGCTGCACGACATCATCAACAACCGCCACGCCAACTCAGCCATCCGCAAGGGTGCGGACGGGCTGATCGCGGTTGCCGCCGGTGCAGGCGGGCACGCCGGACCATTGTCACCCTTCGCGCTCATCCAGGAAATCCGCGAATGGTTTGACGGGCCGCTGCTGCTGTCCGGCGCCATCGCCACGGGCAAGGCCGTCCTGGCGGCACAGGCCATGGGTGCGGACCTTGCCTATATCGGCTCGCCTTTCATTGCGACCAAGGAAGCGCGGGCAGTCGACGCCTACAAGCAGATGATCGTTGATTCCGTCTCGTCCGACATTGTCTATTCCAACTACTTTACCGGCATTCACGGCAACTATCTCAAGCCGTCCATCACCAAGTCTGGCATGGATCCCGATCACCTGCCGGAAGCCGATCCATCCAAGATGGATTTCGAAGCGGCAACGACCGGCGCCAAGGCCTGGAAAGACATCTGGGGTTGCGGCCAGGGCATCGGCGCGATCAAGGAAGTAACCGGCGCCGCAGAATATGTCGGGCGGCTGGAACGCGAATACCACGAGGCGAAGGCAAAACTCTGCGCCGCCTAACGCGGCGGAGCATTATCCAGAACGATCTGCATGAATGTCAGATCAAGCCATTTGCCGAATTTGGTTCCGACTTCCGGCAGATGGCCCACCGCCTGAAAGCCCAGTTTTTCGTGCAGGCGGATGGACGCCGCGTTGCCGGACTCGATACCGGCCACCATGACGTGCTTGCCAAGCTCGCGGGCTTTGCCGATCAGCGCCAGCATCAATGCCTTGCCGATCCCGCCGCCCCGCGCCGCCTTGTGCACATAGACGGAATGCTCGACCGTGTGACGATAGCCATCGAAAGCACGCCAGTCGCCGAAGGAGGCATAGCCGGTGACACCGCCGGCATCATCGACGCTGACCAGCACCGGAAATCCCTTTGACTGCCGCTCGCCGACCCAGGCCTTGCGGTTGGCCAGATCGACCTGCGTTTCGTTCCAGATCGCCGTGGTGTTCAGCACGGCATCGTTGTAAATCTCGAGAATGGCTGGAAGATCCGCCTCACTGGCCGCACGCACGATCACGACTTGCATCCTTTTCAATCGTCTATTATAGTTTCATTATGTCTCATAAAATAGACGATGTCGATGCAAAAATCGGTGCCCGCATCCGGATCGAGCGGGAGGCACGCGGCTGGTCGCTGACGGAACTCGCGGAGAAATCCGGCGTATCACGCGCCATGATCAACAAGGTGGAGCGCGGCCAGAGCAGCCCGACGGCCATGCTGATGGCGCGATTTTCAGGCGCTTTCGGCCTGAGCATGTCGACGCTGATGGCGCGGGCGGAAATGCAGGAAGGACAGCTGCTGCGCCACAAGGACCAGCCCCTGTGGACCGATCCCGACACCGGCTATATCCGCCGCCATGTCTCGCCTGCCTCCGACCTGCCCATGGATGTGGTGCATGTCGAGCTGCCGGCAAAGGCGCGGGTGGCACTCCCCGCGTCCGCCTACACCTTCCAGCGGCAATTGATCTGGATTTTAAGCGGCGTGCTGAGCTTTGCCGAGGGTGAAACGTTTCACCGGCTCGAAGAGGGCGATTGTCTCGAACTCGGCGCCCCCCATGACTGCGTCTTCGCCAATGAGAGCGCTGAGCCCTGCCGCTATGCGGTGATCGTACTGCGACAGGCCTAACCCGCGATCTCCGCCACGGCACGCTTGGCCATGACCTTCACCAGATTGGCGCGGTAGTCGGCCGAGGCATGCATATCGGACATCAGGCCATCGGCGGAAACCACAACGCCATCCAGCGCAGCAGCACTGAAACTCTTTGCCAGAGCCGCCTCCAGCGCTCGCGCCCGGAACACGCCATTCTCGCCAGCCCCGGTCACCGCAACCCGCACCTCATGGCCAGCCTTGGCAACGAACACGCCGGCCATGGCATAGAGCGAGGCGGGATTCGGGAACTTCTTATAGGCCGCCCTGTCGGGCGCGGTGAATTCGACGGCCGTGACAATCTCGTCCGGCTCCAGCGCCGTTTCGAACAGCCCGGCAAAGAAATCCGCAGCGGCAAGCGAGCGCGCGCTGGTGATGACGGTTGCGTTGAGGGCAAGCAGCGCCGCGGGATAGTCGGCCGCCGGATCGTTGTTGGCGACCGAGCCGCCGATGGTGCCCATGTTGCGCACCTGCGGATCGCCGATATGTGCCGCAAGATGCGTGATCGCCGGGCAGAGCCTTGCCAGCTCGGCATGGGTCGCGACGTCATAATGCGTGGTCGCCGCGCCGATACGCACGGTTTTGCCCGTGATGGTGATGCCTTTCAAGCCGGGAATATGGCGCAGGTCGATCAGATGGCTCGGTGACGCCAGCCGCTGCTTCATGGTCGGGATGAGGGTCATGCCGCCGGACAGGAATTTGCCGTCCTCTGCTGCGCCCATCTGCCTTGCGGCGTCCTCGACCGAAGTGGCCCGATGATACTGGGTTTCATACATGGCACATCTCCCTATTTCGCCGCCTGAATGGCAGCCCAGACCTTTTGCGGGGTCGCGGGCATGCTCAGGCTGTTGTTGCGGATGGCATCGGTGATGGCATTCATCACGGCAGGCGGCGAACCGATGGCGCCAGCCTCGCCGCAGCCCTTGATCCCCAGCGGGTTGGACGGGCACGGGGTTTCCGTCGTCATGATGTTGAACGACGGCAGGTCCTGCGCACGCGGCATGGTGTAGTCCATGTAGCTCGCCGTCAGCAGCTGGCCGCTTTCATCGTAATGCGTGCCTTCCAGCAGCGCCTGGCCGATGCCCTGCGCCAAGCCGCCATGCACCTGCCCTTCGACGATCATCGGATTGATGATCTTGCCGAAATCGTCGGCAGCAACGAACTGCACGATCCTGGTCGTGCCAGTTTCCGGATCGATCTCCACCTCGCAGATGTAGCAGCCGGCCGGAAAGGTAAAATTGCTCGGGTCGTAGAACGCCGTTTCCTTCAGCCCCGGCTCCATGCCGGAGGGCAGGTTGTGCGCGGTGTAGGAGGCGAGCGCCACCTGGAACCACGGCAGCGACTTGTCCGTCCCCGCCACCCGCACATTGCCGTCCTTGATCTCGATATCCGCCTCGTCGGCCTCGAGCAGGTGTGCGGCGATCTTCTTGGCCTTGGCCTCGACCTTGTCCATGGCCTTGACGACCGCGGACATGCCGACCGCACCGGAGCGCGAGCCATAGGTGCCCATGCCCATCTGCACCTTGTCCGTGTCGCCGTGGACGATGGAAATGCTGTCGAGCGGTACGCCGAAACGCTCCGCCGCCAGCTGGGCGAACGTGGTTTCGTGCCCCTGCCCGTGCGAATGCGAGCCGGTGAGGATTTCGATGGTGCCGACGGCATTGACCCGCACCTCGGCGCTTTCCCACAGGCCGACACCGGCGCCCAGCGCCCCGACCGCCGCCGACGGCGCGATGCCGCAGGCCTCGATGTAGCAGCTCATGCCGATGCCGCGCAGCTTGCCGCGGCCGGCGGCTTCCGCGCGGCGCTTTTCAAAACCGGCATAGTCCGCCGCCTTCATGCTGGCGTCGAGCGTCGCGTCGAAATCCCCCGCATCATAGGCCATGATAACTGGCGTCTGGTGCGGGAAGGCGCGGATGAAATTGCGTCGCCGCAATTCCGCCGGCGATATCTTCAGCTCGCGCGCCGCCGTCTCCATGATGCGTTCCAGCACATAGGAAGCCTCCGGCCGCCCGGCGCCGCGATAGGCATCGACCGGCGCCGTGTTGGTGTAGACCGTCTTCACATTGGCGTGGATCGCCGGAATGTCATACTGGCCGGACAGAAGCGTCGCGTAGAGATAGGTCGGCACGGAGCTCGAAAACAGCGACATGTAGGCGCCGAGATTGGCGATGGTTTCCACCTTCAGGCCGAGAATTTTGTAATCCTTGTCAAAGGCGATCTGCGCATGGGTGGCGTGGTCGCGCCCGTGCGCATCGCACAGGAAGCTTTCCGTGCGGTCCGCCACCCACTTGACCGGAACGCCCGTCTTCTTCGATGCCCACAGGCAGACGATCTCCTCCGGATAGATGAAAATCTTCGAGCCGAATCCGCCGCCGACATCCGGCGCGATCACCCGCAGCTTGTTCTCCGGCGCGACATTGTAGAACGCGCTCATCACCAGCCGCGCCACATGCGGGTTCTGCGAGGTGGTCCAGCAGGTGTAGTGATCCTCCGCCGCATCGTACTGGCCGAGCGCCGCGCGCGGCTCCATGGCATTGGGCACGAGGCGGTTGTTGTCGATATCGAGCGTCGTCACATGCGCCGCGCGGGCAAAGGCGTCAGCCGTCGCCTTTTCATCGCCGATATCCCAGTCGAAAATCAGGTTGCCCGGCGCTTCCGGGTGCACTTGCGGCGCGCCCGGCTTCAGCGCCTCGACGGCACTGACGACGACGGGCAGCTCCTCATAGGCGATTTCCACCGCCTCGGCGGCATCGCGCGCCTCGCCCTTCGTATCGGCGACGACGATCGCCACCGCATCGCCGACATAGCGTACCGTATCGGTGGCGAGCGGCGACCAGGCGCCCATCTTCATCGGCGTGCCATCCTTCGACTGGATCATCCAGCCGCAGATGAGATTGCCGATGCCGTCGGCCTTCAATTCCTTGCCGGTGAGCACCCCGATGACGCCAGGCATCTTGAGTGCCGCGCCCGTGCTGATCCCGGTGATTTTCGCGTGGGCATGCGGGCTGCGCACGAAGACCGCGTGCTTCATCCCCGGCACGACCATATCGTCGGTATAGCGGCCCTTGCCGGTGAGGAACCGCCTGTCCTCCTTGCGCAGAACGCGTGATCCAATGCCTTCGACACCCATGACACTACCTCCCTGTCGCAGGCGCCTCGCCAAAATGTCTCAATTGTCTGTTTGGCCGGAAGCGGACTGCACGACGTGAATTGATTTTTCAGGCGGCCTTGACGGCGCCCTTGCCCATTTTTTCCGATGCATCGAGCACGGCCTGAACAATGTTGTGGTAGCCGGTACAGCGGCAGATATTGCCTTCCAGCTCCGCGCGCACCGTCGCCTCGTCGAGCCCTTCCGGGTGACGGCGGATCATATCCACCGACGACATGATCATCCCCGGCGTACAGAAACCGCATTGCAGGCCGTGATGCTCGCGGAAGGCCGCCTGCACCGGATGCAACTCGCCATTGAGGGCAATGCCCTCGATGGTTGTCACCTCGGCGCCGGACGCCTGCACCGCCAGCATGGTGCAGGATTTGACGGCCCGCCCGTCCACATGCACGACGCAGGCGCCGCATTGCGAGGTGTCACACCCCACATGGGTTCCCGTCAGTCCCAGATTTTCACGCAGGAAATGCACAAGCAGCGTGCGGTCTTCGGCTTCGCCCTTGACGGCGCGCCCATTGACCACCAGTTCGACTTTGGCCATCGGTTCCTCCCAGAACGCCTTGGTCACCGCCCCTCCCTGGGCCGCATGACCACAACCGAAAGTTTAACCTGTCCTGCACGCTTGTCTATCGGCAAAATGGAAATATTCCAATCTGGCTGTACTGTGCGGGACAGAGCTGGTGCGTATAGGGATTTTCGCGGTTTCCGCCAAAAGCCGGCATGACGAGGCTTGCAATCCGCATGCAATAACGCTATCAGGCGCGTCATCCCTCCGGCACATTCCGATGGCCGGTCCAGGGATCGGGAAGTCCCTTCCCTGCCGCTTTAGCTCAGTTGGTAGAGCACATCATTCGTAATGATGGGGTCCTCGGTTCGATTCCGGGAAGCGGCACCATTTTCTCACGATATATTCTATCTTACTTTCCTCCGTGGAATTGCCTGCGCCATCAAACATGCTTGATGATCCGTTAGTGATAAACCTTTAGATTGTTCTGCGCTCCAACGGTTGCGTTGGTCGAGTTCCGTCCCGAATCTGTTGCTACTCCACCTCAACATTCTGAAATATTTGAGGATAATGTCTTTTATTTATCTAATATTATTTGTCGAATATCTATAATATAAAATATAGTTTTAATTTATAATTTTATTTAACAAGCAAATGATTCGAGGCATGGCGATGCAACAAGACATCTTCAAGTTACGTGATATATTCGCGCCACATGAGGCCCGCCGTAGAGATGAGTTGTTCAAGCATAACCGACGACTTATTCACTATACTTCGGCCGCTGCAGCTATCTCCATAATCCGAAATGGCGTTGTTTGGATGCGAAATGTACGCTGCATGAATGATTTCATGGAAGTTGAACACGGCTTTCAATTAATGCAGCGGTCTTTCGAGCCGCCAATAGATTCTGAAACGGAAAAAGGGTTACGGGCCGTTACAGCTGCGCTGGATTCGATATTTCCGAACATTTCACAGGAAGGCATAGACTGGTTTGACGGATGGCTTTTTGATCTGCGCAACAAGACTTACATTACCTGCTTGTCAGAACACGACAAATTTGAAGAGAAGTTTGGTCGGCTGTCTATGTGGCGATCATATACTGCCAATCAAGTCGGAGTAGGCCTAGTTATCAATCCTTTACCTTTTTACAGTTTGAGCGAGACCTTCGGCGCCTTCAGCAGTCCAGTATATTATTTTGGAGATACAGAACTTCGAGATACGTTTTTTGAAATTGCAGCCAATATCAAAGCGAACAAAGAATTCCTCGAGGCTAAAGAACGATCAGAAATTCATAGTTATTTTTGCATGCTGCTTCGCGCTACCGCAATGTGCACGAAACATCCCGGCTTCATTGAGGAAAAAGAATGGCGAATAATGCACACTCAGGGATTGGATGACCCGGGTGCTCTTTTACAGGAGGTTGAGTGCATTAATGGTATCCCTCAACCAGTCTATAAGATACCGCTTAAAGATCACGAAGAGAGCGGGATGACTGGAATTTCCATACCCGACTTGCTTGAACACGTAATTATTGGACCCACCCAATTCCCCGTACCCGTTTGGGATGCAATGGTTATCGAATTGAATAAAGCTGGGGTAGCCGATGCTGAAAAGAAGGTGTCCTATTCGGGTATCCCATTGCGCACCTGATAAACATCGTTGATAGAAGGCGTTGATTTATGAGCGGGCATATTAAAAGTGCGCTCCATCATTGGTGGCCAAAGAGCCTCTCAAATTTCTGGGTAGGCGATGATGATTGCGTCACGCGAATTACACCGCAAGGCAAAGAGCTCAGATCACCACCTGCTCAATTTGGAGGTATAACAAACGGACATACGGTCAGGATCGGAGACCCTTGGGATTTTTCTTTTGAATCTCAATTCGATGATATCGATTCACGAATTCCCAACTTGACCACTGACCTGCTGAGCTTTGAAGCAAAAACGTCAGATGCTTTAACACAGATTAACGAAAGGCTTACTGCACATGTAGTTGAGAAAGATTTCGTTGACCAGATAGGCTTAACACTTGCTTCTCTGATCACTCGCAGCCCACGAAATCGCAACACAATGGCGGTAACGACGGAATATTATCAAAAGAGAATGGGTTTTTCTGATCTAAAGGCTGATAAAAACCTTATAAACATGAATATTTCCAACAAATTAAAAGTCATCGGACGCAATTTCAATGGTGGAAAGTATATTGTGGCATACACCGATGAACAAGAGTTCGTTTTCGGAGACGGATTTTACACAAACATGGCCCATGAATCATCCGTAGGGCATCGCAAAACTGTTGTTCCAATAACTCCACTGATGGCAGTAATATATACCCGACCATCACATTATTTCACCACACCAAACTTCATTACTATTAGACTCGCAAAGCAGGAAGTTTTATTGTTCAACGAACTTATTCAAATTTATTCTAGAGATCAGTTATTCTATCGCAGCCAAAAGCCTATTCTGAGTGATGCATTTAGAAGGCAAGAGTTTCTCCAATATCAATACCACAACGTTCCTTGGTTGGACACGCTAATCAAGAAACTGCACACTTTTAGAGGATAGACGTCATGTCTGTGCCGGTCAAAGCCTTATGTGGTGTGCCAATAAGTTAAAGCTTCATCATCGCCTATCCAATCCTGATTAACATCTCAGATACTCATCCTCATTTCGTCCCCCTTTCACCTCCCCGCATTTCCCACTATGATTCCCGGTGAGACCAGTCGAAACGGATCGGTCTTGGGGCTTCATAACCCCTCCAACAGCGGTCGGTGTCGACCGCAAAGGCACCTCCTCAGCCCTATGGCCGGGGAGGCCTCGGCGCATGTCCAGAGCTTCGGCTTAAAGGCCGTGGCGGTCGTCTGTTGGCGGCTTATGAACTCCCCGGTCACCAGAGGATAAACCTCGGGTGGCCACTTTCCTCGCGAGACAAGGGAGTGCACATGAACGATTACAATTTCTGGTCAGACCTGCTCGATACGTTCCAATCCTCGCCGGACTGGATCAAGGCGCTGTGGCTGCTGATCCCGCCCGGTTTTCTGCTTGGTCTTGTGGCGCTGATGCTGCGCTTCAGGATCGCCGCCAGACAGATGGATCAAAGCGCTGTGGGTGAGCTGATTTATTCGATCCACCGCGATGCGGGCCAGCTGCGTGTCGTCAGCCATATCCCCATTACCAACGGCAACCCGGCATTGCTCCTGCTTGACCCGCCTGCCAGCAGCGAAGCCGGATCGCAAGAACCAAGCCACCTCGCCCCGCCCGCATAGGCGCCGTCAGAGCACGCAAGGCGGGCAATGCCGGTATTAGCGGCCAAGCAGGCAAGCCCTTGGCTTGTAACCTGTAACTGTAACCTTGGCCTCAAAAGAAATACGGGGGGAGTGGCAACAGCCTCCGCCCAAAGCTGATGGGCATCGCGGCTGAAGCGTTCAATGTCGACAGTCTTCACCCGCACCGCCCAGAACTGGCGATTGCCCGTGAGGTCGCGCAGATAGGTCGTCTGCGAGGCTTGTCGCCGGTCGGGGCACTGATACCTTTGTCGCGTTTTCACGAGCGCGGCGTCGGACTAATGACAAGACCGGTCGAGTATTGCATGCGGGCGGCTACTGCCAAACTCGACGCTTCGCCACGGCACTCCGGCCGCTGGAACATGTCAGTCCACCACATCCTGTTCTGCATGCCGCCGCAAAGCCAAGGGATTGGTGACGGTTATGGACCGATAACCCGTCTCAATCCAACCCGCCTCGATGAAACGTTGGATGGCGCTGTTGACCTGTTTGCGAGAGGTGTTTGTCAAGATACCAAGATTTTCCTGGGAAACGGAAATCGGAACATCCGTCGCCCATGACATGCGATGCAGGACTGACGCGATCCTGGAGCTGACGCTCTTTTTCTGCAGATCATGCACGATCCTGAGAAGCTTATCGGCCGCCAAGATGGAAATGACGCCGAAAGCGCGAATGTTGCCAGGATCAGAGGCGGCCATCTGCTCCATCGTCTCAAGCGGCACATGCATCACCCAGGTCTCACTCCGCGCGAATAGCTCTATCCGTCTCGGCTTCCCGGTCATGAAGCTGTCTTCGCCGGTCCATCCGCCGGGTACGGCGATGTGGATCAGGCGCGGCGTTGAGTCGAGAGGCGCGGTATCCACGGTCACAGTCCCTGAGACGAGACCATAGATGCCGCCGGCCGGGTCGCCCGGGCGGAATATGACCTGGCCTGCGTCAAATTTCTGAAGCAGCGCATTTTGCAGCAGGCGCACCCGGAAGGGTTCGGGCATTTGAGCCAGCCAGCCCGCCTCGCACATGATGCGTTCCGCATTCGCCCGTGACATACGCGCCATTTTCTTCCCCCCGATTGTGCGGTTTGACACAATGTCCCGTTCAAAAGCCTTGTATCAACTTTGTGACAAGAGAAAAGAGGCCGCGACCATCGGGGGGCAAGGCGGCTGGCATCGAAACCGAAGCGAGTGTTTTGCGGGCGGCGACGGCTTGTGGCTGCTCGCGTCCTGATGCCGCCCATCCCCCCTTGAATTGTTCGGCCGCGCCTGCGTAACCGCCTTGCGATCGCATGCGCAGGACTGCCATGGGATCGACAACCATCCGTGATCGCAGCATGGCGTTGTCGAGGGTCGCTATGTCAACAGATGGATTGCGAAATGAACGATACATCCAACCAGAGTTCAGCGAATACAGAAAATCCGCCCCTGAGTGGCGAGCCTGGTCTCGGGGAATTTCTTGTCTCCCACGGTGGGCCGTTCTTCGAACTTCAACGGCAACTGAAATTGCTTCGCCACAATGCGCTTTGCGTCGGGCCCCGAGCCGCCCTGTTTGTGGCCCTGGCCTGGGGCGTTCCGTTTCTGCTTGGCTTACCGCGCAATTTCTCTTTGGAGCACAGCCAGGGAGCCTATCTGGCCGATCTCGGAGTATGGGCAAAGTTCTTTATCGGGATCGGTGCCTTTGTTCTGGCCGAACGACAGGTAGAAGCTGGCCTGAAGGCCAGGCTGTCCCATCTTGCGCGCGCACCCATCATAGCCCCGACATTCATCCCGACCGCCGCCGGCATCGCAGCCTCCACGCTTCGCGAGCGCGATTCCCGCATGGCTGAATTTGCCTGCCTGGTCCTGGCGCTTTTCGCCTCGATCCTCTCCTATCTCAACCTCCACGCGACACAAGAATCATCGTGGGCGGTTGAACATCTCGCCGCCGGCAATCGCGTCACGCTTGCCGGCTGGTGGTCGATCTGTGTCAGCCTTCCACTGTTCGTCTTTCTTCTTGCGCGGGGCGGATGGAGGCACTTCTTGTGGGCACGCATGCTGCGCAAACTTGCAAAGCTTGATCTTCGACTGGTTGCAACCCATCCCGACGGCAAGGGCGGATTGGCGTTTCTGGGACGGTATCCGAATGCCTACGCCATTTTTGTCTTTGGATTGAGCTGCGGCATTGCGTCAGTCGTCGCCAAAAGCCTCGCCCACGAAGATCCCTCCATAACAACACTCAGCATGGTCATGAGCGGTTGGCTGGCGATCGTCATCGGCTTCTTCGCCTACCCGCTATCTGCCTTCACCCCTCCTCTTCTTCGATTGAAGGAGGAAAGTCTTTCGTTGCTGGGCGCTCAGGCAACGCAATTTTGTCGATCTGCGGAGCGGAAGACCCTTGGCCGGAACGTGTTTTCCGATGCCGTGTCTGAGCCTGATACGGAGCTTTCGGACCCAAGCAAGCTCTATGACGCGACACGCAAGCTTTCAACGATCCTCGTTGACAGAAGCGCCGTCGTGCCCGTTGCGGCCGCGGCGCTCATTCCGTTCGCAGTAGTGGGCGCGACGAAACTACCCTTCAAGGAGGTGCTATCACTCGTGAAGAAATTGCTCCTTCTTTGATGCACAGGGCCGATCAACAGCAACGGTAAACACGGCAACCGGCATAGGCTCCAACGCGAGGGCCTCAATCAGGAGGTGAAAGCGCAGGAGCACCCGTCCTTTGAGCCCAACATCAATCGTTGAGCGGTGAAAGTCACACTACCTTGCGTAGGAGAACGCCGATCTCACATCCGTTCGCCAAGGGCTAGAAATGGAACACCATCCCCAATATCGGTCCCTTTTGAACCACGTCGTAGACGAAGCCATCCCGACTGTAGTCGACACCAAGCGCGCGATAGCCTGCGACCGCCGACAGGTTGTCCCTGAATTGGTATCCGAGTGTTCCGGCCAGGTCCCAATCGAGCTTTGCCTGTCCGGCACCCACGACGCCCCAGCCGCTGAAATACAGATTGTCTGTGAGGAAATATTTCCCCCTTATGCCTGCGACGGCATCAACCCATGCGGCGCTGTCGCGCCCGCTGTGTCCGTCGAACAATCCGCCATTAAAGGAGATTTCCGTGCTCGCATACCAGACGCGTCCTCCGGCCACTGCGTCAAGACGGTTTTTTCCATCTTCAAGCAGACTGTAACCTCCACCGAAAAAGCCGGAAAATGTTTGAGATGTAACGTCGACACTTTTGCTGAAGACGCCAAGAGGGGTCTGACCACCTGTCGATATCTTTGTATAAATGATATCGCTGAACAGACTGTAGCGGTCATAATGCCCTTCAATGATACCCATGAACGAGAAGTCAAGGTCATTGAAAAGGCTGCCGAAGTCGGATTGCATTCTTGCAGGAGGCAGCCCAAATTGACCCGCAGTGCCGCTGATACCGGCGGCCCAGAAATAAGGACTTGCGCTAAAACGCCATCCGTCCGGTTTGATCTCCCGCCTGTCAAATTCAGGCACGGCGGGCGTCAACGGAATATCCGCGGCGACAGCCACAGACTGGCTGCCAATCAACGCAGCCAGTGAAAGCGCGAGTAGTCTATGGTGATGCATTGGTCGCCCCGAAATTGCGCTGCGGTGATTTGTTTGGAGAATGATTTGTCAGCGCTTTTGCTCTGAGAGCACTTCGTCCTCGACGGCACAGTCGACTGCCGGGGAACTGGCTGTTTCCAATTCCTTGCGAGCTGCTTGAATATCAGCAAGGAATTCGGGATTGCTATGGAGTTTAGCAACCGTCGCGGCGCCCATAATGCGTCCCCCGTCGACATCGCTTTGCCAGTGGGCGTTGCAGATCACCCGGCTTTGCCCGAACGACAATCCGCGCTCGAGCAGATTATCGGCTCGCTTTGGATTGACTTCGGCCAAAGTGAGCGCCCAGGCCCAGCCCGCAGCAGTGTGCCCCGATGGATAGGAACCATCCTGGCGCAACACAGCTTCTTCGTCTGGCTGACACGTGCCCTCATTGTGCACGACGAAAGGACGGGTTCTGTTGTACCGGTTCTTGATGCCATAGGTCGACAACCCCGCATCCGTCAGCACGCGTTGCATCAGGCGATAGAGATGCGGTGTCTTCTCTTCGCTGATATCCGCGCCCATAGCACAAGAAAAGTTCTTCGCAGGCTGGGGAAACTGCAGATCAGCGTCTTTGCGCGCAAAATCCCAGCGCGCTTTTCCGCGCAGCGCCATCGTAGCTTCTCTGGCAGCCTCGTCACGCGCCAGCGCCGCACTTCCGTCCGCTGGAGGGGCCCCAAGTAAAACAAGACTGTTGGGAAGCTCGCTTGATTGCAGATAGCCCGGCGCCAGATGAAAATGTGGATCAGTCACCTTCGGCCCAACGGCCGTTTCCGCGATAGCAGAACTTATATTTTGGCCAGATAAAGCCACCGCGGTGAACAAGGCCATTTGACAGATCTTTGACAACATCCAACTGCTCCTCAAAATATAGCTCCGGATACCATCTGCGCGTGGTTCCACCAGGGACTGGGTTTAGTGCTTGGCCTCGGGAAGCTTCCACTCACCACTCACAAGGGTTGGCTCCGGACGATAAAGCCGTACAGTGTAGTTCCAGCCCTCAACGATTGGCAGGCAGTTGGGGATTTTGCCGTCACAGCCTCCGAACTGGGCAGTCACCGATCCGTCGGCATTTTTCGTGGCAGTGATGTCGTTGATCGAATAAGCATTGTAGTCGTTTTTCTCGAAGAAGCCTTTTGCGTTGTAGACGCTGATCGACCAGAAAGCCTTCACCGGCACGCTCTTTGGCACGTTAAGGGTGTAGACCGTCTTGCCATCGTTTTTCTCGGGAGTGAAACTCGGGTACATGGCGTCCTTTTCCGGAATGCCACCCCAACCGGAGGCTGTGCCAATCAAGTGCTGAATCGGATCGACCTCGCCGCGGGCTCCAAAGGAATCGTGATAGGACGTCTGATGTTTTGCCAGCGCAAGCAGCGCATTGCGAACATCCGTGAGGCCCTCTTCATCCCAGTTTGGAAGGTCGAGCTTGCCTGCGTCCTTCTGGCTGACCTTGATGGCATCCTGAAGCTTGTGAACCTCGTCGAGATCCTTCGGATCATTGGGGTCAACCAGCGTCCGGACAGCAACGAAGGCATATCTGGTGCCAACTGATTTCTGCGTCAGCGTAACCGGGTTCGTCCCGTAGGCGACGATTGGCAGATAGTGATCCTGATCGACGACCATCATCGACATATAGCGTTTGCCCGCATCAGGCAGCGAGAGCGTTACCGGCCCGCCAGCAAGATCAAACACAGCAAATGAATACAGCGTATCCCGGTTCATACGGATGACCGTTTGCTTGTCAACCGGTACGGGCTCGCGGGAGTGCTTGAACTTGCCCAGTCCGCCTATGTCCTTTGTATTGGCCGCGAGGTAATGGTCGGTCTCCGCGCGGGCGAAATTGTCAACTGTGACCGGCATTTTGCTGCCTGATGTTTCGGCAAATGCTCCGCTGGCCCATACAACCGAAGCAACTGCTAGACTGATCTTAACCGAGCGGAACATGGATATACCTCTTCGTTCAAACTGACTAACGACCCCGTGCCATTCCACAGGGGGCGACACGGAGCATGCGAACACCATCTGATCGATCATCATGTGACCAACCGGCAAATTCTAATCAGTCCGTTTTAGGCATAGACGGATCACCGGTCTTGCCATTTTGTGCCAATGTCTGTCCGGCGGCGGCATTTCTCCCATCCAGGAGAAAAGGCGCGGAATGGCGACAAATATTCCGAGAGAAACACACCTATCGCAACTGTGATTGCGCGCGGAACTGCTGCGGCGTAACCCCGGCTATTCGGCGGAACGCGCGGCTGAAATGTGCCGGATCGGAATATCCGGAAGCAAATGCGATATCAATAATCTTGGAATCGGTATCCCGTAAAAGGGTGCTCGAGCGCTCAAATCTGACGGTATCGAGTATATCGGAATATGCAAAATCAACGTGAGAGAGTTTGCGTTGAAAGGTGCGCGTGCTGACGCCCGCCATCTCCGCGACCTCGGGAAGCGTTGGAACGGCTCCGTCGAGATAGGATGGCAACATCAGTTTGAGCACCTCGACGATATCGTAGCCGGAAGGCCCATCCTCATGTTCATGCGACGAGGCAAACAATTCGGTCGAACGATTGGAGAGACTAAGGCACGCAATCGGTATGCTGATCCAGGCTGCACGCTGTTCAGACAGGAAGCGCACATTTGGCCAGGAAGATTGCGTCGCCGCACTCGGCGTGTAACGAGCTTCAAAAGCCATCGTCGCCGGCATCCAGTTGGGCCCTGTGAATTGCCGGACGATGTAGACAGAGAAAATATTCTGGAGCCATTGCGCATGCTCCAGATGCAGGAGCGCGCTTGTTCTGCCCAGCCTGCTGCAAACCCGCACGTGATCACTATCGTGTTCGATCCACATGCTCAGGACCGTATCCTCCCGTGAGGCCCAGTTGCAGGCGTGCCGCAACGCAACAAGCAGTGTCGGGGAGTGAGCGATCAGCGCTCTGGTCTTTTCTCTCAGATGGGAATAATGCAGGCGCTGGCTGGCCAGGAAGCCAAAATCTTTGATGCCCTGGGTGCTCTGGGCGGTCTCAATAAAGTGGATTGCCGGCAAGAGCGGGACGTAGAGATCGCTTTTCGGCTCCAGAGACGATGGCAGCCGAAATTTTTCCAGAAGCGAATGCGTCGGCGCACCAATTTCATCGAGAATCCCGATAAAAGGAAGAAGAAACTGGCTGCGCGTTATGGGAATGGTAGCCATTGCACCTCGTCGCACTCACGTGGTTGACACTATCACTTGCCAAAATCGCGTGGGATTTACAACTTTTGGGAGTAGTGAATTTCACCGTTGTATTGCCAACACATTCGGCTCACTTATTTGGCAAACATAAATGTCAGGGTCGTGCGCAGCCCCCATTCTGGACTGCCTGCAGGTCCATCGGCGTAGTAACGCCCGCCCAGTTGCAAGCTCATAGCCTGGTTATTGATCTTGAAAACCTGGCTAGCGCCCAAATTGATTGGCACTGTCCATTGATTAGCCTCCCAGTCATAGGTTGAATCCACGCTGAGCGACATCGATCTTCCCTGGCCAAAATTATAGGAAACAAATGGCTGCAACAGACTGGCACTGACATCCTGCCTGCTCGAAGACCCAGCGACCGACCAAATATGATTGCCCAATGCGCCGACCGTCCACTCCTTTCGCTGGACAAGCGCCACCGCTGTCGGCCCAAGTCCGAATTTGCCGCTACCAAGATAATCATCAGTGGCCGTGGGCAGAAGAAACACCGGACCGGCGCCCCATATCAAACCGCCAGGCCCTGCGTTTTTGGGAGATAGAAAAAGGCTGGCATTTATATCGCCTAAACCGGAAACACTTCCGCCTGGCGTGTAGTCCCGATAGGCGATCGGTATAATCGTGCGTGATATAACGTTCCACTCATCGTTTATGCTGAATGGAATAACAGGCTGAATGTTGAGCCCGTACGCAAAGCCGCCTTTGTTGGCACCGGCTTTAAAATCAAAATTACTTTGAAGGGGAACGCTGATAAGACTGGCCAGCGGATTGGCTAATTGTTGCGACAGATCGTCAGCAGAAGGCTGCGACCAAGCCGCGCCAGAGTTAAATGTAATAAAACCAATAACCGAAATAATCGTGGCGCAGGGCCGCTTAAGCCCACCGAACAGATCATTTATGTACTGCATTTTCCACCCATCCCCTAAACATCCCGAGAGCTAGTCTTGCATTAGCAAGACTATGTTATTTGCAACATTTCACGTTTTCCCATCGGAAACTGTGCCGATCCGCACAGTTTCCGATGGGAAAATTTGCTTTTATTGTCATTGTTTTTTGGCAGTCCACATCTCGGCAAGATCGGATCGCCAATGAGAAATTGATACGCAGCTTTTGGGCAATGACTCCTGTCAAATGATACAATAGGAGAAAAGGTGCCGCGTATGTCACGAGCGAATGCCGAATGCACAGCCCTTTTCTTCCATGCCCCAGGTCACGGTGCTCCTCCTGACCAACGAGCCCCATGCCATTCCACAGGGGATCGACATGGAGCAAGAAAACGCCATCCAGCCGATCATTGCGCGATCGACCGGCAAATTCCAGTTGGCTCGTTTTTAGCATTGGTGGATCATCGGTCTTGCCATTATGTGCCAATGCCTGTCCGGCGACGGCCCTTGGCCCATTCAAGCGAAAGGGTGTTGAGCTTCGTCACCGGTTGACCTGATTTTCCATCTGCGGTCGACCAGAGCCGATCAAGACAAAATGAACACAAACATGAGTTTCGTGCGGCTTCGGCGGGTCAGGGCGACATGGCTATTGCGGTCGACGGTTGAAGATTTCTGGTGCGGCGGGCGGCTCCAACTCGCGCCCCAGATAAGTTTCCAATGTAGCAGTGCTGTTCAGTTGTCTCGTTGATCCGATGTTACGGTTACGTACCTTCCGGGATTGAAGCACTTCAGCGATGCTGGCGTTTCGACGGGAGATGTCGACCCAAACCTTGCATGTTCGAGCTTTGGGAACAGATGACAGGGCTGCGGACTTCTGACCGCAGGCTGTCGTAGAACGTACCCCGGTAGCATACTTGACTGCGGCACACGAAAAGGAGCGGCAATGCAACAGGAACTTCCCGATGTTCTCGATCCGCGCGAACTCAGTCTGATCGACCGCTACTGGCGCGCTGCAAACTATCTTTCTGTCGGTCAGATTTACCTGATGGATAACCCCCTATTGCGGCAACCCCTGAAGCCCGAACATGTAAAGCCGCGCCTCCTGGGACACTGGGGAACGACACCGGGGCTGAATTTCATCTATGCCCATCTCAACAGGTGCATCAAGGCGCGCGATCTCGATATGATCTATGTTTGCGGCCCAGGCCACGGTGGCCCCGGCATGGTTGCCAACACGTATCTCGAGGGAAGCTACAGCGACATATATCCGGCAATCTCCCGCGATGAGACTGGCATGAGGAAACTGTTCAGGCAGTTCTCGTTTCCCGGAGGCATTCCAAGTCACGCTGCACCGGAGACGCCCGGCTCGATCCATGAAGGAGGCGAACTTGGCTATGCGCTTATTCATGCCTATGGCGCTGCCTTTGACAATCCGGAACTCACGGTCGCATGCGTTGTCGGCGACGGTGAAGCCGAGACCGGCCCCCTCGCCGCTTCCTGGCATTCGAACAAGTTCCTCAATCCCGTGCACGATGGAGCCGTCCTTCCGATCCTGCATCTGAATGGTTACAAGATAGCCAATCCCACAGTGATGGGGCGCATGCCGGACAGCGAGCTGCGGAGCCTGTTCGAGGGATACGGATACGAGCCCCTGTTTGTCGAAGGCAGTGATCCCCAACGGATGCACCAGTTGATGGCGGCGGCTTTAAACAAAGCCTTCGACTGCATTTCTGCGATACAATTGGAAGCCAGAACAGCCGGCAAGGCGTCAAAGCGGCCCAAATGGCCAATGATCATCTTGCGCAGCCCGAAAGGCTGGACGGGTCCCAAGGAAGTCGATGGCAAGAAGGTCGAGGGATTTTGGCGCAGTCACCAGGTGCCCATTGCGAACGCGCGCAACGACAGCAACCACAGAAAGCTTCTTGAGAACTGGATGCGAAGTTACGCCCCCGAAAACCTGTTCGACGCGAGCGGCAGGCTGGTCGAGGATCTGCAAGCGCTCGCGCCTTCCGGAGACAGGCGGATGGGAGCCAACCCGCACGCCAATGGAGGTGGGGCACATCGTAAGCTGGATCTACCTGACTTTCGCGCACACGCCATCCCAGTACCGGAACATGGCACCGTCACGGGAGAGGCGACACGGGTTCTAGGCGGGTACCTGCGCGACGTAATGGAGCGAAGCGCTGGAAGCCGGAATTTTCGCCTCTTCGGACCGGATGAAACAGCTTCCAACAGGCTGGACGCGGTCTTTGATGTGACCGGTCGCGTCTGGATGGAGACCATCGAAGCCTTCGACGAGAACCTTGCAACAGACGGCAGGGTGATGGAGGTGCTGAGCGAACATCTGTGCCAGGGATGGCTGGAGGGCTACACCCTCACCGGACGCCACGGATTGTTCTCCTGCTATGAAGCATTCATCCACATTGTCGACTCGATGTTCAATCAGCACGCCAAGTGGCTCAAGGTCATCAATGAACTTGCGTGGCGCAAGGACGTGCCGTCCCTGAATTATCTGCTGACCTCCCATGTGTGGCGGCAGGACCATAACGGGTTCAGCCATCAGGACCCCGGTTTCGTTGACCTTGTAACCAACAAGAAGGCAGAGATCGTCCGGGTGTATTTTCCGCCTGATGCCAATACCCTGTTGTGGGTGGCGGATCACTGCCTGAAGACGCACAACCGCGTCAACGTCATCGTCGCGGGCAAACAGCCCTCACCCCAGTGGCTGGGTATCGAAGACGCCATCAAACATTGCGAAGCCGGAGCAGGCATATGGGACTGGGCCGGCAGCAATGCCGACTATGGCGAGCCTGACGTCGTCATGGCATGTGCCGGCGACGTACCGACACTCGAGACGCTCGCCGCGGTCGATCTCCTGCGGCAATGCCTGCCGCAATTGCGTGTCCGGGTCGTCAACGTCGTCGACTTGATGACGCTTCAGCCGCAGGACCGCCATCCGCATGGTCTGACGGATGCGGCATTTGATGCGCTGTTCACAACAACACAGCCGGTGATCTTTGCCTATCACGGCTATCCCTATCTCATCCACCGCCTGACCTATAGCCGCAGCAATCATGCCAACATTCATGTCAGGGGTTTCAACGAGGAAGGAACGACGACGACGCCGTTCGACATGGTGGTTTTGAACGAACTCGACAGGTATCACCTTGCCATCGAAGCCTTGAAACGCCTGCGCGGGCAACCGCCCCGCGGCGCTGAACAGGCCATCGAGCATTTTCGCAGCAAGCTTGACGAACATGCCCGTTACATCCGGATACATGGCGAAGACATGCCTGAAATCCGGGAGTGGAGCTGGCCCTACCCGTCGGCTGCCGCAACCGGGGATTGAGGCCGTGCCGGATTTGATCCTTGTTCTCAATGCCGGATCGTCAAGCCTCAAGTTCGGGGTGTTTGCGTGCTCTGAAACGGCCGTGACGGAGGTCGCCAGGGGGAAATATTCCGACCTTCACGGCACACCACATTTCTCCACAAGCACCGGCACACGCAAAGCCTCCGGGCTCTCGCTGGAAACGGGCAGTTCATTGCGCCATGTTTTGGAGCACTTGACCGGATGGCTAGCGAGCGAAGGACATATGTCATCGATCGTTGCGGCCGGACATCGTATCGTTCACGGCGGCACTCAGTATTATGCGCCGGTCAGACTGACGCCTGACGTCCTTGACGAACTGGACGCGCTGACCCCGCTGGCTCCTCTCCATCAGCCCGCCAGCCTTGAACCGGTCCGCGTGTTACGGGACGTGCTGACCGACCTTCTGCAGATCGGATGCTTTGACACGGCCTTCCACCATCATCTCGGCATCGAAGCCCGCAGCTACGCACTTCCGATCAGGTATCAAACGCAAGGCATCCGAAAATTCGGTTTTCACGGTTTATCCTACCAGCACGTTGCATCCGAGCTTGCGGTCGTCTCCCCGCAACTGAAGGGAAAACGAACCGTCGTCGCGCATTTGGGCAACGGGTGCAGCCTTTGCGCCATGCGGGATGGCACCAGCGTCGATACGACGATGGGGTATACCCCATTGGACGGTCTGATGATGGGAACGCGATCGGGGAGCTTGGATCCCGGACTTCTTCTCCACCTGATACGCGAGCTCAAAATGAGTCCCGATGCAGTGGAACATCTGCTCTACAACCAGTCGGGCCTCCTGGGAGTCTCCGGAATATCCGCCGACATGCACACCCTGCTGGACTCGAGCGACCCGCACGCCTTGGCGGCAATCGATCTGTTCGTCTACCGTGCCGTCGCCGAAGCCGCCAGAATGACAGCCGCGCTCGAAGGTCTGGAGGTGCTGGTTTTTACCGGAGGCATCGGCGAAAATTCCTGGCAGATTCGTGAACGGATCTGCGCCAGATTGGCTTGGCTCGGCGTACTTCTGGACCATCGGGCAAATCGTGCCGGAGCGGCCATCATCAGCAAGCCCGAAAGCAAGGTTGACGTTCATGTTGTCGCGGCCAACGAAGAGATCGTCATAGCGCGAAGCGCGGCCGACATGCTGAAAACCCGAGGCGTTTGACGATCAGGTCCTGAACGAGCTGCGTTCGAGCATTCTGTTACTGTTACATGCTTCCATTGCTTCAATGCATAATCAATTGTTTACTGGGGGAACCGCCTTCGATTCTGGAGATTGCACCAAACTTTATCGATAGCAGCTCAGGCAATTTCGAACTTCGAAGATCCTGAACAAGTGGAAGAAGTGGTGTGTTGAGTTCATCCGATGGATCACGATTTGACGTCACCCGCCATCAAACCGATAAATCCCGCAAAGCATTCAAGCTGGAATTTCAACTCGATCCGGAGAGAGATGCCATGACCAACTCGAACACCACCGCCAGCAAATCCGGCAAGACGTTCACGGTCGAGGCCGATGCCACCGCCGCCTATTGGCACAACAGCGCCGGCAACAGCCTGCCGCCACTCGACATGATGGGAGCGTATATGCGCAACCGCCCGGTCCTGACCGGACCGGCTGAACGCCGCAAGGCCTGGATCGTCGGCAGTGGCATCGCGGGCCTTGCCGCCGCCTTTTACATGATCCGCGATGGCGGCATGGCGGGCGAGGACATCACCATATTGGATACGATGCACATCGAGGGCGGCTCGCTTGACGGCGCGGGCAATCCGGAGGACGGCTATATCGTCCGCGGCGGCCGCGAGATGAACTGGAACTACGACAATCTGTGGGACATGTTCCAGGACGTGCAGGCGCTCGAACTGCCCGAGGGCTACAGTGTCCTCGACGAATATCGGTTGGTCAACGACAATGACCCGAACTTCTCCAAGGCCCGGCTCATGCACAAGCAGGGCCAGATACGTGATTTTTCGACGCTGGGCCTCTCCAAATCACAGCAGTGGGAACTGATCCGCCTGATGTTGAAGCGTAAGGAGGATCTCGACGACATCACCATTGAGCAGTATTTCAGCGCGGGCTTCCTCGAAACCAACTTCTGGTACCTCTGGCGCTCCATGTTCGCGTTCGAAAACTGGCAGAGCCTTCTTGAAATGAAGCTCTACATGCACCGGTTCCTCGACGCGATTGATGGGCTGACCGACATGTCGGCGCTGATCTTCCCGAAATACAATCAGTTCGACAGTTTTGTTCGTCCCCTGGTAGCGCATCTGCGGGAGCGCGGTGTGAAGGTGCAGTTCGACACGCGCGCCTATGATCTCGACATGACCGTCGAAGGCGAGGCCCGCACGGTAACAGCCATCCGGGCCAAGGTGGGCGGAGCCGACACGGCTATTGCCGTTGGCCCGAAGGATCTGGTCTTTGCGCTGACCGGGTCGATGACCGAGGGCACTGCTTATGGCGACATGGACAATGCCCCGGTGCTCGACCGCGGCAGGCATGACCCGGGCGACGCGAGCGATTGGGCACTGTGGAAGAATCTCGCCAGGAAGTCGCCCATCTTCGGCAAGCCCGAGAAATTCTACGGCAACGTTGACGGCTCGATGTGGGAATCCGTGACACTCACCTGCAAACCGTCGCCCTTTGTCGAAAAGCTGAAAGAGCTTTCGGTCAACGATCCCTATTCGGGCAAGACGGTGACCGGAGGGATCATCACCTTTACCGATTCCAATTGGGTGCTCAGCTTTACCTGCAACCGCCAGCCGCACTTCCCGACCCAGCCGAAGGATGTTCTGGTGGTCTGGGTCTATGCGCTGCTGATGGACAAGGAGGGCAACTTTGTCAAAAAAGCGATGCCGGCCTGCACCGGGCGAGAGATCCTGGCCGAGCTTTGCTATCATCTCGGCATTGAAGATCAACTGGACGATGTGGTGGCAAACACCAAGGCGCGCATTGCGCTGATGCCGTATATCACAGCGCAGTTCATGCCGCGTGCAGCGGGCGATCGTCCGCACGTTGTGCCCGCGGGCTGCACCAACCTTGGCCTGATGGGCCAGTTCGTCGAGACGTCGAACGACATCATCTTCACCATGGACAGCTCAATCCGCACCGCACGGGTCGCCGTGTACACGCTTCTGAACCTGCCAAAGCAGGTGCCGGACATCAGCCCGACCCAGTATGATATCCGCTCGCTGCTCAAAGGGGCACGGGCGCTGAACAATGGCGAGCCATTTCCAGGCGAACGCCTGCTGCATCGTCTGCTGGACAAGACTTACTATGCCCACATCCTGCCGCCGCTGCCCGAATCCGACGCCGCCAAGCGCGGGACCGCCGAAAGCGAACTGACGGGGCTTCTCGGCAAGGGCAACCAGGCGCTCGGCACTGTGTTCGCCTGGCTGGAAAAGATGCGAGAAAACTTCACCACAAACAAGAATTAGGGTTCGCCAGATGACGCGTCGCCACACGCTATGACAAGCCCGGCGCTCAGGCCCTGCCTTGCCAGCCCGCTCCGAGCGCAAGCACGCTTCCCGGCCCGTGCACGGCAGCGAAGAACAAACCGGCTACAAAAGTGAAATGGTCGACGAAGAAGCCGAATTCGGCCTGGTTGCTGGCCCAGTGCGACGGGCCGTGGAATGAAAATCCGAGGAAGATGACATAAACGGCCGCGACTATCGCCGCCGGAGTGAAAACGGCGCCGGTCAGGAAGGCGATGACCAGCAGCATTTCGAGGATCGCTGCGCACCAGGCGAGAAACAGCGGGAACGGGAAGCCGGCGGCGGCGATGTAGCTTGCCGTCGCGCCCATATCCATGAATTTGAAGGCGACAGCCATCAAAAAGACAGCGGCGAAGATAATGCGGGCAATGAGAATGGCGGCAGTCTGCCAGGCCGTTTGAGCGTTTTCCATGATGAACCTCCGGGTTGAAGCGGTTGATGCTGCAAGGACGGCCAAGATAGGGAGATTCCGACAGGGCTGGGAAAATTTGTTTTGCCGGGCGATCACCTGCATGGGAAAGGCCCGCCAAGTCAGGAGTTCAATAGGGAATTTCCGGGATGCTTTTAAACGCTGCACCGTACTGGAAGATGTCCGAGGACGGCAGGATCGGATCTGCAGGGTGGAGCTCGAGACGTTCGCGGGCTATTATTAGCTAGACATCACCGGTGTGCCGCTCATATCTGAACGGGAGCTTCTTCAGCTCGCAATACGCTTGCAAAGGATCGGTCGTACGCGCCACAGACGCCTTGAAAATCTTCCTTTGAAAAAGCCGAAAACAGGCGAGTTTGGGACATTTTCATTGTAGCCCGAAAGTCTACAATCCAGATCAAAAAACCCGTTGTATCGTGCCTCTTGGCAAAAACACGAATAAAGGCCGTCAAACAAACAACGACCGCTTTGCGCCCGCATGTCGGCCACAGAGGGGATCTTTGCCTTCGACCGGAAGCTGACATTGCGGTGACTGCCTAGAGCTCATAGTCGCACTACAACCGGCCATTCCCGCAAGTTCTGTGTGGATCACGCCCGGCTCGCCCGAACGCTCAGCCACCGATCATGGGGCTTTCCAACGCACCGACGTACCTCGCTGACGATCCAGCCGGCGTCTGTGAGTGCGGACCGCAGGGCGGACTCGCGCCAGTACGTCTCGACGTAGCGCCGGGGCGCTGCAGCACTGCCGTGTGTGGACACATCCTCGCCGTCGCCCTCTCGAACGGAGGCGTGCAATCGGCCACCGGTCCGGGTCGCCTCGGCAAGCCGCCCAAGCACCGTGCCGAGATCCTCACGCGCAACATGAATCAGGCAGGCACAGGCCCAGATCCCGTCGTAAGGCGTACCGGGACGCTGCGGGTCGGCCAAGTCTTCGGTCAGCGGGTCCAACGGGTCGGCCTCGAAGCCACTTTCGCGAAGCAGTTCGACGAAACCCTTTGAAATGTCGGTGCGTCGGACGCTAATTCCCCGCTTCTCAAGCTCAAGTGCATCGCGTCCGCCACCGCTTCCAATCTCCAGCACCCTGCCCGCGCCACCCAGCGCGGTCACGAACACATCGATCTCTGTCGCGACCCATTCGGGCATCGCCGCGGCCTCTGAAGCGTACTCCGCCGCGACCATATCATAGGACCGCACGGTATCCAGGTCGGTGCTCATCCTAGCGCTCCTCCTTCAAGACAAGAGACCTGATGAGCGACAGGCCCATCAGTCCGATGCGCCCGTCACACTTCGGCAGTTGGTGACTTCGCGGGCGATTTGCTTCCCAGCTTTAGCAGAAATGCGGTCAGAGACACCACCGACCGTCAGAAGCTGTTTCATTACCCTTGACCTCGGTTCGCCAAGAAGCAAATATCCAGATTTAGCTGACCCAGGCGGTAGCCAGTCCGTCATATTAGTCACGCCAGAACGCCGTGCTCGAGGCGGGGAACTCAGCTAGACAAGGTCTTGATCGAAATGCGTATTCAATGGTTCCGAACGGCGACGATCGCCGCCGTCGTCGCTACAGGCTGCGTTGTTTTGTCTGCAAATGCTCAAACTCTAACGTTGCCTCCGGCCCACGGTAAATTCGACTACCAGATTGGAGGCGATTACAACCCGCAACGCAGTGTTAGGATTGTTGTCCGGGACAGAAAGGTTGCCCCTGCAAAAGGTAAATACAATATCTGTTACGTGAATGCCTTCCAGACGCAACCGAAGCAGAAGGAGTGGTGGACAAAAACCCATCCGAATCTGCTGATCAAGAAAGATGGTGAGTATGTTACCGATCCAAAATGGCCGGAAGAGTATATATTAGACACATCTTCAGACACAAAACGAAAGGATCTGATGAAAATAATTGGTCCCTGGATCGACAAATGTGCGGCTGACGGCTTTAAGGCCCTCGAACCCGACAATCTCGATTCATGGGACAGATCCAAAGGCGTTTTGTCACCAGAAACCAATATCGAGTTTGCCAAGCTGCTGGTCAAACGGGCTCATGATGCCAATCTCGCTGTCGCCCAGAAAAACGCCTCGGAACTTGCACCCAAGGGCCCAAAGATAATCGGCTTTGATTTTGCGATTGTCGAAGAATGCCAATACGAGAAGGAATGCGGCGAGTACACCAAAGTGTATGGCAATCAGGTTTACGAGATCGAATACAATGACAACAACAAGGATACCAATGGCAATCCCGTTGATCCCGTAAGTTTTTTCAATGCCGCGTGCGACGAACGCGGTGGCAATATCTCTGTCATCTACCGTGACCGCAAAGTCGTTCGGGACACTTCGCCCGATTACGAATACGAAGTGTGCGACTAGTCAGATTGACATACGGTCTTGCTTATTCTGCCAACACAATTTCTAGAAGTAGAGGCTGCATCGCTGCAATCGACTGGATGATGGATGGGCCAATTTCCGCAATTCTTTCGATATGATGTTTTCCCATACGCATCGATTACGCCAGCGCCTGGAAGTCAATCGATTGGCGCGATTTGCAGCGGATCATCATCGGGACCATGAGGAATTGTGGTGTTGATTTCCACGCGGAACTGAGCCGGTTGGAAAGACCAGCAGCGAGGTCGTCGCCTATCAAAAACGCACGCAAACCGTCGCGGCGCAACAGCTGGGTCGAGGAACGAAGGGAGCGCATGCTACGGGAGCAGGCTGCCACAGATCTATTCACTACAAACGACATTTCTAATGGGCGGCCACACTTGGCAAGCGGATGATGACTTCAAGTCCACCATGACTGGAACGTTCAAACGCAATCGTTCCGTTGTTGAGGGACACAATCTCGGAAGCAATCGCCAGGCCAAGGCCAGTGCCTGTGACTGTCTCGTCCAACCGCCCGTCACGTAGACCAATCGTACTGTGATCTGAGAACTGAATGCCCGGACCATCGTCGGATATTTGCCATTCGACGAACGCGCCATCCTGCTTAGCCTTGATGTGGATTTGCGTTTTCGCCCATTGCGCTGCGTTCTCCAATATCACACCGACAAGCTCGACAAGGTCGTTTACGTCGATGTCGACGTTCAGACCATCCTTGACATCAACGACCCAGACCAGTTGTTCGCCTTTGGGTGTTCTTTTCAACACCGCAATCGTGCGGGGAACAACGCTGCTTAATGACGCGCTGAGGGCGTGCATCCGAACGCGTTGACGCAGTCGGACCAGCCTTAACTGATAATCTATCCGGTCACGCATCTCGTTCGTCAGATCGACGATTGATGCTGCGCTGCGAGTGTTGCCGCCTTTTTCCAGCTCATAGGCGATCGTGCCCAACACCGTCAGCGGGGTTTTAAGCCCGTGAGCAAGATCGGATGCACGGGATCGCGCAAAATCCATCGATTTCTGTTGCATGGCAAGGAGGGAATTCACTTCGCCGACCACAGCAACAACTTCCAGCGGGTAGATGGCATCGATTGAAGATGCAGCGCCGTTGCGGATACTTTCAATATCCTTACGCAATTTCTTAAAAGGAGAAAGACCGAACTGCACCTGCAGGATGACGGCAACGACAAGGACAAAGCCGAGGACCAGGAGCGCTAAGGCCAGTTCCCACCCAAAGCGGGTGATCGCCTCATCGAGGATAGACCTGTCTTGAGCGACGATGATCTGAAAACGCCGTTCACCTTTGGTTTCTGCAAAGCGTGCCGTCAGGGACAATGCAAGCAATGATTGGCCCACCGGCCCTTGAACGGTCGACAGCTGTCCGCCTTCATTTGAGGGGCTAACCTTGAGAACATAATCCCAGAGCGATCGCGAGCGGATGTTTTGCTGGGTACCAAGATCTGTGATCTGCCAATAGAGGCCGCTGACCGGTGTCTGATAGCGTGGATCGGGCAAAGCGCCAGTAAGCAAAGGTGCGGCACTGAGGGCGTCCGGATTGATCAAGGCGACAAGGCGCGACATTGTCGCCGATAAATCTGCGGACGCGCCGCGTTCCACGTTGTTGGTGAATAGATAGCCGATGGTTACACCCGCCAAGACGAGGGCAATGGCAATCCAAATACCAGCTCCCAGTATAAGACGAACCCGTAAAGACTGGATTCTCAAGGGGCATCCCCACCGAGGATATACCCAAAACCTCGACGTGTTGCGATGATATCGGCACCTAATCTCTTGCGCAGGCGACCGACCAAGACTTCAACGGCGTTCGAACCGCCCTCGAAGTCCTGCGTATAGAGATGTTCGGTAATCTCGACCTGTGAAACGACACGTCCGCCCTGATGCGCCATGAAAGCGAGCAGCCGGTATTCTTGTGGTGTCAATACGATTGGAACGCCCGCGCGCGAGACCTGTCTCATCCGTGTGTCGAGAACCAGTTCGCCAATTTCAATCTGAGATGATGCAAAGCCACCTGCCCGACGCACGATCGCACGTATGCGTGCCACGACCTCCTCCATCCGAAAAGGCTTTACAACGTAATCGTCAGCGCCGGACTCGATTCCTTCCACTCTTTCGTCCCATTGTCCGCGCGCCGTAAGAATCAAGACGGGAACGTTACGTCCTGCGCGGCGCCAGCGCTTCAGGATCGTCAAGCCATCCAGCGTTGGAAGGCCCAGGTCAAGGATCACGGCATCGAATGTCTCGGCGTCACCCCGGAACCAAGCGTCTTCTCCATCTCTGGCGTATTCCGCAAGGAAACCGGCGGCCGATAGCGCTGTGCCAAGCGACTCGGCTATGCGGCGGTCATCTTCGGCAACGAGTATCCGCATATTTATCTCACTCTTATGAGTTTGCCTGTGCGGGCATTGAAAGAATAGCGGCTGACTTCGCTGTTGGTCTCGAGCACCTTCAACTCATATTGGAGAATACCCCTCACGGGGCGCAACCGCGCGTCAATGATCTGGCCGTTGGTAAGGTGGCGGGCAATGGTTACAATGTCGTCTAGTGGGAGGGCTCTGTTGGCTTGGACGGCTCTTAAAGCGCCATTTGGTCCTTCAAATTTCTCGTCGGGTCGGTTGCCTCCAGGACCGTCGGGGTAAGATTGCTGATCGCTTTCGGAATCATCCGAATCGGAGACGCCATCGCCCGAGTCCGGTCCACCCATAGAGCCACCGTCGCTCGAAGAGCCATCCGAACCGCCGTCGTCGGAGATCTGGATGTAATGAGCACCCTCGTCACTTGTCCATTCGTGTGCCTGCACCGCCTTGGGAAGGTGTAGTGCCAGGACAACGACCGCAAACCGCAGCAACGCCCTCAAGGGCCGAAAACGCACTCGCATCCTCCTAAAACCATCTAAGCCCTTCAAGGGGATAGCTTAGATCAACGAAGCTGACAATTCGCTGACAACGCACTCACGCGTTTTTCAGGCATCATAAAGTATACCCACCACCGAAGAAGCAAAAACAAGTGAATTGGCAACGAGGTCAAAATCCATGCAACCGCGCGGACATTAGACGATCGCACACGATGGCATGTCTCTTCGAGATTCGAGCAAAAACCTGGAGCTGCAACATGAGAGTGCTGTTTCGTTTTGTACCAGTCGTCATTTATGTGACTGCGCTATCGGGAATGTTTTTTACGATATTGGTTGCCTGGCCCGACATGCCTGCAGGACATTTCAGATTTTCATACAATGTCGGGCAAACCGGCGGCCCTTATGTCAAAACAATAAACTGGTAACGAGTCTTCACCAGTCTTCGATATGCCCGACCGTCACGAATTCCCAATACCCTAAATCGCAGCGTCCCAACCTTCAGAATCGCACCGATTAAAGTCTCCAAGGTCACATATCTTCGACGTTTGATAGGCCCAAAAGGAATACAAAATGCAGACGCTATTTCGCTTTATGCCAGCTGCCATCTATATGGTCGCTCTATTTGCAATCATTTCGTCGATATTGATCGTTCGGCCATCGCATGTCAGCAGGCCGTTCAACTTACATTGCCAGTATGAAAAATACTCCGATTGCAAAATGGTGCGTTGAGATTGAATGCACGGTGTAGAAGGCCCCTTCTTTATGGTGCATCCACCCTACTGGGTAACGGGGCTGTCACCTCCACAGGTTTGTTCGGATCATTGTTTGAACGATGCTTGACACCCGACATGACCAGACGCTTTGCCGCTCCAGATGAAGAGCATGCAGGGGCCTGTTCGGATGAACTTTTCAGCACAAAAGCAAACGGCAGACCAAACCCAACGGTGATCTGGACAAACCGAAGCAGCTCTAAAGCCGCATCCGAACCTGACAACGCTGCGCGTGCAACTTGCCCGCGCCTGCCCGATACGCAAGAGGACAAGAATGAACTCGATCAGAAAAACACGCCGCATAACAATGATGTTGAGCAGCGCCCTTCTTTTGGCCATGACCGGATCAATCACCGTTCCTTTGTTTGAGAGCAGCCAAGCTATGGCTGCGTCATCTGCAAAGATTGACGCTGCCCAACTGCAACTCAATATGCGCCGCTCTCTTTCAACTATTCTTGTTGCTTACAAAAACGAACCCCAAAAAGGCTCGCGGGCGGATGCCATGCTCATGAAAGCGACAAACAAAGCACTGCAGGCACTTGGGAGCCTTGAAAAAGGTATTAATGCCCGCGACCCCAAGAAAATGGCGACTGCTACAAGCAATCTCTCTGTTGCAGTTGGCCGCATTGAAGCAATTTCGGATTCTGCCAGGATTGCCAATCCGACGGTGCGCGAAGGCGTCAGGGCTCTTTCCACGAACTGGGCCGCCTATGGGACGCGCTATGCGCTTACTGAACCAGTCAAATCAAAACCCGTGAGGGCAAGTTTCGAGCAGGTAAAAGAACTAAAGGCGCAGGTAGCTAAGCTTCGCTCACAGGTGAACAGGCTGCAAACCGAAACAAGGTCCAATACTCAGCTTGCAGCCAATATCAGAAGACTGTCGACCCAATTGGACCGGATCGAACAGGACCGTATTGATGAGGCAAACTATCAGCGAACCGTCTTTCTCCTCGGTTCGTTTATGGGCTGGATGGACGGCTATCGGGTCGTCACGACGACTTACTACCCGGCTTATACCCACTACTTCGTAGTGGAACGGGTTACCTATGAATATTGGGAGACCTGCTGGACCGACTATTACGAGCCCTATTACACCTATACAGACTGGAGCTACTACGATGATCCGTTTACGCCCACCGTCAACATTAACATCAATATCGACGCATCGACACAAGTGGTGGTCAACAACTACGCTGAACAGAACATCAGCGTCATGATTGACGAGAGTCATCAAACTGAAAATTATTTCGAGAACCTGCCAATTGCCGAAACTGATGTTGACATGAAGCAGGTGGACTACACTCCGTCCACACCGGCTTATGAATTGGAGAAAGAGATCACCAGATCCTCATTGGACTCCCCAAAAACGATACCTGCTCCTATTGAGGCAGGCAGCCAGGTCGAGCCCAACGACAATACCGCCGATGAAACTCCAACGGGTGATTCAAATGCACGAATGCCATCGGTCGCAGAAGAACCAGTAGCTGAGCCTATCGTCCCGGCTAGCGAACCGGAGGAACAAAAGAGCAGCGCGCGGCCTGAACCATCCGTCCGCACCTCTGAAGAAGCTATAATCGTTGATCAGGATGAACAATCCCCATCCACGAAAAGAGAGCAGGTCGTCGAGCCTTCCGACAATGATGATGCGAACGTGCAACCGCCTGATCACGAGCCGGCGGCAATCCCAGAAGCATCGCATGAAAGTGAAGATGAGCAGCCTGTTCAATGAGAGCAGGAATATGAAAGTTTTGCCGCCTGATGAGCCGTTTTCCAGTGGTTGACCGGATCTGATTGAGATTAAGTTGTGATCAAATAAAAGGTCACGAAGTTTATCCATGCTAGGAACCACGACCGATAGCAAACACTTACGCTACGTGCCGCTCTTTACATACTAGTGCCTGACAGGCTCCGCTCCCGCATGGTCTCCAGGTCATCTTCCTTCTTCAGGTCAAGCACCACGGACTTCTTGCCGCGGTTGAACGCCATGCGGGATGCGCCCATTCCCTGCACAATCCCGTCATAGGTGGTCACGCCCAGCCCAGTCTGAACCTTTTCTAAGCCGGGAGTTCGGGCTATCTCCATGAAGCTCTGACGCACCTAATCTCTCCTGACACCTGTTTCGCCGACCGCAACTAGCATTCCGGCCACGTATGAACTATGAGTTGCGGGTAGAAATGACTATTCCATTTATTGAGAGGATCGGATGGATCGCCTTGAGGCCATGTCGATGCTGCTGGAAGTTGTCGATCATGGTAGCTTCTCCGCTGCCGGGCGGGCGATGCGAGTATCGCTGCCAACATTGAGCCGTCGAATTTCCGAACTGGAGGCCCTGCTTGGCGCGCGCCTGCTCACGCGCACGACCCGCAAAATCACACTCACGGATGCCGGCGCTGCGTATGTCGCTGCCACACGAGAGATTCTCAATAAGGTGAAACAGGCGGAGCGCGAAGTAGCCGGCGAGTTCATCGAGCCGATCGGCGAATTGGTCGTAACGGCTCCCACGATGTTCGGACGCCTTCATGTCTTACCGATCATTACTGAGTTTCTGGAACTTTACTCCGGAATTCATGTGCGGTTGGTGCTGATCGACACCAATCTGGCACTCGTCGAGGAGAATGTAGATGTGGCGATCCGAATCGGCCAGCTGCCAGATAGCGCCATGACCAGCAGCCGCGTGGGATCGATCCGGACCGTCCTGTGCGGCAGTCCCCGTTTGTTTGCAGACAAGGGTGAACCGCGCACACTCGATGATATCGCCCACTTTCCCTCAATTACGGTAAACATGCCCATTCCAGTTGCACAGTGGCGCTTTGGTGTTCCCGGCTCGCTGGACGCACGCATTCCGCCATTGTTGTCTCGCCTGACGGTAACAACGCCGGAGGCGGCAGCGGCGGCAGCGATCCAGGGGGCTGGGCTCACTCAACTCCTGCATTACCAGGTGGCCGATGCTGTAAGAGCCGGAACGCTGCGGATCGTTCTCGAGGAGATGGAACCGGCCCCGTCTCCGATCCATCTGCTCCATACGTCAAAGGCTCCGCTGCCGCTCAAACTTCGCCGTTTCCTCGACTTTGCCGCGCCGCGGCTTCGCAGCGACCTCGCGGCTCTGTCATAGCTCCAAGCCCATCGTGAACCGTCGTGTAGGCGCGATACTTCCATTTAATGAAATAATATCTTGTCGATTTGCGTAGTTCTGCACGCATGGCGTAGCGGTTAGATAGGCTTTCGGCAGGTGGCGGCGTTGTGAGTTCTTGGTAGCCTCGCAGACCCCCGCCCGTATTACGAAGGAGGTAGAATAATGGTTACGGCAGAGTTTTCACATAACCACATGACTTCCATGCAAGGAGATATTAAAGAGGCCGCGCCTGGCACAACTATTGTGCTGGTGCATGGGGCGTTTGTGGATGGTTCGGGTTGGCGAGCGGTGCACGATAGACTGACCCGCGACGGTTGTCGCGTCGTAGTCGTGCAGAACGCCATCCGATCGCTGGAGGATGACGTTGCCAATACGCGGCGTGCGATCGCGGCAGCACCTGGTAACGTGATCCTTGTTGGCCACTCCTACGGGGGCGTCGTCATCTCAGAAGCAGGCAATGACCCGAAGGTCGTTGCCCTGGTGTATGTCGCTGCATTCGTCGCTGATGCGGGAGAGTCGGTCCAGACGTTGACGGCCAATCATGCACCGGGCGGATCGAAACCACCCTTCCTGCCGACCGGGGACGGCTACCTCCTGTTTGACACCTCCAAATTCCCTGAAGTCTTCGGCCAGGATCTTTCTCCCGAAACGAGCAGCTTCATGGCAGCTGCGCTTAAGCCTTGGGCCATCGCATCGATGGCGGGCAAGGTCACTGCCGCCGCGTGGCGCGTGAAACCCAGCTGGTATGTGGTCGCCATAGACGACAGACTTGTCCACCCCAGTCTTCAACGCAGGATGGCAGAGTCGGCCGGCGCGCGCGTCGTTGAAGTCGCCGGCAGCCATGCGATCTACATGACCCAACCCGAAGCCATCGCCATGACGATTGTGCAGGCGGCAAGAGCCACGGCGGAATGTGGAGCGAACCAAGTTCTAGTTTAGAGGCTTACCGCCCGCAGATAGAACGATGCAGTGATTGCAACATCCGGTTAAAATAAGGATTACTCCACATGTTGACACTTTATTACTTTCCACATGCCTGCTCGATGGCTTCCCACGTCGCATTGGAAGAGGCGGGTGCCGCCTTTGAGTTAAAGAAGGTAAACATCCTAACAGGCGAACAGTTCAAACCTGAGTACCGGGAGATTAACCCGCGGGCAAAGGTGCCGGCACTTCGCTTCGACGATGGTCAGGTTCTGTTGGAATCCACCGCCATTCTCGGCTGGATCGGGAGTGCATTTCCCGATCAAGCGCTCCTCGGCAGAGATCCGTTTGAACGGGCGCAGACAATTGCGACCTGTGCCTGGCTCTCCGGTACCGTCCATCCCACATTCACGAAGTTCTATCATCACGAACAGGTGGTATCGGACCGGGGCCTGTTTGCAGCTGTAAAGGCGAAAAGCAAGGAGAACTATTGGGACCACCTCCAGGAAATGGACCGCATCATGGAAGGCCGTACGTGGATGACGGGTAGTCATTTCACTGTCGCTGATCCATACGCCCTGGTGTTCTTCTCATGGGGACGCGATCTTGGGCTGCCGATCATCGACCTGACCAATCTCATGGCCCTGAAAGACCGTCTGATTGAGCGGCCGGCGGCTCGTCGGGTGCTTGAGAAGGAGAAGAGCGTCCTACTGTCCTTGTGAGCGGTTGGCTGATGCCAAGTTGATCACCACGACCAACTACGCAGATCTCTTAGGTGATTACCAAAAAAATATGGCATCTATGGCAAATCGAAAAAAGCTGATGATGCCGCTCCGGCTCGATCATTGATAGGCTAGCCCCGAGTACGCATGAAACGGTAGCCGCCGACACGTAGCGGAATGTGGAAGTACAAAACACATTCTTGAAGGAACCGCCACATGAAGCCCTTCCAGATCAGTATCGCCGACGAACAGATCGACGACCTAAAAACACGGCTGCGCCAAACGCGCTGGCCCGGCTCGATATTTCAGAACGGGGACGAGGATGGGGTGAGCCTCGCACTCGTTCAAAAGCTAGCAACACATTGGTCGGACGAGTTTGATTGGCGCGCAAGGGAGGCGCAATTGAACGAGCTACCCCAGTTCACCGTCGATATCGATGGGCAAGACATTCATTTCATCCATAAAAAGGGAGCGGGACCGAATACACGGCCCCTTATATTGACGCACGGCTGGCCCGGCTCCTTCGTAGAGTTTGAAAGAGTAATTCCACTGTTGACGGACCCGGGCTCACACGGAGGTGACCCGCGCGACGCATTTGACGTTGTGGTGCCTTCGCTCCCCGGCTTCGGCTTCTCAGCAGCGCCAAGGCAACCTGGATTGAATGCCCGGCGGGTTGCCGGACTTTGGCAGAAGCTGATGCTTCAACTTGGCTATAAGCGATACTTTGCGCAAGGTGGCGATATCGGAGCGGGAGTATCGGCCTGGCTTGGTGCTCTCTATCCGGACTCCGTCGAAGGAATTCACTTAAACTACATTCCCGGAAGTTTTCGGCCGCCATTGGGGGCGGATTATCCGGCCATTACAAGTGAGGAGCAGCAGTTTCTGGACTGGGCCACAAAGTTCGCGAGCATGGAGGGTGCCTATTCACAGCTACAGGCGACCAAGCCGCAGACGCTCTCGTTCTCCTTGTCAGACAGCCCGGTCGGTCTGCTGGGTTGGATAACCGAAAAGTTCGCGAGCTGGTCCGACTGTGGCGGCGACCTAGAGACGGTGATATCTGCAGATGTGTTACTGACGAATGTATCAATTTACTGGTTTGGAAACACCATCGACTCGTCCCTTCGCATGTACAAGGAAAATCGGTTGCAGCCTTTTTCGTTTCCGGATGTTTCAAACGTAAGCGTACCGATGTCGTTCGCACATTTCCCGAAGGAACTGCCAACTCCACCGCGATCATGGGTCGAGCGCGTATTCGATGTGCGGCGATGGACAAATATGGCGAAGGGCGGCCATTTCGCAGCGCTTGAACAGCCCGAACTCTTAGTCCGTGATATTCAAGATTCATTCCGCGTGTCTGACACGCCAATATCCAACCGTCTGAGATGATTGCAGAATATAACTGGTTATGATGGGATCCTTGGTTCGGTTCAGGGAAGCGGCTTCAAGACTGCGCCAGACGCTTCCTAATTACCTTCCGCACACGCCACCAATAAGTCTGCTCCGCAACGTCGCTGCGATACCACGCGCGCTCATGACGGGCGAAAGCCTCACGTTCCGGGTCGGCGGAGCTGGCAATAATGTCACCTGCCATGCTGTCGATCTCAGCTTTCGGGATCATTCTCGGCTTAATGGCGTCTATCCAAACGACCCACAGGATGAGGCCAATGAAAATCACAACCTGACCGCCGCAGAAAATCAGCAGAAACAAAGCTATACCTTGGAAAATCATATCCAACATTTGCCATCCTCGCCCATATGACGGCATGCAGATTATAGTCAACATAACGAAAGTGAAAGCAATTTTGTTGACTATAATCCGTTGGACTATTGTCTACAGCATGATCAATCCGCAGCATGGAAAACGTTCGCGGAATTCTGGCGCGCAATGTCAGGCTTGGCAGACAAAAGCTGCATCTTTCTCAGGAAGAGCTCGCAGCCCAAGCAAATATTGACCGCACCTATATCTCAGGCATCGAGCGGGAAACGCGCAATCCAACCATTACGATTGTCGCCAAGATCGCGGAGGTTCTTGGAACCACGGCGGCGGCGCTGCTTACCAATCAATCAAAAACAACAGAATTCTAGCGTTACTGGACATAACCCTCGCCCCCGCATAACCACCCGCCAGCATACAAGGCAACCCAGCGGGTATTGGCGGCTGAGCAAGCCGCCTCGGAGGCCGTCTGCGCTGGCTACTTCGTCAGCTTGGCCACCTGCGTGCTGATGATGGCAATGAACAATCCGGGGTCGCCAAAAGCCCGCGCGGAGAGCATGGCCCCGTGAACCGATGCCATGAGCATCTGGGCCTCCTCCTCGGGCCGCCCGTTCAACCGGAACAGGTCCTGCTCCGCCCCGGCGCTCAGCACCGACGCAAGCCATGCCGCGAGGCTTTGGAAATGCGCGCGGACGCGTGATGCGACCTCTTCGGGCAGCATCTGCATCTCGCCAGCCAGCATCGCGCAGACGCAGAAGGGCTGCGAGGCATCGCGAATGCATGTGTCCCAGTAATTCAGGTAGAACTGCAACTGTTCGGCAGGGCTTGCGACCTGCGCGCGCAGCGCTTGCAGACCGGTTTCGGCCTGCTGCCTGTAACGGTCCACCAGCACCGCAACCAGTTCCGCCTTCGTCGGAAAGTGATGGTGGATGCTCGCCTTCCGGATGCCGATCGCAGCCGAGATATCGGCATAGCTGAACCCGTTATAGCCTCCCGCGACGATGAGAGACTGCGCGATATCAAGAATTTTCTCTGAAGTCGAAGCCATTGATTTCATAGCGCTGCCTACCTTCTGGTAGGCTAAATGTCAAGGCTTCGCATCGCTCTCGCTTCTCACAATGAGGTGTTCGAGCACCGGGTTGACTCACAAGCGAAACCTTCCTACTGGTAGGTAGACAACAACAAGGAATCTGCCAATGCAAAGCCAATCTTCAACCCCGTCCAGCTGGCTGCGAACCTATTATTTCGCACGCGCCATTTTCTCCGTCGCATGGGTTGCCGCCGCCATCCTCTTCAGTGCGCAACCCGCTCTCGCTGTGGTTCTGCTCATCATCTACCCGGCATGGGACGCCCTCGCCAATCTGGTTGATGCCCGTGTCAATGGTGGCCTGAAAGCCAACCCGTCCCAAGCATTGAATGTCGCGGTCAGCACGATAACGACGATTGCCATCATCGCAGCGTTGAGCAGCAGCATGTATGCCGTTCTGGCGGTGTTTGGCGTCTGGGCGATCTTTTCAGGTCTGCTGCAGCTGAACACGGGGATAAAACGCTGGCGTCATTACGGCGCGCAATGGCCGATGATCCTGAGCGGCGCGCAATCCGCCCTTGCCGGCGGTTTCATGATCAGCCGATCCATCGGCACTGTTGCGCCGACAATACTGGACATAGCTCCCTATGCGGCGTTCGGCGCGTTCTACTTCCTGCTTTCCGCGGTCTGGCTTGCCGTCACGGCCTACCGCAAGGCAGTTGCCTAGGCGTTATCGCTCCCTAATCGCGATCCGATGCGGCGGTGAACACCGCCCGTTGGGCTGAAAAGGCGCGCTGGTAGGCGGGGCGCGCTTCGCCGCGCGCGACATAGGCGGCAAGGCTCGGAAAGTCCGCCACTATGCCCGATGCCCGCAGCCGGATGAGCACGTGCACCATCATCAGGTCCCCGGCGCTGAACGCGCCGTCGAGCCACTCGGCATCATCAAGCCGGGCTGAAAGTTCGCCGAGCCGGTCCCGGATGCGGTTGTCGACGAGAGGCATGCGCTCCGTGCGCCAGCTCCTGTCCCCCTCCGCAAACAGGGCGACCTGACGCTCGAGGATCGGCGGTTCCACCGTGGCGACAGCGGCAAACATCCAGGCGATGGCGCGCGCCCGCGCACTCCCATCATTCGGCAGGAGGCCGGGATGGCGCTCTGCGATATGCAAGACGATGGCGCCGGACTCGAACAAGGCGAGCCCGTCTTCCTCATAGGTCGGAATCTGTCCGAACGGCTGCAGCTCCAGATGCGCGGGCTCCTTCATCGCCCTGAATGAAACAAGTCTGGTGGTGTAGGGCTGGCCGACTTCTTCCAGCGCCCAGCGCACGCGCATGTCGCGCGCCAGGCCCTGACCCTTGTCGGGTGAACGTTCAAAGGCGGTAATGGTGATCGTCATGGCGGTTCTCCATCGCTTCTGCGTCCTGAAGACGATTGGCTATGCGGGATTCCGACACTGCTTGCTTGAGATAATCTTTGCCCTTGGGAGAGCGACGTCCTTGACCCGCAGGTCCATATAAGCCTCCGGCCAGCCGATATCGTCAAGAATATGGTCGGGAAGCTCGTTGATATGCCGGTGCGTGCGGGCCTTGCGCCAGCGCCGCGCAAGAAGGCCGGACAGGCGCTTCATCCCGGCGATGACATGTGAAATCAAATCGGCCATTTCAGCCTCCATCATTCTGGTTTCCCGGTTGGTGCGGCGGGTGCCGGTCAGGACCAATGCGCAACGGGGCCCGTGCCCCCCTCGGCACGATGGATACGCCCGGACGGCGTATCCACATGCTTGCGGGCAACCTGAAACGGCTGCCTGTTCATGACGGCTTCCCCGCTGCGGCTTCCCGCAGCTTGCCGGCGCATTCCTCGCAGCAGACCTCCACGGTCTGGTCGCCGATCTTCACTTCGATGACGGTCGCATCCAGCGCGTCATCGCAGACGGCACAGGTTTTCTGGCTCATGATCTCAACTCCTTTTACCCGCCTATCGGGCAGGTAGAGGAGACCATTGCGGGCGGTTTGCTGCTATCGAGATCTTTAGCTGTTTCCGGGGTGCGCCGACTGGACAAAGGCGCTGGGCGAACGGCCATAGGCCTGTTTGAACGCCGCGGTGAAATGGCTGTGGCTGGAAAAACCGAGATCGAGCGCCAGTGCCGTCAGATCATCGCAGCGCGGCAGCAGATCGAGCGCGCGGGCAAGGCGCAAGCGCAGGTGATAGCGGTAGAGCGGCATGCCTTCGACCTGCTGGAACACCTGGGTGAGATAGACGGGCGAGCCGCCGATCTCCCGGGCAATGTCCGCCAGGGTCCAGCGGCGGGAGAGATCGCCCGCCAGCAGCAGCTTGACCCGGTCGGCCAGCCGGCTGCGGGCAAAGCTGGCGCGCGGCGCGTGCGAGGTGCGCGGACCAAGGCTGCGGCACACCAGCGTCAGCAGCAGGCTTTCCGCTTCCAGCGGCTCGATGCTGGCGTTTTCCAGATGGTGCCGGAGGAGCGCCACCAGCGACTGCGCGCGCGGGTCGATGCGCTGGTGCTGGCCGCGAAACCCGAACATACCGCCCTTTTTCATGAGGGACGGCGGCGCCAGCTCCTGCAAAACGGTTTCGGGCAGCGCCATGGACAGGCTCGAGTCACCGCCGCCAACGGGGTGGCTGACCTGATAGCCCTCGCCCGCATTGAAGAACAGCACGTGGTTGGCGTCGGCCACCGCCTGCCCGCTGCCGACATGCCTGACATAGACACCGCGATAGGGGAAAACGAGGTGGGTGGCGGACGTGCATTCCTCGGCGCTGCGATGCCGGCAATGGCCGTGGCAGCGGACATTCTTCAGCGATACGACATCCGTATCGAGAAGATCGCTGACTTCAAATTCAGGCATTCCGGCCGTATTGCAAGGCTCGTTCATCGAAAGTCCAATTTCCCGCGGTGCTGTTTCAGCCTACAACAGGACTCCTGACATCCTGATGTCAGGAGCTTTGAACAGACAATTCATCGGCAAATGATTGCTCGCCAATCGCCGAACGAGCCCTTATAAGGGGGCGCAGTGCGGTTTGTTGGGGATAAAGTTCCGCGTGCCTCGATATTGCCATGTTAGACAATAGCCTCGCGCGCAATGGAAGCGTGACGTACGGGACCTGATGACGCGATCAAACGCAAAAAGCAGAATCGAACAGGCAATCGACGATAATTTTGGCGCCATCCGCCAGATATCGCGCATTGTCCGCTTTTCGCTTTTCACCCATGCGCGTTTCCTCTCGGCCATTCTGGTCGCCGGGATTGCCTCTGCCGCCATGTTTGCGGGTGTCCTCACCGTCATGAACCGGCGCCCGCCCGTGGCCATCGCCGCCATTGCCGCACCGCTGCGCACGCGGCCCGAAGCCGCGCCGAAGGGCGACCGCCTCCCCCCGCCGGCCATCGTGCAGGCGGTACCGGTGGCCAAGGTGCTGGAAAGCCAGGCGGACGGTTCGACGGAAAAATTCGCCTATCATCAGGTCAAGATCGGCGCGAACAAGCAAGCGCAGACGCGGACCGGAGCGGGCCATGCCGCCGCACTCGCCCAGCGGTTTCCGCCCGCCAGCACCGATCCGTTCCAGTCCATTTTGACGGAGAAATCCACGAAGACCAAAACCACGGCCATGCCCGTGGCATTGGCGAGCTTGGGCGAAGAACGCATTCTCGTGCGCGGAACGCCGATCAATGTCAGCACGGCCAAGGTGCAGCCCGCCCCCGCTGTCGAGCAGGTGGTTGCCCTGCCCACGCAGGGCGGAGACATCGGCGGTCTTCTGGCCGCAGCCAACATGACCAACGAGGACCGGGCGGCGCTGCAGACGGCGCTGACGGCCAGCAGCAGCGCGTCGCCGGAGCGGATCGAGCTTCTCCTGGAAAAGGCGCCGCGCAAGGATGCGCCGGAGCGGCTGCTGATGGCGCGGCTTTTCCGGCATGACAGCCCGCCATCCGATCTGGCGCGCGACGATGGCGGTGTCCTGCGGCGTGTCAGCAACCCGCGGCAGTTCGAACGCCTCGCCCATGACGCCCACATGGCAAGCGCCGATGCGACCAGCCCCGATACGCGCAGGGACGACCGGGCGCAGGCGGCCGAAAAGGAATTTCCCGCCGCCATGCAGCAGCTGGAAAAGCTGAATGTTCCGGCCCACATGGCGGGACAAATTCTGCAGCTTGCCAAGGAAAACGGTATCAAGCTGACCGATGCGGCCCTGCTCGACCAATCCGTCGAACTGGTGTTCCGCACCAATGAACAAGGTGAATCCGAACCTGTTGCCGTGACCTTCAACACGAAGGACAAGACCAAGCGGTTTTACCATTACCGCGCAGCGCCCGGCAACAAGGCGGAATTCTTCGACGAGGACGGCCAGTCGGCCTCCAAGACCCTGATGAAAAACCCGGTTCCGAACGGGCGGCTCGGCGATGGTTTTGCCTGGCGCACGCACCCGATCCTGAAAGTGCGCAAGCACCACAACGGCGTCGACTACGCTGCGCCGTTCGGCTCGCCCATTCTTGCGGCGGGCGATGGCGAGGTGGTGCTGATCTCATCGGAATCCGGCTACGGAAAATATGTCCGCATCAAGCATGATGGCGGGTTCTTCACCACCTATTCGCATATTTCGCGAACCCCGCCATCGCTGAAAGTCGGCCAGCGTGTCAGCCAAGGGCAGGTGATTGCCTATATCGGCTCGACCGGCCTCTCCACGGGCCCGCATCTCTACTACGAACTGCGCATCGGCGATAAATATTACGACCCGACCGCAACACCGCTGCCTGCCGGAACCGATCTTGAAGGCGCGCGATTGACGGATTTCCGCAAGCAGATCAGCCACGTGGAAAACATCGAGAACTATATCGGCGCACGCATCGCCACCGCATTTGCCCCGCCGGACGATGGCCGGGTGCACACGGCCATCCACTAGATTTTTGCAGGACCAATCGGCGAAGGCCGATCAGTGGCTGCCCGTTTCACTGTCGAGATGCGCCATCTGCGCGGCAGCATAGCGTTCCCCGGCCGCAGCGCCTTTCGGCACAGCCTGCTCGATGCGTTCCAGATCATCCCGGGACAAGCTCAGATCCAGCGCGCCCAGTGCTTCGCTCAGGCGATCCCGGCGGCGGGCGCCAACAACGGGAATGATGTCATCGCCCTGTGCAGCAACCCAGGCGATGGCGATCTGCGCAACGGTGACACCCCTGGCTTCGGCGATGCCCTGCAGGGCATCGACCAGACGCAGGTTCTTGTCGACATTCTCCCCCTGAAAGCGCGGGCTGTGGGCGCGGAAATCCGCCGGGCTGGCCGCATCCTTGCGCCAATGGCCGCTGATCAGGCCACGTGACAGCACGCCATAGGCGGTGATGCCGATGCCCAGTTCCCGGCAGGTGGCGAGAATACGGTCCTCGATACCGCGCGAAATCAGCGAATACTCGATCTGCAGATCGGCAATCGGATGGATGGCGGCAGCGCGGCGGATGGTTTCGGGTCCAACCTCCGACAGGCCGATATGCCGGACAAACCCGGCCTTCACCATGTCCGCGATGGCGCCGATCGTCTCCTCGATCGGCACATTCGGATCAAGACGCGCCGGGCGATAGACGTCGATGTAGTCGACACCCAGCCTTTGCAGGGAATAGGCGAGCGAGGTTTTCACCGCCGCGGGCCGTCCGTCAAAGCCGATCCAGCCGCCAGCAGGGTCGCGCTGCGCCCCGAACTTGACGCTGAGGATCGCCTGATCGCGCTTTGTGCCCTTGAGCGCTTCGCTGATCAGCAGCTCATTATGGCCCATGCCGTAGAAATCGCCGGTATCGAGCAGGTTGATGCCTGCTTCCAGCGCCGCGTGAATGGTCGCAATACTCTCGGCACGATCGGCGGGACCGTATATGCCGGACATGCCCATGCAGCCCAGACCCAATGCCGAGACCTGCGGACCGGTTGCACCCAATGGACGAATTTGCATTTTGTCGAGCTCCTTTTGCCGCCGCACTTCCTGCGGCAGGTTGGCTCTTTATAAACCAAGGACATTTGTGCGATAATCTATCATACTATGTACGGGTTGTACGGAAAACCGAACAATGAACGATCCCAATCTCACCGATCTCGATGCGCTTGTGTCCGTGGCGCGAGCCCGCAGCTTTCGCGGCGCCGCCAAGCTGCGCGGTGTCTCGGCCTCGTCGCTCAGCGATGCCATCCGCCGGCTGGAAGAGCGTGTCGGCGTGCGCCTGCTCAACCGCACCACACGCAGCGTTACGCCCACGGAGGCAGGCACACGCCTGCTCGAACGGCTGACGCCGGCACTCGGCGAAATCACCGGGGCGCTCGACGCGCTCAACAGTTTTCGCGATAGCCCGACGGGAACGCTGAAGCTGAATGTTCCCACCATCGTCGCCCACTGCATCCTGCCGCCTATTGTCAACCGGTTCCTCGCGGCACATCCGGGCATCAGGCTGGAAGTGACCACCAACGACACCTTCATCGACGTGCTGGCAGCCGGTTTCGACGCGGGTATCCGCTATGATGAAAGCATCGAACAGGACATGATCGCCGTGCCCATCGGCCCGCGCACCCAGCGTTTCATCTGCGTTGCAACACCGGCCTATCTGGAAAAGCACGGCGAACCGCGGCACCCGAAGGACCTGCTGCAGCATGCCTGCATACGCCACCGCTTTGCCAGCGGCGCCATTGCGCCGTGGGAGTTCGAGCGGAATGGGGAACTGGTGAAGGTCAACCCGACGGGACCGTTGATCGCCTCCACCATGGATCTGGAACTCGGTGCGGCGCTGGCGGGACTGGGGATCATCAGTACATTCGAGGAATTTTTGACGGAAGGCCTCGAAAGCGGCGCTTTCCGGCCCGTCCTCGCCGAATGGTGGCAGAGTTTTTCAGGCCCCTTCCTCTACTATCCGAGCCGCAGGCTCATGCCGGCTCCGCTGCGCGCATTCGTGGATTTCATCAAATCCGGCGGCGCGAGGCCTTGAACGAGGGATGCCTATTCGTCCTCTTCCTCGTCATCATCGGACTCGATCACATCCCAGATGAAGGCGTTCAAACGCTCTTCGATGCTTTTTCTGGAAGCGCCGGCTTTTTCCATCTCGCGCTTGATCTTGACGAACTGCGCCTTGTCTTCGGGCGAGAGGTATTTTGCGGCGTTTTCAAGTGATGACATGGAACTGGACATACGCGGCTCATACCTTTTCGGGCGCGACAATGGAAGGATCATATCACGCCCAGAGCCAGTCCACCCTCAAGAAGTTCAGGCAATATGCTACTCCTGGCCGTCATCCCGGCCGCGCTCCGCCTTGTCACGACCCGCAGGGTCAAACAGGAGCAGTGGTGGATTGCCGTCACCAAGCGGCATGTGACTGAGGATATGGATCCGGTTTTGCGCATCGCGACGGATGGAATAGACCAATTCGCCATCAAGACCGCTGTTCATCTGCCTGCTTGCGAGCCGGAACCGCAGCGTCAGCGCCACCAGCCCCAGCACGAAGGTGGGCGGAACGATCAGCCACAGCACCTTCAGCCAATCGGAGAGCGATTGGTACGTGTCAAAAAAATCCTGCCAGAAACTGTAGGTATCCACGGAGCGCTCGAAATCATTGTTACTAGAAAAGATGATAATATCCTATAATGGGATAATCCGAAAGTGGGATTAATCACGATGCTCCAGTTTTTGGTTGGAGCACATGACAAAGTCCTTTCATTCAGAGCCTTATGCCGATTTCTTGGCTGTTCTTGTTGCCGCTCGACAGGCGAAGGGATTTACCCAGCAGGCCGTTGCAGACCGATTGCAAAAGCCGCAATCCTATGTGGCGAAGATTGAAGGTGGCGAGCGCCGTATCGACATCATTGAATTTATCGCACTTGCGCGTGCGTTGGAAATCGACCCATCGGCAATGTTCACCGACACGCTGCGTGCAATCGATAGCACCATTTAATACGAGTTTAAATCGAAGTTGGGTGATGCTTGGCATCCCGGCTCTGCGTGGTTCGACAAGCTCACCATGAGGGGGCTGGGTTGATTGCAAGGAGCCATATTCTGCAATGTTTGCAATTAGCTTTGCAGCCATCCACTTCCCTCATGGTGAGCCTGTCGAACCACGCAGGATCAGCTTGCAGCGCGCAAAACCATCTCCGGCGCCAGACCCACGAGCTGCGTATAGCGCTCGGGGTCCGTGGCCCCCTCGGTGTTGACAATGAACACGCGCGAACCGGCATCAAGATGGATGGCTTTGCGCAGATCATGATCTTCGGCAACAGCGAGCAGGCCAGCCAAACCGGCGCCACCGCTTTCCCCCGCAACGACGGCCATGTCCTTTCCCAGCGGCCGGGCCAGGCGGTTCATCGCCGCGACTGCGCTGTCCTCTTCAACCGTCATGAACGCATCGGCGGTACGCGAGAGGATACGCCAGGCCACCGGTGACGGTTCGTAGCATTCGAGCATCGCCATGACGGTGGCTTCGCCGTGGGCGATCTTGACGACCTCGCCCGCCTGGGCGCTGGCAAAAATGCAGGCGGCGCGGGCCGGTTCGACCACGATGAAGGCCGGACGTTCTTTTCCAAGACCAAGCGACAGATATGCTGCGAGTGCAGCGGCAACGCCGCCCACACCGGCCTGCACGAAGACGTGGGTTGGCGTTTGCGGCAGTGCACGCAAGGCTTCGCGGATGATGGCCGTGTAGCCCTGCATCACCAGCCCGGGAATGCGTTCATAACCCGGCCAGGAGGTATCGGACACAACCGTCCAGCCATTGGCCGCGCATACCCGCGCCGACTCCCGGATGGAATCGTCATAGGTGCCGTCGACACGGATCATCTCGGCGCCGTAGCGGGCAATGGCCGCCACCCGTTCATCGCTCACCCCCGCGTGCACGAAGATCGCCGACTGCGCACCCACAAGCCGGGCCCCCGCCGCGACGGACTTGCCGTGGTTGCCATCGGTCGCGCAACCGAAGGTCATGCCGCTGGCGATGGCGCGAACGGGCGGTGTGTGGAGTTCCGCAATATCCACGGCGCGTCCCAATTGCCGCTCCGCTTCTTCGAGCACGAGCCGGATCACGGCATAAGAGCCGCCCAGCGCCTTGAAGCTGCCGAGACCGAGGCGCGCGCCCTCATCCTTGACGTGCAGCGCGGCAATGCCGAGACCGGCGGCCAGCGCGGGCAGTGCATGCAGTGGCGTCGGCGCGTGATTGTCCCGGTGGGACAGATACCGTTCCACTTCCGCCGCGGCGTCGACACCAAGGGTCTCCGCGTCCCGCGGGTCGAGCGGCTCATTGTGGGTGGGATGCCGGTTAAGGATCAACATTGCTCTTTCACTCCTGCCGTTTGCGCATTTATAGTGCGCTTGAAGCGAGAAAAGCGCTCTTATTTGGCTTGGCTTGCGCAAGTTTGTTGCATGAATGAGGTGTTCCATGGCCAAACCACTGCTGACCGCGCCAGCCGAGCTCGATCATTTCGATCTTGCGATCCTCGACATCCTGCAGAAGGACAATGCAACGCCGCAACGGGTCATCGGTGAAGCGGTCAACCTTTCCGCTCCGGCGGTGCAGCGCCGGATCAAGCGCATGGAGGAAAGCGGCGTCATTCAGGCCAATGTTGCCGTCCTCGACCCCGCCAGGCTCGGGCAGCCGATCACGATCCTTGTCGAAGTGGAGGTGGAAAGCGAGCGCATCGATCTGATCGATGCGGCGAAAAAGAGCTTTGCCGCGGCACCGGAGGTGCAGCAATGCTACTATGTCACCGGTGAGGCCGATTTCATGCTTGTGATCGTCGTTGCCAGCATGGCCGCCTATGAAGGCCTGACCCGGCGGCTGTTCTTTGCCAACCACAATGTCAAACGCTTCCGTACGGTTGTGGTGATGGACCGCGTCAAGGCGAGTCTCGCCATCCCGCTGATCTGATCTTCATCCCGGTTTTCGAGGCCGGCGCGCGAGACCGCGCGCCGGATTGATATTGCTTGCCCGCTCTGGATCAAACTTGACGGGCAGCACCATGCCTCAGCCGTGCCAGCAGGTTGAGCCAAGGCATCCCATGGAAAATGCTCATCAGCACATACATGACGGTCATGCCGCTGAAGGGCGATACATTCTGCATCGCCGAGCAGATCATGCCGGCGTCGCCGGAGAGGGCTGTGACGAGCGCCATGACGGCGAATGTCGGTGCCGCGGCGAGACGCAGCCAGCCGGCAAGGCCGGGATCGGAAGCGCTGCCGGAGTCCGGGCGGAACATCGACGTTCAACCCTGACCGTATTTATCGTGATGGCGCCACCAGACACCGTTCTCATTCCGGCCGAACGGCGCACGATCCAGCCATTGATACATGCCCCAGATGCCGTCGAGGCCGCGCGCATAGCTGGAATAGGTGTGGTAGACGACGCCTTTATCGAGCACGAAGGCGCTCAGCCCCGGCCGGTCACGGGTGAAGGTGGCGGCATCGGTGCCGGTCATGGCCGCCATGAGATCGACCGGCCCTTCTTCACCGCGCAGCTTCCATTGCTGAACGGTCTTGCCCGCCGGCGACTGGGGCGCCGCCGGTTCCCGGCGGAAATTGTATTCTATGCCACCGTTGTGCTGTTGCTCCTCCGTGAACAAGACGCTGAAATCCTGGTTGAAATCAGTGTTGAACGACGAAGCCCACGGGAAATTCCAGCCCATGCGTTGTTTGAAACCCTGCAGTTTCGCCAGCGGTGCACGCGATACCGCCGAGAAGGCGACGTCATGATTTTCCAGATGGACGGTGATGCCGTTGAACCCGTCGGCGATCGCCGAGCAGGACGGGCAGCCGGCGGTATAGTCGGGTCCGAACATGAAGTGGTAGACGAGAAGCTGCGAACGGCCCTTGAACAGATCCGCCAGCGAGGCGCTTCCCGCATCGGTATCGAACCGGTATTCCTTGTCGATGCGAACCCAGGGCAGTTCCTGGCGCCGCTGTGTCAGCGCGTCGCTGCGCCGCGTCAGATCCTTCTCATCCTTGAGCAGGTCGATCCGCGCAGCCAACCATTCTTCGCGCGTTCCAGTTATATGAGATGTCATCATTCTTCTCCTTCGATTGTCGGTTGCCTGTCGTCCGTCATTGCCGGTGCGACATGTTGCTTACCGGTCCTGAGTTTAGGGCCGGATACCGAAAGCATGGGAGTTACAATTGTGACGGGATTTCCTTGGGCATGTCCCTTGCATGGTCACGCACCGCATGGTGTGCCATCGCAATTGTCCGCGAACCTCAGGAACTGAGCGGTTTGTCCGGTCCCGGGTCGCCACCCGCTGCCGCCACCACCAGCCTGCGCAGGTAGTGGTTCCAGCCCTTTTCGTGGTTGACGCGTTCCGTCTCGTCCGGCAGCCCACTATGGGTGAAGCGCACCAGCGTGCCTCCCTCCTTCTCGATGAGGTCGATCTCGACCAGGCTCGATCCCGGCGGCACGTTTTCATGCCCTTCCCAGCCGAAACTGTAAGCGAGGCGGTGGACAGGAATCACCTCGGTGAACTGACCGCGAACAGTGTGCGCGTCGTTGATGCTGAGGAGATAAATGCCGCCGGGATGCGGCTCGATTGTCGCTTTTGTCCCCATCCAGCGCAGGATCTTGTCCGGATCGGTGAGGAAGGCGAAGACCGTCGCCTGCGGGGCGGCAATCTCGATTTCATTGCGAAGCGTCTCGGTCATCGGCGATCTCCTCCCAACAGGACGCACACTCACTTCGGCATCGCGCAATGTAAGCCAATCGGGATTTCGCGCAAGAAACAAAAGCGGATGACAGGGACCCGGCATCGCTGCATGATGGCGGGCATGCAGTTGCCGTCCGCTCTTTCCTTTCTCGTCGACGAAGCGACCGGTATGCCGGATGGCGATGCCTTTCTGACGGCGCTCGCCGCCCGGCTCATCGCCGACGGCCTGCCGCTGGCCGGCGGCACGCTCACCCAGGCAGCGCCCCATCCGGTCATTGGACGGCGCACCTGGCTGTGGCGCGCCGACACGGGACAGGTGATCGAGGCGCTGGGCCTGGCCGGTCCAGCCGAGCTCCAGGATGCCAACCTTGCCGGCAACTGGCTGGCCAGCCTCGGGACGAACACCGTGCAGGAGGATTTCGCCAACGGTGCCGTGCTTGGCTGGGCCGCGCACCGCCCGCTCACCGGGGAGGAGTCGGACCTGCTGCGCCAGGCCGCCCGCTTTGCCGCAGCGCCGCTGGCATTGCTGGCCGCGCGCTCGACACTGGCCGCACTCCTGACCACCTATCTCGGCCGGCGCAGCGCGACGCAGGTCCTGGCCGGGCGTTTGCGGCGCGAGCCGGGCGAGACCATCCGGGCCGCCTTGCTGTTCGCCGATCTTCGCGGCTTCACCGAATTGTCGGAGACAACAGGAGCGAAGGACGTGATTGCCGCACTCGACGCGTGGTTCGACCGGATCGCCGGTGCCGTCCATGCCTTTGGCGGCGAGGTGCTGAAATTCATCGGCGATGGCGTTCTGGCGATTTTTCCGATTGGCGAGCGTGATGCTGCCGGCGCCTGCGGCGCGGCGCTGCGTGCGGTCGCCGCTGCCCGTGCCGGGATGGACCACCTCAACCGCGACCGCGCCGTGCGGGGTGTGCCGCCACTGTCGTTCGGCACGGCACTGCATCTCGGCGACATGCTGTGGGGCAATATCGGTACGGCCGACCGGCTGGATTTCACGGCCATCGGACCCGCCGTCAATCTGGTCAGCCGGTTGGAGGGCCTGTGCCGCCCGCTTGGCCACACCGTCTTGCTTTCGGGCGCCTTCGCGGCGGAAACCGCGCAGCCTCTGATCCCGCTCGGCGAGCACCGGCTGCGCGGCATTGCGGTGCCCTGCGCGGTGTTTACACCGGCACAGTGATGCTGCGCCTTTTTCCCGGACGGGCGGCTGTCTTCAACCGCCCTCCGGCAAGCCACCCTGTCGTTACAGGGTGGCCATATCGATGACGAAGCGGTAGCGCACGTCGCTCTTGAGCACGCGCTCATAGGCTTCGTTGATATCCCTGATATCGATGGTCTCGATTTCGGCAACGATGTTGTGCTCGCCGCAGAAATCCAGCATTTCCTGGGTTTCCTTGATCGAACCGATGCCCGATCCGGCGAGGCTCTTGCGTCCGGCGATCACCGAGAAGGCATTGACGGGAACCGGATGCTCCGGTGCCCCGACGAGAACCATGGTGCCGTCGATCTTCAGCAGGCCGAGATAAGCATTCCAGTCAATCGCCACACCGGCGGTGCAGATGATGACGTCAAAGGTTCCCGCAAGAGTCTTGAACGTTTCGGGATTGCTGGTTGCATAATAGTGGCTTGCGCCGAGCTTCAACCCATCGTTCTGTTTTGACAGGGTTTGGCTGAGGACCGTGATCTCCGCCCCCATCGCGTGACCCAGCTTGACGCCCATATGGCCAAGTCCGCCCATGCCGACAATGGCGATTTTCTTGCCCGGACCCGCCTTCCAGTGCCGCAGCGGTGAATAGAGCGTGATGCCGGCGCACAGCAGCGGCGCGGCGGCATCGAGCGGCAGGTTGTCCGGAATGGAAAGGGCGTAACCTTCCTTGACCACGATGGAATCCGAGTAGCCGCCCTGGGTGGGTGTGACACCATCGGCTTCAACGTCATTATAGGTCAGGACGATGCCTGGCATGTACTGCTCGAGATCGGCATCGCGCGCCGCGCATTTCGTGCACGAATTGACGAAACAGCCAACGCCGACGCGGTCGCCCTTCTTGAACTTCGTGACCTTTGCGCCAACGGCCGCCACGATCCCGGCGACCTCATGACCCGGTACCATGGGGAATTTGGAGCCACCCCATTCGTCGCGTGCCTGATGGATATCGGAGTGGCAGACCCCGCAATATTTTACCGAGATGACGACGTCATCGTCATTGGGTTCCCGCCGTTCGAAGACAAACGGGGTGAGCGGTTTGGAGGCGTCGGTTGCCGCATAGCCTTTAGCAAGAGCCATGAATGATTCCTTTTGAGATGACGAGATAAGTCGGGCAACCAGCTATGCCGCAAGCACGGCCCGGAGCAGTAGCGCAATCCTGCAGGCTTGTTGCACAATCCTCCAAATCAGCGGCCGCCATTCTCCCGGCCCCGCAGTTCCGATGATGGACTGCGCAAACCCGGCATGATTTTCTATCGGAGAAATGCCTGTCCTATTTGCCGGTGAGGTCGCGCGCCGCTTCTGTGGTTTCTGCAGGATCGAGCAGCAGCAGCGGCGTCTTGCCTCCGGCAAGCGGGATATGGCTGACGACATGCAGCTGGTTGCCCGCATCGCGGTGAATGGAATAGACAAGCTCACCGTCAAAACGCTTTTCCACTTTCCTGCTCTCGATGCGGAAACGCAGCGTCAAGGCGACGAGCGCCAGCATGAAGGCGGGTGGAAGGGGTTAGGGTATCGGTTTGTATATTGAAGACTGCAAAACCTCCGGTGCGTGGTTCGACAAGCTCACCATGAGGGAAAGTGAGGATTACAGGCAGCACCATTCTGCAACCTTTGCGATTGGCATTTCAACCAAATCACCTCCCTCATGGTGAGCTTGTCGAATCACGCACCACGCACGAAGCTGGCGGGACGTTGAACCGACGGCGGAACCTCTCCTATTCCGCCGCCTCGGCCACGGCCGTGTCCAGCTTCTTGGCCGCAGAGGCCACGGGCAATTGTACCGGCTTCAGGAGCAATGCCATCAGCAGTCCGAACAGGGCGATACAGGCCGCCGTCAGGAACAACGGGGTGAAGGCAGCGGCATAGCTGTCGGCAAGCATCCGGCGCGTTCCCTCGGGAAGCGCCGCCATCATCTTGGGCGTCAGCTCGCCGATATTGCTGACGCCGGGAATGGCACCGGCACCGTGCGGCAGGTTGGCCGCGATGATCGCGCCATAGGCTGATATGGCGATCGAGGCACCGGCCATGCGGGCCAGCGACACCGAACCGGTCGCCGCGCCGACATCGCGGCTGCCCGCCGCATTCTGGACACCGATAATCGGAAGCTGCTGTCCGATGCCAATGCCGGCACCGTGCATGAGCATCAACAGGCCGATGATGACCACGGGCGTTCCCGCATGCACCTGAGTAAGCAGGCCAAAGGCAATGGCACTGAGCGTGAGACTGGCCACCGACAGGTATTTGTAGCGGCCGGTGGTCGAGATCAGCCGGCCTGTCAGAAGCGAGCCGCCGACAATGCCACCCGTCAGAAGAATGAACAGCAGTCCGGCAAGCGACGGGGACAGGCCCGTCGTGGTCTGCAGGAAGAAGGCGAAGTAATTGACCATGCCGATGGCGATCGAACCGCTGGCGATCGAAATGATCAGGAACAGGGTGAAGGTCGAATTGCCGAACAGCGACAGCGGAATGATCGGTTCGGGCGCTCGGCGCTCGACCAGGATCCATGCCGTGGCGCAAAGGACGGCAAATGCCACAAGCGAAACAGTCTGAGGTGCCAGCAGCGAACCGAACAGCTGGGCGCCATCGGCTGCCAGAACAAGGCTGGTCGTGGTCAGGGCGAGCAGGATGGCGCCGGCATAGTCGATCTTGGGCCGGCGCGCCGGTTTGCGGTAGGGCAGCATGAAGGCCAGCCCGGCAATCACGGCAATGCCGATCGGCAGATTGATCAGGAAGATCGAACGCCAGCCGAACAGGTCGCTCATCGTGCCGCCGAGCACAGGGCCGATGGCACCGGACGCCATGAACACAAGACTGATATAGCTCTGGTAGCGGGCGCGCTCGCGCGGCTCGAACAGATCGGCAGTGACAGAAAAAATCGAGACCATGACGCCGCCGCCGCCGAGGCCCTGCAGCACGCGCGCTGCAATCAGCGTGTTCATGGAAATGGCGAGACCGCAGACCGCCGAACCCAGCGTGAAGATGGATATGGCGGCGATCATCACATATTTGCGCCCGAACAGGTCGCCCAGCTTGCCATAGACCGGCATCACCGCACTGACGGCAAGCAGATAGGCCGAGCCGATCCAGGCGAAGCGCTCGAGCTCGCCGAACTCGCCGACAATGGTCGGCAGCGCCGTCGAGACGATCTGGTTGTCGAGCACGGCCATGAACATGGCTGCCATCAGGAAGAAGAAAAGCATCAACCGCTTGCGCGGGTCCGCAACGAGCGGCTCGAACGTGTTGGGCATGTTCATGGAGCGGGGTATCCGGTTTTGATTGGCGCAATTTATGTGCTATTAGCATACATATGTCAATCGCACTTTAATGCCTTTTGCATATTTTAATGCCGATAGGCATCTGTTATGCTGGAATCATGACAGAAATCACGACGACACAAAAAATTGAAACCCCGCAAACCGGGTCGAATGATGATCTCCTGCGCATCGGGCGGGTGATGACCCGCATGCGGCTGATGACCGGCCGGCGGGTGATTGCCCGTCTTGCCATACAGAAGCTGGCGCCCGGCCTTGAACTGACCCATCTCGACGTTCTCGATGCGGTCCGCCGCGGCGAACTTGCCGGCGAGGTGACGGTCGGCGTCATTGCCGAAACCCTGCGGATCGACCCCTCGCGCGCCAGCCGCATCGTGGCCGAGATGGTTGCCAAGAACGTGTTGCGCCGCAAGGCCTCGCAGAACGATGCACGGCGGATCGTCGTGGTCATGACGGCGCTCGGACAACGGCTGGTCGCCGAACTTCACGCGCTGAAGCAGTCCATTGTCGAAAGCGTGGTCGCCGACTGGTCGCCCGAAGACATCGAAATCTTCTCCAAGCTTTTTGAAAAATATGTCGATGGGTTCGAACAGCTGTTTGCGCGCAGCCCAACCGACCCGGCGGATTAGATGAGCTTGCGCAGCGTCAGCTCGTCCTTCAGATAGGCGTAATAGATCGGGGCCGCGACGAGACCGGCCACGCCGAACCATGCTTCCAGCACTACCATTGCGAGCAGCAATTCCCAGGAGCGGGACTTGATCCGGGCGCCGATGATCCGGGCATTCAGGAAATATTCGAGCTTGTGAATGACGACGAGGAAGGCGAGCGAGCCGACGGCAGCGATGAACGACACGCTCAAACCGACAATGACGATGATGGTGTTGGAGATCAGGTTGCCGATGACCGGCAGGAGACCGGCGACAAAGGTGACCACGATCATGGTCTTGACCAGCGGCAGGTGCACACCAAGGATTGGCAGGATGACGACGAGGTAGATCGCCGTGAGGAACGTGTTAAGTGCCGAAATGCGGATCTGCGAGAAAACGATGTTGCGGAATGCGCCGCTGAGGAGGCTGGCCCGCTCGACCAGCGCGACAGCCAGAGGGCCCGGCTCGCGCGACACATTCACCGTGCTCAGCGCGATCATGCCGCCGATCACCATGCCGACGATGACGCGAACGATCAGGACGCCGAAATCGCGCCCGACAAGCTGCAGCTGGCCGGCATGTTCGCGCAGCCACTTGGCCGCCATGGATTCCAGTTCGTCGAGACTGGCCGGAAAATACGCCTTCGCCCAGTCCGGCAGGTGAACCTGCGCCGTATCGATGATCTCAGCCATCTTCTTGAACAGCGAGACAACCCCTTCGGTACCGTTGGTCAATTGTCCGAGTCCGCTGACCACGGCGGCAACGATCAGAAGAATGAAAATGATCGCCAGCAGGGCCAGCGCCAGGGTCTTCGTCAAGCTGTTGGAAACACCCAGTTTACCCAGTTGGGGCGCGGCCAGATGAACAAGATTGTAGACAAGAAGTCCGGATAGCAGAGCCGAAAGCAGTCCTAGCTGCAGGACGGCAAAGAGGGCGACAAGCGTCAGGGCGAAAGACGCAATATAGAGCCGTGTGGCAGTCAGCAAGTGGCACCTTGAGAAGGGCGATCTGTTTCGGATTGTTCCTAGCCTTGAACGGCGTATGGACGCAAGCAAAAGCGGCTCAAATATGGACAAAATTTAATGGCTGCGGCAATTTCCAAGCAACCCCAATACCCGCTAATGTCCTGATTAACTTATGCCCTTTCGAGGGATGACAAGAACAGGTGAATGAATGGTATCGAAATCGCGTGTCCTGGTATCGATCCTGGTCATTGCGGCGCTGGGTGCAGGCGCTTATGTGACGCGGGATCGCTGGTGGACAAATGGTCTGGGCGTTGCGGCGCAGAATGCCGCCGCACCGTCCGGCGGCCAGAGTGACACCGGACGCCGGGGCGGGTCACGGCGCGGTGGCGGACAGAGCCTCGGCCCCACGCCTGTCCTGGTGACTGACGCCAAATCCGCCGACGTCCCGGTCTATATCGATGGCGTCGGATCGGTGCGGCCTCTCAATTCCGTGGTGGTGCGCTCGCAGGTCAGCGGCAAGCTGGCGGCCATCGAATTCCAGGAGGGGCAGGACGTGAAGGCGGGCGACGTGCTCGCCCGCATCGACGATGCGATCTACAAGGCACAGCTCGACCAGGCGACGGCAAAGAAGGCACAGGATCAGGCACTGCTTGCCAATTCCAAGCTTGACCTCGAACGGTATACCAAGCTTGCCCAGACCAATGCCGGCACCCAGCAGCAGGCAGACACGCAGCGCGCGCTGGTGGCGCAATATGAAGCGCAGATCAAATCCGACGAGGCCGCCATCGAAAGCGCCCAGGCAACGCTCAACTACACGGTCATCCGCGCGCCCATTGACGGGCGCACCGGCATCCGCAATGTCGATATCGGCAATATCGTCAGCACCTCCGATGCGACGGGCATCGTGACACTCTCGCAGATCAAGCCGATATCGGTGCAATTCGCCATCCCCCAACAGCAATTGAGCAAGATAAACCGGGCAAGTTCGGCCAGCACATTGGCTGTGCAAGCCATTTCCGGAGACGGCAAAACCGTCATCGACAACGGCACGCTTGCCGTCATAGACAATCAGGTCGATCCGACAACGGGAACGGTGAAGCTGAAGGCCAATTTCCCCAATGACAAACTCGTTCTCTGGCCCGGCGCATTCGTCAATGCGCGCCTGCTTGTCCAGACACTGAGCGGCGCGATTGTTGTCCCCACCGCAGCGGTGCAGCGCGGGCCATCGGGAACCTTTGTCTATCTGCTCCAGCAGGGCGATACGGTTGCCATGCGCCCGGTCACCGTGGGACAGCAAGACGATGTGCAGGCAGTCATTACCGATGGCGTTGCAGCCGGCGACCGCATTGTCACCACCGGCTTTGCCCGCCTGCAGGATGGCGCCAAGGTGCAGGTGACCAGCGCCGGGGATCAGGGGGCTGCGCCTGCACCGGACAGCACCCCGGCGACCGATGACAAACAGCCGGCGGGCGCACCCAAGAGCGGCGAACGGCAACACAAACGGCGCAACCAGAAGAATGCTGGCGCAAACGGCGAAGAGGCTGACAACGGAACCGCGAAATGAGTGTTTCCACCCCCTTCATCCACCGTCCGATCGCAACCTCGCTGCTGGGGATTGCCGTCCTGCTCGGCGGCATCCTCGGCTATCTCGCGCTGCCGGTTGCCCCCTTGCCGCAGGTGGACTTTCCGACGATCCAGGTGACGACACAGCTGCCGGGCGCCAATCCCGACACCATGGCTTCGCTCGTTACCGCTCCGCTCGAACGGCAGCTGGGGCAAATCCCGTCCCTTTCGTCGATGGTTTCATCGAGCGCTTTCGGCATCAGCCAGGTGACCCTCCAGTTCGATCTCGACCGGGATATCGACGGGGCAGCGCAGGATGTGCAGGCTGCGATCAACGCCGCCGGTTCCATGCTGCCGCGAACCCTGCCCTACCCGCCGACCTATGCGAAGGTGAATCCCGCCGATACGCCGATCATCACCCTTGCCCTGCGCTCGACGAGCTATTCGATCCGTAACCTCAGCGATTTTGCCGACACGATGATGGCGCAGCGCCTGAGCGAAGTCACGGGCGTCGGCAATGTCAATATCCAGGGCGGCGTACGGCCGGCGGTGCGGATACAGGCGGACCTGCCGCGGCTTGCGTCCTATGGCATATCGCTTGAAGACATCCGTACGGCGATCACCAATGCCAGCGTCGCCGGCGCCAAGGGCGCGCTTGATGGCACCCATCAGTCCTATACCATTTCGGCCAATGACCAGATTGTCGATCCGCAGAACTACAACGCGATCATCGTGACGTACAAGAATGGTTCCCCCGTCCTGCTCAAGGACGTGGCGACCGTTGTTGAAGGGCTGGAAAATGCCCGTGTCGGCGCCTGGTACCAGGGGCAGCCGGCGGTCGTCATCGACGTCATGCGCCAGCCGGGTGCCAATGTCATCGATACGGTCTCGCGCGTGCTGCAACAGATTCCGCGGCTCAAACAGGCCTTGCCGGCAGGCGTCACGCTGGATGTGGTGAACGACCGGACCAACACCATCCGCGCCTCGATCCATGACGTGCAGCTGACCCTCGCCATCAGTGTCGCGCTTGTCATCCTCGTCGTCTTCATCTTCCTGCGGACTGTCCGGGCCACCATCATTGCGGGCGTTGCCCTGCCGCTGTCGCTTGTGGCGACATTCGGCGTGATGTGGTTTGCCGGGTTCAGCCTTGATAATCTCTCCTTGATGGCTCTCACGATCGGCACCGGTTTCGTGGTCGACGATGCCATCGTGATGATCGAGAATATCGTGCGTCACATAGAAGATGGCGAAGGACCGCTGGATGCAGCGCTCAAGGGCGCTGGCGAGATCGGCTTCACCATCATATCGCTGACCGTTTCGCTGATCGCCGTGTTCATTCCGCTGCTCTTCATGACGGGCATTGTCGGGCGCATGTTCCGCGAATTTGCTTTGACGCTGACGATAGCGGTTATCGTGTCGGCGGTGGTTTCATTGACGCTGACGCCGATGATGTGCGCCCGCATCCTGCACGGCAAGGGCGAAGGCGAACGCAGCGGCATTCTGCATGGCATCGATCGCGGGATGGACCGGATCATAGCGGGTTACCGCAGTAGCCTTCTCTGGGCGCTGGACCGCAGCAAGCTCATGCTGCTGCTGACAGCCATCACACTGGCGGCAACCATTGCACTTTATGTCATTATTCCCAAAGGCTTCCTGCCCTCGCAGGATACGGGGCTGATAACGGCGATCATCGAAACCGAACCGACAACCTCATTCGAGGCGATCAAGCGAACCCAGGCTATCGTCACCGACAGGCTGCAGCACGATCCCGACGTCGCCGGTGTTGTTTCCGTCGTCGGAACCAGCACGACCAATCTCACGCCCAACACGGGCACGCTCAGCCTTGTGCTGAAACCGCAGGACCAGCGGTCGGATTCCGCCACCCAGATCATCGATCGCCTGCGCGGCGAAACCACCGGTATTCCCGGTGTGCAGGTCACATTCCAAAGCGTGCAGGATATCCGCATCAGCACCCGGACCAGCCGTGCGCCTTATCAATATACGTTGACCGGCACGGACACGGCGACCGTCGTCAATTGGGCGCAGCGGCTTGCAACGGAACTGCAGCGCGATCCCGCCCTTATCAATGTCGCTTCGGAAGTCGAAATGGGCGGCGGGCGCATCTTCGTCAATGTCGACCGGGAAACCGCTTCCCGGCTTGGCGTGTCGATGCAGGCGGTCAGCGACACCCTCAATGATGCCTTCGGGCAACGCCAGATCGGCACCATTTACGGACAGGCCAACCAATACCGCATCATCCTCGAGGCCTCGCCGCAATATCAGGCAGACCCGAAATCGCTGGACAAGCTTTATGTCAGCGGCGCCAACGGTACGCAGGTGCAACTGAGCGCGTTTGCCACTGCCTCGTTCACGACGGCTCCCCTGGTCATCGGCCATGACGAACAGTTTCCTGCCGTTACGGTCAGTTTCGACCTTGCTCCTGGGGCATCACTCAGCCATGCCGTCACCGCGATCCAAGCGGCGCAAAAAGCAATCGCCCTGCCCGACTCCATCCGTGGGCAATATTCCGGCGATGCCGCCGAGTTTGCCAGCTCCCTGGCGGGTGAGCCATGGCTGATCCTCGCGGCTATCGTCACGATCTACATCGTGCTTGGCGTGCTTTACGAAAGCGCGATCCATCCGATCACCATCCTGTCGACACTGCCCTCGGCGGGTGTCGGCGCACTAGTTGCACTGATGCTGTTCGGCCAGGACCTGTCCATCATCGCGCTTATCGGCATTGTGCTGCTGATGGGTATCGTCAAGAAGAACGCGATCATGATGATCGATTTTGCCCTCGAGGCGGAACGAACCGAAGGGCTGGATCCGCGCGCGGCGATTGTCAAAGCGTCGATCCTGCGCTTCCGCCCGATCATGATGACCACGCTCGCGGCGCTCTTCGGCGCGCTGCCGCTGGCGCTTGCCCAAGGGACAGGATCGGAACTGCGTATCCCGCTCGGCATCAGCATCATTGGCGGCCTCGTCCTCAGCCAGCTTCTGACCTTGTACACGACGCCCGTCATCTATCTCGGTTTCGAACGGCTGCGCAGCCGTATCGTCGGACGGCCGACCGGCACGCCCGCCCCTGAAACGGACGGCGCCCTATGAACATTTCGGACCCGTTCATCCGCAGGCCCGTTGGAACCACGCTTCTGGCGCTGGGGCTGCTGATCCTCGGGATTGTCGCCTATGGCTTTCTGCCGGTCGCCAGCCTGCCCTCGGTCGATCTGCCCACAATCCGCGTGTCGGCCAGCCGTCCCGGTGCCGATCCGGCCACAATGGCCGCCAGCGTCGCTGCTCCGCTGGAACGCCGCCTGGGCTCCATTGCCGGCGTTACCGAACTGACCTCGGTCAGTTCGCTCGGATCGACCAACATCACAGTCCAGTTCGATCTGTCGCGCGATGTCGACGGTGCGGCACAGGATGTGCAGGCCGCGCTCAATGCGGCGGCAACCGACTTGCCGTCCGATCTGCCGACACTACCCAGTTTCCGCAAGGTCAACCCGGCAGCCGCACCTGTCCTCATCCTGGCGCTGACGTCGGATACGATCTCCGCCAGCGCCATCTATGATGCGGCAGACACGGTTATCGTCCAGCGCATTTCGCAAGTCGACGGCGTCGGCGAAGTGACGGCCAGCGGCGCTGATCAGCCCGCTGTGCGCATCCGCCTCGATCCCGACCGGCTGGCCGCCATGGGCATGTCACTCGACAACGTGCGCACCGCGATCACCAACGCCAACGTGGCCGAGCCGGTTGGCTCCATCGACGGCGCTGATTTTGCCTTCTCGATCGGCACCAATGCGCAGCTGAAAACGCCGGAGGATTACGGCCGCGTCATTATCCGCAGCGGCGACGGGACTGCCGTGCGCCTTTCCGATATCGCCACTGTCGACCAGGGCGTGAGAAACAGCCGTTCGGATGCCTGGTATAACGGCAAGCCCTCCGTGCTTCTCAACATCACGAAGCAGGCCAATGCCAATGTCATCACCACCGTTGATGCGGTAAAGACATTGCTGCCCGATCTGAAACGGCTGATCCCTCCGGGCATCGACATTGCCGTCCTCTCGGACCGCACCACGACCATCCATGCCAGCGTCAACGATATGCAGTGGACCCTTCTGGCAACCATTTGCCTGGTGATGGCGGTCGTCATGGTTTTCCTGCGGCGCGCGACACCGACCATTGCGGCAGGTGTCACGGTGCCCTTGTCGCTGGCCGGCACCTTCGCCGCCATGTGGGCCTGGGGCCTGTCCATCGACAATCTTTCCCTGATGGCACTGGCTGTATCCGTCGGGTTCGTTGTCGACGATGCCATTGTGATGATCGAAAACATCTATGCCAATCTGGAAGCGGGCATGAAGCCGATGCGCGCAGCGCTCGAAGGCGCGCGGCAGATCGGTTTCACCGTTGTCTCGATCAGCCTGTCGTTGCTGGCCGCCTTCATTCCCCTGTTCTTCATGGGTGGCATTGTCGGCCGTTTCTTCCAGACGTTCTCGCTGACGCTTGCATTCACCATTGCGGTTTCCACCGTGGTATCGCTGACCGTCACGCCCATGATCTGCGGACACAGACTGAAGGCCCATGACACCGATGCACGCCCGGGTATTTTCGGTCGTCTCGTCGAAGGCACGCTGGATGCGGTTATCGGTTTCTATGGCCGCACCCTGAAGAGCGTTCTCTATCACCGGGTTCTGGCTGTTCTCGTGATTTTTGCCTGCGTGGCCATCACGGTCTTTCTCTACATCAAGGTCCCCAAGGGCTTTTTCCCGCAGGACGATACGGGCTTCATCATGGGTGGCACGCAGGCTTCCACCGACATCTCCTATCCGGCCATGGTGCTGTTGCAACGGCAGGCGGCAGAGATCGCGGGCCAGGACCCGGCGGTTGCGGGCGTTGGCTCCTCGGTGGGCGGCGGCGGTTTTTCCTCCGGCGTCAATCGCGGACAGTTGCTGATTTCGCTGAAACCGGAGAAAGAACGCGACCCGACCGCTGTCGTCATCGACCGCATGCGCAAATCGCTTGCATCCGTGGCGGGCCTTTCGACCTTCCTTTTTTCACCGGGAGACATCCGTGCCGGCGGCCGCTCGACCCAGTCGCAATATCAGTTCACCCTGTGGGATGCCAACTACAACGAACTGGTCACCTGGGCGCCAAAGATACTCGACCGCCTGAAGCAGGAACCGGGATTGACCGACGTCGCGACGGACCGCCAGCCGAACGGCTTGCAGGCCAATGTCACCATTGATCGCGTTGCCGCAGCCCGGATGGGGGTTGCAATCGGCGATATAGACAGCGCGCTCAACAATGCCTTTTCGCAACGGCAGATTTCAACCATCTATTCCGCACGCAACCAGTACCGCGTGGTGATCGAAGCGAACAATGACTATGCACGCGACCCCGCGCAGATCGCCAATCTGCATGTCACCGGAACCGGTGGAATTCAGGTGCCACTCAGCAGCGTGGCAAGGATCGAGCGCACGCTGGCACCTCTCGTCGTCAACCATCAGGGCCAGTTTCCGTCCGTCACCATTTCCTATAATCTGGCTCTGGGAACGTCACTGGAAGAGGCAAACAATGCGGTGCAGGCAGCTGTTCTGGAAATGCATCTTCCGGATTCGCTGCATGCGGAATTTGCCGGCGATGCGGCATCGCTCACCCAATCCACGGGCAGCCAGCCCCTGCTTATCCTGGCAGCCCTGCTGACGGTCTACATCGTGCTGGGCATTCTCTATGAAAGTCTCGCCCATCCGCTGACCATCATATCCACCTTGCCGTCTGCCGGGCTTGGCGCCCTGCTGGCGCTGGTGGTGACAGGCACGGACCTGACACTGATCGCCTTCATCGGCATCATCCTTCTGATCGGCATCGTCAAGAAGAACGGCATCATGATGGTGGATTTCGCCCTGCACGGCGAACGGGTTTCCGGCCTCTCGGCCGAAGAGGCCATTTACCAGGCGTGCCTCAAGCGCTTCCGGCCAATCCTCATGACAACACTCGCCGCTATCATGGGCGCCATACCGCTGATCATTGCCACTGGTCCGGGCACGGAGCTGCGCCGCCCGCTCGGCATCACCATCGTCGGCGGCCTTATCGTCTCGCAGGTTCTTACCCTCTACACGACGCCCGTCATCTACCTGATGCTGGCACGGCTGCATCACCGCTGGTCGGTCAGAAAACCCGCTGCCGCAGGCAAGGCCGGAATACCCCCGGCACAAGCGAAAATTTCATAGACTTTTAACAAATCGAAACGCTGGATGAACGACGGATTCCACGTCTGTTCAGGTTGCCCCGCATATTGTTGCACCAGTTACAATGGGGGTATCAGCCATGCTTGCACAGCGTCTTGGCATCGTCTTTTTCATCTTCCTGGCGTTTGCCTTGTCGTTTGGCAGCTTTGTCCACCACACGGCAAAATATGGCCGTTACCCGCACCTCGCCTCCCAGGGCAAGGTCGTGCAGGATGCCAGCCGGAACTGACCCGGGCTTTACACAGGAATACTATCGTTTGGGTTTCTCGGCCTTCTCCAGGCGTTTGAGCAACTCGACGAGCTGGGACGGGAGTTCCCGGTCGGCCTGAGACGGCTGGGAGGATTGTACCGCATTGCGGAACTCCTGCCGCGTGATCTGCGCGCGGACGACAGCGGCGACCCGTCGATGCGATGTTCCGTGTTTTACTGCCATAGCCCTTCCCAACCATTTCTGGAGCAAGATTGGCATTCACCTTCCAATGCGCACCCAATCCTCAAAGCGGCCTGTCCTACAGGTATCCACCGGTTTTCCGCGATGGCGCTCTCTGGGCATAACGGGCTTCACGCGCATTCGTTTCAGATTTTACCGGCCTATGGTCAACAAAAGCTGAAGACCTACAGGGACGTCCTCGCGCGATATTTTATTTCGCCGGACAGGAACCCAAACCGTCATTGTCGCGTTTTCCTCAAAACCCCAAAAGGATGCGCCATGTTGATCCGTGTCGGATATGAAATTGCTATTCAATGCAACGAACCAACACCTATGACGACCTATTTGAATCTGGAGTCGGACCGGCTTTCCGACATTGTTTGTGAACGCGGCCCCGTCGCATCACCCGGTGTGAAGCTGGAGAATTTTCGCGATCTCTTCGGGAATAATTGCCTGCGCCTTCTGGCTCCGGCCGGAAATCTATCGTTGAAATACGACGCGGTGCTGCGGGATGATGGCTTACCCGACCCAGTTGACGGCAATGCCCGGGAGCTGACCGTCGACAAGTTGCCGACCGAATGTCTGGCCTTTCTGTCGGCAAGCCGCTACTGCGAAACGGACGAGCTCAGCAATCTGGCATGGAACCTTTTCGGTCAGGTGGAGCCGGGCTGGACACGTGTTCAGGCGATCTGTGATTACGTCAATCAGCGCCTGACGTTCAGCTATGGTTTTGCCCGGGCCACGCGGACCGCCGCGCAGGCGCATGAAGAGCGGGTCGGCGTATGCCGGGACTTTGCGCATCTGGCCGTGGCCTTCTGCCGCTGCATGAACATTCCGGCCCGTTACGTCAACGGATACATGGGCGATATCGGCGTTCCCGCCGATCCCGCCCCCATGGACTTCAACGCCTGGTTCGAAGTTTATCTCGGCGGCAAGTGGCACACTTTCGACGCGCGCCACAACAAGCGCCGCATTGGCCGCATTGTTGTCGCCCGTGGGCGGGACGCCGCTGATATCCCTCTTATCTATACATTCGGGCCGCACCAGCTGACGAACTTCAAGGTCTGGACGTTCGAGGAGACCAAGCCGTCCTTCTCCAGCCAACACTTTGAAAAGGTTTCACTTGTCACGCCCTGGTTCAGCCAGAGATGGGCCCGGCTTTCGCGGCATATCCAAGCCAGAACAGACGCTGAAAACACGATGTAGCGGGCTCGGGGCCAGCGTCCCGCAGGCTGTGGAAGCCGGCTCAATACCGGTGATGCCATCTGCCATATTCCGATATGCCGCTCGTCTGTTTGCACTGCGGTAAGCTCTTCCGCAGCCGCAACAAATCGTTTCGAATTGCCATGCCGCATTTGAAGGGCTAGCTTTTTCCCAAGCGGGATTTCATTCGATTCAGGAAAGGACTATTCCCCATGCCTTTCACAAATCCTCCAGAGCCAGCCTATTCGCAGGATGATTGGGATCTTATGCTGGCGGCCTACAACAGGGCCGCTGCCACCCTTCTCGTGCAGTCAAGCACCGATGACGAAGCGAGGATTATCGCAGAGACCGTGATGACCGCCTTTAACCGCGGCAATCGCAGCGTAAACTCACTCGCCGCTCTTGCGGTGATCACGGCCGTCAATGCCCATCCGGACGTCAGCGGAACGGACACCCGGCCCGAAAAGCGATACGCCTGACGCAATCCACCCGGCACACACGCTTGCTGCTTTGACATTCAACTCCATTTGCGGCAAATGTGACCTTCATTGTTTGGGTTGAGGTCTTAGAATGAAATTCATCACTGTCGCGACACTCCTATGTGGCCTGGCTTTGTCTGCCTGTGGCTCAACCTATGCGACATGGACGCCGCGGCAAACCGAGATTACGGGGAAAAACCCGCCCGAATGCCAGCGCGGCATCGGTATTTGCCCGAGTGAGTATGGCCGCTCCGGACAAATGCGCGCCGGCAAGACGGGCTGACATTACCTATCGAAGCTCCGGCGGAATTGATCGTTGAGATCATCAACAATGGTCTCCGGCCCACGGTGCCCGCGCAAACCCGCGTTAAGGCAATCCGACGCGGATTGCTGAAAGGCCATGTAACCATTGTGGCGCGGGCGCACCCACGCCGCTTCCAGTGTCCGGCGCGTTGCGGTGTAGAAATCTGACGTCGCCGTATTCACCGCCTCGTCTTCCCACGCGTCAGCATGCCCCGGCTGGCCGCCCGTACGCGCATAGGGACCACGCTGGACATCGCCGCTTGCAATCCAGTAGGCAAAATCGACAGCCGCTTGCCGGTGTTCGGAAAAGGCAGAAACGGCAATCCCGGTTCCGCCGAGGGCAGAACCCATTGGCCCGCTATTGCCCACGGTTGGAATGTCGGCAAAGGCCACAAGATGCGGCCGAAATCCCGGAATGGCGTAGTTGACGTAGCCATAGATCAGCGGTGCGCAGGCGACCGCCGATCCGGCCTCGGCCATCCGTTCAAGCACGGCAATCGGGTCCATCTCGAAACATGCGGGATCAACGAGGGCACTGATCTCGCGCATCATTTCCAGCACACGAACCCCATGCTGCCGTTCGATCAGCTCTCCGGTTGTCGTGGCGCAGGGCGTCCCCATGTTTCCGCTCAGGGTGTAAAAGGTCATGAGCGAATGGGGCGGCCGGAGCGGAAGAAGAACCCTGCCTGCGCGGGCGAGAACCAGCGTTTCATCCCAGCTGCCGGGTGACCGGTCCAGGAGATCGGGCCGCCAGGCACAAACCTGCGTTGCCGTATCGATCGGAAATGCCCATTGATGTCCCTGCCAGTGGTAGCTCCGATAGGATCGCCCGACGCTGCCCTTGAGCAGCGCGCGGCGCTCGACCTCCCGGCCGGCAACATCCAGCGGGGCGAGGCAGTTCTCTGCCGTAATCTGCCCGACATGCGGATGATCGATGACGATCAGATCATAGGTTCGCGCCAGTTCCTCGACTGGAAAGGACTCAAAATCCTGCAGTGAACGCTTGGCCCATTCCACTGTGACGCCTGTTTTCTCCTGCCAGAGCCTGGAGCAGGCAACCATGGGGTCGTAGCCGCGCGGATGGCTCCACGTCATGCCTTTCAATGTAATGCTGCTCACAGACCGAACTCCTTGCGGATCGCCTCGCTGTGCTCGCCAATGCGCGGCGCGGCGCGGTCGGATTTTGCCCGCTTGCCGTTGACCCGGATAGGCGATCGCGTCGTGAGAATGGAAACATTATCCGCCCGTTCCACCCTTTGCAGCATATCGAGAACCTTGAAGCCTTCGCTTGCCATCAGTTCTTCCCAGTTCAGCACTTTCGCGCACCAGATATCAGCAGGTTCGAGGATCGAAAGCCAATGCTCGGTCTCCTGTGTGGCGAGTTTTTGGGCGATGATGCGTTTGATCTCATCCCGGGCGGTAAACCAGCTGGCGGGCGTATCGCGATAGGGTGCCAGTTCATCCAGACCGAGAAGATCAGCGAGCTTGGGCAACGGCGTCATGGCAAGAGCCAGATAATTGTCCTTGGTTGGGTAAACGCCGTATGGCGCGGAGAGGTAGGCATGCGCACTGCGGAAATCGGAGCGCTTGGGCAGCCGGCGGCCGTCATTCAAATGGGTGGTCAGCACTTCGAACTGGAAATCGATCAGCGATTCCAGCAGGCTTGTTTCGATATGGCTGCCGGTTCCGCTGATCCCGCGCCGCACCAAGGCGGCAAGAACCCCCTGAACCGTGGCGGCACCCGCCAGCATGTCGGCGACCGCAAGCCCGAATGGCACGGGTCCCTGGCTTTCATCGCCGTTCAGCCACATCAGGCCGGAGCGCGATTGCGCCAGCAGGTCCTGTCCGGGACGGCTCACCCAAGGGCCCTCCTCGCCGTAACCGCTGATGCTGGCATAGACCAGCCGCGAATTGACGGCTTTCACCGCGTCGTAATCCAGTCCCAGTCGCTTGATAACGCCGGGGCGGAAATTCTGGATGAGGACATCGGCCTTGCCGAGCAGTTTTCTCAGGGAAGCAAGGTCGCTCTCACTTTTCAGGTCGATTGCAAGACTTTCCTTGGCACGGTTGATCGCGTGAAAAATCGTCGAGTCGCCACCGATTTCGGTATCGCTCAGATAAAGCCGGCGTGAGAGATCGCCGCCGTCGGGGCGCTCGATCTTGATGACCCGCGCGCCGAGATCCATCAGGCGCAGCGAGGCATAGGGGCCCGACAGGAATTGGCTCATATCAACGACGAGCAGGCCGGCAAGCGGCAGATCAGCATTGTTCGTGGTCATCACTTCTCGGTCTTTCCAATAAAATCGGCGGGATTCTGGTATTTCACCGTTTGCAGATGCTCGCAGTAGAGGACGAGCTCGCCTTCGTTCTTGAACACTTCATAGCTGGCGCGGATCAGCCCCAAATCCTTGTAGCGCGGGCGCTTATCGAGATTGGTCCTGATCGTGTAAATCGTATCGTTCAGGAACACGGGTTTGATGAAACGCAACTTGTCATAACCATAGGAAAAGGCGTTGACGCAGTTGGTCGCAACAAGGCCAAGCCCGGCGGAAAAGACAAAGGCACCGGCGACGAGCCGCCTGCCGAAAATGCCTTCGCTTTCCGCAAACATCTGGTCCTGCACATAGGGATGGATATCGGTGACCAGCGTGTTGAAGAGGTGGCTGTCGCTTTCCGAAATCGTCCGCCGCAGCGAACGGATTTTCTGTCCGACAGGCCAATCCTCGTAAAACCAGTTTTCAGCATTCCAGACCGGCAAAGCCGCATGATCGGCAGGCATGTTCTTCGGATGCGTCGACGAGACGCCGACAGTCGGTGAAAACCCGGTCACACCCGCACCCCGCCGCGGTCTACGCGCACTGTTCCGCGCTGTTCCGGACACCTGAAATCGAACGGGTGTTTCATTGTTCTCGCCTCCTTCATCTTCTTTTGTAAATATTATTTTCACATATGGGTATTCCTGACAAGCCAAAAAACGGGGAAAATTGTGCTGCAATGCAAAAAGCCCGATGGCCGGACATTTTCATCCGGCCATCGGGCTTCTTTGTTCTAAATCCTGTCCTTCGATGCATTAGCGCATGACAATACCCTTACCCATCAGGCGCTCGCGATCATGCGGCCGGTCGAAATCAATCAATGGACCGGCAGGCACAATACCCGTCGGATTCACAGAGGCGATGGAATAGTACCCCGCCTTGATATGATCGATTTTCACCGTCTCGCGCACGTTTTCAAACTGATAGAGCTCTCGCAGATAATGCGAGAGATGATGATAGTCCTCGAGCCGCCGGATGTTGCATTTGAAGACGCCATTATAGGCAGCATCAAACCGGACGAGCGTAACAAACAGCCGCCAGTCGGCCTCGGTCAGGTACTGCCCCGCCAGATAGCGATGATCGGCCAGATGCGCTTCCACACGATCAAGCGCCGCAAAGACATCACGCACGGCTTCGTCATAGCTTGCCTGTGATTTTGCAAAGCCGGCGCGGTAGACGCCGTTGTTGATGTTGTCATAGACGAGGCCGTTCCACCGCTCGATCTCCGGCCGCAGGCTTTCTGGATAGAAATCCCTTTTATCGCCGGTCAGTCCGTCAAAGGCGCCGTTCAGAATGCGGATAATATCGGCAGACTCGTTGTTGACGATCTGCCCCTCGCGGCGGTCCCACAGCACCGGCACCGAAACCTTGCCGGTATAGGTCGCAAGGCTGGCGGTGTAGAGCTGATGCAGATAATGGATCGGCGGCGCTTTTTGCCCGGCATCGACGAGATTGGTGAATGTCCAGCCGTTTTCACCGAGCGCGGGCTCGGCAACCGCAACGCTGATGATGTTTTCCAGCCCCTTGAGATGACGAAAGATCAGCGTCCGCGAAGCCCAGGGACACAGATATGAAACGAAGAGCTGATAGCGCCCTGCCTCAGCCTTGAAGGTTGGCGTCCCCTCCTTGTCGAGCACGCCATCTGCCGTGATCCAGTTGCGAAACCGGGTCGGTTCGCGGTGGAAGGCTCCATCTTTCATTTCACTGGCGGCGACGTCGCCCTTGATCCATTGTCCATTCACCAAGGCTGGCATGTGCTGATTTCCTGACTATTCGACTGCGCGTCAGGATCGCATTTCATGGGTGGCATTCATACCACCCATGCCTTGACAGACTGTTTTTGCCATCGCGACAATGGGAAAATCCGCCGCCCTAGCCCGTGACTGCTCCTTCACTGGCGGATTTGGTCAGCGTGGCAAATTTCGCGAGGACACCCCGTGTATAGCGGGGTGCGGGCTGTTGCCATGCCTTGCGGCGCGCTTCCAGCTCGACATCGCTGACTTCAAGTTGCAGCAGCTGCTTGTGGGCATCGATGGTAATCGTGTCGCCCTCCCTGACGAGGGCAATTGCGCCGCCCTCGAACGCTTCAGGCGTGACGTGGCCGACCACCATGCCCCAGGTTCCCCCGGAGAACCGTCCGTCGGTGATGAGCCCGACGCTTTCACCCAGACCGCGTCCGATGATTGCCGATGTCGGCGCCAGCATTTCCGGCATGCCGGGCCCGCCCTTGGGGCCGAGGTAACGCAGGACCAGCACATCGCCCGGCCTGATCTTGTCCGAGAGGATGGCGTCCATCGCCGACTGCTCGTCATCGAACACCCGTGCGGGGCCCTCGATAACCGGGTTTTTGAGGCCGGTGATTTTTGCAACAGCCCCCCCCGTCGCCAGATTTCCCCTGAGGATAGCCAAGTGCCCCTCCTTGTAGAGGGCCTTGTCGATGGGTCTGATGATGTTCTGATCGGCGGGCGGAGCATCTGGAACGTGGGCCAATTCCTCGGCAATGGTCCGGCCGGTGATCGTCAGGCAGTCACCATGCAGCAACCCGGCATTGAGCAGGATTTTCAGGACCTGCGGGATTCCGCCGACCTGGTGCAGGTCCACAGCCATATACTGGCCTGATGGCCGAAGGTTGCAGATCACCGGAACCTTGCGGCGCACGCGCTCGAAATCATCCAGCGTCCATTCGACTTCCGCCGCGTGGGCGATGGCCAGAAAATGCAACACAGCATTGGTCGATCCGCCGGTGGCCATGATCAGCGATACGGCATTCTCGATGGAATTGCGGATGATGATGTCCCGCGGCCGGATACCCCGGCGCACCGCTTCAACCAGGACGCGTGCTGATTCGGCGGTGCTGTCCGCCTTTTCGGCATCCGGATTGGCCATGGTCGACGAGGACATCAATGACATGCCCAGTGCCTCGAACGAGGAACTCATGGTGTTGGCGGTGTACATGCCGCCGCAGGAGCCGGTGGAGGGGCAGGCGTGGCGTTCGATGCCTTCAAAATCTTCCTGACTCATCTTGCCCGCCATGAAGGAACCCACGGCTTCGAAGGAAGAAACGATGGAAAGATCCTTGCCCTTCCATTTACCCGGCTTGATCGTGCCGCCATAGACATAGATCGCCGGAACATTGGTCCGGGCAATGGCCATCATGCCGCCGGGCATGTTCTTGTCGCAGCCACCCAGCACCAGAACGCCGTCCATCCATTGACCGTTCACGCAGGTTTCGATGCAATCGGCGATCACCTCGCGCGAGATCAGCGAGTATTTCATGCCCTCCGTGCCCATCGCCATTCCATCGGAGATGGTCGGCGTGCCGAAGATTTGCGGATTGCCGCCCGCTGCCTTGACCGCAGCAACCGCCGCGTCGGCGAGCGGCTGCAAACCGGCATTGCAAGGCGTGATTGTGGAATGGCCATTGGCAATGCCGATCATCGGCTTGTCAAAATCCGCCTTCTCATACCCGAGCGCATAGTACATGGCCCGGTTGGGCGAGCGCGCTATTCCCTGCGTGATGTGTTTCGAGCGTTCATTGACTGCCATGACTGTTTCTCCACTAGGATATTTTGGTTCAAGACCGGATTGCCTATTGTTTAGAGCGCTTCCAAACACGTGTGAAATATATAATTCACACTTGATTAGGTCGTATTTTATATTAGAAATGCGGCATGGATCTGCGTCAGCTGCGCTACTTTATCACTGTTGCCGAAGAACTGCATTTCGGGAGAGCTGCGGCGCGGCTCAACATGACCCAACCGCCGCTCAGCCAAACCATACTCGCGCTCGAAGAGGAGATCGGCGTCGAATTGTTCATGCGCACCAAGCGCAGTGTCGCGCTGACGCCTGCGGGTGCGCAATGGCTGGACCATGTGCGCAAGGTTCTGGACACAGCAGGCGCGCTCCCCGGCATTGCCCGACAGCTGGCGCACGGCACCATGGGTAGTTTGAAACTCGCTTTCGTCAGCACAGCCGATTACAGCCTGCTGCCGGCACTGCTCGGCCGTTACAAGACGGATTATCCCGGCGTGCAGATCGGCCTGCAGGAGGCAACGAGTGACGTGCAGATCGAAGCGCTTCTGAACGGAGACATTCACGCAGGCTTGATCATCCCGCCGTCGCAGACCAGCCTTCACGCTTCTCTCACCTATCTGTCATTGCTTCAGGAGGAACTTGTCGCTGCAGTCCCGGAGGAATGGGTAGCATCAGGCAGGTTGGCTCTCTCCAACGGAGCGCTCGACATCAAAGGCGCTCTGTCGGAGCCGCTGATTATCTTTCCCCGCCGCAGCGCGCCGGCCTTTCACGATCTGATCACCGGCTATTATGCCGGCAACGGTGCCGTCCCATGCGTCGGGCAGGAAGCCATCCAGATGCAGACAATCATCAGCCTGGTCTCTGCGGGGATGGGAATCGCGCTGGTGCCGGAATCGCTGCGGAATCTTGGCCGTGCCGGCGTTCGCTACCTGAAACTGTCGGGCACGCCGCCACGGATCGAGACCGGGCTTGTCTGGCGCCGAGACGATCCGTCGCCGGCGCTCAGACATCTGATTGATATTGCCTCGGCGTTCAACGGATCGCCTTGACCAGATCCTTGTCGGGAAAGCAGGTGGCAGGCAGACCCTGTTTCGTTTGCCAATCGCCGATGGAACGCCGTGTCTTGAAGCCGGGGAAACCGTCGGCTCCGCCAGCGTCATAACCCTTTTTTTCCAGCGCCCTCTGCAAACCGGCAACGTCCGAGCGATAGAGCCCGCCGACATCACCCCAGCCGGCGGAAAAACCCTTCGCACCATTGGCGATACGGTCACCCACATGCCCGATGAAGAGCGCGTAGAGATCGCTCATATTGTATTCCTTGATCACGTAGAAATTCTTGGTGACCACAAAGGCCGGGCCGTGACGCCCGGCCGGCATCAACAGGAAGCCCTCGCGATTGGTTTCGCTGGCCGGAAACGGCTTGCCGTTGACCCGGGTGATGCCAAGCTTGGCCCATACGGCGAAAGGCTTGCCCTGATCCGGACCTTCCAGGGAGCAGCTGACAGTCTGCGGGACATTGACTTCGTAACCCCAATCACGGCCGCGCTGCCATCCATACTGCGCGAGATAATGACCGATGGAACCGAGCGTATCGGGAACGGAATTCCAGATGTCCCGCTTGCCGTCGCCATCAAAATCCACTGCATGCTCGAGATAGGATGTCGGCATGAATTGCGGCTGACCCAGTGCACCTGCCCACGAGCTTTTCATGCTTGCAACGCCGATATAGCCTTTCTCCACAATCTGGAGCGCAGCCAAAAGCTCCTTGCGGAACATGTCCTTGCGCGTTGCCATAAAGGCTTTCGTGCCGAGGACGGCAAAGGCGTTGTAAGGGATTTTCACGCTGCCATAACCGCTTTCGCGTCCCCAGATGGCAAGAACGATCGGCCCCGGAACGCCATATTTGCTTTCAACGGCTTTGAGGATTTTGGCATACTGGCCAACCCGCGCTGCGCCACCCGATGTCACCGCGTTGACCGTCTTGTCGTTGAAATACTTGCCGGGAGAGCCGAACTCCGATTGCCGCTGCTCCTTGGGCGTCTGCGGCTTTTCGCCCGGCATGACCAGATCGGGCAAATCGAAATTGAGCGTGACGCCCGAAAAAGCCTGATCGAAAACCGCTTTGGAAATGCCCTGCGCCTTGGCTTCGGGCCAAAGATCGTTGACAAGCCACGCCCGGAACTGTGCTTCAACTTCCGGTTTTGACGCGGCCAACCCGGCTGTTGCATAGAGAAAGGTCGCAATCAACGCCGCAAGGGCAAGTCGCATCGGGCGTCTGATCAAAAGCCTTCTCCCTATAAAGAGGTCCGCGCGCGCAGGGCAGCGGCCAGCGTGCCCTCGTCGAGATAGTCGAGTTCGCCGCCGACCGGAACGCCGTGCGCCAGCCGCGTGATACGCACGTCAAAATCCGCAAGCTGGTCCGTGATGTAATGAGCCGTCGTCTGCCCCTCGACCGTCGCATTGACGGCGAGAATGACCTCCTTGATCTCGCCTTCCGCCACGCGGCTGACAAGGCTGCCGATGTTGAGATCGTCGGGACCGACACCATCCAGCGGTGACAGCCGGCCGCCCAGCACATGATAGCGGACGTTCATTGAACCGGCCCGCTCCAGCGCCCAAAGGTCGGCAACATCCTCGACCACGATCAGCGTCGCCCGTTCGCGGCGCGGATCGGTACAGATCATGCACGGATCAGATGTATCGACATTGCCGCATGTGGAGCAGATGCGCACCTTGTCCGCTGCGTCCTGCATGGCAGAACCCAACGGGATCAGCAGCGCTTCCTTCTTCTTGATGAGATGCAGCGCGGCGCGGCGGGCGGAACGCGGCCCGAGCCCCGGCACTTTGGCCAAAAGCTGGATCAAGCGTTCAATTTCGGGACCGGCGATTCGTTTCGACATATCGCCGGTTTAAAGCAAATTTCACGCATAGGGAATCGGAGACGCACCGCGAACTCAACCCAAGCAAAAAAGTGGGCGATATTTTACAACCCTGCATTCATTGTTGCCGGCGACAAACGAAGCAATCATCACCTCAAGCGCGAACAGCGCAAAGGTTCGAAGGTGAAGCAGATGCACCGTACCAGCCGGTGCATCGGGAGAATGGGCTACCCGACTGCGGCAACAGCCTTGCCTTTGAACTTGGAGGTGAACTATGCGGATTTTTCCGTTTAGCATCACACTTATTTTAAGAAAAACCCGGACGAGCTGGTCATGGACCGTCCGGGTCAATTTCAAATAAGAAAACGGGTGATCGGCGAAAGCTCATCCCCCACTCCAAGAGTAACATAAACTATCGCAGTGTTATTTCCAATAAACTTGTGATTGTGCAGAACCTGATCAGAACGGCAGTTTGAACCCCGGAGGAATTGGCAGGCCTGCCGTCAATGCCTGGGTCTTTTCCGCCATGATGGCCTCGACCTTGGCCTTTGCCTCGTTATGGGCAGCGATGATCAGATCTTCGAGAATCTCGACGTCATCCTCCTTGAAGAGCGATGGATCAATCTTGAGCGAGGTCAGCGCCCCCTTACCGGACAGCTTGACCGTGACGAGACCACCGCCGGAATGGCCCTCCGCCTCCAGCGCCGCGATTTCTTCCTGCATGGCAGCCATCTTGCCCTGCATTTCCTTGGCCTGTTTCATCATGCCCATAATGTCACGCATGGGAAAAACTCCTTTTGATCAATCATCTTCTTCGACGGGGGCCAGCGTATCGTCGCCGGAGCCGATCCCGTCCATGCCATCCGGGTCGCCACCTGCCTGTCCGGCGGGTGTTGCGATCCGTACATTTATAATCTTGGCACCGGGGAACCGCGACAGGATCGCCGCGACATCCGGATCGGCGCGCGCATCGCTGAGCATGGAATCGCGCCGGGCCGTCTCGGTTTCATTGATGGTCCGGCCGCCCTGTTCCCGCGACAGCGATACCATCCAGCGCGTACCGGTCCATTCACTTAGTTTCTGTGACAGGTCTGTCAAAAGCGTTTTTGGCGCGTCGTCGGTCAGATTGATCTCGAGCCGTCCCGGCTTGATGCTGACGAGCCGCACACAGTTCTTGACCAGTATCTTGAACTGCATGTTACGCTGCTTGTCGGCGAGCGCCACGATATCGGCGATGCTGGTAACGGGAACAGCCGGCGCCTGCTCTTCGGCAGCCGGTTGCACCGGCACAACAGGTGCCGGCTGCACTGACTGCTCAACCAGCCGCATGGTTGCACCACCACCAGAGGCAACTGAACCGCGCACGGGTGCAACAGCGTCCGCCGGAGCGGCGCGGCTCATGGCCTCGCCGCCGCCATTGCCGGGACGCGGGCCATCGCTTCGCGGCGGCTGCAGGGAGGAAGACGCCCCATTTTCCAGCGATTTCAGGGCTTCATCCAGCGTCGGCAAATCGGCTGCATGCGCCAGCCGGATCAACAGCATTTCTGCAGCCTGGACGGGGCGATTGGACGCGTCCACCTCGGCAATGCCTTTCAGCAGCATCTGCCATGTCCGGGAAAGGACCCGGATGGAAAGCTTTTCGGCATAATCCCGGCCGCGCAGGCGTTCATCCTCGGACAGGGAGATATCGTCTGCCACATCCGGGGTGAAGCGAATACGCGTCACCAGATGGTTGAAATCGGCAAGATCGGAAAGAACAACACTGGGGTCCGCGCCGACATCATACTGTGCGCGAAACTCGCGCAGGGCGGACGCCACATCGCCGCGCATCAGCATCTCGAAAAGATCGATGATCCGGGCGCGATCCGCCAGGCCCAGCATGGAGCGTACGGTCTCGGCGTCGACATTACCGGCACCATGGGCAATCGCCTGATCGAAGATCGACAGGGAATCGCGCGCCGAACCCTCGCCCGCACGGGCGATCATCGCCAGGGATGCGGCATCAACAGTGATGCTCTCCTTGTCGGCAATCTTCTTCAGCAGCGTCGTCAGCATGTTCGCGTCGATACGGCGCAGGTCGAAACGCTGGCAGCGCGACAGCACCGTGATCGGAACTTTACGGATTTCGGTGGTGGCGAAGATGAATTTGACGTGGGGCGGCGGCTCTTCCAATGTTTTCAACAGGCCGTTGAAGGCCTGATTGGACAGCATGTGCACTTCGTCGATGATATAGACTTTGTACCGGGCCGAAACCGGGCGGTAGCGAACCTGTTCGATGATTTCACGGATGTCATCGATACCCGTATGCGAGGCGGCGTCCATCTCGATGACATCGACATGGCGGCCTTCCATGATCGCCCGACAATGTTCACCTGGAACAGACAGGTCGATCGTTGGTTTGTCGATTTCCGCCGTCTTGTAGTTGAGGGCGCGGGCCAGAATGCGGGCAGTGGTGGTCTTGCCGACACCGCGCACACCGGTCAGCATCCATGCCTGCGCAATGCGGCCAGTCTCGAACGCATTGGTCAGGGTCCGAACCATCGGCTCCTGCCCGACCAGATCGTCGAAATTCTGCGGGCGATATTTGCGGGCGAGCACGCGATAGGCGCTATCTGCCGTTTTGGTGTCCATCCCGGTTGATTCCGCTCCTGCATTACTCTTCATGGCGCTAATTGTCCGATTCTGACATTCGCATGTCTCGCGTGATGTCAAATTCGTTCCACCAGGCAAGTTTGTACCGCTGCACACCGCAGCGTCAATGCCGAATGACGGCTTTAAAGAGGATAAAGGTGGGAGGCTGGCACGGCGACCCGTGCCTGGCTCGTTGGGGCTGCTTCCTTCCGGACCTGACCCGGTTGGCGAGTGGCTCGTCCACCACCAACCTCCCGAGGCTCATATCGGCAATCTTTGCGCAAAAAGCAAGCGGGACCACAAAAAAACTGCTAATTGTTGCAAATCATGACGTTCATACTCGATAGCAAACTTGCAGCTGATACGATTCCCATTGCAAGGCTGGGCCTTTGCGATCTGCGCCTGATGAATGACCGGCGCTGGCCTTGGCTCATTCTCGTGCCGCAAAGGGCTGATATCAGCGAGATTCACGACCTCACCCCCCTCGACCAGACAATGCTTGTCTTTGAATCGGGCATTGCCGCACAGGCGCTCAAGGCTGTCGTCAATTGCGAAAAGATCAACACCGGTGCTCTCGGCAATATCGTCCGGCAGTTGCACCTGCATATCATTGCTCGCAACACCGGAGATCCGGCATGGCCCGGCCCAGTCTGGGGCTATGGCACGCGCGAACCCTACGGCGAAAAAGACGCACGGGACTTTGCGAACGCCATTCTCAACGCTATCTAATCAGTATCATCACATAGTCCCATTCCGGACCGGTCTTCTGGAGCGCCACTTATGTCATTTCGCCTTTATGATGTTCCGGAAGCGGAAGCGAGCCGCTTCGTCGGCTTTGCCGGCAACAGGATAAACCGCCACTCTGAAAACCGCAGCGATGACGTGGTGACGGTCGCACTTGCGGATGCAAAGGCGCGTATGCTGCTGATCGGGCAAGGCCAGATACTGGTGTCGCAGGGAGACGGCATGGGCAATGCCTTTTTCGGCCTTGAAGAAGCCGCAGCACTGTTGCCCCACCCGAACAGGACAATCTATCTGGGAATGCAGGAGGACATGCCGGTTCTCGCCGCCATGAGCGGTATCGATCTGGCAGCCCTTCCCGAGACAATCAAGGCCATTGAATACCGTCCGGTCTATACGCAAGGCCTCATACCCGAAGACCAACTGGGCGCCATGGCGCAGGCTGTTTCGCTGCTGACGTGGCATGAGAATCACCGCTTCTGCGGACGCTGCGGCACGGAAACGGTGATGCGCGATGGCGGGTACCGGCGCACTTGCCCGAATTGCGACGCCCAGCATTTCCCGCGCACCGATCCGGTTGCCATCATGATGGTGGTGCGCGGCGACAAATGTCTTCTGGCGCGTGGATCCCATTTCGGACCGGGCATGTATTCCTGCCTTGCCGGGTTCATTGAACCGGGGGAAACCATCGAAAATGCCGTGCGGCGCGAGACACTGGAAGAAACCAATCTGCCTATCGGCCGGGTAGTCTATCACGCATCGCAACCCTGGCCCTTCCCCTATTCACTGATGATCGGCTGCCATGCGGAGGCTTTGTCCGACGATTACACGCTCGACAAGGCGGAGCTGGAGGCAGGCCGCTGGTTCACGCGCGATGAAGTCGCCCTGATGCTCGACCGGACGCACCCGGAAGGATTGATGACGCCGCCACCCGGCGCCATCGCCGCCCATCTGATCCGCAGCTGGGTTGAGAGCGGGGTTTAAGCCCTACCAAGGTTGAATTGAAAATATCGCCCAATTGGTATATATCATTGTCATATCTCAAAAGAGGTGCGACATGGAAAAAGCCAAAATCTTCTGGTCCGGACGCTCGCAGGCCGTGCGTCTTCCAAAGGAGTTCCGATTTGACGCCACAGAGGTTCGTATACGGCGTCACGGGCAATCCGTGATTCTTGAGCCGATGCCGGAAAATTGGGCTTGGCTGGATGCCCTTTCAGGCCCGTTAGACGACGACTTTGCAAAAGCTGCGGGCGAGAAGTCAGTACCGCAGGAAAGACCTGATCTCGACTATTTCAAATGAAATTCTTGCTTGATACCAACGCCATCATTGCGTTGCTGAAAGGCAATGAACGGCTGCACAGCCGGCTGCGTCGACATCAGCCGCAGGATTTTGCAATCTCGGCCATTGTTGCCCATGAACTATTTTACGGAGCCTACAAATCACAGCGCGCCGTTCAGAATGTCGGCCTTGTTGAAAGTCTGCAATTCCCGGCACTTGAGTTTGATCTGGACGACGCCAGATATGCGGGCGAGTTGCGCGCAAAGCTTGCGCGCGCGGGTAGTCCCATCGGCCCTTACGATGTTTTGGTCGCAGGGCAGGCCCTTGCACGGTCTCTGACCCTCATCACACGCAATGTCCGTGAATTTCAGAGGGTCGAGGGACTCAGCGTTGAAAACTGGGAGGATTAGACCGTCAATCTACTCTTCCTCGCCCTGGCTGCTGCGGAATGTCGTATCGGCGGGATAGACCCCGAGAATCCGCACCTCCTTGGAGAAGAATTCCAGTTCTTCCAGGGCATGGGCAACGTTCTTGTCGTCCGGATGCCCTTCAATATCGGCGTAAAACTGCGTAGCGGTGAACTTGCCGTCAATCTGATAGCTTTCCAGCTTGGTCATGTTAACGCCATTGGTGGCAAAGCCGCCCATCGCCTTGTAGAGCGCCGCCGGAACGTTGCGCACGCGAAAGACGAAGGTCGTCATCATGAGTTCGTCGGATGTGCGCGGTGCCCACTTTTTCGTCTTGTTCAGGACGACGAAGCGCGTGACATTGTTTTCCGTGTCCTCGACATCCTCTTCCAGGATATCGAGACCATAAAGGCTGGAGGCGAGCCGCGGTGCGAGCGCCGCCATCGTCTTGTCCTTGACGTCGGAGACCAGCCGCGCCGCGCCTGCCGTATCCCCGGCAATGACCGGCTTCCAGCCGTTCTTGCGGATGTATTTGCGGCACTGGCCAAGCGCGTGGATATGGCTGTGAACCGTGACGATTTCGCTGCGCTTGGTGCCAGGAAGAACCATCAGCTGAAAATGGATCGGCAGAAAATATTCGCCGACAATGTGCAGGCGCGATTCCGGCAAGAGGTGGTGGATGTCCGCCACGCGCCCGGCGATCGTGTTCTCGATCGGGATCATCGCCAGATCAGCCGCGCCACTTTCAACCGCGTTAAACGCATCCTCAAAGGTCGGGCATGGCAACGGCTCCATGTGCGGAAACATGTTCCGGCATGCGGTGTCGGAATTGGCACCCGGTTCGCCCTGAAAGGAGATGCGGTTGGTCTTGGCCATAATCAATTGCCCTTTATTGAAGTAAGAATGTCACGTGCCCGCTCAAGATCTTCCTGGGTATCAACACCCAGTGGCACCGAATCAACGATCTCGACATCGATGCGCATGCCGGCTTCCAGCGCGCGCAGCTGCTCCAGCCGTTCGCGCTGTTCGAGTGGCGACGGGCCAAGGCTGACGAATCGCTGCAGAGCTGCACGGCGATAGGCATACAGACCGATGTGGTGGTAGAGCGGGCCGTTGCCGTAGGGAGCCGTCGCACGCGTAAAGTAGAGCGCGCGCATTTTCCCGGTGCCAATATCTGACCCGACGATCTTCACCACATTCGGATTGGTCTTTTCATCTTCCCTGGTGATCTCAACACACAATGTGGCGATATCGGCGGGACCTTCACGCAGCGGCAGGAGCGCGCGTTTGACCAATTCCGGATCAATGGTCGGCAGGTCGCCCTGGACATTGACGATGGCATCGACAGTGCCTTCCGGATCGAGTGCCAGCAAGGCTTCATAGATGCGGTCCGAACCTGATTCATGGTCGCTGCGTGTCATGACCACTTCAAGTCCGTGGGCTTCGACCGCCGCCTTTACCTCGGCGCTGTCGGTGGCAACAACAGCACGGCCAAGACCGGCCGCCAGGGCACGTTCAGCCACATGCACGATCATCGGCTTGCCGGCAATATCGGCCAATGGCTTGCCGGGCAAGCGTGTGGAGGCCATGCGGGCGGGAATCAGGGTCAATATTTTCATCGTCATAAGCACCCTACGGTGTCAAAAAGTCTCAGGCAGAACTGCCCTTATATGTGTTGCAAGTCTTGAGCAAAAGACCTAGTTTCCGCGCGATCACGAGGGGACTCTCGTCAAGTTATGCAGCGGTCTGCATTGACCAGATAATGAGAACCTCCGCAAGAGGAGCAATGATCGACAATGGATTCGAGCGCATTCAACAAATATGCCATGGCGTTCCTGGCAACAGTTTTCGTTGTCATGACAGCGGGCATCCTTTCGGATTTCTTATTTGATTCCCGTGCGCCCGAAAAACCCGGCTTTATCATCCAGGCTGCCGAAGCCGGCGGTGAAGGTGAAGCCGGCGCGCCAGCCGCAGCAGCTGCGGCCGTGCCGATCGCAACCCTGCTCGCATCGGCGGACGCGACGCGCGGCGAAGCGATTTTCAAGCGCTGCCAGGCTTGCCATACCGGTGAAAAGGGCGGCGCCAACAAGGTCGGCCCGAACCTCTGGGACATCGTCGACCGTCCCATGGCGACGCATGAAGGCTTCAGCTATTCCGGCGCCATCAAGGATTTCTCCAAGGGCGGCAAGGAACTCTGGACGTTCGACCATCTCAACCACTTCCTGACGTCGCCCAAGGGCTACATCAAGGGCACGGCCATGGGCTTTGCCGGTGACAAGAAGGACAATGAACGCGCGGACCTGATCGCTTACCTGCGCACGCTCTCCGACAGTCCAAAGCCGCTTCCTGCTGCCGATGCCGCGCCAGCCGGCGGTGAAAAGCCAGCCGATGCAGCAAAGCCTGCAGATGGCGCTGCGCCGGCACCGACAAAATAAGTCAGCCGTCAATTCCAAGGGAAAGCCGGGTCCAGTGCCCGGCTTTTTTGTATCCGTCAGCCTGATCCTATCAAGACTGCGTGTTTTTTTGCCGAAGGTCTGTTCTCCGCCGCATTTTCTCTTAGACTGACCAAAAAAGAGAACCGTGGAGATCTGATTTGCAATTCCGTCCGCTCGTTGCCAGCCTCGCACTCCTTGCCATGACAGCCGTGATTCCCCTATCGGATGCACGGGCTGCGGATGCTGAATGGCGGACGGCGGTCAGCGCTCTGGGCAAGCCGAAATACGGCCCGGACTTCAAGCATTTTGATTTTGTGAATCCCGATGCGCCCAAAGGCGGAACCTTGAATCAAATTGCTCAAGGTTCCTTCGACAGCCTCAACCCCTTCGTCGTCCAGGGAACGTCTGCGGCGGGGCTTCCGGGCGGGACCATACTGGGTGGATATCTCTACGATACGCTTCTCAGCCGGGCGCCTGATGAGCCGGCAACAAATTACGGTCTTCTCGCAGAAGCAGTTGCTTACCCAGATGATTTTTCCTGGGTAAAGTTCCGCCTCAACCCCGCTGCAAAATGGCATGATGGACAACCCATCACCGTCGATGACGTCATCTGGTCGTTCGACACCCTGAAAGCGCAAAGCCCGATTTACAACAAGTATTATCATGATGTGACAAAGGCCGAGAAGACCGGGGACGGAGAGGTTACCTTCACGTTTGCGAGCGGCGGGAACCGTGAGTTGCCCAGCATTGTCGGCGAGTTTCCCGTCTTGCCAAAGCACTGGTGGGAAGGCACCGATCAATCCGGCAAGAAGCGCGACATCACCAAGCCCACGACGGAAATCCCTCTGGGCTCGGCTGCCTACAAAATCGAAAGCGTCGACTTCGGCAAGACCATCGTATGGAGCCGGGTGGCTGATTACTGGGGCAAGGATCTCCCCACCAATGTCGGGCGCAACAATTTCGATCGTATTCGCTATGAATATTTCCGGGACGCAAACGCCATGTGGGAAGCCTTCAAGAAGGGGGGGTTCCAGGATTACCGCGGCGAGCCAAGCATCGGCCGCTGGATGCGTGGCTATGATTTTCCGGCATTCACCCGGGGTGATGTCGTCAAGGCCGTGTATCCACAGCGGTCGTCTGGTCGCATGCAAGGATTTCTCCTGAACACACGCCGCGACAAATTCAAGGATATCAAGGTGCGCGAAGCCTTGAATTTTGCCTTCGACTTTGAATCCATGAGCAAGAATGCATTTTTCGGTCAATACAAGCGAATAGACAGTTATTTCTCCGGCACGGAACTCGCATCGAGCGGCCTCCCGACAGGCAAAGAACTGGAGATACTTCAAGGGGTTAAAGGTGAAGTACCGGAAGGGGTTTTCAACGAGGAATTCAAGAACCCGGTTTCTGACACACCGCAGGCACAACGCGATAATTTGCGCAAGGCCGTCACGCTTTTGCGGGAGGCCGGTTATGATCAGAAAAATGGAAAGCTCGTCAATACAGCGACCGGTCAACCTCTGACCATCGAATTTCTGGCGGACGATCCGGGCAATGAGCGTACCATCGGACCTTTCATGACGAATCTGCGCAAGCTTGGCATAGACGCGCAAATACGGGCTGTCGATGCGGCCCAGTACGCGGCCAGGGTCAATGATTATGATTTTGACGTGATGGCAATCGCCGGGATCGGGCAAACGCTGTCGCCAGGCAACGAGCAACGCGATTTCTGGGGATCCAGCACGGCCGACACGCCTGGCGGGCGCAATTACATGGGTATCAAAAACCCGGCCATCGACAAGCTGATCGACAGGGTCATCTTTGCCAAGGACCGTGAAGAGCTTGTTGCCGCAACCCGTGCGCTCGACCGGGTTCTCCTGTGGAACTACTATGTTGTTCCGCAGTGGTATGATGACAGGGTCAAGATCGCCTACTGGAACAAGTTCGGCATGCCTGAAAAACAACCGGATTATATCGGTGTCGACCCGCTTTCCTGGTGGATTGACCCTGCCAAGGAACAAGTTCTGAAAGCCCACGCGCAATGATGGCCGGGCGTCTCAATCGCCGCGATCTGCTGAAATATTCCAGTGCAGCGGCTTTGTCCGCTCTCACTCCGCGTCTGGCACTGGCGGATGTGAAGACGGATGTTCCGCTGCATGGTCTTTCCGCCTTTGGCGAACTCAAATATCCGAAGGATTTCACGCATTTCGAATACACCAATCCCGATGCGCCGAAGGGTGGTACGTTCTGCTTCTCGCCGCCGACATGGTATTTCAACCAGTCAACGCAGACATTCAACACGCTGAACGGTTTCAGCGCACGCGGCGATGCACCGCCACGTGTGGAATTGTGCTTTGATTCCTTGATGACATCGGCGCTGGACGAGCCCGATTCCATTTATGGCCTGGTAGCTGAAAGCGTTACGGTTTCCCCGGACAAGCGGACATTCATTTTCAAGTTGCGCCCGCAAGCGCGTTTTCACGACGGCTCCCCCCTGACGGCTCACGATGCGGTGTTCAGCTATGAGACGCTCAAGACAAAGGGGCATCCCGATCTCGTGGTGATGATGGCGGAACTCACCGAAATTGTCGCCGAGGATGACCACACATTGCGTCTGACCTTTTCCGGCAAGCATTCCGGCCGCGCCATTCTCGACATCGCAGCAGGGATACCGATTTTTTCCAAAGCGTGGTACGCCACGCGGGATTTCGGTGCATCGACGCTGGAAGCGCCTCTCGGCTCGGGAGCCTATCGCGCGGGCATGATCCTTGCCGGTCAAACGATTGAATACGAGCGCGTTGCCGATTACTGGGCAAAGGATTTGCCGGTACAACGCGGCTCCAACCATTTTGACCGCATCCGCATCGAGTTCTTTCGCGACCGGCAACCGGATTTCGAATCCTTCAAGAAGGGCGATATTTACTGGCGCTCCGAATCCGTCGCGAAGACATGGGCGACCGAATACAATTTCCCGGCCATTCAGCAGAAGCGTGTCGTCAAACGCGAGTTCTCCAGCGAAAAACGGCCAGTGATGCAGGCCTGGGCTCTGAACCAGCGCCGGGAACAGTTCCGCGACCCTCGGATACGCGAAGCCATCGCGTTGTGTTTTGATTTCGAGTGGACCAGCAAGAACCTGTTTTACGATGTCTACAAACGCTCGCAATCGCTGTTTGAGAAATCGGAATTTCGCACCGAAGGCAAACCCTCCGCCGAAGAGCTGGCCATCATCGAGCCGCTGCGCGACAGGCTGCCGCCGGAGATTTTCGGCGATGCGGTCCTGCAGCCCGTATCGGATGGTTCGGGGCGCGACAGAAACAATCTGCGCCGCGCGGTCGAATTGATCACCGCAGCGGGTTATACGCGGCAGAACGGCAAATTCGTCGATGCCGGCGGCAGACCGCTCAACCTGGAAATGTTGATCCAGGCGGAAGTCTTTACGCGCTCCTCGGCACCGTTCATCAACAATCTGAACGCCATCGGCATCAATGCCACCCTGCGACTGGTCGATCCGGCGCAGTATCAAGTCAGGCTGCAGGACTTTGATTTCGATATGATGGGCGCTGCCTACTCCCTTGGTTCCACGCCGACACAGGAGAGCCTGCAGTCCATCTTTGGCTCCAAATCGGCTGCCATGCCCGGATCGACCAACTTTGCGGGCATTGCGGATCCGGTGATCGACGCGCTGATCCAGAAAGTCGGTGACGTGAAGTCACGGGCAGAATTGGTCACGATTATGCGTGTTCTGGATCGGCTCTTGCGTATAAGGCGTGACTGGATTCCAAATTGGTACAGCGCGAATCACCTCATCGCCTATTGGGATATGTTCGGCTTCAAGGAGCCCAAACCCGATTATGGCTTTCCGGTTGAAACGCTCTGGTGGCTTGACGAAGCAAAGGCAAAGGCAATTGGCAAGATTTAAAATGATATCTCCTGGAGCACCGTCTTAATGGGAGCCTATATTCTACGGCGTTTGCTTCTGATGATACCGACCCTGTTCGGAGTCCTGCTTGTCTGCTTCGTGATTGTACAGTTCGTCCCCGGCGGTCCGGTCCAGCGCATTATCGGCCAGCTCACCGGACAGGGCGGCAACGCGCTTGACCGCATCGGCGGCGGCGGTGCTGATTTTGGTCAGAGCCATGAATCGCTCGGCCTTGGTACGGCCAACTCGAAATATCGCGGCGCTCAAGGCCTCGATCCCGCTTTCATAGCCAGCCTCGAAAAGCAGTTCGGCCTCGACAAGCCGCCGCTCGAGCGGTTCCGTATCCTGGTATGGAACTATCTGCGCTTCGATTTCGGCAACAGCTATTTCCGCGATATCAGCGTCGTGCAGCTCATCAAGGAGAAACTGCCGGTCTCGATATCCCTCGGCCTGTGGATGACACTGATATCCTATGCCATTTCCATTCCGCTCGGCATTCGCAAGGCCATCAAGGACGGTTCCGCCTTCGACGTGTGGACCAGCGCCGTTGTCGTGGTTGGCTATGCGATACCGGGATTCCTCTTCGGCATCATGCTGATCGTGTTTTTTGCGGGCGGCTCATTCTTCGACTGGTTTCCGCTGCGCGGCTTGACGTCCAACAATTTCGCCGAGCTCTCATTCTTCGGCAAGATCGTCGACTATGCCTGGCACATTGCCCTGCCGCTGACGGCCATGTTGCTGTCGGCCTTCGCCACGACGACCCTTCTGACCAAGAATTCGTTCCTCGATGAAATCCGCAAGCAATATGTCACCACGGCGCGGGCCAAGGGCCTGACCGAGCGCAAAATTCTCTATGGGCACGTCTTCCGCAACGCCATGCTCATCGTTATTGCCGGTTTTCCCAGCGCCTTCATTTCGATCTTCTTCACCGGTCAGCTGCTGATCGAGGCGATTTTCTCGCTGGATGGACTGGGGTTGCTCGGCTATGAATCGATCATCAATCGCGACTATCCCGTGGTGATCGCCACGGTCTATATTTTCGCCCTTGTCGGCGTCGTCGTCAGTCTCCTGTCCGATCTTCTCTATACATGGATCGACCCGCGCATCGACTTCGAGCGGAGGGACGTCTGATGACCGATACAAGCATTGGCACCCAGCCCTCACCCGTTGCCGTTCGGCGCCCGCGGCTGTCGCCGCTCAATGCCCGGCGCTGGCAGAACTTCAAGGCCAACCGCCGCGGGTGGTGGGCCCTGTGGCTGTTCCTGTTCCTGTTCATTGGATCGCTGTTCGGCGAGTTCATTGCCAATGACCGGCCGATCCTTGTTTTCTACAAGGGCGAGATACTCTTTCCCGTTCTCGTCGATTATCCGGAGGAGAAGTTCAACGGCTTTTATGCGGTGACCGACTATCGCGATCCCGTGATCCAGGACGAGATCAATGCCAATGGCTGGGCCATCTGGCCGCCGATTCGCTATTCCTACCGCACCGTCAACAACGAGCTTCCCGATACGGCGCCGTCAAAACCATTCTGGCTCTATACGCCGGAGGAGCGATGTGCCCGCTATCCGCAGGGTGTGAACGACACCAACTGCACGTTCGGCAACATGAACATTCTGGGCACGGATGATCAGGCGCGCGACGTGTTTGCCCGGGCGCTCTATGGTTTTCGCATTTCCGTGCTGTTCGGGCTGATCCTGACCGCAGCGTCTGCGGTTATCGGGGTGACGGCCGGCGCCATGCAGGGTTATTTCGGCGGCTGGCTCGATCTTCTGGCACAGCGCTTCATTGAAATCTGGTCTTCGGTGCCCACGCTCTACCTTCTCCTGATCATGGCTTCGATCCTGCCGCCGGGCTTCTGGATCCTGCTCTGCATCATGCTGCTGTTCTCGTGGGTGCATTTTGTCGGCATCGTCCGCGCTGAATTCCTGCGGGCCCGCAATTTCGAATATGTGAATGCCGCACGGGCGCTCGGCGTGCGTGACCGGACAATCATGTTCCGTCACCTTCTGCCCAACGCCATGGTGACCACGCTCACCTTCCTGCCCTTTATCCTCAACGGATCGATCACGACGCTCACCTCGCTCGATTTCCTCGGTTTCGGCCTGCCGCCGGGCTCTGCCTCGCTCGGCGAACTGCTGGCTCAGGGCAAGAACAACCTGCAGGCGCCATGGCTTGGCCTGACCGGTTTCGTCGTCATCTCGCTGATGCTGTCGCTGCTGATCTTCGTCGGTGAGGCAACCCGTGACGCATTCGATCCGCGCAAGGCTTTCAAATGAGTGCGTCCCCCCTCCTTTCCGTCCGTGATCTCTCGGTTGCCTTTACCCAGAACGGCCGCCAGTCGATTGCCGTCGATCATGTCTCGTTCGACATCGCTCAGGGCGAGACGGTTGCGCTCGTCGGCGAATCCGGTTCCGGGAAGTCGGTCTCGGCCCTGTCGATCCTGAAGCTTCTGCCCTACCCGCCGGCCTCGCACCCCTCCGGCCAGATCCTGTTCAACGGACAGGACCTTCTGGACAGCGACGAGAACGATCTGCGGCGCGTACGCGGCAACGACATCACCATGATCTTCCAGGAGCCGATGACCTCGCTCAATCCGCTGCATACGATCGAGAAGCAGATTGTCGAAGTCCTTAAACTGCACCAGGGCATGGCTGACAAACCGGCGAGGCAACGCACGCTTGCGCTTCTACATGAAGTGGGCATCCGCGAACCGGAAAAGCGCCTCGATGCCTACCCGCACCAGCTCTCCGGCGGCCAGCGCCAGCGTGTGATGATTGCCATGGCGCTCGCCAACAAGCCGAAGCTGCTGATTGCCGATGAGCCGACCACCGCGCTCGATGTGACCGTGCAGGCACAGATCCTGCAACTGCTTGCCGACCTCAAAAAGGCACAGGGCATGTCCATGCTGTTCATCACGCATGACCTCGGCATCGTCCGCAAGATTGCCGATCGCGTCTGCGTCATGACCAAGGGTAAAATCGTCGAAACCGGTCCCACCAGGCAGATCTTCGACAATCCGCAGCATGAATATACGCGCCATCTGCTTGCCGCCGAACCCAAAGGCAATCCCCCCTCCGCTGATCTGTCCGCCGCGCCCGTCATGCGCGGCGAGCAGGTGAAGGTCTGGTTCCCGATCAAGCAGGGCTTCCTGCGGCGGACCGTCGACCATGTGAAGGCCGTCGATGGCATCGATGTGACCATCCGCGCCGGACAGACGCTCGGGGTTGTCGGCGAATCCGGCTCGGGCAAAACCACCCTCGGGCTTGCGCTGTCGCGCATGATTTCCTCCCAGGGGGTCATCCGCTTCGGCGAGAAGGACATTAACCAGTTTTCCTTCAAGCAGATGCGGCCGCTGCGCCGCGAGCTGCAGATCGTGTTTCAGGACCCGTTCGGTTCGCTGTCGCCGCGCATGTCGATTGCCGATATCGTGGCCGAGGGCCTTGCCGTGCACGAGCCGAAACTGTCGGCGGACGAGCGGGATGCACGCGTCGTTGCCGCACTCAAGGAGGTCAATCTCGATCCGGAAAACCGCTTCCGCTATCCGCATGAATTTTCCGGCGGCCAGCGCCAGCGCATTGCCATTGCCCGGGCCATGGTGCTCAACCCGCGCTTCGTCATGCTGGACGAGCCGACCTCGGCGCTCGACATGAGCGTGCAAGCACAGGTGGTCGACCTCTTGCGCGGATTGCAGCAAAAGCACAATCTGGCCTATCTTTTCATCAGCCACGATCTCAAGGTGGTGAAAGCGCTGGCCAATGACGTGCTTGTCATGCGCAATGGCAAAGCGGTTGAATATGGCCCGTCGGAGGAAATCTTCGCCAATCCGAAGAGCGATTATACAAAAGCACTGATGGCAGCGGCCTTCAGGATAGAAACGGCGGAACAGGGAGCAGTAAGCGAATGACCGGGACAAGCGACACGATTTTTCTGGCTGTAACGGGATGGGACCCGGAGGTCTGGCTATCGGAGTTTGCCAAGAACGCCCCGCAGCGCAAACTTGTCCTGAACACCGATACGGACAAGGAAAAGGTTCGCTACGCACTGGTATGGAAACAGCGTCCTGGTTCCCTCGCGGACCTGCCGAACCTCGAAGTCATTTTCTCACTGGGCGCCGGTGTGGATCACGTCTTCCATGATGACAGGATTCCCGATGTGCCTATCGTGCGCATCGTATCCCCTGATCTGACGATGCGGATGACGGAATATGTGATCTGGCAGGTGCTGGATCACCACCGCCTCGGCCTGCGCTACCGGCAGCAGCAGGCAGGCAAGGTCTGGCATGAGGACCGGCGCCAGCCGGCGGCGCATGAGGTCAATGTCGGCATACTCGGCATGGGCGTGCTTGGCCGTGATGCCGCCTTGAAGCTGCGAATGCTGGGATTCAAAGTCAGCGGCTGGAGCCGCCGTCCCCAGAGCGTCGAAGGCGTGACCAGCCATTTTGGCAATGATGGCCTGAAGGATTTCCTGAAGGATGCGGATATCATCGTTTCGTTGCTGCCGCTGACACCGGAGACCAAGGGTATCCTGTCGATGAGCCTTTTTGCCCAGATGAAGGCGGACGGGCCGCTCGGCGCGCCGATTCTCATCAATGCCGGTCGCGGCGGGCTGCAGAACGAGGCGGATATACTGGCCGCGCTGGAACGTGGCATGTTGTCAGCTGTCACACTTGATGTGTTCAACAGGGAGCCCCTGCCGAAAGACAGCCCACTATGGACGCATCCGCAGGTCATCATCACCCCGCATGCGGCCGCAAGCTCCAGCCCGTCGGCGCTGGTTCCGGAGATTGTCGCCCAGATCGAATCCTTCGAGCGCGGCGAGCCGCTTAAAAATATTGTCGACCGGAAAGCCCAGTATTAGAAAAATTTGGCTTTGACAGCCCAGAACCTTCGGATAGATTGCCCGCGCAAGTGTTCTCAGGGCGGGGTGCAATTCCCCACCGGCGGTAATCACTGGGTGTCGAAAGATGTCAGGTGCGAGCCCGCGAGCGCTTTCCGGTTTGCCGGAAAGGTCAGCAGATTTCGGTGCAATTCCGAAGCCGACGGTATAGTCCGGATGAAAGAGAACAACTGAAAGCAAGGGCTGCCTTTCCGGCAGTCCCTGACCGTTTTTGGTTGTGCCCTGATTCACGTCAACTCTTGAGGAGACCGACATGGATCAGTTCCAGAATAACAATACCCCACATTTCGCCCCGCGCATCGCCTTCATCCAGGCGCGATGGCATGCGGAAATCGTTGACCAGTGCCGTATCGGCTTTGAAGGCGAACTCAAAAGTCAGGGTGTCACTGCCGGGCGGTTTGACGTCTATGACGTTCCGGGATCGTTCGACATTCCCCTGCTGGCCAAGAAGCTCGCCGAAACCGGCCAGTACGACGCGATTGTCGCAACAGGTCTCGTCGTCGATGGCGGCATTTACCGGCACGATTTCGTCGCCGGAACTGTGGTGAGTGCGCTTCTCACCGCCCAGATGGAGACCGGTGTTCCCATGCTGTCAGCCGTGCTGACACCGCATCATTTCCAGGAAACCGCCCAGCATATCGACTTCTTCACCAGGCATTTCCTGGTCAAGGGACAGGAAGCGGCGCGCGCTTGCCTGCAGATCATCCGCACATTCCAGCACGTGGCTGAGCTATCGGCGGCTTGAATCTAAACAAGCAAAGCAAATGATAAGCCCTCTGTTCCGTCGAACAGAGGGCTTATTTGACTAGAGCCGCCGTACCGCTGTCGGCTTGCCATAGAGATAGGCAATGCGTTCGATGGCATCGTGCAGAGGCTCAAGCGTCACGCTCATCGTATGACCGCTTGCGTGCAGCAGCATGGAATGGCTGGCCATCATCGCGGCATGGCCCTTCCAGAAGACAAAATCACCGCGCTTCAGATTGTTGTAATTTGCATCCGGCTCGATCGCATCGCCGATCGCATCAGCCTGCATGTCGGAATCGCGCAAGACGGACTGACCGGTCATCAGCAGCGACAACTGGACCAGACCGGAGCAATCAATTCCGAAACCGGACACGCCGCCCCACAGATAGGGCGTGTGCATCAGAGTCTCGGCAACCGCCACGTGATCGTCAGTGACTTCATCGATCGGAACGAGATGCTTGGCAATGACGGCCTCGCCGCTTGGCAGGATGCCGTAGAGCGTTCCCCGGCGTTCCTCACCGCCCTTTATCGTGACAAGCGATCCCATGGACAGTGCATTGGTTGGCGGGAACTTCAGGTCAGATCCCGGATAGACAAACGTGCGCGGCGCGATGACGATATGCGTCGGCTCGTCATAGCGCTTGTCCAGCGCCGTATCGACGACATAGCCGACATATCCGTCCCGCTCGTTCTGCACCCAGCACCAGCCATTGCTGTCTTCGAACACCAGAACGTCATCGCCGAACAGGAACTGTGTGGTTACACCGGCATCGCCGCGCGCTGCGCCGCGCACATCAACAACCGGATCGGCAATGCGCATAGGCTTGCCTTCCACGAAGTGCTCCGCCTCTACCTGCCCACGCAGGCTTTCGTCCGCCAGATCGGGACGGAACGCGTTCAACCGTTTATCCAATGTCACAGGGGTAATCCTCTTGCCTTGGCGATGACGAGATCGCCGAGCTTTTCAACATAGAGCGCACCTTTTACCGTTCTCTTGACGAGAACGTTGCGCTTGTCTTTTTCATCACGATGCCGGTCCACCAATCCATAACCACCCATTGTATCCAGCGCGCGGGTAATCACCGGCTTCGTCACCTTCAGCTTGGCAGCCATACCACGAATCGTGTGCGGCGGCGGTTCCAGATAAATCGTCAGCAGCACCGCCAATTGCCGCATCGTCAGGTCATGCGCATCATCCCGCACTTCGGAGACGGCGATTTCCTTCCACAATGTCAGCGCCTGAAACGGCTTCAACTCAATCTGCATGAACGGCTTCCGAGATCATTTCGGTTCCGTATCATTTTATTCCTCGCGGTGCGAAGTGCAAGCGGTCATAGCCGGTTGGCGGCTTCTTGGCCGGGCGCAGGTGCATCCGACAGCATTCGAGAATTTGCCGCCGGACACAGACTGACGAATCTCCGTTATTTCCCAGCCGGAAAACGCGTCTTCAACACATGGTAAAGCGCCCTGATGGCCTGCGCTTCCCCGCCAACGGGAGAATGCGGCTTCTCCACCGGGTTCCAGCCATAGATATCGAAATGCCCCCAGATTCTGGTCTTCTCGACAAAGCGCTTCAGGAACAGCGCCGCTGTCACCGATCCGGCAAAGCCATCGGTCGTCACATTGTTGATGTCGGCCACGCGGGATGAAAGCCTTGCTTCGTAAGGCTGCCACAACGGCATGCGCCAGACCGGATCGGCCACGGCTTCGGACGCCTTGGCCACATCAGCTGCGAAACGCTCATCGGTCGCATAAAAGGGCGGCACATCCGGACCAAGCGCAACACGCGCTGCGCCCGTCAGTGTCGCCATGTCGATCAGGATTTCCGGCTCTTCCTCATCGGCCAATGCCAGTGCGTCGGCGAGGACAAGGCGTCCCTCCGCATCGGTGTTGCCGATCTCGACGGTGATGCCCTTGCGGCTCGTCAGAATATCGCTCGGACGGAATGCGTTGGCCGAGATGGAGTTCTCCACCGCAGGAATGAGGACGCGCAAGCGGACCGGCAGTTTCGCATCCATGATGATGCTCGCAAGGGCCAAAACGTTGGCTGCACCGCCCATGTCCTTCTTCATCAGAAGCATGCTGCTGGCGGGCTTGATATCAAGACCGCCGGTATCGAAGCAGACGCCCTTGCCCACCAGGGTTACCTTCGGAGCATCCTTCTTGCCCCACTCCAGATCGATCAGCCTCGGCTCCTCGCTTCCGGCACGGCCGACAGCATGGATCATCGGAAAATTCTTCTTGAGCAGCGCATCGCCCTTGATCACGGTGACGGACGCCTTGTGCTCATCGCCCACCTTGCGCACGGCAGCTTCCAGCGCCTCCGGGCCCATATCGTTGGTTGGCGTATTGATGAGGTCACGCGCGAGCGTCACCGCCCTCGCCTGCCGCTTCACATCGGCCTTGTCAGCGCCTTCCGGCAGCATCAGCGCAACGTCCGCATCATCCTTCTTCGTGTACCGGGTGAACTTGTAACCACCGAGCAGGAAGCCGAGAGCGGCCAGATCAGGCGCGCTGACAGGGCTTGCCAGATGCCAGGCGCCCTTCGGCAAAGCCTGCGCGAGTTTACCTGCCGCCAAAGGATTGTCATCCTTGCCGGTCCCAAGCAATGCGCCGGCAATCTGGCCGTTTTCGCCGGGAACAATGAGCAGCCGGCCGGGCTGCCCTTCGAACCCGTTTGCCCTGGCCCAGGCAAGTGCTGCCGGATCAAGTCCAAGCGCTTCCAGCCCGCCCTTCGCCACGAACCAGACAGGCTTGCTATCCGATGATTTTTGTTTGGTGATTTCGGCAGGCATGATCGTTTGCTCCTGGTGTCAATTTTCTGCTTTTGCGCCGGCAAAGGCGGCGTCATTAACGGTCCGTTAGGGTTAACAGAATATTTCTTTCACATGGGATTGGTTAACGCACCAATGGATGTGCGCTGGGATCTGACGGGGCAAACTATGACAAGCGCAGGGATTATTCAACGCAACCGCCGGCTCATTTTTTCCGTGACCGTGGCTGCCCTTGCAATGAGCATTTCCGGTTGCGCCACCACCGACAAGACAACCACCGGCTCCATCTCACCAGCAGCATCGACAGCAAGTCCCACGGGCAATTTTGATCATATGAACGCGCAGCAGCTTGCGCAGGCCTCAACCAGCCTGGGAGCGCGGTATCAAAGCAACCCGAAAGACAAAGCCACAGCCATGAATTTTGCTGCGGTGCTGCGCATGATGGGGCGAAACGATCAGGCGCTTGCAGTCATGCGCAGCCTTGCTATCGCCTATCCGAAGGACCGCGAGGTTCTGGCCGCTTACGGCAAGGCATTGGCAAGCAGCGGTGAATTCGAAGCGGCGCTTGACGCAGTTCGCCGCGCCCAGACGCCTGAATATCCGGATTGGAAACTGCTTTCCGCTGAAGCTGCGATCCTCGACCAGCTCGGCAAAACCAGCGAAGCCCGTGACATCTACAAGCGGGCCATGGACCTCAATCCGAACGAGGCATCGCTGCTTTCCAATCTCGGGATGTCGTATGTGCTGTCAGGCGAATTGAATACAGCCGAAACCTACATGCGCAGGGCGGTCAACGCACAGGGTGCCGACAGCCGCGTCCGGCAGAATCTGGCGCTCGTGGTCGGACTTCAGGGACGGTTTCCCGAAGCGGAAACGATTGCGAAGCAGGAGCTTTCGCCGCAACAGGCGGAAGCCAACGTCAAATATCTGCGATCCATGCTCGCCCAGCAGAACTCCTGGACGATGCTGAAAGACAAGAAGAAGCCCAACAGCTGACAAAGCAGGAAAAAGGCCGCTCGGATCAGGCGGCCCTTTCGCTCGTGCTGCGGGCAGGCCTCAATCTTATTTGATCTTATTTAAGGGCCGTCCCGAAGAGCCCGCCCTGCGCCGAGACCTGGATCACAGCGGGCCCGAGAATAACGGCAAAAAGCACGGGCAGAAGAAACAGGATCATCGGAACCGTCAGTTTGGGCGGCAGGGCTGCCGCCTTCTTTTCCGCTGCATTCAGCCGGGCTTCGCGGCTTTCGTCAGACAAGACACGCAATGCGCCACCAATGGACGTACCATAGCGCTCCGACTGAGTCAGTGCCTGAACCACGGCCTTGACCGACTCAAGCCCCGTCCGCATGGCAAGGTTTTCGTAGGCCTGTCGCCGCTCGGGCAGGAAGGATAATTCGGCGTTCGTCAGGACGAACTCTTCCGCCAGGGCGGTCGACTGGACTCCGATCTCCTCGGAGACTTTCTTGAAGGCAGCTTCGATGGACATACCGGATTCAACGCAGATCAGCATGAGATCGAGCGAGTCCGGCCACGCCATCTGGATCGAGTGTTTGCGCTTGCTGCCTGCATTACTCACATAAAGATTGGGCGCGTAAAAGCCGGCATAACCGCCGATGAGACAGACGAGTATCCGGACCATCGTCGGGTATTGGATCAGGCCATTCATGCCGAATACCCAAAAGGCAGTCAGGCTGAGTGTCAGGAATGGCAGACCGAAGCGCGCCGCCAAGAACAGATTCAAAGCATTCTGTCCGCGAAACCCGGCCGTTCGCAGGGATGCCAGTGTTTTTTCATCGGCAAGCGCCCGCTGCAGGTCCAGCTTTTCCACGAACTGGCGAACGCCCTGCCTCTGCACCATGCGCAGGCTACCCTGCGACGCGGCCTTGTGGCGGCTGATACTTTCCGTGGCAAGGCGGGTTCGATCCTTGGCGCGCAACTGGTCACGCTCCAGTGCGACGGATTTCATCCGCGTCTTCAACACGGAAGTGCGAAGCTTTGGCAGGAAAACCGTTACCACCGTTGCAAAGGCTGAGATTGCAACAAGGACGGTCCGGACCGTATCCGGATTGTCCTGCACGGCTTTGAGGAGGGAAGAGAACACCGCGCTTACTCCGCTCAGAACTTGAAGTTGATCATTTTGCGCATCACGGCGATGCCAATGGACATCCATATCCCGGCACATATTATGATCATGTTGCCCATATCGGTTGTGAACAGAACCATGATGTAGTGAGGACTGGACAAGTAGACGAGGCATGCAACCACGAAAGGCAAGGCGCCGATGATATAGGCGGACGCTTTGGCTTCCATCGACAGGGCCTGAACCTTTGCCTTCATTTTCTTCCGGTCTCGCAGCACTCTGGAAAGATTGCCAAGTGCTTCCGACAAGTTACCGCCTGCCTGCGATTGAATCTGAATGACGATGCCGAAGAAGCTTGCTTCCGGACAGGGCATGTATTCCGACATCCGCATGGCCGCCTCCGGAATACTCACCCCAACCTGTTGCATATCCACAATCCGGCGAAACTCGGTGCGAACCGGTTCATGGGCTTCCTGTGCGATCAATCGAATACCATCATTGAGCGGCAGGCCGGATCGGATGGCGCGAACAATGACATCGATGGAATTGGGAAATTCATGCAGGAAAGCCGCCACGCGCCGCCGCCGCCTGAAATAGACGAATGCGCGCGGCAACCCCAAGGCACCGATCAGGAAAAAGCCTGGCGCCAGATAAAGCGGGGCGCCGAAGAAGGTGCGGAGCACAACCAGCAGCAGCCCGACGATGCCCGAATAGATGTAGAACCGCTTTACGGTCACCTTCATGCCCGCTTGTTGCAGCAGCATTTTCAGCGGCGGAGACTTGATGTTCTTGTCACGCAGTTTCTGCCGCTGGTCGATATCGTTCAGCGTGTCCTGTACCGACTTGCGGCGCCTTGTTGCTTCAACCTGCTTGTCCCTGGCTGTTGATTTGCTCAAACCGTCGATCGCGGCCAGCTTGACCGATTTCAGCCGTTCATCCGACTTTTTCTGCTGTTCAATGTTGTCGAAAACGAAGAAATAGGCGAGCGCCGCAACCGCAGTCGTTGCGAGCAACACGAAGGTGAGCTGTTCAAGATCAAGCCCGAACATGATGGGTCTCCCGCCGTGCGGTGTGCATCATGACTGCAATTCCATTGTATCGATGGCTTTTGCGAGCCTGTGCTCCTCATTGTAATAACGGGCACGATCCCAGAATTTCGGCCGGCTTATGCCGGTCGAGACATGTTTTCCAATAAGCCGGCCATTCGCATCTTCGCCCTCGATATCGTAAAGCATGAGGTCCTGCGTGATGATGACATCCCCTTCCATGCCGACAACTTCGGTCACATGCGTGATGCGGCGCGAACCGTCACGCAGACGGGCGGCCTGAATGATGACATCGACAGAACCGACAATGATCTCCCGCACCGTGCGCTGAGGCAGGGCAAATCCGCCCATGGCGATCATGGATTCCATGCGGTTGAGGCATTCCCGCGGGCTGTTGGCGTGGATGGTGCCCATCGACCCGTCATGACCGGTGTTCATGGCCGACAGAAGGTCGAACACCTCCGGTCCGCGGACTTCACCGACGATGATCCGTTCAGGACGCATGCGCAGGCAATTCTTGACCAGGTCACGCATGGTGATCTCACCTTCCCCCTCCAGATTGGCAGGGCGCGTTTCAAGGCGCACCACATGCGGCTGCTGGAGCTGAAGTTCGGCCGAATCCTCGCAGGTAATAATGCGCTCATCCCGGTCGATATAATTCGTCAGGCAGTTCAAAAGCGTGGTCTTGCCTGAACCCGTGCCACCGGAAATAACAATATTGCAGCGCACGCGCCCGATAATCTGAAGCAGTTCGGCACCGGGTGGCGAGATCGCTCCCAGGCGCACCAACTGATCAAGGGTCAGTTTGTCTTTCTTGAACTTGCGGATTGTGAGAACCGGCCCGTCGAGTGCAAGGGGCGGCGCAATGACATTCACACGCGAGCCATCCGGAAGACGCGCATCGCATATGGGGCTGGATTCATCGACGCGGCGGCCAACCTGGCTGACAATGCGTTGGCAGATGTTGAGCAACTGCTGGTTGTCGCGAAAGCGGACCCCCGATTCCTGGACCTTGCCAAGGACTTCAATGTAGGTTTTGCGCGCGCCGTTGACCATGATGTCGGCGATATCGTCACGGGCAAGCAAGGGCTCCAGCGGACCATAACCGAGAACATCATTGCAGATATCGTCGAGCAATTCTTCCTGCTCGGCAATCGACATGGCAAAATTCTTGATGGCGATAATATCGTTGACGATATCGCGAATTTCCTCACGCGCCACATCCGGATCGAGTTTGGACAGCTGGGAGAGATCGATCGTATCGATCAGGGCCGTAAAAACCTGCGATTTTGTATCGTAGTAGCTCTCGTTCTTTTCGCGCTGTGGTGCGACCGGCTTTGGCGGCTGCTCGACAACCGCCAAACGCTTGACCTCAGCAATATCCCGAGGGAGCTTTGCCGGTTCCGCGGCGAGCGAGGCATGATTCGTGGGCAACGCCGTCTCAAGCGCAAGCGCCCGGAACTCCTGGACCGGGCGGCCTTCCCCCGTACTTCCGCGTTTGCCGAACATGGGTCTATTCCTTCAGTCTCATTTCTTGCGCTTCAGCTTGGACAAGACCGTGGAAAGCACCGGCTTCTTTTTGGCCTTCAGCTCCAGCCGTCCCGTCAGGATGTGGGCAATCTCATTGATGTTCTGGACAATTGCATTGGAGGAATCGGTCTCAGCAAGCATCCGCCCATTGTTTGACGCGTTCCCGAACAATGCGGGTTCAAAAGGGATCACGCCGATCGGGGCAATCCCCAGCGGGCTGCAGAAATCTGCGGGTGCGATTTCCGGCCGTTTGGGAATGCCGACCTGATTGAGAATGAGGCGCGGCGGCCCGTCATTGGGGCGAAGCTGTTTCAACGTGTCCAGCAGGTTCTTTGTGTTGCGCAAATTGGCCAGTTCCGGCGATGCTACAATCACGATCTCGTCCGCACGCGCCAGGGTTGTGCGGGTCCAGCCGTTCCACGTGTGCGGAATATCCAGAATCACGTGCGGAACGGACCTTTGGGCCACATCAATCAGATGGGCAAAGGAATCCTCGCGGAAATCGAAGACGCGGTCGAGGGTCGACGGTGCTGCAAGCAGTGACAGGTTTTCGGCACATTGCGCCAGGAGCCGGTCTAGGTAAACATCATCGATGCGTTCGGGCGAGAATACTGCTTCCGCCATGCCTTGCGGCGGGTCCTGATCAAAATTGATGTTGGCGGTGCCGTAAGGCAGATCCATATCGGCGATGACCACCTCATTCTTGAACAGCGAGGAGATGCACCATGCGATATTGTGCGCCATTGTCGAGGCGCCGACCCCGCCCTTGGCGCCGATGAATGCGATGGAGCTTCCCAGCGGCTTTGCGTCAGGATCGACAAAGAGACCGCCAATCACACCAATGATATCGGCCAGATTGACCGGCGCGACCATATATTCAGAAATGCCGTTGCGGATCAGCTCGCGGTAAAGCCAGACATCGTTGTAATGTCCGATGACCACCACCTTGGTGCTTGGATCGCAAACCTCCGACAGGGTGGCGAGTTGTTCCAGTATGTCACGCGGGGCAGCCGATGATTCCAGAATGATCAGATTGGGTGTTGGCACGGTCTGAAAGAGTTCGACAGCCGTCGCTGTTCCGCCCATGTGAAGTTGTGCGTGGGTCTTCGCCATGCGGCGATCTTCGCTTGCACGCAATATCTGCTGCGCAACAGCGTCGCTTTCGCAAAATGCCTGTATTGAGATCCGGGGAATTGGCCGGAAGGCGTGCAGCCCCGTACCAGCCGGCCGGCCCTCGGCATCCCCGAATTGATTGTCTGTTTCAAAGGCCAGCTGGCTCATTTTAGCATTCCGCGTTTTGTCGAAAGGTCTCTTTCAGCAACTAATATTGCACTTCCTGCGTGACGATCGGGGGCGGCTGTGTGGCATTTCTGTACGCATCGATAACCTTGCCGCGACGCTCTGCATCGATTGTCGTCGACGCCCTTGGCCCGAGAAGATCCGCCGGATTGGCTATCTGCGCCGCCAGATTGTTCTGGCTGGCACAGCCAAAGTTCGCATAATGCTTGTTATCCGCTGTTTCGAGCAGATCCTTGGGCCATTGACCGCAAGGTCCGGTCGAGGCCGTCATTGCCGAATAGGATAGGCGGATCGGCGCAGAATCAGCCGGGTCAGCCCGGTACCGCTCGCTGGAAATATTGAACGGCTTTACCCCGCTCCTGCGCAACACGGCGACGATGTCATCGCGCAGGCGGCTCGCCGCGTGCTCGTTCGGCGTACCCGATGGCAGAAGTATGTGAATAACGCCCGAACCGTTGGCGTGATAATTGGTCAGAACATTCTGAACGATGCTGCGCTGGGTGATCGACAGCCTGTTGTCGGCATGGCCGACCGGAATATCGGCAACCTGCTCTTTTTCAGAGATGACAATGGGATGATTGGTCCGGTAATCATCCGGGATGCTGCCGACGGTCGTACCGCGATCCGCACAGCCCGCAAGCAGAGCAACAGTGAGAAGCGCAAGCACCGGTTTCATCGGTTTCAATTTCCTCAGGGCTGACATGGCAGGGTCCTTGCTCATTTGTAGATGTATCCGACAACACCCTCATACCGGCCGGTGGGCGGGGTGGCAGCTTTTGTCCCATAGACCCGGTTGACTTTTCCGAGGAACATCCCGGCCGCATCGCTGGCAAGATTGAGATTATCGTCGGGCCGGGCAAGGGCGCTACGGGCAACCGGCCGCACCAGATAGGGTGTGACGATGATCACAAGCTCGGTCTCGTTGCGCACGAATTCGCGGCTGCGGAACAGCGTGCCAAGGACAGGTATTTTGGAGAGCCCGGGAAGACCGGAAATAGCCTGTCTCGCATCATCCCGCATCAAGCCGGCAATCATCATGGATCCGCCGGAGGGAAGCTCCACGGTCGTGTCAGCCAGGCGTTTACGGATGGAAATAACGTTGGTCGAAGGCCTCGTCTGACCGATACTCAGAGAAACCGACCCTTCCATGGTTGGTTCTGATACGGACGTACGCACTTTGAGACTGATACGCCCCGGAGAAAGAACCACGGGCACGAATTCAAGGCCGATGCCGTAATCGATCTTTCCAATATTGTAGGTGATTTTTCCCTTATCATCGACATCGGAGCCATTGATCATGTTATATTCGCCGCCCACGCGGAAGGTGGCTTTTTCACCGGAAATCGCCGTCAGCGTCGGTTCGGCCAGGGTTTTCATCACACCGGCCAGTTCCATGGCGTTGATATAGGAGTCGATCGTCGCACTGCCGATCGATATGGGAATGGTCGCGCCGGAACTGCTCAGCCCCTTCCCGACAAGGGAAGCCAAATTCTCCGAGCCGAACAGAATGCCGTCGGATTTCGTGGATCCGACCATGTTGACGCCCAGCTGCTTCATTACGGAACGGCTGACTTCCGCTACAGTGACCTTGAGCGTCACCTGATCTTCACCGGCAATCTGGATAAGGTTGACGATCTTGCTCTTCTGCCGCGCTTCGTTCTGGTCACCAATGATAACGCTGCTACTGCCATTGCCGCCGGCAGTGGCGGTCTGTTGATACTGGCCCGTGGTGGCTTCACCGCCGGTGACCAGCAGGGTTGCCAGATCCGTGGCACGCTTGGCATCGAGCGGCGTCTGCACCGTGCCTGTCAGGATGACGTTGTCATTCAGGAGTTCGACCTTGATATCGGAATCCGGAATATACTTCTTGAGACTGCCCTCGAGCCCGGCAACATCGCGCTCGATGACCAGATCGAAACTGGCCAGCTGTTCGCCATTCGGTCCAAAAACGAAAACATTGGTCTGGCCGACCTGTTTTCCGAATAGATAGATGCGGCGGGCCGTGCGGGTCACGGCATCAGCCACCGTCGGATTGGCGACAAGGATGTCGTAGGCGTCGGCCGGAAGATCGACCACCAATGACTTGTTGAGCGCAAGACTGATCCGCTTTGGCGCGCCTTGCCCCTGATTCAACTTGACCACATTGCTCTGCGCCACGGCGGCCGTCTGGATTGGCAAGGGAGCGATGCAGCAGCCGACAGCGACAAGTCCGGCTTTCCAAAACCGGTGCGCGCGATTGCCAGATCTACCCATTCTGAAAATTGCTCCGAAACCCATTTTATTTGCGCCCCAATATTTCAGTGACAGTCCCGGATTTGATCAGCTTGACGTTTCCGGCCCGGCCGGGTGAATTGACGAGATATTCGGCACCCGGCCCCGTCGGCTCCTGTGCATCCTGCAAGGACCGCAGGACCAATGTCATGCGGCTCGCCATTTGCTGGGCCACAGCCAATATCTCCGCCTGCTGCGGCGTCAGCTCGAGCGTTGCCGTGGAACCGACCTTGTTTTTCTGGCCTGTTTCGTCTTCCTGGATTGTCTGATCGATGGCGAGAACCCGGACATTGCTCAGGATCGTCTCTGTCGCGAACTGCTTCTGCTCTCCATCGATCTGCCGGATCATGATCACGTCGACATAATCATTGGGCAGGATGAAACCGCCGGCCGACGTATCCGCAGCAATCTGCGTTGCCACGGCGCGCATTCCGGAAGGCAATTGCGCGGACATGAAACTCTGGCCCTTGCCGATCAGTTTTGCTTCCCGAATGGGTTCTCCCGGAAATATCTGCAGCCGGACGGTGGAGCCGCGCAATTCTTCTTCGGCGTTGGGCCGTTCCGAGCGCTTGATGTAGCCATCGGCCAGAGCGGACACCGGCCAGGGCTGCCAACGCATCTGGTTTCGCATTTCGGCACCGACGCCAAGCCCATCCGTGGCGACCAGTACATCCTGTAATTCAATCTGTGGCAGGGGAACTGTTTCTACGACAACCGGTGCATCAGGCTTCATATTCGTCGCGATATAGCCAGCCGCACCGGCGGCTGTAATCGCCACGATGAGAATAACAACGCGTGCCTTTTGCATCTATGAACCCCAATAGACTTTTGTCTAATTTACCCAGGGTTGCACCTTGACTTGGCAATCGTGTAATTATGGTTAACAGTTTACTTAAAAGGACAGAAAACGACGTTCACCGGCGTCTGTTTGTGCCGTCTCCCACGAAGCGGCACCGTTTCAATGGCCGATCAACCCTTGGGCGACCGAAAGCCGTCAGGCATGGGCCAACCGGTCTATGACCCAGACGCACATGGGTGAGGACGGAAACATGATGAGACCGGCAGCGCCAAGGGCAACACCGTAGGGAACGCCTTCGTTCTTCTGTGCCAATCGCTGCATGAAATCCAAGCGACCTGAATACACAATGGCAAAGTGCGAGTTCCGATACTTGAGGATGGCCAGGGTAAGCGCGCCGCCGAGCAACGACATCACAAGCAGATAGCCGGCCAGATCCATGTTCCACCCCATCCAGACCGCTGTCGCGGTCATGAGCTTGGCATCACCACCACCCATTGTTCCCGTGGCAAATAGCAGGAATGTGAAGGCAAACACCACAGCCCCGGCGACAAAATGCAGTCCGTAGATATCCCAAGGCATCCCGGTCATGGGCGCCAGAACGGCGAAGGCGACAAGCAGAATAAGCGATACACGATTTTGGATCGTCATCGACAAAAGATCCGATGTCCCTGCAAAGGCCATGGCGAAGGGGAAAACGATCAGTATCGCAGCTTCAATCATCGCGCCGTTCCATCAAACCGAGGGGCAGAGTCATCCCGCATGTCACAATCCCCGCGTGCAAGAGCCTCATTTGGTGACATTGCTCACCGTCGTGGCAAAGCCATCATAGGTTGCCTTTACAGCAGTTCCGAGCGTACCGGCGCCAGCAACGATGCCAATGGAGATGATACCGGCAATCAAAGCATATTCTATGGCTGTCGCACCCGACCTGTTCCGGGGAAAACCGGTGAATATATTATCGTCCGACTGAGCGAGGCGCTTTGCATTGAACATCATGATTTCCCCCGCATGTCTGCAACCGCGCACGGTCGCCAACTCTGTAACGTGATGCCCTGAACAATATCCCTGGCGCATTGCTTTCAGCTTAAGAAAGACCGTTACGAAAGGGTGAAGGAGAACCGTAAAATCCCCCGTTTCGAAACGCCTCACCGCCGTGCCACCACGGGCAGAGCAGGCGTCACAATTATACTTAATGATAAGTTCACAGGTTTAAGTCTTCCTTCACCAATCATCGGCATCGTTCATTCAACGATTTTGCGAAGGGCACTCCCATGGTTCGATACAACGGCCAACGACGTTTCAGTCAGCATGCAACAATGATCGCACTTGTGCTCGCTGCTGCCCTGTCCGGAAGCGTGCAAGCCCATGCTGACACGGGTATCCATGTGGTCATGAACCAGGCAACTGTGCTGAAGCTTGCGCGCCCGGCAGATACGGTTGTGGTTGGCGATCCTGAAATAGCGGATGCCGTTGTCAAGGATTCCCGAACCGTCGTCTTGACGGGGAAAGGCTTCGGCATGACCAATATCGTCATCATGGATGCCGAAGGCGGAGCAATCGTCGATGACCAGGTTCTCGTCAGCCGCAGTGTCGCCAACACTGTGCGCGTTTACCGGCGCGCCTTTGTGCAAACACTCTCCTGTTCTCCCTTTTGCGAGACATCCCAGAAGACGGCTGCGGAGAAGAAATCAGACTCGGAAATTGGCGGGAACTGACCGGCCTGCCGCGACCGCTTGCATCACAGTTGAGAAAGCGTGAATTCGCTCATCACAATTTGCACGTTCCCACACACGAGATTCTAATATCTGCCTGATAGAGCTTTGTCCGTGGCGGGGAGACGGAGAAAGTCCAGTGATGATGCAGGAAGCTGTCAGAGGGGAAGAACGCGGAATTTCCGATTTGCCGGAAAGCACGCGGTTTGCAAGAAAAAGCCCACTGTTCACATGCTTTCGCAAAGACAATCGCGGCAGTGTTGCCATTGAATTCGCCCTGATCGCCCTTCCCTTCTTTCTCCTGATCTTTGCCGTTGTCGAGGTTACCCTCAGCTTCACCGCCGAGCAGGTCATGTCGAATACGGTCGATGACATTGCGCGCCAGCTGCGCACCGGGCAATTGAGGACAACGGATGTCAGTGACGCCACAAAATTGAAAGCACTGATTTGTCCCCGCTTGCTCATGGCTGCCACGCCCTGCCCCGATCTGGTGGTCGACCTGCAGACCTATGCGACATTCAAAACCGTCCCCACGACAGTCCCGCTCACATCGAACAATGACGTCGATGTCAGCACCTTGAAAGTCAATCCGGGCGGTGCCGGCACGATCAATCAGCTGCGGATTTTCTATCGCTGGCCCGTTCTGACGGATTTGATGAAAACCCGTATCGCAAGCATAAAGAGCCAGGGGAAAACCCTGCTGTTCTCAACAGCCACCTGGCAAAATGAGCCGTACCTCTGATGCGTCGCCAACCAACCAATGACCTGTTTTCTTCCGCGAAGGCTCCCGCCATGCCGCCATTCAAAAGAATCCGTGAAAAAGTGGCCGCTTCCAAGCGCATCCTGGCTGCGTTCGGCAAAGACCGCCGAGGTGTTGCCGCACTGGAATTTGCATTGATTGCGCCGGTGATGATCATGCTTCTTCTCGGGAGCATTGAAATCACCAACGGATTCGACGTGAACAAGAAGCTGGCGCGGGCCGGAGCGATGGTGGGCGATCTGGTGACACAGCAACAATCCGTCACAAAGGAAAAGATCGCCGATATCATGGAAATCGGGACTTCCATCCTCTTGCCCTATTGGCGCGACCTGCCGACAATCACCATCACATCCATCAACGTGGACGGAAACGGCATCGCCACGGTTGCCTGGTCGCAACGCAAACAGGGTCAAACCATCTCAACGCCCTATACCAAGGGCAGTACCATCACCATCGATCCCAACCTGAAGATTCCCACGTCAAACTTTGTGCGTGTTGAAACAAGCATTGCCTATATTCCGCTCGTTGCCTGGACAATGAAAGACACCGTCAACACGTCCAAAGGCACCAGCGGTCCAGGTATCGTCATGGGCAAGATGATCTATGGCCGGATCCGTCAGGGCGCGAACGCGGTAGCCTGCACCAACTGCTGAATTGCCGGAACCTGCCTTAACAACCGCCCGCGCACATGGTGTTTGTCATCAGCGTCAGTTTCACCTATCTGTGGATTCTGGTTCTGATGGAGTGAGGCATGTCTCGCGCTTTTCTTTTTGTGCTCGATTCTTTTGGCATAGGCGGTGCGCCGGATGCTGCAGCGTTCGGCGACGCAGGTTCAACGACATTCGGTCATATCATGGAAGCCTGCGCCGACGGGCGCGGCGACAAGGACGGGCTGCGCTCCGGCCCGCTCACTCTCCCGCATTTGAGTTCGCTGGGCCTAGTTCATGCCGCCAATCTCGCTTCCGGTATCAATATCCCCGCCCCGGCCGCCGATCCTGTCGGGCTGTGGGGTGCTGCCGAGGAAGTGTCGAATGGCAAGGACACCCCCTCCGGGCATTGGGAAATTGCCGGTGTACCGGTCACTTTCAATTGGGGTTACTTTCCCAGGACAATTCCGACATTTCCTGACACATTGATTACCGAAGCTGTGCGGCGCGCCGGCCTGCCGGGCATTCTGGGCAACAAGCATGCCTCCGGCACCGAGGTCATCGAGGAATATGGCGAAGAACATATTCGCAGCGGCAAGCCGATATTCTATACATCCACGGACTCCGTTATCCAGATCGCCGCGCACGAACAGCATTTCGGGTTGGACCGGCTCTATGATCTGTGCGTGCTTGTTCGTGAACTGGTCGACCCGCTGAACATCGGCCGGGTCATTGCCCGTCCGTTTGTCGGGGAAACCACGCAAACCTTCGAGCGCACAGGCAACCGGCGCGACTATTCGGTGCCGCCGCCGGAACCCACCTTGCTCGACAGGCTGACGGATGCGGGCCGTACTGTCATCGCGATCGGCAAGATCGGTGACATCTATGCGCACAAGGGGGTGTCCCAGGTGCGCAAGGCCAACGGCAATATGGCCTTGTTCGATGAAACGCTGATTGCCATGGACGACGCACAGGACGGCGATCTCGTCTTTACCAATTTTGTCGATTTCGACATGCTCTACGGACACCGCCGCGACGTGCCCGGCTATGCCGCCGCGCTCGAGGCCTTTGACCGGCGGCTGCCGGAGGCCATGGCGAAACTGCGACCCGGCGATCTCCTGATCCTGACCGCCGATCACGGCTGCGACCCGACCTTCAGGGGAACGGACCACACGCGTGAACGCGTTCCGGTTCTGTGCTTCGGGCCCGACCTGCCGCATGGATCCGTCGGCATCCGCACGACATTTGCCGATATTGGCGAGACAGTCGCAGCCCATCTTGCCATTGCGCCCGGCCCACACGGAAAAAGCTTCCTACGGGGCACGGCATCCCATGCCTGAGCTTCCCGAAGTCGAAACCGTCCGCCGCGGCTTGCAGCCTTTCATGGAGGGAGCAACCATTGCGCGTGTCGAGCAGCGCAGGGCGGATCTGCGCTTTCCTTTTCCGGACCGGTTTGCCGAACGGCTGACCGGACGCACGATCGACTCGCTCGAGCGCCGTGCGAAATACCTCATCATGCATATGGATGACGGACTGGGTCTGATCAGTCATCTCGGCATGTCCGGTTCCTATCGCATCGAACAGGACGGGGCAGACACGGCACCGGGTGTCTTCCATCATGACCGGTCAAGAAATACGACCCATGACCATGTGGTGATCCATGTGGAATCAAGAGACGGGATCAGAAGCCGGATCGTCTACAACGATCCGCGCCGTTTCGGCTTCATGCTGTTTGCCGAGCCAGGAGCGCTCAACACCCATAAATTCCTACAAGACCTCGGTATCGAGCCGACAGGCAACCGGTTGGACGGCGCATTGCTGGCCAGGCTCTTCGCCGACAGGAATGCGCCGCTGAAGGCAGCCTTGCTCGACCAGAAGCTGATTGCAGGCCTCGGCAACATCTATGTCTGCGAAGCCCTGTGGCGGGCCGAACTATCGCCCCGGCGATTGGCCGGATCCATTGCCGGGAAAAGCGGCGATCCGGACCCCATGGCGGATCGGCTTGCCACCTCCATTCGTTCCGTCATCGCCGATGCCATAGCGGCAGGCGGTTCCAGCCTGAAAGACTACCGGCAGGCAGACGGAGAACTCGGTTATTTCCAGCATTCATTTTCTGTCTACGACCGTGAAGGCGAGCCTTGCCCGCGTCCTGCCTGTGATGGCACGATAGCCCGCATCGTCCAAAGCGGGCGTTCGACGTTTTTCTGCCCGATCTGCCAGCATTAGGAGGAGTATCCGGATGGCCTACGAAAACATCATTGTGGAGACGCGTGAGAAAGTTGGTTTCATCCAGCTCAATCGTCCACAGGCGCTCAATGCACTCAACTCCGCCCTGCTCGGCGAACTCAGCGCAGCGCTTGAAGCTTTCGACCGGGACAATGGTATCGGCGCCATCGTCGTCACGGGCTCGGAAAAGGCCTTTGCCGCCGGTGCGGACATCAAGGAAATGCAGACACTGGATTTCGCCGATGCCTATCTCGGCGATTATTTCAGCGAGTGGGAGCGGGTCACGCGCCTGCGCAAGCCGCTGATCGCCGCTGTGGCCGGTTACGCGCTGGGCGGCGGCTGCGAACTCGCCATGATGTGCGATTTCATCATCGCGGCCGATACCGCCAAATTCGGCCAGCCGGAGATCACCCTCGGCGTCATGCCCGGCATGGGCGGCTCACAGCGGCTGACGCGCTTTGTCGGCAAGTCCAAGGCGATGGATCTGTGCCTGACCGGGCGAATGATGGATGCGGCGGAAGCGGAGCGTTGCGGCCTTGTCTCGCGTGTTGTCCAGGCCGGCGAACTGGTGGAGGAAGCGTTGAAGGCTGCCCGGAAGATCGCCTCCTTCTCGCTGCCTGTCGCCATGATGACCAAGGAAACGGTCAACAGGGCCTATGAAACGACCCTTTCGGAAGGATTGAGATTTGAAAGGCGTGTATTCCATTCCATGTTCGCGCTGGAAGACCAGAAGGAGGGGATGGCTGCCTTCGCGGAAAAACGCGCCCCGAATTTCAAGAATCGCTGAGGCCGAAATATCCACCGGCAAGGCGACGATTCCAAGTTGACGCAACCGGAAACGTGATCTATAAGCCCGACAACGTTTGGTGGCCCCTCGGCCACCCTATTATTTTGTGACGGCCGCGTTGATGCTGCCGAGTAGCTGACAGAAAAGAGAGGCATCATGGCCAACACTCCTTCGGCCAAGAAAGCGGCGCGTAAGATCGAAGCCCGCACCGAAGTAAACAAATCCCGCCGCTCGCGCGTGCGCACCTTCCTTCGCAAGTTCGAAGATGCGGTGGCAAGCGGTGATCAGGCAGCCGCTTCCGTAGCCTTCAAGGCTGTTGAACCGGAAATGATGCGCGCTGCCACGAAGGGCGTCGTGCACAAGAACACGGCATCCCGGAAGGTTTCCCGTCTCGCACAGCGCCTTAAGGGCATGTCTGCCTAATCAGACACAAATAATCTATTTTAAACCCGGCTGGTCCTTAGCCGGGTTTTTTATTTGCCATTTTTTTGGGCATAAATTCGTTTCCGATGAAAAAGATTGTGGCATATCAAAACCCTGACATATGCGGGTCATAAATAGTTTCATACAAAAAGCGACAACCATCATTTCTCTTTTAATTTCAATGAGTTACGGCAGGTAGCCATTATCGCCAGACCCCAGCCGGAAGAATCTGTCACCCCAGCCTGTGTCAAGCGATAATTTAATATTTTTTTTTGATCGCGTGAGTCCGCAGTGCAGCAAAATCGGCATTCCAAAAAAGGCTTTGAATCCGAAGGCTTTTTCCCTGTCCAACCGGAGGTAGTTAAAAAAAACGCAAAAGCGTTAACCTTTAATTCACTAAAAAAGCGGCGCGCCTGCCCTTGCCCTCCCTGCAAAGGTTTTTGTAAGGTCCAGACATCGAAGGGGTGGGCAAAAACCCATTTAACAGGCTTATCAAATTAATGGGTTCGGACGCAGATTTTTCGTTTGCGTAACGAGTACGTTTTTGTCGGGTATCCGGGTTGTACGACCCTGGATCGTTTCAGAAAAGAAGCAAGTTGGCGGCGCTGGCATCAGCCGGGCGTGAGTCTTTTTGCGCCAAAGTTGAAAGGGATGTGGACGTGGCGGTTTTTAGAATTTCGGTGCGAGATTGTTCAGACCTGTACTACGCGTCCCTGACCTTATCCAACAATTAGCTCCAGGAGATTGAAAGCTGGTCATAGGGGTGACCGGCTCTTGAGGACTGCAACCGGTCATGGACCGGTCCACATGCGAACACGGGCACTATCAAGCCCGAACAGAAAAATATCAGGATGAGGCAATGACAATGACCAGCGGAATAATGGAAAACGGCACGAATGCAGCCATGGTCCCGCTCCATATGGACGAAGGGAAAAGTATGGTATCGGCCGGCAGCCAGGGCGAGACGATTTTCGAGAGGGTCAAGACCAAGCTCAAAGCCAAACTCGGAAATGAAGTTTACTCCAGCTGGTTCGGCCGCCTGAAGCTGGATGAAACATCCAAGAGCATTGTTCGCCTTTCCGTGCCGACCGCATTTCTTCGTTCCTGGATCAACAACCACTACTCCGACATGATCAACACGCTGTGGCATGAAGAGGATGAGCAGGTCCTGAAGGTGGAGATCGTTTTCCGCAGCGCCAGCCGCGCCAGCCGCCCCTCGCTTGAGGCAGAGCCTGCCTTGCGGGCCGACCAGCGTGCGATTGCCCGCGACAAGCCGGTTTTTCCCGTCGGCAGCACATCGCAGGACAAGAAGGCACCGGCACATTTTACCGACCGTGCAACGGATCGCCCGGGACAGAACTCCGTGTTCGGTTCGCCGCTGGATCCGCGCTACACTTTCGAGACATTCGTTGATGGCACGCCAAACCGGGTGGCCCTGGCTGCTGCGCGCACCATTGCGGATGCCGGCGCCAGTGCCGTTCGGTTCAATCCGCTGTTCATTCACGCCTCCGTCGGCCTCGGCAAGACGCATCTGCTGCAAGCCATCGCCGCCGACGCCCTGAAGCGCTCGGAGCGGGCCCGCGTGGTCTACCTGACTGCCGAATATTTCATGTGGCGTTTCGCAACGGCTATTCGCGACAACAACGCGCTGTCGTTCAAGGAACAGCTGCGCGATATCGATCTCCTGATCATCGATGACATGCAGTTCCTGCAGGGCAAATCGATCCAGCATGAATTCTGCCATCTGATCAATACGCTGCTCGACAGTGCCAAGCAGGTGGTGGTTGCCGCCGACCGCCCACCGTCAGAGCTGGAATCGCTCGATGCGCGCGTGCGTTCGCGTCTGCAGGGCGGTGTTGCCCTTGAAATGATTTCGCCGGACTATGCGATGCGCCTGGAGATTCTCAAGCGCCGCCTGATTGCCGCCCAGCAGGAAGACCAGTCCCTGGATATTTCGCCGGAGATTCTCGATCACGTCGCCCAGTCTGTCACGGGAAGCGGCCGTGAGCTGGAAGGCGCGTTCAACCAGCTGCTGTTCCGCCAGACCTTCGAGCCGAACCTGTCGGTCGACCGGGTCGATGAACTGCTCAGCCATCTGATGCGCGGCGGTGAAGCCAAGCGCATCCGCATCGAAGAAATCCAGCGCATCGTTGCGCGCCACTACAACGTCTCCAAGCAGGACCTTCTGTCCAACCGGCGCACGCGCACCATCGTCAAGCCGCGCCAGATCGCCATGTATCTTGCTAAGATGCTCACACCCCGCTCGCTGCCGGAAATCGGCCGGCGTTTCGGCGGCCGTGACCACACAACCGTTCTGCATGCGGTGCGCAAGATCGAAGATATTGTCGGCAAGGACCAGAAACTGTCGCAGGAACTCGAGCTCCTGAAGCGCCTGATCAACGATCAGGCCCAATAAGGCTACTTCGCCACTTATCAACAGAAAGCCTGCGGTATGGTGCGTTGCAGCCAGCCGCAGGCTTGCTTTTTAGGGTGACTTTCTGCCAATTTGCTTGACCTTGGGGGAACTTCGCCCTCTCGCCAGAAAAAGCGCCGCAGGCCCTTAAGGGCTTTGGGTCGAATAAGACAGTGAGACCGGTTTATCATGCGTGTAACTCTTGAACGTTCCAATCTTCTGAAGTCGCTCAACCATGTTCATCGCGTGGTCGAACGACGCAACACCATTCCGATTCTTTCGAACGTTCTTCTGCATGCCGAGGGTGCAAGCCTTGCCCTCAAGGCCACGGACCTTGACCTGGAAGTCACCGAAGCCACTGCCGCGCAAATCGAACAATCCGGTGCCACTACCGTGCCGGCCCACCTGCTCTATGATATCGTCCGCAAGCTGCCCGACGGGGCTGAAGTAATGCTGGCAACCAATGCCGACGGCAATTCCATGACAGTGACTTCGGGCCGGTCGAATTTCCGCCTGCAGTGCCTGCCGCAATCGGATTTCCCCGAACTAACCGCAGGATCCTTCACACACACATTCCGCATCACATCCACGGCGTTGAAAAGCCTGATCGAGCGGACGCAGTTCGCCATCTCCACGGAGGAAACCCGCTATTACCTCAATGGCATCTATTTCCATGCCATCGAGAGCGAGGGCTCGTTGAAGCTGCGCGCCGTGGCCACGGACGGACATCGTCTGGCCCGCGCCGAGCTGGAAGCGCCTTCCGGCGCGGAAGGCATGCCCGGCATCATCATCCCGCGCAAGACCGTTGCCGAGTTGCAGAAGCTTGTCGATGATCCCGACATTGCCGTGACCATCGAACTGTCGGACACAAAGATCCGCTTCACCATCGGCTCGGTGGTTCTGACCTCCAAGCTGATTGACGGCACCTTCCCGGACTATCAGCGCGTCATTCCATCCGGCAACGACAAGAAACTGACCATCGACCGCCAGAGCTTCGCGTCTGCCGTCGATCGTGTCTCGACGATTTCGAGCGAGCGCGGCCGCGCCGTCAAGTTGACGATTGCCGATGGCCAGCTGACCTTGACGGTCAACAATCCGGATTCGGGCAGCGCCACGGACGAGCTTGCGGCTGATTATGACTCCGATCCGATCGAGATCGGCTTCAATGCCAAATATCTCCTCGACATCACTGCCCAGCTTTCCGGCACGGAAGCGATCTTCATGCTGGCCGATGCCGGCTCGCCGACACTGGTGCGTGATACAGGCGATGCGAATGCACTCTACGTGCTCATGCCGATGCGGGTTTGACGCAAACGGACAATCCCGCTGTGACCGATGATCCCAGAACGGACGCGGGTAAACCGGCCCGCGTTTCGATCAGCCGGTTGAAGCTTGCGCATTTCCGCAATTACGAAAACCTGTCATTGCGGCTCGGCCCGTCGCATGTGGTGCTGACCGGAGAGAACGGGTCGGGCAAGACCAATCTGCTGGAAGCCGTCTCGTTTCTTTCTCCCGGCCGCGGTTTGCGCCGCGCCACCTATACCGATGTCACCCGCAATGACGCGCCCGATGGTTTTGCCATCCATGCGGCCATCGAGACCGAGGAAGGCTGCGTGGATGTCGGCACCGGACTTGCCGGCAATGCACCGGGCGATACGGCGCGGCGGGTGCGAATCAATGGCGTCACCGCATCCAGTGCCGACGACCTCCTGGAATATTCCCGCATCCTCTGGCTGGTGCCCTCGATGGACGGCCTCTTTACCGGCGCGGCCGGGGACCGGCGGCGTTTTCTCGACCGGATGGTGCTGGCCATCGATCCGGCACATGGCCGCCGTGTTCTCGACTATGAGAAGGCCATGCGCAGCCGCAACCGCCTGCTGACGGAAGAGCGCAGCAACGGCGCCTGGCTCGATGCCATTGAAACTCCCATGGCGGAGCTCGGCATCGCGATTGCCGCTGCCCGGGCCGAGCTCATGCGCCTGATCAACGGCATGATCGAGCGGCTGCCGGACGACAGTCCCTTCCCCAAGGCCGACTGCATTCTCGACGGCGCGTTGGAAGCACGCATCGGTATCGAATCGGCAACGGACGTTGAGGAGGCCTTTCGCCGGGCACTGCACGACGGACGCAGCCGTGACCGGGCGGCAGGACGCACATTGGATGGTCCGCACCGCTCCGACCTGCTGGTGCGCCACCGGCCCAAGGCCATGCCTGCCGAACTCTGTTCCACCGGCGAGCAGAAGGCACTGCTCATCGGCCTTATCCTGTCGCATGCGCGCCTCACGGGAGAACTAGCGGGCATGGCGCCCATTCTGCTTCTGGACGAGATCGCCGCCCATCTTGACGAAGGCCGCCGCGCCGCCCTTTTTGACATCATCGAAGACCTTGGCGGACAGGCCTTCATGACGGGTACAGACCGCTCGCTGTTTTCGAGCCTTACCGGCCGCGCGCAGTTTTTTGACGTGTCGCACGGGGAAGTGCACGCCGGATAGAGCGGGTGATGGCAAGCCCGCCTGCGGCCGTGTTAGCATGCCGGAGAATCGAATTCTTTCTGCAACAATCCCATGAAACAAGGCCTCCATGGACACAGGGCTGTTATCGCCCGGTGCCTTGATCCAACAAAGGAATTCCCATGTCTGATCTTTCTGCCTTCCCTGTTACCAAGCGCTGGCCGGCACAGCATCCCGACCGCCTTCAGCTCTATTCGCTGCCGACGCCCAATGGCGTGAAGGTATCCATCATGCTGGAAGAGCTTGGGCTGCCATACGAGACCCATCTCGTTGATATCGGCAAGAATGAAAGCTGGACGCCGGAATACCTGTCACTGAACCCCAACGGCAAGATTCCCGCGATCATCGATCCGGATGGTCCGGGCGGCAAGCCCCTGCCGCTGTTTGAATCCGGCGCAATCCTGCTCTATCTCGCCGAGAAAACGGGCAAATTCCTGCCTGCTGATCCGGCCCGGCGCTACGAGACCCTCCAGTGGGTGTTCTTCCAGATGGCTGCCATTGGCCCGATGTTCGGTCAGGTCGGCTTTTTCCATAAGTTTGCCGGCCGGGAGTATGAGGACAAACGTCCGCTCGAGCGTTATGTGACTGAATCGAAACGTCTGCTCGGCGTGCTCGAAACGCACCTTGAAGGCCGTCAGTGGATCATGGATGACGACTACACCATCGCCGATATCGCCACGCTTGGCTGGGTTCGCAACCTGGTTGGCTTCTATGGTGCGGGCGAACTGGTCGACTATGCCAGCCTGAAGAATGTCCCAGCTTGGCTCGAGCGCGGGCTTGCACGCCCGGCGGTGCAGCGCGGTCTCGATATACCCAAGCGACCATAGGCGCCCGGCTGCTGTGATTCCCTGTTGTGAACCTCTGAACGCCGCCGCTTTGGTGGCGTTTGCCTGCACCCCGGCTGGAGTGTGGTATTCGGGGTATCGTTGGGGATGATCTTCGTTCATTCCGCTTGATGTTAAACACCAAAATTACTCAGCGACCGGAAACTTGCCCCGACAATTCCGCCAGCCTAGATAGAACTCTGGAGGACGACCTCCTCGCGGCCGTAAGAGGCTGCGTCTGAACACAAGCCGGGACGGCCCGCACATGGAAAAGGATGGTCGTCATGGCCTGGATTTATCTCGTCGTCGCAGGACTCTTTGAAATCGGCTGGGCCATCGGGCTCAAGTACACCGACGGTTTTACCCGGTTGACGCCGTCGGTACTGACCGGCGCCAGCATGGTGATCAGCGTTCTCGTGCTGGGCCTTGCCCTGCGTGAGCTGCCCGTGGGCAGCGCCTATGCGGTCTGGACCGGTATCGGCACGGTCGGTACCGCGCTGCTCGGCATGTATCTTTTCGGAGAACCGGCAACGGTCATCCGTCTCGTCTGCATCGGCCTGATCGTCTCCGGCATTGCCGGGTTGAAATTTCTTGCCTGAGACAAATCGGATGCTGCATTCGGGGTCCATCTTGCTCTAATGTAGCGCCATGAGCGACCCTGAAAACCCTGCCTTCACCTCCACCGAACTTGAACGCTATGCCCGTCACATCATCCTGGCGGAGATCGGCGGTCCCGGCCAGCAAAAGCTCAAGCGCGCCCGCGTGCTTGTCGTGGGCGCTGGCGGACTGGGCGCGCCGGTGCTGCAGTATCTGGCGGCCGCAGGCGTCGGTACGCTTGGCATTGTCGATGATGACCGGGTTTCGCTGTCCAATCTGCAGCGGCAGGTCATACACGACACCGATCTCGTCGGCTCGCCCAAGGTCGAAAGCGCCGTCCGCGCCATTGCCGCGATCAATCCGCACGTCACGGTCGAAGCCCACGAAACGCGCATTGCACCCGACAACGCCGCCGATCTCATCAGCCGTTATCACATCGTCGTCGACGGCTCCGACAATTTCGACACACGCTATCTGCTTGCCGATGCCTGTGCAGCGGGAAAACGTCCGCTGGTTTCCGCAGCGCTCGGACGGTTCGACGGCTCCCTGACGACGCTCAAACCCTATGAACAGAACGGCAAGGGCGAGCAAAACCCGTCCTATCGCGATCTCTTCCCGTCCCCGCCCCCGCCAGGTCTCGTGCCTGCCTGCGCGGAAGCCGGCGTTCTCGGCGTGCTCCCCGGTGTTATCGGCAGCCTGCAGGCCACCGAAGTCATCAAGCTGATCACCGGTATCGGCGAGCCGCTGATCGGCAGGCTGCTGCTTTACGATGCATTGAGCTCGCGCTTCGAGACGATCAGGTACAAGGCAAACACCGCTGGAGCTGCGGCGTGAGCGGACACAAGGCCCTTCGCCATGCCGCTTGAGCTGACTGCGGAGCAAAGAGCAATCGCCAATGGTGCACGCGGCGAGGGTGCGGCGATGGCTCTGCGCATTGTCGCGGCGACAGCCCGCTTGATGGGCGCCCCGTCGCTCATTCCCATTGCCTCAGCCCATATCGACGGCGCGCTCTATCACGGGGATTCCGGCACGCTGTTTGCGGAGAAGCTCGTGGAAGGCGGGGCAAGGGTTGCCGTGAGAGCCACGCTCAATGTCGGCTCACTTGACCTGACCGGCTGTTCGAAGAACCGGCTGGAGCCGCATGAGCGCGGCATGGCCCGGCGGATGATGTATGCCTACCGGACGCTCGGCTGCGAACCGACATGGACATGCGCGCCCTATCAGGCCGGACACCGCCCCGCCTACGGCAGCGACGTCGCCTGGGGCGAATCCAATGCGGTGGTCTTCTGCAATTCCGTCTTCGGCGCGCGGACCAACCGCTATGGCGACTTTCTCGATATCGCCTGCGCCATTGCAGGCTACGCCCCGTACTACGGATTTCATCTCGCGGAAAACCGCCGGGCCAGAATCGTCTTCGATGTATCGGGGCTGGACGCGGAGTTCCTGGCATCCGAGGCCGCGTGGCCGATCCTTGGCAGTCTTTACGGGCGGGAAATGGGCGATGCCGTGGGTGTTGTCGCCGGTATCGAGCATCATCCCGGAGAAGATGCGCTGAAAGCTTTTGGCGCAGCCGCGGCCTCTGCCGGTGCCGTCGGGCTCTTCCACGTGGCCGGCGTTACGCCCGAAGCGCCGGACCTCGCCACGGCCCTGCAGCATCAGGCGCCGGAGACAGTGATCAAGGTGACCACCGACATGATCGGGGATTCCCGACGCAGGCTGTCCACAGCGGCCGGTGCCGAATCCATCCATGCCGTGGCTATCGGCAGCCCGCATCTTTCCGGCGCCGAGTTTGATCGCCTGGAGCGGCTGATCGCCGGACGTCAGCTGGCTGTACCGCTCTATGCCTGCACCGGCCGCCATGCCCTCGCCGCGCTCGAAAGCAGCGGCAAGCGCCTGATACTGGAACAGAGCGGCGTCATTATCGTCGCCGATACCTGCGTCGTCGTCACGCCCATCCTGCCCGATATCGATAACGCCGTGCTGATGACCAATTCAGGAAAGTTTGCCCATTATGCGCCGGGGAATACGGGTTATGGCGTTATTTACGGCTCCATGGCCGAATGTGTGGAAAGTGCCGTTACCGGACGTCCGGTGTTTGGAGCTGCCGAATGAGCCGGTTTCAAACAGAAATTCTCGTGGAAGGCCAGCCAGCTCTGGCAGAGGCGCTGGTTTTGACAGCCCCCATCAGTTTCTGGGGCGGCGTCAATCCCAAGACCGGACGGATTGCCGACGTGCGCCATCCGCAGCACGGCATCGCCATCACCGGCAAGGTTCTGTGCCTGCCGGGAACCATCGGGTCATCATCGGCGGCAGCCGTGCTTCTGGAACTCGTTTCTGCTGGCCTCGCACCCGCTGCCATCATCCTGCATGAACCCGACGCCATTCTCCTCCTGGGCCTGATTGTCGCGCAGGAGATGGGCCACGCAACGCCCATGGCTGTCAAACTCGACCGCAGGGAGTTTACCCAGCTGATCGATCAAACGCTCACGATTGATGTTGCCGGGATGGTCAGCGTTCAATAATTCGCGTTGTTGCCAGCGACACCGGCTTAAACGAGATTGGGCAAAACCCGGTCCGGCGGACGATGCCCGTCAATGAAGGTGCGGATATTGATGATCACCTTCTCGCCCATGTCGATGCGGCCTTCCAGCGTAGCCGAACCCATATGCGGTAGGATGACGACCTTGCCCGCCTTGGCCAGCTTGCGCAGCTTTGAATTGACTGCCGGCTCGTGTTCGAAGACATCAAGCGCCGCGCCGGAGAGTTTCCCGGTTTCCAGCTGGGCGATCAGCGCCTGCTCATCGATGATCTGGCCGCGCGCCGTGTTGACGATGAAAGCGGAAGGCTGCATCAGCGCCAGCCGCCGCGCCGAGAGCAAATGGAACGTGGCCGGCGTGGACGGACAGTTGACCGAGATGATGTCCATTCGGGCCAGCATCTGATCGAGACTGTCCCAATAGGTTGCTTCGAGCTCGACTTCTGTCCTCGGACTGACCGGCTTGCGGTTGTGATAATGGATCGACAGGCCAAAAGCCTTGGCGCGGCGGGCAACGGCAGTGCCGATACGGCCCATGCCGACAATGCCGAGGCGCTTGCCCCAGATACGCCGCCCAAGCATCCAGGTCGGGCCCCAGCCCTCCCATTTGCCGTCATCGAGCAGAATGGATGCGCCTTCCACCAATCGCCGCGGCACAGCCAGCATCAGGGCCATGGTCATGTCGGCGGTGTCTTCGCTCAGGACATTGGGGGTATTGGTGACAGTGATGCCGCGCTTGGCGGCGGCAGGAACGTCGATATTGTCAACGCCATTGCCGAAATTGGCGATAAGCTTGAGATTCGGACCGGCTGCATTGATGATCTCTTCATCGATACGGTCGGTAACCGTGGGCACGAGAACATTGGCTTGCTGGACGGCCTCGATCAGTTCCGCCTTTGACAACCGCCGGTCATCGACATTCAACCGCGCTTCGAAGAGTTCACGCATGCGCGTCTCAACGGAATCGGGCAGTTTTCGGGTGATGACGACCAGAGGCTTTTTGTTAACCAATATTCCCCTCCCTTTTTCCGATGATATTGAGACCTCTTTAACCAAGTCATTGCAAACTGCAATTGCTCTTGAGCTCCGATACTTGTCTATCAAGGCGGCGCGTCAAAGACAAAGAAAAATAGGGATCGTTCCTTGTTCAACCGCATAATTGCCGGAAAAGAGCTCAGAACGATGAAGGACTGATTTTGTTGGGTATCTCATTTATTCGTTCTTTCACACTGACCGCCGGTATTGCGTCGGCCCTTTCCCTCGCCGTTCCCGCGGCGATTCCCGGCATTGCCACGGCTTATGCCGCCCAACAGGTTGGCCCCAGCGGCCTGCCATTGCCGCGTTTTGTCAGCCTGAAACCCGGCCGCGTCAATTTGCGCGTCGGACCGGGGCGCGACTACGCCGTGACGTGGCTGTTTCTGAAATCGGGCCTGCCGGTGGAAATCGTCCAGGAATATGACAATTGGCGGCGCATTCGCGATTCCGAGGGAACCGAAGGCTGGGTCTATCAATCCCTCCTCTCCGGCAAGCGCACCGCGATGACCGCCCCGTGGCAGCGTGACAAGGACAATGTCATGCTGAATGTCTATCGCAGTGCCGATGACAAGGCGGGCATCGTGGCACAGGTGCAGCCCGGCGTTCTGGCAACCCTCAAGATGTGCAATGGGGATTGGTGCCGGCTGATATTCAGCGGTGCCAGCGGCTGGATGCGCCAATCGGATATCTGGGGTGCCTATCCCGGCGAGAAGTTTGATTGATCCATAGAATCCGGGCGGGCTTGCCTCACATGCCCGTCAGACTGCACAATCCGTCATCATTGATATGCGATTGGATCAGCCGCGTTTTTTGCGCAGGCGGATGATGATGTCCACGTTGACGATTTCCATGCCTTCCGGTACCGGCGGAAGATGGCCGACCATGGCCGAGCCATCCGGAATATCGATCACCTGGTTCTCGCCTTCGACGAAAAAGTGATGGTGATCGGAAACGTTGGTATCGAAATAGGTTTTTGCGCCTTCGACGGCGAGGATGCGCAGCATGCCTGCCTGGGTGAACTGGTGCAGGGTATTGTAGACCGTCGCAAGGGAAACAGGCACATTGGCGCCGAGCGCCTCTTCATGCAGTTCTTCCGCCGAAAGATGACGATCGCCCTTGGCGAAGATCAGACTGGCAAGCGCTACACGCTGACGGGTGGGACGCAAACCCGCAAAGCGCAGGCGCTCTTGCAAGGGTACGTCGGCATCAATCTCATAAGAAATATGCATGGCCCGTCTGCCACTCCGTTAAATGATATCAAAAGTCTCACCATAGACTGTTGTCTATCGTGTTACATCATTGATATATGCCGTCTTGCGAAATCGATCAATAGGCCGCAATTCAGCCATTCCGTTAGGGATAAGCCAACAGACCGTTTTCAGCGAGAAACACTCTGTGATAGGGTCCGCCCGCGCAAAAGCGCCAGCATTGAAGCAATTGATGGGAGACAGAATGCCAGAACAGAAATCAAGCTACGGGTATGAAGAGCTCCTTGCTTGCGCCCGCGGAGAGATGTTCGGTCAGGGCAATGCCCAGTTGCCAGCGCCACCCATGCTGATGTTTGATCGCATTACCGAGATTTCCGAGACCGGCGGCGAAAACGGCAAGGGCTATATCCGTGCTGAATTCGACATCAAGCCGGACCTGTGGTTCTTCCCGTGTCACTTCATTGGCGATCCCGTCATGCCGGGCTGCCTCGGTCTCGACGCCATGTGGCAGCTGACCGGCTTTTATCTAGGCTGGCTCGGCGAGCCCGGCAAGGGCCGCGCGCTGTCGACCGGCGAGGTCAAGTTCACCGGCATGGTCACCCCGAAGACCAAGATTGTCGAGTATGGCATCGACTTCAAGCGCGTCATGCGCGGTCGTCTGGTGCTGGGCATTGCGGACGGCTGGCTAAAAGCCGACGGCGAAACTATCTATAAGGCAACCGACCTGCGGGTTGGCCTATTCAAGGAAAGCGCTGCCTGACCCTATCGGTCAGCGCAGCACCTTCAAGGAGATCGCAATGCGGCGAGTGGTTGTGACGGGGATGGGTATCGTGTCCTCTATCGGAAATAACGTGCAGGAGGTGCTGGAATCCCTGCGTGCAGCGAAATCGGGTATTGTCTTCGCGGAAGACTATGCAAAATACGGTTTCCGCAGTCAGGTGCACGGCGCTCCCACGCTTGATCCGGCAACGCTGGTCGACCGGCGCGCCATGCGCTTCCATGGCGGGGGAACCGCATGGAATCACGTGGCCATGGACCAGGCCATCGCCGATGCCGGTCTCGATGAAAGCCAGATTTCCAATGAGCGCACCGGTATCATCATGGGTTCCGGCGGTTCATCCACCCGCACCATCGTCGAAGCTGCCGACAAAACCCGCGAATCGGGTTCATCCAAGAAGGTCGGGCCGTTTGCTGTGCCGAAAGCCATGTCTTCGACCGCATCGGCAACGCTTGCCACCTGGTTCAAGATCAAGGGTGTCAACTATTCCATTTCATCGGCCTGCGCGACGTCCAATCACTGCGTCGGCAATGCCTTCGAGATGATCCAGTATGGCAAGCAGGACATGATGTTTGCCGGCGGCTGCGAAGATCTCGACTGGACGCTTTCCGTGCTTTTCGACGGCATGGGCGCCATGTCCTCCAAGTTCAACGACCGGCCTTCGGTTGCATCGCGCGCCTATGACAAGAACCGCGACGGTTTCGTCATCTCCGGCGGCGCAGGCGTGCTGGTTCTGGAAGAGCTGGAACACGCCAAGGCGCGCGGCGCCAAGATTTACGGCGAAATCGTCGGTTACGGCGTGACATCGGACGGTGCCGACATGGTTGCGCCAAGCGGTGAAGGCGCCGCCCGCTGCATGCGGATGGCCATCGAGAACGTGAAGGGCAAGGTGGATTACATCAATCCGCACGCCACATCGACACCGGTTGGCGATCTCAAGGAGATCGAAGCCATTCGCGAGGTGTTCGGCACGGCGGAAGCCGGCTGTCCGCCGATCTCGGCGACAAAATCACTGACCGGGCACTCGCAGGGTGCCACCGGCGTGCACGAATCGATCTATTCGCTTTTGATGATGAACCACAATTTCATCGCCGAGAGCGCCAATATTGAAGAACTCGATCCGGCATTCGAGGACATGCCTATTGTGCGCAAGCGGATCGACAATGCCAAACTGGATACGGTGCTGACCAATTCCTTCGGATTTGGTGGCACCAATGCAACGCTGGTGTTCCAGCGTTTCCAGGGTTGAGAGGGAAGAATATGGGTGAACTGATGAAAGGCAAACGCGGTCTCATTATGGGGGTCGCGAACAGCCATTCCATTGCCTGGGGCATTGCCAAGGAACTGGCCGACAACGGCGCTGAACTCGCCTTCACCTATCAGGGCGATGCCTTCGGCAAGCGTGTTGCACCGCTCGCGGAACAACTCGGCTCCAAGCTGCTGCTTCCCTGTGATGTCGAAGATATCGCAACCGTCGATGCCGTGTTCGAGACCCTGGAAAAGGAATGGGGCACGCTTGATTTCGTCGTGCATGCCATCGGCTTTTCCGACAAGTCGCAGCTCAAGGGCCGCTATGCCGATGTCACCACGCGCGACAATTTCAGCCGCACCATGGTGATATCAGCCTATTCCTTCACGGAAGTGGCGCAGCGTGCTTCGAAACTGATGACGAATGGCGGCTCCATCCTGACGCTGACCTATGGCGGCTCGACCCGCGTCATGCCGAACTACAACGTCATGGGCGTGGCCAAGGCTGCCCTTGAAGCCATGGTGCGCTATCTCGCCGCCGATTACGGCCCGGAAAGCATCCGCGTCAACGCGATCTCCGCCGGTCCGGTCCGCACGCTGGCTGGCGCCGGCATCGGCGATGCACGCGCCATGTTCTCCTACCAGAAGCGCAACGCGCCGCTGCGCCGCACCGTCGATATCGACGATGTCGGCCGCTCGGCACTCTATCTTCTCTCGGATATGTCGAGCGGCGTGACCGGCGAAATCCACTATGTGGATTCCGGCTACAACATCGTATCGATGCCAACGCTCGAAGAACTGAAGAAATCCGACGACGGCAAGGAATAAACCCTCCTGCCAGAATTGACAGCAGTCCCGTGAGACCAGGCTTGGTTTTGCGGGATTTTTGTTGAAAGTGGGCCTCCCTTTTTCGTCAGGAATGTCAGGAGACCCACCATGCGCCTCGTTGAAACGCTTATCTACAGCCTGCGCCCGGGGACAGGAGCCGAGTTCCACAAACTGGTGTGCGAGGAAAGCCTGCCCATACACCAGTCCATCGATATGGATGTGGTCGATTTCGGCCAATCGGAACATCACCCCGATGCCTATTTCCTCGTGCGCGCCTATGACAATCTCGACCACCTCAACGCTTCGCAGGAAGCGCTCTATTCCAGCGATACCTGGCGCAGGGGACCACGTCCCGCCATTTTGCAACGGATCGTCGTCAGCCTCAAATCCATGGCGTGGATGAGCGAGGCGGCCATCGAAGAAACGAGGCTGTGCGGTATCCGGCGGCGGCGATTGAACTGACTATTTTTTCGCTTCGATGATCTTGTAACCGGCGGTGTCCTCGATCGGCAGGACGGAACGGAACAGTGCCTTCAGGCCCGCCTCGTAGGGCATCTGGCGGTTGGCGACGAGCAGCAGTCTGCCGCCCGGCTTCAGCCGCTTGGCGGCAGCCGCAATGAAACCCTGCCCCATGGTCGGGTCGGCACTGCGTCCCGCATGGAATGGCGGGTTCATGACGATCGTGTCGTAAATCTCGGCGATGGCTTCGCCATTCACATCATGCCAGTGGAATGACAAAGGCAGCTCGGTTGCACCGGCAAGGTTCAGTTTTGCCGCTTCGAGTGCTTCAAAATCCGCCTCATAGACTGCCAGCGATTTCAGCTTTTCCGGATGCTTCAGGACTTCGCTGGCAAGATAGCCCCAACCGGCGCCGAAATCGGCGACATGGCCGCTGATGCGTCCCGCAAAATGCTTCACCAGCAGCGCGGATCCCTTGTCGATGGCCGTGTGGGAAAACATGCCGGGTGCGGTGGTAAAGCGCGCGTCGACCAGCGTCGGTTCAGCCACAAGCGCCTTCACCTGCACCTCGTCGAGAGCCTCGGGCCGGGTAAACCAGAAAGCCACCGCATGGTGCTTGGACAAGCGGTCGGTGACCGGCGCAAATTTCTCGACTGTCTTGCGGAAACTGTCGATACCAAGTTTCTTGTCGCCGCCCACCACGATCAGGCCGCCCGCTTCGACGTGGCGCAAAGCCTGCGCCAGCCATGCCTCATTGCGCCCACGATGCTTGCCAAGAAGGATCAGCGCGCCCTTGAAGCTTTCCCCGCCCTCAAGACGGGAAACCGCCTGGAAGCCCGCTTTTTGCAACGCGTTGTAATCCGGCCGGAACGGCTGGAGCGCTGTCAGCGCATCTTTCCACGCAGGATCGATATCGCGCTCCACCTCGGCGCCAAGGAACAGCCACGCGCTACCCGCATCTGGAACCGGCAGTATCCCGTCTTCAAAGGGCAGAAAGAGCGTCTTGAGTGCGCCGTTGGCCATGGCAATGTCCATCCATCAATAGGTCTGTCTGAAGCGGAATTGACTGGAATGGCAACTTTCCATGCCAATCGAACCCCGCCAAGAAAAAAGCGCGCCACGGGGGCGCGCTTTCATCACGTCAAAGCAAGAGGCTTATTCAGCGTCTTCTTCAGCCTGCTTCTTTTCCTGAACGATTTCCTTGCCGGTTTCCTGGTCGACAACCTTCATCGACAGGCGAACCTTGCCACGTTCGTCAAAGCCCATGAGCTTGACCCAGACCTTCTGGCCTTCCTTGACCACATCGGAGGTCTTGGCAACACGCTCGGAAGCGAGCTGGGAAATATGGACCAGACCATCGCGCGGACCGAAGAAATTGACGAATGCGCCGAAGTCTGCGGTCTTGACGACCGTGCCTTCGTAGATTTCGCCGACTTCAGGCTCAGCAACGATCGAATGAATCCACTTGCGGGCGGCTTCGATTTCCTTGGCAGAGGAGGACGCGATCTTGACCGTGCCATCGTCTTCGATGTTGATCTTCGCACCGGTCTTTTCGACGATTTCACGAATGACCTTGCCGCCAGAACCGATAACGTCACGGATCTTGTCGGTCGGGATGTTCATGACTTCGATGCGCGGTGCAAATTCGCCGAGTTCCGAACGGCCTTCGGTGATGGCCTTGGCCATTTCGCCGAGGATGTGCAGACGGCCGTCCTTGGCCTGACCCAGAGCAACCTTCATGATCTCTTCGGTGATACCGTCGATCTTGATGTCCATCTGCAGGGCAGTGATACCGCTTTCAGTACCGGCAACCTTGAAATCCATGTCGCCGAGATGATCTTCGTCGCCGAGGATGTCGGACAGAACAGCGAACTTCTCGCCTTCGAGAATCAGGCCCATGGCAATACCAGCAACCGGACGGAGCAACGGAACGCCGGCATCCATCAGGGCAAGCGATGTGCCGCAGACAGTCGCCATTGAGGACGAGCCGTTGGATTCGGTGATTTCCGAAACCGTGCGCAGCGTGTAGGGGAACTGTTCCTTGGCAGGCAGAACCGGATGGATAGCGCGCCAGGCGAGCTTGCCATGACCGATTTCACGACGGCCGGGCGACCCCATGCGACCTGTTTCACCGACCGAATAGGGCGGGAAATTGTAGTGAAGCATGAAGGTTTCTTTGTACATGCCGGTCAGCGAGTCGACATACTGTTCGTCTTCGCCGGTGCCGAGCGTTGCAACAACGATGGCCTGTGTTTCACCGCGGGTGAACAGGGCCGAACCGTGGGTGCGCGGCAGAAGGCCGACTTCCGATACGATCGGACGAACCGTCGAGAGGTCGCGGCCATCGATACGGCCGCCCGTGTCGAGGATGTTCCAGCGAACGATCTTCGCCTGAACCGACTTGAACACGGTTGCGATCTGTTCGGCGGAGAATTCCGGCTCTTCAACACCTTCCGGGAAGAAGTGTGCCTTGACCTTTGCCTTGGCCGCATCAACAGCGGCATAACGCTGCTGCTTGTCGGTGATCTTGTAGGCAGCGCGCAGATCGGCTTCGCAAACCTTGAGAACCGCAGCTTCGACAGCAGAAAGATCTTCTGCCTGGAAATCGCGTGGCTCTTTTGCAGCAACTTCAGCGAGCTTGATGATCGCGTCGATAACCGGCTGGAAGCTCTTGTGACCGAACATCACGGCGCCGAGCATGACGTCTTCAGCCAATTCCTTGGCTTCCGATTCAACCATCAGAACGGCTTCGCCTGTACCGGCAACAACGAGATCGAGGCTCGATTCAACCATTTCGTCGATGGTCGGGTTCAGCTTGTATTCGCCGCCGATGTAGCCGACGCGTGCGCCGCCGATCGGACCCATGAACGGAACACCGGACAGCGTCAGCGCTGCGGAAGCACCGATGAGCGAAATGATGTCAGGATTGTTTTCGAGATCGTGCTGGATAACCGTCAGAACAACCTGTGTGTCGTTCTTGTAGCCATCGGCAAAGAGCGGACGGATCGGACGGTCGATCAGGCGCGAAACCAGTGTTTCGTTTTCGCTCGGACGGCCTTCACGCTTGAAGTAGCCGCCTGGAATCTTGCCGGCCGCGTAGGTCTTTTCCTGGTAGTTTACGGTCAGCGGAAAGAAATCCTGACCTGGCTTTGGTTCCTTGGCGGAAACAACGGTGGCGAGAACGACGGTTTCGCCGTAGGTGGCGAGAACTGCGCCGTCAGCCTGGCGGGCAATCTTGCCCGTTTCCAGAATGAGCGGACGACCGCCCCATTCGATTTCAACTTTGTGTTGATTAAACATATCTTGTCCTTCAGTGGGGAAATACGCGCATCCCTTTGATGCAGCATGTTTCGCCCGTTTCGTTTCAGACCAATCACGGGCAAGACAACGTGCAACTCGTATGGCCGAGTTGCCTGCAATCCTGCCCCATGACCTGCCTCATGGTAGCGTTCATCCCTGTCGGGGATAAACAGAGACCGGCGGAGCGACTGAACGCACCCGCCGGTCCAATCCGTTAGCGGCGCAGGCCGAGCTTTTCGATCAGCGTCTGGTAGCGGCCTTCGTCTACACCCTTGAGATAGTCAAGGAGACTGCGGCGCGTCGAGACGAGCTTGAGAAGACCACGGCGGGAATGGTTATCCTTCTTGTGGTCCTTGAAGTGCTCGGTCAGGTTGACAATGCGCTCTGTCAGAACTGCAACCTGGACTTCCGGGGAACCGGTGTCGCCTGGCTTCGTTGCGTATTCAGAGATCAGTGCCTGCTTGCGTTCAGCGGTAATCGACATCGTATGTCCTTTCTTTTGAAGGGAAAACGGGATGCCCACGGCCGGGATGTCGTCCAGCGGGGGCCGGTTAAAGCGGCAGGCAAAGCCTGTCGCTGCGGGCCGTATAGTCGAAAATGTGACAAATTACCAGCCGCAAATGATTCGACCGCTTTTCAGCTGTCGAACCGGGGGCAAAACGGTCATATACATTTTGCCATCTTATATTAGACGGTAACTGCGGCATGAGCATGGCATGTCCCTGCCCGCCCCGATTCCGCCAATCCGCCTTTCCATACTGGTTGGCGGGCCAATGATCCGGAGTAAAATCATGAACACCATTCATCACGCCGCTGCCACGGGTTTTGCCGCTAAGGCCGACAGCTATGTCCTGGGCCGTCCGGACTATCCGCCAGCGCTCGATGCATGGCTGCGCGATGAACTGGATCTGGAACCCGGTAAGACCGTTGTCGATCTCGGCGCCGGAACCGGCAAGTTTACGCGCCGGCTCTTGACGACGGGCGCTGCGGTCATCGCCATTGAACCCGTTGCCGAAATGCTGCAAAAACTCACTGATGAACATCCCGAGATTTCGGCCAAATCAGGCACTGCCGAATCGATCCCTCTTGCCGATGCATCCGTGGACGCGGTCGTCTGCGCGCAGGCATTCCACTGGTTTGCCACCAAAGCCGCACTCACGGAAATCCACCGGGTGCTCAAACCCGGCGGCAGCCTGGGGCTGGTGTGGAACACGCGGGACGCGCGCATTCCCTGGGTGGCAAAACTCGCCGATATCTTTGCGCCCTACGAAGGCGACACGCCCCGGCACCATACCGGTGAGTGGAAAAAGCCTTTTCCGTTCAATGGCTTCAGCGCGTTGAGGGAACATCACTTTTCCAACAACCATACCGGTGCGCCAGAAGACGTCATCGTCAACCGGGTGCTGTCGACCAGCTTCATCGCCGCCCTGCCGCCGGAAAAACAGGAACGGGTTGCCGCCGACGTTCGCGCCCTTATCGCAAACGAACCGACGCTCGCCGGAAAAGCGGAGGTCACCCTGCCCTACGACACCGCAGCCTACAGTTGCATCAAGGAATGATATTCGCCAATAAGGACGAAGCGCCCGAGGAGCACAGCATGAATGACACACCGGCGATCCATCTGTTTTCCTATGGAACCCTGCAGCAGGAGGGTGTCCAGCTGTCTTCCTTCGGCCGCCTTCTGCAAGGCACGCCGGATGCGATGCCCGGTTTCAGGAAATCGATGATCGAAATCACCGATCCCGATGTCATCCGTGCCAGCGGCAGCAATTTCCATCCCATCGTCGTGCCAAGCGGCGATTCCGGCGACGAGGTCGCGGGGACGGTTTTCAAGATCACGGCGAGTGAACTCGCCGCGGCGGACGCCTACGAAGTGTCCGACTACAAGCGCATCGAAGTGCGCTTGAAATCAGGAATCGATGCCTGGGTTTACGTGAAAGCTTAAGCGGTGAAAACGCGCTTGGGCTTGAACTGACCCTGCTCGATGAAGCCGATGGCAAGAAGCTTGCCCTTGCTCGTTACACAGGCTTCGTCAGCCTCAACCGGCGCGTCGCGGCCGCGCAGGATGACCGGGTTGCCCATGCGGATGCGGTGCGCCTGATCGTCGGAGAGGGCGACCTGCGGCAGGCTTTCCAGCGCCGCGCCGGTATCGATCAGGAATGCATCCATCACCGAGAAACGCGCCTCGATGGCTTCGTAGGAACGGTCCTCGCCTTCCTCACCCTCGGCAGGTGCCGGCGGGTGGGCCGCTTCCAGTTCTTCGAGCGTGACGAAATCCTGTTCGTCAAAGGGAGCAACTTCAATGCGGCGCAGATCGGAGATATGACCATAACAACCGAGATCCCGCCCCATGTCCCGGGCGAGTGAGCGGACATAGGTGCCCTTGCCGCATTCGACTTCGAAAATCGCGGTGGATGCGTCGGGCTGTTCGATCAGTTCGAGCCGGTCGATTTCGACTTCGCGTGAAGGGATTTCCACGTCTTCACCGCCGCGTGCCAAATCATAGGCGCGCTCGCCGGCAATCTTGATGGCGGAGAATTTTGGCGGAATCTGCTGAATCACACCGGTATATCTGGCAAGAATGGCCTTGATCGATGCCTCGTCCGGACGATGCTCCGACGTGACCGTGATCTCGCCTTCCATGTCGTCGGTGGTGCGTTCAGCACCCCACGTGACCGTGAAGCGGTAAATCTTGGTTCCGTCCATCACATAGGGGACGGTCTTCGTCGCTTCGCCCAGCGCGATCGGCAGCATGCCGGATGCGAGGGGGTCGAGCGTGCCGGCATGTCCGGCTTTTTCAGCCTTGAACAGCCACTTGATCTTGGAGACTGCTTCGGTCGAGCCCATGCCCTTCGGCTTGTCAAAGATCAGCCAGCCGGATACGGGCCGGCCTTTTTTCTTGCGCTGTCTCGACATTCAATTGTTTCCGTTGCCGTCAGGGCCATGTCCCGGCACATCGCCGGGGTTGGGATCGTCATGATCATCATCGTGGTCGTGATGATCATCGAGATCGCGGGTCACCTCGGGCTTGCGCAGCAGCGCATCGATCTTGGCGTAGTTGTCAAAGCTCGAGTCGATGCGGAACCGGAATTCCGGCATGTACTTCATCTGCTTCAGATAGGCCGCTGCTCGGCCGCGGATGAATTTTGCATGCTGGTTCAGCGCGGCAATCACCGCATCGCTGTCTTTCGCGCCAATGGGCGAGACAAAGCAGGTGGCGATCTTGAGATCCGGCGACATGCGCACTTCAGAAATGGCGACAACGGCGTTTTCCAGCGTGTCATCACGCACGTCGCCGCGCTGAAGCACCTGAGAAACGGCGTGACGCACCTGCTCACTGACGCGCAGCTGGCGTTGCGAGGGGCCGGACGATGAGGCAAAACGAGACATATTTATCGTATCCCAAGATACAGGAGATCGCCGGTTTTTGTTCCGGCGATCCTGTTATCGATGATTTAAACGCTGCCCTTGCAGGGGCTTGGCGTCAAAGTGTGCGGGTAATGTGTTCGACGCGGAACGCTTCGATCGTATCGCCTGCGCGAATATCGTCATAGTTCTCGAACGCCATACCGCATTCCTGACCCGCAGGCACTTCGGACACTTCGTCCTTGAAGCGCTTGAGCGTCTTGAGCTTGCCTTCGTGAATGACAACGTTGTCGCGGATAAGGCGTACGCCCGCACCACGTTCGACCTTGCCTTCCGTGACACGGCAACCGGCAACCTTGCCGACCTTGGTAATGTTGAAGACCTCGAGGATCTCCGCATTGCCGAGGAAGGTTTCGCGGCGTTCCGGCGACAGCAGGCCGGACATGGCTGCCTTCACGTCATCCACCAGATCGTAGATGATGTTGTAGTAGCGGATCTCGATACCTTCACGTTCGGCCAGGTCACGCGCCTGCTTGTTGGCACGCACGTTGAAGCCGATGATCGCAGCATTGGAGGCTTCGGCAAGAGCAATATCGCTCTCGGTGATGCCGCCGGCACCCGAATGGATGATGCGTGCGCGAACTTCGTCGGTTCCGAGCTTGTCCAGCGCACCGGCAATGGCTTCGATGGAACCCTGCACGTCGCCCTTGATGAGCAGCGGGAATTCCTTCAGGCCGGTGACCTGCAACTGGCTCATCATCTGTTCGAGCGAGCCGCGCGAGCCAGCCTGACGTGCCACTGCCTTTTCACGGGCAAGACGCGTGCGGTATTCGGAAATCTCGCGGGCCTTGGCTTCGTTTTCCACCACGGCAAAGCGATCGCCAGCCTGTGGCGGACCCTGAAGACCCAGAACTTCGACCGGCGTTGCCGGACCGACTTCCTTGACCGTTTCACCGCGATCATTGACGAGGGCGCGGACACGGCCCCATTCGCTGCCGGCAACGATGATGTCGCCCGGACGCAATGTACCCTTCTGGACGAGAACGGTCGCAACCGAACCACGACCGCGGTCGAGCTTGGCTTCGATGACCACACCTTCGGCCGTCCGTGAAGGATCGGCTTTCAGGTCGAGAATTTCAGCCTGGAGCAGGATCGTTTCGAGCAGCTTGTCGAGACCGGCACCGGTTTTCGCCGACACTTCCACGTCGAGCGTTTCACCGCCCATCGATTCCACGAAGACTTCGTGCTGCAACAGGCCATTGCGGACCTTCTGCGGATCGGCGGACGGCTTGTCGATCTTGTTGATCGCCACGATGATCGGAACACCCGCTGCCTTGGCATGGTTGATCGATTCAATCGTCTGCGGCATCACGCTGTCGTCGGCGGCAACCACAAGGATAGCGATATCCGTTGCCTGTGCACCGCGTGCGCGCATCGCTGTAAAGGCGGCGTGGCCGGGCGTATCGATGAACGTGATCTTGTGACCGTTCTGCTCGACCTGGTAGGCGCCGATGTGCTGGGTGATGCCACCGGCTTCACCGGACACCACGTTGGCCTTGCGGATGGCGTCGAGCAGCGACGTCTTGCCGTGGTCGACGTGACCCATGATCGTGACAACAGGCGGACGGGATTCGAACGCACCTTCGTCGTCCTGCACGTTGAAGATACCTTCTTCAACGTCGGATTCCGCAACGCGGCGAACCGTATGACCGAATTCTTCGGCAATCAGCTGAGCCGTATCGGCGTCGATCAGATCGCCCGGCTTCATCATCTGGCCTTCCTTCATCAGGAATTTGATGACGTCAACCGAACGCTCGGCCATACGCTGTGCAAGTTCCTGAATGGTGATGGTCTCCGGCAGAATGACTTCGCGCGCGATTTTCTCGCGGGTGTCCTGCTGCATGCCACGCTTGAACTTTTCCTGGCGGCGGCGCATCGCGGACAGCGAACGGCTGCGGCCTTCATCGTTCAGCGCCGTGCCCAGAGTGAGCTTGCCGCGACGACGCTCGTCTTCGCCCTTGACGACCTTGGGTGTGCGCACTTCCGGCTTGGCCGGAGCGGCACTGCTGCCACGGCGGGCACCCGCAGGACCACGGCGTTCTTCTTCCTCGTCAGCGACCGGCTTGCGGACGGCACCCTTCGGCGCAGCGGTATCTTCGGCCGCTTTCGCGGTTTCAGGCTGGCGCTTGCGGGCTTCCTCTTCCGAACGCTGCTTGGCTTCGGCTTCCTTGCGCAGGCGCTCTTCTTCTTCGGCCTGGCGGCGGGCGGATTCTTCACGCTCCTTGGCGCGCAAAGCATCTTCCTCCGCACGGCGGGCAGCTTCGACAGCCGCACGCGCACGATCTTCCGCATCACGAACTTTTGAACCCTCGAGTGCCTTGCGGCGGGCTTCAAGCTCGGCGGACGACAATGTGTTCAGCACCATGCCCGAACGGTCGTTCGGACGCGATGAACGGTAGGGCTGCTGGGCAGGCCGCTGCGAATGCGCCGGAGCAGCGGGACGCGCGCTCGCGGATGCAGAAGCAGCTGACGTGCTTGGCGCAGGAGCCGCCGGACGCGGCGCTGGCGCAGGAGCAGCACTTGATGTCGTCGCCTGCACGGGTGCAGGGGCCGGCTGGGGAGCCGCCGGGCGCACAACCGGTGCAGAAGGAGCAGGTGCCGCAGAGGCCGGCGCCGGTGTTGCCGGTGCAGGCGCAGCAGGCGGCGTTACCTCAGGCTTCTGATCCGGAAGGCTAAACTTGCGCTTCTTGGTTTCAACGACAACAGACTTCGTGCGGCCATGACTGAAATTCTGACGCACAGTACTCTGTTCAACGCCAGGCCGCTTCAGGGTCAGGGTCTTTTTATTGACGCCAAGCGTCTTGTCGTCTGTCGATTTTGTATCGCTCATTCCGTTTCCGTTTCCTTCGCGGCAGATGCCGCTTTAGCGTCGGCCAGATCCGTACGGCCATCGCGAAAATGCTGTAGCAGCCAAGCTCGCTCGACGAACCCGGCAGCTGCCTTCCCCTTGAGTACGGCAGCATGTATCACATTTACCCCGCCTAGTGCCAAATCCATTTCACTGCTTTCAAACAATGAAAGGGCGGGAATTTCCGGTCCGCCGGCATAAACTACCGAACGGCGGGCCTGGTCAAGCTTGCGGATGCCATCTTCCGCTGCTTCACGGGCATGAAGAACCATCGCTGCGGTGCCGTTGCGGATAGCTGAGTCCACTTTTGCGGCCCCTGTTACCACAACACCGGCCTTGCGCGCCAACCCAAAACTGCCAAGCGCGAATTTTACCAGCATCTGCTCAACAACCAACCCGAAATCGTCCGGGACAGTCACATTGGTTTTCAATGCGCGCGGGAAGAGCTTTCGCTTGACCGCTTCATCAATATAACGCCGCTGGGCCTTCACCCAACACCCCCGCCCGGGAAGATTGCGCTTCAAATCAGCGACAACCGCCCCGTCCGGGCTTGCGACGAACCGGATCATGTCATCGACAGAACCGCCTTCGCGCGTGACAATGCATGTCCTGTCATTCATTTCCGGTTCCACGTACAAAGGCCTCTCGCTCTTAGCCAGCGACCTCTTCGTCCGGCACTTCATCCGTCTCAACAGCAACCAGATCGTCTTCGGTGATCCAGCCAGCCTTGAGGCGCGCTGTCAGAACCATCTGCTCCGCATCGGTACGGCTGACTTCGAAAGCCGAGAGAATGCCGGGATGGTTGATTGTCTCACCATCCTTGCGCTCACGCCAGCCGGTCAGTTCATCCACAGCATAACCGGCGAAATCTTCAATCGTCTTGACGCCGTCTTCGCCGACAGCAACCAGAATGGCATTCGTCATGCCAGGCAGATCGCGCAGTTCGTCCGAAACACCCAGCTCCTTGCGGCGGGCATCGCGTTCAGCTTCGATGCGGCCGAGATATTCCTGGGCGCGCTGCTGGATTTCGCTTGCCGTCTCCTCATCGAAACCATCGATGGAGGAAATTTCATCGCCATCCACATAGGCGATTTCCTCGACGCTGGCAAAACCTTCCGATGCAAGAACCTGACCGACCATCTCGTCGACATCAAGCGCTTCCATGAACAGGTTGGAGCGTTCGACGAATTCCTTCTGGCGGCGTTCCGACTCTTCCTGCTCGGTGAGGATATCGATATCCCAGCCGGTCAGTTGCGATGCAAGGCGCACATTCTGGCCGCGACGACCGATTGCCAGGGATAGCTGGTCATCCGGAACCACAACTTCAATACGTTCCGCATCTTCATCAAGCACAACCTTGGCGACTTCCGCCGGCTGCAGCGCGTTGACGATGAAGGACGCCGGTTCAGGCGACCACGGAATGATGTCGATCTTTTCACCCTGGAGTTCACCGACAACCGCCTGAACGCGCGAGCCGCGCATACCAACGCAGGCGCCGACAGGATCGATCGAGGAATCGCGCGAAATCACGGCAATCTTGGCGCGCGAGCCGGGATCACGGGCAACCGACTTGATTTCGATGATGCCGTCGTAAATCTCAGGCACTTCCATGGTGAACAGCTTCGCCATGAACTGCGGATGGGTGCGGCTCAGGAAAATCTGCGGGCCGCGCTGTTCGCGGCGCACGTCATAGACATAGGCGCGAACACGGTCACCGTAGCGGAATGTCTCGCGCGGGATCAGTTCGTCGCGGCGGACGATGGCTTCACCACGGCCGAGATCGACGATCACATTGCCGTATTCGACGCGCTTGACGCTGCCGTTGATGATTTCGCCGACACGATCCTTGTATTCGTCATACTGGCGGTCACGCTCGGCTTCACGCACCTTCTGCACGATAACCTGCTTGGCGGACTGGGCGGCAATACGGCCGAAATCCATCGGCGGCAGCTGATCGGCAAGGAAATCGCCGGGCTGCGCATCGGGATTGCGGTCGCGCGCGGCATCCATGCTGATCTGCGTCACCGGATCTTCAACATCTTCGACAACTTCCAGCAGGCGCTGCAGCTTGATCTCGCCGGTCTTGGCATTGATATCGGCGCGGATATTGGTTTCCTGACCGTAACGCGAACGCGCGGCCTTCTGAATGGCATCGGCCATTGCCGCAATGACGATCTCGCGGTCAATCGACTTCTCGCGGGCCACCGCATCGGCGATCTGCAGAAGTTCTAGCCTGTTTGCACTGACTGCCATGTCTTTCTCCTTGAAGTTCCCCTTGGGGGTTCATCGCACCGCTTCTCCCGCGGCGTATGAAGATCAATCCTGTTTTGTCTGTTCCCGCTCAGCGGATTCGGCGTCGTCAGGCGCTACGGCGCCCTCCTCGGGAATCCGGCCTTCGCGTAAGTCCTTGTCGCGGCGCAAGGCATCGCGAATAAGATCGTCCGTCAAAATGAGCCGTGCATCCGAGATCAGCTCGAATGGCACCTCGATCACCGGCTCATCACCATAACTCGCCTGATCGCTTTCTATCGTGACACTGCCGTCGGTAACGGCAGCGATGCGGCCGCGAAATTTCTTGCGCCCGCTCAGAACCGCAGAAGTATCAACCTTGACGACATGACCGGACCACGTGTTGAAATCCGACTTGCGCACCAGCGGGCGATCGATACCCGGCGACGATACTTCCAAGTGGTAATGACGGTCGATTGGGTCTTCCACATCAAGAACCGGCGACATCGTCCGGCTGACCAGTTCGCAATCCTCGACGGTCATGGTGCCGTCGAAGCGTTCGGTCATGATCTGCAAGGTCAGGCCGTTCAGTCCGGAAAGCCGAACACGCACAAGGCGGAAACCAATGGATTCCAGCACTGGCTCGATAATACCGGCAATACGGGCATCGACGCCCGTCTCGGTGATAATGCGCTCTTCATGCGCGGTTGTTTCAACCGCTTGGTGTTCTGTTTTGGTGCCGTCTGTCACGCAGAATTTTCCCTGTTTCGGCCCCAAGAAACAAAAAAGAGCGGGACCTGTGTGGACCCACCCCTGTTCTATCGACCAAGAATATGACTTCTATATATCGAAATGAGGGGAGAGTTTCAAGCTCTGTGACGAATTTCTGCGCGGCTGCAGCCGTTCTGCGATTTCAGCGCCGCATGCAGCCGCACATACCGCTTCCCGCCTGGCAAGAGCCGGCCGTTCAACCTGCGATATGCCGAGCTGGTCAAAAATCATCCAGACAAACGGATTCAGGCTTTTATAAGGGCTGAAAATGCCGAATTCATGCTGCCGCAATGCATTTTCGCATGGCTGCCGTGCGCTGCAGGACCTAACCCTTTCGAGTTAACTCGCCTATCTATGCTGCATCGCAACATAACTGCGAAAGGAATGAGCCATGACCAAGAGACATATGCCTTACAAGATCAGCCGCTTTCTCAACGTATTCGGCAGTGCCGTTGCTGTTGCTTCTGCAACACGCCTCGGTCATCAGCCGGTCCCGTCGGATCTGCGCAATCTCGGCATTGACCCTGTTCAGTTCAGCACAATCCACCGGAACTAATCGATAGAACCGGTGGACCGGGCTGATCGCTGATCAGTCTTCGTTTGCGGCAAGCTGCGACAGCACCTTGCCTTTGCCCCGTGCCCGCAAGATCAGTGGCACGACCACGGCACAGACCGCCAACACCAGCAGAATGATCGCAATGGGCGACCCGACCAGCACGGTAATGTCGCCCTGGCTGATCGCCAGCGCACGGCGCAGTTGCTGCTCGGCCATCGGCCCGAGGATCAGGCCGACCACAACCGGCGCGATCGGATAACCGAACCGGCGCAGAATATACCCCATGACACCGAATGCCAGCAGCATGCCAAGCTCGAATGTCGACGGGTTGGCACCGATGGTGCCAAGCGTGGCAAACACGAGAATGCCGGCATAGAGCCAGTGCCTCGGGATGGACAGCAAGCGCACCCAGAGCCCGATCATCGGCAGATTCAGCACCAGCAGCATGAAATTGGCCACGAGAAGACTGGCAATCAATCCCCAGACAATTTGCGGATTGGTGGCGAACAGCAACGGTCCGGGCTGCAGACCGAACTGCTGGAAACCGGCCAGCATGATCGCTGCGGTTGCCGTCGTCGGCAGCCCAAGCGTCAGCAGCGGGACCAGTGTTCCGGCAGCCGATGCATTGTTGGCGGCTTCCGGGCCTGCCACACCTTCAATGGCGCCATGGCCAAATTCCTCCGGCTTCTTCGCCAGCTGCTTCTCCACCGAATAGGACAGGAATGTACCGATCTCGGCGCCGCCTGCCGGCATGGCGCCGATGGGAAAACCGATGATCGTGCCACGCAACCATGGTTTCCATGACCGCGACCAGTCTTCCCTGTTCATCCACACCGATCCCTTGACCGGCTCGATCTTTTCATCCCCGCCGTAGCGGGCAGCCGCGACACTGAGGGTCTCGCCGATTGCAAACAGGGCAACAGCAAGAGTGGTGACTTCCACACCATCCAGAAGGTCGGGAATACCGAAAGCCAGACGCGCCTGCCCGGTCTGGAGGTCGATACCAACCAATCCGAGGGCAAGGCCGAGAAAAAGCGCAGTGAGACCGCGCAGGGTTGAATCGCCGAAGGCGGCGGATACGGTCATGAACGCCAGGATCATCAGGGCAAAATATTCGGCCGGACCGAACGACAGGGCAAATTTGACGATTGTAGGCGCAATCAGTGCAAGCCCAAGCGTTGCGATCAGGCCGGCAACGAAGGAACCGATGGCGGCCGTTGCCAGCGCAGGCCCTCCACGGCCGGCGCGGGCCATCTTGTTGCCCTCCAGCGCCGTGACGATGGAAGCGCTTTCCCCAGGCGTGTTCAAAAGGATCGATGTGGTCGAGCCCCCATACATGCCGCCATAGTAAATGCCGGCAAACATGATGAGTGATCCCGCGGGGTCAAGCTTGTAGGTGACCGGCAAAAGCAGCGCCACCGTCAGCGCCGGCCCGATGCCGGGCAGAACGCCGACAGCGGTACCGAGCGTGACACCGACGAGCGCGTAAAACAGGTTCATCGGCTCCAGCGCGACCAGAAAGCCGTGGGCGAGGAGTGTAAATGTATCCATGGCTGTGATGCCTTTTAAATGAGGTGCTCAAGCGGCCCGGCAGGAAGCGACAATTGCAGCCCCTTGGCGAAAATGATCCAGACGACGAAAGAAAGGGCGATCCCGATCGGAATGGTCATCCACAGCGGCCTTTTGCCAAAACCGCGGGCTGTCGCCGCAAACAATATGCCGGTTGCAATGGAAAAGCCGACCGTGTTCAGGAGCAGCATCTGCGCGGCAAGCCCGCCGACAATCCAGATGACAGGGCCAAATTCCTGCGCCTCGCGCTCGGGAAAATCCCCGCGCCAGGCTTCAATGCCGGTCCAGACGGACAACACGAAAAGGCAGCCGGATATGGTGTAGGGAAATGCGCCGGGGCCGATGCGCGTGGTGCTTCCGCCGTGGGCGGTCGCGGTGCTGTAGACAATGACAGCCGCAACCACGGCGAGAACGACGGCTATGACAAGCGCCGCCCGGTCGGGGCGGCGCGTTGCGGATGCAGACACGTTGTTTGTCATTTTACAAGGCCGATATCTTTCAGGATTGCCGATGTAGCTTCGGTATCTTTCGCCAACTGCGTCTTGAACGCATCACCTGCAAGATAGGTGTCTGCCCAACCCTTGGTGGCAAGCTGATCCTGCCACGCCTTCGACTTCACCATCTTCTCGACATCGGCGCTGATCACAGCTTCCTGTTCTTTGGAAATGCCGGGGGCCGCAGCAACCATGCGCCAGTTCTGGATGGCCACATCAATGCCGCCCTCCTTGAACGTCGGTGCATCGACGCCTGCTACCTTCGCATCGCTGGAAATGCCGATAATGCGCAGCGTACCAGCCTTGATCTGCGATTCGAATTCACCATAACCGGAAATGCCCACCGTCACCTGATTGCCGAGAATAGCAGCCAGCGCTTCGCCGCCGCCAGAGAAAGCGATATAATTGACCTTGGTCGGGTCAACACCCGCTGCCTTGGCGATCAGGCCCGCCGTGATGTGGTCCGTACCGCCAGCCGAGCCGCCGCCCCACGACACCGAACCTGGATCGGACTTCAGCTTTTCCACGAGATCGGCCATGTTCTTGATGGGCGATGCGGCGGGGACAACCAGCGCTTCGAATTCGCCGGTCAGCCGGGCAATGGGGGTAACCTGGCTGAGATTGACCGGCGACGCATTGGTCAGGATGGCGCCGACCATGACATATCCGCCGACGATCAGCTGAGCCGGATCACCTTTCGCCGAATTGGCAAACTGGGCAAGACCAATGGTGCCGCCAGCGCCCGGAACATTGACCACCTGAACGCTTCCGGAAATCTTCTCATCCTGTAGCACGGACTGGATGGTGCGGGCGGTCTGGTCCCAGCCACCGCCGGGGGCAGCCGGTGCCATGATCTTGTAATCGGCAGCAAAGGCCGAACCCGACACAATCATCGCGCCGGCAGCAGCGAAAGCAAGCAACATTTTACGCATTGTAGAAATCCTCCCGTGACAGCATTTCGCCGTCTGTTTTTGCTGGATCTTTGAAGAAGCCGGGAGGCGGTAACAGTCAAAGTCGTGAACTGACGCTAAGCCGCGCAGTTCAACGTACACCAATAAACTATAGGACAGCCTCCCAGCGGTCTCCTCATGCTCAGATTGACAGGAGAAAACTGTCTGGAAGCTGTCACGTATTGGGGAAGACCGGCCAATATCGGCCGGATCGGCAAATCAGCGGCGTGAAAAAGTCAGGTAGGCACCGACACGCCCTTCGCGATGCGCTTTCTGCTCATAGCGGGTGCTGGGCCAGGCCTCATAGGGCGTGTGCCAGTCGGCGGATGTCTCAGCCTGCCACGCGAACGCCCCATGAGCGCGGCAATGCTGCAATGTCCAGTTGACGTAAGTATCGATATCCGATGCAAAACGGAACGGGCTGCCCGGCTTCAACACCCGGGCAAAACGGTCAAGGTTCTTCTGGCTGACGAAACGGCGCTTCCAATGTTTCTTTTTCGGCCAAGGATCCGGATAAAACAGATCGATACCGTCAAGCGATGCGTCCGGCAGCCAGTCCAGGACCTGCGTTGCATCGTCATCGTACAGGCGGATGTTCTGCAGGGGATTTTCGTGCAGATCGACAACCAGCTTTGCCATGCTGTTGACGAAAGGCTCGACACCGATAAAGCCGGACTTGGGAAAACGGGCAGCTTCATGCAGCAAATGTTCGCCGCCGCCAAAGCCGATTTCGAGCCGAACCTTGTCGACCTCCGCAGTAAAAAGACTGCGAAGGTCGCCGGGTGCAGGTTCCGACAGATCCAGTTTCAGCAGCGGCAGCAACTCGTCGCGGATGGAGCGTTGCAGGGGCCGCAGTGTCTTGCCATTGCGTCTGCCGAAAAACGCTTCCGTTGAGCGCTCGCGCCTGGGCTCTTCTGTATCTGTCATCATCTTCAATCAAACTGGCTGCTTACGCAGCCAGTGCACTCTTCAACTGCTTGGCCAGATCGGTCTTTTCCCAGGAGAACGAACCGTCACGACCGGGCTTGCGGCCGAAATGGCCATAGGCGGATGTCTTGGCGTAGATCGGCTTGTTCAGGTCAAGATGCTTGCGGATGCCTGTCGGCGACAGGTCCATGACCTTGCGCAGGGCAGCTTCCACGGCATCCTCGTTCACCTTGCCGGTGCCGTGCAGGTCAACATAGACCGACAGAGGCTGGGCTACGCCGATGGCATAGGACAGCTGGATCGTGCAGCGATCGGCAAAGCCGGCGGCGACAACATTCTTGGCGAGATAGCGTGCCGCATAGGCAGCCGAGCGATCAACCTTGGTGGTGTCCTTACCGGAGAAAGCACCGCCGCCATGGGGCGCCGCACCGCCATAGGTGTCCACGATGATCTTGCGGCCTGTCAGCCCTGCGTCACCATCCGGTCCGCCGATGACGAACTTGCCGGTCGGGTTGATGTACCAGACGCAATTGTCGGCAATCTTGAGATCGCCCAGCGCTTCACGGATGTAGGGTTCAACGACCTTGCGAACCTTCTTGGAATCCCAGCTTGCATCCAGATGCTGTGTCGAAAGAACGATCTGCGTCGCTTCCGCCGCTACGCCATCGACGTAACGAACCGTCACCTGGCTCTTGGCATCGGGGCCAAGCCGGCCAGCCTCGCCCTCGCCCTTGTGGCGGGCAGCGGCGAGAAGCTCGAGAATCTTGTGCGAATAATAGATCGGAGCCGGCATCAGGTCCGGTGTTTCCCGGCAGGCATAGCCGAACATGATGCCCTGGTCGCCTGCACCCTCTTCACCCTGACGGTCAGACGCATTGTCGACGCCCTGCGCGATGTCGGCCGACTGCGGATGGAGCAGCACGTCAATCTTTGCAGTCTTCCAGCTGAAGCCATCCTGCTCATAGCCGATATCGCGGATCGCACGGCGGGCGGCAGCGCGGAAGCGGGAGGGATTGATGACCGGATGCCCCTTGGCGTCATGAACAACGGCGCCGTTCTTGTCCTTCTTGAGCAGCGTGTCGGGGACACGCACTTCACCGGCAATAACAACCCGGTTGGTCGTTGCCAAGGTTTCACAGGCAATACGCACAGTCCACGGATCAACACCCGTTTTCTTTGCTTCCTTATAAATCATGTCGACGATTTCATCGGAAATACGGTCGCAAACCTTATCTGGATGACCTTCCGATACAGACTCACTGGTAAAAAGATAGGAACTGCGTGTCACGGGAAACCCCTCTTGAAACAAACGTACGCCCATTCCACAGGGAACGAGCCTGCGTAGTGTTTGCCAAGGTCCAAGGATTCAGTCAATCGCTTTCGTTTTCAAACAAACAGCATTGGAAGAATTTTTCTACTGTTTGAACGGAAAGATCGGCAGGCTAACGGGAATCTATCCTTCGGGATCTTCTTCGTGACTCAATGTCCGCACCAGATCGAGGATTTTCCGGCGAATCTTCGGGTCGCCGATCTTGGCGAAGGCACGCGCAAGCTGTATCCCCTCGGAGCTGTTGAGAAAGCCCACAACGTATGTGTTGTCACTTTCCTCCTCGAAACCCTGCACCTTTTCCGGCTGGTCGGGCATATCATCAAAGAAAAACGTGACGGGTACGTTGAGAACGTTGCCAATCGCTTGCAGACGGCTGGCACCTACCCGGTTGACACCCTTCTCGTATTTTTGAATTTGCTGAAATGTAATTCCCAGGCTATCGCCTAGTCTTTCCTGGCTGAGGCCAACCATGTTCCGGCGCAGACGGATTCGGGCGCCCACGTGGACGTCAACTGGGTTCGGTCGCTTTTTATTATCGGGCATGAAAATCTCATTCGTATGAAATGGGGCTGAAAACTAATTTTATCATCAATGTATCAACAGACCAAATATAACGGTATTCGACAGGGCAAAGGTAAAAAAGTCAACCGAGACGCCTTCTATCCCGATAAAAATACGCCAGTACGGCAGCAAAAAGCAGACCGAGTACAATCAGAAATTGAAATCTGCGTAAGCCTTCACTTAATGGTAGTTGAACCCTACCGGGAAGCGCCACATCGACCACACCCACTGCATTCAATGCCAGGGCATCGATGATTCGACCGTAGGGATCGACAACCGCTGATAGTCCATTGTTGGCGGCGCGGACAAGCGGCAAACCCTGCTCGACCGCGCGCAATTGCGCCTGGCGGAAGTGCTGATACGGACCTGGCGTATCGCCATACCATGCATCATTGGTCACATTGATGATCGCGTCGGCCGCCGGCCCCTGATACCCCATTTCAGCCGGAAAGATCGCTTCATAGCAGATGAGCGGCAAAGCGGTGAGATTATCGCTCACCTTGAGCGACTGCTTGGAGGCGCCTGCGGTAAACCCGCCAGGCATTCCAGCAATTTCGTTCAAACCCAGGCTGCGCAGAATGCCTTCGAGCGGCAGATATTCGCCGAACGGAACCAGATGCACCTTGTCGGCAGCACCGGTAATCTCACCGGCATCATTGATGCTGTAGATCGTGTTGTAATATAGCGGCGGCTGATTGCCTCCCGGCTCCTCCATCCGCACGGCCCCGGCGAGCAGGACTTGCCCCTCTTTCAGCATTCCGGCAATGGCCCGCAACGCGTCGGGTGTTCTCGTCAGGATATAGGGGACCGCTGTTTCCGGCCAGACAATCACGTCGGGTGCCGGGGCACCGGATCGGGGCGGCTTGCCGCTCATGGCGAGATATTTATCAAGAATATCGCGGCGCGCTTCCACGTCAAACTTCAGATCCTGCGCGATCGACGGCTGAACGATACGAACATTGGGGCCTTTTGCGACAAGGCTGGCTGTCTGCAGCCTGTAAAACCCGTAACCCGCATGGGCGCACACCAGGATCAGCGCGACAACCAGGCCCGTTCTGATATCCCGGCGGCCAGCAAGCAGGGCAGGCATGGAAAACACCGCGACGGCCAGCGCATTCATGCTCAGGAGGCCGACAAAAACCGATGACTGCATGAGAACGGGAACCGGCATCGCCGCATAGCCGATCGCATTCCAGGGGAAACCGGTGAGCACAATGGAACGCAGCCACTCGGTAATACCGAAGGCAAACGCCAGCGACAGAACACGGCCCATCCCTTCACTCCAGAACAGTCGGGCCAGCGCTGCGGCAAAAGCGTAGAAAACGGCGAGAACGGCCGGCAGTCCAAGCACGGCAAGCGGAATTGCCCAGGCAAAGCCGGCAGCGTCCACCAGCAGTGCATTCCCCAGCCACCAGAGGCCAAAGACGAAATAGCCGAAACCAAACCACCAGCCAATCATGGCAGCCGGCCAAAGCCTGCGGAGAGGCCCGGCACCCGCATTGTCAACGGCACCGTCAATCAGCCAGACAAGAACCGGAAAGGAGATGAAGCAGACGGCAAAAAAATCATAGGGCGGCAGCGCGAAACTGGCCAGCGCACCCATGAGAAATGCCAGCGCAACACGCTTCCATCCCCACAGCAGGATGATTTTTCCGGCCAGACGCTGGATCATGCCATGCCCCACCCTCGGTGATTTTTCGTCAGTATAAGCGGGTGAGACTTGCGCCAATCATTCGTCCATTTCAGCAGGTTCATCCGCCGCGCCCGGACGCGGCGCGCGCGGGCGGCGCTCGGCATGGCGCAGCGGCACGATGCGAACCTTGCGGATACGGCGCGGGTCGGCTTCGAGCACATGGAACTCATAACCCGGAACCGCCTGGACCATCTCGCCGCGCACGGGAATACGCCCGAGAATCGAGAAGATCAGACCGCCGACCGTGTCGACGTCTTCGCCATGCTCGCCAACGACAAAGCCGGGCCCGATCTTTCCGGCGACCTCTTCAAGATCGGCGCGGGCATCGGCGATGAAGACGCCTTCCGGCTCCTCCATGATCATCACTTCATCGTCGTCGTGCTCGTCTTCAATATTGCCGACGACCATTTCGACGATATCTTCCAGCGACACCAGGCCGTCGGTCCCGCCGTACTCATCGATAACCAGCGCGATCTGAATGCGCTGTGCCTGCATGCGGCCCATCAGGTCATTGGCAAGCATCGAGGGCGGCACGAAAAGGATCGGCCGCATGAGACTGAGCTCTGCAATGGTCTTGGTCAGCTCAACATTGCCCAGATCAAACTTGGCAGCAGCCGGTGCCTTGGGTGCCTTCGCCGAAGTTCGGCGCTGGGTCTTCACCCTGGAAATCTTGGTGATGTAATTGACCACATCACGGATATGCACCATGCCACGCGGATCATCCAGGGTTTCCGCGAAAACCGGCATGCGCGAATGGCCGGATTTCTCGAAAACCTCCAGCAGATCGCCGAGAGTCGTGGTGATATCGACCGCCTCGATATCAGCGCGGGGGATCATCACATCCTCCACGCGCAATTCACGCAGGCGCAGGATGTTGTGAAGCATGGCGCGTTCTTCCGGCGAAAACGCCGTATCGCCATTATCCGTGCCTGCCAGCGCCGCATCGATATCCTCTCGCAGGGATGTGCCCGGGCGAGCGCGCAGAAATGGAAAGATTGCAGTGAGAAGCGAGCGCTTTTCGGTTGCGGGCGCTCTGGTGCTACTTTGCCCCTCGGCGTCACTCTCCTGCCCGGTTATGCCCTTGGCGGGCGCGGCAGGATCGTTCTGGTGCGACGTGTCAGACATGGTCCTCAATCGGATTGATCGTCAGTGACCGATAGCGCATATGGGTCGGGAATGGCAAGATGCGCGAGAATTTTACGCTCCAGATCTTCCATCTCTTCCGCTTCGCTCTCGATAATATGATCATAGCCCAGCAGATGCAAAAAGCCGTGTACGATCAGATGCGTCAAATGATGGTCGAAAGGTTTCTGTTCATCGGCAGCTTCACGCTCGACCGTTTCCCGAGCGATGACGATGTCGCCGAGCATGGGGCCGGGTTTCTGGCCGGGCTTGATCGGAAAGGCGGGGAATGACAGCACATTGGTTGGCTTGTCCTTGTCGCGCCAGTCATTGTTGAGTTCGCGGATCGCCGCGTCGTCGGTGAAGACGAGGCTGAGTTCACTCACCGGTTGCGGGCCGCCGTCCAATGTCTGCCATGCAGCAGCAATGGCCATTTCGGCAAGCGCCTGCAGGGTGGCCTCCTCGGGCCAGCCGTCGGTTTCAACGAGAATATCGGTATCGATCAAAATTGTACCATCAAGCGTTGGATATCTTTCGAGCACTCAGCCCGTTGAGTCGGATAATGCGGTTTTCAAGAACCGGAGCGCCGTGGACATTGTAGTCCATAAACGCCGGAAGTGCAGAAAATCGCATCAGACCGCCAACGGGATGAAGTGATCGAAATATCTCAGGGCTTGGCGCCTTCCTTGTCGTAGGCACGGACGATTGCCGCAACAAGCGGATGGCGGACAACGTCCACATCCGAGAAGCGGACTGTGACAATCCCGCTGACGCCGTCGAGAATTCTCAGCGCTTCAACCAGACCAGATTTCTGGCCAGGAGGAAGATCGACCTGACTGGGATCACCGGTGATGATCATGCGTCCGTTTTCACCAAGGCGGGTGAGAAACATCTTCATCTGCATGGCTGTCGTGTTCTGCGCCTCATCAAGAATGATGGCAGAATGCGCCAGCGTGCGTCCGCGCATAAAAGCCAGCGGTGCAATTTCGATGACACCGGCAGCAATGGCCCGCTCGACCTTGTCGGCGGGCATCATGTCATACAGCGCATCATAGAGCGGCCGCAGATACGGATCGACCTTTTCCTTCATGTCACCGGGCAGGAAGCCAAGACGTTCACCAGCCTCCACGGCCGGACGCGACAGAATGATCCGGTCCACCAGGCCACGCTCCAGAAGCATGGCGGCATGGGCAACGGCCAGATAGGTCTTGCCAGTACCGGCAGGGCCGACGCCGAACACCATTTCCGAGCGGTCCATTGCCCGCATATAGGCATCCTGCGTGGGCGTGCGGGCAAAAATCGTCTTCTTGCGGGTCGATATCTGGGCTGCAGCCATCTTGCTCTTGTTTTCCATGCTGGGAAGCGTCAGTTGATCGTCGGCGGCAATAGCCATGCGCAATGCGCCATCCACATCGGATGCCGAAATATCATGGCCCTTCTGCAGCTGTTCATAGAGCTGATCGAGAGCCCTTCGGGCCTGTTCGGTCGCGCCCGGTTCACCGCGAATTGCAAGCTGGTTTCCCTTGGAGCGGACATCGACACCCAGTTTCTGCTCGATGCGGGCAAGGTTCTCGTCGAACTGACCGAACAAGGCGCTTGCCAGCCGGTTATTGTCGAATGTCAGTACGATATGCGCCAGATCCGAGGCCCCTGACGGAGCGGGTTTCAGCTTTTCGGTGGCGGTCAATCGGCTCTCCTTACCAAAAGGTGTTCAGTGCTTATATAGTCCCGTCGCTCGTCGTTTCCATCTCACGAACCCCAATCAGGCTGTTGGTTCCCGTGCTGATGATTCGTACGCTGATTATGTCGCCGATTTCCCCGCCATGTACATCGATAATTACAGGTTGTAACCAGGGAGATCGGCCAACCATCTGTCCGGGTTCCCGCCCGGCCTTTTCGATCAGCACGTCCATGGTTTGACCGACCAGACTGCGCTGGAATGCATATTGCTGTTCGGACAGCAGTGCCTGCAGGCGCTGCAATCTTTCGTCCTTCACGGCTTCGGGGACATGGTCTTCCATATCTGCACCGGGCGTGCCGGGGCGGGGCGAGTATTTGAACGAATAAGCCGCGGCATAGGTGACGTCGCGCACGATCTGCAGTGTCGCTTCGAAATCCTCGTCGGTCTCGCCGGGAAAGCCGACGATGAAATCCCCGGAAAGGGCAATGTCCGAGCGCGCCTCGCGAATCCGGTTGATCAGCCGCACATATTCCGCAGCCGTATGTCTGCGGTTCATGGCCTTGAGAATGCGGTCCGACCCAGCCTGTACTGGCAGATGCAGATAGGGCATGAGCATCGGCAGGTCGCGGTGGGCATGGATCAGCGTGTCGTCCATATCGCGCGGATGGCTGGTCACGTAGCGCAGGCGCGCAATGCCGGGTATCTCAGCCAGCCGGTAGAGCAGCTCGCCCAATCCCCACTCGCGCCCGTCGGCACCTTCGCCATGCCAGGCATTGACGTTCTGACCGAGCAGGGTTAGTTCGCGCACACCGGCATCAGCCAGCTTTTCGGCTTCCTTCAAGATCTGCGCGACCGGCCGCGAGACTTCCGAACCGCGGGTATAGGGCACCACACAGAATGTGCAGAACTTGTCGCACCCCTCCTGGACAGTCAAAAAAGCCGTCACACCACGGCTTCTTGTCTGCTCCTTGCGGGGCGCCGGCAGATGCTCGAACTTGTCTTCGATCGCATATTCCGTCTCGACGACCCGCTCGCCCTGCCGCACACGGGCAAGCGCCTGCGGCAGGCGATGATAGGTCTGCGGACCGACCACCAGATCCACCACCGGCGCGCGGCGGGTGATCTCGTCGCCTTCCGCCTGCGCCACGCAACCGGCAACACCGACGGTCAGCTCGCGGCCTTCTTTGGCGCGGGCGTCCTTCATCTTGCGCAGGCGGCCGAGCGCTGAATAGAGTTTTTCGGAGGCTTTCTCGCGAATATGACAGGTGTTGATCAACACCAGATCGGCGTCCTCCGCCGTATCGGTGGGGCTGTAGCCTTCCGCCGCCAGACTGTCCGTCATACGCTGGCTGTCATAGACATTCATCTGACAGCCATAGGTCTTCACATAGACCTTGCGCGTGTTCGCAAGTGCTGGCGAAATGGGTACGGTTCCGGATGTCGCGTCCGGCTTATGCGAGGTGCTGATATCATCCATGCGAGGCTTCTAAAGCTTTTTGAGGCCTTTGAGAATAGCAGAGTCACCCGGAATGGCTGACTCCGGCGTTTCTCCTGCCGCCGTGACAAGATCCCGGCCAAGGAGCGACGACAACATCATCTCCCTCACCCGCTTCTCCATCAACCGTGCCAGCATCTTGCGGTTTGTCTTGCTGTCGATGGTCATCGGTTCGCCGAACCAGACATCGACATCGATCGCACCGTCCTTCAAAAGCCCGATCAAGCTCGGTCCCAGCGGCACGTCGCCCGGCCAGGAAATGATCGGGCGATGGAAGCGGCCCATCGGCACGCCATGCACCCGCGTATAGGCAATCGCGACGGGTTGCACCGTCACTGTTTCCACGCTGGTTTCGCGGATTGCCACCTGGGCGGCACCGAAAAGCGACGTCTTGAAGGGCAGGACACGATTGCCGTCGGACGTGGTTCCCTCGGCAAACAGCACCATGACGTCACCGGCGGCCAGACGCGTTGCAATCTCGCTCGCCTGATCATGGGTCTTGCCGCGCTTTTCCCTCTCCACGAAGACGGAGCGCTGCAGTTTGGAGAGCATGCCGAACAGCGGCCAGCTCGCCACTTCGATCTTGGCGATGAAGGACAATTCCTTGAGCGCACCCAGCACCACGATATCGGTCCACGATGCGTGGTTTGCCGCCAGCAGCAGCGGGCGCTGCGTTGCCATGTCCCCATGCATGTGGATGCGCAAGCCAAGCAGTTTGGCGACGATGCGGTGATAGAAAATCGGAAACCGCTTGCGCAAGCCCCAGCCGGCCTTGAGGAAAAAGTACTGCAATGGCACCGAGATCAGGGTGACCAGCGCAAAAGCCGTTGCCGTGACAGTAAAACGGACCCAGGACATCATGTCAGCGTGCCCGCTTCAGGTCACGGCGCATGGTCAGGGCCGCGGAACGGCCGCCCGCAGTTTCATAATAGCCGGGACGTTTGCCCACCTGCTTGAATCCAAGACGGCGGTAGAGCGCCAGGGCCGGCATATTTGTCTCGTCCACCTCCAGAAACAGCATTTCCGCCCGGGCATTGTGCAGATGGCGCAGGGTCGCGTCCATCAAGGCATGACCAAGACCACGCCGTTGCGCGGACGGCGCCACCGCAATCGTCAGGATTTCCGCCTCGTCGACAACGAGCCTTGCCAGCACGAAGCCGCCGGGAGGCGCAGATCGCCTGCCCTCTTCCCGCGCAATGAAACCGAAGACATTCCCTTGCATCATCAGCGCGTGGAATTCCTCATCGCTCCATGGCTGGCTGAACGTCAGGGCGTGAAGCTTTGCCAGGTGTATCGAATCCGTGCTTGCCAACGGTTCAATGACAAAAGGACGGTTGCGCAGATTACCCAGGGGAAAGCCCATCATTCCGAGACCTTCCTTCGCAGGACAAAACCCTGCTGCGGCTTGACGTCGAGCCCGCGCAGATAAAGCGGCTTCGGCGCTTCACCATCAACCGCGCGCAGAGCGCCCAGCCGGGCAAAGGCTTCAATCGTTCCCGTCGACGTGGTCACGGCCACATCGAGCTTGTGTTCCCTGCCATCATTGACGAGGGCCGCTCCCGAACCGGACAGCACGACATCGTCCGGCCGTTCCGACAAGGCAGAGAACACGTCCGGTAGGGTTGTCACACCGGGCGCCGAACCGGCAGAACCATCCGGCGCAAAGAACTGCGCATAGATCTCGTCGCGCCGTGCATCGATGATCGACAGGACAGGACGTTCCGGAAACACACGCCGTGCATCAAAAGCCAATGCTTCAAGCGTGCTGACACCCACGACCGGACATTGCAAGGCAAGACCAAAGCCGCGCGCCGTGGAAACGCCGACACGCACGCCGGTGAACGATCCGGGACCGATGCTGACCGCGATCTTGCCGACGGCACTGATCGATACTGCTGCATGGTTCAACGTCTGTTCAATGAAGGCCATCAAACGCTCCGCATGTCCCTTGCCAATATCCTCACTCGTTGCGGCAAGCACTGTCCCGGTTTCGACATCGAGAACAGCAACGGAGCAAAGAGTGGAGGCCGTATCAAGCGCAAGCAGTTTCATGGCCAATCGCGTAAACAAGAATCAGCCAGCAAACAAGTAGTGTTCGGGGCGGCACGCATTAATCTGGTCAAAATTGCACAAGGCTATTCAGTCCTGTTGTTGATTGCCGCCTCGATCGCGAACACTGAATCCGGTGCCTTGTCCGCATCACGGAAAGTCAACGTTGAGTTGCAGGCGAGCGGCAGCGGCAGCCAATCTCTTGTCTCTGCTCCACAACCGCGTGCCGGGTGTTAGCCGCGTTGCCGCCAGCAAGTGCGCGTCGACATAGCCGATACCAAGACCGAACAACGCTTCGGCATCGATAAAATGCAGGACTTCCTCCTCGTTGGCTATTTTCACCTTCGGCAGATCACGAAGGGCAGCCAGGATGAGGTCACGTTGCCGTAAAATGCCTAAAGCAATTTCACCCACAATGAATGGGTGGACCATTATCTGATTGGTGTTGAGACGCAGTTTTAATTCGGCATCGCCTAGGCGCAAATGATCGATCCATATCGATGTATCGGCGAGGATCACGCCTACGCGTCCGATCCGATGCGGCGGCGGGGTATCGTGTTCAAACCTGGTTCGCTCCCTCCAAGGAGCGCCAAGCGGCGTGCGCTTTCACGTTCGATCAAAGCCTTGAGGGCTTCCCGAACGAGGGCGGACTTTTCATGCAATCCCGTGAAATCCTGTGCTTTGGCAATAAGCTCATCATCAAGAGCAAGTGTGGTGCGCATTTCCGGCTTCCTGGTTCAGGCATAATTTTAGCATCGAATGATGCGGCAAACAATGCATACCAAAGTCGAACCAGGCGCCGCCAACCGCTCGCAGGATTGACCAAGGATGCTGATTAGTTATCCATGATCAGTGCCAGCGGCGCCCTGAACCGCGCCACAAGCCCTTCTTTCTCATATTGAATATCGGCATCCCCGGTGCCCGACAGGCCGAAACGGATCAGGCGCGAGCCAAATCCTTTCTTTTCGGGAGCAGTTGCGGCCGGGCCGCCGCTCTCGCGCCATGTCAGGACAAATTCCATCTGCGACGGAGCACGCTGGATTTCCCAACTGATCTCCACCTTGCCCTGTGTGTTGGACAGCGATCCATATTTCAGCGCGTTCGTGGCAAGTTCATGCAGCAGCAACGACAGGGAAAGAACGGCCTTTGGCCCGAGATTGAGATTGGGTCCGCGCAAGACAAACTGCGCTGTTTCGCCGTGCAGCGCCAGGACGCTCTCCAGCACCGAACGGATACGCGCCGCCGACCAGTTCTGGTGCAGCAGCACATTATGCGCCGAGCTAAGCGCCATCAGGCGCTGCTTGAATGCCTCGACCGCGTCCTGCGGCGCATCGCGCAGCGTTTGCGTTGCAATGGCCTGAACCATGGTAAGCGTGTTTTTCAGGCGATGGCTCAATTCCTGATTGAGAATACCCTGTTCATGCTCAGCCTGCAGCTTGGCAATCGCCGCGTAGGTTCGGTCGGCAATGCTGACGACAAACTGAATCTCGTCTGTCTGCCAATCCCTCGGATTCTCGCCGTGAACAAACATCAGCCCCACGAGTTCACCGGCGTGCATCAGCGGTACATTGATGAACGACCGGGCTTGAAGGGCGGCATAGCCGTCATAGTCCTGCGCCAGCCAGTCCGTTCCTGGTATGTCGGAGACGGCAATCGGAATCCCGATCTGCGAGTTCTTGATCGTTGCCTTGAAATTGACCAGGGAGTGGCGGCCGGCCATGGACTTCAGTGCGGCCGCTGTCCAATCCCGCTCGACATTGAAAAGATCCGCCGTCAAATCGATGATGGCAAATCCGGCGCGACCGGCATTCAGGTTTTCACCGAGAATCCGTGAGGCAATTTCCGCAGCTTCGCCCGTTGTATGGGCATCGCGAATACTGTCACCCAGTTCGAGAAGGGCAGCCTGGCGGATCTCCGCCTGCTTGCGCTTGGTGACATCCTGGACCGTGCCGCGGAAGAACGCGGGTTGGCCAACGTCGTCATAGGCAAGCTCGCCACGGCGGCTCAGCCAGCGCAGCGACCCGTCATCGGCACGGCGGATCCGGTATTCGATATCAAGCATGACGTTGCCATCGAGGCGCGATGGTTGATCGGAGACCAGATGCCTGTCGTCCGCATAGGTCAGCACCTCGAACGTCGGAGCGGAATATTGCTCGCTCTCCGGCAGTCCGTATAGCCGGCACATTTCGGGTGTAACGCGCGCAATATTGGTTTTGAGATTGAGTTCGAATGCCCCGATGCCCCCCGCCTGTTGCGCCGGACCAAGCCATCCGTCGACCCGGTACTGCTTGTTGCGCGCCGCTTCACTCGACAGGGCTCGTTTCAGGCTGGAGCGAATCGAACGCCGCTGCTGGAGAACAACGTCGTTGCGGTCTTCCAGCACCCGGCGCAGTTCGAGGATGGTAATGACCTGCTCGGCAAGGTCTTGAAGGGCCTCGGTCTGCGCATCGGTAAGCCCGCCGGGGCGCGGCACGCTGTCGATCACGCACAGGGTTCCGATCGCCTCGCCGCTGGGTGTATTGAGAACGGCCCCGGCATAAAACCGGATATGGGGTTCTCCCGTCACCAGGGTGTTGTGCCTCGTGCGCTCATCCAGTGTGAGGTCCGGAATGACGAGGACAGAGCCCGTCGGCAGCGCATGTGCACAAACCGATTGCTCCAAAGGTGTTTCACACGTCTCAAAGCCGGACCGCGCCTTGAACCATTGCCGGTCTCCGGCGACCAGGCTGATCAAAGCAACCGGTGTCTCGCAAATCTGCTTGGCAAGAGAGACAATATTATCGAATGCCGGCTCTGACGGCGTATCGAGAACATCATATTCAGCAAGGGCAGCCAGCCGATGGGCGTCCTGAAGAACTGAATGGGGCAAATCGCTCATGGATAAACCCAATCGCCAGATTATGTGAGAGACACGGGAGTTTTCGTGATTATCAAATAGTCTAATTTTACTCCGTGACAATTGCTATTTGCGAATTCCCGCGATCCGCGTCGCCGCAGAGAGGGAAATGCTCATCCAGCCCGATATCCGGAAGGGCTCAGCCATTATCAGGATATGGGACAGCTGCCGGCGGTCACGTCGAAACTCCTGGTGGCAAACTCGCGTCCATGCGTGTCCTGCAGGGAAAAGGTCCAGACACCGGAAACCAGTTCGTAGCTCTTTTCGAACACCCAGCCCGCATAGCGCTGCTGACGGATGGCGCCGTCGGGCCAGCTGCTGCGCTGCATGCTGCGGCCATCAGGCGTGTGAATCACCGGATGCCGGACAACGATCATGATCGGCACGACCTGGAAATCGGGAACATTGAACGCGGCATACATCACGCCGAAACTGGTCCCGAGGCAGGCGGTTATTTTGTCGGCCCTGACAACGTCCACCGGCCCGTCGACAAGCCGGTTATAGCCTGTCGGCGTATCAGGCGCCGCTTCAGTGCCGACATCCTTGGCCCGCGTCAGACCCCAGTTGAGGATTTCAATGACCGGTTCTGCGCCCTGCGCCCTCGCAAGCCCCGCCCCGGTCAACAATGCCGGAAACACCAGGGCCAGGAGGCGAACAGCGCGCATCGGCTGCTATGCAGCCGCGCGCTTGGCTTTCAGTTCCAGTCTGCGGCGGTGCAGGACCGGTTCGGTGTAGCCGTTCGGCTGTGCCCGCCCCTTGAACACCAGATCGCAAGCCGCCTGAAACGCCACCGATGCATCGAAATCCGCAGCCATCGGCTGATAGTGCGGATCGCCCTCATTCTGCTTGTCGACGACCCCGGCCATGCGCTTCAGCGTTTCCAGAACCTGTGCCTCGCCGGCAACGCCGTGATGCAGCCAGTTGGCGATGTGCTGGGCGGAAATGCGTAACGTGGCGCGATCCTCCATCAGGCCGACATTGTTGATGTCCGGCACCTTGGAGCAACCGACGCCCTGATCCACCCACCGCACGACATATCCCAGAATGCCCTGGGCATTGTTGTCGAGCTCGCGCTGGATATCTTCCGGTGTCCAGTTGGGCCGCGACGCGACCGGCACCGACAGGATATCGCCGAGTTTGGCGCGGCCGCGCGACTTCAGCTTTGCCTGTACCTCGGCCACATCAACCTTGTGATAGTGGGTGGCATGCAGCGTGGCGGCCGTCGGTGACGGCACCCATGCGGTGTTGGCACCGGCCTTCGGATGGGCAATCTTCTGTTCAAGCATGGCTGCCATCAGGTCCGGCATGGCCCACATGCCCTTGCCGATCTGCGCGTGGCCGGAAAGGCCGCATTCAAGCCCGACATCGACATTCCAGTTTTCATAGGCGCCGATCCACGATGCCTGCTTCATGTCACCCTTGCGGATCATCGGACCCGCCTCCATCGAGGTGTGAATCTCGTCGCCGGTGCGGTCGAGGAAGCCGGTATTGATGAAAACAACCCGCTCCTTCGCCGCGCGGATGGCTTCCTTGAGGTTGACCGTCGTGCGGCGCTCCTCATCCATGATGCCCATCTTCATCGTGTTGGGCTGCATGCCGAGCAGGGCTTCAACGCGTCCGAACAGCTCCGAGGCAAAGGCGACTTCTTCCGGGCCGTGCATTTTCGGCTTGACGACATACATCGAACCGGCGCGCGAATTCATGCGGCGGCCCTTGGGGCCGACGTCGTGCAGGGCGATCAGGCCAGTGATTGCCGCATCCATGATGCCTTCCGGCACCTCGTTGCCATCCTTGTCGAGGATGGCCGGATTGGTCATGAGATGACCGACATTGCGCACCAGCATGAGCGAACGGCCGGGCAGCGTCAGCGGCTTGCCGTCTTTCCCTGTGTAGTCCCGGTCGGGATTGAGCTTGCGCGTGACGGATTTGCCGCCCTTTTCAAACGTATCCTGCAAATCGCCGTTCATCAGGCCGAGCCAGTTGCGATAGACAACAACCTTGTCTTCCGCATCGACGGCAGCAACGGAATCCTCGCAATCCTGAATCGTGGTGAGTGCCGATTCCAATACCACGTCGGCAATATTGGCCGGGTCGGTTTTTCCAATGGGATGATCGGCGTTGATGACGATCTCCACATGCATGCCGTTCTTCACCATGAGAATGGAGGATGGCCTGGAAGCATCGCCCTTATAGCCAACGAACTGTGCCTGCTCCTTCAGCGACGGTGAGACCCCATCGGCGGTCTTGAGCACAAGCGTGCCGTGATCAACGGAAAGACCGGTCACATCAGCCCAGTGTGCGCCATCGAGCGGCGCACTGTCATCGAGAAAGGCCTTGGCCCAGGCAATGACCTTGGCGCCGCGCAGCGGATTGAATGCCTTGCCCTTTTCCGCGCCGTCGGTTTCCGGAATGGCATCGGTGCCGTAGAGCGCATCGTAAAGCGAACCCCAGCGCGCATTGGCCGCGTTGAGCGCATAGCGGGCGTTCATGACAGGCACCACGAGCTGCGGTCCGGCCGTTACCGCGATTTCCGGATCCACATTGTCGGTCGAGACGGAGAATGTTCCGCCCTCAGGCAGCAGATAGCCAATTTCCCGCAGGAACGCTTCATATTGCTCTGGCGTATATCCTGTCTGCCGCTTTTCGCGATAGAACGCATCGAGCTTTTCCTGAAATGCATCGCGCTTGGCGAGCAAGGCCCGGTTCTTCGGCGACAGATCATCGACAATTGCTGCCAGACCCTGAAAAAAGGCGTCGGCATTGACCGATGTTCCGACCACCGCTTCATTAGCCACGAAGTCGTAGAGCTCTTTCGCCACCTTCAGACCATCGATCTCGACCCGCTCGCTCATGCCATACTCCTTAAGATTTTCTGTTAGCGTACCCTTGAACACACCAAAGCATTCCCCGTCAATTCGGCCTAAATGAACATGATTTATGCCAGAAGGGAAACAATCAATCAGTGGGCAATGCGAGGTCTGCCGGTTGCGGTTGCGACCAGCACCGCTTCGATGAATTTTCGCTGGTCTTCAACGGTCGCAGCGCTGATGTTTCGGGCGATGGTGACCTGTGCCTCGTCGGTGCCAGCTTCCAGCGCGAAACTGCGAACCTGCCCTTGCAGCGTTTCTTCGGCGAAGGCAATCGCGAGATCTTCCTCCTGAAAATCCTTCACCGCCTCTCCCGCTGCCACGCGAAAAATCCCTTCGGCGGGCTGGCTGATGTAGGCTTCGACCGATACGCGCACCTGCCCGACCACGGCACCGAGCGCATTGGCAACGTCCGTATCGACGGGAACAATGCTTGGCGCACCCAGCATGGCTCCAACGGCGGGATAATAGACGGGAGCGGAAGCACCCAGGCCGATCAGCGGCCGGTCGATATCAAGCTTGACGCCGGCAATACCGCCCTGCCCGGAAAGCGCGCGCTGGGTCAGCGGACTGGCCACCATGTCAGGTCCATCCAATCCATCTTCGGCAAAGACGGTTTCCAGCACCACTTCCGATGAACGGCGGATGAGCGCGTCATAGGTGCGCCGCGAAATTTCCTCCGGCGTATCGCACAGCGGGCGGCCCGCGCCGTCCTTGCGCCTGGCATAGAGAATGGCGCCATAGCGCGCCGCTTCGCCGTTCCAATTGTTCTGCAGATGGAGAACATGGCAGGCATCGGACGGCGTGAAACCGGAGAGATGGACAAGCCCCCGCGCGACCAGCCGATTGATCGTCGCGGTCTGGGAAACGGAGTTCAGAAGCCGGTCGAGCGGCTGCGGTTCCCGGGTAATCCGCTGGTAGAGCTCGGCTTCGCCCTTGCTCAATCCGGATGCCATTTGCTCGGGAACGCCGGTCAACAGAGCGAACCGGCCATCCAGGCGGCCGGGATTGGCCGTCTTCACCTGCCGCGCCAGATGATCGATGACGATGGCACCGTGATTGGCCGCAAGCAGGGACAGCGGCACCAGCCGCCTTGGTCCAAGCATGATGCGCGGTGCCATGGCATTGTCGTCCAGCGACACCTCTGAATCGCCGCCCAGCCCGAACGTGCGCATGGCCACCGCCTCGACCATGGTGCGGAAACCGCCAACGGTGGCGCCATTGGGATCGAGCCGGGGACGGCCATTGTCGAGAACGGCAACGTCCGTGGTCGTCCCGCCAATATCGGACACGATGGCGTTGTCGAGTCCCGTCATGTGGCGTGCGCCGACAAGGCTGGCAGCCGGTCCCGACAGGATCGTTTCGATCGGGCGGTGCCGTGCAAAAGCCGCCGAGACCAGTGCGCCATCGCCGCGCACCACCATGAGCGGCGCGTGAATGCCGCGCCGGTCGAGGAAACCTTCCGTTGCCGCCACCAGACGGTCAATCATGGCGATGAGCCGCGCATTGAGGACCGTTGTCAGGGCCCGGCGCGGGCCGTTCAGCTTGGCCGAAAGTTCGTGACTGCAGGTAACAGGCAGACCCGTCTCAGCGCGCACAAGATCACGAATGGCAATTTCATGCTCGGGGTTGCGCACCGCAAAATAGGCGCAGACTGCAAAACCCGTCACCTCCTCCTTGAGGCGCGGCAAGGCCTCCTGCAGCGCCGAGACGTCGAAAGGTTGCGGGCGGCCGTAGACATCGTGCCCGCCGGGCAGGAAGACGACGGGATCGGAGCCAAGGGCAGACCCGAGGTCCGCCTTCTCCAGGTCGGCCGGCGAGAACCCGACCATGACAAGCGCGATCCGCCCGCCCTGTCCTTCGACAAGGGCATTGGTGGCCAGGGTCGTCGACATGGACACAAGGCGTATATGCCCGGGATCAACCGAAGCCTCCTCGACAATGCGCTCGACCGCGCCGGAGATGCCGACACTCAGATCGTGGCGTGTCGTCAAAGCCTTGGCCTTGGCGATAACGCCGCGCGCTTCCGACCAGAGGACCGCATCCGTATAGGTGCCGCCCGTATCAATACCGAGGAAAATTGCGTTCTCTACCTGTGAATCAGCCATGATGCCCTGCGCCGTTTGTGGCAGGGTTATCCCATGACGGCACCAACGACTAGCGTCATTCCGACCATTTGCCGCCGCAACGACACAACACTGCCGGAACCATTCAACTCCTGCTACGTTGACGCGTGGGTAAAGGGGGCTTTAATGGCATCACAATCTGGCAGTCATGCGGGATCGAAGAAGGTTATCTATGCCGCCATCCTCGGCAATCTTCTGATCGCGGCTACCAAGTTCATTGCCGCCTTCTTCACCGGCAGTTCCGCCATGCTGTCGGAAGGCGTTCATTCGCTGGTGGATACGGGAAATGGCGGCCTGCTTCTCTACGGTCTGCGGCGGGCCGCCAAGCCAGCTGACAAGGCGCATCCGTTTGGCCATGGACGCGAGCTTTACTTCTGGAGTTTCATTGTTGCGCTGCTGGTGTTTGCCGTGGGTGCCGGTGTCTCGTTCTATGAAGGCCTCACCCATATTCTCGAGCCGGAGCCCATCGCCAATCCCACTGTCAATTATGTCGTGCTTGGCTTTGCGCTGCTGTTCGAGGGCATCTCATGGACAGTCGCGCTGAAAGAATTCCGAACCATGAAGGGCAAGCTTGGCTATCTCGAAGCCGTGCAGCAGAGCAAGGACCCGAGTGTCTTTACCGTCCTCTTTGAGGATACGGCGGCCCTGCTGGGACTCATCGTAGCGTTTGCCGGCATTTCAGCGGCGCAATTCTTCGACATGCCCGAATTCGACGGGGTTGCCTCCATCGGCATTGCCATCATCCTCGGTGCAACCGCAATTTTCCTCGCCCGGGAAAGCAAGGGCCTACTGATCGGCGAGTCCGCGCTGCCGGAAGCGGAACAGCAAATTCTTGACATCGCCGGCAAGGACCCAGCCATTCAGCAGGCAAATGGGGCGCTGACCGTCCATATGGGACCCAAGCAGATCGTTGCCGGGCTCAGCATTGAATTTGAGGATCATCTTACCGCACCCGACATCGAAGCCTGCGTCGAGCGTATCGAAACAGCGATCCGTCAGGCCAACCCGGACATCGTGTCCGTCTTCGTCAAACCGCAGACTGCAAGTACCTGGAAGACGCGGCGGCAAAAAATCGTTGAGGGCTAATCTTCATCCACCACGCGCAGGCGCAACTGGCCCGTTGCCGATGCTGCCGAGCGGTTGGCATCCGGCCCCTTCGCGGGTTCACCGGCGGCCGGATCGACAAACTCCAGCGCCTCGATCTTCTGGCCGCGCTTCGTCACCTTGCTGGACGAGACGAGAATATCGTCAATATCCTTGCTCGCCTGACCGAAATGCGTCTGCAGCCGCCGGACCCGGTCGTCCAGGCGCCCGACATCTTCCATCAGGCGGATCACCTCACCCTGGATGAGATGTGCCTGTTCGCGCATGCGCACATCCTTGAGCACCGCCTGAATGACCTGAATGGACAGCATCAAAAGGGATGGCGAAACGATGACGATGCGCGAACGATGGGCTTTCTGCACAATGCCTTCGAAATTCTCGTGAATTTCGGCAAAAATGGATTCCGAGGGGACAAAGAGAAATGCCGTATCCTGGGTTTCGCCATTGATCAGGTATTTCTCTGAAACATCGCGAATATGGATTTCGATATCCCGGCGGAACTGGGCAAGCGCCAGTTTCTTCGTATCCGGTGTCTCGGACTCGCGGATGGCGTTCCATGCTTCAAGCGGAAATTTGGCGTCGATGACCAGATTGGGGGCGCCATTCGGCATGCGGACGATACAATCCGGGCGGCTTCCATTGGAAAGCGTAGCCTGGAACTCATAGGCCCCTTGCGGCAAGCCATCGGCAATAATGGTTTCCATGCGCGCCTGACCGAAAGCGCCGCGCGTCTGTTTGTTGGCGAGAATCGCCTGCAGCTGGACAACCTGTCCTGCCAGCGACTGGATATTGTTCTGCGCGGTATCGATGACCGCCAGCCGCTCCTGCAATTTGGCCAGGTTTTCATGGGTCGACTGCGTCTGTTCCGTCATGGTCTGGCCGATACGGCTGGTCATGCCGTCGAGGCGTTCGCGGATCGACTGATTGAGCTCCGCCTGGCGCGAACCGAAAAGTTCCGCCATGGTCTGCATGCGGCCTTGCATCTCTGACTGGCTCTTCAGTATTTCGGCCATCCGCACTTCCGCATCACGCGCACGGTCTTCCGCCTGGAATTCCGCGATCAGCCGTACCCGTGCCGAACGCCAGAGAGCAATCCCGCACAGGACAATGGCAAGTGCAACGATGACAGCCGCCATTACCAACGCGCTACCGACCGATATCGACGTGGCACCGAGCTGAAACAATGGCTGGTCGAGTGAATGTGATGTTTCCATGGGAAGCAGACTAACCGATTCGGATGGCAAATGTGAGATCAAAACGAGAACATTTTCACAAATGCCATTTATGCCGGGATTGACGGTTGAAAGCCGAGATATTAGGTGATGCTCATGTCTATCAAACCGCTTGTCATTCTTCCCGATCCGCTGTTGCGCCAGGTTTCCAAACCCGTGGAGCGCTTTGACGCCGATTTGCGCAAATTCTCCAACGACATGCTCGACACCATGTATGACGCGCCGGGGATCGGCCTCGCCGCCATTCAGGTGGCGGAACCGCTGCGCATGCTGGTGATCGACCTTGCCAAGGAAGACGAACCGAAGGCACCCCAGGTTTTCATCAACCCCGAGATTTTGTCTTCCAGCACCGAACGCAACGTCTATGAAGAAGGCTGCCTCTCCATTCCGGACTATTATGCGGAAGTGGAACGTCCGGCAAAAGTGCGCGTTGCCTATTTCGATATCGAAGGCAAGAAGCACGAGATCGAGGCTGACGGTTTGCTGGCAACCTGCCTTCAGCACGAGATCGACCACCTCAACGGCGTTCTGTTCATCGATTACATCTCGCGCCTCAAGCGTGAAATGGTGATGAAGAAATTCAAGAAGCTTGCCAAGGATCGCGTTCCGAGCCGGCTGGCGGTGTAAGCCATGAGCCTGCGTATCGTCTTCATGGGAACCCCGGAATTCTCCGTGCCGGTTCTCAACGCGCTCATTGGCCAGGGCCATGAGATCGTCGCCGTCTACAGTCAGCCGCCGCGTCCGGCAGGCCGGCGCGGACTGGAACTGACCCCCTCGCCCGTTCATCGCAATGCCGAAGAATTCGGCATTGAAGTGCGCACGCCCAAAAGCCTTCGCAGCCCCGAGGAACAGCAGGCGTTCCGCGATCTCAATGCGGATGTTGCCATCGTGGTGGCCTATGGCCTGATCTTGCCCACCGCCATTCTCGAAGGCACGCGCCTTGGCTGCTACAACGGCCATGCCTCGCTTCTTCCGCGCTGGCGCGGCGCCGCACCGATCCAGCGGGCCATCATGGCGGGTGACAGCGAAACCGGCATGATGATCATGAAAATGGATGAGGGGCTGGATACCGGCCCGGTCGCCATGGCCGAAAAGGTCAAGATCACGCCCGACACGACCGCGGGCGAGCTGCACGACCAGCTCAGCATGATCGGCGCCGACCTGATGGTGCGCGCCATGGCCGCGCTGGAACGGGACAGCCTCACCCTGACACCGCAATCGGAAGACGGCGTCACCTACGCGTCGAAGATCACCAAGGTTGAAACCCGTATCGACTGGACCCTGCCGGCCATTGACATCCATAACCGTATTCGCGGTCTGGCACCGTTTCCGGGCGCCTGGTGCGAGATGGAGATCGGTGACGGCCTTGAACGCGTCAAGTTGCTGCGCTCGCTGCTTGCGACCGGCGCCGGCGTGCCGGGCACGGTGCTCGATGACGATCTGCGCGTCGCCTGCGGAGAAGGTGCGGTGCGTCTGCGCGCGCTGCAGCGGGCGGGCGGCAAGGCGATGGACGGGCAGGAATTCCAGCGCGGCGCCAAGATTGCGCAAGGGGCGAAGCTGCCATGAGCAGCATCACCATTCGTCGCGTACAGCCCGCGGACCGCGCCTTGATCTCAGCTATCGTCGAAGACGCCTTTGCGGGACCGGATGAGGCAAGGCTGGTCGAGCAACTCAGTGGCAACGGCGATATCGTGCTCGAACTGGTTGCGGAGTTCGATGGTGCCGTGGCGGGCCACATCCTTTTTTCAAGGCTGCGCGTTGAGAATGGAACCAGCTTTGACGCGGTTGCACTGGCGCCGCTCAGTGTTGTCTCCGGTCACCAGGGCAAAGGCGTCGGATCGGCACTGATCAGGGCCGCGCATCAGGAATTGGTGCTCATGGGCGAAACCCTTTCCATTGTCCTCGGCGATCCCGGCTATTACGGCCGCTTCGGCTATACGAATGCACGGGCATCGGGTTTTGCCAGCCAATATCAGGGCGAGTATCTCCAGGCGCTGGCTTTCGCTGATGCACCTCTGTCGGGAACGCTGGTCTATTCCAGAGCGTTCGAGGGCCTTTGATGCCGCGCTACAAACTCACCATCGAATATGACGGCACCCCCTATGCGGGTTGGCAGCGGCAGGAAAACGGCCATACCGTTCAGGCAGCCATCGAGCAGGCCATCTTCAAGTTCTGCGGCGAAACCATCTCCCTTGGCGCAGCGGGCCGCACCGATTCCGGCGTGCATGCGATTGCCCAGATTGCCCATGTGGATCTGACCAAGGACTGGAGCAGCGCCAAGGTGCGCGAGGCGCTCAACGCCCATCTGGTCGTGGCCGGAGAAACGGTCGGGATCATCAATGTCGAGCGGATGACCGAGAATTTCGATGCGCGTTTCTCCGCGACGGGCAGGCATTATCTCTACCGCATCATCAATCGCCGTCCGCCGGCACCGCTGGAAGCATTCCGCGCGTGGTGGGTGAAGAAGCCGCTCGATGCGGAGGCAATGCACGAAGCGGCACAACGGCTGGTCGGAACCCACGACTTTACCACCTTTCGCGCCACCCAGTGCCAGGCAAAAAGCCCGGTCAAATCGCTCGATCACCTCAGTGTGCTTCGCAACGGGGAAATCATCGAAATCAGGGCATCCGCGCGCTCGTTCCTGCACAACCAGATCAGGTCATTTGCCGGAACGTTGAACGAAGTGGGTTGCGGGCGCTGGACAGCCGATGATGTCAGCGATGCCCTTGCCGCCCGGGACCGCAAGGCCTGCGGGCCTGTCGCGCCGCCTTACGGGCTCTACCTCGTCGGCGTGGATTATCCGAGTGTGACCGGCTCCGGCATGGCAATGCCCAGCACACTCTGAAGAACAACCACCAGAACAATATATCCCGTGACCAGAATGGCGAAGAACGCAGTCGTATAGGCGTAGGTTTTCTTCAATGCCACATGCGTCAATCGATAGGTCAAAACAAGCGCAACGGCGTTGAGGATGAGGTCGACACCCAGCGAGAGCTGGGGCCGGGTCGGAATGAAAATGTGAACCAGTGTGGCCGGCACAACCAGCCAGTTCACCAATGCGGAACCCCAGTTGCTGGTGATCACATAGACACTGAAACGGTTGCGCAGGCCAATTCGCGGTGCAACAAACAGCAGCACCACCAATGGCAGGACCCACGCGGTCAAATCGACAAAGGCGATCCGGCCGATCAGGGACAACCGGGTTCCTGTTTCGGGCCGGAAGGCCACCGCATCATTGGCAAAAACAATCCAGCTCAAAATCAGGGGCGGCAGCGACACCGTGATGGCCTGGAATGATTGCCAGAAACCGTCTTCCGAAAGGTCGAACAATTCCAGACCGTCGGCATGGCCGTTCATGATCCGCCATGAGCCCCAGAAATAACGCTGGATGTCTTCAAAATTCAGCATGGTCGCTCAGGCAAAAAAGTCGGCAATGAACCGCTCGTAAATTTGTGTCAGCGTTTCCAGGTCTGCGACCGCCACGCGCTCATCCACCATGTGCATAGTCTGCCCCACAAGCCCGAATTCGACCACCGGGCAATAATCCTTGATAAAGCGCGCATCGGATGTACCGCCCGAGGTGGACAGCTGCGGCCGCTTGCCGGTCACGGCTTCGACCGAAGCCGTCAGCGTGCCGATAAGTTTTTCATCATGGGTGAGAAAGACGTGGCTCGGCCGGTCGCGCCAGACAAGCTCGTAATTGACCGGGGTTTTCCGGCCCGGCCGCAATTTGCGCCGCCCGGATGCCTTGTCGAGACGGTTGTGGATTTCCGCCATCAGCGTCTCATCGGTCCATGTGTCGTTGAAACGGATATTGAACGTTGCGGTTGCCTTGGCCGGGATGACGTTGACCGCCGGATTTCCGACATCGATCGTCGTGACTTCCAGGTTGGTCGCCTGAAAGTTCTTCGTCCCCTTGTCGAAAGCCGGATAAAGCAGGCTGTCCACCAGCGTCACCAGCCCGCGAACCGGGCTGTCGGCCAGATGCGGATAGGCCGCGTGTCCCTGGACGCCATGGACGGTGATTGTTCCAGAGAGCGAACCGCGCCGGCCGATCTTGATCATATCGCCCAGCTTGTCGGGATTGGTCGGCTCGCCGACGATGGCCGCATCCCAGGTTTCGCCCCTCGCCTTGGCCCATTCCAGCAGCTTGCCGGTACCGTTGATCGACGGGCCTTCCTCATCGCCTGTGATCAGGAAGGAAATCGAGCCCTTCAACGCACCGTTCTTCGCGATGTGCCGGGCAACGGCGGCGGCAAAGCAGGCGATGCCACCCTTCATGTCCACCGCACCGCGACCGTACATCTCGCCCTTGTGGATCGCCGCCGAAAACGGCGGATAGGTCCAGGCCGCCGCGTCACCGACGGGAACAACGTCGGTATGACCGGCAAACATCAGATGCGGCCCGTTGCCCGAACGTCTGGCGTAGAGGTTTTCAACGTCCGGCGTCCCGTCTTCGCTGAAGATGGGGCGCTCGACGGAAAAGCCCAGCGGCGCCAGCATGGCTTCGAGCATGGTGAGAGCACCGCCCTCCGCTGGCGTAACCGACGGACAAGCAATGAGTTGGGCGAGGTTTTTTACGGGATCTGTCGAGGATGTCATGTGCAAAGCGATAATCCAAAAGCAGCATCCTGTCACGCACTGGATCACAATGCGTGCATCTGTTTTAATGGCTGACGATTGCGTCAAACCGGGGCCCGCCAATGCTTGAAAACACCAGCCGCATTGTTGTCGCAGGTGCCGGTTCCATTGGCTGCTATGTCGGCGGGCAGCTTGCCGCCGCTGGAAAAGCCGTCACGTTCCTAGCACGGCCTCGGGTGGTGGACGAAATCCGGCGCGCCGGCCTGAAGGTGGTCAATCTCGATGGCACGGAGCGGCTTCTATCGCCGGACCGGCTTTCCCTCACGCAGGACCCTGCCACTGCCTTCGACAAGGCGCAGATCATTCTCGTTGCGGTCAAGAGCGGCGCGACACAAGAGATGGCGGGACTGATCGCCAGATACGCTCCTGCTGACAGCATTGTCGTCAGCCTGCAGAACGGCGTTGGCAATGCTGACGTTCTGCAAAAGAACCTCCCGGAGAGCATGACGGTGATTGCCGGGATGGTGCCGTTCAACGTTGTCCAATCGGATGCGGGCGCACTGCCGCTGAGCGTACGCCGCACCACGCAGGGCACGATCCTTGTCGAAAACAAGGTCGAAGGCCTGGCCGAAGCCCTGTCGACGCCGGACCTTCCGGTCAGCCACCACGAGAATATGCAAGGCATTCTCTGGGGCAAGCTGATGATGAACCTGAACAACGCGCTCAACGCTCTATCAAACCTGCCGCTTGCCGCACAGCTTGCGGACCGTGACTGGCGCGTCTTGCTTGCTGATCAGATGGGCGAAGGCCTCAAAGTCATGCGTGCACATGGCATTGTTGCAGCCCCGGTCCAAGGCGTATCACCCGCGATACTCCCATGGATTCTGCGATTGCCCGATTTTCTCTTCCGCCGCATCGCCCGCCGGATGCTGGCCATAGACCCGCGTGCCCGCTCATCCATGTGGGAGGATTTTTCCCGCGGCCGGACCACCGAAATCGATTACCTCCAGGGTGTCATCGTGGAACTGGCTCGGGAAAAGAATGTCCCCACGCCCCTCGCGCAAAAGGTCATTGCCTGCGTCAAACAGGCCGAGGGGCAGCCGGTCCGCTGCCATGCGGTGGCCGAGATCCGCCAGAAATTCGTCGCGTAAACGGTTCAGTCGATCGGCTTTCCCGTCTTGTCCTTCATGGTCAGAAGCGTCAGCGCGCTCACCAGCGCCGCCGCCATCACATAAAAACTCGGAGCCAGTTTCGTACCTGTTGCCTCGATCAGGAGCGTGACAATCACAGCGGCAAAACCGCCGAAAATGGTCACGGCGAAATTATAGGCCAGTGACAGCCCGGTGGAGCGCAGCCCGGCAGGAAACTGCTCGGCCAGCAGTGCTGGTGCCGGACCGGTGAATGCGGCGAGAAGCAGCCCGAGAATGCCCTGGACAATAGCCAGGGTCATCAGATCTGGCTTGGCATTGACCCACGCGAACAGAGGATAGATCAGCACGCCGATGGCAATGGCGGCGGCCAGCAACAGCCGCTTGCGCCCCACGCGGTCCGACAAGGCTCCGGCAATGGGACAACCCAGCATCAGCACCAGCCCGCCAATGGTCGTCGCAACGAATGCATCGGCGAGCGGAATGTTGAGCTGCTTGACCGCATAGGTCGTCATGTAGAACAGCAGCACATAGGTGCATACCGTCCAGAGAATGGTGACGCCAAAGCCGGATGCGATACCGCGCGGATGATCCTTGAGCGCGTCACGCAGCGGCGACTCGCTCTTCTGCGTGTGGCTGTCGGTAAAGACCGGCGTCTCATCGACGCGGGCACGGATATAGAACCCGACCGGTCCGATCAGCAAACCCAGAAGGAACGGCACCCGCCAGCCCCAGCCGTCGATGGCAGCCGGATCAAGCGCGTGCGTGACGATGGTGCCGCAGATACCGCCGAGCACGACGGCCAGTGCCTGACTTGTCTGCTGCCAGCTGGCATAGAACCCGCGTTTTTCCGGCGGCGCATACTCGATGAGAAAAGCCGTCGCGCCACCAATCTCTCCACCGGCGGAAAAGCCCTGGATCAGCCGTGCCAGAACAATAACCAGCGGCCCGACAATGCCTGCTTGCGCATAGGTCGGCGCAAAGCCGAGCAGTGCCGTGCCGAACGCCATCATCAGGATTGTCAGGGTCAGCGCCGCCTTGCGCCCCTTCCGGTCGGCGTAGACACCAAGAACCACTGCCCCGACCGGACGCATGAAAAAGCCGACGCCATAGGTGCCGACCGTGAGCAGGATCGAGGTCAGGTCATTGATCGCGGGAAAGAACAGGCGCGCGATGATCGGCGTGAAGAAGCCATAGACGGTAAAATCAAACCATTCGAGGCCATTGCCGATGGTGGCGGCGGCAATGGCATGGCGCCGCTTGGCGTCATAATCGCGGGTCAGAAGGGAAGCCTGCACAGTCATACTGGTACCTCAGCTGAGATGGAATCGGCTTGGGCACCAGCTTCTGTCGGGAATCTCCGTCTGTCCAGATGTAAATCGCCTAATCAGTCGCGCAGCAATTCATTGATCGAGGTCTTGGAGCGGGTCTTCTCGTCGACGCGCTTGACGATCACCGCGCAATAGAGGCTCGGGCCCGGTTCATTGTTCGGGAAAGGCTTGCCCGGCAAGGTGCCCGCGACAACGACCGAATAGGGCGGTACCTCGCCATAGAAAATCTCGCCGGTGGCGCGGTCGACGATCTTTGTCGATTTGCCGATGAACACGCCCATGCCGAGGACCGCGCCTTCACGCACGATGCAGCCTTCGACCACTTCCGAGCGGGCGCCGATGAAGCAATTGTCTTCGATGATGGTCGGGCCTGCCTGCATGGGCTCGAGAACGCCGCCGATGCCGACGCCGCCGGAAAGGTGCACATGCTTGCCGATCTGCGCGCAGGAGCCCACCGTGGCCCATGTATCCACCATCGTCCCCTCGCCGACATAGGCGCCGAGATTGACGAAGGACGGCATCAGGATGGCGCCGGGAGCAATATAGGCCGAACGGCGGACAATCGCGCTCGGCACCGTGCGGAAGCCCGCCTTGCTGAACTCGGTCGCGCCCCAGCCATCAAACTTGGAGGGAACCTTGTCCCACCACGGTGCACCGCCAGGTCCGCCATCGATGATGCCCATGTGATTGAGACGGAAGGAAAGAAGCACAGCCTTTTTGAGCCACTGATTGACGGTCCATGCACCATCCGCCTGCCGTTCGGCAACACGGGCTTCGCCGCTGTCGAGAAGCAGCAATGACGTGTCAACCGCGTCGCGTATTTCGCCGCGCGTTTCGGTGTTCACAGCATCGCGTTCGTCAAAGGCCTTGTTGATGGTCTTTTCAAGACTGGCCAGGTCGGGCTTGGACATTTTCAGGTCACTCCATTGCACGGGCGGTTAAGGCTGATGTAAGGCCTAGTAAGATAAGTCTGTGAGAGGGTCAATCGCAGCGCCACAATGTTGGACGACGAATAGGATTTAATGTCTGTAAGCGTCACTTGCGTCCGCAGAAGGAGAATATAATTGAATACCGATGAAAAAAACGGCTGGACGCCATTTTCCCACTCCACAGAAGCCGTACGGCGGGTAGAGACCGCTCCCGAGACCCCGCAAACACAATCGGACACCTATCGTCTTGCCTTTGCCGATCCGGAGTTCATGACACGCCGTGATCTGCGCGCAGTACGGTTGCAGCTCGAATTGCTCAAGCCGGAAATGGCACTGACCCAGCGGGGTATCCGTTCGACCGTCGTGCTTTTCGGCGGCGCGCGTATTCCCGAGCCCGGCGGTGAAGCCTGGGCTGCGAAGAACGAAGTGCAGAAGAAGAACCTTGAAGCCAATTCGCGCTACTATGCCGAAGCGCGCAAGTTCGCCCAGCTGTGCTCGACCTATTCCGCGACCACCTACAACCGCGAGTTTGTCGTTGTTACCGGTGGCGGTCCCGGCGTGATGGAAGCGGGCAATCGCGGTGCAGCCGATATCGGAGCGCCGACGATCGGTCTCAACATCGTCCTGCCGCACGAACAGGCGCCCAACGAATATGTGACGCCCGAGCTCTGCTTCAACTTTCACTATTTTGCCATCCGGAAAATGCACTTCCTGATGCGGGCAAAAGCGCTTGCGATTTTCCCCGGCGGCTTCGGCACCATGGACGAGACATTCGAGACGCTGACACTCATCCAGACAGGGCGCATGGAGCGCATCCCGGTCCTCCTCTTCGGCCGGTCATTCTGGGAAAAGGCGATCAATTTTGAATTCCTGGCCGAACAGGGTGTCATTTCGCCGTCGGACAGGGAATTGATCACCTTTGTCGATGACGCCGAAGAGGCGTGGGACGTGATCAAGACCTTCTACGAGCTGCCCTGACCCTCTGCCTCGTCGCGGCTGCGGGGGGCCGGGCCAGGACCCGGTACCCCGCAGCGTCGATGAACGCTTCGACCGATGTAAATCGCTTCAGGCGGGCATGCCTGCGCGGACCTGCCCCGGCTGGATCGCATTGAGGAACGATGCCAGATCGTCGGTCACGTAATCGACATGATCGGTGTAGTCCGGATCGCGTTCCCATATCTCGGAGAACGTCGGCTCGAAATTGTGCGGCACGATCAGGACTGTCTTCATGCCGAGCGCCTTCGGCTCGACCAGATTGCGCGCGAGGTCCTCGAACATGGCGCTGCTCTTGGCGTCGATCCCGTGCAGATCAAGAAAACGGTCATAGGCCTGCCGCGCCGGCTTGGGCATCAGTTCGGCCGCGACAATATCGAAAATATCGTCGAACTGGTCGAGGACACCGAGTTGCCGGGCCGCCCGCTCCGCGTGGCCACGGTCGCCATTGGTGAAAATGAACTTGCGCCCCGGCAGATGTTTGATCGCCATGGCCAGTGCCGGATTGGGAACCAGCCATGAATAATCGATATCGTGGACCTTCTGCAGAAAATCGTCCGGATCGATATTGTAGCGATCCATCAGCCCTTTGAGGGTCGTCCCGTAATCCTTGTAGAACTGCTTCTGCATCTGGCGGGCATCCGCATGGGAAAGTTGCAGGAGATCCGCGATATAGCCCGTCATCTTCACGTCGATCTGCGAAAACAGATTGGAATGATGCGGGTAGAGCGTGTTGTCCAGATCGAACACCCAGTCCGTTACATGGGCAAAATTCAGAGGATCGGGATTTTTCGTCATGCATACTCGCCATTGCAGGGACATCGGTAACGGGACAGGCAGTCTGTTGCCATAACGACTCAATAGACGAAAAAAGTCCGAACTACGACCGTTTTTACATTTTCCGCTAACAGCCGCTTCATGAATGCAGCATAGTAATCAGGTAGCAGCATTAGGGGTGAAATGTTCAGAATTCTGTACAAATGTGCGCTTGTCACACTGATCGCGATTGTCTGTTCTTTGCTGATCACCGGGAGCATCATGAGTGCTTTCGACATGCACAACAAAATGGGCTTCGTGATCGCCACGATCTGTCCGTTGACCATTACCCCGCCGATCTCGCTGATGGTGTTCCGGCAGTCCGAGCGACTGCGCGTGACCCTGCTTCAACTCAGTCAGGTCATGCTGCAGCTTGAGGAAACCAATGCCAAGCTGCTGGAGAAAGCCTCCCGCGACAGCATGACAGGCCTGCTCAACCGTGAAGCTTTTTTCACCCATGTGGACAGGGTCCGCCGGCAGATACCGGGATCCCTGCTGATCATTGACGCGGATCATTTCAAGAAAATCAACGACCAGCATGGCCATTACAATGGCGACGGCGCGCTGACCGCCATTGCCCACTGCATTTCACGCAGCATCGGCGAGAACGACAGCATCGGCCGCATCGGCGGCGAAGAGTTTGCGGTTTTCCTGGCGACGGAACACGAGGATGAGGTACGCGCCATTGCCGAAATCATTCGCAAAGATGTGACGTTGATTGAATTCCGGACGCCTGAAAATGAGCGGGTTCCGCTCAGCGTCAGCATTGGCGGGGTGATCGATGTCTCGACAGGGGCGATCGCCGATCATTTCCAGACCGCCGATCGCAGGCTTTACGAGGCCAAGCGCAATGGCCGCAACTGCGTCATCGTGAAACCAGCGATGAAAACCGCAGCCTAGATTGCCGATGGGTCCAGCGGCGCGCTGTCCTTCCACCGGGCAACAAGGGTAGCCATATCGGCGGTTTCGAAGGCATCGCGCAGCGCGGCAAAGCTTGGGAGAACAAAATAGGCGCGCTGGAACTTGTCGATCTCGTAGGCGGTCCGCATGACCGTTTCCAGATCGAATGGAACGTGGTGTGCATCCGGGCTTTCGACCGCAAACCGCAATTCGCTGAACGATGACATCAGGCCGGCGCCGAAAGCCTTGAGGGGGGCGCCCTCTTCCTGCATCAGACCGAATTCAGCCGTGTACCAGTAAAGCCGTGCGACCATCTGTTCACCGCCGATCCGGACCGCAGCGGCACCCTTTTCACCGTAGAGTTGCATGAAATCCGCAAACACCGGCTGGCTGAGAATGGGAACATGGCCGAAGAAGTCATGGAACATGTCCGGCTCGACGATGTAGTCCAGCTCCTTCTTGCTGCGCAGCCAGTTGGTGACCGGGAAGCGGCGGTTGGCAAGATGATCGAAGAACGGCTCGTTCGGGATAAGACCGGGGACCGCCACGATCTCCCAGCCCGTCAATTTGCGCAGCCGTTCGCTTACTTCATGAAAGTCGGGGATACGGTCGAGCAGGCCCAGCGCATCGACGCCGTCGAGGTAACTGTGATGGGCAAGCCGCGATGTGAGCTTTGTCTGACGGTCACAGAGGGTACGCCACACCTCCTGATCTTCCGCCGAGTAGTCATATTGCTGTTCGACGGTAAAATCCGGCTGGCAGGCATGATAGTCGCCGCGCAACCCTTGTGCTGCACATTCACGGGCATAGGCCTCAACACTGATGGTCATGAATTCCTCCTCGATTCCCATTCTGACATCCAGAATACTCCGAGAAATCGAGTGAATTTGACCTTATTGCCTCAATGAACCACTATCTGGAGAGGAAAATATAATATCCCGGAGAAAAACAAGTGACATCCCCTCGATTTGACGAATTTGAAATCAAGATGCTGCAGGTCCTGCGCGACAATGGCCGCGTGCCGATCACCGATCTGGCGCAGGCCATCGGGCTTTCGGCCACGCCCTGCGGCCGACGTTTTGACGCCCTGCAGGAAACCGGCGTCGTCAAAGGCTTTGCCGCCGTGATCGACCGCCGGTCCATCGGGCTCATGGTCGAGGTCTTCGTTCAGGTGCGGCTGACATCGCACAGCGATGAATCGCCGGAACGGTTCATCACGGAAATACAGCGCATGGACGAGGTATCATCCTGCTGGACGATGACCGGCGAGCACGATTTCCTGCTGCACGTGATGGTGCCGACTGTCGATGATCTCAACGATTTCGTCATGCACCGGCTGATGCGCCTCAAGGGTGTGCGCGACGTGCACACCCAGCTCGTGCTGCAGAACATCAAGGGGCCGGGCAAGATTCCGCTCGACCATCTGAAACGATGATCAGGGAACGATCAGCGTTCCCGCACCACGTTCCGTGAAGAGCTCGAGCAGAACCGAATGCGGGGTCTTGCCATTGAGGATGACGACCCCTTCGACACCGCGATTGATCGCATCGATGCAGGTTTCGACCTTGGGGATCATGCCGCCTGAAATCGTGCCGTCCTTGATCAGCGCGCGGGCCTGACCGACGGACAGTTCCTTGATGAGCTTCTTGTCCTTGTCGAGAACGCCGGGGACATCCGTCAGGAACAACAGGCGCGAAGCGGCCAATGCACCGGCAATGGCGCCCGCGAAGGTGTCGGCATTGATGTTATAGGTATGGCCGTCGCGGCCTGGCGCAACCGGAGCGATGACCGGGATCATCTCCGAGCGGGCCAGCAGGTCCAGCAGGGTGCGGTCCACTTCCACCGGTTCACCAACAAAGCCAAGGTCAACAATCTTCTCGATATTGGAATCAGGATCGACAATCGTCTTCTTGGCCTTTTCGGCGAAGACCATGTTGCCATCCTTGCCGCACAGGCCAATGGCCCATTCGCCTTCCGCATTGATCAGCGCAACGATTTCCTTGTTGATCGAACCGGCAAGAACCATCTCGACGATTTCGAGCGTCTTCGCATCGGTAACGCGCAGGCCGCCTTCGAATTTCGATTCGATGCCCATGCGCGCAAGCATCGATGCAATCTGCGGGCCGCCGCCATGCACAACGATCGGATTGATACCGGATTGCTTCAACAGGGCGATATCGCGGGCAAAGGCCTTGCCAAGCTCCACGTTGCCCATGGCATGGCCGCCATATTTCACAACAACGGTCTTGTTTTCGTACCGCTGCATATAGGGAAGAGCCGCGGATAGAAGGCTTGCCTGAATTTCTGCGGTGTGCTCAGTCTCGGACATGGGGGAAGCAAGCTCCAGCTTGAAAAGGACGGGGTCTCATAACCCTAAAGACGGTCATGGGCAAACATGATTTAGGGTGGGCGGGAACGTTTTTGCATGCGGCCCATTGACAGGACAACATATCCGCAGATTTAACTTAGGGGCAGGACTCTGGATAGTCAAAGAGTTGGAAACGCCGGTCGCATGACACCCGAAGGCATATCAGAGCTGATTTCACGGGTCGCTTTGCGGGATCGCTCGGCGTTCGATAAGCTTTATACCTCCACGAGCGCGAAACTATTCGGCGTATGCCTGCGTATCTTGGGCAATCGCTCGGAAGCAGAGGATGCACTGCAGGATATTTTCGTCAAGATCTGGAACAAGGCTGACCGGTTTGCCGTCACGGATACAAGCCCCATCTCGTGGCTGGTGGCTATTGCGCGCAATCATTCGATTGACGTACTGCGTGCCCGCAAGCCAGCAACAGCCGAACTGGAAAAGGCGGTCGGTCTCGCGGAACCGTCCCTCAATCCCGAGCAGTCTGCCATTGCATCCGGTGAAACAAAGCGCATCAACGAGTGTCTCGATCAGCTGGATTCTGACCGGGCCGCAGCCGTACGGGGCGCCTATCTGAACGGCGAGAGCTATGATCTCCTGGCGATCCGTCACCGGGTGCCATTGAATACGATGAGAACCTGGTTGCGCCGCAGCCTGATGAAACTGAAGGAATGTCTGGAACGATGAGCACGATACCACCCGATGACACAATGCCGGAAGGCGACGATTTCGTCGCAGCCGAGTATGTGCTGGGCGTGCTGCCGGATCAGGAGCGGCAGGATGCCGCCCGCCGCATCGAAACCGATGCTTCCTTTGCGCGCCTCGTATCCGACTGGCAGAACCGGTTCGACCCATTGAACCTGCAATTTCAGCCGGTGACGGCGCCCAGCTATCTGAAGAGCCAGATCGACCAGCGCCTGTTTGGCATCGACTCGGGCCGCGTGGCGGCCGGCGCCTCCTTCTGGAACAGTCTGGCATTCTGGCGAACGGTTGCCGTTGCAGCGCTTGCACTGGTCCTGTTCAACTTCGGCAGGGAGTACGTTCTGCGCCAGACCGGACCAGCCCCTGCGCAGCTTGTTGCCTCCATGGCAAGCGACAGTGGCCCAATGCGAAGCCTTGCTGTTTTTGACAGCAAGTCGAGAAAGCTCAGGATTACGCTGGTTTCCGGCGATATTCCGCAGAACAAGTCGCTGGAACTCTGGCTGATTGCGGGAAAGGACGCTCCGGTGTCGCTGGGCGTTCTCAAATCGCCCAAGGTGACGGAGTTCGATGTACCCGCGCCAACCGCCGCAAAGCTTAGGGATGGAACGACCCTGGCCATTTCGGTTGAACCGGCAGGCGGCTCTCCAAGCGGAGCGCCCACCGGCGCTGTCGTCGCAGCGGGCGCTGTGAGCAGCATCTGAAATCAAGGAAGCTGGTAAGGCTCTATTCTTCGAGGAGAAGTGCGATTGCGGCGCGCAGCTCATCCAGTCCGCCGCCCTTTTCCGACGATGTGGCAAGGATCGTTGGATAGGCAGCGGCGCGCTTTTTGATGGCCTGCGCCGTTTCTTCCATGAGGCGCGGCACACCGGCAGGCTTGATCTTGTCGATCTTGGTCAGAACGATCTGGTAGGACACCGCCGCACGATCCAGGAGATCGAGCACTTCCGCATCGTTCTTCTTCACACCATGACGCGCATCGATAAGCAGATAGACGCGCTTCAGCGTCGTACGGCCGCGCAGGTAATCGAAGACAAGCCGCGTCCATGCATCGACCTGTTCCTTCGGTGCTTCCGCAAAGCCGTAACCCGGCATATCGACCACAGCGAGCGGCGGCAGATCGCCATTTTCACCGGAATGGCCATCCGGGACGAAATAGTTGAGTTCCTGCGTGCGCCCCGGCGTGTTGGAGGTGCGCGCCAGACCCTTCTGGCCGATGATCGCATTGATGAGCGACGACTTGCCTACATTGGAGCGCCCGGCGAAGGCGATTTCGATGGGTCCTTCGGGCGGCAGGAATTTCATGGACGGAACGCCGCGAATGAAAACCCAGCCCTGCGCAAAGAGCATCCGGCCCTTCTCGATCAGCCGGTTCGTATTGTCGTTGGTTTCGCTCACGTTGTTTTCCGTCCGTTCATGGGGTGGCCGCAGCCATCTGCATTCAATGTTATCGCCGCCTTGTCAACTGAACGGCGCCGTTCACCGGCAAATGAAAAGCCCCCGGTATGACGCGGGGGCTTTCGGCATTCGAGTGAAACCCGCCTATTCCGCGGGTTTGGGTTTCTTCTTGAAGAGCCCCGCGAGATTGTCCCACAGTTCGATCTTCGCGCCCTGCCGCTTCATGATGATGCCCTGCTGGGTGATCGACAGGAAGTTGTTCCACGCCCAGTAAATCACCAGACCGGCCGGGAAGCTGGACAGCATGAACGTGAAGATCAGCGGCATCCAGTTGAAGATCATGGCCTGCGTCGGATCGGGAGGCGTCGGGTTCATGCGCATCTGCAGGAACATCGTCACACCCATGATCAGCGGCCAGACACCGATCATCAGGAACGCCGGAACAGTCCATGGAATGAGACCGAACAGGTTGAACACCGATGTCGGATCCGGCGCGGCCAGATCCTGGATCCAGCCGAAGAACGGCGCGTGGCGCATTTCAATGGTGACGTACAGCACCTTGTAGAGCGCGAAGAAGACCGGAATCTGGATCAGGATGGGCCAGCAACCGGCGATCGGGTTGATCTTCTCGGTCTTGTAGAGCTCCATCATGGCCTGCTGCTGCTTGACCTTGTCATCCGCATATTTTTCGCGGATTTCAGTCATCTTCGGCTGAACCAGCTTCATGCGCGCCATCGACGCATAGGACTTGTTGGCAAGCGGGAAGAACAGCGCCTTGAGCAGGACCGTGACAACGAGAATGGCCACGCCGAAGTTACCGATGGCCTTGTACAGCCAGTCGATGAGGTAGAACATCGGTTCGGTGATGAAGTAGAACCAGCCCCAGTCGATCAGATTCTTGAACAATGGAATATGCAGGTTGTTCATATAGCCGTTGATCTTGCCAACTTCCTTGGCGCCGGCAAAAACGAGGTTCTCGATCGTTGTGGATTGACCTGGCTCAATCGTTGTCGGATCGGACAGATAGTCGCTCTGATACTGCGGACGGCCATTGTCGAAGTAGGACATGCGCGCCTTGAAAGGCTTCGTTTGCGATGGAACAAGCGCAGCGGCCCAATATTTATCGGTGATGCCGATCCAACCGCCAGTATCCGTTTTCTCCGGAGAAACCTCTTTTTCCTTCTCGATCGCCGCGAATTTGTATTCGACCAGCTTTCCAGCGATCACGCCGATCGGACCTTCATGCAACACATAGGTGCTGGCATGCAGAGGCTTGTAGAACCGCGTGACACGACCGTAGGAGGCCAGTGAAACCGGTACGGACGTCCCGTTCGTCACGGCATCCTTGACCGTGAACATATAATTGTCGTCGACACTGAAGGTACGCTTGAAAACCAGGCCCTTTTCGTTGGTAAACGTCAGGGTAACCGGGGTCGACGGGCTAAGCTTGCTGTTGCCGTCCACTGTCCATGCGGTCGTCGGACCGGGAACCGTGCCCGATGTCTCGTTGCCGGTGAACCCGATTTCGACAAATTGCCCGTCTGCCATTTGCGAAGGGCTTAACAGCTGAATGGTCGGTGAATTGTTGTCGACAGTCTCATGATACTGCTTGAGCTGCAGGTCATCCAGACGCGCGCCGGTCAGGCTGATGGATCCGCTGAGGCTTGGCGTGTCGATCTGCACGCGCGACGTCTGCCCGAGCGCGGCGGCACGGGTGATGCTGCCGGCCTGAGCGGCATCCGGCGTCTGGCCGGGAATATTGGCACCGGGTGCGGCGGGTGTGGATGCCGGCAGATTGTTTGCTGGCGTAGCGGGCTGCCCGGCGGCCTTGGTCTGCGCCTGGCGCGTGGCTTCAATCTGTGCCTGCTGCCGCTCGGCCTCGATCTTGGGGCCCATATAGAACACCTGCCACAGTCCCAGAATAACGACGGACAAGGCGATGGTGATAAAGAAATTACGATTGGTTTCCATTATCGGGTCCTGTTGGGCCGGTCATGTCTTGGGGAAACGCCGGTTTGGTATTTTTTGGAAACCCGTTTCGAGAGTTCCCGGGATAAGTCCGCAAATGGCGCATCAAGCGCGTCACGGCGAGCAACGATCACATAGTCGGTTCCGGGGGCCATGTCACCTGCAACATTGACGCGTACAGCCTCTTTCAGCCGGCGCTTGATGCGATTGCGGATAACGGCATTTCCGTTCTTTTTTGTGACTGTAAAACCAACACGCGGCGGACCTTTCCGGTCTTCGCGCTCCTTGACTTCGAGCAGAAAAAAGCCGCCGCGGCGTTTTTCTCCGGCCCGAACAGCCAAAAACTCCGCTCTCTTGCGAAGGCGGAGTGGTTTTTGATCATTCATTCCTGTAATGCCAACTTCGGCCAACCGCGCAAACCTGCGCGGAACGCCTTATGCCGACAACCGCTTGCGACCGCGAGCACGACGTGCTGCGATAACCTTGCGGCCGCCTGCAGTAGCCATACGGGCGCGAAACCCGTGACGACGTGCGCGGACAAGTTTGGATGGCTGATAAGTACGCTTCATTTGTTTAATACCGCGGTGTGCGGCCCTTCTTGTGGTCTGTTCTTTGACAGGAGCATATCAGGACCGCCATTGGCGCATAACAACACGCCGCCGGGGCGGTCAACCCGGACGTGCGCGGCTTATAGAGGCATGATACAGAGAAGTCAATTGATACCGGACAATTCACGCATAGGCAAAAATCGGGAAGTGATTTATTGTACCGGCGCAACGTTTGTCCTACATCGGGCATTGATGGAGCAAATATGGCGGTAACGCAACAGGATCAGCAACCGGCAGGCGCGCGTATGCACGCGGGTCGGCGCTTGCCGATCCTCAAACGCCTTTCGGGCAAGCTGTTGCGCCTCACCATCCTGTTCGGCCTCTTGGCCGAAGTGATGATTTTCGTTCCGACCATGGCCGATATGCGCATGCGCTGGCTTTCGGACCGCCTCAATACCGTTGCTGCAGCAAGTGTCGTGCTGGCGGCAAGCGACGACAAGGATATTCCGCAGAGCGTACAGAACGATGTGCTTCTTGCCACGGGCACCAAGGCGATTGCCCTGCGCGAAATGGGCGCGTCACGATTGCTGGCGGTGTCGGACATGCCGTCCAAGGTCGACCGGCATATCGACATGAGCGTCACTGACCCGTTGACCACGATCCGCGACGCATTCGATACGCTCATCAATGGCGGCAACCGCATCATCCGCGTTTACGGTCCTATCGGCGAGACGGGCAAGGTCATCGAGCTCATCACATCCGATGCGCCCCTGCGCAACGCGATGTTGCGTTATGCCCGCAATCTGACGCTGATTTCGATGTTCATTTCGGTCATTACCGCCGGCCTGGTCTTCCTTGCCATCAGCCACCTGCTTATCCGGCCGATCCAGCGCATGAGCGCAAACATGCTGGCCTTTGCCCAGCAGCCGGATGATCCGCAGCGGGTCATCCAGCCGGACAATCGCGAGGACGAGCTTGGCATTGCCCAGCGCGAGCTGGCCGACATGCAGCAGCGCTTGCAGCGCACATTGTCCGAGCAGAAACACCTGGCCGACCTTGGACTTGCCGTTTCCAAAATCAACCACGACATGCGCAACATTCTTGCGTCTGCCCAGCTCATGTCCGATCACCTCGCCAATGCCAGCGACCCCGCCATTCAGCGCATGGTGCCGAAACTCGTACGGACGATCGACCGAGCCATCAACTACTCCCAGACCGTGCTTGCCTATGGCGGAACACAGGAACCGCCGCCACAGCGGCGCCGGGTGAAGCTGTACACCATCGTCAGCGACGTGGAAGAAATGCTCAATCTTGATACAAAGTCGGGGATTGAATTCAAAAACCTCGTACCGGAGAGTTTTGAGGTCGACGCGGATCCGGACCAGTTCTTCCGCGTGATTTCGAATCTCTGCCGCAATTCCGTTCAAGCCATGAGCGGCGTTACGGGTGATGACATCTCCATCGTCAAACGGCTGACAATTACGGCAGGACAAATTGGCGCCACATCGATCATCGGCATTGAGGATACCGGCCCGGGACTGCCGCCCAAGGCGCGCGAGAACCTGTTCACCGCATTCAAGGGCTCGGCCCGCTCCGGTGGTACCGGGCTCGGCCTTGCCATTGTGCACGAGCTGGTTCGTGCGCATGGCGGCACCATTGAACTGCGCGGCGGCGAAGGCGCCGGCACAAGTTTTGAAATCCGCATACCGGATCAACCCGTCTCTCTCGCCGAATGGCGCTCGCGCCGGGATTCAATATCGTGATATGACACTCGCAAATGAGTGATTATCTTCCCACCTACTGGCCCCAGATCTTCTTTGTCCTTTCCATCGTCCTCGGCGTTCCCGCCGCGGTCCATGCGGCCATGACGAAGGAGGAGGTGCGCGCGGCCATTGGCTGGGTCGGCGTCATCATCCTCTCCCCGGTGATCGGCGCGGTCATTTATGCGGTCGCCGGCATCAACCGGATCAGGCGCTCCTCCATAAGCTCGCAGCGCGCGTTCCTCCACGAAATCGGTCAGGATCACCTGATGCGTTTCGATGCGGACGAAGGGAATGTCCTTGCGCATTTCGGGCAACGCTTTGCCGCCATGAAAACGCTCGGCGACCGGGTGAGCCGCTGCCGCCTGACAACCGGCAACGACGTCGCCATGCTGCAAAGCGGAGACGATGCCTACCGTTCGATGATCGACCACATCAACGCAGCTCAGCGCAGTATTCTGCTCGAGACCTACATTTTCGACCGGGACAAGATCGGTTTTCGCGTGGCGGATGCGTTGATTGCTGCCGTTCAGCGCGGCATTGAAGTCCGTGTTCTCATCGACGCTGTCGGGGCCCGCTATTCCATACCGAGTATTGTCGGCTATCTGAAAAAAGGCGGCGTGCGCACCGACGTGTTCAACGGCAACATCATCATCGGCTTGCGCCTGCCCTATGCGAACCTGCGGACCCACCGCAAGATTCTGATTGTCGACGGGACGACGGCGTTTACCGGTGGCATGAACATTCGCGCCGGTTTTTCCGAAGAAATTGCCGGCAAGGACCATGCGCGCGATACCCATTTCAAATTGACTGGCCCGATCGTTACCGACCTCTTCCATATCGCGTCGGAAGACTGGCGCTTCACCACGGGCGAACAGCTGGCTGGCGATCCCTGGTTGATTGCTTCGCCGGACACGCCGGCGGGCGATCCCGTCTTTATCCGGGCTGTCCCGGCCGGACCGGACAAGAGCGTGGAAGCCAATCATCGCATGCTGATGGGGGCGTTTTCCGTGGCGCGAAACCATATCCGGATCATGTCGCCCTATTTCCTGCCGGATCGCGAACTGATCAGCGCTCTGGTGACCGCAGCCCGGCGGGGTGTCGAGGTCGATATCGTCGTGCCGGCGGTCAACAATCTGAAACTCGTTGATCGCGCGATGACCGCGCAATTCGACCAGATTCTCAAGAGCCATTGCCGCATCTGGCGCGCCAGCGGCAATTTCAACCATTCCAAACTCCTGGCCATTGACGGACAGTGGGCCTATGTCGGGTCGTCGAATCTTGATCCGCGGTCATTGCGCCTCAACTTCGAAGTTGACCTGGAGATCATAGACGCGGCATTTGCGGAAAAAGTGGAAGGGCTCATCGAGACGGCCATTGAAACCGCAAAGCCGGTCCTGTTGCAAAGCCTGCGCGCCCGTTCATTCTGGGTACGGCTGCTTGACCGGATTATCTGGCTAGGCTCGCCCTATCTCTGATCTCCGCCGTTTCGGCCAAGGCCCCCTTTAGGTCGACATAGGCCTTGATCGGCAGGTGATCCGATGCCACGCGGGCAAGCGGCGTGTCATGCACCTCGATGCCGGTGACCAGACTGTGCGGATGGCCGAGCACGCGATCCAGCGCCAGCACCGGAAAACGCGAGGGAAAACTGGGCACTGCATTCTTCATCGGATCGAAGACCGGATGCAGGAAATGCAATGACGACCCCCTGCCGACGCGCCATTCATTCAGGTCGCCGAGCAGAAGCGTCGGGCGAGAAGGATCCGCATGAACCGCATCGAGGATCGCCTCGGATTGCTGCATGCGGGAATGCCGCAGCAGGCCAAGATGCGCCGCGATGATGCGCAGAGGGCCAGCTTCGAGATCGAGGTCGACCACCAGAGCGCCGCGCGGCTCAAGCCCCGGCAGTCTCAGCTGCTGCACCCGCCGCACGACACCTTCACGGAAAAGCAGCAGATTGCCGTGCCAGCCGTGCCCCTTGGGGTAAAGCGACGCCACACGCACGGGCACAAGATTGTTCTCTCGTTCCAGCCGGGCAAGATCGAGCAGGCCGGACCGTTCGCCGAAGCGTTTGTCCGCCTCCTGCACAGCGACGACATCTGCGCCAAGTTCGCCGATGACATGGGCAATGCGGTCCGGATCGAACTTCTTGTCGATGCCGACGCACTTATGGACATTGTAGGACGCAATGACGGTATCGTTCCGCACGACCTTGGTCACGCCAGTCGGGCGCTTGTTGCGGTTCTTGACCGCCGCGAGGATGCTGGCTGAGACACTGGGTCTTGTGTGCCGCATTGGCTTCTTGCTGTCCATGCATAAGAGATATGTCGGGTTCATCCGAATGGCAAGCAAATGAAGTGGGCGCGCCGCCAAGATAGCGATTGCTCCTTTCGTCTCTGCTACCAAGTACCAATTTCACCCAAAATATTCCGCTGATACATAGTTCTGACTACAGCAACTGACATCAGGCTATGAGCAAACGGTTTGAGCAAATGCAACGCAATCCGAATGCCGATTGGCGGATTGAAGATGTTGCAGCGATTTGCCTGGAGTTTGAACTGCTGTGCGAAAAACCTCGTTCCGGCAGTTCCCACTATAAAATCTCGCATCCGTCGCAGCGCGCAATTTTGACCGTGCCTTTTAATAGACCCGTCAAACCTGTATATATACGCAAACTCATTGAGTTCATTGAAGCGGTGAAAAGTGCACCATGACCTACTATGATTATTCGGTGATTGTTTCCCCGCTACCCCATGCAGACGGTGGCGGTTTCATTGCCTATGTTCCAGATCTACCCGGCTGCATGAGCGACGGGAACACGCCCGAGGAAGCGGTGCGCAATGCGCACGATGCCATAACGGCATGGCTCGAAGCCGCAACCGATCACGGATTGCCCATTCCACCGGTATCGCAGAAACCAGCGCTCGCGAAATAACGCTCGAAAACAGCTGCAGATTTGGTCTAAACCCGGTTGCCAACGAAATGCGCCAGCTGGGCACCCACTTCGTAGTATCCCTCGCGCAGGGTGCGCAGGCCTTCTTCCCGGGGTTTCGTCACCGGCAAAGGCAGGTCGGCATCGGATATCCTGCCGGCGATGTGTTCCGCCAGGATCCGGCCGAAGACCGTACCCGGAGCGATGCCGCGTCCGTTGTAACCGCTGAAACTGATGATCTTCGGCGCGAGGGCATGGAATCGCGGCAGGTTGTCGTTGGTCATGCCGATCTGGCCGTACCAGCCCGCCTCAAACGTCACATCCCTGATCTGCGGGAACAGTTTGCGGATCGACCGGGCAGCCCACGCCTTGTGGACGGCCATTCCCGTACCGCGCAGCGCACCAACACTGCCGAACACCAGACGGCCGCGCTGATCCATCCGGAACGAGCTCAGTATCTCCTTGGTGTCCCAGCCGCCCTGGCGCTCGGGCAGAACCGTGTTGCGCACGTCTTCCGGCAGCGGCGTCGTGGCAAAATTGAAATAGGGCAGATGCAGGAGTTCGGCCCGCAGTTCCGGCCAGGGTGACGTCGTATAAGCGTTGGTTGCCACGACAACCCATTCGGCCGACACGGTTCCCGACGGCGTATTGACGATCCAGCGGTCGCCGGAGCGGGTCGTGGATGTCACCGGGGTTCCCGTATGGACGGCAACGCCAGCGGCAATGGCAGCGGTTGCAAGGCCGCGTACATAGGCCAGCGGCTGGATCGTGCCGGCGCGATTGTCCAGAAGCGAAGCGGCATAGGCGGTCGAGCCGACCTTCTCTGCGGTTTCCTCTGCGCCCAGCAGGCGGACGGCCGCGCCGCGTGCCAGCCACTGCTCAGCCCGTTGTTCCAGCTGTTTGACGCCGCTCTTGCCGACGGCGCAGTGCAAGGTACCCTTGCGCTCGAGTTCGCAGGCGATCTTGTGCTTGTCGACAAGGTTGAACACGGACTGGGGCGCATTGCCGAGCAGTTCCAGCAAACGTTCGCCATGCACCTGCCCCAGAACCTGCGGCAAGTCGTTGGGCATCACCCACATGCCGGCATTGACCAGACCGACATTGCGGCCTGATCCGCCATAGCCGATATCGACGGCATCGAGAACGGCAACGCTTGCGCCTGTTTCAGCCAGATGCAAGGCGGCGGACAATCCGGTAAAACCGGCGCCGATGACGGCGACGTCAACGGAAATATTGCCCGCCAGCTTCTGTGTTGCGGGCGCAGGTGGCGCGGTCTTTTCCCAGAGGCCGTGGGAGCGTTCATCATTCAGCATGGGGTCACCGTCAGGTCGGTCCGGCCTTTGCCGGCAATCTTGCACAGACTCATCGTCCATTCTGCTTATAAGCCGCGTTTTCGGCAACGAAAGTGAAATTCGTTGAAGAGGTGATGCGGTGGGCGAATGACCCACAAGGTCTGGACCCTAGGGACGTTTGCTGACCTGATCGGCGATCCATGCAAAAAAGCTCTGGGCCATGGGATTTTCCTTCTTGTGGTCCGGCACGACGAGATAGTAGCTGTTCTCAGTCGTCAGCGGCTGATCGAACAACACCTGCAAGCGGCCGGACGCCAATTCGTGCTCGATGAGATAACGCGGCACCAAGGCAAAACCGAGTCCTGCCAGCGCGGCTTCGATCACCATGGAAAAATGCTCGAAACGATGGCCCTTATAGGGGCTGACAACCTCCGCCTGTACCGATTCAAACCAGTCGGCCCAGGCTTTCGGCCGCGTCGAAAGGTGCAGCAGCGGTGCCGAGCCGGCAAGCTCGGCCGGGGTGACGACGGGATTGGCGGCCAGCAGTTCCGGGCTGCCGACGGGAACAATCATTTCACTGCAAAGATATGTGCAGGTGGCATGAGCCCAGACCGGCTGACCGTAATGGATTGCCAGATCAAACGGCTCCTCCTCGAAATCAAAGGGTTGCGAGCGCGATGCAACACTCAAGGCCATATCAGGATAGAGCCGCAGAAAATCCGGCAGGCGCGGCATCAGCCAGCGGCTGCCGAAGGTCGGTAATGTTGCAATGCTCAGGGATGACGCCGATTGCGATGCCGCCATGGCCCGCAGCATGGTTTCCTCGGTCAGCCCAAGCAGGCGGCGCACTTCGGGCAGGAATTTCTGCCCGGCGTCGGACAGAACCACTCTTTGCCGGATACGCTCGAAAAGCAGGACGCCGATCTGACTTTCCAGCTCGCTCATCTGGCGGCTGACGGCACTCTGCGTGAGGTTCAGCTCCTTTGCCGCCTGCGTGAAGCTGCCATGGCGCGCCGCGCACTCGAAGGTTTGCAGGATATCGATGTCAGGAATCAGACGGCGGCTCAACTTCATTCTTATCTCGCATCAACCCAGTTCAATTCATCGCAATCTTTGGCGATATCATCACTCTATAATCCAGTTTGAGCATGACAGCGATAGTTTATGCTGTTGCAGCAACAAAGCGGAACAGAACACGATGAAATCAGGCACGTTTACGTCATCCGACGTGATCAGGGCGTCCTTTTCGGCCGCCATGTCATCCATGTACCGGACAGAGGTTCCTGCCTATGGCACACTCATGTCTCTGGTTGCCGAGGTGAACAGCAAGACACTGGCAGCTTCACCGGAATTGAAAGACCAGTTGCAGGAAACCGATACGCTCGACCGCATATCGGAAGAGCGCCATGGCGCGATCCGCGTCGGCACGCCGGAAGAGCTGTCCATGCTGCGCCGCGTCTTCGCTGTTATGGGCATGTATCCCGTCGGCTACTACGATTTGAGCGAGGCAGGCGTTCCGGTCCATTCCACGGCTTTCCGTCCGGTCGATGATGCCGCGCTGAAGATCAATCCGTTTCGGGTGTTCACGTCGCTGCTGCGCCTCAACCTGATCGGCGATGCCGGCTTGCGGAAAAAGGCGCGCGCCATTCTGGATGCGCGGCAGATTTTTACCGACAAGGCCATTGCGCTCGTTGAAAAGGCCGAAGCTGAGGGCGGCCTTGGTTCTGACGACGCGGCAATATTCGTGAGCGAGATTCTCGAGACATTTCGCTGGCACGACCGGGCGAGCGTCAGCGGCACGCTGTACCAGCGCCTGCACGATGCCCACCGGCTCATTGCCGATGTCGTCTCGTTCAAGGGACCGCACATCAATCACCTGACGCCGCGCACCCTCGACATCGATGCGGTGCAGGAGCTGATGCCGGAACACGGCATTTCTCCCAAGGCCGTTATTGAAGGCCCGCCCACGCGCGCCTGCCCCATCCTCTTGCGCCAGACATCGTTCAAGGCGCTGGAAGAGAATGTATCGTTTCAAAATCCCGACGGCACATGGGAAACGGGCTCGCATACCGCACGCTTTGGCGAAATCGAGCAGCGCGGCATTGCACTGACACCAAAGGGCCGGGCCCTCTATGACAGGCTGCTGAATGACACCCGCAAGATCATTCGTCCGGCGGCTGATGGCTCCAACGCGAAAGCTTATATCGCCGCCCTGTCGGACACGTTCAAAGCGTTTCCCGACAGTTGGGCGGACATTCGCCGCGACGGTCTCGGCTATTTCCGCTATTCGGTCGTCGAGAGCTTTGCGGGCCGCGTGACCACGCGCGAGGCTGGGGATATCGAGACCTTGATCGCACGCGGTGCCGTGCGGTTCGACCCTATCGTCTACGAGGATTTTCTCCCCGTCAGCGCAGCGGGTATTTTCCAGTCCAATCTCGGTGACGAAGCGAGCCAGAAATTTGTCGCCAGCCCCAGCCAGCGCGAATTCGAAAATGGTCTCGGTACGGCGGTCCTCGACGAATTTGCCCATTATGCCGGGCTCGAACAGGCCTCCATCCAACAATGCCTGCAAATACTGCGCCCTGCGGCACTTGCAAGTTGAACACTCATTTGACCTTATTGCGGCCTCTCCGGCAAAAGTCCGGCGCTCACCGCACGGTCAGACAAAAGATATGTAAAGGGAAGGCAAAATGACGATTGCTCAAGATGTAAAAACACTCCTCGCAAAGCTTGGCGTGGCCGAAGCCGCCTATACCGGTGGAACAATGGCTTCCTACAGCCCGGTCACCGGCGAGAAGATTGCCGATATTGCCGTTCATTCGGCGGCCGATACAGCCAAGGCCATTGAACAAGCCGATGCGGCCTTCCGCGAATGGCGCCTTGTTCCGGCACCCAAGCGCGGTGAACTTGTTCGCCTCTTTGGCGAAGAGCTGCGGGCACTGAAGACGGAACTCGGACGCCTCGTCTCGATTGAAGCGGGAAAAATTCCATCCGAAGGGCTCGGCGAAGTGCAGGAAATGATCGACATCTGCGATTTCGCGGTCGGCCTTTCCCGCCAGCTCTACGGCCTGACCATTGCAACGGAACGTCCGGGGCATCGCATGATGGAAACCTGGCATCCCCTCGGCGTTGTCGGCGTCATTTCCGCCTTCAACTTCCCGGTTGCCGTCTGGTCGTGGAATACGGCGCTTGCCCTCGTCTGCGGCAACGCCGTTGTCTGGAAGCCATCGGAAAAGACACCGCTCACCGCCCTCGCCTGCCAGGCCATCTTCGACCGCGCGGTCGCGCGCTTCGGTGACGTGCCGGCCGGCCTGACCAAGACATTGATGGGTGACCGGACCATCGGCGAAGCCCTGGTCGATCATCCCAAGGTTGCGCTCGTCTCGGCAACCGGCTCGACCCGCATGGGCCGCGAAGTCGGCCCGCGTCTGGCCAAGCGTTTTGCCCGTTCGATCCTTGAACTCGGCGGCAACAATGCCGGCATCGTCTGCCCGTCAGCTGATCTCGACATGGCGCTGCGCGCCATCGCCTTCGGCGCCATGGGAACGGCCGGTCAGCGCTGCACCACCCTGCGCCGCCTCTTCGTGCATGAAAGCGTCTACGACACGCTCGTTCCACGCCTGAAGAAGGCCTATGAGAGCGTTTCCGTCGGCAGCCCGATCGAGACATCGGCCCTCGTCGGCCCGTTGATCGACAAAGCCGCTTTCGACAATATGCAGAAGGCAGTGCAGGAAGCCGTCGCCCACGGCGGCAAGGTTACCGGCGGCGCCCGCGTGGATACATCGCATCCGAATGCCTACTATGTCCGTCCTGCCCTTATCGAAATGCCGAAGCAGGCCGGTCCGGTGACGGAGGAGACCTTTGCTCCAATCCTCTACGTGATGAAATACAGCGATTTCGACAAGGCGATTGCCGATCACAACGCGGTTGGCGCGGGCCTGTCGTCGTCCATCTTCACCCTCGACCTGCAGGAAGCCGAACGCTTCCTCAGCGCGGATGGATCGGACTGCGGTATTGCCAACGTCAACATCGGCACCTCAGGCGCTGAAATCGGCGGCGCTTTCGGCGGCGAAAAGGAAACGGGCGGCGGCCGCGAATCCGGCTCGGATGCCTGGAAGGCCTATATGCGCCGCGCCACAAACACCGTCAATTACTCCAAGGCATTGCCTTTGGCCCAGGGTGTTTCCTTCGACATCGACTGATCGATATCCCTGACTGCAATAATACAGCCCCCGGCCCTTCAGTCCGGGGGCTTCTTATTGTCGAGACAAGACTCAAGCAGCGTCTATTCGAATGGAGTCATCGCCAGCAGGCTGCATGTTTTATTAAAATTTTATACTTTGGATAATCCCATCCATTCATTTGCGTAAATACTTCTTACGCTCATTTTATATTTGTTTACTTAAATATCACTCTGACCATTTCAAACCTGCTCAAAACGGCAAATAACTCTCCTCTTAAGTTAGACTTAAGATGACAAACAATAGAGTTATCCAAGAAAAGAATTCAAAGCAGGGAACAAACGTATGTTGACAGTATACAATTGTATCGTCAATCAGCACGATATCAGGCTTGTCTTTCTTGCCGCCGCCATCTGTATCTTTTCTTGCCTGACAGCTGTTGATCTTCTTCGCCACGCCCGCAACTCGGCACATCAGGCCGTTTGGCTGAGCGTTTCCGCGGTTTCCTGCGGCTTCGGCATCTGGGCCACGCATTTCATTGCGATGATGGCGTTTTCACCCGGCCTGCCCAACGGCTATGACGGCCTTCTCACCATACTATCCCTCGTCATAGCCGTGCTCGTCACAGGCCTTGGTGCGCATACCGCAATTACTGCCAGATGGCAGAATGCGGATCTTGCCGGCGGCGCCATTATCGGCGCCGGTATCGCCGCCATGCATTTTACCGGCATGGCCGCCTTTGAGGTTGAAGGCAGGATTACCTGGGACCCCACTCTTGTCGCGGTGTCCATCGGTACAGGCATTGTCCTTGGCGCTTTCGCCGTCCGCCTGGCGCTGGCCAAAGCGGAGGACAAAACCCGTCATGCGGCAGCCGGCATGCTGACCCTGGCGATTTGCAGCCACCATTTCATTGCCATGGGTGCGGTTGCGATCATTCCGGATTCGTCCATCTCCGTTCCGGCAAATGCATTACCCGCCAGCCTTATTGCCATAACCGTGGCGCTGGTGAGCACCCTTATTCTCGTCGCCAGTTCGATTGCGTTCACGGTCGACGTTCATAACCGTAGAAACAAGCTCGAACTGCAGCGCATGCACAAGCTGGTCAACGCAGCAGTGGAAGGATTGGTCATCTGCGACGGAGACATCATTGTAACCGCCAATGAAAGTTTCCTGACATTGGCAACCATGGAGAGCGCCTCCCTTGAAGGCACCTCGCTGGCAACCTTCCTGCCCGATACGCGCCTGCGCTCCAAATTACTGAGTGATCAGAATGAACTGATCGAGGCCGATCTTGTGGGCGGCGATGGTCAACTCGTCCCTGTGGAACTCATCGCCCACACGATCGACTTCAATGGCAAATGGCATCGCGCTCTTGCAGTCCGCGACCTGCGTTCGCGCAAGGAAGCGGAGGCGCACATCAGCTATCTCGCGCACCATGACGCGCTCACCGGACTGCCCAACCGCCGCAATTTCAATGCCCGTCTCGACCAGTTGATTGCAACTGCGGCAAGCGGCGAAGAAACCTATCTCGCGTTGTTCTGCCTGGACCTTGACCGGTTCAAGGAGGTCAACGACCTGTTCGGCCATGCGGCCGGCGACGATATACTGCAGCGGGTTTCGGGGGCGATCACGCGGCTGCTCGGCAAGGACGACATGCTGGCGCGCCTTGGCGGCGATGAATTCGCCGTTCTCGTCCCCGGGCTCGTCACACCGACGGCGGCCTGCCGTCTGGCTGACAGAATCCTCGAAGCACTGCAGTCGGAGAATTCGAACTCCCCGATCGGTTTCCTGATTTCAACCAGCATCGGCATTGCCATCTTTCCTGTCGACGCGACCGATCGCGAAACCTTGCTGAACCAGGCCGACACGGCCCTTTACCAGGCCAAGGCGGAAGGCCGTAACACCTATCGTTTCTTTGAAGCAAAAATGGGGGCCCAGGCCAGGGAGCGGCGCCTGATAGAGCACGACCTGCGCAATGCCCTGCAGCGCAACGAGCTGCGGCTGGTCTATCAGCCGCAGATCCGGATGGACACAGGCGCGATCACCGGCTTCGAAGCCCTGATGCGCTGGCACAATCCGCGCCAGGGCGATATTTCGCCTACGGTGTTTATCCCCATCGCCGAAGAGAGCGGCATCATTTTGCAGCTTGGCGAATGGGCGTTGCGGGAAGCCTGCCGCGAAGCGGCCAGCTGGGACAAGCCCCTGTCTGTTGCCGTCAATGTCTCGGCCGTGCAGCTTTACAGCCACGATTTCACCCAGCGCGTGCACAGCGCCTTGCTGCACACGGGCCTGCCGGCACACCGGCTTGAGCTCGAGATCACCGAAACCGCACTTATAAAGGATACCAACCGCGCCCTGACCACGTTGCGCCAGTTGAAGACACTCGGCGTGCGTATCGCGATGGACGATTTCGGTACGGGCTATTCCTCGCTGTCGAACGTCCGCGCCTTCCCGTTTGACATGATCAAGATTGACCGCTCCTTCATCAAATCGGTCGACAAGAACGAACAGGCCGCCGCCATCGTCAAGGCTGTGCTCGGCCTTGGCCGGGGTCTGGGCATGCCGGTTCTTGCCGAAGGCATTGAAACCCCGGACGAACTGGAGTTCCTGATGGGCGAATCATGCAGCGCCGGGCAAGGATTCTATCTGGGCATGCCGGGCCCCATGGAGGGTTTCCGGCATCTCGTCAGCGACGGGACGCAACCGGTGGACAAGAAACTCGTCGCACTCTGACATCGTTCTGGACGCGGCGCCGCACAGGGGAGCCGCGTTCACATCGATTGGCCCACGGCACCTCTGCCCCCAACCCTTTCCCGCGACACGCTGTTCAGGCACGGGACTGTTTTACGCGCCGGAATATTGCCGCCTCATTTTAGAAACATCACGGAAACAAAACGCTACAAACCGGAAATATTGTCGCAATGTTCCCGCTCCATAAAGAGCAAGTAAAATGATTTTGTATTCTCGAATCACAGAAGAATACATTTCTTCTTTCCGTAGGTGGCCGTGAGAAATATTTCGACTTTACCAACAATACTGCTAGCCGGAATGATGCTCTCCACAAGCGCTGACAGTGTATTTGCTGCAGAGCGGCCACCATCACGCAAAGAGCTTTGCGTGAAATTCCAGGCAGAGGTTCATCAAGCAATCATCGAGCATGCCGAGGCTCCCCGGGCGGCCAAGGCAAAATCACTGCAGAAAAAGGCTATCCGCTTTTGTGCAAGCAATCGGCAGGCACAGGGCATACGGACCTTTGCAAAAGCACTGAAAGTACTCGGTGTGCAACCCGCCAATAATTGACGGTTGCATCACAACAGCCCCAACTGAGAGGAAACGGCATTATGAAAAAGTCACTCTACACAGCACTCGGTCTTGCACTTGCCCTTGCATTCTCTGCGCCTGTGCTTGCCACCAGCAGCACCACGGCATCGGCAGCACCGATGAAGAAGCATCATCATATGAAGAAGCATCATCGCCACATGAAGAAGCATCATCGCCATCATCGTCATCATGCAAAGAAGATGTAACAACAGCGGCTTGATTTGAACGACCCTTAAAATGATGCTGGCCAGCGGACGCCGTTGACTGGCATCATTTTGTTTTGACGCTTGATCATCTGCATTCTTGACCTGCCTCGGCGGGGATCACTACCGGTTGCGGGTCTGCCGGTTTATCGCAAGGTTCCGGTCCTGAATATCCCGTATCAACGTATCATTCATCTCGGACAGGGATGACGGGGCGCCCTGCATCCCCGGCGGAACCGGGCTCATGCCCGATGGTTTTGTGCGGATCACCGAGCCCAGCGCTGGTCCGCTGTTTGCCGGCGAAAGCGATGATGAGGATATTGCGAGCGGGATCATTTACGTCCTTCGCAGCAAATCCAATCATCCGCTCGTCGCCGCCAATCGTGACGTGCTGCACAAAATCGGCGTGACCGGCGGCGACATTACCCGTCGTCTTGCCAACGCTAGGCTCGACCCAACCTTCCTCATGGCCGAAGTCGAAGTGGTCGCCACCTACACGCTCTACAATATCAATCGCGTAAAGCTCGAAAACCTGATCCACCGCATCTTCGCTCCGGCCCAACTTGACATCGAGATCAAGGACCGTTTCGGCAATCCAGTCGTGCCGCGCGAATGGTTCCTTGTGCCTCGTTTCGTGGTCGATGACGCCGTGGAACGGATCAAGGATGGCACGATCACAGGATACGTTTACGACCCTAAGATCGCAAAACTGGCCCTCGCCTCGGCACATGATCGATGAGGACGGTCAATTCGCCTTTGCAATTCTGCCACCTCAATTATTTGATCTCTGTCGCTGCTTTCGGCGTGCATATGAAGCATCTTAGGGTCGGATAGAATGAGTAAGGACCGTTTCTCGATTGTTGGTTTTGACTCGGCCTGGACAGATAAGCCAAAGGCACCCGGCGCGGTGTGCATAATTCGTTCTAGCGAGGATGGAAAGCTTAGTTTCGTTGAACCATGCCTCGCTTCATTTGCTCAGGCGCTTGACATCATCAAAAAAGAACATGAGCTAAGTCAGTTGTGTCTTGTGGCTATAGATCAGCCAACGATCGTGCCTAATTTTACCAGTCTGCGTCCTGTCGATCGCATTGCCGGTGCGCTCATCTCTTGGCTAGGAGGGGGCGTGCAGCCAGCTAACCGGTCGAAGATTGGCATGTTCGATGACGCCGCTCCCATCTGGAAATTCAAAGAGGCACTCGGTGCTATCGAGGACCCTGAAGCGGCCCGAGCCGCATTAGAAGGCCTATACATCATGGAAGTGTTCCCAGCTTTGGCTCTTGCTGGATTGAACAACGCGTTCTGTGACCGACTAAAAGGTCCCCGCTATAATCCGGAACGGCGCAAGACATTTCAACTTACTCATTGGCATGATGTAATTGAAACGATCCGGCATTTCGGCACACTTGCAACAATTGAGCTCATAGATGAATGGTGTGACGCGTCGAGATCAATTTCGGCGCCGAGGAAAGCGGATCAGGATAAACTCGACGCAATGATCTGTGCATTGATCGGGCTCCATTGGCTCATTGCACCACGGGAGCAATCCATGATGATTGGCGATCTTGAGAGCGGGTATATGATTGCCCCCTGCGTTGACGGCGTGCACAATCGTATTCTAGCGAAAGCGCGCGACACAGGCGTTCCCATTGACGGTCAGATCCTCGCTTAGGCCATATCCGGCACAGACCAGGCGCACCCGACAGGATTCGAACCTGTGACCTCTGCCACCAGATAACCACGGCAAATCCAAAATTCGCCATTGAAGCCAAGGGCCGCATCGGTTAGAACCGCTTCGCGCATGCGAGCTATCGCAGCCTCATGCACCCGTAGCTCAGCTGGATAGAGCGCTGCCCTCCGAAGGCAGAGGTCACAGGTTCGAATCCTGTCGGGTGCGCCATATCTGGCGAGGAGCAGCAGCCCTGACTTATCAGAACCATCGGCTTCCAATCGAGATCGCAACGGATTGAACAACCGTGCGGAGCATTCCAGTCCCGTTTTCGCAATGGCGGATGAGAATTCCCCGCACGCGGATGTCGCCGCATGATCACATCACATTGAAGCAGAACCAATTAAGTAAAGCATCTATATTTATCCCACGCGTTCCCACATAAAGTACTGTGTGGAAAACTTTCTTTCATTCTTAATTTGATTATTAATTATGCATTTTCTCCTGCAGTTTATCATTGGAAATCGACATGGTTCGATGTTCTGGTAGGGGGGACAACATGAAGGGCATGGTATTCACCGAATTGCTGGGTTTCGTAGAGCATATCTACGGGGCGGATGCCGTGGATGATCTCATCGAAGCTTCCGACCTGCCGAGTGGCGGCGCCTATACTGCGGTGGGTACTTACGACCACAAGGAGATGCAATCGCTTGTCACCAACTTGGCTGCGCAAAGCAACACGCCGCCAAACGAATTGTTGGATTTGTTCGGTCAACATTTGATCGGGCGTTTCAAGGCTTCATTCCCTGATTTCTTCAAGACCGCAGCCACCCTGTTTGATTTCCTCGAAAGCATCGACAGCCATATCCATGTGGAGGTACGAAAACTCTACCCCGATGCCGAGCTGCCGGAATTCCGGGCCGAACGCCTTGGGACGGGGGCAATGCACCTCGATTATCGCAGCAATCGTCCCTTCGCGGCGCTTGCCTCGGGCCTCATTCTTGGCGCCGCTCAGCTCTATGGCGAGACCGTGCTTATAGAGCGAAGCGCGCACGAACACGATGGCGAGAAATTCGTCCGGTTCTCAATCCAGAAGACGGATGCGATAGCGTAAATGCTGGAAACCGACACGCCCGGTGATCGCGTTGCGCGTCTCGAACGGCGCCTCATACGGGAACGCCGGGCCCGCGAAGAGGCGGAATGGCTGCTCGAGGCGAAGTCGCTGGAATTGTATAACGCCAACAACCACCTGACGGTGCTGGCGAACGACCTTGAAATGCGCGTCCTCGATCGCACGCACGAATTGGAGGTTTCTCGCCAGCAGGCCCTGTTCCTTGCCGAGCGCGACCCTCTGACCACGCTCGCAAACCGGGTCAGTTTCACGCGCGATCTGGAAACGGCTATCCGAGAGGCTCGTGTTCAAAGCGGGATGGTACAGCTTCTGTTTGTCGATCTCGATCGGTTCAAGGAGATCAATGACAATTACGGCCATGCCGTCGGCGATGCGGTGCTGCTGGAAGTTGCTGCTCGGTTGCGCGCAATCTGCCGGGAGCGAGAGGTGCCCGGACGGCTGGGCGGCGACGAGTTTGGCGTCATCTGCGTGACACCGGCTCACAGCGGACGCGCCCGCCAGATCGCGGCAGACGTCATGGAGGTTATGAGCAGACCGATCGATTGCGGCCGCCTGCAGCTGATTGTCAGCTGCTCAGTCGGCTTTGCAAGCTTCCCCCGCAATGCCGTGGATTCACCGACACTGCAGCGCTTTGCCGATTTCGCCCTGTACCATTCGAAGTCGGCTGGACGCTCGACATGGACGGAGTTCGACGACACCATGGCGGGCGAGCTTCAGAGCCGCCAGGGCCTGGAAGCAGAACTGCGCACCGCGGTGGCGGCGGGAGAGATCGAGCCCTGGTACCAGCCAATCATCTCCACCAAGGGCAACGAAATCGTCGGGGTGGAGGCGCTGGCGCGGTGGCAGCATGCCGAGCGGGGGCTCATTCTTCCCGGCCTGTTTATTCCGCTGGCCGAAGAAAGTTCGCTGATCGTCGAGCTTGGCCGGGCGATGATCGACCGCTGCTGCCGGGAGATGCACCCGTTCATCCGCGACGGTCATCTCGATTACGTGTCGATCAATCTGTCGCCGCGTCACCTGCGTTCCCCCTCGGTTGTCGAACATATCGCCGCAACGTTGGCCCATCACCATTTCCCTCCCTCCGCCCTTCAACTGGAAATCACGGAAAGCCTGCTGCTCATCGATTTCGAGCAGGCCCAGGAATGCCTTTCCCGCTTTCGCGCGCTCGGCATCCGAATTGCCCTTGACGATTTTGGAACGGGCTATTCGAGCCTTTCATACATCAGGCGCTTGCCATTGGACGTCATCAAGATCGATCGCTCCTTTGCCAGGGACATCAGTGCTGACCAGCAGGCCGAAGCCGTGGTCAAGGCAATTGTTCAGCTCGCACAGGCGCTGGAACTTCGCGTCATCGCCGAAGGCGTCGAGACGGAAAGCCAGGCGCTCAGGCTGACCAGTTGCGGCTGTTTCGTACAGCAGGGATATCTGTTTGGACGGCCGATGCCGCTGAATGAAATCACCCGATATCTTGAGGCCCGTGCAAATCCGACGCCATTGGCCCAAAATATTTCAGCCTCCTGAGCCTGAAACGTCATCTGTCGATGCAGGACGGAGGGCCACCATGAAGCCAACGGGGACTGTCACGTCGTACCCAATCGGCTCTGCCTCGATTTCCGTGATAGCAGGCGGATTTGCACATAAATCTGCCTATTACGACAAAAGAACGGGAAGCTCTCTTGTGTCGCCCCATGTCGCAAGCCTATGATAGATGATGAAAAACACCTCTCCCATTTCCGAAGCTGGATTAGGCGGCCGAGCCTGGCCGAAAATCCTTTTGAATTATCGCAAACCGCACCGCGGCCGCAGCATTTTCGAGCTCGCGGTGACGGTCATTCCCTTCGCAATCCTGTGGGCGGTCTGCTGGGCTGCCGTTCACTACGGTTTCTGGTGGGGGTTGCTGTTCATCATTCCGGCAGCCGGCTTCCTGCTTCGCCTGTTCATGATCCAGCATGATTGCGGCCATGGTTCCTTCTTCGCCCACCGGCATTCCGACGACTGGACCGGCCGGGCGATCGGCGTTCTTACCTTGACCCCCTATGATTACTGGCGCCGTGCCCATGCACTGCACCATGCTTCAGCCGGCAACCTGGATGAGCGCGGTGTCGGCGATATCACGACCCTGACCGTTGCCGAATACCGGGCCTTGTCCCGCTGGGGCCGCCTGGGCTACCGCCTGTACCGGCATCCGGTGATCATGTTCGGCATCGGGCCGGCCTGGCTTTTCATTTTCAAACAGAGATTGCCGTTCGGCATGATGCGCTCCGGCGCCCAGCCCTGGATCTCCACCATGGCGACGAATTTTGCCATTGCGCTGCTGGCGGCCGTTCTGATCTGGCTGGTGGGTGTCATTCCCTTCCTGATGGTGCATCTGCCCATCGTGGTTCTCGCCGGGGCTGCGGGCATCTGGCTGTTCTACGTCCAGCACCAGTTCGAGGAAACCCATTGGTCGCAAGGCGCTGACTGGCAGTTCCAGGAAGCCGCCCTGCACGGCTCCTCGCATTACGTCCTGCCGCTTCCCCTGCGCTGGCTGACCGGCAATATCGGCATCCACCATGTCCACCATCTTTCCAGCCGCGTGCCCTATTACCGGCTGCCGGAAGTTCTGCGGGACTATCCGGAGCTGAGCAATGTCGGGCGCATCACCATTCTGCAGAGCCTGCGCTGCGTAAAACTGGTCCTGTGGGATGAAGGCCGCAAGAGGCTCATCACGTTTCGCGAGGCGCGCAGCCTGGCCTGACGCGAACCGCTTTCCAGACCATCTGTACACCTGCCTTGCAGCCTGCGCACACCGCGCAGGCATACACGAACGCGGCTTTTGTTCCCGCGCCCGTGCAAAATATATCCGCCTACCGATCTGGAACCAACGGTATCCGGGTGTGTTTCCATCCTGACCTCGCTGGGCGCTTGCACCCCCGCAGGGACTTTATCTGAAGAACAGGATGAATGGAGACACACCATGGTTTCGTATGATCGGGACACAGTGGATACAATCGCGGTTGACCGGCAGCGCCTCGCATGGGGCGGTATTTTTGGCGGCACGCTTCTCACCATCGCCATCCAGGTGCTGTTCGTAGCCCTCGGTCTGGGCATTGGCCTCAGCACGGTCAGCACCACCGGCGACGGCGCCTCCGCGCAGGGCCTGGGTATCGGCGGCGGTATCTGGAGCGCCGTTGCGATGATTATTGCCCTGGCTATCGGCGGTTACGTCGCTGCCTATTTTTCCGGCCAGTACGTGCGCTGGAGCGGCGTGCTGCACGGTCTGGTTGTCTGGGCTGCGGGACTGGCTATCGGACTATATCTGCTTGGCACCGCCGTTGGCGGGGCCTTCGGCGTCCTCGGCAGCGTTGCGTCCTCGGTCGGATCGACGGCAGGTCAGGCCGTGTCCGGCGCGGCCTCGACCGCCAAGGACATGATCCCGCCGGCTGTTCAAGCCAGCGGCATCACCAAGGAACAGGCCGGCGCGGAGGTTGACCGTCTGGTAGACGGCGTGCTCAACCGCGATCCCTCAGGGACCACATCCCTGACGCCGGAACAGGCCCGCAAGGAAGTCGTATCGGCGTTGACCAGTCATGCCCTGGGTGAAGAGACATCGCAGGAAACCAAACAGCGCGTGACGGCCATCATTGCAGCGCAGCTGGGCATTTCGCCCGATGAAGCCAACAAGCGATACGATGCGGCTATTGCCAAGATCGACGACGTCAAGGCCAAAGCCACGGCCAAGGTTGAAGAACTGAAGGCTCAGGCCAAGCAGGCCGCCGACAAGTCGGCAAGGATTGCCGCAAGCGGCAGTTTTGCAGCCTTCATCGCCATGCTGATCGGCGCCCTCGCCGCAGCGGTCGGCGGTGCGGCCGGAATCCGGCGCAATCGGTAGACCCGCTTGAATGCCAGCACATCCCGCAGCGCACGCTGCGGGATGTTTTTGCGCCGTTGCCGCCGCCCTTGCCCATCCGGTTAAAAGCCCTGTAGAAAGCCGGGATCGATCCGTCGCGGATGACGGACGCAATCCAAATTGGTGAGGACGACAGCGTGCGGAGATTGGTTTCAAATGTGGCCCTGTTCGGGCTGGTTCTGACGGCGGTCAGTGCGGTTGTTCCGGTCTCCGGCGCCAGCGCGGCGCCCACGGCCGCGCAGTGCAAAAAACTCGATCCGAACGGGCGGGATATGGGCGGCGATACGCATTTCAGCATCGCGATCCGCGACAAGAAAGCCGATCTTGTCGCCAAGATGCTGGCCTGCGGCGCCGATGTGAACCTGAAGACCCAGGAGGGCTGGGCACCCCTGCACACTGCAGCCTATTATGGCCCGGCAAGCGTCATCGATCTGCTGATTTCCAAGGGCGCGAAGGTCAACTTCGTCGGTGACTACGACAAGATGACGCCGCTGCACATGGCGGCAAGTTACAGCGATGATCCCGCCGTGGTTCAGGCCCTGCTCAAACACGGAGCGGATAAATCTGCCAGGACTGCAGGTGGCAAGACAGCACTGGAACTGGCCGCCGACAAGCCGGCCATTGCCGCACTGTTGAAATAGAAGGAACCGGCCTGCGTCCTTCCCCCTTGTTGCGGGCCGGTCAAGCTCCTAGGTTTCAGGCATGCGGTCGATAATCGTTTAAGCAATGCTAGTGTTCGCCAAAAAGCTGCGGGACGAAGTTGGAGGGGGCGTCCTGACGTCCCTCGCCCTGCATCTTTTGGTGGCGGCATTGCTGTTCCTCCAGCTTCCGCAATGGAAAACCACACCGCCGGAGCCGGAAAGCGTGGAGGTGAAGGTCGTTCCGCCGCCAGAACCCGAACCGCAGCCAAAGCCGGAACCGGAAAAGACGGAAGAGAAGGCAGAGGCGCCAAAACCGCAGCCCGCCCCGGCCCCCGCCGCAGCGGCCGCCTCTTCGCAACGTCTTCTCAAGCTTCTCCCGCGATCAGAAAGAGATGCTGCCGATTCCGAAGCGGCACCACCCGCCGACGGCACAACTCAAGACGCAGCATCAACCCCGCAAGACTCACCCGCAGCACAAGCGAAAATGGACGCTGCTCCAGCCGCGCTGCCGCTGGAGAGCAAACCGGCTGCGCCAGAAACCCCGAGACCTGATGTGCAGTCGGCGCCCATGCCCAGCGAAACGGCGGGGCAGGCAACGCAACAGTCGCCGGCTCCGACCAACGCGGTCAACAATATGCCCACTCCGCAACAGAAATCAGAGCCTACCCCGAAGAAATCAGATCAGGCATCCAAACCGAACGGTTCCAAAACCGCACCCAGCTCCAATCCATTCTCAAATATGAGCCAGAAATTCCTGCCGAACTCGGGGCTTGACCCGCGGACAGCGCAGATCGTCGCACGGCTTTCGCCTGAAGAGCGCCTTGCAAGCCTCTGCACATCGGAGGCATTGGCGATGCTGAGTTCAAAACCCAGCACTGCATCGCGGGATGCGATCCTTCCCAATGGCCCCGCGGGAGGGATCACGTCCAAGACGTCATTCAACGGTGCTGGTGCCGCGTTCCGCCTCGGATCAAACTGGTACAATCTGGACTTCAAATGTTCGGTCGATGCCGGCGCAACGCGGGTGGTCTCATTCACCTTCAGGATTGGCGGGATCGTTCCAAGAAATGAGTGGCAAGCACGCAAGTTGGATGATAGGCGCTGATAACCGGGCGCCAGACCCGGCCTTGATCATCGCGTCCTCCTGAGGCCGGAATGGGCGCTGCCTCATGTGAGTGTTTCGTTTTCCTTGCCTTACACTAACAGTCACAGCGCGGCACGGATGCCACGCTGTTCATCCCAAAAAGCAGGCGGTTTCAGGTCAAGCAGATCTGTTGCCGGTGATCGCGTGATAGAGCCAGAGCACGACGACGGAACCGATAACAGCGACGATCAGACTGTAGATGTTGAAGCCGGTGACGCCGGTGGCACCGAGCAAGCTGAAAATGTAACCGCCGGCAACAGCGCCGACAATGCCCAGAACGATGTCAAAGATTAAGCCCTGACCGCTCTTGTTGACGATCTTGCTGCCAATAAATCCAGCAACAAGTCCAAGTACAATCCAACCGATAACAGACATGCGAACATTCCTTCCTATCCATTGGCTTAATGTCGTCATGTTTTCGCATAGATTGCATAAAAGCAAGATGGTTGTGCTTTCTCCCGGAATGAACAAATATCTTTGCGGGGGAGAACGACGGATTTGAGCTGAAACCGAGCAACATTGAAGGGAGATCGAGATGGGAATTTTCGATAATGCGGTACCAGGCGGAAATATATCGAAGCCGCTGATCATTGCGCTTGGAGCACTTCTGGTCGGTAAAATGCTGAGCGGCGGCTCGAGCCAGCCCGCGCAGGCTCCCGACAATCCGCAGACGGCCGACAACGGCAATACAGCAGTCGGCGGCGGGCTTCTCGGCGGACTCGGCGGTCTCCTGAACAGCCTGACCAATGCGGGTCATGGCGAGACGGCAAATTCTTGGCTTCAACCGGGTGAAAACAAGCCCATCGCACCCGGTGATCTGGGCAGCGCGCTCGGCCAGAAAACCATCAGCGAGATTGCCCAGCAAACCGGGATGAGTGAACAAGAGCTTCTCGCGCAGCTGTCGAAGATCTTGCCGGGCGTGGTCGACCAGCTCACGCCGAACGGCCAGGTGCCCAGCACGCAGCAGATTGCTTCACTCCTGAAATCGTCTTGATAAACACCAGACTGGCCGGAACGGGTTTCGTTTCGGCCAGCCTTTGTTCGTCGCGGGGGATCAGGCGACGGAAAGTTCGGTCTTGCGCGCGTTGACGCTGGCGAGCCGCATCACGACGAGCCCGAGCAGCGGGAAGGCGCCGCCGATCCAGCCCAGATGTTCAAGGCCCAGATTGGCGATGATCAGCCCGCCGATGAACGACCCCGAAGCAATGCCGAGATAGAGCGCCGAGCCATTGAGCGACAGCGCGAGCGGCGCACTTTCCGGTGCGATCGCCAGAACCCGGCTGGCCTGCGCGGGCGGGAACATCCAGGCGGCAATTCCCCAGAGAACCATGATCGTCATCAGCGCAGGACCGGCGATTTCATGCGGCCATTGCATGATCCAGCTGATCGCCATCAGCGATGCGGCATTGAGGAAGGAGGCGGCGATCACCGTGCGCGTCGGGCCGAAGCGATCCGACAATTGTCCGCCGACAACATTGCCAAGGGCAGCACCAAGACCAAAGGCCAGCAGCACCAGCGGCACCATCGCGCGGGAAAGGCCGGTGCCCTGCACCGCGATGGCGGCGATATAGGTGAAAACGATGAAGCCGCCGGCCATGTAGAGCAGCATGGTGACAAGCGCAGGCAAGAGCCCGGGGTGGCGGATCACGCCGAGCCGCTGCCGCAGGGTCAAGCGGTCGGCGCGCAATCCGCGCGGCAGGAGAAACCAGACGAAGGTGGTCGCGGCCGCCCCGATCAGGGCAATGAAGATGTAGGTGCCGCGCCAGCCGGCAAACGATGCGATCAGCGCGCCAAGCGGCGCACCGAAGGCCACCGCCAGCGTGGTCCCGCCGACGATGACTGAAATCGCCCGCGCCCGGTGATGCGCTTCAGAGATGGCGACGGCCGTTGCCTGCGCCGTGGCCGCGTATAGGCCCGCCGACATGCCGATCAGCAGCCGGGCGGCCGTGAGAAACGCATAGGACGGAGCAAATGCCGCCAGAATTGCCCCGATGACGAAGGTGGTGGCACTGCCTGCCAGGATGAGACGGCGGTCTGCAGACCCGGTAAGAGCCGCAAGAACCGGCGCGCCCAGTGCATAGGCAAGCGCGAACATGACCACGAGATAGCCGGCCTGAACCAGCGTCACGCCGGTATCCCCGGCAATCTGCGGCAGAAGGCTGGCGACGACAAAACCCTCAATGCCAATGGCGAATGTACCCAACGCCAGACCGACAAGGCGAATGTCCATGGGAGATATCCTTTGTTCAATGATCCTTGAACTATTGAGCTCACCGGCATGTGAAGTCAAGAACAAAGTTCAATGATTATTGAACATTGAACTTTTCCCGCGTACTTGCTACGTAGGAGGGCATGACCCATCCCCTGTTTCATCCGGATGCTGAAGAGATTTCACTTCCCGCCATCTTCACAGCGCTTGGCGACGAGACGCGTTTGAACATCATTGCCATTCTGGCGCGCAATGGCGAACGCGCCATGACGTGCGGGCAATTTACCCAGCTTGGTTCCAAAACAGCCCTGAGCTATCATGTCGCCAAGCTGCGGGAGGCAGGCGTGATCAATGTGCGGCCCGATGGAACGAAACGGTTTCTGACCTTGCGCCGTGCCGATCTCGACAATCGCTTCCCCGGCTTTCTCGACTCCGTCATCGCCTCGGCAAGCATGATGCCATTGCCTGAAAGCCAGCCTCCGGCCGGTCCGGCCGAAACCCCGGGAGAAACCGAATGGACATAAAATCGAGCGGCTCCATACCGACGCGCCGCGCGCCGGAAGAATGGTTCACCGGCACAGTCTGGCAGGACCCGATCATCCAGACCCCTTCCCCGGCGCGGCTGATCGCCGTCATCGTGCATTTCGAGCCGGGCGCCCGAACCGCATGGCACACCCATCCGCTTGGACAGACCCTTTATGTGGTTTCCGGTGCGGGGCTCGCGCAGGTCTGGGGCGAACAAATCCGCGAGATCAGGACTGGTGATGTCGTCTGGATTCCGCCCGGCGAAAAACACTGGCATGGTGCGGGTCCGGCAAATTCCATGTCGCACATCGCCATGCAGGAGGCGTTGGACGGCAATGCCGTCGAGTGGATGGAAAAGGTTTCCGATACGCAATATTCCGGCGCACAATAATCTGCTAGCATGTGTGCAGGTGTAAAAACCCGGCTTTGCGGTTGCGTTGAAAGGAAAAATCATGGCGTTCGAAGACATCAAGGCACAGATCGCACTCCTGCTTGAAGAGATGGTGCAACGGCCGGCTGACGCCCATGAAATTCACGAGACTCTGCGTGAGCATCTCAACGAACTGAAAGCCATGGGCATGCCGCTTCCCGCGGACCTTGTCGCCCTCGAGAAGCAGCTGGAAGTCGACTTTGATTCCTGAACGGCACGCTTAGACGGACCCTTTGAAAATATCCTTCTTCAGGTCGGGGTGCGCTGTGAAAAGGTCCCCCCGCCCGGGACGGCCGTCCCTCATGCCGATGTCGCGCAGCATGTGATCGGAAAAATCCCCGGCATTGACGATGATCGGCACGGTGGGCCTCACCAGCGCCCGCCTGAGGGTTGCGAACCAACCCCAGCGGGATCCGGGGTTGTCAATGGATGTGCAGTGCGATGGTGAGGGGTTCATGACCTCAGCTCCGGTTTGTATGCGACGTTCGTGTCTTGGGTATGCATTCAATGCGCCTGTTCGCGCTTGTTTTCCAACAAAACGGCGAGTATCTTCCATAAGGACAGCTTATGGATCATGCCGATGAATCTTCCGCCCCTTGCCGCTATCCGTGTTTTCGAGGCCGCTGCCCGCCATGGCAATTTCACCAAGGCGGCGGAGGAGCTCGGCATGACGCAAGCCGCCGTCAGCTACCAGATCAAACTGCTGGAAGAGCGGGTGGGATCGCCGCTGTTTCTGCGGCTGCCGCGTCAGGTTGTCCTGACGGAAATCGGGGCGCGGCTGGCCCCGGCAACGACCGAGGCATTCGAAATCCTGCGTGCCGCCTTTGCAACGACACGCGAAAGCGCCGACGGCATCTTGACCATCGCGACGATTCCGACCTTTGCCGCCACGTGGCTGGTTCCGCGGCTGGGTTCGTTCCAGATGGAGAACCCGGCACTGGCCGTCCGGTTGAAATCCGGCCGCGAAATGACGGATTTCGTGCGTCAGGAGGCGGATGTCGGCATTCGCAGCGGTACAAAGGAGTGGCCCGGCCTTGTCTGTCACAAGCTTTTCCAGGCCTATTTCACGCCCATGCTGTCACCGGCACTCGCCGCCTCGGTCGGCGGTGTCAAGACACCAACCGACCTGCTCAAACTGCCCATTCTCGACCCCGGCGACCCCTGGTGGAACATCTGGTTCAGCCTGGTGGGTATCGAAAAGCCGGCCCTGCGCGGCGACCTGCGCAACCGGCTGGGCGATCAGCATCTGGAAGGGCGGGCGGTGCTGGCCGGACAGGGCGTGGGAATACTGACACCGTTCTTCTTCCAGCCCGAGCTGCAACAAGGACAGCTTATCCAACCCTTCGATATTGTGGGATCGTCAGAGCACGCCTACTGGCTGGTTTATCCGGAAGCCCGGCGGAATGTCCCGAAAATCCGCGCGTTCCGCGACTGGATGCTGGGGCAGCTCGGTGAGGTAAAGAAATAGCGAGGATGCGGCAGAGCCTTGAGCCCCGCCGCAGCGATCCCTAGAAAACTGCGAGATAGCGCAGCAGCGAGATAATCCCGATCACCACAACGATCACCTGGACGATCTGCTTGGCGCGGCCATCGAGCGGCAGCATCTGGACGAGATAGAGCACAAGAAAGATCACCAGAACGGTGATCAGAAGACTGATAAGAAGGGACATCGCAAACTTCCTGTTTTCGGGATCAGAACAATCGTAGCGTGGCAAAACTCTTTGCTGGCTATTTTTGTTCCATGCAAACAGCAGTCCATACGCTGCAATATCCGAACGTGTTGCCGGCACCGGATGCTGCGCGCAATTTCGAACCACCGTGCATTGCATTGCCGGTTCAGTTGCTGATAGCTTCGCCATCATCCCCGTTTCTCAGGATTCTTCCCATGCGCTCGCTGTTTCATCTTGCCTACCACGTCCATGATCTCGACAAGGCGCGCGGCTTCTATGGCGATATCCTCGGCTGTGCCGAAGGGCGAAGCACCGAAAGCTGGGTGGATTTCGATTTCTTCGGTCATCAGATCTCGCTGCACGTCGGCAAGCCGTTCGAAACGACCAACACCGGCAAGGTGGGCGATCACATGGTGCCCATGCCGCATCTCGGCGTCATTCTTCCGCTGGAAGACTGGAATGCCCTTGCCGACCGGCTTAAGCGCGCAAAGGTCGACTTCGTCATGCCTCCCGTGGTGCGATTCAAGGGCGAACCGGGCGAGCAATGGACCATGTTTTTCCGTGATCCCTCGGGCAACCCGATCGAAGTGAAGGGCTTTGCGGATTTCGCCAGCGTCTACGCGAAATAGCGGCCGCCATGGAATTCAAACCATCAAACCTGAAGGCGGCGTTCTGGATGTCGGGGTCGCTGGCCGCCATTCTCATGATGGCGATCTCCGGCCGGGAAGCCTCGAAGGAACTCAACGTCTTCCAGATCATGGAAATGCGGTCGCTGATCGGGCTGGCCATGCTCTATCCGCTGATCCGGTCTTCCGGCGGCGTGCGCGCCATGCGGACCGGCCGCATCTGGCAGCATGTCGGACGCAATACCGCCCATTATGCCGGCCAGTTCGCCTGGCTGCAGGCGCTGTCCATGATCCCGCTGGCGCAGGTGATCGCCATTGAATTCACCACTCCGGCCTGGACGGCCGTCATGGCCGTCGCCTTTCTCGGCGAGCGGTTCAATCTCTGGCGCACGCTGACGATCCTTCTCGGCATCATCGGTGTCGTCATCATTGTGCGCCCCGGCATCGGAACGATCGAAATGGGACAGTTGATCGTGCTCGGCGCGGCCTTCACGTTCGGCATTTCCTTCACCATGGTCAAATCCCTGACCCGCACGGAAAGCGTGGTGAAAATCATCTTCTGGATGCTGGTGATCCAGTCAGCCATCGGATTGCTGCCGGCGCTGCATGTCTGGCAGTGGCCGACCCTGCATGCCTGGCCCTGGGTGGTGATCATCGCCTTCACCGGCACGTTCTCGCATTTCTGCATGGCGAAGGCCCTGCTCTACGCGGATGCCACCGTGGTGATACCGATGGATTTTCTGCGCGTGCCGCTCATGGCCGTGCTGGGTTGGCTCATCTATGCGGAACGGATCGATATCTACACGGCGCTCGGCGCAGCCCTCATCCTTTCGGGCAACCTTCTGAACCTGAAAAACAAGAGCGTGCCGGCAAAGGCCATTCAAGCGGATTGAAACGTTTCATCCGCTCGAAGCCGTCGCAATCGATGCTCAAGCCACGCCGAAAAGCGTCGGGGCATCACCGGCCTGCCATTTCGGATATTTCAGCATCACCGCGTCGAACCGGCCGGATGACACGAACTCATCCAGCCACCGCTTCACGTGCGGTCGGGCAAGCCCGCTCCACCAGTCCGCATCCACGCTGGCAAACTGCCGGACAAACGGCAGGATCGCCATGTCGGCAAGCGACGGCGTCGCCCGGAAGAGGCAGCGCGACCAGGCCAGCCGTTCCTCGTATTCATCCAGTATCGCCAATGCTTTTTCGCGTTCTGCCAGCCGATCGGTTTTATCAAAGCGGGTTGGGTATTTGTATCGGTCAAGGCTGCGCTTGAACGGGCCGTCATTGCGCGCAATCCAGCCGCCATCATCCACCTCAAGCCAGTGTTCCGGGTCATGCCGGCTCAAGGCCCAGCGCATGATGTCGAGGCTTTCATCAATCACCGTCCCGTCGGGCAGCAGCAGCATCGGCACCGTTCCCGATGGCGAAACACCGAGAAACTCCGGCGCTTTGTCTCGCAATACGATTTCCCGGAGCTCGCAGGCCTGGTGCGCGGCCTGAATGGCGAGCCGGGCCCGCATGGCATAGGGACAGCGGCGAAAAGAATACAGAACGGGCAGAGCATGTGTCATGGGGGCCTCGGTTGCCACAAGTTTTCATGAAACCGGTGCCGATAACAAGCCTTGCGCGTGCATTGCCCTGATCCATGAATTCAATTCACGATTATCCCGCGATATCACACGATTATCAATGGAATGCGCTTCGACCATATTCAGCACAACCGGATTGCCATCCGTCGTCATTCCATTCGCGGGCCGGATCGACATCCCGCCTGCCATTCAAAGGACAAGACAATGCCTCTCGCACTTCTGGCGTTGACAATCAGCGCCTATGCCATCGGCACGACAGAATTCGTGATCGTTGGCCTCCTGCCCACCGTTGCCGGCGATCTCGGCATCACCTTGCCGCTCGCCGGCCTCATCGTCAGCGTCTATGCGCTGGGTGTCACCTTCGGCGCACCGGTTCTGACCGCCCTTACCGGCAAGATCGAGCGCAAGCCGCTCCTGCTCGGGCTGATGGCGCTTTTCATCGTCGGCAATACCGCTGCGGCGCTTTCGCCAACCTATGAACTGCTGCTCGTCGCCCGCGTGCTGAGCGCCTTTGCGCATGGCGTGTTCTTCTCGGTTGGTGCCACCATTGCCGCCGATCTGGTTGCGCCCAACAAGCGCGCATCGGCCATCGCCATGATGTTCCTCGGCTTGACCGTCGCCATCGTCACCGGCGTTCCGCTTGGTACTTTTATCGGCCAGCAGCTGGGCTGGCGTGCAACATTCTGGGCGGTTGCCGGCCTTGGTGTCATCGCCTTCATCGCCATTGCCATGCTTCTGCCTGCAACCATCGCCAAGGCCGCTCCTGCACGCCTGATCGACCAGGTTCGCGTGCTGGGCAGCGGACGCCTGCTGCTCGCCTTCGCCATGACCGCGCTCGGCTATGGCGGGACCTTCGTGATGTTCACATTCCTTGCTCCGGTGCTGCAGGACATCACCGGCTATGCAGGCTCGACCGTCAGTCTCATCCTCGTGCTGTACGGCCTGTCGATTGCCGTGGGCAACATGGTTGGCGGACGTGTGGCCGACGGCAACCCGGTTGGCGCGCTGGTCGTGATGTTTGCGCTGCAGGCGCTTGTGCTGGCCATCTTCACCTTCACCGCTGTCTCGCCGGTCTGGTCATTGGTCACGCTGGCCGCCCTCGGTGCATTGTCCTTCTCCAATGTCCCCGGCCTGCAGCTTTATGTGGTGCAGCTGGCGAAGATCCACACGCCGGAGACGGTCGACGTTGCCTCAGCACTCAACATCGCCGCGTTCAACCTCGGCATTGCCGGAGGTGCCTTCCTCGGCGGCATCATCGTGGCCTCACCCCTCGGTCTTGGCGCGACACCATGGGTCGGCGCCATTCTCGTGGTCGGCGCCCTTGGGCTGACACTCTGGAGCCAGGCACTCGACCGGCGCGCGGCAACGCAGGTTCTGGCTACGTGCTAGAGCCTTTCCCCGCGGGGTGACACGCCCCGCGATTTTGATACAGTCCGCATGAGATTCGCAGGGAATTGATCATGCTGGCCGACGTTATGCTGCCCCTGAAGCTGACATTCCGGCTGTGGCTGAGGTTCTGGCCACAGCTTTTTGCCGTCCTGCTGCTCGGGGTCATTGCATCGCATGAGCTGATGCAACTGGCTGTCGACGCCGCCTACATCAATCACTATGCGGGACTGGCCGTGCTGACGCTGGTTGCCCTTGCACAACTTGTGACAACTGTTTCCATGATCCAGATTGTCCGGCCCGGCCTGCCGGCATTGAACGCGGCACAAGAGAACGTCGCGGCAGCGGGCCCGGACGATGACACGCGCCGCGGATTTTCGAGACTGGCCGCCATGGTCTCTGTCGCGCTCATCCCGTTCTTTGCCTACTACGCCGCCTGGGGCTTTCTGGGCAATACGGTGCGGCAGTATTCGCGCGCTGCGCTCGACCAGATGCCTTTCGGCGAAAGCGGCGGCAATGTGCTTGATGTACTGGATTCGAAATGGCTGCTTCTGTCCGTTGCCATCTCCTGGGTCATCCGCAAGCTGGCAAAAACCATGAAGGAAAAGACCGGCCGTTCCATCTGGCAGATCATCATGGTGGTGTGCGAGACCAACTGGGTCTTCATCGGCCTCTACATCATCAGCCGCTGGAAGGACAGCTGGATGAAAGCCCTGAGCGAGGGCAATCTTTGGACCTACGCCAAATCCCTGCTTGCCGGTCTGCCGGAGCCGGTTGCATCGGCCCATGCCGCAGCGCTCATACCCGTCGAGCAGGTTCCCGAAGCGTTCGGCACCGTCGCGATCGGACTGTTCTTCCATGCGCTGTTGCCGGTGATCTGGCTTGTGATGGTGGCCCTGGTCTATGGCTACGATGTGCGCGACGAAAAAGAAATTCTGCATCTGCACCGCCGCGCCGAACAGTTCGGCGAGCGTTACAAATCGATCCCGAAATTCCTGCGCGACTTCGTGGAACATTTCATTGGCGGCTACCGCTCGCGCTACCTGCCCATCGCCAACGGCGTCAAGCTGACCCTCAACGCCGGACTGCTGCTCATCCTCACGCTGATCCTCGGATATCGTTTCATCGAGTGGGCCGCCGCCTGGATGTGGCTGGGCACCGCACGGCTGATCGGCCCGCATGCGCTGGACGTCTGGCAAGCCCTTTCCAATGGCGTCAGCTTCCTGTTCGGCAGCCCGCTGCAGGACTCCTCCACCGGGATACTGGTCGAACCGCTGCGCATCTGCTTTCTTGCGGCAGTTATGGAAACGGCATTCTCGATGCGGCGCAATCCGCAGCCGGCAGAGGCGGAACCGGTCGCTGCCGGCAGCTAGCCCTGCTATTGCGGACGGGCAAAGCGCAGATAATAGGGACGCCAGCTGCGCATGCCGATGGTCGGTCTCAGCTCCCCAACGACATTGGCGGGGACAAGATAGGTCTCCTCGACCACCCGCCGCATGCCCTGGCTGACCCCGGCAAAGATGGTGGAGGTGCAGGTTTCTATACCCTCGGCGGGACGCGGCAGGCCGGGTACCGATGCCGGCGACCAGGATCGCCCGGTTGCGTCCACAAGCCTGATCGAACACATCAGCCAGAGGTTTTTCAGGTCCGGATCGCCGATTTCGACGATGAAACGCGCAATGACCGGAACGGCGTTTTTCGGCAATGCCCCCGGTTTCATGCCATCGGTGACCGTGCGCAGCTCGATAAACTGCCAGTCGCTGCCACCGTAGCGGGCACTCTGGCCAGCCGCGACGTCAATCGGCACGACATTGTTGCTTTTTCCCATTTCCTTGACATCGCTGTACGACACGACGAACAGCGCAAGAGGAATGAGCAGCACCAGCGCCCACAGGCTGCGCCGGCGCCAGCGGCGTTCCGAAAGATCCGGCGTCTCGTCAAGCGCAAGGGTCATGCGATCAGTTCCCAGAAACAGGCACAGGTTTTGCAAGATCATAGCTGTCTACTATCAGCGGTTGGCCGTCGTTGAACTTACTGAAATCATCGATGGCGATGCGTGCCTCGGAATCAAGCCGTGGCGCCATCCGGCTGGAAAGCGTGAACGTTGCCCCATTCACCTGATCCGGCAGGATCTCGAAAACAAAACGAACTTTCTTCGGCATGCCCGGATCAAGCAGCGGCGGCATCTGGCTGCTCAGGGTGCCGACCCGATCGGTCTTTTCGTAATGCAGGCCCGTCGGGCCCACCCATGTCGCTGCAGCAACCGTTGCCGATGCAGTCGTTGCCGCCAATTCCGCCGTCGCCACAGCCCAAAGGCCCGACGTCGTCAGTGTCTTGCGCTGCCCGTACTGCGTGAACGCCAGTTCGCGGGCAAAATCCACCTGGTCCAGCCTGAGGTCGACTAGCCGGGTATGAACCGTTTCATGCATCTTGCCATAGGTGGGGATGGGACCGGTCAAATCCTCGTAATGCGGCTTTGTCTGCTGCATGGCATACAGCACAATGACGGCAAGACAGACCACCAGAATATTGCCGAGCGGGCGCATCAGCCGTGTCCTCCAGCAACGGCCAGACTGGCCTTGGCCGCCACGCGCTTGCCCCACCAGCCGGGCGCGCCATAGAGATTATCGCTCCGCTTGAATATATCGGCGTCAAAGCTCAGCTCAACCGTGTCCTTGGGTATCGCCGTTGCCGGCATCAACCAGACATAGGCCATTTTTTCCGGCAGACCGGGCTGGAGCGACGGCATCAGCGCGTCATCCCGCACAAGATAGATCATCGGTTTTTCCGCCTTTGCCCCAATCCCGGGAGGCAGATGGACTGTGCTGTAGTAGCTTTTGTCCGACCGCGTTGTCCGGTTCGTCAGCTCGACCTCAAGCACCAGCGCCTTCTGATCCGCCTTCGGCACCAGACCATGGATTTTCTGATCCGTCACCCAGGCTTTCAAAGGCTTGATGCGCCACTTGCCGGCATCAAGTGACTGCCCGGGAAGAATTTGGCTGATGGCGGCCTGCGGCTGCGCTTCGAACACCCCGAGTGTCACCGCTACAACGAGCGCGGCAAAGGTGCCGAGGCCTGCGGTTATCCAGGCGCGTGCCTTGCTGGGGAGATTGCGCACATAGGACCACATCGGGCGATCTTCCTCCGATCAGCGCCATAGCACGCGCTGAATTCTGAGTCGCATTCCGAGGAACCATGCAACGGTTGCGCGCTGCATGGCAAGTCCTGACCGCGTGAGGCGGTTTAGCGCGAGGCAGCCATTGGCAGATAGCTATGGACCAGATCGACGACCTGCTGGTCGCGCGCTCTTGCCGTGTCGCCGCCCATCACCACCGCAACGAGCTTGCGGCCATTGTCATTCACTGATGTGACGATGTTGAAGCCGGAGGCCCGGACATAGCCTGTCTTGATGCCGTCGGCGCCGTTGAGCTTTGCCAGGACACGGTTGTGGCCTTCCACCAGCCTGCCGTTGAACATGAAGTCATGCAGCGAGAAATAGTAATATTGCTGCGGGAAATGCCGGCGCAGCGCCATGCCGAGCAGCGCCATATCGCGGGCGGTGGTGACCTGCATGGGATCGGGCAGACCCGAGGCATTGTTGAACGTCGTGCCCTTCATGCCGAGCTGCCGGGCCTTGGCCGTCATCAATGCGGCGAACTGCGGTTCAGAGCCGCCAATGGCTTCTGCAAGCGCAACGGCAACGTCATTGGCCGACTTGACCACGATCGCCTTGATCGCCGTATCCACATCGATCGACTGACCGGGCCGGAAGCCGAGCTTGCTCGGCGCCTGGGAAGCAGCATGGGCGGAAACGGGAATGACCGTGTTCTTGGTAAGACGGCCGGATTCCAGCGCTTCGAACGTCAGATACAACGTCATCATCTTGGTCAGCGAGGCCGGAATACGCGGAAGGTCGGCACTGGCCTGGTAAAGCACCGCACCGGTACTGCCATCGACGACAATCGAGGCGGACTTTTCCGTGATGGAAGCGGGCACGGTCGTCGCCACCGGCTGCAGCGCCGATGTGGTCGTGCAACCGCTCGCCACGCCAACAACCAGAACAAACAATGCCACACATTTTGACATCAACGACAGAGGGTAAAAAACACGCGGCACGTTCATTTTGAGCGGTCTGATTTCCAAAGGTGGAGATGAATGGTTTTTAGCGCATCATTGTTAATAATCCGCTGCTCTGCCACCCTGTTAGCGGATTTCCGCCGCCAGACCAAGCTGTGGCATGACGGCAAATGGTCGCCGGGCCCTCAGGCGGTCAGGACGACCTTCACACTGCGCGATCTGTCCAGCGCCACGGCGAAGGCTTCGGGGGCCTCTTCGAGCGGGAATTCACCCGTGACAAGCCGCAACACGCCGATTTCTCCGGAGACGATCAGTTCAACGGCTTCGTAGAATTCTTCGCCGAAACGGAACGTGCCTTTCAGGTCGAGTTCCCGCGCCATCACCGCATTGGCAGGCACCGGAATAGACCCGCCGGGCAGGTTACCGACCTGCACAACCGTACCGCCGCGCCGCACGGTGCGGATGGCCGAGGCAAGGCCAGCGGCCGTTCCGGAAATTTCAAAGCCGACATCGAACGGCGTCGCGACGGCCAGTTTGGCAAGCTTGTCCTCGCCTTCCGACAGGTCGAACACCCGGTCGGCACCCAGTTCAAGCGCGAATTTCAGCGGAGCGGCGGCGAGATCGACCATCGCGACGGATTCCGCCCCGGCATGTTTCAGCGCCAGAAGGGTGAGAAGCCCGATCGGACCCGCACCGAATATGATGGCTGAATGCCCTTTGACGTGTCCGGCCCGCCGCACCGCGTGCAGGCACACCGCAAGCGGTTCGGCCAGCGCCGCCGCCTGAAACGGGAAATCTCTGGGCACCTTCACGCATTGCGCCGGCGTTGCATCAAAAAAACTGGCAAAGCCGCCCTGCATGTGCGGCGTCTTCGATGCCGACCCCATGAAATAAATATTTTCGCACAGGTTGGCGCGTCCCTCGTGACAGTAGGCACAGGTGCCGCACCAGCGCGACGGGTTGACCGCGACACGGTCGCCAATGCTGAGCCCCGTGACTTCAGACCCCAGCTGCATCACCTCCCCCGCCACTTCGTGACCGAGGATCAGCGGCGATGTCACGACGAAATCGCCGGTCCTCGCATGACGGAAATAGTGCATGTCCGAGCCGCAAATGCCGCCTGCGCCGAAGCGGATGCGCACCATATTGGGCTTCAGCGCGGAGAGCGTGTGTTCCGCCATACGCAAATCCTCCGGGCCGAAAAGGGTGGCAGCGATTGTCTTCATGTGATCCGTCCCGAAATGGCGATAACGGCGATCGTATCGAGAAAATGGCAGACAAACAACACGCGGATTGATCGGGACCGGGAGCATCCGCAGCGGTCGCCAGGGGCTGGGGAGCGTCCAAAAATCGCCCTGCAGACCTGTGGAAACGGCATTTGTTACAGAGTGTTGCGGAAAGTGATTGCCGGGGAAGCCGCCGAACAGGCTATGAGAAGAGATTAACAGGCCGTAAACGGTCGCTCAGAACTGGTGGACAATGGTTTCAAACTTTCGATTGCTGCGCCCGCTCGCCTGCCTCGGTCTGGTACTGAGCCTGGCAGCCTGCACCACGGCCAACCCGACATTGCCGACCAGCACAGCGTCGATTCCTGTTCCTGAGACTGCACCCCGCACCACCGCGCTGACCGTGACCGGCGCGCCTGTGCAGATGGCCTATGCCGGCCCCGCAGCCAACCCGGCCGCCCTCGCAACCGCCAATGCCACGGCGCAGGTTGCCCCGGCCGAGACAGCTAAAATTGCCGCGACGGCAAAGACAGAGACCTACGGCCCACGGGTCGACAATCTGATTTCACAATATTCTGCCGCCTATGCGGTGCCGGAAGCGCTGGTGCGCCGTGTCGTCCACCGCGAAAGCCGTGGCCGTCCGGAAGCCCGCAACGGCAAGTATTGGGGCTTGATGCAGATTTTGCCGTCTACCGCCCGCGCCATGGGGCACAGCGGCACGCCAAAGGACCTGCTCGATGCGGAAACCAACCTCAAATACGGCGTGAAATACCTGGCCGGTGCCTACAAGGTTGCCGACCGCAATTTTGACCGCGCTGTTCGCCTCTATGCCAGCGGCTATTATTATCAGGCCAAGCGCAAGGGCATGCTGGATGAAACCGGCCTGAAGGGCGGCACCACGCCTGTCCAGTCCACGCAGATTGCTTCGCTGCCCATGGCGCCTGTGCCCGCAATCAGCCAGCCGGCCGCGACGGTGCAGACGGTGGCCTATGCGCCGGACCCGGCTCCCGTGCGTCCCGGCTTTATCGCCATTCCGGCTGATCGCCCTTACGGGCTATAAACCCCACTTATCAACGCCTAGTTGAATAATGAGCCGATTCATGGCGTTGTGTGCTCAATCTGGAGCACACACATGGGTCTTTCCATCATTCTGTCGATCATCGCACTGGTTGTAGCGGCCACGGCGCGTCAGCAAGTAACCGCGCTGCGCAAGCAGGTGGAAGAATTGCGACGGCAGATTGCGGAAAGAACGCAACCGGCACCGGTAGCCAGCGATACCGCAAAACCGATTCGCCGTTTCCGGGCCGACGAGCCCTTGATGGAGGCACCGGAACGCGCAGTCCCCCCGGCCGAGCCCGTGGGCACACCGATACCGGCCATGGCGGCATCCGCGCGGCTGGATCCGAAAAAAGTGGCGCAAATCATGTCGGGCAAACCATCGGCAACGCCTGTCACCGTCCGCGCAACGCCGGCACTATCCGTACCGGCAGCCGGGCCAAAGAAGACCTACGGCGATTTCGAGCGGTCGCTTGGCCGCAACTGGCCCGTGTGGATCGGCGGCGTGGCGCTGTTCCTTGGCGGTATCTTCGTCGTCCAGTATTCCATCGAGAACGAGCTGCTCGGCCCCGGTATCCGGCTCTGCCTTGGTGCGATTTTCGGCCTGCTGCTTCTGGGCGCGGGTGAATATCTGCGCCGCAAGGAAAAGCCGCTCGGCCTGTCCGTCGAGGGCCCGGACTATATCCCGGGTGTTCTCACCGCCGCGGGATCAGCGGCTCTCTTTGCCGTCGTCTATGCCGCCCACGGCATTTACGGCTTTATCGGCAGTTCGACCGCGTTCCTTGCCCTGGGCGCCGTTGGTCTCGCCACCCTTGCCCTCGCCATCAAACACGGTCCGTGGATTGCCGGCCTTGGCCTTATCGGCTCCTACCTGACACCGGCCCTGGTCAATGCGCAGGCACCGGCCCCTTACAGCTTCATGACCTATCTGTCGGTCGTCACGCTCGTCGCCGTTGTCCTCGCCCGGGCGAAGGCATGGCTGTTGATCGGCGGCGCGGCGATCCTTCTCGCAGCGATCTGGGGAGCGGCCTATACCGGGTTCGACCCCATGCCGAATGGCGGGGCCCTTGGCTTGTTGACGGTCAGCCTGCTGGCCCTCTCCGTCTTCAGCCATCTGAAGCCGGGCGGCTACACCCTGTTCGACCGCACAGAGGAGCCCTGGTACGATCCTATCACCATGGCGGGTGCCGCCGGTGCGATTCTTCTCGGTCTTGGCTATGTCTCGCACGATCTCTTCGGGCTGGCGTCGTCGCGCTATCTGGTCCTGGCAACACTGATTATTGCCGTGTCGGCATTGGCACCGCTCCTGATACGCCGGGCCCTGCCCTTTCTTGTTCCAGCCGCCCTCATCGCGCTTGTTCCGCTCTCCCTCGCGGATATGCATCACTTGCTGGACAGCGGCTATAACGGTTCGGGATTGTCACTCTACGATCCGGCGAAATATCGCAGCTTTGCCATTGTCATCGCACTTGCCTTCACCGCCATCGGTGTTCTCGCCGCAACGGTGCTTGCGCGGCTGCCAGATATCGTGCGCGGCCTTGCCTATGCGGCGCTGGGAACCGCCGTTCCCTTCGTGATGATCACAGTGATGCTCTATATCTTCGGCAACACACCGGCCGCAACCGAAGAAATACTCACCGTCGGGCTCGCAATCACCGGCTTCGGCGCTGCGACATGGCTGACGCGCCTGTGGAACGACGATGTGAAGCCGGCATCCCCGGCCTGGCTGTTTGACGCCGCATCCGTCGGTTTCGCTGTGCTCGCCCTTTTCGTGGTGTTCGACCCGCAATGGCGTGTTCTGGCCGCCTGCGCCCTGGCGGTTGTCTATGCCTTCGCCACACGAACCCGCCTTGCACCGGTGCTGCGCTTTGCGCCGGCGGTGTTTGCCGTTGTCATCCTCGGGCATATTCTCTTCGATCCGACGATCGTCGGCAGCGACCGCCTGTCGACCACGCCGTTCTTCAACCAGCTCCTGCTCAATTACGGCGGCTTCTTCGCGGCCATGATCGTTGCGCAGCTCGTGCTGGCCAAAGGGACCAAGGACACCGCCTACCGGCTTGCACAGGCCCTTGCCGTGCTGGCAGGCTTCGTGCTCGTCAATATCCTCGTCCGCCACTGGATGAATGGCGGCACGCTCGACAGCGGCGGCGATGTAACGTTGAGCGAGCAGTCACTCTACACGCTCATCGCACTCGGCGGATCATTGTCGCTGATGATGCTGAGCCGGGGCGGCCAGGACTGGCTCTACCGCATCGCCGCGCTCATTGTCGGTTACATCGGCATCCTTGTGGCCGTGACGCAGCATTTCATTCTCCTCAATCCGCTGTTTGACGGCTCGGTCGGCGGCGGCCTGATCTTCAACAGCCTGTTCATGGGCTACCTGCTGCCGGGCCTGCTGGCGGCCCTCGTGGCGCTCAACGCCTTCGGCGAACCGCAGATAAAGCTGTTCGGCCTGCCGCTGGTCATGGCGCAGGCCAACCGCCCCCGGCACTACGCCATGGCCTTGGCGATCCTGTCCGGCCTCATGCTGTTCACATGGGTGACGCTCACCATCCGGGTGTTTTTCTGGGGCAGCAGCATTCATCTGTGGAAGGGTGTGGACTCGATGGAAATGTTCACCTATTCGGCCGTCTGGCTGCTGTTCGGCCTTGGCCTCTTCGGATTGGGCGCGTGGCGGCAGAACAGGCCATTGCGCCTGATCTCGGCACCGATCGTGTTCCTTGTCATCGCCAAGGTCTTCCTGCTCGACATGTCGAACCTTGAAGGCATCCTGCGGGCCCTCTCCTTCATCGGATTGGGTCTGTCACTGGTTGGCGTCGGCCTGTTCTACCAGCGCATTCTCAATGCAGGGGCGGCCGCTACGCCGCCCACCAGCGATGAAAATGGTGCACCGGGCCGCGCCCCTGACCCACATTGAGCCCGTCGGCGGCAGCCATGGCTGCCGTCAGATAGGCTTTCGCCTCGCCGATTGCCACCGGCAGATCAAGACCCTTGGCCAGCCCGCTGGCAATCGCCGCCGCCAGGGTGCAGCCCGTGCCATGGTCATGGGTAGTGGCGAGCCGCGGTCCGTCGAAGCGCGTGACAGACGCACCGTCGAACAGAAGGTCGGTACTGAGGCTTGTGTGCCCGTGACCACCCTTGATCAGCACCGCTGCCGGGCCAAGCTTCAGCAGCAGCTCCGCCTGCCGCGCCATCTCCCGTTCGGTTTCCGCTACGGGGGTGCCGGTCAGCAATGCGGCTTCCGGCAGGTTGGGCGTGAGCACAAGTGCCAGCGGCAGGAGCTGTTGGCGCAGCGCCTCCACCGCCTCCGGCTGCAAAAGCCGATCGCCCGATGTTGCCACCATCACCGGGTCGACGACCGCCTTGCGCTGCCAGCGGTTCAAGGCTTCCGCGATGGCGTCAATGGTTTCGACCGTGGAAACCATGCCGATCTTGATGGCCCCGACCGCTATATCTGAGAGAACGGCATCGATCTGGGCGCGGATGATAGCCGGGCTCAGGTTCTCGATGGCGGTGACGCCGCGGGTGTTCTGTGCGGTGATCGCGGTCAGCACGCTCGTGCCATAGACACCGAGCGCCGAGAACGTCTTGATGTCGGCCTGGATACCGGCGCCACCGCCGCTGTCGGAACCGGCAATGGTCAGGGCAATGGCGGTCATGCGGTTGCCCTCAATGCCTCGTCGACGGCATCGCGAAGCACCTGTGCGGCGGCGCGCGGATCCGCCTGACGGAAGATCGCCGAAATCACCGCAACCCCATCGGCACCCGCGCGAATAGCCAGCGGGACCCGGCCGAGATCGATGCCCGCGATGGCGCCGACCGGCAGATCGGGCTTTGCCGCGCGGATGATGGCTGCCAGCCGGGCAAACCCGTCAAAACCGATCGGGCCGTCGGGATTGTGCTTGGCAGGGGTTTCGAACAGGCCGCCCACGCAGGCATAGTCGATGGCAGAGCTTATGGCCACCTGCGCATCGGCTTCATTCTTCACCGTCAGGCCGATGATTGCATCGGGGCCAAGCAGCGTGCGGGCGTCGGCGACCAGCATGTCCTCGCGCCCTATGTGCACACCCTCGACACCCGCCACCAGAGCGACGTCGATGCGGTCATTCACAAGCAGGGGGATGCCTGTGCCGTGCAGGGCCGCATGGATGGCACGGGCGCGCTCCACCATCTTGCGCGTCGGCGAATTCTTGTCGCGATACTGGATGATCGTGGCGCCGCCCCGCGCGGCCTGCAAAGCCAGGGCACCCAGATCGGCATCACCGCCGATGGCATCGACATCGACAATGGCATTCAGGCGGAAATCTACTTTTGGCATGGTCTTTTTCTCCGAATAAATCGTTTCACTGCAGTTCAACGGCGAGGTCATCCACCTTGGGCACCGATTTGATCAGCCCCGCCTCGTGCATAAACACGCCGAGCCGTTCATAACGGCTGCGGTCGAGGGCCGCGGGACGCTTGGCAAAACGCGGCAATGTATCGATCCATGCCTGCCGGTTCAGCGCATTGTCGAGATCGGGATAGGCCTTGACGAACAGCGACCAGGACTCATCGGGATGGTTGGTCAGATAAATCGCTCCCTTTTCCACGGCGCCGATGAAACGTTTCAAACGGTCGTCTTTCGCCAGATCGGGATGCGTCAGGAAGATCAGCTCGTCATAGACGGGCACGCCATGCTCCTCGGGAAAGAATGCCGTTCCCTTGTGGCCTTCCTGCGCCATCTGCGTCAGCTCGAAATTGCGGTAGCCGCCCACCGTGGCATCCACCTGATTGGCGATCAGCGATGCCGACAGGGCGAAGTTGACATTGATCAGCTCGACATCTCCCGTCTTCAGGCCTTCGGATTTCAGCATCGCGCCAAGCATGGCATCCTCAAAACCAGCCACGGAGAACCCGACTTTTTTGCCCTTCAGGTCCTTCAGGCTCTTGATCGGGCCATCGGCGAGGACGGTCACCGTGTTGAGCGGCGTCTCCACCAGGGTGCCGAAACGCACCAGCGGCAGGCCTTCATCATGGCTGAGATAGAGGTTGGGCTGATAGCCGATGGCGATGTCCGCCTGCTTGGCCGCCACGAGGCGCGGCGGCGCTGCCGGATCGGCTGGCGGGATCAGATCCACATCCAGTCCCGCTTCGCTGAAGAAGCCCTTTTCGCGGGCAACAACCAGCGGTGCATGATCGGGGTTGACGAACCATTCCAGCAGGACAGACAGCTTGTCTGCCGCCGCGGCGGGAAATGCGAGGAGAGACAAGGCGGTTAGCAGGATGATGGCGGGGGCAAACGCACGGCGGCGAAACATGGGCATTCCTTTATCAACGGGACGGGTAAACGGAGCGGTCATGATGCCTGCACCCAGGGCGTGAGACGTGCGGCGAAGGCATCGACGAGGAAACGCAGAACGATGGTCAGAACGGCGAGGATGATGAGGGCAGCAAACAGCGTATCGGTCTGCATGCGGGCATTGGCCTGCAGCATGACGAAGCCCAGTCCGCGCGAGGCACCGACCCATTCGCCGATCACGGCGCCAATGGGGGCAAAGACCGCCGCAACACGCAGGCCCGAACCGAGGCCGGGCAAGGCGCTGGGCACACGGATGAGGAACAGCGTCGCCAGCGGCGAGGCCTGTGTCAGGGCGGCGGCATCCAGCAGGTCCTGACTGGTCCGGCGCAGTGCATCGGCAAAGGACGAGGCGACGGGGAAGAAGATGATCAGGCTGGCCATGACGACCTTGGACGCAAGGCCGAAGCCGAACCAGAGAACCAGAAGCGGCGCAATGGCAAAGACCGGAAGCGCCTGCAGGACCAGCAGGAGAGGCCAGACGATCTGGCCGAAACCCGGCAGGCCGGCCACCAGAAGCGCAACAAGGATTCCGGCCATGGCACCGAAGAACAGCCCGAGCACGATCTCAAGCACCGTGATGGCGGCGTTGCTCAGGAGATAATGCTGCTGCTCGACCAGGGCGGCAATGACAGAACCGGGGCCGGGCAGGATGAAGCGCGGCGGCTGCAGCATCCAGACAGCGAGCTGCCAGCACGCAAGCACGGCCAGCAGGGCTCCGGCGATGCGGACGAGCATGCGCATGGCGGGCCGTCACAAACTCGGCGATTGGTGGTTCAGCGAAAACGGCATCTGCAGGACTCCATCAAACGTGTGGAGATCCGGATATGTGCGAAGACAAGGCAGAGTGCGTGAAGAATGCTCAATTCCCGTTCCTACGCCGGCATAACCCGGATCAGGTTCAAGGGTCCAGCTCGACGCTATCTCAGCACTGTACAGTGCCCCCCTCGGAATGAAGTCATGATGGAGCGGCGGCGGCGTAAAGTCAATCGCGCCGCACAGGGATTGCAGACATCAGTTGATCAAGCGGACATTTTCGTTGTCAACGGCTTTGCAGGCCGTGACAACGGTATAGAAAAAGTCCTGCTGATCCCAACCACCGCCGTCTTCCCATGCATGCTGATGGGTACCGGTACAGCTCAGAATATCAAGGATTGGTGGTATTGTGCCCTTCGGCAATTGCTTCCCATCAACAAACAGATAGTACACTTGGTCTTTATCATTTGTTTTCAAGGTCGCGTCGTATTGGGTCTTCGTGGAATCAGTAACGCATTGTACATATCTGTTGTTGGTGTCCTTGTTTCTCTTACCCAGATCGCAGCCATCCTGTTTGACGTCCATTTTCAAATAGAGATCTTTGTACCCGTCAAGATTGATTGTCGTCATCTGATTCTTATTGGGAACAGTGGTACCGGTCCCCCGCCCGTTAGCGCCGCTGTGATCATAGGGGTTGTACACAACTGTTCCCAAAGCCTTCTCGGTGCCGTTTAGCAACACCCCAACAATGGTCACACGTTTGAACCAATAGCCGTAGACATCGCCAACCGTAATGGAAGCGCTGCTTGGTTTGAGCGGCGCAAGGGCGGTGGCGGTAACACCAATCTGGACTGAGTTCTGGTTCAGCAACGACATGAAGAGGGTATTGGTCTGCCCTCCCAGATTGACGGTAACCTTCTGGTCCTTTGCACTGAAATTGACACTGACAGTGCTCGCCTTGGCGCCAAGATTGGCCCGCAAAAAGGCCCGCGCCCTGTCCTCGGCCGCCTGTGCATTGCCACCAGTGAAGATGGAGGCACCGGCCAGCGCCGCTGTGTCAGCGGCGTTCTGCAAATTGACTCTTTCATTTGAGGCAACGGTATAGTCAAGGGCAAGACCGGTCATGCCCATAAGCGGCACAAGCAGCAGACCGAAGGTCAGTGCCGTGGCCCCACGCTTGTCTCTCAGGAATTGTTTGAATTTGCTCATAGCCCGCTCCGGTTGTTGAGCGAACCATGAAGGCCATGCCGTAAATGCCTGCTTAGCAAATTCGTTCAGATTGTCTCAATCTGCGATAAGTCGTGCACCATGGTAAAAATCCGATAAAGCACGACCTAGGCAGCGGGTGCACCCGGCCGCACAAAACCCTCGCTGGCAACGAGCAGATTGCGCGTATAGGCCTGTGTCACCTTGCGGGCGGCAAGATCGGCGGCGGAAAGGCGCTCCACCTCGGCACCGCTCTGCATGACCATCAGCCGGTCGCACATGTGAGTGACCACAGCCAGATCGTGACTGACCATCAGGAAGGTCAGCTTGCGATCGCGGCGTATCTGTTCCAGCAGGTTCAGCACTTCGGCCTGTACGGATGCATCGAGCGCCGATGTCGGTTCATCGAGCAGCAGGATCGACGGCTCCAGGATCAATGCCCGGGCGATGGCGACGCGCTGGCGCTGGCCGCCGGATAGCTGATGCGAATAGCGGAAGCGGAAGCTGGAGCCGAGGCCCACCTCGTCGAGCGCGCGCAGGATTCGCTTTTCAATGTCGGTAAATCCGTGGACCGCCAGTGGTTCGAGCAGAAGCCGGTCGACGGTCTGGCGCGGGTGCAGCGAACCATAGGGGTCCTGGAACACCATCTGCACTTCACGATAGAACGCCTTGGTGCGCTTCTTGTCCAGCAGCTTGCCATTCACGGTGATCGAGCCGCCGCTGGTCGGCGCCAGCCCGGCAACCGCCCGCAGCAATGTCGATTTGCCGGAGCCGGATTCACCGACGAGCCCGAAGGATTCACCGGGCATCACATCGAGGCTGACACCCCGCAAGGCGCGGAAACGGTCGAACGTGACTTCAAGCTTGTCGACGACAAGCGCTTTGACAGGAGATGTCGTCATGCCGCCCACTCCGGCTTGCGATCAAGGACAGGGAGAGGATGGGTATCGGCACCAATTTTCGGCATGCAGTTCAGAAGCCCCTGCGTATAGGGATGTTTGGCATTGTGCAGGTCCTTGGCGGCGATCTCCTCGACGATATGGCCCGCATACATGACGATGACCCGGTCGCAGAACGACGAGACCAGCCGCAGATCGTGCGAAATGAAGATCAGCCCCATGCCGCGATCGCGCACCAGATTGTCGAGGATGGCGAGAACATCCAGCTGAACAGTCACGTCGAGCGCCGAGGTCGGTTCATCGGCGATGAGCAGTTCCGGGCCGGTGATCAACATCATGGCAATCATGGCGCGCTGCCCCATGCCGCCCGAAACCTCATGCGGATGGAGATCGAAGACGCGCTCGGGATCGCGAATCTGCACGGCGGCCAGCATGTCGAGCGCACGCTTGCGCGCCTCGGATTTGCTGACCCGTTCGTGGGTGCGCAGCGTCTCGACGATCTGCCGCCCGATGCTCATGACCGGATTGAGCGAATATTTCGGGTCCTGCAAAATCATGGCAATCCGGTTGCCGCGCAGCGACCGCCGTTCGGCAGCCGAGACTTTCAGCAGGTCGATGCCATCGAAATTCAACGTCTCTGCGGTAATTTTCGCATGCGGCGGCGTCAGCCCCATGATGGCGCGCCCGGTCTGGGACTTGCCCGAACCGGATTCGCCGACGATGCCGAGACGTTCGCGGCCGAGCGTGAAGGATACACCGCGCACGGCATCGACCACACCCGTCCGGGTCGGAAACTGGACCCGCAGGTCCTTGACAGTCAAAAGGGTGCTCATTGGTTATTGCCTCGCGGATCAAGCGCGTCGCGCAGGCCATCGCCCAACAGATTGAAGCCAAGGCTGACGATCAGGATGGCAAAGCCCGGTGCTGCGGCAACCCACCACTGATCCATGATGAAACGGCGGCCCGACGCAATCATCGCCCCCCATTCCGGCAATGGCGGCTGAGCGCCGAGACCAAGAAAGCCAAGACCCGCGGCAATCAGGATGATACCGGCCATATCCAGGGTCACACGGACAATCAGCGAGGACAGGCAGAGCGGCATGATGTGCCGCAGGACGATGCGGACCGGCGAGGCCCCCATCAGGCGGACGGCTGCAATATAGTCGGAATTGCGAATCGTCAGTGTTTCGGCGCGCGCAATACGCGCATAGGGTGGCCAGGACGTCACGGCGATGGCAAAGACCGCATTTTCGATACCAGGTCCCAGGGCCGCGACGAGCGCAAGTGCAAGAATAAGCTTTGGGAAGGCCAGAAAAATATCGGTGAGGCGCATAAGGATGGAATCGACCCAGCCTCCCGCATAACCCGCGGCAGTGCCGACGATCAGGCCAATGGGCGCTGCGATGATCGCTACGAGTATCACGACATAGAGCGTGAGGCGCGAGCCATAGATGAGGCGTGAGAGAATATCACGGCCCTGATCATCGGTGCCGAGCCAATAATCACCACCGGGTGGCAACAGGCGCGCATTGCGCAGGTCGCCGATAACGGGTGAATGTGGCGCAAGAACATTGGCCAATGCCGCAACCACCAGCAGGGCGACGATAATGGCAAGGCCGGCAAGCGCCAGCCGGTTGCTGGCGAAGCGGCCCCACACCAGATAGGCGCGGCCAAGTCTTGCCTGCAGGCGCGATTGCGGACGGTCACTCATCAGCCATTGACGGCGTGACATGGGTGGAGGCGGTGTATGCATTGTCTGGCTCATCGTGCGCGCGTCCGTGGGTCAAGCGCCTGATACAGAAGATCAGACAGGAGATTGATGGCAATGAACACTGCGCCAATGATGATGGTGCCGCCAAGGACCGCGTTCATATCCGCGTTTTGCAGGGAATTGGTGATGTACAGGCCGAGGCCCGGCCACGAGAAGACGGTTTCGGTCAGGACTGAACCTTCAAGCAAATTGGCATAGGACAGGGCAATGACCGTCACCAATGGCACGGCGGCGTTGCGCAAGGCATGGGCCCAGATGATGCGGGTTTCCGACAGGCCCTTGGCGCGGGCGGCAACGATGTATTCCTGTTCCAGCTCATTGAGCATGAAACTGCGGGTCATGCGGCTGATATAGGCAAGCGAGAAATAACCAAGCAGCGAAGCGGGCAGGATGATGAATGAGAAGATATTCCAGAAGGCGTCCCAATTGCCCTGCAGCACCGCATCAAGCAGATAAAAGCCGGTAATGGGTGTAAATGTGTATTCATAGATGACGTCGATGCGGCCCGGCCCCGAAGTCCAGCCAAGCTTGGCATAAAAGACCAGCAACGCCAGCAATCCGAGCCAGAAGATCGGCATGGAATAGCCGATAAGACCGATCAGACGCACGATCTGGTCGATCAGGCTGCCACGTTTGACGGCGGCAAGAACCCCAAGCGGTACGCCGAAAAGCGTGCCGATGAGCGTGCCGAACGTGGCAAGCTCCATGGTGGCGGGAAACACCCGGCGGATGTCGGTCATGACAGGATTGGAGGTCAAGACCGAATTGCCGAAATTACCCTGCAGCGCGCCTTTCACATAGATGAAGAACTGCTCATAGAGCGGCAGGTTCAGGCCATATTCCTCGCGCACGCGCTCAACCACATGGGCCGGAGCCCGATCGCCGACGATCGCCAGGGCGGGATCGATGGGAATGACCCGTCCGATAAAGAAAGTCACGGCGAGAAGGCCGAGGAAAGTGATCGCGCCGATCAGCACGAAGCGGCCAATAGCAATGGCAAGGCCGGAGGCCCAGGCGCCTGAACGCCTGGCCTCCAGTTGTGTTTCTGTGGTCGTCATAATTTCAGCCTTGGGCGCTTGCCCTGATCATTTCGATACGGTGAAAACGTAATTGGTATCGAAAGATGGTCCGAGCTTGAAACCCTTGAGATTCGAGCGGATACCGGCAACTTCCGTCTGCTGGAACAGGAGAACGAACGGGCTGGTTGCCAGAACCTTCTTCTGCAGATCCTCATAGGTCTTGGCGCGCTTGGCAGTGTCGCGTTCCAGCAGAGCCGACTTGGTTTCCTTGGTCAGATCCGGCACATCCCAGGCATTGCGCCATGCGAGCGTCTTGTTGGTGCCCGTATCGGCATTGTCCGGATTGCTGGTGAAGGTTTCCGCATTGGAGTTCGGATCCCAGTAATCCACGCCCCACTGACCGATATAGATATCATGGGTGCGGGCGCGGTATTTGGTCAGCGTCTGCTTACCGTCGCCGGGAATGATCTCCAGCTTCACGCCGCCCTGGGCAAAGGTCTGCTGCACGGATTCGGCAATGCCCGTCACCGGCTGGCCGTTGCGCACATCCATCGTCACCGAGAAGCCATCCTTCAGGCCGGCCTTGGCCAGAAGTTCCTTGGCCTTCGCCACGTTGAGGGAATAGGGCTTTTCGTCCAGCTCGCCCAGAATGCCCTTCGGCAGGAAGGTCTGGTGGATTTCGCCGATGCCCTTGATCAGCTTTTCGCCGATGGCGTCATAGTCGACGAGGTATTTCAGCGCTTCACGCACTTCCGGCTTGGCCAGGTTCGCATTCTTCTGGTTGAGGCTGAAATAATAGATCGTGCCCTTGGCTGCGCTGGTCGTCTTGATGTCGCTGTTCTTGACCACCTGTTCCAGGTCGTTGGGCTCCAGATTGCGGGCAACGTCGATATCGCCCTTTTCCAGGAGCAGGCGCTGCGTGGCGCTTTCCTTGACATGGCGGTAGATCACGCGGTTGAGCGGCGCCTTGGTGCCGTGATAATTGTCGTTGCGCTCCAGAACGAGGATTTCGTTGGCGCGCCAGTCGCGGATCTTCATCGGACCGGAACCGGCATAATTGGTCTTCATCCAGGCATTGCCGTAGTCATTGTCGACCACATGCTGCGAGATCAGCTTTTTGTCGACGACGGATGCAACCGTCGATGTCAGGCAGTTGAGCACGAAGCTCGGGGCATAGGGCTGGTCAACGGTGAAAACGAAGGTGCTCGGATCCGTTGCCTTGGCCTTTGCGGTGACATTGTCCGGCTTCAGGCCGAACTGGGTGAGGATGAAGGCGGGGCTCTTGTCGATCTTGATGGCGCGTTCGAAGGAATAGGCGACGTCTTCAGCCGTCAGCGGATTGCCGGAAGCAAATTTCAGGCCCGGCTTCAGCTTGAACGTATAGGTCAGGCCATCGTCGGAGACCGTCCAGCTCTCGGCAACGTCCGGAATGATCTTCGAGGGATCATTGATGTCGAGGCGCACCAGCTTGTCATAGGTATTGCCGTTGATCTCGCCCATGGTGAGCTCGAAGGCCTCGCCCGGATCAAGTGTAATCACATCGTCGATGGCAAAAGCTTCGACCAGCGTATCGGCTGGCGTTGCGGCCCATGCAGGCACACCGGATATCACGAGCGCGGAGAGTGCCGCACTTCCGACAAGCAGCCGGAATTTCGCGTTTAACTGGTTGATCAACATAATAGTCACCCCTGTTTTTTGTGTTGTTTCAGTTCGTTTCATGCCAAGCGGACCGCAGGATACGCATCCAGTTTCCGTAGCAAATCTTTGCAAGATCCTCGTTTGAATATCCAGCGTCCGCCAGCGCTTTGACAAGCGCCTGATTGCCCGCCGCGTCAGCGATTTCGCTGGGGATTTTAGCACCATCAAAATCCGAGCCAAGGGCCACGCAGTCGATTCCCATGCGATTGACCATATAGTCGATGTGGCGAACCATGTCGCTGAGCGGCGTGTCGGCATTCTCGCGGGCGTCCGGACGTAGCATCGCGACCGCATAGTTCAGGCCAACCAGCCCCTTGCGCTCGCGAATGGCATCGAACTGCTTGTCCGTCAGATTGCGTGCGATCGGCGTGAGCGCGTGAACATTGGAATGGCTGGCAACCAGTGGCTGATCGCTGATCCGGGCGACATCCCAGAAGCCCTTTTCCGTGATATGGGCAAGATCAACGAGAATGCCGAGGCGGTTGCACGCCCTGACCAGATCCTCGCCCGCCGCCGTCAGACCGGGACCGGTATCCGGGTCGGACGGATAGGCGAAGGGCACCCCGTGAGCGAAAACATTGTTGCGGCTCCAGACCGGCCCGAGCGAGCGCAGCCCCGCCGCATAGAAAACCTCGAGTGCGGCCAGATCGGCATCGATCGCTTCGCAGCCCTCGATATGCAGAACCGCAGCGAACTGGTCGTTGGCCACCGACTCCTCGATATCGGCGGTGGAACGGCACAGCTTCCATCCGCCCGCCTGTTCCAGACGCAGCGCAATCGAGGCCATTTCCAGGGAGATATCGAGGGAGGGCGCTCGCTCGAGCGGCGCAGCGAGCGGCGTAAAGTAATGCCCCTTGGCATCGGGCGCCTTGAAGGCAAGATCGCCTGACGGAACATAGATGGCGCACAGGCCGCCAACGAGCCCGCCCTTCAGGGCGCGGCTTTTGTCGATATGGCCTGAGGTGGTGCCTTCAATGAATTCGCGGACCGGGTCGGCGCCGTCTTTTGAATGTTTCCACAACCGGTAAAGCACATCGTTGTGACCATCAAAGACAGGCTGCATTTCAATTCCCACTCAGGTTACCCAACAAGGCACGCCCACCGATAAATCGTTTCATCAACGTCCGGTGCTGCGTGCTTCTTCTTGGACAAAAGATCATGTCGCAGAGGAACAGGCAAGATAGGAATTGTACAAAAGTATAAGAGCAACCCCATTTGTGCCGGACCACCCATGCGAACGGGTTGCAACCTGTGGATCGTGGTCGTTACTGCTGCGGTGTGATAGCAACAAAACCCAGGCGCACAACACAGTTGTATTGCGTGCCGTTACGGGTTACATCTTATGATAATCAGTTTCAGACATAAGGGACTTGAAACCTTCTATCGCACTGGTTCGGCCCGAGGGATACAGGCCGCGCATTTAGCAAAGCTGACACTGATTCTGACTGCATTGGATGCTGCGGAAACAACCAAACAACTGGAACTGCCGGCTTTCAGACTGCATCCCCTCAAAGGTCCGCTGAACGGGTTTTGGTCTATCTGGGTCAACGGCAATTGGCGCGTGATTTTTCGCTTCAACAATCAGAATGTCGAGCTGGTCGACTATCGGGACTATCACTAGGAGCAACCATGATGAAAAGCCCAGCACACCCGGGAATTGTCTTGAAAGAGACCGTGCTCAACCCGCTTGGCATTAACGTCAGCGAGGCCGCAGAACGGTTAGGCATGTCGAGACCGGCACTTTCCCGGGTTCTCAATGGGCATGCTGCAATCAGCCCCGAGCTCGCTCTTCGCTTGGAGGCGGCGGGAGTTAGCGAAGCCAAGTTCTGGTTGAATATGCAAATCAACTACGATCTTGCACGAGCACGGGCATCTGCCAGACCTGCCGTAAAGACGATTCAGCCGCCAAAAGCTGCGTAAGACCATGGATTGTCTACAGGATGTAAAACGGCGCTTCCCATGCCGACATCATTCACGCCGATTTTGACCTGCGGGCGGTGGCCTGACGGCAACGCCCGCAGCCGGAACTATTGTCAGGGATCAGACGTCCAGATTGGCAACGCTGAGCGCATTGTCCTGAATGAACTCGCGGCGCGGCTCGACATCATCGCCCATCAGCCGTGAGAACAGGCTGTCGGCGTCCGTCGCGTCATTGACCTTGACCTGCAGCAGCGAGCGGGCATTGGGATCAAGCGTGGTTTCCCACAATTGATCGGCGTTCATTTCGCCCAGTCCCTTGTAACGCTGCAGCGACAGGCCCTTGCGTCCCGTGGCAAAGACCGCCTCAAGCAGGGCAATCGGTCCGGCCAGGGATTCGGACTTTTCCTTGCGGCGCAGGACAGGCGGCTTGCCGTAGACTTCCTGCAGGCGCGGCGAATAGCGGTCGAGCTGGCGCGCATCGGCCGAACCGATCAAGGCCATGTCGAGCGTCACGGTTTCCTTGACGCCGCGCAGCGAACGTTCCAGGACATAGCCGTCGACACCGTCATCCGGCGTTGCAAGCCGGCCGGTCCAGCCCTTTTCCGTCTCTTCGGCGATCAGATCGAGGCGGGCAGCGACTTCCTTCACCAAAAGCTCGGCACGCGGCGTGTCGGAAATGGCCTCCGGATTGAGCGCGCCGGCGATGGTCGCCTGCTCGACGACGGCACGGTCGTAGCGGGTGTTGAGGCCCAACAGCAGATGACGGACAGCCAGCGCATCATTGATGACAGACCGTAGATCCGTACCGGCCCGCACTTCGCCGCCGGTCAGTTCCAGCGATGCTTCTTCGAGGCCTGAATCAATCAGGAACTCCTCGAAGGCCGCTTCATTCTTGATGTATTGCGAGGACTTGCCGCGCGACACCTTATAAAGCGGTGGCTGGGCGATATAGATATGGCCGCGCTCGATCAGTTCAGGCATCTGGCGGAAGAAGAACGTCAGCAGCAGCGTGCGAATGTGCGCCCCGTCGACGTCGGCGTCGGTCATGATGATGATCTTGTGGTACCGCAGCTTGTCCGGGTTGAACTCGTCCTTGCCGATGCTGGTTCCCAGCGCCAGGATCAGCGTGCCGATTTGGTCGGAAGAGAGCATGCGGTCGAGTTTGACACGCTCGACGTTCAGGATCTTGCCGCGCAGCGGCAGGATCGCCTGGTTCTGGCGCGAGCGGCCGCCCTTGGCCGAACCACCCGCGGAATCGCCCTCGACGATGAAGATTTCCGACTTGGCCGGATCGCGCTCCTGGCAATCGGCAAGCTTGCCCGGCAGCGAGCTGATGCTCAGCGAATTCTTGCGGGTGATGTCGCGCGCTTTGCGGGCAGCCTCACGCGCGGATGCAGCCTGGATGACCTTTTCCACCAGAACCTTGCCTTCGGCGGGATGTTCTTCCAACCAGCTCGACAAGGCCTCGTTGACGAGACTTTCGACGACCGCGCGCACTTCGGATGAAACGAGCTTGTCCTTGGTCTGCGACGAGAATTTCGGGTCCGGCACCTTGACGGAGAGAACGGCGGTCAGACCTTCACGGCAATCATCGCCGGTCAGCGATACCTTTGCCTTTTTCGCCTGCCCGGTGTTTTCGGCATAGCCGGTCATCTGGCGCGTCAGCGCACCGCGGAAACCGGCGAGATGCGTCCCGCCATCGCGCTGCGGAATGTTGTTGGTGAAGCACAGAACATTCTCGTGATAGCTGTCATTCCACCACATGGCGACTTCCACCGTGGTGTCATCGCGTTCACCGCGAATATAGATCGGTTCGTTGACCAGTTCCTTTTTGGTGCGATCGAGATATTTGACGTAGGCCGTCAGCCCGCCCTCATAAAACAGCTCGAGCTCGACCGGATCGGCATGGCGGCGGTCAGCCAGAAGGATGCGAACACCGGAATTCAGGAAAGCCAGTTCGCGCAGACGATGTTCCAGCGTCTTGAAATCGAACTCGACCATGGTGAATGTGTCGGTCGAGGGCAGGAACGACACTTCCGTGCCGGTCTCGCCATTGGATTCGCCGATTTCCCGCAGCGGAGCATCGGCAACGCCATGGGTGAAACTCATTTCATGGATTTTGCCCTGACGGCGAATCTTGAGGCGCAGCCAGACCGACAGGGCGTTGACCACGGAAACACCCACGCCATGCAGACCGCCCGACACCTTGTAGGAGTTCTGATCGAACTTACCGCCGGCGTGCAGCTGGGTCATGATGACCTCGGCAGCGGAGACGCCTTCCTCGTGCATATCGGTAGGAATTCCGCGCCCGTTATCCGTGACAGTGCAGGACCCGTCGGGATTGAGCGTGACAGTGACGCGCGTCGCATGACCGGCCAGCGCCTCGTCAATGGCGTTGTCGACGACTTCATAGACCATGTGGTGCAAGCCGGAACCGTCGTCCGTATCGCCGATATACATACCCGGGCGTTTGCGGACAGCATCCAACCCCTTGAGAACCTTGATAGAATCTGCACCATATTCCGGTGAAGTTCCGGTCGTCATCTCAGGTGTATCACTCATATAAATTCAATCTTTTCTTGGCGCCGTGAACTGGCGTTAGGGACCCGGGCGAATCATGCCCGGCTGCAAACCTAGATATAGTGGTTAATGTACGTTTTTCCAATTCTTAGCCTATAGGCTATCCACGGATCATGGCTAAAAAACGCCTGATCGACGCGGAAATCCGTGCCTGAACCTTGCGGTATGACACAGATTAAGGCTGAGCCCGGCCCGCCTTCTCGCGCAATTCATTCCGGGCGCCATACCATGGACCGGAACACAGCGGTGCACGCTACCTGATAATCTGGATTGCGGTCGACGCCGGCCTTGCAATGGGTGACTGGGCGTCGAAAAACGCCTTGACCTCGGCGAAATCGAGACTGCCGGTTTCATCGCGATCGATTTCCCGGAAATGATCGGAAAAATAACCAACGCCTGCTTTTTCCGCCGAAGCGACGGTGACGCGCTGCGTGGCAGGGTCAGCCGCCCGGTCGAACAGAAAACGGATACGGCGGTCGACAGCGCTGTCCACACTCTCCGGCGTGACCGGCTCCGGATTTCCCTGCCCCGGCTGGTCATGCTGAGGAATGGCGCGCAGCGCGCGCGTCCGCATGTCCGGATCCGGCCGGGTCAAACTGATGGAATCCCCGGCATGGGAGGCCGGTGCTTGTCCGCTGACAGCGAGCAAAACCGTGACCATCGACAAAGCAAATTTATTCATGGCTATCCCCTGCTGCGAGAGGCGCACTCAATGCGGCAATCATGTTTGCCTGGGGCTGGGCATAGAATGCATCGAGATCCTGCATGACACGCTCATAGGAACGGGTCTTGCCGGGCAGGACGCCGTGACCGCCCTCATAGGTTTTGACCGGTACCTTCGCCGCCAAGCCAGCGCGCGTTATGTTCAGTTCCGTCTGATGAAACACGGTGTTGAGGTCGTAATAACCGTGCTGGACGAGAACCTTCAGGTTGGGGTTCAAGGTCAAGGCAAAAGCCATATCCGGGAGACTGGTTCCCAACCTGCCTTCGGCACCAGGCAGCCTTGGATCAGGCAACAACTTCCAGTTATCGATGATGCTTCCGTTGAGATTCAGATAAGGTGATGTCGACCTGTAGTTCATGAAATCGGCCTGATAGGTTTTTATGAAATCATAATAAATATTGGCCCGATCCAGCGAGGGATCGATTGCCTGTCTGGGCAAAAACTCCCGTCCGTCGTTGATGACAAGCTTACCCCGCGCCGGGTCGAACTTTTCAAGGAATTGCATGGGATCGAGATTGGGCGTTTCGATCCAGGGATTGTCCCTGGCCATATCCCCTTTCTGGTACGGTTTGCCTATTCCGGTAAGGGTGTAGAGTCTATTGAGGAAATTCTCGGCATTGGGCTGACCTGCGTCCGAAACGGACCAGTTGGGTGCCTTGAGGTAAGCGTCCCATTGGATTCGGTCAGAGGCCGCTTGCGAAACGCCCGGGAATACGGCCAGATACAGGCTGTTGAAGGTGATAGCGAATGTGCGGACATCCGACAGAAATCTCGCGATCCTTGACGCCGCAGTTGCTGGATCGGCCGTTTTCAGATCCTCGGCCGTCAGATCCTGACGTCCGGCGGGTTTGCCATGATAGGCGGCAACCATGGCATAGGTCGGCAGCGCTCCCCCGCAGGAGAAGTTGGATTGGCGGCAGTCTGTTTTAAAGTCCAGCATCGGTGAGTTCAGGATCAGTCCGGCCAGGATATTGGCCGGCTTGCCGTCCGGGCCAGCCGCATAATCTCGGGTGCCGCTTTCGATGAGCCGGCGCCCGATGATCGGCGCACGCATGCCGCCATAGGATAGACCGTAAATATATTTCGGCGAGCTTTGCCGGTCGGTGAGGTTGATGTAACGGGTGATAAAGTCACGCAGAACCTTGGCGTCGCTGTCGACGCCCCAGAAATCCGCGTTTTCATACGGCCGGATCGCTGCGGAATAACCCGTTCCAACCGGATCGACAAACACAAGATCGGTTTTGTTGAGCAGAGTATCGGGATTGTCGAGCAGCTTCAATTCCGGCGACACCGGATCAACTTTCTTCGGTCCAAGAAAATCGAGATCAAGATCTGCCGATGCGTTGCCCGGCCCGCCATTGAAAACGAAGGTGACCGGGCGGGTTTCACGCGGCAGGTCATCACGCGTATAAGCCGTATAGAAAATGGCGGCTTGCGCATCGAGTCGCGCCAGATCGACCGGCTTCGCCGGGGCGCCCGCCCAGTCATAGGCAATCATATGACCGGCGGTTGCGGTGAACTGAATGACACTCCCCTTGAGGTTGATCGTCTGCGCCTTGCTGGAAGCCGTTTCGCTCACAGCCAGGCGGTCCACCGCATCGTGGAACCCATAGGCAAAGACGGCACTCCCGGGCACCGGCTGCACGGGCTTGGGGGCGGTAAAAGTTCCTGACGAGGCGGTTGAAGCGGATTTATCGGAATCGGAACCGCCACTGCAGGAGACGAGAAACGCCGCCAGCAGGAGCCAGTACAGGCGGAAAGCCATGGTCACAACCTCATAATACAAATCGATAAAATACTTAAGCTATTGATAGAATGAGATAAAAATTGAGAACAAATCTGATTTTCGGCCAGTCGTATCGACTGTCTCACAAAAATGGCGGTGCATGGAATGAGTACACCCTGCCCGGCCACACCTCGTCAATTAGCCATTGGTCGATACGCCGATGGCGAACCGGCGAAGAGCCGGGACATTGCAGGAATCGGGGTTGAATGGCTGGACATCGGGAAACAACATCCCCACATCGTGGGTCTGGAGGCCGCCACATGGACACTGTCAGAACCGCATTCATTCCCCCCGCGCCGGTGCCGCGCACAGGCCCGGTCGGCACGATTGAGCTGATCCGCACCATTTACCGCAATCCGCTCGAATTGTGGGGAGAGCCGTCCTACAACGAACCATGGGTATCCATCGACTGGGCCTTCCAGCACACGATCATCGCCAATGATCCCGGTCTGATCCGCCACGTCCTCGTCGACAATGCCAAGAATTACAAGATGGCGGCGGTGCGCCAGCGCATCCTGCGCCCGATCCTGCGCGATGGGCTGCTCACAGCCGAAGGCGAGACCTGGAAGCGCTCGCGCAGGGCCATGGCGCCCGTTTTTACCCCGCGCCACATCAACGGTTTTGCCGAAGCGATGAAGCGGACCACGGAAAGCTTTGCCGAGCGCTATGAAAGCGTGGCGGGCACCGTCGATGTGTCCCGCGACATGACGATGCTCACCTATGATATCCTGGCGGAAACCCTGTTTTCCGGCGAAATTGCCGGTGAACCCGACGAATTCGCCCATGAAGTCGACCGCCTGTTCGAGACAATGGGGCGCGTCGACCCGCTGGACCTCCTTGGTGCGCCGAGCTGGCTGCCGCGCTTCACCCAGATCCGCGGCCGCAGGGCACTGGCCTTCTTCCGCAAGATCGTTGCCGAGACGATCGTCCTGCGCAAGGCGCGCATGGACCGGGATGGCGACGCCGTTCCCAACGATTTCCTGACATTGCTGCTGCGCGCGGAAGGACCGGACGGGCTGTCGCGCGCCGAGATCGAAGACAATATCATCACCTTCATCGGCGCCGGGCATGAAACCACGGCGCGGGCGCTGGGCTGGACGTTCTATCTGCTGGCACAGGCGCCGTGGGAACGCGATCTGATCGAACAGGAAATCGACGCCTTCATGCAGCAGGACCCGCTGCCGGCCCCGCATGACTGGCTGAACGCCCTGCCCTTCACGCGGGCCGCGTTCGAGGAAGCCATGCGCCTCTACCCGCCGGCGCCTTCAATCAATCGCGAGCCGGTGGAGGACGATCAGTACAAGGATCTGCATATTCCCAAGGGGTCCGCCATTCTGGTCATGCCATGGACGGTGCATCGCCATCGCCTCTATTGGGACAATCCCGAAGCCTTCGTGCCCTCGCGCTTCCATCCGGAAAACCGCGACACGATCGACCGCTTCCAGTACCTGCCGTTCGGCGCCGGACCGCGCGTGTGCATCGGCGCCAGCTTTGCCCTGCAGGAGGCCATCATCGCGCTGGCAACGCTGCTGCACAGATATCGTTTCGATACGGTGGGCACGGCAAAGCCATGGCCGGTGCAGAAACTGACGACGCAACCCGACGGCGGACTGCCCATGGCGGTTTCGGCAAGGCGGTAGGGAATGGCTTCCAGACAACCAAAATCTCTGCCCATTGATTTCACCTGAAATTAAAGCTATATTCCTTTCAGATGAAAGGTATAGACATGTCGGCACTCACCCAACGCACACCGGAACACACCAGCAAGACCGCCGTTGTTTCCAAGGCTTTGCTGCGGTCGTCCGAACTGCTCGGGCTGACCGCCAAGGAATTGTCGACCGTGGTCGGCCTGTCGGAGCCCAGCATATCGCGCCTGAAGCGCAGCGAGGATGGCACGCCGCTCACCGGCAAGAGTTACGAACTGGCGCTGCTTTTCATCCGGCTCTACCGTTCGCTGGACGCCATTGTCGGCGGTGACGACAGCGTCGCCCGGCAGTGGATCCGCACCGACAACAGCATGCTGGGGGGCAAGCCGCTCAACCGCATCAAAACCATTGACGGTCTCGCCCATGTCCTTGCCTATCTGGACGCCCGACGCGCTCCGATCTGAGGCGCGCGACCGGCATGGCGCCTGCTGGCGTCTCGTTGAGGCGCAACACCGCGTTTCCACCATGAAACTCGTCGATACACTCGATGAGCAGGCCTTGCTTGAGGACGAAATCGAAGCGACCAAACCGCCCCTGCCGCCGGATTGCGCCCGGCTCGATTATCTCCTGGCAACGCCCTTTCGCTATGGCCGCTATCCCGGCAATTCACGCTTCCGGCGCGAGGGCTATTCCCCCGGCGTGTTCTATGCCAGCGAAGTGGTTGAAACGGCGGTGGCCGAGACGGCATTCTACCGGCTCTTGTTCTTCAGCGAGAGCCCGGGGACGCCTTGGCCGCGCAATGCACTGGAATTTACCGCTTTCGAGAGCCGCTATGCGACGAAGCGCGGTATCGACCTGCTGGCTCAGCCCTTTGCCCGGCATGCGGAGCATTGGACGCACCTGACCGACTATACGGCCTGCCTTGCGCTGGCCGACGCGGCGCATCAGGCGGGCATCGAGATCATCCGCTACCAGTCGGTGCGCGACCCCGCGGGCGGCGCCAATCTGGCGCTGCTCTCCTGCGGCGCCTTCGCCATGCCGCGCCCCACGCACACGACCACGTGGCGGCTGGTGTTTTCCGATTATGGCGTCAAAGCCATCTGCGACCAGCCGGACATCCGGCTGGGTTTCAGCCGCGCGATCTTTGCCGGCGACCCGCGCATGGCAAGGACGCTGCGCCCGTAAGACGAAGGCCTAACCGAGCCGCGCCGCATGCCAGGCGACATGATCGGCCATGAAGGTGGAAATGAAGAAATAGGAATGGTCGTAGCCATCGCGCATGTGGAGCGTCAGCGGAATGTTGGCCTGCCGGCATGCCTCTTCCAGGAGCCATGGCCGCAGGCCATCGTCGAGAAAACCATCAGCCTTGCCCTGATCCACCAGCAGTTCCGGCACCCGGTGGCCATCCTCGATCAGCAGCACGCTGTCATAGGCGCGCCAGGCCGTCTCGTCGGTGCCGAGATATTTTTCAAAGGCCGGACGCGACCAGCCCGCGACACCCGGCCGGACGATGGGGGCAAAGGCGGAAACGGAGCGGTAACGGCCGGGGTGTTTCAGCGCCAGCGTGATGGCGCCATGCCCGCCCATGGAATGGCCGAAAATACCCTGCCGCGCCATATCGACGGGAAAATTGGCGGCGATCAGCGCCGGCAGTTCCTGCGCGATATAACTCGCCATGCGGTAGTTGTCGGCATAGGGCGCCTCGGTCGCATCGAGATAAAACCCGGCGCCTGACCCGAACTGCCAATTGTCCTTTTCATCAGGCACGTGATCGCCACGCGGACTGGTATCCGGGCAGACGATGGCAACGCCGTGCTCGGCCGCCACGCGGCGGTATTCACCCTTGTCCATGACGTTCTGGTGGGTGCAGGTGAGACCCGAGAGATACCACAGCACCGGCACCGGACCATCCTTGGCCTGCGGCGGCAGAAACACCGCGAAGGTCATGTCGCACTGGCAGGCATCGCTGCGATGGCGATAGACTCCTTGCGTGCCTTCAAAACTCCTGGCGATCGATAGCGTTTCCATGACAATTCCCGTGGTTTTTTGAGCTGATTACTGGCCGAGCGCGACAGCGACATTGACCGCCGCTGCCACAAGCACCGTGTTGAAGAAGAAGGAAACGATGGCATGCAGCAGGTTGACCTTGCGCATTTCAGTGCTGGTGACCGCCGTATCGGAGGTTTGCGCGGTCATGCCGATGACAAAGGAAAAGTACAGAAACTCGATGCCGCCCGGCTCCTTTTCGCCGGGGAAATCCAGCCCGCCGACATGTTTGCGCGGCTTGTCCTTGGTGCCCTCCGCCGTTTCATCCGGCTGCCAGTAGAGATGGGCATAATGGACGGCGGCCATGGCATGGATGGTCGCCCAGCCCAGCGGCACGGCGGCCAGCGCGGGAACAAGATTGATCAGCTGCGGGTGCTTGCCGCTGTTGATCAGCACGAAAAGCGACCCCACCGCCACGACAACCGTGCCGAGGGTAACTAAAAAAATGACCGCCATGGGCTCGTCGGAACGGGCCGCATTCTTCCTGAGAAAATCCGCCGTCAGCCGGCGGATCTTGAATGCCGTCAGGATGAGATAGACGATGAAGAAGGTGTTTGCGCCGAGCACATAGGCAAGGTGCGGGTAGAACACCAGGGCGAGCGCCAGCGCGGCGAGACCGGCAACAGCTGCGATGTAAAAGGGATTGTGCCGGTGCAGCATCGCCTTCTACCCCGCCGTTTGCGCCGTCACCGGCCGCTGCATGTCGACATGCGGAATATCATCTTCCAGATATTCGCCCGACACCGGCAGAAAGCCGAAGGACTCATAAAACCGCTGCAGGTGGCTTTGCGCCGACAGCGCGATGGGGCGGCCGGGAAAGCGGATTTCGCAGGCGGCAATGGCCTCGGCCATCAGCTTTTCGCCGAGCCGCTTGCCGCGATGCGCGGGCGAGACGACGACCCGGCCGATGCGCGCCGCATCCAAGCCGCCATGCGGCGGGCGCAGGCGGGCGCTCGCCACCAGTTCATCCCAGAGGAGAAGCCGCAGATGCAGCGCGTCAAGGTCCTTGCCATCAAGTTCCGGATAGGGGCATTTCTGCTCGACGACGAAAACATCGACCCGCAGGCGCAGCATGGCATAGAGATCGCGCGGGCTGAACTCATCCATCCCGCGCACATCCACCGTGTAGCCGTCACCGGCCATCAGAAGACGACGACCGAGCGGATCGATTTGCCTTCGTGCATCAGGTCGAAGGCGGTGTTGATTTCCTCGAGCGGCATGGTGTGGGTGATGAGCGGGTCGATCTCGATCTTGCCTTCCATGTACCAGTCGACGATTTTCGGCACGTCGGTGCGCCCGCGCGCGCCGCCGAAGGCCGTGCCGCGCCAGTTGCGCCCGGTGACCAGCTGGAACGGCCGTGTTGCGATTTCCTTGCCGGCTTCCGCCACGCCGATGACGATGCTGGTGCCCCAGCCGCGATGGCAGCATTCGAGCGCCTGGCGCATGACATTGGTGTTGCCGGTTGCATCGAAGGAGAAATCCGCGCCGCCATCGGTCAGGTCCTGGATGGCTTGCACCACCTTGTCATTGCCGACCTCATTGGGGTTGACGAAATGGGTCATGCCGAATCTTTTCGCCATCTCGACCTTGGCGGGGTTGAGATCGACACCGATGATCTTGTCGGCACCGACCATGCGCGCGCCCTGGATGACATTGAGGCCGATGCCGCCGAGCCCGAAGACCACCACATTGGCGCCGGGCCAGACCTTGCCTGTATAGATTACCGCGCCGATGCCGGTGGTCACGCCGCAGCCGATATAGCAGATCTTGTCGAAGGGCGCGTCCTCACGCACCTTGGCCAGCGCAATTTCCGGCAGGATGGTGAAATTGGAGAAGGTCGAGCAGCCCATGTAATGGAAGACTTCGCCGCCATCGCAGGAGAAGCGGCTGGTGCCGTCGGGCATGACGCCCTGTCCTTGAGTCGAGCGGATGGAGGTGCACAGGTTCGAGCGCTGCGACAGGCAGGTCTTGCACTGGCGGCATTCCGGTGTGTAGAGCGGAATGACGTGGTCGCCGACCTTCAGCGAGGTCACGCCTGCGCCGAGCTCGCGCACGATGCCGGCGCCTTCATGGCCGAGAATGGCGGGGAATTTGCCTTCGGAATCAAGGCCGGAGAGCGTATAGGCATCCGTATGGCACACGCCGGTGGCCATGACTTCCACCAGAACCTCGCCCGGCTTCGGCCCGCCGATCTCGATGGTTTCGATGGTCAGTGGCTTCCTGGCTTCCCAGGCAACGGCGGCGCGCGATTTCATGCGAATTCTCCCTGATGCGTCTTTCAACATGCGGTATACTGATTTGCAGTTGTGCACTATCAGGATCACACCGGGGATCGTCAATCAAATCGGCGACATTTCTGGTCGCCGATCAAGACACTGGGTAGGAGCCGCCTGGTGGGCCTTGTCTAAGATTGCAGTGACATATTCACAAAACAATGGACTTCGCGCGGCAAACCTTGTCAAAACGGCCGGAGATTTTATCACTGGATTTTGCCGTGCCTGACCTGCCTCTCCTGCCTGTCACCGAGATTTTTCCCGCGCTGGACGGCGCGCTGGCGGGCGGCATGGCGGCAGTCGTTGTGGCGCCGCCCGGCGCGGGCAAGACGACGCTGATTCCGCTGCATCTGCTCGGCGCGCCATGGCGCGGGGACAGGACCATCATCCTCCTGGAACCGCGCCGCCTTGCGGCGCGCGGCGCCGCCAGCCGCATGGCCAGCCTGCTGGGCGAGGAGGTGGGTGCCACCGTCGGTTACCGCATGCGGCTGGAAAACAAGGTTTCGGCCAGAACGCGCATTCTTGTGGTGACCGAGGGCGTGTTCGCCCGCATGATTCTTGATGATCCCGATCTCAAGGATATCGCCGCCGTGCTGTTCGACGAATTCCACGAGCGCAGCCTCGATGCCGATTTCGGCCTGGCGCTGGCGCTCGACGTGCAGGCGGCGCTGCGGCCGGACCTGAAGCTCCTTGTCATGTCGGCAACGCTCGATGGCGCGCGCGTGGCGCAGCTTCTCGGCGATGCGCCGGTGCTGGAAAGCAAGGGCCGCTCCTTTCCCATCGAAACGCGGTATCGCGAGCGCAAGCCGGACGAGAGGATCGAAGATGCCATGGCGCGGGCGATCCGCGACACGCTGGCCACCGAGACCGGCAGCATTCTGGCGTTTCTTCCCGGACAGCGTGAAATCGAGCGCACCGCCGAAGCGCTGGACGGGCGCGTGGGCGCGGACACGATGATCGTGCCGCTCTATGGCGCGCTGGAGGGCTGCGACCAGGATGCGGCAATCCGGCCGGCGCCGCAGGGCAGGCGCAAGGTGGTGCTGGCGACATCCATCGCCGAGACGTCGATCACCATCGACGGCGTGCGCGTCGTCATCGACAGCGGTCTGGCGCGGCTGCCGAAATTCGAACCGGCCACCGGCCTGACCCGGCTGGAGACTGTGCGGGCGGCGCGGGCGGCAGTGGACCAGCGGGCGGGCCGTGCCGGACGCACGGAACCCGGCATTGCCCTGCGCCTGTGGCGCGCCGAACAGACGGCGGCGCTGGAAGCCTTTGCCCCACCGGAAATTCTCGAGGCAGACCTTACAGGACTTGTGCTTGATTGTGCCGCCTGGGGTGTTGCCGATCCGCGCAGTCTGGCCTTTCTCGATGCGCCGCCCGCCCCGGCGATCAGGGAAGCCAAAGTCCTGCTGGAAAACCTTGGTGCGCTGGACAGCGACCGCATCACCCCGATGGGCCATGCCATGCGCGCGCTCGCCCTGCCGACGCGGCTTGCCCATATGGTGCTGACGGCGCGGGAACGCGGACAGGGCGGGCGCGCGGCGGACCTCGCCGTGCTCCTCACCGAACGCGGGCTGGGCGGCAATGATATTGACCTCGACGTGCGGCTTAGCCGTTTTCAGCGCGAACGCGGCGAGCGGGCAACGCGGGCGCGCGGATTGGCAAAGCGGCTGGCCGGACGTGATGTTGTACAGGGGACGGAGCCGGACAGTGCCGGACGCCTGCTGATCGATGCCTATCCCGACCGGATTGCCAAGGCGCGCGGCAACGGCCAGTTCACGCTGGCCAACGGCCGCGGCGGCGAAATGGATGCGGCGACCTCGCTGGCACGCGCGCCATGGCTCGTCGTCGCCGATCTGGCTGGCCGGGCCGGCAAGGCCCGGATACTGGCAGCGGCGGAAACAACCGAAGCCGACATCCGCGAAGCGCTCGGCGATCGCATCGTCAGCGGCCGGCAGGTCAGCTACGACGCAAACCGCAATGCCCTGCAGGCGCGCGATGCCACCCGCATCGGGGCCATTGCCCTGTCGGAAAAGACCCTGCCCGCCCCCAGCGGCGATCAGGCCAATCAGGGCGTCGTCGAGGCGGTGCGCAGCCATGGTCTCGATATCCTGCCCTGGTCGAAGGAGGCAACGATCCTGCGCCGCCGGCTTGCCTGGCTGCACAAGGGCCTCGGCGCTCCATGGCCATCCATGGCCGATGCGGATCTGATTGCCATGCTGGATGACTGGCTGCTGCCGTTCCTGCCGGGAACCGCCAATCTCAACCAGATTCCGGCGCATGTGCTTGTTGAGGGGCTGCGTGCACTGGTGCCGCATGATCTGCAGCGCCGGATCGATGCGCTGGCTCCGACGCATTTCGCGGTGCCGACCGGCTCGAATATTCCGATCCGCTACGATGCGGACGACCCTGTTCTCGCCGTGCGCGTGCAGGAACTGTTCGGGCTCGGGGTTCATCCTGCCATTGCCGGCGGAACAATCCCGCTGCTCTTGGAACTTCTCTCCCCGGCGCACCGGCCGATCCAGATCACCCGTGACCTGCCGGGTTTCTGGAAAGGATCGTGGGCCGATGTGCGCAGCGACATGCGCGGGCGTTATCCCCGGCACGTCTGGCCGGAAGACCCGGCGCAGGCACTGCCCACGGCCCGGGCCAAACCGCGCGGAACATAGGCGAGCCGCAAACGATGCAAAACGAGAATTCCCTTTGCATCGGGTTTGTTCTAAAGCTCGCCCATGGTTCAAGAATTCAGCATACGTTCCTCATACCTGTCGCGGCGGCTGCGGCTGACGACGTTGATCCGCCTGCGCTGGCTGGCTGTCGCGGGCCAGAGCATCGCGGTCCTCTTCGTGGCGCTCTACCTGAAGTTTCCCTTCCCCGTCAGCATCTGCTTTGCGCTGATCGCCTGCTCGGCGTGGCTGAACCTCCTCCTGTCGTTCCGCTACCCGATCAACCACCGGCTCGAACCGCGGGCGGCCATCACGGTTCTCGCCTTCGATATCCTGCAGGTGGCGGGCCTGCTCTACATGACCGGCGGGCTGCAAAATCCCTTTGCCGTGCTGATGATCGTCCCTGTCATCATCTCCGCAACATCGCTGCCCGCCTCGTCGACCGTGACGCTCGGCGTCCTCGTGACGGTCTGCGCGACGGCCCTTGCCTATTTTCATCTGCCCCTGCCCTGGTACCCTGACCAGGCCTTGCAACTGCCGTTCGTGCTGATCGCAGGGGTGTGGTGTTCCGTTGTTTCGGCGCTGGTCTTCACCGCCGTCTATGCCTACCGCGTTGCCGAAGAAGCGCGGCTTCTGGCGGACGCGCTCACCGCGACCGAACTGATCCTGCAGCGCGAGCAACATCTTTCCGCACTCGACGGCCTCGCGGCGGCGGCGGCGCACGAACTCGGCACACCGCTTGCGACCATCGCGCTCGTTGCCAAGGAAATGCAGCGGGCATTGGCGCAGGACGATCGCTTTGCCGAGGATATCGAACTCCTGCGCTCGCAGACCAACCGGTGCCGGGAAATCCTCAAGCGCCTGACCAGCCTGTCCTCGGAAAGCGAGGAACATATGTCGCGGCTGAAGATTTCCTCGCTGATCGAGGAAGTCATCGAGCCCAACCGCAATTTCGGCATCAGCATCGAGGTGACGAAGCTGCGCGGCGAAGGCAACGAACCGGTCATCCGCCGCAATCCGGGAATCATTTACGGCCTCGGCAATCTGGTGGAGAACGCGGTGGATTTTGCCCGCGAGACCATTCAGGTCAGCTGGGGCTGGACCGACAAGACGGTGCAGATCGTCGTTGCCGATGACGGCAAAGGTTTCCCGGCTGATATTCTCGACCGAATCGGCGAGCCCTATACCACCGGCCGCGACCGCGAGACCAATGAACATGGCGGCGGGCTGGGGCTGGGGCTGTTCATCGCCAAAACCTTGCTGGAGCGTTCCGGTGCGGCCATCACCTTCCGCAATCGCAATGATCCGGGGCAAGGCGCAGAAGTTGTCGTGACATGGCCGCGCAATCAACTTGATGAACAAAACGGATAACCTTTGACTTTTTGTTCATTGCGAACCATTAACGGAGTATATTTATAAGAAATGAGCAGGAAACCCTGATGGAACACACGGATCAGGACGATATTGCGGCCATAGGCGGCGATCGGACACTGTTGCTGGTCGACGACGACAAGCCCTTTTTGCAGCGCCTGGCGCGTGCCATGGAATCCCGTGGTTTCACCGTTGCAACGGCTGAATCGGTCGAAGCGGGACTTGCCAGCGTCAAGACGCACGCACCGGCCTATGCCGTGGTGGACATGCGGCTGGGCGACGGCAACGGCCTCGATATCATCGAGGCAATCCGGGCGCGCCGCGAAGACACCCGCGCCATTGTCCTGACCGGCTACGGCAACATTGCGACAGCGGTCAACGCCGTCAAGCTCGGTGCCATCGACTACCTGTCAAAGCCCGCCGATGCCGATGAGGTGTTTGCCGCGCTGACCCGCCGGTCCGGTGCCAAGGTTGCCCCGCCGGAAAACCCGATGTCGGCGGATCGCGTCCGCTGGGAACATATCCAGCGCGTTTACGAGATGTGCGACCGCAATGTCTCCGAAACGGCCCGCCGCCTCAACATGCACCGGCGCACCCTGCAACGCATCCTCGCAAAGCGCGCGCCGCGCTGACCTATTCCATATCCGTTTCGGGCAAGTGAATTCCGGACAATTCGGCCAGTGTCATCCGCGCCGCGCTCACCCGCGCAAAGCGCAGGGTCATCGCCTTGCGCGTCGCCCCGGACAATTTGTGCTCGGGCGCTTCGCGCAGGATTTCCGCGCCATAGCCGTCTGACAGGATGAATCCGCAGTCCTGCGGGAAAATATCCGCGGGAACGCCGGGATGGGTGGCAAAGAACAGCCGGTCGCAGTGGGCCCGGTAATCCGGCCATTTCTTGTCGACCTTCCAGTCCTCGATTGATGATTTGATCTCGACGATCCAGATTTCACCGGTGCGCGACATGGCAACGAGGTCGGCCCGCCGTCCCGAAGCCAGCGGCAACTCCGGCATCACCGCCAGATTAAGCTCAAGAAACAGCCGCTGCACGCCGCGGCGCACCAGCATGGCGTTCTCTGACTGACGACCATCGATGAGCGGGCTGGTCTGACCGGGAATCACAAGGGGCATGATGCAAGTATCGCTGAGATCGCTACAACCGCATACGGCAAAAATGCACCACTTGGTTGAGGATAAGTATGGTTAACAGAAAACTACGCTTTACGGTTAATCAAGCATTAACAATAATGGCAGTAATGAGGGAAGACAACTGAATCGCCTTAGATTCGGCCAATACTTGATGGGGTGACTATGCAACTCAAGACAATCGTCCTTGCAGTTGGACTGATGGGTGCAACTGCTCTGACCGGCTGTTCCACGATCGGCTTCAACTATTCCACTGCCTCCTACTCCTCCGTGACTGATGCCGGTTATGTGCTTCCAGCCATTCCCCGCGCCAAGATTCCGCCGCAGTTCCTGCGTCAGGAAGTTCGCTACGATGGCGGTGAAGCCGCAGGGACGATCGTTGTCGATACCAAGGCAAAGTTCCTCTACTTCGTCCTCGGCGACGGACGCGCCATGCGCTACGGCATCGGCGTCGGCAAGCAGGGCTTTGAATGGCAGGGTTCGGCGCGCATAGCCATGAAGCGCGAATGGCCAACCTGGACGCCGCCGAAGGAAATGATCAAGCGCAAGCCTGAACTAGCCGAATTCCGCGAGGGCATGGATCCGGGCCTGCAGAATCCACTGGGTGCCCGTGCGCTTTACCTCTTCAACAAGGGCGGCGATACCGGCTATCGCCTGCACGGAACGCCGGAATGGTGGTCCATCGGCAAGGCGATGTCCTCGGGCTGCATCCGCCTGATGAATCAGGACATCATCGACCTCTTCAACCGCGCCGAAGTGGGTGCGAAAGTGGTCGTGCTGTAATTCTCCGGCTTATGAATTGCTTGAAAAGGCTGCCCCTTGGGTGGCCTTTTCACACGCTCCAGGGGTTGATGGTCTTGACCCCTGTTGATGCAAAATCCGCTATGTTGCGGGTTACCACAACCATGCCATGGACCAGGGCCGTTGCAGCGATCAGTGCGTCGCGCTCCGATTGAGGGTTCGGGACGTGCAGGTGCGCGCAGCGTTGTGCGACAGCCGTGTCCACTGCAAGAACTCTTCCCTCGAACCGAGGCAACACCCAATTGTCCCGCCACAGGCGCAGGATCGCCCCCTGTTGCGCATCCCTCCGGTCCACCAGCAGCAGCCCCTGTTCAATCTCCAGTATCGTAATGGCCGATAGAAAAAAATGCGAAAAAGGTATGGTCGATGCCCAAGCCATGACGTTCGCATCGGCTCTGTCCTGTCGACGCATTTCGGAAATGAAATTGGTATCCAGAATAAACATCAGGACAGATCGGCCGGACGAAACCGGACATTCAGACTGGGTATTTCGAAATCAAAATCCGAGGGCTCCTGTTGCGCCAGGACATCGGCAAGACTCTCCTGCCCCCCGGTGAGCTTCAGATATTCTTCCATGCTCAGCAGGACATGGGCGGGCCTGCCCCGATCCGTGATGAACACGGGGCCGTTGTTTGCCGCCTTCTTGACGTCGCTGGCATGCTGATTGAATTCTCTGCTCGAAACAGTTGTAATACCCATCACGCACCTCTTTGAATTGTAGATATGTTACTACAAACTGGCGACGTAGACAAACCTAACCCGGCCGCCGCAATCCGATTTATTTGCCGAACTGATTTTTGCCGTGTTGACCTGATCGACAAGGGGCTCATAGATTGCTGCCGATGCGCATAACCGGGAAGGTCCACATGTTCAAAACCATTGCCACCACGCCATTCGATGACCAGAAGCCGGGAACGTCCGGTCTGCGCAAGAAGGTTCCCGAATTCCAGCAGCCGAATTACGTCGAGAATTTCATCCAGTCGGTCTTCGATTCGCTCGACGGTTTCAAGGGCAAGACCTTGGTAATCGGCGGCGACGGCCGCTATTACAATCGCGACGTCGTGCAGATTGCCGTGAAAATGGCCGCTGCCAACGGGTTTGGCCGCGTTCTCGTCGGCCAGGGCGGCATTCTTTCAACGCCGGCGGCGTCCAATGTCATCCGCAAGTACAAGGCGTTCGGCGGACTCATCCTGTCCGCCAGCCACAACCCCGGCGGGCCGGCCGAAGATTTCGGTATCAAGTACAATATCAGCAATGGCGGCCCTGCCCCGGAAAAAATCACCGAGGCCGTGTTTGCCCGCTCCAAGGTCATCGACCGCTATCTGATCGCGAATGCCGCCGATATCGACATCGACACCGTTGGCAAGCAGCAGCTTGCCGGCATGGATGTCGAGATCATCGATTCCGTCTCGGACTATGCCGAACTGATGGAAACGCTGTTCGACTTCGATGCGATCCGCGCATTGATCAAGTCCGGCTTCACCCTGCGGTTCGATTCCATGCATGCGGTGACCGGCCCCTACGGCAAGGAAATCCTTGAACACCGCCTCGGGGCACCGGATGGAACCTGTGTGAACTTCGTGCCGCTGGAGGATTTCGGCGGGCATCACCCCGATCCCAATCTCGTCTATGCCAAGGATCTCTATGACCTGCTGATGTCGCCGGACGGTCCGGATTTCGGCGCGGCATCCGACGGCGACGGCGACCGCAACCTGATCATCGGCAAGGGCATCTACGTCACGCCGTCCGACTCGCTGGCGATGCTGGCCGCCAATGCCCATCTCGCGCCGGGCTACAAGGCCGGGCTGAAGGGCATTGCCCGCTCCATGCCGACCAGCGGCGCGGCCGACCGCGTCGCCGAAAAGCTGAAGATCGGCATGTATGAAACACCGACGGGCTGGAAGTTCTTCGGCAACCTGCTCGACGCCGGCATGGCAACGATCTGCGGCGAGGAAAGCTCCGGCACCGGCTCCAACCATGTGCGCGAAAAGGATGGCCTCTGGGCTGTGCTGCTCTGGCTGAACATCCTGGCCGTGCGCAAGGAGAGCGTCCAGCAGATCGCGCGGGAACATTGGGCCGCCTATGGACGCAACTACTACACCCGTCACGATTACGAGGAAGTGGATTCAGGCGCGGCCAACAGCCTGATCGACGCCCTGCGGGCCAAGCTGCCGACGCTTGCAGGCAAGACCGTGCAGGGCCTGACGATCACCACGGCCGATGACTTCGCCTACCATGACCCCGTCGACAAATCGGTGAGCGAACATCAGGGCATCCGCATTCTCTTCGAGGGCGGATCGCGCATTGTCCTGCGCCTTTCCGGGACAGGCACGTCGGGCGCAACGTTGCGGCTCTACATCGAACGCTACGAAGCCGATCCCAAGCGCCACGATCTTGAAACGCAAAGCGCGCTTGCCGACCTTATCCGCGCCGCCGATGACCTGACTGAAATCAAGACACGCACCGGCCGCGACACGCCGAGCGTGATTACCTGATTTTCCAAGTCGGTGGCAACAAAAGGGCCGCTTTTGCGGCCCTTTTGTTGTCTGAAGCTTTACTGCGGCGGGCTGCATGCCGCGGCTGGCGTCAACAGCGGAACATCCTTGCCATCCGGGCCGAAGGATGGCGGTATGTTTGTTGCCTGCTTTGATGCCCAGCAACTCGGTTTGTCACCAAGTGCAAAGTCGAGGGCTACGGGCTTTTCCGCAAATGGATCAATCGGCAGCCATGTACTGTCATAGGGCTTGCCATCGAGCTTGACACTCTGGATATAGGTCGAGGCTGGCTTGTCCGCTGTGATCGTGATCAGCTTCCTGTCACCCCGCCAGACCACAGCCTTTTCGAAAATTGGGCTGGTCAAGGTCAAGCCGGGTACAGCCAGAATTTCCGGATAGAGGCCGAGTGCACCCCAGACATACCAGCCGGAGGTGGCGCCTTCATCGTCATTGCCCGGCAATCCTTGCGGGGTATTGGTAAATTGCTCGCGCAGAACCCGGCGCACCAATGCCTGCGATTTATGGGGCTGGCTGGTCCAATTATAGAAAAATGGCGTGGCAAAACCTGGCTCATTGCCAACCCAGAGATGGGGTTGTTTCTCCCCCCCGCCAATATATTTGGTAAACGTATCGAGACGCTCGATCGCATCGGTTTCCAAATCGGGGTTGGTGGCCTTGTCCTTCACCAGCATCCTTAATAGCCCGCGTATATTGTGAGGCACCATGTAGGTATATTGTTCCGCATTACCTTCCCGATAATTGGTCTTGTTATCAGTTGTTGGTGTATATTTTGGCCATGTGCCATCCGCGTTGCGCGGCCGCAATTGCGGATAGGGTTGGTCTTTCACCTTGCGCCATTCCGGATTGAACAGGTTGGTCCAATTGTTCGAGCGCTTTAACAGCATGGCTACATGATCCGATACGCCCCCGGCAACCAGTTGGCTGTTTTGTTTGTCAAGGGCAGCGATAAAGCGGGAGATGGCAAAATCCGTACTGGCATATTCCAACGTATTGGAGGTCGGCGTGTTCTCATATTTATGCTTCCCCTCGCCGACAGTGAGATAGCCACGCTCCATATATTCCTTGATAAAGGGCAGAGTGGTTATGCCCCGGCACGTCGTCTTAGCCCCGGTCGCCATGTCCAGCATGATCTTGCGCGCTGCGGCGGTGTCAAAATTCGGGGCACCGAACGCATGGGTTTGCGCCACGATAATGGAAGCGCCGTCGCCCGGCATGATGTTGCTGTTGGATGTCCCCTCGACCCACATCGGGAACACGCCTCCGCATTGTTTTGCATCATTGATGAGGGATTGCGCCATGTCCGCGGCCTCATTGGGAGCGAGCAAAGCCTGCATGGGAGCAAGGGAGCGATAGGAGTCCCAGCTGGAGAAAGTCGTATAGTGTACCCTGTCCTTTCCGACTTTCTCCACAGTTCCTTTGCCATCAAAGCTTGCATACTCGCCATTGGCATCGCTGAAGACCGAAGGCGCGAAAAAGGAATGGTACAACGCGGTGTAGAATATTTTTTTCTGCTCTTCGGTACCGCCGCTGACCTGAATAGAATTGAGGCGTTTGTTCCAGCTATCATCGGCTTTTTTGCGTGCGTCATCAAATGTCAGCGATGCGCCTTCGGCCTCCAGATTTTCCTTGGCATTGGCAACACTCACATAGGAAACGCCGGCTTTCATGCCGATGGTGGTGGCCGCCCCTGGCTTTGCGGTAAAAGTAAAAGCCCAAACCGTGTAAGGTTCATCGTCGATAATTTTACTGTCGGGAAGTTTTTTGTAGGTAAAGGGTTGATCAAACTGCGCAGAGAAATAGATGTTGTAGGTAGGACTGCCGCAGAACCCACCGCCTGTTGTGGTAGCGGAAATCGTGCGTGCGCCAAGGTCCACTTTGACGTCCTCCAAAGTATCAAACGTCAGCACGGCACCCTTATCTTGGGGGAAGGTGAATCGCCCCAGCCCGGTGTGGGTTGTCGCCGTCAATTCCGTTTTGATCCCATTATCGAATGTGACCTGATAATAGCCCGGCCGAGCAATTTCCTTATCGTGACTGAATTTGGCATCGCCGTCCGCCGCCTTGGATACTGGCTGAACCCTGAATGGAGCCTTTGTCGGGCAGCCGACGCCACTCAGATTGATCATGGGAAAGCCATGGATCACGTCCGAAGCATGGTGATAGCCACGCGGGGACCATGGTGTGCTGAGTTTTGCCGTCTGCGGTCCCCATGACACCATGCCGAAAGGCACGTTGGCACCCGGATTGACGAAGCCTCCCAGCATGTATTCCGTTGAATTCGGCACATCCGATTGAGGTACTTCACCCGAACCGATCAGCGGATTGACGAACTGCGTCAATCCAGGACTATCCACGCGCAAGCCGATCGCCTCTTCCAACGCGACGATCCGTTTTTTGAAACCATCGACTGAATCTGTGCTGAGCTTTGCTTTGTCGACCGCATCCTTCAAGCCGTCGAGCTTTGCTTGCAAATCCGCAAGCTTCCCTGCATCGGCCTTGCCGGTCTTCAGCAGATCGATGTCGGCAAGCAGCGGGGCGAGCGCCGCCGCTTCCAGCTTCAGCTTGATCGCCTTGCCGTAATCGTCTTTCAGTGCCGCGAACTGCGCCAGCAATGGTTTAAGCGTATCCGTATCAGCCTGTATGGCCGCCGTTCGCCCTTCCAAAGTTTTGAAATTATCCGTCAGCGACTTGAGGCCGGCATCCAGCTTGCCGATGCGGGGGCCGAGCTCCGTCAACGCGGCAACAGAGGCTTCTGTCTGGCCGGCCCGGCTTTGCAAAAGTTCGATGGGGGACTTGAGTGCAGCCAGTGTCTCTTTCGAGGTCGCTCCGTCCCGTTGCAGAATGACGATGTTCGCCTGCAGGGTGTCCAAGGTGTCCTTGAGGCCCTTGATCGTTGCCTGGTCCACCCCGCCGTTCTGCGGACTGATGTCTTCGGCAAAGCTGCCTTGCGCATCAGGCGCTGCCGGAGCCTTGTCATCCGCATTATTGCAACCCGCCAGCATGGTGCCGCCGACAAGTCCGGCGATGAGGACGCGTCTGAAAATCATTGGTTCCTCCCAAATGAATTTTGCTATTAAATTTGCGCTTGAAATTAAAAGTTGAAAAATAGATGTCGCGCCTGACGCGTGCGCGATTGCGACAGCCGCGCCTTCAAACCATGCTCCTCCCAAAGCAATTTAAAACGATTGAATACGGAGCCGGATTATTTCCTTAAGCCAATGGGTGTCAATTCATCTTAAGTCCAAGAGAATGATTTAATCGCAATTGCCCTGTTCTCCATCGCGTTGAGCGGATGTCCAACATGTTAGGATGAGCACACGGGATCAAGGCCGGGAATGTCGTTTGCGGACCTCCCGGCCCAGGCCTATGGCACACGGCTACTCGAAAACAATCGCCGGCGCCGTCCGGCCGGGATTGGCTTTCGCCGCCTGCAGCTGCTCCCAGACCTTGGCTGCAATCTCGCGATAGACCTTCGCCTGCGGTCCCTCCGGATTGCTGATGACGACGGGCGTTCCAGCATCGGACATTTCACGGATTTCCATCACCAGCGGCACCTCGCCGAGGAAAGGAACGCCGAGCCGTTCGGCTTCATTGCGCGCGCCGCCATGACCGAAAATGTCATAGCGGTTGCCGGTGTCGGGCGCGATGAAATAGCTCATGTTCTCGACAATGCCGAGCAGCGGCACATCGACCTTCTTGAACATGTTGAGCCCCTTGCGCGCATCGATCAGCGCCAGATCCTGCGGTGTCGAGACGATGACGGCCCCGGCAAGCGGCACCTGCTGCGCCATGGTCAATTGCGCATCGCCGGTGCCGGGCGGCATATCGACCACGAGCACATCGAGATCACCCCACTGCACTTCGCGCAGCATCTGCGTCAGGGCCGACATCACCATCGGGCCACGCCAGATCATCGGGGTCTCTTCATCGACGAGAAAGCCGATCGACATGACTTTCAGGCCATAGCCTTCCATGGGCTTGAGCACACGGCCCGAGACGACTTCCGGGCGGCCGGAGAGATGCAGCAGGCGTGGCATGGACGGACCGTAAATATCCGCATCGAGAATGCCGACACGATGGCCGTTGGCCTGTAGCCCAAGCGCCAGATTGACTGCCGTGGTCGACTTGCCGACGCCGCCCTTGCCCGAGGCGACGGCAATGATCGCGCCAACGCCGGGAACGCCCGATTTGACAGGCGCGGCCGCATGGCCGTGCCCGGACTGCGGCTGGGCCGGAACGCGCGGCGGCGGGACTGCACCGGCGGGTGCCGGGCGCTGCGCGGGACGTTGCGGTGCTGCCGGTGCGGGACGCGGCACCGCGTCATCGCTGGTCGGACCGCCGCGCTTTTCGGCGGTCAGGGCGACAATGGCCCCGGCGACACCCGGCATGTTCTTGACAACACGTTCGGCAGCGGCGCGCAGCGGCTCCAGTTCCTGCGCGCGCGCCGCCGGAACAGTGATGGAGAAAAACACCTTGTTGTCGGCAATGAAAATATCCGAGACAAGTCCCAGATCGACAATGTTGCTGTTGAAATCAGGCCCGGTCACCGTCTTCAGCTGATCGAGAACCTGATCTTTGCTCACGCCTGCCATGCTTGCTGTCCCTTTTGTTTCTTACCGCATCACATAGTGCAGTTGAGCAGAAACGCCAATGGGGCAAAGCGCAACTTCCGCGGCAAACCGCCCCGCTGAGCGAGGCGGTCTGCAGAGCAATCCGCGCGAGCAGATCAGACTTTCCATACGCCTGGCACCTGCCGGGTCGCGATGTTGAGACGGTTCCAGACATTGACGTTGGCGATGGCCAGCACCAGATTGCCGAGCCGCTTTTCATCGAAATGTCTGGCGGCTTCGTTCCAGACGTCATCCGGCACCGGATCGGCCCGATCCGCAACACGGGTCACCGCTTCGGTCAGGGCCAGGGCGGCGCGCTCCGCCTCGGAGAAGTACGGCGTATCGCGCCACACGGACACGGCGAAGAGCCGTTCATCAGTTTCACCCGCCTTGCGGGCAAGGCGCGGATGCATGTCGACGCAGACACTGCAGCCGTTGATCTGGCTGGCGCGCAGATGCACGAGTTCAAGCATGCCTTTCGGGAACTCGCTGTCACCGGTGGACGCAGCCAGTGCCTGCAGGGCTTTCATTGCTTCAGGGTTGATCATTGCCGGGTTGCTCATACGTGCTTGCATCATTTTTTCCTGTCGTTTGACTGACGCCCGAGACCAGATATCCGGGCTTTTGCTCTTGACGGTTTCCCGGACCCGATTTCTTGTCACATCGGCCGGATTTCGTTCGTCATTGCTTTGACGGAACAGGGCGAGGAAACGTGACAGATGAACGAGAAAAAATTTCTGACCGAGCAATTCGAGGCCAATCGCACCCATCTGCGGCGGGTAGCCTACCGGATGCTCGGCTCGATGACCGAAGCCGATGACGCCGTACAGGAGGCCTGGCTGCGCTTCAGCCGGGCGCATACGGACGACGTCGGCAACTTGGCTGGTTGGCTGACAACTGTCGTCTCACGCGTATGCCTCGATATGCTGCGCTCGCGCACATCACGGCGCGAGGACCAACTGACTCCACAAACACCAGAGCCCGTGGCAGGCCGCCAGTCAGGCGGCGATCCCGAACATGACATTGTAATGGCAGATTCGGTGGGGGCGGCTCTGCTCGTGGTGCTCGAACGGCTGGCCCCGGCGGAGCGGCTGGCTTTCGTGTTGCACGACATGTTCGGCATATCGTTCGACGAGATTGCGCCGATTGTCGATCGCACGCCGGAAGCGGCAAGGCAGTTGGCCAGCCGGGCGCGTCGCCGGGTGCAGGGAACGGATACCATTCCGGCCCGCAGTCTTGCCCGCCAGCGCGAGATCGTGAATGCCTTTCTGGCGGCTTCCCGCGGTGGCGATTTCAACGCGCTTCTGGCCGTGCTCGATCCGGATGTGGTGTTCCGTGCGGACAAAGCGGCTGTGCAATTGGGCGCAATGTCGGAAATTCGCGGTGCGGAAGCCGTGGCCAATACGTTCAAAGGACGCGCACAGGGTGCAGTGCCGGCGCTTGTCGATGGCGTGCTTGGTCTCGTGGTCAAGGTTCGAGGCAGATTGCACGTGGTCCTGAACCTGACGATTGAAGGGGACAGGATCACTGCCATTGAAGCTGTTGCCGAGTCTTCGCGCCTCAACGCGCTTGACCTGGTGGTGCTCAGGAAAGGCAAGGGCCGAAAAGAATGAGACCAGATGCCGGTCTCATTCTGTTTTGGAGGAAAATCTTCAGGAGCCGATGAGAAGCCGCAGCTTCTTCAAAGCCACGTCGGTGGTTTCCTTGTAGTCAATGGTGCTCTTCAGGCGGGCATCCCGGTCGAGCAGCATCACCGATGCCGTGTGGTCCATGGTGTAGTCGCCATTTTCCGTCGGCACCTTGCGGGCATAGATCTTCCAGCCCTTGATGACCTTCTCCACTTCCTTGGGATCGCCGGTGATGCCGGTGATCCGATCGGTGAAGGCGGCCGTGTAGCCCTTCATCACCTCGGGCGTGTCCCGTTCGGGATCCACCGAGATGAAAAAGACACGCAAATCCTTGCCTTCATCGCCCAATGCCTTGAGCCAGCCCGCCATCTCGAACAGCGTTGTCGGGCAAACCTCGGGACAATGGGTGAAACCGAAGAACAGCACCGTCGGATGTCCCTGGAATGCCGCTTCGGTGATCGGCGCGCCATTCTGGTCGATCAGCGAAAACGGCACACCAAGCTTCACCGGCTCTATCTCGTTGCCCTTGCGGGCGCTGTAATAGGTGAAGGCGAGGAAGATCATCAGAACGGCGATGACCGACCACAGTGCAATGCGGACGCGGCGAACGTTCATCACTGGCCATGCTCCATGGAGGTTGCCCCGGCAGCTTCCACGTGCAGTTTGAGCTCAACCTTGCCGGCCTTCTCGAATTCGAGGGTTACCGGGACGTCTTCGCCCTTCTTCAAGGGCTGCTTGATCTCCAGCAGCATCAGGTGCATGCCGCCGGGCTCGAGTTCGACGGTTCCGCCCGCGGGAATTTGCACACCGTCCGCAAGCTTGCGCATCTTCATCACTTCGCCGTCCATCTTCATTTCATGAACTTCGACGCGCGCGGCAACAGGGCTGGAGCCGCCCAGCAGGCGGTCCGCCTCCTTGGCCTCGTTGGTGATCGAGATATAGCCGCCGCCAACCTTGGCGCCCGGCAATGTGGCGCGGGTGAAGGCATCGGTGAACACGAGATTGCCGACTTTGACCGCATCCGTGGCTTCGTGCTTTTGCATTTTGGCTGCATCACCCTTGCTCATGGCGGAGTGATCGTGAGCCAGCACAGGCGAGGCAACCGAGGTGGCCAGCAATGCAAACATTGCAAATTTGAGAGTGGATTTCATGGACGTTCTCCAGTTCCGTTGTTTATGAGAATACGCGTTTGAGCGGGGAAGGAACACGCTGGATCAACTGATCGAGAACCAGCATGGCGAGAATGGCAAAACCCGTGAGCGGGAAGAGCACGCCGAAGCCGAGGATGACCAGGGTCAACGCGGCAAAGACGCTTTTTTGCGATGGCATGGGCGGCACCCCCAGACGCCCCGAGGGACGACGCTTCCACCACATGACCACGGCGGAAACCGCGGCGAGAATGATGGCAAAGCACGTGACCAACATGACGATCTGGTTCAGGAGGCCCCAATACTGCCCCATATGGACGCCGATGCCGAACTCGATGGCCTTGGCACCCGCGCCATAATCGGCAAACTTCAGATCGACCAGTGGTTTGCCGCTGTACTGATCGAAATGGATCGTCCGCTGCATGGCGATATCGTCCGGGAAAATCGCCGCGGTATAGACGCCTTCCGGTCCCGACGGCAGCGATACCTCGAAGCCCGGCGTGATGCCTTCGGCCCTGGCGGACGCCACGATCCGGTCAAGGCCGACGCTTTTCATCGCCCCATCGGCTGTCGATGCCGGAACCGGGGCGTTTTCGATGGTCCAGCCCGCCTCGGTCAGCACATCCTTTGTCGGAATTTTTGACACCGGAACGTCGTTCCACAGCTGCGTGGGGTATCCGAGGCCCTTATCCGCCAGGGTGGCATTGAGCTTGTCGCCCCAATAGGCCGACCACGGCATGCCCGTAATGGCGAGGAAGAAGATCAAAGCCCCGGCAACAGCACCGGTCACCGCATGCAGATCTCGCCAGAAGATGCGCTTGTCGGGCGTGCCGCGAACCGTGATGACGCCGCCTTTCTGCTTGCGCGGCCACCATAGATAAAAGCCGGTGACGACAAGGATCAGCGCGAGGCCGCCAACGGCCTCGACAACCCGGTCAAGCGCCAGCCCGAAATAGACGAGGCTGTGAATCTTGCGCACGACCCAATTGAATTCCTGCTTCTCGGCAACCTTGCCGAGTACCGAGCCGGTATAGGGATCGACGAAAACAAGGACCTTCCCGGCATCCGTACCGAGGATAACCCGGGTGGACTGGGTCGGCGTGGAGGGGTCGCGATAGCGCAGGATGGTTGCGCCGGGGACCGCAGCCTCGGCGTTCTTGATCAGCAGCGACGGCGCAAGCACCTCGCTGCGCGGCGTGACGACATTGCGGTAGGCAAACACCGTATTGTCGATTTCATCCTTGAAGAGATAGAGCCCGCCGGTGATGGCGAGATTGAGCATGAAGGGGATGACCAGAAGGCCGGCGAAAAAATGCCAGCGCCAGATGGCGCGGTAGAGGGATTGACTGATGTCCTTGGGCTTCTGCGAAGCCATGCTTGAGACGCTCATGCGTGTTCCAATCGTCTGACAGCAACAATGTTGGCCTGTGAAAGACCAATGGGCGCGCCCAAAACGGCGCAACCTTTCCGACCGATGGCGGACCAGCGTTCGAAAAGTTTGTGTCAGACGAGAGGGGGAGCCTGGGGCGGTGCTGCCGGAGGATAGAGGCTGCGGGCAATCAGCACCGCTTCGCGCTTGATGGCGAGCGATACCGCCGGTTCGACGCGCTGACCGCCGGTGTGAGGCGGAACAGGGAGAATGAACGATGCGGAAATACGGCAGGCTTCGCAGCCCGTGCCGTGCCATGCGCTCTTGTGCGGGTCCTGGTCACCGCTGCCGGGAAGGCAGAGCACGGGAACAGTGCCGTCGGGCAGCGTATAGGCGGCAAGATCAATCTGATTATTGGATGCCGCAATGACCGGCTGATGGGCAAAGGCGACGAAGACAAGCGCCAGCGCGCACAGCATGCGCACCGCCAGTTGCCAATCGTATCCGTATTTGCGCATCACATCCCCGTTTTGCGGTTCCTGCCAACCAGATAACGCAGCTTGCGCGGGAAATCTATGCGGCAAAGCGACAAATGCCGGATCGCCTAGGCAGGAAGACGGTCGATCTCCACCAGCCATGCGCTCGAGGGTACATCTTTGAACGTCACCGTTTCGGCTTGGGCGAGTTGCAGAACATCATTTGCGCCGAGCGTTTCGCCGCTCGTGAGTTCTGCCTCGCCGCGCAGAATCAGAAATGCATGGCCGCCCTTGCCCGCAACAATCGCGTCGCTACACCTTCTGACCTGCGCTGTAAATTTTCCGCGCCGGACCATGACGTTGAGGTCCGTAACCTCGCGCAGCACCACCGCGCTCGTCGGGGTATCGCCGGGAAAGGCAATCGCCGGAGACAATGGACCGAGCGTTTCAGGCGGCCGGCCATCCACACTCAATATCATCTCGCCTTCCAGCACGGCCAGCACGCGGTCGACGCCCGGAAAGGCCGAGAACGGGCCGGACTCCGGAACGTTTGCCACGCTGATACGCCAGTCAAAGCTGTCGACCGATGCGCCTTCGGGAAAAACGGCAATCTCGGTGGTGACGCCCTTGCCGTTTTTCCAAGGCATCTGCCGGTGTCCGGCCGAACGCAGGATGCGCATCAGCCGAGAATACCCGGCAGGTTGAGGCCCTTTTCCCGGGCGCAATCGATGGCGATCTCGTAGCCCGCATCCGCATGGCGCATGACGCCGGTGGCGGGATCGTTCCACAGAACCCGTTCGATGCGGCGCTTCGCATCATCCGTGCCGTCGGCGCAGATCACCATGCCCGCATGCTGCGAGAAGCCCATGCCGACACCACCGCCATGATGCAGCGACACCCATGTGGCGCCTGATGCCGTGTTGAGCAGGGCATTGAGCAGCGGCCAGTCGGAAACCGCATCCGAACCGTCCTTCATTGCTTCGGTCTCGCGGTTCGGCGAGGCGACGGAACCGGAATCGAGGTGATCGCGCCCGATGACGATGGGGGCTTTGAGTTCGCCGTTGCGCACCATTTCGTTGAAGGCAAGGCCAAGGCGATGCCGATCACCGAGGCCGACCCAGCAGATGCGGGCGGGGAGGCCCTGGAAGGCGATACGCTCGCGCGCCATGTCGAGCCAGTTGTGCAGATGGGTATTGCCGGGGGTGAGTTCCTTCACCTTGGCGTCCGTCTTGTAGATATCCTCCGGATCGCCCGACAGCGCCGCCCAGCGGAACGGACCGATACCGCGACAGAACAGCGGACGGATATAGGCGGGAACGAAGCCGGGGAAAGCGAAGGCATTTTCCAGTCCTTCGTCCTTGGCGACCTGACGGATATTGTTGCCATAGTCGAGCGTCGGTACGCCGGCGTTCCAGAAAGCAATCATCGCCTCCACATGCTCGCGCATGGAGGCACGGGCAGCCTTTTCGACAGCCTTGGGGTCGCTTTCGCGCTTGGCCTTCCATTCGGCGATCGACCAGCCCTTGGGCAGGTAGCCATTGATCGGATCATGCGCCGAGGTCTGGTCGGTAACAATGTCGGGACGCACGCCGCGGCGCACCAGTTCCGGCAGGATTTCCGCTGCATTGCCGAGGAGACCGACGGACTTGGCTTCACCCGCCTTGGTCCAGCGGTCGATCATTGCAAGCGCCTCATCCAGCGTTTCGGCCTTGGCATCGACATAACGGGTGCGCAGGCGGAAATCGATCGAATCCGGATTGCACTCGATGGCGAGACAGCAGGCACCGGCCATGACAGCCGCCAGTGGCTGTGCGCCGCCCATGCCGCCAAGGCCGCCGGTGAGAATCCACTTGCCCTTGAGATTGCCGCCGTAATGCTGGCGGCCCGCCTCGACGAAGGTCTCGTAGGTGCCCTGCACGATGCCCTGCGTGCCGATATAGATCCACGAACCGGCGGTCATCTGGCCGTACATGGCCAGGCCCTTCTTATCCAGTTCGTTGAAATGATCCCATGTCGCCCAATGGGGAACGAGGTTGGAATTGGCGATGAGGACGCGCGGCGCATCCGCATGGGTGCGGAACACGCCGACCGGCTTGCCGGACTGCACCAGCAGGGTCTCGTCCTCGTTCAAGGTCTTCAGGGTTGCGACGATCTTGTCGAAATCGTCCCATGTGCGGGTGGCGCGGCCGATGCCGCCATAGACCACCAGTTCATTGGGATTTTCGGCCACGTCCGGATCAAGATTGTTCATCAGCATGCGCAGGGGCGCTTCTGTCATCCAGGATTTGGTATTGAGTTCCGGTCCGCGGGGGCTGCGGATTTCACGGATATTGTGACGTGGATTGTTCATTTTAAGCTCCCGAGCTTGAAGGCGGTTTGTTCGAGATTTTCGAGAATGTCCTTGAGATGCTTGCGCAGGCGCTCGGCCTTCGTCTCGTCATAGGCAAAGGGCGGCGCTTCGGTCTGCAGATGGGTGGACTGCGCCAGCTCCATCTGGATGGCATGCACACCCTTTTCCGGCTTGCCGTAGTGGCGCGTGGTCCAGCCGCCCTTGAAGCGCCCGTTCATCACGCCGTCGTAACCCGGTGCGGCAAAGGCAAACCGGCCGGTGGCTGCCGCCACCTCCGGCGCACAGCTTGTGCCCTGATTGGTGCCGATGTTGAAATCCGGCAGCTTGCCCTGAAACAGAAACGGGATGTGCGAGCGGATGGAGTGGCAATCATAGAGAATGGCGAGGCCGTGAATGTCCTGCACGCGCTTGATCTCCGCCGCCAGGGCGGCGTGATAGGGCTTGTGGAAATGCTCAAGCCGTTTTTGCGTATCGGCGGCGGCGGGTTTTTCGCCGTCACGCCAGATCGCCCTGCCGTCGAAATCCGTTTCCGGGATGAGGCCGGTGGTGTTCTGTCCGGGATAGAGGCTGACGCCTTCCGGATCGCGGTTGGCATCGATCACATAACGGTGAAAGGTGGCACGAACGGTCGTCGCTTCCGGCAGAAGCCCGTCATAAAGCGTATGGATATGCCAGTCCGTATCGGCCAGCAACTGGCCGTTTTCGTTGAGCCTTTCCCATATATCGGCGGGAACCTCGGTGCCGGTGTGCGGCAGGCCAAGAATGACCGGAGACGCCCCCTGCTTGACGTCAACAACACTCATAGGCCGGTATCCAGTGCTGGCAGGATGTCGGGGGAGATTGCTGAATTGAGCGCCCCGGAACCAATGAGATCGGACACGGCCTTCAGGTCCGGCGCCATGTAGCGATCCTCGTCCAGCGTCGGCACGACGGAACGGATCGCGGCATGGGCGCGGGTGAGTTCCGGGCTGGTCTGCAGCGGGCTGCGCAGGTCGATGCCCTGCGCGGCGGTGAGTGCCTCGATGCCGATGATGGAGAACAGATTGTCCGTCATCTGCAACAGGCGGCGCGCGCCGTGGCAGGCCATGGACACGTGGTCTTCCTGATTGGCCGAGGTCGGCGTGGAATCAACCGAGGCCGGATGCGACATCTGCTTGTTTTCCGACATCAGCGCCGCCGAGGTGACCTCGGCGATCATCAGGCCGGAATTCAAACCCGGTTTGCGGGCAAGGAAAGCAGGCAGGCCGTAGCTCAATGCCGGATCGACCAGCAGCGCAATACGGCGCTGGGCGATCGAGCCGATTTCGCAGATGGCAAGCGCAATCTGATCGGCGGCGAAAGCAACAGGTTCCGCATGGAAGTTTCCGCCCGATACCACCGAGCCGTCGCTGAGAACCAGCGGATTGTCGGTGACCGCATTGGCTTCGATTTCCAGCGTGCGCGCCGCCATGCGCAAGAGATCGAGGCAGGCGCCGTCGACCTGGGGCTGGCAGCGGATGCAGTAGGGATCCTGGACGCGCTCGTCACCTTCGATATGGCTTTCGCGGATCGGCGAATTTTCGAGCAGGCGGCGCAACGCGGCGCCCGTATCGATCTGGCCGCGATGGCCGCGCAGGGTGTGAATATCGGGGTGGAACGGCGCTGAGGAACCCATCGCCGCATCGGTGGACAGGGCCCCCGTGATCAAGGCCGACTGCGCAGAGCGATGCGCCCGGAACAGGCCCGCGAGCGCCAGCGCCGTTGAAACCTGCGTGCCGTTGATGAGCGCAAGCCCTTCCTTGGCGGCGAGCACGACCGGCGTGAGACCGGCCTTGGCGAGGCCTTCGCTGGCATGCATCCGCGTCCCGCCAAAGGTCACGTCACCCTCGCCGATCATCGCCGCGGCCATGTGCGCCAGCGGCGCCAGATCGCCGGAAGCGCCCACGGAACCTTTCTCGGGAACGACAGGAATGACGCCCTTGGCCAGCATCGCTTCGATAAGGCTGATCAGTTCCGGGCGCACACCCGAAGCGCCGCGGCCGAGCGAGATCAGCTTCAGGGCCATGATCAGGCGGACAATGTTTTCCGGCAGCGCGTTGCCGACACCGCAGCAATGCGACAGGATCAGATTGCGCTGGAGCGTCCCCACATCGGCGGCGTCGATGCGGATCGAAGCAAGCTTGCCGAAGCCGGTGTTGATGCCATAGACCGGCGCGCTGCCGGCTGCGATTTCGGCGATACGCGCAGCCGCGGCTGCAATCCCCTTATGAAACGATGCATCGAGCCGGACAGGCGTGCCCTGCCAATAGATTTTTTCCAGTTCAGCCAGAGGAACGGAACCGGGGTGGAGGACGACAGTCATGGTCAAGCCTTCAAGATAAGCTGGTGGAGGGGATTGAAGCCGATGCGGTAGCAGAGTTCTGCGGGCTGCGCGGCGTTCCAGATGGCGATTTCGGCGCGTTTGCCGGGAGCGATGGTGCCAAGCTCGTTTTGCAATCCCAGCGCATGCGCCGCCTCGCGCGTTGCACCCGCCAGCGCTTCCTCGGCCGTCAGGCGGAACAGGGTGCAGGCCATGTTCATGGTCAGGAGCAGCGATGTCAGCGGCGATGTACCGGGGTTGCAGTCCGTGGCGATGGCGATGCGGGCACCGGCGGCACGCAGGGCTTTGACCGGCGGCGCCTGTTCTTCCCGCAATGCATAGAAGGCACCGGGCAGAAGCACCGCAACCGTGCCTGCGGCGGCCATGGCTCTGGCGCCGTCTTCGTCGAGATATTCAAGATGATCGGCAGACAGTGCGCCATAGGAGGCGGCGAGTTTGGCGCCACCGAGATTGGACAGCTGTTCCGCATGCAGCTTGACCGGAATGCCAAGGGCTTTCGCCCGGTCAAACACACGCGTGATCTGGGCCGGCGAGAAGGCAATACCTTCGCAAAAGCCGTCGACCGCATCGACCAGACCTTCCGCATGGGCGGCGTCGAGACCCGGCAGCACAACTTCGCTGATGTAATCATCCGCGCGGCCGCTATATTCCGGCGGCACCGCATGGGCAGCGAGATAGCTGGTGCGGATGCGCACGGGACGCAGCGTGCCGAGGCGGCGCGCCACCCGCAGCATTTTCAGCTCCGTCTCAATGTTGAGGCCGTAGCCGGATTTGATTTCGACGGTGGAAATGCCCTCCGCCAGCAGGGTGTCAAGCCGCGGCAGGCTTTGCGCGACGAGTTCATCTTCCGACAGACCATTGGTCGATTTCACCGAGGAAACAATGCCGCCGCCAGCCCGGGCGATTTCCTCATAGCTGGCGCCCTCGAGGCGCATTTCAAACTCACGGGCGCGGTTGCCGCCGAAAACCAGATGAGTGTGGCAGTCGATCAGTGCCGGCGTCGCCAGGCGGCCGCCGAAATCCTGCACCTCGACAGCTTTCCAGTCATCCGGAACAGCGGTGCCAACCCAGGAAATACGATCCCCTTCAATGCCGATCGCACCCGCGTCGATCAGACCATAGGGCGCACCGGTATTCTCCAGCGTCGCGATCCTCAATCCGGACAGAATTTTCCTCATAGGCCTTGATACCATCCCCATTAGTGCTTGCTCATGACGTTATTATGTATATACATATTATGTCAATCCGGGGATGAGAGAAGAAATGAGCGAAGCCAAAAAATCTGTTTTTGCGAGCACGGCCCTCACGGAAAATGGCTGGGAACGCGACGTCCTCGTGCAGATCGGCGCGAGCGGGCAGATCGTGTCGGTGGACGCAAACAGCAGTGCGCCCGTTGACAGTCATCGCACCGCTGTTCTCCTCCCGGCGCAGGCCAATCTGCACAGCCACACATTCCAGCGGGCCATGGCCGGCCTTTCCGAAGCGCGCAGCCCGGCGGGCCGCGACAGTTTCTGGACGTGGCGGGAGATCATGTACCGCTTTCTCGATATTCTCGATCCCGACGACATCGAAGCCATCGCTGCCTTCGCATTCGTCGAAATGCTCGAATCCGGCTATTCCAGCGTGGCCGAATTTCACTACGTCCATCACCAGCCGGGCGGCACCCCCTATGCCAGCCTCGGCGAATTGTCGGAGCGCATCGCCGCTGCCGCCAGTGCGAGCGGTATCGGCCTGACATTGCTGCCGGTTGCCTATGCGCAGGGCGGCGTTGACGGACGCGGGCTGGCGGGCGGGCAATTGCGTTTCGGCAATGATGTCGAGCGCTTTTCCAAACTGGCGCAGGCAGCGGAAAAATCGGCGCGGCAAACAGGTCCCGATGCTGGTTTCGGCGTCGCACCGCATTCGATCCGCGCCGTCAGCGAACGCGACCTTCTGGAGCTGGAGCGCCGGTTTGCCGCCATGCCCTTCCACATCCACATCGCCGAACAGCTGCCGGAACTGGAAGAGGTGCAGGCAGCCTATGGCCAGCGCTCCATGAGCTGGCTGCTGGACCATCTGCCCGTCAATGAGCGCTGGTGCCTCATTCATTCGACGCACATGACACCGGAAGAAACTTTGCGCGTTGCTGCCAGCGGCGCGGTGGTCGGCCTCTGCCCGCTGACCGAGGCAAGTCTCGGCGATGGCATTTTTGATGGCGTGCGTTACCTGGGTGCGGGCGGGCGGTTCGGGACGGGATCGGATTCCAACATCCGCATTTCGCCATCGGAGGAACTGCGGCAGCTCGAATACAGCCAGCGTTTGCGCGATGTCTCACGGGTCACGCATTCCGTCGATGGCAAATCCAACGGCCGCACGCTCTATGACACCGCGCTGGCGGGCGGAATGCAGGCCTTGGGCCGCAATGGCGGCAGTCTTGCCGTCGGACAATGGGCCGACATGGTTGCACTCGATACCGATAATCCCGCGATCCTCGGCCTGCGGGGTGACCGGTTGCTTGACGGCTGGATTTTTGCGGGCGACAGACACGCGGTGACCGATGTGTGGTCGGCGGGCCGTCATGTGGTGCATGAGGGACGTCACCACGCGCGGGAACAAATCTTTGCAACCTACAAGACGCGGCTTGCGTCGGTTCTGGAGCGGGTGTGACGGCAACAGCGCGAAAATCCTTCCATGCCATCAAAGCGGAAATGGCCCGGCGCATCGCCGAGCGGGTCTGGGCACCCGGTGCACTGATCCCCGGAGAGGAAGTGCTGTCCATTGAATTCGGCTGCGCCCGCGCCACGGTCAACCGCGCCTTGCAGGAACTGGCGCGGGGCGGCGTCCTCGTGCGCAAGCGCAAGGCCGGAACCCGGGTTGCCCTGCACCCAATGCGGGAAGCGCGCTTTGTCATTCCCATCGTCCGGCAGGAAATCGAGACAAAGGGCGGCGCCTACCAGTTCAGACTGCTTTCCAACCAGGTGGAGAAAGCGCCGGGAGACGTTGCCCGCCGCATGGGTCTCGCCAAGGCTAAGGACATGCTGCACGTGCGCTGCCTGCACCTCTCCGACGGCAAGCCGTATCAATATGAGGATCGCTGGATCAATCTCGATGCGGTGCCTTCCATCCGCGGCGAGACATTCGAGACCATCAGCCCGAACGAATGGCTGGTGACCCACTCACCGTTCTCGCAGGCCGAGATCGTCTTTCACGCCGGCGTGGCGAGCGCGCAGGAGGCTGATATTCTCGGTGTCAGCGAAAAGGACGCCGTGTTCATTGTGGAACGCGTCACCTTCGTGCCGCAGAAGCCGATCACATTCGTGCGGATGATCCACCCCGCCTCGCACCGTATGGTCACGCAGCTCTAGAAGACATTCGGCTGGATGACGCAAGGAACGGACTGTCGCGCGCCGTCGGGGTGCGATGATTTGTCAGCTTGCCAGAACAATTGTCTACTAAAAAACTCATAATTTCCTAGAATCATTCTAAGTTATTGATATTTTTCATGCTTTTCGAAAATTATCATTTGACTTTGGAATAAGTCATTGCCTTTATGCACAAGCACACGAGTGCATACCTTTGATGTCTGGGCCTTGAACCCGTTCGATTGGAGGACCCTATGATAGGTCTTTTTCTGCCACGCCTGCGCGTGGTTTTCATGCTGCATGCGCAGCTTCCACGTCCCGCACCCGGCCTGAACCGGCTGACGCAGCCCGTTGCCCGCCCATGCCTCAACAGTGAACAGGATGGGAGTGGGCATGTATCCACGCGCATCTGAAGCAGGGCAAGGGACAGGCTGCTATTTCGACCGGGCTCCGGAGAAGCTCGTGCTGGAAGGCTATCGCCGGTGGACTGCCGGTTTTGAAACCGGTTCGGTGATTGCCTGGGAAATGGCGTTTGGCCTGTACAGCGAAATTCTCGGCAGCCGTGAAGGCAACCGCGCCCTGTCGGAACTCTCGTTCTTCATCCGCACCTTGCGCCACTGCGCCCTGTGCCCGCTGAAGACGTTTCCATTCGGCTCGCATCACGTGTGCAAGGAAGAATGCCTGACTTTGGGGCTGATCGCCGGACTTCAAAATTGCGACATGCTTGCGGCACGAACCTGCCTCAATGCCATGGCATGCCCCTCCCGCCAGGAAGAGGTTGAGAATGCAGCCATCGGTTTTGCCGAAACCTTGGCCGAGCTGGATCAGGTGCTTTTGCCGATCCCTAAATTTGCCATCGACGACATCATTTCCCGCCCGCTGCGGGCAAAATACCACTAGGACGAAGGGGAAAACCAATGATCATCAACGCACGCATGGAACGACGCCTTTCAATCGCCGCCACCGCATTGCTGACCCTGGCGATCTTTGTCACGCCACTCACAGTGCGCGCCTCGATCGAAGCCAGGACAGTGACCCCCACTTACACCGAAGTCGCAGAGATCACGCCGGTTGACCTGCTGATACGCAAATAAGGGCCTCCAGCCCGGTACCGGCCGCGGGCCGGTACCACTTCCCTGCCGCCGGGAAAGAATCCTGCTGCGGTCAAATTCCACCACCGATCCCGAATAGACTACCATTTCTGTAGACTATGGTATTCAGGTAGAATTTTCTAATTTATCGATATAAAAGGAATTCTTTCCAACGCCCGCTCTGCGGGACGCTCTGCTACGCTTTAGGTCACACTACACGGAGGCAGGCATGAAACATTCCCGTATATCCCTATCGCTTGCGGCTGCTTTATTCGCCGCAACAGTTTCCTTTCAATCGCTGTCTGCCGCCCATGCGGATACGACGCTGCTGAACGTCTCGTATGACCCGACCCGCGAGCTCTACAAGGACTACAACGCGGCTTTTGCGGCGAAATGGAAGGCGGATACCGGGGAAACGCTGACCATCCAGACATCGCATGGCGGGTCCGGCGCGCAGGCCCGTTCGGTGATTGACGGGCTCGATGCCGATGTGGTGACGCTGGCGCTTGAAAGCGACATCTCCGCCATCGCCAAGGCAACGAAAAAGATCAATCCTGACTGGCGCACCAAATATCCGCACAATTCCGCACCGTATACGTCAACCATCGTCTTCCTGGTGCGCAAGGGCAATCCGAAGGGCATCAAGGACTGGGGCGATCTCATCAAGGATGGCGTCGAAGTCATCACGCCGAACCCCAAGACATCGGGCGGCGCGCGTTGGAATTATCTTGCGGCCTGGGCCTGGGCCAATGGCCAATACGGTGGCGACGAAGCCAAGATCAAGGACTATATCGGCAATCTGTTCCAGCATGTCCCGGTGCTTGACTCGGGCGCACGCGGATCGACCACGACCTTTGCCCAGCGTGAACTTGGCGACGTGCTGCTTGCCTGGGAAAACGAAGCCTATCTTGCCTCCAATGAATTCGGCGCCGACAAATTCGACATTGTCGTGCCGCCGCAATCCATCCTTGCCGAGCCGCCCGTTGCCGTTGTCGACGGCAATGTCGATGCCAAGGGCACGCGCAAGGTGGCTGAAGCCTATCTCCAGTATCTCTACTCGGCAGAAGGCCAGACCATTGCAGCGAAGCACTTTTATCGCCCTTCCGAGCCCAAGCTGGTATCGGCGGATCTCCTGAAAAAACTGCCGGAGTTGAAACTGGTGACAATCGATGATCCAATCTTCGGGGGGTGGGCAAAAGCACAGCCCTATCACTTCGGAGATGGCGGAACGTTTGACCAGATTTACAAGCCGAAAAAGTAACAGCATGATCTCCAAGCTTGCCAAGGCAGGTTGGCGGTTTAAGAGGCCGAGTGTTATTCCAGGGTTCGGAATGACGCTCGGCTTCACTCTTGCCTACCTGACCCTCATCGTCCTCATCCCGCTGGCTGGACTGGTCTGGCGCTCCGCCTCGCTGGGCTGGGGCGGCATGTGGCACGTCGCGACCGACGCGCGCACGCTGAACGCCTTGAAAATCAGCTTCGGCACATCGCTGATCGCCGCCCTGATCAACGTCGTGTTCGGCGTTATCGTGGCTTGGGTTCTGGTGCGCTACCGCTTTCCAGGCCGCCGGATCATCGATGCCATCGTCGATCTGCCCTTCGCCCTGCCCACCGCCGTTGCCGGCATTGCCCTGACAGCCCTCTATTCAAAGAACGGCTGGATCGGCCGCTGGCTCGATCCGCTGGGCATCAAGGTCGCCTTCACGCCTGTCGGTATCACCATCGCTCTGATCTTCATCGGATTGCCCTTTGTCGTGCGCACGGTGCAGCCGGTCATGGAAGAAATCCGCAAGGAGGTGGAGGAAGCGGCGGCCACCCTCGGCGCGACGCGCTTCCAGACCATCTCGCGCGTGCTGCTGCCCGGCCTGACCCCTGCAATCCTCACTGGCTTTGCCCTCGCCTTCGCCCGCGCGGTCGGCGAATATGGTTCGGTGATCTTCATTGCCGGGAACCTTCCCTACATCTCGGAAATCGCACCGCTGCTGATCGTCATCCGCCTGGAAGAGTTCGATTATACCGGCGCAACGGCCATCGCCGCCATCATGCTTCTGATTTCGTTCACGATGCTCTTCGTCATCAATCTGATCCAGGCCTGGAGCCGCAGGAGGTATGGCTATGCGACATGAGTTGCCGCAACCGCCGGAAGCCGCGTCCAATGTCTGGCATCCGGCAACCACCGAGAGCCGTACGGCGCGCTTCATCCTCGTCGGCGTGGCGCTGGTCTTTCTCGGGCTGTTCCTGCTTCTGCCCCTGATCGCGGTTTTCTTCGAAGCCTTCCGCAAGGGCCCCGCCGCCTATTTCGCAGCCTTCGCCGACCATGATGCGCTCGCCGCGATCCGCCTGACCCTTCTGGTTGCGGCCATTGCCGTTCCGCTCAATCTCGTCTTCGGGGTGGTGGCGGCCTGGACCATTGCCAAGTTCGAGTTCAAGGGAAAGGCATTCCTGACGACGCTGATCGACCTGCCGTTCTCGGTTTCCCCTGTGATATCGGGTCTCGTCTACGTGCTTTTGTTCAGCACGCACAGCGCACTCGGCCCCTGGCTCAAATCGCAGGGAATCGAGATCCTGTTCGCCGTTCCCGGCATCGTGCTCGCAACGGTGTTCGTGACATTTCCCTTCGTTGCACGCGAACTCATTCCGTTGATGCAGGAGCAGGGCACGACCGACGAGGAAGCGGCGCTTTCCCTCGGGGCCAACGGCTGGCAGACCTTCTGGCATGTCACCCTCCCCAACATCAAATGGGGCTTGCTCTACGGCGTGCTTTTGTGCAACGCCCGGGCCATGGGGGAGTTTGGCGCGGTATCCGTCGTTTCAGGCCATATTCGCGGCCTGACCAACACGATGCCGCTGCAGGTCGAAATTCTCTATAATGAATTCAATACGGTCGCTGCTTTTGCGGTGGCTTCGCTTCTGGCGCTTCTGGCGCTGGTGACGCTCGTTCTCAAGACCCTGCTGGAGTTGAGATACGGTGCGGAACTGGCAGCCAATGGCGGACACTGAGAGGAATAAACATGGACGTTCGCGTAAGTGGTGTGCGCAAGGAATTCGATCGCTTCCCGGCGTTGCACGACGTATCGCTCGATATCAATTCGGGTGAACTGATTGCACTGCTCGGCCCCTCCGGTTCCGGCAAGACGACGCTTCTGCGCCTGATCGCGGGGCTGGAAACCCCAACCGAAGGCAAGGTGTTTTTCGGCGACGAGGATGCATCGCTCAAATCCGTACAGGAGCGCAATGTCGGCTTCGTGTTCCAGCACTATGCCCTGTTCCGCCATATGACCGTGATCGACAATGTCGGCTTCGGGCTCAAGGTTCGCCCCTCCGCCAGCCGGCCGAGCAATGAGGAAATCCGCCGCCGTTCGTCCGAGCTGCTCGATTTCGTCCAGCTCGGCGGCCTGGAAAAGCGCTATCCGGCCCAGCTTTCCGGCGGCCAGCGCCAGCGCGTTGCCCTTGCCCGCGCCATGGCCATCGAGCCGCGCGTGTTGCTGCTCGACGAACCGTTCGGCGCACTGGATGCGAAAGTGCGCAAGGAACTGCGCCGCTGGCTGCGGGAAATTCACGACAAGACCATGCACACGACGGTTTTCGTGACCCATGACCAGGACGAAGCCCTGGAGCTCGCCGACCGCGTGGTGGTGATGAGCCAGGGCAAGATCGAGCAGATCGGAACGCCGGATCAGGTTTATGACACGCCCAATTCGCCGTTTGTCTATGGCTTCATCGGCGAATCAAGTTCGCTGACCGTGCGCATCGACAATGGCGAGGTATGGCTTGCGGACCGCACACTCGGCCTGAAAAGCGATGCACCCGACGGCAACGCGACGCTTTATTTCCGTCCGCACGATGTCGAGCTGATCGACGGCTGCGGCGGCTGCATTGCCGGAACCGTCATTGCCAGCCGCCGTGTCGGTGCGACAAGGCGCGTGGAGCTCGAAATCGGCGGCGCGGCGGAACGCGTCGAGATTGAAATTCCGGCCGATCATCCGGCCCGGGAAAAGAGCCGCATCGCCTTTCGGCCAAAGCATTGGCGGGTCTTTCCGCAGGCCTGACCCTTTCGGCCTTTGCCCCCGAAGCCGGAGTTCCATGAGCTCCGGCTTTTTGCTGCCCGGCCGTCATAGGCTTGTTCATCAAAACAGAAACAGTCTGTTCACAAAGCCCATCGCCGTTCGCAAACAGCTGCAAAGGAGTTTGCGCGCTGTGCCCCTGTGCAGCCCGCTACGAATTGCTTAAGATAAACAAATGGCAATCTGACTCATTTTCATCAAAACTGATCGGCAAGGATGAAAGTGATGGTAGCTTAGTTGATCGTACCCGATTAGATCGTAAACTTCTCCATGGGTCGGTCGACCCGTTATTATCGTCTGTGTTGCAGCCCTGAAGATTTTTTCTTCACAACCGAAACGAAGGCAAATGGCCCTACTGTCTTTTTTTAAATCTTTCACACCACAGAAGAATGCCGTTGGTCAGATTTTTTCGGTCCAACCCAATCCAATCAGAGCCCATTACAAATCCATTGACGACCTGCGGGACCTGGGCGCGCGCGTGGCGCGCGGGGAAGATATCCGCCTGCCCGACTACGAACCGATGGTGTTCGAACAGCGCACGGTCGAAAATGCCCGGCTGATCCTCCATTCCTATCGCTCCTCTGACGCGGCTGCACGCAAGGGCGAGACGATTACTCCGGCGGCCCAGTGGCTCCTCGACAATTACTACCTCGTCGACCAGAACATCCAGCAGGTGGAGCGCGATCTTCCGAAGAAGTTCTTCCGCCAGCTGCCGCCGCTGGCCGGCAAGCCGGAAATCCCGCGCGTCATGGCGCTGGCCTGGCTCTATGCGGCCCATACGGACAGCCAGTTCTCGCTCAACAGCCTGACAGCGGTGGTCGAAGGATTCCAGACGGTTGCGCCCCTGCATATCGGCGAACTCTGGGCCCTGCCCTCCGCCGTGCGCTTCATTCTCATTGAAAACGCCCGCCGGTTGTCGTTGCGCGTCGAACGGGCGCGGCGCATGCGCGCCTATGCCAACAGCGTTGCCGACGAGATCACGCTGAACGCCGACAAGGATACCCTGCCGCAGCTTCTGGCCCAGTACACCACTGCCGCGCGTGACAGCACCTTTGCCACGCATCTGCTTTACCGCCTGCGCGGCGGCGCCATGCACTCCGGTGCGGCTGTCGCCTGGCTTGAGGAAGAGCTGGAAAAGAACGGCAGCGACGCCGAGGACGCCATTATCCAGGAACATACGCGCCAGTCCACCGGCGGCGTGACCATGGGCAACCTCATCCGCAGCCTGAAGGCTATCGACGACGTCGACTGGATCACCTGGTTCGAGACGGTCAGCGGCGTCGATGCGGTGCTGCGCGAACATTCCAATTTTGATGCGCTCGATTTCCATTCCCGCAATGCCTATCGCGTGGCGATTGAAAAGATCGCGCGCCGCTCGGGCAAGAGCGAGCAGGACATCACCCAGGCCGCCCTCGACCTCGCCCACCACAGCGCCGAAACCAAGGGGGACGAGAAGAGCGTCACCGTGCAGCGCAAGCGCGACGTCGGTTATTATCTCGCCGGCGACGGCCGCTCGGAGCTGGAAGAAACCTGCGGCTCGACCCCAACCGTGCTGCAGCGCTGGGTCCGGTTCTACAAGACACTCGGGCTCGCCGGCCTGTGGATTCCGGCTTCGGTCATTTCCATCGGTATTCTGTTCCTGATCCATTACTGGCTGCGCCGTTACGGCCTGCCGAGCGATACGGTTCTGCTGCTGACGGTCCTGGCGGTGTTCCCGACGATGGAAACCGCCAATGGTTTCGTCAACTGGATCATTCCGATGTTCATGCCGCCGACACGGCTGATCGGTTTTGAATACAAGAATGGCCTGCCCCCCGAGGCGAAGACCCTCGTCGCGGTGCCGACACTCATCACCTCGCGCGATTCCGTCGATGAGCATATTCGCAACCTCGAAGTGCATTATCTGACCAATCCGCGCGGCGAAATCTATTTCGCGCTGCTCACCGACTGGGCGGACAGCAAGGTCGAGCAGAACGAGAACGATCTCGACATTCTCGACTACGCCCGGGAAAAGGTCACTGCGCTCAACCTGCACTATACGCAGGGCGGCAACCCGCGTTTCTTCCTCCTGCACCGCAAGCGCCTGTACAACGCGCAGGAAGGCCGCTGGATGGGCTGGGAGCGCAAGCGCGGCAAGCTGCACGAGCTGAACCTTTTGCTGCGCGGCGACAAGGATACAACCTATTTCCCCAGCAATGAGGAAGTGCCCGGCGACATCAAATTCGTGATGACGCTCGACTCCGATACACGCCTCACGCCGGATTCGGTCAACCGCCTGGCGGGCAAGCTGAGCCATCCGCTCAATCGCCCGATCTACAAGGAAAAATCCGGCCGCGTGACCAGCGGCTATGCGATCCTGCAGCCGCGTGTCACCCCCTCGCTGACCACCGGTGACGATGCCTCGTTCCTGCAGCGCGTCTTCTCGGTCAACCGCGGTATCGACCCCTACGTCTTTGCCGTCTCGGACGTCTATCAGGACGTGCTGGGTGAAGGGACATTCACCGGCAAGGGCCTCTATGATGTCGATTTCTTCGAATTGGCGCTCGACGGCAAGATCGACGAGAACACCGTTCTCAGCCATGATCTTCTGGAAGGCGGCTATGCCCGCGCGGCGCTCGTCAGTGACGTCGAGGTGGTTGAAGACTATCCGACAGGCTATAACGTCGACATCTCGCGCCACCATCGCTGGACGCGCGGCGACTGGCAGCTCCTGCCCTACCTGTTCAGCACAAAGCCGGGTGTGACCGCCGTCACGCGCTGGAAGATGACCGACAATCTGCGCCGCTCGCTGACGCCGGTCTTCTGGATCATCGCCTCTATCGCCGGCTGGACATTGCTGCCGCCCGGCGTCGCTGCCCTGTGGCAGTTCTTCATGATCTTCAGCATGTTCATCGTCCCGACGATGATCCTGTTCACCAATCTTGTTCCGACAAACATGAACCTGTCGCTGAAGGGCCATTTCCAGGCGATCCTCACCGACATTTTCTCCGGTGCCGCCGACATCGCCCTGCGCATCACCTTCATTGCCAACATGGCCTGCCTGATGGCCGATGCCATTGCACGCACGCTCTACCGCGTCTTCATATCGCGCAAGAACCTGCTGGAATGGCGTGCGGCGGCACAGGCGAAAGCCAGCGCCCCTGACACGCTGCAGTATTATACCCGCCTGATGTGGCCCGCGATCATCGTGGCTGCCGTCGCCATCGCGCTGCCGCTGGCTACCCACAGCCGTGCCTGGTATCTGGCCGTGCCGTTTGCCGTGATCTGGTTCTTCTCGCCGATCATTGCCTGGCTGGTCAGCCGTTCGGCCAAGCCGCTCGATGATCTGAATGTCCGCTCTTCCGATAAGAGCGAATTGCGCCGCTTCGCCCGCCGCACCTGGCACTACTACGATACGTTCGTCACCAAGGAACAGAATTTCATTCCGCCTGATAATTTCCAGGAGGACCCGCATCCGGTTATCGCCACGCGCACATCGCCGACCAATATCGGCATGTACCTGCTGTCGACCGTGGCGGCCCGGGATTTCGGCTGGATCGGCTTCAACGAGACGCTGACGCGTATCGACGACACGCTCTCCACGCTGGAAAAGATGGAGAAGTATCGCGGCCATCTCTACAACTGGTATGAAACAACCACGCTGCGCCCGCTTCTGCCGCTCTACGTCTCGTCGGTGGACAGCGGCAATCTTGCCGGCCATCTGGTGGCACTGTCTTCCGCGCTGGAAAAATGGGCGGAGGCCCCGTCCGTCTATCTGCAAAGCGATCTCGACGGCATTCTCGATGTCAGCGATATTCTTGAAGAGGCGATCAACGACATTCCCGATGAACGCCGCGTCCTGCGGCCCCTGCGCCGCCGCCTAGACGAGCGGGTGGCTAATTTCCGCCGCGCCATCACGACCATCAAGGAAGAGCCGGAAACGGCATCGCTGCGCACCATCAACCTGTCGCTGTTCGCCGGTGACATCCAGCGTCTGACGGAAGAACTGCACGGCGAACTCGAAAGCCCGCTCAGCACCACCGCAAACGGTTGGGCGCTGATTCTGGTCAAGACCTGTCAGGCCCATACGGATGACGCCATCGGCACCCACGAGGGAACCGACAGCCTGCGCGAGCGGCTGGTTTCGCTAGCCACCCGTGCCCGCCAGCTGGCCTTCGACACCGACTTCACCTTCCTTGAACGCAAGGAACGGCGTCTTCTGTCGATCGGCTTCCGCGTCGATACCAACGAGCTGGACGCGAGCTGCTACGATCTTCTCGCTTCGGAAGCGCGTCTCGCCAGCCTGTTTGCCATCGCCAAGGGCGACATCCCCGTCGATCACTGGTTCCGCCTCGGCCGTCTCCTGGTGCCGGTTGGCTGGCGCGGTGCGCTGATCTCCTGGTCGGGCTCCATGTTCGAATATCTCATGCCGCCTCTGGTCATGATCGAACCGCTGGGCTCGATGCTGGATCAGACCAACAAGCTGATCGTCCAGCGCCAGATCGAATACGGTGATTCCAAGGGCCTGCCCTGGGGCATTTCCGAAGCCGCCTACAATGCGCGCGATCCGGAGATGAACTACCAGTATACCAATTTCGGCGTCCCGACGCTGGGACTGAAACGCGGCCTGTCCAAGAACTATGTGGTTGCGCCCTATGCCAGCATCATGGCGAGCCAGTATCGCCCGGCGGAAGCCGTGGCCAATCTGAAACGCCTGCGCGCGATGGGTGCGCTCGGTCAGTACGGTTTCTATGATGCCGTCGACTTCACCCGCTCCCGCGTGCGCGAAGACGAGGAATATGCCATCGTGCGCAACTACATGGCGCACCATCACGGCATGTCGATCGTTGCCGTCAACAATGTCGTGTTCGAAGGCCGCATGCGCGACCGTTTCCACTCGGATCCCGTCATCGAAGCCGCCGAACTGCTGCTGCAGGAAAAGGCGCCGCGCGAAATCCCTGTCCTGCAGGCCAAGGCCGACAATCCGATGCGCAAGGCCGTGGAAAGCGGCGAAGAAACGGCCTCCATCCGCTTCATCAAGAACCCGCTTTCCGCTCCGCGCGCCACGCAGATCATGTCGAACGGCCACTATTCGGTCATGGTCACCGCCAATGGCGGCGGCTACAGCCGCTGGAATGGCCTGGCGATCACCCGCTTCCAGCCGGATCCGCTGGAAAGCGGCTATGGAACATTCCTGTTCCTGCGCGATCTCGACAGCGGTGAATGGTGGTCGGCAACCGGCGATCCCGTGCGGGCAGCCGGCGAAAAGAGCACAACCATCTTCGCCGACTACAAGGCCGAATTCGTCAAGGAAAACGGTACGATCCAGTCGACGGTGGAAACCATCGTCGCTTCGGATTCCGACGGCGAAGGCCGCCGCATCATCATCACCAATACCGGCACGAAAGACCGGATCATTGAAGTGACGTCCTATGCCGAACTGGTGCTCACCGCAGACGATACGGACACGGCACATCCGGCATTCGCCAAGATGTTCGTGGAAACCGAGATCGTTCCGCGCGGCGACACGATCTACGCCACCCGCCGCAAGCGCGGCAGCAACGAACCCGACATTCACGTGGCGCACGTGGTCACGGACGGATCGGGCGCCATGCGTGAAATCCAGGCGGAAACCGACCGCCGGGCCTTCATCGGCCGGGGCCGCAACCTGCGCAACCCGGTTGCCTTCGACGAGGGTGTAACCCTCAACGGCAGCCAGGGCTTTGTGCTGGACCCCATCGCGTCACTGCGCTGCCGCGTCCGCGTTCCCGCGCACAAGCGCGTCACGCTGGTTTTCTGGACCCTCGTCGGCCCGGACCGGCACGAGCTGGAGGAGGTCGTTTCACGCTTCCGCCATCCGGACTGCTTTGCCCGCGAATTCTCGCTGTCCTGGACAAGCTCGCAGGTGCGGCTGCACCATATCGAGATCAATCCGGACGAAGCGGCTGATTTCCAGCGCGTCGCCACCAGCCTGATCTATCCGGACAAGGCCCTGCGCATGCCAGCCGAAAGCATCGCTTCCGGCCTTGGCAGCCAGTCCGACCTCTGGCCGATGTCGATCTCCGGCGACTTCCCCATCCTTGCCCTGCGCATCGATGACGAAGCCGACATGGACACGCTGAAGAACGTCCTGAAGGCGCAGGAATACTGGCGGGCAAAGGGGCTTGTGGTTGACGTCGTCGTCATCAACGAACGCTCCTTCTCCTACGCCCAGGACTTCCAGCGCGGGCTCGAAGCGATCTGCGAGAACAGCCGCAACCGCGGCGGCCAGTATGGCCCGCGCGTCCACATCTTCACCGTGCGCAAGGACCAGATGAGCGACGCGAGCTACAACACGCTGCTCGCCTCTGCCCGCATTGTCATGCACGCGCAGAACGGCACGCTAGTTGAACAGCTGAAGCGCACGGAGGAACTGTCCGCCGACCTGCAGCCGGTTGCCGCCATACCGGCCGGCAAGGCTCTGGCGACCGGCGATACCGGCCTTGACGAGATGCGCAGCATCGCGCCGGCACCGACGCAGCTCGTGGGCAAGCGCCGTCAGAAAACAGACGGCAATGAACTGGCCTTCTGGAACGGCTTTGGCGGCTTTGACATGAAGACCGGTGAGTACGTCGTCCGTCTTGCCGACCGGACCACCACGCCGCAGCCATGGATCAATGTGATCTCCAATGCGGGCTTCGGCTTCCACGTGTCGGCGGAAGGTGCAGGTTTCACCTGGTCGAGCAACAGCCGCGACTATCAGCTGACCCAGTGGTCGAACGATCCCGTGATCAACCGGTCCGGCGAAGCGCTCTATGTCGTTGATCTGGACAAGGGAACCGCATTCTCGCCGACCGCCTCGGTGCTGCGCGATCCATCGGTTCAGTATGAAACCCGGCACGGCCAGGGCTATTCGACATTCCTGTCGCGCCACGGCAATGTCGGCCTTGAATTGACCCATACCATCGATACGGACATGCCGGTGCGCGTGTCCAGCCTCAAGATCACCAACCATGGCGGGACAGCCAAGCAGTTGCGTGTCTATGGCTTTGTCGAATGGATGCTCGGCAATTCCCGCGCCAAGACGGCTCCGTTCATCGTGCCGTCGCATGATACGGAAAGCGGCGCGCTTTTCGCCCGCAATCCCTACGGCACCGACCGCAAGGATCACGTGGCATTCTTCGCCGCAAACGTGAAGCCGCAATCGGTGACATCGGACCGGACCGAGTTCTTCGGGCCCCTGGGATCGGTGGACCAGCCGGCCGCCGTTCTGCAGGCAAAAACCCTGTCCAACGTCGTTGAGGCGGGGGGCGATCCCTGCGCGGCGCTTGCCGTCGATGTGGAGATCGCGGCGGGCGAAACCAGGGAAATCCTGTTCTATATCGGCGACACTGCCGGTGCCAACGAGGCACGGCGTGTTCTCGCAGAACAGTTGAAACGTCCGTTTGAAAAGACGCTTGCGGCCTCCAAGGCGATCTGGACCGGCTTCCTCGATGGCCTGCAGGTGGATACGCCTGATGATGCATTCGACGTGATGGTCAACCGCTGGCTGCCCTATCAGAGCCTTGCCTGCCGCATCTGGGCGCGCACGGCCTTCTATCAGGCCAGCGGCGCCTTTGGCTTCCGCGACCAGCTGCAGGACACGTTGTCCATGCTGGTGCTCGACCCGTCACTGGCGCGGCACCAGATCCTCAATGTCGCCGCCCGCCAGTTCAAGGAGGGCGATGTCCAACACTGGTGGTTGCCGACATCGGGTGCCGGTGTGCGGACGATGATTTCCGATGACGTGGTGTGGCTCGGTTATGCCATTGCCCACTACACGTCGGTGACCGGCGATATGAGCATCCTCGACGAGCAGATCGCCTTCATCGAAGGCAAGGCTCTCGAAAACGGCGAGCATGATGCTTTCTATCAGCCCACAATCGCGGCTGATAAAGTCACGGTCTACGAACACGCGGCGCGCGCGCTCGATCTGGCAATCGCCCGTACCGGCGCGCATGGGCTGCCGCTCATGCTCACCGGCGACTGGAACGACGGCATGAACCGGGTCGGCGAAGAGGGCAAGGGCGAGAGCATCTGGCTGGGCTGGTTCCTGATCAGCACCCTGCGCGATATCCTGCCGATTGCCCGCCAGCGCAAGGATGCCGACCGCATCAAGCGGTGGGAAGCCCATATCGAAAGCCTCAAGGCGGCGCTGGAAAAGGATGGCTGGGACGGCGAATGGTATCGCCGCGGCTATTTCGACGACGGTTCGCCGCTGGGTTCCAAGACCAGCGACGAGTGCCGGATCGACTCCATCGCCCAGTCCTGGAGCGTTCTCTCCGGTTATGGTGATCCCGATCGCGCCAAGCAGGCCATGCAGTCCGTTGCGACGCATCTGGTCGATGACGAGGTTGATATCATCAAACTGTTCACACCGCCGTTCAACAAAACGCGGCATGAGCCCGGTTATATCAAGGGCTATCCGCCGGGTGTACGTGAGAATGGCGGGCAGTATACCCATGCCGCAACCTGGGCAGTCTTGGCCATGGCCAAGCTTGGAAATGCCGACGAAGCCTATCGCTGGTTCAGCAAGCTCAATCCGGTGAACCATTCGCTGGATGCCGACAAGGCCGAGTCCTACCGGGTCGAGCCCTATGTCGTCGCTGCTGATGTTTATTCGGTTGATCCGATGCGCGGGCGCGGCGGCTGGACCTGGTACACGGGTTCCGCCGGCTGGCTCTACCGCGTGGCAACGGAAGGCATTCTCGGCATCAGCCGCAGGAATGACCGGCTGTTCGTCGATCCGGCCCTGCCGACGGCATGGACCGACGGCTTCAGCTTCGTGCTGCGCAACGGCAAGGCGCGCTATACCGTCGAGGTGAAACCGGCAGCCAAGGGCGGCAGGAAGATCACTGTGGACGGCAAGAAGCTGGCCAAAGCCGATGCGGGCATTCCGCTCGAGACATCGGGCGAACACACGGTACTCGTGGAAGTCGTGCCAGGAAAATAGCCAGCGGCCTGGTGGCCGCTGACTGAGTTGACGACCCTATTCCGCCGCCTGTGCTTCCGCGCTGGCGGCGGTTCCTTTTCTGGAGAAGACAAAGGCCAGAATGAAGCTTGCCGTCAGCAAAAGTACGATGGTCGGCGCCGGGGCGCTGTCGAGGAAGAAACTCAGATAGATACCGGTGAGCGACGTTGAAACCGCGACAGCTGCCGAGACCAGCAGCATGCGTTCGAACCGTTTGGTCACGAGGAAGGCGACGGAGCCCGGCGCAATCAGCATGGCAACGGCAAGGATGATGCCAACGGCCTTGAGCGCGCCGACGATGGTCAACGACAGGATGCAGAGCAGGCCATAGTGCAGGAATTTGACCGGCAGACCGATGGCCTGCGCGTGCTGCGGGTCAAAGGCATGCAACAGCAAATCCCGCCGCCAGATGCCGAGGGCCAGCAGGGTCACGGCCGCTATCACCCCGGTTTCGGCGATATCGCGCCAGGCCACGCCGAGCATGTCGCCGAAGAGGATATGGTCGAGATGCACGTCGGACTGGATCTTGGTGTAGAGGACAATGCCAAGGCCGAACATGCCGGAGAAGACCACGCCCATAACCGTGTCTTCCTTCACCCGGCTGTTCTGCTTGAGGAAGCCGGTGGCGAGTGCACAGATCATACCTGCCGCAAAGGCCCCGATTGCCAGCGGGATACCCGCGATATAGGCCAGCACCACGCCGGGTAGCACCGCGTGCGAGATCGCATCCCCCATCAGCGACCAGCCCTTCAGAACCAGAAAGGGCGAGAGCAGACCCATGGGAATTGCCACGAGAAGCGTGATGACAAAGGCCTGCTGCATGAAGCCGAAGCTGAACGGCTGCAACAAAAGCTGGATCAGGTCGCTCATAGCCCCTCCTCCAATGCCAACCGGGCGCGGCGGCGCGCGGCCAGCGTTCCATGCTTGGGTGCGAAAACAAAAGCGATGAGAAAGACCAGCGTCTGCAGCACGACAATGATGCCGCCGGTGGCACCATCGAGGAAATAGCTGAGATAGGCGCCGATAAAACTGGTCAAGGCCCCGATCAGCACACTGGTCTGGATCAGGCGCGGGAAACGGTCATGCAGGAGATAGGCGGTTGCGCCGGGGGTGACAACCATTGCCACCACCAGAAACGCCCCCACGGTCTGCATGGCGGCCACCGTCGACGCGCTGAGCAGCGTGAAGAACAGGATTTTGAGGAGCGGCGGGTTGAGGCCGATGGAACGGGCATGATTTTCGTCAAAGAATGTCACCATCAGGTCCTTCCATTTGACCAAGAGGACAGCCAGCGACACCCCACAGATGATGACCAGTTGCAGCGTATCCTCCGGCGTGATCGCCAGGATATTGCCGAGCACGATGGTCTGGATATTCACAGAGGCGGGCGACAGCGACATCATGAACAGGCCGAGTCCGAAGAAGGAGGTGAAGATCAGGCCGATGATGGCGTCCTCCTTCAGCTTTGTCCGCTGGTTGAGAAACAGCATGGCGACTGCGGCGAGACCGCCGGAAAAGAACGCGCCGATGGAAAACGGCAAGCCGAGCATGTAGGCCCCGGCGACGCCGGGCACGATGGAATGGGAGAGCGCATCGCCGATCAGCGACCATCCCTTCAGCATGAGATAGGCGGAAAGGAATGCGCAGACACCACCAACCAGCGCACTGACCCACATGGCATTGATCATGTAGTTGTAGGAAAAGGGTTCGAGAAGCAGCTGCATCATGATTGCGGATTACCTTTCCCCTTGGGTTCGCCATAGATCACGAAGGGGCGTTCATCGTCGCTGAGCACCGTCACACTGCGCGGATCCGCATCGGCATGCAGATCGACGCCACCGAGGATGAAGTGCCGCAGCACGCCGCCGAAGGTCATTTCCAGATTGGCCTGCGTGAACACCTCTGCGGTCGGTCCGGAGGCCAGGACGGTGCGGTTGACCAGCACGGCCCGGTCACAGAATTCGGGCACGCTGCCGAGATTGTGGGTGGAGACCAGCATGACCTTGCCGTCATCGCGCAGGGATCGCAAAAGGCCGATGATGGCCTCTTCTGTCCGCACGTCGACGCCGGTAAAGGGCTCGTCCAGAAGAATGATATCGCCTTCCTGCGCCAGCGCGCGGGCGAGAAAGACGCGTTTCTTCTGACCGCCCGAGAGCTCGCCGATCTGGCGCTTGCGGAAATCCGTCATGCCGACCCGCTCCAGCGCGGCAGTCACCATGTGCTGGTCACGCTTTTTCGGCATGCGCAGAAAATTCATATGGCCATATCGTCCCATCATCACGACATCTTCGACCAGAACCGGAAAATTCCAGTCGACATCCTCGCTCTGCGGCACATAGGCCACCACATTGCGTTTGAGCGCCCGTCCCGCCTGTTCACCCAGGATCGAGACCGATCCCCTGGCGAGGGGCACGAAGCCCATGATGGCCTTGAACAGGGTGGACTTGCCGCTGCCATTGACGCCGACCAATGCGGTGATCGACCCGCGCGGGATATCGAAGCTGGCATTGCGCAAAGCCGTGTGGCCATTGCGATAGGTCACGGTCACGTCATGCACGGAAAGACCAGCCCCCCGCTTTGCAGCGGAGGGGCCGGCGAGCGCTTGGGAGGACGCGCTCACTGGGTAAAGCCTTTGGCAACGGTTTGTGCCGTGACGCGCAGAAGGTCGAGATAGGTGGGCACCGGACCATCGGGATCGCTGAGTGAATCGACATAGAGAACACCGCCATATTTGGCACCGGTCTCGCGGGCGACCTGTTTGGCCGGGGAAGCGGAAATCGTGCTTTCACTGAAGACCACCGGGATTTTCTCGGCGCGAACCTTGTCGATCACCTTGCGCACCTGCTGGGGTGTGCCCTGCTGATCGGCATTGATCGGCCAGAGATAAAGCTCCTTCATGTCGAAATCGCGTGCGAGATAGCTGAAGGCGCCTTCACTCGTCACCAGCCAGCGGCGCTCGGCTGGAACAGCAGCGAGACTGTCGCGGATGGGCGCAACCGTTGCCCGGATCTTCTCCGAATAGGTCGCGGCGTTGCGGTCATAGACGGCGGCATTGGCCGGGTCGTACGTGCCGAGTGCCTTGCGGATATTTTCCACATAAACCAGCGCGGCATTGGGCGACATCCAGGCATGCGGGTTCGGCTTGCCCTCATAGGGGCCCTCCGAAATACCCATCGGCTCAACGCCTTCGCTGACAACGACGCTCGGAACATTCTTGACGTTGCCGAAGAATTTTTCGAACCAGCGTTCCAGACCAAGGCCGTTCCACAGGACGAGATTGGCATCCTGCGCCTTCAGGATATCGCCGGGTGTCGGCTGATAGTCATGAATTTCAGCGTTGGGTTTCGTGATCGAATCCACGTCGGCCGCGTCCCCCGCAACATTGCGGGCCATGTCGGCGATGATCGTAAAGGTGGTGACCACCTTGAACTTCTTGCCATCGGCAGCGGATGCCGGGCCAAGAATCGTCAAAAGTGCAAAAACAGCAATCAACAGTCGGGAAAATCTCATCTCGCCTCCAGCAAACCGGGAAAATGGTGAGCTTTTTCGTCACCATTGTTACTCCATAACGGCTTGTCGGACGCGCGTCAATGCAAATGCGAATGATTTGCAAAAAGAAATCCATTCCCGTTTCCCGCGATATGCGGAAGGTCAGACGCCGAAATTCTGTGTACCAACGTGCGTATTTCCCGAGGCCAGTTGAGAATCTTTGCAACTGAGCGCGTTCTGGCGCATAATCCCGCGCATGAAACATGCTATCAATCAGAAGCCGGATTACGAGAAGGAGCTGCGCAAGGCAGGCGTTCGCATCACCCGCCCGCGCCGAATCATTCTCGATATTCTGACCTCCACCGAAGACCACCCGGATGCGATGAAGATTTTCCATCGCGCCATCGAGATCGATGACAGCATTTCGCTTTCGACCGTGTACCGGACCATGAACCTCTTGGAAGAAATGGGCGCCATTCATCGCCACGCCTTCAATGGCGGCCCGTCACGCTTCGAACAGGCCCATGGCGAGCATCACGACCACCTGATCGATGTCGATACGGGTGACGTGATCGAATTCCAGTCGGACAAGATCGAGAAACTGCAGGAAGAGATCGCCCGCGCGCTCGGCTATGACATCATCCATCACCGGCTGGAACTCTACGGGCGGAAATCCAGGCGGCCGGAATAACTCACGCACAAACGTCCAAGACGTTTGCTTTCGCGTGAAGCATAACTTCCGCTGGCATTTGCCCGAGGGAGTTATGCATGCAAACAGTCCAGCCAAAATCCTACAAGGCCATCAATTTCTCGGAAAAGTTCGAGCTGTTTTCCGAACAGTGGTCACCCAAAGTGGTGGCGGAACTCAACGATTACCAATTCAAGATCGTCCGCATCGAGGGTGATTTCATCTGGCACGATCATCCGGAAACCGATGAAGCATTCATTGTCCTGGACGGGGAACTGCGCATCGACTTCCGCGACGGGTTCGTGACGATCAGGCCGGGTGAAATGTATGTCGTCCCCAAAGGGGTCGAGCACAAGCCCTATGCCGAAAGGGAAGTCCGTCTGATGCTGATCGAACCCCGAGGTGTTCTCAATACCGGCCACGAGGGCGGTGAGCGGACAGCACAGAACGACGTGTGGATCTGACAGACCTTACGCAATCTGCGCCAATTCGCGGCGCAGAAAATCATTCAGCCGGTCAATGGCCGGACTGGATGACACCGGGCTGCGCATGATGCCGATTTCCAGATCACGCAGCGGCGGCAGGCCTTCATTCTCGCCGATAACGCGCAGGGTCGACGGCACGCTGCAGGCGGCAAGCGCAGCCACCGCCAGCCCGGCCTGCACCACGGCGATCAGTCCGAGCAGGCTGGCGCTGGAATAGGTGCAGCGATAGCTGCGATCCGCATCGCCCAGCGCATCCAACACGTTCATGCGCGCGGCGCAGCCGGGTTCAAACAGGGCGATGGGCAGCGGGTCATTTTCCCAGGCAACATGGGTCGGCGATGCCACCCAGATCAAGCGCTCGCGGCGGATCACCTCCAGCGGCTGGGTGGCCCCGCGGGTGACAATCGCCAGATTGACCCGGTCCTCATCGATCGCCTTGACCAGCGAGGTGGATTGCTCGCAGACCAGTTCGACGGTGACCAGCGGATGCTCCTCGGCAAACCGCGACAGAACGGGCGGCAGCAGGAATGCCGCATAGTCATCGGGCACGCCAAGCCGCACGCTGCCGGTTTCCTCGGGGCGGGTGACATTGGCCCACGCTTCATCCGACAACCGCAGCAACCGCCGCGCATAATTGAGAAAACTCTCGCCGGCCAGATTCGGCTCGACGGACCGGGGGTTGCGAATAAGCAGCTGTTTGCCCACCGCCTGTTCCAGCCGCTGCATCTGCATGCTGACGGCTGACTGGCTGCGGCCGACACGCGGGGCAGCCGCCGACAGGCTGCCGGTTTCGATGACAGTTACAAAGGTCCGCAGGAGATCGAGGTCGAGGGGTGCAGCCATAATGCCATCAATATAGCGAATAGTTCACTCCAAATCTATTCGTTTGTTTGGCGGCAGCCAAGAGCGCTAACTGGGCATCCTTTGCCACGGGAATGACCCACATGCCTGACCCGATATCCGATCGTTTTCCTGCAGCACGGCTGGCCGTCGCCATGGCCATCATCGGGACGGTCGGTGCCTTTGCAACGGAAACACGGCTCGATCCGGTCACCATCGTCTTCTGGCGCTGTGTTTTCGGCATGGTCTTCCTCGCAGCCTGGTGTTTCCTGCGCGGCTACCTTCCCGACCGGACTCTCTCCTGGCCGCGGCTGGGCCGGGCAGCGCTCGGCGGCGTCTGCATGGTGCTCAGCTGGGTATCGTTTTTTGCCGGGTTCCGCATGACATCGATTGCAACCACCACGATCATCTATCACATCCAGCCGTTCTTCGTTGTTCTCATCGGCGCAACCCTTTTGAAGGAACGCATCACCGTCGATCAGATCATCTGGATGCTCGGCGCCTTTCTCGGCGTCGTTCTGGCGAGCGGCCTTGTCGGCGCGACGGCACCGGTCAGCACGCTATGGATTCTTGGGATCGTCATGTCGCTTGGTGCCGCGATGCTTTATGCCGCTGCAACCATTCTCGCCAAGGGCCTGGGCGAGCAACGGCCGGAAATCACGGTGCTGTGCCAGACCATCGTCGGTATCGTCATGCTCGCGCCTTTTGCCAATTGGGCGGAGCCCGTGCCGCTGGCATCCTGGGGCTGGCTGGCCAGTATCGGCATCCTCCATACGGGCATTGCCTATATCTTGATCTATTCGGCCTATCCGCGCCTGTCGACACCGGTCATCGGCGTCCTGACCTTCATCTATCCGATCGTCGCCATCATCGTGGACTGGGCAATTTACGGACACCCGCTGGGAATGGCGCAGGCCGCCGGCATGCTGCTGATTGCCTGCGGTACGCTGGGCGTACGGCTCGGGTGGCAGTTTCCGTGGCGCAGGAGCATGGCAGTTTGAAGCGGGTGCTGTCCGTCAGCGTTGCGTCTTCATGGTGCGTGGTTCGACAAGCTCACCATGAGGGAAGGTGTTGGCTGCAAGCCAATCGCCAGTATTGCAGAATATACTTCTTTGCAATCCCCATGCTCCCTCATGGTGAGCTTGTCGAACCACGCACGAGACTAGTGCAGAACATGCCCTACCCCCTCATCCCACCCCAACAAAAAGCCGCCCGGAGGCGGCTTTTCGTCAAAGGATGCAAAAGAATCAGGCGGCGTTGGAGGCAGGCTGCGCCGTCAGCAATTCATAGATAAGGGTCGCATCATGGGCAGTGCGCAATTTGGCAATCCGCTCGGGATCGCGCAGCATGCGGGCAATCCGCGACAAGGCCTTCAGATGATCGGCACCGGCATTCTCCGGCGCAAGCAGAAGAAAAACAATATCGACGGGCTGATCGTCCAGCGCTTCGAAATCCACGGGGGTTTCGAGCTGTGCGAAGACCCCGGTGATGCGTTTGACGCTGTTGATCTTGCCATGCGGGATGGCAATGCCATTGCCAACGCCGGTCGAGCCGAGACGCTCGCGCTGCAGGACGGTGTCAAACACTTCCCGCTCCGTCAAACCGGTCAAGGCGGCAGCCTTCTCCGACATGATCTGCAAAAGCTGCTTTTTGGAATTGACTTTCAATGCGGGCAGGACAGCGTCGGGCTGAATGAGGTCACCCAGATCCATTATTCTCTTCCTTCCTGTTACCGTCCGCGCTTTGGGCGCGGACGGTAGTTCAAATTTCGCCTAAGACCCGGCGCCGTTCTGACCGGCCACGGCCGATGGATCGATCCAGCCGATGTTACCGTCAGCGCGGCGGTATACGATATTCACCTGCGTACTGCCAGAGTTGCGGAAGACAACCACCGGACTATCTTTCAGATCGAGCTCGACCACGGCGGATGCGACACTCATGCTTCTGAGCGCCATCGATGTCTCAGCCACGATTGTCGGCGCGTAATCCTCCGGAATATCCTCATCTTCATCCGGTACAGGGGCGACGACCCGGTAGGAAATATCGTCGAAAACACCGTTCGAGCCGGGCGCCTGATGCGATTTCAGACGCCGCTTGTAACGGCGAAGGCGTTTGTCCACGCGTTCTCCGGCTGCATCAAAAGCAAGCTGAGGATCCTGTGCCTCGCCCGCTGCCTGCAGCACCGTGCCGGTATCGAGACGGATCAGGCAATCGGCGATGAAGCGCGACCCCTGTTTCTCCACTGTGACGTGGCCTGTATATCCGCCATCGAAATATTTGGTCACCATCTCACCGATCCGTTCGTCAATGCGAATGCGGAAAGCGTCACCAATGTCCATATGTTTCCCAGATACACGCAGACTCATGATACCTCACCTTCATTGTGACTTTTCATTGCCCGAGCCAATCTACACTGTTGTTGAGAGACGAGCAAAGACATCCCGCACATTCCATGCGAGTGATCCATCACATTTCACTTTCTGATTCTTCATCTCCAAAAGGCGCGCTTTCGCTTCAATCGATGCAAATTGCCGGCGCTTCACTCTCCCTTGACCAAGCTTCTATGGCTCGGTTCATTTACCCGCTCGCCTCGATTCTACACCTGTGCGGCGGATGAATCCAGAGTTTCCGTCACCCTTGCGCACAGAAGCCTCCGCTTTTTTCTCCCGGCGCCTTTGCACCGAGGATGCGATGTTCATCGCCTCGCGGTACTTGGCAACCGTCCGTCGTGCAATCTCAACGCCCTGGCCCTTCAAAAGATCCACGATCGTGTCGTCCGATAAAATATCATCCGGCTTTTCACTGTCGATCAGCAGCTTGATCTGATGCCGCACGGACTGGGAGGAATGCTGCTCGCCGCCTTCGGTGGCCGAAATCCCCGCATTGAAAAAATAGCGCAACTCGAAGACGCCGCGCTTCGTCAGCATGTATTTGTTGGCGGTGACGCGGCTCACGGTCGACTCGTGCATGCCGATGGCGTCAGCCACATTTCTCAAATTGAGCGGCTTCAGGTGGGCCACGCCGAATTGCAGGAACTCCGCCTGCTGGCGTACGATTTCCGTCGCCACCTTCAAAATGGTCTGGGCGCGCTGATCCAGGCTGCGCGTCAGCCAGTTGGCATTTTGCAGGCATTCGCTGAGAAACCCCTTTTCAGCCGGGGAAGCCGTTACCTTTGCAATGGTCGCATAATAGGTGTTGTTGACGAGGACCCGCGGCAGAGCATCTGGATTGAGCTCGATATTCCATGTCCCGTCCGGCGCCATGTCGACATGCACATCCGGGATGATGCTGTCGGCCACACCCGAGGAGAAGGCCGTTCCCGGCTTTGGATCGAGCAGGCGTATCTCCTGCAGCATATCGAGGAGATCGGCATCGGCGACCCGGCACAGCTTTCTCAGGCTTTGAAAATCCCGTTTCGCCAGGAGTTCCAGATTTTGCAGAAGCATCGTCATCGCCGGATCGAGCCGGTTTTTTGCACGCAGCTGCAGAGCCAGACATTCAGCCAGATCACGGGCAAACAGCCCCGCCGGTTCGAATGTCTGCAGAACCGCGATCAATCTGTCGATATGGGCCGCATCGGTGCCCAGCCGTTCGGCAATCTCCTCGACATCGACGCGCAGATAACCCATCTCGTCGAGGTAATCGGCGAGTTCCGCTGCAATCAGGCGGTCCACCGCATCCTCAAAGGCAAAAATGATCTGCTCGCCGACGTGGTCGCGCAGCGTCAACGGCGACGCGGTGACCTGTTCGAGATTGAACCCCTCGCCGCCCGTCGACACATATCCGTCACCCGATGACGATTTCCATTGCGAGGCCAGATCGCCAGCGATGAAGTCGTGGGTTCCAGGATCATCCGGAAAAATATTCTCGAGAGAACTGTCGAACGTCTCGGACATGGAGCCTGAACTGGTCGACTCGCCGCTGACAAGCCAATGGTCGTTCTGCTCACTTGCGCTGCCGCCATCGCGGCTTTCGTCGGCGTCACCATGATTGACACCGCGCGAATAGTCGCCGGCTTCTCCCGGCCCGCGATCATCGGACGTATCCCGGCTTTCGAAGGAAAAATGTTCATTTGCCGTTTCATCGCGCTCCAGCAGCGGATTCTTTTCGATCTCCTGCTCGATGAATTGCTCGAGTTCGACATGGGATAATTGCAGCAGCCGAATCGACTGCATGAGCAGCGGCGTCATCACCAGAGACTGGGTTTGTCTCAGATCGAGTTTTGGCGACAGGGCCATGGTGAACGCGGGTACTCCTGTACGAAATTCTTCTCAATGTACAGAAATGGCCCAATCCTTGCTTGTCAATTCCAGCAAGGCAAAAAACGACTCTTTTCGGAAAGATTCATCTGGATTCACGCAAGGGCGGGTAATTTCTGGCAAAAATCTGCCAGAAATTGATAAAATCAGAGCTTGAACTGATCACCGAGATAAAGACGCCGCACATCCGGATTCGCAATAATCTCGTCCGGGCGGCCGTGGGTCAGAACCTGCCCCGCATGAATGATGTAAGCGCGGTCGATCAGCTTCAGCGTTTCGCGCACATTGTGGTCCGTGATGAGGACGCCGATGCCGCGGCTGGTCAAATGGCGGACGAGCTGTTGGATATCGGAGACCGCAATCGGATCAACGCCGGCAAACGGCTCGTCGAGCAGCATGAAATTGGGCCGCGAGGCCAAAGCGCGGGCGATCTCGAGCCGGCGGCGTTCACCGCCGGAGAGGGAAAGCGCCGGTGCCTTGCGCAGATGGGCGATATGAAACTCTTCCAGGAGGGAATCCAGTTCCTGCGCCCGCGCGGTGCGGTCCTTCTCGACCACTTCGAGCACGGCCTTGATGTTGTTTTCCACCGACAGGCCGCGGAAAATCGAGGCTTCCTGCGGCAGATAGCCGATGCCGAGGCGCGAGCGGCGATACATCGGCATCGTCGTCACATCAAAGCCATCGATTTCGATATTGCCCTTGTCGACCGGTACCAGGCCGGTGACCATATAGAAACAGGTGGTCTTCCCGGCGCCGTTCGGGCCGAGAATACCGACCGCTTCGCCGGCGCGCACACCGAAGGAAACACCATTGACCACCTGACGGCCATTATAGCTCTTGGTGATGCCGCGGGCGACAAGCGTACCCTTCATCCGGTCCGTCGCCGACGGATCGGCGGCACGCATCTCCTGGGAAATGCGCGCGTCTGGCGATGTGGGGGTCTTTGCGGATCGACGGGAAAACAGGGACACTTATACCGCCGGCCTAGTTCTTCGGAGCGCTCTTCGGCGCAACGACGATAGAAACGCGGCCTGTCTGTCCGTTCTTGCAGCTTTCCAGCTGGGCCTGACCGCTCTTCATCTGCACGGTCAGCTTGCAACCGACGCCAACATTATCGCCCTGCGAGAGAACGACCTTGCTGCCGGTCAGAACCAGAACCTGCGTTTTCATGTCGAACGTACCATGGTCGCCCGTGGCAACCTGATCTTCGGACTTCACGTAGACCTTGTCGTTGACCTCGATGTGGTCGATGTCCTGGGCGCCTGCGCCCGCAGGTGCGGCGGCCTTGGTCTCTGTCTTGGCGGCTGCCTTGTCGGCGGCTTTTTCCGCGTCGGTCTTTTCCGGCTTCTTGACGTAGTAAACGATCATGGAACCCGCCTTCATCAGCGTCGTTCCCTGGGTGACCGTTACATTGCCGGTGAAGGTGGCAGTACCCACATCATTATGCACGTCGAGGCGATCGGAATCGATCTGAATGGGCTGATCACTCGAAAGCTTCATGCCGTTGTTCAGGCCGCCGGCCTTGCTCGCATCCTGCGCTGCAACAGGACCAATCATGGAGGATGCCCAAATGCCCAATGCAACAGTCGAAATGCTGATCAGTCTTGTCCCGCGCGACATTGTCTCAATCTCCTAAATCCGGGATATCCCCACCTGGCCGGCAATCACTGCGGTGATTTGGCTTCGTTGCGACCTTCATGCAGCTTTGCGGGCTGAATGACAAGCCTGACCCCCTTTTCAAAGACCATTACTTTGCCACTCTGAGTAATTTTCATACTGTCTGCGACGATACTGGCACTGCTATTTTCGATCTTGACAGGCTGATCGGTCGACATCGAGTTTTCTTGTATATTGATATCGGCGGATTTCAACTGTGCTTTCAAGCCGTCCGAGGTTGTCAGCGTTATGTTGTTGTCAAGCTTCAACTGGCGGTTGGCATTGTCGTAAAGGCCGCCCTTGGCGTTGACCTGCGCCCGCAGATCCTGGCCAACCGGAATTTCCGCGCTGATATTCTCAAGCGTGATCAGCGAGCTGTTGCCAACATCCTGCAGAGCCCGTTCCGCACTCATCTTGTAGGGGAGCTTGTCCTTGGTAAAGCCATCCAGCTTGGGATTGGTCATGACCAGCTTGCCATCCTGAATGCCGGCACTGTCCAAAGTGATATTGCTCGGGATGTTGGTCGTTGAGAAAAATGTGAACCAGGAGAAAACAGCAGCGCCGATCACGGCGACGGCAGGCAAGGCAAATTTCATGAAGCGCACGCGCCGCGAATGGCGTTCCGCAGCGCGAAAAACGTGCGAATCCTTCTCGGTGGCAGAAAATTGCCGCGCAACTTCCGCATGCTGCGCAGCAGCCGCTGTTGCATCGCCGTTTGGATGCGTATGTTTCAGTTCAATGGACATGTATTGGCTATACTACCGATTGCGATGTGTTGGCGCCCTGTTAGTTGAACGCCAATATGGTTATTTTTCGATGAAATGAACCAGGGTCTATGGGACACGTTGCATTTGATCGAACAAATATGCCGTCATCCGTTCATATACAAGGTGCAGCGCCAATTGCCTATATGGGGCAATGTGCTGAACCCCGGGGTCTGGACTTCCTCGGAATGTTGCCGCAGAAGAATGCTTGCACTGAATTGCACAGGAAACGGACGATACGATGGCAAACACAGCTGACGCAATCATCGACAGGCGCCGTCTCCGGCGCAAGCTGACATTCTGGCGTGTGCTTTCCCTTCTGGTTGTCGCGCTCGCCCTGATCGGGCTTTACGGATTTCTCTCCGGTTCCGACCGCCTTTCCGGCAAAACCGCAGCGCATATCGCCAAAATCCGTGTTGAAGGCACGATTTTCGAGAATGACGAACTCATCAAGCGTCTGGGCGAAGTCGCCGATTCCACCGCTGTGAAGGGCGTCATTCTTTCGGTGGATTCACCGGGCGGCACCACGGCGGGCGGCGAAGCCATCTATGAGGCCGTGCGCAAGATTGCCGCGAAAAAGCCCGTTGTTGCGCAGGTCGGAACATTGGCGGCCTCGGCGGGCTACATGATTGCCAGCGGTTCGGACCATATTGTCGCACGCCAGTCCTCCATCGTCGGATCGATCGGCGTTCTGTTCCAGTATCCCGATATTTCCGAACTGCTGACGAAGGTCGGCGTCAAGGTGGAGACAATCAAATCCAGTCCGCTGAAAGCCGAACCGAACTTTTTCAACCCCGCCAGCGACGAAGCCAAGGCCATGATCCATCGCATGATCATGGATTCCTATGACTGGTTCGTCGGAATCGTTCAGGAACGGCGCAATTTCACCCGCGAACAGACGCTTGCGCTGGCAGACGGATCGGTCTTCACCGGCAGACAGGCGCTGGCCAACAAACTCATCGACGAACTTGGCGGGGAAGACAAGTCGATTGCCTGGCTGAAAACCAAGGGCGTTGACGAGAAATTGCCCGTCATCGAATGGAAACCCGCACAAAAGACGACTTTCAGCTCGTTTCTGTCCCAATCCGCGCTGAAAATGCTGGCACAATATCTCGGTATTCCGCAGGAAAGCACCGGGTTGCTGCGCGATTTGACCGGAGATCGCATCTTCCTTGACGGGCTCGTTTCTGTTTGGCACGTTGACGGCAGGCCCGTAGGGGCGCAATAGAATATTTAAGCTTACAGGATCAGTGACATAGTCATAATGGCCGTGTCATTTGAACTTGAACCAGAAGGGGATTATGCCGTGATCAAATCAGAGCTCGTCCAGATCATTGCCAACCGCAATCCGCACCTGTTTCAACGCGATGTCGAGAATATCGTCGGCGCCATTTTCGACGAGATCACCGACGCTCTTGCGGAAGGGAATCGGGTCGAGCTTCGTGGCTTCGGTGCATTCTCGGTGAAAAACCGCCCCGCCCGCAGCGGCCGCAATCCCCGCACCGGCGACAGCGTCGAGGTCGAGGAAAAATGGGTGCCATTCTTCAAGACCGGCAAAGAGCTGCGCGACCGGCTGAACGCCGACTGAATGCAGCAACAAGCTGGGGCGGCCTCATAGCCTGATGATACGTGAAGTGCTGTTACCCTGGAGAGAGATATGATCAATCGCGTCGTTGTCGTCCTCATTCTCGTGCCGCTGGCAGTGATCCTGATTGCACTGTCGGTGGCCAATCGCGGGCTGGTGACCTTTACGATCGATCCGTTCAATCCGGGCAATCCCGGCCTGTCCTATGCCGCCCCCCTCTTCGTCTGGCTGTTTCTCGCTCTCTTCGTCGGGCTGATCCTTGGCAGTTTCGCCACCTGGATCAACCAGGGCCGGCACCGCAAACTGGCGCGCCAGCGCAAGCAGGAGACCGAACTCCTGCGCATGGAAGCGCGGAAATCGGCGGCCACGCAGTCCACGCCCAACCTTCCCTCTCTGCACTAAGCAGCATATTTTCAAGGATTTGCAATGAAACTGGTCTCTCCGGCTGACGTCGACGGGCTGTTGAACTGGCCGGACATGATCAACGCCATTGCAACGGCGTTCCGTCAGGGCGTTATCCAGCCCGTGCGCCACCATCACACGGTTGATCGCCCCGATGGCGCCGCATCGACGCTTCTGCTGATGCCGGCCTGGTCGGACTTCGACGCGCTCGGCGATTCGTCGAAGGGCTATATGGGCGTCAAGATCGTCACGGTGTCACCTGACAATGGGGCCATTGCCAAACCGGCCGTCATGGGCGTCTATCTGCTGCTCGATGGCAAGACCGGGGAACCCAAGGCCCTGATCGATGGCCAGCGTTTGACCACATGGCGCACCGCAGGCGCTTCCGCCCTTGCCGCCCGCTATCTCGCCCGCGAAGATGCATCCAAACTGGTTATCCTTGGCGCCGGCGCGCTCTCAGGCTTTCTTGCCCGCGCGCACAGCTCTGTCAGACCGATCCGCGAGATTTCCATCTGGAACCGCAGCATCGACAATGCGCGCAAAGTGGCGGCGGATCTCGTCGCTGACGGGTTCAACGCCAAGGCGGTCACCGACAAGGATGCAGCCATCGCCGATGCCGATATTATCGCCGCTGGCACACTGTCGACCGAACCGCTCATTCTCGGCAGACATCTGAAGAGGGGCGCGCATGTCGATCTTATCGGTGCCTTTACCCCCGCCATGCGGGAAAGCGACGATGAGTGCGTCAAGCGCGCGCGGGTGTTTGTCGACACCAGGGAAGGCGCACTGACGGAAGGCGGTGACCTCGTCCAGCCGATCAAGGCGGGCGTCATCGGCGACAGCCATGTGATCGGCGATCTGTTCGATCTCACCCGCGGAACGGTGAAAGGGCGCCAGTCGCCCGATGAAATCACGCTGTTCAAGTCGGTCGGCGCGGCGCTGGAAGACCTTGCCGCCGGCATTCTGGTCTATGAAAAGGCGATTGCAGCCTCTGCCTGAGTGTTTTTGCTTTCGCCTTTCCTCATCTTGGCATAGGAAACCACCATTGAACGATGGCCAAGGGCATATGAGGGCATAACGGTTTGAAATCGTCTGGCGGAAAAATCAGGAAGGCCAAGGGCACCGGCCCGAAAGGCGCGGGACCGAAAGCTGCGCCGCACAGGCAGCAGGCGACAAAACCCCGCCCGCAATTTGCCAAACCCTCTGCCCCGGCGGACAATGATGCGCGCGTCAAGGCAGCGCCCCGTTCCGAACCGCTGCCCAAGCGGGTCCTGACCCGCCACACCGGCCCGCGCCCGACAGAAAAGACCGGCCTGATCCTCGAAACGCTGCCCTCCGATGATTACGCCCTGCTCGACAGCGGCAACGGCCTCAAGCTCGAGCAATATGGTCCCTACCGGATTATCCGCCCGGAAGGCCAGGCCATCTGGCTCCCGGCCTGGAACAAGGCCGAGTGGGACAAGGCCGACGCGATCTTTACCGGCAATACGGATGAGGAAGGCGTCGGACGCTGGCATTTCCCCAAGGTGCCGCTCGGCGAAACCTGGCCGCTTGCCTATGAGGGCATTCCCTTCTTCGGCCGCTTCACCTCCTTCCGGCATGTGGGCGTGTTTCCCGAACAGGGAACGCACTGGTCGCATATGGACAGCCTCATTCGCGGTGCAAAGCGCCCGGTGAAAGTGCTCAATCTCTTCGGCTATACCGGCGTCGCCTCGCTCGTTGCCGCCCGTGCGGGCGCGGAAGTGACCCATGTCGACGCCTCGAAGAAGGCAATCGTCTGGGCGCGCGAAAACCAGGAAATGGCCGGACTTTCCGGCAAGCCCATCCGCTGGATTTGCGAGGATGCGATGAAGTTCGTCGCCCGCGAAGAGCGGCGCGGCAGCGGTTATGACATCATCCTGCTCGATCCGCCCGCCTATGGCCGCGGCCCGAATGGCGAGGTCTGGCAGCTGTTCGACAATCTGCCCGATATGGTCGATTTGTGCCGGTCGATCCTGACGCCCAATCCGCTCGGTGTGGTGCTGACCGCCTATTCCATCCGCGCATCGTTCTTTGCCATTCACGAGCTGATGCGCGATGCCTTTACCGGTCTTGGCGGCGAAGTGCAGTCCGGCGAACTGATCCTGCGCGAACGGTCTTCCGGGCGCGCCCTTTCCACGTCCCTGTTCAGCCGCTGGGGTGCCAAATGACCAGACATGACGACCGCCAGCACGGCAGCTCCATCGCGCGGCCCGGCAAGGTCAAGGAAGTCACCAGCCTGACCAACCCCATCGTCAAGGATCTGCGATCCCTGGCGCTGAAGAAGTTCCGCGACCAACAGGGGGTGTTTCTGGCCGAAGGCCTGAAACTCGTCATCGACGCGCTCGATCTCGGCTGGGTCATCAAGACGCTTGTCTATTCCAAGGCGGGCAAGGGCAATTCCCTTGTCGAGCAGGTGGCAGCCCGCACGATTGCCAAGGGCGGTGACGTACTCGAGGTCAACGAGAAGGTGATTTCCGCCATCACCCGGCGCGACAATCCGCAAATGGTCGTCGGCGTGTTCGAGCAGCAGCTGCAGCCCCTGTCAGCCACCCGACCGCAGGGCAACGATGTTTACGTCGCGCTCGACCGGGTGCGCGATCCGGGCAATCTCGGCACGATCATCCGGACAGCCGATGCGGCAGGCGCCAAGGGAATCATCCTGATCGGCGACACCACGGACCCGTTTTCGCTCGAAACCGTGCGCGCCACCATGGGTTCGGTCTTTGCCGTCCCGCTGGTACGCACGAACGAAACGGAATTCCTTTCCTGGCGAAAGGGATTTTCGGGACTCATCGTCGGCACGCACCTCAAGGGCGCTGTCGACTACCGGACCATTCCCTACAAGGGCAAGCCGGTCATTCTGCTGATGGGCAATGAGCAGCAGGGCCTCCCCGACACGCTGGCCTCAACCTGTGACAAGCTGGCCCGCATTCCCCAGGAAGGCCGGGCGGATTCGCTCAATCTCGCCATTGCCACCGGCGTCATGCTGTTCGAGATCCGCCGCGAGGCGTTGACACTCGATGGCGGCAAACAGGATAAATAACCCCCATGAAAAGCAAATCCTTCTTCGGCCTGCTGGCGATTGTGGTGCTTGCCGTGGCGAGCGACCAGATCATCAAATATCTCGTCGAGACCGGCATGGATTACCAGCAGCAGATCGATCTGCTGCCATTTCTGGCGCTTTTTCGTGTTCACAATAATGGCATTGCTTTTTCGATGCTCAGCGGCATGCACGACCTCGCCCTGATCGGCTTGACCGTCGTCGTCATCGCCTTTGTCAGCTATCTCTGGTGGAGCACCGTACCGGCACGCCGGATCTCGCGCATCGGCTTTGCGCTGATCATCGGCGGTGCCATCGGCAATCTGATCGACCGCAGCCTGCTTGGCTATGTCGTTGATTATATTCTTTTCCATCTGCCGTCATGGTCATTTGCCGTCTTCAATCTGGCCGATGCCTACATTTCCGTCGGCGCCGCACTGGTCGTGCTTGAAGAAATTTTTGTCTGGCTGCGCGAGCGCAAGACACCAAAGGGGCAAGCTGGGGGAAACTGAGGAAAACCCAGCATCTGCGGTGTCTCCCGCGTCATGTGCCCGTCATCCAATTGTTGTATTCAAGCATCTAGTGATTGCCGATCAACCATGATGAGAGCGAATCGTTATGAGCTTCGCCTTGCTTGAACCTGCGTCTATCTTTAAAGATCAGCACACGATGTCGCAGGTTGATTCAACACCCTCGCCGTTTACGGCGCCACACCTTGTCGCGGTGCTTGGACGCATTGGGACGATGGAAGTTTGCCTTGCGCAAACCGAAGCCGAAATCGTCTCTGCCCAGCAGCTGCGTTTCAAGGTATTTTTCGATGAACTCGGTGCCAAGGGCTCGGCGACCCTGGAACAACGCGACGCAGACCGTTTCGATCCCGTATGCGATCACCTCCTGGTTTATGATACCTCGATCATTGGCCCCAAGCACAAGCAGATCGTCGGCACCTACCGGCTGATGCGCTCGGAAGTTGCCCACAAAACAGGCGGTTTTTACTCGGCTAGCGAATATACGATCGATAGTCTGGTTGCTGCCAAGCCGCAGATGCATTTCCTTGAGCTCGGCCGGTCCTGTGTTTTGCCGGAATACCGCTCGAAGCGCACGGTCGAACTGCTGTGGCAGGGCATCTGGAGCTATTGCCGGTATCACTCCATCGACGTGATGTTCGGCTGCGCATCCTTCCAGGGAACGGTGCCGGCGGCGCATGCCCTGCCGCTGTCGTTCCTGCATCACAATTGCCGTGCAACGCCGGACTGGGATGTCCAGGCCCTGCCATCGCTGTATCAGCCGATGGACCTCGTTCCCAGCGAAGCGGTCAATCCGAAGGTTGCCCTGTTCGCCATGCCGCCATTGATCAAGGGCTATCTGCGCCTTGGTGCCATGATCGGTGACGGTGCGGTGGTGGATCATGATTTCGGCACGACCGATGTACTGATCATTCTGCCGGTCAGCCGCATTTCCACCCGCTACGTCAGCCATTACATCTCGAACGCCAAGCGTTTCGACTGAAATTCCACTTTCGCCTCATGCAGGACGAACATCATCTGTGGAGAAAACCGCCGATGATGCGCCTGCACGGTGTGTAAAGTTCCCGATAGCGCATAGATTGGTCTTCTGATCGGAATCGGTCAAAATCAGGAGAACGTCTTGGCCGACATGCCATTCACTGCGGAAACACCATCCTATGAGGCTGACAGCTCGGCGCGCCCAACGCCGATGATGGAGCAGTATATCGAGATCAAGGCGACCAATCCGGACAGCCTGCTGTTTTACCGGATGGGCGATTTCTACGAGCTGTTCTTCGACGATGCCATAGCCGCGTCCCGCGCGCTCGGGATCACGCTGACCAAGCGCGGCAAGCATCTGGGCGAAGATATCCCGATGTGCGGCGTGCCGGTGCACGCGGCGGACGACTATCTGCAGAAGCTGATCATGCGCGGCTTCCGGGTTGCGGTGTGCGAACAGGTGGAAGACCCGGCTGAAGCGCGCAAGCGCGGATCGAAATCCGTGGTGAAGCGCGATGTCGTGCGGCTGGTCACCCCCGGCACGCTCACAGAGGAAAAGCTGCTCGATCCCTCCGAAGCCAACTATCTCATGACGCTGGGCCGGGTGAAAGGCGCGGCGCAGGGCCAGTTTGCCCTCGCCTGGATCGATATTTCCACCGGCACGTTCCGGGTCAGCGAAACCGATCCGTCGCGGCTGCTTGCCGATATTCTGCGCGTCGATCCGCGCGAACTGATCGTTGCCGATCCGGTGTTTCACGATCCGGACCTGCGCCCGACATTCGATGTCATCGGGCGCTCGGTCAGCCCGCAGCCGCCAAGCCTTTTCGACAGCGCCACGGCGGAAAACCGCATACAGCGCTATTTCGACGTGGCCACGCTCGACGGCTTCGGGCATTTTTCGCGCGCCGAACTGTCAGCCATATCGGGCGCCATTGCCTATGTGGAAAAGACACAGATTTCGGAACGACCGCCGCTGATGCGGCCCGAGCGGGAATCGGAAGGCTCCACGCTTTTCATCGACCCGGCCACCCGCGCCAATCTGGAAATGCTGCGCACCTTGTCGGGCAATCGCGACGGCAGCCTGCTCAAATCCATTGACCGCACGGTTACCGGCGGCGGCGCCCGGCTGTTGGCCGAGCGGCTGACCTCGCCGCTGACAAAACCCGCCGCCATTGCGGAGCGGCTCGATTCCGTCTCCTGCTTTCTCGCCGGACAATCCCTCGCCGATCTGGCCCGCGAAGCATTGAAGGGCGTGCCGGACATGCCCCGCGCCCTGTCGCGCCTTGCCGTCGGGCGCGGCGGTCCGCGCGATCTCGGCGCACTCGCGCGCGGACTCGAGGCTGCCGCCCAAATCGCTTCTTTCCTGGGCAGGGAAGTGCTTCCCGCTGAACTCTCCGCCGTCCGGGATTGCCTTGGCAGCCTGCCCCACGACTATGCCGCTCACCTTGACCGGGCGCTCGACGATGAACTGCCTCTGCTGAAGCGTGACGGCGGCTTCGTGCGGCCCGGATACAATGCGGAACTCGATGAGATGCGCGCCTTGCGCGACCACTCCCGCCGCATCATTGCTGGTCTCCAGGCCGATTACATGGATCTGACCGGCATCCGCTCGCTCAAGATCAAGCACAACAATGTGCTTGGCTATTTCATCGAGGTCACGGCGAACAATGCATCCGTGATGACCGATACGGATGAGGCCAAGGGCAAATTCATCCATCGTCAGACCATCGCCAATGCGATGCGGTTTACCACGACGGAGCTCGCCGAACTCGAAACCAAGATCGCCAATGCCGCCGAACGGGCGTTGTCGATCGAACTGGGCATTTTCGACGTGCTGACCGGGGAAACGGTTGCCAATGCCGACGCAATCCGCGCCGGCGCTGCAGCGCTGGCAACCCTCGACGTCTCGGCATCGCTCGCTGCCCTTGCCGAAGAGCAGGGCTATTGCCGCCCGCTGGTCGATGACACCCTCGCTTTCGAGATCGTTGCCGGACGTCACCCCGTCGTGGAACAGTCGCTGCGCCGGCAGGCGGCCAATCCGTTCGTGGCCAATGACTGCAATCTCTCGCCCGAGGGTGCGGCCAAAGGCGCGATCTGGCTCCTGACCGGACCGAACATGGGCGGTAAATCGACATTCCTGCGCCAGAACGCATTGATTGCCATATTGGCGCAGATGGGATCGTTCGTCCCGGCCGGTTCGGCGCATATCGGCATTGTCGACCGCCTGTTCTCGCGCGTCGGCGCATCGGACGATCTGGCGCGCGGCCGGTCGACCTTCATGGTGGAGATGGTGGAAACAGCCGCCATCCTCAATCAGGCCAGCGACCATTCCCTGGTCATTCTCGATGAGATCGGCCGTGGCACCGCGACCTTCGACGGCCTGTCGATTGCCTGGGCGGCAGTGGAATATCTGCATGAGAAGAACCAGTGCCGGGCGATTTTCGCCACGCATTTCCATGAAATGACCTCGCTGTCGGAAAAGCTGACGCGCCTGAGCAACGTCACCATGCGGGTGAAGGAATGGGACGGCGACGTCGTCTTCCTGCATGAGGTGGCCAAGGGCGCCGCAGACCGCTCCTACGGCGTGCAGGTGGCGCGTCTGGCCGGATTGCCGGAAGCCGTGGTCAACCGCGCCCGCGACGTTCTGCATCAGCTGGAAGCCGGTGAAACCTCGGGTAAGGCTGACAAGCTGATCGATGACCTGCCGCTGTTCTCGGTCGAGGTCAAACGCGAGGTGAAAGCGCCTGCCAAAGGCAAGGACAGTGCGCTGCTGGCAGCCCTTTCGGCAGTCAATCCCGATGAAATGACGCCGCGCGAGGCGCTTGACGCGCTCTACCGGTTGAAAGGCCTCGCCACAAACCCGACATCGTGAACGCATTGGGGGCACGCTTGCCCCTAGCGGACACAGTGTCTTCAAAGGTAAGCATTTCGTTTATGGCAAATACGCGCTATAGCGTGCGGCCATCATTCATAAAGTCGTGTTCATGAGCGCAGACCTGAAACTGGAACAGATCGTCAGTCCGGCCAAACTTCATCGTCAGTTTGAAGATCTGGTCAAGGCGGCAAAAAAACAAGGCGCCGCTTCCGTCAATCGCAATGACGTGCTGCAGCTCCTGAAAGAGACACTCGTTTCGGGTCGCAAGACTGCCGAGGAGATGTTGAAAAAGGACGGCGGCGGCACACGCTGCTCCGTGCGCCTGTCCTATCTGATGGACCAGATCATTTCGGCGCTCTACGATTTTGCGATCACCCATGTCTATCATTCGATCAATCCATCCACGGCAGAACGGATGACGGTGGTGGCGGTTGGCGGCTACGGCCGCGGCGGGTTGGCGCCCGGTTCCGATATCGACCTTCTGTTCCTGCTGCCCTACAAGCAGACCCCGTGGGGCGAGCAGGTGGTCGAGTACATCCTCTACATGCTCTGGGACATGGGCCTGAAGGTCGGCCACGCCACGCGCAATGTCGACGAATCCATCCGCCAGTCGCTCGCCGACATGACCATCCGCACCAGTATTCTCGAAGCCCGCTACGTCTGCGGCAATGACGAGCTTTTCACCACATTGGTGCGCCGCTTCGATACGGAAGTCGTCAAGGGGACGGGACCGGCCTTCATCGAGGCCAAGCTGACCGAGCGCAACGAACGGCACCGCAAGGCCGGTGCGACCCGCTATCTCGTCGAACCGAACGTCAAGGAAGGCAAGGGCGGCCAGCGCGATCTGCACACGCTGTTCTGGATCGCCAAATATTACTACCACGTCAAGACCAGTGACGAACTGGTCAAGCTTGGGGTGTTGTCGCGCGCCGAGCACAATATTTTCCGCAAGGCCGAAGACCTTTTATGGGCCGTGCGCTGCCATATGCATTTCTATACCGGCAAGGCGGAGGAACGGCTGTCCTTCGATATCCAGAGCGAGATTGCCCAGCGGCTCGGCTATACGGCACATCCCGGCCAGCGCGATGTCGAGCGCTTCATGAAGCACTACTTCCTCGTCGCCAAGGAAGTGGGCGACCTGACGCGCATCATCTGCGCCGCGCTGGAAGAAGAACAGGCAAAGCATGTTCCCGGTTTCAACCGGATTTTCCTGACCTTCTCGCGCCGCAAGCGGAAACTGCCGGGAACATCGGATTTCGTCGTCGACAACCACCGCATCACCATCGCCAATGATGGCGTTTTCCAGAAGGATCCGGTCAACCTCATCCGCCTGTTCCACCTGGCCGATCAGCATGGGCTCGAACTCCACCCCGATGCGATGCAGCTGGTGACCCGTTCCCTGTCGCTGATCAAGGCGGATTTACGCGAAAATCCCGAAGCCAACCGCCTGTTTCTTGAAATCCTGACCTCCGAACGCAATCCCGAACTCATCCTGCGGCGCATGAACGAATCCGGCGTGCTGGGCAGGTTCATCCCGGATTTCGGCAAGGTCGTCGCGATGATGCAGTTCAACATGTATCATCACTACACGGTCGACGAGCATCTCTTGCGCTGCATCGCCGTATTGTCCGAGATCGATCACGGCGACCTCAGCAATGAGCATCCGCTGGCCAACCAGATCATGCCAGCCCTGAAAAAGGACCGCAAACTCCTCTACGTCGCCCTCTTGCTGCATGATATCGCCAAGGGCCGGCCGGAGGACCACTCACTTGCCGGTGCGCGCATCGCCAAGCGCGTCTGCCCGCGTCTGGGCTTGTCCAAGTCCGATACGGAAACCGTGTCGTGGCTGGTCGAGCAGCACCTGACCATGAGCATGGTCGCCCAGTCGCGCGATCTCAATGACCGCAAGACCATCGAGGACTTTGCCGAGATCGTCCAGACGCTCGACCGGATGAAACTGCTGCTGATCCTCACCGTGTGCGATATCAAGGCGGTCGGACCGGGCGTGTGGAACGGCTGGAAGGGCCAGCTGCTGCGCACCCTGTTCTACGAAACCGAACTGATGCTGACCGGCGGTTTCTCGGAAGTGTCGCGCAAGGAACGCACCGACCACGCCCGCGCCCAGCTCGAACATGCCCTGTCATCCTGGCCGCAGCTCGAGCGCCAGTCCTATCTTGCCCTGCACTATCAGAACTACCTGCTGACGGTCAGCCTCGACGACCAGATCCGCCATGCCAATTTCGTGCGCGAATCCGACAGTTCGGAAAAGACCCTTGCGACCATGGTCAAAACCCATGACTTCGAGGGCGTCACCGAAATCACGGTTCTTTCGCCCGATCATCCGCGCCTTCTGTCGATCATCGCCGGCGCCTGCGCTGCCGCCGGCGCCAATATCGTCGATGCGCAGATCTTCACCACGAGCGACGGCCGCGCGCTCGATACGATCCTGATCAGCCGCGAATTCCCGACCGATGACGACGAACGCCGCCGCGCCATGCGGGTGGGGCGCCTGATCGAGGATGTGCTGTCCGGCAAATCCTATCTGCCGGAGATGCTGGCATCGCGCACCAAGCCGAAACGCGCGGTCAAGGCGTTCCGCATCACGCCGCGCGTCGAAATCAACAACACGCTATCGAACAAGTTCACCGTCATCGAGGTCGAGGGACTGGACCGTCCGGGTCTGCTCTCCGAGATCACCGGTGTCATCTCCGATCTGTCGCTCGACATCGCTTCGGCGCATGTGACGACGTTCGGCGAAAAGGTCATCGACGTGTTCTACGTCACCGATCTTGTCGGCCACCAGGTCACCAACGGGGCGCGGCAGAACCGCATCCGCAAGAAGCTGCTCGCCCTGTTCGGCGAAGGCGATATCACCACGGCCCAGCCGCAGCGGCACAACATCCTGATGTCTGCAGAATAGGTTCAGCACCCATGTTTATTCGGAATCTGGAACAGATATGAGTCTGGTCAAAAAATTCGCGACGGTGGCCTCCGGCACCCTGATGAGCCGTGTCTTCGGGCTGACGCGTGAAATGCTGATGGCAGCGGCGCTTGGCACCGGCCCCGTCGCCGATGCCTTCAATGCCGCCTTCCGTTTCCCCAACACCTTCCGCCGCCTGTTTGCCGAGGGCGCGTTCAACGCAGCCTTCGTCCCGCTGTTTGCCAAGGAGATCGAGGCGAACGGCATGGATGGGGCAAAGCGCTTCTCCGAGGAGGTGTTCGGCGTCCTGTTCACCGTGCTGATGGCGCTGACCATTCTGATGGAACTGTCGATGCCGCTGATCGTGCGCACGGTGATCGCGCCGGGCTTCCTCGACGATCCGACCAAGTTCGGCAATACCGTGTCGATGGCGATCATCATGTTCCCCTATCTCGCCTGCATGTCGCTGGCGGCGATGATGAGCGGCATGCTGAACTCGCTGCACCGCTATTTTGCTGCCGCCGTCGCCCCGGTTTTCCTCAACGTGATCCTGATCGGCGTGCTCGCCTATGCCTGGTACAAGGGGCATGACGGTATCACGATCGGTTACGGCCTCTCCTGGGGCGTCATGGCGGCAGGACTGGTGCAACTGGCCATCGTCTGGTTTGCCGTGCGCAATGCCGGCATTTCCATCGGCTTCCGGCTGCCGCACTTCACGCCGAATGTGCGGCGCCTCTTGGTGCTGGCCCTGCCCGCGGCCATCACCGGCGGCATCACCCAGATCAACCTTCTGGTGAACACGAACATCGCTTCCGGCAAGGAGGGCGCGGTGACGTCGCTCGCCAATGCCGACCGCGTCTATCAGCTGCCCCTCGGCGTGGTGGGTATTGCCGTTGCAACGGTACTGCTGCCCGAGCTTGCCCGTGCCTTGCGCTCCGGCAACCACAGGGAAGCCGGCAGTCTGCAGAACCGGTCGGTCGAGTTCATCCTGTTCCTGACGCTGCCGGCGGCGGCAGCACTGCTGGTCATGTCCGAGCCGATCATCCGCCTGCTGCTCGAGCGTGGTGAATTCACCGCCGAATCGACGCGGCGCGTGTCCAATATTCTCGCGGTCTACGGCCTTGGCCTGCCCGCATTCGTGCTGATCAAGGCTTTCATTCCCGGCTTCTTCGCCCGCGAAGACACCAAGACACCGATGATCTATGCCGCGGTTTCCGTTGTTATCAATGTCAGCATGGCGCTGACGCTGTTTCCGCTGATGGCCGAAACCGGTATTGCCACGGCCGAAGTGACGGCCGGGTGGGTCAATGCCATTCTCCTCTTCGCAACGCTGGTGTGGCGCGGGCATTGGGGCCGCGACATCCCGCTGCTCACCCGCATTCCACGCCTGATCTTTTCGGCGGCGGCCATGGCTGTTGCCCTGTATTACGCCATCCATTGGGCCAAGCCCTATCTTGCCTCCCATACGCCGGTGCATATCCAGGCGCCCGTGGTCTTCGGCCTGATCATGCTGTCAATGGTTGTCTATTTCATCCTGGCCTTCGCAACCGGCGGCGCCAGTTTCAGCATGATCCGCCGCAATGTGAAACGCGGCGCCAAAGCACCGGTTGTGCCGCCGGAGGGCCCTGCGGCATGAGCGTCTCCTGACGCTCAAATAGCCTTCGCCGGCCCGATAGGGCTTGAATAGAGCGCCTTGCTCTGCCAAAACCTCCTCTCCATTGCCACCGGGCCGGAACGGCCCGGTCCCCGAACGATCAAGGACTGTTCATGAGCACGTTTGAGCCGCTCGTCTTTTCCGGTGTCCAGCCAACCGGTAATCTGCATCTCGGCAACTATCTGGGAGCGGTGCGGCGTTGGGTTGCCTTGCAGGAAAACAACAATTGCATCTACTGCGTGGTCGACCAGCACGCCATCACGCAGGCGGTTTCCGTCTGGGGCGGTCCGGCCGAGCTGCAGCGCAACACGCGCGAAGTAACCGCCGCGTTCCTCGCCGCCGGCATTGATGCCGAGAAGCATATTGTCTTCAACCAGAGCCGCGTGCGCCAGCATGCCGAGCTTGCCTGGGTGTTCAATTGCATCGCGCGCATGGGCTGGCTGAACCGCATGACCCAGTTCAAGGACAAGGCAGGCAAGGACCGCGAGAACGCCTCGGTCGGCCTCTTCGCCTACCCCAACCTGATGGCGGCCGATATCCTTGTCTACCGCGCCACCCATGTGCCGGTCGGCGAAGACCAGAAGCAGCATCTGGAGCTGACGCGCGACATCGCCCAGAAATTCAACACGGACTTCTCCGATCGCATTGCGGAACTCGGCCTCGGCATCGAGACCCAGTCCGGCGATGAAACGATCCAGAGCTTTTTCCCGCTGACCGAACCGGTCATCGGCGGTCCGGCTGCGCGGGTGATGAGCCTGCGCGACGGCACGAAGAAAATGTCGAAATCCGATCCATCCGACCTGTCGCGCATCAACCTGACCGATGACGAGGACACGATTTCGAAGAAGATCCGCAAGGCAAAGACGGATTCCGAGCCTTTGCCATCGGATATCGAGGGCCTGAACGATCGCCCGGAAGCCGACAATCTTGTCGGCATCTATGCCGCCCTGACCGATACGGACAAGGCGGGCGTCATCCGCGATTTCGGCGGCCAGCAGTTCTCCGTGTTCAAGCCGGCGCTGGCTGATCTGGCGGTGGCAAAGCTTGCGCCGATTGCCAGCGAAATGCGCCGTCTTTCGGCCGATACCGCCTATATCGATTCCGTGCTGAAAAATGGCGGCGAGCGTGCAGCTATATTGGCGGAGAAGACGATGCGCAATGTGCGTGATATTGTCGGATTCCTTCAGGATTAGGCTCAACAGTCAGGGCAGGTTGAACAGATGGTATCAAGACGTCTCAGCCGTGAAGCAGGGCACCGCCGCAAGTTCCTGGCGGTGATCGACGAAACGCCGGAATGCGAGCGGGCGGTTGCCTATGCCTCGCGCCGCGCCAAGACCACGAACGGCGTGCTGGTCCTGCTGTTTGTCATCGACTCCGCCGACTTCCAGCAGTTTCTGGGGGTCGAACAGATCATGCGGGCGGAAGCCGAGGAACGGGCACATTCGACGCTGAGCAAGTTTGCCGCTTCGGTGCGGGAAACCATCAATATCGAATCCGAGCTTGTGGTGCGCGAAGGCATTACCGCCGAACAGATCCAGAAGCTCATCGAGGAAGACCAGGATATCGCCATTCTGGTTCTGGCGGCAGGTTCCGGCAAGGAGGGACCAGGACCGCTGGTCCAGACTTTGGCGGGGCGCGAATCCTTCTCGATTCCCGTCACCGTCGTGCCCTATAATCTCTCGAACGAGGATATTGACGCAATCACATGATTGCATCTTGAAACCGTGATACACTCTTGCCTTGAAGAGACTGGCCGAAAGGCCTATATGCCTTTGAACCGTTCTAAACTAGACACGCGAGATATCCGCCATGTTCATCCAGACCGAAGCAACGCCCAACCCGGCGACCTTGAAATTCCTGCCTGGCAAGGTTGTGCTTGAGGAAGGCACGGCGGATTTCCGCGATGCGGCAACCGCTTCGGAAGCCTCGCTGCTCGCCGCCAAGATTTTTGCCGTTCCCGGCGTGACCGGCGTGTTCTTCGGCTATGATTTCGTCACCGTCACCAAGGCCGAAGGCCCGGAATGGCAGCACCTGAAGCCGGCCATCCTCGGCGCGATCATGGAACACTTCATGTCCGGCGCTCCTGTCATGGCGAGCGCCACATCGGTCGCAGCCACAGCCCAGATGGAAGGCGACGGCGAATTTTTCGATACGGCCGACACCGAGATCGTCGACACGATCAAGGAACTGCTGGAGACCCGCGTGCGCCCTGCCGTGGCGCAGGATGGCGGCGATATCACCTTCCGCGGTTTCGAGAACGGAACGGTTTACCTGCACATGAAGGGCGCCTGCTCCGGCTGCCCGTCTTCTACAGCAACGTTGAAGCATGGCATCCAGAACCTCCTGAAGCATTTCGTGCCGGAAGTTCAGCAGGTCGAAGCGATCTAACGCGCTTCCAGATTGATCCAGACAAAGGCCGCGCAAGCGGCCTTTTTATTATCTCGAGAGACACGTCATCCAACGGCGTTCATTGCCAGGGGTCGACAATCTCCAGTCCGCAATCGGCAAAATCCTTGACATTCCGTGTCGCCAGCCTCGCCCCTCGGGAGTGCACGATGGCGGCGATCTGTGCGTCGAACTGGCTGATCGACTTGCCGGCCCGGCGCCTCTCCGAAAAAATATCAGGGTAGGCCGCTGCGGCCGAACCATCGAATGGCAGGATGCGACCGGCGAAATCTTCGCTGAACATCAGCCGGGCCATATCGGTCAACGCGGATTTGCGTTTTCCCTCCGAAAGCAGCGACAGGCCGTACAAAATTTCCGCCTGGGTGATCGTGGTCGTGAACAGTGAGACCACCGGCTGCTCCGCAAGCCACTGCGCCACGCGCGGGTCGGGCTCGCGTTTCATCATTTCCGAAATGACGTTTGTATCGAGGACGATCATTCGTTGAAATCCACAGGGTTGCGCGGTGCTTCGCGTGGTGCCATCGGCAGGTCAACCCCGCCCAATGCCTTGAAGCGGCTGTGAATGGCTTCGGCAAGATTGGCTGGCGCAACTGATTCCTTCGACAACGCCGCCCGCAGAATATCGCGTGCCTCGTCCTCCATGGATTTTCCGTGCTGTGCGGCCCGAACACGCAGCCGCGTCTTCAACTGTTCATCCAGATTCCGGATCGTCATGCTGGCCATCGGCATCTCCATTCATCAATGAGTACATATTAAGCAATGATTGCACTGCATTCAATGACGATATTGATTTGTCGAACCGCCCAAATGCAAACAGCCCCGCAAGGCGGGGCTGCTGCGAAAACGCTTGCAAACAAACTGTCAGTTCACGGCGCCGGGTCCGGGTATCGCACCGGGCGGGCATTTGCCGAGGATGATCATGCCGAGCACCTCGTCCTCGGTGACATCCCCCACCTTGGCGGTGCCGACCACCTGGCCGTTTTTCATGACGGCCACCCGGTCCGCGAGATGAAAGACATCGTGGATGTCATGACTGATCAGGAAGATGCCGATACCTTCGCTCTTCAGCTGCATGATCAGCTCGCCCACCTGCGCGGTTTCCTGTGGTCCGAGCGCGGCTGTCGGCTCGTCCATGATCAGAATGCGGGCATTGAACAGGATCGCCCGGGCAATGGCGACGGACTGCCGCTGCCCACCGGACAGGGCCTTGACCGGATCCTTGAAGCGCTGGAAGCGCGGATTGAGCCGCCCCATCACCTCGCGCGCGCTGTGCTCCATGGCGACGTCATCGAGCGTGCCCCACGGCGTCATCAGTTCACGCCCGAGATAGAGATTGGCGGCCGTGTCGACATTGTCGGCCAGGGCCAGCGTCTGGTAGATCGTCTCGATGCCGTAGGCCTTGGCATCGCGCGGATTGCCGATCGAGGCTTCCTCGCCATTGACCTTGATCGTGCCGCTGTCGCGCTTGTAGGCACCGGACAGGATCTTGATCAGCGTCGATTTGCCGGCGCCGTTGTGGCCGAGCAGGGCCACCACTTCGCCCGGATAGAGATTGACGGACGCACCGTCGACCGCACGGATACCGCCGAATGCGATCGAGATATTGTCCATGTCGATGAGAGGTGTCTGTGCAGTGCTCATGGTCTTTCCTCCCTCACGCGGTACGGCGGCGATAGATGGTGTCGAGCCAGACGGCGATCACCAGAACGATACCGACAACAATGTTCTGCAGCGGCGTATCGAGGCCGAGAAGCACCATGCCCGAGCTCAGCGACTGCATGAGCAGCGCGCCGATCATCGCACCGGCGATGGTGCCGACGCCGCCGGCCAGCGACGTTCCGCCAATCACGGCGGCGGCAATGGTCAGAAGCTCGTCCAGCGTGCCCTGGGCATTGGTTGCCGCGTTGAGGCGGGCGGTCGAAATCGCACCGGCGATGGCACAGAGAATGCCCATGATGATGAAGATCTTCATGGTGACCCAGCGCGTGTTGATACCGGCGAGATCGGCAGCTTCGGGATTGCCGCCCATGGCGAAGACATAGCGGCCGAAACGGGTCCGCGTGGTCACGAATGTCATGATGATCCCGGTTGCCACCGCAATCAGCACCGGTATGGCGATACCATGCGAGATGAACAGGCCGCCGTCGGGAATGGTGATGTTGTTGGCATCGGCATATTTGCGCACGATGCCGATGGGCCAGTAATAGGCATTGGCAATCGAGACGGCCCCGAGCACCAGGACGCAACTGATGGCGGCCATGAACACTTCGGCCCAGACAGGACGGCGCGGAAAATTGAAACGCTGACGCTGGCGGCGGCTGTTGGCCACCATGATCACGATGGCGACGCAGGCGGCGATGCCGAGAATCCAGCTCCACATGGAACCGATGGAGCCTTCCGGACCGCCGCCCATCAGGCGGAAGGTCGAGTCCATCGGTGCGACAGTACGGCCCGACGTGACCCACCAGGCGGCGCCGCGCCAGACGAGCAGGCCGCCGAGCGTCACGATGAAAGCAGGAACCCCGAGAAAGGCGATGATGAAGCCTTGAAAGCCGCCGATGACGGCACCGGCGACAATGCCAATGCCAAGCGTGATGATCCAGGTGGCGGGATGTTCGAAGCCGATGAGTTTCGGCAGCATTTCCGTCTGCATGACACCCATGATCATGCCGATGAAACCCAGCAGCGAGCCGACCGACAGGTCGATATTGCGCGTCACGATGATCAGCACCATGCCGGTCGCCATCACGGCAACGGATGACGTCTGCACGGAAAGATTCCACAGGTTGCGCGGTGTGAGGAACTGGCCGCCGGAGAGAACCTGGAATGCAATCCAGATGACAACCAGCGCACCGATCATACCCAGAAGCCGGGTATCAAGTTCGGTGGCTTTGAAGAAGCGGGCGGTAAGGCCAAGTTCGGAGGCGCGGGCCCGGTCAATACTGACTGCCGGATCACTCATTTGTCTCTCCCCAGTTTCAGGTTCTTTTTAAAACGCCGCCGATCCAGTGGACCAGCGGCGCTCAATATTAGCAGATTATTCAGGACTTACTTGCAGGCTGCGACCGAACCGGCCTTGACGCCCTGGCAGACAACGTCCTTCTTCACCCAACCCGCGTCGATAATGACGTTGAGGTTGTCCTTGGTGATCGGAACGGGCGTCAGGAACACGGCATTGACTTCAACCTTGTTCGCACCGCCGGCAAACTTCTGCACATGCGGAATGTCGCCCATCTTCTTGCCGTCGGCGAGTGCCGCGGCAATACCGGCTGCTTCCTTGCCGAGCTCACGCGAGTCTTTCCAGACCGAAACGGTCTGGGTGCCGAGCGCAATGCGGTTCAGGGCTGCGAAATCCGCATCCTGACCGGATACGGGCACCGTACCGGCAAGCCCCTGGGCCTGCAGGGCAGCGATGGCGCCGCCGGCAGTGCCGTCATTGGCCGCAACGACAGCGTCGATCTTGTTGTCGTTCTTGGTCAGGAACTGTTCCATGTTCTTCTGCGCATTGGCCGGCAGCCAGCCGTCCGTATAGGCTTCGCCGACATTCTTGATCTTGCCGGACGCGATGGCGTCCTTCAAAACTTCCTGCGCGCCGGAGAAGAGGAAATCGGCGTTCGGATCGGCCGAGCTGCCCTTGATGAAGGCGTAATTGCCTTCCGGCTTCACAGCCAGGACACCGCGCGCCTGCATGCGGCCGACTTCCTTGTTGTCGAAGGTGATGTAGAACGCATCCTTGTTTTCGATCAGGCGATCATAGCCGACGACCGGAATACCTTCAGCGACCGCCTTTTCAACAGCTGGTCCGATTGCGCTCGAATCCTGCGCAAGGATGATCAGGGCATTGGCGCCCTGGGCGATCAGGCTTTCAACGTCGGTGAGCTGCTTGGAAGCGGAAGACTGGGCATCGGCCGAAATATACTTGTCGCCATTGGCTTCAAGCGCTTTCTTGATGGCAGCTTCATCTGTCTTCCAGCGCTCTTCCTGAAAGTTGGACCAGGACACGCCAATGATCTTGTCTTTCGCCAGCGCAGGGCCGGCCAAAGAAACGGCAAGAGCAACACCCGCCAGAGCGGTTGCGTATTTTTTCATGATAATCCTCCCAGTGCACATGGCACGTTGATCCCGTCGGATGTCAGGCCTTTCACCTCCGGCCAGTCACCCAAACCTCTTTATTTCGAGGCTCGAAAAAAATAGTGACTTAATTTCATTTCCATGTCAACATAGAATCTGATCTGCTAAGTTATTGCGTTGCAACAATATTTTTGCATCGCATCAAAAAAAGATTTCGGGAGGAGATCGTTCGTTGGTAGATGAGATAGCCCGGCCGGACGATGTCCGGCGTCAGAATCGCAGGCTCGTCCTGGCCGCATTGCGCGGCCATGATCTCCTCTCGCGCACCGATATCGTGGCCCAGACCGGCCTCAGCGCATCGACGGTTTCAGCCATCACCACGGCCCTCATCGCCGAAGGCATTGTCAATGAAAGCCGCGACGGCGATGTCACGGCCAACCGCCGCGGCCGCCCGCAGGTGGCACTGACGCTCAACCCGGAAATCGCGACAATCGCCACGGTTGAACTGGCCCTCAACCTCGCCCACACGGTGCTGTTCGACTACAAGGGACAGGTGATCGCGCAGGAAATCCGCCGTATCCCGACGCTCGATGCAAGCGCCGGCGACCTGAGCCGGGCGATCTGCGAAATGCTTGACGGCCTGCTCGCCGCCATGCCGGGCAGCGCGGGCAGGCTCATGCACATCTCCATGGGCGTGCAGGGTGTCACCGATGCCGCCAGCGCGACCATGCTCTGGTCGCCGATCACGCCCGACATCAATGTGGCTTTCGGCGAAATCCTTTCCGCACGCTACGGCGTCAGCGTTGCGGTTGCCAATGATTGCAGCATGATTGCCGAGGCGCTGCGCTGGACCGATCCGGAACATTACGCCGAAGACTTTGCCGCCATCCTCCTGTCGCACGGCATCGGCATGGGCCTTTATCTCAAGGGCAAGCCGTTTCTCGGCGTCCAGTCTTCGGGTGCCGAATTCGGCCATATGCTGCATGTCCCCAATGGCGCGCTCTGCCGCTGCGGCCGCCACGGCTGCATCGAGGCCTATGCCAGTGATTATGCCATCCTGCGCCGGACAGCGGGCGAGGACGAACAGGCCCAGCCGGCCCAGGATGTCGATGCCGCTTCCTTCAATGCCGTGGCCGACCGCGCCCGCAGCCGCGACGGTGCGGAGCGGGCGGCATTCCGCAAGGCGGGACAGGCCATCGGCTCCGGCCTGCGCAGTCTTTTCTCGCTGATCGATCCCGTGCCCATCGCACTTGTCGGGCCCGGCGCCGGTGTCTTCGACCTCATCGAGGCGGACCTGCGGGAAATCGTATCCGGCACGACCGGCTGGGGCGGCAAGCCTGACCTGACCATCCGCTGCTATCCCGACGAGCATCCGCTCATCCTGCAGGGTTGCATGATGACGTCCCTGCTGCATCTCGATACCCAGCTTTTCGCCCCCGGCGATCTGCGTGAAGCACCGCTGCGGCGGGCGATCTAGCCTCCACATTTCAAAGGATCCTCCATGTATCTCGGTCTAGATTTAGGCACATCCGGCGTCAAGGCGCTGTTGATTGACGACAAACAGTCCGTCATTGGCTCCGGCACAGGAACACTGGATGTTTCACGGCCGCATTCAGGCTGGTCCGAGCAGGACCCCGCGCACTGGATACGCGCGACCGAAGATGCCATTGCCGCACTGAAGGCCAGTCACCCCAAAGAATTGGCTGCTGTGAAAGGCATCGGCCTGTCCGGCCAGATGCACGGCGCAACGCTGCTTGACGGCAATGACAGCGTGCTTCGGCCCTGCATGCTGTGGAACGACACGCGCAGCCACGCGGAAGCAGCCGAACTCGACGGCAAGCCGATCTTTCGCGCGCTCAGCGGCAACATTGTTTTTCCCGGCTTTACCGCGCCGAAAGTGATGTGGGTGAAGAACAACGAGCCGGAGATTTTCGCCAGATTGCGGCGGGTGCTGCTGCCGAAGGATTATCTGCGGCTCTGGCTGACCGGCGAACACGTCTCCGAAATGTCCGATGCGGCGGGAACCTCCTGGCTCGATGTCGGCAGGCGCGCCTGGTCGGACGAGCTGCTCGGCGCATCCGGACTCGACAGGAGCCACATGCCATCCCTCGTCGAGGGGACCGAGGTTTCCGGCACGCTGAAAGCCAGTCTGGCCACGCGTTGGGGCATGGGCAACCGGGTGGTTGTTGCCGGCGGCGCCGGGGACAATGCCGCTTCCGCCTGCGGCATGGGCACCGTGGCGGAAGGCCATGCCTTCGTCTCGCTCGGCACATCCGGCGTGCTGTTTGCCGCCAACAATGCCTATCTGCCCAACCCGGCCAGTGCCGTTCACACCTTCTGCCATGCCCTCCCCGACACGTGGCACCAGATGGGCGTGATCCTCTCCGCCACCGATGCGCTCAACTGGTATGCCGGCATCACCGCGCGCAAGCCGGCGGAACTGACCGACGAGTTGGGTGACAATTTACGAGCCCCTTCCGGCGTCACCTTCCTGCCTTATCTCTCCGGCGAACGCACGCCGCTCAACGATTCCGCCATCCGCGGTTCGTTCCAGGGACTGGAACATGCCAGCGACCGGGCGAGCTTGACACAGGCAGTGCTTGAGGGCGTCGCCTTTGCCTTCCGCGATTGCCTGCATGCGCTTGCCAGTGCGGGCACCAGGCTTGACCGGGTGACCGCCGTCGGCGGCGGCTCGCGGTCCGCCTACTGGCTGAAAACCATTGCCACGGCGCTCGGCATCCCTGTCGATGTGCCTGCCGACGGGGATTTCGGCGCAGCCTTCGGTGCCGCAAGGCTTGGCCTCATCGCAGCGGAAAAGGCCGATCCCCGTGCCATCTGCACGCAGCCCGCAACGGAAAAGACCATCGAGCCCGACAAGGGTCTCACCGCCGATTTCGACATCGCCTACCGGCGCTACCACAACCTCTATCCAGCATTAAAGGGAGTTCAATCATGAGCAGCGGATTTTTTGGTGACATCAAACCAGTCAGATATGAGGGGCCGGACAGCACCAATCCGCTTGCCTATCGTTTTTACAATCCCGAAGAGCTGATCAATGGCAAGCGCATGGAAGACCACCTGCGCTTTGCCGTTGCCTACTGGCATTCCTTCACCTGGCCGGGCGGCGATCCCTTCGGCGGCCAGACCTTCGAACGCCCGTGGTTCAATGACACGATGCAGGGCGCGAAGCTGAAAGCCGACGTGGCTTTCGAGATGTTCTCGCTGCTGGGCGCACCGTATTTCTGCTTCCACGACGCCGACGTCCGTCCTGAAGGCGAGACTCTCGCCGAAAGCAACAAGCGCCTCTACGAGATTGCAGACTATTTCGCGGGCAAGATGGAAAAGACCGGCACCAAGCTGCTCTGGGGCACCGCCAATCTTTTCTCCAACCGGCGCTACATGGCCGGTGCAGCCACCAACCCCGATCCCGATGTCTTCGCCTATGCGGCCGCGACGGTGAAAACCTGTATCGATGTCACGCAGAAACTGAAGGGCGAGAACTACGTGCTCTGGGGCGGCCGCGAAGGCTACGAGACCCTGCTCAACACCGACATGAAGCGCGAACTCGACCAGATGGGCCGGTTCCTCAGCCTCGTCGTCGACTACAAGCACAAGATCGGCTTCAAGGGCGCGATCCTCATCGAGCCGAAGCCGCAGGAGCCGACCAAGCACCAGTACGACTACGATGCGGCGACAGTCTATGGCTTCCTCAAGCGCTTTAGCCTGGAGAACGAGGTCAAGGTCAATCTCGAACAGGGCCACGCCATCCTTGCCGGCCACTCCTTCGAACATGAACTGGCAACCGCGGCGGCACTCGGCATTTTCGGTTCCATCGATATGAACCGCAATGATTACCAGTCCGGCTGGGATACGGATCAGTTCCCCAACAATGTGCCCGAGGTGGCGCTGGCCTATTATGAAATCCTCAAAGCCGGCGGTTTCACCACGGGCGGCACCAATTTCGACTCCAAACTGCGCCGCCAGTCGCTCGATCCGCAGGACCTGCTGATCGCCCATATCGGCGGCATGGATACCTGCGCCCGCGGCCTCAAGGCAGCGGCGAAGATGGTCGAGGACAAGGCCCTCACCGGTTTTGTCGAGGAGCGCTATGCGGGCTGGGCCAAGCCTGACGCACAGGCCATGCTGTCGGGCAAGCTGTCGCTTGAGGATATCGCCAAGCACGTCGAGGACAAGAAGATCCAGCCGCAGCCGCGCTCCGGCCGCCAGGAATATCTGGAGAACGTGGTCAACCGCTACGTTTGAGGGAGAGATTTTACCCCCCTCTGGGCTACCGCCCATCTCCCCCACAAGGGGGGAGATCAGCCTGCATTACGGTTTCGACCAGTTCTGAGACCTCGCAAAACAAGCAAAAATGTCGATGTCGATGTGATCTCCCCCCTTGTGGGGGAGATGTCCGGCAGGACAGAGGGGGGTGTTCAAAGCCATTCCCCCTTCAAGCATCAGACGTGCTGGCCGCCATTGATGTGGATTTCCGAGCCGGTCACATAGGACGATGCCTCGGAGCACAGGAAATAGATCGTCTCGGCAACCTCAGCGGTCTTGCCGAGACGGCGCAGCGGCAGCTGTTCCACCAGCTTGTCGGTGCCCGGCGACAGGATCGCCGTATCGATCTCGCCCGGCGCGATCGCGTTGACGCGAATGCCGTGCGGGCCGAAATCCGAGGCCATTTCCCGCGTCAGGGATGCCAGTGCAGCCTTCGATGTCGCATAGGCCGTTCCGGCAAAGGGATGCACACGGCTTCCGGCGATGGAGGTGACGTTGACAATCGATCCCTTGCCCGCTTCCAATTCCTTGAACAGGCCGCGCGCCAGCATGATGGGTGCGAAGAAATTCACCTGAAACACGGTCGACCATGTGTGCATGGGGGTCTCGATCGAATCCAGCCGGTCACCGCCCGGATTCTTGGGCGAGATACCGGCATTGTTGATCAGGGCATGCAGCTTGCCGCCTTCGATCTCCAGCCTCTGGCGAATTTCCAGGACCGCGTGATCCACATCGGCGGGATCGGCGAGATCCACCTTGATATGATCGTCGGGACCGGCAGGCCAGGGACAATCATCGGAAAAATCCTGCCGCGAGCAGGTGATGACGCGCCAGCCGGCGCGGGAAAACCGCTTGACCGTGGCGTGGCCGATGCCACGGCTTGCGCCAGTCAAGACGAGGACTTTGCGTGCTTCATCGCTGCTCATGGGAAAACTCCGTTTGCAAGTGGAACGAATTTGACATTCGCATCCCATTTGACATGACGCGCAGCATGCGAATGTCAAATTCAAAGTTCCACTAGAATCTTATAGTTGCTAGTGGTCCTTTGATTCTGACATTTGCCTGAATGGCCTGTATCAACGGGGTGCAAATGTCAGAATCGGACCACTAGTGCCATAGAGCAAGCGCCGCCCAAAGGGAACTGTGCAGGCCGGTATTTTGACGTGTGCCTGCGAACAAACATCGCTAAATTCAGGAAAAGCTCGACGTCTTCAAAAACTCGGCCAGGCGCTCGCTCTGCGGTTTGTGGAACATGTCGCGCGGGTTGCCTTCCTCGCCGATAAGCCCCTGGTTCATGAAGATCACCCGGTTGGAGACCTCGTAGGCAAAGCGCATCTCGTGAGTGACAAGCAGCATGCTCATGCCGTCCTGCGCCAATGTCTTGATCACCTGCAGCACCTCGTTCACCAGTTCCGGATCGAGCGCCGAGGTGACTTCGTCGAACAGCATTAGCCGAGGATTCATGGCAATGGCGCGGGCGATAGCGACACGCTGCTGCTGGCCACCGGACAATTGCCCGGGAAAATGATCGGCACGGGCGAGCAGGCCGACACGATCCAGCCATTTCAGCGCAATGGTGCGCGCCTCGTCCCTGTCCAGCTTCTTCACCTTGACCAGGCCCAGCATGACATTGTGAACGGCACTCATATGCGGGAACAGGTTGAACTGCTGGAAAGCCATGCCGGTCAGGGCGCGCTGGCGGGCGATTTCCTTCTCCTTCTTGCGCCGGCGCTGGCCGCCGATCATCTCATAACCGATCTCCTGACCGTCTATGCTGATCGACCCGCCCTGGAATTCTTCCAGCATGTTGATGCAGCGCAGCATGGTGGTCTTGCCGGAGCCGCTCGACCCGATGATGCTGACGACATCGCCCTGCTTCATGCTGCAGTCGACGCCTTTGAGGACTTCCACCTCGCCATAGCTCTTGTGCAGGTTGCGGATTTCAAGAAGATTGTCTGGCATCCCGGAATCCCCTTAGGATGGAACCGCCATCTTGCGTTCGACGTAGCGGCCGAAACGTTCGATGGCATAGTTGATGACGAAATACAGGAAGCCGGCGAAGAAATAGAATTCGAGGCTCATGAAGGTTCTGGAAATCAGTTCCTGCGTGCGCAGCAGCAGCTCGGCCACGCCGATAATCGACAAGAGGGTCGATGCCTTGACCATTTCGGCTGCCGTGTTGACCCAGGCCGGCAGCACCTGGCGCAGCGCCTGCGGGCCGAGCACATAGGCGAAGGTCTGCGGAAAGGTCAGGCCAATAGCCTTGGCAGCTTCCGTCTGCCCCTTCGGTATGGATTGCAGCGCCCCCCGGACGATTTCCCCCACATGCGAACTGCAGAAGACGGCGAGCGCCAGAATGCCCGCCTGGAACGGCCCGAGGTCAAGGCCGATGGTGCCGAGCACGTAATAACTGGCGAGAACCAGCACGAGGACTGGTGTGCCGCGGATGAAATCCGTGTAGCCGCGCACGATCCAACGCAGCGGTGCCCTGGCATAGGTCAGCGCCAAACCAACACCAACCCCGAGCAGCGTGCCGCAGCAGATCGCCAGCAGCGAAATCGACAGGGTGACGCCGATACCCTTGAGGATCGGCCAGCGCGCCAGCCAGAGAACATCCGCGAAATGAACAATATCCATCACATCACCTCGGCAATGCCAGACGGCGTTCGACGATGCGCATCAGCGCAGCCAGGATCGAACAGGTAAAGACGTAGAGGCAGCTTGCCACCATCCATGTCTCGATGACGCGAAAGGTTTCGACATTGATCTTGCGCGTTTCGAACGTCAGTTCCGGCACGGCGATGGCCGCGGCCAGCGACGTGTCCTTGAACAGCGAGATGATCGTGCTGCCGAGCGACGGCAGGATATTGCGAAACATCAGCGGCGCGATGATCGACGTGCGTATCTGCATTTCCGTCAGGCCGATGGCGAGGCCGGCCTCGCGCAGACCGGCGGGGATCGACAGCAGTCCGGCGCGGAACACCTCCGCCAGATAGGCACCCGAATAGAGGGCGAGCGTGAAGACGAAGCTTTCGATCTTGCCCAGGCGCAACCCCCACTGGGGCAGCGCGAAATAGGTGAACAGCACGAGCACGAGGATCGGCGTGTTGCGGATGATGGAGACGTAGACCCCGGCCGGACGCTTTATCAGGCCGTTTTTGGATATCAGACCAAAAGCCGTGCACAGCCCGATGACGGCGCCGATGAGGATGGAGCCGAAAGCCAGGGCAAGGCTGAGCGCCAGCCCCAACAGCAGGTCATCGAAGCTGCGCCAGACGGCAGCAAAATTCAGCGTATAGCCCATGAACAATGTCCCCGTTATCGCAAGACAAGGAGAAACGGCTCCAGACGACCCTGGAGCCGCCGGTTGACTACTTGTATTCGACGGGGAAGCCGATCTGCGGCGGCGTCAGGTCCTTGCCGAACCAGGTCTTGAACGATTTCGCATAGGTATCGAACTCGACACCGGTCATCGCCTCATGCAGCGCCGTGTTGACGAAGTTCAGCCAATCCTGATCGCCGCGCTTGACACCGCAGGCATAAGTCTGCGGATTCCAGCCGTAGCCGGCATCCTTGTAGCGACCCTTGTTCTGGGTCATGTACCAGGCAAGCGACGACTGATCCGTGGCGACCGCATCGGCACGGCCGGATTCCAGCGCCTGATAGATCAGATCGACCGATTCATACTGGTCGACCTTGGCCTCCGGCAGGGCCGCATGCACCATCGATTCGGCATAGACATTCTGCAGCACCGAGATTGTCACCGCAGAACCCGCCGCCTTGAGCGCGGCGTAGTCGGCATATTTGCTGTCGGCCTTCAGCATCAGCCCGACACCTTCCCGATAGTACGGTATGGTGAAGGCGATCTGCTGTGCCCTCTCCCCGGTGACCGTCATGAACTGGCAGGTGATATCCACCTTGTTCGTGGTGATGTTGGGAATGCGGGCATCGGAAGACTGGTTGACGAACTCGACCTTGCTGGGATCGCTGAACAGCGCCTTGGCGATGATATGACCCATGTCGATATCGAAGCCCTGCAGCGTGTCGTCAGCGCCCTTGAAGTGCCATGGCGCATTGGTGCTGCCGGTGCCGACAACCAGATGGCCGCGGGCCAGCACCTCATCGAGCTTGCTCTTGTTGTCCTGCGCGAAAGCCTGATTGAACGGCAATGCGAGCAGCGCGGCCACAGCGACCGTCGCGTAAAATACTTTAGACATTTTTCGTTCCCCTATCCGTCAAGCGAATATTATGTTTTAATCCATTACTATGGAATAGAATATCTAATAATGGATTTTCATAATACGAGGACAAGAGTCGCGACTTGTCAAGCGACATTTGGAATCGCCGCGACAGGGGGTTTTCAGAAGCTGTATGGGAGCGAAGGGAAGCACGGACCGGACGGCTTGCCGGTCAGTTGCCCATGATCAGGTCGAAGAGCGTGGTCTTGCGCGGCTTCTGGCCATTGCCGCCCACGCCGGCCGGCGGCGTCGGATGGGTCGATCCGGTTTGATCGTCCAGCCCGACCGGCGGAACCGGCCCGCCCGGATTGAGCTGGGCTGATGGCACACCTTCGGCGGCCGGCACATCCGCGCCGGGCAAGGCATCGTTGCCGTCGATGACGGTTTCATTGACGCGGTAATTGCCGGGAAGCTCCGCCACGGGCACGCCCTTGTGCGCGGCGACCATGAATTCCTTCCAGGCCAGCGCGGGCAACGCGCCGCCGGTGACCTTCTTGGTCGGCTTGCCGTCATCATTGCCGAACCACACGCCCGTGGTCAGGTTCGAGGTGTAGCCGATGAACCAGGCATCGCGGAAATTCTGGCTGGTGCCGGTCTTGCCCGCAGCGGGCCAGCCGAATTTGGCTTTCGTCGCCGTGCCGCTTTCGACGGTCTGGCGCAGCATGGCATTCATCATGCCGACATTGCGCTCGCTGATCACCCGCTCCTGCTTGGGATTCTTGAATTCATACAGCACCTTGCCCTCATGCGTGGTGACGCGGCGGACCAGATGGACGGGCGCCTTGTAGCCGTCATTGGCAAAGGGCACAAAGGAATCGGTGAGTTCGAGCAGCGTGACTTCCGAGGTCCCAAGCGCCAGTGAGGCATTGGCGTTGAGGTTCGAAACGATCCCCAGGCGATGCGCCGTATCGACAACGGTGCTGGGGCCGACTTCCATGACCAATTGGGCGGATACCGAATTGAGCGACCGGGCCAGCGCCTCCGCCAGCGTCACCTTGCCGAAATATTTGCCGTTATAGTTGCCGGGCGTCCAGTTGCCGATCCGGATGGGCGCATCGTTGCGCACCGATTCCGGCGTGCGCCCCTGCTCCAATGCGGAGAGATACACGAAAGGCTTGAAGGTGGAGCCCGGCTGGCGCTTGGCTTCGCTGGCGCGGTCGAACTGGCTGTTGGCATAGTCATAGCCGCCCACCAGCGCCCGCACCGCTCCGGTGCCATCGATGGAGACCAGCGCGCCCTGCGAAACATTGAGCCGGTCGCCGTTCTTCTGGATCAGATCGCGGATCGAGGCTTCTCCCAGCTTCTGCAGGCCGAGATCGACGGTGGTGTCGACAACCACATCCGCACGGACATCACCGATAAGCTCGGGCAACTCCTCCATCACCCGGTCGGCGACATAATGCTCGGAGCCGCTCCAATAGGCCGCCGCGCGGGTCGCCGGCTGCTTCATGGCGACGGTCAGTTCCTTGTCACCGATCATGCCCTGATCGCGCATGGCCGCCAGCACCAGCTGGGAACGCTCGACGGCGGCTTTCGGATCGCGCGCCGGCGACAGGCGCGAAGGCGCCTTGAGCAGGCCGGCAATGACAGCCGCTTCCGACAGATTGACGTCGTGCGCGGATTTGTTGAAGTAGCGGCGCGAGGCCGCGGCCACGCCATAGGAACCCGAGCCGAGATAAACCCGGTTCAGATACATCTCCAGAATCTGGTCTTTGGTATATTTGTGCTCCAGCCAGAGGGCGAGCAGGACTTCCTGGACCTTGCGCTCCAGCGTGCGGTCCGGCGTCAGAAACAGGTTCTTCGCCAGCTGCTGCGTGATGGTCGAACCGCCCTGCACCAGGCGCCCCGAGATCACGTTGGTCGCCATGGCGCGGACGAAGCCGACGGGATCGACACCAAAATGCGAATAGAAGCGGCGGTCTTCGATCGCCACCACCGCCTGCGGCAGGTAGGGCGACATCTGGTGCAGGCCGATCGCCTCGCCGCCGGTGGCGCCGCGATTGGCGATGAGATCGCCTTCGACCGAAACAATCTTCACGTTGGGCGGGCGGTCGGGGATCGTCCAGGTGGTGGTCTGCGGCATCTTGGCGGCGAAATAGATCACGGTGCCCGCGACGGCGATACCGCCCCAGATGCACAGGACAAACGACCAGTAGATGGTGCGGCGGATGAGACCCAGGAAACCGCCACCCTGCCGGCGGCTGGAGCGGCCGCGCCTGGACTTGGCGGGTTTGCGCGATGAGGTCCGGCGCTTCTGGCTTCGCACGGGTCTGTCCTCCGGGTCGGCGCGCATGTCATCGTCATCGGAACGGCGGTCCGAACTGAACCCCGGCTCGATGCGCTGCCTGCCCTTGTCACGTGGTGCCATTGACTGAAATACCCGCCCCAATCGGTGCCGCAAAATCCTTCGCGACGCGTTGCAGGGTAAATGCGGCGATTTAAGGTGCGGTTAAATTTGGCCGATGGCATCAAACTGAGCATGCGTGAAGGCGAACGGTTCGGTTCACGCTTGAGAATTCCGCGCCGGACCGTTAGCTTCCCGCTCATTAGGAATGGAGTGGCAAATGCGATTTGTGGTCCTTGCCTGCGCTGCGATTATCCTCGGCGGTTGCGGTGGCGGTGCCATTGCCAGACTGAATCCCTCGCCCGAATCCGAAGCACAGTATCGCCTCGGCGGCTGCCAGCTGCGCGGTCACGGGACGTGCAAGGAGCCTCTCGACGCGACCGGCGCGCCCGCGCCGGCGGGTGCCGCCGTCAACTGAAACCCCATTCAGGCCGCCGCAGCGCCGCTGTCGTTTTCTGTCAAATCTTGGCGCGCGAAAAGATTATTATTCTTGCGCCCTTGAAAATTAAACGCGGCAGGCATATTTTGGTGGTGCGTAACGAGCGGTTCTCCTCCCATTTTTCGCTCGTTACGTGTTCCCCTCTGGACGCATTTGCGTTCACAATTCGCCGGGCTTCTGCCCGGCATTTTTGTATTCGGATGCAGCAACCGGGTATTTCCGGGACAATCAACCCTTCGGAAACGTGATCCGACCGTCATTTCTGCGAACATCACCTGAATTTTACTTCCCGTTTTGAAATATCGCGTATCAAAGAGAGTAAAACGCGGGGGAACAAAGCAACGATGAGCACGGGCGAAAAAACACGTGTCGATTGGGTCGACATCGCCAAGGGCATCTGCATCATCTTTGTCGTCATGATGCACTCGGTGCTTGGCGTCGAGGACGATGCCGGCGCCCGTGGCTGGATGCATCCGGTCGTGTCCTTTGCCCAGCCGTTCCGCATGCCGGACTTCTTCCTGATCTCGGGCCTGTTTCTCGGACTGGTGATCGATCGGCCATGGCTGCGCTATGCCGACCGCAAGATCATCCATTTCGCCTATTTCTACCTGCTGTGGCTGACGATCCAGTTCCTGTTCAAGGCGCCGGGCATCATCGCCGACAGCGGCCCCGGCGGCGCTGTCGGCGCCTATCTCCTTGCCCTCGTCCAGCCCTTCGGAACCCTATGGTTCATCTATCTGCTGCCGGTGTTCTTTGTCGTCACGCGCCTCGTCAGATCCGTCAATGTCTGGATCATCCTCGCCATTGCCGCCGCGCTTGAAACCGTCCCCATCCATACGGGATGGCTGGTCCTCGACGAATTCTGCAGCCGCTATGTCTTCTTCTTTGCCGGCTATGCCTTTGCACCCGTCATTTTCGACCTGGCGCAATGGCTGCGGCAGCGTCCGCTCACCGCCCTTGCCATCCTCGGCGTATGGGCGCTCGCCAATGGCTGGCTGGTGTTTCACCCGGCATCGCAACCCTTTGCTGCCTGGATACCGCTGGAGGCCTATACATCCGGCGGGCTCGGCGGCTGGAGCAATGTGCCCATCATCTCGCTGCTTGCCGGTTTTGCCGGGGCATTGGCCATTGTTTCGGTCTCGGCGCTGCTGGCGCGACTGGGCTCGGTACCCGCTGCACAATGGCTTGTGCGTGCTTTGCGCTGGCTCGGCGCCCATTCCATCGTTGTCTACCTCGCCTTCTTCCTGCCCATGGCGGTGGCGCGAACCATCCTGCTCAAATCAGGCGTCATCACGGATATCGGCACGATTTCGCTCCTGACCGTCGTCAGCGGCGTTCTGGGGCCGGTGATCCTTTATGGGCTGGTGCAATGGACCGGCTATGGCCGGTTCCTGTTCAAACGGCCGCAATGGGCACATATCGACCGCGCGCCCACACCGCAAGGCAGGGGCGCGCTTGCTTCTGCAGAATAGCAGGAGCCGTTTTCCGTTTAACTGTGGGCGAAAATATCCTGTTCGTCCCAGCCCATCAGATCGAGCTTGGACCGCGTCGGCAGGAACTGGAAGCAGGCAGCCGCCTCTTCCGCCCGTCCGTCACGCTTCAGGCGCTCGATCAGGATGGCGCTCAGCCGGTGCAGGTAGAGAACGTCGGATGCCGCATATTCCAGCTGAGCCTGCGACAGTTCCGGCGCCGCCCAGTCCGATGACTGCTGCTGCTTGGACAGGTTGATATCCAGCAATTCGCTGCAAATCTCCTTCAGGCCATGCCGGTCCGTGTAGGTGCGGGTCAGGCGCGAGGCGATCTTGGTGCAGAAGACCGGCTGCGGCATCACACCGAAGGCGTGATAGAGCACGGCAAGATCAAACCGGCCGAAATGGAAAATCTTGGTGATGGCGGCATCACCAAGAAGTTTCACCAGATTGGGGGCAGATGTCTGCCCCTTGTCGATCTGGATGACATCAGCCGAGCCGTCACCGGGTGAAATCTGCACAACACACAGCCGGTCGCGATGGGGGTTCAGCCCCAGCGTCTCCGTATCAATGGCAACGGCATTGACCTGATAGTTTGCAAGGTCGGGCAGATCATTGCGGTGAAAGCGGATGGTCATCAAATCTCTCCGGTTTATTTCGTCAGCACGTCAAGAATGCGTGCCCAGGAACGCTGGCCCTTGTGGAAGGAATTCAGCTCGTATTTTTCGTTGGGGGAATGGATGCGGTCGTCCTCAAGCCCGAAGCCGACGAGCAGCGATTCCATGCCCAGCATGTTCTGGAAATCGCCGACAATCGGGATCGATCCACCCATGGCGATCAGCACGGCGGGCTTCGGCCATTCGTCGCTCAAGGCAGTCTTGGCCTTGGCCAGCAGCGGCGAGTCATAGGACAGCTGGATGGCGGGCGAACCGCCATGCTCATGGAACTCCACAGAGCAGTCGGCAGGGACGCGCTCGCGCACAAAGGCGCGGAAGGCTTCGCGGATCTTGGCGGGGTTCTGCTTGTGTACGAGGCGGAACGACACTTTGGCCGATGCCTGCGCGGCAATGACGGTCTTGAAGCCCTGTCCGGTATAACCGCCGATCACGCCGTTGATCTCGGCGGTCGGGCGCGCCCAGACCAGTTCCAGGATGGAACGGCCTTTTTCACCCGAGGGAATGGAAAGGCCGATGGGGCCGAGGAAGTTTTCCGGCGTGCAGCCGAGTCCGTTCCAGGTCTGCAGGATCTGCGTCGGGGTTTCCTCGACACCGTCATAGAAGCCGGGAATGGTCACGGCACCGGTTTCGTCGTGCAGGTCGGCGAGAATCTTCGTGAGAATGTGAATCGGGTTTGCCGCCGCACCGCCGAAGGAACCGGAGTGCAGGTCGCGATCGGCGGCCTTGACGACGATTTCCTCGCCGACCAGCCCGCGCAGGCCGACGGAAATCGCCGGGGTCTGCCTGTCCCACATGCCGGTATCGCACACGAGGGCGAAGTCGGCCTTGAGCTCGTCCTTGCAGGCATTGAGGAAAGGCTTCAGCGACGGCGATCCCGACTCTTCTTCTCCTTCAAACAGGATGGAAATCTTGACCGGCAGCTTGCCATGCACGTCCTTGTAGGCGCGGCAGGCTTCGACGAAGGTCATCAGCTGGCCCTTGTCATCGGCCGTGCCGCGGCCGGTCAGAATCTTGCGGCCATCGCCCATATCCTTGATGGCAGGGGCAAAGGGGTCGTTCTCCCACAGTTCGAGCGGGTCAACCGGCTGCACGTCATAGTGACCGTAGAAAAGGACATGAGGTGCATCGGCACTTGGCCCCTCATGATGCGCCACCACCATCGGATGCCCCGGCGTGTCGCGCACGCTGGCGTCGAAACCGATGGTCTTCAGATCGGCGACCAGCCACTCGGCAGCCTTGCGGCATTCGGCCTTGAATGCCGGATCGGTGGAGATGGACTTGATCTTCAACAGTTCGAACAGCCGCTCCAGACTTTTATCCAGATTGGCATCAAGGGCGTTCAAGACAGGTTCAAGCGCTGACATGGTAATTCCTGAATTTGTTGGACCGGGATTCGTGAAGGGAGTTCTTCTTAGCCCATTTTCGGGGAAGCGGCAGAAAAAAGTGGAGCCGGAAAAGAAATGGCCGCCGTGGCGGGGGGACCACAGGCGACCAGATCACTACACTCAGATGCGGCGACCCGGAGAGGGGGGATGAGGTCACCGCAAGTCCGGGGCAGGCGGGGGACGAGCCTTAAATCCCGGACATCGATCTATCGTCGACAGCTAGGATTTGGGCCTCAAACCATGGCAATTCAAGGGCACGGAACATTACATCTTTGTAACAAACGCGTGATGCATAAGTGATATGTTCAAGGCCCGTCTGATCCGGCATAAAGCTGTCGTGAGCGGAGGCGAATTCCATGACGAAAGCAACGACAGAATTGCCGGTTCTGTTCTTTCCGGCAGGCGCAGACTGGGAGGCGTGGCTGGCCGCCAACCATGCGGCATCGCCGGGCGCGTGGCTCAAATTTTCCAAGAAGACCGCGCGGATCAAAAGCCTGTCCAAACAGGATGCGATCGATGGCGCACTTTGCCATGGCTGGATCGACGGCCAGATCGACGCATTCGATGAAGACTACTGGCTCATCCGCTTCACGCCGCGCAAGGCCGCAAGCCGCTGGTCCGACATCAATCGCACGCGCGCCCTCGCGCTGATCGAACAGGGTCGCATCACACCCTTCGGCCTTGCGGAAATCGAACGCGCCAAGGCCGATGGACGCTGGGACAAGGCGTATCTTTCGCAAGGCAAGGCCACGATACCCGACGATCTGCAGGCAGCCCTCGACGCGAATGCCGAGGCGAAGCAGATGTTCGGGACATTGAGCAGCGCGAACCGCTACGCCATCATCTACCGTGTCAACGATGCCAAGAAACCCGAGACACGCCTGCAGCGCATCGAAAAATTCGTTGCCATGCTGGAGCGCGGCGAAACCATCCATCCGCAGAAGGACAAACCCTTCCGATAGGCTGCGGCGGCCCCGCGGATTTTGTCAGGAGGAGTCGGCTATCCCGCGATCTTTCGGTGCATGGGAAAGACAGATCATTTCCTTTTGCGGGATGATCATTTAATCGTAGGCACCATGAAAAAAGGTGATCATCTCTTTCTCGTCGACGGCTCCGGCTATATCTTCCGGGCCTATCATGCGCTGCCGCCCCTCACCCGCAAATCGGATGGCCTGCCGGTGGGCGCGGTATCGGGTTTCTGCAACATGCTGTGGAAGCTGCTGCGGGAAGCCAGGGACACCTCGGTCCGGGTGACGCCGACGCATTTCGCCGTCATCTTCGACTATTCGTCGAACACCTTCCGCAAGGAAATCTATCCGGAATACAAGGCAAACCGCTCGGCCCCGCCGGAGGACCTCATTCCGCAGTTCGGCCTGATCCGCCAGGCCACCAAGGCCTTCAACCTTCCCTGCATCGAAAAGGAAGGCTACGAGGCGGACGATCTCATCGCCACCTATGCGCGGATGGCGGAAGCCGCCGGCGCGGAAGTCACCATCATCTCCTCCGACAAGGACCTGATGCAGCTCGTCACCCCGCTGGTGTCGATGTATGACAGCATGAAGGACAAGCAGATCGGCATTCCCGACGTCGTCGAGAAATGGGGCGTGCCGCCGGAAAAGATGATCGACCTGCAGGCATTGACCGGCGATTCCACCGACAATGTTCCCGGCATTCCCGGCATCGGACCGAAGACCGCTGCGCAGCTTCTGGAGGAGTTCGGCGATCTCGATACGCTGCTCGCCCGTGCGGGTGAAATCAAGCAGCAGAAGCGCCGCGAAAACATTATTGCGTTCAGCGAACAGGCGCTTATCTCACGCCAGCTTGTCACCCTGAAGACCGATACCCCCGTCGAAGTGGGGCTTGATGACTTCGGGCTTGAGCCGCAGGATGGACCGAAGCTGGTCGCCTTCCTCAAGGCCATGGAATTCACCTCCCTGACCCGGCGTGCCGCCGAAGCGACGGGCATCGATGCCGCCGCCATCGAACCATCCGAGGTCGCGGTGGACACCGTCGCCGAGGCACACGGACCGGACGTTGAAATCCCTGACGGAACTGCTCCCGCTTCAACGACCGAGAAACCACAGGACAAATCGGATACCGGCGTCATGCTGCCCGCCGACCTGATCAAGGCGCGCGGCGACGAAGCGCTGGCTTCGAAGATCGACACGACGGCCTATACCTGCATCCGCGATCTTGCCACGCTGCAACTCTGGATCGACGAGGCGACCGAAGCCGGACTGGTGGCGTTCGACACGGAAACCACCTCGCTCGATCCGATGCAGACCGAGCTGGTCGGCTTCTCCCTGGCCATCCGGCCGGGACATGCGGCCTATGTCCCGCTCAACCACAAGTCCGGCAATGGTGATCTCCTCGGCGGTGGCACCGTCGAAGGACAGATTCCGCTCGACGATGCCTTGCGCGTATTGAAGCCGCTGCTCGAGGACCGTTCGGTGCTCAAGATCGCGCACAACATGAAGTATGACTGGCTGGTCATGCACCGCTACGGCATCGATCCGCACCCCTTCGACGATACGATGCTGATCTCCTACGTGCTCGATGCGGGTGAAGGCACCCATGGCATGGATGCCCTGTCCGAGCGCTGGCTGGGTCACACGCCCATCGCCTACAAGGATGTGGCCGGCAGCGGTAAGTCATCGGTTACATTCGACATGGTCGATATCGACCGCGCCACCGCCTATGCCGCCGAAGATGCGGATGTCACCCTGCGCCTGTGGCGCCTGCTCAAGCCGCGTCTGGTCGAGGATGGGCTCGTCTCGGTCTATGAACGGCTGGAGCGCCCGCTCGTTGCCGTGCTGGCGCGGATGGAAGAGCGCGGCATTTCCGTCGACCGGCAAATCCTGTCGCGCCTCTCCGGCGATCTGGCGCAGGCGGCAGCCGCCATCGAACACGAGATTTACCAGCTTGCCGGGGAAAAGCTCAACATCGGCTCACCCAAACAGCTGGGCGACATCCTGTTCGGCAAGATGAGCCTTCCCGGCGGTTCGAAGACCAAGACCGGGCAGTGGTCGACATCGGCACAGGTGCTGGAAGACCTTGCGGCGGAAGGGCATGAACTGCCGCGCAAGATCGTCGACTGGCGCCAGCTGACCAAGCTCAAATCCACCTATACGGACGCCCTGCCCGGCTATATCCATCCCGATACCAAGCGGGTGCATACGTCCTATGCCATGGCCGCGACCTCGACGGGGCGGCTGTCCTCGTCGGAGCCGAACCTGCAGAACATTCCCGTGCGCACAGCCGAAGGCCGCAAGATCCGCACGGCCTTCATCGCCGCGCCGGGCAACAAGCTGATTTCCGCCGATTACAGCCAGATCGAGCTGCGGGTCCTGGCGCATGTCGCCGAGATTCCCCAGCTCACCCAGGCCTTCGCCGATGGCATCGACATTCATGCGATGACCGCATCAGAAATGTTCGGCGTTCCGGTCAAGGACATGCCCTCGGAAGTGCGCCGCCGCGCCAAGGCGATCAACTTCGGCATCATCTATGGCATTTCCGCGTTTGGGCTTGCCAACCAGCTGTCGATTCCGCGCGAAGAAGCCGGGCAATATATCCGCACCTATTTCGAGCGCTTCCCCGGCATCAAGGACTATATGGAGGCGACCAAGGCTTTCGCCCGGCAGAACGGCTATGTCGAAACCATCTTCGGACGCCGCGCGCATTATCCGGAAATCCGCTCCTCCAATCCGCAGGTTCGCGCCTTCAACGAGCGTGCCTCGATCAACGCGCCGATCCAGGGTTCGGCCGCCGACATCATCCGCCGCGCCATGGTGCGCATGGAACCGGCGCTCAACGAGGCAAAGCTTTCGGCCCGTATGCTGTTGCAGGTGCACGATGAACTGATCTTTGAAACCGCCGAAGGCGAAGTCGACGCGACCATTCCGATCATTCGCGAGATCATGGTCAATGCCGCGATGCCGGCGATTTCCCTGTCCGTACCGCTGCAGGTGGATGCGCGCGCCGCACACAATTGGGACGAAGCGCACTAGAACCGGAAGCTGGGGCCTACCGCATGGAATCCAGCACTTTGCGCTGGGCATGCATTTCGAGGAAAATGCGGTAATCCCGGTCAAAGCGCTGGCGCGCCTTCGGTTCGGGCTGGCGCGGGCGCCCGCCCTGTTTCATCGCCATGCAGGCGGCGGGCAGATCTGGGTAAAGCCCGGCCGCCGTTGCCGCGACCATCGCCGTGCCGAGAAGCACGGCGTCTTCGGCAGCCGACGTGATGACGGTACAGCCCGTGGCATCCGCATAGAGTTCCATCAGCAGCGGGTTCTTGGTGTGCCCGCCCGTCACATGCATGGTGTCGATGGCGTAGCCGCGCTCGTTCAGCGCATCGAGAACATGCCGCACGCCAAGGACAATGCCGACGGAGGTGCGCCAGTAGAGGCGGCACAGGCTGTCAAAGGAGGCGTCCAGCGTCAGGCCGCTGATGACGCCCACCGCATGCGGGTCAGCCAGCGGCGAGCGGTTGCCATGAAAATCCGGCAGGACATGCAGGCGGCCGGCCAGATCGAGCCCCTCCTTTTCCCGCAGTTCCATGACGCGGTCGGTGATCTTCTTGTGCAGGGCGGCGTTGGGCTCGCCCGCAGCCCCGTGCCAGCGGATGATGTGATCGAGAAGCGCGCCGGAGACCGACTGTCCGCCCTCGCTCAGCCAGCAATCCGGCAGAGCCGCGCCGTAATAGGGTCCCCAGACGCCGTTGAACGAAATCGGCTCCTGCGACAGCGCCATCAGGCAGCTGGAGGTCCCGGCAATCAAAGCCAGGTGCCGGTCGATCTGCGAGAGATCGCCGGCGAAGCCACCGAGGACGCCGAGTGCCCCGGCATAGGCGTCGATCAGCCCCGCGCCCACATGGCAGCGCGTGGTAAGGCCCAGCGCCTTGGCAGCCTCCGGCGTCAATGGCCCGACATCGGTCCCCACCGGGCTCGCCCGCTCCGGCAGGCTGCCGCGCTCGACCATGTCGCCGATGCCGACCTCTTTGAGATAATCGCTTTGCCAGCCCGGTTCCTTATGGGCCAGATAGGTCCATTTGCAGGTGATCGTGCATTGCGACCGTGCGAGCGATCCCGACGCCTTCCAGCTGAGGAAATCGGCAAGGTCGAAAAAATATCCGGCTTTGTCCCAGGAGTTGGGCAAATGCCGCTTGAGCCACATCAGCTTTGGCGTCTGCATTTCCGGCGACATGACCCCGCCGAGATATTTGAGGACGTCGTGGCCCGTTGCCGTGCATTCATCCGATTCGTCGAGCGCCCGGTGATCCAGCCAGACGATCGTGTCCCAGCGGTTGTCGCCACCTGTCGAGACAGTCAGCGGCTTGCCATCCCTGTCGCGCACAACCAGCGAGCAGGTGGCGTCGAAACTGATGCCGGTGATATCGGACGGATCGACCTTGGATGCGGCCACCGCGCCCTGCACCGCGATGCAGACCGACTTCCAGATGTCTTCCGAATCATGTTCAGCATGGTCAGGCAGCGGGCGGTTCATCAGGATCGGGTGTTCCACCCGCCCCAAGAGATTGCCCTTGATATCAAGAATGCCCGCCCGGGCGCTTCCCGTTCCCACATCCACAGCACATACAAAATCTGGCATTCGAACCTTCCGGCTTGTCGTGAACCGGAACGCTCTAATGAACGTTTGTTCGGGCCTGTGGTGATGACAACAGGCCGGGCAATTCCAGCATGTCGCCGAATATAAGGTCTGGCTCGAGAGACGCAAGCGCTGCTTCCAGCCGGCCGCCGCGCGCATGGGTGCCGCCGGTGAAGGCGAAGACCCGCATGCCTGCCCGTTTGGCGGCTTCGATACCCGCAGGACTGTCTTCGATGACCACGCAGTCTTCCGGCGGCGTGTTCATGACCTGCGCTGCATACAGGAACAGGTCCGGCGCCGGCTTGCCGTGCTTGACCATGGTGGCGCTGAAAATATTCGGCTCCAGCAGATCGAGCAGGCCCGTCAGCTTGAGCGACAGGCGAATCCGGTCGGGCTGGCTCGACGAGGCAACACAACGTGGCAGATCGAGCCGATTGAGCGTCTCGGCTATGCCGGGAATCGGTTTCAGATCGGCGCGGAACCGTGCGTAGAGATTGGCGCGCATATCCTCCAGGTCGGCCGCGCTGGCGGCAAAACCATAGTCCTCATGCAGGATTTTGCTGATCGTCGCCATGCTGCGCCCGAGAAACATCTCGTAGGCCTCTTCCTCGGACAGCGTCGTGCCGCTCCGGGAAATCATGTCGAGCAGGACAGCAATGGAGATCGGCTCGCTGTCGACGAGGACACCATCGCAATCGAAAATGACAAGAGCGGGAGTTGTCATTGCGCGTGGCCAGCCACAGGTGAAGGATATTTATACAGTAGATACCCCCCTCTGTCCTGCCGGACATCTCCCCCACAAGGGGGGAGATCACCTTGACATGAATGCTTTCGCTTAAATTCTAACGCCAAAGATTGGCGGGAATATCGATGAAGGCTGATCTCCCCCCTTGTGGGGGAGATGGGCGGCAGCCCAGAGGGGGGTGAAATGAACATAGTTCGCACCATCACAGCTGATCGTTGAGATAGAGTTTCAATGTCTCGCGCGTACCCTTGTCCCAAAGGGTTTTCAAAATTCGCGAGAAGGATTGGGCGAAGACGGGCGACGTACCGACATCGCCGAAAATATCGCTCATCGCCAGAAATGCCCCGGGATCGCTCCTGGCTTTCACCGCTTCCACCTTCAACCGCTCGGCGTTGGCGTCAAGATAATTCGTCGGCTTACCGCTATCGGTCGTTCCCTCGCAGAACCGGCACCAGAGCGCGGAAACCAGCGACAGGCCGGTGATGCTCTTGCCGGCCTTCAAGCGGTCCGCCGTGGTCGGCAGGATGAATTTGGGCTGGCGGTTGGACCCGTCCTGGCACAGGCGCTGGATCGTATCGCCGATCTTCGGGTTGGAGAACCGCCGGTCGATCAGATCGTAATATTCCTCGAAGGTGATGCCGGGCACCGGCGGGAGAACGGGAATGATCTCTTCCCGTTCGAGCTTGCCGAGGAAGCCGCGGATCAGCGGTTCCTCCATGGCTTCGTGCACGAAATGAATGTCCATCAGTGCTGCGGGATAGGCAATGGTCGCGTGGCCGCCATTGAGGATGCGGATTTTCATCAGCTCGTACGGCGCAACATCCCTCACGAAGGTGACGCCGACCTTTTCCAAAGCCGGGCGGCCGGTCGGGAAATGGTCCTCGAGCACCCACTGCTTGAACGGTTCGCAGAACACCGGCCAATTGTCCTCGACGCCGAAATCGCTGGCAAGCATGCCGCGCTCGCGGTCGGAGGTTGCCGGGGTAATGCGGTCGACCATGCTGTTGGGGAAGGCGACATTGTCCTTCACCCATTTCGCCAAATCCGCATCGACGAGCGCCGCAAGACCGCTGACGGCATCGCTGGTGACATGCCCGTTGCCGGGAATGTTGTCACAGGACATCACCGTGAAAGGCGCCGTGCCCTCGGCGCGGCGGCGCATCAGCCCGGCGAGAATGAGACCGAACACCGTCCTGGGATCGCCGATATTGGCGGCGTCAGCCACGATCGCCGGATGCTGCGGGTTGAAGACGCCGGAGGCCGGATCGATGAAATAACCGCCTTCGGTGATGGTCAGCGACACGATGCGGATTTTCGGATCGGCAAGCCGCGCGATGGTATTTTCCGTCTCACCGGGTTTCAGGTAGTCGATCATCGATGCGGTCACCCGCGCGGTACGATGACCGCTGTCCTGTTCGACCACCGTGGTCAGCCAGTCCTGTTCCCGCAGTTTCTGCCGCATGGTTTCATCCGACGCCAGGACCCCGGCGCCGACAATCGCCCAGTCATGATCGCTGCCGGCGTTGAAAAGATCGTCGAGATAGACGGCCTGATGGGCGCGATGGAAATTGCCGATACCGAAATGGACGATGCCGGCGGTCAGATCGGCCTGCCTGTAGCCGGGTACAGCGACGTTGGCTGGAAGCTGCGACAGCGCGCTTTTGGAAAGTTTAACAGTCATCGGGCCTAACCCCTTTTTTCAAATGAAGCTGCGTCTGCGCCCGTTTTCAGGGCGCAGCAGGAGCCGGGCTTTCGCTCAGCTCATCCAGTTGCCGCCATCGACATTGTATGTCTGCGCCACCACGTAATCGCTGTCGCTGCTGGCGAGGAAAACCGCCATGCCGGTCAGGTCTTCCGCCGTGCCCATGCGGCCATAGGGAACCGCCTCGCCGACCAGACGCTTCTTCTCGCCGAGCGGCCGGTTTTCATACTTGGCAAAGAGCGCGTCGACCCCGGCCCAGTGCTCGCCATCGACAACACCCGGTGCAATCGCATTGACATTGATCCTGTGCTTGATCAGGTCCTGGCCCGTGGACTGGGTCAGGCTGATGACGGCGGCCTTGGTGGCGCAGTAGATGGCGACCAGCGCTTCACCCCGGCGGCCGGCCTGGCTCGCCATGTTGATGATCTTGCCGCCCTTGCCGCGTGCGATCATGGTTTTGGCCACGGCCTGTAACGTGAACAGCGTGCCGGAAAAATTCACGGCGAACAGTTTTTCATAGCTGGCGCGGGTGATCTCGACAGTCGGCGACATATCGAACAGCGCCGCATTGTTGACGAGAATGTCGATGCCGCCGAACAGGTCGACGGTTTCCTTGACGGCGGCGTCGATGGAAGCCTGGTCCGTCACATCCAGTTTGACCGCATGCGCGCCCTTGCCGAGTTCCGTCGCGGTCTGCTGCGCGCGCGCCAGATCGATATCGGCAATCACCAGATGGGCGGCGCCTTCCTTGAGATAGGCCTCCGCAAAGGCCCGGCCGATGCCGCGTGCCGATCCCGTAATGAATGCCGTCTTGCCTGCCAGTCTGCTCATGTCAAATCACCTGTCCGTCCGCGCCAAATCGATGCAGCCGCGCCGGATCCGGCGTGAGGAAAATCGGCTGGCCGTGTTGAGAGTCAAAATCCCCGTCGGTGCGCACGGTCACCTGACCGATGCCGTCGATCTGGGTATGGATGAAGGTGTCGGAACCGAGATGTTCGGTCACGCCAACCTTGCCCGTCCAGGCACCTTCCGTTGCGGAAATGCGGATATGTTCCGGGCGGACGCCAAGGGTCGTTGCATTGTGCTTGGCGGCTTCCGCACCTTCGATGAGGTTCATGCGCGGCGAGCCGATGAACCCGGCGACAAATACGTTTTTGGGGCTGCGGTAGAGTTCCATGGGCGAGCCCACCTGTTCGATGCGCCCGGCATTCAGCACCACGATCTTGTCGGCCATGGTCATGGCCTCCACCTGGTCGTGGGTGACGTAGATCATCGTCGTCTTCAGCTGGTGGTGCAGGTCGCTGATCTCCAGCCGCATATTGCCGCGCAGCGCCGCATCCAGGTTGGACAGCGGTTCGTCGAAGAGGAACGCCTTCGGCTGTCGGACAATCGCCCGGCCGATGGCAACACGCTGGCGCTGGCCGCCGGAGAGCTGGCCCGGACGCCGGTCGAGATAGTTGGTGAGGTTGAGGATATGCGCGGCGTCCTTGACCTTCTTGTCGATCACGGATTTTTCCTGTCCGTCCATTTTCAGGGGAAAGGCGATGTTGCCGTAGACGGTCATATGCGGGTAGAGCGCATAGGACTGGAAGACCATGGACAGGCCGCGCTTGGCCGGCGCCTCGCTCGACATGTCCTTGCCGTCGATGATGATGCGCCCGCCGCTCAGGTCCTCGAGACCGGCGATCATGCGCAGCAGCGTGGACTTGCCGCAGCCGGACGGGCCGACAAACACGACGAACTCGCCGTCGTTGATTTCAAGATCGATGTGCGGAATGACCGAGGTGGTTCCAAATGACTTGGATACTTTTTCGAGTGTAATGCTTCCCATAATATTCTTCCCATCTCTTTTGGCTGCGCCAAAGGCTGAAACCTATTTCACTGCGCCGAAGGTCAGGCCGCGCACCAGCTGCTTCTGCGAGAACCACCCCATGATCAGGATGGGGGCAATGGCCATGGTGGATGCGGCGGAGAGTTTGGCCCAGAACAAGCCCTCGGGACTTGAGTAGGATGCGATAAAGGCGGTGAGCGGCGCGGCGTTGGCGGCGGTCAGGTTCAGTGTCCAGAAAGCCTCGTTCCATGCCAGGATGATGTTGAGCAGCATGGTCGACGCGATGCCGGGGACGGCCATGGGCGTCAGCACGTAGACGATCTCCTTCATCAGCGATGCGCCATCCATGCGCGCCGCTTCGAGAATCTCGCCGGGGATTTCCTTGAAATAGGTGTAGAGCATCCAGACGATGATCGGCAGGTTGATCATGGTCAGGACGGCGACAAGGCCGAGACGCGTGTCGAGCAGACCCCAGTCACGGAAGATCAGATAGAGCGGCACCAGCACGCCGACCGCGGGCATCATCTTGGTGGACAGCATCCACATCAGGATGTCCTTGGTGCGCTTGGTCGGCGAGAAGGCCATGGCCCAGGCGGCGGGAACGGCCAGCACCAGGCCGATCAGGGTGGAGCCCACCGAAATCACCACGGAATTGGTGAAATGCTTGAAGTAGTCGGAGCGGCTCTGCACCTCGCGGTAATTTTCCAGCGTCCAGTCAAAGAACAGGAACTGCGGCGGCGTTGCCACCGCGGCTCCCTCCGACTTGAAGCTAGTGAGGAACGTCCACAGGATCGGAAAGAAGATCAGGAAACCGATGGTCCAGCCGATAACGGTGAAGATGACTTTGCTGCGTGTCGTGGTTGCGCGGGCCATGATCCTACCTCTCTAAATTTTTGCCGATGAGGCGAATGAGGAAGAAGGCGACGATATTGGCAAGGACCACCGCGACGATACCGCCGGCGGATGCGCCGCCCACGTCGAACTGCAGCAATGCCTGCATGTAGATGAGATAGGTGATGTTGGTCGTCTGGATGCCCGGTCCGCCATTGGTCGTCACCAGAATCTCGGCGAAGACGCTGAGCAGGAAGATCGTCTGGATCAGGATGACCACGGTGATCGCCCGCGACAGATGCGGCAGCACCAGATAGATGAAGCGCGAGATCGCCCCGGCGCCGTCCATTTCGGCGGCCTCCTTCTGCTCGCCGTCCAGCGATTGCAGGGCGGTCAAAAGAATGAGCGTGGCGAAGGGCAGCCATTGCCAGGCGACGATCAGGATGATCGAAAACAGCGGCATCTGCGCGAACCAGTCGATCGGCTGGAAGCCGAACAGGCGGGCAATCCAGGCGAACAGGCCGTTGACCGGATGCATCAGCATGTTCTTCCACACCAGCGCCGATACCGTCGGCATGACGAAGAACGGCGCGATGACCAGGAGCCGCACGATGCCCTGGCCGAAGAACGGCTGATCCAGCACCAGCGCCAGAAGAATGCCGCCGATGACGGTGATGAGCAGCGTCCCGCCAACCAGAATGAGCGTATTGGCAAGCGCGGTGAAGAAGGCGGGATCGGTCAGAAAATACTGGTAGTTGAGAAAGCCGATATATTCCTCGGTCCCCGGCATCAGCAAGTTGTAGCGCAGGAACGAGAAGTACAGCGTCATGACAAGCGGCACGATCATCCACAGGAAGAGCAGGATGACGGCGGGCGACATCATGATACGGGCCGTTGCACGTGTCTGAAGCGTAGCCATGGTCAGGTTCCGATACGATAATTATCAAAAACGATAATGCAAAAGGAGGCCCGGGCGGCATCCGACATTCGCGTCGGAAGCCGTCCGGAGCCAGGAGGATTCTACTTGATGTAGCCGCCCTTTGTCATCTCGCGGGTGGTCAGCGCCTGGGCACCCTGCAGGGCCTGGTCGACACTCATCGAACCGGCGAGCGCAGCGGAGAACTGCTGGCCCACGGCGGTGCCGATGCCCTGGAATTCAGGGATGGCGACGAACTGGCCGCCCGTATAGGGCACCGGCTTGATTGTCGGCTTGCTGGTGTTCGCGGCGGTCATCGCGTCGAGCGTGATCTTGGCGAAAGGCGCGGCCTTCTGATACTCGGCATTGGCATAGAGCGAGGTGCGCGTGCCCGGAGGAACGTTGGCCCAGCCTTCCTTGGATGCGACGAGTTCCGTATAGGCCTTGTCGGTCGCCCAGGAGATGAACTTCTGCGCGGCTTCCGCCTTCTTGGTGCCGGCGGGAACGCCGAGGTTCCAGGCCCACAGCCAGTTGCCGTGGTTTTCAACGCCGCCGGTCGGGAAGAGCGCATAGCCCACCTTGTCGGCAACCTTGGATTCCTTCGGGTTGGTCACGAAGGACGCGGCCACCGTCGCATCGATCCAGATGCCGCACTTGCCGGTCTGGAACAGCGCGAGGTTTTCATTGAAGCCGTTGGAGGATGCACCGGGAGGTCCGGCTTCCTTCATCAGGTCGACATAGAACTTCAGCGCATGCTTCCATTCCGGCTGGTCGAACTGCGGATGCCACTTTTCATCGAACCAGCGCGCGCCGAACGAATTGGCGGTTGCCGTCAGCAGCGCCATGTTCTCGCCCCAGCCGGCCTTGCCGCGCAGACAGATGCCGTAGGTCTCGGTTGATTTGTCGGTCATCTTCTTCGCCGCTTCGGCGATCTGGTCCCAGGTCGGCTTTTCCGGAATGGTCACACCGGCCTTCTCGGCCAGGTCCTTGCGGTACATGACCATGGCGCTTTCGCCGTAGAACGGCGAGGCATAGAGCTTGCCATCCACCGAAACCGCATCGCGGATCGCCGGCAGGAGGTCGTCCTTGCTGTAATCCTTGGCAAGGCCGTCGAGCGGCAAGAGCCAGCCCTGCTTGGCCCAGATCGGCACTTCATAGGTGCCGATGGTCATGATGTCATACTGGCCGCCCTTGGTGGCGATATCGGTGGTGACACGCTGGCGCAGCACGTTTTCTTCGAGCGTGACCCATTCCAGCTTGATGTCGGGATTTTTCTTGGTGAAGTCGTCGGTCAATTTCTGCATGCGAACCATGTCGCCATTGTTGACCGTGGCAATGGTCAGCGTTTCGGCATTGGCGAAACTCGCCATGGCCAGAACTGACGCAGCGCCGAGCAGAAGCGTTCTCGTTAACATCTCATTCCTCCCGTGAATGTTATGAGCAATTGCTTGTCTTATGGGCAAATACTCACACAATCCCAAAACAAGTCAAGAGGCAATCGATGCTGCGCTGCAGCATCGAACCTTCGCTTCCAGCAAAACGGTGGAAATCAGGCGGGACGGAGGAGTGCTTCGGCGGTCTGTTCGTCCGTGATCAAGCCATTGATAAGACAGCCTTTAATCGCCGCGACAATACCAGGCAGCTTCTTGGCGCCCATGGCGATGGCGATCACCGTCGCGGTCTCGCGCGAGGGAATATGCGCACTGGCGACACGATCATTGGTGAGGCCCTCGATGGGCACGCCATTGCGGTCGAACGCCCGCCCGACGATCTCGCACACCGCACCCGCCCGGCGCAAAGCCAGGAGTTCATCGCGCGAAATGAAGCCGTCAACGAACAGCGGCGCGTCATCCTCAAGGTCGCCGATGCCGAGAAAGGCGACATTGGCCTGCGCCGACAATTCCAGCACCGGACGGATCATCGCCTGCGCGTGCAGCAGCTCGCGCTCCTCCGGCGAGGAGGCGATAACAGGCAGCGGCATTGGGAAGGAGCGCGCCTTGATCTTGTCGGCGATATTGAAAATGACGTTGTAATACGCGGCTGAACCATCCGGCGAAATATTGCCGGTCAGCGATACAACCTTATGTTGGGGACACTCAATGGGTGACAGCCGTTCGATGGCCGCTTTCAGCGTGCGTCCCGTGCCGATGCCGAGGACGATCGGCGCTTCCGACTTCAGCCAGCGGGTCATTTCATCCGCCGCCGCATCGGCCACGCCGAGCGTGGTCGAGGTCGAGCCCGGATCGGTCGGCACCACTTCCACCATCTTGAGGCCGAAGCGCTTTTTCAGCTGCGCCGCGAGGTCAAGACAGTGGGCGATGGGATGGTCGAGGCGCACCTTGACCAGCCCCTCCGACACGGCCAGCGACACCATGCGCTGCGCCGACTGGCGCGAAATACCGAGCTTGGCGGCGATCTCGTCCTGGGTGTTGCCGGCGACATAATAGAGCCAGCCGGCCCGCGCCGCATCGTCCAGCCTTGATGTGGTAATCTCGGGCTTACTCAACTGTCTGCCCCGCCCTTAAGCGCCTCGCTCCGCTCGTTGCTGGCGGGGACCCCATTGTCTGCCCCGTCCTTAAGCGCCTCGCCGGCGATAGCGGTCTTGTGCCCGTCGGAATGGCCGAGATCACGCTCGGGCCAGACGATGTCGCGCACCTTCTGCTTGAGCACCTTGGCTTCGGGGAAACCGCCATCGCGCTTGCGCTCCCAGATCAGGTCGCCCTCGACGCGGATTTCGAACACGCCGCCGGTGCCGGGGATCAAAGCCACCTCGCCGAGATCGGCGCCAAAGGTGGACAGCAGTTCCTGCGCCATCCAGGCGGAGCGGAGGAGCCAGCTGCATTGGGTGCAGTAAAGGATGGTGATGCGCGGTTTCGTTGTCATGCCGAGCTTCTTAGCATTTCCGCATCGGGATGTAAGCTGTTGTGTTGAATGTTCAATCGCAACGGGGTGGTGCGTGGTTCGACAGGCTCACCATGAGGGAGGCTGCATTTTGCAGAGCACTGGATTCCCTCATGGTGAGCCTGTCGAACCACGCACAACAGACATGCAATCCATTCCTCATCAAAAAAATCACGCCAACTTATCCACGTTCTCCCATCCGCGCTTATCCTTCTCGTGTCCTTTCCGGCGGGAATGCTTCCGGAAACCTTCGAAAGTCGGGAAAGGATCGGCGCTTCGGCCCTGCAGGGAGGAAAACCTGTGCGGCCGGGGAGGTTTGGCCCGGTGGTGGACCCATTGGGCAAAAACTTGAAAACGTCGGGGCGGGTGGTCCTTGGATCGCAAGCATTGCATACGGACTACCCTAGACCCGCGTTCCACGGACCGCCCGTCATTCTCCTCTTTCAACGGCCAGACGCAAAAGCGGGCGTGGCAACGGTTGCTCCTGACAGAAGGTTGTCAGCAGCCCTGCGCTATACCGCGCGCCCGGCAGACAGGCGCGAGGGAGGGCATCATGGACAACACGGAACAGACGACCGGCAGCGCGGCGGATTTCGATTTTCTCATCGGCGACTGGACCATCCGCAATCTGCGGCTGAAACGGCGGTTTGCCGGTTGCGACGACTGGGATGAATTTCCCGCCACGTCGCGCGTGCGCAAGCTGCTGCAGGACACGGCCAATCTGGAAGAGATGGACATTCCGGCCAAGGGCTTTGCCGGGATCACACTGCGCCTGTTCAACCCGCGCGACGGCTCGTGGTCGCTGCACTGGGCGGACAGCCGGAGCAACCGTCTGTTTGCGCCTGTTATCGGCCGTTTCGACCAGGATGAAGGCCTGTTCTACGGCGACGACACCGACGACGGCAGGCCGGTGCGCGTGCGGTTTCTCTGGGAACCCTGCCAGCACACCCCATGCTGGGAACAGGCGTTTTCCCGCGATGGCGGCGAAACCTGGGAAACCAACTGGATGATGCGGTTCACCCGGGTGTGATGCTGCAATCCCATCCTGCGTGGTTCGACAAGCTCACCATGAGGGAGGGTGAGGGTTGCAGGGAGTATGTCCTGCAACGCTGCCGATTGGCATTGCAACCAAACCACATCCCTCATGGTGAGCTTGTCGAACCACGCACAATGGCTATGCAAGCGTTAGGTGTGTCATCCCCGCCGCCGCAACTCCCGCCGCACACGGCGCCAGACGCCCTGGCGCACCATGTCGCCGCGCCGCCACGCATAGTCCTCCTCGATCCAGGCCTGATACCCGGCAAACGCGCCATGCCTAGCAACAAGCGCGTCCGCCATGTCAGTGATTTCATCCCTTGGAACCAGCCGCGGTTTGATCGATGCTTCCCATGCATGGAAAAGCAGCGTGCCCCAGATCGGGGAAAGGCAGATGATGAAAATGACCCATTCAAAACAATTGGAAAAATACATGGCAATGTCCACATATAGACGATATTAAATCGTCATATTGTAGATCGACCTGTAGTTTTTGCCAGAACAAATTGTTCTCATGGAATCATTTGCATCGAATCTGCGCCTGCGAACCAAAGAGCTTGGCATTCATCAGGCGGATGTGGCGCGGCGCGCTGGCTTAAGCGAGAAGCGGTACAGCAATTATGTCACCGGCAGGCGCGAGCCTGACCTGGCGACAGTCGTGCGTATTGCAAAAGTGCTGCAGACGACGCCGGACAGATTGCTGTCGTTCGGAGACGAGACCGATGCCGAGCCGATTGCGCAGCAGCGCATCCGCGCGGCCATCGGGGTGCTGTCGCCGGATGATCTGGAAACCGTGGCGATCATGGTCGAGGCACTGGCGAGCAAGCGCCATGCGGGCGGGGGCTGAGGCCATTGCAGTGTTGGCGGTGCGTGGTTCGACAAGCTCACCATGAGGGAGGGTGAGGATTGCAGGGAGCTATATTCTGCAGCGTCTAAGATTAGCTTTGCAGTCCACCCACTTCCCTCATGGTGAGCTTGTCGAACCACGCACCAAGAACCACGCTTATTGCAACTGCGACCGCCGCAAAACAAAATCAGCGGCGGGACATTTCCCGGGCGATGCGGGTGAAATCCGCCTGCTTGATGCCGATATCGGCGCGGTCGGCCGGGCTCATGGCGTTGAGGAGAGCCATGGCGTTGCGGAAATCCTGGTCCTTGCGGCGGCGTCCGCGCGCGGTGAAATCGAAGATGAAGCTCATTGGTGTGTAACCCGTGTCGATGTAGTGTTACCCCAAGGATAAATCCACACGCCCGGATTGTGCAGTGCAATATGCGCATGGGTGGTATGTCGACATAAAGGGAAACGCCAAGACGATGGACAAGACGGCAGCAACCAAGACCGAAAACCCCTCAGCGCTGATCGATGCGCGGATCAAAGAACTCAGCGACTGGCGCGGCCCGATGCTGGCGCATGTGCGGGCGCTCATCAGACAGGCTGATCCCGAGGTGGTGGAAGAGGTGAAGTGGCGCGGGGTGCCGGTCTGGGAGCATGCCGGCATCATCTGCACCGGCGAAACCTACAAGAGCGCGGTGAAGCTGACCTTTCTCAAGGGCGCGGCACTCGCCGATCCGGCAAAGCTGTTCAACTCCAGCCTTGAGGGCAATGCCCGGCGCGCCATCGACCTGCACGAGGGCGATGTCATCGACGAGGAGGCCTTCAAGGCGCTCATCCGCGCCGCCGTCGCGCTGAACACCGCCAAGCCGCGCACATAATCAGGCGGTCAGCGCCCGACCTGTTCGGCCTGTTCGACTGTCAGCGGCTTGATCTCGGGCGGCAGCGGTTCCGGCCTGTCCGCCTGCAGGACAGGCGCCGACGGCACGTGCGGCCGCACCGTGGTGCAGGCGGCCGCACAGGCCAGAATGCCAGCAAGGGCGAGCATCCGCACCAGGGCGCGGGGAAAACCGGCTTGCATCAAGCCTCAGTTATCGCTCATCTTCAGCGCCTGGATGAAGGCTTCCTGCGGGATTTCGACCTTGCCGAACTGCCGCATGCGCTTCTTGCCTTCCTTCTGCTTTTCCAGAAGCTTGCGCTTGCGCGAGACGTCGCCGCCATAGCATTTTGCCGTCACGTCCTTGCGCAGGGCCGAGATGGTTTCGCGCGCGATCACCGTGCCGCCGATGGCCGCCTGGATCGGGATCTTGAACATGTGCTTGGGGATGAGGTCCTTCAGCTTTTCGCAGAGGTCGCGGCCGCGCTTTTCCGCGGCGGCGCGGTGCACCATCATCGACAGCGCATCGACCGGCTCGCCGTTGACCAGCACCGACATCTTGACCAGATTGCCCTCGCGGTAATCCGAGAGGTGATAGTCGAAGGAGGCATAGCCCTGGCTGATCGACTTCAGCCGGTCGTAGAAATCGAACACGACTTCGTTGAGCGGCAGGTCATAGGTGACCATGGCGCGCTTGCCGACATAGTTGAGATCGATCTGGATGCCGCGGCGGTCCTGGCAGAGCTTCAGGATGGAGCCGAGATAATCATCGGGGGTGAGGATCGTCGCGCGGATCCACGGTTCCTCGATGGTGGCGATCTTCATCACCTCGGGCATGTCAGCGGGGTTGTGCAACTCCTTCTGCGTGCCGTCGGTCATGTTGAGCTTGTAGACGACGCTCGGGGCGGTGGCGATGAGATCGAGGTTGAACTCGCGCTCCAGCCGCTCCTGGATGATTTCGAGATGCAGAAGCCCGAGGAAGCCGCAGCGGAAACCGAAACCCAGCGCGGCGGAGCTTTCCATCTCGAAGGAGAACGAGGCGTCGTTGAGGCGCAGGCGGCCCATGGCGGCGCGCAGATCCTCGAAATCGGCGGCATCGACCGGGAAGAGGCCGCAGAAGACCACTGGCTGCGCCGGCTTGAAACCGGGCAGGATGGAATCGGTCGGGCGCTTGTCCTCGGTGATGGTATCGCCGACGCGGGTGTCGGCCACTTCCTTGATCGAGGCGGTGATGAAGCCGAATTCGCCCGGTCCAAGCTCGTCCACGGCCAGCATCTTCGGCGTGAACACGCCGGTGCGCTCGACCGGATATTTGGCGCCGGTGCCCATCATACGGATGGTCTGGCCCTTTTTCAAAACGCCGTCGATGATGCGCACGAGAACGATAACGCCGAGATAGCTGTCGTACCAGCTGTCGACCAGCATGGCCTTCAGCGGCTTGGTGCGGTCGCCTTCGCGCGGCGGCGGCAGCTGGTTGACGATGGCTTCCAGAACATCGGGAATGCCGAGACCGGTCTTGGCGGAAATCAGCACGGCCTGGCTGGCATCGATGCCGATGACTTCCTCGACCTGTTCGCGGATGCGCTCGGGTTCGGCGGCCGGCAGATCGACCTTGTTCAGCACCACGACGATCTCGTGGTTGTTGTCGATGGCCTGATAGACATTGGCGAGGGTCTGCGCTTCGACGCCCTGCGAGGCGTCGACGACGAGCAGCGAACCTTCGCAGGCCGACAGGGACCGCGACACCTCATAGGCAAAATCGACATGGCCGGGCGTGTCGATCAGGTTGAGAACATAGGTCTCGCCGTTGTTGGCCTTGTAGTTCAGCCGGACGGTCTGCGCCTTGATGGTGATGCCGCGCTCGCGCTCGATATCCATCGAGTCGAGCACCTGTTCCTTCATGTCGCGCAGCTCGAGCCCGCCTGTCTGCTGGATCAGGCGGTCGGCAAGGGTGGATTTGCCATGGTCGATATGGGCGACGATGGAAAAATTACGGATGTGGTCAAGTGGAGTGCTCATGCGCGCGATTTAGCAGTGAACAGGCAAAACGCAAAGCGGGAAATGCAATCCGCCCGCCCGGACCGTCACAAGATTGCATCGTCTGTGCTATATTTTGCCCCTGCGCCACACACCGGGGATGTGATGATGGACGAATTCTTCAATTTCAAGGAGACGGATGGTTTCCGGGTCAAGCTCTGGCGGGGCGAGTATATGTGCCTGCTGGGCTTCGACGTGGATGCGCCGGAGGATGATTTTGTCGGTTTCGCGGTGGAGTACAAAGAGCCGAAGGGCGACACATTCCTCAACCTGCGCAACCGCATCGCCTTCGACTATGGCGAACCGGCCAAGAAGGCGGTGACCGGCGGGGTCAAGTTCCCCACCACCGAAGCGCCGCTGCAGATGTTCCGCTGGGTGCATTTTCCCTATGAGCCGCAGGACGGCATCTACACCTACCGCATCACCAAGATGCACATGCCGCAGGACGGCAAGCTGGTGCGCGGCACCATGATCGAGCTGCCGATCCGCTATGACAGCGTCACCTATGACGGCTTTCTCGATATCGGTTTTACCCGCAACTTTGCCTCGTCGCAGGCTTTCGAGGACAAGAAGAAGCGGCTGCACCTGACCAATGACATCATCCCCGCCAATGCGGATGAGGGTCTCGCCTTTGCGGCCAGGAAAGCCGAAATCGCCAAGACGGGTATCTATGACTGGCTGGGGTTCGAGGCGCACCGGCTGCTGTTCGGCTTCCTCGACTGGGCGGTGAAGGACCCCACCATCGAGGTCGACGCGCTGGCCTACGACCTGAATGAGCCGGACTTTCTGGCGCAGCTGGAAAAGCTCGGCAGCCGCCTGCGGGTGATCATCGACGATTCCGGCGTGGCGGACAAGAAGACCGGCGGACTAAAAAGCGGGCATGGCGCGCCGGACAGTGCGGAAACCCAGGCGGCGGCGCGGCTTGTTGCCAGCGCCGGAGCGGACCGTGTCAAACGCGGGCATTTTCGCGGGCTGCAGCACAACAAGGTGCTGATCGCCAAACGCAACGGCGTGCCGGTGCGGGTGCTGGGCGGCTCGATGAACTTTTCGTTCCGCGGCTTCTACATCCAGGCCAACAACCTGTTCATCTTCGATGACGAGGCGGTGGCGGGCCTGTTCGCGCAGATGTTCACGCTGGCCTTCACCGACATGGCCAATTTCCAGAAAGATCCGTTTTCGAAAGTCTGGCATTCGGCGAAACGCGAGGGCCGCCCGGCGGTGCACGTCTGTTTTTCGCCGCACAAGACATCGGAGCTGTCGCTGCGGCCGGTGGGCGGCGCCATCGACCAGGCGACATCCTCTGTGTTCTATTCCTTCGCCTTCATGAACCAGACCAAATCCGGCCCGGTGCGCGAGGCGCTGGACCGTCTGATCAAGAAGCCGCTGTTCAGCTATGGCGTCGTCGACAAGAAGAGCGGGATGGAAATCCAGAAGCCGAGCGGCGAGAACGGCCTTGTCGATTTCGCCTATCTGGCCAAGAACGCGCCGGAGCCGTTCAAGAGCGAATGGTCCGGCGGCAGCGGCATCAATATCCACCACAAGTTCGCGGTGGTGGATTTCGACAAGCCGACGGCCAAGGTGTTCACCGGATCGAGCAATTTTTCGCCTTCGGGGGAAACCGGCAATGGCGATCATCTCGTCATCATCGAGGATCAGCGGGTGGCGACGGCCTTTGCCATCGAGGCGCTGCGCATGTTCGACCATCTGAACTTCCGCAACCGCATGCAGGTGGAAATCGCCGCGCTGCCGAAACAGATCACCCTGAAGAAACCCAAGGCGATCTCGGGCGAAAGCACCGCGTGGTTCGACAAGTTCTACCTGGCGGGAAGCCAGCGCGAGCGCGACCGGCTGACCTTTTCGCGTCAGTCCTAGCGCAGGTCGTGCGCCTTGCCGCCGAACACCCGGTAGGCGAAGATGGAATAGCCGACGATGGCGGGCAGCACGACGATGACGCCGACGAGGATGATGCCTAGGCTTTCCGGCGCGCTGGCGGCGGCGAAAATCGTCAGCCGGTCCGGCACCACATAGGGATAGAAGGAATAGGCGAGCCCGGCAAAGCCGAGGGTGAAAATACCCGCCATCAGCATGAATGGCAGCGCCGAATAGCGGTCATTGGCGGCTGGCAGCCTGGCAAGCACGGCCCAGAGTGCGGCAAAGAGCGCAGCAGTGACCAGCGGCAGCGGCGCGAGCAGGATCATCTGCGGCAGCACAAACCATTTGGCGAAAATGCGCGGACTGGCCAAGGGCGTCGCCAGCGAAACCGCAACCATGCCGAGCGCGGCGAAAACCAGCGACCGGCGCATCAGGAGGACGGCCTTGTGCTGCAAGGCGCCCTCGGTCTTGTGGATGATCCATGCGGCGCCGATGGCGGCGTAAGACGCGGTGAGGCAAAGACCGACCAGCAGGCCGAACAGGATGCAGGCCGCTGACTGGTCAAGCCCCAGCACATAGACGCCGAGCATGTAGCCCTGCGCCAGGGAAGCGGTGATCGAGCCGACGGCGAAGGCAAAATTCCAGCGCGGCTTCACATGCAGGTCAACCTTGGCGCGAAAATCGAAGGCGACACCGCGCAGGATCAGGCTGATCAGCATGACGGTGACGGGAACATACAGCGCCGGCAGCACGATGCCATGCGCCGCGGGAAAGGCCACCAGCAGCAGGCCGATGGCGAGGACCAGCCAGGTTTCATTGGCGTCCCAGAACGGGCCGATGGCCGCGACCATGGTGTCGCGCTCCGCATCGTCCGTTGCGGCGAAAAGAATGCCGACGCCGAGATCAAAACCATCGAGGATGGCGTAGACCAGGATCGACAGGCCCATCAGCCCGGCAAAAATCAAGGGAAGGATGATGGCGGGATCAAAGGTCATGAATGATGCCGCGTCTGATTTTGGCTATGGCTTCAGAACACCCCCCTCTGTCCTGCCGGACATCTCCCCCACAAGGGGGGAGATCAGCTATCACAGCTGTTTCGAATAGTTCTGAGACATTGCAAAGTAAGCAAAAGCGTTGATGTCGATGTGATCTCCCCCCTTGTGGGGGAGATGTCCGGCAGGACAGAGGGGGGTGAGTTGTGAAAGAATGCATCGTCAACTCCCCCGCACCGGCTGGCCCAGCGGCTGGTCTTCGACACCCGGTTCCGGCTGCCGGTCACCCTCGCGGGCAGCCTTGACCGTCAGCCGCAGGATCACGCCGACATAGGCCAGCAGCAGCACCGCGTAGACGATGAGATAAGCCGCAAGCGATGCGGCGACCGCACCGGCGGGCACCGGCCCGAGTGCGTCCGCCGCTTTGAGCACGCCGTTGACCAGCCAGGGCTGGCGGCCGATCTCCGCCGTGTACCAGCCGGCCAGCGTTGCCACCCAGCCGGACAGCGCCATCGGCACCAGCACGAGCGCGAGCGGCCGCGTGAGCGTGCCGCGCCGCCACAGCATCCAGGCGGCTGTCCACGACACCAGCAGCATCAGGATGCCGGTGCCGACCATGATGCGGACGGCGAAAAACAGCGGCAGAACCGGCGGGTGATTACCCGCGAACTGGTCGAGGCCGGGCACGGCGCCGGCAGCGTCGTGCCGCAGGATCAGGCTGGCACCATCCGGCACCGCGACCTCGACACGATTTTCGCGTGTCGTCTCGTCAGGCAAGGCAAACAGCAGCAGCGGCACATGGGAGCGGGTTTGCCAGTTGGCTTCGATCGCCGCGATCTTCTGCGGCTGATGCGCCAGCGTGTTCAGCCCGTGCTGTTCGCCCGCGACGATCTGCACCGGGATGAGCACCGCGGCGAGATAAACGCCGGTGCGCAGGGCTTTACCCATGGCATCGCTGCGGTCGCCCAGCAGCCAGCGCAGGGCGGACAGGCCTGAGATCAGAAAGGATACGGTGAGCCCCGATGCCAGCAGCATGTGCACAAGCCGGTACGGCATGGACGGGTTGAAGATGATGGCGGCCCAATCGGTGGCAAAGGCCTTGCCGCCGCGCATCTCGAAGCCATCGGGGGTCTGCATCCAGGAATTCAGCGCAATGATCCAGAACGCCGACACCGTCGTGCCGAAGGCGACAAGCAGGGTGGCCAGCGTATGGATGCGGTTGGACACGCGGCGGAATCCGAACAGCATGATGCCGAGAAAGGCGGCTTCGAGAAAGAAGGCGGTGAGAATTTCATAGGCCAGCAGCGGTCCGGCGATATTGCCGACCGTTTGCATATAGCCCGGCCAGTTGGTGCCGAACTGGAAGCTCATGGTCACGCCGGACACGATGCCGAAAGCGAAGGACAGGGCGAAAACCTTGACCCAGAAATGGTAGGCCTTCATCCAGCCTTCGTCGCTGGACCGGCGATAGCGCAGCTTGAAATACAACAGCACCCAGCCGAGCGCGATGGTGATCGTCGGGAACAGGATATGGAACGAGATATTCGCAGCGAATTGTATTCTCGACAGAATGAACGGATCCATGACGGCGTCCTTTCGCTGCGGACATATGTCACCCGAACGGACTGCGTGAGAAGTAGACATGCTGTCGCGTGCGTGGTTCGACACGCACAATTGCCATGCAAATCGGGCCTTTGCCCTTATGCCGCGGCGATCAGCCCGCCATAGATATCCAGGTCCACATTGCCGCCTGACAGGACCACGGCAACCGTCTTGCCTTGCAGCTCGTCCGCCCGCGCCGCCACGCCGGCAAGGCCGACGCAGCCGCCGGGCTCGACAATCACCTTGAGATAGGTCGCCGCATCGCGCATGGCGGCAGCAACCGCTTTATCGGAAACCGCGACGCCGCCCGCCAGGTTCTGCTTGTTGATCGGGAAGGTCAGGTCACCCGGCTGCTGGGTCAGGATCGCATCGCAGATCGAGCGGTAGCCGGGCTCGTTGGCAACCTGCCTGCCAGCCGCCAGCGACCGGCGCAGATCGTCGAAATGATCGGGCTCGACACCCCAGATGCGGGTGTGCGGGGACCGTGCCTTGACGGCAACGGAAATGCCGCTGATCAGCCCGCCGCCGCCACTCGGCACGAACAGGTCGTCGAAGACAATGCCGCGTTCCTCCGCCTCGTCGATCAGCTCGATGCCGATCGTGCCCTGCCCGGCCATGATCGCGGGATCGTCATAGGGTGGCACCAGGATCATGCCGCGCCCGTTGATATACTCAGCCGCGATCTCCTCCCGGCTCTGCTTGTAGCGGTCATAGAGCACGACGTCAGCGCCATAGGATCTCGTATTGGCAATTTTCAACTGCGGTGCATCGGATGGCATGATGATGACAGCCTTGATGCCGAAAAGCTGGGCGGAGCTTGCCACGCCCTGCGCATGATTGCCGGAGGAAAAGGCGACGATGCCGCGCTTGCGCTCGTCCGCCGTCATCTGGCTGATGCGGTTGTAGGCGCCGCGGAACTTGAACGAACCGGTCCGCTGCAGGCATTCCGGCTTGAACAGGATGCGTGCGCCATATTTGGCATTGAGCGCTTCCGACTCGATCAGCCGGGTGGCGACAAGCTGGCCTTTGAGCCGGATGGCGGCATCGACGATATCGGTATTGGCAATGGCGAACGTGTTCATCATGTCCTCGGCTGCTGAATGGGCGGGTCTGGCCATTCATAGCACCGGCGCGGCGTTTCGGCATCCAAATCATTGTCATCATTGTCCCGGGCGCCCTCTTGAAAAGCGCGTCTACTTTCTATAGTTTAGAATTATTCTAAATTAGGACAGTGTCATGCTCAGCCGCTTCTTCGGTCCCCGCCGCCACGAACTCAACGAATTGTCGGAACAGCAGCTCCTCGCGCTCGCCATTTCATCGGAAGAAGACGATGCGCGGATCTACCTTGCCTATGCCGACGGGCTGCGGGACGATTTCCCGCAGAGCGCCAAAGTCTTCGAGGATATGGCGGAGGAGGAAAACCTGCACCGGCAGGCGCTCATCGACATGCACCGCGAGCGCTTCGGCGACCGCATTCCGCTGATCCGGCGCGAACATGTGCGCGGCTATCTCGAGCGCAAGCCGGACTGGCTGGTGCGGCCGCTTGGCATCGACAAGGTGCGCGAGATGGCGGAGAAAATGGAGGAGCAGGCCTACCGCTTCTATACGGAAGCAGTGAAGCTGGTCAGCGATGCCTCGACGCGCAAGCTGCTCGGGGATCTTGCCATTGCCGAGAAAACCCACGAATCGCTGGCGCACCGGCTGGGCGAACAGCACACGCCCGATGCGGTGCAACAGGACGAGAAGCTGACGGAAAAACGCCAGTTCCTGCTCACCTATGTCCAGCCGGGGCTGGCGGGGCTGATGGATGGCTCCGTCTCGACGCTTGCGCCGATTTTCGCGGCAGCCTTCGCAACCCAGGACACCTGGCAGACATTTCTGGTCGGCCTCTCCGCCTCGCTCGGCGCCGGCATCTCGATGGGCTTCACCGAAGCCGCCCATGATGACGGCAAGCTGTCCGGGCGCGGATCGCCGCTGAAGCGCGGCCTCGCCAACGGCCTGATGACGGCGATCGGTGGCCTGGGCCATGCCCTGCCCTACCTGATCCCGGACTTCTGGACGGCCACGACGATCGCCGCACTGGTGGTTTTCGTCGAGCTTTGGGCGATTGCCTATATCCAGCACAAATATATGGAAACGCCGTTCTTCCGCGCGGCGATACAGGTGGTGCTGGGCGGCAGTCTTGTCCTGGCCACAGGCATTCTCATCGGCAATGCATAACGACCGGCGCATGCAGGCGGGTCTTATAAACGAATCAGAATTGACAAAACCCGGTGGTTAACACCGGGTTTCTTTTTGGCTTTTCAACCGGGAAATTACGGCCTGCCTCAGGTGTTAAAGCTAATTTTCCATGAATTCACCGGGCCTTAACCATCGGTATTCAGCAAGCGTTCATATTTATCGGTTAAATTTTAGCTAAATGATCGCTAACCGATTTTTTCGGGCGAGCGAGATTCAGGAAATGAAGATATGACCATGCTCGTTCAACTGCGCGATACGCTTCGCGTCGTCCGTGAATTCATTGCACCGTCCTACCGGCCGGAACGCCATTACATGCGCGGCCCCGGCCCCGCCTGTGCACAGCGCAACCACGGTCAGGCATGATGGTAAACACGCGCGTCAGACGGAGCCTCATCACGGGCTCGCAAGCCATAGTCACGCAGAACAGCCGCAATCCGCAGCCGGTAATCGGCAAAGATTTCGGCGCGGCCAGCGCTCTGGGCAGCGCGATGTTCCTCGGTCTGGCGCCAAGCCGCAACTGAGGCCTCGTCGCGCCAGAACGACAGGGAGAGATAACGGTTCTCGTTGGCAAGACTGCGGAACCGTTCGACGGAAATGAAGCCGTCCATCTTTTCCAGAAGCGGGCGCAAATTCGCCGCCCGCTCGAAATAATCTTTCTCGTGGCCTTCCCTCGGCTCCACTTCGAAAATCACAGCAATCATCGGATCAATTCCCCATTGTTTCCAGTAACCCGGCGCAGGAACGTGCGGTCCTCGCGGCGGATGAATTTCCGTTCGCGCGAAAATTCGTAATTGGCGCGGCCCAGCGGATCGGCCATCAATTTTGCGCGGTACGCCTCATAGGCCGCCAGATCCTCGATGGTGTAAATCCCGTAGGCCAATGTGGCCGACCCCTCATGCGGGGCGAAATAGCCGATCAGGTCGGCGCCGCAGCGCGGGATCGCCTCGTTCCAGGTGCGTGCATAGTGCTCGAATGCATCCTTCTGGTAGGGGTCGATTTCATATTTGATAATGCAGGTGATGCTCATGACGGCCGCTCCTTCGTGTGGACTGGCCTGTTTTAGAGCAGCCGGATGACCCGATGCTTCGATCACGGCCGAACTATCGCGGCCGCAAAACAATCAGCCCCGCCAGGCATTTGGCGCGCGGCGGGGCTGATTGCAGAACAGTATCGGTTCTATCAGGCGTCGAGACCGTCGAAGAGTGCCGTCGACAAATACCGTTCAGCAAAGGACGGAATGATCACGACGATATTCTTGCCCTTGTTTTCCGGACGCTTGCCGAGCTCGATAGCCGCCGTGAGCGCGGCGCCGGAGGAAATGCCGACCGGCACGCCTTCGAGCTTGGCCACCAGGCGGGCATAGGTGAAGGCATCCTCATTGGAAACCTGAATGACCTCGTCATAGATGTGCGTGTCGAGCACCTGCGGCGCGAAACCGGCACCGATGCCCTGAATCTTGTGCGGGCCGGGATTGCCGCCTGATAGAACCGGCGAATCCTTCGGCTCGACCGCAACGATGCGCACGTCCGGCTTGCGCTGCTTCAGGACCTGGCCGACACCGGTGATGGTGCCGCCGGTGCCGATGCCGGACACAAAGATATCGACCTTGCCGTCCGTATCGTTCCAGATTTCCTCGGCGGTGGTCCTGCGGTGAATCTCGGGGTTGGCCGGATTGTCGAACTGGCCGGGAATGACCGCATCGGGCGTGGTTTCCACCAGTTCATTGGCCTTGGCGATGGCGCCCTTCATACCCTTGGCGCCCTCGGTCAGAACCAGTTCGGCACCGAGCAGCTTGAGCATCTTGCGGCGCTCGACCGACATGGTTTCCGGCATGGTGAGGATGAGACGGTAGCCCTTTGCGGCGGCGGCAAACGCCAGCGCAATACCGGTATTGCCGGAGGTCGGCTCGACGAATGTCGTCTTGCCCGGCGTTGCCTTGCCCTGTGCTTCCAGCGATTCGATCAGCGCGACGCCAATGCGATCCTTGACACTGGCAATCGGATTGAAGAATTCGAGCTTGGCCAACAGATTGGCTTCGACACCCTGATCCTTTGCCAGCTTATCAAGACGGATAATCGGCGTATCGCCGATGGTATCGACAATGGAATTGTAGATACGGCCGCGGCCGGGTTTGCGCGCATCACTCGTGCTCATGGAAATGCTCCCTCAATTGCTGTGACAGCCATCTTATGGCGCGAGCTTGAAAATTCATAGTCGAGCCTATGCATAAACAACCCGATCACGGGAATTTCATGCCAATATACCTAGAGCCTTAGAATAAAATTCTATGGTCAGGATGCCCGCCCGGCGATAGCGAGTGCAGCGCCCGCCATGAATGCGGCGGCGGTGCGGTTCAGCCGTTTCAGCGCGCGCGGCGATTGCAGGAACCAGCGTGCCTTGGATGCAAGCGCGAGATAGGGCACCAGCACGACAAGCAGCGTCACAACCGTTACGCAGGCGAGCAGGGCATAATCGGTCGGGGTGATGGCGTGCAGGTCGATCAGCGTCGGCGTCAGGGCGATATAGAAGATCATGGTCTTCGGATTGCCGAGGGTAACCGCAAGCCCGGAAAGCACGCTGGCGAGGGCCCCGCCGCTGCCGCGCTTGGCTTCAATCTTTTCGGCGGAAATTCCCGCGGTCCAGAAACTCCAGGCGAGATAGGCGAGATAGGCCACACCCGCCCATTTGATCAGCAGAAACAGTGTTCCGAACGTCTGCGCCACCATGGAAAGGCCGAGCACCACGGCCGTCAGATAGGTCAGATCGCCGAGGACAAGGCCGAGCGACATGAACAGAGCCGAGCGGAAACCGGAGCCGAGCGCCCGCGCGATGAGGGCGGTGAGACCGGGCCCGGGAATGGCGGCGGCAATGGCAAGGGCGCCCGAATAGGCGATGAAACCGGCAAGTGTCATGATCAATCTCTGCGTGAGGTCTGTGCGGCGGGAGAATACGCCGATTTTCCGCACTGGCAATCGGGTTTGGATGATTGCTGCATTCGTCATTTTTTGAGGCTGTGCGACCTAGAGAACCAGAAACCCCCGTCCGAGCGGATCATCGTCTTCAACGATGAACTCCGCCTTGCCGCTGTAATAGGCGTGGCCGGAGACACGCGCCGTGATGGCGTCGAAGGTTCCCGCCCTGGTGAGCGAGGCGACAGCCCCGGCAAAACGCGAGCCGACAATGCTCTCGAAAATCCGCGCTTCGGTGGCATGAATCTGGCCCTTGGCGTGCATGGCAGCCAGCCGCGCGGTCACGCCCGACCCGGTCGGCGAGCGGTCGAGCTGGGCATCGGCGAAAATGCAGACATTCCTTGTCGGCGCTTCCGACCAGCCGTCGAGACCGTCGGTGAGGATGGAACCATAGAGGAAGGCAAGGTCGCTGTGATCCGGGTGCGCCAGCGGCACGGCGTCCTTCACCGCTTCGGTGAGCAATGTTGCCGCCTCGATGAATTTGCGCGCGGGATCGCGGCCGAATTCAAGGCCGAACTGGCTGCAATGGGCGAGCGCGTAATAGGCGCCGCCATAGGCCACGTCGAACGTCACGTCGCCATAGGGCGGCAGATGGATGGTCCGGTCCCCGGCAAACAGAAAGGCCGGGACGCTTTCGAAGGAGACGCTGGCAGACTTGCCGTCCTTCACCTCGACGGAGGCCACCACCATGCCGCAGGGGCATTCGATGCGGACCGTGGTAACCGGCTCGACCTTCTCTACAAGGCCATAATCGATGGCATAGCGGCCAAGCGCGATGATGGCGTGGCCGCACATCGTCGAATAGCCCTCATTGTGCATGAACAGCACGGCAAGATCGGCACCGGGCAGGTTCGGTTCGACCAGCAGCGCGCCATACATGTCGAAATGGCCGCGCGGCTCGAACATCAGGATTTTGCGGAGATGGTCGAGATTGTCCCGGACATAGGCGCGCTTCTCCAGGATCGTGCCCTTCGGCAGGACAGGATAGCCGCCGGTGATGATGCGCAGGGGCTCGCCGCCCGTGTGCATGTCGACGACGCTGAGCGGCGCGGCCATCAGGCGATGCCCAGAAGCGTGGGCAGCTTGCGCATATCGTCAAACAGGATACCACCCGCCGCCACGAGACCTTCATGGTCGGCATGCGCATCGCCGCAATAGGAAAACACCCGCATGCCGGCCGCCGTTCCCGCCGTTGTTCCCGCCACGCTGTCCTCGATCACCACCGAGCGGGACGGCTCGATCCCCATCTGCCGTGCCGCATGCAGGAAGAGATCGGGGAACGGCTTGCCGCGGGCCACCATGGATGCACTGTACAGCACATCGTGGAAATGGCCGATCAGCCCGGTTTTCCCCAGCGTCAGGTGCATTTTTTCCACATTGGCGGAGGAGGCCACGCAGTAGGACAGTTGCGCTTCCTTCACCGCATCGATGACCGTTTCGATGTGCGGGATGGCTTCAACGCCATTTTCGAAAATGACGGGAATGGCCTGATACCAGCGCTCGACAAAATCATCGCCAAGAGAATAGCCTTGCGCCTCGACCTTCTCCTTCACCGCGCGCATCGGCATACCGCAGAGGTTCTTGCGCGCCTCATCGAAGGTGATGGGATAGCCCGCGGCATTGAGCATCTTGATCAGATGCTGATTGGCAAGGGCTTCGGTATCGACCAGGACCCCGTCACAGTCGAAAATCACCAGATCGGGGCGAGTCATGCTTAATCTTCCTTGTCTGCGTCCTGCGCGTAGAGCTTTTGCAGCTCCCCGAACGTCACGCCGGTTTTTGAGAATTCGAACGTGCCCTTGTCGAGCACTTCGCGGGCCGCATCGCGAATGGCAGTGAAGGCGGCGGTGGTCAGCCGCGGCCCGAGCGAAACGCGGCGCACGCCGATCGATTTGAGTTCGCTGACGCTCAATGACGCCGGCGCGAGGACATTGACGGGCTTCGACACGGAAGCGCAGATGGTGCGGATACTCTCGAGATCCGAAATGCCGGGCGCAAAAAGCACATCGGCACCGGCCCTTTCGAACGCCTGCAACCGCTTGATCGTGTCATCGAGATCGGCACGGCCATGCAGGAAATTCTCGGCACGCGCCGTGAAGACGAAATCGCTCTTCAGCGCCCGCGCGGCTTCCGCCGCCGCGTAGACACGCTCGACCGCTTGGTCGAAATCATAGATCGGCTTGTCCGCATCGCCGGAGAAATCCTCGATGGAGCAGCCGGCAAGACCGGCGGCTTCGGCGGCGAAGATGGTCTCGCCGGCGCTGTCGGCGCTGTCACCCTTGCCCTTTTCCAGATCGCCGGAAATGGGAAGATCCGTTGCCGCCACGAGATCGCGGCAATGCTGCATCATGACATCGAAGGCGACGCCGCCATCGGGCAGAGCGCGCGAAAAGGCAAACCCGGCGCTGCTGGTGGCCAGCGCCTTGAAGCCGAGCGACGCGAGGAACCGGGTCGTGCCGGGATCCCATGGATTGGGCATCAACAGAATTTCCGGTCCCTGATGCAGCTGACGGAAAACCTTGCCCTTGTCCATGCTATCCTCCCGCGATTACGACGTGCCCGTTGACCCGAACCCTCCGGCACCGCGTGCCGTTTCGCTGGCATGCTGCCGTTCTTCAACCTCGAGCTGCACGACCGGCGCCAGCACGACCTGCGCGATGCGCATGCCACGCTCGACGTAGAAGTCGTCATCTCCAAGATTGATCAGGATTACTTTTACCTCACCCCGGTAGTCGGAATCAATGGTCCCCGGCGTGTTGAGGCAGGTAATTCCATGCTTGAGGGCAAGGCCGGAACGCGGCCTTACCTGCGCTTCATAGCCTTGCGGGATTTCAAAGACGAGGCCGGTCGGCACCAGGGCGCGGCGGCCGGGCAAAAGCAGCAGCGGCCGGTCCTCGGGCACTGCGGCGCGCAGGTCCATTCCGGCCGAGCCGGGGGTTTCATAGGCGGGCAAATCGAGGTCCCGCCCATGCGGCAGCCGGACAAGACCGAGAGCGGGATGCACGTGACGTGCGGAATCGGATGATTGAGACATGAGATCACCTTTTTCACCAGTCCGCCGGATTGGTCAACTCACAAGATTTGTCCGGATCATTGTTTACACACAATCTCTTTCTAGCAGTGGCTGAACCTGACGATTCCCAAGCGCCGCGCGACGCGCTATTGTCAGTCGGATCAAGAGTGAATCGGGTGAATCATGTGTCGATGGGCAGCCTATCTCGGACCTCAGCTTTATCTCGAAGATGTCATTGCTTCGCCCTGCCATTCGCTGATCGCCCAGAGCCATGATGCGCACGAGGCCAAGACCCGCACCAATGGCGACGGTTTCGGTGTTGCCTGGTATGGCGAGCGGCCGGAACCCGGCCTTTACCGCGATATCCTGCCCGCCTGGTCGGACCAGAACCTGAAAAGCCTGTCGCGGCAAATCCGGTCGCACCTGTTTCTCGCCCATGTGCGCGCCTCCACCGGCGGCTCAACCAGCCGGACCAATTGCCATCCGTTCGTCTCGGGCCAATGGAGTTTCATGCACAACGGGCAGATCGGCCATTTCGACCGGCTGCGGCGCGGATTGGAAGCCAAGCTCGACGATGCGCTTTATGTGCAGAAACTGGGATCGACGGATTCGGAGCTGATTTTCTTGCTGATGCTGCAGCACGGCCTCGACAAGGACCCGGCACAATCGCTGGTGGAGACAGTCAATGTCATCACCGCCGAGGCGGAGCGCGCCGGCGTGCCGCCCTTCATCCGGCTGACGGCGGCATTTTCCGACGGAACGCAGCTCTACGCGGTGCGCTACGCCACCGACCGCTTTGCCCCGACGCTCTATACGGCGACGCTCTCACCGAGCTCGGGCCTGTGCGTGGTCTCGGAACCGCTGGACGGAGAAGCGGAAAACTGGATGCCGGTGCCGCCGAACAGTTTCGTGACCGTCAAGAACAGCAAACGCATCGCCATCGAGCCGTTCATGGCGCAGGAAAAGTCCGGTCCCGTGCTGGAGAAAGTGTAAATTTCAAAATTTTGACTACGCCGCTTTGTCGGCTTTGCGCTTGAGCGCGACGATCCTGTCGATTTCAGTTTGCTTGTCGCGGGTTTCGATCTTGAGATCGTAGGACATCTGCATGTTCAGCCAGAACTCTGCGGACGTGTTGAAATATTTTCCCAGCCGCAGCGCCGTATCGGGAGTGACCGCCGTATTCTCCGCAACCAGACGCTCGATACGCGTCCGCGGAACGTGCAGCGCTTTCGCCAAGGCACCGGCGCTCATCTTCAAGGGTTCGAGAAACTCCTCCCGTATAATTTCACCGGGATGGATGGGAGGTAAACCGTGTAAAATCGCCTCCGTCCATTTGTCCTTGAATGAACATATCATTATCGCCTCAAATGCCGCTATTCTACCGCCACGCATTCACCGGTCAAACAAAATGTATCACGCCGCGATACAACCTTCGTATAAGACGCCTTAGAATTGACAGTCGACGGCAGGGCCTCCGGCTGATAGAAGGCGCGCAACCCTACGATTACGAAATTTGAGCCGCTTCATGTCTTCTGCCGACCATCCCGTTTCGAAACGCCGTACCTTTGCGATCATCGCGCACCCGGACGCCGGTAAAACCACGCTGACCGAAAAGCTGCTGCTGTTCGGCGGAGCGATCCAGCTCGCCGGCGAGGTTAAGGCCAAGAAGGACCGCATCCAGACCCGCTCCGACTGGATGAACATCGAACGGGATCGCGGCATCTCGGTCGTCACCTCGGTGATGACCTTCGAGTACAAGGACTGCATCTTCAACCTTCTGGATACGCCCGGCCACGAAGATTTCGCCGACGACACCTACCGCACACTCACCGCCGTCGACAGCGCCGTCATGGTCATCGACGCCGCCAAGGGTATCGAGGCGCGGACGCTGAAACTCTTCGAAGTCTGCCGCATGCGCGATATTCCGATCGTCACCTTCGTCAACAAGATGGACCGGGAAAGCCGCGACCCCTACGAAATCCTCGACGAAATCGAGCAGAAACTGGCGCTCGACACCGCCCCGATCACCTGGCCGATCGGCCGCGGCAAGAGCTTTTCCGGTACCTACAACCTGCAGGACAATACCGTGCGGCGCCGCGATGAAGAGGAAAAGCCGACACCGGTCAACGGACCGGAAGCAGCCGGGGCCTCCGGCCTGCTGCCCGAGAACGAACGCCAGGCGTGGATCGACGAGGTGACGCTGGCGCGCGATGCGTGCAATCCCTTCGATCTGCAATCATTCCGCGAAGGCCATATGACACCGGTCTATTTCGGTTCGGCGCTGCGCAATTACGGCGTGCGCGACCTGATCGAAGCCTTCTGCGATTTCGGACCGAGCCCGCGCGCGCAGGACGCCGACATCCGCCGCGTCGAGGCAACCGAAGACAAGATGACCGGATTTGTCTTCAAGATCCAGGCCAACATGGACCCGAACCATCGAGACCGCATCGCCTTCCTGCGCGTCTGCTCCGGCAAACTGTCGCGCGGCATGAAAGCCAAGCTGGTACGCACCGGCAAGCCGATGAGCCTGTCGGCACCGCAGTTCTTCTTCGCCCGCAGCCGCCAGATCGCCGACGAGGCCTGGGCCGGCGATGTGGTGGGCATTCCCAACCATGGCACCTTGCGCATCGGCGACACGCTGACGGAAGGCGAAGACATCCTCTTCCGCGGCGTGCCGAACTTTGCCCCAGAAATCCTGCGCCGCGTGCGGCTCGACGATGCGATGAAGGCGAAAAAACTGCGCGAGGCGCTGCAGCAGATGGCGGAAGAAGGCGTTGTCCAGCTGTTCCTGCCCGATGACGGTTCGCCCGCCATCGTCGGCGTGGTCGGCGCCCTGCAGATCGACGTCCTGACCGAGCGGTTGAAAGTCGAATACACGCTTCCCGTCGGCTTCGAGCCCGCACGCTTCACCATTGCGCGCTGGATTTCGGCCGATGACCCGGCGGAGCTGCAGCGCTTCATCAACGCGCACCGGGCCGATATCGCCCACGATCTCGACAATGATCCGGTGTTCCTGGCGCAGAATTCCTTCTCGCTGTCCTATGAGGCAGAGCGCTGGAAGGCTATCCGCTTCGCCGCGATCAAGGATTATCAGGTCCGCGAAAAAGCCGCCTGAGCCCGCTTACCCTTCAACCGGACTGACCGCCGTTCGTCGCCCTGACCGGCCTCCCGCATTTATTCAACCAAATGGTTGACAATTGAAATCACGCGGCTATATTAAACCTTATGGTTGAATATAGCACACCCACGCTCGACGCCGTTTTCCATGCCCTCTCCGACCCGACGCGGAGAGCCATGCTGCACCGGCTGTCGACAAGCGAACGCACCGTCAGCGAACTGGCGACGCCGTTCAATATGTCGCTCGCCGGCGCATCCAAGCACATCAAGGTGCTCGAAGCGGCCGGGCTGGTGCGGCGGCACGTGCAGGGCCGGACCCACATCTGCGCCCTGCAGGCGGCCCGGCTGGCCGAAGCGCAGGAATGGCTGCGCTACTACGAGCAGTTCTGGCAGGAACGGCTCGACGATCTGGAAGATATTCTGCGCGCGGAGGACCGCGCGCTTGCCGACACGGCAAAACACGGGGCCCGCAAAGCACCCAAATCCAAACCGGATACCAAGGAGTAGAATGATGAGCCTGCATCAGGGAAACGACCAGCTTGGCATTGCAACAGCCCCGCGCACCGTTCGCATCGAACGGCTGCTTCCCGGCCCGGTGGAGCGCGTATGGGCCTACCTCACCGACGCGGAAAAACGCGGCAAATGGCTCGCCAGGGGGCCGATGGCGGGCCATACCGGCGGACCGGTGGAACTGACCTTCCGCCATTCCGAACTGTCCACCGCGCCCACCCCGGAAAAGTACCGGAAATATGAAGGCCACCGCAATATCGGGAAGGTCATACGCTGCGAGCCGCCGACATACCTGTCCTTCACATGGGAGGAGGGCAATGGCACGGCATCGGAGGTGAGTTTTGAACTGCAGGCGGCCGGCGACGACACCCTGCTGACCCTCACCCACAGCCGTCTCGCCGATCATGGCGCCATGGTCAGCGTCGCCAGCGGCTGGCACACGCATCTGAGCGTGCTGATCAATGTGCTGAACGGGGTCGAAACCGCCGATTTCTGGGCGAAGCTGGAACACCTCGAGGCTGAATATGACAGGGCGCTGCCCGCATGACATTTTTGCTGCGTCAACGCTGGCGCACCACATTCCCGGAAGGATACCTCGCATGAAACCGCGCTATGAAGGCAACCACAACATCGCCATGAAAGTCCCGCCACACCAGTATGAGGCAACCGTCGCCTTCTACCGCGATGTGATCGGCCTGAAACCCCTCGACAACCACCCTCCCCATGTCGGGTTCCATTTCGGTTCGAACCAGCTGTGGATCGACCGGGTGCCCGGCATGAGCCAGGCGGAACTGTGGCTGGAAATTGCCGCTGACGATGCCGGTGCGGCTGCGGCACACCTGAACGCTGCCGGCGTTGTCCGCTGCGACGCAATCGAGGCGCTGCCGGAGGGTCACCGGGATTTCTGGATTACCAGTCCCTGCCAGATCGTCCACCACATATCGCAAAAGGGTGAAGGGTGGTAAGCGCAGACCGGCTAATATTGCCCGGTCAGCGTTTGAACCTGCGCTCGAGCAGCAGGACCGTTTCGCCGGTATAATCGGCCGTGCCAATCCGGCCGAAGCCGGTCTTTTCCGCTACCCGGAGCGAAGCAGTGTTTTCCGGCGAAATGATGCACAGGGCCCGGTCCTGCTTGAAAAAACTATCGCCCCATGCCGCAGCCGCCGCAAGCGCTTCGCTGGCATAGCCCTTGCCATGGATTTCCGGCGCGAGGACCCAGCCCATCTCCGGCGTATCGCCGAAGGGTGGTTCGATATCACGCAGGAAATTGGCAAAGCCGATATCGCCGACATAACGGCCCGTGGCCCTGTCCTCGACCGCCCAGAATCCATAGCCGTTCAGGGCCCAGAGACCAGCATATTTGAGCAATCGGCCCCAAGAAGCCTCGCGGGTCGACGGCTTGCCCGAAATGAATTCATAAACCGCCGGTTGCGTCCACAGGCTGTGCAGCGCTTCAAAATCCTCCAGCCTGTGTGCGCGCAGAATGAGGCGTTCGGTTTCGACGATGGGCGTGGTGGTGGCGGTCATGGGGATTCCGTCTTCAACAATGATTTGCGTTTTCTGGAGATTATTGTTCATCAAGTCAAATGACTTGAAAAGTAAGCAGATGCTTACCTTTCTGGCGTTCCGGCATCATACCTCGATCGTCTGCAAGGCGGCAGCGATCCGGGCGGCCAGCCGTTCCGCCACCTCTTCCTTGCTCATGTCGGGCCATTCTTCGACGCCGGAACGCGTGACGATGCGCACGGCATTGCGGTCGCCGCCCATCACCCCGGTGGCGTGGCTGACATCGTTGGCAACGATCCAGTCGGCACCCTTCTTGTCGAGCTTCTTGCGCGCATTGGCGAGCAGGTCCTGAGTCTCCGCAGCAAACCCCACCACGAGGCGCGGGCGTTGCTTGCTGTGCCCGACCCCGGCGAGAATATCGGGGTTTTCCACCATCTGCAGGGCTGGCGCCGCCGCGCCCGGCTGCTTCTTGATCTTTTCGCCCGCTTCATTTGCCGTGCGCCAGTCGGCGACGGCAGCAACCATGACCGCCGCATCGGCGGGCAACAACCGTTCCACGGCATCGCGCATGTCGCGCGCGGATTCCACATGGGTGACGAAAACGCCCTCGGGGTCCGCAATCGTGACCGGCCCGGAGACCAGATGCACCGTCGCCCCCAGCCGCGCCAGCGCGGCGGCGATGGCATGCCCCTGCTTGCCGGAAGAGCGATTGGCGATGTAGCGCACGGGATCGATGGGCTCGTGCGTCGGGCCGGAGGTCATGACAATGGTTTTTCCGGTGAGCGGCTTCGGCCCTTTGTCGAGACACTTTTCAATCGCGGCGACGATCTCCAAAGGCTCGGCCATGCGCCCGGCACCCGCCTCGCCGCTTTCGGCCATCTCGCCGCTGTTCGGCCCGACAAAGCGGATGCCGTCATTGGCAAGGGTTGCCCGGTTGCGCCGGGTTGCGGGATGATTCCACATTTTCGGGTTCATGGCCGGGGCGATCAGGACGGGCTTGTCGGTTGCCAGCAGCACCGCCGAGGCCAGATCGTTGGCCAGACCACCGGCCATTTTTGCCATGAGATCCGCCGTTGCCGGAGCAACGACAATGAGATCCGCTTCACGCGACAGGCGGATATGCCCGACATCGTGCTCGTCCTCACGAGAGAACAGGTCGCTAAAGACCTTGTCTGCGGCCAGTGCACCGACGGACAGGGGCGTGACAAATTCTTCCGCTGCCTTCGTCAGCGCCGGGCGCACATGCGCACCGCGCTCGCGCAGGCGGCGGATGAGGTCGAGACATTTATAGGCGGCAATGCCGCCGCCGATGATGAGAAGAATATGCCGCCCCGCAAGCGGTCCGGCAGCCAACGCTGATGAAGGTGCCGAGACCTGGGTGATGGAAGGGCCCGCATGCACATCCAGTGCCGCAAGCAGGAGGCGCACCTCCTCCTCCATCGACCGGCCGTGGGCGGCGGCGCGCAGCCGCAGCTTTTCCTTGGTCGCATCATCGAGATTGCGGATGGTGATGCTGGCCATATGATTGCACTCCCCGTGGATTGATCACATCAAATGCAATCATTGCAATCACATTAGCGCAGTTTAGCTCAGAAAAGAAGGGCGTAAGTGATGATAACCAGACAGATTGCAATCACCCACAGCGCCACGCGGCCGGAACGGGTATGCCGCGCCTCCGCCCTGCCGATGGCCTTTGCCGTCTCGTCATCGAAGCGGAAACCCTGCTCCGCCATCCGGTCCATCTCTTTCGACAGGCGGTCAGCGCGCGCCACGAGTTCGGGCGCCTGACGGGCGAGATGCAGCAGGGCGCCGACGCCCTCGCGCGCATCGGCAAGAATTCCCTGCGGGCCGAGATTGCGGCGGATCCAGTCGCCCACGACAGGTTCGGATGCCTTCCACATGTTGAAATGCGGATCGAGCGTGCGGGAGACACCTTCCACCACCACCATGGTCTTCTGCAGCATGACCAGTTCCGGTCGGGTCTCCATATCGAAAAGCTCGGTGACCTCGAACAGCAGGGTCAGCAGCTTGGCCATGGAAATGGTTTCGGCGGGCTGGCCGTGGATGGGTTCGCCAATGGCGCGGATGGCCTGGGCAAAGCTCGCCACGTCGTGGTGATGCGGCACATAGCCCGCCTCGAAATGCACCTCGGCGACACGGACATAGTCACGCGTGATGAAGCCGTAGAGGATTTCGGCGAGAAACCGCCGTTCCTTCTTGCCGAGCCGCCCGGTGATGCCGAAATCCACGGCAACGATGTGCCCGCGATCATCGACGAACATGTTGCCGGGATGCATGTCGGCATGAAAGAAACCATCCCGCAATGTATGGCGCAGGAAGGACTGGATCAGCGTTTCGGCAAGGCCGACAAGATTGTGACCGGCAGCGCGCAGGCCATCGATGTCCGACATCTTGATGCCGTCGATCCACTCGAGCGTCAGGACATCGCGCCCCGTGCGCTCCCAATCGACGGTCGGCACGCGAAACCCCGGATCGTTCTTGGTGTTCTCGCCGATTTCCGAAAGCGCGGCCGCTTCCAGCCGCAGATCCATCTCGATCCGCGTCGTCTGCGCCAGGGTGCGCGTCACTTCGATCGGCCGCAGGCGGCGCGTTGCAGGCACGTAGCGCTCCTGCCACTTTGCCACGAGGAAGAAGCTTTCCAGATCGTTGTTGAAGCGCTGGCGCACGCCCGGCCGGACAACCTTGACGGCGACCTTGCGGTCCTCGCCGCCTGTTCTGACATAGGCGGGGTGAACCTGCGCGATCGATGCCGCGGCAATGGGTTCGCCGAGGTTGACATAGAGATCATCGACGGGACGGCCGAGCGAGCCCTCTATGGCCTTGACCGACGCTTCCATCGGGAAGAAATCGAGCTGATCCTGCAGCAGCGCCAGATCGTCGGCCACTTCGGTGCCGACCACATCCGGCCGTGTCGCCAGGAACTGGCCCAGCTTGACGTAGGACGGCCCGAGCTTGTTGATGGCGCGCGACATGCGCTCGGAACGGCGGGCCGTGCGGGCGCGCCGCCTTGCCAGCAGCCCGGCGATGCGGTGGCCGAATGCGGGAAGGCCGCTCAGGCCTTCGGCGGGCAGTGCGGAAATAACGCCTTCGCGCGTCATGATCCATCCGGCCCGGATCAGGCGAAATGTTGCGGTAAACTTACTCATTCAGAACGTCACAATTTCCAGCCGGAATGCAGGGCAGCGATACCGCCGGTAAAGTTGCGCCAGCTCACCCGCTCGAAACCTGCCGTGCGGATCATCTCGGCGAAATCCGCCTGGCGGGGGAATTTGCGGATGGATTCCACCAGATACTGGTAGGAATCCGCATCCCCCGTGACCGCCTTGCCGATTTTCGGAATCGCATTGAACGACCAGGCGTCGTAAATCTTGTCGAGAACCGGCAGTTCCACTTCGGAAAATTCAAGGCAGAGGAAGCGGCCGCCCGGCTTCAGCACACGATAGGCTTCCGCCAGAGCGCGGTCGATATGCGGTACATTGCGGATGCCGAAGGCGATGGTATAGGCATCGAAGCTGGCATTCTCGAACGGCAGTTCCTCGGCATTGGCTTCAACAAACTCGGTATTGTCGGCAAGGCCTTTTTTTGCCGCGCGGTCACGGCCGACACCCAGCATCGAGCCGTTGATGTCGAGCACGGTGGCATGGGCATTGCGATTCGAAGCCTCGACGATGCGGAAGGCGATATCACCCGTGCCGCCGGCCACATCGAGTGTCTTCCAGTTCGATGTCTTGGACGGGGCAAGCCAGGCGATCATCGAATCTTTCCAGACGCGGTGCAGCCCGCCGGACATCAGATCGTTCATCACATCGTAGCGCTTGGCGACGCGGTGAAACACGTCATTGACGCGTGTCTGCTTTTCTCCGTCGCCGACATCCTGAAAACCGAAGGACGTTTCCATGCCGCCATGGGCACCGGTGCGTTGCTGGCTCATTGTGCTACCTGCTGATCTCTTTTGCGGGCGGAGCATAGAAGATTGAAACGCAGAAGGCTATTGTCTGTTGCGCGATGAAGCGACGCGCTGCACATTTTGTCGAATGGAGACCGCCCATGGTATTGAAGGCCGAACTGCATTGTCACGTCGAAGGCGCAGCCTCTCCCGCCCTCGTCGAGCGAAAAGCCGGCAAATATGGCGCCGATGTTTCGGCCTTCATCGTCGACGGCAGGTTCGTCTGGCACGACTTCACCTCCTTCCTGCGCGCCTATGATCAGGCCTCGGCACTGTTCCGTACGGAGGAGGATTACGCGGATCTGACCGAGGACTACCTGTTGTCCCTCAGCGCGCAGGATGCGATCTATTCGGAAGTGTTCATCTCCACCGACCATGCGATCAGTGCCGGGCTTTCGCCGCGCGCCTATATCGAGGGGCTGGCGGAAGGCATGCGGCGCGCCAAGGCCGCCACCGGCATCGAATCGCGCATGATCGCCACGGGCCTGCGCCACAAGGGGCCGGACGCGGTGATGGAAGCAGCAAGATACATCGCCGAAAATCCGCATCCGCTGGTGACCGGGTTCGGCATGGCCGGCGATGAACGCATGCACCACCCCAGGGATTTCGCCCGTGCCTTCGATGTCGCCCGCGACGCTGGCCTCGGCATCACCGTGCATGCGGGCGAGCTTTCCGGCTGGGAAAGCGTTGCCGACGCGCTCGATGCGATCCGGCCGTCACGCATCGGCCATGGCGTGCGCGCCATCGAGAACCCGGATCTGGTGCGGCGGCTGGCGGAGGAGCAAATCCTTCTGGAATGCTGCCCCGGCTCCAATATTTCACTACAGGTCTACGCCGATTTCCCGTCCCATCCTTTTCCGGGCCTGGCCAAGGCCGGCGTGCCGGTCACGCTGAATTCCGACGACCCGCCCTATTTCCATACGGACCTTGCGCGGGAGTACGATATCGCCGCCGCGTTCTTCGGCTGCGACGACGACGCGCTGACGGAGATCACGCGCACGGCGCTCAAGGCAGCTTATGTGGATGAAACCACGCGAAACACCCTGATTGAGCGCCTCGACGGCGACAAAACTGTGCGTGCCGGGGATGCGGACTTTGCGGGATCGGTTGCAAGCAGCTAAGGTCGGGGAAAATTCGAGTAGGAGTTCTCCATGGGCGTTACGATCGTTTCCCATCCGCTTGTCCAGCACAAGCTCACCATCATGCGCGACAAGGATACATCCACGGCGGGATTCCGGCGGCTGCTCAAGGAAATTTCGCTGCTGCTGTGCTACGAGGTGACGCGCGATCTCGAACTGACCACCATCCGCATCCAGACGCCGATGATGGAAATGGATGCGCCGGTGCTCGAAGGCAAGAAGCTGGTGTTCGCCTCGATCCTGCGCGCCGGCAACGGTCTGCTCGAAGGCATGCTCGACCTGGTGCCCGCCGCGCGCGTGGCGCATATCGGCCTGTACCGCGATCACGACACGCTGCAGCCGGTGGAATATTACTTCAAGGCACCCGAAGATATCGTCAACCGGCTGATCATCGTCGTTGACCCGATGCTGGCGACCGCCAATTCGGCCATCGCGGCAATCCAGAAGCTGAAGGATCGCGGCGCAACCAATATCCGCTTCCTCTGCCTGCTTGCGGCACCGGAAGGCATCGAGCGCTTCACCAAGGCTCATCCCGATGTGCCGGTGTTCACGGCGGCCATCGACAGCCACCTGAATGAAAAGGGCTACATCATGCCGGGCCTCGGCGATGCCGGGGACCGCATGTACGGCACGAAATAGGTCTGCTGCAAAAACACTGTGCGTGGTTCGACAAGCTCACCATGAGGGAAGTGGTTTGGCTGCAATCCCTGTCCTCCCTCATGGTGAGCCTGTCGAACCACGCACAACGATCGTGCCGGGAGACCATTACCCGCCGATGCGGCGCAGGACGGGATTGACCGTGCGCGGCTTGCGGCCGGAGAAACCATAGGCGGCAAGAATGGCGCGGGCAGCCGCCTCGGCATCGCTCTGGCTGCGCGCATGGACAAGGGCAATCGGATCGCCCGCTTCCATCAGCGCACCGACCGGCTGCAGCGCCGTGATGCCCACCGCGTGGTCAACCGGGTCCTGCGGACGGATGCGCCCGCCGCCCAGCGCGACAACGGCGACACCAATCGCCCGGGTTTCCACCGACGCGACATATCCTGCCTGCGGTGCCTTCACTTCCAGCGTCACCGGCGCAACCGGCAGATAATGGCGGGCGCGGGAGACAAAGTCCGTGGGTCCGCCAAGCCCGGCAACCATGCGGCCAAAGACCTCCGCTGCCTTGCCTGAATTCAGGGCTTCCCGCGCCTTGTCCATGGCGGCCTTGGGACTGGCGGCAAGCTTGGCCGAAACCAGCATTTCCGCAACAAGCGCCAGCGTCACCGCTTCAAGGCGTGGATCCCGGAGATCGCCGGTCAGGAAATCCACAGCATTGAGCACTTCCACGGCATTGCCTGCGGCAAGTGCCAGCGGCTCATTCATGTCGGTCAGCAAAGCGGTGGTGGTCAGTCCCGCGCCGCTTGCCACCGCGACAATGCTTTCGGCCAGGGCCACGGCATCGCGGCTGCGCGCCATGAATGCGCCATTGCCCGATTTCACATCGAGCACCAGCGCGTTGAGCCCGGCCGACAGTTTTTTCGACAGGATGGACGCGGTGATCAGCGGGATCGATTCGACCGTGGCTGTAACATCGCGGATGGAATAGAAGCGCTTGTCGGCCGGTGCGAGATTGGCGGTCTGGCCGATGATGGCGCAACCGACCTCGTGCACGACCTTGCGGAACAGCGCATTGTCCGGCTGGCTGCGATAGCCGGGGATCGAATCCATCTTGTCGAGCGTGCCGCCGGTATGGCCAAGGCCGCGCCCGGAAATCATCGGCACATAGGCCCCGCACGCGGCGGCAATGGGGGCAAGCATCAATGAGACATTGTCGCCGACACCGCCAGTCGAATGCTTGTCGACAGCCGGGCCCGGCAGATCGGACCAATCGAGAATATCGCCGGAATCGCGCATGGCGAGCGTCAGGGCGACCGCTTCGTCGCGCTTCATGCCGTTGAAGAACACCGCCATGGCAAAGGCGGCAACCTGCCCTTCGGTGATGGCGCCCGAGCTCATGGCGTTGACGAAGGCGGTGATATCCGCCGCATCGAGCGCATGCCCATCGCGTTTGCGGCGGATGATTTCCTGCGGCAGCAACATGATCAGCCGATCTCCCGGACCAGTGCCCGGATAATTGTCTGCAGGCGCGCACCGCCCTTCGGCGCGACATCCTTGGTTTCCTCATGCGACAGCTCTGCGCCAGTCATCCCCGCACCGTAATTGGTGATGACCGAACAGGCGGCAACACGCAGGCCGAAGAAGCGGGCGAGAATGACTTCAGGCACTGTCGACATTCCAACCGCGTCGGCGCCGAGCGTGCGTGCCATGCGGATTTCCGCCGGGGTTTCGAACGAGGGGCCGGAGAACCACATATAAACGCCCATCGGCAGCTTCTCCCCCACCTCACCGGCGGCGATGACAAAGGCATCCTTGAGCTTCCTGTCGTAGGCAGCGGTCATGCCGACAAAGCGCTGATCGGAGGCTTCGCCGATCAGCGGATTGAGCCCGGAATAGTTGATGTGATCGTCAATCAGCATGACGCTGCCCGGCGCAAGGTCGTGGCGCACCGAGCCAGCCGCATTGGTCAGGATCAGCATTTCGATGCCAAGGTCGGCCAGCGCCGCCATGACCGGGCGCATGACCGCGGCATCGCCCTTTTCGTAGTAGTGGGCGCGGCCCGCCAGCATCAGCACCGGCTTGCCGGAGAGATAGCCGGCGACCACTTCCCCGGCGTGGCCGGAGACACCGCTGTGCGGAAAACCCGGCAGATCGGCATAGGGAATGCGGATAGCATTCTCGACCGCATCCACGAGGGATCCCAGACCGGACCCGAGGACGAGCGCGACACGCGGCGCCAAGCCCTGCAACTTGTGGATGAGCGCTCCAGTAGCAGGCGCAATCATGCGGCACTTCCTTTTCCCAGAACTTCCGCTTCAAAGCCGTAGGGGAAAATCTCTTTCATCGTCAGCGTTTCGACAACGCCGTCATTGTCGCACAGGTGCAGGCGCGTCTCGGGACCGGCGAACTCCGCCAGCCGCTGGCGGCAGCCGCCGCAGGGCGTGCATTTCGCCTTCTTTTCTGCAACCACTAGAATATCTGTGATTGTACCGCCGCCGCCCATGACGAAATGCGACAGGGTGGTGGTTTCGGCGCACCATCCCTCCGGATAGGAAATGACTTCGATGTTGCAGCCGGAATAAATCCGGCCATCGCTGGTGCGCACGGCAGCGCCCACCGGGAACTGCGAATAGGGCGCATGGGCTTTCTGCATGGCCGCAAAGGCGGCATCGAACAGGTCTGTATTCATTCTATCGCTCTTTCACATAGGCCACACCACCCGCCTTGGGCGGAATTGCCTTGCCGATGAAACCGGCCAGCAGCACGATGGTGAGAATATAGGGCAAGGCCTGCATCAGCTGTACGGGAACCTCACCGATGAGTGGCAGGGGATGCCCCTGCATGCGGATGGCAATGGCATCGAGAAAGCCGAAGAGCAGGCAGGCAAACATGGCATGGACCGGCCGCCACTTGGCGAAGATCAGGGCGGCAAGCGCGATATAGCCCTTGCCTGCGGTCATATCCTTGACGAAACCCGCCCCTTGCGCTGTTGCCAGATAGGCACCGGCGATGCCGCAGAGCAAGCCGCAGCAGATCACCGCGCGGTAACGCAGCCACGGCACGGAAATGCCAGCCGTATCGACCGCCGCCGGGTTTTCACCGACCGCGCGCAGGCGCAGGCCGAAGCGCGTGCGGTACAGCACCCACCAGGTGAACGGCACCAGCAGGAAGGCGAGATAGACCAGCACGGAGTGGCCGGAAATCAGCTCGGAATAGATGGCGCCGATGACCGGAATGCCGTTCAGCGTTTCCACGCCCGGCAGGTCGATCGGGTTGAAGCGCGCGGCATTGGGCAGCGACGGCGTGCGCCCGCCCTGCTGGAACCAGGCCTGGCCGAGAATAACGGTGGTGCCGGCGGCGATGAAGTTGATGGCAACGCCCGAAACGATCTGGTTGCCGCGATGGGTGATGGAGGCAAAGCCATGCACCAGCCCCAGCGCAACGGAAACCACAACGGCCGCAAGCAGCCCGGCATAGGCCGAGCCGGAATAGGTGGCCGCGGCACCTGCCGCGAAGGCGCCGGCCAGCATCTTGCCTTCCAGACCGATATCGAAAATACCGGCACGTTCGGAATAGAGCCCGGCAAGACAGGCCAGCAGCAGCGGCACAGAGAGGCGGATCGTTGAATCAAGAACCTGCAGAATGACGGTGAAGCTATCCATTATTGACCTCCCTCGGCGGCAACGGCCGGTGTGGACTGGCGCTTCGTCCGGGCGAACCGCTGCAGGACGCGCAACAGGGTCGGGCGGAACATGTGCTCCAGCGCGCCGGCAAACAGGATCACCAGGCCCTGGATGATGACGATCATGTCACGGGAAATATTGGGCATGTCGAAGGCGATTTCCGCACCGCCCTGGTAGAGCATGCCGAACAGGATGGCGGCGAGAACGATGCCCGCCGGATGCGAACGTCCCATCAGCGCCACGGCAATGCCGACGAAACCGGCGCCGGCGACGAAATCAAGCTGCACGCGGTGCTGCGCCCCCATGATCGGGTTCAGCGCCATCATGCCGGCCAGCGCGCCCGATATCATCATGGTGATGACGATGATCCTGACCTCGCCGATACCGGCATAGCGCGCGGCCTTGGGGCTGTAGCCCATGGTGCGGATTTCATAGCCGAGCTTGGTGCGCCAGATGAGCACCCAGACAAGGAAGGCGGCAACCAGCGCCAGGAGGAAGCTGATGTTGAGCGGTGCGGAGCGCATGTTCAGCCCGATCAGGCTGAGCAGCCAGCCAAGGCCCGGCAATTGCCCGCCATCGCCGAAGACACGGGTTTCCGGTGCCTGTGTGCCCGACGCCTTGAGATATCCCACCAGCAGATAGACCATGATGCTGGCGGCAATGAAGTTGAACATGATCGTGGTGATGACCACGTGCGAGCCGCGCTTGGCCTGCAGCCAGGCCGGAATGAGGGCCCAGAGCGCGCCGACCAGCCCCGAGGCAATGATCGCCAGCGGAAAGGTGATCCACCAGGGCAGGACATTGCCGAGGCCAAGGCCGACCACCGCAACGCCGAGGCCGCCAATATAGGCCTGCCCCTCGCCGCCGATGTTGAACAGGCCGCAATGAAACGCCACGGCGACGCAAAGACCGGTGAAAATGAAGTTCGTCGCATAGTACAGCGTGTAGCCGACGCCATCGCCGGAGCCGAAGGCGCCCTTGACCATCAGGACGGCGGCATCGATCGGGCTTTCGCCGACCAGCAGAACGACGAGGCCCGCAACAAAAAAGGCCACGATCAGATTGATCAGCGGCAGCAGGCCATAGTCAGCCCAGGCGGGCAGTTTGGCAAAGGGCTGGCTCATGGCAGGGCCTCAATGATGGCGTCGGACGTGGAGATTTTGGCATATTCGCCATCAAGAACGGACAGCGCCAGTGCGTGAACATCTTCCGCGCTCCAGCTCTTGCCGCGATGATCGGTGCGATCGATGCTGGCCACGGCATCCTCGGGAACAATCACCTCAAAGCCGAGATTGGCCGCCATGCGCACGGTCGCATCAACGGAGTTTTCGAGAAGGACCCCCGTTACCACGAGGCTGTGCACCTGCAATTCGTCGAGAACGTCCATCAGATCGGTGCCAATGAAGGCATTGTTGGTGCGCTTGTCGACCACGGGCTCGCCCACCTGCGGCGCCACCTCGGGCTTGAAATCATTGCCCGGCGTGCCGGGGCGATAGGGCGATGCCGGATCGGTGGAATCATGCTTGATATGGACGACGGGCAGGCGGCGCTCCCGCCATGCGCCGAGCAGCCGCGCAATCTGCGCCTCGGCGTCCGGCTGGCCGCGGCGGCCCCATTTCGGATCATCGATGGCATTCTGCACATCGATGACGAGAAGTGCCTGGGTGGTGGTCATTCCGCCGCCTCCTGATTTTCAACGCCGGCCATCAGAAGACCCAGCTCGCCTTCGCTCGCATCCGCATCGCGTTCTCCGACGATGCGTCCGGCGAACATCACCAGAATGCGGTCGGACAGGGAGCGGATTTCATCCAGCTCAACCGAAACGAGCAGCACGGCCTTGCCCGCATCGCGCATCTCGATGATCCGCTTGTGGATGAATTCAATCGCACCGACGTCAACACCGCGCGTTGGCTGGCCGATGATCAGCACGCCCGGGTCACGCTCGATCTCGCGGGCCAGAACGATCTTCTGCTGGTTGCCGCCGGAAAAATTCGCGGTTTTCAGGCGCGGATCGCTCGGGCGGATGTCATATTTCTCGATCTTCTTGCGTGCATCGGCCTTGATGGCGTCGATATCGAGGAATGGCCCGTTCAGATAGAGCGGATCATCGTGGTAGCCGAGGATGGAATTCTCATATTCCTCGAAGGCAAGAACCAGCCCCATGTGATGCCGGTCTTCCGGCACATGGGCGAGGCCGCGATCACGCAATTCGCCCGGATCGGCGGCACCGGTGATATCGATGACCTGCCCGTCCAGGAGCACGCGGCCGGACACGGCCGTGCGAATGCCGGCGACCGTCTCGATCAGCTGCGACTGGCCATTGCCCGCCACACCGGCAATGCCGACGATTTCGCCGGCGCGAACCGTGAAGGATGCATTGTCGACCATGACCACGCCGCGGCTGTCGCGCACCGTGAGATTTTCTACCGAGAGCTTGACCTCGCCCGGCTTGGCTTCGCCTTTCTGCACGCGCAGGAGAACCCGGCGTCCGACCATCAGTTCGGCCAGTTCCTCGACCGTCGTCTCCGCGGTCTTGCGCGTTGCCACGACCGCGCCCTGGCGCATGACGGACACATTGTCTGTGACGGCCATGATCTCACGCAGCTTGTGGGTGATGAGAACGATGGTTTTGCCCTGCGCCTTGAGCTGCTCCAGAATACGGAACAGATGATCGGCTTCGGCTGGCGTCAACACACCGGTCGGCTCGTCGAGCACCAGAATATCAGCGCCGCGATACAGGGCCTTGAGGATTTCAACACGCTGCTGCAGACCGACCGGCAATTCCTCGATCAGCGCATCGGGATCGACATCCAGCTGGTATTCCTGTTCCAGCCGCTTCAGCTCGGCGCGAGCCTTGGCAATGCCCCGCTTCAGGAGCGGTGCGCCCTCGACACCGAGCATGACATTTTCAAGCACGGTGAAATTTTCAACCAGCATGAAATGCTGATGCACCATGCCGATGCCCAGCCCGATGGCGGCATTGGGATCGCTGATTCTGACCGGCGCACCATTGATGCGGATTTCGCCATTATCGGCCTGATAAAACCCGTAGAGAATGGACATAAGCGTGGACTTGCCAGCGCCATTTTCCCCGATAATACCGTGAATAGTGCCTTTTTCGACGCGCAAATGAATGTCGCGGTTGGCGTGAACTGCACCAAACCGCTTATCAATTCCAACAAGTTCAATCGCCGGTTCTGCCATGTCCCCATCCGCTGTTGATCAGCTTTTTATCGTTCCGAACTTTTGACCCTAGAGCAAAGAAAAATCAAATGGAACCGGTTCCGTTGGGTCCCCGATTGCTCGTTCACCGGATTTTTTACTTTTTAGTCAAGAATTGCATATTTCCCGTTCCGTAGCGGGCCTCGACAAACCGGGCCCGGCTCTGGCAATCTCCTGACATGGCCGACATCATCGCTCCCTTCGCTTTCCACACCACGCCGCGCATCGTCTTTGCGGCAGGCGCCAGCGGCGATATCGCCGCGCACCTGCGCATAAAGCCCAGGGACCGGCTGCTTGTCGTCACGGATGCCACCATCCTGGCCCTTGGACTGGCGCAACCGGCCATTGCCAGCCTGCAAGCCGCCGGAGCCGATATCACGGTGTTCGGCGAGGTGGAAGCGGATCCATCGCTCGATACACTGCTGAATGCCGTGGACGTGGCCCGGGAAAACAGCGTGAACCATGTGCTCGGCTTTGGCGGCGGTTCCTCGCTGGATGTGGCCAAACTCGTCGCGCTGCTCGCAGGTTCAAATGAAAATCTCGACGATGCCTGGGGCGTGGGCAATGCCCGGGGACCGCGCCTGAAATTGACGCTTGTTCCCACCACCGCCGGAACCGGCTCCGAGGTGACGCCGGTTTCCATCATCACCGTCGGCAGCAATGAAAAACGCGGCGTCTCGTCACCGCTCATCCTGCCCGACGTGGCGCTGCTTGACCCGGACCTGACCCTCGGCCTTCCGCCGCATGTGACGGCGGCGACGGGTATCGACGCCATGGTGCATGCCATCGAGGCCTATGCCTCGAAGAACGCCAACAACAATCCGCTCTCCCGGGCGCTGGCCGTCGAGGCCTTGCGGCTTCTCGGCGCGAACATCGAGACCGCGGTTTTCCATGGCCGGGACAAGGCGGCGCGTTCGGCCATGCTGCTCGGTTCGATGCTGGCCGGACAGGCCTTCGCCAACTCCCCCGTTGCCGCTGTCCACGCCCTTGCCTACCCCATCGGCGGGACCTTCCATGTGCCGCATGGCCTGTCCAATGCCTTGGTTTTGCCCCATGTGCTGCGGTACAACGCGGCCGATTCGATGAATGGGGCGGCCACACACTATGCTGCTTTGGCGCCGCATGCTTTCGCCGGTATCGATGTGTCGGGAGGGGCAGAGCGCATCTGCAACAGGTTTATCGACCGCCTGGCTGGCCTCTCGGCCCAGCTGGGGCTGCAGACGCGGCTGCGCGATGTCGGCATTGGCGAGGATGATCTGCCTGTGATGGCGGCCGATGCCATGAAGCAGGGGCGGCTTCTCGTCAACAACCCGCGGGATGTGACCGAGGCCGATGCCTTGGCGATCTACAGAACGGCCTGGTAACGGAGAGAGAAATGACCGCTGATACGGACCGTGTCACCAGCCTGGAAATCCTGGTGACGGAACAGGAAAAAACCATTGAAGAGCTTTCTGCCCAGATTGCCGAACAATGGACCGTAATCGAAGCCATGCGCCGGAAGCTCGATGCCTTGACGGACCGCTTCCTTGTTCTCGAAGAACAAACCACGCCGGACATTCCGGTGACCAAACCACCCCACTGGTAGGCTGGATATTCCATGATCACCGTAGAACCCTTGGAAAATCGCCCCGAGCTTGTTCCCGTATGCGCGCGCTGGAATTTTCATGAATGGGGCCATGCCGACGGCCGGAGCATGGAGCAGACCATCGACGCCTTCATGGAGCTGCTGGCGCCCGGGAGCCGGCAGAAAGCCTTTGTCGCGCTCGTGTCCGGCTTTCCCTCCGGACTGGTGCTTCTGATCGACAATGATCTCGACAGCCATGCCCATCTCACGCCCTGGCTGGCCAGCCTGTATGTCGACCCTGCCTTCCGCAACAAGGGTGTCGGAAAGCAGCTGATCGCGGCGGCGGAAAATGCTGCCCGCGACCAAGGCCATTCAGAGCTTTATCTCTACACGGACAAGCCCGACTACTACCGCGCCGCAGGCTGGCAACACCACGAAGCGCTGGCCGGCGAGAACGCTGGAATGGCGATCCTCAATCGCGCCCTCTGATCAGATCCTGTGCGTCTTGAACGCCTCGACGATCAGCTTCATGCCCAGCGCACCCATGACGACCCCGGCGCCGCGGTCGATCCATGCCTTGAACCCGGCATAGGCCGCACGGGCTCTTGTCGTCGAGAACATGGTGGCAACGAGCGTGTACCAGCCCGTCTCAATCAGAAACACCATGGGCGGCAGCGCCAGCAACAGCCAGAGCGGTGCGTCAGCGGGCAACAGCGCGGCAAAGAGGCTGGCATAGAAAATTGCTGTCTTGGGATTGCTCAATTGGGTCATCAGGGCAAAGGAGAATGACCGGGCCAGCGACAAATGCCCACCAGTTCCCGTCAAAGCCAGGGGTTCGGATGCATTGCTCCAGATGCGAATGGCAATGTAGATCAGATAGGCCCCGCCGGCGACTTTCAGGATCAGATAAAGCCATTCGACCTGCATCAGCAGGGCGGTCAGCCCCAGAACGGCCAAACAGCAAAAAATCGCGCCGCCTATGCCCATGCCCAGCGCGGCCGCCACGCCGTGCAAACGCGGCGAGGTGATGGCAATACGGGAAACCAGGACGAAGCTTGGGCCGGGGCTCATCGCGCCCAGCAGCAGAACCCCAAGAATGGTGAAGAAAACGGCGATCGCAGACATGGGATGATCTCCAGCGTGCGTCAGTGACGCGGAGCGGCATATTCTCATGTTTCATGGATAAAACAAGCAGCCACGGCGCCCAAAACAAAGCCGCCGGTCTTGCAACCGGCGGCCCGTCAGATCGGTGAAACATCAGCCCTTGTAGGGGCAGGCATTGTCCGTGTTGTAGTTGTGAACCTTGACCTTGCCCGAAATGATATCGGCCTTTGCCGCCTCGACGGCCTTCTTGACATCGTCGGTCAGCAGCTTGGCGTTGTTTTCGTCGGCGGCATAGTCGACGCCGCCTTCCTTGACGCCGAGAACATTGACGCCGGCGGTGAACTTGCCGTCCGCGCCATCCTTGAACGCGTTGTAGGTGGCCACGTCGACGCGCTTCATCATCGAGGTCAGAACCTTGCCCGGATGCAGGCCGTTCTGGTTGGAATCAACGCCGATACCGAGCTTGTTTGCATCGGCAGCCGCCTGCAGCACACCGATACCGGTGCCGCCGGCCGCCGCGAAGATCACGTCAGAGCCCTGATCCATCTGCGACTTGGCAATTTCACCACCCTTGGCAGGGTCGTTCCAGGCGGCAGGCGTGTCGCCGGTCATGTTCTGGATGACCTTGGCAGCCGGATTTGTCGCCTTCACGCCGCCGACATAGCCGCAGGCAAAGTTGCGGATCAACGGTACGTCCATGCCGCCGACAAAGCTTACCGTGCCGCTCTTCGAGGTCTTGGCGGCGATAACACCAACGAGATAGGAGCCTTCATTGTCGTTGAAGACAACCGACCGCACGTTTGGCTTGTCGACAACCGCATCGATGATGACGAATTTCGTATCCGGAAATTCCGTCGAGACCTTTTCAATGGCCGCAGCAGCGGAGAAACCGGCGATCACGATCGGCGAGTTGCCATCGGAAGCGAATTTGCGCAGAGCCTGTTCGCGCTGGGCTTCGTTCTGGATTTCGAACTCGCGGAATTTTACGCCGGATTCCTTGGTGTATTTTTCTGCGCCATGAAACGCAGCCTCGTTGAAGGATTTGTCGAATTTGCCGCCGAGATCGAAGATCAAGGCAGGTTTGTTGTCCGCGGCATAGGCCGAGAAGGACATGGCTGTGGCAGCCAGCAGACCAAGAACAATACGCTTCATTTGATACCAACCCTCTGGATTTTGTTAAGCAGGACCGGCATTCCGCCGGTTCCCGACTGTGTTGCGGCCCATCCCGTCACAGCCGCCCCGAAAGCAATCTTGCACGGCTCACGGCAAAATTCACGCGGAATTTTGCCTCCCGGTCAAATATTGCGAAATAACCGAGCCCTATCAGTACCTTATGCAGATTTCGCCTGTGGAACAGGGCAAGCTATGCCCGCTGGCGCGCAGGCCGCGACAGACCACCGGATTCCGGGCGGGATCGCGCCTCAGCGCGCGGCGAAGCGGCCGGCACGGTTTTCGCGCCGGTAGCCCAGGCTATAGAGAAGCAGGGCCAGAATGGTGAACACGACGAAGGTGGGCGTTGCAAGAATCCACAGCATCAGCGGATCCCACAGCACGGGATAGAGACGGGCCTTGAAATAGGCCTCGACGACGCCGAGGGATGAGGCGGAGAGCGATTGCCAGCTTTCCTGCAGGGGGGTGGTCACCAGATGCGACGCCCCCACGGACCGCGCCGCGTCAAGAACCGCAGCGATGATTGCCATGGCAAGCGCAATATAGGCAAAAAGCCTCAATACAGGTCGGATCACGTCTTTCTCCAAAGTCATCGGCCGGTGCCATCAGGCGCCGGGAAAACGGTATTCTAGCGTGGAACGCCTACCGGTTGAATGCAAACTTACCGGCATTTTGGGACCGAACGATGAAGTTTCCCTGAAAATTCGCAGCAATTTCAGTGACAAAGGAATGAAATTATGCCAAAGCGCATTTATGTTGAAATAGGTGTTGAACAAGAGCCTGTTCTGACTATAGTGCGCGCCGCACGGGGTCGTTGTTGGCTAACCATCTTCAAGTGACTCGCGCAAACTCCAAAGACTGAGTGACCGATGGTTGACGGTGCTCCTGAGCCGGGTTTTCCGGCTGAGAACGACCAACCCGACCGGCCCCATGCCGGACGAATTGCGGAGAGGTGGCCGAGTGGTTGAAGGCGCACGCCTGGAAAGTGTGTTTACGTCAAAAGCGTAACGCGGGTTCGAATCCCGCTCTCTCCGCCAGTTTCCTTCCCTTCACGCCGATCCATCAGATATAGCCGAGAGATGCCAGCAGGCGCTTTGCCGCCGGCGGAACATCGTCATCGGAAAACAGCGCGGTGTAGGCCCCCGTGTGGGCAAACGGGTTTTCCGCGACATAATCGTCATTCGACTGCTCATCCGCGCCAAGAACGACGTGCCGCGCATGATCCGCACTCGACAGCCGGATGCCGCAATACCGGGCGATATAGGCGCCGACTTCGGCGGGATATCGCAGCAGATCCTCCTGCCTTATGGCGATGTGATCGACCTCGTTTTCCCAGGACCGCCACGCCCCGATGGCGCCGACCCACTGTTCGAAACCATGATTGACGTCGTCGGCTATTTGCTTGCGCAGCATGCTCGCCACCACATCCCGGCCATCCCTGTAGATGTAGATCACTTTGGCATTGGGGAAATGCGCCTTGATTTCCCGCATGTGAAACACGTAGTCAGGCCATTTGTCGCCCCATTTCCAGCGCGGCTTGTTGCCATAAACCGCGTGAAGCGCGGCGGGGAAGCCAAGCTCCGCCTCCTCGCCCGAAAGCTTCATTCGATAATTCCAGTGTTGCAGCCATTCCGTGTTTTCAACTTCCAGATGCTTGTTGTGCAGCCAGTCGGAAAGTGAAAATTCATGCTTCCATGCGCCCCAAGCAAACAGAGCCCATTCATTAGAAATAGTAATACCGTTCTCATTCAATATTCGAACGAGCGCTGTTGTACCACTTCTCTTGCATCCACAGATTATCACTGGACTAAGTTTTGAATCGTCCCCCATATACCCCTGCATCACCGCCCCAATATCATTATATTCTTTTATTGTTTTAATTCATGTCAAGGGTGTCAGCGAAATATACAGCAGGAAATACACGGCATGGCCGGGTATCACTTAGATTTGAACAGTATATCCCTTGGGAGCGCCAGCCTGCCAAAGCCTCGAACCGCACGCGAAACCTCTGTGATTGTGCATTGATCCGCACTGTGGAAAACTATTTGCGGGAGAACGGGACGGTCCCACGATTCGGCACAGGGGCCGGGCGATGGGCCGGCATCATGGGGAGGTGTGCATTGCTCGGCTTGCCAGCACTGATCGGCATGATTGTTGTCGGTATTTCAGTCGGCGTCCTTGCCGTGCACCTGGCTGGCGGCAGCGCGCGGCCGCAGCTCGCCGGTGATGACGAGACCCGATCGATCTTCCTTGCCGATTTCCCCGGAAGCCGCATCGGGCCGATTGTCTACACGCGTGACCGGCGGACGGCGTTTTTCGAACTCCCCACGCAGCGCACCGGCATTGTGCATGGCATCGGCAACAAGTTCCTGACGCGCTGTATTTCCGCGCCCGATGTTGCAGGTGCCGAACCGGCGGGCGATCGCGCGCTCAAGGTGCGCTGGTACGACATCACATGGCCGCGCCAGACATTTTCATTTGCCAGCGAAACAGAGCGACGTATCGTCCAGGCCTGGCTTCAGGCTCCAGCGATGTCTGCCGAAGGGATCACCCATGAACGCGCCCATGTTCTTTGACGTCACGAAACTGGCCGTACCGTTCTATATCCTTGCCATCCTCATTGAACTTGTGGCCATCCGCTACTGGCACCGCAAAGGCGACTTCGAGACGCGCGATACACTGACCAGCCTGTTGATGGGCACGGGCAATGTCACCGCCGGGCTGCTTCTGGGTTTCGTTTCGGTGACAGCCCTGATGTGGGTCTGGCAGTTCCGCCTGTTCGATCTCGGCCTGCACTGGTGGGTGTTCATCGCGGCGTTCGTTTTCGACGATCTGCGCTATTACTGCTATCACCGTATTGCCCACCGCGTGCGCTGGGTCTGGGCGGAGCATGTCAACCATCACTCCAGCCAGCATTACAACCTTTCCACGGCCCTGCGCCAATCCTGGACCGGTCAGATAACCGGCATGTTCATTCTGCAGGTGCCGATGGTGCTGCTCGGGTTCCACCCCGCCGTGATCGCCTTTGTCTACGGGTTCAACCTCGTCTACCAGTTCTGGATTCACACCGAAGCCATCGGCAAGATGTGGCGCCCGTTCGAATTCATCTTCAACACCCCGTCGCATCACCGCGTGCATCACGCCACCAACCCGCGTTATCTCGATGCCAATTTTGCCGGCACGCTGATCATCTGGGACCGCATGTTCGGGACATTCGTCGAAGAGCTGGATGAGGATGTTCCGCGCTATGGGATCGTCCGGAATATCGGCACATTCAACCCGGTGCGTGTGGCCTTCCACGAATGGGCCGGCATGCTCAAGGATGTGTTCTCGCCGGGTCTGACCTTGCGCGAGCGGCTGCTCTATATGGCCGCCCCGCCGGGCTGGAGCCATGACGGCAGCCGCAGAACCTCGGAAGACCTGAAAGCGGATTATGTCAGGCTGCATCCCGGGGAAGCGGGCAAGGCCGGACTGCCAGAACTGTGACACGGCACTGAAACCTTGCGGGGAACGGCAATGACACCCAAGACACAACCGGCCATCCGGCCGGCGCTGCACAGGCTGTTCGCGATTGCGGCGGTGGCAGCCATTGCCAGCGCGCTGCTCGGTACGGACGGGCGCTGGCTGCACTACGTCAGCAAGCCGCTGGCGACGGCGCTGCTGCTGCTCCTGGTCGTGCAGACGGCCAACCCGGTTTCGAAGCGCTATCAATGGGCGATTGCCGCGGGCCTGGTCTTTTCGCTGTGCGGCGATATTTTCCTGATGCTGCCGCAGGATCTGTTCGTCGCCGGGCTGATCTGTTTTCTCATCACGCACTGCGCCTATATCGTCGCGCTGACCGGTGATCTCCGCCTCGGCGCCGTGCCCCTCACCTTCGCCGCCTGCGCCCTCTTGGCGCTGGCAATCGTCTGGGGCCTGTGGTCAAGCCTGCCTGCGGAACTGAAGCTTCCTGTCACGGTCTATGCGGCGGTTCTGGCCGCGATGGGCGCCCAGGCCATCAGCCGGGCCCAATGCCTTGCAACGTCCCCTGCCCGGCTGGCGGGCATGGGCGGCATGCTGTTTCTGGCCAGTGACACGCTGCTGGCCTATGGGAAATTCCGCTTCGCCATGCCGCTTGGCCCCCTCTGGGTGCTGGGAACCTATTATGCCGCGCAATGGTTCATTGCGCGGTCGGTCGCATCATCCGGTCAGTGAAACTGCACCGTTTCTCCCGATCACCGCATTGGCGGTTTTCCGGCGGGAGAATTGCGGGTAGATTTACCGATAGACAGGAAACAGTGACAGGTCTGATCATCATGCGGAACACGGTTGCCTCGCTTTTTCTCATGGCCATCTTGCCGGTAACGGCGGCACTGGCTGAAGATCTCAAACCGATGGATATGGATGCCGTCGATCCCGATCTGCTCGAAAGCTTTTTTGGCCCATGGCAAATTCGCGACGAAGGCGGCAACAGGCTGTGCAAGGTGACGCTCAAACGGGACGAGACCATTGGCGGCTCGCAGATCGATATTGATCCGGCCTGCGTCAAGGCATTTCCCGTCATGGGCGACATCACCGCGTGGCGGCTGAAGGAAAACTGGACCATCGAACTCGTCGACGCGACGCGCAAGACGCGCATCACCTTCGAGACGCCGGACGAGACCTACATCGCGCAGCCGCAGACGGACGGCATATTCACCATCGAGCAACTGGCTGGCGAATGAGCGGCCGGCCGCTCAGATTTCGGGTCCGGGCGCGGCCTGCATCATGCGGACGGCATTGATCTTCCAGCTGCCGTCGGGCTGTTTCGTCAACTGGTACAGCGCCGTCCAGTCCTTGTCGTCGGGACCGCGGATGACGACTTCCTGCACGATCTCGCTATCCGACACCTTGCTGCGGCCGAAGGCAAAATTGCCCGGCCGGTATACGGGCTGGTAGGCCCGCTTGACCATCTCGAAAAACATGTCCTGATTGACGAACTTGCCCTGAATGGCCGGCGAGGCGAAGGAATAGGCGGTTGCCGCATCGTCACTGAGAAAGGCGGCGATCTGCTTCCTGATGATCGACTGTCCCGTATCCAGCGGTTCATCGGCCATCGCCGCACCCGGCATGGCGATCAACAGGAACAGGCCGAAAATGATATAAGCGGGAAATGTCTTCATCATGCCGTCTCCTTGCATCTGCCGGGACAACCAGCCGACAGGATAAACCTCCTGCGGATGAAGTCCACTGCCCGGTTCTTCCGCTGCAATACGTGGCGGTCATGGTGATGGATCACTTTGCTGCGAATCCCGGCGATTGCGACTTGTTGCCACTTCAAGCCGGTCGGACGATTGCTATTGGCTGGCTGCGGTGAAACAGTGCGAACGAGTTCGGTGCTCGAAAGAGTGAGAGGCACGGCAGCCCCCCTGCCGCGAAAACATGTTTCCATGAATACACCTGATCAACAGCATGGCACGGGCGGTACAACCGTGACCGCTGCGCCCGCTCCGGCCATTGCCGGTGAATCCGAGACTGAATCGCGCTATTGGCGCCAGAACCTTGTCGTCTGCCTCATCGGATCGTTCACGACGATCGTGGCCATGACGCTGCTTCTGCCCTTCCTGCCGCTCTATGTCGAACAGCTGGGCGTCAAGGAACACGCGGCAATCGTGCAATGGTCAGGCGTGGCCTATGGCGCCACCTTTTTCACCGCGGCCCTCGTCGCGCCGCTCTGGGGGCGGCTCGCCGATCTCTATAGCCGCAAGCTGATGCTCATTCGCGCGAGCCTCGGCATGGCCGTCGCCATGTCGCTGATCGGCATGGCCACGGACGTGTGGCAGCTCGTGGCGCTGCGTCTCGCTGCCGGACTGCTCGGCGGCTATGCCTCCGGTTCCACCGTGCTGGTGGCGACCCAGACGCCGAAGGCACGCACCGGCTGGGCGCTCGGCACCCTGTCGTCGGGCATCATGGCGGGCAATCTGGTGGGCCCGCTGATCGGCGGCGGCCTGCCGCCCCTGATCGGCATACGCCAGACGTTCTGGCTGGCGGGCGGCGTGATTTTCCTGACCTTCATCGCCACCAGTCTTTTCATCAAGGAGGAGCGGCGCCCGCCGAAAAGCAAGGGCGCCAAGGTGACGGGCGGCTGGTCGGCGATTCCCGACAAGCGCCCCATCATCGCCATGCTGGCGACCAGCCTGCTGCTGATGCTGGCCAACATGTCGATCGAACCGATCATCACGGTCTATGTGGCGCAGCTGGTCACCGATGCCAGCAAGGTGACGATTGTTTCCGGCGTCGTCATGTCGGCGGCGGCGCTCGGCAGCATCCTGTCGGCGTCACGGCTGGGCAAGCTGGCCGACCGCGTCGGCCATTGGAACGTGATCATTGCCGCCCTCGCCGTATCGGCTTTGCTGCTGATACCCCAGGCTTTCGTGACCGAGGGCTGGCAGCTGATCGGACTGCGGTTTCTGATGGGGCTGGCGCTTGGCGGGCTGCTGCCCTGCATCACCAGCGTCATCCGGCACAATGTTCCGGACCGGGTCGCAGGCGGCATCCTGGGCTATTCGACATCATCGCAATATGCCGGACAGGTCGTCGGCCCCTTGGCCGGCGGCTTCATCGGCGGGCATTTTGGCATGCGCGCCGTGTTTCTGGCAACCTGCGTGCTGCTGGCCCTCGGTTCGGCCTATTGCTGGCTGGCGCGGCCGCGGCAGTCTTAGTAAGCCAACGCTTACGCGTTACCGGCTTTCGCGGCGGCGGCAGCAAGCGCCTCGCCATCCATCCGGTAAAAAAGCTTGTCCGGCAGCGGAGACGCGCTGAAACCATTGTAGAAGGCCAGGACTTTCGGATTGTTGCGGTCGGCGGTCCAGTCGACGCGCTTGTAACCCCGCTCCAGCGCCAGTTTGGCCAGTGCATGCATCAGCGAGGTCCCGGCTCCGCTGCTGCGGTGCGCCTTTGAAACGAAGAGCTCCTTGAGAAACAGGCCGGATTGCAGACCCGGCCCCGGATAGATCGACGAGAACGCGGCAAAGCCAACGAGCTCATCCGTGCCGGCGACCAGGATTTCCGTCCCATCGGGCATATCGCGCAATCCGCGCAGTATTTCCGCGCGCGGCGGACAGGGCACGTTGTAATGGGCCTGCATTTCCTCAAACAGGGCCGCAAGCTGCGGGTGATCCGACGGATTGGACAAACTGACTTTCATCAATCCCGCATTCCTTTCCATGCAAAGGCGGCTCCAGCCAAAACCGGAACCGCCTCTTTCGTCTCTTCGGCCCTATGCTTTATTCGCCGGCATTGATGGTAACGGGCGTCAGCTTGTTGGCCTTCAAACCATACTTTTCCAGAAGTGCATCATAGGTACCATTCGCCTGCAGTTTTTCAAGCGCCACTTTCACCGCATCGCGCAATTGGGTCTCGCTTTTCAGGACCGGAATGCCGGCCAGCGACTGGCTGAATGCCTCGCCGAGCGTAACGTAAGTATCTGGTTCCAGCTTCTGGTTGTAGGGAAGGGTTTCGTTGCCCTGGGCCGCTGCCTGAAGACGCTGGCTCTTGATCTGCGTGCGGGCATCGGCGGACCCTTCCGTGCCCATCACATTGATCGCAGGCTTGCCCTTGGCAACGCAGTTGGCTTCACTCCAGGCGGTGATCTGCGCGGGCCAATCCGTCGAGCGGCTGGCGCCCACCGACTTGCCGCAAAGATCGTCCACCGACTTGATTTCGCCGGCCAGGGCCTTGGATGTGTAGAACTGCGCACCCGACTTCATGTAATCGACGAAGTCCGCGGTTTCCTGGCGGGCCTTCTTGTCGCTCATGCCGGCCATCGCCAGATCGACGCGGCCTGTCTGCAGGGACGGCAGCATCTGGGCAAACGCGATTTCCTGCCATTCGACTTTCAGACCAAGTTCCTTGCCGATGGCTTCGCCAAGCTCGATGTCAAAACCCTGCAGCACATTGGTGGCCGGGTCCTTGTAGGTGATCGGCGGATAGTTCGGCATGGTCGCGATAACAAGTTTACCGGCATCCTTGATGCGGGCCGGAAGGTCCTGTGCCATGGCAGAAAAGCTGAATGCCAGCGCTCCACCGAGAATTGCAAGCCGTGTCATGGTTTTCATGTCTGATTCCTCTCTGGCCGGTTCTTCCGGCCTGTTGATTTCAGTTCGGCTCAGGACAACACCGCTGCGATGAAGTCCTGCGTGCGTTTTTCTTTCGGGCTGCTGAGGATGTCGTGCGGGGTTCCGGTTTCGACAATCCGGCCGCGGTCCATGAACACCACCCGGTGCGCAACCTCGCGGGCGAAACCGAGTTCGTGCGTGACCACGATCATCGTCATGCCACTGGTGGCGAGATCGCGCATGACATTCAGCACGTCGCCAACCAGTTCCGGATCGAGCGCCGATGTCGGTTCGTCGAACAGCATCAGTTTGGGCTGCATGGCGAGGGCGCGGGCAATCGCGATCCGCTGCTGCTGCCCGCCGGAAAGCTCGCTGGGATAGGCATCCTTCTTGTCGGCCAGACCGACCCGTTCGAGCAAAGCCATGGCTTCCGGGATGACGCTGCTTTTCGCACGCTTCTGGACGATAACCGGCCCTTCGACGATGTTTTCCAGCACCGTCATATGGGCGAAAAGGTTGAACCGCTGGAACACCATGCCGCTTGCCAGGCGCTGGCGCGAAATCTCCGCATCGGTCAGTTCATAGAGCTTGTTGCCCTCCTGGCGAAAGCCGACCAGTTCGTCGTCGACCCAGATGGCACCGGAGTCGATGCGCTCCAGCTGGTTGACACAGCGCAGGAGCGTGCTTTTGCCGGAGCCCGAAGGTCCGATGATACACAGGACTTCGCCGTGACTGATTTCAAGCGACACGTTCTGCAACGCGTGAAACGGCCCGAAATACTTGTTGACGTCTACCGCTACGACCATGGCTGACATGTTCAGACTCCTTCCGCTGCGGCAGGTTCGGTGCGCTTGCCGGTCCGGCGCCCCAGACTTTTCGAATAGTGCTTCTCGAGGAGATGCTGGCCGATGGAAAGAATGGTCACAACCGCCAGATACCAGATGGCCGAAACGATCAGCAGTTCCATGACGCGGTTGTTGGCGTAGTACACGGCCTGTGCGTTGCGCAGGATTTCCGCGTACTGGATGACGCTGGCAACCGAGGTCAGCTTGACCATGCTGATCACTTCATTGCCGACAGGCGGAATGATCACGCGCATGGCCTGCGGCAGCACGATACGGCGCAGCATGGTCAATCGGGTCATGCCGATGACCTTGGCGGCTTCGATCTGGCCGTTGTCGACGGACAGGATACCACCGCGCACGACCTCGGCGGTGTAGGCGCCCTGATTGATGCCAAGGCCGAGCAGCGTCGCCATGAACGGCGTCATGAAATCGACGGTGCGCATTTCGAACAGGCCGGGAATGCCGAGTGTCGGAAAGATCAGCGCGAGATTGAACCAGAGCAGCAGCTGCAGCAGCAGCGGCGTTCCCCGGAAAAACCAGATGTAGAAAACCGCCACATATTTCAGCACCGGATTGGGCGACATGATCATGATGGCGAAGACGACACCGAGCAGCAGGCCGAGGGCCATGGCACAGATCGTCATCAGGATGGTGTTCCACAGACCGGCGAGAATGGCCGGTGCGGTGAAGAACTGGCCGACCACCGGCCAGGCAATCTGGCCCTGGGCAAAAGCCTTGACGATCATGGCCAGTGCCAGAATGATCAGGGCGGCGGCCAGCCAGCGGCCATAGTGGCGCCGGGGCTGGTGCTTCAGGTGCGCAATGGAATATTTGGCAGGCGGGACGGAAACCGTGTGTTCGATATTGGCCATCGTACTCATCCTTTCAAAGCCGCTGTCGGGCTCGCATAGGAGGATAGCCACTCCCGCTGCGATTCCAACACGGTTTTGAGCCTGACGATCTGCTCGCGAACCCGGTCCGGAGCCGTTCCGCCATAGCCCTTGCGCGCGTCGACGGCCGCCTGCGGCGACAGGCTTGACCGGATCGACGGCAGCAGCCTGACATCGACGGCGGCAAGGTCATCGTCGCTCACATCCTCAAGGCCGATATTCCTGTCTTCACAGTAACGCACCAGCGCACCGGTGATTTCATGCGCCTCGGAGAAGGGCACGCCCGTCTTGGCCAGCCAGTCGGCAACTTCCGTTGCCAATGTGAAGCCATCGACCGACTGCCTGCGCATGATATCGGTGTTGACGCGCATGGTCCGGATCAGGCCGGCCATGGCGGGCACGACGAGCGTCAGGGCATCGATCGTATCGAAGGCGGCATGCTTGTCCTCGGCAAGGTCACGGTTATAGGCGAAAGGCAGCCCCTTGAGGGCGACGAGCATCGTCGTCAGGCTACCGATCAGCCGGGAAGCACGGCCCCGCGTCAGTTCGGCGATATCGCAGTTCTTCTTCTGCGGCATGATCGACGAGCCGGTGGCATAGCCATCATCCATTTCGATCCAGCGGAACTGGCGCGAGGACCACAGGAAAAGCTCCTCGGCAAGACGCGACAGGTGCACGCCGAACATGGCCGTGACAAAGAGGAATTCCGCCACATGGTCGCGGCTGCCCACCGCATCGATGGAGTTTTCGCACGGCGCGTCATAGCCAAGCTCGTGCGCCGACAGCTCCGGCTGCACGGCGATGCTTGAACCCGCCATGGCAGCCGCTCCGAGCGGCGAGCGTGCCGCGCGCCTGTCCCAATCGCGCAGCCGATCAAGATCGCGGGCAAAGGTCTGGGCATGGGCCAGCAGCTGATGGGCAAAGCTGATGGGCTGGGCCGGCTGCAAATGGGTGAAACCCGCAGTGAGCGTCGTCACGTGGGCTTCCGCCTGGTCGGTCAGCGCCTGCTGCAGGAGAAGAATATCCGCGCCGAGCCCGCGCGCCACATCGCGCAGATAGAGCTTCAGGTCGTTGGCGGCCTGATCATTGCGGGAACGGCCTGCCCGCAGCTTGCCGCCGAGCGCGCCGATGCGTTCGCCCAGAACCCGCTCCAGGAATGTATGAATGTCCTCATCGGCGGCGGATGGCTCGATCGCGCCGGCCGCGTAGTCGGCGCCGATGCCCTTGATCGCCGCGAAAACCGTTTCGGCTTCGGCCTCGGTCAAAATCCCGGCGCGCACCAGTTCCCGCGCATGGGACAGCGACGAGGTCAGGTCATACGGGACAAGCCGGAAATAGCTGCTTTCCGAACGGGAAAGCGCTGTCAGCTCAGGTGATGGACTCGTCCTGAAACGCGCGCCCCACAAACGGACGGACTGCTCGGTCATGGCATTTATTCCCCTTTTTCTCGTTGTTGGAAGCTTATGGTTGTGTTTTTGACACGACAAACGAAATGAATTCGCATATCCATTCCAAAAAGGAATACCCTCTGTTCCGAAGAACCAGCGAGGCGAAGGCGATGGTATCCGGCCGGATATATCCGTCCACACGGGCATTGCAGGTCATTGCGGCGATTGCCGAACATGGCAGCACGACGGCCTGCGCCAAGGCGTTGAACATGACGCAGAGTGCCGTCAGCAAGCAATTGCTGGCACTGGAAGCCCTGGCCGGCGTTCCGCTGTTTGTCCGCACCCCCTACGGCCTCTCGACCACGGAAGCAGGCAGGATTTATGTGGTCGAAGCCCGCATCGCGCTTGGCGCCATGGAGAATGCGGCCTTGCGGGTTGCCGCATTGGGATCGTCGCCCAATGCCATCAAGCTGCACATCCTGCCGATCATGGGCGACCGCTGGCTGATCCCGCGCTTTGCCAGCTTCGCCGAAGCACATCCGGACATCAATGTCGAACTGTCGACCTTTGCCAATAACGATCTGATCAACCAGGCGGATGCCGCGTTTCGTTTCGGCGAAGGCGATTGGCCGGATCAGGACAACCACTACCTCTTTGGCCGGGAGGTGGCGCTTGTCGGCGCGCCGCACTTCATTGCCCGGCTTGGCGGCATCCGGCATCCCGGCGACATCGGCGCGTTCCCGCTGCTCCACCACAAGTACACGCCCCTGCGCTGGGAAGAGTTTGCCCAAGCGCAGCGCATCACCGATTTCGCGCCGGACCGTATCACGCATTTCGGCTTCTATGCGCTGGTCATCCGGGCGGCGATTGCCGGACAGGGGCTGGCACTGGTGCCGCGCGGCCTGATCGCCGACGAGCTGGCCAGCGGCAAGCTCGTCAATCCGCAAGGCTTCGGGTTCGTCAGCCGCCACGCCTATTGGCTGACCTGTCCGCAGGACCGTCCGCAACGGCCGGCCATGCGCATATTCCTTGACTGGCTGCTGCGGGAAGTCAGTTCCATGCCGTCCGACATGCGGTAAACCGGCCGGTCAAACCTGCGTGTTTTCAGGGCCCATCCCATTCAAAAATATTTAATCAACTTGTCATGGAACCGGACGGACTCCCGACGCATTTCCTCGTCTAGTCTGGTACTGCCAAACAGCATGCCATGCTCATCAGAATACTCAGGGAGGAAGTGATGAACGACAAGCGTTTTCCCATACCGGTCATGGTGAAACTGGGCGCGACGGGCCAAAGGGCCATTACCAGTGTCTGGGAAGCGATGGAGTGCCTGCAACGCTACTGGCCGTCGAAGACCGGCGCGAGCTATCGCCGCGCATTGCAGGCCTGTCTCGATGCCCTGGACGGGTGGAAACCCGCCCACAAGGCGCGCCATGCCTTTATCAGCGCCGCGCGCGATGCCGGGGTGTTTCTCGACACGAGACTGCGTCAGTAATCGGAGCGGGCGGCGCCGGGACCCATATGCTCCGGCGGCGCTCCTTCTCCGATATCAGCGAATATCCGCCCGCGCCCGCGGGCGTTTTTCATTCAGCTCATGGCTGAACACAGCGGGCGGCAGCGGCGCAAGCTTGCGGATGATATCGGCGCCCTTTTCGCCCATCATGATGGTCGGTGCATTGGTGTTGCACGAGGGAACCCGCGGCATGACAGAACTGTCGCAGACACGCAGCCCCTCCAGCCCATGCACCTTCAGGTCGAGGCCGACAACAGCCATGGAATCGGTGCCCATCCTGCAGGTGCCGACCGGATGATGATCGGTCTTGGCATTGGCGCAGCCGTAATCGAACAATTCCTCGTCCGAATTGTATTTCGGCCCCGGCAGGCGTTCCGCCATGACGAAGGGCTTCAGTGCCGCCTGGTTCATGATTTCGCGGGCAAGTTTCAATCCTTCGATCGACATCTTGCGGTCGTGCGGATCGCTCCAGTAGTTGGGATCGATCAGCGGCGCGGCCATTGGATCGGCCGATTGCAGCCGCACCGTGCCGCGCGACCGCGGATGCAGATAGGCCGAATTCAAGGTGACACCGGCGTTCTTCAGCCGTTCGACACCCGCCTCGATGCCCGACCCCAGCCCGAGATGGAACTGGATATCCGGCGAACGGGCGTCGGGATCGGCGTACCAGAAACCGCCTGTTTCAAACAGGCTGGACGCGACGGGACCGGAGCGGAACAGCACATATTGCAGCCCAGCCCACAGCGTGCGGTGCAGCTTGGCGACACCGTCATAGGTGTGATCGCCGGTGCATTCGGAAATCACGAACAGATCCAGATGATCCTGCATGTTCTCGCCGACACCGGGCAGGTTGTGCACGACGGGAACGCCGGTTTTCCGCAGGTGATCCGCCGCGCCGATGCCCGACTGCAGCAGCAGTTTCGGCGAACCGATGGCGCCGGAACTGACCAGCACTTCCCGCTCGGCGCGGATGATTTCGCGGGTATTGCCTTTGGCGATTTCAACACCGACGGCCCGGCCGTTCTCCACCACGATTTTTGTCACCTGCGCGCCCATGCGGACCGTCAGGTTCTTGCGGCCTCTGACCGGGGCAAGATAGGCCATCGAGGCCGATGAGCGGCGGCGATCGCGCTGGGTCAGCTGGTAGAAACCGACACCGGCCTGCTGCCTGCCGTTGAAATCATGATTGTAGGGAATGCCGAGTTCCTGCCCGGCCCGGATATAGGCATCGCAGATCGGCAGTGTCGCCACCGGCATGGAAACACCCAGCGGCCCGCCATAAGAATGGTAGTCATCGGCAAAACGCTGATTGTCTTCGGCACGCTTGAAGTAGGGCAGCACGTCGCGGTAGCTCCAACCGGCACAGCCATCTTCCGAGGACCACAGGTCGTAATCGGTTGCATTGCCGCGCGTATAAAGCTGTGCGTTGATGCTGGAGCCGCCACCGATGACCTTGGCCTGCGTGTAGCGCAGCACGCGGTTCTTCATGTGCTTCTGCGGCACGGTCGACCAGCCCCAGCTGGCGACACCCTTGGTCATCTTGGCAAAGCCGGCCGGCATATGGAACAGCGGATTCCAGTCGCCGCCGCCGGCCTCGAGCAGCAGGACCTTTACATCGGGGTCCTCGCTGAGGCGATTGGCAAGCACACACCCGGCAGGGCCGGCACCGGTGATGATGTAATCGTAGGAGGATGATTTTTGCGCTGGGTTTGCCATGACTCAGGCACCCCCCTCTGGGCTGCCGCCCATCTCCCCCACAAGGGGGGAGATCACATCGGCATTGACGTTTTTGCATCTTGAACAGCGATGCAAGGCGAAATGGAACGAAACCGACAGCTGATCTCCCCCCTTGTGGGGGAGATGTCCGGCAGGACAGAGGGGGGTGAAATTCATGTTTTGCAACCTGCTAAAGTCGATTGATCGAAAGGGCGCCATCCGCGTTGATGATCGAGCCGGTGGCAAAGTTGAAATCGCCGCCGGCCAGCGCCGCAACGATGCGGCCGAGATCATCCGGCTCGCCCCAGCGCTTCATCGGCACGAGTCCTTCGGCGATGCGTTTGTCATACTTGGCTGCGGCAACGGCCGTCATGTCGGAGCGGATGATGCCGGGGCGCACGTCGAAAACGCTGATCCCCTGTTCCGCAAGCCGCACGGCCAGCCCTTGCGTGAACGACGCCAGTGCCGCCTTGGTCATGCAGTAATCGAGACGTTCCGGCGAGGTCATCTCCGCGGAAACCGATGTGATGTTGACGATCGTACGGGCGGCCCGGCCATCGGTGCGGCCAAGCATGGCGCGCAGCACCGCCTGCGTGAAGAACACGGTTCCCCGCACATTGATATCAAAGATCGCATTGTAGTTTGCCGGCTCAAGATTGAGGAAATCACCGCGCACTTTCGAGCCGATGCCGGCATTGTTGACGAGACTGTCAATCCGGCCGAATGCTGCCATGACGGCGCCGACGGTTTGCGCGTGATTGGAAAGATCAGCCAGATCCGCCTCGATAAACCGTACTTTTGCGCCGAGTGATTCCAGTGCTGAAACAGCGGCATCAGCCGCTTCATCCCGCACGAGGTCGGTGATCGCCAGATCAAATCCCCTGGCGGCAAGCGCCCTGGCAATACCGAGGCCGATGCCGCGCCGGGCGCCGGTAACCAGGGCGACGGGTTTGGGCTGGATACTCATCATGCAAGCTCCCCGGCAATGATGTGATCGGCGACGCGCAGCGCCTGTGCGGCGATGGTCAGCGCCGGGTTGACCGCCGCTGACGTCGGCAGGAAGGCGGCATCGACGACAAACAGGTTGGGATGGTCGAAGGCGCGGCAATGGACATCCAGCGGCGCCCGCGCCGGGTCCGTGCCCATCCGCACGGTGCCGCATTGATGCGACGGGGTCTTGCGGTCAAAGGCCTTGGACAGAACGAGGGGAAATCCGGCGGCCCGCAGCACCGACTTGATCCTGGCGACCAGTTTCTGATGTGCCGGCCAGTTGCTGCGCACCCATTCGAGAATGATCCTGTCGCCATCGACGCGAACGCGGCTCTCCGGTTTCGGCACATCCTCGCTCATGGCGAGGAAATCCACCGTATGATTGCAGAACCGGTCAAGAATCCATTCGGGCACGAGCTTGAGGTCCGACTTCAGCACGGGTCCGCTGATCCGCCCGAGCAATTGCACATTGCCGAGCGGTGCACCACCCTCGCCATCGGACAGGTAGAAATCATTGAAGCCGAACGTCTTCTGATAGATGGAATCATTGCGGAAGCGCGGATCGAACCCGATGACCGCCGACAGGTTGTGATTCATGAAGTTGCGGCCGACCTGATCGGAGCGGTTGGCAAGACCGGCGGGATTGCGGCTGTCAGCCGACCGCAACAGAAGCACCGCGGATTGAACGGCGCCTGCGGAGAGGATCACCAGCTTTGGCCTGACAACCGAGACTGTTCCGTCTTTCACGTAGTGAACAGCGGCAATCGATTTTCCGTCTGCAGCTGTCTCAAGCCGTGTGACGCGCGAATTGGTCTGCAGGCGGATATTGCCGTGCTTCAATGCCTGGGCAAGGGCGGTGGTTTCCGCATCCATCTTGCCGTTGAAGCTGTTGGGGTGTGCATCCCAGGGCGTCCTGCCGTGGGACATCCATGTGTCGATATCGACGCCGAGCGGCAGGGAAAACGGATGGACACCGGCAACACGCAGCCGCCTGCGCAGGACACCGATGGGTTCCTCGTCGGGCACGGGCGGAAAGCCGTAGGGCGTCGAATGATGGGGTTCCGTCGGGTCTTCGCCTTGGCTTCCGCGCACCTGATAGAGCGCCTCCGCCTTGCCGTACCACGGCTCCAGCTCGTCATAGGCAAACGGCCAGGCGGGCGAGACCCCCTCGAGATGCTGCATCTCGGCAAAGTCCTCGGTCCGGTAACGCGTCAGCACCGCGCCATAGAACTTCGAATTGCCGCCGACATTGTAGTAATTGCCGGGATTGAATGCCTTGCCGTCCGCATCGTACCAGCTTTCGTCCGGGCGGAAGAAACCCTTCTGGAAGATCGCGCGCGGGTCGCGGTTCTCCGGACGGTCGGGCAAATGACCACCCGCCTCCAGGATCAGGATGTCTGCTCCCGATCCCGCCAGACCGGCGGCAATAGTCGACCCGCCAATCCCCGAACCGATGATGACGATATCGGGGGATTGGCTTCGTTGCGATGCGGCGTTCATGACATCGTGATCGTCAGGCGCCGATACGCAGCTGCGATTGCGGATCGAAGAACACGGCCTTGTCTAGATTGAACGCCAGCTGCGTCTTCTGCCCCGGCAGGATCTGGGCGTCGGCACGCAGGCGCGCCACCACTTCCTTGCTGCCAAGCCTGGTCACGGCGAAGGTATCGGACCCCGCCGGTTCGACCACGTCGATCAGGCACTCTCCTTCCACCAGCGAACTGGCATTGCGGTCCGCACCGTCCGGATCGGTCAGGGCTTCCGGACGGATGCCGAAAATCACATCCTTGCCGGAATGCCCCACCAGCGCACTGTTGGTCTTCCTGATCGGCAACCGCAACGGCGAGGAATCAGGCCGGTCGAGCACGACGCTCAAATCCGAAGCACCGCCCTCGATTTTCGCCTTGAGCAGGTTCATGGCAGGCGAGCCCATGAAGTCCGCGACAAAGAGGTTGGTCGGATTGTTGTAGATTTCCGCCGGGGTGCCGAATTGCTGCAGGATGCCGTCCTTGAGCACGGCGATCTTGGTGGCCAGCGTCATCGCCTCGATCTGGTCGTGCGTCACATAAACGATCGTGGTTTTCATCCGCTGGTGCAGGCGCTTGATCTCGGTGCGCATGTCGACGCGCAGCTTGGCATCGAGATTGGACAGCGGCTCATCGAACAGGAACACCTGCGGATTGCGCACGAGCGCCCGGCCCATGGCAACACGCTGGCGCTGGCCGCCGGACAACTGGCTCGGCTTGCGGTCGAGCAGATGGCCGATCTGGAGCATGTCGGCAACCTGCTTGATGGCCTTCTCGCGCTCGTCTTTCGGCACACCGCGGATTTCCATGCCGAAGGCGATGTTTCCGCCAACGGTCATGTTCGGATAAAGCGCATAGGACTGGAACACCATGGCGATATCGCGCTTGGACGGATGCAGGCCGCTGATCGACTTGCCCTTGATCGAAATGTCGCCGGAACTGATCGGTTCGAGCCCGGCAATGGTGTTGAGCAGGGTGGACTTGCCGCAGCCGGAAGGGCCGACGAGGACGAGAAAGCCACCCTCGTCGATCTCGATATTGATGTCCTTCAGGATCGGGACATTGCCATAGGATTTATGCAGGTTCTTGATCTGGAGAAATGACATTGGGTTATCCCTTCACGGCGCCGGACATAAGTCCACGGACGAAGTAGCGCCCGGAAACGATGTAGACGATAAGAGTTGGCAGTGCGGCGAGGATCGCGCCGGCGAAATGCACGTTGTATTCCTTCACGCCCGTCGACGAGTTGACGAGATTGTTGAGCGCGACCGTCATCGGCGTGCTGCTGAACCCCGAGAACGAGGCGCCGAACAGGAAGTCGTTCCAGATATTGGTGAACTGCCAGATGACGGACACCACGATGATCGGACCCGACGACGGCAGCAGGATGCGCCAGAAAATCTGGAAGAAGCTGGCGCCGTCGATCTGCGCAGCGCGGACCAGTTCCGTCGGGAATGCTTCGTAGTAGTTGCGGAAATACAGCGTGGTGAAACCGAGACCGTAGATCACGTGCACGAAAATCAGGCCTTGAATGGTGCCGGCCATTCCGAGGGCGCCGAGAACCCGCGCCATGGGTATGAGGACGATCTGGAACGGAATGAAGCAGCCGAGCAGCAGCATGCCGAACATGACGTTCGAGCCGCGGAACCGCCACTTCGTCAGCACATAGCCGTTCAGCGCGCCCAGCACGGTTGAAATCGCCACGGCCGGGATGACCATGATGATCGAGTTGATGAAGTAAGGCTTCAAACCTGTCGGCTGCACGCCGATCTGGGCCGTGGACCAGGCCGCAAGCCAGGGCTCGATGGTCCATTCATGCGGCGGCGACAGCATGCCACCTTGGCGGATTTCATCGAGGGTCTTCAGCGAATTCACCACCATGACGTAGAGCGGCAAAAGGTAGTAAAAAGCGAAGACCAGCAGGGCGATATAGATAAGGACGCGGGTCAGCTTGCCGCTGGAGATGGCATTGTCCGGACTCGGAGCGCTCATTTGCTGCCTCCCCTGACTTCAGAATAGAGATAGGGAATGATGATCGCGAAAATGGTGATCAGCATGATGATGGCCGAGGACGCGCCGATGCCCATGGAATTGCGTGTAAACGTATAGGAATACATGAAGGTCGCGGGCAGTTCCGTCGCCTGTCCGGGGCCGCCACCGGTCAGCGCGATCACCAGGTCATACGCCTTGATGGCGAGATGGGCGAGCACGACAAAGGCCGACAGGAAAACCGGACGCATCAGCGGGATGATGATGCGGCGATAGATCATGGCGGTGGACGCGCCATCGATCTGTGCCGCCTTGATGATCTCGTTGTCGACACCGCGCAGACCGGCAAGGAACATGGCCATGACGAAGCCGGAGGACTGCCAGACGGCGGCGATCACCACCGTATAGATCGCCATCTTGGAATCCTTGATCCAGTTGAAGGCGAAACTGGTCCAGCCCCACTGGTGCATAGTGTTCTCAAGGCCGATGCCGGGATCGAGGAACCATTTCCAGGCAACACCGGTCACGATGAACGACAGCGCCATGGGATAAAGGTAGATCGGCCGCAAGAAACCTTCGATGCGGATCTTCTGATCCAGCAGGATGGCAAGGCCAAGCCCGATGACGGTGCAGATGATGATATAGAGCGAGGCAAAAATACCCAGATTGGTGATGGCCCGCCACCAATGCGGCAGAGCCCACAATTTGCGGTAATTCTCCAGTCCGACAAAACCAAAGGACGGCAGCATCTTGCTGTCGGTGAACGACAGGACGCCCGTATAGATGATAAAGCCATAGACGAAGATCAGGACAATCAGAAAACTCGGCCCCAACACCAGTTTGGGTATCAAGTCCTGTATGCGGCTGCGGGTATCCATAGCCTCACCCCTTCAACTCTTAAGTTCTTGTCATTGCCGTGCATGTTCACGGGAACCTGTCCGGGGCTTTGCGCCCCGGACAGAAGGAGCGCGCTTACTTGGCAGCGTCCACGGCGGAAACGAGTTCCTTGACCGCTGCGTCTGATGTCAGGTCACCGTTGAATTCGCGGGTAACCACGTCATAGATCGCATTCTTGATGGCGGCCGGAACCGCATAGCCATGGGCCATGGAACCGTAGAGCGTGCCGGCCTTGTTGGCTTCAGCCAGATCCTTGATCGCCTTCTTGCCGCAGGCATCGAAGGCTGCATCGGACACATCGGTACGCGCCGGAGCTGAACCCTTCACGACGTTGAAAGCGGACTGGAAGGTCGGGCTCTCGATCGACGATGCCATGACGAGCTGCGACTTGTGCTCAGCATCGCTCTTCTTGAAGAACAGGAACTGGTCGGAGTTGAATGTGACCGAACCCTGGGTGCCCGGGAAGCGCATGCAAACGAAATCCTTGCCTGGCTCCTTCTTGGCCTTGACGAACTCGCCCTTGGCCCAATCACCCATGAACTGCACGCCGGCCTTGCCTTCGATAACCATGGTGGAGGCAAGGTTCCAGTCGCGACCGGAGAAGTTGTCATCCACATAGGAACGCAGCTTGGTCATGCGGTCAAACGCTTCCTTCATCTTCGCGCCGCCCAAAGCCTTGGGATCGAGATCGATGAAAGCTGCCTTGTAGAAGTCATTGCCGAGAGACAGCACGACCGCGTCGAAAATCGTCGCGTCCTGCCATGGCTGACCGCCGTGGGCGATCGGCGTGATGCCCTGCTTCTTGAAGTTGTCGAGAAGGGCAATCAGTTCGTCCCAGTTCTTGGGTTCCTTGCCGCCAGCCTTGTCGAGTGCAGCCTTGTTGATCCACATCCAGTTGGTGGAGTGGACGTTGACCGGTGCGGCGATCCAGTGACCGTCATATTTGGAGAAGTTCTGCAGCGCGCCGGGAATAACGTCGGCCCACTTTTCCTTCGATGCGACGTCGTCAAGGTTGGCAAGAACGCCCTGCTTGGCCCAGTCGGTGATGTCGAAGCCTAAGGCCTGTACGGCTGTCGGAGGGTTGCCGCCGGTGACGCGGGCGCGCAGAACAGTCATGGCTTCCGTACCGCCACCACCGGCAACAGGCATGTCGGACCAGGTGATGCCCTTCTTTTCCAGATCCTTCTTGAGAACTTCCAGCGCTGTCGCCTCACCGCCGGATGTCCACCAATGCAGGACTTCGACGTTTTCGGCAGCGCGGGCCATCGTGGCCGTGCCGAGCAGCATGGCTGCCGCAGCAACCGTATTCATCAACTTATTCATTTCATTCCTCCCAAGGAAAAAAAGATAAAATTCCCACTACCCTAGACCTCAGTTATCCCTCAGCCTGCCCCATTCATACAATAAGCCGAATGGCGAATACAATCGATTTAATTCGACGCCCAAAGTAATATCCTCCGCCCCATATGCATGTTCAGGGTCTTGGTCTCGGTGTAGTCCTCGACCGCATGACGGCCCAGTTCACGACCAAGGCCAGACTGGCGATAACCGCCGAACGGCAGCTCCGCTGCACCATCCATGAACGTGTTCATCCAGATGGTTCCGGCACGTACCCGGCGGCCTACCGTCAGGCACGTATCGAAATCGCGGCTCCATACGCCTGCCGACAGGCCGTAGTCGATGGAATTGGCAATCCGGATGGCGTCTTCCATCGTTTCGAATGTTAGCACGGAAAGCACAGGACCAAACACTTCTTCACGCGCGACAGCCATATCCGGCTGCACCGCCGAAAGAATGGTCGGGCTCATATACTGCCCAAGGCCGAGATCCAGCGGCGTACCGCCATGGGAAACGGCGGCGCCCGCCGATGCGGCATTGCGCACATAGGTGTCGATCTTGGCCAGATGTTCCGGCGTGATGATCGCACCGACCTTGGTCTGCGGATCAAGCGGATCGCCAACTCTCACCTTGGCTGAAAGGGCTGCTACACGCTGCGTGACCTCATCGGCAATATCCCGGTGAACGATCAGGCGTGAACCGGCATTGCAGCATTCGCCCGCATTGAAATAGGCGCCGAACACCGCCGCATCGATGAAATCATCGAGATTGGCATCGGGGAAAACGATCTGCGGGTTTTTGCCGCCGAGCTCCAGCGAGACCTTTTTCAGCGTCTGGGCGGCATTGGCCATCGTCAGCTTGCCGACAAGGGTCGAGCCCGTGAACGAGACCATATCGACATCCGGATGGGTGGTCATCGGCGCGCCGACCTCGGCGCCCGTACCGGCAAGGATGTTGACGACACCGGCGGGAACACCGGCTTCCATGAGGATTTCACCGAGAACGAGCGTCGACCCCGAGGTCAGTTCGGACGGCTTGACGACGGCCGTGCAGCCGGCAGCCAGGGCAAAGGGCAGTTTCTGGCTGACGATGAGGAAGGGGAAATTCCAGGGCGTGATGATGGAGATGACACCGATCGCCTCGCGCAGGACCACACCCAGCGTGCCGTCGCCCAGCGTGTTGTAGCTTTCACCATGCAGATCGCGGCCGAGCGCGGCGGCATAGCGCCAGATATCGACCGCGCCGCCCAGTTCGCCCTTGGCCTGCGAAATTGGTTTGCCGGATTCGATGCAGTCGAGATAGGCAAGTTCGTCGGAACGTGCCGCAATCAGATCAGCGGCTTTAAGCAGGATATTCGAGCGTTCGGCGCCGGTCATGCGCGACCACGGGCCGTTATCGAAGGCATTGCGGGCGGCACGGATGGCGCGCTCCGCATCGGCTTTCGTGCCCGCCTGATAGCGTGAGACCACGACACCATGGCCGGGGCTCTTGCGCTCGATCACGCCTCCCTCTGCACCATCGGTCCATTTGCCATCGATCAGCATCCGGAATTCGCGCACCTTGAAATTGTCGAGCGCTTGTGGCCGCATCAGAACCGTCATTACCATTCTCCCTTGAACACGGGCTCACGCTTTTCGGCAAAGGCCGAAACACCTTCTTTCAGGTCCGCTGTTTTGGCGACGAGGATCGAGCCGAGGGCTTCGACCGCCGTGCCATTGTCTTCGCCGTTAGCCGACGCAATCATCAGTTTCGCCACTTCCACCGCAGCCGGTCCGCGCCTGGCTATCCGCTCGGCATAGGCCTGCGCGGCGGTGACGGCGGCACCGGTTTCCACCACGTGGTCGACGATCCCGAGCGCGGCCGCTTCGGTCGCGCTGAAGATTTCGCCGCCCAGCGCCATGCGGCGGACAGCCTGTGCCCCAAACCGGCGGACAAGCCGCTGCGTTCCCGACCAGCCCGGCACCATGCCGAGGCCCGTCTCCGGCAGGCCGATGCGGATATGCGTCTCGGCAATGCGAATATCAGCAGCCGCGGCAAGTTCGAGCCCGCCGCCCAGCGCATGACCGTTGAGTGCGGCAATCAATGGCACGCGCAACGTCGCCAGACGCTCGAAGACGCGATGCCCGAAGCGGACCCAGGCGTGACCGAATTCGTTCGGCGTCATCGCCGCCCAGGCCTTGATGTCGCCGCCTGCGGAAAAGGCCTTACCGGCGCCGGTCAGGATGGCGACGCGAATATCGGCATTGGCCTCCAATTCGTCGCACGCGGCTGAAAGCTCCTTCAGCATGGCAATATCGAAAGCATTGAGTTTTTCCGGGCGCGACACGGTGATGGTTGCGACAGGCCCGTTGAAGTCAACCGTGATGCGGGGCTCAGCCATGGAGCGTCCTTTCCGGTTTCTGCGGCAGCTTCAGTCCGAAAGGCCCTTCGGCGAAGAGCTCTGCCGCCATCAGTTTCAGATCGCCGGCAACGATGAGCGGGAATTCCGACTGATCGAGAATCTGGGTCTGGAGATCGACACCCGGCGCAATCTCGGTCAGCACGATGCCTTCCGGGCGCAGGACCATGACGCAGCGCTCGGTGACATAGGTGATGTCCTGCCCCTGCTCCACGGCACGGCGGCCGGAAAAGGTGACGTGCTCGACTTCGTTGACCAGTTTCTTCAGCTTGCCTTCCTTCTCGATGACCAGCCTGCCATCGGCCACATGCACCTTCGCACCGGCATTGAACATGCCGGAGAAGACGATCTTGCGGGCCCGCGCGGTGATATCGACGAAACCGCCGGCACCGGCCGTCACATGCGGGCGGAAGCTGAGCTTGGACACGTTGACCGAGCCGGATTTGTCGATCTCGAGGAAGGACAACAGCGAGGCATCAAAACCCGCACCCTGGAAATAGGTGAACTGGTGCGGCGACGGCACGAAGGCTTCGGCGTTGGAGGCGCAGCCAAAGGCAAAATCGAGAAGCGGGATACCGCCGACCGGCCCCTGCTCGATCACCCATGTCACCGCGCCGTGCAGGCCCTCTTCGAGCAGGATGCGCGGGACATTGGCGGAGATGCCGAAACCGAGATTGACGGCGCTGCCTGCCTCAAGCTCCGTCGCGACACGGCGGGCAATCACCTTCTGGATGTTGAAATCCGGCAGGGCGAAATCGTCGAGCGGATGGAAGATCTCGCCCGAGATAGCCGGATCGTAGACGGTCTGCGTTGTCTGCTTCTGGTCGGGGTCGACGACGACATAGTCAACGAGAATGCCGGGAACGCGCACGTCATGCGGTTTGAGCGAACCGCTCTTGGTGATGCGCTTGACCTGCGCAATGACAATGCCGCCATTGTTGCGCACGGCTAGAGCCTGATCGAAGCCGCCGAGGTATGCGCCCTCATGCTCATAGGTCAGATTACCGCGCTCATCCGCCGTGGTGGCGCGGATGATGGCGACCTGTGGGATAACGGGTTTGAAGAACAGCCACTCTTCGCCCTCAAACTCGATCTTGCGGACCACCGGCTCGCGGGCGGCCGAGGCATTCATGGCGCAGCCCTGGCGGTCCGGGTCGACGAATGTATCGAGCCCGACCTTGGTCAGAACGCCCGGACGCTTGGCCGCCGCCTCGCGGTGCATGTCGAACAGGATGCCGGAAGGAATGTTGTAGGCAGCCACCTCGTCATTGCCGATCATCTGCCAGATCAGCGGCGGTTCGGCGGTCGATGGCCCGGAAGGATAGGAGCCGCCGAGAATGCGCTTGAGCAGCCCCTTCTTGGCGATGTAATCGATGCCTTTGATGCCGCTCATGTCACCCGCCGCAATGGGATGCAGCGTGGTCAGATCGCGCGGATGGCCCGTTGCATCGAAACGCGCGCCGATGGCTTTCAGCATCAGATCGGGGCAGCCAAGGCCGCTCGACGACGAGACCGAAACGATCGCTGCGTCGGGGATGAGGTTTGCCGCCTCTTCAGGGGTTATGTGCTTGCTCATGCTTGACGTCGTTCTCTTCAAAGACCTGGATTGATTGTCTGTGCGGTGCCAGTGCGGGCGGCCTCGGTGACCGCAAGACCGGCGGCAAGCGACCAGACACCATCTTCACCCGTTGCCGGTGGCTGCCCCTTGCCGAGGATGGCGGCATGGAATTTGGCAATGCCGGTTTCGTAGAGGTTCCGGTGGTCGAGCTTGAGCTCGGTTTCACCCTCGGCATTGCGCAGGGTGACGGTGCCGACCGGCTTCTGCGTCATGACATTGCGGCCGACCAGCGAGCCTTCGGAGCCGTGCACCTCGAAGCCGGTTTCGGCATATTTGGTGGTGAAGCCATCATGGAACTGGGCAATCAGGCCCGATTTGAAGCGCAGCACGCCCATGACGCCATCGGCAAGGCCTGCCTTGCCGAGGCCGCCGATCTGGCTGGCGGCAACCGCCTCGACAGGATCGTCGCCCAGCACATAGCGCAGTGTATCCGTATCATGCACGGTGATATCCAGGATGACGCCGCCGCCAGCTTCCGGCTTGTCAAGCCGCCAGCCCTGCAGGTGCGGCGGCAAATAGACCGCATGGAAAACCCGGGCGGCAAGCGGCGTACCGATCCGGCCGGCAGCAATGGCATCGCGCATGGCGGTGTGGCTCGCGGCATTGCGCAGATGATGATTGGTGCCAAGCACCACACCGGCCGCGCGGCAGGCGTCAACCATGGCCCGCGCATCCGCAAGGCTCATGGCCAGCGGCTTTTCGCACAGCACATGCTTTCCCGCAGCCGCGGCCGCGAGCACCTGATCCCTGTGCAGCTCATTGGTGGTCGAGATATAGACCGCATCGACATCCTGATCGCCGACCAGCGCATCGAGGGATGCAACGGATTTGGCAATGCCGTGATCGGCAGCATATTTCCGGCCACGCTCGGCACTGGTGCTCATGACGGAAACGATCTCGCCGCCTTCGGCACGGATCGCATCGATCACCCATTCATGCGCAATCGTGCTTGCTCCGATCAATCCCCACCGCGTCATGCCATTTCCTCCAGATGATTGTTCCTGACCGGCGCACCGCAGCTTTGCCGCACCACAAGGCGCACGGACGTCACCAGCGATTCCTGTTCATTGCCGCCGGCATTGATCTGCTTGAGCAGGAGCTGGGCCGCACGCTGGCCCATGCCCTGCGGGTCGACCGAAACGGTTGTCAGCGCCGGGACGGCGGTCTTGGCCTCGATCACGTCGTCGAAACCGATCACGCCAAAACCCTTGCCGGGCTCGATGCCGACGGCCCGCAAACCATCGCAGACACCGAAGGCCACCGCATCATTGAGGCACAGCGCCGCCGTTGCCCGATCGGGATGGAGCATCATGCGCTCGACAGCGGCAACGCCACCGGCGCGGGACGGCGCGGAATGGATGATCAGCGCCTCATCGACGGCAATGCCCGCTTCCTGCAGGGCATCGCGATAACCGCGCAGCCGCTCGGCAAAAACCGCGGTATCGAGAAAGCCGCCCATGAAGCCGATGCGCGTGTGGCCAAGGGCAACCAGATGACGCACGGCCGCCTTCGCGCCGGTATAATTGTCGGAAAGCAGGGTGGAGACCTTGGCACCCGGCAGATTGCGCACCACGACCACCACCGGAATACCGCTGTCGATCAACGGCTTGATATCCGCCGCCTCGGTACCGCGCGCCGGCGACAGGATCATCCCGGCAATGCCGTTTTCCCGCATGGACGCGATGACTTCGCGCTGGCGGTCGACGCTCTCGCCGCTATGGGCAAGGAACTGCACGTAGCCTGCCGACTGAACGACCATATCCATGCCGACGGCGAGTTCGGCGAAGAAGCTGTTGGTAAGATCATTGACCACGATGCCGACGATTTTCGAGCGCGCCTGGCGCAGGTTGGCCGCACCGCGATTATAGACATAGCCGAGATCCGCGATGACGCTGTTGACCTTCTCACGGGTCTTTTCATTGACCAGCGGACTGCCCTGCAGAACCAGCGACACGGTGGATTTCGACACGCCGGCGGCATGCGCAATATCCACAACGGTTGTCCGGCTTCGGCTCACGGTCTTCCTCCCAGTCAGACGATGGATATAATTGGAACGTTCCAAATATGTCAAGCAGGAAAAATCAAGGACTATCACGATACATCGTCACGACAGCACAGAAAGCCATGATTTACGGTGATTTCCTGCTCATTTTAACTCTCTCAGCCGGCGACCTTTCATTTTTCGGCTGCACAAAGGTTCGGATTTTTTCTCTTGTTTTTTGGAACGTTCCAAATTACAAAACCCTTCATATGACCGGGAGCGATATGATGAGCCTAGTTCTGAACCTGCCCGCCGCCGACGGCACACTTTCAGCCTACCGCCTTTCCGGCGAGCCGACAGCGCGGCCGGATGCTCCGCCATCCTTCAGCCGTATCGCCTACGCGGCCGCCCATGTGGTGTCAGATCCGCTTCGGGACAGCGCGCCCTGGGGTTCGCCCGCCATCGACTGGGATGCCACCATGGCCTTTCGCCATCATCTCTGGTCACTTGGGTTCAAGATCGCCGAAGCCATGGACACGGCCCAGCGCGGCATGGGGCTGAATTGGGCAGGCGCGCAGGAACTGATCCGCCGCTCGCTCGCCGAGGCGCGCAGCGTGCCGGGGGCGGACCTTGCCTGCGGTGCCGGGACCGACCAGCTGGCGCCGGAAAACACCCGCAGCCTCGCAGACGTGATCGCCGCCTATGAGACGCAGATCGGCTTTGTCGAGGCTGAGGGCGGCCGGGCCGTGATGATGGCCAGCCGGGCGCTCGCCAAAATAGCAAAATCCCCGGATGACTACCGGGCCGTCTACGGCGAAATCCTGCGCCAGACGCGCAACAAGGTCGTCCTGCACTGGCTCGGTGACATGTTCGATCCGCACCTTGCCGGCTACTGGGGCTCCCATGCCTTCGACGACGCATTGGAAACCGTGCTTGCCATCATCAATGACAACAGGGACAAGGTCGAAGGCATCAAGATTTCGCTGCTCGACAACACCAGGGAAATCACCCTGCGCAACCGGCTGCCCGAGGGGGTCCTGTGCTTCACCGGCGATGATTTCAATTATGCCGAACTGATCGAAGGCGACGGCGCACGGTACAGCCACGCCCTGCTCGGCATTTTCGATGCGGTCGCGCCGCAGGCCTCGAAGGCACTGGCGCTGCTGGCAAAGGGCGAGACGACGGCCTTCCGCGCGGTGATCGAACCTACCGTGCCGCTCTCCCGAAAAATCTTCGAAGCCCCGACGCAGTATTACAAGGCGGGAGTGGTTTTCCTGGCCTGGCTCAATGGTCACCAGAGCCATTTCACCATGCCCGCCGGCATGCAGTCGGCACGCGGTATCGTTCACTATGCCGATATTTTCCGGCTGGCCGATCAGGCCAATGTTCTCGACAGGCCGGAACTTGCCACAAGCCGCATGAAGAGCCTGCTTCAGCTATACGGTCTCTGATATCCGGCTTCTGCTGGAGCCCCCTTGATCCCGCGGGCTTGCCGGGCGATTGTCCGTGCCGACTCGCTCCATCATCCGGGATTCTCATGAAGCTGCTTTACCAGACACACTCGCCCTACGCCCGCAAGATACTGGTCGCCATTCACGAAATCGGTCTGGCGGACAGTGTCGAGGTCATCCACCACGAAACCAGCCCGACCCGGCGCAATGAGGCGGTCTATGCGCTCAACCCGCTGGGAAAGGTTCCGGTGCTGATCGGCGAAGACAGCTTTGCGCTGTTCGATTCGGTTGCGATAGCGGACTATCTCAGTACCCTCCCCGGTGGCTCCGCCCTCATCCCGCCAAGCGGGAATGCACGCTGGGAAACACTGCGCCTGCAGGCGGCGGCGCAGGGCATTGCCGATTCCGGCATCGTGGTGCGCTGGGAAACCGAGCGACGGCCGGAGCCTCTGCGCTGGCCGACCATGCGCGATGCCCAGTTGCAGAAAATCATCGCGGCCTGCGATTTCGCCGAGAACGAAGCATCCCTCGAGGGCCTGCCGCGCATCGGCGAGATCGCCCTGGCGACAACGCTCGACTGGATCGCGTTTCGCAACATCTATCCGTTTGCTGAAGGACGCCCGCGCCTTGCCGCGTGGTATGCCGGCTATTGCCGGCGGCCATCGATGCAGGCGACCGCTTTTTCCGGTGAAACGCACGATTGAGACGGCAGTGAAACACTGTCTCATCTGGCCCATGCGGCGAGCGACAGCCCGCCGCATTTGAATCCGATAGCTATTTGCACAAGCATCCAGTATTGAAGAACCCGTGGTGATTTGGCCGGCCGGCTTGCAGCCACGTTAAAAAACTCGCTAAAGGGCCGCGTGCGGACCGGAAGCGATCTATCGGCTTTTTTGGTGACCGTGATGCCTATCAAGATTCCTGACAAACTGCCCGCCTTCGATACTTTGGTAAGCGAGGGCGTACGCGTGATGACGGAAGCCGTGGCTATCCGTCAGGATATCCGCCCGCTCCAGATCGGGCTGCTGAACCTGATGCCCAACAAGATCAAGACAGAATTGCAGATCGCGCGCCTGCTTGGCGCTTCGCCGCTGCAGATCGAACTTTCGCTGGTGACCGTCGGCAGCTACAAGCCGAAGAATACGCCCGAAGACCATCTCAGCGCCTTTTATGAGACATGGGAAAAGGCGCAGCACCGCACGTTCGACGGTTTCATCATTACCGGAACCCCCGTCGAGACAATCCCGTTCGAGGATGTCAGCTACTGGCCGGAAATGCGCGATATCCTGGAGTGGACGCAAACCAACGTCCATTCGACGATGAATGTCTGCTGGGGAGCGATGGCGGCACTTCATCATTTCCACGGCGTGCCGAAGCATGCGCTTGGCGAAAAAGCATTCGGTGTCTACAGCCAGAGAATCCTGAAGACAGCGTCGCCCTATCTCAACGGCTTTTCCGACGATTTCGCCGTTCCGATATCACGCTGGGCCGAGGTGCGGCCGGCGGACATTCTTGCGCGGCCGGAACTGACGCTGCTGGCACATTCGGAGGAGAAGGGAGCCTGCATTGTCGAAGATCCGCGGTATCGCCGCCTTTATGTGCTCGACCATCTCGAATATGATTCCGGTTCGCTGGCCGATGAGTATTTCCGCGATATTCAGGCCGGGGTACCGATCAACCTGCCGTTCAACTATTTCCCCGATGACGACACATCAAGGCGGCCGCCCAATCGCTGGCGCTCGCATGCGCATTTGCTCCTGTCCAACTGGATAAACGAGATTTATCAAACGACACCCTTTGATATCGGTTCAATCGGAAAATCCCGATAAACGACGGCCGGGCCAGCACGGCTGCCCGCCCTTCACTGCTGGATAGGGCAGCGTGGAGCCTATTCCGGCGCGGTGTCCGCTCGGCGCAGGACGGTTTTGGCCATGAAGGTTTCGAGGGCGGCGGTTTCTGCGCCGGTGACATGCAGGCCGACCTTGGTGCGCCGCCACAGGACATCCTGGGCGGTCATCGCCCATTCCTGCGCGATGAGGTAGCGCACCTCCGCCGCGTAGAGATCCCAGCCGAAATGCTCGCCGAGATCGGCGGGGGATGCCGCCGTGCCCAACAGCCCCCAGGCCCGCGTGCCGTAGAGCCGTACGAGCCGGTAGGCATGGCGCGGTTCGAGGAAGGGGTAGTCGGCTTGCAGCCGCTGCAGCTGCGCCGCAAAGCCGTCCGCCGGGAAATCGCCGCCCGGCAGCGTGCCGGCCGCCGTCCATGGCTTGCCCCTGGCCCCGAGCTTCTCCTCGATCTTCTCCAGCATGTGCTCCGCCAGCCGCCGGTAGGTGGTGATCTTGCCGCCGAATATGTTCATCAGCGGCGCCAGCCCCGCCGGCGCATCGCTTTTCAGCACATAGTCGCGCGTCGCCTCCTGCGCCTTCGAGGCCCCGTCATCATAGAGCGGGCGCACCCCCGAATAGCTCCACACCACATCGGCGCGCTGCACCGGTGCGGCAAAATATTCGCTGGCCGCCGCGCAGAGATAATCGGTCTCCGCAGCGGTGATCGTCACCTCGGCCGGATTGCCGTGATAATCCTGGTCCGTCGTGCCGATCAGCGTGAATTCCTGCTCATAGGGAATGGCGAAGATGATGCGTCCGTCGGTGTTCTGGAAGAAATAGGCGCGCGGATCGTCGAACTTTTTGCGCACCACGATGTGGCTGCCCTGCACCAGGCGCACATTGTGCGCCGCCTTGAGCCCGGCCACGCCGGTCAGGACCTCGTCCACCCAGGGACCGGCCGCATTGACCACGAGCCGCGCCCGCACCGTCTCCACCGCGCCCGACAGGGCGTCCTGCACGTCCAGCGTCCAGCCATCGGCCGCGCGCCGCGCCGCCGTCACCTTGCTGCGGGTGCGGATCACCGCGCCGCGGTCGGCCGCATCGCGCGCATTGAGCGCCACCAGCCGCGCATCATTGACCCAGCAGTCGGAATATTCGAACGCCCGCGTATAGAGCGACTTCAGCGGCCTGGCCGCCGCATCGCGCGTCATGTCGAGCGTGCGCGTCGCGGGCAGCTTCCTGCGCCCGCCAATGTGATCGTAGAGGAACAGGCCCAGCCGCAGCAGCCAGGCCGGGCGCAGCCCCGCATGGTGCGGCAGCACGAAGCGCAGCGGCCAGATGATGTGCGGCGCCGCCGCCCACAGCACCTCGCGCTCCATCAGCGCCTCGCGCACCAGGCGGAACTCGTAATATTCCAGATAGCGCAGCCCGCCATGGATCAGCTTGGTGGAGGCCGACGAGGTGCCGCTGGCCAGGTCGTTCATCTCGGCCAGACACACGCTGTAGCCGCGCCCCACCGCATCGCGGGCAATGCCGCAGCCATTGATGCCACCGCCAATCACGAAAATGTCGTAGATCCCGTCCTGTGCCACCGCTCATCTCCCTGTTCGCAACCGTCCTGCCCGCCAGCGCCAGCCAATATAGCACCACTGCGAAACAAATACGAAACCAAAAGAAAATATAACGCGCATCAACTCACCCGGCAAGCCGGGATTCAACGGGATGTTTCGACCAGCCGCACATCCGCGTCCGCACAAATCGTGCGGATGATCTCGCTGTCGCAGCGGTCGGTGATGAACGTATTGACCTGTGACAGATGGCCGATGCGCACCGGTGCCGTCCGCTCGAACTTGGTGGAATCGGACACCAGGATCACGTGCCGGGCATTGGCCATGATGGCCTGCGCCACCTTGACCTCGCGGAAATCGAAGTCGAGCAATGCGCCGTCATGGTCGATTGCCGACGTGCCGATGACGGCGAAATCCACCTTGAACTGGCGGATGAAGTCCACGGCGGCCTCGCCGACAATACCGCCATCGGAACCGCGTACCACCCCGCCGGCAATGACCACCTCAATGTCGGGGTAAACCCGCAAATTGTTGGCGACATTGATATTATTTGTGATCACCATCAGGCCTTTCCGGCCCAGCAATGCCTGACCGACCGCTTCCGTGGTCGTGCCGATATTGACGAAGAGCGAGGCATTGTCGGGAATGAGCGCGGCGGCGGCCTGACCGATCGCCTCCTTTTCGGTTGCAGCGATCAAACGCCGCGCTTCATATTCCAGGTTCTGGATACCCGACGGGAACAGCGCGCCGCCGTGGATCCGGTTCAGCAGCCGCTGATCGCACAGATCGTTCAAATCCTTGCGGATGGTCTGCGGCGTCACGCTGAAATGCGCAGCGAGATCATCCACAAGCACCCGGCCATGGAGTTTGGCCATTTCGAGAATTTCAGCGTGCCGGGGCGGCAGGAACATGAGGTATACTTTCGGTTTCGTTTTTCTGAATACTATACGAAAATGAAAATGAGCGCATGTCAATTAGCAATAAAGCGAAGTTGGCAGGCGACTGTGATTTCCAACGCGCCAAATCACATGGCGGCCATCGTCGCGGTTTGAAGATGTCCGGAGCTGGCGTCAATCCTCCCGAAAATATTCCGGCCACGGTGTCGGAAATGTCTTTTTGCGTTCGTCCTTGCGATAATCTTTGGCACGCCGTGCCAAATCATAGGAGGACATGATTATGGAAAGAACCGGACCGACAACAATTTCAGCCAAGGCGCGCTGGGCAGGATGGATTCTCAGCGGCCTCGTCATCCTGTTTCTGGTGTTTGACTTCAGCATCAAACTGGTGCCGCTCGATATCGTGCTCAAGTCAATGGCCGAACTGGGGTATACGGAGAGTGTGATCATGGCGCGTGGACTGGGCGTTCTGCTGCTCATCTGCACGGTGCTTTACGCCGTCCCGCAAACGTCGCTGCTCGGCGCCATCTTGCTGACCGGCTATCTCGGCGGTGCCATAGCGACGCAGCTCAGGGTCGGTAATCCCCTCTTCAGCCATTTGCTGTTCGGCGTCTATCTCGGGCTTATGGTCTGGGGCGGGCTTTATCTGCGCGATCCGCGCCTGCGCGCTTGCATGGCGCTCCGCCCGGCGAACGGGCCAACTGTGCGATAGCGCCGCAATGCCGGCATCCGGCCGCCGACGAACCGCGGCCGGATTTTGCCCCTGTTCTATCGGGTTGCGCGCAGTGTCAGCTGCGTTGCGCCTGCAGCGACATTCAGTCCCTGGGTGGCTTCCGCGCTGAATGGCTGCAGGCCGAAGTTCTTCGATGTGCCGCCGACCAGTGCGTTCGCACCGAGACCGAGGCCAACCGAGGCACCCGCGGTCACGCCGACATAATTGCCGGCAAGGGCGCCATCGCCCGCCCGGTTTCCGGCAGCGGTATAAACAACCCACTGCAGATAGGATTTCCTGGTCACCCCGATATCGACGCCAAGTTTGCCGATGCGTCCGGCGTATCTTTCGACGGAACCATTGGTCCGCATGAACCTGCATTGAACGGCCTTGCTCGACCCGATCAGCATGCCGACGCCGCCATCGACGGCGCAGGACAGCGTGCCGAGACGGGTCTTGGGGCCATTCGCCGCATGGGCCTGGTGCTTGGTCTTCTGATGAAGGGGAGCGGCACCTGCGCCCGAAGCCAGAGCCATGGAAACAGCGGCAGCCATTACGATCATTGTTTTCATCATCTATCCTCATTCCGTTGCGGCCCGGCGGTTTGAATGCGCCGTCGAAACCTGAAAACAAACGTGTGCGGGCCGGTTTGGTTCCGGAAACCGGCTATCGCCGCCTGCAACCCGACTTAGCGCAATCGGCACAGCGGCATGAGGCGCGAAAACCGGCATTGAAATTTCCGTGCAATCTGCAAGGTTTGCGCAACGGAAATGTCCGGGGAGGACATGGATTTGGCTATCACGTTCCGTATCGATCCTTTCCCGTCCAATGACGAGATGAACGCGCTTTGGGAATGGGCCTGGGATGACTTCGTCTGGAAGGATTTCTCCGTCATTCTGGCCCGCAGCCTTGCCCATGTGGGGGCCTATGACGGGCAGCGGCTGATCGGCTTCGTCAACGTGGCATGGGATGGCGGTGTTCATGCTTTTCTTCTGGATACCTGCGTGCACCCGAAATTCCGCCGGCAGGGCATAGCCACGCAATTGGTCAAGGAGGCTGAAAACCTCGCGCGCGCTCGCGGAGCTTTCTGGCTGCACGTGGATTTTGAAGCCCGGCTGACCGGGTTCTACCGGGGCTGCGGATTCAGGATGACGGGAGCCGGACTGATCAAGCTGCAACCTTGATCCGGCGCATCGGTGTTTTCCCGCACAGGAGGGTTGATGCCTTGGAGCTGCATGCGCTCACTCGTCAAACCGCGAAAGCCGGAATGGCGACAATCGTTCCTCCGGCGTGTCCGATAAAATTTCCCGGCTCAGCAGCAGGCCGACAGCGGGCGCAAGCGTCACGCCGGAATGCATGACGGCGATGGAAAGGCCATCGAGATGTCCGGCCGGCCCGACAATAGGGAACCCGTCGGCGGGGGTCGGCCGGTAGCCGATGGTGAAAAAATCCAGCGCCAGAGCATCCACATCGTCGAGGTTTGCTTTCAGGCGGGAGAACAGCGCTTCCACGGTTGCCTGCTGATCCTCACCGGGATCGCTGCCGCCAAAATCCGCGCCCGCAATGATCCGCCCTTCCGCCGTCTGGCGCATGTGCAGGTCAGGGGTGATCACGATACCGTTGAGCCGTTTCTCCATTGGCTTTGAATGAACGATCAGACCCGGCGGCGTCTCCATGGGCAGGGTCACCCCCGCAGTCTGCGCCAGGGCAGCGGCCCCGGCGCCCGCCGCGAGCACCACATGGTCGGCCTTCACCTCGCCGAACGACGTAACGACGCCGGCAATGCGCCCGCCCTCCTGGACGAGCCGTGTAACGTTTGCACCAACCAGCAGCCGCGCGCCGCGCGCCTGCGCCCCGGCCAGCATGCGCTGCGCCGCGGCAACGGGCTCAACGGCGCCCTCTTCGGCAATATGCACAGCCGCATCCGGCAGTCGCGCCAGATAAGGCTCGCGCACGGCCACGGCTTGCCGGTCGATACGCCTGATTCCATAGCCCCAGTGCCCATGCTGCGTGACGTAGGCCGCAAGTTCATTCGGCGATAAATCCCAGCTGATGCCGCCGCACCAGTTCACCCCGATGCCGGGCAGCTCATCGTGCAGGCGCTGCCAGCCTTTCATCGCATAGCGGCGGAAGCGGAAATAGAACTCGGGATTGCCCCAGCTGGCATTGATCCATGCAAAGGACGCGGGCGTGGCGACCCCGCCGCTTTGTTCGGCAACCACCGTGACAGCCGCCCCCTGCCGCGCCAGATGCCAGGCAATCGACGCACCGATAATTCCGGCACCGACCACGATCACATGTTTCTGTTTCGCCATGATTCATTCCTCTTGGAAAGGCCGGGACTCTCTGCGCAGGGGAATGACAGCATCATTTCCGGGCGAATGCCACCGCAAAGGCCGCAAATTTGTGATGGCGCACATCCGGTGATAGAAAGGTCCGCATGATGAAGGGCCAGTTCAGGATAATGCGCTGTACTACCGCGGGGGTGGAAGCCGTCGCGGCGGCAACGCGGCACAGCTTTTCCCGGCACACGCACGAACAATATGGCATAGGCGTCATTCACCAGGGCGCGCAAAAATCCTTGAGCGGACGGGGAATGGTGGAGGCCGGGCCCGGCGACATGATCACCGTCAATCCCGGCGAAGTGCATGACGGCGCGCCCATCGGTGATACAGGCCGCTCGTGGAAAATGCTCTATTTCGATCCGTCCCTCATTGGCGCGATGACGGCAGATCTGCAGGAGCATGGCGAAAGACGCGATGAATTTCCCCGGCCCGTCATCCAGGACGTGCGGCTGGCGCACCAGTTCGAGCGGCTCTTCGCCGCCATGACGACCACCGGCATTCCCTCGGCCATCCGGCAGGAAGAATCGCTGCTGATGCTGCTTGCCGGCGTGTTTGGTGAACCGGGCAATCCGCAGCGGCTTCCGGCAATACCCCGAGCCATCGGCCGTGCCCGCGACCTGATCGATGATCAGCCGGCGCGCGCTGTGACGTTGGAGGAGCTTTCACGGGAAAGCGGTTTGAGCCGCTTTCAGGTGGTCCGTGCCTTCGCCCGCGCCACCGGCATGACACCGCATGCCTATCTGGTGCAGCGGCGCATCGACCTCGCCCGCCGGATGATCGCCGGGGGATCATCTCTGGCGGAAGCTGCCATTGCCAGCGGCTTTGCCGACCAGAGCCACATGACGCGCACCTTCATCCGCAAATACGGCCTGTCGCCCGGCGCCTATGCCGACGCCATGAACTGAAGCCTTTCCTGCAATTTCGTTCAAGACGAACCCCGCCCGATCCGCTGTTGTGCGCCTTCCCGGGATGAAAAAGGATTGCGCATGTCCAAGCAGGTTCAAGGTTATGTTTTTCTCGCACTCGCCATGGTGCTCGTCGGCAGCACCATCATTGCCAGCAAGGTGATTGCAGCGGGCTTGCCGCCCTTCACGGCAACAGCCCTGCGCTTCGCCGTCGCCTTCCCGATATTCCTGTTACTGATGCGGCTGACGCGAACCAAGTGGCCGCGGCTTGACCGCTCTGCCTGGATCCTTCTCATCCTGCAGGCGGGCGCCGGCAGCGTCGGTTACACGACCCTGCTGATATCCGGCCTCAAACTGACCTCGGCAACGGATGCCGGCGTCATCATCGGGACGCTGCCGGTGGTTGCCGCAGCAATCGCCATTCTCGTCCTCGGCGAACGGCCGCACCGCTTTACCCTCGTCGCCATTCTGCTGGCGACAGCGGGCGTTGTCAGCATCGCCTTCCGCCCCGGCGAAAGCGGCACACACTCCCTGCCGGGCAATGCGCTGATCTTTGCGGCTGTCATCTGCGAAGGCATGTTCATCCTGATCAACAAGCGCCTGAGGACGCCCATTCCGCCGCTTGCCCTTTCAACGCTGATGACAGGCCTCGGACTGGCGGTGGCCATCGTGCCCGCGCTGTTCGAAATGCCATGGACGGGCGGCATGAGCATTGGATCGTTCTGGGCTGTCATCTACTACGCCATTGTTCCGACGGTTGGCGGCTTCCTGCTGTGGTATGCCGGTGCCGCGCGGGTCAGCGGCGCCGAAGCCTCGCTCTTTACCGCCGTGGCACCGGTCTCGGCGGTGATATTCGCCGTCATCTTCCTCGGGGAAACCGTCAACCGGAACCAGATCATCGGCATCGCCTGCGTGCTTCTGGCCGTCGGCGGCCTCGGGCTGCAATCCCTGAAGCCGGTCAAATCCGCCTGAGCGCTGCCGCCTGTCCGGACAGGACCGCCGTCATGCGGTTGCTCCTTCTATGATGTCGTAACCGGTGTTGATGATGGTCTTTTCAGCCGGGCGTTCGCGGCTTTCCAGGAGTTTTTCGGCGGCGGTCTTGCCGATCAGGAATCGCTTGGAAAGGATCGTCGACAGCGGCAACGGCAAGGCCTGCCCGATATCGAGGCCGTTGAAGCCGAAAATGCCCAACTGTTCCTTCGGCGTTATCCCCACATGCATGCAATGGAAGATGCCGCCCATGGCCATGTCGTCATTGGGGAAGACGACCACATCAAGCCCCGGCGCTTTCCGGAGGATCGCCTCAAGCAGGTGGCGGCCAGCCATGGTGGAGCTGCCCCCCTGCACGCGCTCTTCGGCAACCAGCAGCAGACCGGCGTCTTTCAAGGCGGCCCGCAGGCCATCATAGCGGGCGCGGGCGCGATCATCGCTAGCGATGCTGTGACCGGCATAACCGAAACGGCGGTAGCCACGCTGCACCAGATGTTTGCCGGTGTCATAGCCGGCTTGCCAATGCGACATGCCCACGGCGATATCAACCGGATCCCCATCGATGTCCATGAGTTCGGCGACGCGAAAACGCCCATGCTCCAGATGCCGCCGTGCGGTGGCCGTATGATGCAACCCGGCCAGAATCACCGCAGCGGGCTGCCATGCGAGAAAAGACAGAAGAATGCGTTCTTCGATCACCGGATCGTAGTCGGTGACGCCGATGACCGGCTGAAACGCCGTCTCGGTCAGGGCCGTATGGATGCCGCGCAGCACATCGGGAAAGACGATGTTCGACAGCGAGGGCAACAGCACGCTCATCAGCGTGGAACCCGAGGAAGCAAGACTGCCCGCCGCCCGGTTGGGAATATAGCCAAGTTCGGCGATGGCGGCGAGGACCTTCGCCCGTGTCGCATCGGCGATCGGCCCCTTGTTGCGAACCACGCGAGAGGCGGTGATATCGCTCACACCGGCAAGCCGCGCCACGTCAGCCAAAGTCGGCGTGTCGGCATTCCGGTGCGCGTTGCGTTTGCGTGGCATGGCATGATCCCGGTGGGATTGAGCAGAATAATGATAGCGCTACCATAAATCGCTTGATGAATGCTAGTGAGTGTGCATAACTTTGTGTTAGCGCTGTCATAAGACCCGCCAGGTCTGGCAGAAAAAGACGTTCTGGGAGGATCGGTTCTTGAGTTCAGCTGCAGGTATTGCAGGGATTGGCCCAACGGGGCCTGGCATGGCCTTTGCGCCACTGTGTCACTGCGAACCTCGCATCTTTCCCCTCGCGCATAGCGTTTGAACAAAACGGGCGACCTGCCCGCATGACAAAGAGGTTGATTGCATATGCACGTACTGGTCATTGGCGCCGCCGGGATGGTGGGCCGCAAATTGCTGGACAGGATCGCGGCTGAAGAGGGTATCCTCGGCGGCGGCATCGACACGCTGACGCTGGTCGATGTGATCGAGCCGGTGGCGCCGCGCGCCCTCGCCGGTATTTCCACGACAAAAGCGGCCGACCTTTCCGATGCCGGTGTTGCTGAACGACTGATTGCCAGCCGCCCCGATCTGATCTTTCATCTTGCGGCTATTGTTTCCGGTGAAGCCGAAGCGGATTTCGAAAAGGGTTACAAGGTCAATCTCGACGGCACGCGGTTCCTGTTCGAGGCGATCCGGCTGGAAAGCGCCAAGGCACCTTATCGTCCACGTGTGGTCTTCGCCTCCTCCATCGCGGTGTTCGGCACGCCCTTTCCCGACAAGATCGGCGACGAATTCTTCACCACGCCGCTCACCAGCTACGGCACGCAGAAGGCGATCTCCGAGCTGCTTTTGTCCGACTACAGCCGCCGCGGCTTTTTCGACGGCATCGGCATTCGCCTGCCGACCATCTGCATTCGGCCCGGCAAGCCGAACAAGGCGGCTTCGGGCTTCTTCTCCAACATCCTGCGCGAGCCGCTGGCGGGGCAGGAAGCCATTCTGCCGGTGGACGAGAATGTCCGGCACTGGTTCGCAAGCCCGCGCTCCGCGGTCGGCTTTTTCGTGCATGCGGCAACGCTGGACCTCGAAAAAGTCGGACCGCGCCGCAACCTCTCCATGCCCGGCCTTTCCGCCCTCGTCGGCGAAGAGATTGCAGCCCTGAAGCGCGTGGCGGGTGAAAAGGCGGTCAAGCTGATCCGGCGCGAACCGGACGCGACCATCCAGAAAATCGTGGCAGGCTGGGCGACGGATTTCGACACGCGGCGCGCGGCCGCACTCGGGTTCAAGGCGGAGACCGTCTTTGACGACATCATCAAGGCGCATATCGAAGACGAACTGGGCGGAACACTATGACCAATTATCAGGATTCAGGCAGAGGCAAGATCGCACTGGTGACCGGCGGCGGCACGGGCGTCGGCAAGGCGATTTCTGTGGCACTGCTCGGTGTCGGCTGGACCGTCGTCATCACCGGGCGGCGCAAGGACGTGCTCGATGAAGCAGCAAGAACACTGGCCGCCGAGACCAAGGGAACGGTCAATCCCATTGTCTCCGATGTCAGCGATCCCAAATCCGTCGCCGCACTGTTCGAAGCCGTCAAGGCGGCCTATGGACGGCTGGACCTGCTGATCAACAATGCCGGGATCAATGTGCCGAATGTCGCCATGGAAGAGGTGACGTTCGAGCAGTGGAACGCCATTGTCGGCGCCAATCTGACCGGCGCATTCCTGTGCACGCAGCAGGCGCTGAAACTGATGAAGGCGCAGACACCGCGCGGCGGGCGCATCATCAACAATGGCTCGATTTCCGCAACGACGCCGCGGCCGAATTCGGCGCCCTATACAGCAACGAAACACGCCATCACGGGTCTGACCAAGTCGACCGCGCTGGATGGACGGCCCTTCGACATTGCCTGCGGCCAGATCGATATCGGCAATGCCACCACCGAAATGACGTCGAAAATGGCGGGCGGCGTGCTGCAGGCCAACGGCGAGACGGCAAGCGAGCCAACCATACCGGCGCACTATATCGGCGATGCCGTTGTCTACATGGCCGGCTTGCCGCTGGAAGCCAATGTGCTGTCGCTGACTGTCATGGCGACGAAAATGCCGCTGGTCGGCCGGGGATAGTATTTTCGCGCGGTGTTTTGGGAGAAGCACCGTTAGGCACATTTCAGGGAGGAACAGGCATGGCATCAGTCGAATTCGCCAATGTCAGAAAATCATTCGGGACGCATCCGGTTATCAAGGGGGTTGATATCGAGATCGCCGATGGCGAGTTCGTCATTCTGGTCGGACCGTCCGGCTGCGGCAAGTCAACGCTGCTGCGCATGCTGGCGGGGCTGGAGAATATTTCCGCCGGCGAGATCCGCATCGGCGGACAGGTGGTCAATGGTCTCGCGCCGAAGGAGCGCGACATCGCCATGGTGTTCCAGAACTATGCGCTCTATCCGCACATGACCGTTGCCGACAACATGGCCTTTTCGCTGACGCTGAAAGGTGCCGCCAAGGCCGAGATCGACAAGCGCGTCAAACCGGCAGCGGAAATTCTGGGCCTCACCCACCTGCTCGACCGCTTTCCCCGGCAATTGTCCGGCGGCCAGCGCCAGCGCGTGGCCATGGGCCGCGCCATTGTCCGCGATCCGCAGGTATTCCTGTTCGATGAGCCGCTCTCCAATCTCGATGCGAAACTGCGCGTCGCCATGCGCGCGGAGATCAAGGAACTGCACCAGCGCCTGAAGACAACCACGGTCTATGTGACGCACGACCAGATCGAGGCCATGACCATGGCCGACAAGATCGTCGTCATGCATGACGGCATCGTCGAACAGATCGGGGCGCCGCTCGAACTCTATGACCAGCCGGCCAATCTGTTCGTCGCCAGCTTCATCGGCTCGCCCGCCATGAACATGATCAAGGGCAGGCTCGACCCGAATGATGCGCTGAAATTCGTGACAGAGAAGGGTGTTGTCCTGCCGGTAGCCAAGGCACCCGAAAGCGCCAGGGGACGCGCCTTGATCTACGGACTGCGGCCCGAGCACATGACGATTGCCGAGGGCGGCATCCCGGCAAACGTCGTGGTGATCGAGCCCACCGGATCGGAAACCCAGATGATCATGCGCATCGGCGGCGACGACATTACCGGCGTGTTCCACCAGCGCATCAATGCCCGTCCGGGCGAGACGGTCGGCCTGTCGATCCACGCCGAGGCGACGTATCTCTTCGACGCGGAGAGCGGCAAGCGCCTCGTCTGAAAACCACCAAGCGGCACCTGCCAGTCGGGGAGCGTGTGCCGGTCATATAAGCCCCCGGAAAGCATGGGCCGGAAGCGGGAGACGTTCCGGACATGCTTGTGAAACCCCAAGGAGGAGCATCCATGACCATCAACAGACGACATCTTCTCGGCGCTTCTGCCGGACTTGTGGCCGCTGCCGGGTTGAACCGGCTGGGCCTTACCCCGGCCTTTGCCCAGGCCGCCCCCGCCTACAAGCCGGAAACGGGTGCAAAACTGCGCCTGTTGCGCTGGGTGCCGTTCGTGCCGGCAGAAGAAGCCGCATGGCTTGCCAATACCAAGAAGTTCAGCGACGCCACCGGCGTTGAAGTGCGCATCGACAAGGAAAGCTGGGAAGACGTGCGCCCGAAGGCCGCCGTCGCCGCCAATGTCGGCTCGGGCCCGGACATGGTGATGAGCTGGTTCGACGACCCGCATCAATATCCCGACAAGCTGGTCGATGTCAGCGAGCTCGGCACCTATCTCGGCGGCGCCCATGGCGGCTGGTATCCGGGTCTCGAAGGCTATGCCAAACGGGACGGCAAGTTCATCGCCCTGCCGCTCTGCGCCATCGGCAACGCCATCGTCTACCGCGACAGCCACATGAAGGCCGCCGGCTTCAGCGAATTCCCCAAGGACACGGCAGGCTTTCTCGAGCTCTGCAAGGCCATGCACGCCAAGGGCACGCCCGCGGGCTTCCCGCATGGCAAGGCCGTGGGCGACGGCAACAATTATGCGCACTGGCTGCTGTGGAGCCATGGCGGCAAGATGGTCGACGAAAGCGGCAAGGTTGTCATCAACAGCCCGGAAACGCTGGCATCGGTGAAATATGCGCAGGAACTCTACAAGACCTTCATTCCCGGCACGGAAAGCTGGCAGGACGTCAACAACAACCGCGCCTTCCTGGCCGGACAGATATCGCTGACCGCCAATGGCGTGTCTGTCTATTATGCGGCTAAGAAGGACCCGGCGATGGCAGCCATTGCCGACGACATGCGCTCGGTCAATCTGCCCATCGGCCCGGTCGGCCAGTCGGTCGAGCTGCACCAGGCGTCCACCGTCTCCATCTTCAAGCACACGAAATATCCGGAAGCCGCCAAGGCCTATCTGCAGTTCATGTATCAGGCTGACAACATGAATGCGTGGATCGAAGGCGCCAGTGCCTATTGCTGCCAGCCGCTGAAGGAATATGCCGCCAATCCCGTGTGGACATCCAACCCCATCCATGCGGCCTATGCCAAGGCATCGGGCAGCCTGCGGCCGAACGGCTATGCCGGACCGCTCGGAACGGCATCGGCCGGCGTGATGGCCGACTATGTGCTGGTCGACATGTATGCCACCGCCGTAACGGGACAGATGACGCCGGAAGACGCCATCGCCCAGGCGGAAAAACGCGCCAACCGTTACTACAACGTCTAGCCAGAGGACCAGGGCGGAAAGGGCGACAGGTCACCCTTTCCGCCCTGCCTGCTCCCGCAACCGGAGACTTTCGATGACCACGATGCCATCCGCAAAGCCACCTTCAGCCCTCGGCGCGCTGACCCGGAACAATACATTCCTGGGTTTCATGTTTCTGTTGCCGGCGGCGGTGTTCCTGCTGTGCTTCCTGACCTATCCGCTCGGCCTTGGTGTCTGGCTTGGCTTCACCGATGCCAAGATCGGCCGGGATGGGGTTTTCATCGGTCTCGACAATTACATAGCGCTTGCCAACGATTCCGTGTTCTGGATGACGGTCTACAATACGGTTCTCTACACCTTTATCGCATCGGTGCTGAAGTTCGCGCTTGGGCTGTGGCTCGCGCTGATCCTCAATGAAAACCTGCCGTTCAAGTCATTCTTCCGCGCCATCATCCTGTTGCCCTGGGTTGTCCCGACGGTGCTGTCGGCGCTGGCTTTCTGGTGGATTTACGATGCGCAATTCTCGATCATTTCTTGGTCGCTGATCAAGCTCGGCCTGATCGATACGCCCATCAACTTCCTCGGTGACCCCAACAATGCGCGGGCATCGGTCATCGCCGCCAATGTCTGGCGCGGCATTCCCTTCGTTGCCATTTCGCTGCTCGCGGGCCTGCAGACCATTCCGCAATCGCTGCACGAGGCGGCCTCGCTCGACGGCGCGACCGGCTGGCAGCGCTTCCGCTTCATCACCCTGCCCATGCTCACGCCCATCATCGCCGTGGTGATGACCTTCTCGGTGCTCTTCACCTTCACCGATTTCCAGCTGATCTACGTGCTGACCAAGGGCGGGCCGGTCAATGCCACCCACCTCATGGCCACGCTTTCATTCCAGCGGGGCATCCCCGGCGGGCAGCTCGGCGAAGGCGCGGCGATTGCCGTCGCCATGATCCCGTTCCTGCTTGCCTCGATCCTGTTCTCATTCTTCGGCCTGCAGCGCCGGAAATGGCAGCAGGGCGGACAGGATTAAGGGGGGAGAACGACCATGAGCATTTCCGAACAGACCGCCACGGCGCCACTCACCGACGACGCGCAGGGCATGAGCTATCTCAACCGGCTGCCGCGGCGCATCGTCGTGCTCTATCTGCCGCTGGCCGTTTTCATCATCGTTTTGCTGTTCCCGTTCTACTGGATGGCAATCACGGCGGTAAAACCCAACTCGCAGTTGACGGACTACAACAATTACAGCCCGTTCTGGGTGGTCGGGCCGACACTCGACCATATCAAATATCTCCTGTTCGAGACCTCCTATCCCGGCTGGCTGTGGAACACGCTCGTTGTCTCGGTCTGCGCGACCGTGCTGTCGCTTGCAGCCTCGGTCTTTGCCGCCTATGCCATCGAGCGCATCCGCTTCAAGGGCTCGCGTTCCGTCGGGCTCCTGATCTTCCTTGCCTACCTGGTGCCGCCTTCTATCCTGTTCATCCCGCTGGCTGTCATCGTCTTCAAGTTCGGCATCTATGACAGCAAGCTGGCGCTGATCTTCACCTACCCCACTTTCCTCATTCCGTTCTGCACCTGGCTGCTCATGGGCTACTTCCGTTCGATCCCGTTCGAGCTGGAAGAAAGTGCCCTCGTCGACGGCGCATCGCGCTGGCAAATCCTCGTCAGGGTCATATTGCCGCTGGCGGTGCCAGGATTGATCTCCGCCGGCATTTTCGCCTTCACTTTGTCGTGGAATGAGTTCATCTATGCGCTGACCTTTATCCAATCCTCGGAGAACAAGACTGTCCCGGTCGGTGTCCTGACGGAGCTGGTGCGAGGGGATGTTTTCGAGTGGGGTTCGCTGATGGCAGGGGCGCTGTTTGGCTCGCTGCCCGTCGTCATCCTCTACTCATTCTTTGTCGATTATTACGTGTCCTCGATGACCGGCGCGGTCAAAGAGTAATTGGGGCGTGCCCCCATCCAGGAGTTGCTTTCATGACCACCAACAAAACCCCGAAAAAGCTTCGCTCGCAGGAATGGTTCGACAATCCTGACAACCCGGGGATGACGGCGCTCTATCTCGAGCGCTATCTCAACTACGGCCTGACGCGGGCGGAATTGCAGTCCGGCAAGCCGATCATCGGTATCGCCCAGACCGGCTCGGACCTTTCACCCTGCAACCGCCATCACATCGAATTGGCCAAGCGGGTGCGCGACGGCATCATCGCGGCGGGCGGTATCCCTTTCGAGTTTCCGGTTCATCCCATTCAGGAAACCGGCAAGCGTCCGGGAGCGGCGCTCGACCGCAACCTTGCCTATCTCGGGCTGGTGGAAGTCCTCTTCGGTTATCCGCTCGACGGCGTCGTGCTGACCATCGGCTGCGACAAGACCACACCAGCCATGCTGATGGGCGCCGCCACGGTGAACATTCCCGCCATCGCCCTCTCCGTCGGGCCCATGCTGAACGGCTGGCACCGCGGCGAGCGCACCGGCTCCGGCACCATCGTCTGGAAATCGCGCGAAAAGCTGACTTCAGGCGAAATCAACTACGACGAGTTCATGGATATCGTGGCGTCGTCGGCACCGTCCGTCGGCTATTGCAACACCATGGGTACCGCCACCACGATGAATTCGCTGGCCGAAGCACTCGGCATGGAACTGCCCGGCGGCGCTGCCATCCCGGCACCGTACCGTGAACGCGGCCAGATCGCCTATGATACCGGCAAGCGCATTGTCGACATGGTGCGCGAAGACCTGAAGCCTTCCGATATCATGACGCGCGAAGCCTTCGAGAATGCGATCGTCATCAACTCGGCCATCGGCGGTTCGACCAATGCGCCCATCCATCTGAACGCGATTGCCCGCCATCTCGATATCGCGCTCGACAATGATGACTGGCAGACCATCGGTCATGACGTGCCGCTGCTGGTCAACCTGCAGCCTGCAGGGGAATATCTTGGCGAAGATTACCACCGCGCAGGCGGCGTGCCTGCCGTCGTGGCGGAACTGCTGAAGGCAAAGCGGCTGCCGCATCCGTCAGCGCTTACGGTCAACGGCAAGAGCATCGGCACCAATTGCGAGGGCGTGGAAAATCTCAACACCGACGTCATTCGTCCCTATGAGACACCGCTGAAGAAGAAGGCCGGATTCATCAATCTCAAGGGCAACCTCTTCGACAGCGCCATCATGAAAACCAGCGTGATTTCCGACGAATTCCGCGAGCGCTATCTTTCCGACCCGGACGATCCGGAAGCATTCGAAGGCATCGCGGAAGTGTTCGAGGGCCCGGAAGATTACCATGCGCGGATCGACGATCCGAAACTCGGCCTTGACGAGAACAGCATTCTGATCATGCGCGGTACCGGCCCCATCGGCTATCCCGGCGCGGCCGAAGTGGTCAACATGCAGCCCCCGGGCTATCTCTTGAAGAAAGGCATCCATGCGTTGCCATGCCTCGGCGATGGCCGCCAGTCCGGCACGTCCGGTTCGCCGTCCATCCTCAATGCTTCGCCCGAGGCGGCGGTCAATGGCGGCCTGGCACTGGTGCGCTCCGGCGACCACCTGCGCATCGACCTGCGCAAAGGCACCGCCAACATCCTCATCGATGAGGAGGAACTGCAAAAGCGCCGGGACGACCTTTTGGCGGCGGGCGGCTACAAATATCCGGCCAGCCAGACGCCATGGCAGGAAATCCAGCGCGGCATGGTCGATCAGCTGGCACAGGGCATGGTCCTGAAACCGGCGGTCGATTTCCAGCGCATTGCCCAGACCAAGGGATTGCCGCGCGACAACCACTGAGGCCAACCGTTCGGGAGGGAACATGGCGAACACCATCAGGCGCTATGAGGGGCGGCATGCGGTCATTACCGGCGGTGCTTCCGGCATAGGCTACAGGACGGCGGAGCGGATCGTGTCGGAGGGCGGCACGGTCAGCCTCTGGGACGTCGATGCAGCACGGATCGGGGAAGCAAAGGCCAGGCTCGGTGAGGGCGCGCATGGGCTGGCGCTCGATGTTTCCGACCCGGCGCAGGTGGAAAAGGCGGCGCAGGACACCGCCGCCAGCGCCGGCAGGATCGATATCCTCATCTGTTCGGCCGGGATTACCGGGCCGAACGCCAAGGTGGCGGAGTATCCGATCGATCAGTGGAAGCGCGTGTTCGATATCAACATCAACGGTCTGTTTTACTGCAACCGCTTCGTCGTGCCGTTCATGCAGAAGAACGGCTATGGCCGCATCGTCAATGTTGCGTCCATTGCCGGCAAGGAAGGCAATCCGAATGCCTCGGCCTACAGCGCGTCGAAGGCGGCGGTGATCGGCCTGACGAAATCGCTCGGCAAGGAGCTTGTGCATGACGGCATTACCGTCAATGCCATTACGCCAGCCACCGTCGATACGCCGATCCTCCAGCAGCTCAAGCCCGAATTCATCGACTACATGCTGTCGAAAATACCCATGCAGCGGTTTGGCACCGTCGATGAACTGGCATCCCTGATCAGCTGGATCGCCAGCGAGGAATGCTCGTTCACGACGGGTGCCGTTTTCGACATTTCCGGTGGCCGCGCCACCTATTGATCCCCTCCCAATCAGAAAGGTTACCCCATGAAACTCGTGCGTTACGGTCCTGCCGGTCAGGAAAAGCCGGGGCTTGTCGACAAGGATGGCAAGGTCCGTGATCTCTCCGCACACGTCGGGGATATTGCCGGTGAAGCGATTTCGCCTGCGGGATTGAAAAAGCTCGCAGGCATTGATCCGGCGTCGCTGCCCGAGGTCACTGTCGACCGTTACGGTCCCTGCGTCGCGGGAACCGGCAAGTTCATCTGCATCGGCCTCAACTATTCCGACCATGCGGCGGAAACGGGGGCAACCGTGCCGCCGGAACCGATCATCTTCATGAAGGCGACCTCGGCCATTGTAGGCCCGAATGACGATGTGGAAATTCCACGCGGCTCGCTGAAGACAGACTGGGAAGTCGAGCTCGGCGTGGTCATCGGCAAGCACGCCAAATATGTCGGCGAAGACGAGGCGCTCGATCATGTGGCGGGGTATTGCCTGATCAACGATGTGTCGGAGCGGGCCTTCCAGGCCGAACGCCAGGGGCAGTGGACCAAGGGCAAAAGCTGCGACACATTCGGTCCTACCGGCCCGTGGCTGGTGACGAAGGATGAAGTGGCTGATCCGCAGAAGCTGAAAATGTGGCTGGAGGTCAATGGTCACCGCTATCAGAACGGCTCGACCGAAACGATGGTCTATGGCGTCAAATATCTCGTTTCCTACCTGTCGCAATTCATGAGCCTGCATCCCGGCGACATCATCTCGACCGGCACGCCGCCCGGTGTCGGCCTTGGCCAGAAACCCAATATCTTCCTGAAGGCCGGAGATGTCATGACACTGGGCATCGAGGGGCTGGGCGAGCAGAAGCAGACCGTCGTTCAGGGCTGACAAGGAGCCGGTTTTCCTTACTATGAGAATCATCGCGCCGGATGACGGCGCGGTTCCATGGGCGTTGCGCAGCGTCCGAACGGTACTGGGAGGTCCATTCATGAGCATCGCAACGTCATCTGCCCACCCGCCGCAAAAGGCGCCGGCGGGCGCCAGCAAGGTCCGCTACATCATTCTTGCCATGTGCTTTCTTGGCATAACGATGAATTACCTCGACCGGGCCAATCTGAGCGTGGCACTGCCCTATATCGATGCCGAACTCAATCTTCAGCTGACCAATGCGGAAAAGGGGCTGATCTTCGGCGCCTTCTTCTGGGCCTATGACGGGATGATGCTCATTGCCGGCTGGTTCACCGACAAGGTCGGTTCACGCCGGTCATTCACCATCGCCGCGGTCTGGTGGTCGGCCTTTACCGCGCTGACGCCGCTGGCCACCAGCTTCTGGGGATTTTTTGCCGTGCGCTTTGCCCTGGGCGCCGGGGAAGCCCCGGCCTATCCCAGCGCGACCAAGGCAGCCTCCCGCTGGTTCCCGAAGAGCGAACGGGCCTTCGCCACGGCAGTGATCGATTCCGGTTCGCGTGTCGGGACCGTGCTTGCCTTGCCGATCGTTACGGGCATTATTGCCCTGACCACATGGCATTATTCCTTTGCCATCCTCGGCGCGCTCGGCCTTGTCTGGGCCTTCTTCTGGTATGTGATGTACCGCGATCCGGCCGAACACACCGGCGCCAATGATCTTGAGCGTCAGTACATCACCGACAATGGCGGACGCACCGATGCAACCGATGATGCGGAAGCGGTCAAGATTCGCTGGATCGACCTTTTCCGTTACCGCACCATCTGGGGCATGATGATCGGATTTTTCTGCCTGAACTTCGTCATCTATTTCTTCCTTACCTGGTTTCCGGACTATCTGAAGAATGCACGCGGCCTCAACCTGGCGGAGCTTGGTACATTCGGCATGATTCCGGGCCTGACCGCGGTGGTCGCCGCATGGAGCGCAGGCGCCTGGGCAGACCGGGCGATCCGCGGCGGTGCCGACGTCACGGCCATTCGCAAGCTCATCATGGTTGGAGGCCTGCTGGGCGGCGCGGCCATTCTGCCGGCAGCCTTGGTATCATCGCTTTACATGGCACTCATCTTCCTGGCGATTTCCTACAGCAGCCTCGCCGTAGCCGCCACGGCCATCTGGTCCCTGCCCGCCGATGTGGCGCCCAGTTCCCATCACGTCGCATCCATCGGCGGTATCCAGAATTTTGCCTCGAACATTGCCGGTATCATCAGCCCGTTCCTGTTCGGTGCACTGCTTGACCGTTTCCACGGCAACTATACGCCGTCCTTCGCCATGGCAGCCTTCATGGCGCTGGTCGGCGCTTTCACCTATGCCTTTGTGGTCGGCCGTGCAGAACCGTTGCCGGTGCTTCCGCCAAGGACCTGAGACGGAGGAGGATATTCCCCTCCGTCCCCGCAGCACCGCTCAATAATCTCGTTCGAAGAACACACCGGCGCCGGAGTCACCATCGCTGCCGACGGAGCCCTTGGCCTTCAGCTGCGGCGTCACGTCGAGATTGATCGTGCCCTTGGTCTTGCCGGCAGCGCCCGCCTCCACGCCAAGATAGACATTGTCGCGGATATAGCGCCCGGCCTTGACGCCCGCATTGCCTTCGCTGTCGGTTGTCACATCGAGATCGTCGAGGCCGGTGCCCTTGCGCAGGCTGTCGAGCAGGGATGAATTCGATCCGCCGGCCAGTTCGGCCGCGGCGGCAGCCAGCCGCGCAATCTGCAATGGCGACAACTCACTGATGGAGCGGTTGAAGATCAGGCGGGCAAGGACTTCGTCCTGCGGCAACTCCGGCTGCGACGAGAACGCGATCTGCAGATCGGATACCCGCCCCTTGACCGTGACATTGACGGTAATGTCGCTGCTCTGGGTGCTCGCGACGAAATTGAGTTCCGGGTTGAGGTCCCCGACCAGCGTGACCTGCCCTTCGGTGAAGGTGATACGCTGCCCGAGAATTTCCAAGCGCCCGCGCACCAGGTCGAACGCACCGACCGGCTGGATATCGGTTGCGGGGCCAGTCAGCCGCACCGAGCCGCCGATTTCCGTATCCAGCCCCCGGCCGCGCACGAAGATCTTGTTGGGCGCTGTCACATTGATATCGAGCCGCACCACACTGGGCCGTGCGGTGGGTGTTGCCGTGGCGGGCTGGTCGGCCTTGGCGCGCTTCAGCGTCGTGGCGACGGCCTTCGGCGTCTTCTTGTGCTTGACGTCGATGACCGCCGACGAACCGCCAAAGCTTTCGGGAACGCTGATTTCCGCGCGGTCGACATTGATGTTGCCGGCAATCACGGGATCGCGCGTCAAGGGGCCGTTGACGCCGAGCGCACCGGTCAGCGTGGCAACGACAAGATTGCCGTCGGCATAGCGGGCCTTGTCGAGCTTGATCTGGATGTTGGCGGGGAAATTCGCCGCTGCATCGGTGGAGATCGTACCGGTGGCGCTGACCGTGCCGCCGGTGGAAAGCCCGGCATTGAGCGTGCGGATGGTGACGGTCTGTCCTTCCATGCTGCCGAGCAGGGTAATGCGCTGCAGCCGCAGATTGGTTTCCGGATCGACCACTTCGGCACCGTTGGCCGAGAACATGCCGCGGATGAGCGGCTGCTGGAAACTGCCGGAGACGGATGCGGTGACGTCAATATTGCCCTTCGCCTGCGTGCCGCGATCGGCAAGGAAGCGGTTGGCCAGGGACAACGGGATATTGCCCGTCACATTGATGCCAAGCCCGTTTCCGGAAACCGGCACATTGCCATTGGCCGACACGGTGAAACCCTGCGGTCCGTCAGCCTTGGCTGAGGTAAGTGTCAACGTATCGTTGGCAAAGCGGCCCGCGGCGGTCAGCTGCAACGGCGACAGACCGGCGTCCTGCAAAGGCTTGGCGGAGAGGCCCGACCCCTTCAGGTCAAATTCGGCATTGGGCTTCTGCACCGTGCCGGTGATGCGGCCCCTTCCTGTGACGTTGCCCGCCAGGTTCTGATCCTTGACCACGCCATTCAACGCGCGCAGCGGCAGGTTGCCGAGCGTCAGATCGACGGCAAGCTGTCCCGGCGTCAGCGGAACCGAGCCTTTGGCCGATGCATCGAGCCCGTTTGCACCAGTCAGGTGCGCATCGACATTGAGCTGATCCGTGGTCGATGTGCCCTTGGCGTCCAGATTGAGGCCATCCAGTCCGGCCTTTTTCAGTACGGCGGCGGTGATCGCTCGGGCCTGCATATTGAAGTTCACGTCAGGCTTGTCGCGGGTGCCGCCGATCCTGGCGGTGCCGTTGATTTCGCCGCCCAGCCCCAGATCGGGCTTGACCGCATTGGCGACATCGAGCGGCAGCTTCTCGATGGCAACGGCGAGGTCTAGTTTTTCGGCGACATCGCCGCGGATCGTGACCTTGCCCTTGCCGATATCCAGAATGATATCACCGAAGGAAACATTGCTGCCGGCGACATTGACGGCGGCCGGCTGGACCAGCCGGGCGGCAAGCGCACCACGGGTCAGGTCCGCATTGGCGAGCGACAGGAGAAAGCCCTTTTCCGTCGGTTCGAGTGAACCGCCAATAGCGGTTTTCGCTCCATTTTTCAGCGCGGCGTTCAGCTTGAAATCGGTGGTCTTGCCCTGCTGCGCCGCCTGGGCATCGAGGGTCGAGATATCGACACCACCGGCCGAAACCGTAGTGGCCGTGATCGTGCCGTTGGCGGATGGAACCTTGAAGATGTTCTGGGCGGCCAGCGCAATCGCCGCCTTGCCGACGATAACATTGTTGGCCTTCAGCCCGTCAATATCGCCTTTGACATCGATGTTCTGGCTCTCGTCATCATGGGCCAGCGCAATGGCTGCATTCGCCTTGCCGGTCGCCTCCACGAGGAACAGGGCTGCGGCCGTCGACACGTCGCTGGAAGCGAGGGTCAGGTTGCCCTGAAGCAGCCCCTTCTTGTCCTGGGTGACATCACCGCGCAGCCGTGTGCCGCCGGCAATGAACTGGATATTGCTCAGGCGTTTTTCGTCCTTGTGCAAGGCAAGTTCCGTGGCAAGATCGGCACGAATGCCGTCAAGGAACGCCAGACCGGATACCTTGCCGTCCAGCGCATCCTTGAGCAGAAGCCCGTTGAAGGAGAACGCGCCTTCGCTGAGCTTGCGCCCGGAGAGCTTGCCATCCGGAACCCCGGCATTGAACGCCAGAGCGATGATGCCGTCGCTGCCGCGCGCGCTGCCCTTGACCTTGAGTGGACCGCTGGTCTTTTCCGACAGGAGCGCGAGGTTGGTGAGATCGAGACCGAAATCGAAATTGGCGGCGCCTGTGGCAAAGGTGCCATTGGCCGTGACCAGCGTCTGCGGGTTTTCGACCCGGAAGTTCCTGGCGCTAAGGCCCGCTTCGCCGCGCGCAAGGCCGCCGGTGATGCGGGTTTCGCCCTCAAGCACGCGATCCGCCGCATCAATGCCAAGCGTCATGCCGGCTGCATGGCCATCCAGCATCAGATTGAAGCCACCCGTCAGCGCTTCGACAGCGCCATTGGCCTTCAGATCGAGCGCGCCGGCGAGATCGCGTCCGGCAAGTTCGGAAAACGGTGCGATGCTCGACGCCTTGACCAGGATGTCGCCGTTATAGATGAACTTGTCGATGGTACCGGCCAGCGCCGTGCTGAAGCCGTTGGCGGCAACCAGCGCCTGTTTGAGATTGACCGGCGTACCGGCCTTCCAGTCGCCATTGATCTTCAGCTGGATCAGGTCGCCCAGTGCCTTGGCGATATCGGCGCGCTTGGCCGTGATGCCCGACACATCGCCGTTCACATCGTAGCTCAGGGAACGGGCGGCCGGGTTGTCGAGATTGTCCGCCAGGCCTTTGGCAACGAGATTGACTGTTTTGGCGGCAAAATTGTTGGTGGTGAGGTTGGTGACGTCAAGCGTGCTCGACCAGTCATTGCCGGCACTTGCCCCGAACGCAACCGCCAGCGCAGCCTTGTCGACGGTTGTCTGACCGCCCGCAACCGGCAAAATGACCTTCTTGCCGCTGGGATCGGCAATCGAGGCATCCACCTTCAGGCGGCGCAAAAATCCATCATTGGTTGTATCGGCTGTCGCATCGACCGCAAGAGCAGCGCTCTTGATGGTCAACCGGTCAAGCGAAACACCGCCGGCATCGCGCACCACGCCATTGACCGCCAGCGCGGTATCGTTGCCGAAGAAATCCCGGAAGAGCGGCGGAACCAGCATGGCGATCGCGCCATCGACGGTTGTCTTGAACGCAAGTCCCTCGCCCTGACGGTTGATCTGCGTGCTGCCGGTGAGAACGCGCTTGCCGGCGGCATCGAGCGTCAACTGCAAGGCAATATCGCCGAGCGGGCCCGATCCCTTCAGCGAAAGCGCAACCGGCGGCCTGCCTTCAATATTGAGAAGATTGGCGGCAATACCGTTCTGCGGTTCATTGAGCGACAGATCCAGATCGAGCTTCTGGCTTTCCTTGGCATAGGCCGCCTTGATCGCAAAGGTGCCGCCCGGGCCGTCAAGACGCTGCACCTTGAGGTTCGAATCCAGGGAGCCGCTATCGAGTGTCAGGCTGCCTGCCAGAGAGATTTCCGACTTCAGCCCGAAAATACTGTCGCCGAAGGCAATGCGTCCCACCTGCAAATCCTGCAGGATGACTGCAAGCGGCAGCTCCGGCAGACTGAAACCCTTGGCTTCGGGTGAAGGCAGGCTGCTGGTGTCCGGCAGCGGCTTGCGGATGACATCGATGCGCTCCGCGCCGAGGCTGTTGATATCCAGACGCCCGCGCAGCAACGCCAGACGGCTCCAGACAATTTTCGCATTGGTAATGCGCAGCCAGATTCCTTCACGGTCGGCAATGGTGATGCTGCCGATATTGGCTTCCGACGACAGGACGCCCTGAATGTCGGAAATGGAAATCTGGCGATTGGGCGTCGACAGTTGTTCCTCGACGAAGCTGAGGAAATAGGACTTTTCCGCCTCGGCACTATCCTGCGCCAAAGCCGGTGCTGCAAAAAGCAGAAGGAATATGACTGCGAAAATCCGGGTCAAAACGCCTGTCCTATACCAACGTAGAATGCAAAACTCGGGTCGTTTGTCCGCCGGTCGAGCGGCATGGCCACATCGAGGCGGATCGGGCCAAGGCCCGTATTGTAACGAATGCCGGCGCCAACGCCCACACGCAACTGCTGGGCAAAATCGGGAAAAGACTCTTCGCCCACATAGCCCGCATCGACAAAGCCGACGGCACCGATGGTGTTCGTGATCTTGGCGCGCGCCTCCACGGACCCCTCGACCAGCGACCGCCCGCCGATCACATAGCTTGTGCCGTTGCGCTCGACATTGACGCCGATGTTGCGATAGGCGTAACCGCGCACCGAACCGCCGCCACCGGCAAAGAACAGCTGGTCCGAAGGCAGTTCGGCAATTTCTGCGCCGACAATCGTGCCAAGTTTCAAGCGGCCGGCGAGCACGAACCGGTCGTCCTTACCGAAGCCGAAATAGGTGCGGCCCTCCGCCGTGAACTTGGTGGCGAAGTTGCCATGCTCGATCTCGTAGAACGGCGACAGCAACCCTTCCAGAAAATAGCCGCGCGCCGGATCGACCTTGCTGTTGCGGCTGTCATAGGTGAGGCCACCCAGCAAACCGACGGTGAGAAAATCGCGCGTGCCGAAGAAATCGTCCTTGAACTGCGATTTGGAAACATTGGCAGTAAGCCTGCCCGAGAGTTCATCGGAGAAAATCTGGGTGAAACCGGCATCGGCCGTAATCGATGTCTGCGTGTAGGCGTCGAGCACCTTGCGCTCACCAATCAGCGAGGCGATGAAATCGGTATCAGGCGTATAGATGCCGGGCTTGGTGAAACTTGCACCCAGCAGATAGCTGTATTCCGAGGGATCATAGGACTGACTGCCAATGCCGCCGATCTTGGCGTCAATGCGCAGCCGTTCCGCCCGGCCGAAGAGGTTGCGGTGCAGCCAGTATGTCTCGAGACCGAGACCGTCCAGCGTCGAATAGCTGCCGCCAACACCGAAGCGGCGCAACTTCTGTTCCTGCACCGCCACGGTGATCGGCAGCAGGCCGTTGCTATCAATTGCATCGCCTTCCTCGATTCGCGCCGAGCGGAAGACTTCGAGGCGCGACAGCCGTTTCTTGGCTCTCTCGATTTCGTCGGGATCGTATTCCTGTCCCGGCTGCAGGCCGGTGATGAACGCCACGAATTCCGGGTCCATGCGCTCGGTGCCCTTGACCTGCACCGGTCCAAAACCGGCCTTGGCACCGGGATCGGCATCGATGGTCGCGTCAACCCGGTTGGTCTCGTGGTCAGCGATGACTTCCCGGCTGACAATCCGGGCTTTTGGATGCCCCTGCTGGCGCCAGGCATCGACCACCAGCCGCTCAGCTTTGACGATGGCTGTCGAGCGGGCGATCTCGCCAGCGATGTAGCCTTGTTTCTCCGGGCTTTCGACAAAGTCTTTCGGGTCGAGCGTCGGCGGCGCCATGTTCTTGACCCGGGCCGACGCAAACAAGAATTGCGATCCGGGATCGACTGAAATGACCACCTTGGCCGGCTTGGACAGCACGGCATCCGGCGGAATATCGCTCGCCTCCTTGCCGTCGACCTGAATGCTGATGGTGCCGCCATAGCGGCCGTCCGCATAGAGCGCACCAAGTATGCGGCGATAATCTCCACGCGCCTTGGCGAGCAGTCCCGCCGCACCGGAGGCAGGCTTGTCCTTGTCGGCAAACAGGCTCGATGCGCCCTCCACGAGCGCCTTGGTTTCCTCGCTTGTCGAAGCAGCGGTTTCAACCGTGTATCTCTGCGGATCGGCGATGACCGAATCCGCATCGTCCTCCTTCTTGGCACCCCAGAGATGAACGCCGAAAAGATCAAAGGCCTGGGCAGGCGAGACAAGGGCCGTAAGGGCCAGCAACGCGGCACCGAAACAACTGGCCTGTGGGCGCTTCAAGTCCATCAACCAGCAAATTCCCTACACATCAATAAACACAAGGATACACTGCAGGGACCGTGCGCACGCTGCCTGCAATTGATAAAATTCGCCCTTCGAGCTTAAGAAAACGATAACATGCCGGGAAAAGCTGGCCAACCCGCAATGGCACCTGATCAGCCATGCAACCCGGCACTAGTGGCCATATCGCCACAAAACCGTGATACAAGCGCATTTAAACGCCAATCACTTTTTATGTGCCGCGTGCAATAGTTTGCCATGTCGGCCCAGCACGACAAGAGCGCCTGAGGTAACAGGCGCTCCTTTGCGTGCAAGCCGGTTTTATTCGGCGGCGGCGAGCCATCCGCCCTGCGGGCTGGCATCGACGGGCATGGCGGCGCTGATGTGCCCGGCGACGATTTCAGCCGTGGCGGCAGACAGTGTCCAGCCGAGATGGCCATGACCGGTGTTGTAGAATACCCCAGGCCGCTTGCCTGCACCGACGCGCGGCAGCATGTTCGGCATCATCGGACGCAGGCCGGCCCACGGCACCACATTGGACGTGTCCATGCCCGGGAACAGGTCGCGGCTCCAGTCGACCAGCGGCTTGACCCGGTCGTGGCGGATGTCGCGGTTCTCACCATTGTATTCGGCCGTACCGGCCACGCGCAGGCGCCCCGCCCCAAGACGGCTTGTGACGATCTTTGCATCATCGTCGAGCAGGCTCACCCATGGGGCCGACTGCTGGCTCCCGGCATCATCCAGATTGACGGTGATCGAGTATCCCTTGACCGGATAGATGTTGACGCGGTCGCCGAGCTGGGCGGCAAATTTGCGGCTGGCAATGCCGGCGCAGATGACGATGGCGTCAAAACGCTCCGTCTCCGTCCCGGCATCGGCAACGGATGCCCTGTTCCATTCCACCACCACGCCGCCGGCGCCGTGCTTCAGTTCGGCAACGTCGGCATCGCCAATGAAGCGCACGCCGTGGCGGATGGCGGCAGCGGCAAGGCCGCGGGTGAACTTGTGGATATCACCGGTCGAATCGGATGGCGTGAAGAAGCCGCCATAGAAGGAACCGTTCAGGGCCGGTTCGATGCTGCGGATTTCCTCATTGGTGACGGCCTGCCGGTCAAGACCACCGGCTTCCAGCAGCCTGTTGACCTTGACCGCGTGGTCATAACCGTATTTCGAGCGGTAAATGTGCAGGATCCCGCGCTTTTCCAGGTCGAAATCGATCTTTTCATCCGCAGCGATTTCGAACATGCGCTTGCGCGCTTCAATGGCGAGCCTGGTGGTGGCGATGGTATTTTCTTCGTAGTGCGGGATGTTCATGACGAATTCCGCCATCCAGGAATATTTGTGCCAGGAGGGTTTCGGATTCATCAGCAGCGGCGCATCCTTGCGCAGCATCCACTTCATGCCTTTGAGCACCGTGGACCAGCTGTTCCACACCTCCGCATTGGACGCGGAGAGCTGACCTCCATTGGCGAAGGATGTTTCCATGGCCGCATAGCGGTTGCGGTCGAACACGGTCACGGAATAGCCCTGGCGGGCAAGCGCATAGGCAGTCGTCACGCCGGTGATACCGGCGCCGATAATGGCGATATGGGTCATGATAAAACGGTCCTCAGGCAACACATGGTTTCAGTTTCGCCGTTGACAACGGCACGAAACCCCATCTGTCACGGAACCTGAGAGCTTGGCCCTTTGAGCGCCCGCCGGATGTTTGTCATCCATGTCGTCGGCGCCTTTTTCCGGTCATGCAACCGGGCAGGGCTTTCTCCTTCGGTGGGTACGGCTTTTCAAACCATACCTCTCTCCAGATGTTCTAGACTATTCTGGTCCTTTTGCCTGAGAGTTTCCGGGGCGGTTGCTCCATCGGCGCCGGTTTTACCGGTCTCTCCCAGATAGCCTGTGCGAACGCGGGATATATATCGCAGTTGCGAGACGAGAACAACTGGCTAAGAAGCGTCGCAGCAATTATGCTGACTGAAAATCGCCCAGCCTTCCGGAGGAATTTATGAAGCCTGTCTTTCTGCAACTGCAATGCGCACCCGGCAAGACATACGAAGTTGCAAAAACCCTGTTCGAGCGTGAAATCGTCTCGGAGCTCTATTCGACCAGCGGCGAGTTCGACCTTCTGGCCAAGATCTACATTCCGGAAGATCAGGATATCGGCAAATTCATCAACACCAACGTGCTCGATATATCAGGCATTGCGCGGTCGCTGACAACGCTGACCTTCACCGCGTTCTGACAGGCGCTCGGCGGGGCGAGACATTACGTCCCGTTTCATGCGCCCGGCATCTGCCTTATGTAATCAATGCAATGAAACACGCCCCTTCAAGGCAATAAAATTCCATTCTTTTGCCATGGGAACTCTTTTTCTGTAAGAGATGCTCCCTCGCCCGTCATCAGCAGGATTTTCGACAATGCCTCCTTATCGTTCACGCACCACCACACATGGCCGCAACATGGCAGGAGCCCGCGGGCTCTGGCGCGCGACCGGCATGAAAGACGAGGATTTCGGCAAGCCGATCATCGCCGTGGTGAACTCGTTCACCCAGTTCGTGCCCGGCCACGTCCACCTGAAGGATCTCGGCCAGCTCGTGGCGCGCGAAATCGAAAGCGCCGGCGGCGTCGCCAAAGAATTCAACACGATTGCCGTCGATGACGGCATCGCCATGGGTCACGACGGCATGCTTTATTCCCTGCCGTCGCGTGAAATCATCGCCGACAGCGTCGAATACATGGTCAACGCCCACTGTGCGGATGCCATGGTCTGCATTTCCAACTGCGACAAGATCACGCCCGGCATGCTGATGGCAGCGCTGCGCCTCAACATCCCCGTCGTTTTTGTCTCCGGCGGACCGATGGAAGCGGGCAAAGTCGTCTGGGAAGACAAGGAAAAGAAGCTCGACCTGGTCGATGCCATGGTTGCGGCCGCTGACGACCGCATTTCCGACGAAGAAGTGAAGGCCATCGAGCGCTCGGCCTGCCCCACCTGCGGCTCCTGCTCCGGCATGTTCACCGCCAATTCCATGAACTGCCTGACCGAGGCACTCGGCCTCTCCCTGCCGGGCAATGGCTCGACGCTCGCCACCCATGCGGACCGCCGCCGCCTCTTTGTCGAGGCCGGTCATCTCGTTGTCGATCTCGCCCGCCGCTATTACGAACAGGACGATGAAACGGTTCTGCCGCGCTCCATCGCTTCGTTTGCCGCTTTCGAAAATGCCATGACCCTCGATATCGCCATGGGCGGCTCGACAAACACCGTGCTGCACCTGCTGGCCGCTGCGCATGAAGGCGAAGTCGACTTCACCATGAGCGATATCGACCGCCTGTCCCGCCGCGTTCCGGTGCTGTGCAAGGTGGCGCCTGCCGTTGCCAATGTGCACATGGAAGACGTGCACCACGCGGGCGGTGTCATGGGTATTCTCGGCGAACTCGACCGCGCCGGTTTGCTTGATACATCGGTCTATTCCGTGCATGCCGCCAATCTCGGCGCTGCTCTTGACCGCTGGGATGTGGTGCGCAGCAAAAACCCGTCCGTGCATGATTTCTTCAAGGCGGCACCGGGCGGCGTCCCCACACAGGTAGCCTTCAGCCAGGAGCGCCGCTTTGCCGATGTCGATCTTGACCGCGAAAAGGGTGTTATCCGCAATCTTGAACACGCCTATTCCAGGGATGGCGGTCTGGCCGTGCTCTACGGCAATCTGGCGGAAGACGGCTGCATCGTCAAAACCGCCGGTGTTGACGACTCGATCCTGAAGTTCTCCGGTCCCGCCCGCATTTTCGAAAGCCAGGATAGTGCCGTTCTCGGCATTCTCAATGGCGGCATCAAACCGGGCGATATCGTGCTGATCCGCTACGAAGGCCCGCGCGGCGGACCGGGCATGCAGGAAATGCTCTATCCGACCAGCTACCTGAAATCGAAGGGTCTCGGCAAAGCCTGCGCGCTGATCACCGATGGCCGGTTCTCCGGCGGTTCATCCGGCCTTTCCATCGGCCACGTTTCACCGGAAGCGGCGGAAGGCGGCCTGATCGGTCTGGTTGAGGACGGCGATATCATCGATATCGACATTCCGAACCGCGGGATTCATCTGGCCGTCGACGATGCCGTCCTGGCCGAACGCCGCGCGAAAATGGAAGCCAAGGGCACCGCTGCGTGGAAGCCGGAGGAAAAGCGCAAGCGCAAGATCACCACGGCGCTGCGCGCCTATGGCGCCATGGCAACCAGTGCTGCCCGGGGTGCCGTGCGCCAGATTCCCGACGACTGGAACTGATCAGGGTTCAATGGATACCTACTGGAAGCGGGCTTCCAGTAGGTCGATATCCCGCACCATTTTCGTGGCAATGCTGCTTTCAAGCCGCCTTGCCCGCACCAGGCGGTGAATTTCCTGCCGTTCCGCCCGAAGCGCGGTGATGCGCAGCAGCTTCTCGATTTCCTCGCTCCGCGCCACCTCTTCGCGCTCTTCCCCGAGCTGCATGCGCCCGTCAATACGCTTGCGGTAGAGCTCCATGATGTGGTTGGCGACATCCGTATAGATATCGGCGTCGGCACGGCCCGATGCCAGGCTGTGCTGGGCCCGCTCGATCGCCATGATTGCGGCTTCCGCGGCAGCGATACGGGCATAATCCTCTTCGCGCTGGTTTGAATCCTCGATGGGCAGGTCGATGTTGCGCAGCAGACGCGGCAGGCTGACGCTGGCCATGACCAGCGACAGGATGATCACACCGGTGGCAAGGAAAATGACGAGATCGCGGGCCGGAAACAGCGAGCCGTCGTAAAGGAACAGCGGCAGTGTCAGGATACCCGCAAGGGTGATGGCACCGCGAACGCCGGCAAACGACATGGCGGCAATCAGCTGCCAGCTTGGCTTGACCACGGCCTCACCCTGCCTGCGGCGCTGCGCCATGGTCACGCGCCACGACACCCAGACCCAGAGAAAGCGCAGGGCAGCCAGAGCGGCATAAATGACCACGACATAGACCAGCAGCCACCAGGGGCTGGTCTCGCCGTGCCGCACATTCTCGACGGCACCGGAGAAAATGCCGGGCAGCTGTTCGCCGAGCAGAACGAAGATGGCGCCATTGGCGGCGAACTGCGCCGTATCCCACACCGCGGTGCGGCGCACGCGGGTCAGCGCCATGGACTGGGCCGTGTTCTCGGCATAGCTCATGGTGATACCGGCGGCAACGGCGGCAAGGATGCCCGAGGCATGCACATGTTCGGCCAGCAGGTATGCGCCGAAGGGGATGAGCAGACTGATGAGAATCTGCGAGCCGCTCTCCTCACCGAGCTTGCGGGCGAGGAATGCCTTGCCGCGCGTGACGCCAATGGTCACGCCGATACCGATGGCAATGCCGGCAAAAGCGAGCCAGAGGAACGTAAAGAACGCCTCGGTGATCGAGAAGCTGCCGGTCAGCATCGCGGCCACGGCAAAACGCATGCAGACGAGGCCGGACGCATCGTTGAGCAGGGATTCCCCTTCGAGAATATGCATCATGCGCGAGGGAATCGGCACGCGCGCCGCAATGGCGGAAACGGCGATCGGATCGGTCGGCGAGACGATGGCGGCCAAGGCGAAGGCCACCGGCAGGGGGACGGAAGGGATCATCCAGTGCACGAAGAAGCCGACACCGATCACCGTGAAGATGACAAGGCCGAGCGCCATCTCCAGAATGATGCCCTTGTCCCGGAAGAGACCCTCCTTGGGGATGCGCCAGCCATCGAGAAACAACAGCGGCGGCAGAAACAGCAGGAAGAAAATGTTGGGATCGAGCTGCACACGGATGCTGGTGACCGAGGCAATCGCTGCGCCAAGCCCGATCTGCACCAGCGGCAGCGGTACGGCCAGAGGCAGCACGCGCACGATGGAGTCACTGACCACAACGGCCAGAAGCATCAGCAAGACGATGGTGATTGTTTCCACGGCGAATCCATTTTGATTGTCGGTGCAGGATGAAGGAAAGGCCGGTGCTTTGTCGAGGCGAACCTTGGCAACTTTGCGCCCAGATCGTGCCGATTGGGTGAATTGGCGGCAAAGCACGACAATTCCGCGACAATCAATTTTACGTTTACGTCAATGTAATACTTGCAAGCGCACCGCCTATCGCCATAGATAGAATTGTTGAGTAGCATGTTTAGGGTTGGAGGACCGTGGGCCAGCTACAAGGAAACCATCAGGGGAGGTTAATGTGGCAAAACAGACAACGCCGGTAAAAACATCCGTGACAGCCAAGCGCGCCACTGCAAAGGCAGCGCCAGCCAAAACGGCGAAACCCGCCGCCACGACTGCCAAAGCCGCCGCGAACAAACCAGCCGGTGAGGTCAAGACAACGAAAACCGCCAGTGCGGTGAAACCCGCTGCGGTAAAGACGGCTGCCAAGGCTGCAAGGACGGCAACAAAACCTGCCGCGAAAACCGCAGCGCCGGTTGCAAGCGAAGCCAAGATTGCAGCAAAACCCAAAGCCGCTGCCAAAGCAAACAGTGCAGCACCGGAAAAAGCGGCGGTGAAAGCGCCCGCCAAGACACCCGCGGCAAAGAAGCCCGCAGCCAAAGCCAAAACTGCGGCGCCAGCCGCCGAGGCAGCACCGGCAAAGGCGGCATCCCTCGCCCAAATGCCCGAGCCGAAACTGTGGGTCAAATCCTATCCGGAAGGCGTTCCCGCCGAGATCGGACCGCTGCCCTACGAGAACATCAACGCGCTTTTTGCCACCGCCTACAAGAAATATGCCAACCGGCCGGCCTTTACCTGCATGGGCAAGGTGATGACCTATGCGGAAATGGATCGCAAGTCACAGGCATTCGCGGCATGGCTCCAGTCACGCGGGCTCGTCAAGGGCGACCGGGTTGCGGTGATGATGCCGAACATCCTGCAATATCCGGTGGCCATCGCTGCGATTCTGCGGGCGGGCCTGACGGTGGTCAACATCAATCCGCTCTACACGCCGCGCGAGCTTGAACATCAGCTCAAGGACAGCGGTGCGAAAGCGATCATCATTTTGGAAAACTTCGCCACGACGCTGCAAAAAGTGCTGACGGCGACGCCGGTCAAACATGTCGTCGTTGCGACCATGGGCGACATGCTGGGTCTCAAGGGCCATATCGTCAATCTGGTCGTGCGCCGCGTCAAGAAAATGGTGCCGGCCTGGTCCCTGCCCGGTCATACGCCGTTCAAGACCGCGCTGGCGCAAGGGGCGGCGCTCACGCTGAAGCCGGTCGAGGTCAAGCGGGACGATATCGCCTTCCTGCAATATACGGGCGGTACCACGGGCGTTTCCAAGGGCGCCGTGCTGATGCACAGCAACATCGTGGCCAATGTCACGCAGATGCGCCTGTGGGTGGAGGTCGGCTTTCGCAAGAAGGGCCGTCCGGACAATCTGACGTTCATCTGCGCCTTGCCGCTCTATCATATTTTCGGCCTCACCGTGAATGCGATGATCAGCATGGAACTCGGCGGCAACAATGTGCTGATCCCCAATCCGCGCGACATTCCTGCCTTCGTCAAGGAATTGCAGAAAGTTCCGATCCACGTTTTCCCGGGTCTCAACACGCTTTTCAACGGACTGCTCAACAACGAGGATTTCCGCAAGCTCGACTTCCGTAACCTGATCCTGACACTGGGTGGCGGCATGGCCGTGCAAAGACCGGTCGCCGATCGCTGGTTCGAGGTGACGCGCGGCCTGATCACCGAAGGGTTCGGCCTCTCCGAGACGTCGCCGGTCGCTTCGGCCAACCGCCTGGATGCCACGGAATTCTCCGGCACGATCGGCACGCCGCTGCCATCGACCGATTTCTCCATCCGCGATGATGACGGCAAGGAATTGCCATTGCTGGAAGTCGGCGAAATCTGCATTCGCGGGCCGCAGGTCATGGCCGGATACTGGAACCGTCCGGACGAGACAGCCAAGGTCATGACAGCGGACGGCTTCTTCCGCTCCGGCGACATGGGCTACATGGACGAGCGCGGCTATACCAAGATTGTCGACCGCAAGAAGGACATGATCCTGGTGTCCGGCTTCAATGTCTATCCCAACGAGATTGAAGAAGTCGCCATGGAGCATCCCGGCGTGCGCGAGGCGGCGGCAATCGGTGTTCCCAACGAGCACTCCGGCGAAGTGGTCAAGCTCTTCATCGTGCGCAAGGACCCCCTGCTCACGGAAGAGGCGGTCAAGGCATTCTGTGCCGAGCGGCTGACCAACTACAAGCGTCCCCGGACGGTTGAATTCCGCGACGAGCTGCCGAAAAGCAATGTCGGCAAAATCCTGCGGCGCGAATTGCGCGGCTGACATCCGAGAAAGCCGCCCCCGGGGCGGCTTTTTCTTTTCAGACGTTTGCGCGCCGGTAGAGCGCAAGCGAACCGGCAAGCGCCAGCAATGCGCCGCCGCAGATGCGATCGAGCCACAGCGCGCCTGATTTCTTCAGGACGCGGACCGCCTGCGAACCGAGCAGGGCATAACCGAACATGATTGCAAAATCGAGCGTGGCGAAAATCACCGCCAGCACCGCATATTGCGGGATTTGCGGCATATCGGGCGCGATGAATTGCGGCAGGAAGGCCGAAAAGAACAGGTAGCCCTTGGGGTTGGTCACCGCAACAAGGAAGCTCTTGAGAAAGATGGCACGGGTGGTTGCCGGCGGTTCGTGCGTGGCGGTGCGCAGCGACAGATCAAGCGTCCCCTTCGAGCGCAGAAGCATGAGGCCGAGAAAGGCGAGATAACCGGCACCGAGCCATTTGACCACCGAGAACCAGAACTCCGAGGCCGCAAGCAAGGCGCCAAGGCCAAGGGCAACGGAGCCGATCAGGACGAAATCGGAAATGACCGCACCCGCCATCCCCGCCAGGGCGCGGCGGACGCCGAAGCGCGAGCCATTGGTCAAAGCCAGAAGAACCGTCGGCCCCGGCGTGGCTATGCCGACGAAAGCGACGAGAGCAAAAGCCAGAAGCGTTGTTGCGGTCATGATCATCCCTCTTGGCGCCAGATTGCGGACATCCCTGCCGCTGACATTACCCATGGCACGAAGCCGGTCAAGCGGGCGCGCATCCCTGTCCTTCACGGGGAAGGACAGGGCAGCCGGAGATTAAAGCGGCTGGCCGACATCAATGCGGTTGCCGTCGAAATCCTCGAAGACGAAGGCCCTGAGGCCATACTCCTTGTCCTTCAACCCCTTGATGATGCGCAGACCTTGTGCCCGGCAGATCGCGTGCAGGACATCGACATTGTCCACCATCATATGGATGACGTTGAAGGGCGCTGCCTTGTGGCCCTTCTGCAATGTCAGGTGCAGTTCGGCATTGTCGCGTTTCAAAATCATGAACCCGACGGGATCACCATTCTGGAAGGTTCTGGAAAAGCCGAGAACGCCCGTGTAGAAATCATGGGCGCGCTGCATATCCGCAACCGGCAGCATGGCTGCGATTCGTCCAAAATGGATGGAGCGGGCGGGACTATCGTTCATGTCATAACCTCATGGCTTGAAAGCTCAGGCAGGCTTTCCCGGACGGTGCCGGTTGGAGCTGCTGCTTTTGTCGATCAGATCATGAGACGGTGCCCACCGGATTTCTATACAGCGCCTCTCTGCTCTCCTCAATATGATTCCACTGCAAATCGGTAGTGCGTGGTTCGACAGGCTCACCATGAAGGAGATGGAGGGTTGCAGGGAGCTATATCCTGCAACGTTCGTAGTTGGCCTTGCAGGCAAACCAAATCCCTCATGGTGAGCCTGTCGAACCACGCACAATCTTTATGCCAGCCTTCAAATACGCGGTGGCTCGCGTCCCGCCAGGAAATCCGGCAGATCGGCGATCGAGCCCAGAATGGCGTCGCTCAGCGATGCCAGATCATCCAGCGTGCTGTTGCCCGAGAGAACGCCGACAGCCAATCCGGCGCCGGCCGCGTGGGCCATTTCCAGATCGTGGCCGTTATCGCCGACCATGGCGATGGCGCTGGCCGGAATGCCGGTCTTAGCCGCAAACAGCTCCAGCTGGTCGGCGTGGGGTTTTGCCCGTGCGACGGAATCATAACCGATGATCACTGAAAACAATGCGGTCAATCCCAAAGCCTCAGCGGTTGCCCGCGCACCGGCTTCCGAATCATTGGTGGCGATGCCAAGGATGAACCCCTGCGCCGCCAGCCGCTCCAACGTTTCGCGCAATCCGTCGATGCCCACGGCCCGGCGCGACCCCTCGCGCACCGTATAATCATCGTAGCTGCGGATGCGCTCGCGCTTTTCCTCCAGCGTCAGTTCCGGATGCCAGAGATCGACAATGTCGTTGATCGTTCCGGCGGCGACAACCGAGCCGCCGCGGAACCGTTCCATCTCCCAGTCATAGCCGCCCGCTTCGACAAGCGCGCGGGCGCGATCCACATCGCCATCCGCCGCCTTGTGCGCCAGTTCCATGGTGATGCCGAACCACGTCCGGTTGAAATCCACCAGCGTGCCATCCTTGTCAAACAGGATGGCGCGGATTTCCGAAGGATGCGTGCGGGGCATCATGCTTCCAGCGAGCCCGGCCGCGCCTGTTCGGAGCGCTTGGAACCCAGGAGCTTGAGAAGGTCATCGCCCCGCCGGGTGTAACGATGGCTGCGCCGCGTGAGAATACGGCCCGCCTGCGGCGCCGTCAGCGTGATATCGCCAGAGGGATCGCCGGGAACGGTCACCACCGTAACGAGTTTTGCGCCCGCCGCGACCTCGTCGCCAATGTTCACATGGAACAGGATCATGCCGCCCTGCGGCGCACGCACCATTTCGACATTTTCGAGTGGTGTAACCGGGCCCTTGAAATCAACCGTCAGCGTGACGGCGGGATCGGTGACCACACCGCGATGCACCAGGAACCGGTACAGGCCTTCCGCATCCGCCTTGCCTGTTGCAATATCGACATCGTTCAATCCGCGGAATTCGACTGTCGTAACAGCGCGCCGCTTCACGTCACGCTTGGCTTCCGGCAGCTGCAATACCGGATGGGCACAGGCTTCCTCAAAGGCCGCATCGGCAGTGCTGTTCCAGGACAGGATCGCCGTTGACCCGAGCGCCGCGGCCAGATCATACATCTCCGGCAGGAATGCCTGATGGATGTAGAGGTAGTTTTCGCTCTCGTCATCGCAGTGCAGATCGAGCACGATGTCGTGCGGCAAAGCGAGGCGCAGCAATTGCGCCTTCAGCCGTTCAGCCAGGGATTTCGGGCCATCGATCGGAACCAGGCCCGACGTATCGAACGTATCGAGCAAAGGGAAAGAGCGGTTGAAATTGCCGCTGGAGAAGAATTCGAAACGGCCGAGATGCTGGTGCGACAACCACTGGGCGGAGCCGACCGGATTGGCCTGCGGGACAACGGTAATGTTACCGGCGATGCGGCCTTCCCTGCCGGCTTTTTCCAGCATGGGGATGAGGAAATGCAGCGCCGCCTGTCCGGGCAGTTCCGAACCATGGAGCGACGATTGCAGATAGGCGCTGACCGCCTTTTCATCCTTGCCGGCAAAACGCAGCACACGTAGTTCGATATGATTGCCCGGCACATCGCCGGCCAGCTGGATCGTTTCCGTCTTCATCAATGCTTTTCCAGTTCCTCACTTCCGGCCCTGGAGCAGAGGCCGGATACCCATTCTGTTCGTTATCGGGCCACTATAGCCTATTTGCCGCGACGCTTCCTCAAGTGCGCGACAAGACCTTGTGTGGATGCGTCCTTGTCCGTTGGTTTTGCCTCTCCGGAGACGATCGGCAGAAGCTCGGTCGCCAGTTCCTTGCCGAGCTCGACACCCCATTGATCGAAGGCATTGATGCCGAAAAGCTGGGCCTCGACGAAAACGCGATGCTCGTAAAGCGCGATCAGGCGGCCCAATGAGAAGGGATCGAGTTTATCATAGACGATGGTGATCGATGGCCGGTTGCCTTTGAAAACACGGTGCGGCGCAATGCGGTTCACCTCGGATTTCGCCAGGTTCTTTGCCGCGAGCTGCGCCTTGGCTTCTTCCAGCGTGCGGCCCTTCATCAGGGCTTCCGACTGGGCCAGACAATTGGCCAGCAGCATCTCATGCTGGTTGTCGAGATGCGGCTCGTGGCCCTTCGCCGCGACGATGAATTCAAGCGGGATCGTATCGGTTCCCTGATGCAGGAGCTGGAAGAAGGCATGCTGACCGTTGGTGCCGGGCTCGCCCCAGACCACCGGGCCGGTCGGACCGGAAACCGGCTTGCCGTCGATGGTGACGCCCTTGCCGTTCGATTCCATGTCGAGCTGCTGCAGGTAGGCCGGCAGGCGGGCCAGCCGCTGATCATATGGAATCACGGCGCGGCTGGTGTAACCGGAGATGGCACGATGCCAGTAGCCGACCAGACCAAGCATCATCGGCAGGTTCTTGGAAAGCGCCGCCTTGCGGAAATGTTCGTCCATCGCGTGGGCGCCATCGAGAAACCGGCCAAAGTTCTCGGGCCCGATCGCAATCATCAATGGCAGACCGATGGCCGACCAGATGGAATAGCGGCCACCCACCCAGTCCCAGAAGCCGAAGATACGATCTTCCGGAATGCCAAAGGCGTCGACCTTGTCGAGCGCCGTGGAAACGGCGGCAAAGTGCTTGCCGACAGCCTTTTCACCCAGCGCATCGGCGATCCATTTGCGCGCGGCGCGGGCATTGGTCATGGTCTCGATGGTGGTGAAGGTTTTCGACGCGATGATGATCAGCGTCGTCGCCGGATCGAGGTCTTTCAAGGTATCGGCGATATGTGCCCCATCGACATTGGAGACGAAGTGGGTCTTCGGCCCGTCATGATAGGGTGACAGGGCGAGCGTTGCCATGGCCGGTCCGAGATCGGAGCCGCCAATGCCGATATTGACCACATCGGTAATCGGCTTGTTCTTCGACCCCTTGATCGCGCCGGAGCGCAGGCCATCCGCATAGGCGCCCATGCGCTTCAGCACATCGTTGACGCCGGGCATGACGTCGGCGCCATCAACCTTGATCGGCTTGTTGGAACGATTGCGCAGCGCCACGTGGAGCACGGCGCGGCCTTCAGTATTGTTGATTGGTTCGCCGGCAAACATCGCATCGCGCCGGGCTTCGACATGGGCTACTTTTGCCAGATCAGCAAGGAGGGAAAGCGTCTCGTCATTGACCAGGCACTTCGACCAGTCGAGGAGAAGATCGTCGAGACTGAGGGAATAGCGGGAGAAGCGTTTGGGATCTTCCACGAAGGTCGCGCGCATGTTTTTCGGCGCGCCGCTTTTGAAGTGTGCTTTCAATGCCTGAACGGAGCCACGCAGGTCGTTCGCTTTCACTGTCGCCATTTCTCTCTCCTGAAGTCACGCCTTGATCCTGACAGAGTGGAACCTGCCACCGGAATCATTTTGTTTCAATCGATTTAAAGCAGAATCTCTTCCGATTTAACATCAGGTAATCTGCGCCGCAAATCCGGGCGGAACTGCGGCGCGAAAGTTTACGAGCCCTTGATGGCTGTCAGAACGTCGTCATACGCCTTGCAGGCGTCTTTCAGATCAGTCTGGCCCTGATATTTTGTGGCCAGTTCCTGCATCTTGGCAACGATTCCCTGAGCCTTGGACGGGTCCTTGGTAATGACCTGCTGAACGGCAGCGGTGATTTCACCGGCCTTTTTGGTCAGCTCTTCCTGGGTGCAGGTGGGGGCTTTGGAACAGCCGACGAGAGCGACAGCCAGCAGCGAAATGCCGGCGACCATTTTCAATTTCATGTGCAGTCTCCCTTGATGAGATGAATGAAGTAGAAGAATAGTTGGGTCAGTACTTTGTGGCCGTCATCCCTGCGGAATCACAAAGTCTTAATCCTGTTATTACACCGCTCCTGTCCGGTCCAGCATCTTCATCGCCAGTATCATGATGTTTTGTGACAGGATTTAATACAGTGGCAGGAAGAACGAAGTTTTATAAATCATGGACAGATGAAGTCGTCTATCTTAGCTTTCTTCTTCCAGGGAGGCATTGAAACATGGATATGACCGGCGAAGAACGCATTGCAGCGCCCCGCGAAGCAGTCTGGAAGGCATTGAACGACACGGAGGTGTTGAAAGCCTGCATCCCCGGCTGCGAAAGCCTCGAGCGGATTTCCGATACGGAACTGGAAGCCACGGTCGGCGTCAAACTCGGCCCCGTCAAGGCGCGCTTCAACGGCAAGGTCGAATTGAGCAATCTCAATCCTCCGCTGTCCTACACGATCACGGGCGAGGGCAAGGGTGGTATTGCCGGTTTTGCTAGGGGTGGCGCCGATGTCACCCTGATCGAGGAAGGCGGCGAGACCGTGCTCACCTATACGGTCAATGCCGATGTCGGCGGCAAGATCGCCCAACTCGGCAGCCGCCTTATATCGTCCTCCGCCAAGAAACTCGCCACCCAGTTTTTCGAGAATCTCAATCAGGCCGCTGCCGGCACCTGACACGCCGGACAATTCGACAGGCCTGTCGCATTTTCCATAAGCCATGGCGGAATGACGTTTGGGTTTGCTACGATGAAGCCGGATATCCTGCCTGGATAAATAGATTGTGTTCAGGCTGGAATTCATGCGCGCGTTTGATTTCATCATTGTCGGATCAGGCTCTGCCGGATCGGTTGTCGCCGAGCGCTTGTCCGCCAGCGGACGCCACACGGTTCTAGTCCTGGAAGCGGGCGGGACGGACCGGCGGTTCTTCGTGCAGATGCCGCTCGGTTACGGCAAGACCTTCTACGACAAATCCGTCAACTGGATGTACAAGGCCGAAGCCGATCCGGGGCTTGGCGGCAATGCGGATTACTGGCCGCGCGGCAAGGTGCTGGGCGGGTCGAGTTCGATCAATGCCATGGTCTATATCCGCGGCGCGAAGGAGGATTTCGACGAATGGCGCGCGCGCGGCAATCCCGGCTGGGGCTATGACGATGTGCTGCCGGTGTTTCAGGCGCTGGAAGACCATGACGGCCCCGCGAAAAGCCTTGGCCGCGGCGGACCACTGCATGTCACCGATTGCTCGCACCTGTTTCATCCGCTGGCCAATCAGATTCTGAAGGGCGCGCAGGAGGCCGGCCTGCACTACAATCCCGATTTCAATGGCGCCACGCAGGAAGGTACGGGGCCATTTCAGCTGACCACGAAAGGCGGGCGGCGCATGTCCGCCGCCAGGGCTTTTCTGCGCCCGGCGATGAAACGCCCCAATGTCACGGTTCTGACCGGCGCGATGGTGCAGCGGATTGTTTTTGAGGGCAAACGGGCTACCGGTGTTGCGTTCACCCGCAACGGCCGGGCCGAGACGGTCAGGGCCGGGCGCGAAGTGATCCTGTGCGGCGGCTCCGTCAATACACCGCAACTGCTCGAACTTTCGGGCATTGGTGACGCGGCGCGCCTGGCGCAATTCGGCATTCCGCTTGTGCACGCCAACAGCCAGGTTGGGGAAAACCTGCAGGACCATCTCGGCATCAATTATACCTACCGGGCCAACGTGGCCTCGCTCAACCAGGTGCTGCGCCCATGGTGGGGCAAACTGCGCGTCGGTATCGAGTATCTGCTGCTGCGGACGGGGCCCCTGTCGATCAGCATGAATCAGGGCGGAGGCTTCTTTCGTACCGATCCGTCGCGGCAGCGCCCGAACATGCAGCTGTATTTTCAGGCCTTTTCGACCGTGCGGCCGAGGGAAGGCGAGCGCCCGATCCTGACCCCCGATCCCTGGCCGGGCTTTTCCATCGGCCTGTCCAATTGCCGTCCGACCAGCGTCGGGTCCATCCATATCCGCTCCGGCAATCCGCTCGACGCACCGACCATCGCGCCGAACGCTTTTTCGACCGGGCATGATGTTGCCGAGATGCTGGATGCGGTGAAATTCCTGCGGAAAATCGCAGCGACGCCAACCCTGTCGAAGCTGATCGTCGAGGAATTGCTGCCCGGTCCGCAGTGCCGGAGCGACGAGGATCTCATTGCCGATTTCCGCCGGCGCAGCGGCACGGTCTATCACCCGGTTTCGACCTGCCGCATGGGCCCGGACCCGGCGGTATCGGTGGTCGACCCGCGTTTGCGGGTGCACGGCGTCGAAGGGCTGCGTGTGATCGACTGCTCGATCTTTCCCAATATCATTTCCGGCAATACCAATGCCGCCGCCATGATGGTCGGGGCAAAAGGCGCAAGCCTTGTTCTCAATGATCTGATCTAGTTTTTCCCCGCTGCCGTTGCCAGATTTGCGTGGACATCCAGCCGTGCAAACGAAACGAATATGATTCAGTTTCATATTTCTTGACCGTTTGATAAAAAATTTGACCTTTTGTGAAAATCTGGCATTCTTTCCATCAACAGGTGCCGGACAAACCGGCCCATCACCAAATTGCGGCACGCCCAAAGGGAACGGGATGTTGCAGTTTCAGAAATGGAGAGGCGATTTCATGGGATCGATCGATTCTGGAATCCGTGATGTGAGGGCCGGGCGGCTAGAGTCCGATGCCTACACCGATGTTTTTTCCGATCTGCACCCGGCATTGACGCGGCATGAAGCCTTTGTCGAATCCGACCGCTGCTACTTCTGCTACGATGCGCCCTGCATGAACGCCTGCCCGACGGGCATCGATATTCCGCTGTTCATCCGCCAGATCGCCGCCGACAATCCCACCGGTTCTGCCAAGACGATTCTGGCGGAAAACATTCTCGGCGGCATGTGCGCCCGCGTCTGCCCGACCGAAACCCTGTGCGAACAGGCCTGCGTGCGTGAGACCGCCGAGGGCAAGCCGGTGAAAATCGGCCTTCTGCAGCGCTACGCCACCGATCATCTGATGGAAAAGGGCCAGCACCCCTTCAAGCGCGCCGAGCCGACAGGCAAGAGCGTTGCCGTGGTCGGCGCTGGTCCGGCCGGCTTGTCCGCCGCGCACCGTCTGGCCAAGCACGGCCACAACGTGACGATTTTCGAAGCCAGGCCGAAAGCCGGCGGCCTCAATGAATATGGCATTGCCGCCTATAAGAGTGTCGACAATTTTGCCCAGAAGGAACTCGATTTCATTCTGGAAATCGGCGGGATCACCATCGAGAACGACAAGGCGCTTGGCCGGGACATCAGCATCGATGCGCTGAAAGCCGGTTTCGATGCGGTTTTCCTCGGCATGGGATTGCCGGGTGTGAACGAGCTTGGCCTCGAAGGCGAGGATGCAGCCGGTTGCATCGATGCCGTCGACTACATCTCCGTATTGCGCCAGAGCGAAGACCTGTCGCAGATCGCCGTCGGGCGCGACGTTGTCGTCATCGGCGGCGGCATGACGGCCATCGACGTGGCCGTGCAGACCAAGCTGCTGGGCGCCGAGAACGTCATCATCGCCTATCGGCGCGGGCCGGAAAGCATGAATGCCAGCCCCTATGAGCAGGAACTGGCGCTGAAAACCGGGGTGATCATCCGCCATTGGTTGCAGCCGCGGGCGCTCACCCGCAACGCATCCGGTGAAGTCTGCGGCATCACGCTGGACTATACCGCTATGGCCGACGGCAGGCTCGCCATCACCGGCGAAAGCATCACCCTTGCCAGTGACCAGATTTTCAAGGCCATCGGCCAGACGCCGGCGGAGAGCATCCTCACCGAAGCCGGGCTTGCCCTATCGAAGGGACGTATCAGCGTCGACGACGACCGCCGTACTTCGATTCCCGGCATATGGGCTGGCGGCGATTGCATTGCCGGTGGTCAGGACCTGACCGTGGCCGCGGTGCAGGACGGCAAGCTTGCCGCTGAATCCATCCACCGGGCGCTGACGCAGCAGCCGGAGAAAGTCAGCGGCTTTGTCGAAGCCGTCATGGCGGAAAATCCGGACGGCGCGTCGGCACCGGCGCAGCACCCCACCCATCCAAGCCACATCGCTGGCTGAAGGAGATCGACATGGCTGATCTTTCATCGAATTTCCTCGGCATCAAATCCCCCAACCCCTTCTGGCTGGCCTCCGCACCGCCGACAGACAAGGCCTACAATGTCGAGCGCGCCTTCAAGGCGGGCTGGGGCGGCGTTGTGTGGAAGACACTGGGCGAAGAGGGCCCGCCCGTCGTCAACGTCAACGGTCCGCGCTACGGCGCGATCCACGGCCCGGACCGGCGCTTGCTCGGCCTGAACAATATCGAGCTCATCACCGACCGTCCGCTGGAAGTGAACCTGCGTGAAATGACCGAGGTGAAGAAGAAGTGGCCGGACCGGGCGCTGATCGCCTCCATCATGGTGCCCTGCGAGGAGAACGCCTGGAAAGCCATCCTGCCGCTGGTCGAGGCTACCGGTGCGGATGGCATCGAGCTCAACTTCGGCTGCCCGCACGGCATGTCGGAACGCGGCATGGGCGCGGCCGTCGGCCAGGTGCCGGAATATATCGAGATGGTGGTGCGCTGGTGCAAGCAATATACGCGCATGCCCGTCATCACCAAACTGACGCCTAATATCACCGATATCCGCAAACCGGCACGGGCGGCAAAATCCGGCGGTACCGATGCCGTGTCGCTGATCAACACGATCAATTCCATTGTCTCGGTCGATCTCGATACCTTTGCGCCCAATCCCTCGATTGACGGGCGCGGATCGCACGGCGGCTATTGCGGCCCGGCCGTCAAGCCCATTGCACTCAACATGGTGGCGGAAATTGCCCGCGATGCGGAGACGCGTGGCCTGCCGATCTCCGGCATCGGCGGCATCACGACATGGCGTGATGCAGCGGAATTCATCGCGCTCGGTTGCGGCAATGTGCAGGTGTGCACGGCGGCGATGACCTATGGCTTCAAGGTCGTGCAGGAAATGATCGACGGGCTCTCCGACTGGATGGACTCCCGCGGCTTCGCTTCCATCGAGGACTTCCGCGGCATGGCCGTGCCGAACGTCTCCGACTGGCAGTACCTCAATCTCAACTACATCACCAAGGCGCAGATCGACCAGGACCTGTGCATCAAATGCGGCCGCTGCCACATTGCCTGCGAGGACACGTCGCACCAGGCCATCACGGCGATGGTGGACGGCGCCAGGCATTTCGAGGTGATCGACGAGGAATGCGTCGGCTGCAACCTCTGCGTCAATGTCTGCCCTGTCGACAACTGCATCACCATGGTGCCGATGACCTCGGGGGTCGACCCGCGCACCAAGCTGCCGATCCAGCCGGACTACGCCAACTGGACCACCCATCCCAACAATCCGATGGCCAAGGCCGCTGCCGAATAACATTCAAAAACCCGCCGTTAAGGCGGGTTTTTTCTTTGTCAGACTATTGTGCGTGGTTCGACAAGCTCACCATGAGGGATGTGGGTTGGCTGCAAGCCAATCGTCAGCATTGCAGCATATGACTCCCTGCAAGCTTCACTCTCCCTCATGGTGAGCTTGTCGAACCACGCACAACCACCCTGCAACGGACCATTATCCCTTCATATAATCGTACACGACCTCCCCGAGCCCGAGGGTCAGATCGGCGATGAAATGCGTTCCCGACAAGACTTCCAGCACGGGCAGGCCCGCAACATTGGCCATGACATGCGCATGAAGTTCGAGCGCCGCAGGTGCCGTCCACGCGCCTTTCAGATCGATATCCTGCAGGTGATATTCGACCAGCTCGCAGATGCGCGCGGTACCGTCCACATGCGGAATGATCTTGATGAGATAATTCGGCAGCAGCATCGATTTCAGAACGGCGGCATGATCGGCCGGCTTGTGCTTGTAGCCCATGGTGCCCGTGGCACAGAGCACACTGCCGTAATGCAGCGTGCCGAGGATGGTTTCGCCCTCATGGGAGATTTTCGGCTTGGCGAGTTTCTTGGGAAAGCCCCAGATCTCGCGCCCGCCGGCGATCGGTGCATCATCGTCGAGATACATGGAATGGACGTAGACGCCCTCCTTGCCGTTGAAGCGGACCGGGATGACCTGGCCGGATTCGGTGTAATCGCCAAAGCCGGTGGAATCCGGCATGCGGATGAACTCAAATTTGACAATGGGCTCGGCGATCTCGAGTGGTTCGGGCACCACCGCCCGCAGTGCTTCCGGATCGGTGCGATAGGTGATGACCACGAATTCGCGGTTGATGAAGCGGTAGGGACCCGGCGGATAGGAGGGGTTGGTGAGCGGCATGGCATAGGCGGAACGAACATCGGATATTTTCACGGGGGCATCTCCGGATGTCAGGGAAACTGGCTTTGATGCAAGCCAGGCGCGGCAACGGATATTGCGACGCAGCGGAACAATAGTGCAATGCACAATCCGCGTCTGTCAATTTCGCGTGAGGCAGGCGTTTTGCATCAACATCGTGCGTGGTTCGACAAGCTCACCATGAGGGATGGAGGCGGACGGCAGGGAGCTATATCCACTGCATTTCCGATTGGCCCTGCAGTCGACAACTTCCCTCATGGTGAGCTTGTCGAACCAGGCACAATCTACCTGCAATGGACCAATCCCCTCACCCGCGCGGGCGGATGCCATTGAGAATGATGCTCAACACCGCCTGCGCCGTCTGCTCGCGGAAACCGGGGCGGCCAACCTGATTGCCCATGATGGCACGGACCTGCACATCGAAATCCGCATAGTGCTGCGTGGTCGCCCAGATCATGAAAATCAGGTGATAGGGATCGACCGGCGCGAGCTTGCCCTCGCCGACCCAGCGGCGGATCACCGCCGCCTTGTCGTCGACCAGCGGCTTCAGGTGCTTGCTCAGAAATTCACTGATCGCTGGTGCGCCATGCAATACTTCGTTGGCAAACAGCCGCGACGCCTCCGGGTGGCTCTCCGACATGCGGATTTTCAGGGTTATGTATTTGCGCAACTGCTCGATCGGGTCACCCTCGGGATCGATTTCCGCCAGCGGCGCCAGCCACTCCGCTAGCGTCTCTTCGAGCAGCGTTACATAGATGTTCTGCTTGCGCGGGAAATAATAGAGCAGGTTCGGCTTCGACATCCCCGCCCTGTCGGCAATCTGGTCGATGGTGGTGCCGCGAAAGCCATAGGCGGAGAAAACATCGAGAGCGGCATCGAGAATGAGACGGCGATTGATTTCCTGGATGCGCGTCGTCTTTTCCGGCACATCGCTCGTCTTTTTCTTCGCTGCCCTCGCCATGCCACTCATCCCTTTTTGTTATCCGGCGCGACGGGCCGTTTCGTCGCATCCCGGAACCGCTTTTATTCCCCATAAAGCGCTTGACCGGCTTCCTATGCTCTTCTAGCCTGCATTTTGACCAACTAGTCAAGTTTTTGATTGCACCACAGGTTCAATCATTCGGGAACACAAAACAAGCGGCAATGTCCGCAAACAGGAGGCGTACGTCACATGTCGAAATCGGCATTGGGATTGGGCACCAATAATCTCGACGCGTTCTGGATGCCGTTTTCGGCAAACAGGCAGTTCAAGCAAAATCCCCGTCTTCTGGTCAGCGCCAAGGACATGCATTTCAAGTCCGCCGACGGCCGCGAAATTCTCGACGGAACCGCCGGTCTGTGGTGCTGCAACGCCGGTCATTCGCGCCCGAAAATCGTCGAGGCGGTACAAAAGCAGGTTGCCGAACTCGACTACGCGCCCGCCTTCCAGATGGGCCATCCCAAGGTCTTCGAGCTGGCGGCACGGCTTGCGGCCATGCTGCCGTCCCCCATCGATCACGTCTTCTTCACCAATTCCGGCTCGGAATCGGTTGACACGGCGCTCAAGATCGCCCTCGCCTATCACCGCGCCAAGGGCAACGGCACCAAGACCAAGCTGATCGGCCGCGAGCGCGGCTATCACGGCGTCGGTTTCGGCGGCATTTCGGTCGGCGGCATTTCCGGCAACCGCAAGACATTCGGCAACGCGCTCGGCGGTGTCGACCACATCCGCCATACCCACGATCTCGCGCGCAATGCCTTCACGCGCGGCGAGCCCGAATATGGCGTCGAATTCGCCGATGACCTGGAAAAGGTGATCGCTCTGCACGATGCTTCCAACATCGCTGCCGTGATCGTCGAACCGGTAGCCGGATCGACCGGTGTGCTTATCCCGCCGAAGGGATACCTGCAGCGCCTGCGCGAGATTTGCACGAAGAACGATATCCTGCTGATCTTCGATGAAGTCATCACCGGCTTTGGTCGTCTCGGCACCCCCTTCGCCGTGGATTATTTCGGCGTGGTTCCTGATCTCATCACCACCGCCAAGGGCATCACCAGCGGCGTGATCCCGATGGGCGCGGTGTTTGCATCCAAGCAGATCTACGATGCGTTCATGACCGGCCCGGAAAACATGATCGAACTCTTCCATGGCTATACCTATTCCGGCCACCCCATCGCCTGCGCGGCAGCGCTTGCGACGCTGGATACTTATGAGGAAGAGGGACTCCTTACCCGGGCGGCGGAGCTTTCCGACTACTGGGCCGATGCTTTGCATGCCCTGAAGGGCCTGCCGCATGTCATCGACATCCGCAACCTCGGCCTGATCGGCGCCATCGAGCTGGAACCTATATCAGGCGCACCAACCAAGCGCGCCTTCCAGGCATTCCTCGATGCCTATGAAAAGGGTGTCCTTATCCGCACCACGGGCGATATCATTGCGCTGTCGCCACCCCTGATCATCACCAAGGGCCAGATCGAGCATCTCTTCGATACGCTGGCCGACGTCCTGAAAAACCTGGCATAGTTGAAAGGCTCTCACATGGCGCTCACTGGAAATCTCAGGATCAACGGCGACCGTCTCTGGGACAGCCTGATGGACATGGCAAAGATCGGACCGGGACTGCGCGGCGGCAACAACCGCCAGACCCTGACCGACGAGGACGCCGAAGGCAGGCGCCTGTTCCAGAGCTGGTGCGAAAAGGCCGGGCTGACCATGGGTGTCGATACCATGGGCAACATGTTCTTCCGCCGCGAAGGTACCGACCCGGCTGCCCTGCCCGTCTATGTCGGGAGCCATCTCGATACCCAGCCGACCGGCGGCAGGTATGACGGCGTGCTCGGTGTCCTCGGCGGGCTCGAACTTGTCCGCACCCTCAACGACCTCAATATCAAGACCAAGCACCCGATTGTCGTGGTCAACTGGACCAATGAGGAAGGCACGCGCTTTGCACCCGCCATGCTGGCATCGGGCGTCTTTGCCGGTATTCACACGCAGGACTGGGCCTACGCGCGCGAAGACGCCAAGGGCAAGACGTTCGGCGGCGAGTTGGAGCGCATCGGCTGGAAGGGTGACGAGGAGGTGGGCGCGCGCAAGATGCACGCGCTGTTCGAACTGCATATCGAGCAGGGCCCGATCCTCGAAATCGAAGGCAAGGATATCGGCGTCGTCACTCATGGCCAGGGCCTGTGGTGGCTGCAGATCACGCTGACCGGCAAGGACAGCCATACGGGTTCCACACCGATGCCCATGCGCCGGAATGCCGGGCTGGGCATGGCCCGCATCACCGAACTCGTCCACACCATCGCCATGGCGCACCAGCCCAGCGCGGTCGGCGCCGTCGGCCATTGCGATGTCTATCCGAACTCCCGCAATGTCATTCCCGGCAAGGTGGTCTTCACCGTCGATTTCCGCTCGCCCGACCTTGCCACACTCAACGCGATGAAGGCAGAGCTCGAGGAAAAGGCGCCGAAGATTGCCAAAGAGCTCGGGCTGGAAATCAAGATCGAGGAAGCCGGACATTTCGATCCCGTCACATTCGACGAAGGCTGCGTAACCGCCGTGCGCAATGCGGCCGAGCGGCTGGGTTACAGCCACCGCAACATCATTTCCGGCGCGGGGCACGACGCCTGCTGGGTCAACCGGGTTGCGCCAACGGCCATGGTCATGTGTCCCTGCGTCGACGGGCTCAGCCACAATGAAGATGAAGAGATTTCCAAGGAATGGGCGGCCGCCGGCGCGGACGTCCTCCTGCATGCTGTTCTGGAAACGGCCGTGATCCAGACCTGACCGGATACCATTTCCATACAGAGCAACATGTTCGACAAAAGACCAATAAGGGGAACGGACACATGGCTACGAAAGTGATCAAAGGCGGGACCATCATTGCCGCCGACCGCACCTACAAGGCGGATGTGCTGATCGAGGGCGACATCATTGCCCAGATCGGTACGGATCTTTCCGGCGATGAGATTATCGATGCGACGGGCTGCTACCTGATGCCGGGCGGCATCGATCCGCACACCCATCTCGAAATGCCCTTCATGGGCACCCACTCTTCCGATGATTTCGACACAGGCACCGCCGCGGCGCTGGCGGGCGGCACCACCATGGTGGTCGATTTCGTCCTGCCCGGCGCCGATGGCCTGCTGGCAGCCTTGCAGGACTGGTTCCAGAAGGCGGGCAAGGCACGCACCGACTATTCCTTCCACATGGCCATCACCGGCTGGAACAAGCAGATCTTTGACGAGATGCCGAAGGTGGTGGAACGCGGCATCAACACGTTCAAGCACTTCATGGCTTATAAAGGCGCCCTGATGGTGGACGATGACGAGATGTTCGCCTCGTTCACGCGCTGTGCCGAGATCGGCGCCATGCCGCTGGTCCACGCCGAGAATGGCGACGTGGTCGCGCATCTCCAGCAGAAGCTCCTGGCAGAAGGCAACAATGGGCCGGAAGCCCATGGCTATTCCCGGCCGCCGGAGGTCGAGGGGGAAGCGGCCAACCGCGCCATCATGATCGCCGACCAGGCCGGCGTGCCGCTCTACATCGTCCACGTGTCCTGCGAGCAGGCGCATGAAGCCATCCGCCGCGCCCGCCAGAAGGGCATGCGCGTCTATGGCGAGCCGCTGGTGCAGCATCTGACGCTCGACGAGAGCGAGTACAAGAACAAGGACTGGGACTATGCGGCGCGCCGGGTGATGTCGCCGCCCTTCCGCGACAAGAGCCATCAGGACGGCCTATGGGCCGGTCTCGCCTCCGGCAGCCTGCAGGTGGTGGCGACCGATCACTGCGCCTTCACCACGGAGCAGAAGCGTTTTGGCGTCGGCGATTTCACCAAGATTCCCAACGGCACCGGCGGCCTCGAAGACCGCATGCCCGTGCTGTGGACCAGGGGCGTTCGCACCGGCCGCCTGACGCCGAACGAATTCGTGGCCGTGACCTCCACCAACATCGCCCGCATCCTCAACATCTATCCGCGCAAAGGCGCCATCCTGCCGGGCTCCGATGCGGATATCGTCATCTGGGACCCGGAGGCGTCGAAGGTGATTTCCGCCAAGACACAGAAATCCGCCATCGACTACAACGTGTTTGAAGGGATCGAGGTTACCGGACTGCCGCGCATCACCCTGTCACGCGGACAGATCGCCTACAAGGACGGCGAAGTGCTGGCGCCGACCGGCAGCGGCCGCTTTGTCGAACGCGAGGCCAATGCGCCGGCCAATCGTGCACTTTCCACGTGGAAGGAACTCACGGCACCGCGTAAGGTGGAGCGCGATCCGAAAAACATACCGGCGGGCGTCTGATGACAGTCGTCGCGCTCCGACCCAAGGCCCAGTCAATGCCAAACGCGACGCCAAAGAATGTGATCGACGTCAAGGACCTGTCCCTGGTCTTTCAGACCAATGACGGGCCGGTCAATGCCCTGTCGAACATCAACCTTGCGGTCAATGGCGGCGAGTTCGTTTCCTTCATCGGGCCTTCAGGCTGCGGCAAGACCACCCTCCTGCGGGTGATCGCCGATCTGGAGCAGCCGACGTCAGGAACCATTTCCGTCAATGGCATGACGCCATCCGAAGCGCGGCAGAATCGCGCCTATGGCTATGTGTTCCAGGCGGCGGCGCTTTATCCATGGCGCACCATCGGCGGCAATATTTCCCTGCCGCTGGAAGTGATGAGCGTGCCAAAAGCCGAACGGGCGAGCCGCATCGCCAAAAACCTTGAGCTGGTCAACCTTGCCGGTTTCGAAAAGAAATTTCCGTGGCAGCTGTCGGGCGGCATGCAGCAGCGCGCCTCCATAGCGCGGGCGCTGTCCTTCGATCCCGACATGCTGCTGATGGACGAACCGTTCGGTGCGCTGGACGAGATCGTCCGCGACCACCTCAACGAAGAGCTGCTGAAGCTGTGGGCGAAGACACAGAAAACGGTGATCTTCGTCACGCACTCCATTCCGGAAGCGGTGTTCCTGTCGACAAAGATCGTGGTGATGAGCCCGCGTCCCGGCCGTATCCATGAGATCATCGACTGCAATCTCGGCACGGAACGCACGCTCGATATCCGCGAAACACCGGAATTTCTCGAGATTGCCCACCGGGTGCGCGAGGGCCTGCGCCATGGCCATTCCTATGATGAATAGCCGGGGCGCATGATGACCGCGATCCGCGCCGCCAAACTGCGTGACATGTCCGACTGCGCGGCTATCGTCAATGCGTGGATCGACGTGACGGAATGGATGCCGCGCATTCATTCGGCGGACGATGTCACGGACTATTATTGCGATACCGTCTTTTCCAGATATGAAGTCTTTGTCGCCGATGACCATGACATGGTAGCCGGCATGGTTGCGCTCGCGCCTGACAACATGGTCAATGCACTCTACGTGCATGCCGACCGGCGCTGCAGGGGCATCGGCAAGGCACTGCTGGATCACGCCAAGCGGCAGGCCACGGGACCGGTGGAGCTTTGGACCTTTGTAGCGAATACCGGTGCCCAGTCCTTCTACAGGCGCGAAGGCTTCACCGAAGTGCGCCGCACCGATGGCGACAATGAGGAACATTTGCCGGATATTCTGTACCGCTGGCAGCCTGAAGCGGGGATGCATTCATGAACTTCATCCGCAACAGCGTTATTCCCGTTGGAACCGTTCTCCTCGCCATTCTGGCGCTGTGGTATGCCTTCGCCATTATCCTCAATGCACCGTTCGAACGGGATCAGGCGGCACGCGCCAACACAACGATCGCGACCGGCCAACTGATCGCCAACACGATGGCGCAGGAGCGCCCGGTCCTGCCCGCACCGCATCAGGTGGCCGAGGAAATCCGCAAGACCGTGTTCGATATCAGCCCGACATCGAAACGCAGTCTTGTTTATCACGGCGGTGTCACCCTGTCCTCGACCTTGCTGGGTTTCGGGCTTGGCACGCTGCTCGGCATCCTGCTGGCCATTGCCATTGTCCATTCGCGCACGCTCGATAAAAGCCTGATGCCGTGGATCATCACATCGCAGACCGTGCCCATCCTTGCCATCGCGCCGATGATCATCGTGGTGCTCAACGCGGTCAATATCACCGGGCTCCTGCCCAAGGCGATGATCTCCACCTATCTGTCGTTCTTTCCTGTGGCCGTCGGCATGGTCAAGGGCCTGCGCTCACCCGAGATCATGCATCTCGACCTGATGCACACCTATAACGCCTCGAAGGCGCAGGTGTTCTGGAAGCTGCGCTGGCCGGCGTCCATGCCCTACCTCTTCACCTCGATGAAGATTGCCGTCGCCATCAGCCTGGTCGGTGCCATTGTCGGTGAACTGCCGACCGGTGCGGTCGCGGGCATCGGTGCGCGGCTGCTGGCCGGTTCCTATTATGGCCAGACGGTGCAGATCTGGGCCGCATTGATCGCGGCGGCGCTGATGGCGGCCATTCTGGTCAGCCTGATCGGGCTGGTGGCCACGCTCGTCAACCGGCGCATGGGAGTACGGCCATGAGACTATCCCGCTCCCCGCTGGCCATTGCCGCCTTCCTGCTTGCCGTTCCCGGATTGCTGATATCGTCCGGCGGCGACGTTCTCGACATGCTCAGCTATTCGACCCCGGTTATCCTGTTTGTTGCCGCTGCCGTTGCCATGTTCACGAGCGTATCGATACCGTCGCTGATCGTCGTTCTCGCGCTTGTCCATGTGGTCGCCTTCTGCCTTATCGGACTGCTCCACGCCATGCCGCAGCCGCCGGGACCGTCGATCGGCTACTGGTGCATGGTGACCTCATCCTGGCTGCTCGCGTGGTTCAGCGTGCAGAATCTGGCCGGCCTGAAACTCACTTCGCCGCAGGCCCAGCGGCTGGTCAATCTCGCCCTGCCGGTGCTGTTCGGTGCGTGGCTGCTGATCCTGTGGGAAATCATTGTCCGCGGCTTTGGCGTACCGAGCATTCTGCTGCCGCCGCCATCCATGATCGCCGAGCGCATTTCCAGTTCCGTGCCGACGCTCTGGGCGGATTTTCAGCAGACCTATCTGAAGGCCGCCATTGCCGGTTACGTCATCGGTTGCGGCTCCGGCTTCCTTGCCGCCATCATTGTCGACCGGGTGCCTTTCCTGCGCCGGGGACTGCTGCCCATCGGCAATCTTGTGGCCGCCCTTCCCGTTGTCGGCATCGCGCCGATCATGGTCATGTGGTTCGGTTCCTACTGGGAATCGAAGGCGGCCGTGGTCGTCATCATGACCTTCTTTCCCATGCTGGTGAATACCGTGGCCGGACTTGCCGCATCCGGCGCAATGGAACGCGACCTGATGCAGACCTATGGCTCCAGCTACGGACAGACTCTTGTGAAGCTGCGCCTGCCCGCCGCCATGCCCTTCATCTTCAACGCGCTGAAGATCAATTCGACGCTGGCCCTCATCGGCGCCATCGTTGCCGAATTCTTCGGCTCGCCCATCGTCGGCATGGGCTTCCGCATCTCGGCGGAAGTCGGCCGCATGAATGTCGATATGGTGTGGGCGGAAATTTTTGTCGCGGCGCTTGCGGGCTCGCTGTCTTACGGGCTTATTACCCTCATCGAACGGGCGGTTACTTTCTGGCACCCTTCCTACAGAACTTAAAAAACAAGAACAGAGGAGAACTGAAACATGAAGAAGACGATAGCATTGACGATGGGTCTGGCGATGACGCTGATGGCGGGCTCGGCGCTGGCGGCCGACAAGCTGACCCTGCAGCTCAAATGGGTCACGCAAGGCCAGTTCGCCGGCTATTATGTCGCCAAGGACAAGGGTTTCTACAAGGAGGCCAATCTCGACGTGGAAATCAAGCCGGGCGGGCCTGACGTTGCCCCGCCGCAGGTGATCGCCGGCGGCGGCGCCGATGTGGTCGTCGACTGGATGCCGTCTGCCCTCGCCACGCGCGAAAAGGGCCTGCCGCTCGTCAACATCGCCCAGCCGTTCAAGCGCTCCGGCATGATGCTGACCTGCCGCAAGGAGACCGGCATCACCAAGCCGCAGGATTTCAAGGGCAAGACCCTCGGCGTCTGGTTCGGCGGCAATGAATATCCGTTCCTGTCGTGGATGAATCACCTCGGCCTCAAGACCGATGGCGGTCCGAATGGCGTCACCGTCCTCAAGCAGGGCTTCAATGTGGATCCTCTGATCCAGAAGCAGGCGGACTGCATCTCGACCATGACCTACAATGAATACTGGCAGGTGATCGATGCCGGTATTCCCGCCGATCAGCTGGTCACGTTCAAGTATGAGGACGAGAAGGTCGCCACGCTCGAAGACGGTCTTTACGTGCTGCAGAAGAGCCTCGATGACCCGAAGATGGTGGAAAAGCTTGCCCGCTTCGTCAAAGCCTCGATGAAGGGCTGGGACTATGCCCGCCAGCATCCGGACGAAGCGGCCAACATCGTGCTTGAAAACGATGCGAGCGGCGCGCAGACCGAAAAGCACCAGAAGCGCATGGTGGCGGAAATCAACAAGCTGACTGAGGGCTCCACCGGCGTTCTCGATGTGGCAGCGGCCGAGCGCACCGTCGACACACTCCTCGGCGGCGGCTCCGATCCGGTCATCACCAAGAAGCCGGAAGGCGCTTGGACAACGAAGGTCACGGACGCCGCGAAATAACGATTCGCAGCCGGAATGAACAAGGCGGGGAGCAATCCCCGCCTTTTGTTTGCATGAATAAGAATCCTATTCAGCGGGCAGGGGCGGCTGCGACACCACTTCCAGAAGTTCCCGCTCGAGCCGCGCTTCCTCTTCCGCTTTCGGCTTGGAGAAACCGGCGAGCAGGAGATAGGCGACCGGCGTCAGGAACAATGTCGAGGCTGTGGCAAGGCCGAGACCGCCGACGATGACCCAGCCGAGGGCAATACGGGCCTCGGCACCGGCACCGCTGGCCAGAACCAGCGGAACACCGCCGAGAATGGCGCAGAGCATGGTCATGACCACCGGGCGCAGGCGGATATTGGAAGCCTCCTCGATGGCCTGTCGCACGCTCCGGCCCTGATCGCGCAAATGGTTGGCGAATTCAACAATCAGGATGCCGTTCTTGGCCATGATGCCGACAAGCAGCACCAGCCCGATCTGGCTGTAGACATTCATGCTGGTGCCGGTGAGCACCATGGCAAAGACCGCGCAGGCTAGGCCGAGCGGGACGGTCGCCATCACGATAACCGCGCTAATGAAGCTTTCAAACTGTGCCGCGAGCACGAGCAGGATGATCAGGATGGCGAAACCGAAGGTAACGAACATGCTGGCGGAATTCTCGCCGAGCGTTGCCGCCTCGGCGAGCGGAATGAGGCGGTAGCCCGGCGGAAGCAGTGGTGCAGCCACCTCCTGCGCCACCTTATAGGCATCACCCAGGGCAAAGTCAGGACTGAGGGCGGCCGTTATGGCGACAGACCGCATCTGCTGCTCGCGGGTCAATGCCGGCGGCACTGCCACTTCCGTCAGCTTGGCGATGGTCGCCATCGGCACGAAGCGGCCATCGCTGGTGCGCATGAAGACGTTTTCGAGATCCGTCGGATCATTGATCGGATTGGTGGTCGAGACCAGCTTCACATCGAAACTGCGGTCCTCGATGTAGACCGAACCGATCTTGTAGCCATCCAGCACCGACTGCAGCGCCTCGGCGAGGCCGGTGATGTCGATGCCGAGATCCGATGCACGTTCGCGATCGATGGACACGGAGAGCTGCGGCTGCGTCGGTTCATTGGTCAGACGAGGCCTGTCAAAGCGTTTGTCCTTTTCCAGCGCCGACACGATCTTGGCGGCGGCCGTTCCGAGGTCGGCGTAATTGGTCCCGACAATGGCGAACTGCAGGCCGTTGCCCGCGCCGCGAATGCCGAGCGAATTGGGCTGGGCGGCAAAGACCTGGATACCGGGAATATTGCGCACGCGCTTGGACACGTCGGCGAGGATTTCCTGCTGGCTCCGGTGACGTTCCTTCCATGTGGCAAGGCTGAGCACCATGAAACCGCGATTGGTGTTGCCGTTCTGTCCGGCGATGGAAAACGTGTTCTGGATTTCACCGGAATCGCGCATCGGCTGGATCAACGTCTCGATCTGGCGCATCTGGTCGTTGAGATATTCAAGGCTGACGCCCTGCGGCGCCGTGATGCGCAGGAAGGCCGAAGCGCGGTCCTCGGTCGGCGTCAATTCCTGTTTAAGCAGCGAAAAGGCGCCAAAGGCTGCCCCGGCAAACAGCAGCGATGCCAGGACCACGAGCCATGGCGCGGCCAGACATCCGTGCAGCATGCGGCGATAGGCTTCGAGGAACCAGCCGCCCACGCGCCGGACAAGGCCCGGCGAATGGTTGATATCCTCGTGCTTGGCTTCGCTTGCCGAGAGCAGGCGCGAGGCGAGCATCGGACAGAGCGTGAGCGCGACGACGGCCGAGAGCAGCACGCAGATTGCCAGCACGAAGCCGAACTCGCGGAAGAGACCGCCGGTCTGTCCGGGCAGGAACGAGAGCGGCACGAACACTGCCGCCAGCGTCACCGTCGTCGCGATGACCGCGAAAAACACCTCCTGCGTGCCAAGCACGGCAGCGGCGCGCGGCCCCATGCCCTGGTTGCGGCGCCGGACGATATTTTCGAGCACGACAATGGCATCGTCCACCACGAGACCCGTCGCCAGCACCAGCGCCAGCAGCGTCAGGATGTTGATCGAGAATCCGGCGAGATAGATCGCCGAGATGGTTCCGATCAGGGCGACCGGCATCGACACCGCGGGGATCAGCGTCGCACGCAGATCCCACAGGAAGAGATAAATGATCAGGATGATGATGAAGACGGAGGCGCCCAGCGCGATTTCAACCTCGTGCACGGCACCGTTGATGAAATCGGCATCGTCACTGGTTACGCGGATATCGACGCCTTCCGGCAAGGTTTTTTGCAATTGACCGATAGCCGTCCGGACGCCTTTGGAGATATCGAGCGTGTTGGACTGCGCCTGGCGGATGATGCCAAGACCAATGCCGGTCTTGCCGTTGGCACGCAGCGTCGATGTGCCGATATCGGGACCGAGCGTGACGGTTGCGACATCCCGGATCTTGGTGCGATCCTTGATGATGATGTTTTCGAAATCCTCCGGCGTCGACACCGGCGCGGTGGCGCGGACGACGATGCTCTGGGCGCTGCTGTTGATCTGACCGACGGGCGTATCGAACGCCATCGTGTTGAGGGCCGTGCGGACATTGGCAACCGTCAACCCGAGGCTTGCCAGTTTGCCCTGATCGATATCGATACGGAAAATCTTGCTGCGGTTGCCGTTGATTTGCACATCCGCGACACCGGGCACCGATGCAAGCACGTCCTTGATCTGGTCTTCGACCAGAACGGTCATGTCTTCGACGGCCATCGTGGTCGAGGTGACGGCAAGGCGCATCACCGCATCGGCATTGGCATCCGCCTTGACGATCTGCGGCGGATCGGCCTGCTCCGGCAGCGTGTTGGTGATGCGGCTGATGGCATCGCGCATATCGGCGGCGGCAACGTTCAGATCGACACCGTCATTGAACTCCACGGTGACGCGGCTGGTCCCGAAGGACGAGCTGGAGGAAATGGATTTGACCCCGGAAACGCGGGACACCGCGCCTTCAATCGCAGCGGTCAGCTCGCGGTCGACCGTCTCGGCAGCGGCGGCCTGGAACGTCGTCGTTACCGTCACCACGGGCCGGTCGACATCCGGCAGTTCGCGCACGTCGACGCCATAGAAGGCGGCAAGCCCGGCGACGACGATCAGGGCATTGAGCACCAGCGCCAGCACCGGGCGGCGGATGAAAAGAGCGGTGAAATTGGAGCCGGACTGTCCGTGTGAATTGCTCACGCCGCACCTCAGCCCTTTTCGCCGACGGATGCCAGCGGTCGTGTGCCGGAATCCGTCTGGTTGGCAGGCTGGCCCTTGATCTGGACGGCACCACCCTGGCGAACGGCCTGCACCCCTTCTGCGACAATAAGGTCACCCGGTTTGATCTCGGCATTGACGAGAACATAGGCGGCATTGCGCTGCATGATGCGGACGGGCACACGCTGCGCCTTGTTGTCCGCAATCTTCCAGATATAGGCGCCGTCCGTGCCCCACTGGATCGCCAGCGGATCGACCGTCGGATAGGTCTCTCCGGCAAATCCCATGTTCACCTGAAAGGCCATGCCTTCGCGCAGGGCATCATTCGGATTGGTGATCCTCGCCTGCACCTGCAGGGTGCGGCTATCGGGATCGATGCGATTGTCGACGGCGTTGATCGCGCCCTTGAACGTCTCGCCTGGCCGGGCAACGGAGGTGGCCGTGACGGCCGCGCCGACCTTGATGGCCGGAGCAAAGCGTTCCGGCACCCAGAAATCCACCAGCACCTCGCTGCGGTCGGCGATCGTCGCGATCTGCGTCGTCGTGGTGATGTAGTTGCCGGCACTGACGGGAAGAATGCCGACGATGCCGCCAATCGGCGCCTTGACGGCGCGGCGGTCCAGCGCGAGTTCGGCTTCGCGTACATCGAGACCGGCATTGTCCACGGCCAGTCCGGCATCGGACACCTGCACGGCGGAAACGGTGTTGGTCGCGCTGAGGTTTTCCGCACGCTTCAACTTGGTCTGGGCATCCTTCAGCATGGTGCGCGCCTTGTCGGCGGCGATGCTTTCCGCCTCGGAATCAAGCCGGGCAATCACGTCGCCAGCCTCAACCCTGGTGCCCGAGGTGACCAGGATTTCCGTCATGCGTCCGGCGGCGAACGGTGTAACGGAAACGGAGCTCTTTGCCTTGCCGGTGCCGATGGCCGACAGCTTGTCATTGATCTTGGCCGCATCGGCGGCCCGCACAACCACGATCGGAACGGCCTGTCCGCTCCGTCCCTGGCCGTTGGGCGCCGCCGGTTCCTTTGCTGTGGTCAGAACCTTGTCGACGTCGGCTTTTTTCAGGAGATTGGACGCGCCCGGAAAGAAATACAGCCATCCCGCGCCGGCAACGGCGAGGATAACGACAACCAGTACAAGTTGTTTCCAGACTTTCATACGTCACTCCAAAAAGGCCGGTTCCGCTATCCGCGGAGCCAGCACCACCGTATTTTTGATTGTATCCCAATGCGCATCCCGGCGCGAAAGGTTGTTTACCGACAAGAATAAAGCGCTTTGATGTCGCCGTTAATGACAAAACTGTGAGGTTACAAAGATTTAATGCAAATGCCCGCGTCCGTTTGACTGCAGAATTTAGCCGGTTATGCCCGGTTCTGCTTGATGGGCGGTTGCTGCCGTGCAACATGGCGGGCGGAAATTCCGGAAGGAGAGCATTCAATGGCGACGAAGACCGACATTGCACGCCGCGTGTTCAATCACACGTGGAAACTCGACCCCATTGTCCGCAGCCTGCTGGATACGGATTTTTATAAATTGCTGATGCTGCAGATGATCTGGGGGGTCTATCCCAAGGTCGACGCAACCTTCACGCTGATCAACCGTACCACGCGTGTGCGGCTGGGCGACGAGATCGACGAGGAAGAGCTGCGTGCACAATTGGACCATGCCCGCACCATCCGTTTTTCCAAGAAGGAAATGATCTGGCTTGGCGGTAACACCTTCTACGGCAAGAAGCAGATCTTTGAACCGGATTTCCTCGAATGGCTGACGCATTTCCAGCTGCCGGAATACGAGCTGACCAAGCGCGACGGCCAGTACGAACTGAATTTCCATGGCCCGTGGATGTACACGACCATGTGGGAAATCCCGGCGCTCGCCATCATCAATGAACTGCGCTCGCGGGCGGCGATGAAGAAGATGGGGCGTTTCGAACTCGACGTGCTCTATGCCCGTGCCAAGGCCAAGATGTGGACGAAGGTGGAGCGCCTGCGCTCCCTGCCCGATATCCGGATTTCCGATTTCGGCACGCGCCGCCGCCATTCGTTCCTGTGGCAGCGCTGGTGCGTGGAGGCCCTGAAGGAAGGCATCGGCGAAGCCTTTACCGGTACGAGCAATGTGCTGCTCGCCATGGACAATGATCTGGAAGCACTCGGCACCAATGCACACGAACTGCCGATGGTTCTGGCCGCTCTCAGCCGCACGGACGATGAACTGCTGAAATCACCCTACAAGGTGCTGCAGGACTGGAATCGCTACTATGGCGGCAATCTTCTCATCGTGCTGCCGGACGCTTTCGGGACCGCCGCCTTTCTGCGCGACGCACCCGACTGGGTTGCCGACTGGACGGGTTTCCGCCCGGACAGTGCACCGCCGATCGAGGGCGGGGAAAAGATCCTGTCCTGGTGGCGCTCCAGAGGCAAGGACCCGCGCGGCAAACTCCTGGTGTTTTCCGACGGACTTGACGTCGAGACGATCGAAGAGGCCTATCATCACTTCAAGGGCAAGGTGCGCATGAGCTTTGGCTGGGGGACAAACCTGACCAATGATTTCGAGGATTGCGCGCCGCGTTTCAACGATCAGCTCAATGCCATTTCGCTGGTCTGCAAGGTCAGCGAAGCCAATGGCCGCCCGGCGGTCAAGCTTTCGGACAACCCGAAGAAGGCAACCGGCGACAAGGCCGAAATCAAACGCTATCTGGACTTGTTCGGCGCGGAAGACCGGGTGGAACAGGCCGTGAAGGTTTAAGCAGAAGAAGCTGCATTGCCATCCTGCGTGGTTCGACAAGCTCACCATGAGGGGAGTGGTCTGGCTGCAATCCTCAACTTCCCTCATGGTGAGCTTGTCGAACCACGCACATTGCTGCTGCGATCTGTTTGATATGAACAAAACCCCGCCGGCAAGCCAGCGGGGTTTTGGAAATTCAGCGTCAACCGGACGGCTGTTACTGCAGCATGACTGTCTGCAGCTCGTGCTCCTGCGCGCCGACAAGGATATTGTCGCGTTCATCGGAAAGCACGATGGGATCGCCATTGGCGGCAAAGAGCGCCCAGAGTTCGACACCCGGCGTCATCGGCGGCAATGCAGGGAAACTGGTGGCGAGATCGTCGGTCTTCACCTTGCGCATATAGGCGACCTGTCCGGCGCCAAGACGCGAGAATTCCAGTTCACTCAGGAAATTCTTCGAAACAGTGTTTTGCATATCAGCCTCCATATTCGGACGGTCCTTCCAAAGGCCCCGTCCTGTTAGAGCCACGATCAGTCCTGAACTGCAATGTTGATGCGTTTGACCAATCGTTCGGGTTCCGGACGGTCGAGATCGATCGACAGAAGCCCATTCTTCAATGTGGCAGCACTCACGCGCATTCCATCGGCAAGAACGAAAATGCGCTGGAACTGGCGCGCGGCAATGCCACGATGCAGATATTCCCGTTCGCTTTCATCGGCCTGCCTGCCGCGGATGACCAGCTGATTGTCTTCAGTCGTCACTTCCAGATCGTCATTGGAAAAGCCGGCGACCGCGAGGGTGATACGAAGCTGTTCCCGGCCGTTATCGCCATGGATGCGTTCGATATTGTAGGGCGGGTAGCCGTCACCGGATTTGGCGATACGCTCCAGCGTCTTTTCCATCGTGTCGAAACCAAGCAGCAAAGGGCTTGAAAACGGTGTCATTCGTGTCATCTGTGCAGTCCTCAGAAAAGCGACCGAAAAGAGAAACCCGGAGATGGCATTTCCCTTCTGTCCTTTGATATGGTCGATCCCGATGCAGACTTCAAGAGAATGAAAGCAAGAGATGACGCGGAAAATCATAATTGACACGGATCCGGGCCAGGACGATGCGCTGGCAATCCTTCTGGCACTGGCAAGCCCGGAACTGGACGTTCTGGGAATCACGGCGGTTGCCGGCAATGTTCCCCTGGACCTGACCAAAACCAATGCCCGAAAGATCTGCGAACTGGCTGGACGACCGGATGTGAAGGTCTTTGCCGGCGCAGACCGGCCCCTGATGCGGGCGCTTGTCACCGCTGAAAACGTCCACGGCAAGACCGGCCTCGATGGTCCGGACCTGCCTGAGCCTGCCATGCCCCTGCAGGAGCAGCATGCGGTCGATTTCATCATCGAGACTTTGCTGACGCAGGAAAGCGGCACTGTGACGCTGTGCCCGCTCGGCCCCCTCACCAATATTGCACAGGCCCTGATCCGTGCCCCGCAGATCGCCACGCGCATCCGCGAAATCGTACTGATGGGCGGCGGCTTTTTCGAAGGCGGCAATATCACCCCGACCGCCGAATTCAACATCTATGTCGATCCACAGGCGGCACACATCGTGCTGACATCGGGTGTACCGATTGTGATGCTGCCGCTCGACGTGACGCACAAGGCGCTGACGAGTGCCCGGCGGATCGAACGCTTCCGGGCCATGGGAACCCGGTCCGGCGCTGCGTCCGCAGAGCTGCTCGAATTCTTCGAGCGGTTCGACGAAGAGAAATACGGCAGCGATGGCGGCCCGCTGCATGATCCGAACGTCATTGCCTATCTCCTGAAGCCGGACCTTTACAAGGGGCGGCATTGCAATGTCGTCGTGGAAACGGCGTCGGACCTTACCCTCGGCATGACCGTCGTCGACTGGTGGGGCGTGACCGACAGGCCGAAAAACGCCTTTTATATACGCGATGTGAACGATGAGGGATTCTTCGACCTGCTGATCGAACGCATCGCCCGCCTTCCCTGAGCCGAAACAGGTCCGGCAGCCCTCTGCCGGACCTATCTCCTTGTTTCATCACAAAAAGGTGAGTCAACGTAAACCTTCAGTCAGCAATTTCCGCCCATAATCCTCCCGTGACCGGAAGGCCCGCAAGGGCTGCGCTCAAGCCTATTGGGATCGATATGCTGACACGACGGACGTTCTTCTGCGGATTGATGGTGACCGTTGCCGCGCCTGAGGCAGCTTCGGCAAAACCCAGGAAACCCTTTATCCTCAATCCCGAATACATGCCGCAGATCGTTGACTATCCGACCTATGAAGAGGCCGGAACAGTCATCATCGATCCGCGCCACCGCTTTCTCTACCTCGTCGAGGATGAATATTCAGCCATCCGTTACGGCATCGGTGTCGGGCGGGCCGGACGGGCCTTCTCGGGAACGGCGGAAGTCGGCCGCAAAGCCAAATGGCCGCGCTGGCAGCCGACAGACAACATGATCAAACGCCAACCGGAAAAATATGCCCGCTATGCGGACGGGGTTGCCGGCGGCGGCAGCAATCCGCTGGGGGCCCGCGCCCTCTACCTCTACCGCAATGGCCGCGACACCTATTACCGCATCCATGGCACCACCGAACCCTCGTCGATCGGCAAGGCCGTCTCCAACGGTTGCATCCGCATGATCAATGACCATGTGGTCGACCTGTACGACCGCGTTCCCCTGGGAACGCCCGTGATCGTCCTCTGATCGCTCAGGAGCGCGTGTCGGGCACGCGGCGCCAGCTGTAGGTGCCCGCCCTGGTGTGGGAGCCGCGGCCAGGCTGATAATAAACCGGCGTATCGTGCAGGTTGTGGCCGGCGAGGCGTGTCAGCGTCACCGCGTGGGTGACCTTCAGCGTATCGAAGCCGGTGCGCAGCATGTAGGCAACCTGATCGATCAGCACATCGCCGACCGCACGCAGCTCGCCCTGAAACTGATGGCGATCCTTCAGAACCTCGGCCTTCGAATAGGAACGGCCATCATTGAAGGCCGGAAACTGCAGCGCAATCACCGGGATTGAACCAAGCAACGGCAGAAGCGGATCGATGCTTTCGCCGGGCGCGACGGAAACACCGATCCGCCGGTTGGTCGCATTGCGCACCCCCTCGTCAAGTCCGAGCCAGACGGCCAGCGGCAGGATGACCGCCGGGGCATCGCCTGCCTCCTCCAGCGTTTCAGCCGTGATATAGGGGTCCTCGCGGAAACCTTCGCGGCCCCACAGCTGGCTCTCGGGCTTTTCAGACATGTCATTCATAGGTTCGAATCCGTCAGGGAAATATTGCTCAGCTGGTCGGTGAGGCCAGTCAGGTGGATACCGCATTCGGTTTTATCGGTGCCTGCCCAGCGACCGGCGCGGTCATCTTCGCCTTCCTTCACCGGCGACGTGCAGGGCATGCAGCCGATGGACCGGTAGCCTTCAGCGACGAGCGGGTGCGGCGGCAATCGGTTGGCGGCCATATAGGCCTTCAGATCGGCAGACGTCCAGCGCGCCAGTGGATTGATGCGCACGCGCGCGCCAACGGACTCGAACACCGGCAATGCCGTGCGCGTCGAGGCCTGGAACTGCTTGCGTCCGGTCATCCAGGCGCGATACGGCGCGACAGCGCGGGCCATCGGCTCGACCTTGCGGATATAGCAGCAGCGGTCCTTGTTGGTCATGGACAGCGCCCCAAAGGGATCCTCGTCTTTCAGGCTCTGCTTGAGCGGATGAATGTCCTGCACGTCGGTCAGGCCGAGCTCGTGCACGAGCTGGTCGCGGTAGCGCAGCGTGGCCGGAAAATGCTTGCCGGTCTCGAGAAACAGCACCGGCAGGGCGCGATCCACCTGCGCGATCAGGTGCAGAAGCACCGAGGATTCCGCCCCGAACGAGGAAACCACGGCGATGTCCTGTTTGAAGAGCTGGCCGATCGCCAGTTCGATGATCTGCGCCGGGTCGAGATTGCCATAGCGGGCTTCAAGCGCCCGCGCTTCGTCCGCCACGGTGATCTCGTTGGTTTCAAGCAGCATTGGCAGCCTCGCTATAGAGCGCCTCCTTGAAGGGAGCAGCGCCCAGACGCCGGTAAGCCGCAAGGAAGGTTTCTTCCTTGTCCGTCCGGACTTCGAGATAGCGGTCGACGATGGTCTCGATCGCGTCGACGATTTCTTCGGAGGAGAAGCCGCGCCCGGTGATATCGCCGATGGTGCAGACCTCGTCGCCGGAGCCGCCGAGAGAAATCTGGTAGAGTTCCTCGCCCTTCTTCTCGACGCCGAGAATGCCGATATGACCGACATGGTGATGCCCGCAGGCGTTGATGCAGCCCGAGATCTTCAGCTTGAGTTCGCCGATATCGGCCTGGCGCGCCGGATCGGCAAAGCGTTCCGATATGCGCTGGGCAACCGGGATCGAGCGGGCTGTCGCCAGCGCGCAATAATCCAGACCCGGGCAGGAGATGATGTCGGTGATCAGCCCGGCATTGGCCGTGGCGAGACTGTCGGTCAGCAGCAGATCGTAAACGATGCGCAGATCGGCAATCGCCACATGCGGCAGAATGAGATTCTGCTCGTGGCTGACGCGGATTTCGTCCTGGGAGAACTGTTCGGCAATATCGGCAACCAGATCCATCTGGGCATCGGTGGCATCGCCCGGAATGCCGCCGATCGGCTTCAGGGAAATGGTCACGACGCCGTAATCCGGGTTCTTGTGCGGTGTCACGTTCTGGTCGACCCAGGCGGCAAAGGCATGATCCGCCTTGCGGGCACCGGCCAGTGCCGACCAGCCTTCCGGCCGCTGCGGCAGATGCGGCGGACGGAAGTAACTGTCGATGGCATCGACATCCGTCTGCGGCAGCTTCAGGTCGCTGTTCTTCAGCGCCAGCCATTCGGTTTCCACCTGGCGGGTCAGCTCTTCCGTCCCGGTTTCATGCACGAGAATCTTGATGCGCGCCTTGTACTTGTTGTCACGGCGGCCGTTGAGATTGTAGACGCGCATGATCGCGGTCGTATAGGTCAGCAGATCCTCAACGGGCAGGAAGTCGCGGATCTTCTTGGCAACCATCGGCGTGCGGCCCTGTCCGCCGCCGACATAGACGGCAAAACCGATCTCGCCCGCTTCGTTCTTTTTCAGATGCAGGCCGATATCATGCACCTGGATGGCTGCACGGTCGCGCTCGGCGCCAGTAACGGCGATCTTGAACTTGCGCGGCAGGTAGGAGAATTCCGGATGCATCGACGACCACTGGCGCAGGATTTCCGCATAGGGGCGCGGGTCTGCAACCTCGTCGGCGGCAGCGCCGGCAAAGTGATCGGCGGTCACGTTGCGGATGCAGTTGCCTGACGTCTGCAGCGCATGCATCTCGACTTCGGCAAGTTCGTCGAGAACCTTCGGCATGTCCTTGAGCGCGGGCCAATTGTACTGGAGGTTCTGGCGCGTGGTGAAGTGGCCGTAGCCGCGGTCATAGGTGCGGGCGATGTGGGCAAGCTTGCGCATCTGGCGCGACGACAATGTGCCGTAGGGGATGGCAACGCGCAGCATATAGGCATGCAGTTGCAGATAGACGCCGTTCATCAGCCGCAGCGGGCGGAACTGGTCCTCGGTCAGTTCGCCAGCCAAACGGCGCTCGACCTGATCCTTGAACTGCTCAACGCGGGCGGAAACAAACGCGTGATCAAACTCATCGTAACGATACATTCTGCGGGGCCTTCGATTATCAGTTAAGCAGCGTTTGCCGCAGGCTTTTCCGCCTGCTTGCCAAGGTCGAGACGGACGGTCGGGCCGAGCTGGCGGATGCGCTCGCGCAGACGGACCGGATAAAGATGCTCGCCGCGCTCTTCCACGTCGATGACATTGACGTCGATGACAAGATTGGACTTGATCGCCGCCTTGCCCGCTTCCTCCAGCGCCGCCGCCGCTTCCGCGTGGCGGGCCACGAGGGCGCCGTCAATGTGATCGAGCCATTCGCCATTGGCGCCAAGCCATACGGCTTCGCCATCGGTCAGACGGTTTGCAGTGAGAACTTTAACACTCATGATCATCATCCTTCGCAATCAAGCGGCATTGGATTGGAGGTGGCGCGCAGCCACCGGAGAGGTTGGGCTGCGGATAGCCAGCGGCTCGGCCTTGTCGATCGCGGCACCGGCCACGGCATCGCCGATGACCACCATGACGGGACCGTCAAGGTCGGGGCGCTGTTCCAACGCCGGCAAATCCTGCAGCGTGCCGTGGAACATGCGGCGATCCGCACGTCCGGCATTTTCGATCACGGCCACGCCGGTATCGGCATGCAGGCCGGCGCTCATCAGCCGCTCGGCGACCGAGGCTGCAACGCTGCGGCCCATATAAACCGCAATGGTTGCGCCCGAAATGGCGAGGCGCGCCCAATCGGGCAGCACTTCGCCTGCCATGTCATGACCCGTGGTGAACACAAGGGAGGATGCGACACCACGCAGGGTCAGAGGCAATTGCATATCGGCTGCCGCGGCAAAGGCCGAGGTGATGCCGGGAACGATCTCGAAAGGGATACCGGCGGACCGCAGCGCGGCCATTTCCTCGCCGGCGCGGCCATAGACCAGCGGATCGCCGGATTTGAGGCGCACGACGCGCTTGCCTTCACGGCCGAGCGAAACCAGCAGTTCGTTGATTTCGCTCTGGCTTTTCGAATGGCAGCCCTTGCGCTTGCCGACGGAAAGCCGGGCTGCATCGCGGCGGCCCATGGAGACGACCGCCTCAGGCACCAGTGCGTCATAGACGATGACATCCGCTTCCATGAGAACGCGGTGCGCGCGCAGGGTCAGCAGATCCTCGGCGCCAGGGCCTGCGCCGACCAGCCAGACATAACCTTTCGGCTCGTCCTGATTGTCGAGAAGCAGCCCGGCGGCCTGGCGGGCAGCGTCGAGATCATTGTTGTAGACCTTGCCGGCCACATCGCCCGAGAAGAACGAGCGCCAGAACAGACGGCGCGGCAGGCCTTTCTTCACCAGCTTTTCGACAGCGGGACGATAGGCATTGGCGAGACGGGCAAGATCGCCCAGGCGCGGCGAGAACGCCGCATCGATACGGGCGCGAATGATCTGGCTGAGCACGGGGCCCGTGCCTTCCGAACCAATGGCAATGGCAATCGGCGCACGGTTGACGATGGCGGGGGTGAAGAAATCGCAGAGTTCCGGACGGTCGACCACATTGACCGGGACATGCTGGCGGCGCGCTTCGGCGGCAATGGCACTGTCCTGCACTTCATCGCCTGTGGCAACAAAGGCCAGTTTTGCGCCCGAGAGGTGCTTTGGGGAAAAATCTTCCGCGACATGCTGGTGACGGCCCGCGCGGATGAACGCGGCCAGTTCGTGTTCCGGATGGGCCGCAACAATGCGGATCAGCGCATTCGTCTGCGCCAGAAGCCGGGCCTTGTTCAGTGCTTCTTCACCTTCGCCGACAACCACAACCACTTCATTCCGCACGCGGAAGAAGGCAGGAAAGACAGAAAGCTGATTGGCATGGATGGACATGAGCAAGACAATCCCGGTGAATGCTGGGATTATCGTTGATCGGACCGCTCTTTATAAGGAACAGAAGTGCGCCGAATCGAACGGCGGAGCATAGAATTTCTGAAAATCCCGGAACAAGCGGATTCCCTTTCCATGCATCACAAGAAAATGCCGCCCAGCCTTTGCCGGGAACGGCAAGACGGGACAGGCAACAGCAAACTGTGCCGGTTCAAGGAATACCGGCCCAATACACGACTACTTTTATCGTGTTAACGTGGAAATGCAAGCCCTTTCTGCATGTCGTGCAAAGGGCCATCACCACAGCGTCGGAACGAGACGGTAACGCACCTGCTGGCAAAAGGCGGTGTAACCCGGCAAATTCGCCTTGAGATATTTTTCCTCATCGAGCAGACGGGCAACGACCACCAGGCTGAGCGCGATGGCAAAAGGCAGAGACCACAGTGACCCGAGCGCGAGGGATGACGCGATGAAGGCCAGCACGCAGCCGGAATACATGGGATGCCGTACAACGCCATAGGGTCCGGTTGCGATGACCCGCTGCCCCGATTTGACCTCGATAATGCTGGAAGCATGGCTGTTTTCCCGGAATGCAAGAAAGACAATCCAGGCCCCGGCGAGAAAAGCGGCATTGCCAAGGATGACCACCGAGACGGGCGAGGGCAGCCCGGTAAAGTGACGCTCGATCCCCGGCATAATGTAGGTCAGGAGGCCGACCACGGCCGCTACGGTCTGGATGCGCTTCTGCGCCGGTTCGTGCTCGGCGCCCGCCCCGGCCCTCAACCGGCTTGCGACAAGGGCGGGATCGTGTTTGAGAAAATAATAGGAAATGAAGCTCGTACTGATGCTGAAAACCAGCCAGAAAAGCCAGCCCTGCCAGAACGACAATGACCAGGCGGGCAGCATGAGCAGCAACAGAAGGATGACGATGCCCTTCGCCTGCCCCTCCCACGCCTTCCTGTGCAGGTCATGCGGCGAGAGATGCATGGACATGATCAGCTCTCCTTCGGTTGGGGCGCGAGACCGGGGATATCGGACACCTCCGTCTGCTTCGGCCTTATCCAGTAGAATAGAGCCGAAACCCGATTGCCGGCAACCATCGTGGTGCCTGCCGCTTCAGTCGGCGAGCGCGCAGCCCGCACGCTTGATCATATCACGCACGATCAGCGGTGTGGCTGCCATCTGCTGCCATCGGCCCTTTGGCTGTACCTCCAGCGCGCGCCGCACCGCCTTGTCATCGAGAGTGATGCGGGTTCCGCACGCTGCGAGCGGCGAGCCATCCGTTTTTGCCGCAAAGTCCATGATGATAGCCGCGGTCTCTCCCACACCGGCGAGATAGGCGGTCAGAACCTGGCTCGCAGTGGGATTGGACGATGCCTGGTCGAGCATCGCCATGACCTGCGTGACCGAAATCTGCCCCTTGGCGGTGGACGCTGCCGCCATTGAGGCGGTGGCCAATCCAAGGGTGAAAGCTATGGAAATGAAAAATGCGCTGGCCGTTCCAAGAAGGGGCATTCCAAAAACTCCTGTGTTGGTTTGAAATTCGTATCTCGAAAATTTATTATTGTAAAACGATAATTTCTTGCTATTATTCTGGAAGAAAACTCACAGAGGTGCCCCATGAGCAATCTTTCTTCGCTTGATATGCCTACGACTGGACACATGCCGGCTCACCGCACGGAGCGCATCCGGCGTCTCAGTAAAATCATGTCGGGTCTGTATCTCGCCACATCGGTGATCTTGACCGCAGGAACGCTCTACTACTGGTTTGCGACGCCGCCGGCCGATATCCTGACAGCGGCCAAGCTACCGGTTACCGGAGTGGAAAATCTTGGTTTCCCGACCCGTCTTCTTGCTTTTCTCGTCTCGATGCTGCCACTGGCAGCGTTGATCTGGGGATTAAGGCAGGCCCAACGGTGCTTCAACGGCTTTGCCAAACAGCAGTTTTTCACGGCCGAAACCGTCGGCAGCCTGCGCGCTTTCGCAATGGCGGTCTTTGTATCGACACTCCTCCAGCCCTTCGCCTATGCAGCCCTCTCGCTCATCCTGAGCTGGACCAACCCGGTCGGACTACGCACACTGTCCATCGGCATCAGTTCGGACATGTGGCTCGGATTGCTGTTTGCCGGAACCATCATCGTCATTGCCTGGGTGATGCGGGAAGCCATCGCGATAGCCGATGAAAATGCCCAATTCATCTGAGGATAAGCCCATGCCCATCAAAGTCAGGCTCAATGTCATGCTGGCCGAGCGCAACGTGAAATCCAAGGATCTGGCGGAACATGTCGGGATAACGGAAGCCAATCTGTCCCTGCTGAAACAGGGCAAGGTGAAAGGCATTCGCTTCGAGACCCTGGAGCGCATCTGCGACTATCTCGACTGCCAGCCCGGCGATCTCATGCGGTATGACAAGGAGGACAGCTAGACCGTGAAAAGTGCCGGGACATGCACCGGCCAGCGCCATGGCACAATCGCCACGAGATCATACCGCAATGACAGGTTCGCGTAGTCGGGTTGACGGGCGAGCCACAGATCGGCCGCCGATTCGATGCGTTTCATGGCTGTCCAGGTCACCGCATCCATCGCCTGTTCAAGTGTCCGGCGGGCTTTCACTTCAACGATGAGAACAAGATCGCCGCGCCGGGCAATGAGGTCGATCTCGCCAAGTCTGGTCCGGTAGCGCCGCTCGACAATGCGAAAACCTTTCAGCATCAGCGCAACAGCAGCGAAATACTCGGCGAAGTGACCGCGCCTGTAGGCCCTGTGTCGCTCGCCCGCACCTGTCATTTCATTGCAAGCAACCGCTGGTAGAGTTCCCCCTTCGGCCGGCCCGTCATGCGCGATGCTTCGCCCGCCGCTTTGGCCGGCGACATTTCAAGGACAAGCGCACGCAGCAATGCATCGACATCATCGTCGGTACGGGCAATGTTCTGATCGCCCTCGGGCGGCCCGACAACAAGAACCACCTCGCCGCGGATGCGGTCCTCGCCATCGAATTCCGCCGCCAGTTCCGCCAGCGGCAGGGTAACCACGGTCTCGTAGGTCTTGGTCAGTTCGCGGCACAGCGATGCCTGCCGTTTCGGGCCGAACACCTCGACCATGTCCATAAGCGTGGCGGCGGCACGATTGGGCGATTCAAAAAACACCAGCGCGGCATCCAGCGTCTTCAGCGATTCAAGTTTCGACCGGCGCTGCCCCTGTTTCGACGACAGAAATCCGGCGAAGTAAAAGCTGTCGGTGAATAGACCCGAGGCCGTCAGCGCCGCCAGAACCGACGACGCACCGGGAATCGGCACCACGCGGATACCGGCTGCCTTGGCCTCCGGCACGAGGCGCCCGCCCGGATCGGAAACCAGCGGGGTCCCTGCATCCGATACAAGCGCCACGCTTTTTCCGGCAAGCAGGGCTTCGATCAGCTTTGGCCCGGCTTCCCCGGCATTGTGTTCATGATAGGCATAGGGGCGGCGGGAAATGCCGTATCTGTCCAGAAGAACCCGACTGACACGGGTATCCTCGCAGGCGATCACATCGGCTGCCGCGAGCGTTTCGATGCCGCGCAGCGTCATATCACCGAGATTGCCGATGGGTGTGGCGACGATGTAAAGCGCCGGCTCAAGCGGCCGGGCACGAAACGCCGTGTTGCCGATCTGATAATCCCGTTCCCTGGCTTCCCCGTCAGACACGTCGCACCCTCACGCTGCCAGATCGGCAATGACCGCATTCAGAACGATGGCGCCTTCGGGCGTCGTGCGGATGCGGCTGTTGCCGATATATTCGATCAAACCCTGTTCGGCCAAGGAAATCACGCGCTTTTCCTTGACGCCATGGCCGGTCAGCCGCTCATAGCGCGCAAGATCGATGCCTTCGACGAGCCGCAGGCCCATCAGCAGGAATTCATCACCTTCCTGTTCCCCGCTCAGCAACTCTTCCTCGACAACGCCATGGCCATCGCTCTCGACCTTGCTGACCCAGGTTTCCGGGTGACGTTCGGTGATCGTCACCGCGCGCTTGCCGTTCTCGATAAAGCGGCCATGGGCGCCGGGTCCGACGCCAACATACTCGCCATACCGCCAGTAGACGAGATTGTGCTGGGATTCGGCGCCGGGCGCCGCGTGGTTGGAAATCTCATAGGCCGGCAAGCCGCGCCGGGCCGTTACATCCTGCGTTTCCGCATAGAGCGCTGCCGCATGATCGCCATCGGGCGTTATCAGTTTGCCGGCTTTCCATAGCTGGTAGAAGGGCGTGCCCTCCTCAATCGTCAACTGATAGAGCGACAGGTGATCGGCGGCGTAGGAGATAGCGCGGTTCAGTTCCTCGCGCCATGCCTCGATCGTCTGGTCAGGACGGGCATAGATCAGATCGAAGGACAGGCGCGGAAAAATATCGCGCGCCAGCCCGATAGCCACCAGGGCTTCGTCGACATTGTGCATGCGCCCGAGCCGCCGCAGGTCAGGATCGTTCAATGCCTGCACACCCAGCGAGACACGATTGACACCTGCCGCCCGGTAGCCGCGAAAACGGTTGGCCTCGACGCTGGTCGGATTGGCTTCCAGCGTGATCTCGATATTGTCAGGCACCGACCAGTTCCTGGCAATCTCGTTGAGCACCGACCCGACAGTTTCCGGCTCCATCAAAGACGGCGTACCGCCGCCGAGAAAGATACTGGAAATCGTGCGCGGTCCGGTGCGCTCGCGCATGGTCGCCATTTCGCAGGCGAAGGCCGCGGTAAACCGCGGCTGGTCCACCGGCTGGTGACGGACATGCGAATTGAAATCACAATAGGGGCACTTGGCCATGCAGAAGGGCCAGTGGACGTAAACGCCGAAGCCCCCTTCGTTCTCCTGGCTGCGCAGCAATGGGGTCATCAGGCCCCCAGACAATCGCGGGCAAAATGCTGGAAAGCCCGTGCACGATGCGACAGGGCATCGGCTTCGCCAGGCTTCCAGCCATGTTTCTGCTCGGCGGTCATTTCCCCGAAGGTCGCATCATGGCCTTGCGGCTTGAACACCGGATCAAAACCGAAACCGGCAGTGCCGCGCGGCGGCCAGACGATCTCGCCTTCCACTTCGCCGCGATAGTAATTGGCTTCACCGTCTGGCCAGGCGAGGCAGATCACGGAAACGAAGCGGCCGCCGCGATCCCTGGCGTCAGTGATGCCCCGTTCCTGCAGCGCGGTTTCAACCTTTTGCATCCCATGGGCGAAATCCCGCTTGCCATCCGGCAGTTCCGCCCAGTTGGCGGTGTAAACGCCGGGGTCGCCATCCAGCGCATCGACACAAAGGCCGGAATCATCGGACAGCGCGACAAGGCCGGTCGCCTTGGCCGCCGCGAAAGCCTTGATGTAGGCGTTCTCTTCGAATGTGGTGCCGGTTTCATCCGGTTCAGGCAGACCGAGGTCACCCGCCGACACCACTTCGAAACCGAAGGGGCCAAGCAGATCGATCATTTCCTGGATCTTGCCCTTGTTGTGACTGGCAACGAGCAGTTTGCCTTTTTCGAGTGTTCTCATGTCAGGTTCCATAAAGCCGGTTCGGCAAATTCAATCGAGTTTCCGGACGGATCGCGGAAATACAGGGAGCGGGCGCCATTGGGCCAGTCAAATTCACTTTCGATGGCAATGCCATTGGCCTCAAGATGGGACTTCCAGCCGGAAATTTCATCCCGTGTTGCGCGAAAACAGACATGGCCCGGCCCCTTGGCACCATGGGCCGGGATGGGAAGACCGCCCTTGGGCCTTTCCCTCAGCTTTTCCGCATCGAACAGGATCAGGACACCGGCGCCGCAGCGGAAAAACACCGATTCATTGCCCGCCCGCAGGATGACGTCCAGTCCGAGTATATCGGCATAGAACCGTGCAGCCACGTCGATATCGGTCACATAGAGTGCTGTTTCCAGAATACCCGATGGCTGCATGGTGTTTTCCGTTTACGAGACCGCCATTTTCTGCAGCGAAACCAGCCGGGTGATGCCGTTGCGGGCAAGCCCCATCAAGGCCAGTAGCTCGTCCTGCGAGAATGGCTCGCCTTCCGCCGTTCCCTGTACTTCCACGATACCACCTTTGCCGGTCATGACGAAGTTGGCATCGGTCTGTGCCGTTGAATCCTCGGCATAATCGAGATCAATCACGGGCGTGCCGTCGGAGATGCCGCAGGAAATCGCCGCAACATGGTCCTTCAATACCTTTTCGACCTTGAGCATCTGGCGTGTTTCCATCCAGCGCAGGCATTCGTGCAAGGCAACCCAGCCGCCGGTGATGGCTGCCGTCCGGGTGCCGCCATCGGCCTGAATGACATCGCAGTCCACGGTGATCTGCACTTCGCCCAGCGCCTGCAGGTCCACGACGGCACGCAGCGAACGGGCAATGAGCCGCTGAATTTCCAGGGTGCGGCCGCCCTGCTTGCCGGATGAAGCCTCGCGGCGCATGCGATCGCCGGTCGAACGCGGCAGCATGCCGTATTCCGCCGTTACCCAGCCTTTGCCGGTATTGCGCATCCAGCCCGGCACCTTTTCCTCAAGGCTGGCGGTGCACAGCACGTGTGTATCGCCAAACTTGACCAGGCACGAGCCTTCAGCATGTTTGGAAACGCCGCGCTCGAAGGAAATGGCGCGCATTTCGTCTGGGGCTCGTTTGGAAGGACGCATGGAATGACCTCTTGAAAAATATGGTTGTCCGGCCTTTTAGAGCAACGGACGCTTAAATGGAACCATGAAGCAAAAGCTTTGATGATTGGACCGACAACGCCTATATTCCCTGGCAGAGAACAAGGGCGTCGCACAGAATGAACAAGGCAGTTACTCCCGAACCATTGCAATCCCTCGACCAGCGGTCACGGGATATTTTCCGGCGCATCGTCGAGAGCTATCTCGGTGACGGCGAACCGGTGGGATCGCGCAACCTGTCGCGCATCCTGCCCGTGACGCTTTCCCCGGCGACCATCCGCAATGTCATGAGCGATCTCGAGCATCTCGGCCTTGTCTATGCGCCGCACGTGTCGGCGGGACGGCTGCCGACGCAATTGGGCCTGCGGTTCTTTGTCGATGCCTTCATGGAGGTGGGCGACCTTTCCTCCGACGAGCGCAATTCCATCGAGGCGCAGGTGCGGGCGGGCGGCGACGCCCAGTCGAGCGAGAACATGCTGACGCAGGCCAGCCAGATCCTGTCGGGCATGTCGCGCGGCGCCGGACTTGTGCTTGCAACCAAAGCGGAAGGCGCACTCAAACACATCGAGTTTGTGCGGCTGGAACCCACCAAGGCGCTGGCGGTGCTGGTGACCCAGAGCGGCGACATTGAAAACCGGGTGATCGACCTGCCGCCCGGCGTGACGCCGTCGCAATTGATCGAAGCATCGAATTTCCTCAATGCGCATATTCAGGGCCGCACCATCACCGAAGCGCGCGTGGAAATTGCCCGCTTGAAGGACGAAACCCAGCAGGCGCTCGATGTCCTGTCGCAACACCTGGTCGAGCAGGGACTTGCGGTCTGGGGCGGCACGGGTGGCGGCCAACCGCCGCGGCTCATCGTGCGCGGGCGCGGGAACCTTCTGGATTCCATCAACGCCGAAGCGGATCTCGACCGGCTGCGCCATCTGTTCGATGATCTCGAGACCAAGGAAGGCACGATTCAACTGCTCGATCTGGCCGAAGCGGGATCGGGCGTGCGCATTTTCATCGGCTCCGAGAACAAGCTGTTTTCACTTTCCGGCTCATCTCTGGTCATCGCGCCCTATCGCGACTCGGAACAGCGGGTCATCGGCGCCCTCGGCGTTATCGGCCCCACCCGGCTGAACTATGCGCGCATTGTTCCGATGGTGGACTATACGGCGCAGCTGGTCTCACGACTGTTGCGATAGAGCGAAGGATACTGCACTGGCGCTGTGCCGCCACGCGAACTTCCTCCGCTTCGGGCATTTGCACTTGATTTTCATGGCCTAAACCTCGATATCCAGCGCACATTCGATTTATGAACGGACAGGATAGATGACTGAAGAAAAGAAACATCATGACGCACCCGATCTCGATCAGCGCGATCTGAAGAATCCGCGCGACCGTGATGCGCTGAAGCGTGCCGCCGATGATTTTCTGAAATCGCGCAAGGCAGAGGAATATGCCATGGCGCAGGAAGAGGAAGAACAGGCGGAAGCAGCCAACAGCGTCGAACTGGATGCATTGCGCGGCGAAAACGGCGATCTGCGCGATCAGCTGCTGCGTCTGGCCGCCGATATGGAAAACCTGCGCAAGCGCACTGCCCGTGATGTTCACGATGCGCGTTCCTATTCGGTCGCCAATTTCGCCCGCGACATGCTTTCGGTTTCCGACAATCTGAAGCGCGCGCTCGAAGCCATTCCGGCCGATGCCCTCGCCAATGGCGATGCAGGTTTCAAGGCACTGGCCGAAGGTGTGGAAATGACCGAGCGCTCGATGATGTCGGCGCTGGAACGCCACGGCGTCAAGAAGATCGAGCCACAGGGCCAGCGTTTCGACCCGAATTTCCATCAGGCCATGTACGAAATTCCCAACGCCGACGTGCCGCACAACACGGTGCTGCAGGTGGCGCAGGCCGGTTTCGTCATCGGCGACCGTATGCTGCGCCCGGCACTCGTCGGCGTTTCCAAGGGCGGCCCGAAGCAGGCTGCGGGCGAAGGCCAGGCAGAGCCGGGTCCGATCAACCCGCAGGCGGAAAAAGACGCATAACCATAGCGTCATCTCAACGACAAAGGCCAGATTCCGGCGACGGGGTCTGGCCTTTTCAATTTAGCTGTTTACGCTCCGTATTGGTCATGTTCTACCTTTTACATGGAGGGGAACAGCCGATGACATCGATCCAGATATTCAATTATGCGGGCGTTTTCGTTTTCGCCGCGACAGGCGGCCTCGCCGCCTCGCGCCGCCAGCTTGATATCATCGCTTTCGTGTTTCTGGCTGCGGTAACGGGCATCGGCGGCGGCACCCTGCGCGACCTCATCCTCGGTGTCCCCGTCTTCTGGGTCCGGGAGCCCGGCTATATCCTCGTCTGTGCCGCGGCGGCCATCATCGTCTATTTCTCCGCCAATCTCCTGGAATCACGCTACCGGCTTCTGCTGTGGCTCGATGCGCTGGGGCTTTCGGCCTACAGCGTCATGGGCGCGGCAAAGGCGCTGGCGCTCGGCTTCAGCCCGACCATTGCCGTTGTGACAGGCATTTTGACGGCCACATTCGGCGGCGTGCTGCGCGATATCGTTTCCGCGGAACCGTCGGTGCTGATGCGGCGCGAAATCTACGTCACCGCGGCGCTTGCCGGTTCGGTCGCCTACACGCTGCTGCTGGGGCTTTCGGCGGGGCCGGAGGTTTCGGCCCTGTTCGCCGCGCTGACCGCCTTTGCGGTTCGCGGCGGCGCGCTTTACTTCGGCTGGACCCTGCCGAACTACCACAAGGTGGGCCGCACGCCTGAAGAGCTCAAGCGTGACGGCATCGTTCGATCAGAGTAAACGGGCCTGCTGGGCAGCCACTTTCAGATTTTGCGCCGGACGCGGTCCGATCTGCTGGATCACGAGGCCGGCGGTCAACGAGCCGAGCCGCGCACAATCGGTCAACGAGCGGCCATTGGTGTAGCCGAACAGGAAGCCCGACGCATAGAGATCACCCGCACCCGTCGTATCGACAAGCTCGGCGATCTCGATCGCCGGAACGGCAACGGTTTCGTCTTTCGAGACAACCACCGAGCCCTTTTCCGAGCGGGTGATGGCGGCGAGCTTGCAATCCTTGCGGATGGCATCGAGCCCCTTTTCGAAATCGTCGGTCTGGTACAGCGACTTCAGTTCCGCCTCGTTGGCGAAAACAATATCAACCGTGCCGGAACGCATCAGCTCAAGGAATTCCTCGCGATAGCGATCCACGCAGAACGGATCCGACAGGGTCATCGACACTTCGCGCTTGTGCTCATGCGCAATTTTCGCCGACAGGCGGATGGCTTCCTTGGCGCGGGGCGGGTCCCAGAGATAACCTTCGAAATAGGTGACCTTCGCTTCCGATACCTTGGAGCTTTCCACGTCTTCCGGTCCAAGCTCGACGCAGGCGCCGAGATAGGTGTTCATCGAGCGCTCGCCATCGGGCGTAACGAAAATCATCGAGCGGGCCGTGGGCGGCGGCGCTTTCAACACCCGCGTATCGAAGGCAACGCCCTGCGCGCGGATATCGTGGGTAAAGATGTGACCGAGCGGATCGTCAGCAACCTTGCCGAAATAGGCGGCGCGGCCGCCAAGGCTGGCAACGCCGGCCGCGGTATTGCCAGCACTTCCGCCAGAAGCTTCGATGGCCGGTCCCATGCGCTCATACAGAAATTCCGCACGGTCGGCATCGATCAGGTTCATCGCATTCTTGATGATACCGTTCTTGACGATAAAATCGTCATCCGTGCGGGCGATGATATCGACAATGGCATTGCCGATGCAAAGCACGTCATAACTCGACATGAAAACTCCAGGATTGATTCAATTGCAGTTCTTGGCCTCTGGTTCGCCAAGTCCTAGCCGGAACAGCGGGCCTTGACTACCCCTAATGCGCGGGCGCGCCTTGTCTCTGCCGGACGCGCTCCTTATGTCCCAAACATTGGAAAGACCGGAAAGGAAGAACGGCACCATGATTTTTGACAGCGCCCAGGCCGCAGCAAGTCACCTGTTCCGGCCGGAATTCCGTTCTGTCCTGTGGAAGTCTCTCGGAATGACCGTGCTTCTGCTGATCGGTGCCTGGTTCGGGCTGCGGGAACTCTTTGCCTTGCTGGCATTGCCCTTTTTCGATCAATGGATGCCGGATCTGCCATCCTGGGCCGGCTGGCTCGGCTTTATCGCCGGTGTATTCGCCAGTATCGCCCTGGCGCTGGGGCTGGCACTGCTGATCGCGCCGGTTTCGGCCATCGTCGCCGGATTGTTTCTCGACGATGTGGCTGAAGTTGTGGAAAAGTCGGATTACCCGCTCGATCCGAAAGGCCGCCCGCCGCCGGTCCTGCGCTCCTTCGTGCTTTCGCTGAAATTCCTCGGCGTCATTATCCTCGGCAATATCATTGCACTGCTGATGCTTCTCATTCCCGGCGTCAACATCATCGCGTTCTTCGTGGTCAACGGTTATCTGCTCGGCCGGGAATTCTTCGAATTCGCCGCCATGCGGTTCCGCCCGGAAATGGAGGCTAAGGCGCTGCGGTCGAAACATGCAACGACGGTTTTTCTGGCCGGTCTCGTCATTGCGGCCTTCATGGCCATTCCGATCCTCAACCTTTTGACCCCGCTGTTTGCCGCGGCCATGATGGTGCACCTGCACAAGGCAGTGGCTCAATCGGAACCACCCGCAGGGCTGCGCTAGAAAACCTGTGGGGGCAGCGGTACCAAAGGCGCAGGCAACTCCGATGTCTTTTCCGCTGCCTTGCAGATATCGGCAATGACGCAGGCCGTGCATTCGGGCTTGCGGGCCTTGCAGACATAGCGGCCATGCAGGATCAGCCAGTGATGGGCGTGATAGAGATATTCCGCCGGAATGATCTTCATCAATTTGGCTTCCACCTGATCCGGTGTCTTGCCCGGCGCGAGGCCAAGCCGGTTGCCGATGCGGAATATATGCGTGTCGACGGCCATCGTCGCCTGCCCGAAAGCCATGCTGAGCACCACATTGGCGGTCTTGCGGCCAACACCGGGAAGCTTGACCAGCTCATCGCGATCATCCGGCACCTCGCTGCCATAGTCGCGGATCAGGGCTTCCGACAGGGCAATGACGTTCTTCGCCTTGTTGCGCCAGAGCCCGATGGTGCGGATGTATTCGCCGACAGTTGCCTCGCCGAGATCGCGCATCTTTTCCGGTGTATCGGCAACCTTGAACAGGGCGCGGGTTGCCTTGTTGACGCCGACATCCGTCGCCTGGGCCGAAAGCGCAACCGCGACCAAGAGGGTAAAAGCATTGACATGCTCGAGCTCACCCTTGGGTTCCGGCCGCTGGATCGAGAACCGGCGAAAAATCTCGTGGATCTCATCGGCGGTATAGCGTGTACCAGCGACAAGGCGCGGCCGCTTCGCCGGCTTTTCGGCGACCGCACTCACGTCAATCTGATCAAGTTTGCTCTTGGGATTTTCCATGACCCTTCTATACTCAAGCGTCATGAGCCAAACAATGAACCCAATTGACGCTGTCGCGCGCAATGAAGAGGAAATTTTCCGCGCCCTTCTGGTGCCGCACCGGTCGCTTGGCCGCAAAGGCTTTCTCATTGTCATGGCCGCGATCGGCGGATGCAGTTTTCTGACCGGTCTTTTCTTCCTGTCGCTGGGAGCATGGCCGGTTTTCGGCTTTTTCGGCCTTGATGTCCTCCTGATTTATCTTGCCTTCCGGATGAACTACACCGCAGCAAAAGCGCATGAAGAGGTCAGCGTTTCAAGGACCGCGCTGCAGATCAGGCAGGTGGCGCCGTCGGGCCGGACCAACCTGCACGAATTCAACCCGTTCTGGACACGGTTCAATGTCGCGCGACACGCGGAAATCGGCATCACCTCCATGCGGGTGGAGGGACAGGGCAAGGCGGTGACGATCGGCTCGTTTCTCAATCCCGATGACCGGGAAAGCTTTGCCATGGCATTCACCCGGGCCCTGGCCGCGGCCAAGGGCCGGTAGTTTTCATATCACGCAAGAATCGGGTGGCAGATCAGGCCCCTGCATGGTCATATGACACTCGACATGAATTGAAAGCCTGATCTGTCTTTGCGACGCAACGCATCGGATCATGCCGGAATGAGGTAACGACCATGAAACCGCATGCCATCCTTCAGAACGATATCACGCCTTCGGGCAATGACTATGCCATCGTCAGCCATATCATCGAGCGGATCAGTGAGGATTATCGCGACCAGCCATCGCTCGAGGTCCTGGCCAAGGAGGCAGGGCTTTCACCCACGGCCCTGCAGAAGCTTTTCACCCGCTGGGCGGGCCTGTCGCCCAAGGGCTTTCTGCAGGCCGTGACCATCGACCATGCCCGCCGGCTGCTCGACGAAGGCATGCCACTGCTGGAGACGGCCCTGGAAACCGGCCTGTCGGGGCCAAGCCGCCTGCACGACCTGTTCGTCACCCATGAAGGCATGTCGCCGGGCGATTACAAGACCCGCGGTGCGGGCCTCGTCATCCGTTACGGCTTCCATATCTCGCCCTTCGGGCGGGCCCTGGTGATGGTGACGGATCGCGGACTGGCGGGTCTTGCCTTTGCCGATCAGGGGCATGAACGCGAAACCATGGAAGACATGACATCGCGCTGGCCCAATGCCACCTATGTCGAAGACCTTGGCGCCACGTCGCCCTATGCGGCGCGGGTGTTCAACCCGGCTGAATGGCGTTCGGACCGGCCGCTGAAAGTGGTGATGATCGGCACGGACTTCCAGCTGCGTGTCTGGGAAGCCCTGTTGAAGGTGCCGATGGGCAAGGCCTGCGCCTATTCGGACATCGCCCAGGAAATCGGCTCGCCCAAAGCCTCCCGCGCCGTCGGTGCTGCGGTGGGCGCCAACCCGATTTCCTTCGTGGTTCCCTGCCATCGCGCCGTCGGCAAATCCGGCGCCCTCACCGGCTATCACTGGGGCCTGACCCGCAAGCGCGCCATTCTCGGCTGGGAAGCCGGGCAGATGGGCGACGGCACGCAACTCGACATGGCCCGTTCCGGCTGATCGCCGGCTCCTCCCGAGACACCCATCAAGGCCCGGCAGCAATGCCGGGCTTTTGTCCTTTCAACGATGCGATCACGTCGGCCAAGCCGGACAGAAGCGTCTCGCACTCTTCGTCCGTACCGATGCTGATGCGCAGATAGTCGTGTATGCGCGGTTTCGGGAAATGCCTGACCAGAATGGCCCTGCTTCTAAGCTCGGCAGCGATCTGCGCGCCGGGCAGCACGGCATGGCGTGCAAACAGAAAATTGGCCGCCGACGGAAGAACCTCAAACTGCATCGCGCGCAAGGCGACCGACAATCTTTCCCGGGTGGCCATGATCCGGTCGCGTTTTTCCTCGAACCACGCCCGGTCCTCCCAGGCGGCAACCGCTCCCGCGATGGCGAGACGGTCGAGAGGATAGGAGTTGAAACTGTCCTTCACCCGTTGCAGCGCTTCAATCAGCGCAGGCTGCCCGACGGCAAAGCCGACGCGCAGGCCGGCCAGCCCGCGCGATTTTGAAAAGGTCTGGGTCACGAGCAGATTGGGGAAGCGTGCGACCAGGGGGATCGCACTCTGTGCACCAAAGTCCACATAGGCTTCATCGACCACCACAACCTGGTCGGGATGATCGGCAAGCAATGCCTCGATTTCCGCCAGGGGCAAGGCCGCGCCGGTGGGGGCATTCGGATTGGGCAGGATGATTGCGCCGCATGCCTGCCGGTAGTCGGCAATGCGGACCGCCATCGTGTCATCGAGTGGAACAGCCCGAAAGTCTATTGCGTAGAGACGGCAATAGGTCGGGAAGAAACTGTAGGTGATATCCGGAAACAGCAAGGGCTTGTCGTGTTTCAGCAGTGCCTGGAACACGTGCGCCAGCACTTCGTCAGATCCGTTGCCGACAAAAACGTGATTGGCGTCAAGCCCATGGCTTTTGGCGATGGCTTCTCTCAGCCTGTGCGCCGTTGGATCGGGATAGAGCCGCAGCGCTTCCGTCGTCTCGGCTGCTATGGCCGCCAGTGCACGCGGTGACGGGCCATATGGGTTTTCATTGGTGTTCAACTTGATCAGATCGGGCAGCACCGGTTGCTCTCCCGCGACATACGGGGTCAATGTGTGCACGAGAGAACTCCAAAAACGGCTCATCTAAATGTCCAGTACTGCGTTGGCCGGGTGATCGCGATTCAAGCGAACAGTGCGCGTCGATTCCCGTACCATGGCAAAAACAGACTCTTGCAACAATCGAAATCCCCAGCCATTGCGCGGCATTGAAGAAACTTTCGGGCAGGCCTTGACCTTCCAGTTACTGGAAGAATTACCTTTGCATCACTATCTTCCCGTCCATGTCGAAAGTTCCATCATGAAACATGACCATCACGACCACGATCACGCTCACGCTCATAGCACCCATAGCCACAGCTGTTGCAGTACGCACGCGGCGCAGGCGGAGGTCGTGCGCGATCCGGTCTGCGGCATGCTGGTTGACCCTACGGCCGGCAAGCCGACGGCGGAGCATGCGGGCCGGGTGTTTCACTTCTGCTCGGCGGGCTGCCACAAGAAATTCACGGCCGACCCGGAGCCCTACCTGACGGCGATCGATCCGGTCTGCGGCATGACCGCCGACCGGGCGACGGCAAAACACTTCCTGCGGCACGACAACGAGAAATATTATTTCTGCTCGGCCAGCTGCATGGCGAAATTCGAAAAGGCGCCGCAGGACTATCTCGGCGACAGGCCGGCACCGAAGCCGATGCCAGCGGGAACCCAATATACCTGCCCGATGCATCCGGAAATCGTCAAGGACGGCCCGGGGTCATGCCCGCTGTGCGGTATGGCGCTCGAACCCATGGGCATTCCCACCGGGGATGAAGGCCCGAACCCTGAACTCGTCGATTTCACCCGCCGGTTCTGGATCAGCGCGCTCTGTTCCATACCGCTGCTCTTCATCACCATGGGCCCCATGCTTGGCCTGCCTTTCCGCGACTGGATCGGGGAAAGCCGCGCGATCTGGCTGGAACTGGTCCTCGCCACCCCGGTTGTCCTCTGGGCGGCCATCCCCTTCTTCGAACGCGCCTGGGCATCCCTCGTCAACCGCAGCCCGAACATGTGGACGCTCATCGCCATCGGCGTCGGTGCGGCCTATGCGTTCAGTGTCGTGGCAACACTCGTCCCCGACATTTTCCCGCATGCCTTCCGCATGCATGGCGGCAGTGTGCCGGTTTATTTCGAGGCGGCGGCCGTTATCATTACGCTTGTCTTCCTCGGACAGATCCTGGAGCTGAAAGCGCGCGAGCGCACCGGGTCCGCCATTCGCGCCCTGCTTGACCTTGCGCCCAAAACCGCGCGCCGCGTGGCAGCAGACGGGACGGAAAACGATATCCCGCTGGACGAGGTCGTGGCCGGTGACCGGCTGCGGGTCCGTCCGGGTGACAGTGTGCCTGTGGATGGCATTGTGCTGGAAGGCCGCTCGTCCATCGACGAATCCATGCTGACGGGCGAACCGTTGCCGGTTGAAAAGACTGAGAATGATGCGGTGATCGGCGGCACGCTCAACCGCAACGGCACGCTGCTGATCAAGGCGGAGAAAGTGGGCGCCGATACGGTCCTGTCGCAGATTGTCGGCATGGTCGCCACCGCCCAACGCTCGCGCGCGCCCATTCAGGGTCTGGCGGACCGCGTCGCCAGCTATTTCGTGCCTGCGGTGGTTCTCGTTGCCATCGTCTCATTCATCGCCTGGGCCTGGTTCGGACCGGAACCCGGCATGATCTACGGCCTTGTCGCGGCCGTCTCGGTGCTGATTATCGCCTGTCCCTGCGCGCTCGGTCTCGCAACGCCCATGTCGATCATGACGGCCACAGGGCGCGGCGCGCAGGCCGGTGTGCTGATCAAGGATGCGGAAGCGCTGGAACGTTTTGCCGGTGTCGATACACTGATCGTGGACAAGACCGGCACCCTCACCGAAGGCAGGCCGAAACTCACCGACGTCATTGCAGACGGACCAATTGCCGAGGACCAGTTGCTGATTCTTGCAGCCAGCCTCGAAAAAGGCTCGGAGCATCCGCTTGCCGAAGCCATCGTCGAAGGTGCGAAAGCCCGCACTCTTACCCTGCTCAAGGCCGAAACGTTCGAAGCGGTCACCGGCAAGGGCGTTTCCGGCAGCATCGGCGGGCAGTCCGTTGCGCTCGGCAACAAGGCCATGATGCAGGACGTCGGTGCCGACATATCCGCCCTGAGCGGGAAGGCCGATGCGCTGCGGACCGGCGGCAAGAGCGTTTTGTTCATGGCGATCGACGGCAAGGCCGCCGGCATCATCGCGGTCGCCGACCCGATCAAGGCCACGACGGCCGAGGCGATCCGCCTGCTGCACAAGGCTGGTCTCACCATCATCATGGCGACCGGCGACAACCAGATCACCGCCCAGGCGGTCGCCGCCCGGCTCGGCATCGATGAAGTGCGCGCCGACATGATGCCCGAGAGCAAGAAGCGGCTGGTCGATGAGCTCCGGGCCAAGGGCGCAAAGATCGCCATGGCCGGTGACGGCGTCAACGATGCCCCGGCACTTGCCGCGGCCGATGTCGGCATTGCCATGGGCACGGGTGCCGACGTTGCGATGGAAAGCGCGGGCATTACCCTGGTGAAGGGCGATCTCAACGGCATTGTCCGTGCCCGTCATCTCGCCGATGCAACCATCCGCAACATCAAGCAGAACCTGTTCTTCGCTTTTGTCTATAATGTGCTGGGTGTGCCGGTTGCGGCGGGCGTGCTCTACCCCGTCTTCGGCGCCATGCTTTCGCCCATGCTGGCGGCAGCGGCAATGAGCCTTTCCTCCGTATCGGTCATTGCCAATGCATTGCGGCTGCGGACACTGAAACTGTGAGGTTCACATGAATATCGGCCATGCATCGGAAAAATCGGGCCTCCCGGCCAAGACCATCCGCTATTACGAGGATATCGGGCTGCTGAAGCCCGACCGGTCCGACAACGGCTACCGGGATTATTCGATGTCGGATGTGCACAAGCTGCGTTTCCTGCAACGCTCGCGCGGGCTTGGATTTTCCGTGGAGGAATGCCGCCAGCTTCTGGCGCTCTACGAAGACAAGGAGCGCGCGAGCTCCGATGTCAAAAGCATCGCTCGGACGAAACTGAAGGAAATCGAGCGCAAGATCACCGAACTGCGCGAACTGCAGCACACCTTGCAGCACCTGGTCGCCCATTGCCATGGCGACCAGCGGCCGGACTGTCCGATTCTGGAAAGTATTTCCGGTACGGCTGACGCTTAAGCCAGCGTGGAAACCACATCGGCCGAAATGCGCAATTCGCGCAAGGGGCGAACCACCGCTGTGGTTTCACTGTAGATCGGGTGCGCCTTGTAGGCGGCCAGCGCCTCGGCGCTTGCGAACTCGCCATAAACGACAATATCGATTTCACCCGAGATCGGATCGGTCTTGGTGTTCTTCATGACCTCGAACACGAGGGAGTGCGGAATTTCTCCAAGCCGCTTGAGACGCGTATGGATCGTGTCGACATCATCCGGATTGCGGGCGCTGAAGAATACAATATGGCGGATCACGGTCTTGTTCCTGCTTGATCGAACTGGCGCGGACTTTTAAAGCACCCGCCTTCGACGTCAATAGGTGTGCTGTCGCAGGCGGCCTCCATGACCGGCATTTTGCCGGTCCGGCACACAGTCTGCCCTGGTCGCTGCGAACACGCGGCATCCTGCCCTTGGCATTTCCACCAAGGGTGGGGTAAAGGTTCTGGCGCTCAACCGGCGCAGGCGACCTGAAAAAGCAAACTGAGGCGTATATGGCCGACCACGGTCAACAGACACGACCCGATCCTGACAAGCTGCTGGAGCTGGCCACGCGCGAATCGCGCGGCAAGCTGACCGTTTTCCTCGGCGCTGCCCCCGGCGTGGGTAAAACCTATGCCATGCTGGTGCGGGCGCAGCGTCTGAAGGAAGACGGCACCGACATCGTCATCGGCCTTGCCGAGACGCATGGGCGCGCGGAAACCGCCGAACTTCTTGACGGACTGGACGTGCTGCCGCGCAAGCAGATCGGCTACAGGGGCCGCACGCTGGAAGAATTCGACCTTGACGCGGCCCTGGCGCGCAAGCCGAAAGTGCTGGTCCTTGACGAACTCGCCCACACCAACGCGCCCGGCAGCCGGCATCCCAAACGTCATCAGGACATTGAAGAGCTGATCTGGCAGGGTATCGATGTCTGGACTGCGATGAATGTCCAGCATCTGGAAAGCCTGTCCGATCTGGTGACAAAGATCACGGGAGTGACCGTTCGCGAGACCGTGCCGGATGTGGTCCTCAAGCGCGCCGACGAGGTGCTGCTGGTCGATCTGCCGCCGGCGGAACTGATTGCACGGCTGAAGGAGGGCAAGGTCTACCTGCCCGGCAATGCCGAACGGGCAGCGCGGGGTTTCTTCAAACCGGCCAACCTCACCGCCTTGCGCGAGCTTGCCCTGCGCCGTACCGCCGATCGCGTCGACGACCAGATGATCGATCTGTTGCGGCAAAACGCGATCGAAGGCCCGTGGGCCACCGGCGAGCGGCTTCTGGTCTGCGTCGGACCGGACAGCCTGTCCGAAAAGGTTGTCCGCACCGCAAGCCGCCTCGCCTCCGGCCTCAACGCCCGCTGGCTGGTGGTTTCACTGACCAAGACCAGCGATGCGGGCATGGACACGGCGGCAAACCAGCGGCTTGATGAAATCCTTGATCTGGCGGAAAGGCTCGGCGCGGAAACGCGGCGCGTGATCGCCCGGGACTTTGTCGACGAGATTTTCCGCATTGCGCGGCGCGAGAATGTGACGCAGGTCGTGCTCGGCCGCCCGAAAGGCAAGCGTTTCTCCAATCCGTTCCGGCGGTCGCTTCCCGACGAGATCGTCAAACGCTTCACCGATGTCGGCGTGCACATTGTTACCGGCGACGAGCAGGACAAGCCCTATGTGCCCCCGGCGCCGCAAAAGCGCTCGGCACGCGAACTCGCCACATCCATCGCCATTCCGATAGCGGCAACAGCCGTGACGACGCTTCTGGGGCTTGGCGCCAGCGAGATCGTCCACCCGCAAAACCTTTCCATGCTCTATCTCGTTGCCGTCATCCTGTCGGCGATGTCGAGCGGGCGTTTTGCCGCCATCATTGCCGCCGGCCTGTCGTTTGTTCTCTACAACTACTTTTTCATCGAGCCGGTCCACAACTTAAGCATCGCCAAGCCGCATCAGCTGTTTTCGCTGATCATCTTTCTCGGCGTGGCCTTGATGATCGGTGATCTCGCCGGGCGTTTGCGCGACCAGGTGGCGCGATCGCGCAATCAGGCAAAGAATACACAGGCCCTCTACGAATTCTCGCGCAAGCTATCGGGCACCGCCCGGCTGGATGATGTGCTTGTGGCTGCTGCCATGCACCTGCATTCAACGCTCGGAACGGGGGTGGTGATCCTGCTGCCGGAAGACGGCGACCTGTCGCTGCAGACCGCATGGCCGCCTGACATGACGCTCGACAATACGGACATGACCGCCGTGCGCTGGGCATTCGAGAAGAATGAACGGTCCGGGCATGACACAGGCACGCTGCCGCAGATCAGCTGGCAGTTCCTGCCGATCATGACATCGCATGGCGTTGCCGGCGTGCTCGGCCTTTCCATGACCGAGCACCCCGCCTCGCTGACCGAAAGCGAAGACCGCATGCTGGTCGCCATTCTCGATCAGACGGCGATCGCCATCGACCGTGCCCAGCTGGTGCGGGAAAATGCCAAGACGGCAGCATTGCAGGAAAGCGAAAAACTGCATGCCGCGCTGTTCTCCTCCCTGTCCCACGACCTGAAGACACCGCTGGCCTCGATCACGGGCGCCGTCACCACGCTGCGCGAGCTTGGCAGCCGCATCAAGCCGGAAAGCCACGACGATCTGCTGCTTTCCATCGAGGAGGAATCGGGGCGCCTGACCCGTTTTGTCTCCAATCTTTTCGACATGACCCGGATCGAAGCCGGCACACTGAAGGTCAAGCACAGCCCTGTCGACGCAGCGGATATCATCATTTCATCGGTCGAGCGCATGAAGCGGCTCAAACCGGGCGCCGCCATCGAGATCAGCATCGCTCCGGACCTTGCCACCGTCAGCGGGGATTCGTCCCTGCTCGGACAGGTGCTGTTCAATCTGCTCGACAATGCAGCGAAATATGGCGGCGACAGCCCGATCACCATCTACGCAAAGCAGGATGCGACGGAGGTGGCAATCAGCGTCACCGATCAGGGCAAGGGCATTCCGGCAAAGGACATCGACCGCATCTTCGAAAAGTTCTACCGGCGCGTCAAAGGCGATGGCCGGGCGGCGGGGACCGGCCTCGGCCTGTCGATCTGCCGTGGCTTCGTTGAAGCCATGGGCGGCACGATCAAGGCGGAAAGTCCAGCCATCCGCAAGCGCGGCACGCGGTTTATTATCCGGCTTCCTATTTTCGATGCAAGCGAGAGCGGAGATGCGACACCATGAACGAGAACCGCATTCTGGTTGTCGACGACGAGCCGCAGATTCAGCGTTTCCTGCATCCGGCACTGACGGCATCGGGCTATGACGTCATCTCCGCCGCCACGGGTGCGGATGCGGAACGGCTGATCGCCACCAGCGCGCCCGACCTTGTCATTCTCGACCTTGGCCTTCCCGACAAGGACGGCAAGGAGGTCATCAAGACCGTGCGCGCCTTTTCCGAAGTGCCCATCATCGTCCTGTCGGCGCGCGACCGGGAAGTCGAAAAGATCGCCGCGCTTGATCTCGGCGCCAATGACTACGTGGAAAAGCCTTTTGGCATCGGCGAACTGCTGGCGCGCGTGCGCACGGCGCTGCGTCAGAAAGTGGCGGGAACCAGCGTTCCCTCGCGCTTTGAAAGCAACGGTCTTGTGGTCGACATGGTCAAGCGGGTGGTGACGCTCAAGGGCGAAGCCGTGCACCTGACCCGCAAGGAATACCAGCTGCTGGTCCACCTTGTCCTGCATCCCGGACTTGTCGTCACCCATCGCCATCTCCTGGCATCGATCTGGGGAGCGGCCCACGTGGAAGACCTGCATTATCTCAGGGTTTTTGTCGGACAGCTGCGCGCCAAAATCGAGGAAGATCCCAACCATCCGCACTTCATCCGCACCGAGCCGGGGGTCGGTTACCGGTTCATCGCGGAATAGGATTCGGCCGCAGCCTGAAGTTCCTGTCGACAATGGCGCCAAGCTTTGTCAAGCTTCGGTCAATTCAACAACAGATTCGGGAAACGCCCATGACCTCCTTCAGCGCGACGGTTCTATGGAACCGTGCTCCAGATGCCGCATTTACCGACAACAAATACAGCCGCGCCCATGTCTGGCAGTTCGACGGCGGCGCTGAGGTGCCGGCATCCTCATCGCCGCATATTGTCCGGCTGCCCTATTCCGCTGCGGAGAATGTCGACCCTGAAGAGGCCTTCGTCGCCTCGCTTTCCAGCTGCCACATGCTGTTCTTCCTGGCGGGCGCGGCCAAGGGCGGCTTCGTCGTCGATGAATACCGCGACGCGGCAAGCGGAGAACTCGGCAAGAACGAACAGGGCAAGCTGTTTGTCAGCAAGGTCGTGCTGAAGCCGCAAGTCCGCTATGCCGGCGCGGCACCGGACCGGGCAACGGAAGAACACCTGCACCACGAGGCGCATGAACAATGCTTTATCGCCAATTCCGTCCGCACCGATATCAGCGTCGATCTGGGTTAAGGGGAAAACATCATGTCAGACCTGAAAATCAGCGACGCGGCCAACACCACCTGCCCCTGGTCGGGCGATCCGATCAGCGAAGACAGCCTCACGCTTTACAAGGGCGCCATTGTCGGCTTCTGCAACTCGGGCTGCCGTGACAAGTTTGAGAAAGCCGTCAATCACTTCGAGGAAGCGCTGGCGCGCACGTTGACAAATCCGGCCATCGGCATTACTTAAGTATATGCTTAACCAACAAGCCTCACTCGATCTTATGTTTCAGGCGCTGGCGGACCCGTCCCGGCGCATCATGGTGGAACGGCTGAGCCGCGGCCCGGCCTCGGTCAGTGAATTGGCGAAGCCTCTGACCATGTCCCTGCCCGCCGTAGTGCAGCATCTGCAGGTTCTCGAGAACAGCGGCCTGATCCGCACGGAAAAGGTCGGCCGGGTGCGCACATGCCACATCGAATGGACCGCCATGCGAACGGCCGAGCAATGGATGGATGAACGGCGCAAATCATGGGAGCGCCGGCTCGACCGGCTGGGCGAGTTTCTCGCCGAAGACGGCAATCAATAACCGGAGCGAAAGCATGACGAAGAGATCTGTCAAACACGATACATTCACCATCGAGCGCAGCTATGCCGCCGCCCCGGCGCGCGTCTTCTTTGCGCTCAGCGACAAGACCGCCAAGAGCAAATGGTTTGCCGGCCCCGATGACTGGGGCGTCGCCCGGTTCGAGATGGATTTCCGGATCGGCGGCCGCGAGACCAACAGCGGCGGACCGAAAGGCGGGCCGGTGCATAGGTTCGAGGCCCTCTATCAGGACATCGTCCCGGACCAGCGCATCATCTACAGCTATGACATGTATCTCGATGACAAGCGGATTTCCGTTTCACTCGCGACGATGGAACTCAAGCCGGAAGGCACCGGCACAAAGCTCGTCTTCACCGAGCAGGGCGCCTTTCTCGACGGATATGACGAGCCGGGACAACGCCAGCGTGGCACGGAAGAGCTGCTCGACGCTCTCGGCGCATCGCTGAAAGGCGCGCCTGTCAACGCCTGACGGGGCGTTTTCTGCCTCAGACCGGATCGCCGGAACCGGTAACGATGGCTTCGGCCGGTTCCGCCTTCATCCGCCCCTGCCGCTTCAGCTGCTGTTCGCGGAAGAAGATGAACAGGCCCGACGCCACGATAAAGCCTGAACCGATCAGCATGGGCAGGCGCGGCACGTCGCCAAACACCAGCCAGCCGAACACGATGGCCCAGAACAGAAGCGTGTATTGCAGCGGCGCAACGGTTGCCGCATCGGCCATCTTGAGCGCACGGTTGACGAGCATGTGCGCCAGCATGGCGACAACACCGAGCACGGCGAGCAGAACCAGATCCCTTGGGCTGACCGGTTTCCAGTCGAAATAGAGCGAGGCGGCGCCCGCAAGGCCGGCACCGACGATCTGCCAGAACACCAGCGTCGTATCGGGCGTGCCGCGCAACGAACGGCCGAGCAGCAGCATCAGGGCAAAAGTCATGCTGCCCAGAATGGAAATGATGGCCTGTGGCGTGAGGGCCTGCGACGACGGCTCCAGGGCAATGACGACGCCGATGAAACCGACGATGATGGCGCTCCAGCGACGCCAGCCGACGGGTTCCTTCAGCACGAGCGGCGAGATCGCGGCGACATAGATCGGGGCCGCCAGCCAATAGGTCATGACATCGGCCAGCGGCAGATAGACGACGGCAAAGTAGAAGGCGAAAATCTCCGCCGTCGACGCGGCAACGCGGGCAAGCTGCAGGACCCGGCGGTCCACCTGCAGGACTTTCTTCGGTCCCGAATACCAGAGGAATGGCGCGAGAATGATCAGGGCGGCGACACTGCGGACAAAGACGACCTGACCGACGGAATAGGTCGACACCAGCCATTTGCCCATCACGTCGTTCAGGGCGAACATCAGCATGCCCAGCAGCATCAACAGGACGCCGGTGCGCGCCAGGGATGATTCGGGCGTTCCGGAAAGGGCAACCGGGCGGGCAGACATGGGAGCTTCCTCGATTCTGATCTTTTCCGACTGGTTTGATCGATTTTCTCGCGCTAATCCAGTCGAAAACGGCAATCGCCGCGCGGGCCAGTGAAATAGTCTCCGGCGAGGACAACCTACCTATTTTTTGCTAGCGGCGGTGCTCTGGCACAAATCCGAATTCGAGACTATAGATTTGCACAGACTGTCATGTCTGTTCAGAGAAAGAATGCGCTCATGCCACAGGTTTCGCAGCTGTTCTTCAAATCCGCGACGATCTTGTTTCTACTGGGTATCATCATGGGGCTGCAAATGGGGATATCGGGCGATCACAGCGCCTTTCCCGCCCACGCCCATCTCAATCTTCTCGGTTGGGTCAGCAGCGCGATATTCGGCACCTACTACGCGCTCAACCCGGCAAAGGCCGCCGGACGCCTGCCAATGCTTCAGTTCATCGTCTACACCGTGGGTGTCGTTGTGATGATACCGCCGCTGTATTTCCTGTCGCTTGGCAATGCCGCGATGGAACCGCTGGTCGGCATCGGCTCGATGATCGTGTTCGCCGGCGTGCTCTTGTTCACGGCGGTGGTTTTCTCACGGCAGGCCTGACAAGCGGCTCAGCGTCTGAACTCTAGGGCAAAAGCTTTTCCAGCTGCACCGCGCAATCGCGCAGCGGCAGCGCGCTCTGACTGGCCTTGGCCATCGCCATGGCGCCGGAATAGGCGGCGATCACCAGTGTGGCCAGCGCCCCGGCCTGCCGGGGTGCGAGTGCCTGATCGTCATCCTGGAATCTCTGTGCAAGCACCCCGACCCAACGCTCAAAGATGGCGTTGGACGCATGGCGAAAATCAGGATCAGCCAGCGAAAGCTCCATGGCGAGATTGTTGAGCGGGCATCCCGTCACCGCCTGATTGCGCTCCAGTTCGCCGGCCACCGCGGAAAAAAACGCCAGGACGCCAGTCTTCGGCCGGTCTGCCCGCAGCACCGGCTCGATCGCGGTTGCGTTGACCTCGCGCGCCACCCGTTCTTCTATGACGGCAAGCCCCAGGGCCTTCTTGGTGGGGAAATGATGATGCAGGGCGCCGCCCGTCGCCCCGGCCGCCTGAACGACATCCTGAACGCTGGTCGAATGATAGCCGCGCCTTTGGAAAAGGTCCGCCGCCACATCGAGGATGCGTGAACGCATTCCCTGCGGATCATTGACCCTCTTCGGCTTTCCGATCGAATCCTGTGCCATGTCAGCCCCTTCACGCCGCCGCAGACTAACAAGTTGACAAAAACAGGACAACCGGTTTTATTAAAAACAGGATGACCGGTCTGTTTTATGGGGAGGATTGAACGAGATGCCCGAATTGATGCAATCAAAGGCTGTTCAGCGGACCGCGGCGGCGGGGAGGCATTTCAGTTCCATCGTCGAACTCAGGCGCTATACGCTTCATCCCGGCCGCCGTGACGACCTCATCGAGCTGTTCGACACCCATTTTCTGGAAAGCCAGGAGGCCTGCGGCACGACCGTCATCGGCCAGTTCCGCGATCCGGATGATCCCGACGCCTTTGTCTGGCTGCGTGGTTTTGAAGATATGGCAACCCGGCAGGGGGCGTTGACCGCGTTCTATGACGGCCCGGTCTGGCGCGCGCATCGCGACAGGGCAAACGGCACCATGATCGATTCCGACAATGTGCTATTGCTTCACCCCGCCGAATCATCCAGCGGGTTTTCGCTTCCCGCCGCCCGGCCGGCGTCCCCGACGGAAGCCGCGTCACCGGCGGTGTTTCAAGTGGTCACCTATCAACTCAAGCAGCCTGCGGACCAGGGCTTCCACAGCTATTACAGCATGTCCGTCGCGCCGCTCCTGCAAGGACGGGGCGACAATCCGGTTGCCGTCTTCACATCCGAGCACGGCGAGAACACGTTCACCCGGCTCCCCGTGCGGCAAAATGAAAATGTGCTGGCGGTCTTTTCCCGGTTTGAAGATGAGTCCGCACACAAAACCTATAGGGCAGCGCTGGAGAACGACGCGGCATGGCTGTCGGAGCAGACACGGCTCGCAGCCTATCTCACCGGCAAGCCACTTGTGACACGCCTGGTGCCGACTGCGCACTCGCGGCTGCGCTGAAGCGGCAACCATGTGCCGCGGACAAAATTCTGAAATCACTGAAGATTTGGTGGAGCCAAGCGGGATCGAACCGCTGACCTCTTGCATGCCATGCAAGCGCTCTCCCAGCTGAGCTATGGCCCCATTCCATTAGCCGGTTTCGGCTAAGCCGGATAAATCCGGCTGGACAGTCGAACGGTTGGGAACCGTTCCGAGGCGGGTACATATCGCCCGCCGCAGAGAAGATCAAGGTCTATTCGCCGGATATTTCCGTTATTTTTCGGAAGAGCGAAAGACCTTGTTCAAAATCAGTTTTCGTCGTCTTCGCCGATGCCGCCGCCGAGGATATCGGTAACGTCGTCATCTTCATCTTCCTCGTCTTCGGCAAGGAACGTGTCGTCATCATCGGCATCGTCGACGTCCACATCGACGTCATCGCCCAGATCCGGCACGTCGCCATCGACATCGCCATCGGCTTCTTCAAGCGAAACGAATTCCGGCTTTTCCAGAACGACATCGAGTTCTTCGGTCTCGACTTCTTCCTCTTCCTCACGCGCGGAAGGAACAGTCGAATCAAAATAGCTGAGCGGATAGCTCTTGCCTGTATAAGGGGAGACGATCGGATCGCGGTTCAGATCGTAGAATTTCTGACCTGTTTCAGGGTCGACTCGCTTGGTACCAAGTTTTGGATTTACCACGTTATGCCTCGTCTTCTGGCTGCGCCTGCATCCGGTATGCCATCGTCCAACCGTTTATGCCAGCGCTCATCAAATGGATTTCTGGTCCCATAAACGCAATTCAGCGCATTTGTCAAAGCCAAAACGACGCGAGATTGCCGTTCGGCCGAACTATGCATTTGCGAGATGACCGGACGAACAAGCTGTGTTAGGAACGCCGACGCCTACAGGCTCGAGATGAAACACCAATTTTCCTTGTGATTGATCGTACTCATGTCCCATTCCGCATTGCCCAAGCCCGCCACCGCCCGCCGTTCCAAGGCCCTGTCCGGAGATATTCGGATTCCCGGAGACAAATCGATATCGCATCGCTCCTTCATGTTTGGCGGCCTTGCCTCGGGCGAGACCCGCATCACCGGACTGCTGGAAGGCGAGGACGTGATCAACACCGGCCGGGCCATGCAGGCCATGGGTGCGAAAATCGCGAGGGAAGGCGATGTGTGGATCATTCAGGGCACCGGCAATGGCTGCCTGCTGCAGCCGGAAGCGCCGCTCGATTTCGGCAATGCCGGTACGGGTGCCCGCCTGACCATGGGGCTTGTCGGCGTCTACGCGATGGAAACCACCTTCATTGGCGACGCCTCCCTGTCCAAGCGCCCCATGGGCCGCGTGCTCAATCCCCTGCGGGAAATGGGCGTTCAGGTAACCGCATCAGACGGTGACCGCATGCCGCTGACACTGCGCGGCCCCAAGGTTGCCGCCCCCATCACCTACCGGGTTCCGATGGCGTCGGCACAGGTCAAATCAGCCGTGCTGCTGGCGGGCCTCAACACACCGGGCATAACGACGGTCATCGAACCGGTCATGACGCGCGACCATACGGAAAAGATGCTGCAGGGGTTTGGCGCCAATCTTTCCGTCGAAACCGACAAGGACAATGTCCGGCACATCCGCATCGAGGGCCAGGGCAAGCTCACCGGCCAGATCATCGACGTGCCCGGCGACCCGTCGTCGACGGCGTTTCCGCTGGTGGCGGCACTGCTCGTGCCCGGTTCCGATATCACCATCCGCAATGTGCTGATGAACCCGACCCGTACGGGCCTCATTCTGACCTTGCAGGACATGGGCGCCAGCATCGAGATCCTCAATGCCCGCCTTGCCGGCGGCGAGGATGTCGCGGACCTGCGCGTGCGCGCCTCCGAGCTGAAAGGCGTGATCGTCCCGGCTGACCGGGCGCCCTCGATGATCGATGAATATCCCGTGCTCGCCGTCGCGGCGGCCTTCGCCACCGGCGAGACCGTGATGAACGGCCTCGAGGAATTGCGGGTCAAGGAATCGGACCGCCTGTCAGCCGTTGCCAACGGCCTCAAGGCCAACGGCGTCGATTGCACGGAAGGCCCGGAAACCCTGAGCGTGCGCGGCCGCCCGGATGGCAAGAACCTCGGCGGCGGCACGGTCGAGACCCATCTCGATCATCGCATTGCCATGAGCTTCCTCGTCATGGGCCTCGTCGCGGAAAAACCCGTTACCGTCGACGACTCCACCATGATTGCCACGAGCTTTCCGGAATTCATGGACATGATGAGCGGCATGGGTGCCGAGATTTCCGTGCAGGAAACACCAGCCTGATACCGATGAGCGCGCTTTTTTCCGCCCTGACGGTTTACGCCCTTTATATGATGTCGAGCGTTCCGTTCGTCGTCTGGGCGGGACGAAGCGCCTATCGCGGCACAATTTCCAGTGGATCATCGCAGCCATGGCCCGGCATTTTGAGTTCGATCATGCGGGTCGTTCTTCCTTTGCTCCTGATCTTCCTCTATGCGTGGAATGTCTCCGATGGTTCCCGGCCGGATTTTTCCGTGCCTGAGACTGCGGGAACAAGCGATTGGATGCCCTATCAGTTTCTGCTTCTGCCGCCCGCGTTCGGATCAATCGTCGGTTATGGCATAGGCTTCCTCATGGGCGCAAAGGCAAGAAACAGAGAGCGATGATCGAACCTGCTGTCCATTTGCAGACTGCGTTGACAACGGCTCCCCTGCAGGCAGGGAGTGCCTGATGTTTTTCCTGCTCACCTCCCTGGTCATTGTTGGCGTTGCCTACGCCATTGAACGGTTTGCGCTGAAAATTCGCTTCGGGCTCTTCGCCCTGCTGTTCTGGCTGTTTGTCTTCCAGTTTGCCCTGATATTCGCCATCGATGCGCTGCTGCAGAACATGTCCGCCTATCTGCCGGCATGGCTTTCCGCACTGGCGACCACGGTCGGCGGGTTCGCGTTCGTCACGATCGGCATCACGCCGCTGATCACGCTCGTCCTTGCCGCGGCCTATCTGCTGTTCGCCCTTGGCAACTGGCTGTTTGACCGCGATGAAAAGGACGATATCCACGCGCCGGCGCCGTCTTTCACCATTGCCATCGACGGACCGGCTGCATCGGGCAAAGGCACGCTGGCCCGGCGGATCGCCGATTATTACGGCTATCATCATCTTGATACCGGGCTGACATACCGCGCGGTTGCCAAGGCGCTGCTCGACCAGAACATGGCGCTCGACGACGAATTTCTGGCGGAAAAGGCGGCACGCGGCATCGATCTGTCCAAACTCGACCGGGCAGCCCTGTCCACGCATGATGTGGGCGAAGCGGCTTCCAAGGTTGCCGTCATGCCCGCGGTCCGGCGGGCGCTGGTTGCCGCCCAGCAGGCGTTTGCCCAGCGCTCCCCCGGCACGGTCCTTGACGGGCGCGACATCGGAACGGTGGTCTGCCCGGACGCGCCGGTCAAACTTTACATCACCGCCTCCCCGCAAGCACGGGCGAAGCGGCGGTTTGACGAAATCAAATCCTCGGGTGCGGCCGTCCAGTATGAGGAGATTCTGGCGGATCTTACCCGCCGCGACGCCCGCGATATGGGCCGCACGGACTCGCCATTGAAGCCCGCTGCCGACGCGCACTTGCTAGATACGACGGAAATGGATATAGAGACCGCGTTTCTTGCTGCCAAAAAACTGATTGATCAGGCTTTGGTGGGAAACAGGCATTAAGCCAGCATCTGCTACCAGTCCATGCACCGGATTGCCCGCATAGGGCGGATTGGCTCGCAGATGAACCGCAACACGAACCACCGGTGCTGTGTCCGATGACGATGTCCGGACACACCAGGAGTATTTATGTCTCAAGCCAATCCAACGCGCGAAGATTTCGAAGCTCTTCTCGCCGAGTCCTTTGCCACCAATGACCTTGCTGAAGGTTATGTCGTCAAGGGCCGTATCGTCGCCATCGAAAAAGACATGGCGATCATTGACGCCGGCCTCAAGGTTGAAGGCCGCGTACCGCTCAAGGAATTCGGCGCGAAAGCCAAAGACGGCTCGCTGAAGCCTGGCGATATCGTTGAAGTCTACGTCGAGCGTATCGAAAACGCCCTCGGCGAAGCTGTTCTGTCGCGTGAAAAAGCACGCCGCGAAGAGAGCTGGGTCCGTCTTGAAGAGAAGTTCAACCGCGGCGAGCGCGTCGATGGTGTCATCTTCAATCAGGTCAAGGGTGGTTTCACCGTCGATCTCGACGGCGCCGTCGCCTTCCTGCCGCGTTCGCAGGTCGACATCCGTCCGATCCGCGACGTTACCCCGCTGATGCACAACCCGCAGCCCTTCGAAATCCTCAAGATGGACAAGCGTCGCGGCAACATCGTTGTTTCGCGTCGTACCGTTCTTGAAGAGAGCCGTGCAGAACAGCGCTCTGAAATCGTCCAGAACCTTGAAGAAGGTCAGGTCGTTGAAGGCGTCGTCAAGAACATCACCGATTACGGTGCGTTCGTTGACCTCGGCGGCATCGATGGTCTGCTGCACGTGACCGACATGGCATGGCGCCGCGTCAACCATCCGTCGGAAATCCTGAACATCGGCCAGACGGTCAAGGTTCAGATCATCCGCATCAACCAGGAAACACATCGTATTTCGCTCGGCATGAAGCAGCTCGAAAGCGATCCTTGGGATGGTATCGGTGCGAAGTACCCGATCGGCAAAAAGATCACCGGTACGGTTACGAACATCACCGACTACGGTGCATTCGTCGAAATCGAGCCAGGCATCGAAGGCCTTATCCACGTTTCCGAAATGTCCTGGACAAAGAAGAACGTGCATCCGGGCAAGCTGCTCTCGACCACGCAGGAAGTCGAAGTCGTTGTTCTCGAAGTGGATCCGGTCAAGCGCCGCATCTCGCTGGGCCTCAAGCAGACCCTCGACAACCCATGGACGACCTTCGCAGATAAGTTCCCTGTCGGCACGATCGTCGAAGGCGAAGTCAAGAACAAGACCGAATTCGGCCTGTTCATTGGCCTCGACGGCGATGTGGACGGCATGGTTCACCTCTCCGACCTCGACTGGAACCGTCCGGGCGAACAGGTCATCGAAGAGTACAACAAGGGTGACGTCGTCAAGGCGCAGGTTCTCGATGTTGACGTCGAGAAGGAACGCATCTCGCTCGGCATCAAGCAGCTCACAGGCGACAAGGTCGGTGAAGCAGCAACCTCGGGTGAACTGCGCAAGAACGCCGTCGTAACCGTTGAAGTCACGGGGATCACCGATGGCGGCCTCGAAGTCCGTCTGGTTGACCACGATCTCGACTCGTTCATCCGTCGTGCGGATCTTTCCCGCGATCGTGACGAACAGCGTCCGGAACGCTTCACGGTTGGCCAGAAGGTCGACGCCCGCGTCATCGCCTTCGACAAGAAGACCCGCAAGCTGCAGGTCTCCATCAAGGCGCTGGAAATCGCTGAAGAGAAGGAAGCCGTTGCACAGTACGGTTCGTCCGACTCCGGCGCTTCGCTGGGCGACATCCTCGGTGCCGCTCTGAAGAAGCAGGAAAAGAACTAAGCTTCTCCTGACGTTCTGACTGAAACGAAACCCGCCGGTCCCAGGACCGGCGGGTTTTTCTTTGCCGTTTTCAGATCGTGTCGAACTGGATCAGGATGAAGACGAGCTGACAGACAAGCGCCAGACTGAGGAACAGCCACTGCATCCTCTGCTCGCGCAGATAGGCAGCGGCACCGCAGACACTGATCAGGAAAAGATTGCGCAGGGGATAGACAGGCCCGAGCGAATGAAAATGCTCCCGGCCCTTCATCGCCGTGTCGGCGAAATCGACCAGGAAGATCGCCATCAACAGGCCGAAGAACCAGGCACGCCGCGACATGAAGTAGTTTTCGTAGCCGGAATACCCGTCCATGCTGTCGGGAAAAAGCATACCGCAGGCCAGAAAGTGCAGGCTGGCGTAAAAAATGACGAAGAGGTAGGCCTCGAACTTCCACACCAAAGTCTGGTGCAGGTAAAATTCAAACCACCAGAAATGCACCACGGTCAGAAAGGTGAAGAATACCCAGCCAAGATGAATCGGATAAATATTCTTGCGCAGCGGATGCTGAATGATGCGGGCGACGCCGGTGAGCAGCCGGGAAATACTCAGACCCAAAATGATACCGATGATCACACGCACATGGGTAAAGACTTCCGGGCTCGGAATATTGCCGTCCATTGTATGCTCCCCCTCAATTGACCGATTCTGACTGGTCCGGGGTTATGCTACCCAAGTCTTAACCCGAAGCAAACCTCGGGAAGATTTATTCAGCTGAGAATTGTACTTTCATGGTCTGCGGCGTTGCTGCGCCTTTCGCGAGATAGGGAAGAATGTCATCCAGCGGCAGGCGATGGGAGACAAGCCTTGCCATGGTTCCGTTGTCGCGCTGCAATATGGCCAAGGCATCGGGAATATTGCGGTTGAGCGAATGGGAGCCGACGAGACTGATCTGGCGGCGGAAAATTTCGAACGGGGCGATCTGAATGCGTGCGTCCGGCGCGCTGACCCCGAAAACCAGCGCCGTTCCGCCATCGGCCGTGTAGGCGATCATCTCTTCCACCACCCTGGCGATACCCGTCGCATCGGCGACAAAATCAAACGCCTTCGCCTGTTTCCCCAGCGCAGCCGAGCCGGATACCATCGGCTTGAGGCCGAGCGATTGGGCAAAGCTCAACCGATCCTCATTGATGTCGGCAACGCTGACATCCTCAACGCCTTCCGCTTGCAGCGACAGGGCCATCAGCAAGCCGATCGGGCCCGCGCCGAAGACAAGGGCGTTTCTGGCACGTACGGCATGAGCATTGCCGAGCCCGTTGAGCACGCAGGCCAGCGGTTCGGCAAGCGCTGCGATGTGAAAAGGCAGATGGCCGATGCCATGCAGGTGCGCGGTGTTGACCGTACTGTACTGCGCGAAGCCGCCGTTGCGCGAGACGCCATAGGCTTCAAGACGGTCGCACAGATTGGTCAATCCCTTGCGGCAGGACCGGCAGGTGCCGCAGGGAATGTTGGGATCGATGGCCACACGGTCGCCGGGACGCACATCCGTGACATCGTCCGCGACCATCTCGACGATACCGGCATATTCGTGGCCGGGAACAAGCGGAAAGGCGCCGTTGCCGTATCGCCCATGCAGCACGTCGATATCCGTATGGCACAGACCGGATGCCATCAGCCGGACCAGCGCATGGCCGGGCGCAAGTTCCGGTTCATCAAGATCGGCCAGACCGGCAATGCCGAGGCCAGTGAATTGAATGGCTTTCATGGCAAATCCATCCTGTTGCAGGGAGCGCTGGCTTGCAGTGTGCCGTGGCCCGCACATCCCATGCGGGCCACGGCAAGAGGCTATTTGATGTAGCCGGCGCGGGTCATGATCTGCTCGACCTGCCGCTGCCCGGAATCCAGCGCCTGGTCGACGGTTTGCGTGCCCGCCAGTGCCGACGATATCAGCTGGCCAACCGTCGTACCGAACGCCTGGAATTCGGGAATGGCCACGAACTGCACGCCGGTATAGGGCACAGGATCTTTCGTCGGCTTTGTCGGGTCGGCCGCCATGATGGATTTCAGGACCGTTGCGGCAAACGGCGCGGCCTTCTGATAGTCCGGATTGTCATAGGTGGATTTGCGTGTTCCCGGCGGAACCGCAACCCAGCCTTCACTGGCGGCAACCCGCTTGACGTACGCCTTCGACGTCGCCCATTTCAGGAAGGATTTTGCCGCATCCACTTTCTTCGACGTGGCGGGAATGGCCAGAGTCCAGGCCCAGGACCAGCCGGCGCCGTTGGATGTCACCTGAACGGGTGCCCGCGTGAACGCCACCTTGTCCGCCACCTTGCTTTGCTTGGGATCGAAAACACGGCCGGCCGCCGATGTCGCATCGATCCACATGGCGCAGTGGCCGGTGGCAAACAGCGCCTGGTTTTCATTGAAGCCGTTCGAGGTCGCACCGGGCGGGCCGTACTTCTTCATCAGGTCCACATAGGTCGCGATGGCCTCTTTCCACGGCGCCGAGTTGATCTGCGGTTTCCAGTCCATGTCGAACCAGCGCCCGCCATAGGTGTTGATCATGGTTCCGAGGAACGCCATGTTCTCGCCCCACCCGGCCTTGCCGCGTAGGCAGATGCCATACTGCTCTTTCGACGTGTCGGTCAGCTTGGCGGCAAACTGCTTGATCTGGTCATAGGTGGGCTGATCCGGCATGGTCAGGCCCGCCGCATCGAAGAGATCCTTGCGGTAGAGCGTGAACGAGCTTTCCGTATAGAACGGGACCGCATAGAGCTTGCCGTCGACCGTCAGGCCCTTTTTGATCGGATCGAGCAGGTCGGCGTAATCATAATCGTCGCCGAGGTCATCCACCGATGCCAGCCATCCGGACTTGCCCCAGATCGGCTCCTCGTAGCCGCCGATGGTCAGGATATCGAACTGGCCGCTTTTGGTGGCAATATCGGTGGTCACACGCTGACGCAGCACGTTTTCTTCCAGGACCACCCAGTTGAGCTTGTTGCCTGTCGCCTTCTCCCATTCGGGCGACAATTTCTGCATCACGATCATATCGGCATTGTTGACGGTCGCGATGGTCAATTCTTCTGCAGACGCAGTGCTGGCAAGAGCGCCGGTGGCGGCGGTCATGAACAGCAGGTGCGTTGCCCTCCTCAAGGTAACGCTCATTCTCTCCTCCTCCAAGGTTAAGTCTACGAACTTTACGCACGTAAACTTAAAATAAGTCATACCAAAATATTCGCAGGTCTGTATACAAGAATCTGCAGGGCGGATTTCTGCCGAAGCAGTGACCTTCCCCATGGCCGGCGTGCTTCCACTATCGCCGGCAGGGAACATTGCCGGGTGCCGTACGTTACAGGAGCGAAAGTTTGACATGATCCAGAATTGTTGTGGTTCAATCAAAAACTTGACGCATGTGATCGGCTCTGTAAATTTTTAATTGGCCTCGCGGGTTGCGGGTGCCGGGCATGCAAACGGAAAGACCGATGAAATTGTCTCACGACATTTTCTTCACAAGCACGGCGATGTCTCCTAAAACAGGCGAATCGGTCGTGAAAAGGGAATGCACGCGGTGAAAAAGACGATCAGAACAATGGAAGACTTTTCCGCGTTTGTCGGCCTGTCGCGGCCCACCGTGTCGAAATACTTCAACGACCCCAGCTCCGTGCGCAAGAAGACCCGCGACATCATCGAGGCCGCGGTCAAGCAGTCCGGCTTCCGCCCGAATATTTTCGCGGTCAATCTCAATCGCCGCCGCACCAATATTCTCGGCATCATCATCCCGAATTCAACCGATCCGTTCTACACGGCCCTGACCCGCCGGATCGAAGGCATCGCCGAACAGGCGGGTTATCTCGCCTTCGTTCTCAGCTCCGACGGCAAGCCGGAACTGGAAGAGCGCGCCATCGAAACCTTCAAGTCGATGAATGTCGCCGGGTCGATCATCGCGCCGCTCGGCGTACAGTCGCACCAGGAAAAACTGCTGAAACTGGGCGAGTCCATTCCCATGATCTATGTGGACTCACCCCTGGATACGGTTTCGCCCTTCGTCGGCACCAACAACCGGCAGAGTTTCCAGCTTATTGTCGATTATCTCACCCGTTCCGGCGATGCGCCCTGCTATTTCGGCATGCCGCCGGTCAACAGCAACGCATTTGAACGGCGCGAGGCCTATTGCGAAGCGATGGACAGCCTGAAGCTTGAGCCGCGCGTCATCGAAGTGGAACAGGCCGCCGACTGGGATTTCGAGAAATCCGCGTTCGATGCCACGACCCAGATCCTGCGCGATGGCGGCTTTCCCACCAGAACCGTGCTCTGCGCCAATGACCGTGTGGCTTTCGGCGTGATTGCCGCCGCCTTCCAGGCCGGCGTGAAGGTCGGGCGCGGCGAGGACTGCGACCTACGCGTTGCCGGCCATGACGATCAGCCCCTGTCACGCTACATGTGCCCGCCCCTGACGACGGTCGCCCAGAACTACAACGAGATCGGCAGGCTGGCGGCGGCCCTGCTGTTCCACAAGCTCGGCGAGCACCAGGACTCGAAATTCGAATTGCCTGCCAATGAACGGATATTGCTGAACGCCGAGATCATGCTGCGCATGTCAGCCTGAGGCAAAACTTGTCGCGCGTAAAGATTTATTTGTTGACACGGAAATAATAGAGCTTATCTGTTTGTGCCGAGCGTATTGACGATTCAAGCGCGAGACAACAGGCAGACAGCGACATGACGGTTGACGTGACCCCCTCCTCCCTGGCCCCGGAGAGCCTTGGCCCGACCATCACCGTTGGCGAAATCCTCGTCGAGATCATGGCCACCACGATCGGCAAGGGATTTCTCGATGCCCAGCCGCTGGTCGGACCTTTTCCAAGTGGTGCGCCGGCTATCTTTGTCGACCAGGTGGCCAAACTCGGCGGACAGGCCGGTATCATTGCCACGGTCGGCAATGACGATTTCGGGCGCCTTAACGTCGAACGGCTGCGCCGGGACGGTGCCGACGTCTCGGCCATCGCCGTCAGCCCTGACTATCCCACGGGCAGCGCCTTTGTCCGCTATGCCGGTGATGGCACGCGCGATTTCGTCTACAACATCGCCCGCAGCGCCGCAGGCAACATCGACCTGAACGACAGCGCCAGGGCCCTGATTGCGCGCGCCGGTCATTTGCATGTCATGGGATCCGCCCTGTCGATCCCGGCGGTTTGGCCGATCATCGACTATGCCCTCCGGGAGATCAAGCAGCGCGGCGGCACGCTCTCGCTCGATCCCAACATGCGCAAGGAACTGGCCGCCGGTGACGAGACCGGACACCAGTTCAAGGCTCTCGTGGCGGCGAGCGACCTGCTCCTGCCATCGGGCGACGAGCTTTTCGTGGCCTGCCCGGCCGCCACCGAAGACGAAGCGATCAAAGAGCTCCTCGCCTCCGGCATTGCGGAAATCGTGGTGAAGCGCGGCCAGCATGGCTCGGCGCTGTACACCAAGGCGGGCAGTGTCAGCCGCCCGGCATTCCTCGTTGATGAAATCGACCCGACCGGTGCCGGCGACTGCTTCGGCGCCACCTATCTCACCTGCCGCCGTCTCGGTCATGCAGCGGCGCAGGCGCTCGATTATGCCAATGCCGCCGGCGCCCGCAACGTGACCCGCCGCGGCCCCATGGAAGGCACATCGACCTTCCCGGAACTCGACCAGTTCATCGCTGCGACACCAAGGAAGTAAGATGTTCAAGTCCCTCGCCCAGTTGGCCACGGCGCACCGCAATGGTGACAATGCCGGTATCACATCCGTCTGCTCCGCCCATCCCCTTGTCATCAGGGCGGCCCTGCGGCGCGGCAAAAAGCACGGACAGATCGTCCTCATCGAGGCAACGTGCAACCAGGTCAACCAATATGGCGGCTATACCGGCATGACGCCGGTCGACTTCGTCGTCTTCGTCGAAGCGATTGCCCGCGAAGAAGGCTTTGACCGCAACAATCTCATTTTCGGCGGCGATCATCTCGGCCCCAATCCATGGCGCAAGCTGCCTGCGGAAGAGGCCATGGCGAACGCGGAAGCCATGGTCATCGACTATATCCAGGCCGGCTTCACCAAGATCCATCTGGACGCCAGCATGGGCTGCGCCGGGGAGCCGCCTGCCCTCGATGACGAGGTGACGGCCCAGCGCGCCGCGCGGCTCGCCAAGGCCGCCGAGCAGGCGGCAGCGGCAAGCGGCTTTGCTCTGCCCAATTACATCATCGGCACGGAAGTACCGGTTCCGGGCGGCGCGGACCATGAACTCACCGAGGTCACGCCCACCAGCCCGGATGCGGCACGCCACACCATTACAGTGCACCGCGCACGCTTTGCCAGCGAAGGACTTCAGGCTGCCTTCGACCGTGTCATCGGTATTGTCGTGCAGCCCGGCGTCGAGTTCGGCAATGAGAATGTCGTCGAATACGGGCCGGATCAGGCCGTGGCGCTGACGAAACTGCTGGCGCATGAACCGCAATTCGTGTTCGAAGCCCATTCCACCGACTACCAGACCGTGCAGTCGCTTTCGGCGCTCGTGCGCGACGGGTTTCCGATTCTCAAAGTCGGCCCCGGCCTGACCTTTGCACTGCGCGAAGCACTCTACGGGCTCGATCTGATCGCGTCGGAACTGGACACATCCTATGGCGAACGCCCGCTCGCTCGCGCGATGGAACGCCTCATGCTGGAAAAGCCGGGGCATTGGGCGTCGCATTACCACGGAGCGGACGATGCCCTGCATGTTCAGCGCCACTACAGCTACAGCGACCGCATCCGCTATTACTGGACCGAGCCGGAAGCCATGCAGGCCGTCAATGCGCTCATGGCGGCTCTGGCCGGGCGTGACATTCCCGAAACCCTGCTGCGGCAGTTTTTGCCCGATCTTGCCGTTCATCCTGCGGACCACAGCAATCCGGAAGCCATCCTGATCGCCGCCGTCGACCGGGTGCTTGCGGATTATTCCGCTGCCTGCGGCTGGTAACGGGCGCCCGGCACAATCTCGTCCGGCCAAGCGCGGCAACGCGCCGCGAGACCTGCTGTCGATCCACCCTTTGCCTTCGCGGCAAAAGGCTTTAAACAGCAGGGGAATATTGGACGATTTCCATAGGAGTGCCAGATGACAATCACGAAGCCAAAACTTGTCACGATTTTCGGGGGTTCGGGTTTTGTCGGTCGTCACGTCGTGCGGGCCCTGACCAAGCGCGGCTATCGTGTTCGCGTCGCCGTGCGCCGGCCCGACCTTGCTTTCCATCTGCAACCCCTCGGCGGCGTCGGCCAGATCCAGGCCGTTCAGGCCAATCTGCGTTACCGCTGGTCGATCGACCGTGCCGTTGCCGGGTCCGATCACGTCATCAATCTCGTCGGGATTGCCTATGAAAGCGGTGCCCAGCGCTTCAGCACCGTGCATGAATTCGGCGCCCGCGCCGTGGCCGAGGCTGCGCGCGCTGCCGGCGTTCCGCTGACCCACATGTCCGCGCTCGGTGCCGATGCGCACTCGTCCTCGCTTTATGCCAGCACCAAGGGCCGCGCCGAAGCGGCCGTGCGCGAGACATTGCCCGATGCGGTGATCATCCGCCCGTCCATCGTGTTCGGACCGGAAGATGATTTCTTCAACCGCTTTGCCGGCATGGCCCGCATCTCGCCCTTCCTGCCGCTGATCGGTGGCGGCAAGACCCGGTTCCAGCCGGTTTATGTCGGCGATCTCGCAGAGGTGTTTGCCCGCTCCGTCGATGGCGCGCTCAATGCCGGACAGGTCTATGAACTCGGCGGTGCCGAAGTGCTGACATTCCGCCAGTGCCTGCGGGAAACCCTGCGTATCATCGGACGCAAGCGCATCCTGCTCTCCATTCCATGGTGGGTTGCCAAGCTTCAGGGCTCTGTTCTCGGCCTTCTGCCGAAACCGCTTCTGACCAAGGATCAGGTACTGCTGCTGCAGAAGGACTCCGTTGTGTCCGAAGCGGCAAAGAGGGAAAATCGCACGCTGGAAGGCCTCGGCATCCAGCCGCAGACAATCGAGACGATCCTGCCGTCCTATCTCTGGCGCTTCCGTGCGCAGGGGCAGTATTCGAGCCAGAAACCCGCCTGATTCCGGCGGTACAGTTCCAAACAAAAACCCCGGCTTCGACCGGGGTTTTTTGTCTTCCTACTTCGCCAGGATAAGCGCGATCAGGCCGACCGTACCGACGATCACCCGCCAGTAGGCAAACAATGCAAAACCGTGCCGCGAGACATAGTCCAGAAGATACCGCACGACGAAGACGCCCGATATGAAGGCTGCGACAAAGCCGATGGCGATCAACGATGCATCGTTGAGCGTCAGCACATCGCGGTTCTTGAAGAGATCATAGGCAAAGGCGCCCGCCATGGTCGGCATCGCCAGAAAGAACGAGAACTCGGCCGCCGAGCGCTTGTCTGCGCCGAGCAGGAGCGCACCGACGATGGTCGAGCCGGAACGCGATGTTCCGGGGATCATGGCGAGACACTGGATGAAACCGATCTTCAGGCACAGCGACAACGGATAGTCCATCACATTGGTGTAGCGCGGCTTCAGGTCCAGCCGGTCCACCCAGAGCAGAATGATTCCGCCGACAATCAGCATGATGCAGATCAGCATCGGCGATTCAAACAGCACCGCCTTGATGAACCCATGCGCCAGCACGCCGATGACGACGGCCGGCAGGAACGCGACGAGAATGCCGGCGACGAAACGCCGGGTGCCCGCATCGCCGGGAAGGTCCCGGGCAATTTTCAGCAGGCGGCCGAAATAGACAGTGAGAATGGCCAGGATCGCGCCAAGCTGGATCAGAACCTCGAATGTCTTGCCGTTTGATTCAAAGCCGAGGAAGCGTCCGGCCAGCAGCAGATGCCCTGTGGAGGAGACCGGTATAAACTCTGTTAACCCTTCCAGCAATCCGAGAAAAAGGGCTTCGACAATTGTCTGCGATTCCATGATTATGACTTCCGATGGTGATCCCGGTCAGGATGATCACATGCTGTTTGCTTGTCTCACGCCGCAGTTGCGCCTATAGGTTCGCATAGACTCAAGGGCGGCCGAGCAATACGCTGCCCCCCGATAAAATGCCAGTTCGAAAGATTTATGAAACACCTGCCATGTTGACGCTTTTCCATCATCCGATGTCCACCGGTTCGCGCTATGCCCGGCTTATCCTCAACGAATACGATATTGAAGTTGAGCTGATCGAGGAAAACAGCTGGTCGAGACGCAAGGAGTTTCTGGCGCTCAACCCTGCCGGGACGCTGCCTGTGCTGCTGGCGGAAGGCGATGTTCCCGTTGCCGGCGCCACGGTGATTTCCGAATATATCGATGAGACGCGCGGCGCGCTGAAGCGCAGCCGCCGCCTGTTTCCCGAGGATTCGCTCAACCGCGCCGAAGTGCGCCGTCTCGTCGACTGGTTTCTGATCAAGTTCGAAAACGAAGTGACGCGGCACATGGCGCGCGAGCGCATTTTCAAGCTGCACATGACCGCCGAACAGGGCGGCGGCGCACCGGATTCCACCGCCATCCGGGCCGCCCGCGCCAATATCACCCAGCACATGAAATATATCGACTGGCTGACCGCGACGCGCAACTGGCTGGCTGGCCCAACCCCGAGCTATGCCGACATGGCCGCGGCCGCGTCGATTTCCATTCTCGACTATCTCGGCGAAATCAAGTGGTCGGAATACAAGGCCGCCCGGGACTGGTACACGCGCATGAAATCGCGCCCGTCCTTCCGCCCGTTGCTGTCCGACCGCGTGCGCGGCCTGCCGCCATCATCGCATTACGGCGATCTGGATTTCTGATGCTGCCCGCGGATGCAAAAGCCGCGACACGTTCAGGGCCAAAGGCGCAGCCGCAGCGGCTGAAGCAATTCATCATTGAGGAGGCGCGGGCCGCAGGCTTCGACCTTGTCGCGATTACACGGCCGGATGCCATTCCGCTCGCCGAAGAGCGCTTGCGCCACTATCTGGAAAAAGGCCGCCACGCCAGCATGGCCTGGATGGCGGAAACCGCCGAGCGCCGCGCCGACCCCCGGACGCTGTGGCCCGATGTGCGCTCGATCATCGTGCTGGCGATGAACTACGGCCCGGACAGCAATCCCCTGGACATCCTCGCCCGGAAGGACAAGGCGGCCATCTCCGTCTATGCGCAGAACCGTGACTATCACGATATCATCAAGGGCAAGCTGAAGGGCGTCGCCAGCCGGTTTGCTTCGCGGGCCGCCGGCGAAAACGTCAAGGTGTTCGTCGACACGGCACCGGTGATGGAAAAGCCGCTTGCCGAGGCGGCCGGTCTGGGCTGGCAGGGCAAACACACCAATCTCGTCAGCCGCAGCCATGGTTCCTGGCTGTTCCTGGGCACGATCTTCACCACCGCGGAACTCGAGCCGGACGGACGCGAAACCGATCATTGCGGCACCTGTCATGCCTGTCTCGACATCTGCCCGACCAATGCCTTTCCGGCGCCGTATCAGCTCGACGCCCGGCGCTGCATTTCGTATCTGACCATCGAGCACAAGGAGCCCATTGCACCGGAATTCCGCAAGGCCATGGGCAACCGCATCTATGGCTGCGACGATTGCCTCGCGGTCTGCCCGTGGAACAAATTTGCCGGGATGGCGCGGGAAGCCAGGCTGCAGGCGCGCGACGATCTGAAAGCCCCGGACCTGGCAACCTTCCTCGCGCTTGATGACGCCGCGTTCCGCACGCTCTTCTCCGGCTCGCCGGTCAAGCGCATCGGCCGGGACCGCTTCCTGCGCAACGTGCTCATCGCCAGCGGCAATTCCGGACAACCCGATCTGGTTGCGCTGGTCGAGCGGCATCTCGACGATCCCGCGCCCATCGTGCGCGGTGCCGCCGTCTGGGCGCTCGGAGAGCTTGTCGATACGGCGCATTTTGCTACGCTGCAAATACGCTATGCTGTGCAGGAAGGCGATGCCAGCGTACTAACCGAATGGCGCAATGCAGGAAAGAAACAATGATGCGGATTTTTCTCTTCGGGGCCGGTTATTCCGCCCGGGCTTTTGCCCGGATCATGGCCGGCACAACGGATTTCATCGGCGGGACGACACGCGACAACGACAAATTCGCAGCACTCAAACAGGATGGCATCACGCCATTCCTGTTTCAGGGCACCCATGCATCGCAGGAAATCGTCGGCGCCCTGGAACAGGTGACCCACATTGTCATTTCGACGTCGCCGGGGCAGACCGGCGATCCCGTTCATGCGCAGTTCGGCGAGACGATCCGCTCCGGCATGCCGAAACTCCAATGGATCGGCTATCTCTCCACCGTCGGCGTCTATGGCGATTATGGCGGTGCCTGGGTCGATGAAACCACGCCGTGCCATCCGGTGTCGGCGCGCTCCGTCGAACGGGTCGATGCCGAAAATGACTGGCAGAAACTGGCCGATGAACACAAGGTGCCGCTGGCGATCCTGCGGCTCGGCGGCATTTACGGGCCGGGACGCAATGCGTTCGTCAATCTTGCCAATGGCACGGCGCGCCGCCTCAACAAGACGGGACAGGTGTTCAACCGCATTCATGTGGACGATATCGCCAGGGCCCTGCGCTTTCTCGCCGAGCGCAACGAGGGCGGCGTGTTCAACATCACCGACGACGAACCCGCACCGCCACAGGATGTGGTCGCCTATGCCGCCGAGCTGATGGGCATCGAACCGCCGGCCGAAACCCATTTCGAGACCGCGGAACTGACCCCCATGGCGCGCTCCTTCTACGGTGAGAACAAGCGCGTCTCCAATGCACGCATCAAGAAACTGGGTTTCGCCTTCCGCTATCCCGACTATGGAACGGCTTTTTCGATGATGTGGCGCGACGGAAGCTGGCGCTAAAACCGCGTCACAACACTGATGCCGGTTCCCTCGAACCGGTCCATCGCCATCAGGGCCGCCGGCGCTTCATCGAGGGCGATCCGCTTGCCGATCAGCTTTTGCGGGGCAAGTTTTCCCTGCTCCAGCATGTCCATCAGTGCCTTGTAGCGAAAGGCCTGCATGCCATGGCTGCCAAGGATTTCCAGCTCATAGGCGATGACCTTGTCCATCGGGATCGGCGCGCGGGCGTGATCGCCCAGCATCAGGCCGACCTGCACGTGGCGGCCGCGGCGGCGCAGATTGGCGATGGAATTGAAACAGGTCGAGGGATGGCCAAGCGCATCGATGGAGACGTGGGCTCCACCCTTGGTGATCTCCTTGACGGCCCCGACGATATCCCGCTGCTGCGACCCGTTCACCGTGGCGACGGCGCCCAGTTCCCGGGCGAAGGCAAGCTTTTCCGCGGTCAGGTCGACCGCGATCACATTGGCGCCCATGGCCGTCGCGATCATGATCGCCGACAGGCCGACACCGCCGCAACCGTGGATAGCCACCCATTCGCCGGGCTTCACCCTAGCCTGATCGACCACCGCCCGGAATGAGGTCACGAACCGGCAGCCGAGGCTCGCCGCCGTGGCGAAATCCAGCGTATCGGGCAGACCGACCAGATTGGTATCGGCAAAATCCACCGCGACATATTCGGCAAAGGAACCCCAGGCGGTGAAGCCTGGCTGGAACTGATGTTCGCACACCTGATGATTGCCGGAGTTGCACTCGAAACAATGGCCGCATCCGCCGACAAACGGTACGGTGACCCGGTCGCCGATCTTCCACTGGGTGACATGGCTGCCGAGAGCCTGAACCGTTCCGGCAAGTTCATGGCCGGGCACGTGCGGCAACTGGATATCGGGATCGTGACCCATCCAGCCATGCCAGTCGCTGCGGCACAATCCCGTTGCTTCGACCTTGACGACAACGCCCGTCGAGGCCGGGACCGGATCGGCCACCGTACGGATTGACGGGGCTTGGCCAAATTGCTCGAAGACGACTGCTTTCATGACATGGCTTCCATTCGAATCAGGTCGAGGCACACACCTCGTTGCCATATTGCGACTTTCGCGCGAATCTGGCCATCATAAAGCCCGGATTCCCGCCGCAAATTTGCGGGAATTGCCTCTCGTTTGGTGGACAGTGGTCATGAAATCAAGAACCCTGATGCGTCTTGCACTAACGGCGCTCCTGTCTTTTTCCGCAGCGACGACCGCTTTTGCCGAGGACGGTCCGGCCAAACAGCTCTTCGGCGCGGTCAGGCTGCCGACGCTCGGCACCGCGCAATCGACGGGATTTTATGCCAAGGGCTGCCTTGCAGGCGGCGTGGCGCTGCCGGTCAACGGCCCGACCTGGCAGGTCATGCGCCTGTCGCGCAACCGCAATTGGGGGCATCCCCGCATGATCGCCCTGCTGGAGCGGCTGTCGCATGACGCCGCCGCCAAGGACGGCTGGCCGGGTCTGCTGGTCGGCGACATCTCGCAGCCGCGCGGCGGCCCGATGCTGACAGGCCACGCCTCGCATCAGGTCGGTCTCGATGCGGATATCTGGCTCACACCCATGCCCAATTACCGCTTCACCAACGACCAGCGCGAAAAGGTGGAAGCGAGGTCCATGCTGAAGGGCGACACGCTCTATGTCGACCCGGACAGATGGACGCCCGCCCATGCGGCGCTTTTGAAACGGGCCGCGAGCTATGACGAGGTGGAACGCATCTTCGTTCATCCGGGCATCAAGAAAAAACTCTGCGAGACCGTGCAGGGCGATCGCAGCTGGATGGCCAAGATCCGCCCCTATTGGGGACACTTCTATCACTTCCATGTCCGCATCAAATGTCAGCCCGGCTCGCCCAACTGCAAGCCGCAGGAGCCGATCGGCACATCCGACGGTTGTGACAAATCGCTGGCCTGGTGGTTCACCGACGAACCATGGCGCAAGGCCCCCGAACCGGAGAAGCCGGTCAAGCCCAAGATCATGATGTTGTCGGACTTGCCGAAGGCCTGCGCGCAGATCCTGGATGCGCCGGGACCGCAATCGGTGGATCAGGTCACCTATGGGCTCGGGGCAAAGGCCGCAGCGGGCAGCGATGTCCCGGCGGTCGTGCCGGACCAGCCATCGGCCGTGCCCCTGCCCAAGCAGCGGATCAAGACGAAATAGATATCCGAACCGCCGCCGCCCGGCATGTAGGCCGGGCGGCGATAGTGGCAAGGCAGCACCGGTTCAGGTCTTTTTTGTCTGCGGTCTTTTCAGGCGGGCACGAATTGAGTATAGGGTTTCAATCGATTTAAGACTAAGACCAGAGCAGTTCTTGATGCAGCAGCCTTTTCGCCTCGCACTGATCGCCCATGACCAGAAAAAGGATGACATGGTGGCGTTCGCGCGCGCCTATGAGAGCCTGCTCGCGCCCTGCACCATCGTCGCCACCGGAACCACCGGCGGACTGATCATGGAGGCCTGCCCGTCGCTGCAGATCACGCGGGTCAAAAGCGGCCCGCTCGGCGGTGACCAGCAGATCGGTGCGCTCATTGCCGAAGGCCTGATCGATGGTCTGATTTTCTTTGTCGACCCGCTGTCGCCCATGCCGCACGACGTGGACGTGAAGGCGCTGATGCGGCTCGGCATCGTCTATGACATTCCTATGGCCTTGAACCGGGCAACCGCCGAGGTTCTTGTACAAAAGAAGGGTTTGCTGCGCGCCGATTGACGGTTAAGCATGACGCAGCACGATTGAGATTGGGGACGGAATTTATGGTTACTTCTGCAGACACCGATTGCATCATGAAATTTCCAATCCTGGTTGGAGATATCGGTGGCACCAATGCGCGTTTCGCCATTCTTGTCGATGCCTATGCGGAACCGAAAGAGTTCCCCATCATCCAGACGGCTGATTTCGAGACCATCGACGAGGCCATTCAGAACGCCATCCTCGACCATACATCGATCCAGCCGCGCTCCGCGGTCCTGGCCATTGCCGGGCCGGTGGAGGGCGACGAGATCGACCTGACCAACTGTGCCTGGGTGGTCAAGCCGCGCCAGATGATGGAAACGCTAGGCCTTTCCGACATCACCGTGCTCAACGATTTCGAGGCGCAGGCGCTGGCCGTCGTCTCGCTGGAACCCAAGCATCTGGAAAAACTCGGCGGCGGCGCCGGAGACCCGCATGGCAGCCGTGCTGTCCTCGGACCCGGCACCGGCCTTGGCGTTGCCGGCATGGTGCGCTCGCGCAACAGCTGGGTTCCCGTACCGGGTGAAGGCGGCCATGTGGACATCGGCCCGCGCACGGCGCGCGATCTCGAGCTCTTCCCGCACATCGAACACATCGAGGGGCGCATTTCCGGCGAACAGCTGTTGTGCGGCCGCGGCCTGCAGAACATTTACCGCGCGATCTGCAAGGTTGCCGGAACGCCGGCCACGCTGCAGAGCCCTGCCGACATCACCGCGGCCGGCCTTTCCGGCGAATCCGCCGAGGCAAAGGAAACCCTGTCGCTGTTCGTCACCTATCTCGGCCGTCTTGCCGGTGACTTTGCGCTGACCTTCATGGCGCGCGGCGGTGTCTATCTCGCGGGCGGCATCGTCCAGAAAATCGTGGAGCCGCTGAAACACCCGTCTTTCCGTGAAGCCTTCGAAGACAAGGCACCGCATCGTCAGATCCTGACCGAGACGCCGGTCTATATCATCACGCATCCGCTTGCGGCACTCAGCGGGCTGTCCGCCTTCTCGCGCACGCCGACCCGCTTCGGCGTGGCAACCGAGGGCCGCCGCTGGCGCAAGGATTAGACTTTCGCGGAGACAGAAGGGCAACACCTGCCCTGTCCGTTCACGACGATGGCCAAAACCGATAGGCAAGGCGGATCAATAAGGTTATAGGGTCAGCTTGAAGAAGGGCGCGACCACTCGAAACCGTTGCCTGAACGCTTGATACGAACGAGTTGCCGTCCGTCATGAATGATCAGACCAAGAAGAAGAAAATCGATCCGAACGAAGCGCGCCGTGTCATCGGGCGTGTTTTGAGCGAAAATCTTCGGGACCACAGATCATCCTATGCCATCGCCCTTGCCGCGATGCTGGCCGTTGCACTCACCACGGCGTTCGTGGCCTATATCTTCAAGGACGTGATCAACAAGATCTACTACGAGCGGCGCGAGGATCTGATCCTCCCGATCAGCTTCGGCATTCTGGCCGCCTTCGTCATCCGCGGTGTGGCGACCTACACCCAGTCGGTCGTCATGGCGAAGATCGGCAACAATATCATCGCGCGCTACCAGCATCGCATTTTCGATCACCTGATGAAGCTCGGCCTCGATTTCTATCACGATACGCGGTCGGCCCAGCTTGCCGCGCGGATCAACCAGAACGTCGCCGGGGTTCGCGAGCTCATGGACATCACCGTGACGACGGTCGGCAAGGACATTCCAACGCTGATTGCCCTGGTGAGCACCATGGTCATCCTCGATCCGCTCCTGTCGCTGTTTGCGCTGCTGATCGGACCGCCGGTGATTTTGACCGTGCGCTATCTGGCCAAGCGGCTGCGCAGCATCCATCGTGAATCGGTGCAGGTGAATTCGCATCTCCTCGGCGCCATGCAGGAGGCGACACAGGGCATCGCCATCGTGAAGGCATTCACGATGGAAGACCAGTTGCGCAACAAGATCAGTCACCTGATCACCCGTGCCGAAGAGCGGGCGAACAAGATTGCGCGCGTTTCCGAGCGCACGACGCCGATTACCGAGCTGATTGCCGGCATCGCCATCGGATCGATGATCATCTACACCGGCTACCGCGCCGTCATCAACATGGAGCCGCCCGGCGCCATGTTCGGTTTCATGACCGCCGTGCTATTGGCCTACGACCCCGTTCGGCGCCTGGCGCGGGTCCAGGTAGGCCTGGAGCGATCCCTGGTCAACGCGCGCATGTTCTTCGAGATTCTCGATGTGGAGCCGCGTCAGGCGGACAGCATCGGCGCCGTCCCCATTACCGTCCCGACAGGCGAAGTCCAGTTCGACAATGTGCGCTTCAGCTACGGCAACGACGTGCCCGTGCTGCATGGCATCAGCTTTACCGCCGAAGCCGGCAAGACCACGGCCATCATCGGCGCTTCCGGGGCGGGCAAATCGACACTGATCGGCCTCATCCAGCGCTTCTACGATATCGACAGCGGCCGCATTCTCATCGATGGGCAGGACATTGCCTATGTCAGCAAGAAATCCCTGCGCCAGTCGATCGCCTATGTCTCGCAGCAGCCCTATCTGTTCGAGGGCACCATTGCCGACAACATCCGCTATGGGCGTCCCGATGCCACCGACGAAGAGGTGATCGAGGCGGCAAAGCTGGCCAATGCCGACGAATTCATCCGCCTGCAGCCGCAGAGCTACGGCACCGAGGTCGGCGAGAACGGCGCGACCCTTTCCGGCGGCCAGCGCCAGCGCCTGTCCATTGCCCGCGCCCTTGTCCGCAATGCGTCCATTCTCCTGCTCGACGAGGCCACCTCGGCCCTCGACAATGAATCGGAAAAGCGCGTGCAGCAGGCGCTGGAACACGTGATGCAGGGCCGCACGACCATCGTCATCGCCCATCGCCTGTCGACCATCGTCAATGCCGACCATATCGTCGTCATGGAAGCGGGCCGCATCGTCGAGGAAGGCGTGCACGAAACCCTGCTCGGGGTACCGAACGGCATCTATGCACGTTTCTATCAGTTGCAGGGCAAGGAAGAGTCGACCATCATCGACGACAATGACATGCAGCCAGCACCAGTGACAGGAACAGCCGAATGAGCGGGACATCGGAAATGAAGCTTGCAGTTGTCGGCGCCGGCGGCCGCATGGGCCAGACGCTGATCCGCGCGATCCAGGCCATCGACGGGGCCGTGCTTGCCGGCGCGATCGAGCGCCCAGGTTCACCGCATATCGGCCTCGATGCGGGCGAACTCGCCGGGGTCGGCCATCTCGGCATCCCCGTCACCGACGACGCCCTGTCGGTCTTTGTCGGGGTTGAAGGCGTGCTTGATTTCACCGCTCCGGCCGCAACGGTCGCCTTTGCCGAACTCGCCGCCCAGGCGCGCATCGTCCACGTGATCGGCACAACCGGCTGTTCGCCGGAGGACGATACCAAGATCCGTGCGGCGGCGCGGCATGCGGCCGTGATCAAATCGGGCAATATGAGCCTCGGCGTCAATCTCCTCGGCGTGCTGGTCAAGCAGGCCGCCAGGGCGCTGGGCGCGGATGATTTCGACATCGAAATTCTGGAAATGCACCACAAGCACAAGGTCGATGCCCCGTCCGGTACGGCATTGCTTTTGGGCGAAGCGGCCGTCGCAGGCCGCAATGTTTCGCTGGCCGATCACAGCGTGCGCGTGCGGGACGGGCATACCGGACCGCGCGAAGACGGCACGATCGGCTTTGCCTCGCTGCGCGGCGGTTCCGTCGTTGGCGATCATTCGGTCATCCTTGCCGGACCGGGCGAGCGCATCACCCTGTCCCACCACGCGGAAGACCGCACGATTTTTGCCCGCGGCGCCGTCAAGGCGGCGCTTTGGGGCAAGGGCCGCAAGCCGGGCCTCTATTCCATGCTCGACGTGCTTGGCCTCAACACCTGACTTTTCCCGTTCAACAGGAGTATTGCAATGTCCGGAACCCTCGTCCTTGTCCGTCATGGCCAGAGCGAATGGAATTTGAAGAATCTGTTTACCGGCTGGCGCGATCCGGGCCTGACCGAGCTTGGCCACAGCGAAGCCAAGGCTGCAGGCCAGCGGCTGAAGGCGAAGGGCCTGCATTTCGACATCGCCTACACATCCGTCCTGTCGCGCGCCCAGGTGACCCTGCAGCACATCCTTGACGAGGTTGGCCAGCCGGCGCTCGAGACGATCCGCGACCAGGCGCTGAACGAACGCGACTATGGCGACCTTTCCGGCCTCAACAAGGACGATGCGCGCGCCAAATGGGGCGAGGACCAGGTGCACATCTGGCGCCGCTCCTACGACGTTCCGCCGCCCGGCGGCGAAAGCCTGCGCGATACGGGCGCCCGAGTCTGGCCCTACTACCTGCACGACGTGCAGCCGCATGTGCTGCGCGGCGAGACGGTTCTGGTGGCCGCGCACGGCAATTCGCTGCGCGCCCTCATCATGGCGCTGGAAGGTCTGACCAGCGAAGAGATCATTGCGCAGGAACTGGCGACGGGCGTTCCGATCATCTACAAGCTCAACGCTGATTCGACGGTCGCATCCAAGGAAATCCTGACCGCCTGATCGGCCGCTGTTTCCCTGTGATTCGCATAAACCCGCGCCGGAACACCGGTGCGGGTTTGTTGTTTGTGCTGGTCTTTTCACCCTTATTTGCCGGTCTTTGCCGCAACAAGCGCAACGGAATGAGAATAGGTCGATAAATACCCGACAAATGGATTGACAGAGTTCCGCCCGCCCCTTACATGAGACCCCGCTGCCCAGATGGCGGAATTGGTAGACGCGCACGGTTCAGGTCCGTGTGCCGCAAGGCGTGGAGGTTCGAGTCCTCTTCTGGGCACCATTTCCCATTCGTCCGACGTATACCAACGTCCATGGATGATCAGAAAAGCCCCGGTTTTCCGGGGTTTTTTCTTGTCTATCGTTCACCCACGTTCATGCTGCTTCAGCAATCGCCCTCATCCGCATCACCAAAAGGCCACACATGGCCCCGATAGACGCGGTCTGACAGTGTGAATGGAACCGAAGGGGATAAACATGGCAGTCCGTCGCAACCTATTGAAAGCGGCCGTCGCTATCGGATTCACCGGAATGATCGGCAGAGGCGCAACCATGGCATTTGCCGCCGACAACAGCTGGCACATGCCCGACGAGGGCGATCCGCATAGGGCAACGTGGATGGCGTTTGGCCCCAGTGAAGACGTATGGGGCAAGAAACTCCAGCGCGGCGCGCAGAACAACCTTGCGACGATCGCCAAGGCCATCTCCGCGCACGAACCGGTGAACATGCTTGTGCGGGCGGAAGACCGGGAGACGGCCGAGCGCCTGTGCGGCGATGCGGTGACATTGTTCGTGCACGAAATCGACGATCTGTGGATGCGCGACACCGGACCGGTATTCGTCAAGAACAGCGCCGGCCAGCTGGCCGGGGTTGACTTCAACTTCAACGGCTGGGGCAACAAGCAGGAACACGGCGGCGACGCGGAAGTTGCGGAATTTGTCACCGGCAAGACGAAGGTGGAGACACTGCGCACCAAACTGGTGCTGGAGGGCGGCGGCATCGAAGTCGATGGCAAGGGCACGGCAATCATCACCGAGAGCTGCGTTTTGAACAAGAACCGCAATCCCGGCGTGAGCAGGGAACAGTGCGAGGAGGAGCTGGGACGCCTTCTCGGGCTGAAGAAGATCATCTGGCTGCCGGGCATCAAGGGCAAGGACATCACCGATGGCCATACGGATTTTTATGCCCGTTTCGTCAGCCCGGGTGTCGTCGTTGCCGGCCTCGACACTGATCCGACGTCCTATGATCACGCGGTGACCAAGCGGCACCTTGACCTGCTCAAGGAAGCGACCGACAGCTCCGGGCAGAAATTGCAGGTGGTCGTCATTCCCGGCCCCGGCAGCGTGCGGCCGCAGTTCGAGAACAAGGAATTCGCAGCGGGCTATATCAACTTCTACCTGTGCAACGGCGCTGTCATCGCTCCCGAATTCGGCGATGCGAAGGCTGACGGTTTCTGCCGTGACGCGTTGCGGGATGTCCTGCCGGGACGCGAGATCGTGCAGCTCAACATCGATGCGATCGCCGCCGGCGGTGGCGGCATCCACTGCACGACGCAACAGCAGCCTGCGTGACGACATTCCGGCGCCCGCAGGCGCACGCTGTATTCCCTGCAAATCTGTTTTCGCAAGATCGCCGGCATGCGGTACACTGGCCGCAAAGGTTTCAGCGGAGTATCAACGCATGATCCGGCTTGTCATCATTCTCGCACTGCTCATTCTCGTCCTGTTCCTGATCTACAGCATCGTCAACAGCATCCGCACGAAGCACATCGACTGGACCGGCATCGGCGTCACGCTCGCCTTGATCATGCTTGCCCTCTATCTGCGCGGCGTGACGGGTATCGGCGGCGTCGGTTTCTGAAAATCGCGTGCTTTGTGGTCACCTTGACACATTGCAACCTCTCGTCCGGCGAATTAATATATCAGTCCACTCAGGAGACTTTCATGGACACGCTTACATCCCCACGCCATCTGCGCCTGCACACCTCCGACAATGTGGTGGTGGCGGTGGATGCCTTTCAGGCCGGACAGCACGTGGAGGACGTGACCGTCAAAGACCGCGTGCCGCGCGGCCATAAACTTGCATCAAAGCCCATTGCGCTGGGGGAACCTGTGCGCAAATTCGGCCAGATCATCGGCTCGGCGTCGAAACCCATTGCCCCGGGCGAATGGGTGCACGAACACAATCTCGATTTCAGCAGCTTTGCCCGCCAGCCGGACAGCAGCCACGAAACCCATGCGGGCGGCATTCTGCCGGTTGAGCAGCAGGCGACATTCCAGGGTTTCCGCCGGGCCAATGGCCGCGCGGGCACCCGCAACTACATCGGCGTTCTGACCTCGGTCAATTGCTCGGCATCGGTCGCCCGCTTCATTGCCGAAGCGGTGCAGCGCTCTGGAATCCTCGATGACTACCCGATGATCGACGGCATCATTCCGCTGGTGCATGGCGGCGGCTGTGCACTCGACGTCAAGGGCGAAGGCTATGAGGTGCTCAAGCGCACCCAGTGGGGCTATGCCACCAACCCGAACATCGCCGCCGTGCTGATGGTCGGCCTTGGCTGCGAGGGATTCCAGATCGGCCGCTGGAAGGAAGCCTACAACATCGTTGAAAGCGATACGTTCCGCAGCCTGACCATTCAGGAAGTGGGCGGCACGCGCAAGACCATGGAAGCCGGCATTGCCGCCGTGCGCGACATGCTGCCGACCGCGGCCAATGTGAAGCGCGAGACCATCCCGGCATCGGAACTGATGCTGGCGCTGCAGTGCGGCGGGTCGGACGGCTATTCCGGCATCACCGCCAATCCGGCGCTGGGCGCGGCGGTCGACCTTCTGGTCAAGCAGGGTGGCACCGCCATCCTGTCGGAAACGCCGGAGATTTACGGGGCCGAGCATCTTTTGATCGAACGCGCCTCCAACCCGGAAGCGGTGACGCGGCTGCAATCCATCATTGCCTGGTGGGAGGATTACACCGCCCGCAACAGGATGGAGATGAACAACAATCCCTCCCCCGGCAACAAGGCGGGCGGATTGACCACCATTCTGGAAAAATCGCTGGGTGCGGTCGCCAAGTCGGGCACCACGCCGCTGGAGGCGGTCTATGGCTACGCCGAACCGGTGACGGCGCGCGGCCTCGTGTTCATGGACACACCCGGCTACGATCCCGTCTCCGCCACGGGACAGGTGGCAGGCGGCGCCAACATCCTCTGCTTCACCACCGGGCGCGGTTCGGCCTATGGCTGCAAGCCGACGCCGTCGATCAAGCTTGCCACCAACACCCCGATGTATACCCAGATGATCGAGGACATGGACATCAATTGCGGCGATGTGCTCGATGGCGTGTCGATCGAGGACAAGGGCCGGGAAATCTTCGAGCAGGTGCTGCGTGTGGCCTCGGGCGAGCGCAGCAAGTCCGAACTGCTTGGCTATGGCGATGCGGAATTCGTGCCGTGGCAGATCGGCGCGACGATGTAATCCGAAACGGGAGCCGATGGCTCCCGTTTTCATTTTCAGACCATGATCACGCTGCCGATTGCTGCTGCTTGGCCCGGGCGACGATCTGCGTCGGATTGACGAAGCGCAGCGCGATGAGCAGCCAGACCAGCGTCGTCACCATATAGACCACCGCCATGGCATCGATCGACTGCACGGCGCGCACACCGGATGCGAAGACCGAATAGTACAGCGCGACCACCAGCGTCTGGCTTGTCGGGCCCGCCGTGAGGAAGGTCAGCTCGAACATCGCCACCGTGCGCACGAGAACCAGCAGCAGCGAGGCGAGAATACCCGGCAGCAGCATCGGCATGAGCACGTGCAGGAACAGACGGAACGTGCCGGCGCCGAAGACACGGGCCGCCGCCTCCACCTTGGGATCGATCTGCTCGATGAACGGAATCATCACCAGGATGACGAAGGGAACCGTCGGCACCAGATTGGCCAGAACCACGCCCCAGAACGTACCGCCGACCCCCGCCTGATAGAGAACCGTGGCCAGCGGAATGCCGAAGGTGATCGGCGGCACCAGCAGCGGCAGCAGGAACAGCAGCATGATGAGCTTCTTGCCCGGAAACTCGCGCCGCGCCAGCGCATAGGCCGCCGTGACCCCGAGCAGGCCGGACAGGGCGACCACCGTGAAGACGATCTGGAACGTGACGATCAGGACGTCGCTGAGCTGGAATTCGGCCCAGGCGGTAAAATACCATTTCGTCGTCCAGCCGGCCGGCAGCCACGTGCCGAGCCAGCGGGTTCCGAAGGAGGAGATGATCACGGTTGCGATCATCGCCAAGAGGTTGACGATGAAGAAGCCGACCACCACCCAGACGGCGGTGATCCAAAGCTTTGCGCCAATGGTTGTATCGCGGATCATGGTCAGCCCTTTCCGCCGGCGGTCGAGCCGCGATAGAAGAGATTGCGAATGGCAAGGATCGCCACGACGATGGTGAGCTGTACGGTTGCCATGATCATGGCGATGGCCGAGGCCATGGAATAATCATACTGCTCGAAGGCCGCCTGATAGGCGGCGATGGAGATGACGCGGGTCGGGCCCGCCGGAGCGCCGAGCAGCACCGCCGACGGGAACACCGCAAAGGCCTGCACGAAGGACAGGCAGAACGCGATGGCCAAACCCGGTATCAGCAGCGGCAGCAGGACAAAACGGAAGCGCTGCCAGCTCTTTGCGCCATGCGTCGCCGCCGCCTGTTCCAGCGCCGGATCGATGCCGGTGACGTAGGACAGGGTCAGGAGAAAGGTGAAGGGAAAGCCGGTGATGATCAGCGAGGAAAACACGCCCCAATAATTGTTTGTGAGCTTCAAGGGCCGGTCGATCATCCCGAACAGCATCAATGTCCGGCTGAACCAGCCCTGCGGCCCGAGATAGTTCAAAAGCCCTTCGGCAACGAGCACCGTGCCAAGCGTCACGGGGAGAACCAGAATGGTCGTCAGCAGCCGCTGGCGGGTCATCAGGCGCACGCGGAAGGCGATGGGCAGCGCCAGGGCGATGCTGATGACCGTCACGGGAACGGCGAGCCAGAGTGTGGTCAGGATGGTGTCGTAGAGGAAGGGATCGGAGAAGAATTTCTGGTAGTTGGCAAACATCCCGCCTTCCTTCGGCGTGAAGGACAGGACCAGCCCGTAAATGAACGGATAGACAAACACGGCCAGCAGAAACAGCACGGCCGGGAGAACGAGGATCGTCACGCCGTCAATGCCGCGCAGGGCGAGGCGCTGGCGCAGCGACAACCGGTTATAGACGGGGGGAGCGGAGACAGCCATGCCGGGCCTCACGCGGCGAAGGCCAGCGCACGCGCCGGATCGATTGCGAGCCAGATGGAACTGCCGAGCGCCGCCGTCTGCGGCGCGTGGAACACCAGTTCCAGCCCTTCGGCGGTGCGGGCCGTGCCGACGAATTCGCGGCCGCGGTATTCGATGGTCTCGACCACGGCTTCCACCGTGTGTTCCGAGCGCTGGCCTGCTTCCACATCGTCGGCGCGGGCAGCGACGACGGCCGCGTCGCCGATTTTCAGACTGTCACGCGCGGTGCCGCTGAGCGTGGCTTTGCCCACGGAAACGCTGACGCGCGCGCCGTCGACAGAGACAACCTTCCCGGTCAGCCGGTTGCGGTAGCCCATGAACTCGGCAACATCGAGATGATCCGGCCGTTCATAGAGATCGCTCGGCGCCCCCACCTGCCGGATTTCGCCATCGCGCAGGACAACGATACGGTCGGCCAGCGACAGAGCCTCGTCCTGATCGTGGGTGACGTAGATCGTCGTTGCCCCGAGCTGGTTGTGGATGCGGCGGATTTCGGCACGCATCTCCAGCCGCAATTTGGCATCCAAATTGGATAGGGGCTCATCCATCAGCACCAGCGGCGGCTCGATGACGATGGCGCGGGCGATGGCCACACGCTGCTGCTGGCCGCCGGAGAGCTGGCCCGGCAGTTTATGTCCCTGACCCTGCAGGCGCACCAGATTGAGCGCTTCCTCGACCCGTTTGTCGGCTTCAGCCTTGGCGACATTGCGCATCTTCAGGCCGAAGCCGATGTTCTGGCGCACCGTCATGTGCGGAAACAGCGCATAGTTCTGAAACACCATGCCGAAACCGCGATCCTCGGGCTTCAGCGTGTCGATGCGCTTGTCATCGATGAATATGCCGCCGCCCGTCGTGGCGAGCAGGCCGGCGATGCAATTGAGCGCGGTGGATTTGCCGCAGCCGGAAGGGCCGAGCAAAGCGATGAACTCGCCCTTGCGGATGGAAAGCGACACGTCCTTCAACGCATTGTGCGAACCGAAGGCGCGGCTCATGCGGTCAAGACGGATTTCCTGGAATGGCGATGACGCCAGCAGCATTGGATACCTCATAATTGCGCGCCATCCGGGTTCCCCCGGATGGCGCTATTGTATGGATCGATCAGGACTTCTTGCCGGCGACTTCTTCGTCCCAGCGGCGGAAGGCGACAACCATGGCGGCGGGATCGAGCGGAACCTCGATCGGGTTGTTGGCAATCCAGTCGGCATATTCCTTGCGGCCGAATTCGGCCAAGGCATCCTGGCTTTCCTTCGGCGCCATGGAAAGCGGCACATCCTTGACTGCGGGACCCGGGTAGAAATAACCCTGATCGTAGGTATAGGCCTGCTGTTCCGGCGTGAGCAGGAAGCTCATGAGGTCGAGCAGCACGGCGAGCTTTTCCTCGGCAATGCCCTTCGGCACGCACATGTAATGCGCATCGGCAACCCAATGGAAACCCTTCAGCGGTGCGACGGCAGCTTCCTTCGGCACCACGCCGAGCACGCGCGGATTGATATCCCAGCCGGTGGTGGAGACCGTCATGTCACGCGTGCCTTCGCCGAGCTCCTTCATCAGCGCGCCGGTGCCGGTCGGGTAATACTCGATATATTTGTGCAGCTCCTTCAGATAGGCCCAGGTCTTGTCCCAGCCCTTGACCGGATCGTGCGGATTGCTGTCACCGAGCAGATAGGGCAGCCCCATCAGGAAAGTCCGTCCCGGACCGGAATTGGCCGGACGGGCATAGAGGAACTTGTTCGGATTTTCCTTGGCCCAGGCCAGAAGCTCCTCGACGGTCGTCGGGACCTTCTTCACCCGGTCCGGCATGTATTCAAGCAGCGGCCCGGAGGGATAATAGGTCACGACGACGCCGTGATCCTTGCCCAGCGCCAGCATGCGGTGCGCCGGCTCCTGATAGATGGCCTTCAGATCGGGCAGCGACGCGGAATGATCCGGCAGCAGCTTGACCCACAGATCCTGCTCCAGTCCGGCGGACAGGGCGTCGGTTCCGGTCAGCACCAGATCGATATCAAGCCGGTTGGCCGCCTGCTGCGCCTTCAGCTTCCCCGGAAGTTCCGGCGCAGGCGCCTTGGTGAAGGTGATCTTGGAAACAAGGTTGGGCTTGGCAGCCGCATAGTTCTCGATGGCCTTCTGCGTCAGGGCGAGATTGCCCGCGACGTCGGCAACATTGAGCGTCACCGGGGACGTCGGCAAAGCCAGTTTCCCCTGTGCAAAGAGACGTGTTGCCGGTAGCGTTGCCAGAACGGCCAAACCGCCAATGGCTTGCCTGCGCGTGATGCGGATCATTGTCTTCCTCCCAATTGTTCCCGGTTTAGCGATCGGTGGCCATCCTCCAGCCACTCATTTTGTCACTTGATATATTAATCTATCAGTTTCAGATAGCAAGCGCTTTCGCCCCGCCGCAAAACCCGGCCACCGTCCGGGCTGCGCCCTCATCCATCAATTCCGTCAAAGCCTTGCCGACGGCTTGGCAAAACGCCGTGCTTTCGGGCAGATCGCTGCCGAAAATCTGCTCCATGCCGAGATAGGCCTGCAAAAGAGCCGGTGCCGATGTCTTGCCGGCGATGCGGGCCTTGAATTCACCCGCCAGCGGGTCGCGCACATCGATCGGATTGCCCCGTTCATCGGTTCCGGTCGCATAGCGCATCCAGCCGGCAACACCCAGCGCCAGCCGGTCAAAGGGGGCATTCTCCCGCAGCCGCACGCGAATGGTGTTGAGCAGCCGCTGCGGCAGCTTTTGCGACCCGTCCATGGCGATCTGCCACGTCCGGTGCCGCAGCGCCGGATTGCGGAAGCGCTCCCGCAGCTGCTTCTTGTAGGCGTCAAGGTCGAAGCCGGGCAGCCCCGGCAGCGTCGGGGTGATCTCCTCATCCATCATTTGTTCGATCAGCGCGGCAAAACCTTCTCCCGCCATGGCGTCGGACACGGTTTCATGGCCGGCGAGATAGCCGAGATAGGCCAGCGTCGAATGGCTGCCATTGAGCAGGCGCAGTTTCATCAGTTCGAACGCGTCGACATCGGCGACGAAGGTGACACCCGCCTTTTCCCAGGCCGGGCGCCCGGATGGAAAATGATCTTCCACCACCCATTGGCTGAACGGTTCCGTCATGATCGGCCAGCGGTCGGCAAGCCCGGTATCCCGGGCGACAGCGTCGCGGTCCGCATCGGTCGTGGCGGGCACGATCCGGTCGACCATCGTCGAGGGAAAGGCCACGCTATCCCCGATGAAGGCACCGAGCTCCACATCCCGCAATGCGGCGAAGCGCGTGACCACCCGCTTCAGCGTCTGCCCATTGGCCGGAAGGTTGTCGCAGGACAGAAGCGTGAAGGGTGCGGTGCCGCTGGCGCGGCGCCGGGCCAGGGCCTCGACGATAAAGCCGATGGCCGAGCGAGGCGTTGCAGGATTGGCCAAGTCATAGACGATATCCGGATGATTTTCATCGAGCGAGACGGAGGCGGGGGAATAGCAATAGCCCTTTTCCGTGATCGTCAGCGAGACGATCCGCACCGCCGGACTGCTCATGGCGTCCAGCAGGGCCTGCGGATTTTCCGGCGCGACCAGCACATCCCCGATGCTGCCGATCACACGATAGCTGCTGCCGCCGCCATCGCGCACGGCCACCGTATAGAGCCCGCCCTGGGGCTGCAGTGCGTCGCGCGTATCGGCGCTGCGCAGCGATGCACCCAGAATGCCCCACCGGGTATCCCCCGATGCAAGCACGCTGTCCGTATAAACGGCCTGATGGGCGCGGTGAAAGGCACCGATGCCCAGATGCACAATGCCGGTTTCAACCGCGCTGCGATCATAGGCCGGGGTTGCAACGCCGCCAGCAAGCTGCGGCAGGCTGGCGGGGGAAAGATAGGTCTGGTCGGCGTGAGCCATTGGGCGATCTCGTCTGTTCTGTTTCAAAGACGGTAGGCTTGTTTGGCCAGCCGGTAGCTCAGGTCGTGGGCAATCGTGTGCGCCTCATCCTCGTCCAGCCGGTGATCGGCGACAAGCCGCGCGAGATAAGCGCAATCCACCCGGCGAGCCATGTCGTGCCGGGCGGGAATGGACAGATAGGCCCGCGTGTCATCGTTGAACCCGACGGTGTTGTAGAACCCGGCCGTCTCGGTGGTCAGTTCGCGGAAACGGCGCATGCCTTCCGGGCTGTCATGGAACCACCATGCCGGTCCGAGCCGCAGGGCGGGATAATGCCCGGCAAGCGGCGCCAGTTCACGGCTGTAGCTGGTCTCATCCAGCGTGAAGAGAATGAGGGTCAGTTGCGGATTGTTGCCGAACGCGTCGAGCAGCGGTTTAAGCTCCTCGACATAGCCGGTCGAACGCGGAATATCCGCCCCCTTGTCGGGACCGAAACCGGCGAAAACCCTGGCATTGTGATTGCGGAAGGAGCCCGGATGCAGCTGCATGACCAGCCCGTCATCAATGCTCATGCGCGCCATTTCGGTCAGCATCTGGGCGCGGAACAGATCGGCATCCGCATTGGAAACATCGGGCCGCAGGACCCGCTCGAACAGCGCCGCGGCGTCAGTGACGGGCAGATCGGCGGTGCGCGCGCTGGGATGGCCGTGATCGCTTGAGGTGGCGCCCCGGGCCTTGAAATAGGCACGCCGGTTGCGGTGCGCCTCGAGATACCCCTTGTAGTTCAGCGACGTGCCGGCAAGGGCAATGAGCCTTTCCACATTCGTGCGGAAATCCGCCCGCGACGCATCGATCACCGCATCGGGCCGGTAGGCGGGAATGACACGCCCGTCCCAGCCCGACTTTCGGATGATGTCGTGGGCCGCGAGGTCATCCGTCGCCGCATCGGTCGTCGAGATCACCTCGATGCCGAACTGCTTGTAGAGTGCGCGCGGGCGCATCGCGGGATCGCCGAGCTTGTCGGCAATACGGTCATAGAGCAGGTCGGCATTGCCTTCGTTCAATCGCTCCGTGATGCCGAAAACCGTTTCCATGGCATGCTCGAACCACAGGCGCGACGGCGTGCCGCGAAACAGGTACCAGTGTTTGGCAAACAGCCGCCAGATCGTGCGGCCGTCGGTTTCGACAGGCCCGCCATCGTGACGCGGCACACCCAGATCCTCGAGCTTGACACCTTGAGAATACAGCATGCGGAAAATATAATGGTCGGGCTTGACGAAGAGACTGGCCGGATCGGGGAAAGCCTCGTCATGGGCGTACCACAGCGGGTCCGTATGACCGTGCGGCGAGATGATGGGCAGGCGCTCGACGTCCGAAAAAAGCCGCCGCGCGATGGAACGGGCATCGGCTTCGATGGGGAAAAGTCGATCTGGGTTGAGAGGCATCGTCGGTCCTTGCTGTCATCTTCCGCACCGGCCGATACACCATACGCCGTGTGTACCGGAGCCGAAGCCGTGAAATTGCCCCTGTCGAGGCGCTTTTCGCATCGCGCGAGCCGCCTTGGGTGTCTTGTGAACATTCGGCTTTTGCGATCTTGGCGAAGAGTAAATAATAATATATTAGTATGTCAACTGGATCGATGTGCCCTGAAATCGTTTCATTCGCGGCTTTGGCACTATGATTTCGCGCGGAATTCTACCATTCATGACGGTGGATTCATCCGCGACACAGGAAATGGAGCGCTGGAATGGCAGCACAGAACCGGGGAGAAAAAAGTTTGGCCGTGGCGACACCGTCCGAACCCATCGCCTCAGCACGAGACAATGCGACGCGTTTCGCCAAATCCGGCACGCGCGGCGCCCCAGCCGGACGCATGACGACAGCCACGGCGATTTACCGCGAACTGCATGCTGCCATCGTTTCCATGCAGATGACCCCCGGCACCGCCCTCAACGAAAAAGTCTTGACGGAACGCTTTGGCGTCAGCCGCACCCCGGTTCGCGAAGCGCTGATCCGGCTGGTGGAAGACGGGCTGGTCGATGTCTTTCCGCAGTCAGGCACCTTTGTTGCCCGCATCCCGGTTGCGCTGATCCCGGAGGCCGTGGTTATCCGGCAGGCGCTGGAAGGCGCGACCGTCGAGCGCGCTGCGGCGGTTGCCAGCGCCAAGGATGTGGAATGGCTGGACGAGATTCTGGCGCGCCAGCAGTTTTTTGCCGACCGGCAGAACATGAGTGCCTTCCACGAAGCCGACGAGGCCTTTCACGAGGCGATTGCCGGTATCGCCGGCCATCCCGGCATCTGGCACTATCTGAAGCCGGTGAAAGTGCAGATCGACCGTGCCCGCCGCATGACGCTGCCAGCCCTCGGCCGCATGGAGAACGTGCTTGCCGAGCACAGGATCATCCGCAATGCCATCGAAATTCATGACGTACCGGCCGCCTGCGCGGCAATGAAGCAGCATTTGAATGCCGTCATTCCCGATATTGATGAACTGAGAAAAAGCCACCCGGGCTCATTCGTCTGAACCCGGCGATTACACGAAATGACGGAGGACTGAATGCGTCAGGCATGGAGATGGTTTGGGCCAAAAGCCGGTGTCACGCTGGACAATGTGCGCCAGGCCGGGGCGACCGATATCGTATCGGCGCTGCACGAGGTACCGATCGGTCAGGCCTGGACCGAAAAACAGGTACATGAACGCAAGTCGCTCATCGAAACCACCCCCGCCGGGCGTATTCCCCTGACCTGGTCGGTGGTCGAGAGCATTCCGATTCCCGACGCGGTCAAACGCCTCGGTGGTGCGGCGAAGCACGAAATCGCCGCCTGGATTGCCAGCATGGAAGCGCTCGCAGCCAATGACATCCGTGTCATCTGCTACAATTTCATGCCCGTTGTCGACTGGTGCCGCACCGACCTCGATTATGTCACGCCGACCGGTTCGACCGCGATGCGCTTCGACCACAACACCTTTGCCGTGTTCGACCTGCACATCCTGCAGCGCACGAATGCGGAAGCGGCCTATTCGCCGGAGGACCGCGCTATCGCGGCGGCGCTCTACGCCGGGATGAGCGGACAGGAAATCGCCGACCTCACCCGCAATATCGCCAGCGCGCTGCCCGGCTCGACAACCGAGCCGCTGACCATCCCCGCCTTCCGCGACAAGCTCGAAGCCTATTCCGGCATCGACGCCGGCAGACTGCGCCAGCATTTGATCGAATTCCTCGAAGCCGTCACGCCCGTGGCTGACGATCTCGGCGTCAAGCTGACACTGCATCCGGATGATCCGCCCCGTCCGCTTTTCGGCCTGCCGCGCATTGCCTCGACGGAGGCCGATTATGCCGCCCTGTTCGACGCCGTTCCATCCCCAGCCAACGGCATGTGCTTCTGCACGGGAAGCCTTGGCGTTCGGGCCGACAATGATCTGCCTGCAATCGCCCGCCGCTTTGCCTCGCGCATCCACTTCTCCCACCTGCGCGCCACCACCCGGGAAGGCGACGGCCGCAGCTTCCATGAGGCAGCGCATCTGGAAGGCGATGTGGACATGGTCGCCGTGCTGAAGGAATTGCTGGCCGAAGACCGCAAACGCGACCGGTCCGGCAGCATCATCTTCCGCTCCGATCACGGTCACCGCATGCTGGACGACCTGACGAAAGAGGTCACGCCGGGTTATCCCGCCATCGGCCGCCTGCGCGGCCTGGCCGAACTGCGCGGTATCATCCACGCGCTGGATGCCGGGACCTTCGCCTGAATTCCGATCAGGCGCCGATATCGAGGCAAACCCCGGCACGCACGTGCCGGGGTTTTTCATTTTCAATCGTTAATTCCGCTTAACACATTTGGCCCGAAACCGGGGATTTCAGAGTCTTCGTTTAGGCTTTCGTTCAGTATTGATCACATTACCGCCATATTTCAAAGGGAACCGCGGCAATAGTTCCATGGATGCAAGCATCCTTGATCACGTTTTGAGTCATAATAAGACAAATTTTTTGAATGACTTGGCTGATATTGCGGGATTTGCTCACTGATATTTCCCTTTCGGGCCACCTCGAGGACACATTTACCCAAAATAGAATGGATCACTCACTCACGTGATGATCTACTTGCCCATGATCATTCTTATGCGTGCGTCTTCAGTCTGGCAGTACCTGCCGCGGGCCGTTTTAAAGTGCGAATTTCAATATGGTCTCCATTGCAAGTATCCGTAAGGTACTTACTGCAACCATGCTTCTTCTGATGTTTGGTATCGTTTCGGCGAACGCCGGTTCTGCCTGTGGCGGTGCCTCCTGGTACGCGCTTCATTCCAAGACGGCTTCCGGCGAGCGCATGAACCCCTCCGCTCTCACGGCCGCGCACCGCACCCTGCCTTTCGGTTCCAAGGTGAAGGTTACCAACCAGCGCAACGGCAAGTCGATCGTCGTGCGCATCAACGACCGCGGCCCGTTCATCAAGGGCCGTGTGCTCGATCTTTCCAAGGGCGCTGCGAACCGTCTGGGTTTCGTTGGCGCGGGCCATACCAATATCTGCATGGCCAAGCTCTGATAGACCTTCCCGCGCATCCCCGCCGGAAGGCAGGGATGCGGCCTCTTCGCGCTATTCTGCCCTCTACAATATCTTGATCGCGGTGCAGGATTGACCTTGACCATCGAACGTGACATCGCCATGTCAGCACTCCTAATCCTGTCGGGGGACGTTCCATGGCATTGAAAGTCGCGGTCCAGATGGACCATATCAATTCGATCCGCATCGCAGGCGATACGAGCTTTGCCCTGTGCCTCGAGGCGCAAGCCCGCGGCCACGCGCTCTATCACTACACGCCGGACCGGCTCAGCATGCGCGACGGCATCGTTCGCGCGCGGGTGGAAGAACTGCAGGTCCGCGATGTGGAAGGCGACCACTTCACCCTCGGTGAACCGGTTTCCCGCGACCTGTCCGAGATGGATGTGGTGCTGCTCCGGCAGGACCCGCCCTTTGACATGAACTATATCACGACGACGCATCTGCTCGAGCGCATCCATCCGAAAACGCTTGTCGTCAATGATCCGGCCTGGGTGCGCAACAGCCCGGAAAAAATCTTCGTCACCGAATTCCCCGACCTCATGCCCGATACGCTGATCACCAAGGATCCGCAGGAGATCGTGGCCTTCCGCAAGGAGTTCGGCGACATCATCCTCAAGCCGCTCTACGGCAATGGCGGCGCCGGCGTGTTCCATCTTGCCGATGGCGACCGCAACCTGACATCGCTGCTGGAAATGTTCGGCCAGATGTTCCGCGAGCCAATCATTGCGCAGCGCTATCTCAAGGATGTGCGGGCCGGTGACAAGCGCATCATCCTGATCGATGGCGAGCCGGTCGGTGCGATCAACCGTGTGCCGTCGGAAAGCGACGCGCGCTCCAACATGCATGTGGGCGGGCGGGCCGAGAAGACCGAACTGACGGAACGCGAGCGCGAGATCTGCGCGCACATCGGCCCTTCCCTGCGGGAGCGCGGCTTCATTCTCGTCGGCATCGATGTCATCGGCGACTACATGACCGAAATCAACGTGACCTCACCGACGGGCATACGCGAAGTCAAGCGCTTCGGCGGCGCCGATATCGCCGCGCTGTTCTGGGACGCTGTCGAGGCCAAGCGGCGCTAACTGCGCCGTTCCCGTTCCATCGCCTCAAGGATATCGACAAAGGCGCGCACGCGCGCCGGCCTGTATTTGGCCGGCGGATAGACCGCATGAATGCCACCCGCCGGCAATGACCAGCCGGGCAGCAGGCGCACGAGCCGGCCGGCCGCAATATCCTGCACCACCTGGTAGTCCGGCATGACGGCGAGCCCGATACCGGCGAGGACGCAGACATAGCTTGCCTCGGTGCCATTGGCGCTGACAACGGACTTGCCCGTCACAACCACCTTTTCATCGCCTTTTGCAAACAGCCAGCGCAACGGTTCCTTCAGCGCCCCGTTGGCGATCCATTTCGCCGCTTCGAGCGCGCCGGGATGCACAACGCGACCGATCTGCCCGGCATAGGCGGGCGAACAGACGAGATGCTGCTCGAACGTGCCGATCCGCCGGGCCTGCGCGCTGGAATCCTCCAACCAGCCGACACGGATGGAGAGATCAAGCTCATTGTCGACCAGATCGAATTTGACATCGGTGAAGGTGAGATCGGCCTGCATCTGCGGATGGCGCTGCAGATAAAGCGCCAGAGCCGGCGCCACAACCTTTGCGCCATAATCCAGCGGCGCAGTCAGCATCAGGGTCCCGACAGGTGTTCCGGTCTCGGACGACACCTCCTCGATCGCGTTTTCGGCCTCGCGCAGGACGACGATGCAACGTTCGTAGAAACGCCGCCCCGCCTCCGTCGTCCGCAGCCGCCGTGTCGTGCGGATCAAGAGCGCCGTGCCCAGCTCCTCCTCCAGTTTCGACACCTGATGGCTGACGACGGCCTTGGCGACACCCAGCCGGTCGGCGGCGGCGGTGAACGATCCCATATCCACCACGGTGACGAAATAGATGAACCTGTTGAAACTGACCGCGGCCATGACGCGCCTTATTATACGAAATAATCATACAGTCTGTCATTTTGATCGGGATTTTTCAAGAAACCCGTCCATGTCACTATACGCCCCACAGTGAGAAACCGAGCGAGGACCGAGACGTGCGAACCCTTCTGACACGACGCGATACGATGAAATCCCTTCTGGCAGCCGGTGCCGTGGCGGCTCTGCAGCCACTGAGCGCCATTGCGGCCAGGTCCGCTCCCACGCTGGCATGGACCTATTTCCAGGCGGATGAGAACGGTTTCCGCCGCACCCCCGTGCTGCTGACCGGCGCGAAGGAAGCGATCCTGCTCGATGGCGGGTTTACACTCTCCGATGGACGCGCGGTTGCCGGTGCGATCAAGGCGACCGGCAAGACCCTTACAACGATCTACATCAGCTGCAGCGACCCCGATTACTATTTTGGCCTGCGCCCCATCGTCGATGCCTTCCCCAAGGCAAAAGTCCTTGCGGCGCACGCCACCGTGGACGCCATCAAGGGCAACGTACAGGGCAAGCTCGACGTCTGGGGGCCGCAGCTCAAGGACAATGGACCGAAGGTGCTGGCGGATGTCGTCATTCCGGAAGCCTCAGACCTGTCTTCGCTCGACCTGGAAGGAAACAGGGTCGAGATTGTCACCATCAAGGATATGAAGGATCGCCGCTATCTCTGGGTGCCCGGGCTTGAAGCGGTTTTCGGCGGTGTGCTGGTTTCCTCCGGCGTCCATGTCTGGGTTGCAGACGAACCGACCGTGGAAGACCGGAACAAGTGGATTGCCGCGCTTGGCGAAATGGCGGCGCGCAATCCCCGGATCGTCGTGCCGTCGCATCAGGTTGCCGGCGCCCCGCAGGGACTCGCGGCGGTAAAATTCACCCGGAACTATCTCGAGACGTTCAACACGGAAGCCGGGAAAGCCAAGACCAGCGGCGAACTGATCTCCGCCATGAAGGCGCATTACCCCGACCTGCTCGATATCTCATCACTTGAACTGGGCGCCAAGGTCGCCAAGGGCGAGATGAAATGGGGCTGATGGCCTCCCGCTGAACCGCATCGCGCCGAATTCCGTCCCCGGCGCGATCCGGCCGTTCTCCTAACGTTCTTGTCATGCCGCACAAATTATGATGAGGTGCCGTTATTGGCACTGTTCATTTTTTTAGATGCGGTATTTTAGGGAACGATTGATGGTCACCCGCGCGCGCACCGTCGCATTTCAGGGCATTGAGGCCCAGCCTGTCGATGTGCAGGTGATGATCGCCCCCGGCAAAATGGGAATCCACATTCCGTGGTATATTAAATTCAAAGCGTGTAAGATAGGGGAATGCAAACAGAACGCCCCTATGCTTATTCCTATGTCCGCATGTCCACCAATATACAGCTTAAAGGCGACAGCCTTCGCCGCCAGAAAGACGCCTCGCAGAGGTACGCTGAACTCAATAATCTGAAATTGATTGATGACTTCAAGCTTGAGGATATCGGGGTTTCCGCATTCACTGGCGCGAATGTAGAAACTGGTTGCCTTGGCGTATTCCTTGAACATGTAAAAACGAACAAGATCCCAAAAGGCTCCTTTTTACTCGTAGAGTCTCTGGATCGATTGAGTCGTCAAGACCTCTTGGAATCGGTACCGCTCTTTCTCAGCATCATCAGGGCCGGAATCAATATTGTTACCCTAATCGACCAGCGTCTGTATCCAGCTGGGGAGGCAAAATTCGAAGAACTGTTATTCTCGATTATTACTCTGAGCAGAGCCCATGAAGAATCAAAAACAAAAAGCATGCGCGTTTCTGCTGCGTGGAATAACAAACGAGCGAACCTTGATACCCAAAAGCTTACAAAGATTTGTCCAGCATGGCTCGAACTCTCGGAGGACCGTAAGAGTTACAAGGTAGTCTTGAACCATGATCAAACCATAAAACGTATTTTTTCAGAAGCGGATGCCGGACACGGATCATTTTCGATTGCTAGCAAATTGAATAGAGAGGGTATTCCTACGCTCGGTAAATCAAACGGCTGGCACCAATCCTACGTAAGCAAAATACTAGCCAACAGGGCCGTCATTGGTGAGTTCCAGCCACATCGCTATGTCAACGGTGAACCGGTCGCCTCCGGAGAACCAATTTCTAATTATTTCCCAGTGCTTGTGTCTGAAGATCAGTTCTTGAGAGTGCAGGCCGGAAGGCGTTCTAGACAGGTGACGGGAGCCGGAAGAAAGGGTCCCGAAAATAGGAACCTCTTTACCCACATTGCAAAATGCGAATACTGCGGAAGCCCAATGCGGTTCGTCAACAAGGGATCTGGGCCTAAAGGTGGATACTATCTAAAGTGTACGAATGCCGTACGCAAATTCGGATGTGTTACCACCGGCTGGAAGTACGCAGATTTTGAGACATCCTTCTTGTACTTTGTGAAAGAGATCGATTTAGCCGCCACCCTCCGAAACGTTGAGCAAAAATCAGATCGGTCCATTCTTGAGGCCAAACTCGACGCTACGAACGAGAGAATTCGCGAATTGGAACAGAAACGCGAACAAACCTACGAACTGGTAGGCTCAATGACCAGCGACTTTCTTCGATCAAAGCTTGAAGAATGCGAATCTCAAATTCAGATTCAGATGAATACGAAATGGGAAATAGAAACCCAAATTGCCCAGTTCCGAGACATCAAAGAATTAGATGAAAATGAGGTAAAACAACAAATCCTTGAACTGCAATTATCTGGAACACATCAGATTGCTGAAAAGAGAATGGCTGTTGCTCAAAAACTCCGTTCGATGGTTACAGCACTAACTGTGGCACCCGAGGGGGATAAACCAAAACTGGCTAAGATTGACGAATTTCTACGGCAAGCTCAAACGGAAGAGACTGAACGAAAAAGAATACTGACCTATATCGATGAGGCTCAGCAGGAATTTGGGCGTACCAATCGTAGTTTTACCGTTACGCTGGCAGATGGGATTGCTAGAAAGGTTATTATTGAAAGTAATGATCCGACGAAATTCATTACTCAAGTTACCATGCAACCCGACGAATGGACCTCGGAAAAATTAGACTGGGCGCCTGAAACACCGTTTAGTTTGAATAAATAAGGCATAATCGATAGGCGGTTGTGCTGTGTAAATACCCTCATAATTTCTATCGATGTTTGTCATTCCGTCCGTCTGAAAATCAGATGGATTTATCATTCTATGGAATTTTCAAGAAACATTTAGAGGATAGAAATTGTCTTACAGGTTCAATAATGCATACGGTTTTTGGTTCGATGAAGTGCTAAAAAGCTACATTGAAAAACATAAAAACCCAGATCAATCGAATGAAGAATATGCCCTTCAAAATGGATTTTTCATCACATTAAATTTCGACCGCAACGCAGTTGCTTCGCGTCAGCGAACTCTGACGGAAAGCGATCAAAACGTCGGTTCGATTGAGTTCTGGAACACCAATCACCTTTATAATGTGATCTGCAATCGTCTGATTGGAAGAAGGTTTCTAGACGTTAAAAACCAAGACAGGCTTCCAAAGATGATAGCTTGTGCTGACGTCAATGGAACTCGTTACTGGCATTCAATGGGTGAGGTTGAAAACGTTCACCTTCATACGATTTGGATGGTGCCAAGTGATCTGACAGAGAAATTCAAAACAGCTATCAATGAGATCGAGCTTTCAAAATTCGATTTCAGAGAGATCAATATCCAGCCTCTATGGGGGTTTGATAGCAATAAACAGAGACCATCAAAGCTGGCTACTTACACGTCAAAGTTTCTGGATTTCAACAATGACAAACTTCAGGTGGAAGAGGACATAATGATCTTTCCACGGGAGAAAGCCTATCAATTTAGTCGGCATTAAAATGGCGTTTTAAATGGGATGGGCCTTAGCTCCTCTTCTTGTGACCTCTGTCACCCGACAATGTCATGGCCGTAAGAACCGCTTCATTATTCCAATACAGAATGTGCTCATTTTACCCCCCTGTTGGAGAAAGTGATGAACAAGCAGTTTGATACCTATGTATCCCGAATCTCATACCTAGGGACTTTGATTTACAGTGGATGGTTTATCGTGCTCGCAAATAATGCCGTCTCTTATATGGAAAAATCCACCCGGAAAGACGACTATATTTACGCCTTAATCCTTGCCCTTGCATGCATCCCGTTATCTTGCCTGGCTCATCTAACGGCATTGGAAAGACCTAAGGTTCGGGGACGATTTTATGCAGCGATTATCGGAATCGGAATTGCAATGCCGATTTTCTTCTCAATACTCTCTGGAGCGTCATTTGTATCCGCGATGATGCACGTGAGTGGACCAACAGTGCGATAAAATCTCCCTCCTTTAAAACATCCGTGACAGAACGAACAACAGCCGCGTGAGAGGACATTTGTTGTCTCCGTTCTCAAAGCTGCACTGCGAAGTGCTGTGCACAACGCGAATTCTGAATGTTTTTGCTTTGTTCATGCTTTGCTCACGCTATAATCGAATTAGTGATGGTGATTCAAGGACTTTGCTCCCATGAAGAAACGGCATGAAGAATGGTTAAAACTGACTACCGGAAATAAGCCCGTACAAGTTAAAATTGGGCAGCCGCTCATTCGTATGATTGACCTTCCTGACTTTCAACGGATGGAGGATAAGCTTCGGATAAACCCGCCAGTGCGCGGCCTGCTAGATGCTGGGGCAGAGGCCTTTATCAATCAACTTTCTGAGAAGACTTTTGGTACCACTCAAGACGATACGTTGTTTAAAAACCTTCCGGGATACGATGATTTACCCGGCTGGTCTGAGGAGCGTGAAGCGATTGATGAGCTTTATAATACGCATGAAGATCGCTTTGAGACGTCCGAGGTAACCGACGACGAGGCTGTCGCAATACTAATGAAATTGGGTTTTGATTTTAATGACCACAGGGGACAGCCGCTTAACTGTACTAAGCTCTTCTGTCGTCAAGCGGAAGCCGCAGCCAAGGGCATTATGGGGATGGTGCCGGATCGCGAAGCTGCAAACCTTGAATCTTGGGCTAAAGCTATGGAGCGTGAGGTTGAGTTGCGGATGAAAAAGAAGCGATCAGCCTAACATCGAGCTTTTGGAGATTATGTTTTCAAACATCGCAATTGGTATAATAATCAACGCTCGTTGACCCATTTCAGTTTCAGCCGGATGCCGTTCGCACTCAACAAGGAGAAAGCTAATGGCATTAGAAGGATTGAAACTGACCGTATCGAAACAAAAGCCGAAACTCGATGCTTCGGCTCAGCGTCGCAAGCGCCTGATCACTCAGGTCGAAAAGCAGATCAAGTTTGTCGATCAGACGTCACAGGGAAAGTCACCTCGTGGCCGCTGGTGGTTTGAAGACGAAGATGGGAAACTGATCCTGTCGATCAAATACGGTCGCACTGCTCTGGAACTTGCCAAGGGCAAAAATGCAATTATCTGCGAAGCGCTGACAGATGTGATTGTTGCATTGGAAAAGGCAAAAGCCGCCGCAGTTTCTGGATCGTTTGACGATCAACTGGCGACCATTTCGGAGCAGATCAAGAGACGGTTTGGAAAGAGGTAGATCGGCATCTCGATCTCTGGAAACTTTCTTGCCACCGAATGTAACGGATGAGCAGTAAATGCCAATCTACCATATTGCATTTTAGCGGTGCACATTGCGATATTGCGTCACTATAATGACACGCAAGCACATTTGATCGAATGTTTATCTTTTCGAACACTGATGTAAATCATCTGATATTTATCAAAAGTTTAGAGCTTTCAGTCACTTATTGGTTAAGTGACAACTGACACGATGGATTTACGCTGGCACAATGGAAATTCCAAAAATTAAGCAAGTAACGACTTTCATAGATTGGAATTCTCAGATTCATGCAACTGGCATTAGAGGCCGTGGGGAAGAATTTCTCGCGGAAAAAACGTTAGACTTGGTCGGCAGGCGAATCGGCAGAGCTTTATCTAAAATTGCCCCTTCATATCGCTTTAATGTTGCCTTACGGGTTTATCATGGATGGCATAAGGGCTTTGAGAAAACGGTCCGTCGAAAAGCGTTAATTACCGCAGCTGCTAGGGCGGATTTTGCAGCATTGTCGTGCAAAGCTTCCGTATCCATTAGGCGTGACATTGAATACGGAGACCGATTATTTTCTGCGCTTCAGTGTAGATTACACGATAGAATTGGCAGCCATCTGCCCAATACTCTACGTGATAGGGGCGGTATGCCCGAAGAAAAGATGGTAGACACAGCAATCGCCAGTGACATTGTAGATCATGCTCATCGCGAGCCAGATCGATGGCTGTTGGCTATGGGTGAAGACGATGATTTGATACCTCCATTGTTTGTCGCCGAATCTGCTGTTTCAGCGGCGGGAGGCAAAGTCATACTCGTCCGTGGTAGAAGTGGTGAACCCTTCTTTAAACTCGAAAATATTTGGTGTGAGGCATGACACAAGATAACTCATGGGTTGACGACCTCGTACTATTTTCTGACTTGGGTACAGAGATACCAAAGTCCGTAAAACACAACGAAGACGTCATCGTTAGACTGTATCGTGAAGGTGAGTTAATGCAACTCACTATCCATCAAAGCGGTCAAATTCGAGAACTGTATAAAGACGAGAATAAGACTCACGCAAACTTTCGTGCTCTTTTGGCGTCCCCCTCCTTTGCCGACTTAGCAAAGTGGGCTGACAGTCAAGCGCTCCTATTAAAAGATCGGGTAATAGAAGAGAGTATCCCTGTTCGGGCATTATCTTCATCTCGCGGAATGGTGGACAGCGCCTTAGAATTATTCGGCAACACTTTGCCTTCAAATGGGCCCAAGCCAAGGGTCTCCGTCACACTAGTAGATGGCCCGGCTGGCATAGGAAAGACCAGTTTTCTACGTCATTTAGCCTATCAACACGCCTCAACCTTCAAAGTGAAACGACACCCCCTCTTTTTGCACGTCGAAAGCCGAGGGCGCATGCTGCAAAACCTAACTGACCTGATGGCATTTAGTCTCCAAACACTACGGCTGCGCGTGACGTACGATCAGATACCTGTCCTTGTACGTCATGGATTAGTAACACTAGCGATCGATGGTTTCGATGAGCTTGGTGATCCGAGTGGGTACGACCTAGCTTGGGCTCAAATAAATGAATTGATCAATTCTGTAAGAGGTGAAGGGCAAATTATTTTAGCCGGACGCGAAACTTTTGTGGGAGAGGGACGAATGCGATCGGCCCTTAAGTCAATCGACACAGTGGTTGACCATTTGGAAACCGTCACGTTGCAACCTTTGAAGCGTAAGGAGGGTATTGACTGGCTTATCGAAAATGGTTGGGCGAGAGCTGACATTGAAGAAGAAGAGGTAGCCGCTCTTTTTGACGAGGGCTCTTATGCTTTGCGCCCCTTCTTTTTGAAAGAACTATCTCGGCCAGAGATTGCTGAAAAAGTTAAGAACAAGAACATTGATGATCTCCTTAGCTTCTTAGTTAGTTCGATGATCGAACGAGAGGTCAGCAAGTTTGGCCCTGACATTGAAGCTGCGGTAAGTGATCAAGCTGTATCAAATTTTTTGCAGCGATTTTTGGAAGAAGTTGCTCGTGATCTTGCAGAAAATCAAACTGATGCAGTTCCGACGGACACCCTTTCATGGATAGCAGAAGTTGTTGCTTCTGAATTCATTCCATCCAATATAGCTGGCATATTCAAGCATCGTGCTAACGTCGTTGCATTCCTGACGAACGACGACAGGCGAGGATATCGTCGATTTGTGCACGATCAAATCTCTAACTACTTTCTTGCAAAATCTACGATTCGTTCGATTTTAAACAACGAGCTTCCAAAGCATGTGCGACGGAATATCTTCGGTATTGAGTTTCTAGAGAACTTCTGTTCCGTTATGCGAACGGTTTCGCAAAGCGATGTAGACAATTTTATAAGCATCTCTCTCAAGCAAATTCGCGAAAATGGGGATTCGGATAGGTCTCGGAGAAACCTTGCCGCATTGGTCATTGCTACCGGATGTGTGCAAAAAGTGGATGACAATTTACTGATTTCAGATATCAGTCTAGACGAAGTGTTTTTGACAGAAACCTGCTCACCCATTCGTATGAAAAATGTTACAATTGCCCAATTGTATGCAAAAGGTGCGGATTTCAGGAATATTAAGTTTGAAGGAAATTGCGCTGTAATATCCCTCATTGCTGATGAGATAACAATACCGCCAGAATTAGATTTTACACCGTATTATATTACTCTTCCTGGCAGAACACTCACCGATTTGGAAGAAAAGCAAGATTGGATTCTTAGTAGATTTTATGCTAATTTTGAAATTGAAGAAGAGATTATAGTTGAAAATATACTTAAAAAGTTTCCATTGTTCGATCTGCTTGGAAGACTAGGAAGAAATCGGTCTTACTGGCTTAAGGATGATGAGGAAAAACAAACTCGCCGCATTCTGGATGATGACCATTGGCCTCTCCTAAGGGAGCTACTTTTAAAACACGACTTACTGCTTGAAAGGGATAATGTTGGTGGAAAAGGAAGGCCGGGGACTTTCTATCACCTAAAGAACAAACAATCAGTAATTGATTTCAATAATCCATCAAAAGCGGTTGCGCCCTTGCTAAGAGAGATGCTGACTGAAAGTTGGAAAATAGAGCACCAAAAGAAACCGCGTCGAACCGAACATTAATCTCTACGATGGTCGGCAAGATCTGTTCCCATATTCAAGAAACTACGTGACCCTTCAAGCATAAACGAGCGTTTATGTTTGACGAGGATCGATGAAATACGTTGGCTATTACCGGGTTTCGACCAAAAAGCAGGGCAAATCCGGCTTGGGTCTGGAAGCCCAAAAACAGATGGTGGAAATGTTCGCTGAAGCGAATGGCGACCTTGTCGCCGAGTTTGTTGAAGTTGAATCCGGGAAGAATGATCAAAGGTCAGAACTGTCGAAGGCGATGGCTTTGGCAAAGAAGTCTGGAGCTTCGCTTCTGATTGCCAAACTGGATCGATTTTCGAGACGCGTCAGTTTCATCGCAACAATGATGGAAAAGGGGGTTCCTCTGGTGATTGCCGAAATGCCGAATGCGACGGATTTCCAGCTTCATATTTTTGCAGCTCTCGCACAGGAAGAACGAAGACTGATTTCCGAGAGAACCAAGGCGGCGCTTGCACAAGCCAAGAAGCAGGGAAAGAAGCTTGGGTTGAATGGATTGATCCTTGCCGAGAAGAACCGGATCGAAGCGAAGGCATTTGCCTCGTCACTTTTGGATCATCTCGATGAAGGGTGGGAAAGCCACTCATTCAGTGAGATTGCCAGACGGTTGAATGACAAGGGTATCAAGACGAGAACCGGCGGAAGATTTTATCCTCAGACGGTCAAAAACTATCTGCCATTCTTGAAAACTGTCTCCTGAATGCTGGACAGGAAACTCGAAGCATTCAATGTTCGGGGAAAACAGGTTGATGGGAGTGTTTTATGACAACCGTCTATTTTGTCACTCATCCTGAAGTGAACATCGATGCGAATGTACCGGTTCCACACTGGAGCCTATCAGACAAAGGCAAGGAGCGAATTGAGGCTTTCTGCACTCGTCCCGAACTTGCCGCTGTCACCGATGTGTTTGTCAGCGACGAACGTAAAGCATTGGATTGCGCCGAGGCATTCAAAGACAGACACAACCTCCGTTTTACCATTGATCCTCGCTTGGGAGAGAATGACCGGTCATCAACTGGCTTTGTCCCTCCACCTCGCTTCTGGGAAATCGTTGACGAGTTTTTTGCCAAACCACATGCAAGCATTCTTGGATGGGAGCGGGCAATCGATGCACAAAACCGGATAAAGTCGGCGGTCAAAGATAGTCTGGCTTCCCGTACCGGCAACGGTGACGTGGTCATCTTTTCTCATGGTGGTGTGGGAACGTTGTTGTTATGCGATTTGATGGACCAGCCGATATCCCGTGAATACGGACAACCAATCAGTGGCGGCGGATGCTTCTTTGCCTTTGAGGGTAGTAGTAATCGATTGATTGACGGTTGGACGGATATCGTTCCCTGAATACCTTGCCTGCGGCAAGCGGTGGAACCGCCTCTTTGTGAACGAGGTTTTTGGGTGTATCCCGAATTCAGGTGATACAGTATAAATATGGCTTACCTTCGATAATTTAAATTAAATCAAAATCCGTAAAAGTTGTATATGGGTGTGAGGAGAATAACATTTACGGATTTTACTTGTCTACGCAGTAGACGCGTCTTTATTATTAAACAATTACTGTGTCATGTAAACGATAAACTGGATACCGTGACGATCCATCGACAGGTGGGATAAATATTGAAATCGATGATGAGAACGAGTGTGAGTTGTCGATGAGGGTGAGATTTCAATATTTATGTCGGTTGTCGATGGTGAGGGGTGGATCGTTGTTAATTCCAACCCTCTTGAATCAAAAAAGAAAAAAGACCGGCGAAGCCGAAATCCGGAACGGATTTCTCTTGGTTCAGATTTGAAAACTGCTTCCCTCTTGAACGGAGCCGTGTCCTCAGTTTGATCTGGGTGGCTCCATCACCATGTCGATATCCAATTCTGGATAGTGGTTTTGTTTCAGCAATTGGATGGCTTGCATCGCCCCGTCTGTCCGGAAGGATTGATGCGGTTTGAAACCTGCCCTCTTGCCGTTATCGATATCGGAAATTTTGCATGGTATTCCACAGTCGATCAGTGCCGCCTGAAAACGGACGTGGGAGATCTTGCCCTGGCGCTTGATCACCAGATCAAATCCTGCCTGCCCCTGTTTGAATGCCCGGCACAAATCCTGTCTTAACCTCTCTATGTCCCCACCTTGTTTACGTAGATATTTTGCCCTGTCGCGATCAGGCGTGGAGTTCGTTTGAAGGTAGACCATGAAGCTATCAAAATCGGCTTTTGTCTTGAGGCACTGGAACGGTTTGTTGTTGTATTTTTCCCATGCCTTCCGGACCTTATTGAATTCCTCTTCATCCTCGAGTGGCGCAGTCTCAAACGACAGATGCGTGTAAGTTTTACCATTGAAGCTCACCGATTGATCTGTGGCCTCCAAAGGCCTGCGTTTCCAATCGAACTCCATTGATACGCGTTTTGAAACGTCCCTGAAAACGAAATCAGTTTCATTTCTGACCATATCCTTGATGCCGATCCCGGTCGTGTATTCCAGTTTCTGATCGGGAAAGCGGTTGAAGAACAGTTCAACGATGTGAGAGTTTTGCTGCTCATCATCGTAAAGGCTGTTGGTTTTGATCCCACCTTTTTGCAGGACAAGATTGTTCTTGCCGCTGCCTTTTTTTAGCGTTGCCGACCCTCGTGTCCGCCACCCCAAAGGTTGCCTGATCTGATGTTTGGTTTCCAATGAGGTTTGATCGCCTATCAGCACCTGTCGAGCCTGACGGAATGATTGGAACAACGGTCCAGCAGTTGATTTCTTTATCTCATCATCGGTCGCGTTGGTCAGCAATCCGTCCGTTGTGGCACTGAATATTTTGGTGTTCGATGGAAAACCGTTGAGTATTTCACCAAGGACACCACGAGTGTAGGAAGTGATGAATGCGGCGAAGAATGGTTGTGTTAGGTCGCTTGGTGGAAGGTTAAGCATATCGTCGTCATGGAGATCGTAGACGCGCCTTTCACGCAAACCCTGCGCTGTCTTGCCGTAGGTACTATTACCTACTTCTTTCCAGAACAGATTATCGAGCGTTCCCTTGGCGTGCTCATTCCGCTTTTCAATGCAGCTTCGAATGAAATCAACAAATATCGGCTTCGTTTTGTCCGTATCAACAAGGACGGCTGTTTTGATTGCTAGTTTGGCTCCAAGCCTCAACGCCAGAGAAAGCTCTGGAGCCGCACAGTAAGTTTCTCCCTTTCGAGGAAAAATAATCCCATGCGCTGTCCTGACTGGCAGTGTTGGAAAGCGGACGGTTTTCGGAAACTCAAATTCCACCCAAGCAAAGCCCAGATCGTCAATCTTGAAATCATCAACCCGATTGACCTCGCGAACACTATCCCAATCGGGCATGCCAATGAGAGACATCGCTGTCGGGTAGGCCGAGCTTAGGTCGATGTCCTTCCAATCATCCTCGTCAGCGATGCCAAAATGGTACTGCTCGTTGCGCCCACCGTGAAAGCATTCCGTTATGAAATCCTGCTCAAAATGCACTTTTGGCACGTAAGGTGTTTCTATCTTTTTGGTGAAATAGCCCAGTTTTTTGTTGAACTTTCTGCTTTCAATCTGCTGTCTGCCGACTATTTCGTAAGGATCGAGATCACTATCTTTCCAGCCCTCCCAAACCAGCTTGCGACCAAAGCTTGTCAGCGTAACTGGCATTTTAAATTCGCTGAACAATTTTTGACTTTGCCTGATGATCCGTTCGCCATATTCGACGCAGATTTCAGCATCTCGGATGGCGTAATCACGAAACTTTGCCCAATTCGTCCTTCGAAACTCCTTCATGTTTTCCTTGATACGAAGTTCCGCTTCTGCACTTTCTGCTAGGGCCATCTTCTCATAGCCCAGAATATCACCAATTGCGGCGAGTGATTTGGCATTGGCCGGAGCGAGCAATATCGTGTCACGCATGCGAATATTAAACGTTCCAAGCTCGTAGCCATGTTCATCGAACACGGGCAGTTTTTGCGAGGCATCAATCGAAACAAACGTGCTGCGGACGTTGGAAAGCAGTTTCTTTGCGTGATCAGCAAAGCCTTCGAATGCCGGCAGATCTGCTCGGGTGAAATGTCCGATCAGATAGATATCACTGGGAAGAGCAATGTTTGGATATCTCTGAACAAGAGCGCCGACGCTGGCCACGATGAAATCGTTGAGCAACAATCTTTGGTTTTCCTCTGGGATAATGATCCCTGACACCGAAACTGCTTCGACGTTCTCATTGGGGTCGTCCTTAATAAGCTTGACGCAGTACTGATAGGAGAGAACTTCGTTTCGTCCCCGTCCGCTCTTGATCTCGTCGGTAGTCACCGGCTTGATGGACTGATACTCCGTATCAAAGCCCAACAGCAGAAGCCCCCTTGTCGATTGGCCCTTCTTTTTGGCCTTTGGTGAAAAGTTATGCGGCTCAATTTTGACGGTGATGGGCATTTTGCCCTGTTCGTCAGTCGCGGTATTGAATGTTTGAATATTGGATGTAGCCAAGATTTAGCCTGCGTGATCGAGTTTAAATGTCTTACCCAGTGTTGTAGACATGCTGTATATGCGTTCGGATCAAATTACTTCGGGTTGAAGCCCAATAAACTTAACGACAACTCGGTAATCCATTGCGGTCAAATTAATGACCTCGTCTCGCAATGAAATTTTACTGAAAAAAGGGATATTAAATTCGCCATTCTGCCGAGGTGCGTCGGCGATTCTAAATTCGATGGTCCAAGGTCTAGCAATATCGTCTATAGCTAGCTGTAAGGCTCCCGCTATTTCGTTTCCGCTTATTTGGGTTACTAGTTGCTGCAGCTGAGGCCAAGCCGCCGGAAATCGTTTGAATTGTTGGGCTGAATTGGCACCTTGTTTAAAAAAGTGACTCAGAACATTCGATCGGCGTGAACTTTTCTTCACGTGGATAAACCGTTTCCCGGGTATATCAAGCAAATCACAAGGCTCAAATCCCGACCTTGGTACATCGGGAATTTGGATGGAAGTTTGATCTAACAGCACGTAGCCGTTAGCCAACGCAGTCTCCTCATTGAAGCTTTCCTCCGTTTGATATCGCCCGTTGTTGTTGTCATCATATACTTTCCGAAGCGGTATCGGTGCTATCTCCCAGTTTTCGAGAAGATTCTGGAATGATGTCTCTATCGAATCTCTAAAGATTTGGTCGATTCGATACCATTGCCCTTCATTTATAGCGTACCGCGCTTCTTCGTGGACAATAGAACCAACCAAACCCTGTCGGATTGACCATCTGCGATTTGGAAGATTGCCATCCTCATAAAGCGCTTCGATTTTATGCTCTTTGATTGTTTCAAGCTGAAGCATGCCTAAGTCGTCCGCCAGTGCTTCAATATAGTTTCGTAACAATACATCTGGATATCGCCTTCGCATCCCGGGTCCAATGAACCTGTAAGCGACACCCTCATCGCCATAATTGACTGGCAATCCTAATTCAAACTCGTCTTGTCGGTTTCTGATACTTCCGACCGCAATGTTATCAAGTACAGAAACTAGCCGCGGATCTGAAATCGGTGTAACCGAATCTAGAATTCTAAAACTAGTTTGCTGATAGGCATCGGAACCAAAGAAATCCAAGGCCTCCGTAGCAATCTCGGGTAGATCCTCTAGCGAAAAATCCCCGGAGACTTTCAATGATTGAGAGCCCGTTATGTTGTCGGCCGTAGCGTCTAGCCTTGTACCCCCTCCAATTTTACGGACAAGGTCGAGAGCATCGTCGAGGCCAAACGAATTGAAATCTCGTTGAAAGGGTGAAACCGCCGCTCCTCGAAGGGCGTCACCTAAATTTGCTCTATCGAGCCGTTTCAGTTTTCCTTCGTCGACCGCATTGATAGCGACTCTAAGGCCAAAATCTCCCTCAAAGTTTTCTTCATTGAGATACATCCATCCGTGAGCAAATGTGGCGGCGAACATTCTCTCTGCTGTCCGAAAGACAAGTAGGCCACATGTCGATTTTGTTTCTATGCGCCCCGCAATGTCAAAAGTTCTGCGCAATTCGAGCAGCCATTTGGGTGGGGTGTCTTGTCCAACAAATACATAGAGGCGTGCACCGTCGCCAAACCCAGCCGCCTCGACTACACGTGTTGATTGATTGCTTAGTTTTTCTTGGCCACTTTCCGATAAAACGTCTTCAAAATTCTCAACATCCGCTTTCGCCAAGTGGAGTGTAAACGTCCTCTTTGCCACGCTGTTCCCCTTCCCCCAATATTAGTCCCATTCGGCGTTAGTTAGGTACACCTCTCAGATAGAGCACCGATTGTTGAATGCCTCCCGTTTCTCGGGTGGAATGAATTGAACGCGCCATCAACGCCACTTTGGTCTCGGCATTGTCGCCATCAGCACTGTTCCACGTCCCATCAAAACAAATGACCAGTCGCTTCATTTTGCCCCGTCGCTTTTCTCAATCTGCGTCAATAACCCCCTCCGACACTCGAAATATGCCTTACCGGCGACAGAAAAGCTAATATTACGGAAGCTGCCTAAACTTACTCATTTCCGTGATGCTCGACAGAAAAATACTGACATGCAATTCTTAGTCATGGATGGAGGAGTTTCCAATGGCAATAAAATTCCAAGACTTAACAAAAATACTTCGTTTCTTTCCAATTGACGTAGTAGGAATTGCTTCTTTCTTCATTGTTGTTGGTGTTTCTCTACATATTGCGTTCTGGATGGGATATATAGATACATCCGTGTTTTCGGGACACCTTCGCAAAGACACGCCAATAATTGTTACTCTGGGTTTTTCACTGTTAGTAATCGGATTTTTAATTGCCATCGCAAGAGCAATCTCTCCAGACAAGAAGCCATTTATTTTTGAAGGAAGCTCGGAGGAGATAAAGAGAGGGGCGATTGCCTATTTGCAGACACACCGACGATGGTACGCTCACTGGGCGACCTTTTACGGCAAGCTTTGGAATGTTCTCACGTGTTCGGTGATAGCACTGAGTGCGCTCGCTTCAATTCTATCTGCCTATGGTAGTGGGGTTGATAAAATCTATCCAACCGTCACGGCTGCATTGTCAGCACTTTTCGGGACTATCCTTGTACAGTACCGTGTTAGAGACATGTGGCAGCTCCGTGAGCAAGGCCGCATTGACGCGGAAAAGTTAGTTGCCAACGCTCTCCTCATTCCAACTAGTGACGAAGATGCAACGTTGCGCGCAGCCGTATCACTTCGACTTGATGCCCATACGCTGGAAAGTGAACAAAACAAACGATATTTTGGTGAGCCTTCATCCAAGCAAAAGGCTGATGAGGGATCGAACGGCAAGCCCAATGATAATGGCGACGACGGTGACAGAGCTTAAACCGCTTGGCTTCCGGTGTGTTGGGGTAGGGTCAAATGCACTTAAAACGTTAAAATAATGAAGGTTTCGGGTGTCAGTGGTGTCGATAGCTGTGCCGACATTGGCGCGAATATTCTCACTCGCGTTGCATCGCTCGTGCGTCTGTCCCGACTGCGTCCATGACGTTTCTGATTTCGTTGGTCAAATCCGGATAGTGGCTGACGAGATACGATGAGATCGCCTCGTTCCGCATCAGTCTGGAAAGATACCCCTTTGCCACCACCAGAACGAGTGTCGTTTCACCGAGTGTATCCTGAACCATCCGGTAGTCCTGATAAAGTTTCTCCATCTCCCGTTCCATACGGGCGATGTCTTCAGGCGAGGCCATGACCTGTTTCGGCTTTTTGGGGTCCAGCAACATTTCCTGACGGGTCGCGGAGAGGATCATTGTTGCATAGGTCACGGTGAAGCGGTTGGCCGAAATCATCATTTCAGCAGCCTCGATCTGGCGCATCGATTTCATCTTGCGGAGCACTGGAAAGACGCCTCTTGCGACCATTCGGTCTTTCAACAAGTCGATGACTTCAGGTGCGATCCCATCCAGCAGATGCTGTCTTAGGCGGATTCGTTCCACATTGACGCTGAGAGCCTTGGCTATTCGCTCCATCGGAACTTTCTTCTCCAAGGCCTTAAGGATCATCTGGTGTTCTTGAATAGAACTGATCCGGTTAATCTGCCTGTTGTATGTGAATCCCTCATCATCAGTGGAAACCAGACATACGGTTTCAGTCGCCCCCAAAGCCTTGAGCGCTTCTAACCTCAAATGACCATCCAAAAGGATGTAAGACGGATCGTCTTCCGGCTCCCTCTTATCGCGGAATACGGCAAGAGGCTCTATGATTCCAACATCCTCAATCGACGCCAGAATTGTTTTGAACTTCGTTGTGTCCCGAATATTGCGCGACACGGTGCGGGTCGGAAATATCCTTGCCAAAGGAACCACTAGGGTTTGTTCTTCGAAGCCACTCGTCGTCACAATCGCCTCTCGCCATAAACACGTTCTGCCAGCGGCTTCGGAAGATCAACAATTCCTTCGGCTCTCAGAAGGGTTCTGAAATGGTCGTCCGCCAGGATTTGTTTCATTGCAGTTGCGAGAATCAGCAGCCTCTGTTCCGCAAGCTCCGACTTCTGGATTGCCAGTTTCTGTCGTCGAGCCTCTTCTTGAAACGTCTGTGCAAGTTTGGCGGCAGTCATGGTTTTTCCCGATTTTTGCCCTCCCGAGCCATAACCCTGTCCAAATGATTTGCGGCGCACGATCAAGCGCCGGACCCTAAGCAACTGCTCGCCCTTTAAAGCACCGGTCTCATAGGCTTCCATCATTGCAAGCTGAACGTCAGCCTCACTCGATCTGGCAATCTCTTTTGCAAGGGAAAGAGGAAGCCAGCCCTTTTCAACCGCTCCAATCAACCGGTCTTCCCCGCCGCGAAGCAAGACCAAAATGCCAGCTATATAGGTTGGTTCAAGGCCAGTCTTGCGCCCTATTTGGGCATTGGAATAGCCCCGGTCAGACAACACCTGTACGGCGCTGAGCAAATCCCGGTTTGAGTGTTTTCTTCGAGCCAGATTTTCAATCAGGCTCATCAGATAGCGATCCACTTCTGATGCCTTGACCACTATCGCTGGTATGTGGGTCTCACCCAATGCTTGGAATGCCTCGATACGCCCCTGACCACAGATCAAGTCATATCTGCTTTTCGATTGATCTTGCCCTTGTTCCGCTACCGTAATGGGACGTTTCAGGCCAATGGTCGCGATACTCTCGACAATGCCTGCAAAAGCCTTTTTGCTTCGCACGCGCGGATTACCGATCCGGATATCGACTATCGGTATTTTTCGGATCGTCTGTGCTGAGCTCACTTGATATGCCGATTTAGTGCTGCTCATCGGATTAACTCCCTGATGAAAGTTCGTTTTGCCAAGTCAAACAGCGCACCAAGTGAATCGAACCGGTAGATATCCAGCTCGCTGCCGTTATTCTCCGCAAGACGAAGCCTTTCACTGGTGACGTCTAGGGATGGAAGTAGGTAATAGTCCTTTGCGGATTGCTCTCCAGTCTCCATCCGCACTGCAATCGTAATGTCAGCGCCCAGACTTGCATCAAGCCGGATAAGCCACCTGTGGGAACCGGCCGCCGTCGCGTGGCATCTGCTCAGCGCCAATACAGCCGTGATCTCATCATTCAAGGTCAACACATCTGTGCGGTGATCAATTCTAACCGCTGCTCCTATACGTTGAAGTTCCGCGGTGATCATTGCTACGATCTGCGGATACTTCTGGCGGAGGCGTCGGTTGATCTCGATGTAACGATAGTCTCGGTCTGGCTGATATCCAATAAGTTGATAGGTTCTCAGTAGGCTGCCAAATCTGTTTTGATAGGAACTGCTCGACGGACATTTTTCTGTCTCGTCGATAATCAGACCTGAAAGATATCCATGCCGTTGAAGTAGCGTTCGAAGCAGGGTGAGCATTTCCTCGTCCGATAAACGGTACGATCTGCTCGCAATTATTGTTTGGGCTGAATCAAATAATTCTTTGCTGATAATGGCTTCAAAAGCGTTGTCGGCTCTTACCCATTGAGAGGGCGTATTGCGCACACGCGACGTTTTCAGCTTATTAGACGTGCGGTTCCACACATTGTTTCCGATGTATTTCTCGTTGATCAAAACCTGATGCACGGTTCCTCGTGTCCACAAGCGGTCAAGATCGGTATGAATTCCACGGGCATTGAGTTTTGCGGCAATCTGACTTTCTGTTAGCCCCCTTTCTACAAAATCAGCATAGATTTCCCGCACCGTTGCCACTTCCTCACCGGGTCCAGGTATCAGGATAACGCGATCAGTTTGAATGCTTTTGTGTTCCAGTCGTTTTAGTGCAAATTTTCGATTGCCTTTGTCATCTACGAGTTGGCGACGTAGTCCAAAACCAGCGGGACCGCCTTGCCGAAAACCCTTTTCAATCAAATTGGTCTGTCCAAGATGGACTTTGACTGAAAGAACACGGCTGTGATCGCTTGCCATTTTCTTGGAAACAAGACGATGGATGTCCGATCCAATGCTTCCATCATTTTGAAACTGCTCTGCGCAGAATACGATTTTTACACCTGCTTGTTTGAAGCGGTACTCGTAAAAGGTACTTTCATCGGAATCCTGATAGCGTCCCCATCTCGTCACGTCATAAATCAGGATAGCTGCAAAGTCCGCTGTACCGTTTTCAACGTCAGCCAGCATTCTTTGCATTTCGGGGCGGCCCTTGAACGTCAGACCGCTTTTGCCCTCATCAGCGTAGGAGCGAACTATCTCAAAGCAATGCTTCTCGGCATACTGGTGAATGATCTTGGCTTGGTTTTCCGTCGAGTATCGTTGGTGTTCCGTGGACATACGCAGGTATTCAGCCGCCCTAACAGGCGTCGCTTCCGCCTTGTCTGTGTCTTGACCAACTGTTCCCATTTTGGAGCCATTTTGGGTAGGGAGCTTAAATGCTTGTAACAAACGCTGTGTAGTCTTGCGATCCTTCGCAGTGTATCGGAGGTTGTAAGAAGAATGTTTCCAGAAAACGGAAGATCTCTACGGCCCACCAACATGGGCAGAAACCGCAGATTCAACTATGCCGAGTTAATAAGTATTGCCTTGAATTCAGAGGTCGGGCGCGATCCGAACCGGGTAAAGCTAATCGCAAATTGGACCGGAGCGGATGAAAGAACGGTACTCAATTGGCTGACAGGCATTTCCGGGCCAAAAGGTGAGTATCTGGTTTACCTGCTTCGAAAATCCGATGCTGTCTATGAAACCATTATGAGCTTGGCCCAGCGTCAGGACGCCTTGGAACATCACTTTTCTAAACAGACTCACAATCATCACATAATCTATCCGAGCTCGTCAAAAGAGAAAGTCGGCGAAAGAGCCTTTTCTGACCCGAATGTCCCTAATGGAGTCCCTGATGTCCCTATTGATGACCCTGAATTTGATGACATGCATCTTCGACATAATTGGTTCCTTCAATGTCTGCGTAGAAAGCCCAAGGCGGGCAGTCGGGATATCAAGGAATTCTTTGGCGTGTCGTTAAAAACAGCAAAACGCGATATCGCGTCATTGAAAGCCGAGAATAAAATCATTTTCAAAGGGAACAAGCGCAAAGGGAGATACGTGCTCTTAGACAGCTCATATCAACCACCGTGAAAATAGGTGATGAGGCTCAAACCGCATCGCGATAATTCGCATAGCTCGTATGCGGATTTGTGCATTGCACCAAATTTGTACGATGCTATTTTGTGGGCGTTAGGTTCTTTCCTCCCAGAAATCCTAACGACGAATGCAGCAACCTCCTCCCTGTTGCATTTACAATCAAGGCCCAGCGCACCTCCTCCCGCGCTGGGCCTTTTTTATGCGTTCAGCCTATTTGTCTGGTCTTTCACTATTGCTCCAAACGGAAGCAATCCAAACTGACTTGATCGTTGTGTGAGACCATTTTTGGCCTGACGCTCAGGGGATGTCGCAAAGCCCAATTCCCGAAAATTTCAGAGCGTACATTTTACTGGAAGATGTTCAGTATTCACCCGAACCAGATTGCTGGATTCAGCAGGGAAGCATTGTATTTGCGTGTGTCCAACCAGACTATGGAATGGCCGCTTTTGATGGTTTTGCGATGGGAGAGCCTCACGTTGCTGTGACGCTCGATCCGACGGGGGATTATCCGTTTTGGACGGTTCCTATACGGATTTTGGTGAAAGCTGTTAGGGCGCTTGATAGTGGAAAAAGCGCTCCGTAGCGCTGTTTGTTATTGTTCACATCAGATGTGAATTATGCGCCAGCAACGTCTGCAACGTTGCCAAATCATTGGTTTGGAAAAATGGAAATTTACTAATATTGAAAGTCACATGACATTGAGCCTTTGGCACCTTCTGTATTTCAATAAATGCAATTGTTCAAAATTTTTTTTATTCTTGAACCAACTCTGTCCAATTTAAGAAATCAGCTTGACGGCTTACCTGGTATTGGCAACTCTAGTCCCACAGACAGGGGGAATTATGAGTACTTTGGAAGAAAGCCTTCGTGCAATTTCTGACCGCGTTAAATCTCACTCAAGTACAATGATAACCGAAGAGGCAGTTAAGACAGCGGTCGTGTTACCGTTCTTACGAGCCTTGGGCTACGATGTATTTGACCCTTCGGAGGTTGTTCCAGAATTCACGGCGGATGCCGTTGGTAAGAAGGGGGAGAAAGTTGATTATGCCATCAAGATCGAAAATGAAACCCGGATTTTGATCGAATGCAAGCCGATTTCAGCCACTCTTGAGAAGAAGCATCTCGATCAGCTCTACCGATATTTCAGTGTTACCAATGCTAAGTTTGCCATTTTGACAAACGGTCGAACGTTTAATTTCTACACGGATCTGGAAGCTCCCAATAAGCTTGATGCGCGGCCTTTCTTTGTCTTCGACATTTCTGATTTCAATGCTGGGATCGTAACAGAACTTCGCAAATTTGAAAAAACTAACTTTGATGTTTCCGCTATTTTGGCGACAGCCGAACGTTTGAAGTACACGTCCGGAATCAAGAAAGTCATCTCCTCATTGATCGAAGACCCATCAGAGGATTTCGTTCGGCTCGTTGCCGGAACCGTTTATGATGGTCGAATAACCGCTCAGGCACGAGAAATGTTGACAGGGGTAGTTCGAACCGCGTTCCGTGAAGTGATTATGGATTCTGTAAAGAACCGGCTTTCCAGTGCCCTTGCAGATACCGAACAAGTCATCGAGAAGATTGATAATCCTATCGAAGATGAGCCGGAGGTCATCACGACTGACGAAGAGCGCGAAGGCTATATGATTGTAAAGGCAATTGTGCGGGATACGATCAGCCCAAAGCGAGTCGTGATGCGTGACCAAAAATCCTATTGTGGCGTGCTAATTGACAATAACAACCGCAAACCACTTGTACGGCTTTGGTTCAATAGATCAGTAAAATATATTGGATTATTTGATGGCGAAACCGAAGAACGAGTTATTATTGATTCATTAGATCAGATTTATGATCATTCTGATCGGTTGCGGACCACCGCGAAGAAATACGGAGATTAGAATTATCACGATTGCGAAGAGCTTTTGATCTATTCGTTTTCGTTCCCAAACCTTCTGGTTTCAAATCAGGTTTCATGATCGTTATCTCAGGATCGGCTCGTAATCATTGACAACATTTCCTGATGCACCTGATCATGACTATGTGGCTTTTATCGATGAGGCCGGTGATCCTGGATTAAAGGCCGTGCGCCCAATAGACGATGTAGGGGGCACGGAGTGGATTACAATTGCTGCAGTTTTGGTTCGAAAACCGAATTTCTCAAACGTACCGCACTGGGTTGCGTCAATGGTTCAAGATATCGGTATTCGCCAACGTAGTGATCTGCATTTTCGAGACTTATCGCCAACAAGAAAAACTGTCATTTGCCAGCGATTGGCGGAGCTCCCTGTTAGATTATTTGTTGTAGCCTCAAATAAAAAGAATATGCGTGGCTACAGAAATCCAAACGCTGAAAAAATTCCGGCAAATCAGTGGTTTTACAATTGGTTGGTAAGGATACTGATTGAACGGATAACTCACTACGTCGAGTATCATTCGCTGAAGACCTTCGGAGAGCGCAAGCTTGTGAAGTTTGAATTTTCACAGCGAGGAGGTCATTCTTATAGTCAAACAGCAGCTTACCATGAATTGCTTCGTGTTCAGTCGCGCAATGACAATACGATCCTTAAGAAATGGGTTCCTGTTGCATCTGTTATGAACTGGAAGCTGGTCGATTCATTCCCGCACAAGAGCCGCGCCGGACTGCAACTTGCCGATGTAGTCGCCAGCTCATTTTATCAGGCCGTGGATTGTCTAGATACCGGACCGTGTGACCCGAAATACGCCATGCTCTTACGAGACAGGATCGCGTTCCGTGGCAATAAAAGATATTCGGATTACGGCGTAGTTCTACAACCTACGCCAGATTGGAAAGCTGACATCTCAGAGTCTCAGCGGTCAATATTTCGCTTTTACCGCTACGGCTTTCAAGAAAAATGGTAGGCCCCGGCCCCGTTTCGTTCGCGGCGCTAGGCTATCATCCACTGGATAACCGTCCGCAAATAAGGGCATTAAGCGTTGGCTGAACCAGCTTATGCCCGAGGGTGATCGGCGTTTCCTACCACAACTAAATGTAACGCACGAATTGCAAAAAGTCAATACAATCAAAGGTTTATCATAGGAGTCACTAAGTCATTGATATAGGATTCTTTTTTGTTCTTTGATCGCGTTTTCGGCAAAACTATTTTTGACCCTGTATAAATTATCGGAGTTGTTTAATTACGGTCTTGGAACCCGCATCCCAATTGGATAGTTCTCCTTTCGAACATGCGTATGAGTCTCCGCTCTCTCCGACACCAAAGCTGACTGCACCTTGGCTTGGATCATCAAATGTCACGTAGATGTCCTTCGGCTTGGCCTTCCCCCGAAGGTATTTCAGCGCATATTCGAAACACCGATAATCGCGATCTTCCAAACCACGCTGAATATACGTTCGTGTAGCGTTATCCAGCCTGTCCAGCCGGACCGTTTCAGCAGAAGCCGCTGTTGAGAACACGACACCAAGGAGAGCAAGTACAAGAATCCTCATCATGCTCTCCTAACTCGTATGAATGCGAACGTTGGGATTCTGCTTCAGTTGTTCCGTCGCCTTACGGATTTTCTCGCGGGTTTCTTTGGGAGAGAGAATTTTCTGGATGTTCCAGTTTCCGGAAACGTCCGACGTGTTGACCTTGACTGATCCAATCTGAAGCATCCGGTCAATCACTCCCTGATCAAGCTTGGTATCCTTGATCCGGTACAGTTCTATGTCGTCAATCTTCTTGGCGATGATCCCCTTTTCGAGGATCAATCGGTGATTGGTCAGCGTGTATTTGGTTGTCCGCCTGACGACCACCAGATACGCAACGATGAACAGGAAAAAGCCACCCGTAGCGACTGACAGAAAAATCCAAAGCGGATTGAGAAGCACATCGCGCAGTACCGGCTTATCGACCCAAATCGTCTGTTCTTCCATTTCTTCTCCGTATTGTAGGTTTGCCTGATCTTTTCATAGCTGTTGTCGGCAAATCGATCCACGGCAAAATCGTAGATAACTACGGATTTCAATATCAAATTGCGACTTTACTCTGTTCAACCGAAAGGGCGATAAAGGCAATGCTGAATAATGTCAGCCACGAAGAGATTCGGTATCGCCCTTAGGGAGCTTCGAAAGCAAAGAGGTCTCACGCAGGAAGAGCTTGCGGTCAAAATTGATCGCTCGACGGATTCTGTGTCTCAACTTGAGCGAGGTATTAATGAACCGAGCTTCGAAACGCTTTACCGGCTAAGTGAAGCCTTACAAGTACCGGCGGCTTTTCTTCTCAGCTTGCCCGATCAGAATGTGACGGATCAGAAGTACGAGCTCGTCGCGAACGGGACAGCAATATTGCTGGACCTCTCAGAACGCGATTTGAAGATAGCAATCCAACAACTCAAGTCTTTTCTTCAGTAATCGAAATGGCCCAGCCACTTCAAATTTAATTCGCCCGGATATCCATATTGTGGGCCTGCCCGACAAGGCCGTGGCCGAAAGCCGCGAGCGCGTGCAGGCGGCGCTGCATGCCTCCGGCCTGTCCCTGCCGCCCAAGAAGGTCACCGTCAATCTCGCACCGGCGGACCTGCCCAAGGAAGGCAGCCATTACGACCTGCCGATCGCCATGGGCCTGATGGCGGGGCTCGGCGCCATTCCCGCCGATGTGCTGGAGGCCTATGTCGTTCTCGGCGAACTGTCGCTCGACGGCACGATCACCCATGTGGCCGGGGTTCTTCCTGCCGCGATCTCCGCCAACCGGCAGGAGCGCGGCCTGATCTGCCCAGCCTCCTGCGGACCCGAGGCTGCCTGGGCGGGCGCGCAGATCGATATTCTGGCGCCGCGCAGCCTGATCAGCCTCGCCAATCATTTTCGCGGCCATCAGGTGCTGTCGCGCCCTGAACCGTGCCTGCAGACCAATGCAACCGATCTGCCCGATCTGAGCGATATCAGAGGACAGGAAGGCGCCCGGCGTGCATTGGAGATTGCCGCCGCGGGCGGCCACAACCTCCTCATGATCGGGCCGCCCGGCGCGGGAAAATCCATGCTCGCGCAGCGGCTTCCGTCCATCCTGCCGCCGCTGCTGCCGCACGAATTGCTTGAGGTGTCGATGATTGCTTCGGTCGCCGGCGAATTGCCGGGCGGCAGGCTCACCGACCGGCGGCCATTCCGGGCACCGCACCATTCCGCCTCCATGGCGGCGATGGTTGGCGGCGGCATGCGCGCCCGCCCCGGTGAAGTCTCCCTCGCCCATCGCGGCGTGCTGTTTCTGGATGAATTTCCCGAATTCGCGCCCCAGGTGCTCGACTCCCTGCGCCAGCCGCTGGAAAGCGGAGAATGCGTGATCGCCCGCGCCAATCACCGTATTTCCTATCCGGCGCAAATCCAGCTCGTCGCCGCCATGAACCCCTGCCGCTGCGGCATGGCCGGAGAACCGGGACACCGCTGCGCCCGGGGGCCACGCTGCCGCCAGGATTACCAGGCCCGCATTTCGGGTCCGCTGCTTGACCGCATCGACCTTCGCATCGACGTTCCCGCCGTCAGCGCCGCCGATCTCATCCGCCGTCCCGTTGCCGAAAGCAGCGCATCGGTCGCACTGCGCGTTGCCCGCGCCCGGGACCTGCAGAGACGCCGCTACGAACAAATGGGATCGCCCGCCGTGACAGTGAACGCCCATTGCCCCGCGGCGTTGATCGAGGAGGTTTCCCGGCCAGACAAGCCCGGCCAGGCACTGCTGCAGCAGGCTGCCGAACAGATGCGCTTTTCCGCACGCGGCTATCACCGGATTCTCAAGGTGGCGCGGACATTGGCCGACCTTGACGGGGCCGAAGCTGTCGGGCGCATTCACGTGGCTGAGGCCATTTCCTACCGGATGGCACAGGACGCAGCCAACGAGGCGGCGTGAAATGTACAAAAGCAAAAGCCGGACCTTGGCGGTCCGGCATGTCTTGATTGCCTTGGCAGTGGTTTAGTGAACCGAGCCGACCAGAATATTGCTTGGGGCTTCGATGCTGACCCAGCGGCCGGTATTGTTCGTGGCCTGGCGCTTCAGGTAGGTGTACTCGGTTTCCGACCAGTTCTTGACGCTGTCGGCAAGGTTGTCGAGGATGAAATCGCCGGTATCGGTGCGCACCGTCAGAACCGCATGGCCTTCGCCATCGGGCTTGCGCACAACGGTGATCAGCAGATCGGCCGGGGAAACGCCCGCCTGCATCAGTTCACGGCGCTTTTCCAGGACATAGTCTTCGCAATCGCCGACATTGCCGACCTTGTCGGGATAGCCCCAATATTCCTCGACGCCGTAAATTTCCATGTCCGTCAATGGCTTGACCGTCTGGTTCACATGGCTGTTGACGTTGACGATCAGTTCCCAGAAATCACGCGTCATCTTGGCCGGCGCAACATTGCGGCTGCGGATCGAGCACTCATCCGGCAGGCGCTTGCAGAATTCATAATGGCCGATCGGCTGGGATGTCAGACCGCCGGTCTGCATGAAAGCTTCAGCTGCGGAGGCGGAATTTGCGATGAGTGCGCCAGCGAAAAGTGCCGCCGCAACCCCCATCGACCTCAAAATCTTTACCGCTCCGAACATGCTTTACTCCGAACCCAACCAGCCTTCGTTAACAAAACGTTAATGGCCGGGAGGGATATGAGTCAATCACAATGGCGCCACGATCCCGCCATTGTTAATATATGGTTAAAATTTGAACTTCCTAGATTTTGACGAAAATTTGAAGGTTGTACGCGGCGGCAGCTCACAACCGCAGGGCGATAACGCCCTTGCTGACCGCCTGCGAAAGGTACGTGGCCATGTCAGTAGCGATTTGAATTCATTGCGTTTTACTGAGGAGCGGAAGAAAAATGCCGGAAGATTCAGTCTTCCGGCATGGCTGTCCGACAATTGGACGGCATGTTCAGCTGCGTGCGCGTTTACCGATCGGGGTGACATTGCTCTTGCGGTTGGCCTGCGCATGGTCGTTAACGAATTGGACGATACGTGGTGCAATTTCAGCACGGAAACGCGATCCGTTGAACACGCCGTAATGGCCGACCTTGGCCTGCAGATGATGCATGCGCATGGCGTCAGGGATGTTCACACACAGCGTTTGGGCGGCTTTGGTCTGCCCGACACCGGAAATGTCATCGTTCTCGCCCTCGACCGTCAGCAGCGCGACGGTGCGGATCGACGCGGGATCGACCAGCTTGCCCCGGTGGGTCATCTCACCCTTGGGCAGGGCGTGGCGGACAAAAACCGTATCGACCGTCTGCAGGTAGAATTCCGCAGTCAGATCCATCACCGCCAGATATTCGTCGTAGAACTCCCGGTGCTTGTCGGCGGAATCGCCATCTTCCTTGACCAGGTGCATGAAGAATTCCTTGTGCGCCGTGATGTGGCGGTCAAGATTCATGCTCATGAAGCCGGAAAGCTGCAGGAAGCCGGGATAGACATCGCGCATGAAGCCGGCATGTGGCCATGGCACCGACATGATGACATTGTCGCGGAACCAGTCGATGCCCTTCTCCTCGGCCAGGATATTGACCGCGGTCGGGTTCTTGCGTGTATCGATCGGTCCGCCCATCAGCGTCATGCTGGACGGCGCAAACCGGTCGCCATTGGCTTCCATGACCGACACGGCGGCGAGAACCGGGACCGATGGCTGGCAGACCGCCACCACATGGGTGTCTTCACCCAGTGCGTGGAACATGTCGATGACATAATCGATGTAATCATCCAGATCGAAACGGCCGGCGGTCAGCGGCACGGTGCGCGCATCGACCCAATCGGTGATGTAGACGTCCGCATGGGGCAGCAGGGCTTCGACGGTGCCGCGCAGCAGCGTGGCATAGTGGCCGGACATGGGCGCAACCACCAGAATCTTCGGGTCCGCAGCACGCTTTGACGACAGCGCGCGCTTGAAGTGGATCACGTTGCAGAACGGCTTTGACCAGACGATCTTTTCGCGGATTTCCACTTCCTCGCCGTCCACGACGGTCGTTGGAAGATTGAAAACCGGCTTGCCGTAGGTGCGCGTGGTTCGCTCGAACAGCTCGCAGCCCGCCGTAATGGACCGGCCGATAATCGTCTGCGAAAAGGGATTGAGCGGATTGTCGTAGAACAGCTTGGTTGCATCCGCCAGGGCCCGGTAGGGCTGGAGAGCGGCATGATTGAGTTCATAAAGCTGGTAAAACATTCCACTGTCCGATCATATCAACACAACGGCGATCTCACAAACATGATCATCAAAGATGAAAATGTTCTTGATGGGAGAATGACCCTAGCCGGTTTGTTCGATATTGCAATGCAACAAACGGATTAGTGAAAAGAAAGATGTTCACAATTTCCTGTGCAGGCGCAACATGAATTGCGCACTGCACAGGTAAAGATCAGGCGCCTTCGACAATGACCATTTCGCCGTCGGCATATTGCTGCCGGATGAGCTTGGCCGCCTGGTATTCCGCTGAGTTGTAGCAATCGAGGGCATGCTGCACCGATGGAAACTCGATCACCACATTGCGGCCGCGCGCCGTGCCTTCCAGTTCATGAAACGTGCCGCCACGTGCCAGGAAATGTGCGCCGAACCGTTCGAAGGCCGGCTTTGCCGTCGTTATGTAACCCTTGTAGCCCTCCGCATCGCGAACATCGATGCGCGCTATCCAATATCCCTTGGCCATACATCCTCCACATCATGCATTGTCCGGTGACTCACCCGGACCGCGGTGGATTTGATCAGACGCCCGCCATTTCGGCAAGGATCGCTTCTGCCGCAGCCCTGGGATCGCCGGCGGCAACGATGGGCCGGGCAACCACGAGATGGCTCGCGCCGGCGCGCAGCGCATTGGCAGGCGTCATCACCCGCTTCTGGTCACCCACATCGGCCCCCTTCGGCCGGATACCCGGCGTGACGACGGCAAGGTCCGGCCCGACAATCTTGCGCACGGCGGAGGCTTCCGCCGCCGAACAGACGATGCCGCCCATTCCCGCATGCAGGGCCTGTTCGGCACGGATCAGCACCAGCGTGTGCGGATCGTGCTCGTAACCGGCATCGATCATGTCCTGCTGGTCCATGGAGGTGAGGACCGTGACGCCGAGCAGGCACAGGTCCGAACCGCGCGCAGCTTCCACGGCCGCCTGCATGGCCTTGGGGTAGGCATGCAGCGTCAGCATGGAAACGCCCATCTTGACGATATTCTCGACGCCCTTGGCGACGGTATTGTCGATATCGAGGAGCTTCATGTCCAGGAAGACTTTTTTGCCGGACTGAACGAGTTCCGAGGCAAATCCAAGGCCACCGGCAAACGCCAGCTGATAGCCGATTTTGTAGAAGGATACCGTATCCCCGAGCGTACCGACGATATCGCCCGCCGCCTTCAGGTCAGGCACATCAAGGCCTACGATGAGGCGATCGCGCAAAGCCGCTTCCATCATGACAAACCACCTTTTCCGTTGATCGCCATCCCATGGCACACCAGCGCCCGATAGGAAAGATCACAACGGCAAAAGGACGGGTAAAAACCGCCTGTCAGCGCGATTTTGCCAGCCGTGCATGGTCGATCAGCGATTGGCAGACCCGTTCCATGGACCGTGCGGTCCGTTCATCGTGAAACGAGCCATCGCTGGCGAAGGCCTCATGGGCATGGGCCACGGAACATTGTTCGCTGATGATCAGCGTTCCGACATTCATCAGCACGGAGCGCAGGTGGTAGAGCCCGCGGACACCGGCAAAATTGCCGTCGGAGGATGAACAAAGCGCGACGATCTTGCCGGCATAGGGCCGCAAAGGCTTTTCGCCATCGCGCGAAATCCGGCTGACCCAGTCGATGGTGTTCTTCAAGAGCGGCGGGATCGACGAATTGTATTCGGGCGATGCGATGAGAATGCCGTCATGGGCGGCAAACAGCCGCCCGAGCTTCATGGCATTCTCCGGTATGCCTTTTTCCTTCTCTAGATCCTGATCCATGATCGGCAGCGGGTAGTCGATGAGGGCTATGCGTGTCACCTCGGCGCCCAGTGCTGCCAATGTCCGGGTGGCGACATCGGCGACCTGGCCGCTGAAAGCACCGGTACGGTTCGAACCTGCGAAAACGAGGATCTTCGGCAGCATGGGGTTCCCTCTGTGGGTCAGACAATGAAAGGCAAATCAGGCGCGGCGGTAAATCCACAGGCGGGCGGGCGGGACATTGCGGATGATGAAATCGAGGTGTTCGATCTTGTAATTGCCGCGGCCGGCGGGAACCGGCGACATCGGACCGTAGGTGATCTGGACGATCGGGCGGCCATGCGGCACGCGGCGCAGCAGGTCCTCGATGATCTTCACCCGGTCGCCGACCGGAAAATTCAGCAGCGGCACCGCCGAAACGACCGAATCAAACATCCGGTCCTTGTGACCGCCGAGCGTCTTGTCGAGGTTGAACGCGTCGCCCTCGATAATGTTTACGCCGGGGAAATCCGCGCGCAGATGCGCGGCGAAATCCGAGGAATATTCGACGCAGAACAGATTGTCAGGCGTAACGCCGCGATTGAGAATCGCCCGCGTGATCACGCCGGTGCCGGGTCCAAGTTCGAGTACCGGCAATCCGGAATGCGGATTGACGACGCTGGCCATCCGGCGCGCGGTGATGGAACTGGTCGGCAGAATCGAGCCCACGGCCTTCGGTCCATGCATCCAGCCTTTGAAAAACCGGATCTCCTCGCCGAATTTTTCAGCGAGTTTTTTTCCCAGTGGTCGTGTCATTCCCATCCTCCCGTCGCAGGTAGACAAATTTATGACGCAACTCGTGGCGGAAGCAAGGCCAGTTGTCTTAAATCCGTAACAAATTTACTCGCTGAGTCCCTCGAAGAATTCCTTCATGCGGGCAAAAAAGCCTGACGATTGCGGGCTGTTGTCCTGGGACGACACGCGCTCGAACTCTTCCAGCAACTCGCGTTGGCGCTTGTTGAGATTCTGCGGCGTCTCGATGGCAATCTGGATATAGAGATCGCCCATGGCGGGCTGTCGCAAAACCGGCATGCCCTTGCCCTTGAGGCGGAATTGCTTGGCGTTCTGCGTGCCTTCGGGGATCTTGACCCGCGTCTGCGTGCCGTCAAGCGTGGCCACCTCGAACTGGCCGCCCAGTGCCGCTGTGGTCATGGAAATCGGCACCTTGCAGTAAAGGTCCGATCCGTCGCGCTGGAAGAATTCATGCGGTTTCAGCGACAGGAAAATATAGAGATCGCCGGATGGCCCGCCGCGCACGCCCGCTTCGCCTTCCCCGGTCAGCCGGATGCGGGTGCCGTCTTCGATACCAGCGGGAATGTTGACCGAGAGCGAACGCTCCTCGGTGATTCGGCCCTGGCCGGAGCACTTCGTGCAGGGATCCTTGATGGTCTGGCCGCGGCCATGACACGTCGGGCAGGTCCGCTCGATGGAAAAGAACCCTTGCGCCGCCCGGACACGGCCGGAACCGCCGCAGGTGTTGCAGGTGACGGGGGATGTGCCCGGCTTGGCGCCGCTGCCTGAACATTCATCGCAGGTGATGGATGTCGGCACGCGAATCTGCGCCGTCTTGCCCGCATAGGCCTCTTCCAGCGTGATTTCCATGTTGTAGCGAAGATCGGCACCGCGCTCGCGTCCGCCGGAGCGGCGCTGACGCCCGCCACCCATCATTTCGCCAAAAATATCCTCGAAAATATCGGCAAAGCCACCGGCGCCGCCAAAACCGCCGCCGCCTCCGCCCATGCCGCCATTTTCAAACGCCGCGTGACCGAACCGGTCATAGGCCGCGCGCTTGTTGGGATCTTTCAAGGTTTCATAGGCTTCGCCGATTTCCTTGAATTTGTGCTCGGCGTTCTCATCGCCCGGATTCTTGTCGGGGTGATATTGCATCGCCAGTTTACGGAAAGCGCTTTTCAGCTCTTTCTCATCAGCGCCTCTCGCTACGCCGAGGGTTTCGTAATAGTCAGCCTTCATCCAAACACTCGTTCCATGAAATCAGAGAGCCTCACGCAGAGGCTCGTTTTAGACCGGTATTTAGGTGTTCAGCGCCCCGAATGCCATAGTCTACTTGGATTGATTCGTTCCACTTGGCGCATATTTGCGCATTATTGCGTTTGTGTGGCAATCCTTCCACGCTTTTATGCACGTGAGAAAACCGAAATGACCCGATCCGCCGCCGCCTGAAGGGCTGGCGCACCGCGATTATCCGCCTGTGTTGACCTGTGGCATTGCTCATAACCGGCCTTTCCCGTTGCCACGCCCGCAATTGCGTCTGGCTGTTGAAAAAGGGAAAGACGGGCGGTCCCTGGAACGCGGGTCTTGGGGTATGCGGTATGCTATGCTTGCGATCCAAGGACCACCCGCTCCGGCGATTTTTGAGGATTTTGCCTTGTTCTGCCCGTTCCCTCGCGAGGAATGGAGGCAGAGAGGCGAAACCTCCCCGGCCGCACAGGTTTTCCTCCCCGCGAGGCCGAAGCGCCGATCCTTTCCCGACTTTCGAAAGTTTCCGGAAGCATTCCCGCCGGAAAGGACACGTTGAGAATAACTTGGGTTGGGACGTGTTGGATAAGTCGGCGTGATTTTTTTCTGATGAGGCGTGGCAGAGCTGTGGTGCGTGGTTCGACAGGCTCACCATGAGGGAGGTTGAGGAATTGCAGCGAGTCAAGTTCTGCACCTATCAGATTAACTTTGCAGCCCACCCAGTCCCCTCATGGTGAGCCTGTCGAACTACGCACAACATGCGACTTTGTCTTGCAGGCAAGACATTGCACGCTAGCACAAACAAAAAGCCCGGCATTTCTGCCGGGCTTTTCATCACATCGTGTGCTGCGGATTAGGCAGACTTCTTCTTGCCGTTTTCGTCGATTTCTTCGAAATCGGCGTCGACGACATCTTCATGACCCTTGGCCGTGGCTTCGGTCTTGTCGCCTTCACCTTCAGCAGCCTGGGCTGCTTCATACATAGCCTGACCGAGCTTCATCGAAACTTCGGCGAGCGTCTGTGTCTTGGCCTTGATGGCTTCGGCGTCATCGCCTTCGGCTGCAGTCTTCAATTCGGCCAGAGCCGTTTCGATTGCCTGCTTGTCCTCGGCCGAAACCTTGTCGCCGTAATCCTTCAGCGACTTTTCCGTCGAATGGATCAGGGCTTCCGCCTGGTTCTTCGACTCGACCGCCTCGCGGCGCTTCTTGTCGGCCTCGGCATTGGCTTCGGCGTCCTTGACCATCTTTTCGATATCGGCATCGGAAAGACCACCGGATGCCTGGATGCGGATCTGGTGTTCCTTGCCCGTGCCCTTGTCCTTGGCCGACACGTTGACGATACCGTTGGCATCGATGTCGAAACCGACTTCGATCTGCGGAACGCCGCGCGGTGCCGGCGGAATGCCCACGAGGTCGAACTGGCCAAGCGCCTTGTTGTCGGCAGCCATTTCACGCTCGCCCTGGAAGACGCGGATCGTCACGGCGGACTGGTTGTCCTCGGCCGTGGAGAAGGTCTGCGACTTCTTCGTCGGGATCGTCGTGTTGCGGTCGATCAGACGGGTGAACACGCCGCCGAGCGTTTCGATGCCGAGAGACAACGGCGTCACGTCGAGCAGCAGGACGTCCTTGACGTCGCCCTGCAGAACGCCAGCCTGAATGGCTGCGCCCATGGCGACAACTTCATCAGGGTTCACGCCCTTGTGGGGTTCCTTGCCGAAGAAGGCCTTTACCACTTCCTGGATCTTCGGCATGCGTGTCATGCCGCCGACCAGAACCACTTCGTCGATTTCACCGGCCTTGAGGCCTGCATCCTTGAGCGCTGCCTTGCAGGGCTCGACGGTGCGCTGGACCAGATCGTCAACCAGGCTCTCGAACTTGGCGCGCGACAGCTTCATGGTCAGGTGCTTCGGGCCGGAGGCATCGGCCGTGATGAACGGCAGGTTGATTTCGGTCTGCTGAGCCGACGACAGTTCGATCTTGGCCTTTTCCGCAGCTTCCTTGAGGCGCTGCAGGGCAAGCTTGTCGTTCTTCAGGTCGATGCCCTGTTCCTTCTTGAACTCGGCCGCAAAATATTCGACCAGGCGCATGTCAAAGTCTTCACCACCAAGGAACGTATCGCCATTGGTCGACTTCACTTCGAAAACGCCGTCGCCGATTTCCAGAACGGAAACGTCGAACGTGCCGCCGCCCAGATCGTAGACGGCAATGGTCTTGCCTTCCTTCTTGTCGAGGCCATAGGCCAGGGCAGCTGCGGTCGGCTCGTTGATGATGCGCAGGACTTCCAGACCGGCGATCTTGCCGGCATCCTTGGTGGCCTGACGCTGGGCATCGTTGAAGTAGGCAGGAACGGTAATGACGGCCTTCTCGACCTTTTCACCGAGATAGGCTTCCGCCGTTTCCTTCATCTTCTGCAGAATCATCGCGGAAATCTGCGAGGGCGAATATTTCTGGTTGTGAACTTCCACCCATGCGTCGCCATTGTCGCCTTTGACAATGTGGTAGGGCACAAGCTTCTTGTCCTTTTCAACGGTCGGATCGTCAAAACGGCGTCCGATCAGACGCTTGACCGCAAAGACAGTTCCTTCAGGATTGGTGACAGCCTGGCGCTTGGCCGGCTGGCCGGCAAGGCGCTCATCGCTATCCGTGAAAGCGATGATCGATGGCGTCGTGCGCGCACCTTCCGCATTTTCAATGACCTTCGCGTTCTTTCCGTCCATGACGGAGACGCAGGAATTGGTCGTACCCAAATCGATACCGATAACTTTAGCCATTATACTTCTCTCCATTCAGCAGGCTGCCGGGACCTCTGCCGAGCATTCCATTCAGCAGCCCCTAGGGGGGGTTAAACAATACAAGACGACCACAGCGAGCCGAACTTGCGTGTTGTGGGCTATATAAGAAGGCTGAAATTACCATGCAAGTCAGAAGCTGCGGCATTTACACGCCTAATTGCCTTAAAAGACTCGGCAAACCGGCTTTTTAGCGCCATATATCGCCTATGACCGATGATGCACTCCACTTCAACCTTCCCGAACACCGGCGCAGCCAGCTGATCAATACGCTGCATACATGGCTGCTTCTTGCCGGAAGCCTGGCATTGCTCATTGTCTGCGCTTTTACGCTGGCGGGGCCCGTCGGCATTATCTACGCCTTTGTTTTCGGCGCAATAAGCCTTGTCGCCATACGGCGCATCAGTCCTCAGATGGTACTCAAAATGTATAAAGCAAGGGCTGTAACACGCGCAGAGTTCCCGCAAGGGCTTGCCATCGTCGAGGAACTATCCCGCCGGGCCGGCCTGCCACGCCCGCCCGAACTCCACGTCATCCCCTCCCGCATGATGAATGCCTTTGCGGTCGGCCGGAAAGACAATTCCGTGGTCGCGGTGACGGACCAGCTGATTCGGGTGCTGACGGCGCGCGAACTCACCGGCGTGCTGGCGCATGAAATCAGCCATATCCGCAATGAGGACCTGAAGGTCATGGCACTGGCCGACACGGTGTCGCGCTTCACCTCGCTGATGTCGACCATCGGCATGGTATCGCTGCTCTTCAACATCACATTCCTGGCCAGCGGCGCGCATGCGCAGGTGCCATGGCTGGGTGTCCTTGTGCTTTTGGTTGCACCGACCATCGGCGGCCTGCTGCAGATGGCGTTGTCGCGCACCCGGGAGTTCGATGCCGATCTCGGTGCATCCCTGCTGACGGGCGACCCGGACGGGCTGGCCCAGGCCCTGACGAAACTGGAAAAGGCCCAGGGCAGGCTGTGGGAAAATCTCATTCTGCCTGGCGGACGCATTCCCGATCCGTCGATCCTGCGCACGCATCCGCTGACGGAGACCCGCGTGGCGCGACTGAAGGCCCTGAAGGATGCATCGGGTGTGGTTGCCCGCGGCGAAGCACTGCCGGACGACATCCTCGCGACGCTCATGGTCAAGCCGCAGGACCGGATCCGCACCCGCCCTTCAGCGGTTCCGCAGATCGGCCGCCAGCACGGGCGCTGGAATTCCAGCAATCTGGAAATCCTGTCGCTGCTCAACACCCAGTCCGGCAGGCCGGTGGTATCCGGCCCGGAAGCCGAGTGCGAAGCCTGCCCGAGAAGCCTCAACACCCCGGATGGCGACCCGCACGTGCATGTGGCACGCGGCGGCGTGTATTGGTGAACTAGGAAACGGCTTCCCAATTGCCGGTTTCCCCGGCGCGATAGATCGCATCGATCAGTTTCTGGTTGAGCACCGAGCTTTCCAGCGAAAACACGGCCGCGTCTTCACCCTTCGCCGCGCGGGCAAAGGCCTCGATCTGCAGGCGATAATGGTTCACGTCGCCGAAACTCCATTCGGTGGCACCCGTGTGGGTCTTGTCATGCAGCGTGACGCGGGCATGGTCATACTTGCCTGTGTTGAACGGTCCATGCACCTCGATAAACCCTTCATCGCCGTGGAAGACCATGGACTGGCGCGCGGCCAGCTGGGTGGCAACGTAGAAGGACAGCTCGAAAGCAGCGAAATCGGCGCGCACGCTGGCATAGCAGTCCGTGCCGAAATCCGCATCGCGCTCGACATTGGCCGAAACCCTGACGGGCTCCTTGCCGGTGACGAAACGGGTGACCACCGTTGGATAGACACCGATATCCGGCAGCGCGCCGCCGCCGAGCGACAGCTGGTTGCGCATGTTGCCCGCATCCCTGTTGAAATAGGTGAAAGCCCCCTGCACGTGACGTAGGCGTCCAATGGCGCCTTCAGCGATCAGTTCACGCACTTTCAGCCATTGCGGATGATAGGTCACCATGAACGCCTCGGCGATGAGAACGCCATGGGTGTCGCGGGCACGCTGCAGGGCTGCGATTTCGCTGGCATGCAGCGAAATCGGCTTTTCACACAGCACGTGCTTGCCCGCTTCGGCGGCTTTCAACGACCACTCCACATGCTGCGAGGTGGGAAGCGGTATGTAGATGCCGTCAATATCGGCTGATGCCAGCATGGCCTCATAGGAGCCGAAAGCATGCGGCGCGCCGAATCGCCCGGCGACGGCCCGCGCTTTCAAGAGGTCGCGGCTGGCGATACCCGACAGGACGGAGTTCTCCGCATCGCATATGGCGGGGATGACCGCCGTGACCCCGATTTTCGCTGTCGACAGAACACCCCAACGGAACATGATGACCTCTCCTCTTTGTCGTGGTGCAACCTAGACAAGACGGCGCTGAATGGGAAGAAGCCGCGGGTTCAGACTTTGAAAAAATCGATGAAGGCACGCAGGGCCGGGCGCATCTGGCGGCGGCTGGGATAATAGAGATAGACACCCGGAAATGGTGCGCACCAATCATCGAGCACGCGCAGCAAACGTCCATCGGCTATGGCTTCCGGCGCCATGTGCTCCAAGAGGAAGGCCACGCCGGCGCCGTCCAGCGCGGCCTGGATGACCAGCCGGTCGTCACCGAGAATCAGCGGGCCGTTCACGTCCATGACGATTTCCTCGCCGTCCTTCTCGAACTCCCAGCGATAGACCTGCCCGCTGGCAAAACGGCGGCGGATACAGAGATGACCGGCAAGATCATGCGGGTGCAGCGGCATCGGGTGCCTGTCAAAATAGCCCGGCGCCGCAACGATGTTCGCCCGGATCGGATCGCTCATGCGCACCGCAATCATGTCCGGTTCCAGACTCTCACCCAGCCGCATGCCCGCATCAACGCCAGCCGCAACAATGTCATTGAACGGCTCTTCGACGCGCAGCTCCAGCGTGACGCCGGGATAGGCCGCAGCGAATGCAGCAATGCGCGGGGCCAGCAGCCTGTGGGCGGCAAAGGGCGGAACACTCAGCCGCAGGGTTCCCGCGATGCGGTTGTTGGCTTCCTTGGCCGCATCGAGCGCCAGGTCGATTTCCGCCAGGGCCGGACGCAGCCGCTTGAGCAGCAGCGCACCTTCTTCCGTCACCGCGACGCTGCGCGTGGTGCGGGCGAGAAGACGGACGCCAAGATTCTGTTCCAGGGTTGAAATGGCGTGGCTGACGGCCGACGGCGCGATGCCCAGCTCCCTGGCGGCATCCCGGAAGCCGCCACAGGCCGCAACGGCGGCAAAAACGGAGAGTTGAGGCAGGTATGATCGGTCCATTGATCTATTATATAGAACAACCTGTGAAATAATAAGGGAATTATCGAACACTGATCGGCACTCTACCTTTCCGCCATCACAGCAAAAGGAGATCGGTGATGGAAAAGCGCAAACTCGGTGAACTCGATGTATCGGCCGTGGGTCTCGGCTGCATGGGCATGACCTTTGCCTATGGCGGACAGGACGAGGCCGACGCGATCCGCACGCTGCATCGCGCGGTGGATATCGGCGTGACCTTTTTCGACACGGCGGAAGTCTATGGCCCGTTCGACAATGAGATTCTCGTCGGCAAGGCCCTCAAAGACCGGCGCGACAAGGTGGTGATCGCCACGAAGTTCGGCTTCAAGATTTCCGACGAGGGCGTAGGCCCCTCGCGCATGGTCGGCGTCAACAGCCACCCGGAACATGTGAAAGCCGTTGCGGAAGCGTCTCTCGGACGACTCGGCATCGAGCAGATCGACCTGTTCTACCAGCACCGGGTTGACCCGACTGTTCCCATCGAGGACACGGTTGGCGCCATGGCCGAGCTGGTCCAGCAGGGCAAGGTAAAGGCGCTCGGCCTGTCCGAGGCCAGTGCCACCACGATCCGCCGCGCCCACAAGGTGCATCCGATTGCCGCCGTGCAGAGCGAATATTCGCTGTGGAGCCGCGAGCCGGAAGACGAGGTCTTTGCCGTCTGCCGCGAGCTTGGCATCGGCTTTGTCCCGTACAGCCCACTCGGCCGCGGTCTCCTGACCGGCACGATCAGCAAGCCGGATGAATTGGGTGCCGATGACTGGCGCAAGACCCTGCCACGGTTCCAGGCTGACAATATGGACGCCAATGCAGCGCTGATCGCCACATTGAAGGGCCTGGCCTCGGACAAGGGCATCACACCGGCACAACTGGCGCTCGCCTGGGTGCTGCACCAGGGTGATTTCATCGTGCCGATTCCGGGTGCCCGCAAGATCAGGCATCTGGAGGAAAATGCGGCTGCTGCCGACGTCTCTCTCTCGCCGGCAGACCTGAAAAAGATCGGCGATGCACTCTCACCCACGCGGGTTGCGGGCAACCGCTACTCGGATGCAGCGCTGGCTCTCGTCAACGGCTGATACCGGCAACGGGGCGCTGCGCAATCAGCGCCCCGCACTTTCCGCAATGGCCCGCGTTGCGTCATCCGCCGGAAAATACTGCTCGATGAATATGCCCTCGGTCAGCACCTCCTGCGCCGAGCCGAATGCCGTCAGCGTGGTGATCCAGCTGGTAACGGCATCGCCAAGATGCAGCTGCACGGTTATAACAGGTGGCGGGTTGCGCTCGCCCTGATCATTGCGCAACAGCGCTGATATTTCCGGATCGGTTTCATATTGTGCGATGCGCCGCGCCAGCGCGCTGCGTGGACCGTAAAGCCTGGCTTCGTTGCGGGCACGCTTCAGGAACAGCAGCGCGACATCCGGCCAGTTGGCGATGGACCGGCGCACGGGTCCCGGCTCAAGCACCAGCGCCAGAATATTGACACCCGGCGCAATCGGAATGCCCAGCGCTTCGGCCAAGCCCATGAAGCCAACATTGGCAACGAGAATGTCGTGATCCGCATTGAAGGCCACCGCCGGCCACGGCGCATGCCGCTCGAGGATCATGTGGAGCGTGTCGCGGATCAGTGGCGGCAGGCCGGCCATGCCTTCGCGTTCCGCCGAGAGGTAGCGCGGCGCAAAACCGGCCGCACCGAACAGCTCATTCTGAATCTTGAACGGCAGCTCCAGCGCTTCGCAGATGCGGATGATCATGCCCTCCGACGGCCTTGCCCGTCCGGTTTCGAGAAACGACAGATGTCGCGACGAGATACCAGCCTCCAGCGCCAGATCCATCTGGCTCATATGCCGGTGCGAACGCCATTGTTTCAGATGATCGCCGAATTCCATCACCGCTCCTGATTCCCGCCAGACTGGCGCGAATGCTTCGCAATATCCATTACTCCAGAGGTAATTGTTTCGATTACCTTATGCCGACACTCTCCGTTCATCAACACAACGAAGGAGAATGACATGACCAAAATCACCTTGAAAGACGGATTGACGATCAACGCAGTCCTCACCGGCATCACCGGGCTCGGCCTTGCACTGTTTGCCGAACTGGCGGCAGAATATCTCATCCCCGGCGCGCCGGTCTGGCTGATCGCAGCACTGGGTATCGCGCTCGTGCTGTTTGCCGCCGATGTCGCCCTGATCGCCCGATGGAAAGCCCAATCGAAACCATTGGTCGGTTTCGTTTTCATCGCCGACCTCGCATGGGTCATCGGCGTTCCGGCGATTCTTGTGGGGATGCCATCCGCCTTCACCGCCCTCGGCATCGCCGCCAGTCTGGCCATCACGGCCGTGGTTGCCTGCTTTGCCCTGATCGAATGGCGGGGGCTCAAAACGATGGGAGCGGCAAAAGCGATCTAGCGCCCGGCTTTTGTTGACACCAGAATTCAGATTATAGAGCCTCGCGCTTGACAGACGGTACGGTGTGAGGCCTATTTCACGCCGTTGCCGGGGCCGAACACCGCCGGGGCAACGCTGCAATGTGCAGGCAATTTATTTGTTCTAACACGCCAAACCACCCCTGTTCGCTCATCGATGGTCAGGCCTTCTGAAGCTGGAATACAATGGAAAAAGCAACAAAAAAGTCGATCAGACGCTGGGCTGTCGGTTTGGTTCTCCTGGCAATTCTTGCCTATTTCGTTCCCTATCTCGTGATCTTCTACCTGATCTGCGGCATCTATGACCTGTCGCGCAACAAGAATATCGACCTGCAGATGGTCGAACAGTATTTCTGGGGCAACGGCCTGTTCACCTGGATCCTGTCACCGCTAAACATCGTTCTCGACATCCTGTCGCTGCCCTATATCAACAAGGGCGTCTACAAGCTGGAAGACCTGCCATCCGACTATCAGGCGGAGGTCAAGCGCCTGATCACCGCGACGCAGAAGGAAGACCTGGTCGGCAAGCTGCAGTCCCGCGCGGAACAGCAGGCCCGCAGCATGTTCTTCTTCAAATGGTATGGCAAAGACCAGCCCAGCTTCGTCAACGTGCCGTCCTTCTACGAAAAATATAATTTCGTGAAGACCATCGGCGTGTCGGTGTTCAACAAGAAGAACTCGACGTCAAAACATTTTGGCCCGATCCGCGCCACCATCCGTGTCCTCTACAACATCAACGACATGAATGACCGCACGGCCTATATCTGGTGCGGCGACACGACGAGCTACTGGAAGGACGACAAGCTGTTCATTTTCGACGACACGCTGATGCACCAGTCCGTCAACCAGACCGACCAGACGCGTTATTGCCTGTTCGTCGACATTCTCCGCCCGTCCCATCTGCCCGGCCTCTATGCCGCCATCGTCTCGTTCATGGGCCTGATCCTCAAGGGCAGCAATTCGATCTTCTACAAGAACTGGAAAGTCATCCAGAAATAGGATTGTGATTTATATCAAATAAAAAGGGGCGCCGTGCGCCCCTTTTTTGTATCCGGATTTTTGCCGGCAAAGCCATGCTGCGTGGTTCGGTCTTTACCCCCGCAGTACCGCGCCGGTCTGCTTGCCAACACTCTCAACAATGCGTTTTGTCAACGCATCGAGATCCTCGTCATTGAGCGTGCGCTCCTGCGGCTGGATCGCAACTTCGATGGCAACGGATTTCTTGTCGGCGCCCAGCGAAGGGCCTTCGAACAGATCGAACACCTGAACGCCCGTGATCAGCTTCTTGTCGCCGGCCAGCGCCGCACGAACGATCGAAGCCGCATCCACCGCCTTGTCGACGACGAATGCAAAATCACGCCGTACGGTCTGGAAATCCGACAGTGTCAGCGGCGGCTTGGTGCGTGTTGCCTTCTGCTTCGGCTCGGGGATCGCATCGATGTAGATTTCGAACCCGCACAGCGCCCCCGATACATCGAGCGTTTCCAGCGTCTTCGGGTGGAACTCGCCGAATGTGCCCAGAATGACCTTCGGGCCGAGCTTGATCGTGCCGGAACGGCCGGGATGATACCAGGCCGGACCGCCGGTCTCGATCTGCAGCTTGTCGACGGGCGCACCGCAGGCTTCAAGCGCGGCAAGGGCATCAGCCTTGGCATCGAACACGCCGACCGGCGCGGCATTTCCGGCCCAGTGGCGGCCGGAACCGTCCAGCTTGGCCGTACCGCGGCGCACGCCGGCAGCAACGCGGCGCTGGGTTTCCGGCGTATTGCCTTCATAGGTGCCCGACACCTCGAACAGGGCAAGATCATTGAAGCCACGATCCGCATTGCGCTGTGCCGCAGCCAGCAGGCTTGGCAAGAGCGAAGGGCGCATATCCGACATATCGGCGGCAATCGGATTGGCGAGCTTCAGCGACGGCTGGCCGCCGCCGAACAGTTTTGCCTGTTCTTCCGAAATGAACGACCAGGTGACGGCTTCCATCATCCCGCGCGAGGCCAGCGCCCGCTTGGCGTTGCGGGTGCGGATCTGCAGGGTGGTCAGGATCTTGCCGTTGACCGCAGCATGGCTTTGCAGCGGCTGCGGATCGATACGGTTGACGCCATGGATGCGCATGACTTCTTCCACCAGATCGGCCTTGCCGTCGACATCCGGGCGCCAGGACGGAACCAGCACATCCACCACGTCGCCCGTGCCTTGCGGCTGGAAGCCGAGACGGCTGAGAATGTCGAGGCTTGTCTCGACCGGCACATCGATACCGGTGAGGCGCTTGACCTCCGCTGCCGGGAATGTCACCGACTTCGGCGTGTGGCCCTTATAGCCGACAAGCTGGGTTTCGGAAGGCGTGCCGCCGCACAGATCGAGGATCATATGGGTGGCAAGCTCGAGGCCCGGCACCATGAATTCCGGATCGACACCGCGCTCGAACCGGTAACGCGCATCGGTGATAATACCGAGATTGCGGCCGGTGCGCGCAATGGTCATGGCATCCCAAAGGGCGGACTCAACCACGACATTCGTCGTGTTATCATCGCAGCCGGAATGTTCACCGCCAAGGACGCCGGCAAGCGACTCGACACCGTCCGCATCGGCAATCACACCGATTTCAGGGTTCAGCGTGTATTCCTTGCCGTTGAGACCAAGGATCGTCTCGCCTTCCCGCGCCCAGCGCACGGTGAGGTTGCCCTTGACCTTGTCGGCATCGAACACATGCAGCGGACGGCCGCGATCGAACGTCATGTAGTTGGTGATATCGACCAGCGCATTGATCGGACGCAGGCCGATGGCCATCAGGCGCTGCTGCAGCCATTTCGGGCTCGGTCCGTTCTTCACGCCTTTGACCGTGCGCAGGGCGAAACCTTCACACATCGGCGCGCGGTCGCCGAAATCCAGCGACACGCTGACGGACGGGCTGCCCGCGCCTTTCACCGGCTCGACGGCATTGCTTTTCAGCGTGCCGAGCCCGGCCGCGGCCAGATCCCGGGCAACGCCGTAAATGCTGGTGCAGTCGGGACGGTTCGGTGTCAGGTTGATCTCGATGACCGGGTCATCCAGCCCGGCATAGGCCGCAAAACTGGTACCGACAGGGGCGTCAGCCGGCAGATCGATAATGCCGTTGTGCTCGTCCGACATCTGCAGCTCGCGCTCCGAGCACATCATGCCGTGGCTTTCGACGCCGCGAATCTTGCCGACCGAAAGGGTAACATCAATACCGGGGACGTAGGCACCCGGCGCTGCAAACGCGCCGATCAGACCGGCACGGGCATTGGGGGCGCCGCAGACGACCTGCAACGGCTTGCCGTCGCCGGTATCGACGGTGAGCACCTGCAGCTTGTCCGCATCCGGATGGCGGGCAGCGGTGAGCACCCTGGCGATGACAAAGGGCTTCAGTGCCGCCTTGTCATCCAGCGATTCCACTTCAAGACCGATCATGGTCAAGGTATCGACGATCTCGCCGAGCGAAGCCTCGGTCTCGAGATGATCTTTGAGCCAGGAGAGGGTGAATTTCATGATTTCACTCGTTTCTCGATTTCAGCGTTTGAGGGTTTCGACAAGGCAAAACCGCTCGCATAAAAGTTCCATGTCAGGCGAAAGGCCGTACCCGATCACGCGCTCAGGCCGCCGAACAGGGTCGGCATGTCGAGCGGGCGGAAGCCGTAATGCTGCAACCAGCGCACATCGGCATCGAAGAAGTCGCGCAGGTCCGGCATGCCATATTTGAGCATGGCGATGCGATCGATGCCCATGCCCCAGGCAAAGCCCTGATACTCGTCCGGATCAAGCCCGCCATGGCGCAGGACATTCGGATGAACCATGCCGCAGCCGAGGATTTCCATCCAGTCCGTGCCCTGGCCGAACTTGACCTCGTTGCCTGACCGGTCGCACTGGATATCGACTTCCAGCGACGGCTCGGTGAACGGGAAGAAGGACGGACGGAAGCGCATCTGCAGGGATGGTACCTCGAAGAAAGCCTTGCAGAATTCTTCCAGCACCCACTTCATATTGGCGACATTTGCCGTCTTGTCGATGACCAGCCCTTCCACCTGATGGAACATCGGCGAGTGGGTGGCATCGGAATCCATGCGGTAGGTCTTGCCGGGAATGACGATGCGGATCGGAGGCTTCTGCTTCTCCATCGTGCGGATCTGCACCGGGCTCGTATGGGTGCGCAGGAGCTTGCGCTCGCCATTCTCATCCGGATTGAAGAAAAACGTGTCGTGCATCTCCCGCGCCGGGTGGCCTTCGGGAAAATTCAGCGCCGTGAAATTGTAATAGTCGGTCTCGACATCCGGGCCTTCGGCAATTGAAAAACCCATATCGGCGAAAATCGCCGTGATTTCGTCTACCACCTGGCTGATCGGATGGATGCGCCCGCGCTCGGCCGGTGCGGTGCGCACGGGCAAAGTGACATCCAGCTTTTCCTTTTCGAGGCGCTCGGCAATCGCCGCATCCTTAAGCGTGCTCTTGCGGCTGGCCAGCGCGTCGGTGACGCGGTTCTTCAGACCGTTGATGGCCGGTCCCTGCGTCTGGCGCTCTTCCGGCGACATGGACCCCAGCGATTTCAGCTTTTCCGAAATCGAGCCCTTTTTGCCAAGCGCAGCAACACGGACAGCCTCGATGGCCGCTTCGTCATTCGCTGCCTCAATCTGCGCGACCAGCGCGCTTTCCAGTTGTACCAGATCGTCCATGCTTCTCACCTGTTTCGCGTCTTGAGCGATTATGCGATCAATTCAATGCAGAAAATTGAAAAACCCGCGCCAGCCGAGCCAGCGCGGGTTTCCCAAGTCTATAATTCCGAATGTGCTTTGGGAGCGGCGGCTGGCTTAGTGGACAGCGCCTTCAAAAGCATTCGGTGTGGTGTTCTTCAGGTATTCCAGTGCCTTCTTGGCGGAAGCCACGAGCGCACCGAATGCTGCTGGCTCGTGGATCGCGAGATCCGACAGAACCTTGCGGTCAACCTCGATACCGGACTTGCTCAGACCGTCGATGAAACGGCTGTAGGTCAGGCCATGCTCACGCACGGCAGCATTGATACGCTGGGTCCAGAGCGCGCGGAACGTGCGCTTCTTGTTCTTGCGGTCGCGGTAGGCGTACTGCTTCGAACGATCGACAGCAGCCTTTGCAGTCTTGATGGTATTCTTGCGGCGGCCGCGGAAACCCTCAGCCTGCTTCAGAACTTTTTTATGCTTGGCGTGGGACGTAACGCCCCGTTTGACACGTGCCATGATATGATCTCCTTAAAACGTCGCTGTCGGCTTAAAGGCCGTTGGGCAAGAACTTCTTCACGATTTTCGCATCGGCATCGGCGAGAACCATTGTGCCACGTGCGTCACGAATGAATTTGTTCGAACGTTTGATCATGCCATGGCGTTTGCCAGCGGCGGCGGCTTTAATCTTGCCAGTCCCAGTGATTTTGAACCGTTTCTTGGCGGCCGATTTGGTCTTCATTTTGGGCATTTTGCTACTCCTATTTCTAGGGTTCCCGTCACTCCGATGGAGCCTGAACCCTTCTGATTTCACTTCAGACCGACCAAAGTCTGAAAGCATGCAAAACCGCCACGGCATGCCCTGCCGGGCGGTTTGAACGCGGCCTTATACCCAGAAGCCGGAAAAAGCGCAACTGCTGAATCGTCTTCGATTCCGCAAAAAATCAGTAAAACCGAAAGAAGACGGGCAGAATATTGACCGATTGCAGATATTCGGCGAACTCAAGCAGGGGGTAGGAAATGAAAAAGACCAGTCCGTCTGCCAGCGTCTTGTACAGCATCGAAGACTTGACGCTCAGAACATCCGATTCCCGGTACAGCCTGAGATTGGGGAAGAACCGCGGTACTTCGCGCTTATAGGCAAGGTATGTCTCGCCGAAAACGGTCTCCAGATAACCTTCCTCGGCGATGATGACAAAATGGAAGGCGATATAGCACAGCACCGCCAGGATCAGGGCGACGGTCAGGCTGCCCGTCATCATGCCAATGCCGAAAGCCCCCACGGTGCTGAACACGTAAAGCGGGTTGCGGCTCATCGAATAAGGCCCCAGGCGGACGATTTCGGAACTCTTGCGCCCGCCGATGTAGAGCGTGCACCACATGCGGCCAAGGATTGCCAGAACAATCACACCGATGCCGAAATCCTCGATATATTCGTGGGTCCAGTTATCGGCCCAGGCAGATCGAACAGTCAACAAAGCGCCGAGAATCAGAAAAATGACGACTGCCAGCACAATTCGGCGGCGCCGCTGAAACCGGGCCATGTCCTTTGGAGATGTGAGCGCCATGTCAGCCCTTAAATCCGGATCGTTCAAGACAAAAGCCGCCCGAAGGCGGCCTTGGTCTCAAACTGTCGTTCAGCTTTAGCGTGGCGCCAGCACCATCATCATCTGGCGGCCTTCCAATCTTGGCTCGGCCTCAACTTTGGAAATATCGACCGTATCTTCCTTGACCCGGTCGAGCAGCCGCATTCCGAGTTCCTGGTGCGCCATTTCGCGACCACGGAAACGCAATGTCACCTTGACCTTGTCACCTTCGTCGAAGAATCGCTTGATAGCCTTCATCTTCACATCATAATCATGCGTGTCGATGTTCGGTCGCATCTTGATTTCTTTGATTTCGACTGTTTTCTGCTTCTTGCGCGCCTCGGCAGCCTTCTTCTGTCCCTGGTACTTCAGTTTCCCGAGGTCAACAATCTTGCACACCGGCGGCTCGGCATTCGGCACGATCTCGACGAGATCGAGTCCGGCCTCATCGGCCATGGCCAGCGCGGCCTGAATCGTGACGATACCGTGGTTTTCACCTTCGGCATCGATGAGCTGTACCTGGGGTACCCGGATATCGCGGTTGGAACGCGGTCCATCTTTCTGGACCACCTGTGCTCTAAAGGGTCGGCGAATGGCAGTAGTCTCCTTGAATTATTTCGGTCCCGCAAATAGCACCGTCGGGGCCCGCCTGCAATGCTTTGTCTGCAGCGGTTAGCTCAATAACATCTTTTCACGGATAAATCATCTGGTTCAGATATAGGAATATTCGCATTCTATACAACGTGGTTTCCAGTTGAATGGGTTTCATCATCGAATTTTGCATGGCAAAAGCAAGCGGCACATCCTGGAGACTGACACATGACGGCTCACCCGCCGGTATTCCTCACCCTCAACGACATCGAGATCGCCGTGCGCCACCGCGAGGGCGCTGAGCCCGGCATCGTCTGGCTCGGCGGTTACCGTTCGGACATGCTCGGCAGCAAGGCCGAGTGGCTGGATCAGTGGGCTGAAGCCAACGGCCATGCATTCCTGCGTCACGATTACTCCGCCCATGGCGAGTCGGGTGGTGCGTTTCGCGACGGCACAATTTCGCTCTGGCTCGAACAGAGCCTTGCGGTCTTCAAAACGTTTTCGTCGGGGCCGCAAATCCTCGTCGGTTCATCCATGGGCGGCTGGATCGCCCTGCGCATGATCGAAGAACTGCAAAAGGCCGGTGAACACAGCCGTGTTGCCGGGCTGGTCCTGATTGCGCCCGCACCGGACTTCACGTCCGAGCTGGTCGAACCCGAATTGACGCCGGACCAGCGCCGCCAGCTTGCCGAGCGGGGCTATATGGAAGAACCATCCGAATATGCCCCTGAGCCCTATATCTACACCAAGGCCCTGTTGGACGACGGCCGAGCCAATCAGGTGCTGAAAGGGGTGATCCGGACCGGCTGCCCCGTGCACATCCTGCAGGGGATGGAGGACAGGGATGTTCCCTACACCCATGCCCTGCGGCTGGTTGATCACTTGCCGGTTGACGACGTGACGATTACGCTGGTGCGCGATGGCGATCATCGTCTGTCACGCCCGCAGGATCTGGAGCTTCTCACCCGCACCGTGGCTTCGATGGTTGACCGATCGAAAACCCGCCTGCCCATTCTGTAAATCCTCCCAACAGGTTTCATCCCATGCGCTCCTCCGTGATTGCTTCTGCCGTCGTCGCCGCCATTGTTGGGTTTGGCGGCACGCTCGCACTGATCATCGCGGCGGCACAGGCGCTTGGCGCGACACAGGCGCAGACGGCAAGCTGGGTGACGGCGCTTTGCCTTGCCATGTTTATCTCCACGGGTTTTCTCAGCTGGCGTTACAAGATGCCAATCATCACGGCATGGTCGACGCCCGGACTGGCCCTGATCGGGGCCAGCACGGGCTTTACCATGCAGCAGGGTGTCGGCGCCTTCATCGTCACAGCCATCGCCATCATCATCACGGGACTGGTCAAGCCGGTTTCCGGCCTTGTTTCCAAAATTCCGGCATCGATTGCCTCCGGCATGCTGGCTGGCGTCCTGTTCGCCTTCCTCATCGGCGCTGCGCGAACAATCCCCGTCGATCCGATCTTCGTCGTGCCTTTGGTGCTTCTCTTCTTCGTCATCCGCCTGTTCAATCCGGCCATGGCAGTCCTCGCCGTGCTGTTCGGCGGCATTCTCTTCGCCTTTCTCAGCGGCCGTGTTGCCAGCGTACCGGATATCAGCCTCTCGACGCTCACCCTCGTCATGCCGGTCTTCGACACACGGGCGATCATCGGCATTGCCCTGCCGCTTTACCTCGTCACCATGGCGTCGCAGAATCTGCCCGGTTTTGCCGTGCTTCGTGCCGCCGGTTACGAGCCGCCGACGGCGGCGGCATTGCAGGTAACAGGGCTCCTTTCATTGCTGACGGCCCCCTTCGGCGCACATACGAGCAACATGGCCGCCATCTCGGCGGCGATCTGCACCGGGCCGGATGCCCATCCGGATCCGGCGCAGCGCTGGCTGACCGGCCCGTTCTACGCGCTCTCCTATCTGATACTGGCCATCTTCGGGGCTTCGCTGGTGGCGCTGTTTGCCGTCCTGCCGGCACCCCTGATCGCTCTGGTCGCCGGTCTCGCCCTGATCGGCGCCTTTGCCAATGCGCTGACGATCGCACTGAAAAACGAGACCGAGCGGCTAGCCGCCGTCGTCACCTTTGCCGTGACCGCATCGGGCATTTCCATTGCCGGAATCGGCGCTGCCTTCTGGGCGCTGGCGGCGGGCCTGCTTGTGGTTGCCTTCGATCACGCAAAGAAACATATCTGATTCCAAGCCCTTACCGCATTCAAGCCCGACATTTCTTGAAAAGCCGCAATCCGTCTCCCATGTCGTAATCAATCGACCAATACTGCGCCGTGCGCCCTGCAGGGCGCACAAAGGACGCAGTATAATTTTTGGATTGGCACATGATCCTTATCCAAAAACCATTCCGGTTTTTGGGGTCATGTGCGGGTCGGGCTTTCGTGAGAAGGAAGAGCTTTTATGAACAATGCTGCTTTGATCCGGCCGGGCTGGACCCCAGCAACCATCGCCCTGATGGTTATTGGTTTCATGCTGTTCTGGCCGCTTGGTTTCGCCATGCTCGCTTACATCCTTTGGGGTAACCGGCTGGATGGTTTCAAGCGCGACGTCGGTCGCGCTACCGATGGCTTCTGCGGCGCATTCCGTCGCGGCAAAGGTCCGTCCTTCGGACGCGGTTCGTTCGGTACAGGCAATGTCGCCTTCGACGAATGGCGCGAAAAGGAACTGGAGCGCCTGGCCGAGGACCGCCGCAAGCTCGAAGAGATGCGCGCCGCGTTCGAGGACTACGCGCATGAACTGCGCCGTGCCAAGGACCGGGAAGAGTTTGACCGCTTCATGGCTGAACGCAATGCCGCGGCGAAGAAGCCGTCTTCGGGCGTCAACAACGCCGAAGAGGAATAACACCATCCTGCGGACGGTTCCCTCCAGTCCTGTCCGCATTTCCCCCAGCGAAGCGGCGCCGGAGCGATCCGGCGCCGCCTCTGTTTTGTCTCACGGCTTTCACCCGAATCAATTAAAGTCCCGCCCATGATCCTTTCGCTGTTCCGAAGCCCGCCGAAAAAATCCGCGACGCTGAAAGCCGAGCGGAGCTACGAGGTTGCGGGCCGTGTCCTGCCGTTGCGCGTGATGGAAAACCCGCGCGCGACGCGTCTTACCCTGCGCATCGATGCGGGCGGCAAGGGATTGCGGATCACCGTGCCGCCGGGGATGCCGACGCGCGAAGTTGACAAATTCCTGGCGCGTCACGAGGGCTGGATCGAGACCCGCATTGCCAAGATGCCGGACCAGCCCAAAGTGCGGCCGGGGGTCAAGATTCCGATCCGCGGCGTCCCGCATCTCATCGTGCATGAACCGGACAAGCGTGGAACCGTGCGGCAGGAAAACGGCGCGGAGGGTCCGCGATTGATCGTCCATGGCGACCGGCCGCATCTGGCGCGGAGGGTCGGTGACTTCCTCAAGCGGGAAGCACGGCACGATCTGGACATGCTGGTGGCGCGGCACACCGCAACCGTCGGACGGCGGGCCAAGATTATCCGCCTCAAGGATACCAAAAGCCGCTGGGGCTCCTGCACCTCGGACGGCACCCTCTCCTTTTCCTGGCGCATCATGATGGCGCCGCCGCCGATCATCGACTATCTCGTGGCGCATGAAGTTGCCCATCTGAAAGAGATGAACCACGGACCAAAATTCTGGAAACTTTGCGGCGAGCTCTGCCCGGATACGGAACGCTGCAAGGCCTGGTTGAAACGCAACGGCAGCGCCCTTCAGGCGATTGATTTCAGCTGATGCCGGAACCAGTCACGCCTGCCATAGAAGCGGCCGCCCGAATCCTCTGGAATTTCCATCTCGTCTATGACCCGCTGGGCCCGGCCGACCTGATCATCGGCCTCGGCAGCTACGACCTGCGCGTGGCCGACCGCTGCGCCGATCTGTGGCATCAGGGGCTGGCCGCCAAAATCCTGTTTACCGGCAAGGCCGGCAACTGGACCAACCATCTCTACACAACGAGCGAGGCGGAAGCATTTGCCGCGCGCGCCATCGGCGCTGGCGTCCCGGCCGACGCGATTCTGATTGAACCGAACGCGACCAATATCGGCGAGAATATACGGTTTGCGCGGGAAATGGCTGGCGATACCGTTAAGCGCGTCATCATCGTCACCAAACCGCAGACGCAGCGCCGGGCCTTCGCGACGGTGCGGGCGCAATGGCCGGAGATAAACGCCGCGGTGACGGCACCATTGCACGGCTTTCAGGATCAACCGCTCACGACCTATCCGCTCGACCGGCTGATCCATGAGATGGTTGGCGACATCAAGCGCATCGTCGACTATCCGGTCAAAGGCTTTCAGATTGCGCAATCGGTCCCTTCGGCTGTCGCAGATGCGTTCGATTTCCTTGTCAAAGCGGGCTATGACCACCACCTTTAGTATCGAAGGATAAACCGCGCAAAATCCTCGACTCTTGCGCGTTTTCGTGGCACTGGCACCGGTTATGAGCCTTGATATCAAAATATGCGGATTAAAGACCGACGAAGCCGTTGCGGCAGCGCTGGATGAAGGTGCGTCGCATATCGGTTTTATCTTTTTCCCCAAAAGCCCGCGCAATGTCGATGCGCAGACCGCCGGCCGCCTGCGCCGCGCCGCAGTCGGTCGGGCGAAGGCCGTTGCTGTCACCGTAAATGCAGATGACGCAACGCTTGATGCGATTGTTGCCGAGATGCAGCCCGACATGCTGCAGCTGCATGGCGACGAAAGTCCGGCCCGTGTCAGCGCCGTGAAGCAGCGCTACGGATTGCCTGTCATCAAGGCCCTGGCGCTGCGCGAACGCCGCGATCTTGACGCGATTGCCCCCTATATCGGCATTGCCGACGGCTTTCTCTTCGATGCCAAACCACCCAAGGGATCGGACCTTCCGGGAGGAAATGGCGTGTCTTTCGACTGGCAAATCCTCGGCGGCCTTGACGCCTCGGTCAATTACATGCTTTCCGGGGGCCTCAACGCCGGTAATATTGCCGAGGCGCTGGAAGCGACGAATGCGCGCGGCATCGATATTTCGTCCGGCGTCGAGTCCGCGCCGGGTGTAAAAGATGTTAGCCTGATCAGAGAATTTTTCCGGGTTGCGCGCGCCACCAAAGGCGCTGATGTGGCCTGAACAAACGGAGCGGAACGGTGGACAAGGCGGTTGAACCCAATTCATTCAAGACAGGTCCTGACGAAGAGGGCATGTTCGGTATTTTCGGCGGGCGTTTCGTTGCTGAAACGTTGATGCCGCTGATCCTTGAATTGCAGCAGGCCTATGACGACGCCAAGAATGATCCGGCCTTCAAGGCCGAGCTGCGTGAATTGTCCACCAATTACGCCGGGCGCCCGTCAAAACTCTATTATGCCGAAGGTTTGACCAGGCATGTCCGCCAGCTTGCCAGGGACAAGGGTCTTGATGGCGGCGCGAAAATCTACTTCAAGCGCGAAGACCTCAATCATACCGGCAGCCACAAGATCAACAATTGCCTTGGCCAGATCCTGCTGGCAAAGCGCATGGGCAAGACCCGCATCATCGCGGAAACCGGTGCCGGCCAGCACGGCGTTGCCTCAGCGACGGTCTCGGCCCGGTTCGGCCTGCCCTGTGTCGTCTATATGGGCGCAACCGACGTCGAACGGCAGGCACCCAATGTTTTCCGCATGAAGCTGCTGGGCGCTGAAGTGAAGCCCGTCGCCTCCGGCCACGGCACGTTGAAGGATGCGATGAACGAGGCGCTGCGCGACTGGGTCTCGAATGTCGATGACACCTACTACCTCATCGGCACCGCTGCAGGCCCGCATCCCTATCCGGAACTGGTGCGCGATTTCCAGTCGGTGATCGGCGAGGAAGCACGCGCGCAGATCCTCGAGCGTGAAGGCCGCCTGCCCGATACGATCATTGCGGCCGTCGGCGGCGGCTCCAACGCCATCGGCCTGTTCCACCCCTTCCTTGACGACAAGAGCGTCGAAATCATCGGCGTTGAAGCCGGCGGCCGCGGCCTCGACGGCGAGGAGCATTGCGCCTCCATGAGTGCCGGCAGCCCTGGCGTGCTGCATGGCAACCGCACTTATCTGCTGCAGAACAAGGACGGCCAGATTCTCGATGGCCACTCGGTTTCCGCCGGTCTCGATTATCCGGGCGTCGGGCCGGAGCATTCCTGGCTGCGCGATACCGGCCGGGTTTCCTATGTGCCGATCCTCGATGACGAGGCTCTCGATGCGTTCCAGCTGACGACACGCGTCGAAGGCATCATTCCCGCGCTTGAATCGGCCCATGCCATTGCCCAGGCGGTGAAAATCGCACCTGAAATGGCACAGGACAAGATCATGATCGTCAACCTGTCGGGTCGCGGCGACAAGGATGTGCATACGGTCGGCAAACTCATGGGCATGGAGATTTAAGCATGGCGACCCGTATCGACAGAAAATTTGCCGCGTTGAAGGCGGAGGGTCGTCCGGCACTCGTGACCTATTTCATGGGCGGCGATCCGGATTATGAGACCTCGCTGAAGATCATGAAGGCACTGCCCGGTTCCGGTTCGGATATCATCGAGCTCGGCGTTCCCTTTTCCGATCCGATGGCCGACGGCCCGGCAATTCAGGCAGCTGGCCTGCGTGCCCTGAAAAAGGGCATGTCGCTGACAAAGACGCTCGCACTCGCTGCAAGCTTCCGCGAGAGCGACAACACCACGCCGATCGTTCTGATGGGGTATTACAATCCTATCTATATCTATGGTGTCGACCGCTTCCTCAGGGATGCGGTGGCCTCCGGTATCGATGGCCTGATCATCGTCGACCTGCCGCCGGAAATGGATGCGGAACTGTGCATTCCCGCCATCAAGGCCGGCATCAACTTCATCCGGCTGGCCACACCGACGACGGACGAGAAGCGTCTTCCCAAGGTGCTGCAGAACACATCCGGCTTTGTCTACTACGTCTCGATGAACGGCATCACCGGTTCTGCCCTGCCCGATACGAGCAGGGTGGCGGATGCGGTCAAGCGCATCAAGCAGCATACGGACCTGCCAGTTGTGGTCGGGTTCGGCGTCAAGACCGCAGAGCAGGCCAAGGTGATCAGCACCGCGGCGGATGGCGTTGTCGTCGGCACCGCAATCGTCAATGCCGTTGCCAATACAATCCGTCCGGATGGCTCGCTTGTGGCCGATCCGGCCGAAGCCGTCGCCACGATGGTGCAGGGACTTTCCAGCGGCGTGCGCGCCGTGCGCCTTGCAGCGGCGGAATAGAAGCCCTAAATCACAATACCGACGAGAGAACAGGACCGATCATGAACTGGATCACAAATTACGTCCGGCCGAAGATCAATTCGATGCTTGGTCGCCGCGAAATGCCCGAAAACCTCTGGATCAAGGATCCGGTTTCGGGCGAGATGGTCTTCCATACGGATCTGGAAAAGAACCAGTGGGTCGTGCCGTCGTCCGGCCACCACATGCGCATTCGTGCCAAGGACCGCCTGCGCTACTTTTTCGATGATGGCGCCTACGAATTGCTGGAACAGCCGAAAGTGGTCACCGATCCGCTGAAGTTCCGTGACGAAAAGCGCTATATCGACCGCCTGAAGGAACATCGCGCCAAGTCCGGCGTCGAAGATACGATCATCAACGCGCTGGGCACCATCGAAGGCCTGCCGATTGTGGCAACGGTTCAGGATTTCAGCTTCATCGGCGGATCGCTGGGCATGGCGGCAGGCGAAGCCATCATCAAGGCGTTTGAAACGGCAATCGCCCAGAAGCGGCCGCTCGTTCTGTTCGCTGCCTCCGGCGGCGCCCGCATGCAGGAAGGCATTCTTTCGCTGATGCAGCTGCCGCGCACCACCGTTGCGGTGGAAATGCTGAAGGAAGCGGGCCTGCCCTATATCGTGGTTCTCACCAACCCGACCACGGGCGGCGTCACCGCCTCCTACGCCATGCTGGGCGACATCCATATTGCCGAGCCGGGCGCGCTGATCGGCTTTGCCGGACAACGCGTCATCGAGCAGACCATTCGGGAAAAGCTGCCGGAAGGCTTCCAGACCGCCGAATACCTGAAAGCCCATGGCATGGTCGACATGGTCGTGCCGCGCACCGAACTCAAAGCCACCATTGCGCGTCTGTTGAAGATGCTCATGGGCGAAAAGGCCACCGAGGTTCCCGTTGCCAAACCGAATGGCGCGGCGCTGCCGGCAACGATTGAAGCCGAAGCTTGATTCAATTGATGGTTCTGGAGGCCTTTGCCGTTGGCTTTGTCTGTGTCGTCGAAGGCTGAGGCGATTATCGAGCGTTTGCTCGGGCTTCACCCGAAGGGTTTTGACCTGTCGCTGGGGCGCGTCACGCGTCTTCTCCATGCCTTGGGCAATCCGCACCTGAAAATGCCTCCCGTCATCCACGTGGCGGGCACCAACGGCAAGGGGTCATGCGTTGCGTTCTCCAGGGCGCTTTTGGAAGATGCCGGTTATACGGTGCACGTGCACACCTCGCCGCATCTCGTTCACTGGTATGAACGCTACAGACTGGGTGCACCGGGCGGCGGCAAGCTGGTCGACGATGAAACCTTTGCCGACGCCCTCACCCGGGTCGAGGAAGCCAATGCCGGTCAGGCCATCACCGTTTTCGAGATACTGACCGCCGTCACCTTCGTCCTGTTTTCCGAACATCCGGCCGATGCCGTGATCCTCGAGGTCGGGCTTGGCGGCCGTTTCGACGCCACGAACGTCATTCCGGAGCCTGCGGTCAGCGTCATCATGCCGATCTCGCTCGATCACCAGCCCTATCTCGGCGACAGGGTGGAGCTGATCGCAGCGGAGAAAGCCGGTATCATCAAGCCGGGCTGCCCGGTTGTCATCGGTGCGCAGGAAGAAGAAGCGGCACGCATGGTGCTGATCGAAACGGCCGAGCGGCGGGATTGCCCCTTTGCCGTCTACGGCCAAGATTTTCTTGCCTTCGAAGAACGCGGCCGGATGATCTATCAGGACAATACGGGCCTCCTCGACCTACCCTTGCCGGCCTTGCTCGGGCGGCATCAGTTGTCCAATGCCGCAGCCGCCATCCAGGCGGTGAAGACGGCGGGTTTCACGCTGCCGGATTATGCCATCGAAACGGCCATGACAACCGTCGAATGGCCCGCCCGCATGCAGCGCCTGATCAAGGGCAAGCTGGTCGAGCTGGCAGTACCCGGTTCGGAAATATGGCTCGATGGCGGCCACAACCCCGGTGCAGGCCTGGTGATTGCCGAGGCAATCGCCTCGCTGGAAGACCGCAGCCCGCGGCCGCTTTTCCTGATCACCGGGATGATCAACACGAAAGACCCCATCGGCTATTTCGAAGCCTTCACCGGCATGGCGCGGCATGTCTATACGGTGCCGATCCGCTCCAGCGATTCCGGGATTCCGCATGAACAGCTGGCGATTGCCGCCGGCGATGCCGGCCTTTCTGCCGAGCCGGTGCATTCTGTCGAGAATGCACTGAAAATATTGCGGGACAGCTGGGACAAGTCCGAGCCCGCACCCCGCATTCTCATCGGCGGCTCGCTGTATCTCGCCGGCGACGTTCTGGCCGAAAACGGCACCCCGCCGCAATAAAAAACCCGGCACGAATGCCGGGTTTGATGAATGTCTATGACTTCGGCTTATGCGGCTGAATTACGAATCCAGTCGCTGAGCTTGCTCTTGGGAGCAGCGCCAACCAGATTGGCAGCCAGTTCGCCATCCTTGAACATCAGCAATGTCGGAATGGAACGCACGCCGAACTGGGCTGCAAGTTCCGGATTCTCGTCGATGTTGACTTTGGCAATCGTGACCTTGCCAGCCATTTCCGAAGCGATTTCTTCAAGGGCAGGGGCGATCATCTTGCAGGGGCCGCACCACTCGGCCCAGAAATCAACAACAACAGGCTGACCCGCCTGAAGTACATCGGACTGGAAATTGCTGGTGTCGATCTTGACGGTAGCCATCGGCTTTTCCTTATCGGTTATTGAATGTTGCCCATCATGTGGTGAGTCTACCCACCCGCGTCAAGCTCGGTCATCTCACGATGCGGTGAGACGGGCAAGGGCGGCCTGCATCTCATTCACCGGAATATCGATGAGATGGGGGCCTTCGGTGAACAGCAGGGCAGCCTCCACGCTCTTTCCAGGATAAAGCGGCTCCAGCAATTGCCGGTAGAGTGCCAGCTGCGCCACATAGGCGTCGGGCACTTCTTTCAGGCTGCGCGGCGCCGGGCGGTTGGTCTTGTAATCGACGATCAGCACGCAGCTTTCGCTCACTGCAAGCCGGTCAATGACGCCGGATACGGCATGATCCTTGCCGCGCAGATGCAACGTGCCCATGACTGCGATTTCGGCGAGGGAGCCGGGCGCGAAGACCGGCGCGAAACGCTGATCGTCCATGACGGCGAATGCCGATTGCAGGGCGCTTTCGATTTCTTCCGGCTTCCAGTCAAAGGCAGCGCGGGAGAGATACCGCTCGGCGGCAGCGCGGCGCTGGGCGGCGGGCAGATTGGGCAATGTCTGTAGCAGCGCATGGATGACCGTACCGCGCCGGATCGCAAAGGCGGGATCAGTGCTCTCCACGCCGAGAACCGGCGAGCCGGTGACCAGCGGCTCTTCCTCTTCGGGCTCGATCAGGAGAGACACGCCGGACGGCGCCAGCGGGCGCGGCAGCCCGGCCTCCCTTGCCATCGGCGCACGATACCGGGACGGGAAAGGCATAACCGATGCCGCCGGCACCAATTCCGGCTCCTGCACCGGACCACCGGTCCGCGCAGTCTCGCGGTAACGTTTCGCTACGATGCCCTCAACCGGATGATCGAACGGTTCGCTCACATCCGTCAGCGCCGCATCGACAAGACCGTGCCAGGTATCCGGAGACTGGCGGGCACCACGATAGCCGCAAACGATCAGACGATCTTCCGCGCGGGTCATGCCGACATAGAGCAGACGGCGATACTCCTCTTCTGACCGTACCTTCAGGTTTTCGACAATCGACCCCGTAAAGGCCGTCGCATAGGATTTCGACGGCACGAAAAGGAACCCCTTGCCCTGCCATCCCTCTTCTTCCCTCATTGGAAACGACAGAAGATTGGGCGTTCGCCCGCCCGATGAAGCGGAACTGCCGGAATCAACAAGGAATACCACCGCAGCTTCCAGTCCCTTGGCTGCATGGACCGTCATGATCCGCACTTCATCCCGGCTCTGGTCGAGTTCGCGCTTGATCTCGGGCGTGGCGGCCTCGAGCGTTTCCAGAAAGGCCTGCAGTCCGGGAAGACCGGTCTTCTCCGTGGCGATGGCATAGTTCTGGAATTCGTCGATCACGTCGCCAGCCTCGTGCCCAAGCCGCGCCAGAAGCTCGCGCCGCGCACCGCCGCTGCCAAGAATATCCGCGTAGAATTCGAACACAGGCACCGTATCGGCACGGTTGCGCCACTCCTGCAGTCGCTTGGCGACGGCCGCCAGCGCCGGATCGCTCTTGGCCCGGATCGTCAGGCGCTGATGCAGGGTTTCGTTCTCTGCCCGCCCATGCGCCAGATGAAAAAGCTGGTCGTCGTCCCATTTGAAGATCGGGCTCTTGAGCAGCGCCGCCAGCGACAAATCATCGGAGGACAAGAGCATGAAACGGCCAAGCGCCATCAAATCCTTGACGGCGATATGGTCCGTCAGTTTGAGCCGGTCGGCACCGGCCACCGGCACATGGCGCTTCTTCAACTCGCGCGACAGGGCGGGCATGAACTGATCGCGCTTGCGCACCAGAACCATGATATCGCGCGCCTGCAGACGCCGGTTTTTGCCTTCGATGACCTCGCCGTTTTTCAACCAGAGATCGATGGTCCGGGCGATCTGTTCGGCAAGGCGAACCGGCGGCGCGGGAAGGCTGTCGACCGGTGTGCGCCAATCCTCCTCCTGTTCCGTGATTTCGGGCGTCAGCATATCCCAGATCTGCACCTCACCGGGATCACCGGACCGGATCGCCGTGTGGACAGTCGCCCCGTGATCGGCACCAAAGCCGCGATTGGCTTCAGGCCGTTTGAACACGGCATCCACTGCGGACAGCACGTCGGGCACGGAGCGGAAGGAGAAGTTCAGATTGACCCTGGAGAAACTCAGTTCGGCATTTTTGGCGTTTTTCTCGGTTGCCTTGCCATGCCGGGCGAAATCTTCCGGGATGGCGCCCTGAAACGAATAGATGGACTGCTTTTCGTCACCCACGGCGAACAGGGTACGCCGGACGGTGCGCGCGGTACTGCCGGAAAAAAACTCCTCGCTGAGCAGGCGGATGACCCGCCACTGGTTGGGGCTGGTATCCTGCGCCTCATCGACCAGAATGTGATCAATGCCCTTGTCGAGCTTGTACTGCACCCACGGCCCGGCATCCTGCCGCGCCAGCAGTGCCACCGTGCGCACGATCAGATCATCGAAGTCGAGCAGGCCCCGCGCCCTTTTCATCTGCTGGTAACGGCCGATCAGATCGTCGATCAGCACCAGTGCCGACAGGGTCAGCCGGATCTGCCGCAGCTGCTTCAGGCGGTCCAGGCCGCTGAAAACCCTGTCCGCTGCCCGGTCATAGCGTTCGATGAAATCGGGAATGCGGTCGGTCACGCCCTTCGACGCGACATAGCTGCCGCTCTTGGGGTCGCCTGTCGCTTTGAGAAAGGCGGCGCGCAGCACCTCTTCGCGCTGATCGATTTGATCATTCACCTTGGCAAACCGCAGCAGGAGCGCAAATTCCTGGGCCCGCGAAGCGCCCTTCGGCACCGCCATGATATCGTCCAGCACGCCCTGAGGGAATTCTGAAACCGGCCAGAGGGTGGACAGGATATCGTCTTCCGTCTCCGCGCCGGTAAAGCCAAACTGGGCAAAGAAGAGGGGACGCCGCAGCGCATCATGACCCACGTCACGAATGAACTGCGTCAGGTCATGGCGCTTGTTGACGGCTTCATCGAGCAGTTCCTGCAACCCGAATTCGCCGGCCGCGTCCAGGACATCGTTGAAGGCAGCCGCAAGCTCGACATTGCCGTCAAGCCGCGCCGTCTGCAGCAGTTGGCGGCGTGCTTCCCCCACCAGAGCCACCTGCATCATGTCATCCATCAGCTCGAAATGACCGGCGATGTTCGCTTCCAATGGAAACTGATGCAGAATGGCCTCGCAGAAGGCGTGGATCGTCTGGATCTTCAGCCCACCCGGCGTTTCCAACGCCCGGGCAAACAGGCGGCGTGCCTGCGCCAGCCGCGCGGGTCCGGGACGCTTGCCATCGATTTTCTCGATCGTTTGCGCCAGTGCCTCCTCATCCATGGTTGCCCAATCGGAAAGCCGGGCAAAGACACGGTTCTGCATGACGGCTGCTGCGGCCTTGGTATAGGTCAGACATAGTATTTTCGACGGATCGGTGCCGTCGAGCAGAAGGCGGATGACGCGCTCAGTCAGAACGTGTGTCTTGCCTGACCCGGCATTGGCGGACACCCAGACCGAATCCACCGGATTGGCGGCACTGTTCTGGTCGGCAATGGTTTCCCTGGGGATGTTGAGCGGCTTTTTCATTCCCCGCCCTCCCCGCCATCGTCAGCGCCGCCCGCCGACCATTCCAGCACCCGCGCGAGATGATCGTAATCCCCCGTCAGATCGCTTTCCTTGAACGGCAGGGCGCGCGACAGATAACCCTTTTGCGGGTCATGATAGGCAACAAGCAGTTCATTCAAGCGGAGCCACGCAAGCACACCCAGCTCAGGCGCAGTCTTTTCGCTCTTGCTGGCCGCTGTTCCCACCTTGAGGATCGATTCAGGATCCACCCGGCCGTTTGGCCGCAAGCGCACGTAGAGCAGATCCGAGGCCTGACGTGCACCAACTTCGTGAAAGGCACCGCGGGCGAGAAGCGCCGCTTCCAGTGCCAGCTGCGGCGAGAGCAGCACATGGGCCTGCTTGCGCGAGGGGGTAGAGCCCGTCTTGTAATCGATGATTTCAACGGTGCCGTCCCGCATCAGATCAACACGGTCGGCACGGCCGGAAAGCGTGACGCCCGACGCTTCGACAGGGATTTTCTTCGAGGCGATTTCCGGATGGCGCTCGGCCAGCAGCGGCGCCCGTTCGCGCTCCCATTGCAGGAACTCGGGCACGAGATTCAGGAAACGCGGCCACCACACCGCGTCGATTTCGTCCGGCAAGGCGATGTCATCGAAATAGCGCCGGCCAATCTCCGAAAGCCGGGCAGCCGCATCGGCACGAACAGGATCGATACCCTGTTCGGTGAAATGCGCCAGAATGTTGTGAAACAGCGAGCCGCGCTCCGCCGCATCGGGATCGCGGATCAGCGGTTCGATGGGACGCAGGCGCAGGATGCGACGGGCGAAGATCGCGTAGGGATCGCGCCGCAGGGTTTCGATTTCCGTGACGGAAAAATGCTTTGGCCGCGCCTCGAGCGGCGGCTTTGGCTCCGGCCGTTTGACAAAGTCCTCATCCGGCGCATCGTCGATATCCCGGGCCCAATGCAGATATTGCGCACCGCGTGCGCGCAATTCATCACCGGCCTTCTTGCCAAGTACCGTTTCCAGCCGCTGCAACCAGCGCGATGCAACGGTTGGCGCATTGGCCGAGCGCTGCGCCCGGCTGAGAATGACCCGCTCCATGCCGAGCGCCATCTGGAAATCATGCGCCGCAAGGCCGGTGCGCCGTTCCGGCGGTTCCAGGTTGATGACGGCTTTCATCGGCCGGGACATGAAGGGATCATTGCGGGTTTTGCCCGGCCAGGACCCCTCATTCAGCCCGCCGATGATGACGGTATCGACGGTCTGCAGGCGCGCTTCCAGTGCACCCCAGATGAACAGGCGCGGATGGGCACCGGCCTTGGGTTTCACCACCTCACCCGCCATCAGGGCTTCGATCATTGCCGGCCATTCTACCGGCATGAAATCGAGACCGGAATCAGCGGAGACGAGATTGCGCAGAAAGGCGGCGAACTGTTCTCCGGCAGCGCCGGTATAAAGCCCAGATATATCACCCCTGTCATCGCGGACCAGATTTTCGAGGCTGGCAATTGTCGCCCGGACGATATCCGATATTTCCACGGATTCGCCGACCTGCGTGAAGGCACTGAGCTCAAGCATGCATTGCCCGAGCGCCGCGCAGACGGTCCGCGCGGCCTCAATCCGCTGCGCGGAAATCTGGCGCAGCCAGACAGGCTCGAAGGGTGACGCACTGCCTTCGGCAAGACGCCGCTCAAAGAATTCAGCCAGTCCTGCCAGGGTCGCGCGTCCGGTGCCGCCGCGCAGGGCAATGAGTTCAATGGTTTCCGCCGCCTGCCGGACGGCGTTGCGGTCCATGCCGAGCCGCGTCAGCGGATGTTTGAGCAGGGCCAGCAGCACGACGGGGTCACCGGGATTGAACACCGTTTCCAGGGTGAGGCGCAAGAGCGTTGCCGGCTGGGTTTCGCGCAGGGCATGACCGCCGGAATCATCGGCGGCAATGTTGAAACGCGCGAGTTCACTGGCCACACGCCGGGCGAGATCCCGATCCGCCGTAATGAGCGCCGCCGTCTTATCTGGTGTTTCAATGGCATCGCGCAGGGCGATCGCCACTGCCAGTGCTTCCTCGCGTTCGTTGGCTGCCTCGATCAGGGCGACGGGCGCGACCGCGGCGGAAAACGCGTTGCTTTCCCGGTTGATAGCACTCCACGCCTCGCTTGTTTCGGCAGGGCGCATGGCTTCCGCCAGCAAGTGCTCGCGTGCCCGCTTCTGCGGGCTGACCGTGCCAAGACGGACAACGTCCTGGCGCAGGACGCCAAGCTCGGCCAGAAGCTTCCTCAGGCCGAATTGCGGATGACCAAAGATGGACGGATTGTCCTGCGTGTTGGCCAGCACCTGCCAGCTGGTCTCATCCATATCGCGATCAAGCCCCGGCAGGACCACCGCACCTTGCGGCAGGGCGGCGATTGCGCTGAGAAGATGTGCTGTGGCCGGGATCGAGCCGGTGGAACCCGCAGCGATAACAGGGCCATCGGGTGGGTTGCGCAGAAGCCGCTCTGCTTCCAGTTCGATCAGCTGATTGCGGTGGGCGGCGGGATTGGACCGGTGCCGCTCATTGAGAATATCCGGCCAGAGACTGGTGACGATGTTGAGGAAATCCAATGTCACCTGCCACCACTCCGGCAGTTCCTCCGAAACGATGTTCGACAGCGTGCTCCAGCCGCTTGCCTCTGTCTCCACCTGATCCATGAGCCCGGCCAGATCGCGCGCCAGCCAGATGGCATCCGCCGTGGTCGCCGGAATGGCAATGTCCTCATTGCCGAACAGGGCACGGACATGCTGCGGCAGGCGCTCCCGCCACGGCCGCACCAGCCGTGCAAGCAGAAGCAGCCGCTCCGTCGAACTGACCGGCGGCAGCAGATCGAAAAACGCGTCCGACCCCATATCAAACATCGCCGCATCCTCGTCTACGTCACCGAGCGGCCGGATGACGGGAAGGATCGCGGATTTCACCGGACTCTTTTCAACAAGCAGCGAGCGCAGGGTCCGCGCCGCGCGGCGGGTCGGCACATAAATCGTCGCCCCGGCAAGCGCCAGCGGATCGACGGGATTGGCCGGAAAACCGGGAATGAGATTGCCGGACAGAATCGCGTCGACCAGAGCGGGAAGAAAGGGGTCGCCGGGCGCTATCGAGAAAATGCGTGGGCTGTGGCGCTCAACCATGGGTCTCCTGCCCGAGGCCGGCAATCACGGCTTCCGCCTCTCCGATCGCCTCGGGCGTGCCGACGGTCAGCCAATGGCCCTGCATCGGCATCCCGAAGAGACGCCCGGCACTGATGGCTTCATCAAAATAGCGATTAAGCGACGCACGCGCCACCGGTTTTCCTTCAAAGAGACGCGGATGCGTGATCGCAGCCCCGGCATAAATATAGGGCGATGCGTCACCTTCGCGGAAGCGCTGCAGCCTTCCCTGGGCATCCACGGTGAAATCGCCGCGGCCTTCATAGCCGGTCGCCTGATCCAGGCGTGCCACCATCACAAGAATGTCCATCTTCGAAGCATCCCATGCTTCGGCGAGACGGACAAGATTGGGGCGGGGCCCGTCGATCCAGAATGTATCGGCGTTGAGAATGTAAAAGGCGCCCTGACCGATCAGGGGCAGGGCTTTGACGATGCCGCCAGCCGAATCGAGCAGTTCAGCCCGCTCGTCCGATATGGCGATTGCCGGCGAGCGTCGCAATCCGAGATGCTGTTCCATCTGGTCGGCGAGATAGTGAACATTGACCACCGCGCGGGCAACACCTGCCGCGTTGAGAGCATCAAGACCCCAATCGATCAATGATTTGCCGGCTATCTTTACCAGCGGTTTTGGCATCGTATCGGTAATCGGACGCAGGCGTTTTCCGAGGCCCGCAGCCAGAAGCATCGCCGTATCGGGTATCGTCATTCACTGCTGCTCCAGGGAAAGTAGGTCCATCTTTTCGCACCATTCACGGACAGGCGTCAGCGACGGATGGTCGAGAGCGCCGGCCAGATAAGCCTGGATGCGCGGAAGGTGCTTGAGATAATAGGGTTTGCCGTCCCGTTCATCCAGCCGCACGAAAATTCCCAGAATCTTGGCATTGCGCTGCGCCGCCATGATGGAAAAGGCCTCCAGGAAGGCACTTTCATTGAAAGAACTGTCGCGGGACTGCCGTTCCTCGACATAAGCGGCCAGCAGGTATTGCTGAAGTTCAGGCTCGACCGTTACGCGCGCATCGAGCACCAGAGACGCTACGTCATAGGCGGATGGACCAATCATCGCATCCTGAAAATCGAGAAGCCCGACGCGGTCGATGCCGCTGGCCTCGCTGCGCCAGAGAATGTTGGGGGAATGGAAATCGCGCTGAACCAGGCTTTTTTCCGAATAACGAAGCCGACTAAAGACACGATCCCAAGCGGCAATGTAGGCCGCCTTCTGTTCCGGCGCCAGCCGGAAACCCGCCATCCGCGGAACATACCAATCCGACAGAAGCTCCACTTCGATCATCATGGCGTCGCGGTCGAAATCATGGATATGATGGGTATAGCCCTTGGCAATCTCGACGTCGCGCGCCCAGGAGCGCTCATGCATGCGCGCCAGCAACCGCACGGACGCCTCGTACCGTTCGACGATGGGCGCGCCATCCGCATCGAGTATGCCTTCATTTCCAAGATTCTCGAGCAACAGGAAGCCGTTGTCGAGATCGTCGGACATGATCTGCGGAACATAGAAGCCATTGGACCGCAAGAGATGGTTGACCGCAACGAACGCCGTCACCGACTGGGAAAGATGGGCGATCTGCATATAGGTCTTGCCATCGCGCAGGATCGGTCCGCCGGGATTATAGGGTGAGTTCATGAGGATCAGCGGACGTTCACAGCCTGTATCGATCGTCTCGTAGCCGCGTGCAGAGGCATCGCCAAGCAGATAGCGGCGGTCTGCGTCGGCATATCCCGCGCGGCCAAGGAATGTGCGTATGGCGAGCGAGCGCTGCAGCCTTGCAAGGGCGGCGTCTTCCCCCTCAATCTCGACCGTGCGGCCATTGCCATCATGGAGCAGATTGATGCGGATTGCCGGCTTGGCCAGCACCTCGTCGGCCCGCTCCGGCCACTCCACCAGAACTGCGCCGTCCTCCAGTGCTTCGTCCAGTCCAAGCTCGTCGATTTCTTCGCTGGAAGACAGCCTGTACAAATCCACGTGACTGATCGGCAAACGCAGTTCCGGATAGGATTGCACGATCGTGAAGGTGGGGCTTGGAACCTCATAGGCACTGTCATTGGCAATGGTGCGGATCAGCCCGCGGGCCAGCGTCGATTTGCCGGCCCCCAAATTGCCGGACAGCGTGACAAGATCACCCTTGACCAGCGCCAGCCCGATGTCCTGACCAAGCCGTTCCGTGTCGTCTGCCGTTGCAAGCTGGAGTGTCAGGGACGTCATGGGCGCCTTATTCAGCAGCGATGCTGAAGGTGCGTGCTTCCAGCGGGAACCGGCAGGTCACCAGCGTGCCCCTGCCCGCGGCACTGCTGATATCGACCTTCCCGCCATGCAGCTCCACAAAGCCTTTGACGATGGAAAGGCCAAGACCGGCACCGCGCTTGCGGCCACCGTTCGGATAGGGCTGGAACCGCTTGAAAATACTGTCCAGCACATAGTCCGGCATGCCAGGTCCGTTGTCCTGAACGCTGAAAACCATCTCATTCTGTTCCCGTCCGCAGGTCAGTGTGATCGTGCTGCCTTCGGGAGCGTAATTGGCGGCATTGCTGAGAAGATTGGCAAGCACCTGCTTGACACGGCTGGCATCGGCACGGAAAGAACCCGCGCCGGATGCAATGCGGGTGTCGAGCAGGATGTTATGCTCCTTGAGGCGTTCGGCTACTTTTTCGGAGGCAGTGGCGACGGCATCGGCGACGGAGACGTCACTGATGTCCAGCTCCATGATACCGGCATCGACCGTGGCAAGATCAAGAATATCGTTGACGATGGTCAGCAGGACCGAGGACGATGTGCCGATATGGTCGAGATAATCGCGCTGGCGCTCGTTGAGCGGGCCGGTCATCGGCGTCTGCAGCAGTTCGGTAAAGCCCATGATGTTGGTCAGCGGCGAGCGCAGCTCATAGGAGACATGCTGGACGAAATCGTTTTTCAGTTCATCCGTGCGCTCCAGCGCCTCATTCTTTTCCTTCAGCGCCCGTTCGACCCGCACGGAATCCGTTACATCGACGAAGGTCAGCATGGTCTGGCCGCTCGGCAGGGGTGCAGAGGCAAAATAGAGGATTTTTCCGGTCGTCAGCTCGACATGACCTGACAGGGACTCGCGTTTGTCGTCAAAGCCTGTGACGGTCGTCACAAAGCTTTCCCATTGGGTTGCATCGGAAACCGGCTCGCACAGGCGGCGGATCGCCGAGATATGCATGCCTTCGGCGACCTGTTCGGCTTTCAGTGACCAGAGCGATGCAAAGGCGGGATTCGACAGGCGAATCTTGCCATCGGAACCGAACACCGCCACACCTTCGGCCAGATGGTCCAGCGTCTGTCCCTGTACCTTGATCAGCGTGTTGTAGCGGCTTTCCAGCTGCAGCTTTTCCGTCAGGTTCTCGAAAACCCAGGTGACGCCGCCCTTGGGCTGCGGATTGACGATGACGCGCAAGGTGCGGCCGTCGGTCAGATGCCACAAATGCTCCTGCGATTCGACGGAATGATAGGCCGAAAGCATGGAATCCTTCCAGCGGCGCCAATCCGGCTGTTCCGGCAATGTGCCGTCGCTGCGGAAGCGGTCGAGCAGCATGGCATTGTCGGGCCGGCTTTCCAGCAGCGAGGTTTCCAGCCCCCACAGCTTGGCAAATGCCTGGTTGAAGAATTGCAGCTTTCTGTTCGCGTCGAACATGGCGACTGCCGAATTCAACTGGTCCAGCGTGTCCGAATGATTGAGGACGGTGCGCTTGAATTCCTCGCGCACCAGTTCAATGTCGCTGACATCATTGGCCAGACCGGCGGAACCGGCGCTGCTTGCGACATCCGTGACCCGGAACACGTGACGATCGCCGCCGACCACCGTCGACAGTTCATCGTGGAAAGGCCGGCTTGCCGCTTTCTCGCGCTCGATACGCTCGCGTGCCTGTACCCCGAACAATTCGCGTGTCTCCGCCACGGCAACATGCACGTCACTGACATCAACCGCCTTGGCATAGGCCATGTTGACCCAATTGAGCTTGCCGCTCCTGTCGCGGCTCCAGGCCGGCATTTCCAGTTGTTCCAGCAGTCCCCGCAATGTGGTCAGGGCTTCGTTGAGCTGATAGTTTTCCGTCTTCAGCAGCGCCTGGGTGGCGCGCGCCTCGCCGAGGCTGATGAAACGAACAATGGCATAGCCGCCGGACGTACGGCCCTGGACCTCCAGTGGCGTTCCCTTCGACGTCTCGACGACGATGTCGAAGGCACGCGCCTTGCCGCGCAGGGCCTCGACAGAGCGATCGAGCAACGTTGCGGAATCAATGCGCAACCAGCGGCCAAAAGCCAGAAACAGCGAGCGGTCTTCGGGAACACCGATTTCCTGCGGCAGGCTGCCGACGAGATTGGGCGCCGTGGAGTTGCCTTCCCACACAACCACCCGTTGATCCTTCAGATTGAGCAGCGCTTCGCCGCGCTGAACCGCGACATTGAGATCGGCGACCTTGTCGCGTAACTGGCGATTCTCGCTGGCAATGCGGCTGCGCTCGCGGATCAGCCAGCCCGCCGACAACAGGGCCGCGCCCATCGCGCCGAGGAACATGGCAAACTGGATGACTTCGAACGTGCCGAATGCAACCCCGAATGGGGTGTTGATCTTGCCAAGCGGATCATCGGCATGGGCGGCGGAAGACATGGCGCCAAGGATAGAAACAGTCGAGCCGGCTCCCGCCAGCACAGTCCGCAGTTTCTTCAGCACCCGCTTTCCGCGTGTTGCTTCTTTCCCGCGAACATCCCCATCACCAATCTTCATATCAACCGTCGTCGCCCCATCCTGACAGATATCTCATGTTCCAACCCATCTGATTGATCCAACCATTTGGCCCATCTGGAAGAAAGCTATCCCGAATCACTACAATAAACCCTTGACGAATCGACGGGAAGAACTCCGCGCAAAAAAGAAAGCCGAAGAATTTGTCAATCCTTCGGCTTCCATATATTGTGTGTACTGGTTAACAGATTAATATCTGTAGTGGTCCGACTTGAAAGGGCCATTCGGTGTGACACCGATATAGGCAGCCTGTTCGTCCGAAAGGGTCGTCAATTTCGCACCAAGCTTATCGAGATGCAGGCGCGCGACCTTTTCATCGAGATGCTTCGGCAGGACGTAGACCTCATTCTTGTACTGCTCACCGCGGCTGTAGAGCTCGATCTGAGCCAGAACCTGGTTGGTGAACGACGCGGACATGACGAAGCTCGGATGTCCCGTTGCGTTGCCCAGATTGAGCAGACGGCCTTCGGAGAGAAGCAGCATGCGCTTGCCGTCCGGGAACGAGATCATGTCGACCTGCGGCTTGATGTTGTTCCACTTGAGGTTGCGCAGTGCCGAGACCTGGATCTCGTTGTCGAAGTGACCGATGTTACCGACGATCACCATGTCCTTCATCTTGCGCATGTCATCGAGCTTGATGACATCCTTGTTGCCGGTCGTGGTGATGATGATGTCGGCGGTTGGTGCGGCATCTTCAAGCGTGACCACTTCGAAACCGTCCATCGCAGCCTGCAGCGCGCAGATCGGATCAACTTCCGTGACCTTGACGCGTGCACCGGCACCGAGGAGCGATTGGGCCGAACCCTTGCCCACGTCACCGTAACCGCAAACCACGGCAACCTTGCCGGCCATCATGACGTCGGTGGCGCGGCGGATACCATCCACCAGCGATTCCTTGCAGCCATACTTGTTGTCGAACTTCGACTTGGTGACGCTGTCGTTGACGTTGATTGCCGGGAAAGGCAGGAGGCCCTTCTTCTGCAACTGGTACAGACGGTTCACACCGGTTGTCGTTTCTTCCGTGACACCCTTGATCGCATCGCGCTGCTTGGTGAAGAAGCCCGGCGTTTCCTTCATGCGCTTCTTGATCTGGGCAAAGAGGATCTCTTCTTCTTCGCTGCCCGGATTGGACAGAACGTCTTCACCGGCTTCGGCGCGCGCGCCGATCAGGATGTACATGGTGGCATCGCCGCCATCATCGAGGATCATGTTGGAAGGCTGGCCATCCGGCCACTGGAAAATCTTGTCGGTATAGGTCCAGTATTCTTCCAGCGTTTCGCCCTTGACGGCGAAAACCGGGGTTCCGGTGGCTGCGATTGCCGCTGCCGCATGATCCTGGGTCGAGAAAATATTGCACGATGCCCAGCGCACGGTTGCGCCCAGGGCCTGCAGCGTTTCGATCAGGACCGCAGTCTGGATCGTCATATGAAGCGAACCGGTGATGCGCGCGCCCTTGAGCGGCTTGGACGTGCCAAACTCTTCGCGGCTGGCCATCAGGCCCGGCATTTCGGTTTCGGCGATTTCAATTTCCTTGCGGCCCCATGCGGCCAGCTCAAGGTCCTTGACTATAAAATCCTGTTTATCGGCCATCTGTTGTCAGCTCCGTCTTTGTTTTTCGGTCCAGCCGCCATTCCGAGGCGACCGGAGGTTGCTGTTGACTATCAGATTAGGGCGGAGCGCACAATGGGATATAAAGAAATCCTTATGCGTGCATATCCGAAGGGCGGTTGTTTTATTGCAATGGCAGCGAAACAGGACTGACAGGCAGGGCGATCCGCAGTTTTGCCAGCATCGCCCGGAATGCATCCAGCGTATATTCGGCGCTTTCGGTAGCAATGGCGATGGTGGTGCCGCTGCCCTGCGTCCCCGCGCCGATGGTCTGCACGATCGCCTCGGCCGGATCCAGGAACCGGCAGGACGGACGGCTGGCCTCAAAAAAGGAACGGAGCCACGGCAGGTGCGTGCTCGACAGGGTAAGCACGTCGATATCCGGATGGCTGCGAAAAACCGTGCCGAGGAAATCATCGACCTTTTGCCGGGTCGCGGCGACATTGAACAGAAAGTCGCCATTCTCGACGAGGTCGACCATGGGCGAGGCATCGATCAGGGCGACGGCATCGGGATCACCGGTATGCCTGCCGACGAACTGCCGCAACTGCGGGCTTCCGGTCATCGACTGCACGCCCATGATGCCGACCTTGCCGGTTTGCGTCGTCGCAAGGGCTTCCGCCAGCGGCGGCACAACCCCAAAGAGCGGCACGTTCACCATGGATTTCAGGTCATCCATCACGGTTATCGACGGCACGTTCGAAGCGACGATGATGGCCGATGGGTCATGCGCCATCAAGAACCGCATCGTCCGGTCCATGACGGACAGCAACTCGCTGCGTGGTTTTCTCCCATAGGGAAAGCTGGCGCGATCGGCGAAATAGAGGATATCCTGCCTGGGAAGCCGCCGCCGGAGCAGATCGACAATGGCATAGCTGCCGATCCCCGCATCAAAGACAGCAATCGGGCTGACGAGCGTCACATCAGGCTTCTTCGCCGAACTTATCGGCGATGAGTGCCCCGAGGGCCATCATCACATCGCTGGCCTGCCGGCCTGAAGCGCTGACTTTGATGCAGCAGCCCGGCGAGGCTGCAAGCATCATCAACCCCATGATGGAGGTTCCACCCACGGTCATGCCGTCTTTCTCGACGCGCACATGGGCGTCGTAACCATCGACGAGCTGGACGAATTTGGCGGAAGCGCGCGCATGCAGCCCGCGCCGGTTGATGATCTCGAAAGATGCAACCAGCGCATTGTCCGGATCAAACGTGCCGGTCGTTTCTCCTGTCAGGCGCATGCGTGTTCAACCTCTATTTGGCTGTCAGCACCTGACTGGCCACATTGATGTATTTGCGTCCGGCATCCTGCCCCTCGCGCAGCGACGCCGCCATGTCATTGGTGACGCGTACACTCGACAGCTTGATCAGCATGGGCAGATTGACGCCGGCGATAACCTCGATCCGTCCCGATTCCATCACTGAAATGGCCAGATTGGAAGGAGTACCGCCAAACATATCTGTCAAAATGATGACGCCATTGCCGCTATCGGCACGCGCCACCGCATCGACAATGTCGCGCCTGCGTTGCTCCATATCATCATCGGCACCGATTGAGACGGTTTCCAAATATTCCTGCTGACCGACCACATGCTCAACAGCATGATGAAATTCCTCGGCCAGTCTTCCGTGCGTCACAAGCACGAGTCCGATCATTCTGAAACTGCTCCTGTTGCGCCAGCCCATTGGGTTTAGGCTTTTTTCTGCGCATTGAATGCCCCACTTGGCAGGTGTCGCATTTTGGCAGGACGAATCGCGAAGGCAAGCGGAAAAATGACTTGTGCGTGACTGTCAGTCATTTTATCGCAGGTCGTCGGTGCAACTTATTGAGTTACAACAATTATTTTTTCCATACCTGCTGAAACAGCCTGGCTTCGATGGCCCGGCAGGCAGCATCTATCTCCGATTTTGGCAGAATTAGATGCCCGATTGCGACGCCTTGCAGATGCGTTGCCGCATCTTCGCCAAACCGAACCGATTGGTTCGGTTCGACCAGATCAACCAGGAGATGGAGAATGGCACTTTCCTCGAAATCCGCCCGATGCAATCCGGAACCGCGCACTTCCAATCCACCCCGCAAAATGCCGGGAGCCGTGCAGAGCAGACGCCCCGACGTTTCCCGCACGGCGCATTGATCATCGCTGATCAAGGCGGCAAACATACCTCGATAAGACGCGCGGTCCATCAGCGCCCGCACGACGGAGGATTTTCCCGAACCGGAGGCGCCACGGATGAGCACGCCGTGCTCGCCCACAAGCACGGCACTGCCATGGATCAATTCATCTTCGTCGTCCCGCATCAGATCTCGGCCGGGAGAATCGCGGTGAAGCGGGCACCGAGATAGTTGTCGGGATCATTGGGATCGATAATGTTCTCCGCATTCAACGTGCCGCCATGCGCCTCGATGATCTGGCGGCTGATGGAGAGTCCAAGGCCGGAATTCTGACCGAAAGCTTCGCCTGACGGGCGATCCGTGTAGAAACGTTCGAAAATGCGGTCGATCTGTTCGACGCGAATGCCCGGACCGTTGTCTTCAACCAGAATACGCACCCGGTCGCCCATATGCTGCAGTGAGACGGTGATGATGCCATGCTCTTCCGGCACGAACGAACGCGCATTCTCGATCAGATTGGAAACGACCTGGCCGAGACGCAGATCATGGCCGACCACGAAGAAGCCCTTCTTGTTGGTCGGCAGCTTGCCGACGACAAATTCGATCTGCGTATCCTTCTTGTTGCGCCGCACTTCGCGCGCAGCGGTCACGAGATTGCCCAGCAGGAACTTGAGATCGACATGTTCGGAATCTTCGCGTGCCAGCTCCGCATCGAGACGTGACGCATCGGAAATATCCGTGATCAAGCGATCTAGCCGACGCACATCGTGCTGGATCACATCCATCAGGCGCTTGCGCGAATCATCATTCCTGGCCAGCGGCAGCGTCTCCACGGCGCTTCGCAGCGAGGTCAGCGGGTTTTTCAATTCGTGGCTGACATCGGCGGCAAAGCTCTCGATCGATTCGATGCGGGCATAGAGCGCATTGGTCATGTCGCGGATGGAGGTGGAGAGATGGCCGATTTCGTCCTGGCGTTCGGAAAAATCCGGAATTTCCTCACGGTTCTTCACGCCGTGACGCACCCGGTCCGCCGCCGCCGCAAGCCGGCGCAGCGGATTGGCAATGGTCGATGCCAGAAACAATGAGAGAATGGCCATAACCAGCGCGGCAACGGTAAACACCCGGATAATGGCATAACGTTCGCCCTGCACGATCTTATCGATATCGCCGCCTTCCGTGGAAAGCAGAAGCACCCCAAGAACAGCGCGGAAACGCTGGATCGGGACCGCAACCGAAACAATCTGTTCGCCCTTTTCCGTCATGCGCACGAAGGTGGCGGGCTGTCCCGTCAAGGCTTTCACAATTTCAGGAAAGGAAGCGCCATTGCCGCCGGGTTGTTCCTGATAGATCGGCAGATCACTTCGACGCAGCAGCCGGGTCATCCGGTTGGTCAACTGCTCGAGAAAACTCGGCTCATCGCCATCGATCGGCGGCAATTCGTACCGCAACACCTGCCCGCGGGAGTAGAGATGGCGTGAATCCAGCAGAAGATTCGAGTCGCGGTCATAAATGCGTGCCCGGGTGCGGGTCGGCTGGATCAGCTGGCGCAGGACAGGCGCCACGCGCTCGGGATTGATGGGAAAATCGAGATTATCCAGCACATCGGGCGACGGCGTTATGCTCTGTCCAGCCTGCAATTCCAGCAATTTTTCAGGGTCGACGGTGATGGAATTCGTATCGACCGTCGCTTCCGACGCGATGGCGGCCGCGATGATCTCGCCCTGCGTCATCAGGCTTTCAACACGGGCATCGATCAGCCCGTCACGGAACTGATTGAGATACATGATGCCGGACAAAAGCACCGCAAGACCGGCAAGGTTGAGAAAGAGAATACGGCGGGTCAGGCTGGAAAACAGGTAATTGCCGAAGAGCCGATTGAGCGGCTGCAGCAACCGCCGCAAGGCGAGCGAACGCTTCCGGCGCATGACGGCGCTCTTGCGCGTAACATTGCTGCCCTGGAGTCCGGCTACCATTTCTGCCTCAGAGTATCGTAAATTGGGCTGTCTCATCGCACTCAAAATGCGCTGAGACAATCTTATTGTACTGCGGATCACGCATGGTTGACATTCCTACGCGTGATCGCCCGCCCATTTACACGCAAACAACAGGAACAATCAGAATCAAGTTTCGCGGAAGCGATACCCGACACCATAGAGTGTTTCGATCATATCGAAGTCGTCGTCGACGACCTTGAACTTCTTGCGCAGGCGCTTGATGTGGCTATCAATGGTCCGGTCATCCACATAGACCTGTTCGTCATAGGCTGCATCCATCAGCGCATCACGGCTTTTGACGACGCCCGGACGCTGCGCCAGGGAATGCAGGATAAGGAACTCGGTGACCGTCAGGGTCACCGGCTCACCCATCCAGGTGCAGGTATGCCGTTCCTGGTCCATGACAAGCTGACCGCGCTCCAGCGACTTGGCCTGAGGGCTGCCAGGCTTTGCCACACCTTCGCGCGCAGCGACCCGGCGCAGCACCGCCTTGACGCGCTCGACCAGAAGCCGCTGTGAGAACGGCTTTGTAATGAAGTCATCGGCGCCCATCTTGAGGCCGAAGAGCTCATCGATCTCGTCATCCTTGGACGTCAGGAAGATCACCGGCAAATCGGATTTCTGGCGCAGGCGACGCAGGAGCTCCATACCGTCCATCCGCGGCATCTTGATATCGAAAATGGCCAGATTGGGCGGACGTGCCATCAACCCATCGAGTGCAGACGCGCCATCGGTGTAGGTCTCGACGCGGTAACCTTCCGATTCAAGCGCAATCGATACGGACGTCAGAATGTTGCGATCGTCATCAACGAGCGCAATGGTCTGCATTGCGGGTACTTCCCTCATGCCCTGCTTTTCCTTGTTTAAAAGGTTAAATCCGACCGTGCTTGTGCCGGACAAATTGGGTACAAAATGTGGCACAGATCAAAACTCGTGTCACCCTTTGTGATTTCCGCATGACGGCCGCAGGCAATTGCCCGCGTCTTCTGCAGTGATTTCTTCCCGGTGTATGACGACAAAAGTGCACGCCATTACCGGGTAACAAGCTGCTTGTATAAACCTATTCGGGGATACACGCCTTGGGTGTATTTGGTTTCTGACCCTTGGCGGTCAATTGCCATGACAACGCTGTTCGTCGTAAACATTCCACCCGCTCGACTTCAGAGGAGGTGCAGCATGGACCGATTCACCGGTGGTTGCCTGTGCGGCAACGTTCGGTTTGTAGCGTCGGGGCTCCCATACCGGGTGGGCCTTTGTCACTGTCTCGACTGCCGCAAGCATCATGGAGCCCTTTTTCATGCGTCGGCGATATTCCCCCGGGATGCGGTGACGATCGACGGTGAAACGCGCGACTACGCCGGGCGGTTTTTCTGTCCCCGCTGCGGCTCGTCCATTTTTGCGTGCACCGCAGACGAAATCGAAGTGAACCTCGGCTCGCTGGATGCCCCCGACCAACTGAAGCCAACCTATGAACTCTGGACCGTCCGTCGCGAGTCCTGGTTGCCGCCATTTCCGCTCGCGAAACGATACGACCGTGATCGCGACACAGCGAGCCGTTTCGAGGAATAGGTCGCACGACCGGTGCGCGGACGAAACCAGTGGCAGCGCTGCCCTGTGGATTTTGCCAGTTTAAAACGATTTAAAAGAAATTTAAATTCTTTAAATCGATTAAACATTTGATACTGCTCATTTTTTCTGCTTTTGACCAGATGTAACCGCATTCATGCTGGAAGATGCATGGGGCGGCACATCTGAATTCGACCCCTGAACCTTCTTAAACAACGGCGGACACATGACTAGAGAGACCGGTATCCATAACGCGGCGATCGCGCTCGGCACCTCAGGCTTGAAGGAGCTTTCGGCGGTCTATTATAATTTCGGGGCCGCTGAGCTCTATGAGGAGACATTGCGGCGCGGCGAAGCGCAGCTGACAGCACAGGGAGCGCTGGTCGCAAGAACAGGCCAGCACACCGGCCGCTCGCCGAAGGACAAGTTTGTCGTGCGCGATGCATCGACGGAAAATCATGTCTGGTGGGACAACAATGCCCCGATGACCCCGGAAGCTTTTGCCCTGCTTTATGCGGATTTTGCCGAGCATGCCAAAGGCAAGGAAGTGTTCGTCCAGGACCTCATCGGTGGTGCGGACACTGATTACAGCCTGAACACGCGCGTTATCACCGAATTCGCCTGGCATTCGCTGTTCATCCGCAATCTTCTGATCCGGCCGGATCGCGATGCGCTGGCAAGTTTCGTGCCCAAGATGACGATTATCGACCTGCCGTCGTTCCGCGCCGACCCCAAGCGGCATGGAACACGCACAGAAACGGTCATTGCCGTCGACCTGACACGGATGATCGTTCTCATCGGCGGTTCGGCCTATGCCGGCGAAATGAAGAAATCGGTTTTCACCGCGCTGAACTATCTGCTGCCTGCAAAGGGCGTCATGCCCATGCACTGCTCGGCCAATGAAGGTCCGGCTGGCGATACAGCCGTCTTTTTCGGCCTTTCCGGCACCGGCAAAACAACACTTTCGGCTGATCCGTCGCGGACATTGATCGGCGATGACGAACACGGCTGGGGCGAGCACGGCGTTTTCAACTTCGAGGGCGGCTGCTATGCCAAGACAATCCGCCTTTCGGCCGAAGCCGAACCGGAAATCTACGCAACGACGCAGCGTTTCGGTACGGTGCTTGAAAATGTCGTGCTTGATGAAAACCGGTTTCCGGATTTCAACGATGGCTCCCTGACTGAAAACACCCGCTGCGCTTATCCCTTGGATTTCATTCCGAATGCATCCAAGACCGGCAAGGCAAGCCATCCGAAGAACATCATCATGCTGACGGCGGATGCATTCGGCGTCATGCCGCCCATTGCCAAGCTGACCCCGGCACAGGCCATGTACCACTTCCTGTCCGGCTACACGGCAAAGGTCGCCGGCACGGAACGCGGCGTGACGGAACCGGAAGCCACCTTCTCGACCTGCTTCGGTGCGCCGTTCATGCCGCGCCACCCCTCCGAATATGGCAATCTGCTGCGTCAGCTCATCGCCGAACATGGGGTAGACTGCTGGCTGGTGAACACCGGATGGACCGGCGGCGCCTATGGAACAGGCAAGCGCATGCCCATCAAGGCAACCCGCGCGCTTCTGACCGCAGCGCTCGACGGTTCGCTCAAAGGCGCCGAGTTCCGCACTGATCCGAACTTCGGTTTTGCCGTGCCCGTGGCTGTTCCCGGCGTGGACGAAGCCATTCTCGATCCGCGCTCGACCTGGGCAGACAAGCAGGCCTATGACTTGCAGGCCAAGAAACTGGTTGACATGTTCGTCGTCAATTTCGGCAAATTTGAAAGCCACGTCGATAGCGATATCCGCGCTGCCGCACCGCACACGCCGGTTGCTGCCGAATAATCCAACGCCCGTTGCGCGATCGAGGCCCCGCTGTTTACCAGCGGGGCCTTTTGCTTTTCCATGCCTGGAAAGAACCTTTCCGCCCGGAAAAGATTAGGGTACCAATCCCCTATGGACGAGAACCGCAATCAAATCAAAATCACCAACCGGATCTTCATTCATGAGGATGATCTGGAGGAGAGTTTTATTCGTTCGGCAGGTCCCGGCGGCCAGAACGTCAACAAGGTCTCAACCGCCGTGCAGCTGCGTTTTTTTGCGGCACGGGCTGGTTTGCCCGAGGATGTACTGGCGCGGCTCCTGAAACTGGCCGGGCAGAGAGGCACCAAGGACGGCGATGTGCTTATCGAGGCCAGCCGCTTTCGCACGCAGGAGCGCAACCGGGAAGATGCGCGCGAGCGCATGGTCGCATTGATCGCCAAAGCGGCCGAACCGCCACCGCCACCACGCAAGAAAACCAGGCCGACAAAGGGATCCGTCGAGCGCCGTCTCAAAGTAAAAGCAGGACGATCCGATGTGAAAAAGATGCGTGGACGGGTCAAAGGAGATTAGGGTCAGGAACAGAACGTGAGCGACTGTCGTTATTCTTTGCTTTTCAAGATCGATGGGGAATGTAACAACGCTATTCGTCGGTTTGAACAATCAACAAGGAGAGCCAGACATGGGACTATTCGATTTTGTTAAATCAGTCGGCAAGAAAGTCGGCATCGGCAATGACGAGCCCCAGGCGGGCGATTTGAAGAAAGAGCTCGATTCGCACAATCTCGGAACGGACAAAGTTGACGTCGTCATCGAAGGTGACAAGGCTATCCTCAAGGGCAGCGTTACCAACCAGGAAATTCTGGAGAAGGCCATCATTGCCGTTGGCAATTCGCTGGGCGTTTCCAAAGTCGACACGGGTGCGTTGACCGTTGACAACACAACCACCGGTTCCGTGGCCAAGGATCCCGTCTTCTACACGGTCAAGAGCGGCGACAATTTGTGGAAGATCGCGGAAGCGGTCTATGGCAAAGGCAAGGGCGTGAAGAACACCGCAATCTTCGAAGCCAACAAACCCATGCTGACCAGCCCGGACAAGATTTATCCCGGTCAGGTTCTGCGTATTCCGTCCATCGACTGATAGCGCCGATTTCATGCAAAGACCCGGCTTGTCCATAAGTCCGGGTCTTTGCCTCCCTCCCGTCAGGTTATGTCATGCTCCAGCTTGCGCCCGGCATTCGCTACTTCCCGGATTATCTCGACCTGACCGAACAGGCGGCCCTTGTGGATGAAATCAGGTCCATCGTTGCCGAGGCCCCGCTTTATATTCCCGCCATGCCGAAAACCGGCAAGGAAATGAGCGTGCGGATGACCAATTGCGGCACGCTCGGCTGGGTAACGGACAAGGAACGGGGTTACCGCTATCAGGCCGTTCACCCTGTTACGCAAAGGCCCTGGCCCGCCATTCCATCACGCCTGCTGACCCTTTGGGAAAACGTTGGAAACTATCCGCTGGCCCCGGAAGCCTGCCTCGTGAATTTTTACATCGAAACGGCGAAGATGGGACTGCATCAGGACCGCGATGAGCAGAACTTCTCCGCCCCCGTTGTCTCCATATCCCTTGGAGACAGCTGCCTCTTCCGCTTCGGCGGCGTGCAACGCAGCGAGAAGACCCAATCCATCCGCTTGAAAAGCGGCGATGTCATCGTGCTGGGAGACGAAGGCCGGCTGGCTTTCCACGGTGTTGACCGGATCTATCCCGGCACGTCGACGCTGCTGAAAGCCCCGGGCCGGATCAACCTGACATTGAGGCGGGTCACAGCTTCCTGAGCGCCACTTCCTCGATGAGGTGATTGCCGCCCTTGCGCAAGATCAGGTCAGCGCGCGGCCGGGTCGGCAGGATGTTTTCCTTCAGGTTCTTCAGATTGATGCTGGTCCAAAGGTTTTCGGCAATGGCGAGAGCCGAATCATCCGAAATCGTGGAATAGCGATGGAAGAAGGAGCTGGGATCCTTGAACGCGGTTTCGCGCAACCGCATGAAACGGTTGATGTACCATTTGTGGATCTGGTTTTCGTCCGCGTCGATATAGATCGAGAAGTCGAAGAAATCCGAAACGAACGGCACCATCTTGCCGTCTTCCGGCAGGTCACGGACCTGCAGCACATTGATACCCTCGAAAATCAGGATGTCGGGTGCATCAACGGTCTGGTATTTGCCCTGCAGCACATCATAGGTCAGATGCGAGTAGAGCGGCGCATTGACATTGCGCTGACCGGCCTTGATCTGCGACAGGAAGCGCAAAAGCATGCCGACATCATAGCTCTCGGGAAAACCCTTGCGCTCCATCAGGCCCTTTGAGCGCAAAACCTCGTTCGGGTAGAGAAACCCGTCCGTTGTCACCAGATCGACCTTGGGGCTCGACGGCCAGCGGGCAAGCAGTTCCTTCAGAATACGGGCCGTCGTCGATTTTCCCACGGCCACGGAGCCGGCAATGCCGATGATGAACGGCGTCTTGAAAGCGTCACCGGTATTGAGGAACTGCCGCCGCTGATAGAACAGCAGCTGGCTTGCCTCCACATGGGCCGACAAAAGCCGCGACAGCGAGAGGTAAATCCGGTTCACCTCATCAAGATCGATGGGGTCGCCGAGCGACCGCAGGCGCTTGACCTCATCATAGGTCAGCGTCATCGGCGTGTCGGCACGAAACTCCGCCCAGCGCTCCGCGCTGAAAAACCGGTAGGGTGAAAATTCGCTGGGTGCCAACTGATCCATGACGTCCCCATCCCTTTGCCGTTCAATCGCCTGTGATTTAAACATGGATACGCTCAACCATGTCCACGGGCTGCTTTTTCTTCAAGTCCGGTCTGTGCCGTACGCCGTTCGAGCTCCGCCAGGACGTCATCAAGCCTGACGCCGGAAAGTCCAAGAACAACAAGAAGATGATAGAGCAAATCGGCGCTTTCCGAAACAACACCTTGCGTGTCGCCGGATACGGCGGCGATAACGGTTTCAACCGCCTCTTCGCCCAGCTTCTGGCTCGCCTTCCCGATGCCCTTGGCATAGAGGCTGGCGGTATAGGATTTGGTATCCGATGACGCAGCGCGTTGTGCGACGATCCGTTCCAGATCCGCAAGAGTGAAGCTTGTCATCACGCAACTCCGGTGAATGGGCGAATCGGGTCAAGCCGCATCGGGATACCCGCCGCGGCCATATGGGCTTTCGCCTCGCCAATCGTGTAGGTGCCAAAATGGAAGATGGATGCGGCGAGTACGGCGGTGGCATGACCTTCGAGAATGCCTTCGACCATGTGATCCAGATTGCCGACACCACCTGACGCGATCACGGGCACACGCACCGCATCGGCGACGGCCCGGGTTACCGGAATGTCATAGCCGATCTTGGATCCGTCCCGATCCATCGATGTCAGAAGGATTTCGCCGGCACCGAGATCGACCACCTTGCGGGCAAACTCAATCGCGTCGATGCCGGTTGCCTGCCGGCCGCCATGGGTGAAAATCTCCCAGCGGTCGGTCTCACCTGGCTTTGATACTTTCTTGGCATCAATTGCCACGACAATGCACTGGTTGCCGAACTTGTCCGCAGCCTCGGCGATGAATTCAGGGTTCTTCACCGCTGCGGTATTGATCGAGACCTTGTCCGCACCGGCAAGCAGCAGCTTGCGGATGTCGGCAACCGTGCGCACACCGCCGCCGACGGTCAGCGGCATGAAGCACTGTTCGGCCGTGCGCGCGACAACGTCAAAGATGGTTTCGCGGTTGTCGGACGAGGCCGTGATGTCGAGGAAGCAAAGTTCGTCGGCACCGGCGGCGTCATAGGCCCTTGCCGCTTCGACGGGATCGCCGGCGTCGATGAGATCGACAAAGTTCACACCTTTGACGACACGTCCGTCCTTCACGTCGAGACAGGGAATAACACGGGCTTTGAGGGTCATGCGGCGCGCTCCCTGGCTTCCCGCAACACCGCCAGGGCCTCGTGCGGATCGATGCGCCCATCATAAAGCGCCCGGCCGGAAATGGCCCCTTCCAGCTTGCGGGCATCCGGCATGGTCATCCGGACGATATCGGCGATGGAAGCAAGACCGCCTGACGCAATCACCGGTATCGACACCGCCTCCGCCAGTTGCAGCGTTGATTCCCAGTTTATTCCAACCAGGACACCATCGCGGTCAATATCGGTGTAGATGATTGCCGCGACCCCTGCCCCTTCGAATTTTTGGGCAAGTTCAACAACACCCAGGGTGGAGGCTTCAGCCCAGCCCTCAACTGCCACCTTGCCGCCCTTGGCATCGATACCAACGGCCACCTTTCCGGGGAACCTCTTGCACGCTTCGATCACGAGCGTCGGGTCGCGCACCGCGACCGTCCCGAGAATGACGCGGGAAAGCCCCTTGGCCAGCCAGTTTTCGATGTGGTCCAAGGTGCGGATGCCGCCGCCAAGCTGAACGGGATTTTTCGTTGCTTTGAGAATGGATTCAACGGCCGCACCATTGACGGACTGGCCGGCGAAAGCGCCATTCAGATCGACCACGTGCAGCCATTCAAATCCTTGATCTTCAAAGGATTTTGCCTGCGCAGCCGGATCTTCGTTGTAAACGGTCGCCTGCTCCATATCACCGAGCTTCAGCCGCACGCACTGGCCATCTTTCAGATCAATCGCGGGAAACAAAATCATGGCTGCCACCTCAGAAAATTGGCGATGAGAGCAAGCCCCAGAGCCTGGCTCTTTTCCGGATGAAACTGCGTGCCAGCCATATTGTCATTGGCAACGGCGGCCGTTACCGGCCCGCCGTAATCGGTCACTGCCAGTACATCATTCTCGATTTCAGCGTCGAGAAAATAGGAATGCACGAAATAAGCATGCAGCCCATCCGGGCCGGTCCTGATTCCGTCAAACAGCGGGTGCGGCCTGGTGAGCCGAAGGGTGTTCCAGCCGATCTGCGGAATTTTCAGCGTGGGATCGGACGGCACCATTTCGCGGACATCGCCCTTGATCCAGTCGAAACCGGCAGAGACGGTCTTTTCCAGCCCGCGCGATGACATGAGCTGCATGCCGACGCAAATGCCGAGAAACGGTCGTGCCTTCTCCACCGCAACCTCATGGATCGCTTCAGGCATGCCCGGCACCGCATGCAGCCCGCGGCGGCAATCCGCATAGGCACCAACCCCCGGCAAAACAATGCGATCGGCGGTACGGACCCGTTCAGCGTCGGCGGTCAAATCGATGGTGGCGGCGATGCCGCTTTCCCGAGCCGCCCGTTCAAACGCTTTCGTGGCAGAGCGGAGATTGCCCGACCCGTAATCTATGATGGCAACACGCATGGTCAACGCTCTCCCCGGTAGCCGACAAGCCCCAGCATGCCACCGGCAACCGGCTTTCCCGGCGCGGGGGCGGGTGAAGGCACAGCCAGATCGATTGCCGGCAGAACCGGCTCAGGGTCTGCCACGAACGCCTCACCATGGAAATAGACCGTCTCGGCATCGGCAGCAGAGCGCGCATCGATGATCGCTGTCTGATCAAAACCGCGCCGTTCAAGGGCCCTTATCCGCCAATTGTTGGCTTCGAATGCCACCAGCAGGGCAAGCAGCGCTGCGACGATTTCCGCCAGGCTGCCGTGCCCCGTATAGGAACCGACAATGGAGATGGCTGCAACAGCCGCAAACACCAGCGCTGCTTCGAACCACAGACGATTGAACAACAGCCAGGGAACCGGCAGGAAAAACGCGATGAGTGCAAAACCATCCCGGATGAAGACGGTCTTGTCATCTTGCCGCTGGTTGTCCTGCAACGGCGGTACCAAAACAATGTAACTGGTCATATCCCAGCCCTTCTTCTCAGCCGTTCAACGAACCCTTGGTTGAAGGGATGACGCCCTTCTGGCGCGGGTCCGTCTCGATAGCCGCGCGCAGGGTGCGCGCGACCGCCTTGAAACAGGTTTCGGCGATATGGTGGTTGTTGGCACCATAGAGATTGGACACGTGCAAGGTGATGCCCGCATTCTGCGCCAGCGCCTGGAAAAATTCGCGCACCAGCTCCGTATCGAATGTGCCGATCTTCGGGGCGGAAAACTGCACCTGCCAGACCAGGAAAGGACGGCCGGAGACGTCCAATGCTGCGCGCGTCAGTGTTTCGTCCATGGCAAGGTCGAGGGAAGCATAGCGGTTGATACCACGCCGGTCGCCAAGCGCCCTGGCAATCGCCTGGCCGATGGCAATGCCGGTATCTTCGACCGTGTGGTGATCATCGATATGCAGATCGCCCTTGGCCTTGATGTCCATATCGATCAGCGAATGGCGGGACAGCTGTTCCAGCATATGGTCGAAAAAACCCACTCCGGTGGAAATGTCAAACGAGCCCGTTCCATCCAGATCGACCGAAACGGCAATGCTGGTTTCCTTGGTGGTCCGCTCTACTTTCGCAGTCCGCATGCTGGCACTGGTCATCCCTGTTTCCCGTCGTCTGGGTTTCGCAAAAACGGCATTAATGCTGGCCTTCTAGATCAGGATTGACGAATCTCCAAATGCTTTGATGGCGCAGGTTCAACTCCAGATTTGCAATTCCAGAGCGGCATCATACATAAGTTGCACAGAAGGGGTTCGATCTGCTGCCATTTGGGGCATAGTCGGACCTGCTTGAAGGAGAATCGAATGCAAGAACACAACCCCTCCACCATGTATGGCACCACGATCGTCACGGTCCGCAAGGGCGGCAAAGTGGTCATCGCAGGCGACGGCCAGGTCAGCCTTGGCAACACGGTCATGAAAGGCAATGCGCGCAAAGTGCGCCGTATCGGCAAAGGCAATGTCATTGCCGGATTTGCCGGTGCGACCGCCGATGCCTTCACCCTGCTCGAACGGCTTGAAAGCAAGCTGGAGCAGTATCCCGACCAGTTGATGCGCGCCTGCGTCGAGCTTGCCAAGGACTGGCGCACCGACCGTTATCTGCGCCGCCTCGAAGCGATGATGCTGGTGGCCGACAAATCCATCACGCTTGCGCTGACCGGCAATGGCGACGTGCTTGAACCGGAACACGGTATCATGGCCATCGGCTCAGGCGGCAACTATGCCCTGGCAGCCGCGCGTGCGCTTGTCGACACCGACAAGACCGCCGAAGAGATTGCCCGCAAGGCCATGGAGATAGCCGCCGATATCTGCATCTTCACCAATACGAGTGTAACGCTCGAGACGATCGATGCCGAGTGAGCCATCCTACCGCTTCAGGCCGTTGGAGCCGGCTGATCTGGATCTGATTTCAGGTTGGCTGGCTGAGCCGCATGTGGCGCAATGGTGGGGCGATGATCCCAAGGAAGAGTTCAACGCCATTGCGGCGCATATGGACAGCATATCCGTCGAGCCATTCATCATCATGCTGGATGAACGGCCAATCGGCTACCTGCAAACCTATGATCCGCATTTGGAAGATGATCATCCCTATCAGGATCAGCCAACAGGCACGCTGGGCCTTGACCAGTTCATCGGCGAACCGGATCTGCTCAATGCAGGACATGGGTCGCGCCTGATCGACGAGTTTGTTTCCCTGCTCTTCGAAGAAGGTGTGCCGCGCGTGATCCTCGATCCGGACCCGGCCAATGCGCGCGCGATCAAAGCCTATACCAAGGCGGGTTTTATCCCTTTCGATACCCGCACATCCATTTACGGCCCGGCCCTGATGATGGCACGGGACAATCCAGATGAAACGAGACCATGATGACAACCTTTTCTCCCCGCGAAATCGTCTCTGAACTCGACCGGTTCATTATCGGCCAGAAGGACGCTAAACGTGCTGTCGCCATTGCCCTGCGCAACCGCTGGCGCCGCCAGCAGCTCGAAGGCCAGATGCGCGAAGAAGTCATGCCCAAGAACATCCTGATGATCGGACCCACCGGCGTCGGCAAGACGGAAATCTCCCGCCGCCTGGCCCGTCTGGCCGGCGCGCCGTTCATCAAGGTGGAAGCCACCAAATTCACCGAGGTCGGTTATGTCGGCCGCGATGTTGAACAGATCATCCGCGATCTGGTTGAGGTTGCCATTGGCCTCGTTCGCGAAAAGAAGCGCGAAGATGTCAAGGCGAAAGCCCACCTCAATGCGGAAGAACGCGTTCTCGATGCCCTCGTCGGCAAGACGGCCAGCCCAGCAACCCGGGATTCGTTCCGCAAGAAACTGCGCGACGGCCTGATCGATGACAAGGAAATCGAAGTCGAAGTGGCTGACACCGGTTCGGGCATGCCCAATTTCGAACTGCCGGGCATGCCAGGCGCCAATATCGGCGTGCTCAATTTGAGCGACATGCTGGGCAAGGCCATGGGCGGACGCACCAAGACCGTCAAGACAACGGTCAAGGAGTCCTACGGCGTTCTGATCAATGACGAGTCCGACAAACTACTCGATCAGGACCAGATCACGCAGGAAGCACTGCGTTCGGCGGAAAATGACGGCATCGTTTTCCTCGACGAGATCGACAAGATCGCCGCCCGTGACGGCGGCATGGGCGCCGGCGTGTCGCGCGAAGGCGTGCAGCGCGATCTGCTGCCGCTCGTCGAAGGCACAACTGTTGCAACAAAATACGGTCCGATCAAAACCGACCATATCCTGTTCATCGCATCCGGTGCCTTCCACGTGTCCAAGCCATCCGACCTTCTGCCGGAATTGCAGGGCCGTCTGCCGATCCGCGTGGAACTGAGCGCCCTGACGCGCGATGACATGCGCCGGATCCTCACCGAGCCGGAAGCCAGTCTGCTCAAGCAGTACATCGCCCTTCTGGCTACGGAAGAGGTGAAGCTTGAAATCACCGACGATGCGATCGATGCACTGGCCGATATCGCCGTTGATCTCAATTCAACGGTCGAGAATATCGGCGCACGCCGCCTGCAGACGGTCATGGAGCGCGTGCTGGACGACATCTCGTTCAACGCCCCTGATAAGGCTGGCGCCGAATATACCATCGACGCCAAGTATGTGCGTGAAACGGTCGGTGATCTCGCCAAGAACAGCGACCTGTCGCGGTTCATCCTCTAACCGTGTGACAGATAAGCATCGCTCCGGGCTTATTTACCGATGCCCCCTCGACTTCCGAGGGGGCATTTTTTATTTTCGCGCACCTCCGGCTGGAACCTGTTAAGGGAGGTTGTGCTTAAGCATCTCCCCGGACGGGCCACCGTTCATCTGACTTGATCGAAATTCTGGGCTGACAATGAAACGACATCTGATCCTTTTCGCGACCACCTGCCTTCTTTCACTGTCCGCCGCCCTTCACCCAGCCTCGGCCGTGACCGTTGTGCCGGAAGGCAATCGCAATGCGACCCAGCCCAATATTCCCGTCGCTTCAATCAAGCGGACGGGCGAGCTGAATACAACGCATGAAGCGAAATACCAGAAAATCTATAACCTGCTGAAATCGGACCCGAAGCTGCGTTCGAAGATATCGAGCGTTGCCAGAACCTATGGCATCGATCCGGTTCATATTGTTGGCGCGCTCGTTGGCGAACACACCTATAATGTCGATGCTTACGACCGTCTCCAGACCTACTATGTCAAGGCTATTTCCTATGTGAAGCAAGGGCTTAGCTTTGATTATCAGGGTGAGAGCATCGGCGACTTCATCAAGCGTCCCCAATTTTCCTCCTGCGCGCAGTACAAGGACAGCCTGCGTCTGTGGACCTGCCGCGAAGGTGTGTGGGAATCGGACTTCCGCGGCAAGACGGCCGGCGGCAAGCGCTTTCCTGACAACAGGTTCGCTGCGGTGTTCTTCCAGCCCTTCTATGCCGGCCAGACCTTCGGCCTTGGCCAGCTTAGCCCGTTGACGGCATTGCAGATGACGGACATGGTCAATCGCTATTCGGGTTTGCCGAAACTGGATGCGGACCATGCCACGGATGTCTACAAGACAATCATGGACCCGGACTTCACCCTTCCCTATATGGCGGCAACCATCAGGGAATCCATCGATGTCTACCGGCGGGTAGCGGATTTCGATATTTCAAAAAATCCGGGAATCACCGCGACGCTCTACAATACGGGCGGCGCCGATGCACGCGCGCGGGCTCTCGCCAAGACCAATGCAGGCCGTGCCGCGGCAGGACAGCCGCCGCAACTTCCCGAAGAAAACTACTATGGCTGGCTCGTCAACAACAAGCTCGATCAGTTGAAAGCCCTGTTTTAAGGCTCAACGCCGCCGCTTGCCGGCGGATCGCTTTATCTCGCCAATCAGGGATTGAACGACCTCCGCCTTGAGGTCGCGAATATGCGCCGCAACCAGGTTGGCCAATTCCGTCGATGCTGGCGGCAGGCCGGCTGTGTCAATCGTGATGCGCGGATGCGAGATCATGGCCAGCCGCTGCAATTCCTCGGCCTCGTCCCAGATGATGTTGAAATACTGGATGATGCGCTGCAGCTTGTCCCATGTCGGCTGTCCGCGCCTTCCGTGCTCCAGCGCCGAGAGATAGGCGGCCGAAACCCCGATGGCCTTCGCCATTTCTTTCTGGGAGATGCCGCGCTCGTCCCTGAGCTGGCGCAGCTTTTCACCGAACGGCGTCATGGCACCTCCGGCAGCCGGCGCATGCGGACATAGATGGCGCCCGTCCCGCCATGATTGCGGGCCGCATCTTCATAGCCATTGACCAGCACGCGGAACGGCGGCGTGGTGAACCAGAGCGGAACCGCCTGACGCAGAACCCCATCGCTTCCCATGGAAGATCCTTTGCCGGTGATCACAAGCACATGGCGCAGCTCGCGCTGGTGTGCGCGGCGGAGGAAGCCGAGAAGCAGGCCATAGGCCTCGCTTTGCGTCAGTCCGTGCAAATCGATCCGGCCTTCAATGACCACACGTCCGCGCGATATCTTCTTGTGGGTCGGACGGTCGATCGGATGCAGCCGATGCGCAGGTACCGCCGGTTTTGCCGGAGCCGGCACTGGCATTGTCTTCGACTTGATCTTTTCGGGTGCCGATGGCGTGACTGCCGGCTGATCCTGCACCGCGTCGAGCAGAAATTCCATCTTGTCCTTCCCCTTCAGGGGCCGGGTGGATTTTGCGACTTTCTCCCAGAGAATCCGGTCTTCAATGTTGGCGAACTCGTCTCTGGACCGCTTCATGCGCGATCCGCCAACAATGACCGGGGCACAAGCGCATAAAAAACGGCATCGTGACGAATGCCGCCCGCGATGTCACCCGCCGTATCGCCGGAGCCGGCAAAAAGGTCGCCGCGCGCCGGTCCTACGATGGCGGACCCGGTATCCTGCGCAATCATCAGCCGCGCAAACCCCTCTCCCCCGAAGGCTTGCAAGGCAGGTGCCGAGATATAGAAGGGCGTACCGAAGGTATGCAGCAGCCGGTCGACAGCAAGGGAACGTCCGCCCGTCAGCGGCACCTTGGCAGCCGCAATCGGCCCCAGCGTGACGTCGTCGACCGCGGCTTCGCGAAAGAAAATATAGGATTGGTTGTTCCACAACAGGCTTTGAACCTGATCAGGATTGTCAGCAAGCCATGCGCGGATAGCCTGCATCGACATTTTATCCAGCGGGATTTCACCGCGATCCAAGAGGATTTTTCCGACGCCGGTAAATCGGTGGCCGGTCTTCGCCGCGTAGGTGATGCGGCGCAGGCGACCATCGGTCATCTTCAACCTGGCGGCGCCCTGAACATGAATGAAGAAGGCATCGACCGGACTTTCGACAAAGGCTATTTCCAGATTTTGCCCATCGAGTGCACCGCTCTCAATGGCAGCGCGGCCAAAATACTCGGCAAGCCCTGTCGGGGTTTGCCGGGCGAAAGCGAAATAGGGATCAAAACCCGCAGGCCGATTGCTGTCGTCCACATCCACCAGATCATTCGGGCGGCTGAGAAAAGGAACCGTGTAGCGTTCCGTTCGAACCGGAGACGCAACCACCTCGGGTTCATAGAAACCCGTGACAAAACCATGTCCCGTCTCGGGATTTTCTAGGCGTGCCGGACGGAACCATTTTTCAAAAAACCGCCGTGCCTCTTCGTCACTTTCGACCAATGTTTCACGTGAATCGGCGAAAATGGGCGCGAGGGCCTCAAAAGTGATACCCAGAGACCCACTTTTATAGGGCTTTTCCTGAACCCTGCTGGCAGAACGCACAAAGGCTTGAAATGCTTCAAGCTGGTTGTCGTTCTTCCACCCGGGGCAATCGGTGAATGCCACCGGTTTGAAGAGAAGGGAAAGCATGGTCTGGCGCTCGCGACAGGAGAATCAATCTTCGGCTTCGGTCGCGACGAGTTTCCAGTTCGGATCCTTCGAACGGGTATCCCGCGCATAGGTCCAGACATCCTTGACTTCAGCCACCGCTTCCTTGTCGCCGTCGATCACGTTGCCGTCTTTGTCCAGGGTTGCCGAAATCAGCTCGCTGACGACGCGCACTGTCACGTGCGCTTCCGTGCCCTTCATTTCAGCGCCGGTAATGTCGGCCTTGTTGATGCCGACGAACGAGGATTGCACCTTTTCGCCACGCGATTCACGATCGGCGATTGCTGAAACGAAACCATCAAATACTTCGCGCGACAGGAGCGATTTGAGCGTCTTGCGATCACCATCGGCAAAGGACATGACGATCATCTCATAGGCCATCTTCGAGCCTTCAAGAAACTTCGCCGGATCGAATGCCGGATCGGCGTTCTGGATGGTGCGAAGGCCTTCATTCAGCGGCGTACCGGGTTTCGCCAGTGCATCCACCTTTTCAAACTGGTTTTCCTTCGGCTCACCGCGCCGCGGCAGCGACACGACATTATCGCCGGGTTTGGCCTTGTCTTCGACCTCGGCTGTGCGCGATGATGCGTACGGATTGAATGGCGGACGCTCGTTGCCGGTGCGGCGACCAAGGACCTTGCGCAGCTGCAAAAAGATCACCACTGCTGCCACGAAGAAGAAAATCGTTCCGAAGTCCAGATATTCCATGTCGCCTGCCATTCATCCCTAAATTCAGTCGGCCGTTCATTGTACAGCCATTGCGCTTTTGTCGAATTACCAAAACATATAGATTGCTGAAGGCAATCATACAAATGCTCATGTTCATACCTATATAGGCATGAAATTGACGCCGGGTATGGATTATAACCGGATATGTCCTTCGAAAGGTAAATTAGTTGCGATCCTCTCTTGTGCCCCTGTTCCTGCTTGCACTGCCATTTCTTGAAATTGCCGGCTTCATTGTGGTTGGCAGCAAGATCGGTGTTCTGGCAACGCTCGGCCTGATCATCCTGTCGATGTTCCTCGGTGTTTTTCTGTTGCGCCTGCAGGGATTTGGCATCCTGCAGAAAATCCGTTCGGAAACCGCCGCCGGCCGGACGCCGAGCCGCGAACTCGTGCACGGCGTCATGCTGTTCTTTGCGGCGTTCCTGCTGATCGTTCCCGGCTTCATCACGGACATTATCGGCCTGCTTTTGTTCATACCCGCCATTCGCGATATTGGCTGGCGTTTTGTCCGGAGCCGCGTGGTCGTGGTCAATCCTGCAGCAACGGGCCATTCCCGGCCGGGTCGCTCCGCTGATCGCGTCATTCAACTTGACCCGGAAGATTATTCCAGGAAATCCGACCCCAACTCGCCATGGGGCCCGAAAGAATAGCCTGCATGCATCAGGATGATTCCTCCCGGCTTGCCTCGCTGGGACTCTCATGCTAGCCAGCCATCATTCATTCGATAACCGCCGAAGCGGACGCAACGAGAGAAGGTTTCCAGACAATGGCTCAAAAGCCTGATGAAAATGCCGAAAACGGCAATGAAGCGACCAATGGCAATGGGAGCGTCCAGCAGCAGACACTGAACATTCTTGCTCAATACGTGAAGGATTTGTCCTTCGAAAGCCCAGGCGCGCCTCTGTCGCTGCGCCCGCGGGACAAGGCTCCCGGCATCAGCATCAACGTGAATGTCAACGCCAATCCGATTGCCGAGAACGATTTCGATGTCGTTCTGACCCTCACGGCCCGTGCCGGTGAAGGCAAGGAAGTCCTATTCAACGCGGAGCTCGTCTATGGCGGCGTTTTCCGTCTGGAAGGCTTCCCGCAGGAACATCTCCTGCCGCTGCTTTTCATCGAATGCCCGCGCCTGCTCTTCCCGTTCGCACGTCAGATCATTGCCGAAGCAACCCGCAATGGCGGCTTCCCGCCGCTGATGATCGACCCGATCGACTTTGCGCAGATGTTCCAGCAGCGCATGGCTGAAGAACAAGCCAAGTCGATGGTCAGCTAAGCCAACGGTTCTACTGGATAGCAAAAACCCGGGTTCGACCCGGGTTTTTGTTGCCGCGGTTTTTACCGTGCTGCTATCCGTTCGTTCCAGATCGCTTTCTCGCCAATCTTCTCGACCAGCTTTTCGTGCGCCTGCTTTTCCGAATCGGTGAGGCGGGATGGCAGCGGTACCGCGCGGCGCGCAATGACAACAACCGTTTCCGTATCGGCGGATTGCTTGCTTTCGGACTGTTCGGCAACGGTCAGGCCAAGGGCTGCCTGTTTTCCGCCGATCAGTTCGATATAGACTTCCGCCAGCAACTGCGAATCGAGCAACGCGCCGTGCATCGTGCGGTGACTGTTGTCGATGCCGTAACGACGGCACAGGGCATCCAGGGAATTTGGGCCCATCGGATGTTTGCGGCGCGCGAGTGCCAGCGTGTCGATAACCCGGTCATTGCTGATGGGAGGGTGCCCCAGGCGGTTCAGCTCGGCATTGATGAAGCCCATATCGAATGTGGCGTTGTGGGCGATCAGCTTTGCCCCGTCGATGAATTCGAGAAAACCGTCGACGATTCCGGCAAAGACCGGCTCATCCTTCAGGCGGTCATTGCTGATGCCGTGAACGGCCAGCGCATCCGGGTGGACCTGTTTGCCATCCGGATTGATGAAAACATGAAATGTGTTGCCGGTCGGGAAACGATTGACCAGTTCCACACCGCCAATTTCGATGATGCGATCGTCCAGCCGGTCGAGCCCTGTTGTTTCCGTATCGAATATGATCTCGCGCATGGAATCTTCCTTTGACCCAGATTTCATGAATTGACCGGCCAGCGCAAGACCGGAGCAGCGGTTTCCCCGCTTTCCGCCTGTCAGGAATCCGTGAGAATCCGGATTATCTCGTTGATCTCGGCCCGCGTCGCATCAAATGTCTGGTCCGTGTTGACGACAAAATCGGCACGGGCACGTTTCTCGGCGTCGGGAGTCTGCCGCGCAAGAATTGCTTCGAGTTTTTCGAGGGTCATGTCGGCCCTGGCCAATACCCGCCTTTTCTGCACATCTGCCGGTGCGCTGACAACAAGGATCTTGTCCACCCGCTCATCCCCACCAGTCTCGAACAGCAGCGGAATATCGATAACGGCAAGCTTCGCACCTCGGGATTGAGCGCCATCGCGGAACGCGTTCTCTTCGGAACGAACCATGGGGTGGATAATCGATTCAAGCTTCCGAAGTGCCTTGGGATTGCCAATGACCGCTGCCGAAAGCCTGGCGCGATCCACCACGCCGCTTTCCGTCGTTCCTGGAAAAGCTGCTTCAATCAAAGGAGCCGCCGCGCCGGAATATAGCCGGTGAACCGTTTCATCGGCGGAATAGACCGGAACGCCCGCATCCATGAACATTTGCGCGGCTGTCGATTTACCCATGCCGATCGATCCGGTGAGACCCAGCACGATCATTTTGGTTTCCCCGCCGCCATATCGGCCAGAATGAGGTTTCGCAGCTCTGCCGTTACATTCGGCCGTTTGCCGAACCAGTGCTCGAAGCCCGGTACGGCCTGGTGCAGCAACATGCCCAGTCCATCGGCGGTTTCGAGACCGCGCAAGCGCGCTGCGCGCAAAAGCGGCGTTTCCAACGGCACATAGACAATGTCGGTCACCAGCGCATCCGAATCAGCCTCGGTCAGGTCAATCACCAGCTCGTCTTTACCCGACATGCCGAGCGACGTGGTGTTTACAATCAGTGACGCGCCCTTCAGCAATTCCGGCACCGCGTCCCACCCATGGGCACCCCCGGAAATTCCAAACCGGTCTGCCAGTTCCTGGGCCCGCTCCATGGTCCGATTGACGATCCTGATGTCGGTGAAACCGCGCTGCTTCAACGCAAAGATCACCGCCCGGCTTGCCCCGCCCGCACCCAGCACCAAAGCGCTCTTGCGCTCACTCCAGCCGGGGCTCAGCGAGTCCAGATTTGCCAAGAACCCGTAAGCATCCGTATTGCCGCCATACAGAATGCCATTCTCGAACCAGAGCGTGTTCACCGCTCCGATTTCTTCGGCGGCAGAATCGCGCTTCCCGCACAGGGAAAAAGCCACTTCCTTATGCGGGATGGTAACGTTACCGCCGACAAACCCATTGTCATTCAACGTGCCGATAAAGCCGGCAAAAGCGTCCGGTGCTACCTCTACCGCCCGATAGGAGCCGTCCAATCCGAATTGCCTGAGCCAGTAACTGTGGATGAGCGGCGAGCGTGAATGACGGATTGGATAACCCGTTACGAAAGCGCTGGGATGATCAGCCATCGATCGCACCCTCCCGGCGCAGTTCATTCAGCAACGGCAATAGTGGGAGGCCGACAATGGTGAAATAATCTCCATCCACCTTCTCGAACAGCTGCACGCCTTCGCCTTCATATTGATAGGCGCCGACACTTTGCAGAGCGATGGTACCAACCCGTGCCAGGTGCCGTCCAATGAAAGCTGGATCGAGATCGCGCAATGTCATGCGCGCCACCGAAACGTGCCGCCCCACCGTCTGCCCGCCCTTGACCAGAACAATCGCGCTGTTCAGGTGATGAGTCCGACCGGAAAGCCTGAGCAGTTGCCGACGCGCGGCCTCCATATCGGCAGGCTTGTGCAAAACCTCGTCGCCCAAGGACAGGGTTTGATCCGAACCGATCACCAATGCATCCGGGTTACGCTCACTGACATCGAGCGCCTTTGCTTCGGCCAGAACAAGCGCGACGTCCTCCGGCGTTGCGCCGCTCTTATAGAGAGGCGCTTCTACCGCCCGCTCATCGATATTGGCCGACTGTGCGGTAAAAGCGATGCCGGCGTTTTTCAGGAGCAACGCGCGGAACGGACTTTTGGAAGCAAGAATAATCTGCATTTGTCTTCTTCTCTGATTAACAACGCGGTTATCGCCCCTGGGAACGCAGGGCGAGAACCGCCGCCGCCGTTTCTTCAATGGAACGGCGTGAGACGTCTATCATAGGCCAATTATAGCGATGGCAAATCTGCCGCGCATAGGAAAGCTCTTCAATAATGTTGGCCCGGTCAAGATAGTGATCCGTATCGAAGCCCGGGGTTGCCCCGAGAATGCGATGCTGGCGCACCTGTGAGATCCGCTCTGCCGAGGCAATCAGGCCAACAATCAGCGGCCGCTCCGCATTGATAATCACATCGGCAATGGGCACACCGGGAACGATGGGCACATTGGCGGTCTTGATGCCGCGATTGGCGAGATAAATGCTTGTCGGGGTTTTCGACGTCCGTGAAATGCCGATCAGAATGACATCGGCTTCTTCGATATCGAGCGGCAGCTGGCCGTCATCATGCTCCATGGTAAAATTCAGCGCATCGATGCGGCGGAAATATTCCGCATTGAGCACATGCTGCGCCCCAACCCGCCGTCCCGCCGGAGCACCGAGATAGGACTGGAATATGCTGAGGACCGGTTCAAGAACGGACACGCAGGGAACGCCAATCGTCGCGCAGCTTTCATCGATCATTGCCGCCAGCCGTTTGTCCACAATGGTATAAAGGACAATGCCAGGTTCTGCATCGATACCTTCAAGCACCTTTTTGATCTGCTTTTCCGTGCGAATGAGTGGATAGACATGTTCAATGGCGCGCGCATGCACATATTGCGCCGCGGCTGCGCGGCCCGCCGCCAGAAGAGTCTCTCCGGTCGCATCAGAAATCATGTGAAGATGGAAGTAGTTGACTGGCTTTGTCACAGAAAACTCGACTCCCTGTTGATGACTGGGGAGAATTCTCCCGGTTTTGAACAAGCAATGGCAGCCATGTGAATCATTGGCAAGTCATCCACAGCGAGCCCACTTGTGGATGACTCTTCGGGGCACCGCTGCGATCTGGGGATTGTTGCGACTCTTCGTCCGTTGTTCCCTGCATTCCCACATGGATATCCACAGATCGATGTTATTTAACAGACTGATAATGAATGGAATTTTACTTTATTACCGCTTTTCCTGAAATTTGCTTTATGGTTTTCCCTGTTTCGCATCGCTCCGGTTGCCTGTGGGAAAAAGTTGGCAATCTGATAATTCCCGATACAAACAGACTCTAAGAATCAGAAAATCAGAAAATATCCAATTTTCTTTTTTGTAAGACAAAGCTGGAGAGAGACGGAATGGTCCGCAAAGTGATGAAAGTCCTTAGAGGCGAGACAGTTTTTCCGCCTCCTATCTGGATGATGCGCCAGGCTGGACGCTACCTCCCCGAATACCGGGAAGTCAGGAAGAACGCCGGAAGTTTTCTGGATCTCTGCTATTCGCCCGATCTGGCCGTCGAAGTGACACTGCAGCCGATCCGCCGTTTCGGATTTGATGCGGCAATCCTGTTTTCCGACATTCTTGTCGTCCCGCATGCGCTTGGCCGTGATCTGCGCTTTGAAGAGGGCAGAGGCCCTTTGATGACGCCGATTGATGCGGATGGCATTTTCTGGCTTGAACCCAATGGGGCTGTGGAACGCCTGGAGCCTGTCTACGAGACGGTTCGGCTGCTCCGGCATCAACTGCCACAGGAAACCACCTTGCTTGGCTTCTGTGGCGCTCCATGGACCGTGGCGACCTATATGATAGCCGGTCATGGAACACCGGACCAGGCACCGGCCCGCCTCTTCGCCTACCGCTATCCGGATGCCTTCCAGAAATTGCTGGACGAACTCGCCGATGTTTCAGCAGAGTATCTGATCCGCCAGATCGATGCCGGTGCTGACGCGGTGCAGATTTTTGATTCCTGGTCTGGTGTTCTCGACGAAGCCTGCTTCGAGCAGTTCTGTATCGCTCCCGTGGCCAGGATCGTCAAAAAGGTGCGTGCATCCCACCCGGATGTCCCGATCATCGGTTTTCCCAAGGGCGCCGGCGCGCTTTATGTGAACTATCGCGAACGCACCGGGGTGACAGCCTTGGGCCTAGACTGGACGGTGCCGCTGTCGCTGGCGTCTTCGCTTCAAGGTGGAGGAGCAATTCAGGGCAATCTTGATCCCTTGCGTGTTGTTGCCGGCGGCCGGGCGCTGGATGAAGGCGTGGATGCCATTCTTGACGGGCTGGGTCACGGCCCGCTGGTCTTCAATCTTGGTCATGGCATCACACCCGATGCTCCCGTGTCCCATGTGGAACAGATGGTTGCGCGCGTGCGGCAGGCAACGGCCAGGAACTGACGCGCTGAAAACCGGGGATTGATTATGAGCAGCAACGAGATGCCGGTCCAAAATTCAAGCAAGACAGCATCGATGGCAAAGGCGATCGGTATTGCTCTTGCCTTGGTTGTTGTGACCCTGGTCTATCTCTATCCCGACGACGCCTATCTCTGGGTGAAGGCATTGCATGTGATTGCTGTCATCTCCTGGATGGCCGGGATGCTCTATCTGCCGCGGCTGTTCATCTATCATTGTGCCGCCGAAAAAGGGTCCGTCCAATCGGAAACGTTCAAGGTGATGGAGCGCCGGTTGCTCAAAGCCATCATCAATCCGGCCATGATGGTGACATGGGCCGCCGGACTTTGGCTCGCGTGGCGAACGGTTGCCTATATGGACGGCTGGTTTCATGTGAAATTCCTGGCCGTCCTGATCCTTTCCGGCATTCACGGCTACTTTTCCAAGGCTGTCCGCATGTTCGCCGAGGATAGAAACGCAAAGCCTGCCCGTTTCTGGCGGATGATGAATGAAGTGCCAACGGTTCTGATGATCATTATCGTGATCATGGTCATCATAAAGCCATTTTGACTCATCATTTTATTTTCTGCCTGATATCAATACCACTCATGAAACCCCTTGCCCTTGCAGTCATGATTGGCTAGATAGGGGCTCTTCTCTGGAAATACCGCCATAGCGATCTTCAGCCATTCATACATGGCACTGCATTCCGGCATCGTCATTTCCCTTCCCCATTTCAAACCTATAAGATTAAGAGTTCCGCACACATGCAGGAAATGAAACTACAAGAACTCAAGAACAAGACGCCGGTTGATCTTCTGGCGTTTGCTGAAACACTGGAAGTCGAAAACGCCAGTGTCATGCGCAAACAGGAATTGATGTTTGCGATCTTGAAGAAACTGGCCTCCCAGGATGTCGAAATTATCGGCGAAGGCGTGGTCGAGATATTGCAGGATGGCTTCGGCTTCATGCGTTCTGCCAATGCAAACTATCTCCCAGGCCCCGACGACATCTATATCTCTCCATCGCAGATCCGGCGGTTTTCGCTGAAAACCGGTGATACCGTCGAAGGTCCGATCCGTGGGCCCAAGGAAGGTGAGCGCTATTTCGCCCTTCTCAAGGTCAACACCATCAACTTCGAAGACCCGGAAAAAATCCGCCACAAGATCCACTTCGACAATCTGACACCGCTCTATCCGAATGAGCGTTTCAAGATGGAGCTGGAAAATCCGACCACCAAGGATTTGTCAGCCCGTGTCATCGATCTGGTGGCACCTCTCGGTAAAGGCCAGCGCGGTCTCATCGTCGCTCCGCCCCGTACCGGTAAAACCGTTCTCCTCCAGAACATTGCCCATTCCATCACTGCCAATCATCCCGAATGCTATCTGATCGTTCTTCTGATCGATGAACGTCCGGAAGAAGTCACGGATATGCAACGTTCCGTAAAGGGCGAAGTGGTCTCCTCGACATTCGACGAGCCGGCGTCCCGCCACGTTCAGGTGGCCGAAATGGTCATCGAGAAGGCGAAGCGTCTGGTAGAACATGGCCGCGATGTGGTCATCCTGCTCGATTCCATTACGCGCCTTGGCCGCGCCTACAACACCGTGGTGCCATCATCCGGCAAGGTTCTGACCGGCGGTGTCGACGCCAACGCGCTTCAGCGCCCCAAGCGTTTCTTCGGTGCGGCACGTAACATCGAGGAAGGCGGATCGCTGACGATCATTGCGACGGCGCTTATCGATACGGGCAGCCGCATGGACGAAGTGATCTTTGAAGAATTCAAGGGTACGGGCAATTCGGAAATCGTGCTCGACCGCAAGGTTGCCGACAAGCGCATTTTCCCGTCCATGGATATTCTGAAATCCGGCACGCGCAAGGAAGACCTGCTCGTACCGCGTCAGGATCTGCAGAAGATCTTTGTCCTGCGCCGTATTCTGGCCCCGATGGGCACCACGGATGCGATCGAGTTCCTTATCGACAAGTTGAAGCAGACCAAGACCAATGGCGAATTCTTCGATTCGATGAATACGTAACAGTCCTAGGATTACGGTTTGAGCAGCGCTGCCAGCGCCTCGGCCGTTTCCACAGGCGCCAGACACACGAACCCGCGGCAGAGATAGGCCGCGGGTTTTTTTATGGCGATTGCTCCGCTGCCGGGCACCAGCTCGATTGTGGTGTTTTCCCTAAACTCCATCCAGATGTCGGTACGGCGCGGATCCGGATAATCGTTTGCAAGCTGCAGGAGCGGATGGCTTTTGTCCGGAGTGACCAGAACAAGCTTCATCGGTTCCATCAGCAGGCTTGCGCTGTTGAGAACACCGGCCTGGCCATAGCGCTGTTCAAGCACACGACCGAGCGCGTTTTCAGCGAGTACCTCGGCCCGCTGCTGCAATGCGTAGTCCGATGTTGCTGTCGCCAGGCGGGAGATGGCTTCGATGATCTGCCCGGTAGCGCTCGGTATGGCCTCATCCTGATCACCGCGCACGCGGATGATGACATCGGTGCTGTCGGTGGCGCTGAGGGCATGATTGCCATCTTCTGTAAGATGCCAGCGATCGAGAGACTGGAGCCAAAGAGCCGCGTCGTCGAGAAACGCTTTGTCCTGCGTCGCTTCGTAGAGGGAGACGGAGGCATTGATCATGGATGCATAATCCGATGACAAGCCGGGAAAGAGGCGGGATTGTTCCAGAACGGAATGCGGTAGACGCCCATCAACCATCGATTCGGATATGGAACGATATGCGCCCAATGCCAGATCCAGCCAATCCTTGCGCTGGAATAACCGCGCCGCTTCCGCGAGCGCACGGATCATCAGCCCGTTCCAGTCGGTGAGCGACTTGTCGTCGCGATGGGGGTGGACCCGGCTTTCGCGGCGATTGAAAAGTATCTGCCTGGCCTTTGCCAAATGTGCCTCGGTGTCTGCATCTGATGAGCCGGGCGAGGTCAGGCGATTGAGAATGGTTTTGCCTTCCCAGTTTCCCTCTGGCCGGATATCGTAAACCGTGCGAAAGATATCGAAATCCGGCGTCGTCGGAATTTCATCCGCGGACCAAACGTAGAACCGGCCCTCTTCACCCTCGCTGTCGGCATCCAAGCTCGAGGCAAAGCGCTGGCCGTTCGCCAGCATTTCGCGCTCTAGCCAACCGACAGTTTCTTCGATTCGCAGGCGGAACAATCCATCTTTGGTCTCAGCATAGGCATACGTCGCGTGACGGATGAACTGGGCATTGTCGTAGAGCATCTTTTCAAAGTGCGGGACAAGCCAGCGATCATCGACGGAATACCGGGATAGCCCGCCGCCGAGATGATCGTAGATGCCGCCCTGCAGCATCATTTGCAGGCTCCTGAGAAAGGCATCCCGATGCTGGGCATTTCCGGTGCGCAGCCATGAAAGCCAGATTGTATCCATGAAAGGCGCATTCGGGAATTTGGGAGCGCCAGTCAAACCGCCTTTCTGCATGTCGATCATGCCGGATATATTGGCGGAAAACTGATCAAAGATATGTTTGTCCAGCGCTGCCGGACCCGCCTGGGCGTCAAGACGGGCGCCGACGTGGCTGGTCAAGGCATCGACGTTCTGGATGACGCGCGTGCGGTCTTCGCGCCATACCCTGTCGATCGACTGCAACACGTCGACAAAACCAGGCCGGCCATAGCGCGAATTCTTGGGAAAATAGGTTCCTCCCCAAAACGGCTTTGCCTCCGGTGTGAGAAACATCGTCAGCGGCCAGCCCCCCTGCTCTCCCATCGCGCCAAGAGCTGCCATGTAGATCTGATCGATATCCGGCCGTTCTTCCCTGTCCACCTTGATATTGATGTAGTGGGCATTCATCAGGTCGGCAACGTCGCTATCTTCAAAGCATTCGTGTGCCATGACATGGCACCAGTGACAGGCAGCGTAACCAACGGACAGCAGAATGGGCTTGCCCGTTTCTTGTGCTTCCGCCAGCGCAGGCTTTCCCCATGGTCGCCAATGCACCGGGTTGCCGGCATGCTGACGAAGATACGGGCTGGACTCGTTCCCGAGCAGATTGGCTTGCTGATACATTGGATTACTCCGCTCTTCCCGAATGCCGGCTTGAGGGTTATCAAGACATCCAGTGTAGCCGTGGATAAATGCAAATGAAACAGAACCAGAATTTCAGCGAGACTATTTTTGCCCTGTCCAGTGGGCGGCTTCCGTCTGGTGTCGCCGTGATCCGCATGTCCGGATCGAAGACTCGATTCGTTATCGAAACAATTTGCGGTAACCTTCCTCAGCCGCGGCAGGCTGAGCTGCGTACGTTCCGCGATGCGTTTGGTAGCCCCATTGATCGGGGACTCGTGTTGTTTTTCTCCAATCCCCATAGCTTTACCGGTGAGGATTGCGGCGAGTTTCACCTGCACGGCGGTCGTGCGGTTGTCGATGCAATGATTTCGCTTCTCTATACCTTTGACAATTGTCGTTTGGCCGAACCCGGTGAGTTTACGCGGCGCGCCTTTGCCAATGGAAAATTCGATCTGACAGTGGCTGAAGGTCTCGCGGATCTGATCGCCGCTGAGACCGATGGCCAACGCCGCCTGGCACTGCAGATCGCATCCGGCTCGCAAGTTCAGCTCTACTCATCCTGGCGTACCGAGATGATCCGCGCGCGCGCTTTGATTGAAGCGGAACTGGATTTTGCCGACGAATCCGACGTGCCCGGCTCCGTATCGGATCAAGTCTGGGTATCGATGCGTGATCTTGCGGAAAAGATTGAACATCACGTAGCCGATGGAAAACGTGGCGCAATCGTGCGCGATGGCTTCCGCGTCGTCATTATTGGTGCGCCGAATGCCGGCAAATCGAGCCTGCTGAATGCCCTAGCGGGTACCGATGTGGCGATTGTCTCCGACGAACCGGGAACGACACGTGACCTGATCGAAATCAAACTCGATCTGGGAGGCCTGCCCGTCCTTATCACCGACACGGCGGGTCTTCGGGAAACCGAGGGCAAGGTGGAACAGATAGGCATTGAACGGGCACTTGATCGCGCACACGCCGCGGATCTGGTACTGTTGCTGACGGATATGGCGAGCCCCCTTCCGGCACCATTCGTCGAGCTGGATGCGATCGATACGCTGCGAATTGGAACGAAGCTGGATGTTGTCGAGAGAGCGCCATCCGACAGCTATGATCTAAAAGTTTCAATCCGTTCGGGTGAGGGTTTGAATGATCTGATAGCGGCTTTGCGATCCAGGGCCGAATCTGCGGCTGGGAATCTCTCTGATCCGCTTCCCACCCGCCGCCGTCATATGGAGTTACTCGCCGAAACGAGCCGGGAAATCAATCACGCTGTGGTTGACGCAGCCGCGCCGCTGGAGGTTCGGGCTGAGTATCTACGCCGGGCCTCCCATGCATTGGGGCGAATTACCGGAGATGTGGATGTCGAGGATATTCTCGATGTGGTATTCTCACAGTTCTGTATAGGCAAATGATTCACGTGAAACATTGAAACTATAACGGCAACTTGTGCGTGCGAATTGTTTCACGTGAAACATTGTTCTTTGACTCACACTTGACTCAGGGCGTTGATTTGCTCATCAAGACACTGAATTCGAATCTCGGAAAGTTTGGCTCGTGGAAGACAATTTTGACGTCATCGTCATTGGTGGTGGACACGCCGGCTGTGAAGCCGCAGCGGCCTCAGCACGCTATGGCGCGCGCACGGCGCTGGTAACACACAAGGCCGATACAATCGGTGTTATGTCCTGCAACCCCGCCATAGGTGGTCTTGGCAAAGGTCACCTCGTCCGGGAGATTGACGCGCTCGATGGCCTGATGGGCCGCGTTGCAGATGCCGCTGGTATTCAGTTCCGACTTCTCAACCGGCGCAAAGGCCCTGCTGTGCGCGGCCCGCGCACCCAGGCGGACCGGAAGCTCTATAGGCTGGCGATGCAAGCGGCGATTGCGGAACAGCAGAACCTGACGGTCGTTGAAGGTGGCGCCAACGATCTGGTTGTTCACGATGGAAAGGTTGCCGGCGTTCAATTGATGGATGGCCGCGTTTTCTCCTGTGGTGCTGTTGTCCTGACGACGGGAACATTTCTTCGCGGCTTGATCCATATCGGTGAAAAGAAGATACCAGCAGGGCGAATGGGCGAGGCCCCTGCCCTCGGTTTGTCGGATACCCTGACGAGACATGCATTCGCTTTGGGTCGGTTGAAGACAGGCACGCCGCCGCGGCTGGATGGTCGCACGATCGATTGGTCAGGGCTTGACGTTCAATCTGCGGACGAGGACCCGCTGCCGTTCTCGTTGATGACGGATGTCATAACCAACCCGCAGATCGACTGCGGGATCACGCGCACGACACCGGAATCGCACGCCATCATCCGCGCGAATCTGCATCGCTCCGCGATGTACTCCGGGTCGATTGAAGGCATTGGCCCGCGCTACTGTCCGTCTGTGGAAGACAAGATCGTCAAATTTGGCGACCGGGATGGCCATCAGATATTCCTGGAGCCCGAGGGCTTGGATGATCACACGGTCTATCCCAATGGGATATCAACATCCCTACCCGAGGACGTGCAGCTGGAAATTCTCAAGACCATACCGGGTCTCGAGCGCGCAACCATGCTGCAGCCGGGTTACGCCATTGAGTATGACTATATTGATCCGCGCGAGTTGGATCGAAGCCTGGAGGCGCGGCGCATCGGCGGCCTGTTTCTCGCCGGGCAGATCAATGGAACAACGGGATATGAGGAAGCGGCGGCACAGGGTTTGCTGGCGGGACTGAATGCGGCGCGGCTATCCGGCGGTGGCGAGCCTATGATCATTCATCGCACTGAAGCCTATATCGGGGTGATGATCGATGATTTGACATCCCGCGGCGTGAGCGAGCCCTATCGCATGTTTACGTCGCGAGCGGAATTTCGGCTTTCCCTACGGGCTGACAACGCCGACGAACGTCTGACACCCATGGCGGACCGATTGGGGATATTGGGTTCGGATCGACGGGATCGCTTCGCGGCACGGACGGATCAATTGGATGCGGCGCGTCACCTGGCAAAGCGCTTGACCATCACACCAAATGCGGCAGCGGCCGTGAATCTGCATCTCAATCAGGATGGCGTTCGCCGTTCGGCCTATGAACTGCTTGCCTTTCCTGAGATAGACTTGGCGCGCTTACGGCTGATCTGGCCGGAACTGGCTGACATTAACGGTCGTGTGTCGGAGGCTTTGGAGATCGAAGCGCAGTACGCGGTTTATCTCGAACGCCAGAAGGCCGACGTTGCCGCGATGGAACGCGAAGAAGCGCTGCTCATACCGCAAGGCATGGATTTTTCGGTGGTTTCCGGCCTGTCCAACGAGTTGAAGCAGAAGCTCAAGCAGCGCCAGCCGCGTTCGATTGCGGAAGCCCAGCGCATCGATGGCATGACGCCGGCCGCGCTTGCCCTCATTATCACCCAGATCCGTCGCAGCACTGTCGCAAGAGACGTGGCGTGAGCGATTGGCGGGAGAAGAAGCTGCGTGGGGTTATCCCCAATGTTTCACGTGAAACAGTCAAGGACCTTATTGACTTCGAATATCTGTTTCGAAAGTGGTCAAAGGCGATCAATCTCGCGTCCCCTGCCACGCTGGATGAGTTGTGGGAACGGCATATTATCGACAGCGCACAGCTCCGCCCGCTTATGCCTGAGGCCAAGCGCTGGCTTGATCTCGGTTCAGGCGGCGGTTTTCCGGGTGTTGTTCTCGCTATTCTCCTGAAGGAAACGGAGGGTGCGGCGATTGATCTTGTCGAGAGCAATGGCAAGAAGGCTGCGTTTTTGCGCACTGCTCTGGGCCAGTTTCACACTCCTGGAACGGTGCATCCAGTTCGGATTGATGCGGTTTGGTCGAAAATCACCACACCTGATGTTGTTACGGCCCGTGCACTTGCGCCGTTGAAGGAACTTTTTGCACTGACAGAGCCCTGGCTGACAAGCGGCGCAACGGCACTTTTTCAAAAAGGCCGGGATTATCGGCGCGAGATCGAGGAAAGCCGTGACGGCTGGTCATTTGATCTGATACAACATGCCAGTATGGTCGATGTTGAGTCGGTGGTGTTGCAGATCAGCAATGTGCGGCGCAACCCAGCGGCGAAATAGGCCATTTTCATTTTACCGCCGATAGTAATGGTTTGCTCGGGAAAACAGTGATGAACAGTCAGACTCGTATCATTACCATAGCCAATCAGAAGGGCGGCGTGGGGAAGACTACAACTGCCATCAACCTGGCTACGGCGCTTGCGGCCATTGGCGAGAACGTCCTGATTGTCGATCTTGATCCTCAGGGTAATGCCAGCACCGGGCTGGGCATTGATCGCAAGAATCGCGAATTGTCGTCCTATGATGTTCTGATGCAAACCGCTTCCGTGGATGAAGCCGCCATTGCTACCGCCGTTCCCAACCTGTCGCTGATTCCGTCTACGCTCGATCTTCTGGGGGTTGAGATGGAGATTGCCGGTTCTGCCGACCGTGCCACGCGTTTGCGCAAGGCCTTTCGCGGCGATAATGCAGTATCGCCTTTTACCTATATTCTGATCGATTGCCCGCCGTCGCTCAATCTCCTGACCATGAATGCCATGGCAGCGGCTGATTCAGTGCTTGTGCCATTGCAATGTGAGTTTTTCGCATTGGAAGGATTGAGTCAGCTGCTGGAAACCGTCAACCAGGTACGGACGGCGCTTAATCCGGCCCTGAACATTCAGGGTATTGTATTGACCATGTTTGACGGCCGAAACAATCTCGCAACACAAGTTGTTGACGATGTCCGTTCGTTTATGGGCGACAAAGTCTACCGCACAGTCATTCCGCGCAACGTGCGTGTCTCGGAAGCACCCTCCTACGGTACCCCAGCCATTCTGTACGACCTGAAGTGTGCGGGCAGCCAGGCTTATCTGCAGCTGGCATCGGAAGTTATTCAAAGGGAGCGGCACTTGCGTGCTGCTTGATCGATTCGAATACGAAACATTTATGAGAGCCTATGACAATGAATGAAGATCCGTCAAAAAAGCGCCTCGGTCGAGGTCTTGCTGCGCTCATTGGAGAGATGGACCGTCTGCCGGAAGAAAATGTTCCTCCGCGCATCGCCACTTTGGATCGTCAGGTTCCCATTGAATTTGTCACGCGCAATCCGCGCAATCCCCGGCGTTTGTTCATGGAAGCCGATCTGGAGGATTTGACCCAGTCAATCCGCGAACACGGCATTGTTCAGCCTGTCGTGGTTCGACCCGTCAAGGATTCCGCGGATCGCTATGAGCTGATCGCCGGCGAGCGGCGCTGGCGTGCGGCGCAACGTGCCGGTCTGACCACTGTTCCCGTGATCATTCGCGAAGTCGATGACCGGGTCGCGCTTGAACTGGCGATCATCGAGAACGTTCAGCGCGCCGATCTCAATCCGATTGAAGAAGGCATGGGCTATCAGCAACTGATTGATGATCATGACTATACGCAGGCGGACTTGGCCCAGGTTATCGGCAAGAGCCGAAGCCACGTGGCCAATACATTGCGGTTGCTGAAACTGCCGGAAACGGTTCGCGACCACATCACGAATGGCGCTCTGTCGGCTGGACATGCACGTACGCTGATCACCGCGGAACATCCGGATGTCCTGGCCGAACGGATCATTCGCGACGGCCTGTCTGTTCGTCAAGCGGAAGCACTGGCTCAAGGCGGCGGCAAACCGGCCGCTCCGAAAGTCAAGGCGGACAATGATGAAAACAAGGACGCGGACACGCGGGCGCTGGAAAAACTGCTGTCGGATGTAACTGGCATGCGTGTAACGGTCAATCATCAGGCCAAGGGCGGAGACGTGCGTATTCATTACGCGACGCTGGAGCAGCTGGATGAGATCTGTCGCCGCCTGCAAAGCTGAGCGGTGACGCAATAAGTTATTTTGATTCAAATAGTTAGTACGATTTTGGTGCGCAAGGGAGATGCGCGCGGACGTTGCCTAACGGCCGCTCCGCCCTGCCCGGGCGGCTTCTGCAGCCAGAGCGATCAGTGACTGACGAATGATCGGTATGGAAAGTGTCGCGTTGCGGCGGCTTTCCAGCACGGTTTTCTGCAACCGTTCGATGGCGCGGGCGCAGCTTTGTGTTGTCCAGCGCTGCAATGCCGTTTCCACCAGCCGTCGCCGCGAGAAAAACACCGGCGGACGCGCGGACGCCACAGCCGATCCGGCATTCTTGCCCTCGTTTTCCATGCCGTAACGCAGGCTTTGCAACGTCTGGAACTGGCGTATGGCGGAACTCAGGATCAGAAAGCTCGAAGACCCGGAACCGATAACCCGATCGAATGCATGGGTAAAATCCGGCAGATTGCCCGTCATCATGGCATCGACAATTGTCTCGTAGGAGGTGGCGCTGACATCGCCGATGATATCGCGGACATCCTCAATGGTTACCCGCTCGCGGCCGTGGGCATAAAGACAGATTTTCTCAAGTTCGGCGCGCGTGGCCAGCCGGTCTCCCCCAAGGCTTTCTTTCAGCAGATTGCGGGCATCCAGCGTGATCTGTAGCTTGTTGCGGGCAAGCATGTCATCAATGGTTGCGTCTATGCCCTTGGCATCATCGCTGTAGCAAGGCAAAGCCATGGCGCTGGCGCTCTGCTCGACAATGCCGCGCAGACCTGCACCCTTCTTGAGGTCGCCCGCCTCGATCAGGATGAATGTGTCGACGGGGGGTGTTTTCGTCAGATGCGTTACGGCATCGGCCAATCCCTTCTGTCCGCCGGCGTTACGGACCCAGATCAGGCGCTCGCCGCCAAACATGGAAATGGTGTTGGCCTCGTCGGACAGCCGCCCGGGCTCTGCCTGAACGTCATCGGCATCGAGGCGTATGACGGCAAAGGGATCGTCCTGGGCGAGTCCCGTCAGCTTGATAAAGACGCCGGCCCGTTCGCTCACCAGGCCCTTGTCGGGGCCGTAGAGCAGTACGATCGGATAAGCCCTGTCGAGCCTCTTCAGGAAGGAATCAACCTCGTGTGCTTTCTTCTGTGCCATGTCGAAGGGTTTAGCGCATTGAACGCGGATTGCAATTGCGGGCCCTTTACCGGCTGACACAAACACCCATCAAGGAGACCGCATCGTTGCCAGCCGCAGTGAATATCGGGCAATCAAAGGGCTTGGACGACAATGGCGCAGCCAGGCCGAAAAGCAAAAAGGCCCGGTAAAAACCGGGCCTTTTGAACTTCGAACAACTGGAGCGGGAGAAGGGATTCGAACCCTCGACCCCAACCTTGGCAAGGTTGTGCTCTACCCCTGAGCTACTCCCGCATGTGCCAGTTTGTCTTGCGAAGCGGGGCCTATATGACCCAAGGACAGACCAATTGCAACAGTGAATTTTTGACTTTGTGACGATATTCGAAAAAAAATTCAACGGGTGGATCGGCCCGGCAATGAAATGTCCGATTAAACCAAGGTGCGGCTGGGTTTTCGCTTGAGAGCGTGCGGTGAAGCGATTAGGACAACAAAAGCATATTTTTCGATTGCCGGTGCCGCGAGAGCCAGAATGCCCAAGACATACGCAGAATTGATGCAGAAATTCGATGATCTCGGAATCAAAGTGTCAACGATTCGGCATGCGCCGGTGTTTACGGTTGCCGAAGCGCAGGATTTGCGCGGGCAGGTTCCCGGGGCCCACACCAAAAACCTGTTCCTGAAGGACAAGAAGGACAAGTTCTTTCTCGTCACTGTGGATGAAGAGGCGCAGGTCGATCTCAAAACAATCCATACCAAGATTGGTGCATCAAGCCGCGTTTCATTCGGCAAACCGGAAAAGCTGATGGAGTATCTTGGGCTTGTTCCGGGTTCGGTGAGTGTGCTTGGTATTATCAACGACGAGGAGCATCAGGTGAAGGTCGTGCTTGATGAGGCTCTCATGCACAATGAAATCATCAATGCGCACCCGCTGAGCAACGATGCCACGACATCCATTCGGCGAGACGATCTCTTGCGGTTTCTCGCATCTACCGATCACGAACCCCTGATCTTGAAAATTGATGAATCCAACCCAACCTGAGTGCAGGCTGTAAACCGGTCCAAGCGGACCCGGGAAACATGTAACCAGCGGATACGGGAGAATTTTGATGAGCAATACTGATAACCCGTTCGGCGGCGGCTACGGCAGTGCAGCTGCGACAACGACGGTATCCTATGGCGGCGCGGCTCCCGCGGCCGCCTCAACCACGGCTGGCGCCTTGATCAAGGATACCACCACGGCGGGATTTGCCGCGGATGTGATCGCCGAATCGAAGAGCCAACCGGTTCTGGTCGATTTCTGGGCCCCCTGGTGCGGACCCTGCAAGCAATTGACACCGATCATTGAAAAGGTGGTCAATGCCGCCGGCGGGCGGGTAAAGCTGGTTAAAATGAATATTGACGAGCACCCTGCCATTGCTGGGCAGCTCGGTATTCAATCAATTCCGGCGGTGATTGCCTTTGCTGATGGCAAGCCGGTCGATGGTTTCATGGGCGCATTGCCGGAATCAAAGGTCAAGGAATTCATTGATCGCATTGCGTCACCGGATGGCGGCAGGGATGCGGCCATTCAATCGGCGCTGGATGCGGCTACTCAGGCTGCAGCAGCGCAAGATATGGAGCAGGCGGCCCAGATCTATTCGGCCGTTCTGGCGGAAGTGCCCGATCATGTGGCGGCGCTTACCGGACTTGCCAATTGCCTGATTGATCTGGGTGATCTTGACCAGGCCAAGGCCGTTTTGGAGCAGGTTCCCGCGAACAAGAAAGACGATGCCAGTGTGCGTGCGGCGGAAGCAAAGGTTGCCTTGGCTGATCAAGCGGCCAAGCTGGGTGACCCTGTTGCGCTGGAAGCAAAACTTGCGGCGAATCCCAGGGACCATCAGGCGCGGTTCGACCTTGCCATGTTCCTGAATGCCACCGGGCAGCGGGATGAGGCGGCCGATCATCTTCTCGCCATCATGAAGGCCGATCGTACCTGGAATGATGACGGAGCCCGCAAACAGCTGCTGCAGTTTTTCGACGCATGGGGTCCGGCTGATCAGGCTTCCCTGATCGCGCGCCGGAAACTGTCTTCCCTGCTGTTTTCCTGAGTAAAATAGGGCACAATAGCGATCGATCCCTGATGCTGCGGATCAATCACTGGAGCTGGCGATGCAAGCAGGCAATGTTCGTTATCGGACGCTGGACAATATCCCGGAAAGCGTGCCGATTTTCCCCCTTTCGGGAGCCCTGTTGCTTCCGGGTGGTCAGTTGCCGTTGAATATATTCGAACTGCGTTATCTGGCCATGGTGGACGCGGCTTTGAGTGGAAAGCGCGTCATCGGCATGATTCAACCACGCTTCGACGAGGGCGATACGGACGCGGATGAACTGTGTGAAGTGGGATGCCTTGGCCGGATCACATCGTTCGCCGAGACCGGTGACGGGCGCCTTCTCATCACATTGCAGGGCATTTGCCGCTTTCGGATTGTCAAGGAACTCTCCACCCGGACACCGTTCCGTCAGTGCAAGATTGCGCCGCTTCTGGCGGATCTGGACGAGGCAGACGACTCGGAAGTCGACCGGCCGGCGCTGCTGCGCGTCTTCCGGGATTATCTCGATGCCAACAACCTCGAAGCGGATTGGGATGGTATTTCCCGCGCGGGCAATGAAACGCTGGTCAATGCCCTCGCCATGATGTCGCCTTTCGGTGCCGCGGAAAAGCAGGCTTTGCTGGAAGCCGCCGATCTGAAGACGCGGGCCGAGACTTTGATCGCAATCACCGAAATCATGCTGGCGAAAGACCAGGATGGCTATGAGTCGAACCTGCAGTAATCCCCGAGGAAGCGAGCCATGATCGAACCAAAACGCGACCCCGCCATTGATCGCAAGCTGCTTGAACTTCTGGTTTGCCCGCTGACCAAGGGGCCGCTTGTCTACGATCAGGAGAAATCCGAGCTGATCTCGAAGTCGGCTCATCTCGCCTATCCGATCCGGGACGGGATACCGATCATGCTGCCATCGGAAGCGCGAACCATCGAAGACTAGTTTATTTTTACTGCAATCATTGCCGAACCTGCCAAAATACGAGTCAGTTGAACAACTGATATTCGAAGGCGGTGCGATGGCCAGGCGGAACGACAAACGTGATATCCTTGTTGCCACGGCTGCCGGCTTGTTCTGGCGACGAGGCTTCACCGTGACAAGCCTTGCCCACATCGCGGCGGAATCGGGAATTCCGCTTGGAAACATCTATTATTATTTCAAGACAAAGGCCGACCTGGCGCGCGGCGTTGCCGATATTTTCGTTGCTGAAACCGAGGATATGCTGACGACCATTGTCGAAGCGGATCAGGATCCGCGCAAGCGTCTGTTGCTGCTCATTGAAAAGCTGTCGCATTCGCTCAAAAGCCGTGTGGAGAATGGATGTCCGATCGCCTTGGGAATACGGGATTTCCGCCATGAATCGCCGGAAGCCGCCGAACGGGCGGCCGAAGTTTTCAGTCTCCTGATCGGATTCATTGGAAGAGAGCTGGGGCGAACCGGCGTGCGCCCCTCTGCGGCACTTGGAACCGCCCGCAATGCCCTGGCCGAATGGCAGGGCGGCATCATGCTCGCGCATGGTCTCAAAGACGCGACAGTGCTTGCTGAAAGCTTCCGGCGCATGGAGCGGCTTCTGGTACCAATGCGGGGTTAGTCTGTGTGCCACTCGCATCCTTGCTGCAAAGACACTATATGAGGCCGGAAAGTGCTCCAGGAGTTTTAATGGCCAGAAGTAATCAAACCGCCGATTGGGGCAATCGCTTGTCACCAGCTTTGAGTGAGATCGAATCACTCGCGATCGAGGCTTATGCGCATCTGCCCGACGATTTTCGCAGTTTGTGCGGCGATATCACCATTCAGGTATCGGAATTCCCCGATGATCAGATTGTCGAGGACATGGGGCTGGAATCGCCGTTTGATTTGCTTGGATTGTTTGAAGGGCGGGGTATCGGAGAACGGTTCTCGCTTCAAACCGGGGAAAGACCCAATATCATCACGATTTATCGCCGCGCCGTGCTGGATTACTGGGCGGAGTATGAGGAGGCCTTGGGGGATATCGTTACCCATGTCCTCATCCATGAAATCGGCCATCACTTCGGCCTCTCGGACGAGGATATGGAGCGCATAGAGGCAAGCGTCGAATAATCGGCCGACGGGACCCTGCCATCAGCCGGTTTGACCGGCCTATTCCTTTTGAGGACAGGCCGGCCTCGCGCGAAGACGCCATGGCGCGTACATCAGAGCAGCAATATCAAGCGCTCAAACGGCATCCTCTGTGGAATGCCGCTACCGGTCAGTAGTCGCCGAGCTTGATACCCGGCTCATAATCGACGCCATCGACATCCTTTACAACAGCCTGACCGCACTGCATCACCCCGGTAACGGTGTTGAATGCATAGGTGGGGGAACCATAGATATGCCAGCCCTTGTTGATGGCCGCCGTCACCTTGTGGCAGAAGCTGGCATCATCCGGTCCGGTCAAAAAGCGATATAGTTTCATGCTTTGTCTCCTGTTATTTGCGCTTTGGCCATGATCTTCTCCGCGTTGGCAAGATGCAGGCGTTCTATCATTCTTCCGTTCAGGGCAATTGCGCCCTTGTCAGCATTTTCCGGAAGGGAAAATGCCTCGATGATCGATCGAGCGGCGGCAAGGGCTGCCTTATCCGGTGAAAAGGCGCGATTTGCAGCACCAATCTGTGCGGGATGAATGAGCGTTTTGCCGTCAAAACCCATCCTTGCGCCCTGGTCGCATTCAAGCGTGAAACCCGCCGCGTCGGCAAAGTCATTATAGACGCCGTCGATCACATCCAGCTTTCCGGCTTTGGCACAAAGCACGGTCTGCATCAGCCACGGGACGAGATAGGCGCGATTGCCATCCGTGCTCACACCGGTTTCTTTGGCGATATCGTTTGTCCCAACGACAAAGCAATCCAGACGCCCGGTGGATCGCAGACCCAGTTCGGCGATCTCGTCCGCATTGAGAATACCACGCGGTGTCTCAATCATCGCCCACAGCCGAATGTTTTCGGATGCATCGGTTTCCTCAAGTATTTCAGTCACGCCAGTCACGTCCTGCGGTGTTTCCACCTTGGGAAGGAGGATGGCGTCAGGTTTGCAGGCGCGCGCGGCGAGAAGATCCTCGGCACCCCATTCGCTTGCAAGCGCATTGATGCGGATGATCCGTTCGGCCTTGTTTGCCGGATTGGCGCGAAAATAATTGCGCAATGCTTCGCGGGCATCGTCCTTGGCCTGCGGAGCGACGGCATCCTCCAAATCAAAAATGACCGCATCCGCGTCAAGGCTCGCAATCTTGGCAAGAGCCTTGGCATTCGAGGCGGGAACATAGAGAACCGAGCGGCGAGGGCGAAATGTTTTGCGCATGGCACTTTTTTGCATTGATCGACGGGCCAAGACAAGCGCAATCATGCGGCGTGGCATGCCCCAATCTGCCACAGGGGGAAAGTCTTTGATTCGCCGTCAAGCTGGTGTAAAGCGAAGATACTCATGTTACCGAACACTACAGGCAGAGATCATGGACAAGTTTACCAAGCTCACCGGCGTTGCCGCACCGTTGCCGATCATCAATATCGACACGGATATGATCATTCCGAAGGACTACCTGAAGACGATCAAGCGCACCGGTCTTGGCACAGGGCTCTTTGCCGAAATGCGTTACAATGAAGACGGTTCGGAAAATCCGGATTTCGTCCTCAACAAGCCGGCCTATCGCAAAGCTCAGATTCTGGTGGCCGGCGACAATTTCGGCTGCGGCTCCAGCCGTGAGCATGCGCCGTGGGCATTGCTGGATTTCGGTATCCGCTGCGTCATCTCGACCAGCTTCGCCGATATTTTCTACAACAACTGCTTCAAGAACGGCATCCTGCCGATCCGCGTCAGCCATGAGGACCTGGACAAGTTGATGGATGATGCGCAGCGCGGCGCCAATGCAACGCTGACGATCGATCTGGAAGAGAAGACGATCAAGGGCCCGGATGGCGGCCAGATCAGTTTCGATCTTGATGAATTCCGCCGCTACTGCATGCTGAACGGTCTTGATGACATTGGCCTGACCATGGAAAAGGCAGCCAAGATCGACAGCTTCGAGGCAGCCAACGCCCAAAGGCATCCCTGGGCCTGAGTTTGGGCGCGGCAATTGCTTCAACGAAAAAGGGCGCAGAAACTGCGCCCTTTTCTATTTTGGCGGCATGCCGGGTTTCAGGCTGCGAGCTGCTTGGGCTGAATCAGCCCGCGCGCGACCAGAAGTTCGGCGATCTGGATGGTGTTGAGGGCCGCACCCTTGCGCAGATTGTCCGAAACAATCCAAAGCGACAGGCCATTCTCGACAGTGATGTCCTCGCGGATACGCGAAATATACGTGGCGTCTTCGCCCGCTGCTTCATAGGGGGTGATGTAGCCGCCATCCTCGTGCCGGTCGATAACCAGGCAGCCCGGTGCATCCGAGAGAATCTCACGGGCTTCTTCGGCGCTCATCGGGCTTTCGAATTCGATATTCACGGCTTCGGAATGGCCAATGAAGACGGGAACACGGACACACGTCGCCGTGAGCTTGATCTTGGGATCGAGCATCTTCTTGGTCTCGGCGACCATCTTCCACTCTTCCTTGGTGTAGCCGTCTTCCATGAAGACGTCGATATGCGGGATGACGTTGAAGGCGATGCGCTTGGTGAACTTCTTGGCTTCCACCGGATCGGCAACGAACACCGCCCGTGACTGCTGGAACAGCTCATCCATGCCATCCTTGCCGGCGCCGGAAACCGACTGATAGGTGGCGATCACAAGACGCTTGATCCTGGCCTTGTCATGCAGCGGCTTCAACGCCACCACAAGCTGTGCCGTGGAGCAGTTCGGGTTGGCAATGATGTTCTTCTTGGAGAAACCGACAATCGCGTCCGGATTTACTTCCGGCACGATCAGCGGCACGTTGGAATCGTAGCGCCAGGCGGAGGAATTGTCGATGACGACACAGCCCTGCGCCCCGATCTTCGGCGACCACTCCTTGGATATATTGCCGCCAGCCGACATCAGGCAGATATCGGTATCGGAAAAATCATAGGTATCGAGGGCTTTGACCTTCAGCGTGCGGTCGCCAAAGGAGACTTCGGTGCCCTGGGACCGGCGTGAGGCGAGCGCCACGACTTCACTGACCGGAAAGCCGCGCTCTTCCAGTATTGTCAACATTTCGCGGCCCACATTGCCTGTGGCGCCTACAACCGCAACCTTGAAACTCATCTGTGTTATCTCCTGTCCCTCACCGCTCTTTGTGAAAAACCCGCTGGCCATTGCGGGTCTTTTCCCCCGGGCCGGACCCGGGAGGGGGCGAGCAGGCCAAGGGAAATCAGACCGTTTTGGTGGTCGTTTTGGCCGGCATTTTGGTGGAAAGAACAGACGCGCCTGCGCATCCGGCACAAATGCCGGAACCGCTCGTCAAAAAGTGTGCAGTTGATTCGCTGCTCACGGGGCGTCTCCTTAACCTGACATGCTTGTATCCGCTTTCCAAAAAGAGTCAATTGTCCATTCAAAAGAGAAGAATATGTCGCGTTACGCACAATTTTGAACTTTTGCCGTAAAATGCGGTCTTTGCTTTCGCGAATATTTGTTCAACACTTGAGCGGTGCATGGGGTGCATGACCTTTGGGGGGAGAGTTCCGGAGGACATTCACCGGCGTAAGGTCAGTCGAAGTCCCGCAGGACTTTGCCGTTGATTCATACGCAGTGACAAATCCGAGGGACGTGAGCGGTTGCTGAGCCGATCGGGTCCCGGCGTAAATGCTGTTTTCTGGGAGGAATACAAATGGCGACCACTTCTGTGGCTGGTACTGCCAGCCGGGGTATGACGAGAGAGGAGAAGAAAGTTATCTTCGCTTCCTCACTCGGAACTGTTTTCGAATGGTATGATTTCTACTTGTACGGCTCATTGGCTGCCTTCATTGGTGCAGCGTTTTTCAGTGAATACCCCGAAGCGACGCGCAACATATTTGCGCTTCTGGCGTTTGCCGCGGGCTTTCTTGTCCGTCCCTTCGGCGCGCTGGTCTTCGGACGGATCGGCGATCTCGTCGGCCGCAAATATACCTTCCTGGTGACCATTCTGATCATGGGTCTGTCGACGTTTCTGGTCGGTATTCTTCCAGGATCAGGCAGCTGGGGCATCGCTGCACCGATCATCCTGATTGCGCTGCGCATGTTGCAGGGCTTGGCTCTCGGCGGCGAATATGGCGGTGCTGCAACCTATGTGGCTGAACACGCGCCGAACAATCGTCGCGGTTATTACACGTCATGGATCCAGACGACCGCAACGCTCGGTCTGTTCCTGTCCCTGGTGGTTATCCTCATCGTCCAGAATTGGCTTGGTAAGGACGCATTCGCCGCCTGGGGCTGGCGTGTGCCTTTCATTCTCTCATTCGTTCTTCTGGGAATATCGGTGTGGATTCGGCTCTCGTTGAGTGAATCACCGGCTTTCAAGAAGATGAAAGAAGAAGGCAAGGGCTCCAAGGCACCGCTGTCGGAAGCTTTCGGTCAGTGGAAAAATGCCCGGATTGCGCTGCTCGCCTTGTTCGGCCTTACCGCCGGTCAGGCTGTTGTCTGGTATTCCGGCCAGTTCTATGCCCTGTTCTTCCTGCAGAACGTGCTGAAGGTGGATGGGCAGTCCGTCAATATCATGATTGCAATCGCGCTCCTGCTTGGCACGGGCTTTTTTGTCTTCTTTGGCTGGCTCTCCGACAAGATCGGCCGCAAGCCGATCATCATGGCAGGTCTTGCCCTGGCAATCCTGACCTACTTCCCGCTGTTCAAGGCACTCACGCACGCTGCAAATCCGGCATTGGCCCAGGCGGAGGCAACAGTCCGCGCTACGGTGACCGCGGCACCGGGCGACTGTACCTTCCAGTTCAACCCGGTTGGTACAGCCAAGTTCAACAATTCATGTGACATTGCGACAGCGTTCCTGGCCCGCAGTTCGGTGCCCTATGAAGTGGTTGCCGGTCCCGCCGGTCAGCCCGCCACCGTCAAAATCGGCGATACGGTCATTCCATCCTATGATGCCGTGGCCGCTGGTCCCGATGCTGCTGCCAAAAACGCAGTGCTCACCCATGACCTGAACCTGGCGTTGCAGAAGGCCGGTTTCCCGCTTGTGCGGGCACCTGCCAAGGTTGCCGATGCCAAACTTGACGGCTTCATCAAGGCCAATCCCGAATTGAACCTTGATGCTGCCGCGGTTCGTGCTGGTGAAAAGGCGGTCACCCCGGTCGCTGATCTCGTCAAAGCAAAGCTGATCACCACGGAGCAGGCAGCCGGTGCCACGGAGATGGCGGTTTATACCATTCCCAATGGCGGTCTCTTCACCATGGTCGCTGACCCCAAGGCCGTTAACTGGCCGATGACCATCGCCATCCTGTTCGTTCTGGTGCTCTATGTGACGATGGTTTATGGCCCGATCGCCGCGATTCTGGTCGAGATGTTCCCGACCCGCATCCGGTATACCGGCATGTCATTGCCATATCACATTGGCAATGGCTGGTTCGGCGGCCTGCTTCCGGCAACGGTCTTTGCAATGAGCGCCGCCAAGGGCGATATCTATTATGGCCTTTGGTACCCGATCGTCATTGCAGCCATGACATTGGTGATCGGCCTGATCTTCGTTCGTGAAACCAAGAACGAGGATCTGCACGACATCAAGTAGTCGACGGCTCAATAAAAAGCCCGGCGCGATTCCTCGCGCCGGGCTTTTCTTTGTCCGGATGAGTGTGATCAGGCAGCGAGCGCTTTGAATTTGGCAAGGATCGCATCACCCATCTGGGTGGTGCCAACCTTGGTGCTGCCTTCCGACATGATGTCGGCGGTGCGGATGCCGTCGCCAAGCACACCGGCAATCGCCGCTTCCAGCCGGTCCGCTTCTTCCACCATGTTGAATGAGTAGCGCAGGCACATGGCAAAGGAGGCGATCATGGCAATCGGATTGGCGGCGCCGGTTCCGGCGATATCGGGAGCCGACCCATGCACGGGTTCGTAGAGCGCCTTGCGGCTGCCGGTCTTGCCATCTGGCGCGCCGAGTGAAGCTGAGGGCAGCATGCCGAGAGAACCGGTCAGCATGGCGGCAATATCGGAAAGCATATCACCGAAGAGATTGTCCGTGACAATCACGTCGAATTGCTTGGGCCAGCGTACGAGCTGCATGCCGCCGGCATCGGCCAGCATGTGCTCGAGCTGAACGTCGGAATAACGGGCCTTATGGGTCGCTGTAACGACCTCGTTCCACAGAACGCCCGATTTCATGACGTTGCGCTTTTCCATCGACGTGACCTTGTTTCGGCGCGTGCGGGCCAATTCAAAGGCGACGCCCGAAATACGCTCGATCTCATAGGTATCATAGACCTGGGTATCGATGCCGCGCTTCTGGCCGTTGCCGAGGTCAACGATTTCCTTCGGTTCACCGAAATAAACACCGCCGGTCAATTCCCGCACGATCAGGATATCGAGACCTTCAACCACATCTTTTTTGAGGGATGAGGAATCGGCCAGCGCGGGATAGCAGATGGCAGGGCGCAGATTTGCAAACAGTTCCATGTCCTTGCGCAGACGCAGAAGACCGGCTTCCGGGCGAACGTCATAGGGAACGCTGTCCCACTTCGGTCCGCCGACGGCACCGAAGAGAACCGCGTCGGCGGCCATGGCCTTGGCCATGTCGGCATCTGAGATCGCCTTGCCATGGGCATCGTAAGCAGAACCGCCGACAAGGCCTTCTTCAAGTTCAAAGCCACTTTTCAGTTCAGCATTCATATAGGCGATGATCTTGCGAACTTCGGCCATTGCCTCAGGTCCGATGCCGTCGCCAGGAAGAAGAAGGAGCTTTTTCGATGCCATTTCGGGGAAACCTCTAGGAGTGTTTGAAAGGGATGGCGGTTCCTTAGCGCAAGTTCAGCAAAGATGGAAAGCTTTCTGCGAAATTTTCCGATAGCTGATACGCCCTGCAATGAATTGTGAAGCAGCGGCCAGCCCCCGCAACCCTCCGGTAATGTCGGTGCAATCTTCGCAGCCTAGTTGCCGCACATGAATATTTTTGATGGGAATCTTCCACATGTCGACACGCAATGCTCGTAATTGCAAGCGGGCAATCGGAGCCGGTTTCGTACGGGCCGCCGACCGAAGTCCTCGATCTGGGGCCCGGCGAGCGCGCGTACCAGTGGCGCAAGATATCGACCAATGCCGTATCCGGTACATCCACTGGTGAAGTTCGCGATACAAGGCATGGCAGGCGATATATCGAAACGGAAACGCCAAGCTATGTCGAACAGAAGGAGTGTTTCTATACGTTCTATGCGCGGTCGTCGGGCGGCCGCTGGTACATCACCAACTTCCGTAAACCAAAACTGGAGTGTGAGTAAGCATCCTCACCGGCGGCCGTGCCGAGTGAGCGACACTGCATTTACTTGCGAGGCATGGTAGAGATTTGACCGCCACAATCGGCATTGCTGCCGACTTTCTACGAACGGAGAATTCAAATGCGCATCTTGCTGCTTGAGGACGAGCCGGAAATGGCTTCGGTCCTGAAGGCCGCGCTGGAGCGTCGCGATGTGGTCGTCGATCATGTATCGACATTGGCGGACGCCGAGGCCATGGCAAAATTTGGCCCTTATGATGCTGTCGTGCTGGACAGGCGATTGCCTGATGGCGAAGGCCTCAGTCTGATCCCAAGACTGCGGGCGCTGCATGTCGATGCCCCGGTCATCGTGCTGACCGCCATGAGCAGCCTGAACGATCGTGTTGCCGGGCTCGATGCGGGGGCCGACGATTACATGGTGAAGCCCTTCGCTACGGAAGAGCTGATGGCCCGGTTGCGGGCATTGCATCGGCGGCCGTTCACGCTGCGCGCGGAACAAACGGTTGTCGGACGCCTTACCTATGATTTTCGCCACCGGGAGGCATTGATAGAAGATCAGCCGCTGGAGTTGCCGCGGCGCGAACGATTGGTGCTTGAGACGCTGATCCGCCGCCCCGGCCGGACTGTCCTGCGCGCGACACTTGAGGAATCCGTCTATGCCATGGACGATGAAATCGGATCCAACGCGCTTGATGCACATGTATCGCGGCTGAGACGCAAGCTGGAGGATGTGTCGGCAGGTGTCGAGATACGGGCTATACGCAATCTCGGCTATCTGTTACGGGCAATTGTATGAAGAAAATCCGCCCGCGCTCATTGCAATGGGTTCTGGTACGCAGGCTCATTTTGCTGCAGGCGGCGACATTGCTCATCTTTATCGGCCTGTTCACATTGGTGTTGTGGGTGGCAAATCCGCGGCTGCTCATCGACAATGAGGCGGCGGTTGCTATTCTGAAGAGCGCAATCGACAGGGATGTCGATGGCAAACTGATCGTTCATGAGACGGAAGAGCTGAAGACTTTTCTGCAGGAATTTCCGAAACTTTGGTACATAGCACGCGACACGAATGGTCAGGCTGTCCAACGTGGTGACGTTCCCGTCGGTTATGGCAATGATACCGGTGATCTCGTGAAAGCCGTGGATCATGCGACGCTCGGTTTTCGAGAGGGCGATCTGCGACCCGAGGCGGTGGTTTCGAAGATTGATACCAAGGCGGGACCGATACAGGTCATTACCTCAACCCGTGCATCACGGGATGAGAACGAGGGGCTGGAAGTCAATATCGACATGCAGGTCGATATGGCACGCAATCCGGATGGAACCACAGCCTGGATCAGGGTTATTCCTGTTCTGATCATCGTCATCATCGCACTGCTTCTGCCCATCATCATTGTCATGGGTGTGACGACGCTGGTGACAACGCCAGCGGTGGTGCGCCGCTCACTGGCCGGTCTGGTTGCCATCGCCAGCCAGGCCGGGCGTATCGACATCAACAACCGTGCCATGCAACTGCCGATCGAACAGGTGCCGTCGGAAATCACACCGCTGGTCCAAGCCTTCAATCACGCGCTTGCGCGCCTTGGCCAGGGATATGATCAGCACAATCGCTTCCTGACGGATGCAGCGCATGAGTTGCGAACTCCTATCGCGATTCTGCGTACACGCGCCGAGCTTCTGACAGAGGATCCGCAAAGCGCCCGTTTACTGCAGGACATTGAGCGTCTCTCTCATCTGGCGCAGCAATTGCTCGACCGGCAATTGCTCGACCAGCCGGTGGGGCCGGGTGAAGTTGTCGATCTGGTCGAACTCACGGGGCAGATCGTGGCGGACTTCGCGCCATTGGCGATTGCCGCTGGTTACGATCTTTCATTCGAACCGGCACCTAAAAGCGTTCACGCACAGGTCAATACCCTGCAAATCGAACAAGCCGTGGCCAACCTCATCCGCAATGCCATCGAACATTGCGATGGAACGGGAACAATCACCGTACTGGTGGACAACGCGGGTGGCATTGAGGTTCGCGATGAAGGGCCGGGTATTCCCGAGGAAGAACATGAACACGTGTTCGAGCCGTTTTATCGCTTGCGGCCGCGTTCCAGCGGTGCCGGTCTTGGTCTTAACCTGACGCGGCAGATTGCGCGGCTGCACGGTGGTCGCGTTGACATACTGACCGGGCCATGGCGCGGCGCCCGAATCCGCCTGCAATTGCCCCTCTACAGGCCGGCCTGAGACAATAGCCGGACGGCTACTTCACCTCTTCAATGCTTTCAATCAGATTGTCCCGCATAGCGATCAGTTCCGATCGCAGGGACTTTGCTTCGTCCATGGTACAGCCGAAAGCCTTGCCCATTGCGACCGGTACTGCCTCAGCGCGTGCGCGCATAGCGCGCCCGTCTGCGGTCAAGCCAATCAAGACTTGCCTTTCGTCCACAGTGTCACGGCGGCGTGTGATCAGACCAGCCGTTTCCAGGCGCTTAAGCAACGGCGTGAGCGTGCCCGAGTCCAGGCTGAGCTTCTCGCCGATTGCCTTGACGGTCTGGTTTTCCTCTTCCCAGAGGACAACCATGACAAGATATTGCGGATAGGTCAGGCCCAGCGCCGCGAGGCGGGGCTGATAGGCCCGCGTTACCGCATTGGCCGTGGAATAGATGGCAAAGCACAGGAAGTTCTCCAGGCTAAGGAGGGATTCCTGTTCGTCTACGCCCGTCTTCTCCATCGTCATCACTCCATTTGTATTCCCGCATACAATACACAAAGCAATTAAATTGCGCATCATTTAATTTTTCAAAATCATATGCGATTTCGTATTGCGTACAATTTAATTGTGTGCAACTTAATATGCATCGAACAACCCAACTCAACCAAAGGAGCCAATGATGAGCATTCTCTACACAACCAAAGCGACAGCAACAGGCGGACGTGACGGCACTGCATCGAGTGAAGATGGCCGCCTGAAGGTAACGCTATCGACACCGAAGGAATTGGGCGGCAACGGCGCCGAAGGCACCAATCCCGAGCAGCTCTTTGCTGCGGGCTATTCCGCCTGCTTTATCGGCGCAATGAAGTTTGTTGCCGCGCAGAAGAAGATCAAGCTCGCCGATGACACATCGGTCACGGCAACCGTAGGTATCGGCCCGCGCGACGATGGCAAGGGTTTTGGCCTTGATGTGGCTCTCGCCGTATCGCTGCCGGGAATCGAGGCAGCCACTGCCCGTGAGATCGTTGATGGTGCCCACATCGTTTGTCCCTATTCCGAAGCCACCCGCAGCAATCTGAAGGTCCGTATCTCGATCAATTAAGACGCCGCAGGCGTTGGCAGAGGAATGAAGACCATGGGTAAGACCGGACTGACATCACGCCGTTCCTTCCTGACAGCGACGGCGGCACTCGTCGCGGCCGTCAGCCTCAAGGTCGGCGACGTAGACGCAGCAAACCAGATCAGCAAAACCAAATCCAAGGAAGCCGCGAAAGGGCACAAGACCATGAGCACGTTTATCACCAAGGATGGAACCGAGATTTATTTCAAGGACTGGGGCAAGGGGCAGCCTGTCGTATTCAGTCATGGCTGGCCGCTCAATGCCGATGCATGGGAAGACCAGATGGTCTTCCTCGCCTCCAATGGCTACCGCGCCATTGCCCATGACCGTCGCGGTCATGGTCGGTCCAGTCAGCCCTGGAATGGCAACGACATGGACACCTATGCGGACGATCTGGCTGAACTCTTCGAGAAGCTTGATCTGAAGGACGCCATCATGGTCGGTCATTCCACGGGCGGTGGTGAAGTCGCCCGCTATATCGGCCGCCACGGCACCAAGCGTGTTGCCAAGGCCGTACTGGTTGGGGCCGTTCCGCCGTTGATGCTGAAGACCGCCGCCAATCCCGGGGGCCTGCCGATGGAAGTGTTCGATGGCATTCGCGCCGGTGTGACTGCGGACCGCTCGCAGTTCTTCAAGGATCTGACAGCGCCGTTTTACGGAGCCAATCGTCCTGGCGCCAAGGTGTCGCAGGGTGTACGCGATGCCTTCTGGGCTCAGGGTATGCAGGGTGGTTTGAAGAACGAACTCGATTGCATCAAGGCATTTTCGGAGACTGATTTCACCGAAGATCTGAAGAAGTTCGACGTTCCGACCCTGTTCGTCCACGGCGACGATGATCAGATTGTGCCGATCGATGACTCGGCCAAAATCGCCACGACACTGGTCAAGGGTTCGAAGCTTACGATTTATCCGGGCGCTCCGCACGGTCTGGCAACGACCCACAAGGATCAGCTTAACAAGGACCTGTTGGCTTTCGCCAAGGCATGATCCGCTGATGTGAAAAACCCGCCGTGTTTTCAGCGCGGCGGGTTTTTACTTGGATCAGGCAAGACCGCGCTTCTCGATCATCGCATCGGGTGTTGGCATCTTGCCGCGGAAAGCCTTGTAGAGCTCTTCCGGGTCGCGGCTGCCGCCAGCCGAATAGATATATTGCTTGAGCTTCTTGGCGAGGTCGGTATTGAACACGTCGCCGGTTTCCTCGAATGCCTTGAACGCATCGGCATCCAGCACTTCCGACCACATGTAGGAATAATACCCGGCGGAATAGCCGTCGCCGGAGAAGACGTGCGTAAAATGTGGGGTGCGATGACGCATGATGATCGCGTCGGGCATGGACAGACTTTTCAGCGTGTCAGCCTCGAACTGGATCGGGTCGGTGGGTGGTGTGCCGTCGGCATGGAAAGCCATGTCGACCAATGCTGACGAGGTGAATTCCACCGTGTTGAACCCGGCATTGAAGGTGTTGGCAGCCAGCACCTTGTCGAGGAGCGCCTTGGGCATCGCCTCGCCGGTGCGGTAGTGGACCGCATATTTTTCCAGAACTGCGGGTACCGTCAGCCAATGTTCGTAGAGCTGTGAAGGCAGTTCGACAAAGTCGCGCGAAACCGATGTGCCCGACACGGCCGGCCATGTCACGTCGGACAATAGGCCGTGCAAAGCATGGCCGAACTCGTGGAAGAGGGTGCGTGCCCCGTCCAACGAAAGAAGCGCGGGCTCACCCTTCGGCGGTTTGGCGAAATTCATCACGTTGTAGATGATCGGCGTCTGGCCGCCATCGAGCTTGTGCTGCGATTGCAATGCGCTCATCCAGGCGCCGGAACGCTTGGATTGACGGTTGAAATAATCGCCCAGAAAAACACCGCGGCAGGTGCCATCCGGATTCCGGACCTCCCACACCCGTACATCGGGATGCCAGGTCGCAATGCTGGTCTTCTCTTCAAAGCGGATGCCAAAGAGCCGGGTTGCCACATCGAAACAAGCTTCGATGATCTTTTCCAGCTGCAGGTATGGTTTCAGTTCCGCCTCGTCGAATGCAAAGCGCTCATTGCGCAGTTTCTCTGCGTAGAACCGCCAATCCCATGGAGCAACCTTGTGGTTGCGCCCCTCGGCGGCGATCAGGCGTTCCAGATCAATCTCTTCTTCGGCAGCGCGGTTGCGCGCCTTGTCCCACACCGGTTCGAGCAGGTCCATGACGGCCTTCGGTGTCTTGGCCATGGTGTCGTCAAGTTTGTAGGCGGCAAAACTGTGATAACCGAGCAACTTGGCCTTTTCTGCACGCAGCGCCACCATCTCGGCAACAATTGCACGGTTGTCGCTTGCTCCGCCGTTCTCGCCGCGCGCGGCCCAGGCACGAAACGCTTTTTCCCGCAGGCCGCGGTCTTCAGAGAAGGACAGGAAAGGCTCGATGATCGAACGCGAAAGGGTGACAGCCCAGGCGTCCGGCCGATCGCGCTCCTCGGCAGCACCGCGCATGGCAGCACGCACGAAGTCCGGCAGGCCTTTCATCTGCGCTTCATCGGTGATGAAAAGCGCCCAGTCGGCTTCATCCTTCAGGACATTCTGACCAAACTGTGTGCCAAATCCCGCAAGCTTTTCATTGATGTCTGCAAGGCGTGCTTTGCCCTGCTCATCCAGCCGCGCGCCGCTGCGTACGAAGCCCTTCCATGTCTTCTCAAGAACGCGATCCGTTTCGGCGTCAAGGCCGAGGAAATCGCGTTGTTCGTAGAGCGAGTCGATACGGGCAAACAGTTGTGGGTTCATCATGATGGACGAATAGTGGCGGGACATCTTGGGCGCGATGACGCGCTCCAACGCCTGTATGGTGTCGTTGGTATTGGCCCCGGCCCGCATCCAGAAAATGGAAGAGACGCGGTTGAGACCTTCGCCGGATAGCTGCAAGGCCTTCAGCGTGTTGTCGATGGTCGGTGCCTCGTGATGGTTGATGATCGCGTCAACGTCGGCAAGATCGGCCGCAAGTGCCGCATCGAAGGCCGGGGCAAAATCGTCGTCGGTAAAGGCAGTGAAGTCGGGAAGTCCGAGCGGTCCGGTCCAGTCCGTCAGTGCGGGATTGATGGCTGGTTTCTGTGAGGACATGGGAAGGCTCCGTCATGGCTGATGAACTCTGGCTTTAACATCTAAGCTCGCAACTGAGTGATCACAAGTCGGCAGGCACAGAAAGCGCGGCACGAATGTATATCCAATGGTCAGCCAACAAAAAACGGGGCTTGCGCCCCGTTCTCAGTCGATATTTGCAGGATCAGCTGTTGCGCTTGCGGGCAGCCAGCGTGCGCAGGCGCAGGGCGTTGAGGCGGATAAAGCCCGCCGCGTCCTTCTGATCATAGGCGCCGCGATCATCCTCGAAAGTCACGAGCGCATCGGAATAAAGTGACTTCTTCGACTTGCGGCCGGATATCATGACATTGCCCTTGTACAGCTTCAGGCGCACGACGCCCTCCACATCTTCCTGGCTCTTGTCAATCATGGCCTGCAGCATTTCGCGTTCCGGCGAATACCAGAAGCCATTGTAGATCAGTTCCGCATAGCGTGGCATGAACTCATCCTTGAGGTGCGCCGCACCGCGATCCAGTGTGATCGACTCCATGGCGCGATGGGCAGCGAGAAGGATCGTGCCGCCGGGGGTTTCATAGACGCCGCGTGATTTCATGCCAACGAAACGGTTCTCGACCAGATCAAGGCGACCGATACCGTTGTCGCGGCCGAGATCGTTGAGTGTCTTCAGCAATGTTGCCGGAGAAAGCGGCTTGCCGTCGATAGCGACGGCGTCGCCCTTCTCGAAGGCAATTTCGATTTCCGTGACCTTGTCGGGCGCTTCCATCGGCGAAATCGTGCGCTGATGCACGTATTCCGGCGCTTCCTGCCACGGATCTTCCAGAACCTTGCCTTCGGATGAGGAGTGCAGCAGGTTTGCATCGACGGAGAAGGGGGCTTCGCCGAGCTTGTCTTTGGCGATCGGAATCTGGTGTTCGCGGGCAAATTCCAAAAGATCGGTGCGTGACTTGAATGTCCAGTCGCGCCACGGGGCGATAACCTTGATATCGGGATTCAGCGCGTAGGCGGAAAGCTCAAAACGAACCTGGTCATTGCCCTTGCCGGTCGCCCCATGGGCGATGGCATCGGCTCCGGTGCGTGCCGCGATCTCAACGAGGTGTTTTGAAATCAGCGGCCGCGCAATGGAGGTGCCGAGCAAATAGACGCCTTCATAGACGGCATTGGCACGGAACATCGGGAACACGAAATCGCGCACGAATTCTTCACGCACGTCTTCGATATAGATTTCCTTGATGCCGAGCATTTCGGCTTTCTTGCGCGCTGGTTCCAGCTCTTCGCCCTGGCCGAGATCGGCAGTGAAGGTAACTACTTCCGCACCCAGTTCCGTTTGCAGCCATTTGAGGATAATCGATGTATCGAGACCGCCGGAATAGGCCAGCACGACTTTCTTGACGTCTTTCCACTTGTTCATTCTGTTTCCCTGACCGCTGTGCAGTCTCGCTATCGTTTGGTGAAGATGGAGGTTCTTTTATCAGGTGAGGGGATGTTGGCAAGATCGCCATTGGCTGCAGCGGACCTGCACAGGGAAATCAGCTGCGGATAGCCACGTAACCGTGCTCGCCATATCGCTCACGGGCCTCCTGCAACGTGCCTGTTTTCAGCGCAGAAATGAAATCCTGCATGTGAATGCGCCGCCAGCCGGCTGTAACCTCTTCCACGGCAAAACCCTGTTGGGCCAATGCATCTGCAATGTGCTTGTCTGTCGAAAGAACAACTTTCACGCCGGGATCAATCTCTGCGGGCGGAAACACGGTCGTTTGTTTGAATTGTGCATCAAAATTTGCGTGAAGCCGGATTTTCGCAGCGTCCAGCACGGGTCCGACGAAGAGGACTTGGTTCTCGGGGAGGTGCAATGTGTTGATCCTGGCCGCGAGCGGCTTGCCGATGTCCGGTACAAGCAGAGCCTTTGCAACGGGGGTAACGGCTAATGTGCTGGCCATGGCAAGCACGGCGGCGGAGGCTGCCAGACCATGCATTTTCAGGCGGGCGTTAACGACCCACAGCGTCGTCATGACGCCTGCGATCCCGGCTGCCAATCCTGCCACATATAGTGGCGACAACAATTGCATTCCCACCAGGAATACGCAGGCGATAGGGATGGCTGCAAACAGGATGATGATGCGCAATACCTGCCGGACCAATTTTTCGAAGCGGGGATTTGTCACTTCCTGGAACCCGCAGGCGAGAAGCACGCAAAGCAGCGGTATAACGGGAATGACGTAACGGTGAGAGGGAAGGCTATTGAGGGAAAAAATAATCGAAACGGCAATGATCCACCCGAGGAAGAAGGGGGCTATGCCGTTGAGTGAATCCCTCTCCAATCTCAGTCCCGCTTTCCGCGCGCCATAGAAAAGCAACCCCAGCCAGACAAATGTCGGACCGATGAGGCCGGCGAAGCTGTGGATCAATCCCATGGCGATGATATCCGGATTGAAATTGATCTTGTCTGAAATCTGGTCGGCAACGAAATCGGCAGAAAGCATGCTTGGTGTGTGCAGAGACTGATAGATGAACCAGATGCCGACGATGCCGAGGCACACGGTGATTGTCAGGGGCTGCCACAGGCGATGGCTGCGCTGGCGCAGCGCTGGCACCGCCATGCAGTAGACCAGGATGTAGCCGAGCATCGCCACGGGAAGGAGACCCTTGGCAAGAATAGCCAATCCCGTACCCGCATAGGCAAGAATGCCGTAGACATGATGGTGGTCATCGCGGAAGAGAAGGCCGACAAAGCCAAGCATGCCGACAAGCATGAACATGGTCAGAGGTATGTCGGGGATGGCGTTGATACAGGCGCGCAGGAAGACGGCATTCGTTGCCAGGAGCGAAGCCGCAAGCAATGCCGTCCGGTCATTGCGCGTGATAGTGCGGGCCAGGCAGAACGTGATCAGCAGCGTGGCCGCCCCGCCGATCAACCACAGGAAGCGTGATCCGAGCACGGAGATCCCGAAGATTTTCATGCCGGCTGCGCTCATCCAGTATGTGAGTGGCGGCTTCTTCAGCCGGACGTCGCCCTCGGCCGTATGCGGTGTCAGATAATCACCGGTGTGCAGCATGATGACAGCACCATTGGAGTAATGGCGCTCGTCGGGAAAGTGCGTGATGAGGTTGCTGGCAAGCGGGAGAAGGCTGACGATCAGGGCCAAGGCCAACATGAGCACAAAGCGCCGGCTTGCAGCCGAATCCACCGCATCGTCCGAAATGCTCAGGCTTGGATTCTTCTGAAGCATCGTCTGATTGTCGCGCTTGTTGTTGTCCCCTCAGTTTTAATAACCCGAACGAACAGTAGCGCCAATAAAAATTTATGTCTTCAACAGGGACGTACTATGCAGTTTCAGCGGTTACTTGATTCTCTGTTTGGGTGTGCCACGCCAATGCGCCGTCCATGACTCGCAAATCGTGGTCAGCACGCAGAAGACAATCACGGTTGAAAGAGACCCGAGGACAACGTCGGAGAGATAGTGCCGGCCAAAAGCAACGCGAAGGAAATCGGTGGTTATGATGATAGCAGCGATGGGCCACACGAGCTTTTTCCTTGTCTGATGGGGCCACAAGGGCAAAAGGCAGACAAGCCAGGCTATCCCGGCAGCTTCCCCGGAAATAAAGGAGCAATTGTGCTGGCAGACGTGCGACCATTCAGCCGCCGCCACGAAGGGCTGCTCCCCGCCGAAAAGCCATGTGTTGGCGGGCCGTGGACGTCCGATGAACTCCTTCATGAATGCGTTGACCAACAGACCGGGGCCAATGGCCAGCGTAAGAAGCGATACGATTGATATGCGAATGCGCTCGTGATTCCAGCGGAGACCGGAGGCAACATCGCGCAGCGCGATGGTGACGACCACCGAAGCGGCCACGATGGGCAGGGCATAGAAGACACGCCGCAGCGTCTTGAAAAGCGGAACCGATGCAGCAGGAAAATCCCCGCAAATTTTTGCGGTCGCAGTGGCGATGCAGTCAGAACTCAGGAAGAAAAACGACGAAACGGCCTTGTCGATCTCAGGTGCGCGGTTAAACAGGATGGCCAGGGCCGCCCACACAAGGATAAGGCTGATCGCAAGAGCCGGCTGGCTCCAGACGCCGAAGCCATAGAGCGCTTTACCGCATGAAGCAGATGTTGTTCGGTAATAGACCATGCGGCTCTCAAAGGCTGAAAAACTTGCCTGTTCTGGCTTGCGATGATTGCAGTGTCATTACAGAGCATATTTTTCCAGTGACTGCAGAAAAGTATTTAATTAAGGCCGCGCAATGTCAGTATTTTGATGTCCTAAATGCAAATAGCGGCCATTGGGCCGCCATGAGTATGGAAAATCCGTGCCTCAGATAGGGCGTGAATGCCGCCTTAGCGGGTAGCTACCATGAAGAGCCGCGGGAAAGGCAGCAAAACCGTGCCGTCAGACAGCGCCGGATAAGCTTCCGCAACCGCGTCCGTATACCGTTCGAGATAGGACGCCCGTTCGGTTTCATTGAGCGGGTCCAGATATGGCCGCAGGCCCGTTCCTTTGAACCATTCGACCACGGCTGCAGTTCCTCCGGCAAGCGGGTGGTGGTAAGTGGTTTGCCAGATATCAACCCTGGACGCTATCGGCTGCAGGATTCGGTAATACCACTCCGCGCTCTGCCGCGGCGACCTTTGGCCCGCTGATTCCGCCAGTTTGGCTGCCCATGGGCCGTCAGCGGCTATTTCCCGCATCAGACGGTGTGTGGGTTCATCAAGATTATTCGGAATCTGGATTGCGAGGCTGCCGTCCACGGTCAGTTTGCTGACAAGGGCCGGCAACAGGGCGCCGTGGTCCGGAAGCCATTGCAGCACCGCATTGGCAAGAATGACATCATAGGGTCCCTGCGCATCCCATCGTGCGATATCAGCGACGTCGAAGCGGATTTCGGGAAGCCGTTTGCGGGCTGCTTTGACCATATCCTCGGAGCTGTCCATTCCGGTTGCGACTGCCCTGGGAAAACGGGCAATGAGGACTTCCGTGGAATTGCCGGGACCGCAACCGATATCAATCACGGATCGGGCGTATACGCCGGGTACCGCCGCCAGGAGATCACGGACCGGACGTGTCCGCTCATCTTCAAATTTCACATATTGTTCAGCTGACCAGCTCACAACGGGTTTCCTTTTTGTTGCCCGCCGGATAGGCGGGGTCGATAGGGGCAAATCATGGCGCATCGCTTGGCCCCAAAGCAGTGCATTGGCAGAATAGGCCTTCTGCTTTATGATTTCCAATGTATGCTTTTTACAATTTCAATACTTTTAAGGTATGGCGATGATTGATCTGCGGCGTCTTCGCGCTTTTGTTGTCTTGGCAGAGGAAGGCCATGTGACGCGGGCTGCCGAGCGGTTGGGTATACAGCAACCGCCCTTGACGCGGCTCCTGCAGGGGCTGGAGGCGGAACTGGGTGTACTCCTGATGCACCGTATGCCGCGCGGCGTTCGTCCTACCGAGGCTGGGAAAGTGCTGCTCGATGAAGCGAAAATCATCCTGGAGCGCGCCAATGGCGTTGCCGATATGGTTCACCGGGCGGCACGCGGCGAACAGGGCCGTCTGGCCATCGGCTTCACCAGCTCTGCTGCCCTGCATCCTTTCGTGCCGAAAGCGTTGCGGGCTTTTCATGAGAGCCTGCCGAAACTTTCCGTCGTGCTGGAAGAAGCCGGTACGGCTGAGCTGGTGGATGCGCTCATGCATGAGCGGCTCGACGCAGCCTTCATTCGCTCTCCGGTCGGACGGACGCCGGGCCTGCGGATTGATGCCGTGCTGGAGGAACCGATGCTCGTCGCGCTGCCGGTGGGGCATAGGCTGGCGCGGGATACTGCCTCGCGGCTGCTGCTGACAGAATTGGCCACCGAACCCTTCATTCTCTATCGCCGCACCGCAGGGCCAGGCCTCTATGACACCATTCTGACCGCATGCCGGGAGGCGGGGTTCAGCCCGGTTGTGGCGCAGGAGGCACCGCGCTTGACCGCAACGCTGAGCCTGGTGGCTGCAGGATTCGGTATTTCCCTCGTGCCTGCATCGATGCGGCGCCTTGGCGGCGACGATATCGCCTACCGGGCGGTTGCGGGCAGTTCCAAACTGATGGCCCCGTTGCTCCTCGCCATGCGGCAGACGCATCCGGCGCCGGCGCTCGCGCAATTTCGCGGTCTCGTGCAGCGCATGACAGCGGAAATGCGCGCAGCGAATCTGGCTGATGCCGCGGCGGATCGGGGAAATCGCTAGACCCCTCAGAATCGGGTGGCCAAAAGGACGGTTCCGCGTTAGCTTCCCCCAGTTTTTCGACGGAGCCTCCCATGACCTTCATTCCCGAATGGCCGATTATCCTGCAGTTCGCGATTGCAACCTTTGTTCTTTCGATCACCCCGGGTCCCGATATGACGCTTTTCGTGGGGCGGGCTCTTTCCGAGGGAAAAGCTGCCGGGTTTGCCTGTCTGTCCGGTGCCAATTGCGGAATTGTGGTGCATACGACAATGGTCGCACTCGGCCTTTCCGCGTTGATTATCGCATCGCCATCCGCATTCCTTGCGCTGAAAGTCGTTGGTGCGGGTTATCTCGTGTGGCTCGCCTTTCAGGCTATCCGCAAGGGGTCAGCCTTTTCTCCGGAGAAGAAGAGCGGCCAGTCGCACACATTGTTCCAGAATTGGCTGACGGGGATCGGCATCAACCTGCTCAACCCCAAGATCATCCTGTTCTTCATGACGTTTCTGCCGCAGTTCGTTTCTGCAAGCGACCCGCATGCGCCGGGCAAGCTTTTCTTCCTTGGCCTGCTGTTCATTCCACTGTCGCTGCCGGTGGTAACGCCGATGATTCTTGCGGCTGACCGGTTTGCGGGTCTCCTGAAGAAGAACCCGACGGTTACGCGGGTGACCGATTGGCTGTTTGCTGGGGTGTTTTCGGCCTTTGCCACAAAAATCCTGATGGCTCAGGCGAAGTAGGCGCCTTTATGCGGCGGGGCCGTTGGAGGAGCGCGGGGGCATCACCAGCCCGGCGCTTCGCCCGGAAACAAGCCAATAGACAAAGCCTCCGACAACGCCGGTGGCGAGGATGGCCGCGAATGTGTCGATGTCTTCAGTCTGTGGCCGCCATTTCCAGACGATGATGACAACGGCGGTCGCTGCGCCGCCAAGGGCGTAGAACAACAAGTCCCGCCACGCGGTCAGTTCAGCAAACAAGATGAGGATACAGGCGGGAATGAAGACGCTGTAGCCAATCATCGTGGCAAAGATCGGAACCGTGGAATACAGGAATGGGCCTTCGCTTCCGATGGCTTCCGAGCTGCCAAGCCAGAGAAGGTTGAGAAACAACGATGCGGCGAAGGTCGCGCAAACGAAACCGAAAACGATCAGGGCAAAGCGGAAGATATAGAAGGTGATCTGGCTCAATCTTCACCGTGCCCGGCGATCATGGCAGCCTCAAATGCCAAACGCTCTGTCTTCTTCATCCGTTCCGATTCCGACTTCAGCTGACCGCACGCCGCCAGAATATCGCGGCCGCGGGGGGTGCGGATGGGTGAAGCATAACCGGCATTGTTGACGTAGTCAGCGAATTTCTCGATCTGCTCCCATTCCGAACACTGGTAATTGACGCCAGGCCAGGGGTTGAAAGGAATGAGATTGATCTTGGCGGGAATGCCTTTCAGCATGCGTACCAGTTCCTTGGCATCAGCGAGCGAGTCGTTCACACCCCTGAGCATCACATATTCGAAAGTAATGCGCTTGGAGTTGGACAGGCTTGGATAGGCCCGGCAGGCATCCAACAGTTCCTTGAGCGGATATTTTTTGTTGATCGGCACCAGCATATCGCGCAGGTCGTCGTTCACCGCATGCAGGGAAATGGCAAGCATGACGCCGATTTCCTCACCGGTGCGGTAAATCTCCGGCACGACGCCCGACGTCGACAGCGTGATACGCCGCTTCGACAGCGAGAGGCCGTCACCGTCTGATGCAATCAGCAGTGCCTTCTTGACGTTCTCGAAATTGTAGAGCGGTTCGCCCATGCCCATCATGACGATATTGGAGACCTTGCGGCCTTCTGCCGGAACGATGGCACCGTCCGGTGTGTTCCGGTCCGGAAAATCGCCAAGCCGGTCACGGGCAATCAGCAACTGCGAGAGAATTTCTTCCGCCGTCAGGTTGCGCACCAGTTTCTGGGTGCCCGTATGGCAGAAGGAGCATGTGAGCGTGCAGCCGACCTGGCTGGAAATGCACAGCGTGCCGCGGCCTTCCTCGGGAATATAAACGGTTTCAATCTCGACAGGCCGGCCAGCACCGCGCGGCGGAAAGCGAAACAGCCATTTGCGCGTGCCGTCAGTGGAAATCTGTTCCTCGACGATTTCCGGCCGGGCAATGGTGAAATGCCGGTCGAGGAGCTCGCGCATATCGCGGGAAATGTTGAGCATATCGGCAAAATCCGACACACCGCGGACATAGAGCCAGTGCCAGAGCTGGGCGACGCGCATCTTGACCTGACGCTCGGCCACGCCGATTTCGGCCAAAGCCTCGCCCATCTCGGCACGGGACAGGCCGATCAGTGTCGGCTTGCCATTCATGGCGGCAAGCATGGCATCACGGGATTTCTCCCGGGCGAAGGACTGTGTCTCAGGCAAAACGGACATTGGGTTTTCTAACGTTCTCTAGTGAAGCGCGGCTCATATCATGTTCTGGCCGTTCCGTCACCTCCACAAGCAAAAAGGCCGGACACGTGCTGTCCGGCCTCTGCAAAAAAGAAGATTCAGGCGGTTTACTTGCAGGTGGCGATGGCTTTGAGCGCCGCCGATACGCCCTTGAGCGAATAGGTGTAGCTGGTCTTTGTCCCGCGCTTGGAAACCGCGGCGATGGACATGGTATGGCCGGTACGCAGCGCCGCCACAAGCTGCGGCTCTTCCGCTGCGTTTTCCATCCAGCCATGACTGCCATTGGTGAACATGGAGAAGCTGCGTGAATCGATTGTGACCGTCACTTTCGAATTGACCTGAAGGTCGTACCCAGCCTTGAATTGTGGTTCGAAGCTGACGTTCTGTCCGGGCTTCTGGCTGACCATGAAGAAGTTGTCGCCGTGATCAATCTTTGCGGGCTGCTTGTCGACCGGTACGGACAGAACATAGCAAACCTTGCCCTTGCCCTGCTGGTAGCTATAGGCGCCCCATGCGTTGAACTGGCTGATCTGACTTGGGGTCTGGGCAAGAGCCGTCCCTGTCAGCCCAAGTATGAGCACAGAGGTCGCTGCGATTGATTTTCCAAACATGTTACCTACCAGTTTTTATCGTTCATTTCATAACTGACGAACCGGCAAGAGCCGCCAGGCTCCACTGTCCAGTTCGCTTTCTCTTAATTTGACTTAATCTGGGTTACCAAACGGTGAAGACGGGGTCAAAAAAGCGATTTTGTCAGCGAGAAGATCACGTTGTCCGTGCAAAATCCCACGGTGGCACTCCAGCGGAATAAAAGCGGCGACACTTTGACAATTCATCCCATCACGCGGATGTGATGCAAAAACGGCTGGTAACGGTTCCGGATTCTCCAGACTTACCGCCCGATACCCTAGTTGTCCTTGTCCAGGTCCTCGATTGCTTTCTTTGCCGCCTCACGATGCGCTGGTGTCACATGGTTGCGAATGGCATTCAGTGCAGCCATCAGCACCGCAGCGTCGTCGGTAAAGCCAAGGCCAACAATAAAATCGGGAATGATGTCGAACGGCATGACAAAGTAGGCAAGCGCGGCAAGAAGCGTACCGCGAACCCATGTCGGAGTTGCAGGGTCCAAGGCACAATAGTACCCGGCAATCACCTCGTCGAGAAAGGGGATGGACTTGGCGGCCTTGCGCGCAGTTTTCCAGAACCGGGCGCGCACGGTTTCTTCGCGAGCACGCTGTTCATACGCGCTGCCCGGCCGCAGAATTTCACCAATCTTGACGTTATCCATTCCTCTTCCTTCAGGTCTGTTCAGGAGACAACATGGGAAGACACGCCTGATGCTGCAAGAGTTTTGTCGATATTATCGTCAAAGGGCGGCGAAACGGTCCATCGCCCTGGCCATTGTGACATCAAGTTCGGTTACGCCGTCGGCGTCGTGGGTGGCAAGAGTGACGTCGACGCGATCGTAGACGTTGAACCATTCGGGATGATGGTCCATCTTTTCGGCGATAAGGGCCACACGGGCCATAAAGCCGAATGCCGCGTTGAAATCCTTGAATTTGAATGATTTGTTGATTGCCTCGCGGTCACCGGTCCTGGACCAGCCGGTCAGCTCCTGCAATGCCTTGTCGAGTTCGCTGGGATTTAACCGGTTGCGCGCCATGCTGTGTTTCCTCATATACGGTCATTGCTTTGCTTCCAACCATAGTGCAACGGCCCATGAAAACCCATCCACTTCGCTCTGTCCTTTTTGTCTGTCTGGGCAATATCTGCCGGTCGCCGCTGGCAGAAGGTGTGTTCCGGTCGGTTCTTGCGGAAGAGGGAAAAGACCGGGGCATCCATATCGATTCCGCCGGAACCAATGGCTATCACACGGGCGAGGCGCCCGATGAGCGCTCCATCCTGGCGGCCAGGCAGCATGGGATCGATATCTCCGACCAGCGTTGCCGGCAGCTCAAGGCGGACGATTTCGTAAGTTTTGATCTGATCCTTGGCATGGACCGCGCCAACGTCGCAGCCATCCAGGCCCGGCGACCGGCCAATGCGACCGCCGAGATCGGGCTCTTCAGTGAAATCGCACTTGGCGAAGCCAGCCAGATACCCGATCCCTATTACGGCACACAGGCCGATTTCGAACGGGTTTATCGGATGGTTCTTAAGGCCTCCAAAGGCCTCTCGAAGCGTTTCTGATAGGTGCGTGCCGATTCCAGCGGCCATGCTTCCTCGACGATGTAGGGGCCGCCGCCGACGGAATCGCGTGATGACATCAGGACAAAGCGCCCGATGGTGAAGGGCATGGTCGAAAAGTTGCCGCGCGAGGCGAGATAGTGCGCCACTTCTTCGTTGCGGGCATTGCGCAAGCGCGCCAGCGTGACATGCGGCGTGAATTTCCGCGGATCGGCCGGCAGCATCAACCGCTGGCAAATGCGCTCGATTTCCGCGTGCAACGCCTGAATATCAGGGGAGGGCGAAACGGCGGCAAATACGCTGTGGGGTTTCTTGGACCCGAACGCGTTGACGCCCGAAAGCTGCAGGGTGAATTCCGGCCGCCTTATCCGATCAAGCGCGTTGGCGACCTCGTCGGCCACGTGGCCTTCGACATCACCGATGAAGCGCAGCGTGATGTGATAGTTTTCAACATCGATCCATCGGGCACCTGGCAAACCACCGCGCAAGAGCGACAGTGAGAGAGCGGCGTCCCTCGGGATCTCGAGGGCAGTAAAGAGACGCGGCATAAGGCATCCTCCCCGAATCGAGTTGTAACCTCAGGGAATCATTGAATGAGTCCAAGAGCAAGGCACAATTTCACATTCTTTTGCGCCGCGACAAATAAGACACGCAAGATGTGGTGTGAAGATGACAACAATGTGGATGGCTTGCCCTTGAGGTTAAGGGCATCGGGATGATCGAATAGGCCCTGGGCCTGTCTTGCCCAAGGGCTCTACAGAGAAAGCCTCACTGCTCGGTGTCGGATGTGTCCGAGGTAACCGTTGGCTGCTTGATGGTCTTCTGCATGATGGGAAGGAACCCCTTCACCATGACCGCAACGCCTTGGGTGGTCGGGTGCATTCCATCCGCCTGCAGCAGCGAGGCCTGTGTCGCAATACCCTCCATGAAGAACGGATAAAGCGGAACATCATATTTCTTGGCGAGATCAGGGAAGATCGCGTTGAATTTCTCTTCGTAGTCGCCGCCCATGTTCGGTGGGGCGAGCATTCCGGCAAGAATGACCTGAATTTTGCGCTTCTGCAGCTGTTCGATCATCTCGGCCAGGTTCTTTTCGCTGATCTCCGGCGAGATGCCGCGCAATGCGTCATTGGCGCCCAGCTCGAGGATGACGAGATCGGTGCCATCCGGGACGGACCAATCAAGGCGTGCAAGGCCCCCGGTCGTGGTATCTCCGGCGACACCGGCATTGGCGATCGAAATCTCGACGCCCTTGTCTTTCAAGGACTTTTCCAGCTGTGCGGTGAAGGAATCCTGCACGGGAAGCTCGAAACCGGACATCAGGCTGTCGCCGAACCCGACAACGGAGAGAGTGTGGCCGGACACGGGATTTTGATTGGCCAAGGTCAGAGAGGGCAGGGCAACAAGGCCGAGCGACACAACGATCTTTATCAATGGTTTGAATATCATGTTCGGGTACCCATATCTGACCGGATGCGACTTAAGTCAGTGTCGACCATAGCGTAAAGGATCTGCATTCGTGACTAAATCTGTCATCACACTCGATCACATTGAGTTGACTCTTGGGACGGGTGCTTCCTCGGTGCATGTGCTCAAGGGCATATCCCTTGCCATCGTCGGCGGGCAATCGGTGGGCATCGTCGGGCCTTCGGGCTCGGGAAAGTCGACCTTGCTGATGGTGCTGGCCGGACTTGAGCGGATCGATTCCGGCTCAGTCGAGATTGCCGGGCAAAAACTGGAAACGATGAGCGAGGATGCAACGGCAGCCTTTCGCGGTAAGAACATCGGGATCGTTTTCCAATCCTTCCACCTCATTCCCAACATGACTGCGCTGGAAAATGTCGCTGTTCCGTTGGAGTTGGCGGGGCATCCCGACGCCTTTGAGATCGCTCGGCGTGAGCTGGCCGCGGTCGGCCTGGCAGACCGGGTCACCCACTATCCGGGCGAGCTGTCCGGCGGTGAACAGCAGCGGGTGGCCATTGCCCGTGCCCTTGCTCCGTCACCGAAAATCCTTATCGCCGATGAGCCAACCGGCAATCTTGATACGACGACCGGCCGGCAGATCGCCGATCTGCTCTTCCAGAAACAGAAGGATCTCGGTCTTACCCTGGTGCTGGTGACCCATGATCCTGCGCTTTCGGCCCGCTGCGATCGCGAGATCAAAGTCCGTTCAGGACTGATCGAGGCGGATGAAGACGCCCCGCAACTGAAGAAAACCGCATGAGTGTCAACGGTTCTGCTGCATCGCCGTCGCTCAAGCTGGCCCTGCGTTTTGCATTGCGCGAAATGCGCAATGGCCTGTCGGGGTTCTATATTTTTCTTGCCTGCATTGCGCTGGGCGTAGCCGCGATTGGCGGCGTCAATTCGGTGGCCAATTCGGTCACATCGGGCATTTCCACGCAAGGGCAGGGCATACTTGGCGGAGATATCCGCTTTCAGCTCAATCAGCGCGAGGTCAATGCGGAAGAACGTGCCTTTGTTGAAAGCAAGGGCCGTGTCGCGGTCGCTGCCAACATGCGTTCGATGGCCCGGCTGACCGATGGTTCCGATCAGTCTCTGGTGGAGGTGAAAGCCGTCGACAATGCCTATCCGCTTTACGGATCGCTGGATACCGCGCCGAAGCTGGATAAGGGCGCTCTCTTTGCCGAAAAGGATGGCGCATTCGGCGCTGCCGTTGCCCAGATTTTTCTCGACCGGCTCAATCTGAAGCTCGGCGACCGGATCTTGCTTGGCTCAGCCACATTTGAATTGCGGGCGGTGATCGACAACGAGCCGGATGTATTGTCGGACGGTTTTGGGTTTGCGCCGCGTTTTCTTGTCTCACTTGAGGGATTGCGCGCCGCCGGCCTGGTTCAACCGGGCAGTCTGGTCGAACACAGCTACAAGATTGCCCTGCCAGCGGGTGCCAGCGAGGCCGATATTGCACGCATTCGCAACGAAGCGCAGGAAAAATTCCCGCAGGCCGGCTGGACCATCCGCAGCCGATCCAATGCTGCTCCGTCATTGAGTGCCAATGTCGAGCGGTTCTCGCAGTTTCTGACATTGGTCGGATTGACGGCACTGATCGTCGGCGGTGTCGGCGTGGCCAATGCGGTCCGGGCTTATCTCGACGCAAAACGCGGTGTCATTGCCACGTTCAAGTCGCTGGGTGCGCCGGGCTGGTTTGTCATCGCCGTCTATCTCATTCAGATCGTGCTGATTGCCCTGCTCGGTATCGCCGCTGGTTTGATCCTGGCTGCAATCATTCCCTATGTCGCAGGCTACGCCCTGCAGAGCGTGCTGCCCATTGCGGCCAAGGGCGGCTTTTATCCGGGCGCGCTGGCGTGGGCCGCACTGTTCGGTCTGTTGACCACATTGGCCTTTGCCATCCTGCCCCTGGGCCGGGCACGCGATATTCCGGCGACGGCCTTGTTCCGCGAACAAGGTTTCGATCAGCGCGGCTGGCCAAAACCTGTCTATATCGCGGTGGCGGCTGTTCTTGTCGCCACGCTTTGCGTCCTGGCGGTGGTGTTCGCCTATGACCGGCGTATCGCCATCACGTTCATCGGTGCGGTCGCTTTTTCGTTCCTTGTGCTACGCGCCGTCTCCAGCCTTGTGCAGTGGCTGGCGCGCCGTGCGCCGCGGGTTCGCTCCACGGCGCTTCGCCTTGCCATCGGCAATATTCACCGGCCCGGCGCGTTGACGCCGTCGGTCGTCCTGTCTCTCGGATTGGGGCTGACACTGCTGGTGACGCTGGCGCTGATCGATGGCAGCTTGCGCCAGCAGCTCGCCGGCAACTTGCCGGAACGGGCACCGAACTTTTTCTTTGTCGATATCCAGAGCACGCAGGTCGACCAGTTCACCAGCCTTCTGCAGAAAGCCGCACCACAGGGCAAGATTGTCAGTGCGCCAATGCTGCGCGGCCGCATCGTTGCGTTCAACGGCACGGATGTCGGCAAGCTGACCATACCGCCGGAAGGGGCATGGGTGTTGCGTGGGGATCGCGGTATTACCTACGCCAAGAAGATACCGGAAAACTCGGTGCTGACAGCGGGTACCTGGTGGCCCGAAGGTTACACCGGCGAGCCGCTGGTATCCTTCTCGGCCGAGGAGGCACGTAATCTTGGCCTCAAGCTTGGCGATACGGTCACCGTCAATGCGCTCGGCCGCAACATCACGGCGCGCATTGCCAACTTCCGGCAAGTGGAGTGGGAATCGCTTGCAATCAATTTCGTCATGGTGTTCTCGCCCAATGCTTTTGCCGGTGCCCCGCATGCCTGGCTTGCCACGCTCACCGATCCCTCTGCGACAACACAGGAAGAGGCCACGGTCATGCGTGATGTGACCCGGGCTTTTCCTGCCGTCACGTCCGTGCGGGTGAAGGATGCCATTAGCATTGCCAATGAACTGGTCGGACAGCTGGCGGTTGCGATCCGCGCCGCGGCGTCGGTGGCCCTGATCGCCTCCATCCTTGTGCTCGGCGGCGCGCTTGCGGCCGGTAACCGCGCCCGCGTGCATGACGCGGTGGTCCTGAAAACTCTTGGCGCCACGCGGCGCACTCTGATCAAGGCGTTCAGTTACGAATATGTCATTCTGGGGCTGGCGACAGCAACTTTCGCGCTCCTGGCTGGCGGATTGGCGGCCTGGTATGTGGTTGTACGGGTGATGAAGCTGCCTGCATCATTCCAGCCGGAAGTGGCCGTTTCCACGCTGGTCCTGGCGTTGGTTCTGACCGTCGGATTTGGCCTTGCGGGAACCTGGAGAATCCTTGGTCAAAAGGCGGCTCCGATCCTGCGAAACCTCTGAAATCGTTAAAAAAGCGTAATATGTGAGCATTTTGCCCGCATTTGCCCGCCAAACACGCGATCTTGAGTGAAACAGGTCTTGTTATCGCCCTGCTGAATCCCCATAATTCACCGTAAGGCATGCTGGGGTCCCGCCAGCGGCGCCTGGGAATAACCCCCGACACCCGACGGGACGAAGCAATGAGGAAAACCATGGCTGACTATCGCAACATCCAGGCCCGTACATCGGCCGGAGTGCGTGTGGACGCGGGGATCGATCAAGGTCTACGCAGCTACATGCTGAAGGTCTACAATCTGATGGGGATCGGTCTCGCAGTGACCGGTCTTGCCGCGCTTGCAATTGTTTATCTCGCAACCACCAATGATGCATCGCTCGCGGTCGCTCAATTGCCGAATGGCAAGATGCTGACCAGCCTTGGCGTGGCGCTTTACGGCTCGCCCCTGCGTTGGGTTGTTATGCTCGCACCGCTCGCAGCAGTGTTCTTCTTGAGCTTCCGTATTGAGAAAATGAGTGTTTCGGCGGCCCAGACAACTTTCTGGGTTTATGCGGCACTCGTCGGTGTTTCTCTGTCGTCGATCTTCCTTGTCTATACGTCGGGAAGCATCGTGCAGACATTCTTCATCACCGCTGCATCCTTTGGTGCGCTGTCGCTCTACGGCTACACGACGAAGCGCGATCTCTCCGGGATGGGTTCGTTCCTGTTCATGGGTCTGATCGGCATTCTCCTTGCCGGTGTGGTCAACATCTTCCTGCAGTCCAGTGCTTTGCAGTTTGCAATCTCTGCGATCGGCGTTCTGGTCTTTGCAGGTCTGACGGCCTATGACACCCAGAGCATCAAGGAAATGTACTATGAAGGCGACAGCTCGGACACCTATGGCCGCAAGGCGATCATGGGTGCGCTGCGCCTCTATCTCGACTTCATCAACATGTTCATGTTCCTGTTGCAGTTCCTCGGCAACCGCAACTGATCCTGGACGTTATGAACGAGTGAAAATGGGCAGCGGAAACGCTGCCCTTTTTCTTGGCGGCATTGCATTCATCCGATATTTTTGCGATCGATTGCGATCATGACCAGCATTCATATCCGCCCGGCACAGCCCACTGACCTGCCCGCTATCACCGCAATCTATCGCGATGCGGTTCTGCATGGTACGGCTACCTACGAGATCGAGCCGCCCGCGCTGGCGGAGATGACCAAGCGGTTCCATACGATCACCAGTGATGGTTTCCCCTACAGCGTGGCCGAGATTGACGGTATCGTGAGCGGCTACGCCTATGCCAGTTATTTCCGTACCCGCCCGGCCTATTGGTGGAGTGTCGAGGATTCGATCTACATTGCGCCGCAAGCCAAGGGCAAAGGCATGGGCAAAGCCCTGCTTCAACGCTTGATCATCGATTGCACAGCGCTTGGATTTCGCCAGTTCATCGCTGTTATCGGCGATGGTCACGCTGCGTCAGCGTCTGTGCGACTGCATACCAGTTGCGGTTTCAGGCATTGCGGCACCATTGAAGGATCGGGTTTCAAGCATGGCCGCTGGCTGGATACGGTTCTCATGCAGCTTGATATGAATGGCGGGACCACGACCCTTCCGGGGCCGGCACCTTTGAGAGGTTGAGCAGCTTTAGCTCCGCACGACCTGCAGCGATTTGTCGAATATCCTGAGTACCCTGTCGAGTTCCGTGCCGCGCTTGAGAATAAGACCGCTCGCGGCAATCACGCTATAGGCGCCTTGCTTGCGGGCCAGCCGCGGATTTTTCTCGATCCGGAACATTGGCACTTCACTGGTTCGGCGAAACACAGAAAACACAGCCCGGTCATTCAGATGGTCAATGGCATAATCGCGCCATTCGCCTGCTGAAACCATGAAGCCGTATATTCTGAGAATTTGATCAAGTTCCCGCCGATTGAATGTAACGGGGAGATCACGTGCGCCGGAGAGTGAAATGAGTTTCGCCTGCTGTTGCGATTCGTCGCCACCTGCATTGCTGTCCATCAATCAATCCGCCCTTAGATTTGCCGTATGACAACTGGATGACAGAAGGGTGACCTGTTCCGCCCGCATTTACAAGCCTGTAAGTGTCAGGGCGCGCGCAATTGAACGCAAAAATGTCGTTGTCATTGTGCCTTTCACAAAGGAATACGCCCTGTTTCCATTGGTGATGTCTGGCCACAGTTTCGCCACGTTGCACTCGCATTGCCGCCGGATTTCAGACCCACCTTCAGCCCGTTGTCTGAGACGGTTCGGTCTTGAGCGGTCCGATACCCCAAGCCCCCCGCCCAAACGGGCTGTTCTGGCCGAACCATTCAGTCTCTCAATGGCAACAAGCCCCAAGACTTCAGGCTGGTTTTACCAGCCTTTTTTCTTGTCTGCAGAAATGCTCTTTAAAATCAGGGCTTTGTCATGATCGAGGCGCCAATGATAGGCCCCGGTTTGCCTTCACCAAGCATTTCCTGCAACAGGACAGCGCAGCCGGAAGCCTTCTTGCTGGCGATTTCGGTCAGCGGGATTTCGATCTTCTGCGATTTGCCATCCCACATGCCAACGGTTTCCATCGCGCGGACGCTGTTGGCGTAGCTGACATTGCGCCCGCCATTCTCGCCATCGGGTATGGAAACAATGGTTTCCTTGTTGAAATAGGCGAGAAGAACGCGCACAGGATTTTTTGCGGCAGCCCCCTCACCAATATTGATGACCAGGCGATCTGGAGAGGTTTTTTCGATCGATACGGGAATTGTCAGTCCAGAATCACCATTGCGCATCTCATCGATTCGGCGCCGGATTTTAGCGCCGTCCTGACCGTTTACATGCTCGCGGCCATTGAGGATTGCCTGCGGTGTGTAAACACCTGTCAGTCCAAGTGCCTTGCGATAGGCATTCTGCCGCGCGGTGTTTTCGGGCAGCGCAAGATTATCCACCCACCCGCGATAATCCCAATAGTCAACATGGAAGGCCAGTGCGACGACTTTCCCTTCCGCGACCAACTGCTTGAGGACGGCATCGGCTGGTGGACATGAGCCGCAGCCCTGCGAGGTATAAAGCTCAACCACGCCATCTGGTTTCGTGCCGATGCTCCCGGCATAAACCGGCCACGTGAACCCCGCCGCTACAAGGAGCGGGCAGGCGATCAGAATGGCTTTGAGCAGGGTGCGCAGGGTCAAGGGTACGAGCTTTCTTCCCGAATTTTTCTTTGATCTTGTATGAGAGTGATTGCCAGACAATTGATAGGGATGCGTTTTATCAAGAGGAAGTCACTTTGAGGTGAATTCGATCACGTTTACAGGCAAAACCATATAATTATTGGCGAAATCGCGAAAAAAAACCGCCGGTTGCCCGGCGGTCTCCGATTTCAGAGCTTTTCGCTGCTTTAAGCGGCGAGATCGCGCAGCACGTACTGCAGGATGCCGCCATTCTTGAGGTATTCCAGCTCATCGATTGTATCGATACGGCAGATCAGCGGTACCTGCTTGACCGTACCGTCGGCGAACGTCACCGTGGCATGGGTTTTCTGGCGCGGCTGGATCGTGGCAAGACCTTCGATGGAAACTGTCTCATCGCCCTTCAGGCCAAGCGACTGCCAGCTCGTGCCCTCTTCCAGCACGAAGGGGACGATGCCCATTCCCACGAGATTCGAACGATGGATGCGCTCGAAGGACTGGGAAATCACAGCGCGAACGCCGAGAAGGTTCGTGCCCTTGGCCGCCCAGTCACGCGATGAACCGTTGCCGTATTCGATACCGGCAAAGATCACCAGCGGGACATTCTCGCTGCGGTACTGCATGGCGGCATCATAGATCGGCATTTCCTCTTTCGAGGGGTAATGGATCGTGTACCCGCCTTCGCGGCCATTTTCGCCAAGCATGTGATTGCGGATGCGGATATTGGCGAAGGTACCGCGCATCATCACTTCATGGTTGCCGCGACGCGTGCCGTACTGGTTGAAGTCCAGGGGTGCCACACCGTGATCGGTCAGGTACTTGCCGGCAGGCGAGGCCGCCTTGATCGACCCGGCCGGAGAGATATGGTCGGTGGTGATCTTGTCGCCGAAGAGACCAAGGATACGTGCACCCTTGATATCGTTGACGATGCCGGGTGTCTTGCCCATGCCGACAAAGTAGGGCGGGTTCTGCACATAGGTCGAATTGTCGTCCCATGCGTAGGTCTGGCCAGCCGGCACCTTGACGTCCTGCCAGTTCTGGTCGCCCTTGAACACATCTGCATATTTGGATGCGAACAGCTTGCGGGTGACGTTCTTGGTGATGAACTCCTGAATCTCGTGCGAAGACGGCCAGATATCCTTGAGGAACACCGGGTTGCCGTTCTGGTCTTCGCCAAGCGGCTCGGTTGTCAGGTCCTTGGTGACCGAACCGGCCAGGGCATAGGCAACAACCAGCGGCGGAGAAGCCAGGTAGTTTGCCTGGACGTCCGGCGAAACGCGGCCTTCGAAGTTGCGGTTGCCGGAAAGCACGGCTGCAGCGATCAGACCCTTGTCATTGATGGTCTTGGAGATCGGTGCAGGCAGCGGGCCGGAATTGCCGATGCAGGTGGTGCAGCCAAAACCGACCAGATTGAAGCCGAGCTTGTCGAGTTCAACCTGCAGACCGGCATTTTCAAGATAGGCGGCAACAACCTGCGAGCCGGGCGCCAGCGACGTCTTCACCCAGGGCTTGGACTTCAAACCCTTGGCAGCGGCGTTGCGGGCGAGAAGGCCGGCGGCAATCAGCACACTCGGGTTCGAGGTGTTGGTGCAGGAGGTGATCGCCGCAATGGCAACATCGCCATGGCCGAGATCATAGTCTTCGCCTTCAACCGGATAACGGGCATCAAGCTGCGTGGTCTTCTTGTATTCCTTCTGCAGCGATTCGTGGAAACCGGAGGCAATGCCCTCGAGGGCGATACGGCCTTCCGGACGCTTCGGGCCCGCCATGGACGGCACCACGGTGCCGAGATCGAGTTCCAGCGTGTCGGTGAAAACAGGATCGGCTGAACCGGGTTCGCGCCACATGCCCTGCGCCTTCGAATAGGCTTCGACCAGTGCCAGACGCTCTTCGTCACGGCCGGACATATGCATGTAGTTGATGGTTTCGCGGTCGATCGGGAAGAAGCCGCAGGTGGCGCCGTATTCCGGACCCATATTGCCGATGGTGGCACGGTCAGCCAGCGTCATGCTCTCGAGGCCGGGGCCGAAGAACTCGACGAACTTGCCGACGACGCCCTTCTTGCGCAGCATCTGAACCACGGTGAGCACGAGATCGGTTGCCGTGACGCCTTCCTTGACCTTGCCGGTCAGGCGGAAGCCGATGACTTCAGGCAAGAGCATGGAAACGGGCTGACCCAGCATGGACGCTTCCGCTTCGATGCCGCCAACGCCCCAGCCCAAAACGCCAAGGCCGTTGACCATGGTCGTGTGCGAATCAGTGCCAACACAGGTATCGGGATAGGCGACGGTGACGCCGTCTTCTTCCTTGGTCCAGACTGCCTGGGCCAGATATTCAAGGTTGACCTGATGGCAGATGCCCGTGCCCGGAGGGACGACGCGGAAATTCTTGAATGCCTGCTGGCCCCACTTCAGGAAGCGGTAACGTTCGCCATTGCGCTCGTATTCGAGATCGACATTGCGCTTGAAAGCCTGCGGATTGCCGAACTCGTCAACAATCACCGAGTGATCGATAACCAGATCAACCGGGACGAGCGGATTGATCTTTTCCGGGTCGCCGCCAAGGTTGACCATGGCATCGCGCATTGCTGCAAGGTCCACGACCGCAGGAACGCCGGTAAAGTCCTGCATGAGAACACGGGCCGGGCGATAGGCGATTTCAGCGCCGGCACTGCCGCGATCGACAAGCCATTTGGCGACGTTTTCGATGTCCTTCTTGAAAACCGAGCGATTGTCTTCAAAGCGAAGCAGGTTTTCGAGGAGGACTTTCATGGAGAAGGGGAGCTTGGAAATGCCTTCCAGGCCGTTTTTCTCAGCTTCGGTCAAGCTGTAATAGACATATTCCTTATCCCCTACGGATAGGGTTTTACGGCATTTGAAACTGTCGATTTGAGACATGTTGCGTCGTCCTTATGCTACTGGCCTCACCCGGGACGAACGCCTTTGCCGCGTTTCAAGGACGCGCTAAGGTGCGGGTGCAGTCATTTCCGCTGTCCGTCCCGCTACAGGTCCGAAAAGGCGCCCGTATTGAAGATCGGCCAAAAATGGTTTCCATGCCGACCGCTGGCATGGTTGACTGCTATATAGAGATTTTCATCGATCTGTGCCAGACCGACATTCGTCAAAATTTGAGACTGCGTCGAAATGCACATGGGTCATTCCGGGCGGCACGTCGGGGTTAACAAGAGCGGGAACTTCATGCGGTTAGTCGCCGAAAATCTGGCAGGGGAGCGGGGCGGGGAGATTTTGTTTTCCGGGTTGAACTTTGCCGTCGCGGGTGGAGAGGCGCTGATGATTACGGGGCCGAACGGGGCCGGGAAATCAACGCTCCTGCGAATCATCGCCGGACTTCTGGACAAAGCCGAAGGCCGTATCCGGCTTGATGCGGCACCAGCCGGTTTCGACGGGCTTGTTTCCGCCTGTCATTATCTCGGTCACCTCAATGCCATGAAACCCGTCCTGAGCGTCGAAGAGAATCTGCGCTTCTGGCAGTCGTTCAGCGGCATCGGGAACCATACGATTGATGAAGCGCTGGACCGCGTGCAGCTCGGCGATATCGGCCATCTGCCGTTCGGCTATCTCTCCACTGGGCAAAAACGGCGTGCCAGTATCGCGCGGCTCCTGATCAGCCATCGCCCGGTCTGGCTTCTGGATGAACCGACGGCGGGCCTCGACAAAGGATCGGAGGATCAGTTTGCCGGCGTCATGCGTGCGCATCTTTCCGGCGGTGGTATCGTCGTCGCCGCAACCCATCAGCCGCTGGGATTGGACGGGGCTCAGGAACTCGTGATGGGAAGGGGCGGTTTCTGATGCTTTCGCTGTTTCTCCGCGACACCCGATTGGGTCTGCGTGCCGGTGGAGGCGTGCTGATCGGGATATTGTTCTTTCTCGCCGTTATCGCCGTCGTGCCGTTCGGCGTCGGGCCGGATTTGAAGCTCCTTGCGCGAATCGGACCCGCGATGCTGTGGATCGGTGCCCTTCTGGCGACGCTGCTGGGACTCGACCGGCTGTTTCAGGCTGACCGCGACGACGGGTCTCTCGATCTGCTGATCATGGCTTCTGACCGGCACATATTGGCATTGACCGTACTGGTGAAATGTCTGGCGCATTGGAGCACATGTGTGCTGCCGCTGGTCATAGCTTCCCCTTTGCTTGGCCTGTTTATGAACATGGAGCCCGCAGCCATCGGCGCGACAACCCTGACCCTGCTCGTCGGCACACCGGCCATCACGCTGATCGGCGCCGTCGGCGCCGCGGTTGCCGTCGCATTGCCGCGCGGCGGCCTGCTCGTGTCGGTGATCATCCTGCCTTTGACCATTCCCGTGCTGATCTTCGGCGTGTCGGCAGCCTACGGGGCGGTGCAAGACCCCGCGCCTTTTGTCGCGCCCTTTCTTATTCTCGTTGCAATTACACTGTTCTTTGCGGTCATTGGACCGCTGGCAGCCGCCGCAGCGTTGAAATCGTCGGCCGATTGACATGCGCCGCGCGCCGCACGATCCTTTCGGGCTTGGGAGGATCATGTGATGGTGAATTGCGAAACAGAGCCCGGGAAGCTAAGAAATCGCCATGACTGAAGCTGTTTCAAAAGCCGGACGCTGGATCGATCTGGCCAACCCAACCCGGTTCATCAACTTTGCCGGGATCGTGCTGCCATGGCTTGTCGGGATCACATTGCTGGTTCTGGCTGCCGGATTGTGGATGTCCTTCCAGGCGCCCGACGATTACCAGCAGGGTTCGACCGTCAAGATCATGTTTATCCATGTGCCTTTCGCATGGCTGTCGATGATGTGCTACACGGTCATGAGCATTTCAGCCATCGGAACGTTGGTCTGGCGTCACCCGCTGGCGGATGTCTCCGCCAAGGCAGCCGCACCCATTGGCGCTGCTTTCACGGCTCTCGCGCTCATTACCGGCTCATTGTGGGGCAAACCCATGTGGGGCACCTGGTGGGTGTGGGACGCACGGCTGACTTCGGTTTTCGTGCTGTTCCTGATGTATCTCGGTATCATTGCGCTGACCCGGGCGATGGACGATCCGGCAAAATCCTCCAAGGCGACCGCTATCCTGACGCTGGTCGGCTTTATCAACATTCCGATCATCAAGTTCTCCGTCGACTGGTGGAACACATTGCATCAGCCCGCATCGGTTATCCGCATGGGAGGACCCACCATTCATCCTTCATTGCTCTGGCCGCTTCTGGTGATGGCCCTCGGCTTCACGCTCCTGTTCTTTACCCTGCACATCATGGCCATGCGCAATGAGATCTGGCGCAGGCGGGTTGTCGCCATGCGCCGTATCGCGGCGCGCAGTGCGGAACGGAGGGTGGTGTAATCATGACCCATACGGCTTTTGTCCTCGCGTCCTACGGCGTGTCCATAGCGGTCCTCGCGGCGCTCGTCGGCTGGATACTGATCGATCAGCGCACGCAGCGCCTCGCGCTGCAGGAGCTGGAAACCCGTGGCGTACGCCGCCGCTCCCAGGCGCGAACGGATAACGCATCGTGAGCGGACCGGATATCAAAGGACAGGCTCCACACCGACGTTTCTCGCTGTTTGCCTTCCTGCCCCTGCTGCTCTTTGTGGTTCTGGCCGGTATCTTTGCCTTCCAGCTCGTGCTCGGGCGGGACGAAAGTGTCATCCCCTCGGCATTGATCGGTAAGCCAGCCCCGAACCTGACCCTTCCGCCTCTGGCAGGATTGACCAAGGGCGGTCTACCGGTTCCGGGTATGGAACCGTCCGCCTTCAAGGGTCAGCTGACACTGGTCAATGTCTTCGGCTCGTGGTGTGTGCCGTGCCGTGCGGAACATCCGCTGCTGATGCAGCTCGCTAAGGACAAGCGGTTTCGCATCGCCGGTCTCAACTACAAGGACAAGGACGAAAACGCGCTGAAATTCCTGGGTGAACTTGGCAATCCGTTCGACATGATCGGTGTTGATGCGAGCGGCCGGGCCGGGATCGAATGGGGCGTCTATGGCGTGCCGGAAACTTTTCTTGTCGGTCGCGACGGCACCATTCTCTACAAGCACGTTGGGCCTTTCAGCGAGGCATCGATCCGCGATGATCTGATGCCTGCTGTCGAAAAGGCGCTGAAGCCTTAGAGCGGCTATTTTTCCTTGCCTTGCGTACCTTTGCCGGCCAAGGGTTCAAGCGAATGTTTCATCACCAGCGGCATTTGCGCGAAGGTGAAAAGCAAGGTGATGGGCATGGTGCCCCAGACCTTGAAAGCAACCCAGAAATCCGTCGAGAAGCTGCGCCAGACCACCTCGTTCAACACGGCCAGGAACAGGAAGAATATGCCCCAGCGCAGGGTGAGTTTGCGCCAGCCTTCGGCATTGAGCTTGAAAGCGCTGTCGAAAACATAGCCGAGAAGCGATTTGCCGAAGTAGAGGCCGCCCAGCAGGATCACCCCGAACAGGGCATTGATGATGGTCGGCTTTATCTTGATGAAATTTTCGTCGTGCAGCCAAAGTGTCAGCGAACCAAACACCAGAACCACGATGCCTGAAACCAGCGGCATGATCGGCAGGCTGCGGATCAATATCCACGACACGGCCAGCGCCAGTACGGTTGCGACCATGAACAGCGCGGTGGCGATGAAAATCGGCCCGCCAATGTTCGCCAGCGCGGGAAAGCGCTCGATCAGCCATTCGCCGCGGGAATTGGCAAAGAAGAAGACCATCAACGGTCCAAGTTCCAGCACCAGCTTCAGAAGGGGTGTAACTTCCTTGCGCTTGGGATCGGATGGATCCCGTTCAAATACGGATTGGTCCATCATGCAACTCCCGCGATGGCTTTGGCAAAATCTTTGGCGGCAAAGGGCTCGAGATCATCGACCTGTTCGCCCACGCCGATGAAATAGACCGGCAATTTGTGCCTGGCTGAAATGGCAACGAGGATGCCGCCGCGTGCCGTGCCGTCGAGCTTGGTCATGACGAGACCGTTGACGCCGGCGATATTCTTGAAAATCTCGACCTGATTGAGGGCATTCTGGCCGGTGGTGGCATCCAGTGTCTGCAGCACGGTATGCGGTGCATCGGGATCGTTCTTGCCGAGCACGCGGACAATCTTGGCAAGCTCGTCCATCAGCTCGGTCCGGTTCTGCAGGCGTCCTGCCGTATCGATGATCAGGACATCGCTTCCGGCCTCCTTTGCCTGTTTCCAGGCATCATAGGCAAGCCCGGCCGCATCGGCACCGAGCTTCGACGAAACCACCGGTGCACCGGTGCGCTTCCCCCAGATATGCAATTGCTCGATCGCCGCAGCGCGGAATGTATCGCCGGCCGCCAGCATGACGCTGAGACCACCCGCTGTGAGTTTGGCCGCGAGCTTGCCGATGGTCGTGGTCTTGCCGGTGCCGTTGACGCCGACAACCAGAATGACATGCGGCTTGTGCGAAAGGTCGAGTTCCAGCGGCTTGGCAACGGGCCCGAGCACCTTTTCGATCTCAGTCGCCATGATGGTGCGGACTTCTTCCGAACTGATATCCTTGCCGTAACGCGTGGCACTCAGGGAACCGGTAATGCGGATGGCTGTTTCCATGCCGAGATCGGCCTGAATCAGCACATCTTCGAGATCCTGCAGTGTGTCTTCGTCGAGCTTGCGACGGGTAAAGATTCCGCCGATGGAATCGCCCAGCTGCTGGGACGAGCGGGCCAGGCCCTTGCGCAGCCGTTCGAACCAGGTAAGGCGTTTCTCCGGCTCGGCGGTAACCTGCTCTTCGGCCTTCTTTTCTTCGACGGTCCTGGTGACTGTTACCTTTGACGAGGCCGGCTTGGGCGCCGCAACCGGCTCCACCGGTGCAGGCATGTCGACAATGGGTTCCGGCACATGCACGGGCGGGGTCAGCGCTTCCGCCAGCGTCTGTTCAAACGGTTCTTCCGCTGCGTTGAACGGAATGGGCAGCTCTTCCTCGACCGGTAAGATAACCGGTTCGGGCTCGGCCAACGCCGTTTCCGGGATAACTGGCGCTATGACCGGTTCGGGTCCGGGCTCGATTGCAACCGGCGCTGGTTCTTCAACGGGCACCGGCTCAACCAGCTCGGCCTCGACAGGTTCCGCCTCAGCTGGAACAGGCAGGGCTTCCTGTGCCGTTGTGTCCTCATAAACCTGTTCGGTGGTCGGTTGAACAGGCGCCTCGAGCGCGGGGACAGGTACTTCGGCCGGAACTTCGTCGACTTCCTTCTTGCCGAATGAAAATATCTTTTTGATAAAACCCAGAGCCATGAATGCTGCTTTGCTCGTTGTGATTACGCTGCGTGCCGGTCGCTGTCTGCGGCCAGCAGCCTGTCGCCGTCATGCCCGCTGATCGGCCGTTCAATGATTTCGCCGGGTGCCCCGCCGTTCAGCCCGACGAGGGTAAACCCTTCGGTGCGGCCAAGCCCCTCGCGTTCGACGAGTATGCGCTGGTTCGTGCCGACAAGACGGTCGAGATGGGAGCGGTAAGCCGCGTTACCCGCCGCCCGCAGCCGGGCAGCGCGGGTTTTGACGATCTGCCGGTTCACCTGCGGCATGCGCGCTGCCGGCGTGCCTTCGCGTGGGCTGAACGGGAAGACATGCAGATGGGTCAGCCCGCATTCCTCGACAATCCCGATGGAGTTTTCAAACATCTCATCGGTCTCGGTGGGGAAACCGGCAATGATATCGGCACCGAACACGATATCGGGGCGGATCTTGCGGACGTTTTCGCAGAACTCGATGGAGTTCTCGCGCAGATGGCGGCGTTTCATCCGCTTCAGGATCATGTTGTCGCCCGACTGCAGCGACAGATGCAGGTGCGGCATCAGCCGGCTTTCCGTCGCCAGTGCCTCCATCAGATCATCATCCGCTTCGATGGAATCAATAGAGGAGAGGCGCAGACGCTTCAGATCGGGCACTTGGCCGAGAACGGTCTTGACGAGCTTGCCGAGGCGCAAGGAGCCCGGCAGATCGGGTCCATAGCTGGTCATGTCGACGCCGGTGAGGACCACTTCGTTATAGCCGTTGCCAACGAGCCGTTTGACCTGTTCGATCACGCCGCCCATCGGTACGGAGCGGGAATTGCCGCGGCCATAGGGGATAATGCAGAACGTGCAGCGATGATCGCAGCCGTTCTGCACCTGTACAAAGGCCCGTGCCCGGCCCTCGATGGCATCGACCATGTGGGATGCGGTTTCACGCACCTCCATGATGTCGTTGACGCGCACCTTCTCGAACTGGTTCACACCGAAATCGGGCAGCATGCGGTACGAATTGGATTTCAGTTTTTCCTCGTTGCCGAGAACGAGATCAACCTCATCCATGGCGGCAAATTCGTCAGCTCCAGTCTGGGCAGCGCAGCCGGTGACAATGATGCGGGCCTGCGGATTGTCGCGGCGTGCCTTGCGGATTGCCTGCCGCGCCTGCCGCACGGCTTCGCTGGTTACGGCGCAGGTGTTGAAGATGATCGCACCATTTTCCAGCGCACCAAGCCCGGCAGCGTCGGCCTCACGCTTCATCACCTCGGATTCGTAGGTGTTGAGGCGGCAGCCAAACGTGACGACATCCACAGTCATCAGGCGGCTCCCTGCGATGGCGTTGTCTCGTCCCGCTGCCATTGACCACTCTGCGGATCAAACGAGCCGGAAAATTCCCATTCGGCGGGTCCGGTCATCATGACATGATCATTGTCCAGCCATTCAATCACCAGCGGACCACCGGGAACGGTCACCGTCACGGTTCGTTCCGTGCGGCCCGTGCGGGCACCGGACACGGCAGCTGCGCAGGCGGCCGAACCGCAGGCCCGGGTCAGCCCGGCGCCGCGCTCCCAGGTGCGCAGGGTCATGGCATTGCGGCTGGTCACGTGCGCAATCGAGATATTGGCGCGTTCTGGGAAAATCGGGTGATTTTCAAGCAGCGGGCCAAAGCGCTCGAGATCATAGGTCCAGACATCCTGCTCGACCCAGAAGATCGCGTGTGGGTTGCCCATGCTCGCGACGGAGGGGGAGTGCAGGACAGGCGCATCAATCGGTCCGATCTGCAACTCGATCTGGCGTGTGTCGTGGAAGGCTTCAGCCAGCGGGATTTCCTGCCAGCCGAAACGCGGCTTGCCCATATCGACGGTAATCATGCCGTCGGCATGTTCATGGGCGGTCAATATTCCGGCGATGGTTTCGAAGGTGAATTCCCGTTTGCCGGTTTCGGCGGCAAGAGCCTGCACAACACAGCGCATGCCATTGCCGCAGGCCTGTGCCTGGGTGCCATCGGAGTTGATGATCTCGATATAGGCTTCCGTACCTTGGGTGCGCGGCGCATGGATTGCCATGATCTGATCAAACTTGGTGGCTGGATCGCCATTGAGCGCAATGGCCGCCCCCGGCGCAACATGATCCGCACGGCCGCGCATGTCGGCAACGATTATCTCGTTGCCAAGCCCGTTCATCTTTGCAAATTGCGCGCGCACTGCCATGCTTCTGTCAGCCTGTATAGCCATTCCGATGTCGATAGAGGGCTTATATGGCGGAAAAGGTGAAGAATTGCCAGTGCCAGCCGTATCAAAGCTGTGTCACCGGCATTCAATCCTGTCCGGCGTCAGGCGACCCGGATCACCAGCTTGCCGAAATTATGCCCTTTCAGCAGCCCCATGAAAGCTTCCGGGGCGTTGGCGAGCCCATCGACAATGTCCTCGCGGTACTTGACTTCGCCGCTGCGCAACCAGCCGCTCATGGTTTCAAGGAAGACCGGACGCTGATCAATGAATTCACGCTGGATGAAGCCGCGCACGGTCAGGCTCTTCTTCAGAATGTCGCGCATGAGCGCCGGCAGGCGATCCTTGCCGGAAAGATCGAGACCGTCATATTGCGCGATCAGGCCGCAGACCGGCACGCGCGCGAAGGTGTTGAGCAGCGGGAAAACCACGTCCCAGACCGCACCGCCGACATTTTCAAAATAAACGTCGATACCAGACGGGCAGGCCTGTTGCAGCTGTTCGGCAAAATCGGGTGCGCGGTGGTCAATCGCGACATCGAACCCCAGTTCGTTGCGTACGAATGCACATTTGTCTGCGCCGCCTGCAATGCCGACCGCCCGCGCCCCCTTGATTCGGGCGATTTGGCCGACCGTCGATCCCACCGGCCCACTGGCCGCGGCGGCGACGACGGTTTCCCCTGGCTTGGGCTGGCCGATGGTCAGGAGTCCCGCATAGGCGGTAAAACCCGGCATGCCGAGAATGCCGACAGCCGTTGACAGCGGCGCGGCATCCGGATCGAGCTTGCGCAGACCGGCACCATCGGAGAGGGCATAGCTCTGCCAGCCGGAATGGGAAAGAACGATATCGCCAGGTTTGTAACCGGGATGTTTGCTCTCGATCACCTCCGCAACGGTTCCGCCTTCCATGACCCCGTCAACGGCAACCGGGGCGGCATAGGACACAGCATCGTCCATGCGGCCACGCATATAGGGATCGAGAGACAGAAACAGAATCTTGAGCAGGATCTCGCCGTCGCCAGGCGTGGGAACCGGTGCGGCTTCGATGCGGAAATTGCTCGGTTTTACCGGTCCTTGCGGCCTGGATGCGAGGACGATGCGCGTGTTTTGCGGCTGAGACATGTTGTTGATCCTTATGGGGAGGGCGTAAACCCTACCCCAGCGCCGTCAGCCCGGCAACGCAAAGATGATGTCAATGGGGCTCGTGCGCGTCCGCCACGCCGCGCAACCAGTAACCGGCCGCTTTCACCCATTCGCCGTTGAAGCCGCGCTGCTCGACCAGATGGGTTCGGATGGATTTGGAAATGCTGCTTTCGCAGGCGATGAAAGCGTAGCAATCACCCTCGGGCAAGGTCAGGCTTTCAATCGTTCGCAGCAACAGGTCATTGTTGCCGGCTTCCGCACCGTTCCGGTGAACCCAGACAATCCCGGCCTTGGCGCTGGTCTTGATTTCCTGTTCTTCGGCTTTGTCCTCAACCTCGATCACCGCGACGACGCGGGCTGTGGCCGGCAGTTCTTCGAGGCGGCGCCCTATGGCGGGGAGGGCCGTTTCATCGCCAGCCAGAAAATACCAGTCATAGGCATCGGGAATGATCATCGAGCCGCGTGGTCCGCCAATGACAATCTGCTGACCGGGCTTAGCCTGTGCTGCCCATGTGGATGCAGGGCCATCGCCATGCAGCACGAAATCGACATCAAGGGTTTTGGACGCTGCATGATAGTTGCGCGGTGTGTAGTCCCGCATGTCCGGACGCGGCGTGTCTTCCGGAAAACTGATCCCATCGGGGCCGAGAACGGGAACAATCGGCCCGCTTCCGGCAGGCGGAAAGAAAATCTTGATGTGATCGCCATAACCGGCGCTGACAAAACCTTCCAGCTGGTCGCCGGCAAGGGTGACGCGCACCATGCGCGGTGTCAGATGTTTGACGTCCTGCACATCGAGGAGGCGCAGGCGGGTTTCGTGGCGAATTCGTTGAGGTGTTTTATTTATGAGTGTCATGCTCAAGAAATATCCTTGCCGTTGACGGACTTCAATGGGGCGCCTCACACATTTCCGTCATTACCGCATATCGCCATCATAAGACTTTATTCACCTTAAAATGGTTGACTTGCGCAAGGTTATGGCTTCCAGCCAAACGGGAACGGCTCTGGATAGTGTGGCGATATTGCCAGTTCAGGGAGTTTTCGATGCTTCTGCCGCGGCGGCAGGCCGGAAACAGGCTTGTTTTGCCGCCTGGCGGGTTGAAATTTCGCCGCGATATCCTTTGTATCGTGGGTAACAATGCCAAGTCGAATCGCATTTTTTCTGTTGGATGCGTAGATGGAGAGTAAGACTATGGGGACTTTGAACGTCAATTTGCTGGCCGTTGCCGCTGTCGGCATGGTTCTGGCAGGCTGCCAGAGTACGCGCTTTGACAATGATGGTATGGACCGCGTTACGCCCCGGCCTGCGCCCTTGCAGTCTGCGCCGTCCGGATCCGTGACCCAGAGCCAATTGCCGCCACCCGGCGGAGCCAATCAGTTTCCGACCGCACCAACCACCGGTAGCGGTGCTGCGCCTACTGGCCAAGGCACGCAGGTCGCGTCGCTTCCGCCGGCAAACGCTCCTGACGTCACCGCCGGCAGTGTTGCCGGTGTCTGGAACGCCTCACTGGCCGGTCAGTCCTGCAAGATCGCTACACCGCAGACCAAGTTCGGTCAGGGTTATCGTGCCGGTCCATTGCGTTGCCCGGGGGAACTGGCAAATCTTTCGTCCTGGGCCGTGAGTGGCAAGCAGCTCACCCTGTACGATGCAGCAGGCGGCACGGTTGCCCGGCTTTACTCCTCAGGGTCTTCGCGCTTTGATGGCCAGACCTCCGGCGGGCAGAATCTGAGCCTGTCACGTTAAGCCTGAAAGGGGAGTGTGCAGCGCTAATTCAGCTGCTGCACACATCCGGAGACTGCAATCCGCATGTCGCACGATAATCTGAAAGTGTTTCCCTCCGTGCGCGAGCGTTACGATTCGCTGGTGCAGGCGGGGGATATTGCTGTCGATCCGGCACAGGAGCATCTGGCGGATCGTTTCGACCGGCTGATACGCGAGCTTGCGACAAAACGGCTTGCCACCAAGTCCAGTGCGCTGGGCTGGTTGTTCAGCCGCCGCTCGCCGCGGCATGAAGTGATCAAAGGTCTCTATATCTTTGGCGAGGTCGGGCGCGGCAAGACCATGCTGATGGACATGTTTCATCAGCTTGTCCCGGCCAAGCGCAAGCGCCGGGCACATTTTCTCGATTTCATGGCCGATGTGCACGAGCGCATCAATGCGCATCGCAAAGCGCACAAGAACGGTGAGACGAAGCAGGACGATCCGATCCCGCCCGTTGCCGATGCCCTGGCGGAGCAGGCTTGGGTTTTGTGTTTCGATGAGTTTACTGTCACAGATATCGCCGATGCGATGATCCTGTCGCGCTTGTTCAGGGCGCTGTTCGAGCGCGGTGTCGTGCTCATTGCCACATCCAACGTGGAACCGGACAATCTCTATCGGGATGGTCTCAACCGCCAGCTGTTCCTGCCGTTTATCGACCTGCTCAAGACCCATGTCGATGTGGTCAATCTGGATGCCCGTACGGATTACCGGCTGGAAAAGCTCAACCGCATGCCGGTTTACCTCTCGCCTTTGTCCGACGATACAAAGCAGAAAATGGATGAAGCCTGGCATACGGCAACCGAAGGTGCTGCCGTTTCAGAAGACCATTTCAAAGTCAAAGGCCACAATGTGGTGGTGCCGCGGGCGGCGCGGCATGTCGCGCGTTTCGGCTTTGCCGATCTCTGCTCGAAGCCTTTGGGTGCGCTGGACTATGCGGCCATCATTTCGCGCTACCAGACCATCTTCATCGATGATGTGCCGATTCTCGATTATGCCAGACGCAACGAGGCCAAGCGCTTCATTATCCTGATCGATATTTTGTACGATCACCATGTGCATGTGGTGATTTCCGCGGCAGCATCACCGGACAAGCTTTATGAAGCCAAGCGGGGTACCGAAGCTTTTGAATTTGACCGCACCGCATCCCGGCTTTTTGAAATGCAGAGCGAGGAGTACCTGGCTGAAGCAGCGCAGGCGCAGGAAATGCCGATATCCTCGGAAGCCTGAATGGCTATCAAATGACTGTGATACGGGTCGCCCTCATTTCATCATTTTGATATGTTGCCTATGTTAGATAATGCCAGAAAAACCTTTCCCAAGCTAAATTCAATTGACGTTTACGTAAATCCCATCAAATCTAAACGATTGAATTTATTGAGGGGAAAATTTTTGGTTGAGTTATTTTTGAAAGAGGAATATTCGAACGTCCCAACGCAAAGGCGCATGATCGCGGGCTCTGCCCGACGTCGTCGATGTCCTTTGGCGTCCGTCCAGACTTCAGATCAGGGAAGTAACCAGCATGGCACGTAACAAAATCGCCCTCATCGGTTCAGGCATGATCGGTGGCACATTGGCACATTTGATCGGGCTCAAGGAGCTCGGTGACATCGTGCTCTTCGACATCGCAGAAGGCATTCCTCAGGGCAAAGGGCTCGATATTGCCCAGTCGTCACCGGTTGACGATTTTGACGCCAAGCTCGTCGGCGCCAATGATTATTCGGCGATCGAGGGTTCGGATGTGGTCATCGTGACCGCCGGCGTACCGCGCAAGCCCGGCATGAGCCGTGACGATCTGCTCGGCATCAACCTCAAGGTCATGGAACAGGTTGGCGCGGGTATCAAGAAGTATGCGCCCAACGCCTTCGTCATCTGCATCACCAACCCGCTCGACGCGATGGTCTGGGCATTGCAGAAATTCTCCGGCCTGCCGAAGAACATGGTCGTCGGCATGGCCGGCGTTCTCGACAGCGCCCGCTTCCGCTATTTCCTTGCTGATGAATTCAAGGTTTCGGTGGAAGATGTCACCGCCTTCGTTCTCGGCGGCCATGGCGATTCGATGGTGCCGCTTGCCCGTTACTCGACCGTTGCCGGCATTCCGCTGCCGGACCTCGTCAAGATGGGCTGGACCAGCCAGGAAAAGCTCGACCAGATCATTCAGCGCACCCGTGACGGCGGCGCGGAGATCGTTGGCCTGCTGAAGACCGGTTCGGCCTTCTATGCCCCGGCTTCTTCGGCGATCCAGATGGCTGAAGCCTTCCTCAAGGACAAGAAGCGCGTCCTGCCTGTCGCAGCGCACCTCTCCGGCCAGTACGGCGTCAAGGACATGTATGTCGGCGTACCCGTCATCATCGGTGCCGGCGGCGTCGAACGCATCATCGAAATCGATCTCAACAAGACCGAAGAAAAGGCGTTCGAAAACTCGGTGGCCTCTGTCGCCGGTCTTTGCGAAGCCTGCATCGCCATCGCGCCGAACCTCAAGTAATTCGGCCTGAACGTTCTGAAACGATCCCGTGCACGCACCGGATTTTTCGTAGAGGAAGTTAACTGATGAATATTCACGAATATCAGGCCAAGCGCCTGCTCCACTCCTTCGGTGCGCCGATTGCCAATGGCGTTGCCGTCTATTCCGTCGAGCAGGCGGAAGAGTGGGCGAAGACGCTGCCCGGTCCGCTTTATGTGGTGAAAAGCCAGATTCATGCGGGCGGCCGCGGCAAGGGCAAGTTCAAGGAACTCGGTCCAGATGCGAAGGGCGGCGTCCGCCTTTCCAGGTCGGTCGAAGAAGTTGTTGCCAATGCCAAGGAAATGCTCGGCAACACGCTCGTTACCAAGCAGACCGGCCCGGCCGGCAAGCAGGTCAACCGCCTCTACATCGAAGACGGTGCGGACATTGATCGCGAGCTCTATCTGTCGATCCTCGTTGACCGCACGGTTGGCCGTCCGGCTTTCGTGGTATCCACGGAAGGCGGCATGGACATCGAAGCTGTCGCGCACGACACACCGGAAAAGATCATCACCGTGGCGATCGATCCCGAAAAGGGCGTGACTGCAGATGATGTAAAGAAGATCAACGATGCTTACGGCCTGACCGGCGAAGCCCGGACCGACGGTGAATCGCTGTTCCCGATCCTGTACAAGGCTTTCACCGAGAAGGACATGAGCCTGCTCGAGGTCAACCCGCTGATCGTCATGACCAATGGCCGCCTGCGCGTTCTCGACGCCAAGGTTTCCTTCGATGGCAATGCGCTGTTCCGTCATCCTGATGTGGTCGAGCTGCGTGACACCACGGAAGAGGACGCCAAGGAAATCGAGGCTTCCAAGTATGATCTTGCCTATGTTGCTCTCGACGGCAACATCGGCTGCATGGTCAATGGTGCCGGTCTTGCCATGGCAACGATGGACATCATCAAGCTGTATGGTGCAGAGCCTGCGAACTTCCTCGACGTTGGCGGCGGCGCCAGCAAGGAGAAGGTGACGGCTGCATTCAAGATCATCACGGCCGATCCGGCGGTTGAAGGCATCCTGATCAACATTTTCGGCGGCATCATGAAATGCGATGTGATTGCCGAGGGTGTGATTGCTGCGGTCAAGGAAGTGGGCTTGAAGGTTCCGCTGGTTGTCCGTCTTGAAGGCACCAATGCCGAGCTCGGCAAGAAGATCATCAATGAAAGCGGCCTCAATGTCGTTTCCGCCGATGATCTCGATGACGCCGCTCAGAAGATCGTCAAGGCAGTCAAGGGCTAAAGAGCACGCCGATGACAACCCCATCGCCCCTTCGACCGGAGCATCAGCGCCTTCAGGCCCTTCTGGGTTCGTTTGAAGGCGAAGAGCAGGTTTCGGCGACGCCCTGGACACGTGCCGGGGCGGCCAAGGGATATCTTTCCGCCGAGAGCGATCTCGGCGGATTGTTTCTGAACCAGACCTATCGTCAGGTTCGCGATGGCCAGACGACATTCGAAGCCCGGAACATTTTCGGCTTCGATGTCAATGACGGCACCTACAAGCTGTATCAGTTCGATACCGTCGGCTTTGTCCCGCCCGCTCCGGCGACAGGGATGTGGTCCGGCGACGAACTGGTTCTGGAAAAGTCGTCACCGCGCGGCAGGGCTCGCAGCCGCTATCAATTCGAAGATCAAGACCGGTTCCGGTTGCGTGTGGAATTTGCACCGGCCGGAAGCGACATCTGGCAGGACGTTGTCAGCGGTGTTTACCGCCGCACCGTGCCTGTCGATCACCAATAGAAAAGGTCTCGTATGTCCATTCTCGTCAACAAAGACACCAAGGTTCTCGTGCAGGGCCTGACCGGCAAGACCGGAACATTCCACACCGAACAGGCTCTGGCCTATTACGGTACCCAGATGGTTGGTGGTATCCACCCGAAAAAGGGCGGCGAGACCTGGGAAGGCAAGTTGCCGACCGGTGCCGGTGCCCAGCTGCCGATCTTTGCCTCGGTTGCCGAAGGCAAGGATCGCACCGGTGCCAACGCTTCGGTCATCTATGTGCCGCCGGCAGGTGCTGCCGAAGCCATCATCGAAGCGGTCGATGCGGAAATCCCGCTGATCATCTGCATCACCGAAGGCATTCCGGTCATCGACATGGTTCGCGTCAAGGCCCGCCTCGAGCGTTCCGCCTCACGCCTGATCGGCCCGAACTGCCCTGGTGTCCTTACCCCAGAAGAATGCAAGATCGGCATCATGCCGGGCAATATCTTTCAGAAGGGTTCGGTGGGTGTTGTATCCCGCTCCGGCACACTTACTTATGAGGCAGTGTTCCAGACAACGAATGAAGGCCTTGGCCAGACAACCGCAGTCGGTATCGGCGGCGATCCTGTAAAGGGCACCGAGTTCATCGACATCCTGGAAATGTTCCTGGCTGACGAAGCCACCAAGTCGATCATCATGATCGGCGAAATCGGCGGCTCGGCCGAGGAAGATGCAGCCCAGTTCATCGCGGATGAAGCCAAGCGCGGCCGCAAGAAGCCGATGGCAGGTTTCATTGCCGGACGTACGGCTCCTCCCGGACGCACCATGGGCCATGCCGGCGCGGTTATCTCTGGCGGCAAGGGCGGCGCGGAAGACAAGATCGCCGCCATGGAAGCAGCTGGCATCCGTGTGTCGCCATCACCGGCGCAGCTCGGCAAGACATTGGTTGAAGTCCTCAAGGGCTAAAACCCAAGCGGGCGGATTTCCGCCTGTGGCAAAGACCAAGACAGATCGGGGCGGCTGTTCGCCCTGATCAATTCAGGGGGATTTCCCGGCAAGGGCCGGAAACCTCAACCCAGAGTGTTCCGGGGCACGATGTCCTGGACGCTCTCATCAAGGGAGACGGAGCGGGTGCTCCGGTCACACACATGGCACGTCAAGAACAGGCCAACGACATTTTCGCGCTCACGTCATTTCTCTATGGTGGCAATGCTCACTATATCGAGGAACTGCATGCGCAGTATGAGCAGGACCCGGGTTCGGTTGGTCCCGAGTGGCAGGAATTCTTTGCCAATCTCAACGACAGCAAGGCCGATGTAATCAAGAACGCGCAGGGCGCGTCCTGGGAGAAGCCGAACTGGCCGATTGCCGGCAACGGTGAACTGGTTTCGGCGCTCGACGGCAACTGGGGTGAGGTCGAAAAGCACATCACCGACAAGCTGAAGGCAAAGTCGGCCAACGGCGCGGCTGCACCTGTTGCAAAGACTGCTTCCGATGCGGACATCATTCACGCCGCCCGCGACTCGGTGCGCGCCATCATGATGATCCGCGCCTACCGCATGCGCGGCCACCTGCATGCCAAGCTTGATCCGCTGGGCCTGGCCGAGGTCAAGGAAGATTACAACGAGCTGTCGCCCGAGAGCTACGGTTTCTCGCCCGCCGACTATGACCGCAAGATCTTCATCGACAATGTGCTGGGTCTCGAATATGCGACGATCCCGCAGATGCTCGACATCCTGCAGCGTACCTATTGCTCGACCATCGGTGTCGAGTTCATGCACATTTCCGATCCCGTGGAAAAGTCATGGATTCAGGAACGCATCGAAGGCCCGGACAAGGGTGTCGCATTCACGCCCGAAGGCAAGAAGGCCATCCTTTCCAAGCTGGTCGAGGCCGAAGGTTTCGAACAGTTCATCGACGTCAAGTACAAGGGCACGAAGCGTTTCGGCCTTGATGGCGGCGAATCGCTGATTCCGGCCCTCGAACAGATCGTCAAGCGTGGCGGATCGATGGGCCTCAAGGAAATCGTCCTCGGCATGGCGCATCGTGGCCGCCTGAACGTGCTCAGCCAGTTCATGGCCAAGCCGCACCGCGCCATTTTCCATGAATTCAAGGGCGGCTCCTATACGCCTGACGACGTCGAAGGTTCGGGCGACGTGAAGTACCATCTGGGCGCTTCGTCGGACCGCGAATTCGATGGCAACAAGGTGCATCTGTCGCTGACCGCAAATCCCTCGCACCTCGAAATCGTCAACCCGGTTGTCATGGGCAAGGCGCGTGCCAAGCAGGATCTCCTTGCCGGTCGCGAACGTGATGACATGGTGCCTTTGTCCGAGCGCGCCAAGATCATGCCGCTGCTGCTGCATGGCGATGCTGCCTTTGCCGGCCAGGGTGTGGTTGCCGAATGTCTTGGCCTTTCCGGCCTGCGCGGGCACCGCGTTGCCGGTACGGTGCATTTCATCATCAACAACCAGATCGGCTTCACCACCAATCCGCGCCTGTCGCGTTCCTCGCCCTATCCGTCCGATGTGGCGAAGATGATCGAGGCGCCGATTTTCCACGTGAATGGCGATGACCCGGAAGCCGTGGTCTACGTGGCAAAGATTGCCACGGAGTATCGCATGACGTTCCACAAGCCCGTGGTCATCGACATGTTCTGCTACCGCCGCTTCGGCCACAATGAGGGCGACGAGCCTGCGTTCACGCAGCCGCTGATGTACAAGACGATCCGCGGTCAGAAGACCACCGTACAGCTCTATTCGCAGAAGCTGATCGATGAAGGTCTGGTCAATCCGGCGGAAGTCGATGCCATGCGTTCCGCCTGGCGCGAAAAACTCGAACAGGAATTCGAAGCCGGACAACACTACAAGCCCAACAAGGCCGACTGGCTGGATGGCGCCTGGAGCGGTTTGCGTACGGCCGACAATGCCGACGAGCAGCGCCGCGGCAAGACCGGGCTCCCGTTGAAGACAGTCAAGGAAATCGGCAAGAAATTGTCCGAGGTTCCCGGCGGTTTCAATGTGCACCGGACGATCCAGCGTTTCCAGGACAACCGCGCCAAGATGATCGAGTCGGGCGAAGGGTTCGACTGGGCAATGGCCGAGGCTCTTGCCTTTGGTTCGCTGGTCATCGAAGGCCACCCGATCCGTCTTTCCGGCCAGGATGTGGAACGCGGTACGTTCAGCCAGCGTCATTCGGTTCTCTATGATCAGGAAACCGAGCAGCGCTACATCCCGCTCAACAACTTGCAGAAGGGTCAGGCCATCTACGAAGTCATCAACTCGATGCTTTCGGAAGAAGCCGTGCTTGGTTTCGAATACGGCTATTCGCTGTCCGATCCGCGCGCGCTGACCCTGTGGGAAGCCCAGTTCGGCGATTTCGCCAACGGCGCCCAGGTGGTGTTCGATCAGTTCATCTCCTCGGGTGAGCGCAAGTGGCTGCGCATGTCCGGTCTCGTCTGCTTGCTGCCGCATGGCTACGAAGGCCAAGGTCCGGAACATTCATCGGCCCGCCTCGAGCGTTATCTGCAGCTCTGTGCGGAAGACAATATGCAGGTGGCGAACTGCACCACGCCTGCCAATTACTTCCACATCCTGCGCCGCCAGATGAAGCGTGACTTCCGCAAGCCGCTGATCCTGATGACGCCGAAGTCGCTGCTGCGCCACAAGCGTGCCGTGTCTTCCATCAGCGATTTCACCGGCGATTCTTCGTTCCACCGTCTGCTGTGGGACGATGCGCAGCTGCTGAAAGATCAGCCGATCAAGCTGCAGAAGGACTCCAAGATCCGCCGTGTCGTGCTCTGCTCGGGCAAGGTCTACTACGACCTCTACGAAGAGCGCGAAAAGCGCGGCATCGATGATGTCTATCTGCTGCGCGTGGAACAGCTGTATCCGTTCCCGGCCAAGGCGCTGATCACGGAACTGTCGCGTTTCCGCAATGCGGAGATGGTCTGGTGTCAGGAAGAACCCAAGAACATGGGTGCCTGGGCCTTCATCGACCCCTATCTGGAATGGGTTCTGGCGCATATCGATGCCAAGCATCAGCGTGTCCGCTATACCGGACGTCCTGCCGCTGCATCGCCTGCAACGGGCCTCATGTCCAAACACCTTGCACAGCTCGAAGCATTCCTTGAAGATGCCCTCGGCGCCTAAACCACAACAAACAGAAGTCATCTGAAGATCAACGGAAGAGCAAGATCATGGCAACCGAAATCCGCGTCCCAACGCTGGGCGAATCCGTTTCCGAAGCAACCATTGGCAAATGGTTCAAGAAAGTCGGCGATGCGATTGCCGTCGACGAGCCTTTGGTGGAACTCGAGACCGATAAGGTAACAATCGAGGTTCCGGCCTCCGCTGCCGGTTCCCTTGAGGAAATCACCGCCAAGGAAGGCGATACGGTCGAGGTTGGTGCCTTGCTCGGCATGATTGGCGGCGCCGGTGCCGCTTCTGCGAAAAAGGAAGAGGCCAAGCCCGAAGCCATTGCCCAGGCATCGGGTGCCGCCGGTGCGTCGTCAACGGCAGAAGCCGAGGACAAGGCTGCTCAGGTGGCCGGCAATACGCCGATCACAGAACGCAAGGAGAGCGAGATGCCCGCGTCCCCCGCAGCATCAAAGCTGCTGGCGGAAAAGGGCGTTTCGGTCTCGCAGGTCGAGGGTTCGGGCAAGCGCGGCCAGGTTCTCAAGGGCGATGTCCTTGATGCTGTCGCCAAGGGCATTGCCGCACAGCCTGCCGCTGCTCCTGCCCCGCAGGCAGCGCGTCCCGCCTCTTCGGCTGATGATGCATCGCGCGAAGAACGCGTGAAAATGACCCGCCTGCGCCAGACCATCGCGCGCCGCCTCAAGGATGCCCAGAGCACGGCTGCAATGCTGACCACTTACAATGAAGTGGACATGTCGGCCGTGATGGACCTGCGCAACCGCTACAAGGAAATCTTCGAGAAGAAGCACGGCGTCAAGCTCGGCTTCATGGGTTTCTTCACCAAGGCGGTCACCCACGCACTGAAGGAAATCCCGGCGGTCAATGCCGAGATCGATGGCACTGACATCATCTACAAGAACTTTGCCCATGTCGGCGTCGCTGTCGGTACGGACAAGGGCCTCGTCGTGCCGGTCGTGCGCAATGCCGACCAGATGTCGATTGCGGAAATCGAGAAGGACATCGGCCGCCTCGGCAGAGCTGCCCGCGATGGCGCGCTGTCCATGGCCGATATGCAGGGCGGTACGTTCACCATTTCCAATGGCGGCGTCTACGGTTCGCTGATGTCTTCGCCGATCCTCAATGCGCCGCAGTCCGGTATTCTCGGAATGCACAAGATCCAGGATCGTCCGGTTGTCGTTGGCGGCCAGATCGTCATCCGTCCGATGATGTATCTTGCCCTCAGCTACGATCATCGCATCGTTGACGGCAAGGAAGCCGTGACCTTCCTCGTGCGGGTCAAGGAAAGCCTGGAAGATCCGGAACGTCTGGTTCTCGACCTGTAAGATTGCGAAGAACGGCCTTGCCGGCAAGGTGGGGCCGTTTTTGCAGTGTGGTGAATTGCACCGGATTGACTTAGTCTTGCGGCCCAATCACAAAATGACGTGATGAAAGGCGATTCAAAATGGCTTTTGCACCGAATTTCCCACCTGTCGAACCCCATATCTGCGTGAAAGGCGGCCTCGAGGCAATCGCCTTCTACGAAAAGGCCTTTGGTGCCGAAAATACCTTCAAACAGCTGACCGAGGATGGCAAGCGCGTGCTGCATGCCAATCTGTCGCTGTTTGGCGGCTCGATCATGCTGCACGACGAATTCCCCGAGTACAAAAACCCGGACGGTGAGAACGATGTCATGTCGCCGGTCACCCGCGGCGGGGCGAGCATTGCGCTGAACATCAATCTCGCCAGGCCTGCCGATGTCGATGCGGCGGTGAACCGTGCGGTGGCGGCTGGTGCGGCACTGATCATGCCCGTCGAGGATACGTTCTGGAATGCCCGCTATGGCCGTATTCGTGATCCCTTCGGTCATGTCTGGGCCTTCAACGCCGCGCTTGAAGCGCCTGCCGGAGAATAAGCATGTCACACTACATGTATGAGTTCCTCGGCCTGATGGCCGTCTTCTCGATCATGATCGTCTCGCCGGGCGCTGACTTTGCCATTGTTGTACGGCAGAGCATCGCGCATGGCCGCCGCAGTGCCATCATGACCAGCTTCGGCATCGGTGCCTCTTTGCTCTTCCATATCAGCTATACCATTCTTGGCCTTGGCCTCCTGGTGTCCAAATCGCTGTTTCTCTTCGGCATGCTGAAATGGGCCGGCGCTGCCTATCTCTTCTATCTGGGCATCAAGACCCTGCGTGCTCCCGGCATGGAAGCATCTAGGGAAGCACCTGGAGATATCGTCGATGACGCCGCGGAAAAGAATATTTCCGACTGGCGTTGCTTTCTCATGGGATTTGTCACCAATGCGCTCAACCCCAAGCCGGTTCTTTTCTTCCTGTCGCTGTTTTCAGCGCTGGTTAGCCATGAAACCCCGGCGCTGGTACAGGCAACCTATGGCCTGTTCATGGCAACCGCGCTGATTGCCTGGTTTGTTGCCGTATCGACGTTCTTCACCATGCAATCCGTACGGGATCGCTTTGTTGCGTGGGGACGCTGGTTCAACCGCGTGACCGGTCTGGTTTTCATCGGCCTTGGTATCAAGCTTGCTACCCAGCAGGCGAGCTAGGAATACCGATGACCGCGTTGCTTCGCCTCCGTCCCGCAAAAAGTGTCGCCCTGCTTGCAGCACTCGGCATCATTCTGTCGTCGCCAGCTTTCGCGGCGTGTTTGCAGGACCATGCGGTCTATACGGATCGGGACGATGATTACACGCTGACCTTCAAAAGCGTTCCCGACGATGGCGCGGCGGTCACCTCCGATGAATTCACGATCAAGATGAATGACAGCGATCTGAAGATGGATGGTGTTGTCATGTGGGACAAGGATGGCGGCAGGCCCAATGCCACCATCAGATACAAATGCCCGGCGGGCGATGCGACAGGTGCAGAGCTGCAACAATGCACGGTCTGGAAAGGCGTGGTTTATGCCTTGAAGGAAGGTGCCGATGCCGAGCTCCTGCCAAAGGCCAAGGAGCCTTCGGCCCAGGCATTGCTCTTGCCGGATTTTTCCGGCGCCATGAGCAGCTTCAATTTCAAACTTGAAAAACCCTTGGAGGCTTTCCCGTGGGAAGTCTTCCGTTTCAAAGAATGCGTGCCCGAACAATAGTTTCGCGTTGCGTCAGAACAGAAGGATTGAATCATGTCATATGACGTCGTCATCATCGGAACAGGCCCTGGCGGCTATGTCTGTGCGATCAAGGCTGCACAGCTCGGCCTGAAGACTGCGGTGATCGAAAAGCGCGATACATTTGGCGGCACCTGCCTCAATATCGGTTGTATCCCCTCCAAGGCACTGTTGCATGCTTCGGAAGTCTTTCACGAGGCTGGCCACACCCATGCAAAACTGGGCGTCGAGGTTGGCACGCCAAAGCTCAACCTGAAGGCGATGCTTGCCCATAAGGACGCAACGGTTGAGTCCAATGTCAGCGGCGTGGCCTTCCTGTTCAAGAAGAACAAGATCGACACCTTCAAGGGGACCGGCAAGGTTGTGGCGGCGGGTAAGGTGTCCGTCACCGGCGACGATGGCAAGGTGCAGGAAATCGAGGCGAAGAACATTGTCATTGCCACCGGTTCCGATGTCGCCGGCATTCCGGGTGTCGACGTCAAGTTCGATGAAAAAATCATCGTATCTTCGACCGGCGCATTGGATTTCGACAAGGTTCCGGAAAATCTGATTGTTGTTGGCGGCGGCGTCATCGGGCTTGAGTTGGGCTCGGTCTGGGCACGCCTCGGCGCCAAGGTTACCGTTGTCGAATATCTCGACAAGATTCTTGGACCGATGGATGGTGAAGTATCGCGCCAGTTCCAGCGCATGCTGGAAAAGCAGGGAATTGCATTCAAGCTTGGCGCCAAGGTAACGGGCGTCGAAAAGTCCGGCAAGGGAGCCAAGGTAACGTTCGAGCCGGTCAAGGGCGGTGAAGCCCAGACCATTGCGGCCGATGCCGTTCTCGTATCCACCGGCCGCCGCCCCTACACGGACGGTCTCGGGCTCAAGGAAGCCGGTGTTGCCGTTGATGATCGCGGACGGGTGGCAATCAATGACCATTGGCAGACCAACGTCGCGGGTATCTACGCCATCGGCGACGTCGTCCAGGGCCCGATGCTGGCGCACAAGGCCGAAGACGAAGGCATCGCCGTTGCCGAGATTCTGGCCGGACAGGCGGGACATGTGAATTTCGATGCCATTCCGAGTGTCGTCTATACGCAACCGGAAGTGGCTTCGGTCGGAAAAACTGAAGAAGAGTTGAAGGCAGCCGGCATCGAGTACAAGGCCGGAAAGTTTCCGTTCACAGCCAATGGCCGGGCCCGCGCCATGCTGCAGACCGATGGCTTTGTCAAAATCCTCGCTGATAAGGCGAGCGATCGTGTGCTTGGCGTTCACATTGTCGGCTTTGGCGCCGGCGAGATGATCCACGAAGCAACGGTCCTGATGGAATTTGGCGGTTCGTCAGAGGATCTGGCACGGACAACCCATGCCCATCCGACAATGTCCGAAGCCGTCCGCGAAGCTGCCCTGGCAACCTTCGCCAAGCCAATTCATATGTAATCTCCAAGCACGAAAATGAGAAAAGGCCCGAGGTTTCGGGCCTTTTTGGTTTCCAAAGCACTTTGGAACTAGTTGTTGCTTGGGGCCGAATTGGTGGGAGCGGGCGCTGCAGGTGCAGGCGCCTGCGTTGTTGGTGCTGCCGGTTCCGGGCCATCCATAGTCGAACTGTTGTTCAGATAATAATAACCGCCGATAATCAACGCTGCGATCAGAATACCTGCAATCAGAAAGCCGCTGCCGCCCGATGGAGTTGCGTTGGGCTCACGATCGGACTGCGTATCCACCGGACGCTGCAAATTGGGATCATAGGTCATCATGTCCTCCGTCACACTCTTTGCATTCAGAATAATAAACGGCTCAGAACAGCCTAGGTTCCGAAATCGCCCATCATCTGGCTGACCAGCCTTATATAAGGGCTTGGAATCACTCTGCCAGATGTGACAAAATTTAAGGTTATTGCGCCTCGACCGTAAAGCCCTTGCTGCGCAGCAGAGACACCAGCCCCTTTTCTCCGGGAAGATGCAAGGCTCCCACCGCTATAAAGGCATTGCCCTTGTCGATAATTGGAACCGCGTGCTCCGCCATGACGCGGTTGCGAGCATTGACCATCTTTTCCTCGAACGCGGCATAGTTCTCGCCGCTCGCCGTGCCATCGGGAGAGATGGACCGTATCACCGGGAAAATCATGGCTATGTCGCCCCGGGTGTAAAGCAGGGTCATGGTTTCAAACATGTCGGGCAGTTTCGGGGCAAGTGTCAGTGTCTCGACAAGTCCCTCGACATGGAATTTCAGCGGCACGGATGCCATGGCGCTGAGCTGATCCTTGATGGTTTCAAGTCCCGTGACCGCCTTGCCCTGTGCCTTGGCGTCCTGGGCGAGCTTGACGTCGAGGAAGGCTGTGCCGCTTTTGCTGCGCGTCAGCTCGCAGGGAGGCATGGCCAGCATGCTCGTCACGATCCAAGGCTGCATCTTGTTGAGCGCCGTCAACGACAGGCCGCGTGCGGCGAGGCCCGCTTTCACACCCTCAAGCTTGTCAGCTGGAATGAGCTTCTCCAGCGTGTTCTCGTCGGTGAACATCATCAATCCCGGATCCTGCGCCATGACTTTCAAGGGCGCTTTCGGATCAAGCACCTCGTCGGTTTCAATGACGACCGTTGCCGCCCCCTGATAGGCTGTTTGAGCCGCGTCTGAAAGCTTGAGCACGCGCGGATCCGTCAAATGCATGGTACCAAAGAGCCAGCAAGGTTTGGTTCCCGGCTTTCCGATCTTCCAAAGGATGCCTTTGCCGTTCACCGTTGCGGCTGCTTCCTTGCGCAAGGCGGCCAGCTTTGCAGGGTCCGACTTGGCCATTTCGGCGACGAGATCGCGTCCGCCACAGGAGGCATCCTGCGCACGGGCGCGGGTTGCGCCAAACGCCACGACAAGCAATGAGGCGAGCAGAATCCAGCTCAGGAAAGCCAGGAGCCTCAGTGCGCTCTCAGCAATGCGATCAAGAGAAGTGGTGGGGCCGGAATGGGTCATCATCAATGCATATATGGGGTTTGACAAAAAGGCGTTAAAGCTAGTGGAACGAATTTGACATCACGCGCAACAAGCGAATGTCAGAATCGGACCACTAGTCTGCAGATTGTTTGTAACAATCAATATGGGACCGTTCAGGCGCGGGGATGTGCCTTGTCGTAGATTTCCATCAGTCTGTCGGTATCAACGCCGGTATAGACCTGCGTCGTTGACAGGCTTGCATGGCCGAGCAATTCCTGGATCGTGCGCAAATCGCCGCCGCGCCCGAGCAAATGGGTCGCGAAGGAATGGCGCAGGGCATGCGGGGTTGCTGTCTCCGGCAGGCCGAGCGCGCCGCGCATTTTCTGCATGTCGCGCTGGATGATGGCAGGATGCAGTTCACCGCCTCGCGCGCCGCGAAACAGCGGCTTGCCCGCTTCCAGTTCGTAGGGGCAGAGCGTGCGGTATTCCTCCACCGCCCGGTGCACTATGGGCAGGAGCGGCACCATGCGTGTCTTGCCGCCCTTGCCTGTGATGGGGATGGAACGCGCCGAGGCATCACGCAAGGCGGCGCCGTCCAGATTGAGTGCCTCGGAAATGCGCAGGCCGCAACCGTAGAGCAGGGTCAGCACTGCCGCATTGCGCGCGGCAATCCAGGGTTCCTCATTGAGCTGTTCGCCTTTTTCCACCACGCGGCGTGCATCGACGGTCGTCAGCGGCTTTGGCAGGGATTTCGGCTGCTTTGGCGCGCGCATGGCAATGGAAGCTGCTGCATTGGCGATGCCCTGTTTTTCCAGATGGCGCAGAAACGAACGAATGCCCGCAAGACCACGCCCGAGCGTGCGCGCACCGGCACCGTCATTCCGCCGCCGCGCCAGGTAGGATCGCAGATCGGCAATCCGCAGGGTTGCCACGTCCTTCAGGGATGGCGGCTCAGCGAGATGACCGGTGAGAAACTGGAAGAACTGACGGGTGTCGCGCTCATAGGCTTCCAGCGTGTTGGCCGCCAGACGCCGCGTGTTTTTCAGTGATCTGAGCCATTCTTCCCGCGCCGCGATGAGGTCTGGCCGGGCCGAAACAAGAAACTCGGCATTCTGGGGCTGCGCCACCATTGCCATACTCCTTACCATGTATCGGAGTAGACCATGCCACGACAGTCCTTACGGAGTCGTTTCGCTTTCCCTTGGGGGCTGATCCTTCGCACTTGGCGTTTGGCCAAAGACAGAGTAATTCGTCGGGAAGAGAAGATAGGAATGGAACAGCCCGATGGCAAAATTGAATGATCCAGTGCAACTCGCCGTTATCGGTGCAGCACACGGAACGCGCGGCGAAGTGCGGGTCAAGACGTTTACCGGTGATCCGCTGGCGCTTGCCGATTATGGCCTGCTTTACGATGTGACCGGCAGAAGCTTCGAGATTCTGGCTATCCGCCCGGCCAATACGGTTGTCGTTGTGCGGTTCCGCGGGGTCAATGACCGTAACATGGCCGAAGCGTTGAACGGCACGACGCTGTTTATCGACCGCTCGCAGCTGCCGGAAGAGCTTGAGGAAGATGAGTTCTATCATGCTGACCTGATCGGGCTCGATGCCGTCGACGGCGCAGGCAATCCCTATGGCAAGGTTTCGGCCATGTTCAATTTCGGTGGCGGTGATCTCATCGAGCTGACGATACCGGGGCGCCGGCCGATGCTGATTCCGTTCACCCAGGCCGCCGTGCCACATATCGACATCAAGGCTGGACAGGTCGTTATCGATCCCGCGGCCGCCGGGCTTATTCCTGACGAGAACGAAGAAGAGGACCGGCGCCGGCAGCTGGGTGGTGATGGCGGGAAAGAGCGGTCATGAGCGGCAAAGCTGCCGGTTTCCGGGCGACGGTGCTGACGCTCTATCCGGAAATGTTCCCCGGGCCGCTCGGCGTCTCTCTTGCCGGAAAGGCATTGGCCGATACGGCATGGTCGCTTGAAACAGTACAGATTCGCGATTTCGCCACGGATCGGCACCGCATGGTGGACGACACGCCAGCCGGCGGCGGGGCTGGCATGGTGATGAAGGCAGATGTCCTGGCGCGTGCCGTCGATGCGGTGGCGGATGAGCGGCCACGGCTCTTCATGAGCCCCCGCGGTAAGCCGCTGAGCCAGGAACGCGTGCGCGAGCTTGCTGCGGGCCCCGGTGCAATCATTCTGTGCGGCCGGTTCGAAGGCGTCGATGAACGGTTGATCGAAGCGCGCGGCTTTGAAGAAGTTTCCATCGGCGATTACATCCTTTCCGGCGGCGAGACGGCAGCTATCGTTGTTCTCGATGCGATCGTTCGCCTTTTGCCCGGTGTGATGGGCAATGCCCAGTCGGGTGAAACGGAGAGTTTTGAGACCGGGTTGCTGGAGCATCCGCAATACACCAAGCCGCAGGAGTGGGAAGGGCGCCGCATTCCCGACGTGCTTCTCTCCGGAAACCACGGGGCCATCGAGAAATGGCGCAGGGCTGAAGCGGAAAAACTGACGCAGGAGCGGCGTCCGGACCTGTGGGATCGTTATCCGCAGGCCAGGAAGCCGCGTAAATAACAGGATCAGGACAATGCAGTTTCGCAGCGGTGATGCAGGGGATGTGCCTGCTGTCCAGGCCATTGAACGGGCCTCCGCGGTGCGATTCCGCACGGTCGGCATGGAAGACATCGCCAATGACGATCCTACATCCGCGTCCCTTCTGCTTGAACGGATAAGTCAGAATCGCCTTCTTGTTGCGGTTGACAAACGGCCGGTCGCCTTCGTGATTTTTGATGTGGTTGATGATCATCTCTACATCGAACAGATCGATGTGGATCCGCTCCATGCCGGCAAACGTATCGGATCGGCACTGATCGGGCTGGTGGAGGATCGTGCCCGAAAAGAGGCCAGGATGGGACTGCTGTTGTCCACATTCCGGGATGTTCCGTGGAATGCGCCCTATTACCGGCGGCTTGGATTCACCGATATTCCCGACGGTGCTCTCAGTGCTGCGCTGGTGCATATCCGCAGGGATCACATCGAAAGGGGCCTTGACGAGACACAACGGGTTTTCATGCGGAAACCGCTTCGTCTCGACTCGGGCGGCAATCGGCGCTAAAAAGAATCGCTGCCAGAGGTGACAAACGGACTTTTATGGTGTATCTGGCCGCGAACTCGGGAAAATCCCAAGTCCGATAATCAATGGATGGTGAATTCGCTCCTGCCTCCTCAGAGGCATAGACATGCGGCCAGGATGCTGCATTGCAAGTGTTGAGCGCTCTGGCTGTTTGAAAAAGAAAAGGATGAAGACGATGACCGTCGATATTATTCGTCAGCTCGATCTCGAACAGAGAGCAAAAATCGAAGCCAAGCGCGTGCTTCCGGATTTCAAGCCAGGCGACACAGTCCGCGTTAATGTTCGCGTGACGGAAGGTACACGTACCCGCGTTCAGGCTTATGAAGGCGTCTGCATTGCCCGCAACGGCGCTGGCATCAACGAGAACTTCACAGTTCGCAAGATTTCCTACGGCGAAGGCGTTGAACGCGTATTCCCGATCATTTCCCCGCTGGTCGAAGGCGTAGAGATCGTCCGTCGCGGCAAGGTTCGTCGCGCGAAGCTCTACTACCTGCGCGGCCTGACCGGTAAGGCTGCCCGCATTGTCGAAAAGAAAGACAACCGCAAAGGCAAAGCCGCTGTTCCGGTCACCGGTACAGCCGAAAAGGTAACGGAAGAAACCGTTGCCAAGGCACCCGCTGCTGAATAAGCGCGATTGTTTTGAGTTTGAAAAGGCGGTCTTCGGACCGCCTTTTTTGTTTCGGGCAAGGCTGTTTCCATTTCCTTGCCCGGTTGAAAAAATCGTGCTTGCGCGATAGCGAATAAAGCAGTTGCATGCCGTTCGGGGATTGACGGGGCCTTCATAAAATGAAATTTGTGCTTCGCTTGATCAAAACGCAATATTAGAGGTCTGACATGAATTTGCGATCCGTTTTTCTTGCGGGGCTTGCACTCGCCATGGTTCCATTTTCCGCGCTGGCGGCTCCCCTTCCCGATCTTGGCGGCAAGAAAGTTGCGGTTGTGACGGAAAACGCCTATCCGCCGCTGCAATTTGTCGATCCCAAAACCGGCAAGCCGATCGGCTGGGAATATGATGCCATGAACGAAATCGCCAAACGGTTGAATTTCAAAGTGGAATATCTGAATACCAGCTGGGATGCGATGATTCAGGCCGTGGCCGACAATCAGTACCAGATCGGCATGACCGGCATCACCATCAATGACGAGCGCAAGCAGAAGGTGGATTTTTCCGAACCCTACATGCGTTCCGAGCAATTCATGCTGGTTCGCGCTGATGAAAAGCGCTTTTCCGATGCAAAGACCTTTGGCGAAATTAAAGACGGTCTCGTCGGCGCCCAGCCGGGTACGACCAATTTCTACGTGGCCGTCTACAATCTGCTTGACGGTAACGAGCAAAATCCGCGTATCAAGCTGTTCGAAACGTTTGGCGCGACGATCCAAGCTCTCAAGACCGGCGACGTTGACGTGGTCTTGACTGACAGTACGGCAGGCAAGGGCTATGTGGACGCGTCGGGCGGCGCGCTGAAGCTCGTTGGCGGCCCATTGGGTGCTGAGGATTTCGGCTTCATCTTCGCCAAGGGCTCGGATCTCGTTGGTCCGGTAAATGCGGCCATCGAAGTCTTGAAGGCCGACGGCACGTTCGACGCCCTCAACAAAAAGTGGTTCCTCGACTACAAGCTCGGCCAGTAGGCGGCCGGTTGTCAGTTCCCTCACAGAACAGAAGTCCTTTCGTCAGGAAGGACTTCCCCTGGTGGCTGGCCGTTGCCGCGGCCATCGCTGTTGTGCTCGGCATAGCTATCCTGGTCAGCGATATCTACGGGCAGGTGTTCTCCACGGTCTCGCAAGGCATCTGGATCACCGTCTGGGTCTCGCTCCTGGCATTTCTGCTCGCATCGGGGCTTGGCCTTCTGCTCGCGCTGATGAGCCTCTCGGAACATATCGTCCTGCGGCAGACCGCCCGGTTCTACGTCGAAATCGTTCGCGGAATTCCTCTGCTGGTTCTCCTGTTCTACATCGCCTTTGTCGGGGCGCCGGCAGTTGTCGCCCTGTGGAATTTCCTCACCCATCCGCTGCAGAGCGCCGGCCTGTTCGAGCCCTTGCAGGTGCGGGATTTTTCACTTCTGTGGCGGGCGATCATTGCCCTGACACTTGCCTATGCGGCATTTCTGGCAGAAATTTTTCGCGCCGGGATCCAGGCCGTCGACGCGGGACAGATCGAGGCGGCAAAGTCACTCGGGCTGAAACGGTTCCAGCGCTTCCGGCTGATCGTGATGCCCCAGGCCTTGCGCACCATTCTGCCGCCCTATGGCAACGACTTCATCTCGATGGTGAAGGACTCGTCGCTTGTATCGGTGCTTGGCGTCGTCGACGTGACGCAAATGGGCAAGGTCTACGCCTCGGGTTCGTTCCGCTTTTTCGAAACCTATTCCGTCGTTGCCTATGTCTACCTGATCCTGACGATCAGCCTGTCCCTGGGCCTGCGTTGGCTCGAAGCGCGGCTGAATGATCGGACCTAAGCTGCGCGTGGCCATAACGATGCCGGGAGAATCGCCTCAAAATCATGGAGAATCGGGTGCCGGTCGCGGCGCTTTGTCGCCGAAATATTACTTTTATCGCTTGTTTCTTGACGTAAGTGGGCACCGAGTGCATATGTCCACGACATAATCTTACAGCACCTACCATTGCCGAGGATATCGCGATGACTGCGCCACGTACACTCTATGACAAGATCTGGGATGATCATCTGGTTGATCAGCAGGCCGATGGCACCTGCCTTCTCTATATTGATCGTCACCTTGTGCATGAAGTGACCAGCCCGCAGGCTTTCGAAGGCTTGCGCCTTACCAACCGCAAGGTCCGGCATCCGGAAAAGACACTGGCTGTCGTCGACCATAATGTGCCGACCTCGCCGGATCGCGTCAACGGCATCAAGAACGAGGAAAGCCGTATCCAGGTCGAAGCATTGGCCAAGAATGCTGCGGATTTCGGCGTCGAATATTATTCCGAGAAGGACATCCGCCAGGGCATCGTCCACATCATCGGACCGGAGCAGGGCTTCACGCTTCCGGGCATGACCATCGTGTGCGGCGACAGCCATACATCGACGCATGGTGCCTTCGGTGCGCTTGCCCATGGCATCGGCACGTCGGAAGTCGAGCATGTTCTGGCCACCCAGACGCTGATCCAGTCAAAAGCCAAGAACATGCTGGTGCGTGTTGATGGCGTTCTGCCGGCCGGCGTCACCGCCAAGGACATCATCCTTGCCATTATCGGCGAGATCGGCACCGCTGGCGGCACCGGCTATGTCATCGAGTATGCCGGCGAAGCTATCCGCGCGCTGTCGATGGAAGGCCGCATGACGATCTGCAACATGTCGATCGAAGGCGGCGCCCGCGCAGGCCTGATTGCGCCCGACGAAACAACCTTTGCCTATGTGAAGGACAAGCCGCGCGCGCCGAAGGGTGAAGCGTTCGATCAGGCGGTCGAGTACTGGAAGACGCTGAAGTCCGACGAGGGTGCCCATTTCGACAAGGTGGTTGTGCTCAATGCTGCCGACCTGCCGCCCATCGTTTCCTGGGGCTCGTCGCCGGAAGACGTGATCTCGATCACCGGTGCCGTGCCTAATCCTGATGAAATCACCGACGAGAACAAGCGTACGTCGAAGTGGCGCGCACTGGACTACATGGGCCTGAAGCCGGGCACACCGATGACCGAGATCAAGCTTGATCGGGTCTTTATCGGCTCATGCACCAACGGCCGTATCGAAGATCTGCGTGCTGTCGCCAAGGTTGTCGAAGGCCGCAAGGTTGCGGAAACGGTCGATGCCATGATCGTTCCGGGTTCGGGTCTGGTCAAGGAGCAGGCGGAAGCGGAAGGCCTCGACAAGATTTTCAGGGCTGCCGGTTTTGACTGGCGCGAGCCGGGCTGCTCGATGTGTCTTGCCATGAATGACGATCGGCTGAAGCCGGGCGAGCGCTGTGCGTCCACGTCGAACCGTAATTTCGAGGGCCGTCAGGGTTTCAAGGGCCGTACGCATCTCGTTTCGCCGGCCATGGCCGCCGCCGCCGCAATCGCCGGTCATTTCGTCGATATTCGCGAGTGGAAATAGGCTTCGCGCCAACTCCAGTGTAACTCCATAAAAAACGGGGCCACTGGCCCCGTTTTTTATAACCGTTTTTACCGCGCTTTCTCGCCGGAAGGCGGATTAGCTCAGCGTTGTCGTGAAGGCCGGATCGCCGCGCAGCGTATTGCTTACGGTGCAAATCTCGTTCTCGGCGGCCTCGACGATCGCATGCTTTGTCGCGTCATCAATATCGCCGGTGATGGTGAAGGCTATATGGAAATGGTCAACGCGCGAAAGACCGTCCTTGGCCTTGTCGCCCGTAACATGCGCTTGAACCGCCTCCAGCTTGTCAGCGACGCCGAGCCGCGACGCCGCCATTTTGGCGCTGAGTACCAGGCAGGCGGAAAGCGATGCGTAGAGCAGATCAAGGGGTGCAAAACCCTGCTCCGAAACCGCGTGAGCGACGTTGAGCACGCCGCCCGTATGGGATGTGACAACGGGTTGACCGCCTCGCTCCAGAACGGCCGTGGCGCCGACATCCCGTGTTCTTGCCCTGAGTTCAGCCATTGGATCGTCTCCCTTTGTATTCTGATCAGCCGCGGCCGCGATAGGTGGGCACGCCCTGGTCGGGCAGCCACAGACCCTCGGGTACCGGCCCTGTCTGCCAGAAGACATCGATGGGGATACCGCCGCGTGGATACCAGTAACCGCCGATGCGCAGCCAGAGCGGCTTGACCGCCTCCACGATGCGTTTGCCGATATTCACGGTGCAATCCTCGTGAAAGGCGCCGTGATTGCGGAAGCTGGTCAGAAAAAGCTTCAGCGACTTGGATTCGACCAGGGCCTGGTCCGGCGCGTAATCGATAACCAGATGGCCGAAGTCCGGCTGGCCGGTCACGGGACACAGCGAGGTGAATTCCGGGCAGGTGAAGCGCGCCAGAAACAGCGTCCCCGCCTGCGGGTTGGGGACTGCGTCGAGCAAGGCTTCATCGGGATGATGCGGGATGGGAACATCCTTGCCCAGCATCGTTGCCTGTTCTGCGTAATGACTCATGCCGCTTCCTCCAGTGTTTCAAACTCGCCCTGATATTCACAGCCTTCACCGCAGCTGTCGCGGTAAATACCGATCTCGGCCAGCGCCGGAAGGTCCGGAGCAATACGCCGCCACAGCCATATGGCGATGGTTTCAAGCGTCGGCAACTCCAGTCCGGCAATTTCGTTGAGATAGCGATGATCCAATGCGTCTTTTGCGCTGTCGACCGTGATCTTGACCGCGCCAAGATCGGCGATCAGCCCGGTTTTGGGGTCCGGCCGGCCCTGCAGGCTGACGCGGACGCGAAAACTGTGTCCGTGCAGGCGCTGGTTGACATGCCCGTCCGGAAAAGAGTGCGGCAGATGGTGAGCCGCTTCAAAATTGAAGTCGATAAAGATTCTCATGGTTTTTCCCGTCAGCTCTGGCGCAATACAGGCGCCCGCCAAAAAAGCCTGCCCTCAGGGCAAGCCGATCAGTTTATGTGTCTGCGTGCTCAGCCGCCAAAGCGGATGGGCGAGGCAATAGGCCGCTGCAGATGCCACATGCCGGGCGGTTTGCGCCGGATCACCGATGACGTCAAGAGGCTGCAAATAGAAATGCTGAAAGGAAAGGCGTTCGAAATGGGCCGGATCGGTCCGGGCTTCCGCCTGGGGATAGACAAGCTTGAGCTCGTGACCGCTGGTCTGGACAAGTGTGGTATCGGCCTTTGGCGACACGCAAATCCAGTCAATGCCATCAGGCGCTGCAATCGTGCCGTTGGTCTCGACGCCAACTTCGAAGCCTCTCGCGTGGAAGGCGTCGATCAACGGCTTGTCCAGCTGCAGCAGCGGTTCGCCGCCGGTGCAGATGACATAGGGCTTGCCCTTGGAGCGAGCGCTTTTTGGCCAGGCGCCGGCAACGGCATCGGCAAGCGCGTCGGCGGTTTTGAACTTGCCGCCGCCGGGGCCATCCACGCCAACGAAATCCGTATCGCAGAACCGGCACTGGGCGTCCGCCCGGTCGCGTTCAAGCCCGGACCACAGATTGCACCCGGCAAAGCGCATGAACACCGCGGCGCGGCCGGTATGGTTGCCTTCGCCCTGCAGCGTCAGATAAATTTCCTTGACGGCGTAAGTCATGCGGCTTCTGCCTTGAATTTGGACCAGCCGCCGGAACGCAGGGCGCAGGCCGGGCAGGTGCCGCAGCCATAGCCCCAGGCATGGCGGGCGGAGCGGTCGCCGAGATAGCAGGTGTGGGTGTTTTCAATGATCATATCGAGCAGCGGTTCGCCGCCTATGTCGCGAGCCAGTGCGAAGGTTTCAGCCTTGTCCAGCCACATCAGCGGGGTTTCGATGGTGATGCGGCGATCCAGTCCCAGCGAAAGGGCGACCTGTTGTGCCTTGAGCGTGTCGTCGCGGCAGTCGGGATAGCCGGAATAGTCCGTCTCGCACATGCCGCCGACGATGACGCGCAATCCGCGCCGGTAGGCGAGGGCAGCGGCAAGCGTGAAAAACAAAAGGTTACGGCCGGGCACGAATGTGTTGGGCAGGCCGTTCTCTGCCATCTCGATGGCAATGTCTTCGGTCATCCCGGTAGCGCCGAGCTGGCCGATGACGCCGGCATCGAGCCGGTGATCGTCGCCAAGGCGTTCCACCCAATCGGGAAACCGGTGGATCACTTCGGCGCGGAAATCATTGCGCACGTCCAGTTCCACCCGGTGGCGCTGGCCATAATCGAAGCCGACCGTCTCCACCCGGTCAAACCGGGAGAGCGCCCAGGCAAGACAGGTTGCAGAATCCTGCCCGCCGGAAAAAAGGACGAGTGCGCCGTCAGCATTACGAGCCATGAATGAACCTCTTCAATGAAGCGGCCCCCTTACAGGGCGCGGACCAGCGAGGCAAATCAAATGTGGGCTATTGGCAGCCTGGAAGCCCGAGAATGGGCGTTTCGCCACGGTTGATACCATACATGTAGCCGCGACCGCGCACGACAATCGGGCCATCACAGCGTGTGTTGGGTGGCGGAATAGCCCCCACGACATAGGGATCGCCGGGTGGAGAGATGATCGCCGGTCCCTTGGCCCGCTTGTAGACGGCAACCTTCTTGCGGAGTTCGCGGGCGAGCCTGTCCGATTTGGCGGCTGTCGCGCCGACAAAGATCATCTTCGGTCCATTGGGGTCCCGCACGATGATGTTGCCATATTCGTCGCCATAGGTATCACGCAGGTTGATGTCGTAGGCAGCAGCGCTGTGCGTGGCTGCGACAACAGTCAGGCCCGACAACAAAAGCGCGGCCGTGTGTTTGCGGAAGGCGAACATGGACAAGCTCCTTGGTTGAATGGGCTGCAGCAGTCCAAGCATTAACCTTTTATTAACGCTTGTCATCCGTCAAAACGCCTTTGAATCGATTTTTGCTGCCGTCCGCCGGTTGACGTGCGGTGCGCAATCAACCAATCCTCAACACAGCGAGGCAGCCGGAAGTGCTGCCGGAGTGAAAGGGATGATGCGACCATGACGACAAAGAGCCCGGATGAACACGCCGTCGACATTTCTCTGCTGCATCTGAACGATGCGCACGAGTTCGCACCTCTTCTGGCCAGCTACACCCAGGCGCTGAAGCGCGGCGCACCCCGCCGCCCGGACGATTACTACGCGGAAAACCTGCTGCGGGACCGTGCCGCGGAGATCGCGGGAGCGCGACTCGACGGCCATCTGGTGGGCTTTGTGATTTTCTATGATCTGCCCGAGCCTGTTTCCGGCATGCGTGCCGGGCAGGTGGATCATATCTACGTGCATCACGACCATCGCGGCAAGGGTATCGCCAAGGCGCTGATCGATGTTCTCGCCGACAAGGCGGAAGAACGCGGCTGGACAAAACTGTCACTCAACGCGCCGCGTCTGCCGGAAGATGGCCGCAAACTGTACGAACAGATTGCGGCGCCTGCCGACTGGACCAGTTTCATCATCCGTTTTGGCAATCAGTAGAACGGACCTGGCCCAGCGCTCTGAAGATGCGCGGGACATCCTGGGAACGACTCGGAATGTCCCGTTCGCGTTGCACAATTGAGGGACAGGATACGCTGAAACCGGTTAAACCGGACAGACTCACTCAAATAAAATTGATTGCCGATTTGACGTGAAATACGGGCCTTTGGGGCTCTCTGTGGCGCTTTAAACGATTGAATTTTCTAAAGAAACCTTATGGACTTGCGTTTGTTGCCAATTCGCCGCATGAGGGGGGTGAATGGGCCTTTGACGCAGTGCAAAAACGGGACTAAAACCCTTCTAAATTTGCCTCTATCCAGCCTTTCGGCCCTGCCCGTCAATCAAGGTTCAAATGGCGCGGCGCTTATCATTGGGGACGCTATGAGCAAGACAAACCTGCATGCAAACCGGCCGCTGTCGCCGCATTTGCAAATCTACAAACCAATTCCCACCATGGTCATGTCCATCGTTCACCGCATCACCGGCGGCGCGCTGTATTTCGGCACGCTGCTGGTTGCCTGGTGGTTGATCGCGACCGCGACCAGTGAGAGCCAGTTCAACATTGTCAGCTGGGTATTCGGTTCATGGATCGGTCTTCTCGTCCTGCTCGGCTACACCTGGGCGCTTGTTCACCACATGATCGGCGGTATTCGCCATCTCATCTGGGATACGGGCCGCGGACTCGACAAGAACACCACCACGAAGATGGCCATCGCCTCGCTCGTTGTCTCCATCGCGTTGACGATCCTGATCTGGATCGCGGCGTTCACGGTTTTGTAAAGGAGGCGGGACAATGAGTGAAATGCGCACACCGCTCAAGAAAGTCCGCGGACTGGGTTCCGCACACGAAGGGACCGAGCATTTCTGGCGCCAGCGGCTGACAGCCGTTGCCAACGTGCCGCTTATGCTGTTTTTCATCGGCCTGATCATTTACCTGCATCGCGCAAGCTATGCGGAAACCCGGGCTGCTCTTTCCCACCCGCTGACCGGGCTGGTGCTGTTGATGGTGATCATTTCGGGTCTCTATCACATGCGCCTCGGCATGCAGGTCATCATCGAAGACTACGTAACCAGCGAAGGCAAGAAGATCGCCTGTCTGATGCTCAATACGTTTTTCACCCTTGTGGTGGGCGTTGCCTGCGTCTTTGCAATCATCAAGCTGAGCTTCGGAGGCTAATCTTGGCAACTACAGACAAGAACGGGACCGCCGGCAAAGACGGCAAGGCCTATACATTCGTTGACCACAAATTCGATGTGGTTGTGGTGGGTGCCGGCGGCGCCGGTCTGCGCGCGACGCTTGGTATGGCCGAGCAAGGCCTGAAGACAGCCTGCATCACCAAGGTTTTCCCGACCCGCTCGCACACCGTTGCGGCACAGGGTGGTATCGCTGCTTCCCTGAGCAATATGGGCCCCGACTCGTGGCAGTGGCACATGTACGATACCGTCAAGGGGTCGGACTGGCTCGGCGATACGGATGCCATGGAATATCTTGCGCGTGAAGCACCGGCTGCGGTCTACGAGCTGGAGCATTACGGCGTGCCGTTCTCGCGCACCGAAGCGGGCAAGATTTACCAGCGGCCCTTCGGCGGCCACATGATGAACTATGGTGATGGTCCGCCCGTCCAGCGCACCTGCGCGGCTGCTGACCGTACCGGCCATGCCATCCTGCATACGCTGTATGGCCAGAGCCTGCGCCACAATGCGCAGTTCTTCATTGAATATTTTGCACTGGATCTCATTCAGGATGCGGACGGCACCATTACCGGTGTGGTCGCCTGGAACCTCGATGATGGCACGATCCATCGTTTTGCCGCCAAGATGGTGGTGCTGGCAACGGGCGGCTACGGCCGGTCCTACTTCTCGGCAACATCCGCCCATACCTGCACCGGTGATGGCGGCGGCATGGTGGCGCGCGCTGGTCTGCCCCTGCAGGATATGGAATTCGTTCAGTTCCATCCAACCGGCATTTACGGTGCCGGCTGCCTGATCACGGAAGGTGCACGCGGCGAAGGCGGCTATCTCGTCAACTCTGAGGGCGAGCGCTTCATGGAGCGCTATGCACCATCGGCCAAGGATCTGGCATCACGCGACGTCGTTTCGCGCTGCATGACCCTGGAAATCCGTGAAGGCCGCGGTGTTGGCAAGAACAAGGATCACATCTTCCTGCATCTCGACCATCTCGATCCGGCTGTGCTGCACGAGCGTCTGCCCGGTATTTCCGAATCGGCCAAGATTTTTGCCGGTGTGGATCTGACCAAGGAACCGATCCCGGTCCTGCCGACGGTTCACTACAACATGGGCGGCATTCCAACCAACTACTGGGGTGAAGCGCTCAATCCGACCAAGGATAATCCAGACCGCATCCAGCCGGGCCTGATGGCTGTCGGCGAAGCGGGCTGTGCTTCGGTGCATGGCGCCAACCGGCTTGGCTCGAACTCGCTGATCGATCTCGTGGTCTTCGGCCGGGCGGCGGCCATTCGTGCCGGTCAGGTTATCGATCGCAATGCCAAGATCCCGACGATAAACGAGGCATCGGTTGAGAAGATCATGGAGCGCTTCGACCGCCTGCGTCATGCCAATGGCAGCACGCCGACGGCGGTCCTGCGTGAAAAGATGCAGAAGACAATGCAGGAGGACGCTGCGGTGTTCCGCACGTCGGAATCGCTGAAGTCAGGCGTCGAGCGCATGGAGAAAATCTGGAGCGAACTGCCTGATATCAAGGTCACGGACCGCTCGATGATCTGGAATTCCGACCTGGTGGAAACGCTGGAACTGGAAAACCTGATGGCCAATGCGCTGACCACGGTGGTTGCCGCCGAAGCGCGCAAGGAAAGCCGTGGTGCCCACGCCCATGAGGATTTCCCCAACCGCGACGATATCAACTGGCGCAAGCACAGCCTTGCCTGGCTCTCGCCCGAGGGTGAGGTCAAGCTCGACTACCGTCCCGTTCACCTTGACCCGCTCGTCAAGGAAGAGGACGGCGGCATCAGCCTCGCTAAGATCGCGCCGAAAGCGCGTGTGTACTAAGGGATCAGAGCATCATGGTTGAACTTGCACTTCCCAAGAACTCGAAGATGCGTCCCGGCAAGACCTGGGACCGCCCGCAGGGTGCCAACAATCTTCGGGAATACCGCATCTATCGCTGGTCGCCCGATGATGGCGAGAATCCGCGGATCGATACATATTACGTCGATCTCGACGATTGCGGCCCGATGGTTCTCGATGGCCTTTTGTGGATCAAGAACAAGATCGATCCGACGTTGACACTGCGCCGCTCCTGCCGCGAAGGCATTTGTGGCTCCTGCGCGATGAACATCGACGGAACCAACACGCTCGCCTGCACCAAGGGCATGGACGAGATCAAGGGCGCGGTCAAAATCTATCCCTTGCCGCATCTTCCCGTGGTCAAGGACCTGGTGCCGGACTTGTCGAATTTCTATGCCCAGCATCGTTCGATCGAACCATGGCTCAAGACGGTTTCGCCGGAGCCGGCAAAGGAATGGCTGCAAAGTCACGATGATCGCGCCAAGCTTGACGGGCTCTATGAGTGCATCCTGTGCGCCTGCTGCTCGACATCCTGCCCGAGCTATTGGTGGAATGGCGATCGCTATCTCGGACCGGCGGTTCTGCTGCAGGCCTATCGCTGGCTGATCGACAGCCGCGACGAGGCAACGGGTGAACGTCTCGACAATCTGGAAGACCCCTTCCGGCTCTATCGCTGCCACACGATCATGAATTGCGCACAGACCTGCCCGAAGGGATTGAACCCCGCCAAGGCAATCGCCGAGATCAAGAAGATGATGGTCGAACGCCGGGTCTAGGCGATTGGTCACGCAAGATGATTGCATAAAAACGGGCGCTTCGAGCGCCCGTTTTGTTTGGCACGTTTGACGTATTGCTCAGGCCAGTTTTGCGTCGAGTGTGACCTGAATGGCGCCGAGTGCCTTTGACAGCGGGCAGGACGCCTTTGCCTGTTCGGCCAGTTTTGAAAAAGTCGCGGCGTCGATACCGGGCACATCGCCAATGAGCGTGAGGGCACTTTTGGTGATTTCGAAACCGCCACCAGCAGCCGGGTTGATGCTGACGGTTGCCTTGGCATCGAGTTTCGCGGCCGGTGTGCCGTTCTCAGCCAGGAAATGCGAAAGCTGCATGGCGAAGCAACCGGCGTGGGCGGCGGCGAGAAGTTCCTCCGGATTGGTGCCCGCTGTGCCGCTTGTATCCTCGAAACGGGCCTTGAAATTATAGGGAAGCCCCTTCAGTGCACCGCTTTGCGTATCAAGGGTACCAGCACCATCTTTCAAGGCGCCCTTCCAGATTGCAGTTGCCTGTCTGTCCATTGAACACTCTCCCTCGGTTGATTGATTAGGTTAAGACTGCTTGCATCCTGTCCGTAACGCCGCAGGGTTGCAGCAGTTCCGCATCATAGGCCCGGCGGCGGAATTTGCCAGAATTGATCGTTTTGTCGTGCTGTCTGCGAAACGATATGGAAAAGCGGGATTTGATTGCTATGGTGGCGAGGTCCACTGGCGCCGCTCAAACCTCCCTTGCTGCGGCCAGTGTGTCCGAAAGCTGCAGCAGAAGCTCGGCTTCGAAATCGAACATTCGTGAATTCAAAACAGGAAAATCCCCGTGAAACTGAAAAAGCTTGGCCGGACGGATATTGACGTCACGGAAATTTGCCTTGGTACCATGACCTGGGGCGTGCAGAACACCGAAGCGGATGCCCATGCGCAGATCGATCATGCGCTGGAAGCCGGAATCAACTTCATGGATACGGCCGAGATCTATGCGGTTCCGCCGACCGCTGAAACCTATGGCAAGACCGAAACCTATATCGGCAATTGGTTTGAGAAGACCGGCAAGCGCGACCGCTTCGTGCTGGCGACGAAAATTGCCGGCGGCGGACGCAACAGCTGGATCCGCGGCGGCAGCCTGATGAGCAAGACCACCATCGCGGAAGCGGTTGAAGGCAGTCTGAAACGTCTGCGGACGGACTATATCGACCTTTACCAGGTGCATTGGCCGGTTCGCGGGCATTACCATTTCGGCAATGGCTGGGAATATACGCCGCATCAGCAGAATCGGGCCGAGGTGGTTCAACAGATCGAGGAAGCGCTCGATGGCCTTGGTGACATGGTGAAGGCGGGCAAGATCCGCCATATCGGCCTTTCCAATGAAACGGCCTGGGGGATTGCGCAATGGCTGAAGCTGGCCGAGCGCAACGACCTGCCGCGCATTGTCTCGGTTCAGAATGAATACAGCCTCCTGCAGCGGGCATTCGACCTGGATCTTGCGGAAGTCAGCCACCATGAAGACGTCGGGCTCCTTGCCTATTCATCCCTGGCCTCAGGTGTCCTGACCGGCAAGTATCTGGATGGAAAGGTACCGGCGGGAACCCGCGGTGCGCTGCAGGATCTTTGGCGGAACAACGTGCATGCCGATCCGGCCGTCAGGGCCTATATTGCGCTTGCGCACAAGCACGGTCTTGATGTTGCGCAACTCGCGATTGCCTTTGCATTGAGCCGGCCGTTCGTCACGTCGGTCATCATCGGTGCAACATCGCTTGAACAGCTGAAGACCGATATCGGTGCTGCGGATGTAACGCTGACGCCGGACATCCTTGGTGAAATCCAGGCTATCCATCGCACCTATCCCCGCCCGCTCTGAGCGGGGAAAGCTGCTTCAGATCGGTTGACCCTGAAGCAGCTTCGGCGATGTGGTCGACAATCCCGCGGCTTGACGGATGAAAAATCCTTTGAGCCGCGGCATGCGCTCGACAAGGCCCAGCCCAAAGTCGCGCAGGGCCCGCACCGGCACATTATCGTTGGAGAACAAACGGTTGAGGACGTCGGTGGTCACGCCCATCTGTACCGTGTCGAACCGGCGCCAGGTCTGGTAGCGCTCGAGCACCGCGATGGAGCCGATGTCGAGACCGAGGCGGTCGGCATCGACAATGGTCTCGGCGATCGCCGCTGCGTCCTTGAAGCCAAGATTGAGGCCCTGACCGGCAATGGGATGGATGCCATGGGCCGCATCGCCGATGAGCGCAAAGCGCGGTTTGACGAAATCGCGTGCCAGTGTCAGGCCAAGCGGGAAGGCCTTGCGCGGTCCTTCGATCCGCAATTCTCCCAGTTTCAAGCCAAAACGCTGTTCGAGCTCGGCTTCGAACACGAAATCATCTTCCCTGATCAACCGCTCCGCGTCCGCAGTGCGCTCGGTCCAGACAAGCGAGGAACGGTTGCCGCTGAGTGGCAGAATGGCAAACGGGCCCGCGGGGAGAAAATGCTCTTCCGCGCGACCGTTATGCGGCCGTGCATGGGCGACCGTGCAGACGATACCCGACTGGCCGTATTCCCAGTTCACGGTTTTGATGCCCGCCATATCGCGCAGCCGCGATTTGACGCCGTCGGCCGCGAGCAGCAGGCGCGTGCGCAGCGTCTTGTCATCGCCGTAACGCACCGTGAGATGCACGTCGCCATTGTCAAAGCCATGGACGGGCGTTCCCTCGACAAAGGTGACGCCGATCTGTTCAGCTTTCGAACGCAAGGCAGCGTTGAGGTCGCGGTTTTCCACCATATGGGCGAAGGGTTCACCAGGCTCGACTTCGCCATTGAAGGTCAGGAAGACCGGGCGGACCGGATCGGAGGTGCGCGAATCCGTGACGATCATCTCGTTGATCGGTTGTGCCTTCGGCAGGATTTCCTCCCAGCAGCCGAGCCGGTCGAGCATGCGGCTCGCAGCGGCGGCGATGGCCGAGGCGCGGGTGTCTTTGCGCCAGACACCGGCCGGCGCCGCGTCGATCACCGTGACAGCCAGGTGCGGCGCAGAGGATTTGAGTGCAACGGCGGTCGCCATGCCGACATAGCCGGCGCCCGCAATCACGATATCGGTGGTGCCAGGGACTTCTGATCTGTGTGTGCGGGTTCTTTCAGCCATGATTGCCTCCGGTTTCCCTTTGCTCTTGCGCCGACGTGGCGCTTGACTTGTTCACCTGTTCCTGTTGCAAGCGGATTCAGGCACTATTATGCCGACCGTACGAACAGGAGTCGCGCCCGTCATGTCTGATGCCATGAAAGAGCTTTTGTCCATACTCGACCTTGAGACACTTGAACACAACCTGTTTCGAGGTCGCAGTCCGCAGGTCGGCTGGCAGCGGGTGTTTGGCGGGCAGGTTATCGGTCAGGCTTTGGTGGCGGCGCAGCGCACGGTCGATCCCGAGCGTCACGTCCACTCCCTGCACAGCTATTTCATGCGTGCGGGCGATCCGAAAGTGCCGATTATCTACGAGGTGGATCGCATCCGCGACGGCGCGAGTTTCACCACCCGGCGCGTGGTGGCGATCCAGCACGGGCATGCGATTTTTTCGCTGGAGGCCTCATTCCAGATCGAGGAAAAAGGACTTGAGCACCAAAAGCCGATACCCCTCGATGTTCTCGCGCCGGAAAAGCTGATGAGCGACAAGGACCTCAAGGAGCAGTATCTGCAGAATGCGCCAGCCAATGTGCGCAAATATTGGGAGCAGGACCGTCCCATCGAGATGAAGCCGCTGTCCCTGACCCATTACTTCACGCGGGAAAAGCTGCCGCCGGAGCAGAACGTCTGGATCAGGACAACGGGCCCGGTTCCGGATGACCGTGCCCTGCAGGCGGCGGTTCTGGCCTATCTCTCGGATATGACATTGCTGGATACCTCGCTCTATGCCCATGGCCGCTCGATTTTCGATAAAGATTTGCAGGTCGCGAGCCTCGATCACGCCATGTGGTTCCACCGCCCCTTCAATTTCGATGATTGGCTGCTTTATACGGCAGACAGCCCGAGCGCTGCCGGTGCCCGTGGCTTCAATCGGGGCGCCTTGTACAGCCGCGATGGCACGCTGATTGCCTCGACGGCCCAGGAAGGCCTAATTCGTGTGCATCCGGTCGAGTGAAAATCGACCACGCAGATTGAAATGCCTAATTTTTAGGCATGTTGCCGGATAATGTATTGTGCACTGCCAAATTGATAAAAATATCCATATATAATCAATGACTTAGTATTATTCTTCGAGTCTGGCACGGAACTTGAATACTCCTCACCAGTCGCCAAGGGCCATCAAGGCTTAGGGGATGGGTTCAACGCGGGTTGCTGCCGTTCAGGTAATTCCACCTGAGGGGTGCCGCGCTAGCGCAGGGGTATAGTCAATGAAAATTGTGATGGCCATCATCAAGCCGTTCAAGCTGGACGAAGTGCGCGAAGCACTTACCGCTGTCGGCATCCAGGGCCTGACCGTCACCGAGGTGAAGGGTTATGGCCGCCAGAAAGGACACACCGAGATTTATCGTGGCGCGGAATATGCCGTCAGCTTCCTTCCCAAACTGAAAGTGGAAGTGGCTGTCGCGTCAGAGCTCGTCGACACCGCCGTTGAAGCCATCACCACGGCCGCCAAAACCGGCCAGATCGGTGACGGGAAGATTTTCGTTCTCAGCATTGATCAGGCCGTCCGTATCCGTACGGGCGAAACTGACACCGATGCGCTTTGAGTCATTTGGGGTTTAAGGAGAAAATAATGAAAATTCCAACCAGTCTGACATCCGCGGTGCGCAGTACCCTTCTGGGTTCGCTGGCGCTGACCGCATTCGGTTCGCTGGCCGCACTCGCTCAGGAAGCGGCGCCTGCGGTAGCGGATGCCGCCGCAGCCGCTGCGCCGACTGTCAACAAAGGGGATACCGCCTGGATGATGATCTCCAGCGTCCTCGTCCTGTTCATGATCGTTCCGGGCCTTGCCCTGTTCTATGGCGGTCTCGTCCGTGCGAAGAACGTGCTTTCCGTCCTGATGCAGTGCACCGGCATTGCTGCCGTCGTCATGATCATCTGGGTTTTCTACGGTTACTCCTTCGCCTTCGGCGGCGGCACAAGCCCTTACTGGGGCGGTCTTGGCAAGGTCTTCCTTTCCGGCGTGACGCCGGCTTCGGTTGCCGCAACTTTCACCAAAGGCGTTGGTATTCCCGAGTATGTGTTCATCTGCTTCCAGATGACCTTTGCCGCCATTACGCCGGCACTGATCATCGGTGCTTTTGCCGAACGCATCAAATTCTCGGCAACGATCCTGTTTGTCATTCTCTGGGTCACGTTCGTCTACTTCCCGATCGCCCATATGGTCTGGGATTCCAATGGCCTGATCTATGGCTGGGGCGCGCTTGATTTTGCCGGCGGCACCGTCGTTCACATCAATGCCGGTATTGCTGGTCTCGTTGGTGCTCTCGTCATCGGCAAGCGTGCCGGTCTTGGCCGCGACATGATGGCGCCGCACTCCATGCCGCTCACCATGATCGGTGCCTCGATCCTGTGGGTCGGCTGGTTCGGCTTCAACGCCGGTTCGGCTCTCGAGGCCAACGGCATTGCGACGCTGGCGATGATCAACACCTTCACGGCAACGGCCGGTGCGATTGTTGCATGGGTTGTGATCGAAGCGCTCGCCCGCAAGACGGCTTCGATGCTGGGTGCCGCATCCGGCGTTGTTGCCGGTCTGGTTGCAGTAACGCCTGCTGCCGGAACCATCGGTCCGGTCGGCGCCATCCTCCTTGGCGCCATTGCCAGCATCATCTGCTACTACATGGTGGCCGTGGTGAAGCCGAGGCTCGGCTATGACGACAGCCTCGATGTCTTCGGCGTGCATGGGATTGGCGGTATCATCGGCGCCATCGGCACCGGCTTCTTCACCAGCACGGCGCTTGGCGGCGTCGGTTATGCGGAAGGCGTCACCATGGGCGCGCAGGTGTTCGTGCAGATCAAGGCCGTGCTTGTCACGCTGGTCTGGAGCGGCATCGGTTCGCTGATCCTCTACAAGATCGTCGATGTCGTTGTTGGCCTGCGTCCGACCGCTGAAGCCGAATCCATCGGTCTCGACCTCACCTCCCATGGTGAAGCGGCCTACCACAATTAATGGGCGGCTTTTGACAGGAACTGAAAAGGGCCCGGTTTTCCGGGCCTTTTTTGTTGCGGCAGGCAAGCTTGTCGAAGCCGGGATGGCAGCTCCGCCAATGTAATTTCGCTCGGGCTCGCCATGGTTAATGCCCCCTTAACCATCCGCGCCGTAACGTGGGAATCGAATCTGCGGTTACTCACGACCGCCGTGCGTGCGTTTACTTAGGGCGAGATTTCATGCGTCAAGGATATTCAGCCTCCTATGCGATCGAAGAAAACCGGCACGGGTTGACGACCCTTTTCCGCAGACAGATCCAGATTGTCTGGGGATTGGCGCTGTTTTGTTTCGTTGCCTTTGCCATTGGCAGCCTTGCGACATGGAACGTGATCGATCCGAGCTTCAGCCACGCCACTTCCAATCCGGTTCGCAATGCCCTTGGCTATGCCGGCGCGGTCTTTGCCGACCTCGGCATGCAGTTCTTCGGCCTTTCGACGGTTGTCGCGCTCATGCCGGCCCTATTCTGGGGTGGTCTGATGCTGACCGGCCGTGGCGTCGACCGTTTGCCGCGGCGGGCGATTGCCTGGTTCGGCGCATCGCTGATGGCGGCGGCCATTGCCGGCTGCTTCACCATTCCCGCAAGCTGGCCGATGCCCATCGGGCTGGGCGGTGTTTTTGGCGACATGGTTCTCAAAATCCCGGCGATCTTCACCGGAACATTCCCGCGTGGCGGTCTGGCCATGATCCTGGTCGCCGTTCTCGCTTTGCCGACGCTGTGGGTGTTCGGCTTTGCCAGCGGGCTCACCTATCGCGACAGCGAGCCGGTCGTCGCCAAGAAGTCCGGCCGTCACGTGGCGCAGGAAGAGGACTTTGACGACGAGGACGAGGATGACGAGGAAAGCGAAGGCGGCCGTTGGCTGGCGCTCGGCGCATTGACCCACTGGTTCCTCAGCATCAAGGCTCTCTTCCGCCGTCTGTTCGGGCGCAGCGCCGGGCTTTACAGCAGTGCGCGCAGTGCGGCGGCACGGCACAATGATGATGATCTCTTCGCCGATGCTCCAACGGCAGGGCAGAACGGGGCACGCCGCGAGCCAGGTTTTTATGACGAAGCGCCACGCATTGAAGCGCCGTCAATCGACATCGGCAATGACGGTTTCGGTCACGAACCCGATGACTACGATCCGATCGCTTTCAGCGAAGACGATGAGGTGGACGATTGGGCGCCGCAGGCAGCGCCCGCGCGCCCGACAGCAATACCCGGCGGCAAGGCGCGGATCGCCACGCCAGCCCCGGCGCCCCGGACCGGCGCGCGCGTGCAGCGCGAAGCCCAGACATCCCTGATCAAATCCGACGAATTTGAAATGCCACCGCTGCATTTCCTCAGCGAACCGAAGAACGTGGTTCGCAACCCAAGCCTTTCGAAGGAAGCGCTTGAGCAGAATGCGCGGCTGCTGGAAGGTGTGCTTGAAGATTTTGGCGTCAGGGGTGAAATCATCCATGTACGTCCCGGTCCCGTCGTAACGCTGTATGAGCTGGAACCGGCTCCGGGCATCAAGTCGTCGCGCGTCATCACGCTGGCCGATGACATTGCCCGCTCGATGAGTGCCATTGCAGCGCGTGTTGCCGTCGTGCCGGGCCGCAATGCCATCGGTATCGAACTGCCGAACCAGACCCGCGAAATGGTTTTTCTGCGGGAATTGCTGGCCAGCCGGGATTTTGAGCAGACCAAGACCAAGCTGGCGCTGGCGCTGGGCAAGACCATCAATGGCGAGGCGGTCATCGCCGATCTGGCGAAGATGCCGCATCTGCTCGTTGCAGGCACCACCGGCTCGGGTAAATCCGTTGCCATCAACACCATGATCCTGTCGCTGCTTTACCGCATGACCCCGGAACAGTGCCGCCTGATCATGATCGATCCGAAGATGCTAGAACTGTCGATCTATGACGGCATTCCGCATCTGCTCACGCCCGTCGTGACCGATCCGAAGAAGGCCGTCGTAGCGCTGAAATGGACCGTCAAGGAGATGGAAGACCGCTACCGCAAGATGTCCAAGGTCGGCGTGCGCAACATCGACGGCTTCAACCAGCGGGTTGAACAGGCGCAGAAGAAGGGCGAGCGGATTGCCCGGACCGTGCAGACCGGCTTCGACCGGGCAACGGGCGAGGCGGTCTACGAGACGGAAGAGCTCGATTTGCAGCCCATGCCCTATATCGTCGTGATCATCGATGAGATGGCCGATCTGATGATGGTGGCCGGCAAGGACATCGAAGGTGCGGTGCAGCGTCTGGCGCAAATGGCGCGTGCAGCCGGTATTCACGTGATCATGGCGACACAGCGTCCGTCGGTCGACGTCATTACCGGCACGATCAAGGCGAACTTTCCGACCCGCATTTCCTTCCAGGTCACCTCCAAGATCGATTCGCGCACCATTCTGGGTGAGCAGGGCGGCGAACAGCTGCTCGGCATGGGCGACATGCTCTACATGGCGGGCGGCGGGCGTATCCAGCGCGTGCACGGACCGTTTGTCGGTGACGACGAAGTGGAAAAGATCGTCAATCATCTGAAACTGCAGGGCGTCCCCGAATATCTCGATGCGATCACGGAAGAGGACGACGAAGACGATATGGGCGGTGGCCCGGCCGGGACATCCAATCTTGAAGATTCGGATGATCCTTACGATCAGGCTGTTGCCGTGGTGCTGCGCGACAAGAAGGCGTCCACCAGTTACATCCAGCGCCGCCTTGGCATCGGTTACAACAGGGCGGCCTCGATCATCGAGCGCATGGAGCAGGAGGGCATCGTCGGCCCTGCCAACCATGCGGGCAAGCGCGACATTCTCGTGCCGACACAGGACGATGATTTTTAAGCGCCGTTACGTAGCATTTTCGCCGGCGCGTCCTGTAACGGACGCAATGAATGACTACATAACGGCATGATGCAGCGTTACGTAACCGACGTGTATGTCGATGCGTCACGAATTTGAGGAACAAGTTGCGGTTTCCCGCCGTTTCTCGGCCATAGTCAGGTCAAACTGACCGGGTATACAGCAAGAGAATAAGACAGGAGACATAACACCATGACAACGACCAAAGCTTCGTTTCGCACGATTGGCACCTTTGCCCGGACATGTGCTGCGGCTTCCGTGGTTGGCATGGGGCTGCTTCTTGGCGCGACTGGCATTTCCGGACAGGCAAACGCTCAGGCGGCACCTGCCGCCATCAATGGCGCCCAGCAGATCGCCAACCAGTTTTCCAGCGTGAAGACGATGACCGGTGACTTTGTTCAGTTCGGTCCGCGCGGCGAACAAACCGAAGGCACGTTTTACATCGAGCGTCCGGGCAAGATTCGCTTCACCTACAACAAGCCATCGCCGATCCGTGTCATTTCCGATGGTGAATCCGTCGTGATCAACAACCGCAAGCTCGACACGTGGGATCTCTATCCCCTGTCGAAGACACCGTTGAAGCTGCTCCTCGCCGACCAGATCGACCTGACCGGCGACCGGGTGAAATCCGTGAAGGAAGAGCCCGACATGACCACGATCGTCCTCGGCGACAAATCTGTCTTCGGCAACTCGACCATCAAGATGATGTTCGATCCGAAGACCTATGAGCTGCGCCAGTGGACGATCACCGATGCGCAGGGTCTTGATACGACGGTCATGATCACCAATGTCCGCAAGGACGTGAAGTTCGCCAAGGACATGTTCACAATTGACTACACGCGCATCGCCATGAAGCGCTGACCTATTCATCGTTCCCAGGGCCGCATCGTTGCACCAATCGCGTGTGGACGAGCGGCCTTTCGATTTTCAATCGCAGCAGAGATGGTCTAGTCTCGCGTCAATCCATTCTATCGCGAGATTCCTCCCCCATGCCTTTCTCCGTTGCCACCTGGAACATCAATTCCGTGCGCCTGCGTCTTGATCTGGTCCTGCAATTCCTGCGGGATCACCAGCCGGACGTTCTGTGTCTGCAGGAGACGAAATGTCCCGATGATCTCTTTCCGCGCGAGGCCTTCCATATGGCCGGCTATGAACATATCGAGATCAGCGGCCAGAAGGGATATCACGGCGTTGCCACGCTCTCACGCCGGCCGTTGTCGGAGCCGGCGCGGGTGGGTTTCTGCAACATTGCCGATTGCCGTCATCTGAGCACGATTGTCACGGCCGGATCGAAGCGGCTGCGCATCCATAATTTCTACGTGCCTGCGGGCGGTGACGAACCGGATCCGGTCATCAATCCGAAATTCGCGCACAAGCTCGGCTTTCTCGAAGAAATGAAGGCGATGAATGCCGTTTATGGCGATGGCCATGCCTCGTTGCTCGTGGGTGATCTGAATATTGCACCGCTCGAAACCGACGTGTGGTCGCACAAGCAACTGCTGAAAGTGGTCAGCCATACGCCGATCGAGACGGAAACCTTCGAGGCCCTGCGCAAGAACGGCGGCTGGAGCGATCTGATGCGCCATTACATTCCGCCGCACGAAAAGATCTATACGTGGTGGAGCTACCGCGCCGCTGATTGGGCTGCGGCTGATCGCGGTCGCCGTCTCGATCATATCTGGGGGTCACCGGATCTGGAAAATGATCTTGCCAGCATCACCGTCCTGCGCGAAGCGCGCGGCTGGGACCGTCCGTCCGATCACGTGCCGGTCATTGCCCGGTTCAATCTGGACTAAAGATCGCTTGGGCCGTTACTGGCTGCCGAACAGATGCTCATATCGGCTGATTGCCGCGATCATCTCGCTCAAGTCTGCGGAAATCTGGGTATGGAGTGCGGCGGCAATCTCCGGGTACTCCTCAAGAATACGCCGGAACAGCGAGCGATTGAGCCGGATGACTTCGGTTTCCGTGTCCGCCATGGCGCTGGTGAGGCGCTTGGTCTGGGCAATGATCGCCATTTCGCCGAGAACCGCGCCGGGGCCCACACTCTTGAGCACGACACGCCCGGACTGGCCTTCGCGAAACAGCGAAATGGTTCCCCGGTCGATCACATAGGCGCAATCGGCGGACTGGCCTTCGCGGTAGAGTTCGCGGCCTTCCCTCAGGACGAGGCGCTCTGTCCCAAAGGCAAGCAGACGCAACTGGTCGCGGGTGAATGTCCCGAACAGTCCCACTGTTTCCAGAATGCGAATATCATCTTCAATTGCCATGTAAGAACAGACATATACCTAGATTGACCTGATCGGCATCAAGGAATGAGTTTGTATCCCCCGCTTTCGGTAACAAGTATGCTTGAATTCGACGGGTCGTGCTCGATTTTTTGTCGCAACCGGTAGACGTGGGTCTCCAGCGTGTGGGTCGTCACGCCGGAATTATAGCCCCAGACCTCTTCCAGCAGCACATCACGGGTGATGACCTTGCCGCCGGCACGGTAAAGATACTTGATAATCGCGACTTCTTTTTCCGTCAGCCTGATCTTGCCGCCCTTGGCGTCGATCAGCATTTTCTGGCCGGGTTTGAACGTGTACGGGCCGACAACAAAGGTCGCGTCCTCGCTCTGTTCATGCTGGCGCAATTGCGCGCGGATGCGTGCCAGCAGCACGGCAAAGCGGAATGGCTTGGTGACATAGTCGTTGGCGCCTGATTCGAGGCCGAGAATCGTATCCGAATCAGTGTCGTGGCCCGTGAGCATGATCACGGGTGCCTTGAAGCCGCCTTTGCGCAGAAGCTTGACCGCTTCCCGCCCGTCCATGTCGGGAAGGCCCACGTCCATGATCAGGAGATCGACGACGCCATTGCGCGCGGACTGGATACCCTTGGTCGCATTGTCTTCCTCGATGATCTGGAACTCTTCATAGAGGCTCAGCTGCTCGACCAGGATGGCGCGAAGATCAGTATCATCATCGACGATAAGAATGGTGCGTGCTGTCATATGGTTTCCCGCCCGTGCAAAGAAGTGGTTGGAATTTAAGTCGAATTGTTCCGGAAAGAAAGAGGACTGGCTTGATATTGCTTATGCGGCGCATCAGTCTGACATAAAAATGCTTTTTATGAGGCAAGCATGAGTCGCACTGCGTTGAAAATGATCGATGTTCGCCGCAAACCCGGCCACCGCAGCCGGGGGCAATTGATTGCTGGCCAGATGGTTTTGCATTGCGCCCTGGGAAAGGGCGGGATCACCGCTTTCAAACGCGAGGGCGACGGGGGAACGCCATTGGCGCGCATGCGGCTGCTCTACGGCTTCAAACGCCCAGACAAACGGGTGATCGCGCCGACTGGCCTCAACTTGCACGCATTGCGCCGCACCGACGGCTGGTGCGAGGTGGGTGATGACCGCAATTACAATCGCAAGGTACGCATTCCCTACGACGCCAGCCATGAAACCATGTGGCGCAAGGACGATCTCTATGATGTCTGCATCGTCATGGACTGGAACATCAGGCCAAGGCGGCGTTCCGGCGGGAGTGCCATCTTCTTTCATCTGGCGCGGCCCGGCTATACCCATACGGAAGGCTGCATCGCCCTGAATCGACGGGATATGGACCGGTTGCTGCCATTTCTGTCACCGGAAACGGTTATCCGGGTCTTGCGCTAGAGCCCTGCTAGCGGCGGAATCGCCAGACAGTGGTGCGTTTCACTTCTGAATCTTCGAGGATGCGCGTGACCGGCACCGCATAGACCGCCAGTTCTTCCAGCAGGTTTTTCGGGAAATATGAGCGGCCGGGATCGCCGACAATCACGGTCGCCCCGCGCGCGGCGAGCGCGGTGAACCATGGGACGAGCCGGTCCGCCAGCGGCTTTTCATAGAAGACGTCGCCGGCCAGGACGACGTCCCAATCATGGTCCGTTTCGATCAGGTCGTGAATGAGGGTTTCGACCGCGACGCCGTTGGCATCGGCGTTGAGAAGGATGGCCGGGCGGGTAAAGGGGTCGATGTCGCAGGAGGTGACACGTGCCGCTCCGGCCATTGCAGCGGCGATGCCGACAAGACCGGAACCGGAAGCGAAATCGAGAACGGTCCTGTTCTTCACCGTGTCAGGATGATCGAGGACGTAACGTGCAACGCCCTGGCCGCCAGCCCAGGCAAACGCCCAGAAGGGTGGCGGCAGGCCAATGGTCGCCAGTTCCTCCTCCGTCTTGTGCCAGAGATCATGGGCTTCATCGGCCAGATACAGGTTTATCTCCGGCACATGCGGCGGCGCCTGCAGCGTGGTGTTCGCCCGAACAAAGCGCCGGTAGCGTTCGCTGTTGGGATCAAGCGCCTGCTCATCCATGACGGGCGATCATTGGGGCGCGGGAACAAGCCCGGCCATACGGCAGACTTCCTCCCATTCGTCCGGAGTGACCGGCTGCACGGAAAGGCGCATCGAGGTGACGAGGGCCATTTTTTCCAGCTTGGGGTTTGCCTTGACGTCCTTGAGCGTCACCGGTTTCGGCACGTCCCTAACCGCACGGATGTCAACGCACTCCCAGCGGGGATCGTCCGTGGTCGAATCATGATGCACCAGCGCGCAGACCTCGACGATGCCGACGACTTCGAGACCTTCATTGGAATGGTAGAAGAAACCCTTATCGCCCAATTGCATGGCGCGCATATTGTTGCGCGCGAGATAATTGCGCACGCCGGTCCATTCGGTACCCTTGGCGCCCGCTTCCTTCTGTTTCTCCCAGGACCATGCATCGGGTTCGGATTTGAAAAGCCAGAATGCCATGTTTGAACCTATTTGCTGTCTGGATTCTTGATAGCCCAATTCCATGGGCGGATATCGACCGATGCAAACAGACCAGCCTTGGCATAGGGGTCGTTTGCGGCGATTTCCCGGGCACCGGCGACATCAGAAGCTTCGATTACAACCAGACTGCCGTTGGGCTTGGAATCGTCCCCGAGGAAGGGCCCCGCGAATTTCAGGCGGTCGCCAAGACCATTGAGATAGTCAAGATGCGCGGCGCGGGTATCGAGACGCACCTGCAGATGGCCGGGCTTGTCGTTGCAAAGTAGAGCGTAGAGCATTCGGTTTCTCCGATACGGACAATCAGATTTCTAATCTTCGTTTTTCAGTGGTCTTGCAAGCAGAGCTTCGACCGCCTCGTCAATGGTAATACTGCGGTCCAGAATGCGGGCAACCGCTCGGATGATGGGAGCTTCGATGGAGTGCCGGGCGACCAGCTCCGCGGCAATAGCCGCCGTCGCCACGCCTTCCGCCAGCGGCCTGCCCGTCAGGTCATCGCCCCGGCCGAGGGCAAGGCCGTAGGAATAGTTGCGCGACTGGGAGGTCGAGCAGGAGAGCAGCAGATCGCCGAGGCCGGACAGGCCCATGATCGTCTCCGGCCGGGCGCCCAGTGCGTGACCCACCCGCCGCAGTTCGACAAAGCCGCGTGTCACAAGCGCCGCCTGCGCGCTGGCGCCAAAACCCCGGCCAATGGCCGCACCGGCGGCAATGGCAAGCACGTTTTTCAGGGAGCCGCCGATCTCGACGCCGACAAGGTCGTCCGTTGAGTAACAGCGAAATGTCGGACCCGAAAGGGCCAGCGCAATGCGGTCTGCCACGGCCTGACTTTCGGCAGCAACGGTTACGGCGGTTGGCAGGCCTCTTGCCACGTCGCTGGCAAAGCTGGGGCCGGACAAAGCGGCGATCAGCTGTTCCGGGATGATCTCCCCGACCAGGCTGGACATCAGCAGTCCGCGTTTGCGATCAATACCCTTGGCGCAGATGATCAGCGGCACGGCCCTCGGGATCAGGGGCTTCAACTCCTCGAGAGCGCCCGCCATGGCTTGCGCCGGAATGACGCAAAGAATGAAATCGCTGCCCGAAAGTACGCTCGCTGCGTCCGTACTGGCAGTCAAGGACGCTGGCAGGTCAATGCCCGGAAGGTAGGTTTCATTGCGGTGAAGCGCGTTGATGGAATGAACGATGGCGGCGTCGCGGGCGTAAAGGCGCACATCATGTCCATTTTGCGCTGCCATGGCGCCAAGGGCCGTGCCCCAGGCACCCCCGCCGAGGACTGCAATGTGATGTCTGGAACTCATGCCTTGGCTCCCCGGCGCCCGGCACCGATCAGGGGGGCGGATTGCATGTCCAGCGGCCAGCGTGAGCGCGGCGCGATATCGAGCGAATCGGCGGCCATATGCCCGGCCCGTTCCACCCCGGCCCAGGCGATCATCGCCGCATTGTCGGTGCACAGCGCCATAGGCGGCGCAATGAAGCGGAAGCCGTTGCCGGAGCACAGGTCCTGCAGGCAGGTCCGCAGGACCTTGTTGGCGGCAACACCACCGGCGACGACCAGCGCGGGTTCCTTCACATCAGGAAATCTGGCGCGGAACCGGGCAAGCGAGCGCGATACGCGGTCATTCAGCGTATCGGCAACGGCCGCCTGAAACGCGGCGCAGATATCGTTCACATCCGTCTGCGACAGCGGTTCCAGTGTGGTTGCCAGTTGGCGCACGGCCGTCTTCAGGCCGGAGAAGGAGAAGTCGAGCCGCTCCTCGCCCTTGAGCGGCCTTGGCAGGGAAAAGCGGTCGGGATCGCCGGATTGCGCCGCCTTTTCCACTTCGGGACCGCCGGGATAGGGCAAGCCAAGCAGTTTTGCTGTTTTGTCAAAGGCTTCGCCGAGGGCATCGTCGATGGTCGTGCCAAGCCGTTCATAATCACCGAGGCCCTTGACCAGCACCATCTGGGTATGGCCGCCGGAAACAAGGAGAAGCAGATAGGGAAAATCGATCTGGTCGGTCAGGCGGGGCGTCAGGGCATGACCTTCGAGATGATTGATGGCGTAAAACGGCTTTTGCGCGGCCATGGCAATGGCCTTGCCGGTCATGAGGCCGACGATCAGTCCGCCGATCAGGCCGGGACCAGCGGTTGCTGCCACCGCATCAACCTCATCCAGGGTCATGTGGGCCTCATGCAGCGCCTGTCCGATCAGCCGGTCGAGCACTTCCACGTGGGCGCGCGCGGCAATCTCCGGCACGACGCCGCCATAGGGCGCATGGTCGTCAATCTGGCTCAGAACCACGTTGGAGAGGATCCGTCCGTGACCGTTGTGGTCGCGCTCAACGACCGCAGCTGCCGTTTCGTCACAGCTTGTTTCTATGCCCAAAACCCGCATCGATGACCCTGACATCCTTCGTCGCATTGCCCGTTGCACAAAAGCCCGTTAGTTAGGGCCGGATAATTCAAACTCGCGTAACACGGACTGCGACTAATGCAAACAAAAACGCTCAAGATCGGTACACGTGGGAGTGCGCTTGCACTCGCACAAGCCCGTGAGACGTGTGATCGGCTGGTTAAAGCCCATGGCCTGCGCGAAGACGACATCGAGATCGTGGTGATTTCAACCAGCGGCGACCGGATTCAGGATCGTCCGCTGTCGGAGGTTGGCGGCAAGGGCCTGTTCACCCTTGAAATCGAAGAGCAGCTGGCGGATGGCCGCATTGATCTGGCCGTGCATTCGTCCAAGGATATGCCGACTTTCCTGCCAGAGGGGCTGCATCTCTCGGTTTTTCTGGAGCGCGAAGATCCGCGCGATGCCTTCATCGGCCGTAGCGTGAAAACGCTGGCGGAATTGCCTTTGGGTGCGGTTGTCGGCTCTGCCTCGCTGCGGCGCCAGGCCTTGATTCTCAAATCGCGGCCGGATCTGAAGGTTGTGAACTTTCGCGGCAATGTGGAAACGCGCCTGCGCAAGCTGGCCGATGGTGATGTGGATGCCACTTTCCTGGCCTATGCGGGTTTGCGCCGCCTTGGTCTTGGCGATGTCGCGACCGCCCTGATGGACGTGGCAAGCTTTCCACCAGCACCCGGACAGGGGGCGATCACGCTGGAAACCCGAATCGGCGATACGCGAATTGATGCGCTGGTCGCGCCGCTCAATCATTTTGCAACCTCGACGGCGCTGGCCTGTGAACGCGCGTTCCTCGGCACGCTCGATGGTTCCTGCCGCACGCCCATCGCCGGTCTTGCGACGATTTCCGGCAACACCCTGAGCTTCCACGGCATGATCCTGCTCCCGGATGGTTCGGAAGCCCATGAAGTGACCGGCGAGGGCGATGTGGCGGATGCAGCCGCCATCGGGCGGGATGCGGCCGCCCGCGTCAGAGCAAAGGCTGGAGCGCATTTCTTTACGGATTGGCTCTGATGGAAAAAACTGTTCTGGTTACACGGCCCCTGCCAGCTGCGACCAGAACCGCCGACCGGCTGCGTGTGCAGGGTTACGTGCCCATGCTTTTGCCGCTCACGGAAATTGTTCCCCTGAACCCGGCAGCGCCTGAAGGCACATTCAATGCGTTTGTCGCCACAAGCGCCAATGCGCTGGTCCATGCCAGCGAAGCGTTGCTTGCGCCGTATCTCCAGTTGCCCTGTTTCACCGTGGGTGAGGCAACCGCGGATGCGGCACGCGCCCGTGGCTTTGAGACGGTGACAACGGGGGATGGCGATGGAGAATCGCTGGCGGAAACGATCATTGAAGAGCTGTGTTCAAGTGACTCCCTGCTTTATCTGACCGGTCACGTCAGATCGCCGGGCTTTGAGCGCGCCGTGGCGAAAGCAGGGTTCCGTTGCTCTTCCATATCGGTCTACGACACAATTTCAGTCAGTTATACAACTGAGTTTTTGACCAAAACGCTCGGCTCAAGAAATATTGATTGCTGTCTGCTCTATTCGCGCATGAGTGCAGGCGTCCTGTCAACTCTAGCCGAGGCCGCAGGATTGACGCATCTCTTTGATAATACGCTATTTTTATGCCTGTCGCAGCGTATTGCCGATGATCTCAAGGGCTTCAACAAACCGTCGGTCAGGATCGCCCGCAGGCCGGATGAAGACGCACTGTTTGACCTCCTGGAAGGGACGCAGGACGATAGGTGAATGGCATTCGTCGCTGCATGACGTTTCCGAAGCGGAACTTCCCTGCTAGCTTGGGGTTTCAGTCAACCCAATTGTTCTGAAGAGAGTGTCCATGGCCAAATCATCCGTTCCCCGTCATTCCAAGTCAGCCCGGAAGCCTGTGACGATAGAACTGGAGCCATCGGATATTGTGAAAAGCGCCCCGGCCGGTGCGAATGTGCCGCAGCCGGAGCCGGTCGGCTTCAGCCCGAAGACGGATGCCAAGCCACAGCCGCCGAAAGACGAGCCCGTAGAAACGGCTTCCACAGCCAGCGCTGAAAAGGTGAAGGCAGAAGAGACATTGCAACAGGGCACGTCGTTCGGCCGGTCGCCATCTGCCGAAATGTCAACACCAGCGGCCCCGGCATCTGTTGCTGCTGCGCCAAAGGCAGGCGATCCGCTTGGACGTTTGACGGCCGGACTCATCGGCGGCGTGGTGGCCTTGCTTGGTGCGGCCGCGCTGCAATGGGCTGGCGTATTGCCATCGCCCAAAGCCGACCTTTCAACTGTGGAGCAACAGATTGCCGAATTGCGCGCCGCCGCTCCGGCGAAGGCCAGTCTCGATGAAGGTGCACAGGTTGCATTGAACGGCGCCGTGGAAAATGCCAAGCAGGCCCTGGGTCAGGTGTCCGGCATTGCCGCCGACGTAAAAGCCCTGAAGCAAAATCTGGCGGATGCCCAGACCAAGGCCGCAGGCACAGGCAGTTCTGTTGACACCAGTGCCATCGATGCGCGTATCGCATCGCTCGAAACGCAACTGACCGCCAGTCAGCAGAAGGCAGAGCAAGCCGCCGGCGCACTCGCGGAGGAGGCGCAGACGTCAGCAGCCTTGCAGACGCGGCTTGATGCGCTGGAAACGAAGGTGCAGGACAATGCCGGCCAGAACACCATGGCACTGGCTATCGCCGCTACCGGCCTGAAGTCGGCGATCGACCGGGGCGGGCCTTTTGCGGCGGAGCTCGACACATATCTTGCTGTCGCGCCGGCCTCGGCTGATGCCGAGGGGCTGCGTAATGCTGCCTCGGCCGGTGTTCCGACCGTCAGCATGCTAGCAAGCCAGTTCGGCGACGTGGCGACAAAAATCATTGCGACGACGCGAACGGTTGATCCCAATGCGGGTATTGTCGACCGGCTATGGGCAAGCGCCAGCGCGCTGGTGGAATCGCGTCCTGTGGGCCTTGTCGAGGGTGAAGGCGTTGCTGCCATCACCGCGCGCATAGAGGCGCATCTCAATGGCGGTGATCTGCCTGCGGCCATTGCCGAATGGGACAAGCTGCCCGAATCGGCCAAAGCCGTCTCGACCGATTTCGCCAATGCCATGCGCGCCCGTCAGAAGGCAGGCGAGATCGTTTCCAAGGCGCTCTCCAATGCATTGACCGGCATGAAAACGCCGGCTGCGGCGCAGTAAGGGAAGATGACCATGATCAAAGTTCTGTCCTTCCTTGTCGTCGTTCTGGTGCTGGGGTTTGGTTTTGCATGGCTCGCCGACCGGCCCGGCGATCTCGTCGTCACCTTTGCCGGGATGCAGCACAAGGTCAGCCTCATGGTGGCCGCGTCCGCCATCGTGGCGCTTGTGGCCGCTGTCATGCTGGTCTGGTGGATCATCAAGAGCGTTATTGGCTCGCCTTATGCCCTGCGCCGCCATTTCCGGGCCCGCAAGCGTGATCGTGGCTATCAATCCCTGTCCACCGGTCTGATTGCAGCGGGTGCGGGGGACGGGCAAACGGCCCGGCGCATGATCAAACAGGCGGAAAAACTCCTCAATGTCGATCAGGAGCCGCTGATCAAGCTTCTGGACGCGCAGGCCGCCATGCTGGAAGGCCGTTCGGACGATGCCAGGGCGAAATTCCAGGCGATGCTGGATGACCCGGAGACCAAGCTGCTCGGCCTGCGCGGACTTTATCTCGAAGCGCAACGCCTTGGTGCACGGGATGCGTCGCTGCAATATGCCGAACAGGCAGCGCTTCTGGCACCCAACGTCGAATGGGCCGCCACGGCAGCCCTTGGCCAAAAAACCGCCCATGGCGATTGGGATGGTGCGCTTGAATTGCTGGAGACCCAGAAAGCCACCAAGCAGATCGACAAGGACACGGCAAAGCGGGAACGTGCCGTTCTTCTGACCGCCAAGGCGCTCGATACGTTCGAAAGTGATCCGGTCGGGTCGAAACCCATTGCTATCGAGGCGAACAAGCTTGCGCCCGATCTGATCCCGGCCGCCATTATCGCAGCAAAAGTGCTGTTCCAACAGGCCGATCTGCGCAAGGGTTCGAAAATTCTGGAGCATGTGTGGAAGAAGCAGCCACACCCGGAAGTGGCGGAAACCTACGTGCATGCGCGCCTGGGAGATTCAGTGTTCGATCGTCTGAAGCGCGCCCGTCATCTGGCTTCGCTTTATCCGCACCATGCGGAATCGAACCTGGCCATAGCCCATGCGGCGCTGGCTGCCGGTGAATTGAAGGAAGCGCGTGAGGCCGCCGAGACCGTGTTGCGCACGGCGCCGCGCGAAAGTGCCTATCTGCTGCTGGCCGATATCGAGGAGGCGCAGACAGGCGATCAGGGCCGCGTGCGCCAGTGGCTGTCACGGGCCGTCAAGGCGCCCCGCGATCCCGCCTGGACCGCTGACGGCTATGTTTCGGAGCGCTGGGCTCCCGCTTCGCCGGTCACCGGCAAGCTGAATGCGTTCGAGTGGAAGGTTCCCGTCGAGCAATTGGGAACGGTAATCGATGCACGCGATGATTTCGACAGCGCGCTGGCAGCCAAACCCGTCCAGTCTGCGCCGGTGCGCGAGGCCGCAGAGCCATTGATCCCGGCGAAATCCGTGGTGGTATCTGCCGAAAAACCGGCGGCACGTGTTGTTGAAGCGGATGCCGATATTGTGGATGCGGAAATTGTACCCGCTGAGCCTGCGATGAAGCCCGTGGCGGCAAAACCGGAAGAGCCGCATGCCCATGAACGCATTGCGTCCGTCCTGCCGTCTCTGGCGGAAACGGCGCCTGCTACTATGCAGCGTGAGGAAGAAAAACTGGTCATTCCGGTGCCGGATGACCCGGGTGTGCTGGCTGACGACGAGGAAGACCGGCCCAACAAGAAGTTCCGTCTTTTCTAGAGCTTTTTCCGGTCGGTGTGGCCGGAAATGCTCTGGTGTGTCGATCCTAACACATTAATTTCAATAGCGGTCTTTGCGGCAAGATGCACAATGGCAGGGCCGTGTCAGCCAAGCTATCAGTTGATTCGGCTCATTGATAACAACGCTGAGAGATCTGTATTGATGCTGGACCGCCTTGTCACGTTCTTCAAAGCTTTGCCTTCAGGTGAAAGCGGGAAAGGCCATTTTTCCAGGAATGATCCGCGCCTTGCGGCGGCTGCGCTGATGTTTCATGTCATGGATGCGGATGGCGAGCGGCGCAAGGTGGAACGCAAGCGCCTGTCACAGCTGATTTCCGAAGCCTACGGGCTCAAAGGCGAAGCCTTGAAGCGTCTGCTCGAGGACAGTGAGCAGGCGGATCAGGAAGCTGTCGATCTCTACAGCTTTACCAGCGTGCTCAAACGCAATCTTGACGAAGCGGCGCGAATTCACTTCATTGAACTGATGTGGGACGTGGTTTTCGCCGACGGATCCGCGCATGAGCTGGAAGAAAATGTTGTCTGGCGGGTTGCGGAACTGATCGGGGTCTCGTCCCGTGACCGGGTCACGATGAAGCAGAAGGCAGCCCTTCGCGCCAAGCAGGCGGTGCAAGAGGAATAGGATCAGAAGCATGTTCCAGACAGACTGGATGGAGAACAGGCAAATGAAGCGCCCGAAAATCCTCACGGTACTGCATCAGGAACGTTCAAGCCCCGGCCGCGTCGGCCAGTTGCTGCTGCAATCCGGCTTTGATCTCGATATCCGCCGTCCGCCGCTTGGTGATGAGCTGCCCGAGACGCTGGAGGACCATGCGGGCGCTGTCATTTTTGGCGGCCCCATGAGCGCCAACGACCCCGATGAATTCGTTGACCGGGAAACCGACTGGCTGTCCGTGCCGCTTGCGGAAAACAAGCCATTTCTTGGCATTTGCCTTGGTGCGCAGATGCTCGCCAAGCATCTTGGCGGCACGGTTGGTCCGCATCCGGAAGGACTGGTGGAAATCGGCTGGTATGAACTCGAAGCCACCGAGGCCGGCAAGGCTCTGATGGACTGGCCACCCATGGTGTATCATTTTCACCGCGAGGGCTTTGACCTGCCGCGCAGCGCCACGCTTCTGGCAACGGCCAAGGCCTACCACAACCAGGCTTTCCGCTACGGCGAAAATGCCTGGGGGGTGCAGTTTCACGCGGAACTGACCCGCGCCATGATGCAGCGCTGGGTGGTGCGTGGCTCGGAACGCTTCACCATGAACAATGCCCAGCACGGCCGCCAGCATCTGGAAGGCCGGCTGGTCTATGACGCGGTGCTGAAAGCCTGGCTCCAGCGTTTCCTTGGTACGATCTTCGGCGCGCCGGTTCCGGCTTAGGCCGTCTATGTCCGGCCCTGCAGGTTGCGTGCCTTGCGCAATTGCGGGAACCGGTAAGCCCACAGGCCTGCGACGGCAATCGTGCCGACACCGCCGAAGACGACGGCAGGGATGGTGCCGATCAGCGATGCCATGATACCGGCGCGGAACTCACCCAACTCGTTCGACGCGCCGACAAAGACCATGTTGACCGCATTGACGCGGCCGCGGACGTGGTCTGGTGTCCAGAGTTGCAGGAGGGTTTCCCGGATATAGACGCTGATCATGTCAGCCGCGCCCATCAGGGCCAGCAGGGCGATGGAGAGCCATGCGAGGTTGGATACCCCGAACATGACGGTGAGCAAGCCGAACAGCGCGACAAACAGGAACATGATCATGCCGGCATGGTCGCGAATGGGATGGCCGGCCAGCCAGAGCGCAGTGAGAATGGCGCCGATGCCCGGCGCTGCCCGCAACATTCCAAGCCCCCAGGGGCCAAGCTGCAGGATATCCCGGGCATAGACCGGCAGAAGCGCCACGGCGCCGCCGAGCAGGACGGCAAACAGATCGAGCGAAATCGCGCCGAGAACGACTTTCTCTTTCCAGATGTAGTGAAAGCCCGCCAGCAGCGTCTGAAGCGATTTTTTCTCGGTAAGCGTATGCTGGGCGGGTTTTGGGATGGAGAAAATGCAGATCGTGGCGGCAGCCAGCAGGACCGTCGCGATGCCGTAGGCGATGGCGGGCGACAGGCCGTAGAGCAGGCCGCCGGCCACAGGGCCCACAATCGTGGCGATCTGCCAGGCGGAAGAGTTCCATGATACGGCGTTCGAAAATACTTCGGTTGGCACCAGATTGACAACCAGCGAGGCGGAAGCCGGTCCAAGAAAAGCGCGCCCCACGCCGAAGCCGGCGAGAATGGCAAAGACTGTGAGCGGGGTGAACGTGTGGGTGAGGGTCAGCAGCAACAGCAGCGCGGCGCAGATCACCTCCGCACCCAGTGCAAGCCCCATGATGAAGCGGCGGCCAAACCGGTCTGCGGCGGCACCGGTGACGAGAACCAGCAGCAGTGATGGGGCGAACTGGACGAGCCCGACGAGGCCAAGATCAAAGGGATCGCGCGTCAGATCGTAAATCTGCCAGCCGACGGACACGCTGATGATCTGGATGGCAAAGGAGCCGAAGAAGCGTGCCAGCCAGTATCGCGTGAAGGATGAATGGCGAAAGGCGGCATAGCGATCATGCGCCGCATTCGTTTCTGAGAGAGACATTGCGATGAAAGGCTCCGGAATCTGGAAACCTCTTCTAGAACAAATCCGGCCAAAGGGGGATCAATAAATATGAATTATTATATCGTTTGAGCAGGGTGAAAAAATGGGCCGGATCAATCGACCCAAAATCACGCTTGTGGGATTGAGAATTCAGTCCTTGCCGGGAAGAACCTTCCGGGTGATTGCCTGGTAACAACGCTGCCCGCGTCAGCCATGGTTGGGACCGCAAGACCAAACGCAACTCCAAGAGAGCAGCTGCCTCTTGCTCGAAAGCACGCCAATCGCTACATGTCGTGATTATCAGGAGAAACCCATGCTCGCCCTTCTCGAAACCATCAATCTGGCGCTAACACTCTATTCCTACGTCATCATTGCCAGCGCAATTTTCTCATGGCTCCATGCGTTCAACGTGATCAATTCAAGCAATCACTTTGTCGCTTCGATTGGTGAGTTTCTGTATCGCGTGACGGAACCGGCGCTGCGCCCCATACGCAGGTTCATTCCTGATCTGGGCGGCATCGATATCTCGCCCATCATCCTCCTGCTGATCATTTTCTTCCTTCAGCGGTTTCTCGCAACGACGATTGCGCCAGCGCTGCTTTAAGTCAGCGCCTTGGCTTTGCACGCGGGCTTCTTTCGCAAAGAGCGCGATGGCGTCACGCTCTTTGTCCGGTTGACGCCTAAGTCAGCCAAAGACGCGGTGGAAGGTGTTGAAGCAACGGATGATGGCAGAGCGCATCTGAAAGCGCGCGTGCGAGCAGTGCCGGAAGATGGAAAGGCCAATGCGGCGCTGGAAAAGCTGCTGGCAAAATGGCTTGGCATTGCAGTACGGGATGTTTCCATTGGCGCAGGCGCCACATCGCGGCTGAAGCAGGTAAAGATTTCGGGCGATCCCGAGGCGCTGGCAATGAAGCTGGCCGCACTTGGATCGCCCGAGGAATAATCAGGCCTTCTTGGCGTTGTGACGCTCGATGGCTTCGGTGATCAGCTTGCGGGCCGCATCTTCATCGCCCCAGTCACCGATCTTCACCCACTTGCCGGGTTCCAGATCCTTGTAGTGTTCGAAGAAATGCTGGATCTGCTTCAGGGTGATGTCGGGCAGGTCCGTGTAGTTGTGGACCTTCTCGTAACGCAGTGTCAGGTGCGGCGACGGCACGGCGATGATCTTTTCATCCTGGCCCTTGTTGTCTTCCATAACCAGAACACCAATGGGGCGCACGTTGATCACGCTCGTGGGCATCAGGGCGCGGGTGTTGCAGATCAGAACGTCAATCGGATCGCCATCATCCGACAGGGTGTGCGGCACGAAACCGTAATTGCCGGGATAGGTCATCGGGGTGTGCAGGAACCGGTCGACAAACAGGGCGCCGGAATCCTTGTCGAGTTCGTATTTGATCGGCTGGCCGCCGACTGGAACCTCGATGATTACGTTGACATCTTCAGGAGGATTATTGCCGACCGAAATGGCATCAATGCGCATATTTTCAGAGTCCTTGTTGGTTTGGGAGTGCTGTAAAGATTTTTACGGCCTGGCGCAAGAATTGCATCGCATATCTACGTCCCGAAAACGCGGGAGCAGGCTGAATTGACCGAAATAAGCGCCGGTAAGGCCACGAAGCGGCAGACAGCACAACAAATAGTGTGCTTCGAAATGACGGGATGAGCCGCCGCCTCGCGGGTGGGGAAAGCATTTCCGGTGATCAATTCCAGACGAAGGCGATTTTCTTCAGTGTCTTGCCTTCGAAACATTCGACGCCTTCGGCCACATCCTTGCCGCCTGCGCTGGCATAGAAGCTGACCGCAAGATCATTGTCCTCAAGCGCCCAGACGACCATGCCCTTCAGCCCCTGATCGATGAGGCTGCGGCGCGAGGCGCCCAGGAGCCGTGTCCCCAGACCCAGTCCCTGATACTCGGGACGGATGTAGAGTTCGTAGACTTCGCCTTTCTGCGGCAGCTGCCGCGCCCGGTTGGGGCCCAGCGTGGCATAGCCGGCGACAACGCCGCCAATGTCGGCGACGAGAATTTGCGTGGAGCGGCGAATGGCTCTTGCCCACCAGTCCGCACCGCGGCGATGCAGCATGGTATTGAGCGAACGATGCGGAATGATACCCGTATAGGCACCTTGCCAGGCAGCCAGATGCACGGCGGAAATTGCGCCCGCATCGGCCAGTTCTGCACGTCTGATCTCGGTCACATGGGTGTTCATGGTTTCTTAACCATAGACCCGGGCACCGGGACTTCGCAACTGGCTTTGAAAACGATTTTTCGTGTCGTGCACCAAAAAGAAAAAGCGGCGAAAATCGCCGCTTTCTCTGATTGTTAAGCCGTCACATCTTCGCCTTATGCGGCGCCAGCTGTCTTGTTGCTCTTTTCAAAACGCTTGCGTTCGTTTGGATCGAGGTAGAGCTTGCGCAGGCGGATGGACTTCGGCGTGACTTCCACCAATTCGTCATCCTGAATCCACGACAGGGCGCGTTCCAGCGTCATGCGGATCGGCGGTGTCAGCTTGACGGCTTCATCCTTGCCGGCAGCGCGGATGTTGGTGAGCTTCTTGCCCTTGAGCACGTTCACTTCCAGGTCGTTGTCGCGCGAGTGGATGCCGATGATCATGCCGGCATAGACCTTGACGCCGGCTTCGATAACCATCGGGCCGCGATCTTCAAGGTTCCACATGGCGAAGGCAACGGATTCACCCTGGTCGTTGGAGATCAGAACGCCGTTGTTGCGGCCGGAGATTTCGCCCTTGAAGGGCTCATAGGCGCGGAACAGGCGGTTCATGATCGCCGTACCGCGTGTATCGGTCAGAAGTTCCGACTGATAGCCGATGAGGCCGCGGGTCGGCGCGTAGAAAACCATGCGGACGCGATTGCCGCCGGATGGACGCAGTTCGACCATTTCGGCCTTGCGCTCGGACATCTTCTGCACGACCGTGCCGGAGTATTCCTCGTCGACGTCAATCAGCACTTCCTCGATGGGCTCGAGCATATTGCCGTTCTCGTCCTTCTGCATGACGACGCGCGGACGCGATACACCAAGCTCGAAACCTTCGCGGCGCATGTTCTCGATGAGAACGGCGAGCTGCAATTCGCCGCGGCCCGATACGAAGAACGAATCCTTGTCGCCGGATTCCTCGACCTTCAGCGCAACATTGCCTTCAGCTTCCTTGAGGAGGCGGTCGCGGATGACGCGGCTGGTAACCTTGTCGCCTTCGGTGCCGGCCAGCGGAGAATCGTTGACGATGAAGGACATGGTCACTGTCGGCGGATCGATCGGCTGCGCATGCAGAGGCTCGGTGACTTCCGTCGCGCAGAATGTATCGGCAACCGTGCCCTTCTGCAGGCCGGCAATGGCCACGATGTCGCCCGCATGGGCTTCGTCGATCGGCTGGCGCTCAAGACCGCGGAATGCGAGGATCTTGGAGATGCGGCCGGTTTCAAGCTGGGTGCCGTCGCCGTGCAGGACCTTAACCTGCTGGTTCGACTTGACCGTGCCGGAATGGATGCGGCCGGTGATGATGCGGCCAAGGAAAGGATCGGCTTCGAGAATCGTACCGATCATCTTGAACGGGCCTTCGCCGACGGTTGGCGCTGGCACATGTTCGAGAACCATGTCGAAGAGGGCGGACAGTCCCTGGTCCTGCGGACCTTCCGGGTTGCGTGCCATCCAGCCATTGCGGCCTGAACCGTAGAGGATCGGGAAGTCGAGCTGTTCGTCGGTGGCATCCAGAGCGGCAAAGAGATCGAAGACCTCGTTGACGACTTCCTCGTAACGCGCATCGGGGCGGTCGATCTTGTTGATCGCAACGATCGGGCGCAGGCCAACCTTGAGAGCCTTGCCGACCACGAATTTGGTCTGGGGCATCGGGCCTTCGGCAGCGTCAACGAGAACGATCGCGCCGTCCACCATGCTGAGGATACGTTCGACTTCGCCGCCGAAGTCGGCGTGGCCGGGCGTATCGACGATGTTGATGCGTGCGTCCTTCCAGACAACCGAAGTGGCCTTGGCGAGAATGGTGATCCCGCGTTCCTTTTCGATGTCGTTCGAATCCATCATGCGTTCGGCAACGCGCTGGTTGTCACGGAAATTGCCGGACTGTTTCAGAAGTTCGTCGACAAGCGTGGTTTTGCCATGGTCAACGTGTGCGATGATCGCGATGTTGCGCAGTTTCATGAGTTTCTCTTTTGGAGGATTGAGGACGCACACATGCTGGCGCCGCTTTGCATTTGCGCGCTCCTTACATGTTTTTTCGCAAATGCGAAAGGGGGGATGCGCGTTTGGCTGGCCGCTGTCTGCATTACAGCTATGCGGATGTAACGGTTCTCGGGCGGTCCCGCGCGCGGCAAATCCGGGAATTTGCCGCGCGATTGGTCAAAGAAGGGTGCCGGAAAGAAAGACCAACGCAATCGAGAAATAGATCACCAGCCCGGTCACATCGACCAGCGTGGCCACGAAGGGTGCAGAGGCACTGGCAGGGTCGAACCCGATCTTCTGCAGGATGAAGGGCAGCATGGAGCCGACAAGCGAACCGAAGGTCACGATGCCGATCAGGGCGGCGCCGACGGTCGCTGCAATCAGCATCCAGTGCGGGCCGTAATCATAAAGACCAGCCATCTGCCATGTGGTGATGCGGATAACGCCGATCAGGCCGAGGAAAGACCCAAGCGCCAGGCCGGTCGGCAGTTCCCGCAGCGCAACGCGCCACCAATCCTTCAGACGCAGTTCCTGCAATGCCAAGGCACGGATCAGCAGGGATGTGGCCTGGGAGCCGGAATTGCCGCCCGAACTCATGATCAAAGGAATGAACAGGGTGAGAACCACGGCCTTTTCCAGTTCGCCCTCGAAATACTGCATGGCGCTGGCCGTCAGCATTTCGCTGAGAAACAGCACGCCGAGCCAGCCGGCGCGCTTGCGCAGCATCTGGACGAACCCGATCTGCATGTAGGGCTTGTTGAGCGCCTCCATACCACCGAATTTCAGGGTATCCTCGGTCATTTCCTGGGTCATGGCGTCGATCACATCATCGACGGTCACGATGCCGATGATGTGATTGTCGTCATTCACCACGGGAACGGCGAGCAGATCGTGCTTGCGGAACAGCCGGGCCACGTCTTCCTGATCGGTGAGCGGGCCAACCGTGACCGGTGCCACGTCGCGGCCGACGCTCATGATGGAGTCTTGCGGTTCGCTGGTGATCAGGCGGCGCAAGGCGACGGCGCGCCGCAGACCCTTGGTCTTCGGATCGGTCACATAGATCGCATAGATCGTTTCGCGCGAGCGCTCCACCTCACGAATGTGCTGAAGCGTTGCAGCGACGCTCCAGTTGGCGGGAACGCTGACGAATTCCGTCGTCATCAGGCTGCCCGCCGTATGGGGCGGGTAATGCAGGAGTTTGCGCAATGCTGCCTTGGTTTCCTGGCCGAGGCTGGCGGCAAGACGAATGCGGGTTTCATCGTCGAACTGCTGGAAAATATCCGTCACGCGGTCTGCCGACATGGCATCGAGCAATTCCCGCGCGATGACGGGGGGAAGCGCGGTGATAATCTCGGCGGACGAATGGAGTTCCGGCTGATCCAGAATCAGAACCGCGTGATCCCGCGGCATTTCTGCCAGAATGCCGACTGCATCCTCGACATCGAGCTCATTGAGCAATTCGACAGCATCAGCAGCCTGCATGGACGCAAGCTGTTCAGCCACATTGGATGCCGTTGCCAAATCAGCATTGGCTGCATCCTGGTTTAAGCGAAGGTCGTTCATTTTAGCTCGCCTTTCCGTCGATCCGCCGTCATGGCTGATCGGGGCGAGCTGATCTCTTGAAATCAGGCCACGATCGCCGATGACGGCGCAAACAATCGACTGTAACTGTCGTCGCTGGGCATAAGAGATAGACTCCGGTTTGGTGATACGCGGTTGAAAATATATCAGCTGCGTGCTGCCATTTGGTCCCCTCTGCGGGGAAAGTCAACCCCCCGGAAATTATGCCGCAGGGCGTTGATTTGCTGCTGTTTCAGCGGGCTTGTCTGACGGGGCTCCGGACGCTTCACGCCTTCACTTTTGCGTTGTGCGGATCATAGAGCGGTTCGAGATGGATCGCGGCGGGAAAGCGCTCATTGGCGACGACAAGTTCATAGGTTCCCCCGGTCAGAAAGCCGTCCGTGACACCCTCGGCATGACGCACATAGCCGAAGCCGATGGGCTTGCCGAGCGTATAGCCAAAGCCGCCGCTGGTCAGGTACCCGACCGCCTCGCCGTTGCGCAGGACTGTTTCGCGCCCGAGGAGAACCGCGTCCTCGCTCGTAACGGTAAACCCAGCGAAGCGCTTTTTGAGTGGTGCTGCCTGAATGGCCTCGCTGGCCTTCCGGCCGAGAAATTCCGTATCCTTGCGCAGTTTGACGGCCCAGCCCAGTCCCGCCTCGAAAGGCGAGTCATTGGGCGTGATGTCGGCACCCCAGGCACGGTAACCCTTTTCCAGCCGCAGGGATTCCAATGCCCGGTATCCGACCGGCTTGATACCGAAATCGGCACCGGCCTGCATCAGGGCATCGAAGACGGCGCCGGTCGCGGCAATCGGGATGTGCAGTTCCCAGCCGAGTTCGCCGACATAGGTGACACGCAGGGCGCGGACCGTTGCTCCTGCAATGGTGATTTCCCTGACGTGACCGAAGGGGACGGCGCTGTTGCCGACATCGGTATCCGTGACACGGGCGAGAACATCCCGCGCCTTTGGCCCCATCAGGGAAAGCGTGCCGAAATGCTCGGTGATATCGGTGAGACGCGCCTCCAGCCCTTCGCCGATATGCTCCCTGATCCAGGCAAAGTCATGGGTGCGGAAACCGGTGCCAGTGACGATATAGAACTTGTCTTCGGCAAGCCGCGCGATCGTGAGATCACACTCAATGCCGCCGCGCGTGTTGAGAAGCTGTGTATAGGTCAGGCGCCCGACAGGCTTGGCGACATCATTGGCGCAGATGTAGTCCAGTGCCTTTAACGCGTCCTTGCCCGTCAGTTCATATTTGGCAAATGACGACTGGTCGAAAATGCCGACGTTTTCACGCACCAGCGCATGTTCCTTGCCTACCTGATCAAACCAGTTCTGCCGGCCCATGGAATAGACATCAACGGGCTCTGTTCCTGCCGGGGCAAACCAGTTGGGCCGCTCCCATCCAAGCTTTGAACCAAAGACCGCGCCATGCTCCTGCAGGCGTTTGTAGAGCGGCGAGACGATGGCTGGCCGCCCGGACGTATATTCCTCGTGCGGGAAGCCGATCGTGTAATGCTTGCCATAGGCCTCCAGCGTGCGGTCCCGGACCCATTCACGGTCGCGATGCAGATTGGAAAAGCGCCTGATGTCGACGGTCCACAGATCGAGAGGCGCTTCGCCATCGATGACCCATTGCGCGAGGACCCAACCGGCACCGCCGCCCGAGGCGATGCCGAAGGCGTTGAAGCCTGCGCCGACAAACATGTTGGAGCATTCCGAAGCCCGGCCAAGGATGAAATTGCCGTCCGGCGTGAAACTCTCGGGGCCATTGATCATCTGTTTGACGCCGACGGTTTCGAGCGCCGGAATGCGTTCGATGGCCTGCAGCATATGCTGCTCGAAATGATCGAAATCGTCGTCGAACAGGCGGAACTGCCAGTCCTCCGGCACATCGCCGGTCACCCAGCCCTGCGGATTGGGCTCATAACCGCCCATGACCAGCCCACCCACCTCCTCCTTGAAATAGGTGCGCCGATCGGGATCGCGGATTGTCGGCGCGTTGGAGGACAGGCCATCGATCTTTTCCGTGATGATGTACTGGTGCTTGACGGGCTGCAGCGGCACATTGATCCCTGCCATCGTCCCGACCTGGCGTGCCCATTGCCCGGCGCAATTGACCACCTTCTCACAGGCGATGTCACCCTGGTCCGTCTTGACCTTGACGATGCGCTCGCCGTCCATCTCGAATCCGGTCACGCGGATGTTTTCGATGAGTTTCGCGCCGTTCATGCGCGCGCCCCGCGCCAGCGACTGGGTGATGTCGGACGGGCTTGCCTGCCCGTCTGTCGGCAGCCAGCTTGCGCCCACCAGATCGTCGACCCGCATCAGCGGCCACATGGCCTTGACCTCCCCAGGCGAAAGCAGGTGCATCTCCATGCCGAAGCTGCCGGCGGTCGTCGCCAGCCGGCGGAACTCGGTCCACCGGTCCGGATTGGTGGCAAGGCGCAGGCAGCCGGTCATTTTCCAGCCCGTTGCCAGACCGGTTTCTTCGTCGAGACGCTTATAGAGATCGACGGAGTATTTCAGGACGCGCGTGATCGATGCGGAGGAGCGCAACTGACCGACCAGGCCCGCCGCGTGCCAGGTGGAGCCTGATGTGAGTTGCCCCTGTTCGAGCAGAACGACATCGGCCTTGTGATCCTTGGCGAGATGATAGGCGGTGGAGCAGCCGATGATGCCGCCGCCGATGACGACGATCTGGGCGTGACTGGGCAGGGTCATGATTTGTTTCCATAGGTGGTTCGAAACCGGTCGAGCGCCTGATCCAGCCGCTCCAGATTTTCGTGGGTATAGGCGACGTAATCGACGCCGGGTGCGTTGAGATACAATTCCGATACCATCGCCCACATCGCCTCGCGCAGCAGCGAGGCGCATTGCATGGCGGCATGGGCACGTTTCAGCGCGTAATCCGGCGCAGCCCCGAAATAGGCGGTGAGAAGCACGTCCGATTCGTCGTCGCTCAGGCCCGCATTGGAAGCGATGCCGGCGAGATCGAACATGGCCGTGGAAAATCCGGCATATTCGAAGTCGATCAGCCAGAGGCGTTTGCCGTCATCGAGGATATTGGCGGGCAAAAGGTCATTGTGGCTGAAGATGATCGGCAAGGGCATCTGTGCCGCCTCCATCTCCGTGGCTATGGCGAGGTAGCCGTCCAGGTGGCCGGCCATGCGGCTCCTGCCTTCCTTCAGGGTGCGGGCATAATCGCGGATCACGTGGAACACCCAGAACATGAAACCGGGGCCGGTGACGTGCTCCGGCATTGCCGTGTGAAACCGCCGGATCAGCTCTGCAACACCCACAATGTTGGTGCGCACGTCCTGGGAATCGTAGGTTTTCGCCCCGAGAAACGCCGATACCATGATGCCGTCATCCGCATGAAACAGTTCCGGCGCGAAACCGGCGCGATGGGCCGCCTTTGCCGTCATCGCTTCGCGGTCGCGGAAGACATGGTGAAAGGGATAATCCTTGCCGAAGCGCACCACATATTTGCGGGTGTCATCCTCGACGACATAGCTCTCATTGCTGATCCCGCCCTTGAGCATCGATATGCGGATGTTGCCATGCCAAAGCGGCAAGGCAGCAATTCGAGCTTCACTGGTCTGGGTCTGCGGCATGGGGCAATCCAGAAAACAAGGGCCCGGATTGGGCGCTCACTGCAGCAAATCTCATCCGCATGTCTGGCGTTGTCAATCCAGATTTGTGAGATTTTGTGGTTTTTATGACTGTTTTATAAAGTTTATGTGGTATTACTTTCGGAAAGCGCGTGAAGTTGCGGGATTGAAGAGGTGTTTGATGAGTTCCAAACGGCGTGGCGAGATTGCCAGAGTGCTGCAGGACGAGGGCACGATCTCGATTGCGGATCTCGCACAAAGACTGGGTGTCTCGCTTGAAACGATCCGGCGCGACGTCAAACCCCTGACGGATGAAGGGGTGATCGTGCGCACCCACGGCGCCGTGGGATTGCCGCAGCATCTGGGGGAAGCACCGTTCGAGCGGCGCATGCGGGAGAACGCCAGCGCCAAACGGGCAATTGCCCGGTATGTGGCGGGCACGATCCGCAGCGGAGATTCGATCATGCTCGATACGGGGACGACCACCAGCTTTCTGGCGCGCGAACTCCTGCACCACCGCAACCTGACAGTCGTGACCAATTCATCCGACATTGCCCGGACGCTGGCGACCGTCAACGGCAACAAGGTGTTCATGGCGGGAGGCGAATTGCGCAGCGACAACGGAGCGGCGTTCGGTGCTTTTGCCATCGACTTTGTCAGCCGGTTCAACGTTGCCCATGCGGTCATCTCCATCGGCGCCATCGACGCGACCCACGGGTTGATGGACTATAATCTGGAAGAGGCCGAGTTCGCGCGCATGGTCCTGTCGCGCGGCGGACGTTCGGTTGTGGTAACCGACGCTTCCAAGTTCGGCCGGCATGGTCTCGTTCAGGTCTGCGATTTCACCGGTTTCGACGAGTTGGTGACGGATTCATCACCTCCTGCCGATATTCTGCAGGCGCTTGGCCGGGCCGGAGCCAAGGTCAGCATCGTCGGTGAAGGCGCTCGGCAAGAAACGGGTGGCGGTCAAGTCGCGGGCGGATAAAATCATCGGTGTGAGTCGGGAGAGGATCGTGACAAAGACCCTGCGCTACAGGCATATACAGACACCCATCGGCCCCATGATCGCCATGGCGAATGATGAGGGGCTGTCTCTGCTGGAATTCGCCGACCGGCCGGCGCTGCCAGCGGAGCTCAACGAGCTGGAGCAGCGCTATCGCTACACGATCATACCGGGCGAGCATCGCTATCTCGATCAGATCGACAGGGAAATGACCTCTTATTTCAACGGCGTGCTCACGCGGTTCGAGACGCCGCTGTTTTTGCCTGCCACACCGTTTCAGCGTACGATATGGTCGATGCTTCTCGCCATTCCCTACGGCGAAACGCGGACCTATGGCGGTATGGCGCAGGCGCTTGGCAGGCCGAATTCGAGCCGGGCTGTGGGAGGAGCGAACGGGCAGAACCGCATCGCCGTTGTCGTTCCCTGTCACCGGATCATTGGCGCGGACGGATCGCTGACCGGCTATGGCGGCGGCCAGCCGCGCAAACGTTTCCTTCTCGATCTCGAACATCGGATTGCTGCGCAGACATCCGGACAACCGGTGTTTCACCCGATCACGGCGCAGGGAAGCTTTCTTTAAACAAGGATTCCGGTTGCGAAACGCGGCTCATGCAGCAGTCGGTCGAGCAGGACCAGCGCCTGCTCCAGTCTCGGCCTGTTCGGCGCCGCACCCAGTGACAACCGCACCGCTTCGGGGTGGGCGGGTGCTATGCTGAAGGCCGAAGCGGGCACGATGCCAATGCCGGACCGGCGGGCCAATGCGGAGAATTCCGCTGCACTCCACTGAACCGGCACATCGAGCCACAGATGATGCCCCGCGGGATGGGCGGCAAAATGCCAGTCCTTCAGCACTTTCCGTGCGATTGCCTGCCGGGCGCTGCTTTCCTCACGAATGGCCGCGGCGATCCCGTAAAGGCTGCCGTCATTGATCCAGGCGGTGGCGATGGCCATCAGCAGTGGCGATGCGGTGGGGTTGCTGGCGCGCAGGCTGGATGCGAGTTTCAGCACATCCAGCGCGGAAGGGCAGACCACATAGGCGACACGCAACGCCGGTGTGACACATTTCGACAGCGTGGCGATGTGCCAGGTGATGTCGGGCGCTATCGAGGCGATGGCCGGCAGCGACGCGTCGAGAAGTTCCGCATATGGGTCATCCTCGATGATCATCACGTCATTGCGCTGGGCAATGCTGACGATTATCTGCCGGCGCGAAAGCGGCATTGTCACTGTCGTCGGATTGTCGATGGACGGGCAGAGGTAGATCGCCTTCGGTTTCAGGGTTCTGCAGCAACTCTCGAACACATCGGGAATGATACCGTTCCTGTCCATGGCGAGCGGGTGCAGGGGAATATCGAGCGCCGAACACACGGACTTCAGGCCGGGATAGGTGAGGGTTCCGGCGCAGATGGAGCCGCGCCCGGCCAGAAGACTGCAAATGGCAAAGAGTGCGCTTTGGGCTCCGCCTGCGACCAGCAGCCTGTCGACCGCCGGGGCTGCGCCAAAACGCGGCGCCAGCCATTTGGTCCCGGCGGCCCGCGCCGCTTCCGTCCCGGTGCTTTCCTGGTAGCTGAGAAAATGGCTTGAAGCGCCGTTGAGCACATGGCTGACACCGTGGATCAAGTGGCTGTGGATGTCGGCTTCCGGGGGCTGCGGCGGAATGATCATGGTGAGGTCGAGATCCGTCAGAAGCGACGCCATGCCCTGGACCGGCGGTGTCAGGGCACCCTTTATGATCGTGCCTGACCCGACTTTCGCTTCAATGAGGTCGAGGCGGCGCGCTTCGGTCATCGCCCGTGTGACTGTGGTCAGATCAATGCCAAGCTCTTTTGCAATCGCGCGCTGCGGCGGCAGCGCATCGCCGGGTTTGAGAATGCCGGAACCAATGTCTGCGACCAGCGCATCGACAATCCCCTGATGCTTGTAGCGGGAACTGGCGGCGATACGGGGTTTCCAGGTGGTCATGATGGACTCTTTGTATGGGCTTAAGCCATACAATTACCCATGATATGCCATCAGGACAAGGACAAATCTTCCGTGTGACAAAGCGTCATGCTTGTTTATTCGCATACAATCCGTATATTTCTTTCAGATAGTATGCTGATTGTATGTATATTTATAAAAAATAGCATACAATGAGGCTTCACTCGAAAGGCATCAGCCATGTCACAGACAGGCCACTACCACCCGACCGACAATCCGATGAAGACCGGCATTCTCGGCCGCTGTCCGCAATGTCAACAGGGGCGGCTGTTCCACGGATTTCTCAAGCTTGCTCCCTCCTGCGAGGTTTGCGGGCTCGACTATGCCTTTGCCGATCCGGCAGACGGTCCGGCGTTTTTTGCCATGACCATCGTGGCTGTTCCAGCCATGCTCTTCGCGCTCTGGCTGCAGACGACCTACGAAGTCTCAATCTGGGTGCATCTGCTCACCACACTGCCCCTGACCCTGTTCGGCAGCCTTATCCTGCTGCGGCCGCTGAAGGGCTGGCTGGTGTGTTCGCAATTCTTCCACAAGGCCGAAGAAGGCCGCCTGGTGCGCAAGGGCGAGCAGTAAGAACGGCCCAGGCAATAAGGCCGGGGCCGGTCCCGTCGATCACGTGTTGGCGCCGCCGTCGATCGTCAGCGACGTGCCGTTGATGAAACGGCCTTCCTCACCGGCAAGAAATGCCACCAGACCAGCGATGTCCCTGGCTTCGCCGAAGCGCGGAATGGCCATACGGGCGCGCTGGCCTTCGGCATGATCGCCATCGGCAGGATTCATATCGGTATCCGTCGAGCCGGGATGGACGATGTTGGCGGTAATCTCCCGCGGCCCGAGATCGCGCGCCAGTGCCTTGGTCAGGCCGATCAGAGCAGCCTTGCTGGTCGAATAGGCAATCAGGCCCGGGAAGGGAACGATTTCCGCCAGGTTGCTGCCGATGCTGATGATGCGTCCGCCAGCAGGCATGAATGCTGCAGCTGCCTTTGCCGCCACAAAACTCGCGCGGACATGAATCGACATTACCCGGTCGAACTCTTCCAGTTCCAGTTTATCGACGGTGTCCATCGTATAGACCCCGGCGCTGTTCACAAGAATGTCCAGCCGCCCAAGTCTGGCGTGGGCTTCATGCACCGCACTCCCGACAGCCTTCGCATCGAGATTGTCCGCCTTGATGGCGATTGCCCGGCGTCCAAGCGTCTCGATGGCCTTGACCGTCGCATCCGCCTTGTCCGGGGCGCTGGTGTAGGTGATGGCGATATCGGCACCGTCTTCGGCCAGTTTAAGGGCAATGGCTGCGCCGATACCGCGGCTTCCGCCGGTGATGAAAGCAACTTTAGGAGAGAGGCGAGGCATCGATTTTCCTTTATGTAATGATTGATACATAAATAACTGCCACTCTTGCACCGAAGCGTCAAGCGATTTATGTATTGATTGTTACAAAAGGAGATTGCCATGTTGCCGAAGGGCCGGCCCCGCGCCTTTGACCGTGATGCCGCACTGGAACGCGCGATGCGTGTTTTCTGGCAGAAAGGCTATGACAGCGCTTCCATGAGTGATCTGACGGAGGCCATGCAGATCAATGCACCAAGCCTTTACGCGGCTTTCGGCAGCAAGGCTGGCCTGTTCAGGGCGGCGGTGGAACTTTACACGGATCAGGTGGGGCGGCGTATCAAGAACGCTTTGCCGACAGCGACGACGGCAAAGGAAGGTATTGCCGATTTTCTCAAGCAAACCGCAATTTCCCACACGCATCCCGGCCAGCCGCATGGATGCATGGTCGTGTTGGGAGCGTTGCACGGTGAGGAGGGTGCGGACACACCGTGTTCTCTCTTGCGCGAGCGCCGCCTCGAGAATGTGATGCTTTTGCGCGAGCGGTTGGAACGCGGGGTGCGCGACGGTGAGCTTTCCGCAAAGGCCGATCTGCAGCAGATCGCCGAGTTCTACGCCACCGTACAGCATGGGATGTCGATCACCGCTCGCGACGGGGCAACGCTGGATCAGCTGGTGAAAACCGCACATGCGGCTATGGCAGCCTGGGAGGGGCTGACGTCAACCCCGGGATAGAATGATCGAAGACCGGCCTTCGTCAGGATTTAGACGGGCGCGGATGCGGGATTGTGATGCCCTTCGTGTTCTCCTCGTCCCAATTCTACGCCGGGGCGTTCGACAAACAAATGAACGGCCAGGGCCCAAAGTACCAGGCTGACAAGAACACCGAGGATGGCAATCCAAAAGTTGAGGTCAGACGCCATCGCAAAATCGCGGAAGGGCTGGACGGCAAACAGCGCATACAGAACCAGCCCCTGCATCATGTAAACCGCATAGCTGATTTCGCCGAGCCTGATGCAAGGCTTTGCAATGAGGAATCCGAATAAATCCGCGCCGCTGATCAGAAAATAAAATGCGAGGCCGAGAAGCAACGCTACCTCCGGCCGGTAAGCGCTGCCGTAAAGCAATATAATGGCAATCAGGCATACGGTGCACAGGACGGATAAGACAAACTTTGGCAATTTGAGCAGATAACCGGAGACCTCAAGCGAAGCGCTGACCATTCCACAGGCAAAGAAAACGTAAAAGACCAGGGTTGAACTGCCGCTCATGAGAACGAGAACCAGTGCCGTCAACAATGTCACGATCGCAAAAGGCAGGTGGGTGTGCGCCTGTCTGGAGAAGATGGCTAGAGCAGGCAAAGCAAAATAGAACTGCCATTCATATTGCAGCGTCCACGTAACGCCTGCCAAAATTGTTGCTGAACTTGGCTCATTGTTCATCCCGGTGAACGGAAAGATTCCGATGGCCATGTTTTGGATGATCTGAAGAAGGTATTGCGACAGCGGTATCTTCAGGACGCCGCCGGACTTCCAAAAGATAATTGCGACAGCGAGAGAAACTGCCAGGCAATAAACGGGCGCAAGTCTGAAAAATCTGCCCTTCATCAGCTCGGCAAAGTCCAGGCGTCCCTTTGAGCGGACAATTTTCGCCCAGAATAAATAGCCGGTTATCATGAAAAAACATGCAACACTGACCTGTCCGATAAGCGTGTAGAATCGTGAGGGAGGAACCTGCCATACACCCGACCGGATGAACTGATAGTAAATTACGGAATGGTGGATCGCCACTCCCAGCGCGAGAAACCCGCGGACACCGTCAATGGCATTCACACGAACCGCCGTCGATTTGAAGCCGGCCCGATCAAAGCCCGGAAGATATGTCAAAAGCATCAGTAGGGCGAGGCACACGAATGTTGGCCAAATCGAATATACGGTCATGAATGTACCCGCGTGATACTTGATCCAAGCACCCTGTGGTGGCTTGTTGTGATGCGTGAGAGATGATTGCCGTCAAACGGCAAAGAGGTGAGTAAATGATGTATCGGGCGCTCGCTGTTTTTTAAAGTCGTGTTCTTTATTTGCAAGAGCAAAAACAAAAACGGGCGGCCGTGAGCCACCCGTTTTGCAGTCTCGGCGATGCAGTAAAGCTTACTCGCTGGCAGCAACTTCTTCAGCCGGTGCTTCGGCAGCGGCCTTGGCGGCTTCTTCAGCGGCCTTTGCAGCTTCAGCTTCAGCGGCAATCTTTGCCTTCGCGTCTTCTTCGGCCTGCTTGGCCATGGCAACGCGTTCCTGAGCCTTCTTGCCCGGAAGACCCTTTTCAGGGTTGCTGCGCGTGTCGCGCTTGGCAATGCCAGCCTGATCGAGGAAGCGCAGAACGCGGTCGGTTGGCTGCGCGCCGTGGCCGATCCAATGCTGGATGCGGTCAGCGTCGAGCTTGACGCGATCGCCGTCCTTGGGAAGCATCGGGTTCCATGCGCCAACCGTTTCGATGAAGCGGCCATCGCGTGGGGCACGAACGTCAGCAATGACGATGTGGTAGTAGGGGCGCTTCTTGGAGCCGGCACGTGCCAGGCGGATTTTCAGTGACATGGGGTATTCTCCTGTTGGTTAGTTCGCGGCGTTTTCTTTGGCCGCAGTTGTTTCGTGATGTCTGATCACTTCCTTGACGATGAAGTTGAGAAACTTCTCGGCAAAATCCGGGTCGAGGTCGGCCGACTGGGCGAGGGCGCGCAGACGTTCGACCTGTTGTTTTTCGCGCGCGGGATCAGCGGCTGCGAGGCCGTTTTTGGCCTTCAGCACACCCACGGCTTTGGTGCAGCGGAAACGTTCCGCCAGCATGTGGATCAGCGCCGCATCGATATTGTCGATGGAGGCACGCAGTTCGAGCAATTCTTTTGGCAGAGAGGAAGACGTCATGATTATCCCTTCTTCTTCGGCAGGCCGGGAAGCCCGCCACCAAGGCCGGGCAAGCGCGGGAGGCCGCCGCCCAAACCACCACCGAGGCCGCCCGGAAGACCGGGAAGACCACCACCCTTGCCGAAGCCTGCGGCTTCCGCCTGCTTCTGCAAGGCCTCAAGCTGTTTCGGGTCCATCTTCGAGAGGTCAGGCATGCCGCCCATACCACCCATGCCGCCGAGACCCATCTTGGCACCAAGACCGCCCATCATCTGCTTCATGATGCCGCCTTTGCCCTTGCCGCCCATCGCCTTCATCATATCCGCCATCTGGCGGTGCATTTTGAGAAGCTTGTTGATGTCGGCGGCATTGGTGCCGGAGCCCTTGGCGATGCGCTGCTTGCGCGAATGTTTGAGCAAATCCGGATTGGTGCGCTCGGCTGCGGTCATCGAGGAAATGATCGCCAGCTGGCGCTTGAAGATGGAATCATCGAGGCCGGCAGCGGCCATCTGATCCTTCATCTTGCCCATGCCGGGCATCATGCCCATGATGCCGCCCATGCCGCCAAGCTTCTGCATCTGGCCGATCTGATCTGCCAGATCGTTAAGATCGAACTTGCCGGACTGCATCTTCTTGGCCATCGCCGCGGCTTTTTCCGCGTCGATGTTTTCGGCTGCCTTCTCGACCAGCGAAACGATGTCGCCCATGCCGAGAATGCGGTCAGCGATACGGCGGGGATAGAATTCCTCCAGCGCATCCATCTTTTCGCCGGTGGCGATCAGCTTGATCGGCTTGCCGGTGACGGCGCGCATCGAAAGCGCGGCACCGCCACGGCCGTCACCGTCCATGCGTGTCAGGACGAGACCGGTGATGCCGACACGTTCGTCGAAAGAGCGGGCGAGGTTGACGGCGTCCTGACCGGTCAGCGCATCGGCGACGAGCAGGATTTCGTGCGGATTGGCCTTTTTCCTGATGTCGGCCATTTCGACCATCAGCGGCTCGTCAATATGCGTGCGGCCGGCGGTATCGAGAATGACAACGTCATGGCCGCCGAGCTTGGCAGCCTGCACGGCGCGCGCGGCGATCTCGACCGGTGTCTGGCCGGCGATGATCGGCAGCGTGTCGACGCCGGTCTGCACGCCGAGCTGGCGTAGCTGTTCCTGGGCGGCCGGACGGCGCGTGTCGAGCGACGCCATCAGCACCTTCTTCTTCGACCGTTCGGTCAGGCGCTTGCCGATCTTGCCGGTGGTTGTGGTTTTACCGGAGCCCTGCAGGCCGACCATCATGATGACGACGGGCGCCGGGGCATTCAGATCGATGGTGACGCCTTCGGCGCCGAGCATGTCGACGAGTTCGTCATGGACGATCTTGACGACCATCTGGCCCGGCTTGATACTTTTCAGGACTTCGGCACCAACCGCCTTGGCGCGAACCTTGTCCGTGAACGAGCGGACAACATCGAGGGCAACGTCAGCTTCGATGAGGGCCCGGCGCACTTCGCGCAAAGCCGCCGCGACGTCGGCATCCGACAACGCGCCACGGCCGGTCAGACCATTCAAAATCGAACCTAGTCGTTCCTGTAAGCTCTCAAACATCCGTTTTCCTTTATCCTTCCGGGAACCGTTTCCCCGAGAGGTAAGCATCCTCCGCGCCAAAGCCCATAGTTAAAATGCGGCTCAAAGCAAAATTGCACCCGAGGGCGCATCGCGCTGTCGGGTGTTCACCTCCGGGATCGTCGAACCCTTGCGGGGTCCCGGTCGGCTGCTCGGAGTTTGGAACTCGTCGCGGATTGATGGGCGGCTTAAACAGGAAATGCGGCTCAAAGTCAAGACAAGGGCATTAGGCGCGCTTTTTCAATCCTGCCGCTTCGCGCAAGGCCTCGTCGATGCGGCTCTGCCACCCGAGACCGCCGGAACGGAAATAATCGAGCACATCGGGGCTGAGACGGATGGAAACCGGCGTCTTGGTGATATCCGCGACCGGCCTGCCGGGCTTGCGCCTGCTCAATTCGGTAATGAGCACCGTGTCCGGATCCTCCAGCGCAGCCTTGGTCAGTGCGGCATCTTCTTCGGGAGTAATAGACTCGGCACAGGCTTTTGCTGAATTAGGTAGCAAGGACCACCAATGGCCTATTAACCGCCTGATATAGCTAGGAATAGTCCGTTCGTTATTAACTCCTGAGTCTCTTCTCAAGGGTTCAAAACCAAAGCTTTTAGTTCCTTGCGGGCCGTTCCGAACGTTCTGAGTTGGTAGACCGATGCCCGCGTTCGACATCCTTGCAGTCGATCTTCCAGCTTCGAGAAAATCGGTATTAAGAAAAACTTTGGTTACTCTAGCCGAGTTCGAGTTCTTCCGTGCCTACCTGTAGCGAACAGTTCTTCCTCCGTCGAACATCTCTCCAATGAACAAGTGGACAGGCGTAAAGCTTGCCTGTCATCACCCATCTTGGGTTCCGGATGAATGATGCTATCATATGGATTGCTTGCGCAGCTAAGGAAAGGTTGAATGAGGAAACTGAGCCCTGCCGTCGTTTTGACGATGGCGCTTGTTTCAACGTTGTCGAGTGCGCTGGCTCAAAACACTGATCCGAGCGCGCTGACGGCTGCGCCTGTCTGCAGCGACCTCATCAAGAGGCTCGAGAGCGCGATCAAGGAATATAAACGGGCGAAGTTTTCCTTGGATAGGGCAACCCAACTCATGGCATCGGCACGTTATTCCAGCAGGATCGGAAAGATGAACATCGATTTGGCAAGCAGACAGGCTGATGTCACCGTTGCCACTGCTTCTTATGTTGAATCTATCGGCCCTGCCTACAGTTCGGTGGCAGCCCTCAACGCCGATTGTGGCCAAGATGCCTTCAAGGAATCCGGTGTCATATTCACGGAAAAGCTCAATCTGGATATTACCAGATTCATCTCCGAGGGAGTCGACAAATTGGCGGATGAACAAATGGCTGACATCAAGAAGGTGTTCGGCGACATGAAGAGTAGGCAAAAATAGCACGGCCGAGCGCTTTGAATTGCGACCTCGCCTCGTAGATGCGACGTACGGATTCTGTGAACCGAACGCTCAATTTATGTCTGCGATGCTGTCAATCAAATCAATAACTCGGTTACCTGGATCGAGCGTCCTTCACTGGTGTCGTGTGCTTTCTCACGAAGAAATATCTCCTGATCTTCTCGATCAAGGCTACTGCATGCAGGATTTCAAATCTGGTGGTTTTGCTACCTAATTCCGGGCTTTTGCCGCTGCGATGGCTTCTTCACGGGTCTTCGGCTTATAAGTCCGATGTGAAACGTCATTGTTACCAATCCAGTTTTCGGATCGAAAGCAATGTGAGTGCCTGATGTATCCTGTTTCTCATTGGGCATAATCATTTGCCTCCTTCCGGGACGCTCTGCGCAGCGAAATAACGCGAATGGATGTTCCTCTCAATAATTAATGTATATACAAAAATGCGAATGGCTGGGCCGGAAAATTGCAGCCATTTTACAATGAAAGCGGAGCGATGCTGCTTATCAATACGTCTAAAGCCGGCCGCCGAATCAGGTTGTATGTAGCAATTCTAGGTTGTGACGAGTCTGGCGTTTCCGGACTTGCTTACGGTCTTCAAAATGCCTTCAAGTAGCGCCAAAAGCCCGAAACCGGGTCAAAATAAACGGAATTGGCGCGGTTTCGCCAATTGTCGCCGGATTCTGCCAGATGACAGCGGATCAGAAAAATGGCAGATAGGTTCAAAGAAGATTCAACTTTTAAGGAGATTTCCATGGCATTTGTTGCCAAAGCCAGGTTTTTTGCAGGAGTCGCCGCAGCGGTTTTTCTGACTGCGGGTGCGGCGCAGGCCGCCGCTCAGTGCGGCAACAACTCCGCCGGATTTCCGGCATGGGTTCAGCAGTTCAAGCAGGAAGCCCAGTCGCAAGGGATCGGCAGCAAAGGCCTCAACGCGCTCAACAACGTGACCTATTCCACGAAGACGATCGCGCTGGATCGCAATCAGAAGAGCTTCAAGTACTCGCTCGAAAAGTTCCTGCAGGTTCGCGGCGGTCAGACGATCGTGTCGCGCGGCAAGAAGCAGAAGGCGCAGAATGCGGCGCTCTTTGCCAGCATCGAAAAGCGTTATGGCGTGCCAGCCGGCCCGATCATTGCCATCTGGGGCATGGAAACGGGCTTTGGCGCCTATATGGGTGACCAGCACACCCTGTCCGCCGTATCGACGCTTGCCTATGACTGCCGCCGCAGCGACTACTTCCGCCAGCAGCTTTATGCGGCTTTGAAGCTGATCGATCATGGTGATCTGGCACCCGATGCGCGCGGTGCTTTGCACGGCGAAATCGGCCAGACCCAGTTCATGCCCGCCAACGTGCTGAAGTACGGTGTCGATGGTGATAGCAGCGGTCACATCGACATGGTGCGCTCCAAGGCCGATGCGCTGGCATCCACTGCAAATTTCCTGGTTGGTCATGGCTGGCAGCGGGGCGCCGGCTATCAGCAGGGCGAGCCGAATTTCGCGGCGATTCAGGGTTGGAATGCCGCCACGGTTTACCAGCAGGCGATCGCGATCATGGGTGCGCAGATCGACGGCAAATAAAGCCTTTCTTCCGCTCTATCACGTTCAAGAGGCCGGTGTGTTCGCACCGGCCTTTTGCTTTTAGAAGCCTTCACAGGTCTCACCGATGGCGCCTTGGGCACTGGCGCTGATCCTGCCATCGCGGAAGCTGAATATCTCGCGCGTATAGGTGGTGTTTTCGGGGAATTCGTAGCAGACGAGAATGGTCATCCTGCCGTTCTCCATCCCCTCAAGCCGATGCTTCACCTTGGTGTCTTTTGCCGCACTCTCCCATTCGGTGAGTGAAGCGAGGAATTCGCTTTTGTTCAGTTCGACTTCCTGGTCTTCCAGCACAATTGTTGCATCATCCGTCAGCAGACCGGCGAATTCGGCCCGGTCAACCGTTGCAAGCGCCTTGTACCAGCGCTCGACAAGAATCTCTGGTGCATCCCCGGCAAGCGAAGGCACCACGAGGCTGAAAAGCAGCACGACGGCGATCACCAGTTTCCGCATGGGCTACTGTCCCGGCTGCAGGTCGACCAGTTCAGGGTCCGGGCGCAGGAAATCCCCGGTTTCAGGGTTCATCACCCAAAGCTCGCCGGTCGAGATATCGAACCAGGCACCATGCAGGGTGAGGCGTCCCTTCTTTTCCAGGATATCGACACAGGGAAAGCTGCGCAGGTTCCGCAGGGAGTAACGGATGGAAATGCGCTCCAGCGCGGTCTGGCGTTCGAACGGGGTCATCAGCTCGTTGGCGGCGACCGCTTCGGCGGCGGGGGCCACGAGGCTCATCCATTTGCCGATGAAGTCACCGGGCGAAAGCGGCTTGCTTTCCGTATCGAGCGCCGCCTTGATGCCGCCGCAACGGCCATGCCCCAGAACGACGATATTTTTCACCTTGAGGCTTTGCACGGCAAATTCCAGCGCGGCCGACGTTGCGTGGTACTCGCCGTCAGGCTCATAGGGCGGCACCAGATTGGCGACATTGCGGATGACGAAAATCTCGCCGGGGCTGGTGTCGAAAATGATTTCGGGGGCGGCGCGGGAGTCGCAGCAGGCGATTACCAGCGTTTCAGGGGTCTGGCCTTGTTCGGCCAACTGGCGGTAGCGCAGGGTTTCATTGGCATAACGCTGCGCCATGAAGGTGCGATAACCGGTGAGCAGTCTCTCAGGAAGCATGGTCATGATGGTGCATTAATCCCGATTGAAGGGAAGATCAATTGGTCTTGTGTCGGTAGACGCAATGCTGAAATGCGAGACCCCAGAATAGGGCCATTTCACGGCATGTCACCGGAATTGCGGAACCACGCCCCGTGTCGAAACGGCGCAGGTCAGGCCCGGATGCCTTTGCTCGGGTGCGTAAGGCGGCGCATCTGGATCATCGCCATCGGGCTGGACAGGCTGGAAGCATCCGCTTCCAGCATCAATTCGTCGGCGCCGCGCTTGGCCGAACGCGCCATGATCTCAAAGACCGACGCCGTGGTCCGCTGCAAAATCTGCTCGTGGTCGAGGCCAGCCAGCATGCGTGCCAGGAAGAGTGCCGACGTCAGGTCGCCGAGCCCGTTCGTCGGGCCGGTGACAAGGCGGTGCTCTGCCAGCATGGCGAAGGAATGGGTGACCAGAAGATTTCCGGTACCGCCAGCCAGCATCGGATGGGCCGAGGTTACCAGCATCGTGCCTGGACCAGCATGCAGCGCGGCCTGCATGATCGACTTGTTGTCGGGAAGGTCGGCTCCGGCGAGCCAGGCCAATTCGAAACGGTTGGGCGTGGAGATATCGGCAAGAGGCATCAGTTCATCGCGAATGCCGATGGCCGTGGCTTCGGGAACATAAAGGCCTTTCGTGTCGCCGATCACAGGATCGCAGAGGTAAAGCACATCCTTGTTCTGGCTTTTGACCTTCTTGACGAGGCGGGCGACGGATGCCGCCTGCGCGGCATTGCCGAGATACCCGCTCATGATGGCGCGTACTTCGCCCAGCCACGGCGCGCGCTCCAGATCGGCGATCAGATCGTCGAACTGCTGTGGTTCCGGCACAATGCGCTTGGCTGGCCCGTGCCCGGGATGCCATGGCAAGACGACCGTGGGTACCGCCCAGACCGGATGTCCGAGAGTCTCAAGCGCAAACACCGCCGCACGGTTGCCAACGGAACCGCGCACCACGTGGCTTGAAATGACGATGACAGCATTGGAGGAGGGAGCAACAGAACCGGTCATGGGAATACTCGTAAAGGAGTTCGGAAAAGCGGGATGAGTGCGCAGACTCAGCTTTTGCCGGTAACAGAACTGATCAACCAGATAAACATGGCGAGCAAGACAAGCAATCCCAGAAACCGGCCGATGCGTGTCCCCCAGATTTCTATCGGATCGCTGGCATCGGCATCTTGCGCGGCGAAATGCCCCTTGGTTCTGGCAACAGTGCGGTCGATCACGGTTCCGCTGCCGGCATTGGACTCGTGGTTGACGCGTTCCAGAATCCGCGCCGATTCTGTTACAGTCTGACGTTCTTTGTCATTGGCAGCCATGGCGATTCCGCTTGATCCCTGTTGCAAGGCAGCATACCGCTTTGCCAGTTCCTTTTGCAGCAAAAAATGGCTACGCTCAGCCTGCTTCGTTCCAAAACGGCCAACCGGTCGGGAAAATGAGTGTTGAGGAGAGGGTTTTATGCAGAAAATGGCGTCGTCGTCCGGCCTTTTGCCACGCAATGTTTTTTCGGTTCTGGCGCTTGCCATCCTCATGCCGCTGCTTTCCGCATGCGGCTTCAATACGATTCCGACCAATGAAGAGCAGGCCAAGGCCGCATGGAGCGAGGTGCTCAACCAGTATCAGCGCCGCGCGGACCTGATCCCGAATCTGGTCGAAACCGTCAAAGGTTATGCGGCTCAGGAAAAGGACGTGCTGACATCCGTGGTCGAGGCACGCGCCAAGGCGACGTCGGTGCAGGTGACGCCCGATACGCTGAAGGACCCCAATGCCTTCAAGGCCTTCCAGGACAATCAGGCCAATCTCACCGGTGCCCTGTCGCGGCTTCTGGCGGTTGTCGAGAACTATCCCGACCTCAAATCCAACCAGAACTTCCTGGCATTGCAATCACAGCTGGAAGGCACGGAAAACCGCATAGCCGTTGCCCGCCGCGATTATATCGAGGCGGTGCGCGTTTATAACACCTCGCTGAGGACCATGCCGACGATCATCTGGACGTGGATCTGGTACACCGGCAGCCAGCCCTATCAAACCTTCACCATCGACGATTCCGCCAAGCAGACGCCTCAAGTCAAATTCTAGGCTTTCAGAATGCGCACCATGCGCCAAAGCGCGCTCAATACGATGCGACGTCCTATCTTGATGCGGATTTCGCATGGTCTGCTGTTGATTCCGGTTCTGCTTGGGCTGTTGCTGGGCGGTGCCTTCGCGGCTGCGCTGCCAGCCCTGACGGGACGCGTGGTCGACGGCGCAAATGTCATCGATGCGGCAACGCGGGATGCCATCACCCAGAAGCTGGCGGCATTCGAGGCGAAGTCATCCGACCAGGTCGTCGTCGTGACGGTTGCAAGCCTTGATGGAGAGGCGATCGAGCCCTATTCCAACCGGCTTTACCGCGCCTGGGCGCTTGGCCAGAAGCAGGAAAACAACGGCGTCCTTCTGGTCGTCGCTCCCAGTGACCGAAAGGTGCGTATAGAGGTCGGCTATGGGCTGGAAGGAACGCTGACGGATCTGTTGTCCAGGCTGATCATCGAGAACGCCATTATTCCGGGCTTCCGTTCGGGCGACTATTCCGGAGGCGTAGCGCGCGGGGTCGACGATATATTGACCGTGCTCTCCGGCGATTCAGCCGAACTCCAGGCACGGGCAAAGCGGAATATCCAGAAGGAATCCTCCAACATCGACTGGTTCGGGGTGATTTTCATCTCGATCTGGGTGCTGATCTTCTTCGGTGGTTTCGGCATGGCGATCATGGCTTCGGTTTTCGGCCAGAAGATCGGGCCCGGCCGTTACAAATGGCTTGGCATGACCATCGATACGCGATCCTCCTCGGGCGGCGGTTCCGGTGGAGGATGGTCATCGGGTGGTGGCGGTTGGTCTTCCGGCGGCGGCGGTTCGTCGGGCGGCGGCGGCGCTTCGGGAAGTTGGTAGGAGAGAGCATGTCAATGATGAGCGACGAGGATCACGCCCGCATTGCCGAGGCGATCCGTGATGCGGAAAGCCGGACCAGCGGCGAAATCTACGCGGTGCTCGCCCGCCGCAGCGACAGCTATTTCTTCGTCGCCGGTTTCGTGGTCACCGTTGCCATCCTCATTGCAGCTGTCGTGGTTGCACTGGCGGCACACTGGTACTGGTTCACGATTTCACTGCCGCTGTTCGGTCTGGCCATTCTCGCGGCGTTTCTCACCGCTATCCTGCTGATCCGGCTGGTGCCGGGCCTTGGCATGCTGTTCGTGCCCAAGCGCATCCTCTATCAGCGCGCGCACCTCAACGCGGTTCAGCAATTCCTGGCGCGCAATGTTCACCTGACGGAAAAGCGCACCGGCATTCTCCTCTTCGTGTCCCTGGCCGAGCATTATGCGGAAGTCGTGGCGGATGCGGGCATCAATGCGCGTGTGCCGCAGGAGGAATGGAACGGCATTGTCGCAATCCTGACAAACCATGCGGCGCTGGATGATCATGCCTCCGGCTTTCTCAAGGCCATTCGGCATGCGGGGCAATTGCTTGAAACACACTTTCCGGCAGGTCCCGACAACGTCAACGAGCTCGATGACCATCTGGTGGAACTGTAGCCGTCCAAATGTCATGCGAATTTTACCTCCGACGTGCAGTTTGCAGTCGAAAATGCAATTTCAGTGGCTATGATGAGCCAAAATGCCTGTTCAGGGAGAGAATCTGATGGCTTCAACAACAAAATCGGGCGCGAAAGCCGCCCTGAAATCAAAAACAGCAAAAGCCACGAAAGAAAAGAAGCAAGCACCCGGTTTGTTTGAAGAACTGCTGTTTGCGCGGGCGCCGGCAGAAGACCTTGCTGACTACGATGCAGGGGCGCTGAGAACGTCTGCCAGGCTTGCCGAGGATGCACTGAGCCGGTTCAAATCGGGAAAGCCCCTGATCGACCTTTCTGATGGCAGTACCGTCTCCCGCGATGGCAGACCGGTTACGGTTGTCACCCTGATCAATGATAACATGCCCTTCCTGCTCGACTCGGTTCTGGGTGAGATCAGCGAACGGGTTAGCTCGGTCTATCTGGTGTTGCATCCGGTGATGGACGTGGACCGGAAAAGCGGCGCGGTTATCGGTGCTGCAGGACCCGATAAGCCGGGCAAGGATGAAGCCCGCGTCTCCGTGATGCAGATTCACGTGCCGGCGCTGGATGCACCCGTGCGTGAAATCATGGTCGAAGCGCTCAATCTCGTGCTCAAGCAGGTGCGCGAAGCGGTGAATGACCGCGCCGCCATGGTTGCGCGTCTCGGCGATGCGATCGAAGCCTACAAGACCGGCAAGACGCCGATGAAGAAAGCCGCCGCCGAAGAGGCGGTCGAATTCCTCGAATGGCTGCGCGACAACAATTTCACCTTCCTCGGTGTGCGTGAATATGATTATCAGGGCGACGGCAGCCAGGGCGAACTGGAGCGGTCGGGCAAACCCGGGCTTGGTATTCTGCGTGATCCCGATGTGCGCGTGCTCAAGCGCGGCAACCAGGGCGTGACGACCACGCCGCAGATCATTGCGTTCCTCACGGGTCCCGAGCCGCTGATCGTCACCAAGGCGAACACCAAGTCGCTGGTGCATCGCCGCGGCTACATGGACTATATCGGCGTCAAGACCTATGACGCCGATGGCAAGGTGAGCGGCGAATTGCGCTTCGTCGGCCTATTCACCTCCGGAGCCTATACGCGTTCCGTGCTGAAGATCCCCTATCTGCGCTCGAAGACGGAAAGTGTCATCAGCCGCCTCGGATTCAACCGCGAGGATCACTCGGGCAAGCAGCTCATCAAGGTACTCGAGAGCTATCCGCGCGACGATCTTTTCCAGATCGACGTCAAGACACTGACCCGCAATGCCGAGATCATTCTGGCCCTGGGCGAGCGCCCGCGTGTGCGTGTCCTGCCGCGCATCGATCCTTTCGGCCGGTTTGCCTCCATCATCGTCTACGTGCCGCGCGAACGTTACGATTCCATCGTACGCGAAAAGGTTGGTTCCTATCTCGCGGCAACCTATGAGGGACATGTTTCCGCCTATTATCCGGCATTTCCGGAAGGCAATCTGGCGCGTGTCCACTTCATCATCGGCCATGCGGAGAATGACTTCCCCAAGGTCAAGCGCGAGGCTTTGGAAGAAACCGTCCGGTCGATTGTCCGCACCTGGGAAGACGCCGTCGCCGAAGTTGGCGACCGCAGCGGCCTGGCGGAGTTCTCGTCGCTCGCCGCGGTATTCCCCGATTCCTACCGCGAAAACTTTTCGCCGGATGAAGCGCTGATCGATGCCAGCCGGATTGCCGGACTGTCGCGGACCAATCCGCTGTTTGTTGATTTCTACCGTCACCGGACCGATGGCGCCAATGCGGCGTCGCTGAAAATCTATCACTACGGCTCGGCTGTCGCCCTGTCCCAGCGCGTGCCGCTGCTCGAGAACATGGGCTTCCGCGTGATCAGCGAGCAGACGTTTGCCTTGCCTGCTGCCGATGGCAGCCCGCTTTTCGTGCATGACATGGAATTGGTCAGCACATCCGGGTCCTCCATCGATCTCAGGGACAATGGCGACCTGTTCGAAGATGTGTTCCGCAACATATGGGGCGGCGCTTCCGACAATGACGGCTATAATGCGCTCGCATTGACCGGGCAGTTGACGGCACGCCAGATCATCATCCTGCGCGCCTATGGCCGTTATCTGCAACAGGCCGGTATTCCCTATTCGCAGGATTACATCGCCATTGCGCTCAACCGCTACCCGGCGATTGCCAAGCAATTGTTCGATCTGTTCGAGCAGCGGCTCAATCCGAAAAAGGGTGCCGCAACGCAATCGCACCGCAAACAGGCAACGATTCGCGCTGCCATTGAAGAGGCATTGCAGGGTGTGCCGAGCCTTGATGATGACCGTATCCTGCGCCGTTTCCTCAATCTGATCGAATCGACATTGCGCACCAATGCCTTTGCGCCGGAAGAGGATGGCAGCGAACGTGTGACGCTGGCCTTCAAGCTTGACCCGCGCGCGCTGGACGATCTGCCGGAGCCACGGCCCTATCGCGAAATCTTTGTCTATGGTCCCGAAGTCGAGGGTGTCCACCTGCGCTTTGGTCCGGTCGCGCGCGGCGGGCTTCGCTGGTCGGACCGGGCACAGGACTACCGCACGGAAGTGCTGGGCCTCGTCAAGGCACAGCAGGTCAAGAATGCCGTCATCGTGCCGGTTGGCGCCAAGGGCGGGTTCTATCCGAAACGCCTGCCGACAGGCGGCGACCGCAACGTGATCTTTGAAGCGGGGCGTTCCGCCTACATCACCTTCATCGCGACGCTGTTGTCGGTGACCGACAACCTGCATGGCGAAACCGTTGTGCCGCCGGAAAATATCCTGCGGCTGGACGGGGACGATCCTTATTTCGTCGTGGCTGCCGACAAGGGCACGGCGACGTTCTCCGACACCGCCAACGCCATCAGCCAGGCACATGATTTCTGGCTGGACGATGCCTTTGCGTCGGGTGGTTCGGCCGGCTACGACCACAAGAAGATGGGCATCACCGCGCGCGGTGCCTGGGAAGCCGTGAAACGGCATTTCCGCGAAATCGGCACGGATATCCAGAAAGTACCGTTTGTGGCGGTTGGCGTCGGCGACATGTCCGGCGACGTCTTCGGCAATGGCATGCTGCTGTCGCCGCAGACGAAACTCGTTGCCGCGTTTGACCACCGCGATATCTTCATTGATCCGGAGCCCGACGTCAAAGCCAGCCTGAAGGAGCGGCAGCGGCTGTTCAACCTGCCGCGTTCGAGCTGGCAGGACTATGACAAGTCGAAGATTTCGGCGGGCGGCGGCGTGTTCTCCCGTTCGCAGAAGTCGATTACCCTGTCGAAGGAAGCCGCCAAGGTGATCGGCCTTGCCAAGACCACGGCAACGCCGTTCGAAATCATGACGGCCATCCTGAAAGCACCGGTCGATCTCCTGTGGTTCGGCGGCATCGGCACCTATATCCGCTCCAGCTTCGAGACGGACGCCGAAGTGGGCGACCGCGCCAATGACGCCATCCGCATCACCGGGCTTGATGTGCGGGCCAAGGTGATCGGCGAGGGTGCCAATCTCGGCGTGACGCAAAAGGCGCGCATCGAGTTCGGTCTTGCCGGTGGGCGCTGCAATTCCGACGCCATCGACAATTCGGCCGGCGTGAACACCTCCGACGTCGAGGTCAACATCAAGATTGCCCTGGCGCAGGCCATGCGTTCGGGAAAACTGCAGCGCGACAAGCGCGATACGCTGCTCGAATCGATGACGGACGAAGTAGGGCATCTCGTCCTGCGCAACAATTATCTGCAGACGCTGGCACTGTCGCTGGCGCAGCGGCGCGGGTTGACCGATCTTGCCTATCAGTCGCGGTTCATGAGCGAACTGGAAGCCCGGAAGCTGTTGAACCGCAAGGTGGAAACCCTGCCGGATGACAAGGCATTGGCCGAAAGGCAGGCTGATGGCATAGCGCTCAGCCGCGCCGAACTCGGTGTTCTGCTCGCCTACGCCAAGATCGTGCTGTCCGATCAACTGCTGGCCAGCAACCTGCCGGATGATCCCTATCTGGAACGAGGGTTGCTCGATTACTTCCCTAAGCAGATGAAGGAAGGCTACGGCGAGGAAATCCGCACGCATCGTCTGCGCCGGGAAATCATCGCGACGCAGCTTGCCAATGATGCCATCAACCGCGGCGGCCCGACCTTTGTCAGCCGTCTCGCCGATCTGACGGGGCAGTCGGCACCGGATATCGTCCGGGCCTATGTGATCGTGCGTGACGGTTTCGAGGTCGATGGGGTGCTTGCCGACATCGATGCGCTTGACAATGCTCTGCCCGGCGACGTGCAGAACGGGTTCTATGCCAAGGTGGCGCAGATGCTCAACTGGACAACGGCGTGGGTTCTGCGCAACCGGACCGGCGGCATCGGCCTGGAGGCGGCAATCAAGGAAATCAAATCGGCCCGCAGCACGCTCCAGCCCAAACTGGAGAAGCTGTTGCCGCCGTCCATGAGCAGCCAGCTGCGCGACGATACGGCCTATTACGCCGGACAAGGCGCACCGGCGGCCTTGGCGGCTCAGCTCGCCCGGCTGGAAATCGCGCCGATCATTCCGGATATCGCTGCCGTCGCCCAACAGGCCGGTACCGACATTGCCAGTGCTGCCAAGGCGTATTTCGATATTTCCGAAGCGTTCCGCATCGGCCGCATCGTTGAAGCCGCCCGGGGTGTTTCCGTCGCGGACTACTATGACGGTATCGCGCTGGCCCGTGCATCCGACCTGATTTCGCAGGCGCGGCGCGGCATTGCCGTGGCGGCGCTCAGCGAGCATGGCAAGAAGTCCGATCCGGCCAAGGAATGGCTGGCCGGACGCGGCACGCAGGTCGATGAGGTGCGTCAGCGTATGGCGAATATCGTCGAGGGCGGGGATCTCACGGTCTCGCGTCTCGCCGTTGCCGCCGGATTGCTTTCCGACCTGTCCTAGAACAGGCTGGGGGACCGGATAAGGGGAAGGAAACGACATGGCTGCGTCTAAACGGGGCATCTGGGGATGGATGTTCTTCGATTGGGCGGCGCAGCCATTTTTCACCGTTGTCACGACCTTCATCTTCGGTCCCTATTTCGTTGCGCGGATGGCGAGTGATCCCGCCATCGGCCAGGCCGCCTGGGGTTATGGCATTGCCATATCCGGCCTCGTCATCGCCGTGCTCTCGCCCGTCCTCGGGTCGATTGCCGATCAGACCGGCGCGCGCAAGCCGTGGATCGGCTTCTTTGCCGTCATCCAGATCATCGCCCTGTCGATGCTGTGGTTCGCCGCGCCGGGTTCAAGTCTCATTGTTCCGCTGATCTTCTTTTCCCTGGCGTCGATTGCCGCGGAATTCTCCATTGTTTTCAACGACTCCATGATGCCGCGGCTGGTGCCGGAAAAGGATATCGGGCGCATTTCCAACATGGCGTGGGGACTCGGTTATGTCGGCGGCATGATTGCCCTGATCTTTGTCGTCGCCTTCATGGCCGGCTCGCCGGAAACCGGAAAAACCATGCTGGGATTGCAGCCGATCCTGGGGCTTGATCCCGCTGCAGGCGAGGGCGACCGCGCAACCGGACCTCTGTCCGCGCTGTGGTATCTGGTTTTCGTGCTGCCGATGTTCCTGTTCACGCCCGACAGCGCAAGGGGGCTGCCCATCGGCAAGGCGGTGCGCGGGGGGCTTGCGGAGTTGAAATCCACCATTGGCGAGGTGCGCCGGCGTCCGGGCATCTTCCGCTTTCTGATCGCACGCATGATTTACCAGGATGGCGTCAACGCCCTGATCGCCCTTGGCGGGGCATTTGCCGCGATCATGTTCGGCTGGGCAACCGTGGAGATCGGCATCTACGGCATCATCCTGAATGTCGTTGCGATTTTCGGCTGCCTTGCCGCGAGCTGGCTCGATACGCGGATCGGCTCGAAGGCGGTGGTGGTGATCTCGCTGCTGCTATTGACCGTCGCGGCCATCGGCATCGTCTCGACTGGGCCCGGCTATACACTGTTTGGATTGTTGCCGCTGACCGGCGCCGATACGGGCGGGCTGTTCAAGACACCCGCCGAGAAGGCCTTCATCGTGTTCGGGCTTCTCATCGGGCTTGCCTTCGGCCCGGTGCAGGCATCGTCGCGGTCCTACATGGCCCGCAGCGTGTCGATCGACGAAGCGGGCCGCTATTTCGGCATTTATGCCCTGTCGGGGCGGGCAACCAGTTTTCTCGCGCCATTCATGGTTGCCACCGTGACAGCGCTGAGCGGATCGCCACGCCTCGGCATGGCGATGATCATCATCTTCCTGCTGGCCGGACTGGCTGTCCTGTTGCGAACACCCTATCCCGCCGCAATTCCGGCGAGGCTTAGTGCCTGAAATGGCGCATGCCGGTGAACACCATGGCAATGCCGTGTTCATCGGCCGCAGCGATAACGTCCTCGTCCCGCATGGAACCACCGGGCTGGATGACGGCCGTGGCTCCGGCGGCGACCGCTGACAGCAATCCGTCGGCGAAGGGGAAGAACGCGTCGGAGGCGACGACCGAGCCTTTGGTCAGAGGTGTCGCCAATCCGGCGGCTTCAGCAGCATCCTCCGCCTTGCGGGCGGCAATGCGTGCGGAATCAACGCGGCTCATCTGACCGGCGCCGATGCCGACCGCCGCGCCATCCTTCACATAGACGATGGCGTTGGATTTGACATGCTTGGCGATGCGGAAGGCGAGCTTCAGATCGGTCATTTCCTGTTCGGTCGGGGCACGCTTGGTCACGACCTTCAGATCGAGATCGTCGACCACGCCGCTGTCGCGTGACTGGACGAGAATGCCGCCGGCAACGGTCTTTGCTGTGATGCCGGATGCACGCGGATCGGGCAGACCGCCGGTGACAAGCAGGCGAAGGTTTTTCTTGGCGGCAACGATTGCCTGCGCTTCCGGCGTTGCGTCCGGCGCAATGATCACTTCGGTGAAGGTCTTGACGATTTCTTCCGCCGCATCCGCGTCGAGCGTCTTGTTGAGCGCAACAATGCCGCCGAAGGCCGAAACGGGATCGCAGGCCAATGCCTTGAGATAGGCTTCCTTCAGTGTCGCGCCCTCAGCCACGCCGCAGGGGTTGGCATGCTTGATGATGGCGACGGCCGAGGTGCGGGCCGGATCGAACTCGGCAACCAGTTCAAAGGCCGCGTCGGTATCGTTGATGTTGTTGTAGGAAAGCTGCTTGCCCTGCAGCTGGGTTGCCGTGGCAACGCCCGGACGCTTTTCCCCGGTGAGATAAAAACCGGCGGACTGATGCGGGTTTTCACCGTAGCGCATGACGGAATGCAGGTGGCCGCCGATGGCCCGGCGCGAGGGCGTCTCGGTCATCAGCGCTTCGGCAAACCATCCGGAGATGGCCGCATCATAGGTTGCCGTACGGGCATAGGCCTTGGCGGCGAGACTCTGGCGGAAAGAATAGGGTAGTGATCCCTCGTGCTTGTCGAGCATGGCAATCACCATCTCGTAGTCGCCCGTATCGGTGACCACGCCGACATAGGCATGGTTCTTTGCTGCAGCGCGGATCATGGCCGGTCCGCCGATGTCGATGTTCTCGACGATATTGGCATAGTCGGCACCGGAATGGCGGACCTCTTCAAAGGGGTAGAGGTTGATGACTGCCAGATCGATGGCGCCGATGCCGTGCGCCTGCATGGCATCGGCATGCTCCGGATCGTCGCGCACCGCCAGAAGGCCGCCATGCACCTTGGGGTGCAGGGTCTTGACGCGGCCGTCCATGATCTCGGGAAAATTGGTGACCTCGGAAACATCAATGACAGGAATGCCTTCCGCCGCGATGGTTTTCGAGGTTCCGCCCGTCGATAGGATTTCGATACCGTGCCGGTGCAGCGCATGGGCGAGGGCTGTCAGGCCCGCCTTGTCGGAAACTGAAATGAGCGCACGCTTGACGGGATGAAGGTTCGGGGCGGGAATGGATTTTGCAGTGACGGCCATGGGAGAATTCGTCCTCAGCGGGAAAGTTTGGGGGATTTGGACAGCCGGTTAGCACAGGCAGCCAAGGAATCCTACTTCCGATCGCATATTCAGACGAATTGGGGCGGTTTTCCCCACCACAAGGGGTCAGCCATAGGCGCCGAGGGATGTCCGGGTGAATTGCCATTCCACTTCCGGCAGTTGCGCCGCACTCAGCGAAAGCGTGATCTGGCGTGTTTTGACCGGCCCGCGGAACCCGGCGAAGAACAGCGAGTCTTCGATGAAGGGCTGAACGGTGGCGGAAAACATCCAGATATCGTCATTGTCCACCTGCAGGATAATCAGGCCGTTGTCATCGACACTGACATTGACCGCCGGATGGAGATGAAAGCGGATGACCACATTTTCGCGGCCGGTCCCGCGCAGCGGATTGCGACCGGCGGCGAAGAAACTGTCGATGCCCTCGATGACACTGCCATTGTGCGACAGGACGATCTGGCGTTCGTGGTAGATGCCGAATGGCCGGACATAACCATTGTGGTTGGCGACGAAACCAACAGCCCCCGGCCGTTCGATCCGCTCGACATTGACCTTTGTCGGCCCGGCGATGATCGGCGTGCCGATCATGGTGGAAAGCCCGGAGGTCGCGCTGAAGCGGCATGACGAGGTGTCATTGATCGTCGCCGTGGAATGCGCTGCGGTGGAGCGTGCCAGCGGGCGGAATTCTTCTGGGCCGTAGCGGTCGACACCGGCATTGACGATGTAGCGATTGCGCCCGGATGACATTTCGAAAGACAGGCACCCGGCATGGGCATCGCGCGACGCGGTGACCGGCGGCGCAAGGCCGGTATCGGCAATGATGGTGGTCGAATCCATCGAGAGCCGCTCATAACCCGAATGCAGCGCATGGGTCAGGGGCAGGCCGCCAATATCGTCATGGCGCAGAACGGCGATGACGCGTTCCGGCATCGTCGCGCCGACGCCGTTGAACAGGGCCAGGTTGCCGTCGTGATGGCGAAAGAAACGCAACGCGGGCAGCATGCGCTCGATGGCTTCCATCAGCGCCTTCGGCGGTGCCTCGGTGCCGCTGGCATAGGTCTGGCGCAGCGGAAGAAGGTCGGCCAGAAGTTCGAGCACCGTCAGCGGATTGCGGGAGATATGCCCGCCATCCGGCAGGATCTGGTGAATGAGCTCAAACTCGAGATTGCGACGGGCCGAGCGCGCCGTATTGGATGAAACGGGCAGCGCCAGCGCGGCAAAGGCCAGCGCGATGCGGGCGCGCAGTTTCTCTTCGCCATCGTCCATCACGGCGGCCATGGTCCTGAGATAACGCACCTGGGTGGCGAGCGAACGCATGAATTGCCGGTATGCGCGCAGGTCTGCACCCGCCAGGATGAGGCTGGAATGCTGGAGCCAGGCGATAATGCGCTGGGCTGTGACCTCGGGAGCCCAGGCTGGGCCGCCGATCGAGCGGCCGTGGGTCGCTATCCAGTCGCTGAGCAGCGCGCGGGCATTGGCTGTTGCAAGCTCGGTGCCGGAAGCACGCATATGGCGCAGCCAGCCGAAATTGTGCAGCGCCGCCTGCCAGGCGGCATTGGGTGGCTCGACGATGAAGGGTGAGCGCCCGCCGGTCTCAACCACCCGGCCGGCAAGTGCAAAGCGGCCATGGTAAAATTCTTCTGCAAGCTGCGGGTCGGCAGGGCGCAAATCCTGCGGTGCAATGAGCACACGTTCGGGGGTGAACCCGGTGAAACGCCAGCGAAACAGCGGCCCCATGCGCAAGCGCCTGCGAAAACGGCGCCACAATTGCGCAGTCGCAAGTCCCCAAAGTTGCGGTGTTTCGCTAAAAGCGACCATCTCGCGGCATTTCCTCGCTTCGCCGCATTCCGGCGCACTTCAGTCTGCTGTTACGCGTGTTCGCGAAACATCTCCCGCATGGCGGAATCCTGTCCCGGCTCCCTGAAATCATTGCTTTGGTTTCAACCCATCGACGACAAATCGGGACTATGCAACCAAAACAGTTAAAATTTTAGTATTTGATTTTAATCTTTCCGGCGAAAACGTGCAGCGAAGAAACCATCCATGCCTGAGAGGGCCGGATCATCGTTGGCAAGGTCAGCCGGTGTGGAACGCACATAGCCCTCCGGGGTGATCAGTTCGGCAAGTCCGCCCACCTCGTCCTTGCTCACAGGTAGCAATTCGACGGACGGATTCTTGGCCAGAAGATCGTTGGCAACCTTTTCGCCTTCCACCGGATCGAGCGAGCAATTGGAAAAGACCACGACTCCGCCGGGTTTCACCAGGGTGACCGCGTGATCGAGCAGCTTGGCCTGAAGCGTTGCCAGCTTCTGGATATCGGCTGGCGACTTCGTCCACGGAACGTCGGGATGGCGCCGCACGGTGCCGGTGGAGGAACAGGGCGCATCGAGCAGAACCGCGTCGAACGGTTCGGCTGGAGTATAGGCGGCGAGATTGGCTTCCACGGTTTCTGCCGTCAGTTGCAGGCGCTCAAGGTTGGATCGCAGGCGTTTCAACCGATTGGCCGACAGGTCAAGCGCTGTGACATGCGCACCAGCCTGCGCCAATTGCGCGGTCTTACCGCCGGGAGCGGCACAGAGGTCGGCAACACGCTTTCCCTTGATGTCGCCGAAGAGTTTTGCAGGAAGGCTTGCCGCCGTATCCTGCACCCACCAGTCGCCCTCCGCAAAGCCTGCAAGGCTGGTCAGCGCACCATCGACCTGGGCGATGCGCACCGATCCGGTTGGGAGGGCAATGCCGCCAAGGCGCTCCGCCCATTCCTGCGGATCGCCCTTGACGGTGAGGTCAATGGGCGGTTCCTTGCTCTGTATATCCAGGATAGCCTTGGCTTTTTCTTTGCCATAGGCGGCGATCAGGCCGTCTTCGAACCACGCCGGTACGTTGCTCGCATTCGAAACGAGAGTGTCTCGCTCGCGCGACAGGCGGCGCAGCACGGCATTGACCATCGAAGCGAAACGCCGGTTGCGCGGATCGTTGTTGGCGGCGGTCACCGCCAGATCGACAGCGGCGCGATCGGGGATATCGAGATAAAGAATCTGTGCAGCGGCCACGTGCAGCAAGTGACGCAGGGCAACGGCGTTTTCGGGCAGCGGCCGGTCGATCAGCTGACCGATGGCTGCTTCAATGGCGCCGCGATTGCGCAGGGCAGCGCCGAGAATAGCGCGGACCAGCGACCGGTCGCGGTCATCAAGCGCCATGTATTGCGGGTGACCGTTGCTGTTGTCGGTAAGTCCATCCAGCGAGGTCTGCTTTTCAATGACGGCACCTAGCAGCCGGGTCGCGCATTGGCGCGCCGCCAGCCCCGGCCGGTCTTCGGCCTCGTGGTAATTTGACGTGTTGTTCTTCTTGCCAGACGGCCGCTTTCTCTCCTGTCCCGCGCTCATGCCCATGGGCCTTTGCGCGAGGAACCGTCACGGCCCCAGGGGGAGGGCGTCTCGTCCTGAGGCTCCTCCTGTGGGGGAGCAGATGGCGTTGCCATTGGCTGTGGTGCGGCAGGGCGCTGGCGAAACTCTTCCACCATGGCCTGCAGTGCCGCGATACGGTTTTCGGTGCTCGGATGGGTGGAGAACAAATTGTCAGCTCCTTGGCCACTCAATGGATTGATGATGAAGAGCGACGCGGAGGCCGGGTTGCGCTCGGCTTCGTCGTTGACGATCTCCTTGGCGCCGCGGGCAATCTTGTTGAGTGCGGAGGCGAGCCACAGCGGGTTACCGCAAATCTCCGCGCCGCGCCGGTCCGCCGAATATTCGCGCGTCCGGCTGATGGCCATCTGCACGATCATGGCGGCGAACGGCGCAACGATCATGGCAACGAGAACGCCGATGAAACCGAGGGGATTGTTGTTGTTGCGATTGCCGCCGCCAAAGAACATGGCAAAATTGCCGAGCATGGAGATTGCCCCGGCGAGGGTGGCTGTGACGGTCATGGTCAGGGTATCGCGGTGTTCGACATGCGCCAGCTCGTGCGCCATGACAGCTGCAACCTCGTTCGGTGACAGGCGGTGCAGCAGTCCGGTGGACGCAGCCACCGCGGCGTTCTGCGGATTGCGCCCCGTGGCGAAAGCATTCGGCTGGTCATTTTCGATGAGATAGACGCGTGGCATGGGCAAGCCAGCGCGCGCGGCGAGATCGCGCACGATGCCGTAATATTCCGGTGCGTTGTTCTGGTCGACTTCCACGGCGTTGTACATCCGCAGGACCATCTTGTCGGAGTTCCAGTAGCTGAAGAGGTTCATGCCTGTCGCAACGACGAGGGCAATCAGCATGCCGCCGGTGCCGCCAATGAGAAAACCGACGCCCATGAACAAGGCGGTCATGAAGGCGAGCAGCATTCCAGTGCGCATTACATTCATGGTGTCATTCCCCGCATTGTGAACATTTCACGTATCAAGATCATTCCTTTTGTTCGACATCTTCCGGTATATGATGGTGTTTCACACAGCAAGCTTCAATAATGGACAGACCAGAATGACCAGCGACCAGACATCGGAGACGCCGCAGGCCGAGACCGGCGAGCAGCCGTCAGGCAAGCCTTTCGATCAACTGCCGCCTGCCGCACAGCGCGCATTGCTGGAAGCTGAGGCGCGCCGCAAGGCCGAGGAAAAACAAGCCGGACAGCCGCGGGAGATCGGCGGGCGCGGCGGCAAGGATCCCGCCCGCTTCGGCGATTGGGAAATCAAGGGCCGCACCATCGATTTCTGATCCCGCCGGCCTAGTGCCGGATGATTTCGATGCCCAGTTTTTCCCGCCGCAGCCAACGGCTCATCAGCAGAATGGCGGCGGCAGCCAGGCCGGACAGCAGGCCGAGCCAGATGCCTGCGCCTTCCAGCTTCAGCCAGAAACCAAAGGCGACCGAGAGCGGCAGGCCGATGCCCCAATAGGCAATGGCCGCATAGATCATCGGTATCGTCGTGTCATGCAGGCCGCGAAGCATGCCGCTGGCAACGGCCTGCCCGCCGTCAAAAATCTGAAAAAGCGCGGCAAAGGCCAGAAACGACACTGCGAGGGATACGACCGGCGCATTGGCCGGATCACTGACATCGATGAATGCACGGATAAGCTGATGGGGCGCCAGGAGCATGAGCAGTGCTGTCAGAACCATGAAGCCTGTGCCGGCGGCAAACGCCACCCAGCCCGCCCGCTTGATACCATCCCGGTCCTGTGCACCATAGGCCCTGCCAATGCGCACGGTTGCCGCCTGGCCGAAGCCCATGGGCACCATGAAGCTGATCGACGCGATCTGGATGGCAATGGCATGGGCGGCAAGGGAATCGGGCCCGATAATGCCCATCAGAAAGGCGGCCGCGTTGAAGATGGTCACTTCAAAGCTGAGGATCGCTGCAATGGGCAGGCCGAGGCGCAGGAGTTCGCGATAGCGGGCCCAGTCGGCGCGCCAGAACCGGCCAAACAGCCGATAGCGGCGAAACTGCCGGTCGCGCAAAACGACAACGACAAGACCGATGAACATCAGCGCGGAGGACAGCGTCGTGGCAATGCCCGAGCCGACGATGCCGAGTTTGGGGAAACCGAAATGGCCGAAGATCAGGCACCAGTTTGCCAGGGCATTGAACATCACGGCGAGGACGGCGATCACCAGCGCCCAGCCTGGACGCTCCAGTGCTGCCAGGAATGAACGGACGACGATGTAGCAATAGAACGGCAGGGCCGCCCATTGCAGGGCCCTGACATAGGCGCCTGCCTCGGCCGCAAGCGCCGGATCCTGCCCCATGGCCGTCAGGATCGACTGGGTGTTCCACAGGACAAGCCAGATGGGAATGGAGATCGTCACCGCAATCCACAGGCCCTGGCGCACGGTGCGGCGGATTTCCCGTACGGTGTGTTTGTTGCGGCCAAGCTCGCGCGCCATCATCGGCGATGTCGCCAGCATGAGACCAAGGCCAAAGATCATCGGAACATAATAGAGATTGGTACCAAGTGCCCCGGCGGCCAGCGTGTGCGCACTGACCCAGCCCATCATCATGACGTCGGTTGCCGTCATGGCGGTCTGAGCCAGGTTGGTGAGAATCATCGGCCAGCTCAAGGACAGCATTGCAATGATTTCGTCACGCCATGCACGCTTCGGTGCTGCGTTTGGGGTCGAGAGGGCGGACATCGTGGGTCTTTCCGAGGGAATTGCCTCGTATAGAGGCAGAGTGCACCATTTTCAGGCAGAAATCTTGGTATCATCAATTTCGGAAAGAGCAAAGTGCATCACAGATACAATCTGGCGTTGGTTTCATTTGGAATGTCATCCGATTAATACTTGGAGGAATTGACATTTTGTAATTTAAAAAATACATTTTTAATGCAGATCAAACAGACGGATACCTATCGGAGATGGGAGCGGAAGCTTAGAGACGACAGGGCAAGAGCTGCGATTGCTGCCCGGCTGTTCCGTTTGACCAGTGGTCTGGCCGGTGATGTTTTGTCAGCCGGACAGGGCGTCAGCGAGCTGCGTATTCACTACGGACCCGGCTATCGCGTTTATTTCAAACGGCACAATTCCGAGATTGTCATTCTCTTGTGCGGTGGGAACAAGAGCACGCAACAGCAAGACATACGCAATGCAAAACTGTTGGCTGCAGAATGGAAAGACGACAATGGCGACAAAGCTCTATGATTATGATCCAGCAGAGGCTTTGAAATCGGACGACGCAATCGAAGTGTTCCTGGCCGATGCATTTGAAACGGGCGACGCAGGTCATATTGCAAAAGCGCTGGGTGTCGTGGCGCGCGCCAAGGGGATGACGAGCATTGCCCGTGCAACCGGCTTGGCGCGTGAACAACTGTACAGGTCTTTGAGCGAGGACGGGAATCCGACGCTTGAAACGACGATTGCCGTCATGAAGGCGATCGGTTTCCAGATTACAGGAAAACGGGCTGCCTGAACGGAAAGGGCCACTCCGAAGAGTGGCCCCGCAATTCCGTCTGGCACAAAGCTGTCGTTTGGCCTTCTTACCCCTGGACCAGCCAGGGTGCTTATTCAACGGAGAGACGATCCCCGATGGAAAGCATCAGACGCCTTGTGGCAGTTTGCGAAATCACGAGACATCGGATCACCTCCTTTTCATTCGTTGAACATAAATTGAGAATGGGGTCTGCCGCGTCAGGTTTCAAGAGGAAATTTTCAATCGCCGTTTTCAGCGGCCCGTGAAAGTGCGTTGCCAGCCGGAAACGAAGCGCATAGGTTCTGCCGGACCTCCGGCCGCAGTGTGCCGGAGCCTATGATTTGGAGTTGTTGCATGGCGGCACAAGAAAGCGCGGCGCGGATCATCCGCACAGTCCTACACATGCTGGAGCCGCAATTTGCCGTCGAGCTATGGAATGGCGAGCGTATCGGCGACATGGACGGCCCGGTGCTTGCGATCAACGATCCGATGGCCGTGCGCCGTCTGGCGCTGAAACCCAACATAGGATCGATCGTCGAGCTGTGGATTTCGGGTCAGATCGACGTGAAGAACGGCACGCTGTTCGACCTGGTCGAGCGTGGGCCCAAAGGCAAGTTCAAGCAGAAGCTCAAGACCCTGCCCAAATGGCAATTGCTGAAGGACGTGCCGGCTTTGCTGCTCGGCGGCCGCGGGACGGATGCTTCGGGCGTCGATGGACAGAAGCCTTTCGTCAGCGGCTCGGACAAGGCGGCCATTACCCATCACTATGATGTGTCGAATGAATTCTACCAGCTCTTTCTTGATGAGCGCATGGTCTATACCTGTGCCTACTTCACCGACTGGGCCAACAGCCTCGATCAGGCGCAGGAAGCCAAGCTAGACCTGATCTGCCGCAAGTTGCGCTTGAAGCCTGGCGAAAAACTGCTGGACATCGGCTGCGGCTGGGGTGCGATGCTGATCCATGCGGCCAAGCATTACGGCATCACCGGAACCGGCGTGTCGCTTTCGGAAGCCCAGACTGCGCTTGCCCGCGAACGGATCAAGGCAGAGGGTCTGGAAGACAAGATCACGATTCACGTGAAATCCTACGAACACCTCGACGAGGAGTTCGACAAGATTTCATCGATCGGCATGTTCGAACATGTCGGCATCGCCAATTACGATACGTATTTTTCCAGCGTGCATCGTCTGCTGCGACCGGGCGGTCTTTATCTGCATCATGCCATCACCCGTCGCATGAAGCGCAACAAGAAGACGTTCCGCCGCAAGAGTGCCGAGCATCTGGCGCTGGTAAAATATATCTTCCCGGGCGGTGAACTCGACCATCTCGGCATGACCATCGAAAATCTCGAAGGCTATGGTTTCGAGGTTCACGATGTGGAAAACCTGCGCGAGCACTATGGCCGGACCTGCCGTCTCTGGGCCGATCGCCTGCATGCCCGCTTTGACGAGGCGATTGCGGAAGTCGGTGCGCCAAAAGCCCGGCTCTGGCTGCTCTATTTGACCGGCTGCGCGCTGGCGTTCGAGCGCGGGACCGTACAGATCAACCAGACGCTGGCATCCAAGCGCAAGCGCGGAATTTCTGCAGTGCCACAGACAAGAGCCGATCTCTACCGCTAGGGACCGGCTCTTGTTCGGGTTTTTGTAGCGGCTTGCCGCTCAGCCCTTCTTGTTCTGCCGGTTGGCGATCAGATCATCGACGACAGCCGGATCGGCCAGTGTCGACGTATCGCCCAGCGAGCCGAAATCGTCCTCGGCGATCTTGCGCAGGATGCGGCGCATGATCTTGCCCGAGCGCGTCTTGGGCAGGCCCGGTGCAAACTGGATCTTGTCCGGGGATGCAATCGGCCCGATTTCCTTGCGCACATGGGCAACAAGTTCCTTGCGCAGCTCGTCGGTGCCTTCCAGTCCGGCCATCAGCGTGACATAGCAATAGATGCCCTGTCCCTTCAGGTCATGGGGATAACCGACCACGGCCGCTTCCGAAACCGTGTCATGGGAGACCAGAGCCGATTCCACTTCGGCGGTGCCCATGCGGTGACCCGACACGTTGAGCACGTCGTCGACACGGCCGGTGATCCAGTAATAGCCATCCTTGTCGCGGCGACAGCCATCCCCGGTGAAATACTTGCCCTTGTAGGTGGAGAAGTAAGCCTCGATGAAGCGCTTGTGATCGCCATAGAGCGTGCGCATCTGTCCCGGCCACGAGTCGGTGATGCAGAGATTGCCGTCGGCTGCACCTTCCAGCACATCACCTTCATTGTCGACCAGCTGGGGCTGCACGCCGAAGAACGGGCGCGTGGCGGAACCCGGTTTCAAGTCGGTGGCACCCGGCAGCGGCGTGATGAGAATACCGCCGGTTTCCGTCTGCCACCAGGTATCGACGATGGGCGAGCGCTTGTCGCCGACCACCTGATAGTACCATTCCCAGGCTTCCGGGTTGATCGGTTCGCCGACCGAACCAAGGATGCGCAGCGATTTGCGCGAGGTCTTCTTGACCGGCTCATCGCCAGCGCTCATCAGCGCACGAATGGCAGTGGGGGCGGTGTAGAAGATGTTGACCTTGTGCTTGTCGATGACTTCCCAGAAGCGCGAATTGGTGGGGTAGTTGGGAACACCTTCGAACATCAGGGTTGTGGCGCCGTTAGCAAGCGGGCCGTAGACGATATAGGAGTGGCCGGTGACCCAGCCCACGTCGGCCGTGCACCAGTAGATATCACCATCATGATAGTCGAAGACATATTGGTGCGTCATCGAGGCATAGACGAGATAACCGCCTGTCGTGTGCAGCACACCCTTCGGCTTGCCGGTGGAGCCCGATGTGTAAAGGATGAACAGCGGATCCTCGGCCTTCATCTTTTCCGGCTTGCACTCGGGCTTCACGCTGAGGATTTCCTCGTGATACCAGAGGTCGCGGTTGGGCGCCCAGCTGGTCTTGCCGCCCGTGCGGCGGACAACCAGCACATTCTTCACCATCACATAATTCTTGGCAGCGATGTCGATGGCCTTGTCCGTGTTGTCCTTCAGCGGGATCGGCTTGCCGCCGCGCATGCCTTCATCCGCCGTGATGACGAAGGTGGATTCGCAATCGATGATGCGGCCGGCAAGCGCATCGGGCGAGAAACCGCCGAAAACGACGGAGTGGACAGCGCCGATACGCGCGCAGGCCAGCATGGCGTAGGTGGCTTCGACGATCATCGGCATATAGATCGTCACGCGGTCGCCCTTCTTGACGCCGTGCTTCTTCAGCACATTGGCAAGACGGCACACCTGCTCATACAACTCGTTGTAGGTGACTTTCTTGTCGAGGTAGGGATTGTCGCCCTCCCAGATTATGGCGACCTGGTCGCCGCGCTTCTTCAGGTGCCGGTCGATGCAATTGTAAGAGACATTGGTCTGGCCGTCTTCGAACCATTTGATCGCGACCTTGCCCTCGAAGGAGGTGTTCTTGACCTTGGTATAGGGCTTGAACCAGTCGATGCGCTTGCCGTGCTTGGCCCAGAATTTCTCCGGATCCTTGATGCTCTGCTTGTACCAGGCGAGATATGTTTCATTGTCGATAAGCGCGTTCTTCTTCGCGCTTGGCAGCACGGGATAGACCTTCTCGGACATCAATTTCCTCCAAACCTGAGCTGACGGGCCTCCACCCGGATACCTCCCGGGGAGAGAGGCGCATGGCGTTCATTATCACCATGCAAATCGATGCGTAAATACAGCAAATGCCCCGGAGGGAACGGCGTTCCGTCGCACACAAACCGCTACGCGTTGTAATATTACGTTACATTTTGTTATGGGGCGTGATCCATTTTGGACACATTTTGCCTTAGACCGTCTCTGCCTTGACTTGGGAGGATAATGCCGGCGCGCCGTGTGGACTGAAGAGCGTGCGCCCAATCAAGGACTGATGGATGACAATGTTACCCTTGCGCGGCGTTGTGTTTCGCGCAAAATCCGCCTCTCTGGCGATTGCCCTGTTCGGGCTTACTTTTGCCAATTCCGCCACCGCCGGCACGCTGCCGGAACCGGCCAATCCCTGGAAGCGGCTTGGTGCACACCTCTTTGACGAAGAGCATGCGCATCTGCTCGGCGATTCCCTGTTCGACAAGATCAATCCGCTCGTGCTTGCGGCCATGCCGCGCGGCAAATCCTATATTCAGTACAAGGCTCCGGCCAACTGCGTGCCGGAACGGCTCAAGCATGTCTTGAACCGCGTTTCGGCAGCCTATGGCCCGATCACCGTCAATTCGACCGTGCGGTCACGCAACGCCAACCGCAGGGCAGGCGGCCGGGAAAAGTCCTACCACCTGAGCTGCCAGGCCGTTGACTTCCGTGTGCATGGAAGCGCGTCCGGTCTCTTGCAGCACCTGTCGGGCAGCAAGGAAGTCGGCGGCTTCAAACGTTATCCCGCCGGTTACTATCACATCGATACGGGACCGCGCCGCAGCTGGTGACGGCAGCGTCTCAGGTTCGGCTGCCGAAAATGGCCGAGCCGACGCGCACCGATGTTGCGCCGAAGCCGACGGCGGTCTCGTAGTCGCCCGACATGCCCATGGAGAGCTTTTCCACGCCGGCTTCCTGCGCGATCTTTTCCAGAAGGGCAAAGTGCGGGCCAGGGTTCTCATCCGCCGGAGGGATGCACATCAGGCCTTCGATGGCCAGTCCGTGCACCGTGCGGCAGCGCTCGACAAAGGCGACGGCTTCTTTCGGCTCGATCCCGGCTTTCTGCGGTTCGGAGCCGGTATTGACCTGAACGTAGAGCTTGGGAAACCGGTTCTGCTTCTTCATTTCGCCGGCAAGGGCTGCGGCGATCTTTTCGCGGTCAACCGTTTCGATGACATCAAACAGCGCAACGGCGTCTTCACTCTTGTTTGATTGCAGCGGGCCGATGAGATGAAGTTCTATACCCGCATAGTCCTCGCGCAAACCGGGCCACTTTGATTGCGCTTCCTGAACCCGGTTTTCCCCGAAAACACGCTGTCCGGCGTCCAGAACAGGGCGAATCTCTGCTGCGTCAAAGGTTTTCGATACGGCAACGAGTGTCACCGAGCCTTCCGTACGGTTGGCTTCCGCTGCGGCTTTCGCAATGGCTTTGCGAACGGCAAGAAGGTTTTCAACGGCGGTCGACATGGTCAAGCGTGTCCTTTTTGATGCAGTTTCGGCCAAACCCTCATTGTCAATGGTTGACGCTCTGGTCAATCCATGGTGAAGGTCCGCCCATCACTATCCTTTGCAAGAGAATCCCGTTCATGGCAACCGAACGATACAATCCCCGCGTAGCCGAGAAGCATTGGCAAAAGGTTTGGGACGAAGCCAAGCTCTTCGAAACCGACAATGACGATCCGCGCGACCCCTACTACGTGCTTGAGATGTTCCCCTATCCGTCGGGACGCATCCACATGGGGCATGTGCGCAACTATGCCATGGGTGACGTCGTTGCCCGCTACAAGCGCGCCAAGGGATTCAATGTTCTCCACCCGATGGGATGGGACGCCTTCGGCATGCCGGCAGAAAACGCGGCGATGCAGAACAAGGTTCATCCGAAGGAATGGACCTACCAGAACATTGCGACAATGCGCAGCCAGCTGAAATCCATGGGTCTTTCGCTGGACTGGTCGCGCGAATTCGCCACCTGCGACGTCGAATATTACCACCGCCAGCAGATGCTGTTCCTCGACTTTGTCGAGAAGGGGCTGGTGACGCGCAAGTCTTCCAAGGTCAACTGGGACCCCGAGGACATGACGGTGCTTGCCAACGAGCAGGTCATCGATGGCCGCGGATGGCGCTCCGGCGCGCTGGTGGAGCAGCGCGAACTGACGCAGTGGTTCTTCAAGATCACCGATTTCAATGAAGAGTTGCTGAGCGCTCTGGATGGTCTCGATCAGTGGCCGGACAAGGTGCGGCTGATGCAGCGCAACTGGATCGGCAAGTCCGAAGGCATGCTGATCCGCTGGGCGCTGGACACCCAATCGCAGATCGGTGGCGAGACCGAGGTCGAGGTCTATACGACGCGGCCCGATACGCTGTTCGGTGCATCCTTCCTGGCCATTGCGGCGGATCATCCGCTGGCGAAAAAAGCGGCGGAGAACAATCCCGCCCTGGCTGAATTCAATGATGAATGCCGCCGTGCGGGTACATCTCTGGCTGCGCTGGAAACCGCGGAAAAGCGGGGTTTCGATACGGGCCTGCGCGTCAAGCATCCTCTTGACGAGAACTGGACACTGCCGGTCTTTGTCGCGAATTTCGTATTGATGGATTACGGCACGGGCGCGATTTTCGGCTGCCCGTCCGGCGATCAGCGCGATCTGGATTTTGCCAACAAGTATGGCCTGCCTGTCGTGGCTGTTGTCATGCCGGAGGGCGGCGATGCGGCCACATTCCAGATCACCGAAACGGCTTATGTTGATGACGGCGTGATGATCAATTCGCGCTTCCTCGATGGGCTGTCGCCCGCAGCGGCCTTTGATGCGGTTGCCAAGCTTCTGGAAGAACAAACACTCGGCGGCCATCCGCAGGGCGAGCGCAAGGTGAATTTCCGCCTGCGCGACTGGGGCATCTCGCGCCAGCGCTACTGGGGCTGCCCGATCCCGATGATCCATTGCGACGATTGCGGCGTTGTTCCGGTTCCCAAGGCCGACCTGCCGGTGAAACTGCCAGATGACGTGGAATTCGATCGTCCGGGTAACCCGCTCGACCGGCACCCGACGTGGCGGCATGTCAATTGCCCGCAATGCGGCAAGGCGGCCCGGCGCGAAACCGACACGATGGATACATTTGTCGATTCGTCCTGGTATTTTGCCCGCTTCACTGCGCCTTGGGAGAACGAGCCGACCGATCCGAAAGTGGCCAATCACTGGCTGCCGGTCGATCAGTATATCGGCGGCATCGAGCATGCGATCCTGCATCTGCTCTATTCACGTTTCTTTACCCGCGCGATGAAAGTTGCCGGGCATCTCGATATCAGCGAGCCGTTCAAGGGACTGTTCACGCAAGGCATGGTCGTGCACGAGACCTACCGGCTTGGCACGGGCGCCAATGGCAGCTGGGTCACGCCGGCCGAAGTGCGGCTGGAGGAAAGCAACGGCAAGCGCCGGGCGGTTCTGATCGCCACCGGCGACGAGGTCGAAATCGGCTCCATCGAGAAAATGTCGAAGTCGAAGAAGAATGTTGTCGATCCGGACGACATCATCGCTTCCTATGGCGCCGATACCGCGCGCTGGTTCATGCTGTCGGATTCGCCGCCTGAGCGCGACGTGATCTGGACCGAGGCGGGAGCCGAGGGTGCGCATCGCTTTGTCCAGCGTGTCTGGCGCCTGATCTCCGAAGCAGCGCCGGTCCTGCAGGGAGCGACGGCCGCACCTGCCTTCGACGGCGATGCGGCGGCGATTTCCAAGGCGGCCCACCGGACGGTCAAGGCCGTTGGCGAAGACATCGAAAAACTGGCTTTCAACAAGGCCGTTGCGCGTCTCTATGAACTCGTCAATGTGCTGGCTGCTCCCTTGCAGAAGATCGCCACAGGCGAAGCCGATGCGACAATCATCGCTGCCTGCCGCGAAGCAACGGATATGCTGATTGCCATGATCGCGCCGATGATGCCGCATCTGGCCGAGGAGTGCTGGAAAGCCCTCAACGGCAGCGGTTTCGTTGCTGACAAAGCCTGGCCGCACCACAACGAAGCGCTGATCGTCGAGAACACCGTCACGATGCCGGTACAGATAAACGGCAAGAAGCGGGGTGATTTGACAATTGCCCGCGATGCGGATCAATTGACGGTCGAAAAGGCCGCTCTCGAACTTGATTTTGTCAAGGTGGTGTTGAACGGTATTCCGCCGAAGAAAGTCATTATCGTACCGCAGAGGATCATCAATGTCGTTGCCTGATCGTTTCCAGCCGGTGTCCGGCTCCAAGCGCTTGCTGTCCGTATGCGTTCTCGGCATGGCTCTGATCGCAGGCGGTTGCCAGGTTCGTCCGCTCTATTCCAATCCGGGTCCGGTGGCCGGGGCAGGCGCTGGCGTGAGCGGCAGCGTGCAGTCGAAACTTGCCACCGTCGCCATTGCGGAAGTGGGCAGCCGTGAAGCACAGCAGGTGCGCAACAATCTGATCTTCATGTTCAATCATGGAGCCGGCCAGCCTGCGAATGCCGCCTATACGCTGCAACTCGGTGTCAGCTACCAGGATCTGTCGCTTGCACTCATCCAGAATGCAACAAACGACAAATCCGGTCAGCCGACCGCCGGTTCGATGCGCATGACTGGCAGCTATACGCTGACGCGCATTGCGGACGGCAAGGTCGTCGGCAAGGGCACCCGTCTTGTGACGGCCGACTACGATGCACCAAGACAGCGCTACGCCGTTCTCCGGGCGCAGCGCGATGCGGTCAACCGGGCGGCCCGGGAAGTTGCGGAGGCCTTGAACCTCAGCGTTGCGCAGGACATGTCCAAGCTCTGAGGGCATAACGGGGCGGCCCCCATGCGTCTGATTTCCCTCTCGGCGACCGGTTACCGGTCGCTGCAATCGATCCGGCTGGATATCCGCCAGCTTGCCGTGTTCGTCGGCGAGAACGGTGTCGGCAAATCCAACCTTTACCGTGCCATGCAGATGATCAAGGCGGCGGCCGATGGCACGCTTTCCTATGAGATAGCCCGCGAGGGCGGTATGCAATCGGCATTGTGGACCGGCAAACGCAAACCCGGGCCGGTGCGTATGATCTTCAGCGCTTCCTTCGACGATGACGAGGAAGCGATTCGGACCGGGCATGCGGTGCGCACGGGATTTGCGCCGAGTTACAGCATTGAGATCGGATTGCGGCCTCCGGTTGCGGCAGGCTTTGCCTTTGAACCGCAGATCAAGGAAGAAAGTCTGACAATCGATTCCGGCCGCCGCCCGGTCGAAATGATGGACCGCAAGGGCCCCGCGGTGTTTGCCCGCGACGACAGTGGCCGAAGAATTGAGCATCCGGTGCGCCTGCTTGATTCGGAAACCGCATTGGCGGCGCTCGGCAATGCGGGGCGATATCCCGAAATCGGTGATTTGCGCGCCACCATTCTGGGATGGCGATTCTATCACGGCTTCCGGACGGACCGCGATTCGCCGGTCAGGCAGCCTGCTCTCGCAATCACCGCGCCGATGCTGGATGAGGACGGCCGGAATCTGGCTGCCGTTTTCGCCACATTGGTGCACATCCGCGGGGATACCGTTGATCTCGACCATTGCATTGCATCGGCTCTCGGCGGTGCGGTGCTTGATGTGCCTGTTCCCCGTGAAACCGCGACGTTCGGTTTGCAGATGCCGGAATTCCCGCAGCGGATTTTCCGGCCCGAAGAGCTTTCGGACGGGCAGATTCGGTTTCTCGCCTTGGCCGGAGCACTGTTGTCCTATCGCCTGCCCCGGCTTATCGCACTGAACGAGCCGGAGACCAGCCTGCACCCGTCCATGCTTCCCGCCCTGGCTGAAATGATCGCCAATGCAGCGGAACGGACACAGGTTTGGATCGTCACCCATTCACGTATCCTCGCCGACGAGATTGAAGCGCGAACCGGGGCGCGGGCCCTGACGGTGGTGCGCGACCATGGTGCTACGACCATCAAGGGCGTGCGCGTGTCGGGCAGCTATGCCGACGATGACGATTGAGCATCGTTCACCCCGGATTCTCCGCGAATGCGCCGCCGGGGAAATAATTTTCTCTGTGGGATGGAAACTTGGCAGATCGTAACTCTACAATTCAGGTAGAGATGACCAGAGTTGGAACAGGATTGTTTCAACAGGTCAGGATCACCGATGTTCACCCGCCGTCATTTCCTTGCTGCGACCACTGTTCTTTTCAGTCTCGGAGCGTTTGCTTCCGCTCAGGCGGAGGATCTGAAGATCACCATCGGTTATCAGACTGTGGTCGAACCATCCAAGGTCCCGCAGGCCGATGGTGCCTATGAAAAAGCTGCATCCGCTAAAATCGACTGGCGGAAGTTTGATTCCGGTGCGGATGTCATAGCCGCTGTTGCTTCCGGCTCAGTTGACATCGGTTATGTCGGATCCAGTCCGCTGGCGGCTGCCGCCAGCCGCGAGTTGCCGATCCAGACCATTCTCGTTGTTGGTCTCATCGGCGAATCGGAAGCGCTGGTCGCCCGCAATGGCTCCAATGTCAGCAAGATTGCCGATCTGGCCGGCAAGAAAGTGGCTGTACCCTTCGTTTCAACGACACATTACAGTCTGCTTGCCGCATTGAAGCATGAAGGCGTCGATTCAAAGTCGGTCAATGTCCTCAACCTGCGTCCGCCGGAAATCGCCGCGGCATGGGAGCGCGGTGATATTGATGCGGCCTATGTGTGGGATCCGGCGCTTGGCCAGATCAGGACCAGCGGCAAAATCATCGTGGATTCATCCAAAGTTGCCGAATGGGGTGCGCCGACATTCGATGCCTGGATCGTCCGTACAGAATTTGCCGAAAGACACCCGGATGCCGTGCGTGATTTCGTCAAGGTGACCGGGGGGGCCTATGCCGACTATCTGGCGAAGCCGGAAGCATGGTCAGTGACATCGCCGCAGGCCGAGAAGATCAGCCGTCTGACGGGGGCAAAAGCTGACGACGTGCCGCTTCTGTTGAAGGGCTATGTTTTCCCGACCCTGACGGAACAGGCATCCTCCAGGTTCCTTGGCGGCGATACGGTGAAGGCCATTGCCGCTACGTCTGAATTCCTGAAAGAGCAGGGGAAGATTGACGCTGTCCTTCCCGATTACTCCAAATATGCAACGGCAAAATTCGTGGAGGCGGCGCTCGCATCGAACTGAGTTCAAAACCTCGTAACGCGGGGGTGTTCATGTGTTCTTTCCGGTCTTCGGGGTTCCCTCTCCCCTAGAGACCGGGAAGGCCGTGAACGCCGCCGTTCAACCGGTAGACCCCATGGCACATCTCTTTCTCGATCATGTCTCCGTGCACTATGACGGTCAGGCGCAGCCTGCTGTCACGCAGGCAAGCATTTCCGTCCAATCAGGCGATTTCGTCGTCCTGGTTGGACGGTCGGGTTGCGGCAAGACCACCTTGCTCAATGTTGCGGCCGGATTGGTGCCGCCGACCAGAGGAATGGTGACCGTGGATGGGAGGACCATCACGGCGCCCGGTGCCGATCGCGCCGTTGTCTTCCAGAATGACGCGCTGTTTCCCTGGTTGAGCGTGCGGGACAATGTCAGCTTCGCCCTGAAACTGCGCGGTCTGCCTCAACAGGAGAGGGATGCCGCTGCAACGCGTCTGCTCGAACGGGTCAAGCTCGATGGTATCGGCGGCAAGGCGATCTGGGAATTGTCAGGGGGGATGCGCCAGCGGGTCGGCCTTGCCCGCGCGCTGGCGGCAGAACCGGATTTTCTGCTAATGGACGAGCCGCTGGGTGCGCTTGATGCGTTGACGCGAGAACGCATGCAGACTTTACTTCTCGATATCTGGGCCGCCAACTCGGTCGGCGTTCTGATGGTGACCCACGGTATTGACGAGGCGCTGCTGCTGGCAACGCGGATCGTGGTGCTTGCCCCTGGTCCCGGCCGGGTTGTCAGGGAGATTGAGGCTGGTTTCGGCTGCCGCTATGTCGGCGGCGAACCTGTCCGGTCTATCAAGGCAGACCGGGCATTCAATCAAGCGCGTGCCGAGCTCGAAGATTCCATTTTCGAAGGAGAGGCGGCATGACGCTCTCCATTGAAATCGGCCGGGATATTCCTGTTGAAAGCGCCACGGAGCGACCTGACGGCAAAAGGGCAAAGCCTTCGGCGAAAAGGACGGCCCGCATTGCCAGCGCGGCAACCATTGCCGGCCTGGTGCTTGTCTGGATTGTCGCGGCGTATTTCAAACTGGTTTCTCCGGTTTTTCTGCCTGCGCCCTCGGCGGTGCTGTGGAAGTTCTATTCCGTCGCAACCAATGGCTTTGTCGACGCCACGCTGTGGCAGCACCTGCTTGCAAGCCTGCTGCGGGTGTTCGCGGCCCTGCTGCTTGCACTGATAGTCGCTGTTCCCGCCGGCATCGCCATCGGTGTCAGCGCCATCGGGCGCGGTATTTTCGATCCCATTATCGAATTCATCAGACCCATTCCGCCACTGGCCTATCTGCCGCTGGTCATCATCTGGTTCGGTATAGGTGAGCCGTCAAAAATTCTGGTGATTGCCATTGCCATGCTGGCACCGATTGCCATTTCCACCGCCGCCGGTGTCAAAGGCGCTTCGCTTGACCGGGTCAATGCGGCGCGCGCCCTCGGTGCCACGCGGTCGCAGGTCGTCCGCCACGTGATCTTGCCAAGCGCACTGCCCTCCATCCTGACCGGATTGCGCATTGCGCTTGGGGCGGGATGGTCGACGCTGGTTGCAGCGGAACTGGTGGCTGCCACGCGCGGTCTCGGCTTCATGATCCAGTCTGCCGCACAATTCCTGGTAACGGATGTTGTCATCATGGGCATTTTCGTTATCGCCATCGTCGCTTTCATTCTGGAAATCGGGATCAGGCGGCTGGAACGTTTGATGGTGCCCTGGGCTGGCCGGGAATAGATAACTCCCGCCGGCGGAAAGGTGTTGCGGGAAACCGCTTGGCCTTTGCTTCGGCTTGCGCGAGGCCGAGAAAACCAATCCGCATGCGGCTGATTATACGAAATATATTTTCTCTATAGAAATAGTCGAGTTAATTAGCATTGGGGCCATTCCTGATCACGGGAGGGCCCTTGGTATAATCCTGACGACGCTCTCCCAAACCAAAGAATTGCGAGAGCCCATGCCCAACCTGACGCGCAGACTATTCGGTGCCCTTGTCCTTGCAGCAACGGCCATCGCGGCAACAGCATCCCATGCCGCCGAACCGCTGCAGGAGTACAAGATCGGCTTCCAGAAGACGAGCCTGCCGGTCATTGCCCAGCAACAGAAGGTGATTGAAAAAGTTCTGGAGCCCAAAGGTATCAAGGTCAAATGGGTCGAGTTTACCGCTGGCCCGCCCTTGGTCGAGGCGCTGAATGTTGGCAGCATCAATGTCGGATGGGTCGGCGATGCCCCGCCGATCTTCGGGCAGTCCGCGGGCTCGGCCATTGTCTATGTCGCTGCCCTGCCATCCAATGGCAAAGGCGAAGCGATCTTCGTCAAGCCGGCTTCCCCGATCCAGTCCCTGGCCGATCTGAAAGGCAAGAAGGTCGGCGTCGGCAAGGGAACCAGCGCGCACAATCTGCTGGTGGCTGCGCTTGAGAAAGCACACATCAGCTATGACGAGATTACCCCGGTTTATTTGAGCCCTGCGGATGCAGCAGCGGCCTTTGCCAGTGACAAGATCGATGCCTGGGCAGTCTGGGATCCGTTCTTTGCCATTGCCGAGACGCGCTATCAGCCGCGCATCCTCGCACGCTCCAGCGACGTGCTCGACGTTAGCACCTATTTTCTGGCCAACCGCGACTTTGCAGCGGCGCATCCCGATGTCGTGACCACAACCGTTGCCGCCCTGAAGGAAGCTGCTGCATGGGCCGAGGCGAACAAGGACAAGGTGGCAGCGGCACTGCATGAGGTCACCGGCGTTCCGCTCGAAGCCCAAACCATCGCCGCAAACCGGTCGGTGTTCGGCATCTTCCCGATCACGCCTGAGATCATCGCGCATCAGCAGGAAACAGCCGACCGCTTCTTCAAGCTGAAGCTGATCCCCAAAGCCATCAAGATTTCCGATGCCGTCTGGGCGGCCCCCGGTAACTGAACGGAACAACAGGGGATGCGGAAACCGCCCCGTACCATGGAAAGAACTGGAACCACGCCATGACGCAGCCAGCAAATACCACACCAGCCCCGCTTGATTTCTTCTGGTTCATTCCCACCCATGGGGACGGGACCTATCTCGGTTCGGAAACGCAGCAACGGCCACCCGAATTTGCCTATTTCAAGGAGATCGCCCAGGCCGTGGACCGGCTGGGTTTCCCCGGCGTGCTGCTGCCGACGGGGCAAAGTTGCGAGGATTCATGGATTACCGCGACGGGTCTTGCCGCCCATACGGAGCGGTTGAAATTCCTGGTCGCGTTGCGTCCCGGTATTGTTTCGCCTGTTTTTGCCGCCCGGCAGACCGCGGCGCTTGACCGGCTGAGCAATGGCCGGCTGTTGCTCAACGTGGTTGTCGGCGGCAATCCGACAGAACTCGCGGGTGATGGTGTCTTCCTGCCGCATGATCAGCGCTACGAACAGGCGGCAGAATTTCTGAAAATCTGGCAGGGCCTGGTGACCGGGGAGACCGTCGATTTTGAAGGCAGGCATTACCGCGTTCAGGGCGGGCGGCTCGATCTGCTGCCGGTGCAGACGCCGCCTCCGCTTTACTTCGGCGGCTCGTCCGACGCCGGTCAGGATCTCGCTGCCGAGCAGGTGGACATGTATCTCACCTGGGGTGAGCCCGTGGCGCAGGTCGCAGAAAAGATCGAGCGGGCGCGCAGGAAGGCAGCGCTCAAGGGCCGCACGCTGAGGTTCGGCATAAGGCTGCATTTCATCGTGCGCGAAACCGAGGACGAGGCCTGGGCGGCGGCGGACAGGCTGATCAGCCGCGTCACTGATGCGCAGATCGAGATCGCGCAACAGCGCTTCCTTAAGGAAATGGATTCCGTCGGCCAGCGCCGCATGGCGGAGCTGCACGGCGGACGTCGTGACAGACTGCTTGTCGGCCCCAATCTGTGGGCGGGCGTGGGATTGGTTCGCGGCGGGGCTGGCACCGCCCTTGTCGGCAGTCCCGAAAGCATTGCCGCACGCATCCGCGAATATCAGGACGTGGGTATCGATACGGTGATCGGCTCCGGTTATCCGCATCTTGAAGAAGCCTACCGCGTTGCCGAATTGCTGTTTCCGCAGTTGGGACTGGGCGGACGGAAGAATACGCTCCGCCAGGAGATCGCCAACGAGTTTGCTGTTGGTTTCCACGGCGCCAAACGGCTGCAGGCGGCCTCATGAGCAGGGCGCTTCAGTCCATTGGCCGCAGCGCCGTAGGCTGGCTTCTTCCGGCCCTTCTGCTTGTCGGGTGGGAAATTGCATCGCGTGCCGGTGTCATCTCGGCCAATGTCCTGCCGGCGCCTTCAGCCGTGGGCGCCGCCTTCTGGAAGCTGCTTCTGTCAGGTGAACTGCTGGAAAATATCCGCATATCGACGCTGCGCGCCTTGAGTGGCTTCGTTGTGGGCGGCGCCATCGGTTTCGGTCTTGGTCTTGCCAATGGCCTCTCCGCGCTCAGCCGCGGGCTCACCGATACCACCATCCAGATGATCCGCAATATTCCGCATCTGGCCGTCATTCCGCTGGTGATTTTGTGGTTCGGCATCGACGAGGAAGCAAAACTGTTTCTGGTCGCGCTTGGCGTTTTCTTTCCGATCTATATCAACACGCTCCTTGGCATTCAGGGCGTCGACCCGCAACTGGTTGAAATGGGCCGCATTTACGGCATGTCCCGTTCGCAGCTGTTCATGCGGGTTATCCTGCCGGGCGCCCTGCCGTCGATTTTCGTCGGGCTGCGCTATGCGCTGGGGATCATGTGGCTGACACTGATCGTGGCCGAGACGATATCCGCATCCTCCGGCCTCGGCTATATGGCCATGCAGGCGCGGGAATTTCTGCTGATCGATGTGGTTGTCCTGTCGATCCTGATCTATGCGCTCCTCGGAAAACTCGCCGATGCCCTGGCGCGTTCCCTCGAGCGGCTTTCCCTGCAATGGCACCCGGCCTTTCAAAACGCGTGAGGAACGACGATGACCGCAGCAACCATCACCGCCCGCCAATCCTTTGTTGAAACCACGGCCCGCGCCACCGTAACGGCACGCAAGATCGCCTTCTCGTTCCGTAACGTTACCAAACGCTTCGGTGACAAGACCGTGCTGCAGGGCATCGATCTTGACGTGCATGACGGCCAGTTCGTTGCCGTTATCGGCAAAAGCGGCTGCGGAAAGAGCACATTGCTGCGGTTGCTGGCCGGGCTCGACAAGCCGACATCCGGCGCGCTGGTTCATGCCGATGAAACGAAGGATCAGAAGCGCACGCGCATCATGTTCCAGGAGCCGCGGCTGCTGCCGTGGGCGCGGGTTGGTGCCAATGTGGATGTCGGGTTGACGGGCATTGCCCGCGGCTCGGAGGTTCGGCAGAAAAGCCTCGATATTCTTGCGGAAGTGGGACTTGCCGATCGCAGCGAAGAATGGCCCTCTGTGCTGTCGGGCGGTCAGCGCCAGCGCGTGGCCCTGGCACGTGCATTGGTTGGCCACCCCCGCATTCTGGCTCTGGACGAGCCGCTCGGTGCGCTGGATGCCCTGACCCGCATTGAAATGCAGCAATTGCTTGAACGCATCTGGCTCAGCAAGAAATTCACGGCGGTGCTGGTGACGCACGATGTGGCGGAAGCCGTTGCGCTGGCGGATCGTGTCGTCGTCATCGATAGCGGCCGGATCGCCCTTGATCTGGCCATTCCGGTGGAGCGGCCGCGGCGGCATGCCTCGCCGGAACTCGCTTTTTTCGAGCGTCAGATTCTGGACCAGCTTTACATGCAAAGAACATCTTGAAGTTGAATGCATCGGGATAGACAATCGGATTGCATGCGGAGACCGGAACGATGAGCGCCCTACCCAAAACGGACACCTTGCCAACACTCGATTTCGGGCGTTATCGCGATCCCGAGGAACGGGAAGCCTTCTTCGAGGACTTGCGCCATGCAGCACGAACCTATGGCTTTTTCTATCTGAGCGGCCATGGCGTCGCCGAACAGCTGCAAAGGGATATCGTTGCTGTTTCCAAGCGGTTCTTTGCCTTGCCGGAGAAGGACAAGATTGCCGTGGAAATGGTCAATTCCCCGCATTTTCGCGGATATACCCGTGCCGGCTGGGAACGGACCAAAGGACAGGCGGACTGGCGCGAACAGTTTGACGTGGGCGCGGAGCGGGCCGTTATCCGGCAGGATCCGACAACACCTTCGTGGTCGCGGCTGCAAGGCCCCAATCAATGGCCGGATAGCCTGCCCGGTCTTAAATCCATCGTGCTGGAATGGCAGAGCGAACTGACGCGGGTTGCTATCGAATTGCTGCAGGCCTTTGCAACGGCACTTGGGCAGGAAAAGGATGTTTTCGGGCCGATCTACGAAAAGGCGCCCAACCAGCACCTGAAAATCATCCGCTATCCCGGCCGCGATGCAACCGGCAGCGATCAAGGTGTTGGCGCGCACAAGGACAGCGGGTTTCTGACCCTGCTGCTGCAGGATGTGCAGGGCGGCCTGCAGGTGGAAAAGGATGGCGGCTGGATTGATGCCACACCGGTTCCCGGGACGTTCGTCATCAATATCGGTGAAATCCTGGAACTGGCATCGAATGGCTATCTCAAGGCGACCGTGCACCGCGTCGTCTCACCGCCGTCGGGCAAGGACAGGCTGTCGGTGGCGTTCTTCTTCGGCGCTGATCTCAACGCCAATGTGCCATTGCTGACACTGCCGGACGATCTGGCGCGGGAGGCGGGCGGTGCCGATACGGACCCGGACAATCCGCTGTTCCGGGAAGTCGGGCGCAATTATCTCAAGGGACGCCTGCGCTCGCATCCCGATGTCGCGCAGCGCCATCACGCCGATCTGCTGTAGTCCCGCAGTACAGGCGGGAAGGACAGGATTTCCCAGCCTTCGCCAAATCAAAACGCCCGCCGGTTCAGCACCGGCGGGCGTTCCGTTTTGAAAGCTATCTGCCTTGATCAGGCGATCTTCTGACCGGTCTTGGCCCAGTCGGCGAGGAAGGTCTCGAGACCCTTGTCGGTTAGCGGATGCTTGACCAGCGCCTTCAGCGTTGCCGGCGGGATGGTGGCAACGTCGGCACCGATCAGTGCGGCTTCCTTGACATGGTTGATCGTGCGGATCGAAGCCGCCAGGATTTCCGTCTTGTAGTCGTAGTTGTCATAGATCGTGCGGATTTCGGCGATCAGGTCCATGCCGTTGATGCCGATGTCATCAATGCGGCCGATGAACGGCGAGATGAATGTTGCACCGGCCTTTGCGGCAAGCAGCGCCTGGGTGGCGGAGAAGCACAGCGTGACGTTGACCATATGGCCATCGGAGGTGAGCGCCTTGCAAGCCTTCAAACCATCGAGTGTCAGCGGAACCTTGATGCAGATATTGTTGGCGATCTTGGACAGAACCGCCGCTTCCTTCATCATCTGCTCATATTCGACAGCGGCAACCTCTGCGGAAACCGGGCCATCGACGATGCTGCAGATTTCTTTGGTGACGTCGAGGATACTGCGACCGGATTTGAGGATCAGCGACGGGTTGGTGGTCACGCCGTCGAGCAATCCGAGATCATTCAGTTCGCGGATATCCTTCACATCGGCAGTATCGACAAAAAATTTCATTGGAGCAGTCCTCCTTAAATGGGGCTAAAGGGATGGTGTCCCGGAAAAGTGGCTTTTCTTTAACTGAAAGCCGCGCCAAGGTCACGAGGTTATGAAGCAAGATTCGCCTTCCGCGCAAAAAATTGTTCCGGTGCTCGTGCCTTTGCCGGCGGCGAAACCTTACAGCTATTCCGTGCCTGATGGAATGGATGTGAAAGCCGGCTCAATTGTTCGCGTTCCCCTTGGTCCGCGCGAGGTTGCAGGCATTGTAACGGAGGGCGCGACCGATTCGGTCGATGCGAAAAAGCTCCGGCCGATCTCGGAGCTTTTCGATTGTCCTCCGGTCGATGATGGCATGATGCGCTTCATGCGCTGGGCCGCCGATTATACGATCTCGCCGCCGGGCATGGTGGCCCGGATGATCCTGCGCGTGCCTGCGGCCTTCGATCCCGAGCCGCCGGTGCCGGGGTTGCGTTTTTCCGGCCAACAGCCTGAACGGATGACCGGTGCACGCTCGCGTGTGCTTGAACTGGCCGGGGATGGTCTTGCCTGGACGCGCACTGGCCTTGCCCACGCGGCCGGGGTTTCCGCAACGGTAATCGACGGGCTTTCGGCGCAGGGCGTGTTTGAGGATGTCATGATCCCGGCGCGTCCCGTCGTTGCGCCGCCCGATCCGGATTATGCGCCCGCCGAACTCTCCGGTGATCAGGCCGATGCCGCAAGGCAGCTGGTGGACGCGGTTTCGGCGCGCGGGTTCTCCGTGTCCCTGCTGGATGGCGTGACGGGTTCCGGCAAGACGGAAGTTTACTTCGAAGCGGTGGCAAAAGCGATCGAGCAGGGAAAGCAGGTGCTGATTCTTTTGCCCGAAATCGCCCTGACACAGCAGTTTCTCGAGCGTTTCCACAATCGATTCGGCTCAAAGCCGGCGGAATGGCATTCCGATCTCGCCCCGAAGACGCGTGAGCGGGTCTGGCGCCAGGTGATGGAAGGACAGGTGCGAGTTGTCGCGGGCGCGCGCTCGGCGCTGTTCCTGCCCTTCCAGGATCTGGGTCTTATTATTGTCGATGAAGAACATGATCCTGCCTACAAACAGGAGGACCGCGTTTTCTACAATGCCCGCGACATGGCGGTGGTTCGCGGCCATATCGGCAGCTTTCCCGTCATCCTGGCTTCCGCCACACCATCCGTCGAGAGCCAGGTCAATGCGCTGCAGGGGCGCTATACCCGCATCCGCCTGACCGGGCGTTACGCCGAAGCGGCAATGCCGGACCTGAAAGCCATCGACATGCGCCGCTCGCCGCCGCGTCCCGGTGGCTTCCTGTCCCCTGCGCTGGTCGAGGCAATGAACCAGACGTTGCAGCGCAAGGAACAGTCGCTGCTGTTTCTCAACCGCCGTGGCTATGCGCCCCTGACCCTGTGCCGGGTGTGCGGTCATCGTTTTCAATGCCCCTGCTGTTCCAGCTGGCTGGTCGAGCATCGGTTTCGCGGCCAGCTTGTCTGCCATCAATGCGGCCATCACGAAGCGCGGCCGGAAGCCTGTCCCTCCTGCGGCACGCTGGATCACCTCGTTGCCTGCGGGCCGGGTGTCGAACGGATTGCCGAGGAGGCGGAAACAACCTTTCCTGATGCGCGGATCATTGTCCTGTCGTCGGATCTGATGGGCGTGAAGCGGCTGCGCCTCGAACTGGATGCCATTGCACGCGGCGAGGCGGATATTGTCATCGGTACGCAGCTCGTCGCCAAAGGGCACAACTTTCCCAATATGACGCTGGTGGGTGTTGTCGATGCGGATCTGGGCCTTGCCAATGGCGACCCGCGGGCGGCGGAGCGGACATTCCAGCTTTTGAGCCAGGTGACGGGCCGTGCCGGGCGTACCGGCAAGAAAAGCCTGGGATTGCTGCAAACCTACCAGCCGGATCATCCGGTCATGCGTGCCATTGTCTCCGGCGATGCGGAGGCATTCTATGCGCGCGAAATCGAGGAGCGGGAACGGTCCGGCCTGCCGCCCTATGGCAGGCTTGGCGCGCTTATCATTTCAGCGGGAACGCGGGCGGAAGCGGAAAACCATGCACGCGCGCTACGCCGTGCGGCACCGCACTCGCCCGAGATCAGTGTTCTGGGGCCTGCCGAAGCGCCGCTTGCCCTTATCCGCGGGCGGCATCGTTTCCGGCTGCTGATTCACGGAACGCGCAAGGCTGATATCCAGAACTTCATTCGCGCCATTCTGAGTGCCGGACCAAAAGAGCGTGGATCAGTGCGCGTGCAGATTGATATCGACCCGCAAAGCTTTCTATAAGCAAACAGCGGAAATGGTTAACGCAGCGGGGACGCGGAAATGATGGAATTGTATTGGCCAGCCAGTCAGGGCGAATGGATCGCCTGGAGTTCTGCCGCCGTTACGGTTGTCTTCGGCCTGATCCTGTTCTTTGCGCCGCGCATTGCATTCAGGATTCTGCGCTTGCAACCTGTTCCGGCGCATCCCGAAGCGCTGTCCGAGGCGCGTGCGACAATGGCCGGCTTTTATCTGGGGCTTGGACTTTGCGCCCTTGTCTTTGCACAGCCTTTCCTCTGGATCGCGCTCGGTGTCTCCTGGGGATTCACGGTTTTCGGCCGGCTGATCTCGATGATGTCGGACCGCGGCAACACGCTTTACAACTGGATTTCCGTTCTGATCGAACTGGCGCTGGCAGCCGGCCCATTGCTGTTCGCCTTCGGCTTTATCGCCTAGATATAGTTGAGTAGGTCATTCATAAAATTGCTGCTGCGGCAATTCTGACGCCAGTTTTCGCGGATTCGCGTGTTGCGACTCCTGCTTCTCTATGCTAGACGGCATTCAAATCTCGTCGGGGGCAGTTTCAGGGTTGTTTCCAAGGCGATAAAAAATCAATAATGCCAAAGATTTGACCGAAAATTCCTTTTGGTTTCCCGATTTTTGGCTTCAACGCAGAGAGCTTGTCGTTCGTGGCAGAAACTTCGTCGCTCATATCCGGTGTTGCCCAGCGTTATGCGGGTTCGCTGTTCGACCTCGCGCTGGAAGCAAAATCAGTCGCTGATGTGGAAAAGAATCTGGGCCAGTTTGAGGCGCTCGTCAATGGCAGCGCCGATTTGAGGCGTCTCATTCAGAGCCCTGTTTTCTCCGCGGAAGATCAGGTCAAGGCCATCTCGGCGATTCTCGCCAAAGCCAAGATCGGCGGCCTCGTTGCCAACTTCCTGCGCGTCGTGGCGACGAACCGCCGGCTGTTTGCGGTGCCTTCCATGATCCAGGCTTTCCGCAACATCGCTGCGGAGAATCGCGGCGAGGTTTCGGCCGATGTTACTTCTGCGCATGCCCTGACGGCAGCGCAGCAAACTGAATTGAAGGCCACGCTGAAAAGCGTCGCCGGCAAGGACGTGACAATCAATGTCACTGTTGATCCGTCGATCCTTGGTGGTCTCATCGTCAAGTTGGGGTCCCGCCAGATCGACACTTCACTTCGCACAAAACTTTCTTCGCTTAAGCTTGCACTGAAAGAGGTCGGCTGATGGACATCCGCGCCGCGGAAATTTCCGCAATCCTGAAAGAGCAAATCAAGAATTTCGGCAAGGAGGCAGAAGTCTCCGAAGTCGGTCAGGTTCTGTCCGTCGGTGACGGTATTGCTCGTGTATACGGTCTGGACAATGTTCAGGCTGGTGAAATGGTCGAGTTCCCGGACGGTACCCGTGGCATGGCCCTGAACCTTGAAAGCGACAACGTTGGTGTTGTTATTTTCGGTTCGGACCGTGACATCAAGGAAGGTGACATCGTCAAGCGCACAGGCGCTATCGTTGACGTTCCCGTCGGCAAGGAATTGCTTGGCCGCGTCGTTGACGCTCTGGGTAATCCGATTGACGGCAAAGGCCCGATCAAAGCGAAGCAGCGTTCGCGCGTTGACGTCAAGGCGCCCGGCATCATCCCGCGCAAGTCGGTGCATGAGCCGATGTCGACAGGCCTCAAGGCCATCGATGCCCTGATCCCAGTCGGCCGCGGCCAGCGCGAGCTGGTCATTGGCGATCGTCAGACCGGCAAGACAGCGATCATTCTCGATACGTTCCTCAACCAGAAGCCGGCGCACGATGCCGGTAACGAGAGCGAGCGTCTGTATTGCGTTTATGTGGCTATCGGCCAGAAGCGTTCCACCGTTGCCCAGTTCGTCAAGATCCTTGAAGAACGCGGCGCGCTCGAATACTCGATCGTTGTGGCTGCAACCGCTTCCGACCCGGCGCCCATGCAGTATCTCGCACCGTTTGCCGGCTGCGCGATGGGCGAATACTTCCGCGACAATGGCATGCATGCACTGATCGGCTATGACGATCTGTCGAAGCAGGCCGTGGCTTACCGCCAGATGTCGCTGCTGCTGCGCCGCCCGCCAGGCCGTGAAGCCTATCCTGGTGACGTTTTCTACCTGCATTCCCGCCTTCTCGAGCGTTCGGCGAAGCTGAACGACGAAAACGGTGCCGGTTCGCTGACTGCTTTGCCGGTTATCGAAACGCAGGCAAACGACGTTTCCGCCTATATTCCGACCAACGTGATCTCGATCACCGACGGTCAGATCTTCCTGGAAACGAACCTGTTCTATCAGGGTATCCGTCCTGCCGTTAACGTCGGTCTGTCGGTGTCCCGCGTCGGTTCCGCCGCGCAGATCAAGGCGATGAAGCAGGTTGCCGGTTCGATCAAGGGCGAGCTGTCGCAGTATCGTGAAATGGCTGCCTTCGCGCAGTTCGGTTCCGATCTCGATGCGTCGACCCAGCGTCTCCTCAACCGTGGTGCACGCCTTACTGAACTTCTGAAGCAGCCGCAGTTCTCGCCGCTGAAGACCGAAGAGCAGGTTGCGGTGATTTTCGCCGGTGTGAACGGCTATCTCGACAAGCTGGCCGTCAATCAGGTCAGCAAGTTCGAGCAGGGCCTGCTCACATGGCTGCGCACCGAGAACAAGGATGTTCTCGATGCAATCGCCAAGGAAAAGCAGCTGAGCGACGACATCAAGGGCAAGCTGAAGGCTGCAGTTGACGCCTTCGCCAAGTCTTTCGCGTAACCACTGACGGGATGAACGGATGCCTTCGTTAAAGGATCTGAGAAACCGGATCGCCTCGGTCAAGGCGACGCAGAAAATCACCAAGGCGATGCAGATGGTCGCCGCGGCGAAGCTGCGTCGTGCGCAGGAAGCTGCGGAAGCCGCGCGTCCCTACTCACAGCGCATGGCTGCAGTGCTGGCCAATATCGCCGCCAATGTGGACGGCGATGATGCGCCCGTGCTGATGAGCGGAACCGGCAAGGACGATGTGCATCTGCTCATCGTCTGCACGTCGGAGCGCGGTCTCTGCGGTGGTTTCAATTCGCAGATCGCCCGTCTGGCCCGCGAACATGCACGCCGCCTCCTGGCGGACGGCAAGACGGTCAAGATCATCACTGTCGGCAAGAAGGGTGCGGATATCCTGCGCCGCGATCTTGGCAAGCATATCATCGATCACGTTGATCTGCGCGATGTGAAGCAGCTTGGCTTTGTCAATGCCGATGCGATCGGTCACAAGATCATTGCGCTTTACAATGAAGGCGTGTTTGACATTGCCACGCTGTTCTATTCGGAATTCAAGTCGGTGATTTCGCAGATACCGACTGCCCAGCAGCTGATCCCCGCAAGCGCTGTCGGCGATGCCGAACCGGAAACGGCAGGCGATGCGGTTTATGAATATGAGCCGGATCCGGCATCCATTCTTGGTGATCTGATCCCACGCAATATTTCCGTCCAGGTTTTCCGCGCTCTCCTTGAAAACGCGGCATCGGAACAGGGTGCGCGCATGTCCGCCATGGACAACGCAACCCGCAATGCCGGTGACATGATCAACAAGCTGACAATGTCGTACAACCGCCAGCGTCAGGCTCAGATCACCAAAGAACTGATCGAAATCATTTCGGGCGCGGAAGCGCTCTAATCGCGAAGGTAAGGATCGATGGCAAAAGCAGCGACCCCGAAAACACCCGCAGCCGCCAAAGCAGCTGCACCCAAGGCAGCGGCTGCAAAGACCGCTGCTCCGAAGGCTGAGGCAGCGGCTGCTCCTGCAGCAAAGACGGCCAAGGCATCGGCAACGCCAAAGACGACCGTGAAGGCAACCGGCACTGCCGGCCGCATCAGCCAGGTCATCGGCGCCGTTGTGGACGTTCATTTCGAAGGCGAACTGCCAAAGATCCTGAACGCGCTGGAAACCGACAACCTCGGCAATCGCCTTGTTCTGGAAGTTGCCCAGCATCTCGGTGAGAACACTGTTCGCACGATCGCCATGGACTCGACCGAAGGTCTGGTTCGCGGTCAGCCCGTGTACGATACCGGTTCGGCCATCATGGTCCCGGTCGGCGAAGCAACGCTCGGCCGTATCATGAATGTTATCGGCGAGCCGGTTGACGAAGCAGGCCCGATCAAGACGAAGCTGACCCGCGCTATCCACCAGCCAGCTCCGGAATATGTCGAGCAGTCGACGGAAGCCCAGATCCTGGTAACCGGCATCAAGGTTATCGATCTGCTGGCGCCTTATGCGCGCGGCGGCAAGATCGGCCTCTTCGGCGGTGCCGGTGTTGGCAAGACGGTTCTGATCATGGAACTGATCAACAACGTGGCCAAGGCGCACGGCGGCTATTCGGTATTTGCCGGTGTGGGTGAACGTACCCGCGAAGGCAACGACCTTTACCACGAAATGATCGAGTCCGGCGTGAACAAGGCCGGCGGCGGTGAAGGCTCCAAGGCCGCACTGGTTTACGGTCAGATGAACGAGCCGCCAGGGGCTCGTGCCCGCGTTGCGCTCTCCGGTCTGACGGTTGCGGAACATTTCCGCGATGAAGGCCAGGACGTTCTGTTCTTCGTGGACAATATTTTCCGCTTCACGCAGGCTGGTTCGGAATTGTCGGCTTTGCTCGGCCGTATCCCGTCCGCCGTGGGTTATCAGCCAACGCTGGCAACCGACATGGGCCAGATGCAGGAACGCATCACCACGACGCACAAGGGTTCGATCACATCCGTGCAGGCCATTTACGTGCCCGCCGACGATTTGACCGATCCGGCTCCAGCGACATCCTTCGCGCATCTGGATGCGACGACGAACCTCAACCGTGCGATCTCTGAAAAGGGTATTTATCCGGCTGTGGATCCGCTCGACTCGACATCGCGCATGCTCGATCCGCTGATCGTCGGTGAAGAACACTACCAGATTGCGCGTCAGGTTCAGTCAATCCTGCAGCGTTACAAGTCCCTGCAGGACATCATCGCCATTCTCGGCATGGACGAACTGTCGGAAGAAGACAAGATCACGGTCGCCCGCGCCCGCAAGATCGAACGCTTCCTGTCGCAGCCGTTCTTCGTTGCTGAAATCTTCACCGGCTCGCCGGGCAAGCTGGTTGATCTGGCTGACACCATCAAGGGCTTCAAGGGCCTTTGCAACGGTGACTACGATCACCTGCCGGAAGCAGCATTCTACATGGTCGGCTCGATTGACGAGGCGATCGAAAAGGCACAGCGTCTGGCAGCGGAAGCTGCCTGATCTGGAACATAATGGCGGGCTCCGGCCCGCCCTTTCTTGTCAAGGCCATCCCTTCTATCAGGTCAATGACCGCAGGAATTGAGTGAATATCATGGCAGAAGCCTTCCATTTCGAACTCGTATCGCCAGAACGTCTGCTGCTCTCGGAACAGGTCACCGAAGTTGTGGTTCCGGGCACGGAAGGTTACATGACCGTGATGGCCCATCACGCGCCACTGATGGCCACCGTCAAGCCGGGCGTTGTCACCGTGAAGACGCCGGATGGTAAGCCGGACAGCTATGTCGTGTTCGGCGGCTTCGTCGATGTGACGCCGGATGGCTGCACGCTCCTCGCGGAATCGGCGGTACACGTCACCGATATAAAGGCTGATGAACTTCAGAACCGTATCAAGGACGCCCGCGAAGACTTCGAAGACGCGACGACGCGCGAGCAGAAGGCCAAGGCGGAAGATCTTCTTGGCCAGCTGACCACACTGCAGGAAGCCATCAAGGCCGCCTGACCGGTTTCAAATCACTGATACTGACGAAAGCGGGCTTTTGGCCCGCTTTTTTTGTTACATAGCACTTCCCTTCTTGCGTGGTTCGACAAGCTCACCATGAGGGAATTGAGTGGATGGCAATGCCAACCTTGGACGTTGCAGAGTTGTAGCTCCCTGCAATTCTCAATCTCCCTCATGGTGAGCTTGTCGAACCACGCACAAAGAGAGTTGCAGGCAAAAACGACAGGTCAACCTGCCAGATGCTTGAACGCAGCGACAACCTGCTCATAGACGGTGCGCTTGAACGGCACGATGAGGTCCGGCAGCTCGGTCATGGGTTTCCATTCCCACGCATCGAATTCAGCGGTGTGGCCGCCGGGAGGCGGGTTGATCGCGATCTCGCTTTCATCGCCGGTAAATTCGTAGGCGAACCACTTCTGCGTCTGGCCGCGATACTTTCCCTTCAGGGCGATTCCGACAAGCGCGGGCGGCAGGTCATAGTTGATCCAGTTCGGCGCCTCGGCCAGCAGGGAAACGGTTTTCATGCCCGTTTCCTCGTAGAGTTCGCGGCGGGCCGCAATTTCCGCATCCTCGCCTTTGTCGATGCCACCCTGAGGCATCTGCCATAGCTGGGTCGACCCGTCCATTTCATCATTGGGTATGACAATGCGATGGCCCGCCCAGACGAGCTTATCGGCATTGAGCACCATAATGCCGACGCAGGGCCGGTAGGGGAGCGTCTCGGGGTCGACATGTTTCTTGCTCATGCGAATACTCCGCTGGATGATGGGATAGTGATGGGTGCCTAGCCCTTTTCAGGATCGCGGACAAGGGCGGAAACCGGTACGATCTCGATGCCGCGGGTCTTGGCTTCGTTGGTCCAGGCGGCCACGGCATCGACGGTCACGCTGAAGGCCGAACCGGTTCCGATCGCCGTGCCTTTGGCCCGGGCGATACGCTCCAGCTCATCCAGTTTCTTGAGGATGTTGCCGCGGTCCTGCGTGCCATCAATCAGCACATCGGCGGCAGCAAAGGGCGTTCCCTGCTGACTGGCGATGGTGTCGGCCTGGCTGCGCGCGGAGCTGCCGTCATCGAGATAGAGCAGCCCGCGTTTCGCGATATCCTGCATGACAGGCGTCATGGCCTTGGCATCAGCGGTAAACCGGGCCCCCATGTAGTTTATGATGCCGGTGTAATTAGTGATGCGGCCCATCGCCTTGTGCAGATTGTCCAGTGTCTCGGCTGCGGGCGCATCGACCGTCAAGGTGTTGCGTCCGGGATTGACCCGCGGGTAGTCAAAAGGCTCAAGCGGCACCTGCATCAACAATTCATGGCCATTCTGGCGGGCCGTCTGCATCCACCGGATGAGGCTGTTGCCTTCAGGCGCAAAAGCCAGCGTCACCTCTGCCGGGAGCGTCGCGATTGCCTGCTGTGTGCCGGTCTGGGACATGCCGAGCCCGCCAATGACGAGGGCGATCCGCGCGCCGCGGGCGCCCGACCATGACCGCGCATAGACATCGAGCGGCCGTCGTCCGTCCGGACCGATGACCGGCAGGGAGCCGAGCGCAGTCGTCTCCAGCAGATCCCGGTCGGGGATATGGGCGGTCAGCGGATTCTGGGTTGCTCTGGCGGGATCGCCGACAACGATGATTTTCGGGCCGCCGGGACTGGTGGTGACATTTCCCTGGGTGACGACGCCTGCCGGGGCCTTGTCGGCTGCTGGTATCGTCTTGGCCGGCGCTGGCGGAGTTACCGCTGCCTGTTCGGGCTTTTCCATTTCCGGCGGCGGATTGCGAAATCCGTGGTTGCTGGTGAACGAGATCAGCAGTGCGGCACCTCCCACCCCCAGCACGGCGATGGCCGGCAAGAGCCAGCGAGCGCCAGCCTTCGGTTTGTCCTTGGGCCGTTTGCTGTTTTGTCCCAGCGGCCTGTTGATGTCGGAATTCACGCGCTTTGGCCGATGAGGAGGATGAAACGGAAGGAATGATCGGTGGGAAATGAAGTGGGGACCAGGTGTGTAAGAGCCAGCCTGATCCCCTTGGTCATATCAGTTCGGTACGCCCTTGGACGGGTCTGCCGGGAATGCCGCATTGGCCTGTTCGCCGCGCAGCAGCTTCAGGGCTTCGATCAGCTGCAGGTCATCCTTCGGATCCGGCGGGACATAGGCAATCGAGCCCGACCCTTCCGCATCCTCCTGAACGCCCTTGATGTGGCCCTTCAGGCTGGATTCGCTCATCGGCTCGGCCCGGCCCTTCAGATCGTCCGGCAGTGGCTGTTCGACCGAGATATCCGGCACGATGCCCTTGCCCTGGATCGATTTGCCGGCCGGTGTGTAATACAGCGCCGTCGTCAGGCGCAGCGCGCCATTCTCGCCCAGCGGGATGATCGTCTGCACCGAGCCCTTGCCGAAGGACCGCGTGCCCAGCACCGTCGCCCGGCGATGATCCTGCAGCGCACCGGCGACAATCTCCGATGCGCTGGCAGAACCGCCATTGATCATGACGATCATCGGCTTGCCGTTGATCAGATCGCCCGGACGGGCATCGAAGCGGGTGATGTCCTGCGGGTCGCGGCCACGGGTCGAGACGATTTCACCCTTGTCGAGGAAGGCATCGGAGACGGCAACCGCCTGGTCGAGCAGGCCGCCCGGATTGAGGCGAAGATCCAGCACGAAGCCCTTGAGCTTGTCGGCGGGAACCTTGCTCTGGATATCCTTGATCGCCTTCTGCAGGTCTTCAAAGGTCTGTTCGGTGAAGGAAATCACCCTGACATAACCGACATCGTTCTCGACGCGGTACTTGACGGCTTTCACCTTGACCACGTCACGCACGATGGTCAGCTTGATCGGCTTGTCGGCGCCCTGACGGATCAGCGTCAGCTCGATGGGCGTGTTGACATCGCCGCGCATCTTGTCGACCGCGTCGTTCAGCGACAGGCCGCGGACATCGGTTCCGTCGATCTGCGAGATATAATCGCCAGCAAGAACACCCGCCTTGGAGGCAGGCGTGTCTTCGATGGGGGCAATGACTTTCACAAGCTCATTTTCCATGGTGACTTCAATGCCAAGGCCGCCAAACTCGCCCTTGGTCTGCACACGCATATCCTGGGCCTGGTCGGCGTTCATGTAGGACGAATGCGGATCGAGCGACGTCAGCATGCCATTGATGGCGCTTTCGATCAGCTTCTTGTCATCCGGCGGCGTGACATACTGGTTGCGCACGCGCTCAAAAATATCGCCGAAAATCGACAACTGCTTGTATGTGTCAGTGCCCGCAGCTTCTGCAACGGTTGTGGGCAGTGCACCCTGCACAACCACCATTGCCGTTGCACCCAACAGGGCTCCGGCCATGAGAAGCGTTAACCTACGTATCATTTGTGGTCCTTCCAGCGAGCCTATCCGCCCACCAGGGAGCGGGATTAACAGGTTTTGTATCTTTTCGGAACTCAATGTAAAGCATTGGCGCTCCATTTCCCAACGGAACGGTGCCGGTACTCGCAACAAGTTGCTCGTTCATCACACCAACCGGCTCTCCCGCCAAAACAAACTGATTCTGCGAAACATTGATTCTCTTCATTCCTGCCAACACGACATGATAGCCATTGCCGGCATCCAGGATCAAGAGTTGGCCATAGGAACGAAAGGCGCCGGCATACAGCACCACGGCGTCCGTGGGCGCGGTAATTGTTGCGCCTGCCGGGGTTTCCAGCGTGTCGCCCTGCACGACACCGCCCAATCCGTCCTCGTCGCCAAAATGCCGAACCAGTTTTCCGGCACCCGGCATGGGAAGATGTCCCTTCAGCGAGGCAAAATTCACCTTGGCTGACAGGCGTTCCTGGTTGGAGGCGAAATTGTCGGCCCGCTCCTTGCTGGCTGCAAGCTTCTGTTCTTCCTGCTGGTTCGCCGCGCTGGCTGCCTTGCGCGCCTCTTCCATGTCCTGTTCCATCGAGGCGATCAATTCGCGCAGGGATGTCGCCCGCCGGGCCAGTTCTTCCGCCCGCTGCTGTTCGGCCTTGCGCGTTTCCTCGGATGTCGTCTGCAGTTTCTGCTTTTCGGCCAAAAGCAGGTCGAGGCGCTTCTTTTCCTCCGCCTGTCCGGACAGGGAAGCGGTCAGACGGGTCTGCTCATCGGAAATCGATGTCCTGATCCGCGAGAGCTCCTTGAGATCGGCAATCAGCACTTCCGTCTGTTCGCGCATTTCCGGAACGACAGCGCCCAGCAGGACGGCGCTGCGGACCGACGCAAGGGCATCGTCAGGGCGAACGAGGATGGCGGGGGGCGGATTGAGCCCCATGCGCTGCAAGGCGGCAAGGACCTCAGCGAGCGCCGCGCGCCGGCCCTTGAGAGAGAGCTTTATTCCGTCTTCCCGTTCATGCAGATCGGTCAGCTTGTCGCCGATAGCGGCTATATCTTCAGTCAGTTTTTTCTCGGTCTTGGCCGACTGGATCAACGCGGCCGTCAGGGTGGTCTGATCCTTCTTCAGATCGGCAATTTCCTTGTCGAGGGAAGCCACGCGATCAGCAGACAAACTGATCTGGCCGGTGAGTTCGTCCAGTTGTTTGACGGTTTCAGCGCGCTTTGCGTCGACCTGTTCCTGCGCGTGCACCGGCGAAACGCAGGCAAACAGCAGGACAAAGAGGCCAGCGCCCATGCGGGAACTCTTCCTTGAACCAATGATTGCATCTGTAACCCGAAAATGCATATGCGGACCGAAATGAATTAAGATTAGAGCCCGACAATAGGAAGACTTCGATTAATGAACTATTAACCATAGAGCATCCACGCGGGATATTAGCGTGATGCTAGCATTTTAGTGCTGATCGGGATGGCGGAATTACGACGTCAGCTTCACTCTTGCGTGAAACCGCGGCGGGATCAGCCGGTATAAGGGGAAGCGGTTTCCGTTCGACGCGAACATTTGTTTTGCTTTCTTCTTTTGAGTGCTATGGGAACGGGCAGAGAACGTATCGAACATCCTGACGCATTGCGCCGATGCAATGATCTTTCGAAGCTGACCGGCATGGCCGGATTTTGATCGTAGTGCGGAAGGTTCACCTTGGTTTCTGGATTTTTCAAATGACCGATCTGTCAGTCGTAATTCCTGCCTATAATGAATCCGGAAACATCGGCGCCCTTGTCACCGAGATCAATCAGGCTCTTTCAGGTGTGGTCAGCTATGAGATATTGATCATCGATGACGGCTCGAATGATGGCTCAGCGGAAGAAGCGTTGAATGCGGGTCACCACGTTCGCGTGCTGCGCCATAAAAACCGTACGGGTAAATCCAGGGCTCTTGTCAGCGGTTTTCAGGCCGCAAGGGGGCAATGGATCGCGACGCTGGACGGTGACGGGCAGAACAATCCGCTGGATCTGGCGCGCCTCTGGCCGCGTATTGCGCAATCCCAGCCTGCGCTGTTTGCCGGGGTCAGAAAACGCCGCAATGACGGGGTCGTGAAGTTGCTGACATCGAAATCCGCCAATTTCATCCGCAAGCGCCTTCTCAGGGACAATTGCCGGGATGCAGGGTGCGGATTCAAAGTTCTACCGGCGTCCGTGGCAAGAGGGCTGCCCTACTTCGACAACATGCACCGTTTTCTTCCCGCCCTCTCGATCCGGGCCGGTCTGACCGTCGTCGAAGTCGATGTGGAGGACCGTCCCCGGCTGGCCGGCGTCTCCAAATACGGATTCTTTGATCGCGCTGCGGTTGCGTTTCTCGACACAGTGGGTGTCTTCTGGCTTATCCGCCGATACTCTGATCCGGCAGGGGTAAGTGAGATGAATAACGCTGAAAGCTGAACGTCCTGATCTGGCCGTTGAAGTTTCTCAATGGGCTGTCAACGCGGGTCATGGGTCCGGCCGCGGCCGCATCGGCGGGCAGGAGTTCGAGCGTTTCTTTATCCGGTGCATCGCCGCCCTCCCAAACAAGCACGATATCGTCGGCCTTGCCGCCTGCCGGCGGCCAATGGAGCTGCACGGCGATGTTGGCGGCGTCATCCTGCCGCTTCGCTGCTATCCGCGCCGGCGTAGAATTTTGCACATGTATGGCATTGGCAACCGCATCAAATGGTATCGACAGGCGATCGTCACCGAACAGCAGCACAATGGCGAAGGCAACGGGCGCCAATGCGTAGAAGCCGCCGGATATGATCAGCAGGTTTCGCGCGCCATGCTTTTGCGGAAAGTACAGCGCCAGCAAAATGGCAGTCGGTGCCAGAATGGGTGCCATATAGCGCTCTGCGACGGAATGGTAGTCGGCAAAAAAGACGATCAAGCCAAAGGCCGTCAAACCGAGCACGACGGTACGGAACAGGACTTTCCTGACGTCGGCGTCTCCGTCCGGAGCGGGTTTTGGATCGTCCTGCCAGCGGCCAATCAAAAAGATCACAAGAGCCGGGCCTGACCAGAGGAAGGTCGAGATGAAGAGACTGAGAAGCCCGTCCACCCCAAACCCAGGAAGATCAAAAGGCTGGAGCATCGGGATCAGGTGGTTGAGCTTGACCATTCGACCGGCCGTCGCAGCCAGGGGTGCATTCAAGGAGGCTAAGGCCACAGGGCTCATGGCAAGCAGGAAAATGCCAAGGGATATCAATGCGGGTCTGCAGAAAATCTGACGGCGAATGGTCCTGTTGAGCGCGCAGGCGATCAGAAAGCTGAATAGGAACATGAAGAAGTTGTATTTTGCCAGCCCGCCAATGGCGGCCCATAGACCAAGCCAGACATAGGCGCTGTATCCTCGTCCCGATCGGATCAGAGCCAGAGCATGGATCGTGCCGATGGATGCGACGATCACCAGAAGCGTATGCGCCGTTGTCTGGATCGACATCCAGACAATCTGCGGCAGAAGGGCGGATGCCGCCAGGGCCAAAACCCCGGCGCGGTCGCCGCCCAACCGGCGTGCGGTATCGAATGAAAGCCAGTGATAGAGGCCAAGCAGGCAAAGACGGACCAGAACCGTCGCAACGACCCAGTTCCAACCGGTAAGATCGAGGGCCAGTCGCACCAGCCAATTGTAAAGCGGCGGGTGCGAATTGCCGTAAATCCAGGAAAAATCAACCGATCCGACAAACTGGGCTTCATCGATGTCGAGGAATGACGACAGTGCCAGCCTGAGTGCGATCAGGCCCGCTGTGTAGCATAGTATTGCAAGGGGGATTCGCCGGGCGAGGTAGGTCCAGTTGATCATCGGGCCGTCCAGTTTCAACGCTGCATGGAATCGAGAGGTGAATGCAGCCTGACCGTCAATTTCATATGTGCCGTATCCCACTACAACCAAGTGCCGGGCGCTGCAATGCCACAAATTTCCAATGAGAAACCGTGCCAATGAATAAGGCCGCCGGCTTGATGCCGGCGGCCTTTCACTTATTCAAATTGTTGTGACTACGCCCTGCGCAGCAGGCCCGCGATCAGGGAAATGACCAGAAGCGCCAGGAAGACAAAGAAAATAATCTTGGCTATCCCGACAGAAGCCCCGGCTATTCCGCCAAAGCCAAGTGCGCCGGCCACGAGGGCAATAATAAGAAACACAACCGCATAATATAACATTATCAACTCCCTATCCTGTTGCATGCACAACGATCTCGGGGGTGCCTTTGTTCCATGCGGCAGCAGATACGAATGCTTCGCCGGCTTCTATGCCTTTGCCTTGCTGCTCTCTTTGAAGAACAGCGCCTGTGTAATCAGGGCTTTGACCATGTCAGGGTTGAAGGGCTTGGTGACAAGGAAGGTCGGTTCCGGCCGTTCGCCGGTCAGGAGCCGCTCAGGAAACGCCGTGATGAAGATCACGGGAACCGCGTCCTGGCTCAGGATGTTGTTGACTGCATCGATGCCGGAACTGCCGTCGGCGAGCTGAATGTCGGCAAGAATCATGCTCGGATGTGTTTCCGCGTAGAGTTTCACGGCCTCGTCGCGGGTACGGGCGATACCGACAACTCGATGACCCAGACTTTCCACCATATGTTCGATGTCCATGGCGATCAGCGGTTCGTCCTCGATGATCATGATATCGGTGGCGATCTGCCTGGAGATGCCGACGGAAGCCTCGTCGAGGAGAGCATAAAGCTCCTGCTCGTCTATATCGAGAATATCGAGGGTTTCAGCCTGGCTGAAGCCTTCAAGGCTGATGAGAAGGAAAGCCTGACGCGCGCGCGGGGCGATGGCCGTCAGGTTTGCCGCCGCGTGCTTTTCCCAGCCGAATTCCGACTGCAGTTCGAGAGGGCGGACATTGACGGAATTGAAGTGCTTGATCAGCAGCTTGTAGAGGCTGACCCGGTCAGAGGTGGCTTCAGGAAAAAGGGAGACATCGCTGATAAGGATTTCGAGCGTCGCCGCTACATAAGCATCGCCTGATGATTGCGACCCGGTAATGGCGCGGGCGAAGCGGCGAAGATAGGGCAGATGTGGAGCGATCCGAGTGGACAATGACATTATGGTGATTTCCCGTTCCCGTTTGGGCATTGAAGACTAGTACGAACCAAAACACATTGGCGAAAAAAAAGTTCCCTGGCATGGAACTTTTCCTTCTCCAGGGGATTATCGACATTAATGTGCCTGCCAAAAGCTTTTGCGACGAACGACCAGCAAAGATAGTAGAATGAACGCCAACAAAAGTATCTCAGACGGCTCCGAAAAGGGTCGTGTCCGCCGCCGCGACGTCAGAAACGCGGAATCAGAAATCGGTTTGAAGCTGCGTGCGCTTTATGCCTCCGTACAGGAGGAGGAAATACCGGCACGTTTCCTCGACCTTCTGGAAAAGCTCGACGAAGCTGAACGCAACCATGCTCAGTCGTCAAAATAACAGGCGGTCGAATGGTACATGAATCCCCTGATTTCAAGAGAAATCTGATTGCGTCCCTGCCCAAGCTGCGCGCATTCGCAGTATCGCTGATCGGTAATCCCGACCGCGCGGATGATCTTGTCCAGGACACGATCATGAAAGCGTGGGCCAAGCAGGATTCATTCGAAGCCGGCACCAATATAAAGGCCTGGCTGTTTACGATCCTGCGCAATGAATTTTATAGCCAGATGCGCAAGCGCGGGCGCGAAGTGCAGGACTCGGATGGCGTTTTCACCGAACAGCTTTCGGTGCATCCCTCGCAATACGGCGCGCTTGATCTGCAGGATTTCCGAAAGGCTCTGGAAAAGCTGCCCGACGATCAACGCGAGGCCATCATCCTTGTCGGCGCGTCCGGCTTTTCCTACGAAGAGGCGGCGGATATCTGTGGATGCGCGGTTGGGACAATCAAGAGCCGCGTCAGCCGTGCAAGAACACGGTTGCAGGAACTTCTCGATGTTCAGGGAGAGGTTGATTACGGTCCTGACTCCATTGCCACGCAGGTAACGTCAAACAAGTTCGCCTGACGCGCCGTCTTCTTTCGCCGGCAGTGTTCCCGCAACCATTCTGGCAAAAGCGGTGGCGGCGGCTTGCAGGATCTGGGTCTTGCCATAGGGCTTCAAAACCACGGGAACATCGGCAAAACCGGCAATGCCGCTCCTTTGCTGATCATAGGCGGTGGCAAAGACAACGGGAACGCCCCGTTGCAGCATGAGGCTTGCGGCGTCCAGAGAGGAGGTGCCCCGTGCCTTGACTTCGAGAATGGCGATGTCGCATGGCGGCTGGCTTTCAATCCAGAATAGAAGCTCGGCAACGGTCGAGACGACATGAACGGATTTCGCGCCACATTCCTCCGCAATGCGCTCCAACTCGAGTGCGATCAGATATTCGTCCTCCAGAACCAGAAGTCGCTTGCCGGTCAATTCCATATCAACTGCTCCTAAAAGCAGTGCTTATGCGCTGAACGGAATAGGGTGTCATTTAACTATGACATGTCGAACGCGAAGAATTATCGGTCATTTCAACGGCAGCATGTTAGCGTGCTCAACAACTCTCGATTGAGAAATCAAATGAAAACAGCAACAGCTTCAGCGGTACGGCAATTCCCCTGCGAAAAATGCCCCTTGCAGGATTTCCCGCATTTCCAACCGCACGACAAGGACGAACTGGAGTTCCTGTCGGGCTTCAAGACGGGCGAGCTTGTTGCCGATGCCGGGACGACATTTCTGGTCGAAGGTGCCAACAGCGCACACCTTTTCACGGTTCTGTCCGGCTGGGCGTTTCGCTACAAAACCCTGGAAGACGGCCGCCGGCAAATCCTCAACTACGTGCTGCCCGGCGATCTCATCGGGTTGCAGGGATCCCTGATGAAGGAGATGCAGCACTCCATCGAAGCCATGTCACCGGTGATTCTGTGCGTTTTCCAGCGTGACAAACTCCCCAACCTTTTCCGCACCTTTCCAAGCCTTGCCTACGATATTACCTGGCTGGCGTCCCGCGAAGAGCAGATGCTGGATGAAATCCTGCTCAGTGTCGGGCGTCGCACCGCATTGGAGCGCGCGGCCTATCTGTTTGCCTTCATTTTTCAGCGTGCCAAGTCGGTCGGCATGGTCAAGAACAACAAGCTGTTTGTGCCGCTGAGACAACAGCACGTTGCCGATACGCTCGGATTGTCCATCGTGCACACGAACAAGACGCTCAAGAAACTTGCGGCGCGAGGTGCATTGCGCTGGGTTGACCGGGGCTGTGAAGTCCTCGATGAAGCGATCCTTCTGGATATATCGGGATGGCAAGGTTTGCCGAAGGTGCCAAGACCCTTTATCTAGTTCGTGTATATGTCGGGCCGAGCATACGAGGCCTGTTTTGGCAGGAGCAGTGCAGTTGGTGCAGTGGCGCAGAGTTTTGGCAGGTTTTTCGGAAAGACCCCGGCGCGGGTTGGCCATCATCATCTCGCTTGCCCTGATCATCACCGCTGCGACCTCGACCATCATCCTGACCCGCGGCTTCAACAACCAGATGGACGACGTCATTGCCACCTACCGGGTCCGGGAGCAGGCGGATGGCGCACTCGCCCTCCTGAACGAAGCGCATACCAGTCAACGCGGTTATCTCCTGACCCAAAACCCCGCCTTCCTCGATCTCTACCGTGCGGCTGCATCCCACCTTGCCGAATCGCTGAATACGCTGAACGAGATGACAAGAGGCAATCCCCGGCAACAGGCCATTGTCAGCCAGATTCAGGATCTGGCGAAGCAGAAGCAGCAAAAAGTCGAAGCGGCCATATCGATGTCTCTTGCGGGGAACAACAGCGAAGCTCTGGCTTCACTCGGTTCCGATTTCGGCATCGGCCAAATGGATGACGTCAGGAAAACCATCAACAGTTTCCTGGGTGAAGAAGATCGTCGGCTAATTGCCCGCAACATAGCCATGGACAAATTGCGCTTCTGGCTGACCATTGCCTCGATCCTCGCCCTCGCAGGTGCACTGATACTCGCCTATATCCTTGCCAGCCGCACCAAGCGCTATGTGCGCAAGCTGACCGAAGGTCAATCGACGCTGCTTTCTGAAAAATCGCAACTGGAAGAAATGGTTCAATTGCGCACCGCCGAGCTCGAAAAGGCCATGCTGATTGCCAAGCGGGAGCGCGCGCGTGTGGAAACGCTCCTGCAGGATTCCGACCATCGCATCGGTAATTCGCTGGCGACCGTGTCATCGCTTCTTGGCATCCAGATGCATGGCGTTTCGTCAGACGAAATCCGGGTGGCCCTCGGCGCGGCGCGTGATCGAATCCAGACGATTTCTTCGGCACACCGCCGGCTCCGGCTGGGAAAGGATCATGAGACCGTTCGGGCCGATGAATATTTGCCGGAGATTATGGCCGACATCAAGGACGCGCATTTTCACGACAGGGATATCCGGATCGAAGCCCATTTCGAACCGATTGATCTGAGCTCCCGGGATGCCACAACCCTCGGCATCATTATCGGTGAGCTGACGATGAACGCGATCAAACACGCATTTCCGCATAATCGCGCGGGGTTGATCGAAATCGGCCTGCGGCGCGATGCCCAAGGCATTATAGCCCTCACCATTGCTGACGATGGTATCGGCATCCAGAAAAAACTCCACAAGCGGGCGTCAGGTTTGGGCTCCGTGATCGTCGCACAGCTCTGCCAGCAATTTGGCGGTGCTGTGACCTATGGCGCCAAAGATGGTGGCGGCACGATCGTGACGGTCACGTTCCCCACCCTTCGCAGTGCATCTGCGCCGGAAAACGCGAAGGCGGAAGACGAATGAGTGGCAGTCAGAGCGTTGCCGCCCCGGTTTCCGGCATGTCGGCTTTCAGCTGTTCCAGCGCAAGTTCGATGTCGCGCAAGGTCCGGGTGGAGCCGTCCTCATTGTCCATTCCGCCTTCCGTCGCTGCCCGCTGCAATCCCCTGGCTTCGCTGAGCAGTTCCCGCAGCTTTTCGATTTTCACGGTCCGGTCCAGACTATTGTCCGATAGAATGTCCTTCGCTTCGCGCATAGATTTCTCCTTTGCATTCTTCACGCAACAGAAACGACGGGCGCTATTAAATGTTCCGGGCGGGGAACAAAGGAGTATGCGTTGCGTTGATAATCGAAGCTGTTTCAACGTTAAGAGTAAGGACGGCTCGATGAGGGGCGTCATGTGACTATGAAGTCAGACCAAATTTCAGAAAACATGTCAGGATTTCTGTCAGAACCCGCTCGTCTGGACGCTGTTTCCGTGCTGAGCAGCCTTGAATTTCAACCTGAAAGCGAGCTGCACGGACTGGCCTCTCTGGCTTTGTCATTCTCGAATGCGGATGTTGCGCTGATCGTGGCAGTCGGTGAGACGCAAACCCGGATACTGGCGCAGGCTGGAAACGCGCCGGCGGGACGCACCGATTTCTGGGTGTTCGGCGCAAATGCGCTGGTCCTGCCAGAGGGAGAATCGCTGGTCGTTCCCGATGTGACGGCAGACAAGCGATTTTCCGGAGGCGTGGCGGGCTTGGCCGGCAACGATGTGCGGTTTGTTGCAGCGACGCCGGTCGAGGTCGGTGGCGCGCGGGCAGCTGCGCTTATCATCGCCTCGGCGCAACCCGGACAAACGGCAAGCACGCTGGTGCAATCCCAGTTGAAGCAGGTGGCCAGGCTTGCCGGTTCCTTTCTCAAAATGAAATGCGATGCACAAAGCAATGTTCGGTCCATCGAAACCCTGAACAGGGATGAACTGCGCCATGATATGGCACTGGAAGTCGGGAATGTCGGCAGCTGGGTTTGGGACCTGAAGACCGGAAAATTCACCGGCAACAAGATGGCTTATTCCATGCTCGGCCTCAGCGATGACAAGCCGATAAGCGGCGAGGATGTTTTCCGCGCCATGCATCCGGATGATTTTCCGTTGATGAAATCGGCGTTCACCCGCGCAATGGCACATAACCAGGATTATGTCGGCGAATTTCGCGCCGCATCCTCCGGTCAGTGGCTGCTCGGACGCGGCCGTGTTTTTGAACGGGATACCGCCGGCAGGCCGCTTGTAGCCGTTGGTGTCAATATCGATATCACCAGCACGCGGAATGCCGCCGAGAAAACCCGGCTGCTGTTGCGGGAATTGAATCACCGGGTCAAGAATACACTGGCCATGCTGCAATCGCTGGCGCGGCAGACATTGAACCGGACCTCGGATCCGGCGGAATTCATGGAGGCTTTCTCCGGCCGGCTGCGGGCAATCTCCGAGGCACACACGCTTTTGTCCGATCGTGAATGGAGCGGCATCAGTCTCGTTGACCTCATCACCAAGCAGGTCGAGCCCTATGCGATCTATGATCCGGCCCAGGTTGTGCTGGAGGGCGAGGACATGATTCTCCCGCCCGATCACGCGTTGGGACTTGGCATCGCGTTGCACGAACTTGCCACCAATGCGGCCAAGCATGGTGCGCTGTCCTCCGCGCGGGGGAGGGTGCGTGTGTCATGGCAGACGGAAACCGGGCTCGATGAATCCAGGGTTGTCATTCACTGGGTGGAATCCGACGGCCCCCGCGTCATACCTCCCGCCGCCCGAGGACTTGGCGAGCGGCTGATCGAACGCAGCCTGGACAAGGTTCTGTCGAGCAGCGTCCGGTTGAGTTATCCCGAAACCGGTATGGAAGTTCTGATTTCGATGCCGATAAAGGAAGGGTCAGCTGCTGTCGTTGGATGATGGTTTCTTCTTGGTGAGAAGCGAAAGTCCGGCAAAGGCGATGACCGGTACGGCCAGCATCAGCAACCCCCGCGATTTCAAGACGGTTGGTGCGGCGGCAAGTGCAGCGACGGTCAGCAGGGTTGACGTATCGACCTTTGACCGCTCACGCTGCCGCCTGCGGGCAACCGTTTCAGCAACTTTCATGATGATGTAGGACAGAAGCGCAAGGACGATCGCGCCGCCGGCCAGGATCAGGGCGGCGTACACATCGCCGAAATGCCGAGAAAGCGCGATATAGCCCGCGACGAGCAGGAAGACGCCGGCAATCGCCAGCAGAATGCCGATCAGCGCAAGGAAGACCGCACGGCGCTTTGCCCGGCTCACAGCGGAACCGAGCTCTCCAGAAACCGCACTGGACAGAAGGGGGGCCAGCAGTTTCAGCATGTCAGCGGCGGGCGATCAGAGCCAGAAGAAATCCCACGCCCGCAGCGACGGCAACGGTTGTCAGCGGGTTCTCGCGCACAGTCTCTGTCAGTTGATCCTCGAGCGCCTTGGCCTGAGACCGTATTTCATCCAGAGCGTCTTCGCCGCGTGCCCTGGCGTTCTCGAAGGTCGAGGATGCATTGCTGCTCGCCTCTTTTGCCGAGGTCTTGCCGATTTTGGCGAGTGTTGCCGCAATGTTCGCGATGTCCTCTTTCAAAGCGGCAACCTGAGCTTGCAGATCCGGGTTGGACTCCGTTGCATCGTCCACGGCTTTGCGAACTTTCGAAGAAACTGACGCCATTAAAGGAACTCCTTGAGAAATATAAGTTTCGTAGGGATTGAAACGCACCGCATGCGGTTTGGTTCCATGCGGAAGCGCAGACAGCTGCTCACGCAGCGGTCTGCCTGTATTGGGCTGCAAACACTGTTATTCGGCACTGCCGCGCAGCAGGATTTTCTCGCTGTCGGCCTTGTAGGCTTCCTCGCTATAGGCGGGATGAGCCTGCAGCTGCTGCTTCGTGAAAGGCGTGTAGACGGCGACCTTGCCGTCCTTGTCCGACAGGAGATCGAGATTCTCGATGGAAATGGCGATGGGTTTCTTGCCCAGGCCAAGGAAACCGCCGACGTCCACGACAAAGGCTTCCACCTGACCGTCGGGGGTCATCAACGCGTCGCCCACGGAACCAAGGGTCTCGTCATCCGAGCCATAGACGGTCGTGCCGATCAATTTTTCCGCGCTGACGGCGGTTGCCGGTACAGCTTTCAGCCCGTCACGCGTCGCCATCGTGGCTTGCGGTGCCGGCTTGGCAGGCGCAAGAGACGGCTTCAGAACATCCGCCGCGGGGCGCCCGTCGAGCAAGGCCGCCTTGTCAAAGGCAGGCGCCTTTTCCAGCTCTTCCTTGCTGGTGGCGATGACGAGCCAACGTGTGCCGTCCGCCCGGTCAGCCCAGGCCAGACCATCCAATCCAACGGCCACATCCTTCTCGCCGATGCCGACAAATCCACCAACGCCGATGATTGCCGCCTCAGCTGTGCCATTGGCGTCAAGCACCAGATCTTTGACCGCGCCGATCGAGACGGAATCGTCCTTGGCTCCGTTATAGACTTTCTGCCCGATCAAGCCGGAAGCCAGGATTTGCCCGGCTGCAGATTTGACATAGCGCCCGGCATTTTGTGCCGGCTTGCTTTGGTCGTGGAAAATGCCGTGCGTTGCCGCTGAACCCGGTTCCTGGGCCTGGGCGAAACCGGATGTCGCAAGGACAGTGATCAAGGCAGTGGTCATCAAGAGACATTTGGTCATGCGAATATGGTTCCTGTATAATATCGTGATGTGAAGAAGCGCCGGGACAACGGCCGGCACGAAGGCAGCGCCGCGCAATGTTCCTACGAGAGATAGCCGAGGAACCAGAGAATCAGGATGATCGGTAGTGGCAGGCCGATGAGCCAAAGTAAAACTCCACGCAGCATAGTGTGTCGATCCTTTCGTCAGGTCTGATCCGGGCAATCAGAGTGCAAACAGTTCCGTTAGATGCGGCCCAAAAGCAGCAAGATGAGCAGAATCACCAGGACAATCCCAAGCAAACCGGAAGGGCCGTAACCCCATGCCCGCGCGTGGGGCCAGCTTGGAAACACGCCGATCAGCGCCAGTATCAGAATGATGATCAGGATCGTTGTCACCGGCATTCTCTGCTTCTCTCCTTTGAGCGGCCCGATGCATTGAAAACTTCCGATATCGATTTTTGTTCCGGCCGCTGCAGCGTTTCGATGCTGCTCCATGCAGTGCGAAGGAACGAGTTGGCGTCGTTTTCGCAGGTCTTGGCTGGGGGCATGCAACCAAATTCAGCCGGCTTCGTTTCAGAGTGTCATTGAACGGAGAGGGATTTTCATGAATTCGGAGAAGCGGGCTGGCTATGCCGTCTGAGAATGTAAGGGAGGCGTCGCCGCGCGCCGTTGAGCGCGTCAGTCAAAGGTCAATTTATGCGCCTGCTCCTCCCGATACCGACGGGCGAATGCAGTTCCCGCCCATCATTGTGGCCATTGCGGTGGTCGCTGCGCTGTATTTTGCCCGGGATATTTTTGTCCCGCTGGCGCTGGCACTGCTCTTGACCTTTGCCTTGTCGCCGCTGGTCACGCAGCTTCACCGCTTCGGCGTGCCGAAGATTCTTTCGGTTATCGCCGTGGTGCTGACCGCGTTTATCGCCATATTCCTGTTTGCCACGATTGTGGTTGGGCAGCTGACGGTTCTGGCGCAAAACCTGCCAAGCTACCAATACAACATCGAGGCAAAGATCAGGACCATCAAGGACGCGCAGTCCGGTAACGGTATTTTTGACCGCGGCGCGCGCATGTTCAAACGGCTCAATGAAGAAATAGGCCGCTCCGATGAAGTGGAGCGGTTTCCCGCACAAAACGGCGCGGGCACACAGGCACAACAACCTCCTGAGAATGTGACGCCGAACAATCAGGCGGAAAACAAGTCTCCCCTGGCGAAAGGTGATCAGGATAAACCCGTTCCGGTTGAAATCCGTTATCCGGCCCCGGATCCCCTGCAATTGCTGCAAACCGTCGCCGTGCCCTTGATTCAACCGCTGGCAACGGTCGGCATTGTCGTTGTCTTTGTCATCTTCATGCTGCTGCGGCGGGAAGATCTGCGTGACCGCTTCATCCGGCTTGTAGGAGCCAGCGACATTCACCGCACGACCACGGCATTGCATGATGCGGGCAAGCGGGTCGGGCAATATCTCCTGATGCAGCTTGTGATCAATATCTGCTTTGGTGTCCCGATCGGCATCGGCCTTTGGCTGATTGGTATCCCCAATCCGATGCTGTGGGGCCTTCTCGCCATCGCCTTGCGTTTCGTGCCCTATATCGGACCATTCATTGCCGCATCTTTCCCGCTCATGCTTGCGCTGGCGGTCGATCCCGGCTGGATGCTCCTGTTATGGACCGCCGCCTTGTTCATCGTTCTCGAGTTGATCAGCAACAATGTCATGGAGCCGGTGCTGTATGGCTCAAGGACCGGGCTCTCGCCGGTTGCCATCCTGCTTGCGGCGATTGTCTGGACCTGGATATGGGGCCCGATCGGGCTCCTGCTTTCCACGCCGCTGACGGTCTGTCTCGTGGTGCTCGGGCGTCACGTGCCGCGCTTCGAGTTCCTGGATGTGCTGCTTGGCAACGAACCGGTGCTGTCGCCGCCGCAACAGCTCTATCAGCGGTTGTTGTCGGGCGATCCCGACGAGGCGACGGAAAAAGCGGAAGACTATCTGCAGTCTTCGGCGATTGCGGATTACTACGCGTCCGTTGCTGTCCCTGCGCTGTTTCTCGCCGAACATGACCGGGGACGGGGCGTGCTGGATGCTGCGCGCCGCAGCCGGGTGGCACAAAGCATGATACGCCTTGTGGAAAATCTCTCGGAACATCAGGACGTGCAAGGCGAGGACGATGAAGATCACGTCGAACCGGCCAAGAGCGGGCGCAGCAAAAGCGAAGAGCCAAGGACGATCATTTCAGCGGGTGGGCGAGGCGATCTCGACGACGCGGCCGCGGTGATCATTGGCGATATTCTGGAGCGGGGTGAGTTCGAGGTTCGCGACATCACGCATGACGAGCTTGAAGCCGTGAATATCGGCAAGCTCGACCTTGCCGATGCGAGTGCGATCTATATCAGCTATCTCAACATGTCTTCAGTGGCCCATGCCCGTTATCTCGTTCGTCGTATTCGCAGGCGGAATGCGCGCATCAAAATCATTGTCGGCTTCTGGGCCGAGGGTGCGGGCACTGTTGACGGTGACAAGATCGTTGGATCTAGCCGAAACTGCTATTTTGCCTCGAACATCGAGGCGGCAATCAAACAGGTTGCCGGGTGATATCCGGGATATTCGGGAAAGCCTTCCCGCGGATGGGAACCAAGATGACTCTGTGACGTTTCGCAGAAGCTGGTCACGCGTTGACCGGCACGTTCAGAACCCGGTGCCTGTTCCCCCGTGGGCACCGGGTTTTTGCTTTGATCTGGAGAATTATCCTTTTAATTCAATATTTTAAGTATTCTCGATTTCACGGGAACCGGAAGCGTCACCGCCCGTTTACCTCTGGTGAGTGAACATTCAAGGAGTGTACCGATGGGTAGCACAGGTGACAAGATTTCCGGGCTTGCCAACAAAGCCGCTGGCAACATCAAACAGGCAGCGGGCAAGGTAACAGGCTCCAAGAAGCTGCAGGCCGAAGGCAAGGCTCAGGAACTGAAGGGCGATGCCCAAGAGATGAAGGGCAAGGCCAAGGATGCCGTGAAGAAGGTCGTTGACCGCGCTTGACTGTTCCAATGGCTGAAGTTTGAACCGGCTCGCAATCGAGCCGGTTGCTTTTTGCACAATAGTCTGTCGTGCTGATCTGCGATTTTCAAACAGCGATATTCAAATAGGTTGATGGGGATGTGTTCATGAGACTGAATGTCGGGTGTGAATTGCGTTTTGATTTTGTTCAGGAAACACCCTTGATTGCCATCTTGAACGTGCACCATTCGCGCGTCGAGGACATTGAAGGCGTCGAGACATTCCAGTCGACATTCGGTTCGAGCGTCGACGGTTACCACGACCAGTTCGGCAACTGGTGCAATCGCATCCTGGCTGCGCCCGGCCCGTTCATCTGCTCGACCAATGCGATTGTCCGCGATAGCGGTATGCCGGATCCAGTTGTGCTGGAGGCCGTTCAGCACCGCGTGCAGGACTTGCCTGCGGAGACACTGGTCTATCTCCTGGGCAGCCGCTATTGCGAGACGGATGTCTTGAGCGAAGAAGCATGGCGGCTGTTCGGCAATACGCCAGAGGGTTGGCAACGGGTGCAAGCCGTTTGCGACTACGTCCATAATCACATCACATTCGGCTATGCGTTTTCCAATCCGACACGGACCGCCGCATCGGGCTATGCGGAAGGCCGAGGCGTTTGCCGGGATTTTACCCATCTGGCCGTGGCTTTTTGCCGGTGTCTCAATATTCCGACACGCTACAGCACGGGCTATATCACCGATATCGGCGTACCGCCGCCCCATTCGGCGATGGATTTCTGCGCCTGGATGGAAGTCTATCTGGGTGGACAGTGGCATGCGTTCGATCCGCGCAACAACAAGCCCCGTATCGGACGGATCAAGGTGGCGCACGGAAGAGATGCGGCCGATGTTCCATTGACCAATATTTTTGGTCCCAATGTGCTGACAAAATTCACGGTTTGGGCTGAAGAGGCGGTGTGATATCCTGCTTTTTTCGCAACCTTCTCCGCTGCCAGCAGTTTTGACTGGTGATATACAGGAGGAAAGCATGAGCCAACGTGCGATCGATTTCGTCAATAGCTGGATAGAAGCCAATGTTCATGCCACGCGTCCGGCGGATATGGCGCATCATGATCCAAGGCCCAGACAACTGGTCGCCAAATGCACCGCCGCAGCGGAAGCCGCCGGTATTTCAAGGGAAGAGATTCTGGACGGATTGGGTGATCTGGAAATTTGCATGATCGCCGCCATTGACCGGGCTGCATTGGCCAAGGATATCAAGCGGGCCTAGGCTGCGACTCAATGAAAATCCCGGGATTTTGGCAGAATCCGGACCTTGCGCGGATGACGGGCTCTCGGTTGATCGGGAACCGGATGGACCACTTCATCGGCATGCGATACCGGCAAGGGCGGCAGTTGTTCCGAAAGCCGATACAGATCCGCCGTGCGGTCAATCAGTCTGCGGGCAACGATATGCGTGACATTATCGCTGCTCTGGACCGTTCCCTCGATCAGGATGAGGCGGGAACTCATCACTTCCTTGCGGTACGCCGCCATTGTCTTCGCCCAGACGATGATGTTGGCAATGCCGGTTTCATCCTCGATCGTCATGAAGACAACACCTTTGGCGCTGCCCGGCCTCTGGCGGACCGTGACCACGCCGGCAAGCTTGACGCGCCTGTTGCTGGCCAGAGCAGTGGCCCGTCTGCAGGTCACGACGCCTTCACGGCCAAGCATGTCCCGCAGAAACTGCATGGGGTGCCCCTTGAGCGATAGCCGGAAGGATTCATAGTCGGCAATGACATGCTCAGCCATCTGCATAGTCGGCAACCGTGTCTGCGCTTCGACTGCAAGTTCGTTGGTTTCGGCAATCTGGAAGAGTGGCAGGGTTGTATTGTCGGGAAATCTGCGCACGGCCCAGAGTGCTTCGCGCCGGTCAATGGCTAACGAGCGAAACGCATCCGCATCGGCGAGCAGGACAAAGGCGCGGCGCTCCAGTCGCGTCAGACGGCGAACCTCTTCAATGTCCGCATAGGGTTTTTTCCGCTTTGCGCAAATTTCATCGGCCCAGGCTTTCGAGAAACCGTCGACCTGCCGAAAGCCCATGCGCATGGCAGGATTTCCACGGCTTTTCTTTTCCAGCGTGTTGTCCCATTCGCTGAAATTGGCATCGACGGGACGCACTTCGACATCGTGTTCCCGGGCATCACGGATGATCTGGGCCGGGGCATAAAAACCCATGGGCTGCGAATTCAGGAGAGCGGCGGCAAACACTTCCGGATGGTGGTATTTGATCCAGGAGGAAATGTAGACAAGAATGGCAAAACTTGCCGCATGGCTTTCCGGAAAACCATATTCACCGAAACCCTTGATCTGGTTGAAGCAGTTTTCGGCAAAGCTGCGCTCATAGCCGCGGCGCACCATGCCCTCGACCATCTGCTCCTGCATCTTGTGAATGGTGCCGCGGTTGCGGAATGTTGCCATGGCGCTGCGGAGCTTGTTGGCCTCATCGGGGGTGAAACCCGCCGCTTCAATGGCAATGCGCATGGCCTGTTCCTGAAACAGGGGAACGCCGAGGGTTTTTTCAAGAACCTTTTTCAGTTCGTCCTTGTCGCCATGCTCGGGTGAAGGTGATGGAAAATGAACCTTTTCTATGCCTTTGCGGCGCCGCAGGTAGGGATGAACCATGTCGCCTTGAATCGGACCCGGGCGCACAATGGCGACCTCGATGACCAGATCATAAAATTTCCTCGGGCGCAGGCGCGGCAGCATGTTCATCTGAGCGCGGCTTTCCACCTGAAACACCCCAAGGGAGTCCGCCTTGCAGAGCATGTCGTAGACCTTCAGATCGCCTTGCGGGACAGTCGCAAGTTCTAAGCGCTCGCCCCCCTTATGCAGATGAATGAGATCGAAAGCCTTGCGGATACATGTCAGCATGCCGAGCGACAGCACATCGACCTTCATGATCCGCAGCGTATCGATATCGTCCTTGTCCCACTCGATGAAGGAACGCTTCTCCATGGCCGCAGGGCCGATGGGAACGGTTTCATCAAGCCGCTCCCGTGTCAGGACGAAGCCGCCGACGTGTTGCGAGAGATGGCGCGGAAAACCGAGCAGCTCCGTTGCCAGTTTGACGGCACGGCGGATCATGATGTTGTCGGGGTCAAGACCCGCCTGCCGCACATGCTGCCGGTCCACGGTGGAGCCCCAACTGCCCCAGACCGTATTGGCAAGCGCCGCCGTCACATCTTCGGTCAGCCCCAGGGCCTTGCCGACATCGCGGATGGCGCTGCGCGGGCGGTAGCTGATAACCGTCGCGACGATGGCTGCGCGGTCCCGGCCGTAGCGCTTGTAAACCCATTGCATGATTTCCTCGCGCCGTTCGTGTTCGAAGTCGACATCGATATCGGGTGGTTCCTTGCGCTCGGCCGAGAGAAAGCGTTCGAACAGCGCATTGCCGTTTGTCGGATCGACAGCGGTGATGTGCAGGCAATAGCAGACGGCTGAATTGGCGGACGAACCCCGGCCCTGGCACAGGATATTCTGCGACTGCGCATAGGTGACGATATCATGCACCGTCAGGAAATACGGCGCATATCCCAATGTTGCGATCAGCGTCAGTTCCTTGTTCAGGAGGTCGCGGACCATTTCAGGAATGCCGTCGGGATACCGTTTCGCCGCGCCCTTCCATGTCTCGTCAGCCAGATGCTGCTGCGGGGTTTTGCCCGGTGGCACGGGTTCATCGGGATAATGGTATTGCAGTTCACCAAGGGAGAAGGTGACCGGCGCGGTGAAACGGCGGATTTCCTCTAAGGCCAAGGGAAAATGCCGGAAGAGATGCTGCATTTCTTCCGCTGATTTCAGATGCCTTTCCGCGTTCTTCTCCAGCCTTCGCCCGGCCGTATCGATGGTGACATGGTCCCGGATGCAGGTCAGCACATCCTGCAGGGGGCGGCGGGAAGCTGTGTGGTAGAGCACATTGTTGACCGCCAGCAGCGGAACACCGGCAGCAGTGGCGATACGCTCCAGCTTTTCGCCATGACGCCGGTCAGCGCCTTCGTAAGACATGGCAAGACCAAGCCAGACACATCCCGGCGCAACGACGCTTAGTTTTTTCAGTACAGGTCCGAGATTTTCATCCGGCTGTCCTGATGGCATGACCACCGTCTGGAAATCCTTGGCGCGGAAAAGGAAATCCTCCAGCACCAGATGGCACTCGCCCTTGATCTCAGCCCGCTTTTTCCCCTCGCTCAAAAGGCGGCACAGCTGCCCATAAGCCGGGCGGTCGCGCGGATAGACGACCAGATCGGGCGTGCCATCGATGAACGTCAGCCGGCAGCCGATAAAGAGGTTGAGCTTTATTCCCTGCTCCTCCGTCAGTTCCTGATGCGCCTTGTAGGCCCGGACAACCCCGGCAAGCGTGTTGCGGTCGGCGATGCCAATGCCTTCAAGGCCGAGCAATGCTGCTGTCTGCACCAATTCCTCCGGCTGCGAGGCGCCTTCGAGAAAGGAGAAATTGCTGGTGACGGCAAGTTCCGTGTAGCCGGGCATCAGGCAAAAAGCCCATGCAGATACCAGCGCGGGGTGGTCTGCCCGCGCTCATACAGGCCTTCGCGGAAGACCCAGAAACGATGCCCCTGATTGTCTTCGAGGCGATAATAATCCCGTGTCAGCGCGCCGGCATGTTCCCGCCACCATTCCGGCGCGATGCGCTCCGGCCCTTCGGCCAGGACGATATTGTGCCGGACCCGCCGCCAGACGAATTGTGCCGGGGCGCCGTCGGGAATTCCTGCCGTGGTTTCAATCTGTTCCGGCGGCTGGAACAGCCGGACCGGGCGCTCGGGCGGCTCGCCCGGGTGCTGAACGGGCGCCCATTCGACCTGCAGATTTGCGGTGGTCTGAACAGCCGGTTCCAGTGAAACGGCGCGCTCGGGAATATGTGTATCGACGGGGTGCGGACGCAGAACCCGGCTGGTGCCGAGACGAATGGACAGGCGGTCGATCAGCCCGCCGATCTCTTCGGTTTCCTGAACAGTGCTGTCGAGGCTTTTCTGCATGGTTTGGGTTCGCTCGGCCCGCACCGCCGCAAGACGGATGATGTCAAAGCCGTAACCGGCATCGAGCGGTTCTGCGAGGGTGGTGAGCCGCTCCTTCAGCAGCCTGAACAGGGTTTTGGTATCGGTCAGCGGCCGGCCGGCCTGAATGCCGATCCGCCTGACCTCACCATCGACGCGGAAAAACGAAGCCTCGACTTCCCGCGCGCCCTCGACACGCTGCTGCAACTGCCGGAAAAGTTCATCGCCCAGCGCATGCAGCACCAGCTCAACACTGTCCATGACAATCAAGGGTTCGGCCATGCGCCGCTCGACCATGCAGGCGGGAACAATACGCCGGGGGGAGATCGGGTGGTGCGCATATCCGAAAAGAGCGTCGAGGCGATCGACCAGCCCGGCGCCGAAACGCGCGGCAAGGGCAGCGCGGGGAAGCACTTCGACATCGCCGACCGTGCGCAGTCCGGCCCTCTTCAGACCGGCCAGATGAACATCCTCGATCTCGAGGCAAACGAGGCGCAACCGCCGCAATTTTTCCTTGAGCGCGGAATCCCCGATCACATCTCCCGGTGAATGACGGGCAAATGCGTGGGCTGCCGCTGCATTGCCTGTAATGGCCGAGCGGACCACCACGCCATGCTGGCTCAGGCGCTGGTGGATATCCCGGCGCAAATGATGCTCGTCACCGAAGAGATGCGCGCAGCCGGTGATATCGAGCATAAGCCCATCGGGGCCGTCGAGTGCGACGAGTGGCGTGTAGCGGTCGCACCAGTCAGCGAGTTTCTCCAAGAGGGCGGCGTCCTTGCGCGGTGAAGCGAAGGCAATATCGAGATTTTCAAACTGCGCCCGGGCGTCGGTCAAAGCCATGGTCTTGAACAGGCCTGCCTTGGCGGCGCGTTCGTCAAGGGCTGTCAGGCGCAAGGCGTTGGCGACTTTGTCGACGACAATCAGGAACTGTCCGGACTCAGCCCGTTGCGGATTTTCGCGTTTGAGGCGGTCGGTGGGCAGGTGTGGAAACCACAGCGCCAGAAACCGGTTCGATCTGTCTGAAAACATGATTGTCACTCTCCCATTGCAGGATCCAATGGCCTGTCATGCCCTGCCTGTTGCGTATAAGGGTGGCGTCAAACACCGGGTGACCCGGCGCATTGGCGCCGCTCGACCGCGACGCGTTCGAGCGGATCATCCAGCGGGTCACGGCGGAATTGTCGATTGGAACGGCACCGAGCCGCAGCAGGAAGGCGGGCACGCCCGTCTGCTGGGCGGTCAGCAGCAATTTGCGCGTGGCTGTCAGGTCGAGGCATTTCGGATTGCTCCACGGCGCTATGATGACCGCGCCCGTTCCGCGGATGCCAAGGCTGTCCGATGCGGCTTTCAGCACATCCTGCGGCGACGAACAGCGCACGATGACGAGCCGCTGGGGATCAAGCCCGAGATGTTTCAACCCCGGCGCATAGGGAAAACCGTGTTCCTGCGCGGCAAAATCCTCTTCCAGCCAGATAAGAGGGCTCCGGGCGCTGGATGAGCGCAGGGCAAGGGCGATGACGAAGCCCGTTGCTGCGCCCGCATCGTGCGTTTCCGCCGAAAAGACCTCATGCAGCGCGCCGCGTTGCAATCCCTTGCCAAGCACCCTGTCGATGCTTCTGTCGCCAAAACCAAAGGCACTGCGCGGCGCCTGCGCTTCCAGCGCATTCCGCTCGCTTAAAGACGCGATGTCGCGCCGCAACGCCGTAAGGTCGACGGTTGTCACCACGGTTTCCCCTGAATGTTCATGATATGTTCTATTATGGAATCCATTCGACCAAAGAGTCAAGCGGAGTCCATGGAGGAACGGATTATATGACTCAGCGGTCGATACGCGTGGAAAGGATGATGGACGAAATGGTGCGTTCCACGCCTTCCAATGCGCCGATCCGATCCAGCAATGTATCGAGTTCGCTGATGGAGGGCGCTTCCAGGATGACGATCATATCGTACTGTCCGCTGACCGAATGCAGGGTCCGCACCCAGGCAATCTCACGCAATGCCGCTTCAACCCGCTTGGCAAATTTCGGCAGGGCCGTGACCAGCACATGTGCCTTGACCAGATCCCGCTCATATTCGGGGGAAAGCAGCACGCTGTAGCCGCGAATCATGCCGCGCTTTTCCAGCCGTTCGATGCGGCTTTGTACGGTGGTGCGCGACACGCCGAGCTTGCGGGCAAGGTCGGCGGTCGAGGCGCGGGCGTTCTCGCGCAGCAGGGAAAGCAGGGCGTGGTCGGCATCTGTCAGCATAATGTCAAACTCATACGGCGTATTGCCAAAAAATAGGGTGTTATATCGTCAGTTTACACACTTCATTTCGACGAACAAGGGTGAGAGAATAATGAAAGTTCTGAAATCCTGAGGGGAATCACATGAAAGAGATCGTCATCGTCGGTGCAGGCAAAATCGGCGGAACAATCGCCAACCTGCTCGCAAACACCGGAGACTACCGTGTAACGGTCGTCGACCGGGCCCAGGCACAGCTTGATGCCCTGGACGTTTCCCCGCTTGTCGTTACCCGTTGCATCGAGATTGCTGAAGAGGGCGCGCTTGAAAAGGTTCTCGCCGGCAAATTCGCCGTGCTCAGCGCCGCTCCCTTCCACCTGACCACGCGGATTGCGCAAGCCGCTGCGTCGTCGGACGTGCATTATCTCGACCTGACCGAGGATGTTGCCAGCACCCGCATCGTCAAGCAGCTTTCGGCGACGGCAAAGACAGCCTTCATTCCCCAGTGCGGTCTGGCCCCGGGCTTCATCTCGATTGTCGCCAATGATCTGGCCAAGCGCTTCGATACGCTGGAAAGCGTGCGCATGCGCGTCGGTGCACTGCCGCAGTACCCGTCGAATGCGCTCAACTACAACCTGACCTGGAGCACGGACGGCGTCATCAACGAATATTGCGAGCCATGCGAAGCCATCGTCGACGGTGAGCTGACCGAAGTGCCGCCGCTGGAAGAGCGCGAGGAATTCTCGCTCGACGGCGTAACCTACGAGGCTTTCAACACGTCGGGCGGTCTTGGCACCCTGTGCGAAACGCTGCTCGGCAAGGTCCGTACGCTGAACTACCGCACGATCCGTTATCCCGGCCATGCCGCCATCATGAAGGCCCTGCTCAACGATCTTGGCCTGCGGGACCGCCGCGACGTGTTCAAGGACATCCTGGAAAACGCCCTGCCTTCGACCATGCAGGACGTCGTGGTGATTTTCGTCACGGTCAGCGGCCGCAAGAAGGGCCGTCTCTTGCAGGAAACCTATGCCAACAAGGTCTATAGCGGCCATATCGGCAACGTGCTCTACAGCGGTATCCAGATCACCACGGCATCGGCCATCTGCGCCGTTCTCGACATGCTGGCCAATGGCGACCTGCCGCAGCAGGGCTTCCTCAAGCAGGAGGATATCGCGCTTGATGCCTTCCTCGCCAACCGTTTCGGCAAGGCCTATGCCCAGACCGAAACGGCAGGGCGCCTCGTCGCCTGATCGTTCCGCTTGTCGGCTAACCTTTGAAACAACGCGCCGGATCCCGTATCCGGCGCGTTTTTTGTTGCGGTGTTTCGTCCATTTCCTTGCCTTGCGCTTCCGGAATCCGGGTGGTAGCGTTTTGAAAACATGTGAAAACAGTAAACATCACGCGGCTCACCAGGGCGTTTCTATGTCTTGCTGAACGGGAGGTGATGCCGGGAGGAAGACAATGGAACGGCGTGAATTTCTTGTGGGCGCAGCGGCCCTGTCCATGCTGGCTGCATCGAACACGGGACTGATGGCACAGACAGGCGGGGCGCTGGAAAAAACCAGCCTGACGCTGGGTGTCGGCGGAAAGCCGCTCCTCTATTATCTCCCGCTGACCATTGCCGAGCGCCGCGGCTTTTTCAAGGATGCCGGTCTTGATGTGACGATCAACGATTTCGGCGGCGGGGCAAAATCCCTGCAGGCGCTGGTGGGCGGCTCCGTCGATGTGGTGACCGGTGCTTACGAGCACACGATCCGCATGCAGGCGAAGGGACAGGATGTTCGTGCACTGTGCGAGCTCGGGCGTTTCCCGGCCATCGTGATTGCCGTGCGCAAGGAACTGGCCGACAAGGTCAAATCTCCCGCCGACTTTGCCGGCCTGAAGCTTGGTGTCACCGCCCCCGGTTCGTCGACGGCCCTGACCATCCAGTATGCCATGGTAAAGGCGGGCTTGAAGGCCAACGATGCGCCGCTGATCGGCATTGGTGGTGGTGCCAGCGCTGTCGCTGCGATCAAGCAGGGCCAGGTGGATGTGATTGCGCATCTGGATCCCGTAATTGCCAAGCTTGAAGCGGACGGCGATATCAAAATTCTCATCGATACGCGTACCGAAGAAGGCACGCGCGCCCTGTTCGGCGGCTCCAATCCGGCGGCGGTTCTCTATGTGAAAAAGGACTTCGCCGATGCGAACCCCAACACCTCGAAGGCGCTGGTGGGTGTTTTCGTCAAGACGCTGAAATGGCTGCATAGCGCTACGCCGGAAGAGATCGCCGACAGCGTTCCCGCCGAATACCAGCTGGGTGACAAGCCGCTTTACCTCAAAGCCATTGCCAATTCGCTGCCGACCTACTCGCTGGACGGGGTTCTCCCCATGGAGGGCATGCAGTCGGTTCTCAATACGCTGAAAATCCTCGACCCCGAATTCGCCAATGCGACGATTGACCTTGCCGCGACCTATGATGACCGTTTCATCAAGGGGTGAGGCATAAGGGCCAATGATCATTGCACGGAAGACCATGCGGGACCTGAACGAGGCCCAGGATGTCAATGCCGTTGAGCTCAACGGCATCCATATTGCGTTTCCCTTGCAGGGGGGCGGCACCTACGAGGCTGTCGGTGAAACGAACCTCGTGGTCAGCGACCGGGAGTTTGTGGCGATTGTCGGTCCCACCGGCTGCGGAAAATCGACACTGCTCAATGCCACGGCGGGCCTTCTCAAGCCGGCGCAGGGGCAGGTCCGCACCTTTGCCAAGCCGCTGTCGGGCTTGAACAAACATGCAGGCTATCTTTTCCAGCAGGATTCACTGATGCCCTGGAAGACCGCGATCGACAACGTGGCCATTGGGCTGGAGGTGGCGGGCACGCCGCGCCGCGACGCCCTGGAGCAGGCACGGGTCTGGCTCGGCAAGGTTGGTCTGGGATCTTTCGCCGACCGCTATCCGCACATGCTGTCGGGCGGTCAGCGCAAGCGCGTGGGGCTGGCGCAGGTGCTGATCCGTCATCCCAAGATATTGCTCATGGATGAGCCGTTCGGACCGCTCGATGCCCAGACACGGCTGATCATGGGTGACCTCCTGCTTGATCTGTGGTCGGCGGACCGCAAGGCGGTGATGTTCGTTACCCACGACCTTGATGAGGCGATCGGTCTTGCCGATCGGGTGATCATCATGTCGGCGGGACCCTCATCCCGTATCATCGGCAATTACACGATCCCGCTGGCGCGGCCGCGCAACATGGCCGACATCAAGTCCGAGCCGCAATTCCACGAGGTGCATCGGGAAATCTGGAATGCCTTGAAAGAGGAAGTTCTGAAGGGGTATCGGCAGACGGAAGAGGTCCGGCCATGAACAGGCTTACACTGATCAGCCTGCAGGTGCTTGTGGCGGTTGTCACCTTGGTGTTCTGGCACATCGCCTCGACGACAACCCTTATCGGCAACCCGAAAACCATCAGCTTTTTCTTTGCCGAACCGCTCGCGGTCGGCAAGCGCATGATCCAGTGGTTCATGGAAGGATCGATCTGGTACCACCTCGGCATCACGCTGACCGAGGCGGCGCTTGCCTTCATCATCGGTTCGCTCGGCGGGGTCATCATCGGGTTCTGGTTTGCCCGCAAGCCCTTGCTCGCTGCGGTGTTCGATCCCTATGTCAAGGCGGCCAATGCCCTGCCGCGCGTCGTGCTCGCGCCGATCTTTGCGTTGTGGCTGGGGCTCGGCATCTGGTCCAAGGTGGCGCTGGGCGTGACGCTGGTGTTCTTTATCGTCTTCTTCAATGTCTATCAGGGCGTCAAGGAAGTCAGCCCCGCGGTTCTTTCCAACGCCCGCATGCTTGGAATGAACGAGCGCCAACTGCTGCGGCATGTCTACATGCCGTCGGCCCTCTCATGGATGTTCTCGTCGTTGCACACATCCGTGGGTTTTGCCGTGGTCGGTGCGGTGGTGGGCGAATATCTGGGGTCCGCTGCCGGGCTCGGCTACCTCATTCACGAGGCCGAAAGCGTGTTCGATGTCACCGGCGTTTTCGCGGGGATGTTCGTGCTGATGGGCTTTGTCATACTGGTGGACTGGCTGGTGACGCTGGTCGAAAACAGGCTGCTCGTCTGGCGGCCCAGGACCTCGGTCATTAACAGCAGATAGGCGACCGCCACCGGCACTCCGGTGACGGTCTTTGCTCAGATGGCCGTCAGATCCGCTCCGCGCGTTTCCTTCGACAGGAGCACGCAGACAATGCCCGGTATGACCATGACCGCCGCGTAGATGATGACCGCATGCGGCGTGCCGGTTGCGTTGAGGAGCAGCGTTGCAATCAGCGGTGCAACAGAGCCGCCGACCACCGAAGCGACCTGATAGCTGATCGACATGGCGGAATAGCGCACATGGGTCGGAAACAGCTCCGTGAAGAACGGGGCCATGCTGCCGACGATAATGCCGTGGAATGTCAGGGTGAGCAGGGTTGCCTGCAGGACCAGACGCGGATCGGCCCCGTGCGGCAGGCTGAAGAGATAGGCACCCGCAGCAAGGCCGCCAACCAGTCCCAGCAGCATCAATGGCTTGCGGCCAAAACGATCCGAGGTATAGGCTGCGGCCATGATGACGATGACTTCAAGGATCGAGCCCCAGAACAGGGCGCCCACGCCGACGGACCGCGCCAATCCAAGGAACTGGACGGTGAGAACGAGAAAGAAGGTCGTGAACAGATAGAACAGGGTGTTTTCGGCTGTTTTGACCAGAAACACCTGGCCCATGGGCTTGCTGAAATGCTTGAAGGCTTCCGACAAGGGGGCGGCCGGTACGGATTTGCGCTTTTCGACCAGCTCGATGAAGGCAGGGGATTCCTCCACCTTGCGGCGCATCCAGAAACCAAGGACAACCAGAACGATCGAGAACAGGAACGGCAGGCGCCATGCCCAGTCGACAAAGGCCTGCTCGCCGAAGCGCAGGGTCAGGAAGCTGATCGTGGCTGCGGCCAGCACGTTTGCGGCGGGGCCGCCGATCATCGGGAAACTGGTCCAGAAGCCGCGCTGCTTGCCCGGCATGGATTCGGCGACGATGAGCAGCGCTCCGGTGGCTTCACCGCCCACGGCAATCCCCTGGAAAATGCGCAGCAGCACCAGCAGGGCGGGTGCCAGAACGCCAACCGAGGCATAGGTCGGCAACAGACCCATGGCAAAGGTTGAACCGCCCATCATGGCAAGGCTGACCACAAGTGCATTCTTGCGGCCGATGCGGTCGCCCAGCACGCCGAAAATGATGCCGCCGAGCGGGCGGGCAACAAAACCAATGGCAAAGGTGCTCAGGCCGAGCAGAATGCCGATTGCCGGGTCGGCGGTCGGAAAAAACGCCTTGTCGAAAACCAGCACCGCGCAGGTGGCGAAGACAAAGAAGTCATACCATTCGATGATGGTGCCCACCGCGCTGGCAAAAAGCAGCCGCGCGCGTTTTCCGAATCCGTCCTGAGCCATGAATTTTCCTCCCAATGGCATGGTTGACCCCGGGAGGCGTTCTACTGGCTCATTTTGTAACCATCAACGCATGCGTTTCAGGTGTTTTTCAGGCCCATTCTCCCCGGCGCATGACGGGGACTGTGCTGCCGTCCGCATTGACGCCATCCACATCGATCTCGCCCGATCCGATCATCCAGTCGATGTGAATGAGGCTCTTGTTGCCGCCGCGTGCTGCAACCTCTTCGGGTGAAAGCGTGTCGCCGTTGACGAAGCACTTGGAATAGCACTGGCCGAGCGCGATATGGCTCGCGGCATTTTCATCAAACAGGGTGTTGAAGAACAGAAGGCCGGAAGCAGAGATCGGCGAGGAATGCGGCACCAGCGCCACTTCGCCCAGACGCCGCGCCCCGTCATCGGTGTTCAGCACCTTGTTGAACACCTCTTCGCCGCGCGAAGCCTTGGCCTCGACGATCCTGCCGCCTTCAAAACGCACCGAGATATCCTCGATCAGCGTGCCCTGATGGGACAGAGGCTTTGTACTGGAGACATGTCCATCCACACGCAGGGCATGCGGCGTGGTAAAAACCTCTTCCGTCGGGATGTTCGGGTTGCAGGTGATGCCATTCTTGGCGGTCGAGGCGCCGCCCTGCCACCGGTGCTCGTCGGCAAGACCGACAACCAGATCGGTGCCCGGGCCCTTGAAGTGCAGGGAGGCGAAGTTGAGGCCATTCAGCCATTCGCGGCGTTTGGCAAGCACGGCATTGTGCTCCCGCCATGCGGTGACGGGATCATCAATGTCAACGCGCGACGCGGCAAAGATGGCGTCGGCCAATTTGGCAACCGCTGCGTCCTCGGAAAGATCCGGGAAAACCTGCTTTGCCCAGGATGGATTCGGATACGAAACGATGTTCCAATTGACGTCGAAACCGGCAATTTTCTCCAGCGCCGGCTGATAGGCCTTGGAGGTTGCCCGGTTGGCGCGGGCGACCTTTTCCGGGTCTTCCGCCGAAAGCAGCATTGGATTGTCACCGGCTACGGCAAGCCGCGCTGTGTTCGCTGAAAAGGCCTTGGCCATTCCTTCGAAGAGCCATGTGGCGGCGTGGTCGAAACTCTCCGCGGGCGCGTGGCGATAGCGCATCAGCGTCGCTTCTTCGTCCGCATAGAAGGAGGTGACTAGACCGGCGCCCGCCTTGTAGGCGTGCTCGGTGATGCGGCGCACCAGCGGCAGCGCGGCCAGCGGCGCGGTGATCAAGAGGTCCTGCCCCGCTTGCAGTTGCAGGCCGATTTTGACGGCAACTTCGGCCAGACGGTCGAGCTTTGCGGAATCGATGGAGGTGGTCTTTGCGGATGTGGTCATGGCGGTTCCAGAGTGACGGCGGAATGGAAAACGGGAGATAAGGCGGGGTCGCGGGATAGTCTGCTTCCCCGCCTGTCTGATCAATCCTCGTGGATCAGGCTGTGGTCGCGGCTGTCGCGCATCTTGATATAGACAATCAGGGACAGGCCGATCATGATGGTGACATACCAGAAGAACCAGGTTTCGTGACCCTTCTCCTTGAATTTCAACGCCACCCATTCAGCTGTGCCGCCGAAGAGCGTGTTGGCAAGCGCATAGGGCAGCGCAACGCCAAGCGCCCGGATATGCGCGGGGAAAAGCTCAGCCTTCACCACGGCGTTGATGGATGTATAGCCCGTCACGATCAACAGACCGACCAGCGACAGGGCAAAAGCGGTATAGGGGTTGGTTGTGACCGCCAAAGTCGAAAAGATCGGATAGGTGAAGAGAACGCCGAGAATGCCGAAGCCGACCATCAGCGGCTTGCGGCCGATCTTGTCAGAAAGAGCCCCGGCAATCGGCTGGCACAGCATGAAGATCAGCAGGGCAAGCGCGGTGATCTCGGTGGAGGATTCCTTGCTGAACCCTGACGTGTTGACGAGGAATTTCTGCAGGTACGTGGTGTAGGCATAGAAGGCGAGCGTACCGCCCGATGTCAGCGCCAGAACGGTGAAGGCTTCTTTCGGATAGTGCCGGAACAGGGCAAAGCCGCTGGATTTCGGCTTGTCATCGTTCTTGGCATTGTGAAAGGACTGGGTTTCGGCAAGGCCGCGGCGAATGTAGAAAACCGCGATGGCCAGGAAGCCGCCAATGGCGAAAGGAATGCGCCAGCCCCACGCTCCAAGCTGTTCCGGTGTCAGGATACGCTGCAGGATAAGCAGGACCACAAGGGCAACGAGCTGTCCGGAAATCAGCGTCACGTACTGGAAGCTTGAATAGAAACCGCGGCGGTTCTTGCCGGCCATTTCGCTGAGATAGGTTGCGCTGGCGCCATATTCGCCGCCGACGCTCAGGCCCTGCAGCAGGCGTGCCAGGACCAGAAGGGTCGGAGCCAGAAGACCGATCGATTCGTAACCCGGCGTGATGGCAATCAGCAGCGAGCCCAGGCACATCAGCGTCACGGACAGGGTGAGGCCAGCCTTGCGGCCCTTGCGGTCGGCATAGATGCCCATGACCCAGGCACCGATCGGACGCATCAGGAAGCCGACGGCGAAGACCGCTGCGGCGCTCAGAAGCTCGGCGGTCTGGTTGCCGGAAGGGAAAAAGACGGGGGCGAAATAAAGCGTGAAAGCGGCATAGACATACCAATCATACCATTCGACAAGATTACCCGCGGAACCGCCGATGATGGATTTCAGTCGGGTTTTAACGTCGGGTGCAACGGCAATGGGTGCGGTTTCGGCAATATCGCTCATGAAAATTCCTACCTTTGATTGTGGCTGACCGTCTGCGCGGCGCTGATTTCCAGCATGGCGTTTCTTCGGTGTGAAACAGGGACTCCCTGCCTCCAAGTCTTAGGGCAGCCCCCGCCAGAATTCAAATCCTTATCTGCCCGGCCGATTTTGACGCGATCCGCTGACGTGCAACTGCACCAAAGCGTGATCGCAAAGATCAGAAAATTGCCATGATCCGGGAACTCCCTCTGGCCGGTGCCGTTTTTCGCATTGGGAAGGACGCGAGACAAGACACGTTGCACTCGAACACCCCTGTCATTTTGCCGGCAACAATCCTCAGGAGAAGAAGATGGATCTCAACAGACGCGATATGCTCGTCCTCTCGGGCGCCGTGGCAGCCACAACGCTCTTTGCTCCAAACATCCAGGCGCATGCGGCCGCCCCTTTCAAGCAGCCGGAACTGCCCTATGCTGAAGACGCCCTGGCGCCCGTCATCTCCGCGCGCACGGTCGGCCTGCATTATGGCAAGCACCATGCGGGCTATTTCAAGAAGCTGAACACCCTGGTGGAAAAGACGCCCTATGCCGATCTTTCGCTCGAAGAGGTGGTAGTGCGGGCGAAGAAGGAAGGCAATGCGCCAGTCTTCAACAATGCGGCGCAGGCCTGGAACCATAACCTGTACTGGCAGCAATTCCAGGGCGGGTCCGCGCCCGCCAGGGGTGCCTTTGCAACGGCGGCAGAAAGCGGCTTCGGCGGGCTTGATGGCCTGAAGAAGAAGATCGTTGCCGAATCAGACAATGTCTTCGGGACAGGCTGGGTCTGGCTGGTCAGGGATGGCGACAAGCTTGCCGTGGCGGGCATGAAAGACGCTGGCGATCCGTTGGCTGAAGGCGGGAAGGCCGTGCTTGGCATCGACGTCTGGGAGCACGCCTATTATCTCGACTATGAAAACCGCCGTGCCGAGCATGTGGCAGCGGTTCTCGACAAGCTGGTTAACTGGCAGTTCGTTTCCGACCGGTTTGACGCCTGATCCGGTTCTTTGCCGCGATAGCTCGGAAAATAGCCTAGCCGAAATTCGGGACGCGGATGTAGTGTTCGAGCGGGCTGATCTGTCCCTGCGGTTCATCATCCTGCTCGTCATCGGCCGCTTCCTGCGCCAGCGCCGCATCCTTCTCCAGGCGCGCCTCGCGGATTTCCTTTTCCGAACTTTCGCCCATGCACAGGGCGCCAAGCAGGATCATGCGCGCCTTGCCGGCAAGGCCGGAATGGTCTTCGTCCAGGGCGATATCGAGAATGACCCGGCTGAAATCGGTTGGCTCCGGCGCAGCTCCAGCGGCGCGGCGGCGCCGATTCTCGGCATTGATCAGGCTGTAGAGCTTTTCGCGCAGGTCCGCGCCGACGTTCTCGTATTGAGCTGCCAGGCCCGGTGCAGTCGCGGCGAGCTTCTGCTTTTGCCGCTCCCGGTGCCGTTTCTGTCTCTCTGCGTTGGATAGTGCCATGGGTATGTCTGTGCCGTAACGAACGCGAATCACTTGCATGAACTTGATAGGGGTGCGTGCCCTAACGGGCAACATTATGGTCACGTAACACACAGACTGTGGATAACAATCGTTACGATTGCATGCGTTACGTAACGTGAGCCGTTATGGCATTGGGCCTCGCCGTAACGCCTGTGACGGAACCATAAGAACGTGGTGGCGTTCTTTGACGCGCAGGGTTAGGGATATTGCACGATAAGGTTGCAAATCTGTCGGCCTGAATGAATGGAATTGTAAATGGAAACCAAGGCCAATTATCTTGTGGTCAGTATTTTCACCCTGCTGGTGAGCGCGCTGGCCCTTGGTTTCGTCTACTGGATCGAGCGTTTGGGCGATACGCGGCCCACGGCAATGCTTGAGATCCGCATTCCGGGCTCTGTTACGGGACTGGCCGTGAAAAGCCAGGTTCTGTTCAACGGTCTGAAGGTCGGCGACGTGACCCGGCTTTTCGTCGATGCCAGCAATCCCGATGTGGTGATCGCCCAGACGCAGATCGATGCAACCACGCCAATCACGCGGTCGACCCAGGCGCAGCTGGCTTTCGTCCTGTTGACCGGGCAAGCCTATATCGAGCTGAAGGGCGGCAAGAGCTATGAGCCGAAGCTCCTTGAAGAAGCGGAAAAGGAAGATACGGTCGCGCGTATCGATATCGACCCGTCATCCCTGAAAACCCTTGTCCAGACGGTGCAGGATGTGCTGCAGCGCGTGGATCGTGCCATGGATGCCACCGAAAACTATCTGGACGAGATGAAAGGGCCGGCGCTCGATCGGGCGCACGAAGCCAAGGCGTTTACCCAGCAGCTTGCCGACAGCACGGATATGATCAACCGTTACGGACAGCGGGCGCAGGATGTGCAGGCAGTGATACAGGATGCGCGTGAAACCATGTCGCGGATCAACCAGGCGTCTGTCAAAGTCGACGATGCGCTGACGAAACTGGACAAGGAACTCTCCGAAGACAAGGGCAGCACGGTCGCCAATATCCGCGAACAGCTGCAATCCTATCGCGATACGGCTGACAGCCTGCAGGCCCGGCTGGCGCCAATCCTGAAAACACTGGGAACCCATACCGGTGAAAAACTGCGCAACGCGCAAAAGTTCATTTCCGACAGCCGGCGCTCGGTCGAGTCTATCGAACGGGCGATTTCGAACTTTGACAGCAATCCGCGGGACGTTCTGTTCGGTGGAGACAGCAAGGTTCCGGAGTATAACGGGCGGCGCTGAATCCGGGATCGCCGCCGCATAGGCGTTCAAGGTAGTGCTCGACACACCGGCATTCGATGGATAGCGTTGCAACCCTGTATGGGGGATATGATGCGGTTCAATGTGATCGGAACGGGACTTTTGATTGCGGCACTTGCGGGCTGCACGACGCCATCCGGCGGCAGGAGCGGCGAAGCCGCGCTTGTGGCGGATGTCAAACAACTGGTGACCACATCCTATCAATGCCAGAATGCGCTTGGCCGCGAGCCGCACTACTCCGCCATTGAAAGCAGCGAGACGATCCTCAAGGCGCTTGGCCGCTCACCTGAGGAGGCTGACCGGACCGTTCGCGGCTGGCTGAAAGGCCTGATCGCGTCACCGAGGCAGCCAACGGATATGGACCGCAAGTCGTGCAAGGATACGCTGCTGAAACTGGCGGAGAAAGTCAGGGTCGAATTCGAGGCGCGCAAAACCAGGGGATGATGCATGGCTGAGCCGGAACCCCCGCAATCTGCCTCCCTGTCACCGGTATTGTTTGTTCTGGTGCTTGTGTTTGCTGCCGGTGTGAGTTCGGTTTTGTTCTATCCGGCGATGTCTCTGCTGGGCGGCATTGTCGGGCTGTTCCGGGCGACGGGTTAGCCCCCACATTTCAAACGGTCTTGACGCGTTGCGGACATGTTGCCGTAATCCGTGCGATGTATATTGCCGCGCCTATGGAGGCTTCGTAATGGCTCGCATGTCTGGCATGTTTCTGATTGTTTTGTTTTTCATTGCTCTGGTTTCCTTCGAGATTCTCAAGAAAGAGCAGATCGCCGGTTCGGGACATGTCATTGCCAAGACGATCGATATCGAGACATTCGATGGGATTACGCTGGAAGGTATCGGCAATATCCAGATGAAGCAGGGCGACGGCGAGAGTCTCGTCGTCACCACGGACGACAATATCCTCCCGCTGCTGGATATCGGTGTTCGCGGCGGCGATCTCGTGCTTGGCACCCGGGGCAGGATCGAAATCGTGCCGTCGAAAACGGTAGCATATGATATTACGGTCAAGGACCTCAGCCGGGTCACATTGTCCGGTTCCGGCAGCATCCGCGCCGGCGCGTTCAAAGGCAGCACGGTGAAGATCGATTTGTCCGGCTCCGGCGATATCCAATTCGACGCGCTGAGCGCTGAGCAGATTCTGCCCCGGGTGACCGGCTCGGGCAGCGTAAAGCTGGACAATGTAGCGGCCGGCGATGTCGCTGCCGCGATCACCGGATCGGGGCAGATCAGCCTTGGCGGCAAGGCGCAGACGCAGGAACTCGATCTGGACGGCTCGGGCGCCTATAACAATGGCGACCTGGCCACCGATGCCACGAAGGTGGATATTTCGGGAAGCGGCAGCGCCTTGGTCCAGGCAAAGAACACGCTGGATATTTCGGTGAACGGCAGCGGCAGGGTGGAATATTATGGCCAGCCGGCGGTCGAACAGCGCGGCCATGGTTCGATGCGCGTCACGCCGCTCGGGGAGAGGTAGCTGTTTTCCCCTTTATGCAAGGGAGACTAGAATATTTGGAGCGACACACTGCGATCGCAGGTATCAAATGGTGCCTTCTATTCTGGATATGGGGCTAACATAAGTATTCAAGACTGTTTGGATTGCAGAAATCCATAGAACTAGAGCGCCTTCAGAGTGGTTCAAGCTACGCTATGCCCAAGCCGCTTTCAAAACTCGCTGGTTTGATGTTGAATTGCTAATCGAATGCGCTTCCACTTTTTTTGTGTGAACGAGTCACAGCGCCGCCATGCTTCGGCTTCCCTGTTGAATGCTATTTCCCCAGCTCGTTGGCCGTGTCGCGCAATCTGCTCAGCAGCGAGTGCTCTGATTTCTGCTTTGGGGATCAGTCGAGGTCTGATCTCGCCTTCCCATGTCTCCCAAATGAACGCGCCCCATATCGGTGATGTGGCCAGCAATATGGCTAGCCATTTGAGTGAAAATACAAAAAACAAAGCTGCCCCCAGATGAGACGAATTATCTGAATTTAAGATAACTGATTTTCAGATTTACTGGAAGTCCCGTTAAAGACGGGAACACTGATGGGAAAAACGCTTGGAACAGAAAAACACAAGGCGCTGATCGCTTTGCTGATCGCCAAGCGGGAAGCGGCTGGCTTCACGCAGACGCAGCTTGCCGATGCGCTGGGCGAATATCAGTCCTTTGTCGCCCGGCTCGAAAGCGGTCAGCGCCGCGTGGATGTGGTCGAACTGATCGAGCTTGCGGGCATTCTCGGATTTGATGCGGCGCAGATGGTGAAGGCGGTTGAACTGTCCGGCGAAGCGGACCGGGCTTAAGTCTGGAGACGCATCTTCAGGAAAGTAATGGCGGAGAGGGAGGGATTTGAACCCCCGATGGAGTTGCCCCCATGCCGCATTTCGAGTGCGGTGCTTTCAACCACTCAGCCACCTCTCCGCGTAAAAGCGCCTGTCGTGGACAGACGCCTGATAAAGCCGGGATGTTCTCCCTGCCGGTGCCGCGATGTCCCGAAGGACTTGGCTTGAGCGTGCGACGCGCTAGATAGCGGGCAAAGCGCAAGGATACAAGAGCAATTTTGCGTTAAATTTCTTGACTCTCGCATAATCCTCACCTTATAAGCGCCCGACGACTGGCGTGGGGGATTCTCCGCGCCGTTTGTTTTTGAGTCCGGATGCCCGGATCCCTAGGGATTGCAGGCATCTTTCGATTAATATGTCACGACTGACAAAAAGACGGTTAGCGCCCTTCAAATGGCAAAAAACCGAACCGAACGCCGAAAGGGCATAAAATGTTCGCAGTCATCAAGACCGGTGGTAAGCAGTATCGCGTTGCCGCCAATGACCTTCTGAAGGTCGAGAAAGTTGCCGGCAATGCCGGTGATATCGTTGAATTTGCCGAAGTTCTGATGGTTGGCGTCGGTGCAGACGCTACGATCGGTGCTCCGACCGTTGGCGGCGCGCTGGTCACAGCCGAAGTCGTCGAGCAGGGCCGGGCACGCAAGGTCATCGCTTTCAAGAAGCGTCGCCGCCAGAACTCCAAGCGTACACGCGGTCATCGTCAGGAACTGACGACGATCCGGATCGCCGAGATCCTGACGGGTGGTGCCAAGCCTTCGAAGACTGCCGCTGACAAGCCGGTCAACAAGAAGCCTGCTCCGAAGGTGGAAGCTGCCGCTGCGGAAGCAACCGAGACGAAAGCCGCCCCGAAAGCCAAAGCTGCGCCGAAGAAGGCTGCTGCCAAGGCCGAAAAGCCCGCTTCGGGCGAGTAAGAACAGGTTTAAAGGAGCAATCCCATGGCACACAAAAAAGCTGGTGGTTCGTCGCGCAACGGTCGTGATTCCGAATCAAAGCGTCTTGGCGTGAAGAAGTTTGGCGGCGAGCGCGTGCTTGCCGGCAACATCCTCGTTCGTCAACGCGGCACCAAATGGCATGCGGGCGTCAATGTTGGCATTGGCAAGGATCATACACTCTTCGCACTTGAAGCCGGTGTTGTATCTTTCCGTACCAAAGCCAACGGCCGTAGTTTCGTGTCGATCGTGAACCCGATCGCCGAAGCAGCAGAATAGCTGGTCCTGCTTGAAGCACCGGCGTCCCCATCGGACCCGGTGACTGGCATCCAAGCCAAGAGATCAAAGGGGAGATGGGGTTTCACCCATCTCCCTTTTCGCATCTGGAGGATAGCAAAATGGTTGCCGAATTACTGGAAGACGATGAAGACAGGCTGGATCTGATAGATTGTCCGGTCCTCGTGACCGAACGCCTGGTCCTGCGCGCGCCGCACACCGAGGACGTTGACGCAATTGCCCGTCTCGCCGACAATCCCCGTGTGGCGGAAATGCTTTCCCGCATGCCCCATCCCTACACGCAGGATCATGCGGTGGACTTCGTGCGCCGCGCCAATGCGGGCGAGATCGGCAAATGCGTCTACGCGATTACCCTTGCGCAATCCGGCACCTTCATCGGCTGCTGCGGCATCAATTACCGCCGCAGCAAGGACTTGCGGATGAGCGAGCCTCGCCGGGATGAGCTGGAGATCGGCTATTGGCTGGGCGAACCCTACTGGGGCAAAGGCTATGCCACGGAAACCGCGCATGCGCTGGTGGATCTCGTGTTCCGCGCCACGCAGGTGGAAAAGCTGCATGCGTCGTGCCGGGTCTCCAACATCGGTTCGCGCCGCGTGCTCTACAAGAGCGGGTTCCAGTATGCCAATACCGGCATGATGGACTCACTCGCTGCAGGCAATGTGCCCGTCGAACGCTATATGCTGGATCGCCGGACATGGATCGGGCTTCGCAGCTGGAACGCATAAATTACAATTGGCCGCCGCGATCTCTTGCGACGGCCAGTTTTCTTCCCGCGCATTTTCCTGTAATGGCTCGGGACATCAAAAAGGACTGAACTTCCATGAAATTTCTCGATCAGGCGAAAGTCTATATCCGCTCCGGCGATGGTGGTGCCGGCTCGGTATCGTTCCGCCGTGAAAAATTTCTGGAATTCGGCGGTCCCGATGGCGGCGACGGCGGGCGCGGCGGTGACGTCTGGGCCGAGGCCGTGGACGGTCTCAACACGCTGATCGACTATCGCTACCAGCAGCATTTCAAGGCCAAGACCGGCATGCACGGCATGGGCCGCAACATGACGGGCGGCAAGGGTGCCGATGTGGTGCTCAAGGTTCCCGTGGGAACGCAGATCTTTGAAGACGACAATGAAACCCTGATCTACGATTTTACCGCCGTGGGCCAGCGCTACCGTCTTGCCAAGGGCGGCAATGGCGGCTTCGGCAATCTGCACTTCAAGACATCGACCAACCAGGCGCCGCGCCGCGCGAATCCCGGACTCGAAGGCGAAGAGCGCAATCTGTGGCTGCGGCTGAAACTGATCGCCGATGCCGGTCTTCTCGGCAAGCCGAATGCCGGCAAGTCGACATTTCTCGCCAGCGTGACGGCGGCCAAGCCGAAAATCGCCGACTATCCCTTCACTACCCTGCATCCGAATCTGGGCGTTGCCCGCGTCGATGCGCGCGAATTCGTCATTGCCGATATTCCGGGATTGATCGAAGGCGCGCATGAGGGCGTCGGTATCGGCGACCGGTTCCTTGGCCATGTCGAGCGCACACGGGTTCTCCTGCATCTGGTTTCAGCACAGGAAGAGAATGTGGCCGAGGCCTACAAGACCGTGCGCACCGAGCTTGAAGCCTATGGTCATGGGCTCGCCGACAAGCTGGAGATCGTGGCGCTGAGCCAGATCGACACGCTGGATGCCGCGGCGCGCAAGAAGAAAGTGACTGCGCTGAAAAAGGCTGCGGGCCGCGAGCCGATGCTGCTGTCTTCGGTCAGCCGCGAGGGTGTCGAGCAGGTGCTGCGGGCCCTGTCTGCGATCATTCTCGAATCGCGCCAGTCAGAGGCCCCGGCACAGGTCGATACCCGCTTCAAATATTGAGTGCATCATGTCCGTGCAGAACGAGCTCGCTTCTCCCGCCACCCTCAAGCTTTCCGCCTATCGGCGGATCGTGGTCAAGATCGGTTCGGCATTGCTGGTGGACCGCTCCAAAGGACTGAAGCGCGACTGGCTGGAAAGCCTCGGTGCCGATGTGGCAAAGCTGGTGCAGGCAGGCGTCGAGGTGATGATCGTCTCCTCGGGTGCCATCGCCCTCGGCCGGACGGTGCTTGGACTGCCGAAGGGCGCGCTGCGGCTGGAGGAAAGCCAGGCTGCGGCTGCGGCGGGTCAGATCGAACTTGCCAAAGCCTATTCCGAGGTGCTGGGCGGGCATCAGCTGCGCGCCGGCCAGATCCTGCTTACCCTTTCCGACACGGAAGAGCGCCGCCGTTATCTCAATGCCCGCGCCACGGTCGGCACCCTGCTGCGGCTCAAGGCCGTACCCGTCATCAATGAGAATGACACCGTGGCGACCACGGAAATCCGTTATGGCGACAATGACCGCCTTGCCGCGCGTGTGGCGACGATGATGGGGGCAGACCTTCTGATTCTCCTTTCCGACATTGACGGGCTCTATACCGCGCCGCCGCATCAGAATCCCGATGCGCAGTTCCTGCCGGTTGTCGACGCCATCACCCCTGACATCGAGGCCATGGCTGGCGCGGCCGCGTCGGAATATTCGCGCGGCGGCATGAAGACCAAGCTCGATGCTGGCAAGATTGCCAATGCGGCGGGCACGGCGATGATCATTGCCTCCGGCACGCGCATGCATCCGCTGGGTGCCATCGATGCGGGCGAGCGGTCGACGCTGTTCAAGCCGAGCCTCAATCCGGTGAATGCATGGAAGACGTGGATATCGGGCAATCTCGAGCCGGCCGGGCGGCTGGTGATCGACGAGGGTGCGCTTACGGCGCTTAAATCCGGCAAATCGCTTCTGGCTGCCGGTGTCCGTGACGTTGCCGGTCAGTTCACCCGCGGCGATACGGTTGCGGTTGTTGGTCCGGACGGACGCGAAGCCGCGCGCGGCCTTATTGCCTATGATGCCGCAGATGCCGTAAGGATTGCAGGGCGCAAGACCAATGAGATTGCCGCGATCCTCGGTTACGATGCCCGGTCGGCGATGATTCACCGGGATGATCTGGTTGTACGCGCAGCAAAACGTGCTGCGAAGGAGTGAGAAATGCTGGGACGGGTCGAACCGATTGACGACGTTGCTGAATTGATGGCCGGAATCGGCCGCAAGGCCCGTGCCGCTGCCCAGCCGCTGTCCATCGCTTCGCCGGAACAGAAGATGATTGCCCTGATCGCCATGGCGGATGCGGTGGATCGCCGTGCCCCGGAGATTCTGGACGCCAACCGGCAGGATATGGCCGATGGCGAAAAGACAGGAATGGCCGCCTCGCTGCTCGACCGGCTGAAACTGGATGCCGGCCGTATCGCCGCGATCTCGGAAAGCATCCGCACCATTGCCGCCCTCAAGGATCCGGTTGGGGACATCATTGCCGAATGGGACCGTCCCAACGGCCTGCATATCGAGCGCGTGCGCACGCCGCTCGGTGTCATTGGTGTGATTTACGAAAGCCGCCCGAATGTAACAGCCGATGCGGGTGCCCTTTGCCTGAAGTCGGGCAATGCCGTCATCCTGCGCGGTGGATCGGATTCCGCCCATTCCTCCCGCGCCATCCATGCGGCGCTGGTCGAAGGGCTCGAAGCGGCGGGTTTGCCCAGGGATGCCATCCAGCTCATCCCGGTGACGGACCGCGCCGCGGTCGGCGAAATGCTGAAGGGGCTGGACGGCAATCTCGACGTCATTATTCCGCGTGGCGGCAAGAGTCTCGTGGCCCGGGTGCAGGCGGAAGCGCGCGTACCGGTCTTTGCCCATCTCGAAGGCCTCTGCCACGTCTATGTCGACGCCTCTGCCGATCTCGACATGGCGCGCCGGATTATCGTCAATGCCAAGATGCGCCGGACCGGCGTCTGCGGTTCGGCCGAGACGCTGCTGCTCGACCGGCTGATCGCCCCCGTCCGTCTTTTGCCGCTGCTTGAGGATCTGCAGGCAGCAGGGTGCGAAATTCGCGGTGATGCCGCAGTGGTCCAGCTGTTTGCCGCGGCAAAACCGGCGACGGAGGAAGACTGGTCGACGGAATATCTCGATGCCATCATATCCGTGAAGCTGGTTGACGGTATTGGCGACGCGATCGCGCATATCAATCACTATTCGTCCCACCATACGGAAGCGGTGATTGCCGAGGACATGCATGTGGTCGAGCGGTTCTTCAACGAAATCGACTCTGCCATCCTGCTGCACAACGCCTCGACACAGTTCGCCGACGGTGGTGAATTCGGCATGGGCGCGGAAATCGGCATCGCGACGGGCAAGATGCACGCGCGGGGCCCCGTGGGCGTGGAGCAATTGACATCCTTCAAATACCGCGTGCGCGGCAATGGCCAGACCCGCCCGTGACATCCATCGATGCGTTACGTCACGATTTTCCCGGCGTGAGCGATGCGCATCTGCGCATGCCTTTCGTTGAAAAGGGCATGACCGTCGGGCTGTTTGGCGGATCGTTCAATCCGCCCCATGCGGGCCATGCGCTGGTGGCGGAAATCTCGCTGCGCCGGCTGCAGCTCGACCAGCTCTGGTGGATTGTCACGCCGGGCAATCCGCTGAAGGACACGCGCCATCTGGCCCCTCTGGCGGAACGGCTGAAATTGTGCGAGCAGCAGGTGCATGATCCGCGCATCAAGGTGACGGCGTTCGAAGCAGCCTATAATGTGCGCTACACGGCCGACACGCTGGCTTTGATCAAGGCGCGCAATCCGGGCGTGAATTTTGTCTGGATCATGGGTGCGGACAATCTTGCCGATTTTCACCGCTGGCAGCGCTGGCAGAAGATTGCCATGACGTTTCCCATCGCCGTGATCGACCGTCCGGGTTCGACCTTGGCATTTCTCTCGTCGCGCATGGCCAAGACGTTTGACTATGCCCGTTTCGATGAGGATGACGCCCCGCTGCTGGCACGGGCACCCGCGCCGGCATGGACTTTCATCCACGGGCCGCGTTCATCGCTGTCGTCGACGGCGATACGCAACGGAGCCGTAAAACGGCAGGAATGAAAACGTGAACAAAGGCCGTGTCGCGACGTCTTGAAAGTGTCATGCGACTCTGCCTATCTTAATAACGTGCAGCAAGATTAAAGGCTGCGGCGCGTTGTTCTTATTGGAAAGGAAATACACTGAGAACAGCAATTCAGAAGAAGGATGCCTTGGCACCTTCAACGGCGGAGATGAACGGTGCAACTTCCGTTTCTCTTGCCCTCCAGACGGTCCTTGCCAGTCTCGATGACTCCAAGGCTGAAAAAATTGTCCCCATCGATCTTCGCGGAAAATCTGTCATCGGCGACCATATGGTCATCGCATCGGGCCGTTCGCATCGTCACGTAACGGCGGTGGCTGATCAGCTCCTGCGTGCGCTGAAGGAAAGCGGTCACGGAAACAATGCGAAGGTTGAAGGTCTTTCCAGCGGTGACTGGGTGCTGATCGACACGGGCGATATCATCATCCATATTTTCCGGCCTGAAGTGCGCGAGTTCTACAACATCGAAAAGATGTGGCAGGCTCCCGAACTTGACGGGGAAACCGTACATTAGAGCAAGGTGTGCCGTTACGGCACACGGAGCCTTGTGTGAGAAAGTTCTGACGGATCGGGGCATCCCGGCATAACGCCAGCGGGATGCTTCGGGCGGCTTACTGGATATGGACCGGTCATGCGCCGGAGAGTTATTCTTCGCGCCAAGTGACAAAGGACTGGACGTGCCATGCGTATCACCGTTTTTGCCGTGGGCCGGATGAAATCTGGCCCCGAACGGGAACTGGCAGACCGCTATTTCGACCGGTTGAAGAAAACCGGTTCGCCGCTTGGCCTCGAATTCAACTCCGTCACCGAAATCACCGAAAGCCGCGCCCAGCAGCCGGACCTGCGCAAACAGGAAGAGTCCGCCAAGGTGCTGGAAGCGCTGGATCAGGGTGGCGTGCTCGTTCTTCTCGACGAGCGCGGCAAGACCATGCCATCGGAAGACTTCGCCAATGCAATCGCCCGGTTTCGCGATGACGGTAAACGCCAGCTGCTCCTGGCGATAGGCGGGCCCGACGGCCACGATGCGGATTTAAGGAAGCGTGCCGATCTTGTTCTGGCGCTCGGTGCCATGACCTGGCCGCATCAGATTGTCCGGATTCTCGTAGCGGAACAGCTCTACCGCGCGACCACGATCCTTTCCGGGCACCCGTATCACCGGGTGTAAGGTGTTTTCGCCACCTCCGGCCGGAGATGGCGAAAAACGAGGCCCGTAATGCCGATCAATAATCGTCCGGCTGGTAGTAACGGTCATCGCGGTATTCGCGCCGGTAGTCGCGGCGGGGATAGCGATCATCCCGCCAACGCGGACGATCATTCTGATCCCGCCAGCGCGGACGCTCGGCACTGTCGGCAAAGACCGCCGAGCAGCCCTTGTCCACCCAGATGGTGCCGCGGCTGAAGCCCCAGCTCTGGCCGGGAATGCAGGCCGAACCCGAAAGCTGCCGGATGATCCGCGGCCGACGCATGTCGGTCTCGCACTCATTGTAGCGGAAGCTGCGTGATTCGCATCTGATGGGCCGTTCCTGCGCCTGTGCGGCTGGAACCGTTACGAACTGCATACCCCCCAGGGTTACAGCCAAAGCTAGTATATATCGGTACATTTTCCCTCTCCGATATGATGTCAACACACGCTGAAAGCGCATGTGTTCAAGGCGCAATTGTGGTGTTTGTTCCGTGCTCGTCAATCACATTTCCACCGCTGCCTGTTATGCTTTGTCAGGTGAATCGTCCAGTCTCGCTGTTCACGAGATCGGAGATGAAGCTGGAGACCGCCGTGATGCGGCGCAGGGTGCGTACGGATTCGTGGTAGGCAAGCCAATAGGACCGGTGAATCGTCCGTTCCGGCAGGACCGGCACAAGGTCGGGATATTCCCGTGCGATGAATGTATGCAGAATGCCGATGCCCGCCCCGGCCTTGACCGCTTCCACTTGCCCGATGGCACTGGAAATCTCGAAAGCGGGGCGCCATTCGCGGGTGATTTCAGGCGCATAGTTCAGCGAAGGGCTGATGACCAGATCATCGACATAACCGACCAGCCGGTGCGCCGCGAGATCTTCGATGCTGCGGGGTGCCGGGTGCGCAGCCAGATAGGACCGGCTGGCATAGAGGCAGAGCGTGTAGTCGACGAGCTTTTTCGCCACGAGGCGGCCCTGATCGGGCCGGTCGACCGTGATGGCTATGTCAGCCTCGCGCCGCGACAGCGAGAAGGAACGGGGAACCGGAACAAGCTGGATCTTGAGATCGGGATAGCGGGCGGTGAGGGTGGCAAGGCGCGGCGCGAGGAAGGAGACACCGAAGCCATCCGGCGCGCCAATGCGCACCGACCCGGAAATGGACACATCGGCGTCGCCAAGCGAGGAGCGGATCGATAGCATTTCCGCTTCCATGCGCTCAGCTGACAGGAGGAATTCTTCGCCGGCATGGGTCAGCTCGCAGCCATTGGTGCGGCGGGTCAGCAGCTTGGTGTTGATGTCATTCTCCAGCGCGGTGAGACGGCGCGCCACCGTCGCATGGTTGACGCCAAGCCGTTTGGCCGCGCCGAGTATTTGACCCGAACGCGCGACAGCCAGAAAAATCCGCACATCGTCCCAGCTCATCGTTTGACCTCCTGCCCTATTCGTACTTTAATTTTTGCACAACGGATACGCTTTCGCTCGGCTTGCAATAAAAAATTTGAAGCGCGATGATAGGGCAACGAAGTTCAGTCAATCCCAGGGAGGTTGCTCGCAATGCGTGAAGTCGGACATTTTATCGGTGGCAAGCATGTCGCCGGAACAAGCGGTCGTACGACCGAAATTTTCCAGCCCATGGACGGCACCGTTCAGGGCCGCGTGGCACTGGCAACCCCCAATGAAGTGCGCGCTGCCATTGCCAATGCCAAGGCGGCTCAGCCGGCATGGGCCGCAACCAACCCGCAGCGCCGTGCGCGCGTGTTGCGCAGGTTCCTTGATCTCGTCGAAGCCGAATACGACTCGCTTGCCGAACTTCTGGCGCGCGAGCATGGCAAGACCATTCCCGATGCCAAGGGCGATATCCAGCGCGGTCTGGAAGTGGTCGAGGTTTGCCTCGGCTCAGCCCACATGCTCAAGGGTGAGTTCACCGACAATGCCGGCACGGGCATCGATGTTTATTCCATGCGCCAGCCGCTCGGCGTCGTTGCCGGTATCACCCCATTCAATTTCCCGGCAATGATCCCGCTGTGGAAGGCCGGTCCGGCGATTGCATCGGGCAATGCCTTCATTCTGAAGCCTTCCGAACGTGATCCGGGCGTGCCGATGCGTCTGGCCGAACTCTTCATCGAGGCCGGTTTGCCGGCGGGTATCTTCAACGTCGTCAATGGCGACAAGGAAGCTGTCGACACCATTCTGGATGATCCCGATATCAAGGCTGTCGGCTTCGTCGGCTCGACGCCGATTGCCCAGTACATCTATTCGCGCGCCACGGCCAACGGCAAGCGTGCCCAGTGCTTCGGCGGTGCCAAGAACCACATGATCATCATGCCCGATGCAGACATGGACCAGACGGTTGATGCCCTCATCGGTGCCGGTTACGGTTCAGCGGGCGAGCGCTGCATGGCGATCTCCGTTGCCGTTCCCGTCGGCAAGGATACCGCAGATCGTCTCGTCGAGCGCCTGATCCCCCGGGTTGAAAGCCTGAAGGTCGGACCCTCCACCGATGCGTCGGCGGATTACGGCCCGGTTGTGACCCGGCAGGCGCTGGATCGCATCAAAGGCTATGTCGATCTGGGCATCCAGGAAGGTGCGAAGCTCGTCGTCGATGGCCGCGGCTTCAAGATGCAGGGCTATGAGAACGGCTTCTACATAGGTGGTTGCCTGTTCGATCATGTCACACCTGACATGCGCATCTACAAGGAAGAAATTTTTGGTCCGGTTCTGGGCATTGTCCGCGCCGATACCTATGAGGATGCGATCCGTCTGCCGAATGAACACGAATACGGCAATGGCGTTGCGATCTTCACCCGTGACGGCGATGCTGCCCGGGATTTTGCCTCGCGCGTTCAGGTCGGCATGGTCGGTATCAATGTGCCAATTCCGGTTCCGATCGCCTATTACACCTTCGGCGGCTGGAAGGGTTCCGGTTTCGGCGATCTGAACCAGCATGGCCCGGATGCATTCCGCTTCTACACCAAGACCAAGACCGTCACGTCGCGCTGGCCGTCGGGCGTCAAGGACGGGGCTGAGTTCGTCATTCCGACGATGAAGTAAATCGCTTTGAACTTTGAAATCGCCGTCCGGTTCCGCACCGGGCGGCGATTTTCTTTTGGGCCGAACGGGTTTACGGGGCCATTGTCCGGAGATAGCCGATCAGCCGGGTCGCCTCGTCGGCGGCCTTGTCCGGTTCGCGGGCGATGATCGCCTTGATCAGCGCCGTGTGCGCCCCGGCGGATTGTTCGAGGCTGCCGGGCCGCTGCAGGCGGAACCAGAACCGGCGGCTATGGGTTTGCAGCGGGGACGCCAGACGGGCCGCATAGGGGTTTTCCGCCGCCTGTCCGAGCACCGTATCGAAAATCTTGTCGGCGTTGAGAAAGCTGATCACATCGTTGCCGGAGCGTGCAGCCATCATTGCATCGGATGCCGCCTTCAGCCTTTCGTGATGCAGCGATGCGCCATAGAGCGCCGCATCGCGTGCAAGAACCCGCTCGACACCCTCGCGCGCATCGAGAACCTTGGTAAAGTCCTGCGGATTGAGCGCGGCAATGGCAATGCCCGAGCGCGGGCGAATTTCCATCAAGCCTTCCCAGGCCAGCTTCTGCACCGCTTCGCGCACCGGCGTGCGGCCCATATTGGTAACGTCCGTGAGGGTGCGCTCGTTGACGACCGCGCCAGGCTCAAGCTTCAGCGTGACGATCATCTCTTCGATCTGGCGATAGGCCAGTTCAGCAAGACTTTCGCCCGTCTGGGCCATGGTGTGGACTGCGGTTTGATCCATCAGATAAACTTTCTGTTCAAGGCAATTGACAGCCACAGGTCCTATAGATATATTTCTGATATATCAAGAAGGAGAAGAGACATGTGGTCAGGCGTTTTCCCTGCGGTTACAACCAAATTCACTGAAGATGATAAACTCGATCACAAGGAAATGGAACGTTGCTTCTCGCTCCTGATGGATGCGGGTTGCGATGGTTTGATTGTTGCAGGTTCGCTCGGCGAAGGCCCGATGCTCAGCCACGAGGAAAAACTCGCAGTGCTGAAAACGGCGCAGGGCGTTGCGAAGGGCAAGCCGGTGCTTCTCACCATCAATGAAGCGGCAACCCGCGATGGCGCGGCGCTTGCCAAGCAGGCAGCCAAGGCCGGTGCCGACGGCCTCATGCTGGTTCCAAGCCCGATCTATCATACGGACCCGGAAGAAACGGTCACCACCCTGAAAGCCGTTGCAGCTGCCGGCGATCTGCCCGTGATGATCTATTCGAACCGCATTGCCTATCGCGTCGATGTGACCAGCGAAATCCTGGCGGAACTTGCGTCCGATAAGCACTTCGTGGCGATCAAGGAATCCTCCGACGACGTGCGCCGTACCACCGATATCATCAATACGTTCGGCAAGCGTTACGACCTCTTCACCGGTGTCGACAACCTCGCTTTCGAGGCGCTGACTGCAGGCGCTATCGGCTGGGTCGCCGGGCTGGTCACGGCCTTCCCGAAAGAGACCGTTGCGATCTACAAGCTCATCGGTGCCGGCCGCTATGCCGAGGCGCTGGATATCTATCGCTGGTTCCGCCCCTTGCTTGACCTCGATGTCTCCACCTATCTTGTGCAGAACATCAAACTGGCGGAAGTCCATGAAATCGGAACCAATGATCGCGTTCGTCTGCCGCGCCAGCCTTTGCGCGGTGCGCGCCGGGCGGCTGTCGACAAGATCGTCAGGGATGCCATGGCATCGCGGCCGAAGCTGCCTGTTCTCTGAGGCTGCGCGATGAGCGCCGCTCCGGAAAAGCATGATGTTGTCATTGTCGGCGCCGGTATCATCGGCGTCGCCATCGCGGCTTTTCTGGGCGAAGCCGGGCGCAGGGTTCTGGTGATCGATCATCAGGGCATCTGCGAAGGGACGAGCTCCGGCAATGCCGGGGCCCTGGCTTTTTCCGACATACTGCCGATGGCCTCGAAAGGGGTCATGGCCAAGGTTCCGGGCTGGCTGATGGACCCGCTCGGGCCGTTCACCATCCGGCCGTCCTACCTTCCCAGGCTGGCGCCATGGCTCTACCGGTTCTGGCGCGCCAGTCGGCCGGACGTGCTGGAACACACCACGGTGGCGCAGGGCGCGATGATGCGCCTCGCCGAGCCGGAAATGCTGGATCTGATGCAGCGCGCCGGTATCCGCCATATGGTGCGCGAGGATGGTTCGCTTGAGCTCTACGAGAGCGAGCACGAGCTCAATCTCTGTCTGCCCGGCTGGGCGGCACGGGAGAGGGCGGGCATCGCCTTCGAACATTTGCGCGGCGAAGCACTGGCCGCATGTCAGCCGGGTCTGGCACGGCGCTTTGTCGCCGGAACGTTCGTTCCGGGATGGAAGACAGTCAGTGATCCCAAACATGTCGGCAAAGGGCTGTGGGCCCATGCGGAAAAACTGGGCGCCCGCTTCGAGCGTGCAGACGTCGTTTCCGTCAGCGCGAACGATGCGGGTGGTACAGTCACGCTTGCCGATGGGCGGACGGTCGAAACAGGCAAGCTCATCATTGCGGCCGGAGCCTGGTCACACCGGCTGGCGCGGCATCTTGGTGACCATATTCCGCTGGATACGGAGCGCGGCTACAACACCACATTGCCTGTCGGGGCCTTTGATCTGAAACGCCAGTTGATTTTCTCCGGTCACGGATTCGTCGTAACACCGCTCGAAACCGGCGTGCGCGTCGGCGGAGCCGTCGAACTGGGCGGTCTCGATTTGCCCCCCAATTACAAGCGCTCGGACGTCATGCTGCAGAAGGCCAAGGCTTTCCTGCCGGATCTCGATGTATCCGGCGGCCGGCAATGGATGGGATATCGTCCGTCGATGCCCGATTCCCTGCCGGTTATCGGCTATTCCAGGCAAAGCAAAAATGTTCTCTATGCCTTTGGTCACGGACACCTGGGATTGACCCAGTCCGCCGCCACGGGACGACTGATCTGCGATCTCATCGAGGGCCGGCGGCCGTCGATCCCGATCGATCCCTTTAATCCGCAACGCTTTTAGGACCCTATAACATCATGGCGCGTCATTCCTTCTTCTGTGTCGACGGTCACACCTGTGGTAACCCGGTACGTCTCGTGGCAGGGGGAGGGCCAAACCTCACCGGCTCGACCATGATGGAAAAACGCGCGCATTTCCTACGCGAATTCGACTGGATCCGCACCGGTCTGATGTTCGAACCGCGCGGCCACGACATGATGTCCGGTTCCATTCTCTATCCGCCGACCCGCGAGGATTGCGACGTGGCGGTGCTGTTCATCGAGACGTCGGGCTGTCTGCCCATGTGCGGTCACGGCACCATCGGCACGGTGACGATGGCGATCGAACACGGCCTGATTACTCCGAAGACTCCGGGCATATTGAGGCTGGATACCCCGGCCGGTCTGGTGGTTGCCGAATACACGCAGGAAGGCCAGTATGTCACCAGCGTGCGCATCACCAACGTTCCGGCCTTTCTCTATGCGGAAGGGCTGGAAGTGGAATGTCCGGATCTCGGGACACTGCATGTGGATGTTGCCTATGGCGGCAATTTCTATGCAATCGTCGATCCGCAGAAAAACTTCCGGGACATGGCGGATTACCGGGCGCTCGATCTTATCGGCTGGAGCCCGGTTTTGCGCGAGCGTCTGAACGAGCGATATACGTTCCAGCACCCGGAAAAGCCCGATATCAACACACTCAGCCATATTCTGTGGACCGGGGCGCCGACCAAGCCGGAAGCGCATGCGCGCAATGCCGTATTCTACGGTGACAAGGCGATTGACCGCTCCCCCTGCGGCACGGGTACATCGGCTCGCATGGCGCAACTGACGGCGAAGGGAAAATTGAAGCCTGGAGACGACTTCGTGCATGAATCGATCATCGGCTCGCTGTTTCATGGCCGGGTGGAATCGGCCACCCATGTTGGCGATCGCGATGCAATCATACCCTCGGTCGCGGGGTGGGCGCGGATGACCGGTTACAGCACGATCTTTATCGATGACCGCGATCCCTTCGCTCACGGCTTTGTGGTCAAGTGAGCCTCACCAGGCTCGTTCCGACAATAAGGCGGGGATAGGTAATTCAGTTAAATCAGAGGCATTTGCTGTAAATTTCGTCAACAAATGACGAAAATTTGGTGAAAAATTTCGCACGGAGTATGCAAGCAAATGTGATGCCGCTGTTTGTGCTAAAAAAGCTGTTGCTTTCTTTAACGCAGACGTTACGTGTAAAGAGGTTGGGGTAAACGGGAACCGGATAAAAAAACCGGATAAGAAACTTCCCAATGAAAATGAGGGGTATCGTTGCGATGGAGTACTTCATCCAGCAATCGATCAACGGTCTGACACTCGGTTCAATCTACGGACTGATCGCAATCGGCTATACGATGGTCTACGGGATCATCGGCATGATCAACTTCGCCCATGGCGACGTTTTCATGCTTGGCGCGTTCATGGCGATGATCGTTTTTCTTGCTTTAACCACGTTTATCGGCGGCGTCCCTGTTGTGCTGGCGCTGCTCCTTATGATGCTTGTCGCCATGCTGCTGACAGGGTTGTGGAGCTGGACAATCGAGCGTCTTGCCTACCGGCCGCTACGCGGATCGTTCCGTCTCGCGCCGTTGATCACGGCGATCGGCATGTCGATCGCGCTGTCCAATTTCGTGCAGGTCACACAGGGCCCGCGCAACAAGCCGATCCCGCCGCTCGTCAATGGCGGTGTGACAATCTACGGCACGGGCATCACCATCGCCTACAAGCAGATGGTGATCGTTATCGTCACCGCGATCCTGCTTGCCGCATTCTGGTATCTGGTCAACCGGACCACGCTCGGGCGGGCCCAGCGTTCCTGCGAGCAGGACCGCAAGATGGCCGCACTCCTCGGTATCGACGTGGACAAGACGATTTCCATGACCTTTGTCATGGGCGCCATGCTCGCTGCAGTCGCCGGAACGCTTTACCTCATGTTCTACGGTGTCATCTCCTTCACCGATGGTTTCACACCCGGCGTCAAGGCGTTTACGGCCGCGGTGCTCGGCGGTATCGGCTCATTGCCCGGTGCGGTGGTCGGCGGCCTGCTGATCGGGCTGATCGAAGCGTTGTGGTCTGCCTATTTCTCCATCGATTACAAGGATGTGGCTGCATTTTCGATCCTTGCAATCGTCCTGATCTTCCTGCCCTCCGGCATTCTTGGTCGGCCCGAAGTCGAAAAGGTCTGAGCTTATGGCTGATATCCAATCTTCAGGACAGGATTCCGTCTACGTGAAAGCCGTCAGGGAAGCGGTGATTGCCGGAATCATCGCGTTCGGCCTGTTCTTCCTTGTCATTGGTTTCCGCACCGACCAGAACATCAACAATGAACTGGTTCTCGCCCAGCGCTGGGGCCTGCTGGCGATCTTCGTGGCCGTGGCTGCCATCGGGCGCTTCATCTTCGCAGCGTTCATTACGCCGTCGCGGGAACAGGCGAAGCTGGCCAAAAGCAAGGTGCCAGCCGCTGCCAAGATCGACCGCCGCTCGCTCAAGGCGACGGTGTCACGATTTGGCCTTGCCCTGCTTTTCACCTACCCTTTCGTCGTCATCCTGATCCTGGCGCTGATTCAGTTCGCGGTGACCGGACAATGGTCGTTCCAGAGCGGTGTGCAGGGCTCGCTCAAATATGTCGACAATTTCGGTATCCAGATCCTGATCTACGTCATGCTGGCATGGGGTCTGAACATCGTCGTGGGTCTCGCTGGCCTGCTCGATCTTGGGTATGTCGCTTTCTACGCGGTCGGCGCCTATTCCTACGCCCTGCTCTCCGCGCATTTCGGCCTGTCCTTCTGGCTGCTCCTGCCGATGGCCGGTATCTTTGCCGCCACGTGGGGCATTGTGCTCGGCTTTCCGGTGCTGCGGCTGCGGGGTGACTATCTTGCCATTGTCACGCTGGCCTTTGGTGAGATCATCCGTCTTGTGCTGATCAACTGGACCGTTGTGACCAAGGGTACATTCGGTATCTCCGGTATTGCCAAGGCCACTATGTTCGGCATTCCCTTCACGCCGGGCCCCACCGGTTTTGCCGCCATGTTCGGCCTGCCGAACTCCGGCGTCTACTACAAGATTTTCCTCTATTATCTCATTCTGTTCCTTGCTCTCCTGACCGCCTGGGTGACGATCCGCCTGCGCCGCATGCCGATCGGCCGCGCCTGGGAAGCGTTGCGCGAGGACGAGATCGCCTGCCGGTCCCTCGGCATCAACACGACGACCACCAAGCTGACGGCTTTTGCGACCGGCGCAATGTTCGGCGGGTTTGCCGGATCGTTCTTCGCTGCCCGCCAGGGTTTCGTCAGTCCCGAGTCCTTCGTGTTCCTCGAATCGGCGATCATTCTTGCCATCGTCGTGCTCGGCGGCATGGGGTCGCTCATCGGTATCGCCATCGCCGCGGCGGTGATGATCGGCGGCACGGAACTCCTGCGCGAACTGGAATTCCTCAAGCTGATCTTCGGCAACGATTTTACGCCGGAACTCTATCGTATGCTGCTGTTCGGTCTCGCCATGATTGTCGTCATGGTGTGGAAGCCGCGCGGATTTGTCGGTAACCGGGAACCGAGTGCCTTCCTGCACGAGCGCAAGATGATCTCCAGCGAGTTTACGAAAGAAGGGCACGGCTGATGGTTTCGGAAGTGCGTAACAATCCCAGCGCCGTGCTGCGCGTTGAACATCTCTCGATGAAGTTTGGCGGGCTTATCGCCATCAACGACCTGAACTTCGAAGCCAAGCGCGGGGATATCACCGCCCTGATCGGCCCGAACGGTGCAGGCAAGACCACGGTGTTCAATTGCATCACCGGATTCTACAAGCCGACCGAAGGCATGCTGACCATGACCCGCCAGAATGGCGAGGAATATCTTCTGGAGCGCATGGCCGACTTCGTCATCACCAAGAAGGCGAAAGTGGCACGCACGTTCCAGAACATCCGGCTGTTCTCGGGGCTGACCGTTCTGGAGAATCTGCTGGTCGCCCAGCACAATCCCCTGATGCTGTCGTCGGGTTATACGATCCTCGGTCTTCTCGGCTTTCCCACCTACAAGAAGGCCGCCGCCGATGCGGTCGAGAAAGCCCGTTTCTGGCTGCAGAAGATCAACCTCATCGACCGTGCCGACGACCCGGCGGGCGATCTGCCCTATGGCGCCCAGCGGCGTCTCGAGATCGCCCGTGCCATGTGCACCGATCCGGAGCTTCTCTGCCTGGACGAACCCGCCGCTGGTCTCAACGCGCGTGAATCGGCGGAGCTGAACCAGCTGCTGCTCAGCATCCGCGATGAAACAGGAACGTCGATCATCCTGATCGAGCATGACATGTCCGTGGTAATGGAAATCTCCGATCACGTTGTTGTACTGGAATACGGCACCAAGATTTCCGACGGAACGCCGGAGAGCGTGAAGAATGACCCGAAGGTCATTGCCGCCTATCTCGGTGTCGAGGATGAAGAGGTGGTCGAACTGATCGAGCACGTCGTGGCGACCGGCAATGATGATATCACGGCGGCCGTTGATCTTTTATCCACGGAGGCCATCCAGGAAATCACCGAGACGCACCCGGAAGCGCCGGCTGCTGCAATGGCCGAAGCCGCGGCAAAGCCCGCCGGTCCGGCAATCAAGGCGGGAGCAACCGCCAATGCGCTCGCCGCACCGCGCGGCGGCACACCCGACAACCTGACCCTGATCAAGGGGATTGGCCCGGTCAACGAGCGCCGGCTCAACGAACATGGCATTTTCCATTTCGACCAGATCGCGGCCTGGAAGAAGGCCGATGTGATCGCCGCCGAAGCCTATCTGGCGTTTGACGGGCGCATCGCGCGCGAAGACTGGATCGGCCAGGCCAAAAAGCTGGCGAAAGAGAGCCAGGGCAAACCGGCTGCGAAGAAGACCGGAGGGGCGAAGTAATGTCGGAAACACAAACTCTTCCGAGGACCGGGGCCCTTCTCAGTGTCGAGAACGTTGAAACCTATTACGGCAATATCCGCGCGCTCAGCGGTGTCAGCGTCCATGCGGATGCCGGTGAAATCGTCACGCTGATCGGCGCCAACGGCGCCGGCAAGTCGACGCTGATGATGACCATTTTCGGCATGCCCCGGGCCCGCAAGGGCCGGGTTATGTTTGCCGGCCAGGACATCACGCAATTGCCGACCCATGAGATCGCGCGCCTGCGCATCGCCCAGTCGCCGGAAGGCCGCCGGATATTCCCGCGCATGACGGTGCAGGAAAACCTGCAGATGGGCGCCAGCCTCGACAATCTGGAATTTTATGACGAGGACGTGCGCAAGGTTTTCGACCTGTTTCCGCGCCTGAAGGAACGCATCAACCAGCGCGGCGGTACCCTATCGGGCGGTGAGCAGCAAATGCTGGCCATCGGCCGCGCATTGATGGCGCGTCCGCGCCTGCTGCTTCTGGACGAGCCGTCGCTGGGTCTTGCTCCGTTGATCATCAAGCACATTTTCGAGGCGATCAAGGAACTGAACAAGTCCACGGGCCTGACGGTGTTTCTGGTTGAACAGAATGCCTTCGGCGCGCTGAAACTGGCGGATCGCGGCTATGTGATGGTCAATGGTATCGTGACGATGAGCGGATCGAGCAAGGATCTTCTCGCCAATCCGGAAGTGCGCGCGGCCTATCTCGAGGGCGGGCGTCACTGACAAAAATAGGACCGGCTTTCCAGCGGGTCTGGAAAATCCGGTGCTGCAAGGGGAATACTGCCATGCAAGGCATTCTGTACGAAGAACCCTCATTCTGGCTGTTTGTGCTGGTAACCTGCGTCATGGGTGGCTGGGCCGCATGGATGGCGGGCCGCGCCTGCGCCAAGACATGGCGTTCCCATGCAATCCTGATCTTCTATATGCTGCTTCTCGGCATCGGCGTCCGCTTCATCCACTTCGCCCTGTTTGAGGGCACGATGGTGACGCTGCACTACTACGTCGTCGACACGATCGTGCTGATCATCATCGGCACATTGGGCTATCGCTACACCCGGACAAACCAGATGGTTCAGCAATATCACTGGCTCTATGAAAAAGTTTCCCCCTTCTCATTCAAGGAAAGAAAAGGGGCCTAAGCAATCTCGCTGACGCGAAATGAATCAGCGTGACAACCGCCGGAAAATCGGCAAATGTGGTCTTCAAGCGATGGGAAGATTTCATCGTTAGGGGTTTCGTAAGTACCTAGAAAATGGGAGTTTTCAAATGAAGAAGTCACTGTTCTCGGGTGTTGCTGTTGCAGCAATGCTCGCTTTGGGCGGTCACGCCTATGCTGATCTTCTGGTCGGTATTGGTGCTCCGTTGACCGGCCCCAATGCCGCTTACGGCGCGCAGATCCAGAAGGGTGCCGAAGCGGCCGCAGAGGTGGTCAATGCGGCTGGCGGCGTGAATGGCGAAAAGATCAAATTCGTTCTGGGTGATGACGTTTCCGACGCCAAGCAGGGCGTTTCGGTTGCCAACAAGTTCGTTGCCGATGGCGTGAAGTTCGTTGTCGGTCACTTCAATTCCGGCGTATCCATTCCGGCATCCGAAGTTTATGCGGAAAACGGCATTGTTGAAGTAACACCAGCCGCGACAAACCCTGTGTTCACCGAACGCGGCCTGTGGAACACATTCCGCACATGCGGTCGCGATGACCAGCAGGGTGCCATTGCCGGTGCCTATATCGCCGAGCATTACAAGGATGCAAAGATCGCGGTCATCCATGACAAGACGCCTTATGGTCAGGGTCTTGCCGATGAAACCAAGAAGACGATCGAAGCAAAGGGCTTGAAGCCTGTTCTTTATGAAGGCGTCAACGTTGGCGACAAGGACTTCTCCGCACTCATCGCCAAGGCAAAGCAGGCCGGCGTTACCGTCCTTTATTGGGGTGGTCTGCATACCGAAGCCGGTCTGATCATCCGCCAGCTGGCGGATCAGGGCCTGAAGGTCAAGTTCATCTCCGGCGACGGCATCGTCACCAACGAGCTCGCAGCGATTGCCGGCGACGCCGTGGTCGGTACGCTCAACACATTCGGTCCCGATCCGCGCAACAACCCGGCCAACAAGGAACTGGTTGAGAAGTTCCGCAAGGCCGGTTTTGAGCCGGAAGCCTACACCCTCTACGCCTATGCAGCCGTGCAGGCCATCGTCGAAGCAGCAACCGCTGCTAAGTCGAATGATCCTGAAACCGTTGCCAAGGCTCTGAAGGGAAAGGGCCCGTTCAAGTCGGTTCTCGGCGATATCTCCTTTGACGAAAAGGGCGATCCGAAGCTTCCAGGCTACGTCATGTACGAATGGAAGAAGGACAAGGACGGCAAGTACACCTACATCCAGCAGTAAGCCTTTCCGCTTGCTATCTCATGCGAAATGCCCGGCTCTCATGCCGGGCATTTTGCCGTTGGACATTTCACCGTCTTGTGATCAATATGCATTGTTTGCAGTGCAGCAATCACCGCGCCAATAGGGTTTTACCACTCATATTGCCTCTATGAGATTTCGGAGTTTTCGCCTTGCCTATCAAGAAGATCCTCGTCGCCAATCGATCAGAAATCGCCATCCGTGTTTTCCGCGCCGCCAACGAGCTTGGCATGAAAACCGTGGCGATATGGGCGGAGGAAGACAAGCTGGCGCTGCACCGTTTCAAGGCGGATGAGTCCTATCAGGTTGGGCGCGGGCCGCATCTGGCCAAAGACATGGGGCCGATCGAAAGCTATCTGTCGATCGAGGAAATCATCCGGGTGGCAAAGCTGTCGGGCGCTGACGCCATCCATCCGGGCTATGGCCTCTTGTCCGAAAGCCCGGAATTTGCCGAGGCCTGCGGTGAAGCCGGAATTATCTTCATCGGACCGAAGCCGGAAACCATGCGCCGCCTCGGCAACAAGGTTGCTGCCCGCAATCTCGCCATCGAGATCGGCGTTCCGGTCGTGCCGGCAACCGACCCGCTGCCCGACGACATGGACGAGGTGAAGAAGCTCGCCGAGACGATCGGCTACCCCGTCATGCTGAAGGCATCCTGGGGCGGCGGCGGGCGCGGCATGCGCGCCATCTTCTCGCCGGATGATATTGCCCGCGAGGTCACCGAAGGCAAGCGCGAAGCCAAGGCCGCCTTCGGCAAGGATGAAGTCTACCTTGAAAAGCTGGTGCAGCGCGCGCGCCACGTCGAGGTGCAGATTCTTGGCGATACGCACGGCAATGCGGTGCATCTGTTCGAGCGCGATTGTTCGATCCAGCGCCGCAACCAGAAGGTTGTCGAGCGCGCGCCGGCGCCTTACCTCAACGAGGCGCAGCGCAAGGAAATTGCCGATTACGGCCTGAAGATTGCCGCGAAGACCGCTTATATCGGTGCGGGCACCATCGAATTCCTGATGGATGCCGACACAAACCAGTTCTATTTCATCGAGGTCAATCCACGTATTCAGGTGGAACACACGGTGACCGAGGAAGTCACCGGCATCGATATCGTCAAGGCGCAGATCCGCATTCTGGAAGGCGCGACGATCGGAACGCCGGAATCCGGCGTTCCCGCGCAAAAGGATATCAAGCTGAACGGCCACGCGTTGCAGTGCCGCATCACCACGGAAGATCCCGAACAGAACTTCATTCCGGATTACGGCCGTATCACCGCCTATCGCGGTGCAACCGGTTTCGGCATCCGGCTGGACGGCGGCACCGCCTATTCGGGTGCGGTTATCACCCGCTACTACGATCCGCTTCTGGAAAAGATCACGGCGTGGTCGCCGACGGCCGACGAGACGATCCAGCGTATGCACCGCGCCTTGCGCGAGTTCCGCATCCGCGGTGTTGCCACCAACCTGACCTTCCTTGAAGCCATCATCACCCATCCGAAGTTTGCCGATAACAGCTACACGACGAAGTTCATCGATACGACGCCGGAGCTGTTCGCGCAGGTGAAGCGCCAGGATCGCGCCACCAAGCTTCTGACCTATCTGGCCGATGTCACCGTCAATGGCCATCCGGAAACCAAGGGCCGTGCCACGCCGCCGGCCGAAGCGGCGCTGCCGCGGGTGCCGTTCATTGAGACACCGATCCCGGATGGCACCAAGCAGCTGCTGGATCAGTTGGGGCCGAAGAAGTTCGCCGAATGGATGCGCAATGAAAAGCGCGCCCTGTTCACCGATACGACCATGCGCGACGGCCATCAGTCCCTGCTCGCAACGCGGATGCGCACCTTCGATATCGCCCGGGTCGCCGGTACCTATGCGCGCGCCTTGCCGCAGCTGTTCTCGCTGGAGTGCTGGGGCGGCGCGACGTTCGATGTCGCCATGCGCTTCCTGACGGAAGATCCATGGGAGCGGCTTGCAGACGTGCGCGAAGCGGCACCGAACATCCTGTTGCAGATGCTTCTGCGCGGCGCCAATGGCGTTGGTTACAAGAGCTATCCCGACAATGTGGTCAAGTATTTCGTGCAGCAGGCCGCCCGCAACGGCGTCGATGTGTTCCGCGTGTTCGACAGCCTCAACTGGGTCGAGAACATGCGCGTCACCATGGATGCGGTGCTGGAGGAGGACAAGCTGTGTGAAGCGGCCATTTGCTACACCGGCGATATCCTGAATTCCGCCCGGCCGAAATACGACCTGAAATATTATGTTGATCTGGCGCAGGAAGTGGAAAAGGCCGGCGCGCATATCATCGCAGTCAAGGACATGGCCGGGCTGCTCAAGCCGGGCGCTGCCAAGGTGCTGTTCAAGGCATTGCGCGAGGCGACCGACCTGCCGCTGCATTTCCACACGCATGACACGTCGGGCATCTCAGCGGCAACCGTGCTTGCCGCTGTGGATGCGGGCGTCGACGTGGTCGATGCTGCCATGGATGCGCTGTCCGGCAATACTTCGCAGCCTTGTCTCGGTTCGATCGTCGAAGCCCTCAAGGGCACGGAACGCGATCCAGGGCTTGATCCGGAATGGATCCGCCGCATCTCGTTCTACTGGGAGGCGGTCCGCACCCAATATGCGGCATTCGAAAGCGATCTGAAGGGACCGGCATCGGAAGTCTATCTGCACGAGATGCCAGGCGGCCAGTTCACCAACCTGAAGGAACAGGCGCGCTCGCTCGGCCTTGAAACGCGCTGGCACGAAGTGGCGCAGGCCTATGCCGACGTCAACCAGATGTTCGGCGATATCGTCAAGGTCACGCCGTCATCCAAGGTCGTGGGCGATATGGCGCTGATGATGGTCAGCCAGGATTTGTCCGTCGCCGACGTGAAGAACCCGGACAAGGATATTTCCTTCCCGGATTCGGTGGTTTCGATGATGCGCGGCGATCTCGGCCAACCCCCGAAGGGCTGGCCCAAAGATATCCAGAAGAAGATCCTGAAAGCAGAAAAGCCATTCACCGATCGGCCCGGCTCACTGCTGGCACCGGCCGATCTCGTGGCCGAGCGCAAGGACATCGAGGAAAAACTGGAGCGCAAGGTCAGCGATCAGGAATTTGCCTCCTATCTGATGTATCCAAAAGTGTTCACCGATTTTGCCGTGACGCATGGCACTTACGGTCCGACCAGTGTGCTGCCGACACATGTCTATTTCTACGGGCTGGCGCAGGAAGAGGAAGTCTTCCTCGATATCGAGCGTGGCAAAACCCTGGTTGTACGCAATCAGGCGGTGGGAGAACCGGATGAGAAGGGCATGGTTACCGTGTTCTTCGAAATGAATGGCCAGCCGCGCCGTGTGAAGGTGCCTGACCGCACCCGTGCGGGCAGCGTCGGTGTCCGCCGCAAGGCAGAGCTTGGCAATGACAAGCATGTCGGTGCGCCGATGCCGGGTATTGTGTCCACGGTTGGCGTCTCGGTTGGCCAGAAGGTCAATGCGGGTGACGTGCTCCTCTCCATCGAGGCGATGAAGATGGAAACGGCCCTGCGCGCCGAACGGGATGGAACGCTGGCTGAAATTCTGGTCCGCGCCGGTGACCAGATCGATGCCAAGGATCTGCTCGCCGTCTACGAGTAAGGGCTATCCGGTTCGCATAGCCGGCCGCGTCGTGCCCCTGAGCTCAATCTTGGGGCACGGCGGGATGGATGTGTGCTGATGGCAGTTTTGTGCGTGGTTCGACAAGCTCACCATGAGGGAGGTGGTGCATTGCAGGGCGCTTGTTCTGCAACGCTCCCAATTGGCTTTGCAGCCCTCTACTTCCCTCATGGTGAGCTTGTCGAACCACGCACAAAACTGCTGCCCATCACCCAGTGTGACACAGCCGTGCCTGTTTGTGCGCATATCGGCATAAACAGGCATTGAATAATGCGCATATGCGAAGTATGGTCGGGTCGTTGAGTTCCGCAGCCGATGCGGGATATGAGCGCGCATGTGCAGGGTATTCCCACAATGACCAAAGACCTGTCGCCGGAAGAGCGGAAGAGCATGATCCTCAAGCGGGTCAATGAATCCGGCCGCGTCCTGGCGAATGCCGTTGCGACGGAATTCGGTGTTTCGGAAGATTCCATACGCCGGGATTTGCGCGAATTATCCGAAGCAGGGCTTGTCCAGCGCTTCCATGGCGGTGCAGCGCGCAGCAGTTCGAGCTTTCGCAGCTTTCAGCAGCGCGCCAAGGATGAAACGGCCGGGAAAAAGGCGGTTGCCGCCGTTGCCGCTGAACGAATTGCCGCGAATTCCACGATGCTTCTCGATTCGAGCACGACCGTGCTTGAGTTTGTGCGCGCCCTGCCGGTCAACCTGCAGATGCGCATCATCACCAGTTCGCCGGATATTGCCTCGGCCGCTCTCGACCATCCCCTGTGCGAGGTTATTCTCCTCGGCGGCACGCTGAATCGTTTCACCCGCAGCGTCATCGGGCAGTCGCCGCTTGCCGAAGTGCAGCTCATGCATGTCGATTACTGTGTGCTCGGCGCCTGCGCCATCGACGAGAGCCTGACACTGCGCGCCGAGAACTACGAGGACGCGCATCTGAAACTGGCCATGAGCAGGGCGAGCAATGAAGTGATGCTGCTAGCCACGGCTGAAAAGCTGCTGAAGCAGGCGCCCTTTGCCATTGCGCCCATCTCGGCCATATCGACGCTGATTACCGACAGAACCGCCGACCCGTCGATTGTTGAGCGGATTCGCGGCGTGGGTGTCGAAGTCGTCATCGCCGACAGACGCGGTGCGTGATGTCCATCCTGTCCGAAATTCAAGCTGGTGATAAAACTATGGATGCCTCCGTCTACAGGAAGAAAGCCGTCTATGGCCGCTGGGCAGTTGCCAGCGCTTTCTTTTTCAATGGATTTCTGATCGGCAGCTGGGCGCCGCAGATCCCCGTCTTCATGACCCGCCTGCACATCAGCGAGTTCACGCTCGGCCTGATGATCTTGGTGTTTGGCCTTGGCGCCCTGGCGGCCATGCCCTGGTGCGGCTACCTCATCGGCCGGTACGGCTCGCGCGCGGTGGTCAAGGGCTTTGCCGTCTTCTGCAGCTTTTCCCTGCTCTTGGTGGCGCTGGCTCCGAATGTTTATATCGCGGCCCCCGCGCTTTTCCTCTTCGGTGCCGTCATCGGCGGCATGGATGTGGCCATGAACGCCAATGCCGTCGAGGTGGAGAAAAAACTGTCGCGCGCCGTCATGTCATCCTCACACGGGTTCTGGAGCCTTGGCGGCTTCGCCGGCGGCGCCCTTGGCGGCTTGCTGATCGAAGCACAGGGCCATCTGGTTCACGCGGCGGTGGTCACAGCCATTGCGGTTGTTCTGGGGCTTGCCGCGTTCCGCTACATGATCACTGAAGATGCGCCGGTGGTGCACGAGAAAAAGGGCAAGCTGGCTTTCCCGACCAACCCGCTGATTTACCTCATCGGCATCATGGCGCTTTTCTCCATGGTTCCGGAAGGGTCAGTTCTCGACTGGGCGGCGCTTTACCTCAAGCAGGAGCGCGGTGCCGATATTGCCACAGCCGGATTTGCCTTCGCCGCATTTTCGGGAACTATGTCCGTCATGCGCTTTCTCGGCGACGGCGTGCGCAACCGCTTCGGTGCGGTGAAGACATTGCGCATTTCCGCGCTCATTGGTGCATCGGGCATGCTGGTTGCAAGCCTTGCGCCAAGCCCCTGGATCGCCATTCTGGCCTTTGCGTTCGCGGGCCTCGGCATTGCCAATATGGTGCCCATCGCCTTCTCGGCTGCCGGCAACCAGAAGGGAACGTCTTCGGGCGTCGCCCTCAGCCTCGTTACGCTGATGGGCTATTCCGGCATTCTGGTCGCGCCCTCGGCCATCGGCTTTGTTGGCGGGCGCACGGGGTTCGGTCCGGTCTATATGGTGCTGGCCTGCCTGCTCGTCGTGGTCTTCCTGATGGCCAATCTTGCCGCCAGTGCCGACCGCAACGAAAACCCGGGCACCTGATCTATGCCCGGCGGCTTGCCGCGACCGCCGGTTTCTTGCGCTGCAGCAGAAAGTCGGTCACCCGCCGTCCGGCCTTGTGGGCTTTCAATCCGACATTCATTTCGGGAGAAAGCTCACCGGAGAGATCGAGTGTCGCGTGTTCGCCCACCGCATCGAAATGCTCTTCCAGCCAGTCGTCGGCTGCGGCCTGGCCGAGGTCGCGCAGATATTCGAGAAAGGCCCATTCCGCGTTGATTTTCGATGAGGCCGCCAGGCCGGCCAGCGCCACATCGGCATCGATACGGTGCATGCGGATATGCTTGTATTCGCCGTGTTCGATCCGACCCGCATCAATCAGCGAATTGACGAAGGCAATCGAACGGAACTCACGCAGCAGCGCTGCATTGAAGGTGATCTCGTCGATACGGTCGGTGATTTCGCGGGCGGTCTTCGGCGCGCCGCGCCGTTCGATCGGGTTGATCTGGATAAGCAGCAGGTCTTCGCTCTTGGTCGAATAGAAGAAGGGATAGAGCGCCGGGTTGCCGCCATAGCCGCCATCCCAGTAGGGTTCACCTTCAATCTCCACCGCCTGGAAAATATAGGGCAGGCACGCGGAGGCCATCACCACATCGGCATTGAGCTCCGACTGGGAAAAGACCCGCAGGCGGCCGCTTTCCACATTGGTCGCCGAGATGAACAGCTTGAGCGCCGAACAGGCCTTCACCCGGTCGAAATCAATCTCACGCTCGACCACATCCCGCAGCGGGTTGAGGTTGAACGGGTTGAACTCATAGGGCGAAAACATGCGCGAGAACTGCTCGAACAGATTGTACCCGACGCCGTTCTCGACGGACCAGTTGCCGAAAAAGCGGTCCCAGGGCGTGCGCTGAACCGGGCTGAACTGCCCGGTGCGGCCCACCGCCCGCCAGAATTCATAGAGCTTCTCTCGGGCGCCATCGGGACCGTTGCGGCTCCAGCCATCAGCCAGCGCGACAGCATTCATGGCGCCGGCGCTGGTGCCGGATATGCCCTCGATGGTCAGCCGGCCATCTTCCAGAATGCGGTCGAGAACACCCCAGGTGAAGGCGCCGTGCGAGCCGCCGCCCTGCAGTGCGATGTTGATGACCTTGGGTTTGTGGTTCATCACTGCGCCGTCCAGCCGCCATCGACGGAGATGGATGTACCGGTGATCTGCGCCGCCGCATCGCTGGCGAGAAACACCACCGTTGCGCCGATCTGGTCGACCGTGGCGAATTCCTTGGTCGCCTGCCTGTCGAGCATGACTTCGCGGATGACGGTTTCGCGGTCCATGTTGTGCGCTTTCATCTGGTCGGGGATCTGAGCCTCGACGAGCGGTGTCAGGACATAACCGGGGCAGATGGCGTTGCTGGTGATATGCTTTTCGGCCACTTCCAGCGCGACGGTTTTGGTCAGTCCGAGAATGCCGTGCTTGGCCGCCACATAGGCCGACTTGAACGGTGATGCGCGCAGGCCATGCGCCGAGGCGATATTGATGATGCGGCCCCATCCGGCTTTCTTCATATAGGGAAGCGCGGCAGCGGTGGTGTGGAACGCCGAGGTCAGGTTGATGGCGATGATCGCATCCCATTTTTCCGTCGGGAATTCATCGACCGGCGCGACAAACTGGATGCCGGCATTGTTGACCAGCACATCGACGCTGCCGAATGCGGCAGCAGCCTGGTCGATCAGGGCACGGCATTCGTCACCCTTGGACATATCGGCCTTGATATAGGCGACGCCGGTGGAATGCTGTGCGGCGATCTCCTTGGCAAGATCGTGGTCTTCCGGGCGGTCCGTGAAGGAATTGATCACCACATTGTAACCCGCCGCTGCGAGGGCGTGGGCGGAACCCAGTCCGATGCCGGAGTTGGAACCTGTGACGACTGCGGTCTTCTTGGCCATGAGAAACTTCCTTTGGTTTAACAACCGTGTTGAAGGCGTCTGGAATATATTGCATTGCAGCAAAAATACCAGCTTTGGAACGTGAACACTTTGTCATACGGTTCACTGTGGCGTGATCGGGAAGCGCATTTGCTTTGAATTTGCCGCGTTCATGTCACATGGTGTTGACACAAGGCGTTCCCTGCGCCACGTGAAGGGAATATCTGGAGTTTGACAATGTCTGACTATTATTCGCAGCCCTTTGCCCGCCGCGCCTCCGTTGGCGTCGATGTGGGCGGGGTCATGGTTGGCGGAGGCGCACCCGTCGTCGTGCAGTCGATGACCAATACGGATACAGCCGATGTGGACGGCACCGTTGCACAGGTGGCAGCCCTTTCCCGCGCGGGATCGCAGATTGTCCGCATCACCGTTGACCGGGATGAATCCGCTGCCGCTGTGCCGAAAATCCGCGAAAGGCTGGACCGGCTTGGCCTGAATGTGCCGCTGGTTGGCGATTTCCATTATATCGGCCACAAACTGCTGGCGGACCATCCGGCCTGCGCCGAAGCGCTGGCGAAATACCGCATCAATCCGGGCAATGTCGGCTTCAAGGACAAGAAGGATGCGCAGTTCGGCGCCATCATCGAAATGGCGATCCGCTATGACAAGCCGGTGCGCATCGGTGTCAACTGGGGCTCGCTCGATCAGGAACTGCTGACGGCACTGATGGATCAGAACCATGCGGCCGGTGCGCCCTTGACGGCGGAACAGGTCATGCGCGAGGCCATTGTCCAGTCGGCGCTGATTTCCGCGCAGCTGGCTGAAGAAATCGGCCTGCCGCGCTCCAGGATCATTCTTTCCGCCAAGGTCAGCCAGGTGCAGGACCTGATCGCGGTTTATGCGGAGCTGGCGCGGCGCTGCGATCATGCGCTGCATCTCGGCCTTACCGAAGCCGGCATGGGCTCCAAGGGCATTGTCGCTTCCTCGGCGGCGCTGGGCATCCTCCTGCAGCAGGGTATCGGGGATACGATCCGCATATCGCTGACACCGGAACCGAACGGTGACCGGACACGCGAAGTGCAGGTGGCGCAGGAATTGCTGCAGACCATGGGCTTTCGCCAGTTCATCCCGATTGTCGCGGCCTGTCCCGGTTGCGGGCGCACCACATCCACCGTGTTTCAGGAACTGGCGCAGTCGATCCAGAGCGATATTCGCGACAACATGCCGGTCTGGCGCGAGAAATATCCCGGTGTCGAAGCGCTCAATGTCGCGGTGATGGGCTGCATCGTCAACGGGCCGGGCGAATCCAAGATGGCGGATATCGGCATTTCATTGCCGGGAACCGGCGAAACGCCGACGGCGCCGGTCTTTGTCGACGGCAAGAAAGTGGCGACCCTGCGCGGTGCGGGCATCGCCAAGGAATTCCAGAAGATGGTTGCCGACTATATCGAAAACCGCTTCGGCCAGGGCGCAGGCTCGCACGCGGCCGAATAGCTTCTAGCTCTGCCGCTCGGCGATGAACCGTGCGGCCTGCTTGAGCAAGGCAGCCTTTTCGCCGAAGGGCGCAAGCAATTCCTCGGCCTGTGCCACCAGCCCGCTCAACTGGCGCTTGGTCCAGTCGATCCCGTGCAGTGAAACCAGCGTGGCCTTGCCCGCTGCCGCATCCTTGCCGGTGGCTTTGCCCATATGGGCAGCATCGGCGGTGACGTCGAGCAGGTCGTCGGCCAGCTGAAAGGCAAGGCCAATGGCCGAACCGTATTCCGCCAGCCGTTCGCGATCCCGGGAATTGGCATTGCCGATCATGGCACCGGCCTCGCAGGCGAAACGGATCAGCGCGCCGGTCTTCATGGCCTGCAGGCGGATGATGCCTGCCTCGTCGGGCTTGACCTTTTCCGCTTCCAGATCGAGCGCCTGGCCGCCGGTCATGCCGCCGACGCCGGCCGCGCGTGCCAGAGCCGTCACCAGTGCAACCTTGGCGCCGGCATCAAGTTCCGTCGCCTCGGCGGCGATCAGCTCGAAGGCATAGGTCAGGAGGCTGTCCCCTGCGAGGATTGCCGCTGCCTCGTCGAATTTGCGATGCACCGTCGGCTGGCCACGGCGCATATCGTCATTGTCCATGGCCGGTAGATCGTCATGCACGAGCGAATAGCTGTGTATGCATTCCAGCGCCGCCGCTACCCGCAAAGCTGCGGGGGTGTCGGCACCGAAGAGTGCGGCGCTTTCCAGGACGAGGAAGGGGCGCAGGCGCTTGCCGCCATTGAGAACGCCGTGCCGCATCGCTGCCATGAGGCGGGGCGGACGGCTGATCTCGCCGTCTTGCGGCTGATCCGAGAGCAGGCCCGTCAGCAGCGTTTCCACCGAGGCGGCGCGATGCAGCAATGTCATCTGAAACAGGGAAGTGTCTTGATCTGTCATCATGATCTGGCAATGAGCGAAAAATCGGCGCCCGGTCAATGATTAGATGCGCTGCTTTTGCATTTTTGCCTTGTTGTCATTGTGAACATGGCCGGAATGGCATGGAAATGGTTCCCTTTGGCGGATGGTTGCTCTATGTCCATGATGGGCTTTCAACGCAGGCGGCGGGTGTGACACGGGTTCTGGTCAGAAACAAAAGAGGCGGAGGCTATCTGGTCAGTCCGGGCGGCTCGCCTTTGGGGCGCATCGTGCGCTACCTGATTCTGGCGGGCATCCTTCTGATGATGATCCCCATCATCCTGCTCAGCCTGTACCGGCTGCCGTTCGTGCATCCGGTTTCCACCTTGATGGTGAAGGACCTCGTGACTTTTTCCGGTTATGACCGGCGCTGGGTGTCGCTGGACGAGATTTCCCCGGTGCTGGTGCATTCCGTCATGATGTCGGAGGATGCGCGGTTCTGCTTTCATTCCGGCGTCGACTGGGATGCGATGAATCTGGTTGTGTCCGATGCCATGGATGGTGAGCAGACGCGCGGTGCGTCGACGATCACGATGCAGACCGCCAAGAACCTGTTCCTGTGGAACAGCCGGTCTTTCATCCGCAAGGGCCTGGAAATGCCGCTGGCAATGATGACCGATCTGATCCTGACCAAACGGCGGGTGATGGAAATCTATCTGAATATTGCCGAGTGGGGCCCGGGCATCTATGGCATCGAGGCGGCGGCGCAGCATCATTTCAAGGTGAGTGCGGCAAGGCTGACACCGCGGCAGGCGGCCTTTCTCGCGGTGACCCTGCCCAACCCGATCGCGCGCAATCCGGCGCGGCCGGGGCAGGGGTTGCAAACGCTGGCAAGGCTCAATGAACGGCGTGCGCGGGGCGCCGGTGCGTATATTGGTTGTGTCAAATAGACACTAAGTCGGCGCAAATCCCGGCATATCGGCATTTGCGACAAAAAATATGCGACTCATGCTGGTCAAAAGCTCTCAAGCCGTGTATAGCCCCAGCCGAACTTTCCGGAATTTTGTCCATTGTGACAGGCTCGATCGGGCCAGCGCCGGATTTTGACTGATTACTGGAGCAGGAACAATGGCTGTACCTAAAAGAAAAACTTCTCCGTCGAAGCGCGGCATGCGCCGTTCCGCCGACGCGTTGAAGGCCCCGACTTACGTCGAAGACAAGAATTCAGGCGAACTGCGCCGTCCGCACCATGTCGATCTGAAGACCGGCATGTATCGCGGCCGTCAGGTTCTGACGCCGAAAGAAGGCTGATTCCTTCCTGGATTTCGTGATAAAGAGGACCGGCCTTGTGCCGGTCTTTTTTTGTTTATGACATGCTGATGGGAGACAGATGCCGTGATTTCCAATATTCCATTGATGATCGTGCCGCTTGTTGTGTTCAATCTGGTGGTCGCCGGATTGACGGGTATTGGCGGCGCCGATCCGTGGGCCACGCAGCTCTATTCCATGCAGATGCTGTCGGGCGGCGTATGGCGGATGACACTGGGCGACCTGATGATCGTGCTGTCGCTGGCGCTGCTGTTCTTCGAGATCATGAAGTCAACGCGCACGAGCAATGCCTCGGTGGTTGACCATCTCCTGTCGACCTTCGTGTTCGTGGCGTTTCTGGTGGAATTCCTGCTGGTTCCCAGCGCCTCGCATTCGCTGTTCTTCATTCTGATGGCAATGGCGTTTTTCGATATTCTGGCGGGATTCACCGTTTCGCTCCGGTCTGCCGGGCGCGACGTCAACTTCCGCTGACATTATGTAAAAACCCCGGCAGAGAAGGCCATCTGCCGGGGCTTGATTTCGCCGGGGCCGGTGATCAGCTCTGGCCGCCGTCGGCGATGAAACCGGCCGCCTGAATACCGGCGATGGCAGCAATCTCGTCATTGTCGGAAGTGTCGCCGGTGATGCCGACCGCGCCGAGAAGCTCCCCCTTGGCATTCTTGATGAGAACGCCGCCTGCTACCGGGATGACGCGCCCGCCGGACGCTGCCACCAGCCCCTCGACGAAATGCGGGCGTTCCTTGGCGAATTTTTCAACGGTGCGCGAGCCCGTGCCGATGGTCAGGCCGCCGAACGCCTTGCCGAAGGCGATCTCGAAGCGCAGCAGGGAAGCGCCGTCCTGTTTCTGGAAGGCCTTGAGGTGGCCGCCGGCATCGAGCACGGCGACGGAGAGCGGACGCATGCCGGCCTCGGTGCCCTTGGCAAGCGCTGCCTTGATGATGGTGTTGGCTTTGGAAAGTGAGAGTTGGGCCATGGTATCCTCTTGGGTTCGTAATGGTCATGGAATGGAAAAGCCGATCCGCCGCGCGAGCCGGATATTCAGTCAAAAACGGATGTGACCTGGATTTATTTGTCGAGGGAGTCCAGCTTGCGCTGCATGGCGGCGATCTGTTCTTTCAGTTCGTCCAGCCCGGTATCCTTCTTGGCGGTTTCGGCGGCGGGCGTTTCGTCGGCCTCGGCTGCTCCGGCCGTCTTGTTGAGCGGGAATGGCGTGAACATGCGCATGGCGTGCTGCAGCATTTCCGTGTTGCGGCGAACCTGCTCCTCGACGAGCTTGACCGGCGCACTGATGTTCATCATGTCGATTGGCGATTTGCCGAAGGCGGCGGAAAGCTGCTCGCGCATGCGCTCCTGTTCCTTGGCAAAGGCACTCATGGACTGTTCGAGGAATGTTGGCAGCACCACCTGCATCTGGTCGCCGTAATAGGCGATGAGCTGGCGCAGGAACGGGATCGGCAGCATGTTCTGCCCATCCTTGTTTTCCAGTTCGAAGATGATCTGGGTCAGGACGGAATGGGTGATGTCTTCGCCGGTCTTGGCGTCCTGAACGGTGAAATCCTCATTGCGCTTCACCATCTCGGCGAGATCTTCCAGCGTCACATAGGTGCTTGTGCCGGTATTGTAGAGGCGCCGGTTGGCATATTTTTTAATGACGACGTCGCCGGTTTTTGCTGCCATCAGAGAACTCCCCAACTCATGTCATCAGACTCAAATGGTCTGAATTTGCGTGCCCGCTTACTGATATATCCGCGAGGATAGGGGGAAAGCAGCACAAATCAAAGTGATTTGTGCGCCGCATCCATCGCGCAGAGCATTCCAGCCTTTCTCTGCCTTGCAGGCGATAAATTTGGCTTCGCGGCGAATGCCCCTTGTCAAACTGCCGCAGGGAGGGAATTCTGTCCGGGAAGCCAAGCTGAATGAATTCAGCATCTCAATGATAAGGAGACGTCTATGACCCAATCCATCGTTATCGCCAGTGCAGCGCGAACCCCCGTGGGGTCGTTCAACGGTGCTTTTGCCAACGTCCCGGCCCATGAACTCGGCGCTGCGGTGATCAAGGAAGTGCTGAGCCGCGCCGGTGTCGATGGTGCCGATGTCGATGAAGTGATCATGGGCCAGGTGCTCAGTGCCGGCGAAGGGCAGAACCCGGCCCGCCAGGCCGCCATGGAGGCAGGCATTCCGCAGGAGGCGACAGCCTGGGGGCTCAACCAGCTCTGCGGCTCCGGCCTGCGCGCCGTGGCCCTCGGCATGCAGCAGATCGCAACCGGCGATGCCGATATCATCGTGGCGGGCGGACAGGAATCCATGTCGATGGCGCCGCATTGCGCGCATCTGCGCAGCGGCGTGAAGATGGGCGATTTCAAGATGATCGATACGATGATCAAGGATGGCCTGACCGACGCTTTCCATGGCTACCACATGGGCAATACCGCCGAGAACATCGCCCGCAAGTGGCAGTTCACCCGCGAAGATCAGGACAAGTTCGCCCTTGGCTCCCAGAACAAGGCGGAAGCCGCGCAGAAGGCGGGCAAGTTCAAGGATGAAATCGTGCCGTTCACGGTCAAGACCCGCAAGGGCGACGTGATCGTTGCGGATGACGAGTATATCCGTCACGGCGCGACACTCGACTCCCTTGCCAAGCTGAAGCCCGCTTTCGACAAGGAAGGCACCGTTACCGCAGGCAATGCCTCCGGCCTCAATGATGGCGCGGCTGCCGTGGTGCTCATGAGCGAGGACGAGGCCAAGCGCCGCAACGTCAAGCCGCTGGCCCGTATCGTTTCCTGGGCAACGGCCGGTGTCGACCCCGCCATCATGGGCACAGGTCCAATCCCCGCGTCACGCAAGGCCCTGGAGCGGGCCGGATGGAAGGTGGAGGACCTCGATCTGGTCGAAGCCAACGAAGCCTTCGCGGCGCAGGCGCTTTCCGTCAACAAGGATCTCGGGCTCAATCCCGACATCGTCAATGTCAATGGCGGTGCCATTGCCATCGGTCATCCCATCGGCGCTTCCGGTGCCCGGGTGCTCAACACGCTGCTTTATGAATTGAAGCGCCGCAACGGCACAAAGGGCCTTGCCACGCTGTGCATTGGCGGCGGCATGGGCATTGCCCTGTGCGTTGAGCGCGTCAAGGACTGATCTGCAAGAATGAACACGGGTTCGGCCTTTGCCGAACCCGTGTTCCGGCAGCACTAAATTTCCAGGCTGCTGCCACGTCTCTTTTTCAACAACACTAACTTTGATCCAACATGAATTAGGGAGGGGAAATATGACCAAAACGGCAATCGTTACGGGCGGAACACGTGGTATCGGCGCAGCCATATCCGTGGCCCTGAAAGCGGCAGGGTACAAGGTCGCGGCAAATTACGCCGGCAATGACGACGCGGCGAAGAAATTCACGGAAAAGACCGGTATTGCCACCTACAAGTGGGATGTTTCCAACTATGAAGAGTGCGCTGCCGGTATTGCCAGGATCGAGGCCGATCACGGCCCCGTCGCCGTGCTGGTCAACAATGCGGGCATCACCCGTGATGCCATGTTCCACAAGATGACCCCAGGCCAATGGGGCGAAGTGATCAACACCAATCTGACCGGCCTGTTCAACATGACCCATCCGGTATGGACCGGCATGCGTGACCGCAAATTCGGCCGCGTGATTAATATTTCCTCGATCAACGGACAAAAGGGCCAGGCCGGGCAAGCCAATTATTCCGCGGCCAAGGCCGGGGATATCGGCTTTACCAAGGCGCTGGCGCAGGAGGGCGCGCGCGCCGGCATTACGGTCAATGCCATCTGTCCCGGTTATATCGGCACGGAAATGGTGCGGGCCATCGACGAGAAGGTGCTCAACGAGCGCATCATTCCGCAAATCCCGGTCGGACGTCTGGGCGAACCGGAAGAAATCGCGCGGTGCGTGGTGTTCCTCGCCTCTGATGATGCCGGCTTCATCACCGGCTCGACGCTGACAGCCAATGGCGGGCAGTATTTCAGCTGATCGGAAGCAAATCAAAAGACGCCGCGGGCTGGAAACGGTCGGCGGCGTTTTCGTTTTGTGCGGCGGCGATTGCCGATATTCGCGGCCAAAGGTTAACGGCGTTTCCTGAATCTTGTCCTATTTCCTTCCCGTGCGTTTGGGGATTGGTGCGACTCCCGCGCTTTCAGCACAAGATGTAGCCGTGAACAAAACGGGAAAAGAGACAAAGCGCTGATTCGTCGCTGATTCGTTCTTCCTTTGATCGGAGTGTTAATGAAACGGGGCGCCCGGGCCTTGGAATCCTTAACTAACTATAAGGAAATATTGCGATTTTCTTAACAGGACAAAAAATCGGTTGACGGCGGACTGCCCGCTTTTGCGCGGAAAAGCCAAAGGTTAACGGTGCTGAGCCGATTCGTTGAAATCCTGTTCCCACTGATTCAGCATCTTGTGCGACTCGCACCCGGGAAAGCTAGATGTTGCCGTGAACAAAGCAGGAATCTGATCCTATAGCTGATTCGTCGCTGATTCGTTCTGCTCGCGTTCTGTTTCTTAATGGAACACTCCGTGAATCGGTTCGCAATTGTTTATCTTGAGGTCGCCGCATACTTTCTGTCTGATGCCGATAATGCTATCGGATAGTGCATGCCCGGCATGCCTTGCTGGTTCTGGTAAGGCCGTCGTGCCGGTGTTGGATATTTTTGATGAACCTTATGCCTACTCCCGAACTTCCCTTGATCCTGAGCGGTCGTGACGTCACCGCCGTTCTGGGGCCGACGAACACGGGGAAGACTCACCTCGCCATTGAGCGGATGCTGGCGCACCAGACGGGCATGATCGGCCTGCCGCTGCGCTTGCTGGCGCGCGAAGTCTACAACCGTGTTGCCGAACGGGTGGGGCTTGCCAATGTCGCGCTGATCACCGGTGAGGAAAAGATCATGCCGCCCGGCGCGCGCTATGCGGTGTGCACCGTCGAAGCGATGCCGCGCCAGACGGATATGGATTTCGTTGCCATCGACGAGGTCCAGCTTGCCAACGATCTGGAGCGCGGCCACATCTTTACCGACCGCATCCTGCATCTGCGGGGCCGTCAGGAAACCTTGCTGCTTGGTGCGGCCACCATGCGCGGCATACTGGAAAAGCTGCTGCGCGGCATCTCCGTCGTCACGCGTCCGCGCCTGTCGAATCTGACCTATGCCGGCTCGAAGAAGATCACGCGCCTGCCGCCGCGCACCGCCATCGTGGCCTTTGCCGCGGACGAGGTCTATTCCATCGCCGAACTGATCCGCCGCCAGAATGGCGGCGCCGCCGTGGTCATGGGGGCCTTGAGCCCGCGCACCCGCAATGCACAGGTGGATCTCTATCAGTCGGGCGATGTGGATTATCTGGTCGCCACCGATGCCATCGGCATGGGGCTCAACCTCGATGTCGATCACGTGGCTTTTGCGCAGGACCGCAAGTTTGACGGCTATCAGTTCCGCGATCTGTCGCCGGGCGAAATCGGCCAGATCGCCGGGCGCGCCGGGCGGCACCTGCGCGATGGCACGTTTGGCGTTACAGGGCAGGTTTCCGGTTTTTCAGAAGAACTGGTGCAGCGCGTGGAATCGCATGCCTTCGATTCCGTCAAGATTTTGCAATGGCGCACCGCCCGGTTTGATTTCTCAAGCCTCGAGGCACTGAGACGGTCGATCGACACGCCCGCACCGGTGGAAGGATTGACCCGGGCACTGCCTGCGGTGGATCAGCAGGCGCTTGAATATCTGTCGAAAGACCCGGATATCGCGCCGCTGGCCAACACGCCGGAACGGGTGGCCCTCCTGTGGGATGCCTGTGCGTTGCCGGACTACCGCAAAATTGCGCCGGCGCAGCATGCGGATATTATTGCATCGATCTATACAGATCTCGTCGAACATGGTCATGTTAACGAAACATACATGGGCGAACAGGTGCACCGGGCTGATACGACCGACGGCGATATCGATGCTTTGTCGCGGCGGATTGCCCAGATCAGAACTTGGACTTTTGTGTCGCATCGGCCGGGATGGCTGGCAGATCAGGCACATTGGCAAGAAAAGACGCGTGAAATTGAGGACAGATTATCAGATGCACTGCATGAACGGTTGACGAAACGCTTCGTAGACCGCAGGACAAGCGTGCTTATGAGGCGCCTGAGAGAGAATACAATGCTAGAAGCCGAAATTAGCCCTGCCGGGGACGTTGTTGTCGAAGGGCACCATGTTGGACGTTTGGATGGATTCCGTTTCACCACGGACAGCCAGATCGATGGAACCGATGCAAAAGCCGTGAAGGCCGCTGCACAAAAAGCCTTGGCGACAGAGTTCGACAATCGCGCCGAGCGCTTTGCCGCTTCCGCGAACGGCGACTTTGCCCTGGGATCGGACGGGACGCTGCGCTGGATTGGCGCTCCGGTCGCCTCGGTCGTCTCGGGCGAGCAGCCATTGAAGCCCCGCGCGGTGTTGCTGGCCGACGAGCAACTGACGGGACCGGCACGCGACAAGGTCGCTGCGCGGGTTGACCGTTTCCTCGCCCATCATGTGGATACGGTGCTCAAGCCGCTGGTTGATCTTGCCAACGCGGATGCGCTGGTTGGGATCACGCGGGGACTGGCGTTCCAGCTCGTCGAAAATTTTGGCGTGCTGCAGCGCCGCGACGTGGCTGAAGATGTCCGCGGCCTCGATCAGGATTCGCGCGCGGCCCTGCGCCGTCTGGGCGTGCGCTTCGGCGCCTACCACGTCTTCCTGCCTGCATTGCTGAAACCAGCGCCTGCAGGTCTGCTGACGCTGCTGTGGGCACTCAAGGAAGATGCCAAGGATCGTCCCGGCTATGGCGATGTGGTGCAGGTGCTGTCCGCAGGCCGCACGTCGGTTGTCACCGATCCCGCCTTCGATCCGGCCTTCTATCGCCTTGCTGGCTACCGGCTGCTCGGACGCCGCGCTGTGCGCATCGATATTCTCGAGCGTCTGGCTGATCTTATCCGTCCGGCACTGGCATGGAAGCCGGGAAGCGGAACACGGCCCGACGGTGCTTATGACGGCACGCGTTTCGTCGTCACCCCGGCCATGATGTCCATTCTCGGCGCAACAGCCGACGATATGGAAGAAATCCTGAAAAATCTCGGCTACCGCTCGGAAGCAACCGATGCAGCCGTTGTGTCGGCCAAGGTTGCCGAACTCGATGCGGTTGCCCAGGCGCCTGCCCCGCAGGAAACGGCTGTCGTTGCGCCGGAAGGCACCAAATCCGTGCCGGCGGCCGAACCGGTTGGTGATCCCATCGTCAAACCGGTTGTCGAGGCTGTGGCAGCCGTTGCGGCTGCTGAAGAAGCGCCTGCGGCTGTTGCTGAAACCGCAACTGCTCCAGCGGCGGAAGAAGCACCCAAGCCGGTGCTGCTCTGGCGCCAGGCTCCCCGCTTCGAAGGCCGCAACAACAACCGCCGTCCACAGGGCGGGCGCGAGAATCAGCGTGAACCGCAGGCCCGCAATGGCAACAGCCAGGGCGAGGAGCGTCAAAGCCGTCCGAACCGCAATGCCGGTCCGCAGGGCGAGCGCGGTGAGCGCAAGGATTTCCGCGGCAAGGGCGGCAAGCCCGGCGGCGGCGACCGCACCCGGCAGGAAGGCGGCAAGCCCTCCGGCAAGCCGCAGAACCACGGCAAGCGTCCGGAGCGGGAAGAACGCCCGGTCAAGATCGACATGGACTCCCCCTTCGCCAAGTTGCTGGCGTTGAAGGAGCAGATGAAGAAGTGAGGGTTTGACCCTAAATGACGGGAACCGACAGGCAGCGCATCGACAAGTGGCTGTTTTTCGCGCGGGTGGTAAAATCCCGTTCCCTCGCTGCAAAGCTGGCATCGGGCGGCAACGTCCGGGTCAACAAGGACAAGATCGACCAGCCATCACACGGGGTCAAACCCGGTGATGTGCTGACGATCACGCTGGACCGGCGCATTCTCATTTACAAAGTCCTGTCCGCCGGTACCCGGCGCGGACCCGCCGAGGAGGCGCGGACGCTGTACGAGGACATTTCTCCGCCGCCACCGCCGAAGGATGCCATGAGCCGCTTCGACATGCTGCCCAGGCGCGACGCGGGTAGCGGCCGTCCCACCAAGCGCGAACGGCGGGACGTCGACCGGCTGATGAAGGGCCGGGACAACGGCTCCGATGATTGACACATCCGCGTTGTGGTTTGCGGGGCAAAACGCGGAAACATCGAAATTATCTCCAAATTCGTCGGCGGGACTAAAATATTATTTCCGCAACACCTATATTAGAGGACAATGGTTGCTTGTCGGCAGGTCATCGCGATGCGATGAATGGCACGCTGCGGACTTGGACAATGGCTCGGTCCTGATGTGATGAAGACAATCCTTTTGCACGTCGAGATTTTTCGGGCCGCGTTCTGGTGCCGCAGTCCGTTTTCCCCTCTTGTCAGGCCGGTGCCAAATCGTTACCTCAACCGCTGACACGCTGACTATGGTGTCTTCAGGAGCCAGTAAATGACATATGTTGTGACCGACAATTGCATCCGCTGCAAATATATGGATTGCGTTGAGGTCTGTCCGGTCGATTGTTTTTACGAAGGTGAGAACATGCTCGTCATCCACCCGGATGAGTGCATCGATTGCGGCGTGTGTGAACCGGAATGCCCTGCGGAGGCCATCAAGCCGGACACCGAGCCGGGCCTCGACAGCTGGCTGCAGCTGAATTCGGAATATGCGGAAAAATGGCCGAATATTTCGGCGAAGAAAGATGCGCCCAGCGATGCCAAGGAAATGGACGGCGTCACCGGTAAACTCGAGAAATACTTCTCCCCGGAACCGGGCGAAGGCGACTAAACTTATTCGGGGTACCGCAGTTGCCCGCAAGACTGATTTGCCCTGAAAATCAAGTCTTGCAATGCGTTTAGTTTGCGCTTGTGCAGCAAAAAGTTGATTCTGATCACTTTTCATGTTATGGTGCTGCGATATGTTGATCATTGGACGTCAATTTCGTGGCGCTAAAGCATAAATCACCAATCGGCTAGATTTTTTCCGGACTTAACAGTTCAGGTTGAGGTTCTTTGATTGTGACCCGTCCTGCTGTTTGGTCCGGATTGCTTTGCGTGAAAATATTGGCGGCCGACAAACCGGGTTCCGGTTTCCAGTGATTGGTTTAACCGGTGCGTTTTGCCGGGCGCAGCAGGGAGTAATGAAGCGCATGACAGCAGTTCCGCAGAAAAAGACCGCCCAGCGTATCGGATTCAAGACGGGTGAGTTTATTGTATATCCGGCTCACGGCGTAGGCCAGATCGTCAATATCGAAGAACAGGAAGTTGCGGGCCACAAGCTCGAACTTTTCGTGATTGACTTTCAGAAGGACAAGATGCGCCTGAAGGTACCGGTTGCAAAGGCAACCGCCATTGGTATGCGCAAACTCTCAGAAACAGATTATGTCGACCGTGCGCTGAAGGTAGTTCAGGGACGGGCCCGTATCAAGCGCACCATGTGGTCCCGCCGCGCGCAGGAATATGATGCGAAGATCAACTCGGGCGATCTGATTTCCATTTCGGAAGTTGTCCGCGATCTTTTCCGTGCCGACAATCAGCCGGAACAGTCCTATTCCGAACGCCAGCTCTATGAAGCAGCGCTCGACCGCATGGCCCGTGAAATTTCCGCCGTCAACAAGATGTCGGAAACCGAAGCCGTCCGTCTGATTGAAGTCAATCTCGCCAAAGGTCCCAAGCGCGGCGCGAAGACTGAAGAAACCGAAGCTGATGCGGACATTTCCGTTGAAGACGAACAGGAAGAAGCCGCGTAACAGCGGGTTCATCCCTTTCAACAAACAGCCCGGTTTTACCGGGCTTTTTGTTATTCGCTGATGATCTTCATCTTGTCGCCGACGGAAACCGTGCCGCCGGGCGGCAGGGCGTTGATCAGCCGGAAGAGATCCAGCTTGCGGTCCGTGCCCATGATCTGGCTGGAGAGGCTGGCGAGCGTATCGCCCGCCTTGACCGTGACAACGCGGATCCGCAGCGGCTTGATGTTGGCCTTTTCCTGTGCCGTCAGCAAATGGAAGCTCTGCGTCACCGTTTGCGCCGCCGGCATCAGTGCCGTGCTGCCCGTGGGCGCTGCCGTCAGGAAGCGGTAGATGCGGTCGCCGGAATTCACGACGAAAATATCGAATTCCCAGCGGTCCGCCTTGGCTTTTGCCGTGGCGGCGGGCATGCCGTTGAATGTCGTCGCCTTGACGCTGGCATTGTCCAGGCCGGTTACCCAGCCGCTGCGCATGTAGTCGACCATCGATGTCTTGCCGGAAACCTGGGTTCCGTCAAAGCGGATCGCGACTTCGCCGGGTCCGGTTGCCATGACCGCGGCTGCGGAATTGTCGATAACAAAGCCGTCCGGCACGGTGAAGCTGACGCCGAGCAGCGGGTGCACGAAGGTGCGGCCGCGGACATAGCCTTCTTCCGGCGTGTCGCCATAGAGCAGCCCGTCGATCCCTTGCAGGAAGGAATCGCGGTCCGTCGTGCCGACACCGGGCGCACCGATCTTGCGGGCATGGCCGCGCGCCAGCTCGATGCGCTGCGGCGCGGAGGGGTGGCTGGCAAGGAAGTCGAGGCTGGCATCGGTGGCGCCGGAGACGTTGCGGAAGTCCGCATAGGAGGCCATCGACTGCAGGAAGCGCGCAGCTGCAAACGGATCATACCCGGCTTCGCCGATCATCTTGATGCCGATGGCATCCGCCTGCAATTCCTGGTTGCGCGAGAACTGCGCCATGCGCAGCTTGCCGCGAATGAGCGCCTCGCGGCCCGCCTGGTCGTCCTGCAGCACTTCCGACACAACGCGGCCGGCGATGACGGCTTCCGCTTCGCGCTGCTGGCGTTCGATGCCGTGATTGGCGATCACATGGCCCATTTCATGGGCAATGACAGCGGCAAGTTCCGCGCTGTCATTGGCCAGCGCAAGCAGGCCGCGGGTGACATAGAGATAGCCGCCCGGCAGTGCGAAGGCATTGATGTTGGGCGAATTGAGGATGGTGATGCGATAGGTATGGGTCGGATTGTCCGATACGGTGGTCAGATTGCCGACGACCTTGGCAACCATGCGTTCGAGCTTCGCGTCCTTGTACTCGCCGCCATAGGTGGCCAGGATGCGGGGATGCTGTTCGGCGCTCAGTTTGGCCAGCCGGTCATTCTTCGAGACATTGTCGACGATGACAGGGCTTGAGGACGGGCCGAGCGCATCTTCCTTGGTGACGTTGAGCACCTGGCAGCCCGACAGAAAGGCGAGCAGCAGCGTCGTCGAAACCACGGTCGTGCTTCGTACTGCCGGATGGAACCGTCGATTGCCGATGGGGAGAATGTGCGAGCCCAGAATCATGTCCTCATGTCGTGCGGCGCCAGTGCAAACGCTAAAGCCAAGTTCTCACTCGTCTTTTGCCTGCGGAATCGGTGTGCTTACTTTCTAGCTAGCCCGTTGAGCAGGCTGGGGCAAGAATTACATTGATTTCTTATGAGACCCATTGAGTACAAAATATGTCAAAGTGATAACTCTTGCGAGCCGAGATATTTTCGCAACAGGGAGGGGCCTTTGGCTGAGAGCAATTCGCCCGCGGGTCCCGATGCTGCCACATGGCCATTTTCGAGAAAGAACAGCGTTGATGGTAAACGCAAAGCATCGTCCGGATGATGGGTGACCATCACAACAGTCATTCCAGTATCTTTTTGCAGTTGTCCGACCAGATCAAGCATTTCATGGCGCAATGCTGGACCAAGTGAAGCAAAGGCTTCATCAAGCAACAGTACAGGCCGGTTGCGCACCAGCGCCCGGGCGATGGCAACGCGCTGGCGTTCCCCGCCCGACAGTGCCGCCGGTTTGCGCGTCTCCTTGCCCGCAAGCCCGACCTTGGCGATGGCGTCGTGGACCGCCTGCTGATCCGCCGCGTCGAGGCGCAGGCCCGGCCTGCGGCCAAGACCGATATTGGCGGCAACGTCGAGATGGGCAAAAAGATTGTTGTCCTGAAACACCATGGAAACCGGGCGCCGGGATGGTTCGGCATGCGTGACATCGGCATCGCCGATCAGCACACGGCCGGAGAGCGGTGCCTCGAAACCGGCAATGAGATTGAGAACCGTGGATTTGCCCGCGCCGCTCGGCCCGATGATGGCGGCAATGGACGACGGTGCGATGGCAAGGTCGAAACGCATGGCCATGTCGCCATAATCGAAGCGAACGGCATCAAGCCGGATCGCGGCGCCGCCGGTTGTGATCTTTTCCGTTTGTTCAGCCATCTCTTGCATTGTCCTGTCGGGCGAGGCTGGCCGCACCGCGGTCGGCTGCGAACATCAAGAGCAGGCACAGGACCCCAAGGATCAGCGCCAGTCCCGCTGCATCCTGTGTGCGATAACTTCCCATGCGCTGCAAGAGCAGGAAAGGCAGGGTCTGGATGGAATCATTGCCGAACAGCGCGATGGTTCCAAGATCGCCCAGCGACAGGGCCATGGCAAAGGCGAAGGCAACACCCATGGGCAGGCGCAAAGCCGGCCAGTCGATCAGGCGCAGCCGGTCCCAGCCGGTGATGCCGAGCTGGAGGCAAAGCCGGTTGTGGCGGCTTGCGGCCGTATCCCAGGCCGGGCGCAGGATGCGGAAGGCGAAGGGCACGGCCATGGCGGCATTGACGCCGATGACCATGACGGGCGCAAGGCTGAACGGGTTGATGGCATGGCGCGAGAGGATGAACCAGCCGGCGCCGATGACAATGGGCGGCACCACCATGATCAGGCTCGCCCCCAGATCCAGTGACCGTTCGAACAGACCCGGCGAAACCGTTCGCCGCCGGCTCTGCTGATACTCCCGGGCGATGACAAGCGACAGTGACAGCGCGAGGGAGAGCAGGGCCGCGGCCGCGCCAAGCACGATGCTTGTGGCAATGGCGCGCCAGACGATGGATTCGCTCATCAGGCGCGCCAGGTCGGCGCCAAGCCCGGAGACAACGGTTCCGCCCATGGGCAGGCCGACAAAGAGCAGTCCGAGGAGAATGATCGCCGTATTGACACATTGCGCTGCACGGCCCGGCCGCTCGAAGCGCCGTGTGGTCGTCTGGAGACTGAAGCCTTCGTCTGCCGGTTTGCCCGTCAGGCCGAGCAGCAGCAGCACGGCAATGGTCAGGCCCAGTTGCAGCAGTGTGAGCGAGACGGCGCGGGCAATATCGAAATCGAAATGCAGGGACTGGTAGATCGCCACTTCCAGCGTGGTGGCACGCGGTCCGCCGCCCAGGGTCAGCACGATCGTGAACGAGGTGATGCAGAGCATGAAGATCAGCCCGGCAATACCGGACAGATTGCGGCGGATGACCGGCCATTCGATCAGGCTGAAGCGTGCCCAGCCGCCCATGCCGAGCTGCGCGGCGAGTTTCCAGTAATCCGAAGGAATGGAATCAAGGCTTGCAAGCACGAGCCGGGTCGCCAGCGGCAGGTTGAAAAAGACGTGGGCGAGAAGGATGCCGGGAAGCCCGTAAATATTGGGTATGGTGTCCATGCCGAGGCTGCTGAAAGCAAAGGCCAGCAGGCCGTTGCGGCCATAGATGCTGGTGATGCCCAGCACCGCAACAAGCGCGGGTAAGGCCAAGGGCAGGGCAAACAGCCGCAGAATCAGCGCGCGGCCGGGAAAGGCGGGATGTTCATGCAAGGCGCGCGCGAGTGGAATGGCAAAGGCAACCGCAAGCAGCATGGACAGGAGCGCCTGCACCAGCGTGAACCGCGCCACCCGCCACAGATAGCTGTCGAATGCGGCAAAACCTTCCGTGCTGCCGCGCAGCGCTTCGGATGCGAGACTAAGCAGTGCGCCACCCGCAAGTGCCGCCAGAAAGGCGAGGGCGCATGCCCCCGCCCATGGTCTGAAACTGCGGATGGCAATCACAATGCTACAGGCTCATGGCCGCGAGCCACTCATCGATCCAGGCTTTACGGTTCTTGGCGACCTCCTCGGAGGGGAAGGCCAGGGTCTTGACGGGTTGAACAAGGGTTTCGAAGGCCGGGTTCAGCGCGTCGGTGGTTTTCGCAGCGGGATACATCCAGTTGTTTTCAGGGATCGCATCCTGAAACGCCGGGCTGGTCATGAAGGCAAGAAACTGCGCCGAGAGCGGGTTTTTCGCCCCGTTGACGGTCTGGGCAGCGACTTCGACCTGCAGGTAATGGCCTTCGCTGAACGAAATGGCCTTGTAGCGGTCCACGCGCTCGGCGATCAGGTGATAGGCCGGCGACGTCGTGTAGGACAGCACCAGCGGCGCTTCGCCCTTGGTGAAGAGACCATAGGCCTCCGACCAGCCGGGCGTGACGGTCAGCACCCGGTCTTTCAGCTTTGCCCAGGCTTCCCCGGCCTTGTCGCCATAGACCGACTTGACCCAGAGCAGCAGGCCGAGACCGGGCGTCGAGGTGCGGGGGTCTTCGATGACGATCTTCTGCTTCGGGTCGCCTTCGACCAGTTCCTTCAGGCTTTCCGGCGGGGTCTTCAGCTTCTCGGAATCGTAGATGACGGCGAAATAGCCGTAGTCATAGGGAACGAAGGTATCATCGGTGTAGCCGCCGGGGATGCTCACGGCGGAGGTGTCGATGCCATGGGGGGCAAACAGGCCGGTTTGCCTGGCCTCATAGGTCAGGTTGGTGTCGAGGCCGAGCACCACATCCGCCTTGGTTGACCCGCCTTCCAGCTTGACCCGGTTGAGCAGGGCAACACCATCGGCAACCGCCACGAATTCGACCGTGCAGGCACATTGCTTTTCGAAGGCTTGTTTGACCTTCGGGCCGGGGCCCCATTCGGCGGTGAAGCTTTCATAGGTGTAGACGGTGAGTTTGCCTTCGGCATGCGCGGTGCCAAGGGGAATGACGGCGAACAGAGCGGTCACCATGGCCGCTGTTTTTACAATAGTCTCGAATGGCCGCATCGGCGCCTCCTATCAGCAGTGTTCAAAAGGATTGGTGCGCCGGCAAATCTGCCGCGTCTAATCCCTCCGCCGGTACAAACCGGATCAGGTTCCGCGGGTTGGCAGGGTTTCCCCGTGCGCCTCTCAGCCGGTCCATGCGACCGGCACCCCGTTAGAGCGTGACAAGGATAGAGGTTCGGCCGGAACCGTGCAAGCGGTCGATGCTTATGAAATCTTTATGTTTTGCCGGTTCTGCCAAATCGAAAGCTGATACTGGCGCGCCTATTGTCCCCAGCGAAAACATCCCGTGCGGCTGTTTTCCGATGGAAAGGGTCAATCATGTTTCGTGGTCACGGTTTTTATCATTCCCATGTCAGGGTGCAGCAGAACCCGGCTTCCCAAAACGCCCGCCGCAAGGCGATCCTCCTGCGTCCGCGCCGGCAGAAATTCATCCCGGAGCTTTATCCGAGCCTGTTTCTGGCCATCGGCGTGGCGATTGCCGGCATGGCCGCGATTGCACTCGGGCGCTTCGTTTAACCTCGAATCACGGATGCCCTGTGCGACCGGCTTGTGCCATGCTATGGCCGGTGCATGAGCAAATTCGTCCTTCTTCTTGGTGGAACCGTTCACGTCACCGACCGTCTCCGGCATCTCATTGCCGGGGCGCGCGTTCTTGCGGCCGATGGCGGCATTGCCCATGCGCAGGCGCTGGGCGTTGAACCCGAGTTGTGGCTGGGCGATTTCGATTCGACATCGCCTGAACTTGCCGAACGCTATGCGCATGTGCCGCGTTCGGTTTTTCCGGCCGCCAAGGACATGACCGACGGCGAACTGGCACTCAACGAGGCCTACCGGCTGGGCGCCACCGAAGTGATCCTGTGCGGCGCCTTTGGCGGTGAACGCACCGACCACACCCTGCTGCACCTGACCATGGCCACCCGCCATGCGGCGGAAGGCCGGAAGATCATTCTCTCCAGCGGAAGCGAGGAAGCGCATCCCCTGGTTGCAGGAGAATATGCGTTCGATTTTGCCGATGGAACGGTATTCAGCATTGTGGCCTTTACGTCCCTGCGCGGATTATTTATCCATGGTGCGCGATGGCCGCTGGAAAATATGGAACTTTCTTTCGGTTCATCGCTTACAGTGTCGAATGCCGTGTGTGGAAATCTCCACGTATCGCTTCGTTCAGGCAATGCAGTCCTGATTGCTGCGCCGTAAAATTGCGAACCGCTTGTAAAACAACGCGGAAAGTGCAATTCTTGCGGCACAGCATTGGGGACGCAAGCTGGTTAGTTTAGTTTTGAAACGGGAGAGGTCTTCCATGTTGAAAAGTTTGTCGACAGTAGCAGTTGCCGCACTTCTGGCATTTTCGGTAGCCGGTTGCACAACAAGTGAGCAGCGTACGGCGGGTTATGGCGTTGGCGGTGCAGCACTTGGTGCTTTGGCTGGTGGTGCAATCGGTGGTGGCCGTGGCGCACTGGCTGGTGCTGCCATCGGTGGTGTTGGTGGTGTTGCTGTTGGTGCCGCAACGGCCAACAATGATGGCCGCCGTTACTGCACATATGAAAACCGTTACGGCGAGCGTTATCGCGCGCCTTGCCGCGGTTACTAATCCTTCCCCATTAGGGAAAGCGGAACAGGCCGGGAAACCGGCCTGTTTTTGTTTGAGGCTGCCGGGGTGCACGGGCTGATCTTTGTTCTGCCGCATTAAGCCCGCACGATATGGCCGCTATATTCATGTTGAGAGGATTGACTAATGAGTTTTCGTTTGACCGCCATTGCGGTTTCCGCGCTTCTGGCCATGTCATTGGCCGGTTGTGAAACGAGCGAACAGAACCAGCGGGCCGGGACGGGCGCGTTGATCGGCGGCGGTGTCGGCGCACTCGCCGGACAGGCACTCGGACACAATACCAAGAGCACCGTGATCGGTGCGGCCGGCGGCGCGCTTCTCGGTGCGGCTGTCGGTACGGCAACGACGCCAAGCGGTAGCGGCAACGGCAATCAGAATCTTTGCCGTTATCAGCGGCCCGATGGCAGCATCTACAACGCCCCCTGCGAAGGCAATGGCGGCCGCGGCGCTGCCTATGGCGGATACAACAACAACAACGGTTACAACAACGGCGGCTACTGAGCGGCGCGTTGCTGAACGGATCCAGACAGGCCGGTTTTCCGGCCTGTTCTGTTTTATGCCATAAAGATATTTGACAGCGGCGCCAATCTCGCCGACAAGCGCCCGTCGGCACAGATGTCCGGCAATTGCGCTCCTTTTCCAGAACTGAAAAACCCATGGCTCCACCCCTTCTTCGTCTTGACCGGATTGCATTGACGTTTGGCGGCACGCCGCTCCTCAGCGATGCGGCGATTTCCGTCAGCGAGGGCGATCGCATCGCCCTTGTCGGCCGCAACGGGTCCGGCAAGTCGACGCTGCTCAAGATCGCGGCGGGCTTCATCACGCCGACCGACGGCGAAGTGTTCCGCCATCCCGGCGTCACCGTCCGCTATCTCGCCCAGGCGCCCGACATGGAAGGTTTTGCCAATGTCCGCGACTATGTCGAGGCAGGTCTGGGACCGGCGGACGATCTCTACCGCGTCAGCTACATTCTTGAACATCTCGGCCTGACCGGCGAGGAAAAGCCGGACAATCTGTCGGGCGGCGAGGCGCGGCGTGCGGCGCTGGCCAAGGTTCTCGCCCCCCAGCCCGATATCCTGCTTCTCGACGAGCCGACCAACCATCTCGATCTGACAACCATTGAATGGCTGGAAGGCGAATTGCGTCAGATCCGCTCCAGCATCGTGGTCATCTCCCATGACCGGCGGTTTCTGGAAAACATCAGCCGCTCGACGGTCTGGCTTGACCGCGGCGTTACGAAACGGCTCGACCAGGGTTTTGGCGCCTTCGAGGAATGGCGTGACAAGGTGCTGGAGGAGGAAGAGCGCGATCTGCACAAGCTCGGCCGCCAGATCGTGCGCGAGGAGCACTGGTTACGTTACGGCGTTACGGCACGGCGCAAGCGCAACATGCGGCGTCTCGGCGAACTCCAGTCCATGCGCGGGGAATTCCGCAATCATCGCCGTGCGCAGGGAACCGCCGTCCTGAAGGCCAGCGATGCCAGGGAATCCGGCAAGCTGGTGATCGAGGCCGAGCATCTGGTCAAGGCCTATGGCGAGCGCGTGCTGGTCAAGGATTTCTCCACGCGCATCCAGCGCGGCAACTGCGTCGGCTTTGTCGGTCCGAACGGTGTCGGCAAGACCACGCTTCTCTCCATGCTGACGGGCCTGCTTGCCCCGGACAGCGGTTTTGTGCGCCTTGGCACCAATCTCGAAATCGCCGTTCTGGACCAGAAGCGCGACAGTCTCAACCTTGACCAGACCCTGTCCGATTACCTGACCGACGGGCGCGGCGAGAATGTCATCGTCAACGGCGAACAGCGCCATGTGGCGTCCTACATGAAGGACTTCCTGTTCCAGCCGGAGCAGTTGCGCACGCCGATCCGCGAACTGTCGGGCGGCGAGCGGGCGCGGCTCATGCTGGCGCGCGTCCTGGCCCGTCCGGCCAATCTGCTGGTGCTCGACGAGCCGACCAACGATCTCGACATGGAAACGCTCGACCTCCTGCAGGAGCTGGTGTCCGGTTTTGCCGGAACCGTGCTCCTGGTCAGCCATGACCGCGATTTCCTCGACCGTACCGTAACATCGGTGATTGCGCCGGAAGGCGACGGGCGCTGGCTCGAATATGCCGGCGGCTATACGGACATGCTGGCGCAGCGCAAGGAAGCGCTGGCGACGCGCAAGGAGCTGAAGACGGCCAGGTCACAGGCCGCAACCGAAGCCGCCGGAGAGAAAACCGCAGTGCAGCGCGAGGAAAAGCGCAAACTGTCGTACAAGCAGAAATTCGCGCTGGAAAACCTGCCGGGCAAGATGGAGGCGCTGCACGCCGACATCCACAAGCTCGAGGCAAAGCTTGCCGATCCGAACCTTTTTGCCAAAAACCCGCAGGTCTTCAACAAGACCGTCGAGGAAATAGGCAAGAAGCGGCATGATCTCGAGCGCTTTGAGGAAGAATGGCTCGAGCTGGAAATGCTGCGCGAGGAAATCGAGGGCTAGAGCCTCACCTGTTCAGCCAACGCGGCAGGATCAGGTCGCCTTGGGCGCAATCTTGGCAGCGAGGTTTTCGATCCGCGTGGTGACTTCGGAAAGAACGCCGGTAATGGCCGTGTCGTTCTTGTCCGCCCTCTGCAAGGCTTCATCGCGGCTCTTGCGCAGGGCGTCCGCCTCGTTTTCAAGCCCTTTCACCCGCATCTGCAATTCATGCAGCTCGTCCGTGATCATGATGCCGGCCATCACGGTCAGGCGCAGGTCGCCGATCTCACCGAACGACGATTTGAGGTGCGTCACGTAACGGTCGAACCGCTCGGCCAGACCGGTCAGATGCTGTTCCTGGCCTTCGTCACAGGCCATCCGGTAGGCTTTGCCGTCAATCGTAACTGTTACAGTGGCCATGGGCGTCTCTTTCAGCTGATAGCGGTATTACCGGTCCAGTACGGTGCGAATGGATTCCATCGCCGTTACGAGACGGCGGGAGACTTCCTTGTTGGCGGCTTCCAGACGTTCCGCACGTCCTTCCGATGCGTCCAGCTCCTGGGCCAGCCTGCGCCGGTCCATGTTCATGCGCTGGACTTCTTCCTCGGCTTCGGCAAAGTCACCCTCCTGCTCAAGGCGCATGTCAACCGCGTCCTCGAGATGAGCCAAGGCTTTTGCCAATCGTTCCAGAACCTGCTTGAGGGTGGCTTCCGGTGCCATTTTCGCGTTTCCCCTGTGTGTCGCTCTTTTACGCGAATCGCAAAAAGAAGAACAGCTTATGCGCCGAAGTCTAGAGGGCACATCAACGTCGCGTCAATCAATCCGCGTTGTCACAGTCCAGTCATGCACCGATAATAAGCGTCTGCGACGAAAGAGCCTGCTTTTCGAACGCCTCAATTTGACTTAGGTTTTATTGACTCCCTGATGACACCTGCTATGTGTCGCGTGCCTTTTGGATCTTGTCTGAACCGGCGTCCAGAAACGGCATTTCCTATCCTCTTCGAAAGACGGTACACATGACCAATTCTGATAAATCCAACCAAATGGCCAATGCAATCCGCTTTCTGTCGGCCGATGCAGTGGAGAAGGCCAATTCCGGCCATCCCGGTCTTCCCATGGGCGCAGCTGATATTGCGACCGTTCTTTACACCCGTTTTCTCAAGCACGATCCGAAGGCGCCGCATTGGCCCGACCGCGATCGCTTTGTCCTTTCCGCCGGACATGGCTCGATGCTGCTCTATTCAGTGCTTTACCTCTCGGGTTACCAAGACATCACCATCGACCAGATCAAGAATTTCCGCCAGCTCGGCTCGCGCACGGCCGGTCATCCCGAATATGGCCACGCCGCCGGCATCGAAACCACCACGGGCCCGCTCGGCCAGGGCCTGGCCAATGCCGTGGGCATGGCACTGTCCGAACGCATCATGAATGCCCATTACGGCGACAAGCTCGTCGATCACCATACCTATGTGATCGCCGGTGACGGCTGCCTCATGGAAGGCATCAGCCAGGAAGCCCTCGCGCTTGCCGGTCATCTCAAGCTGAACAAGCTCATCGTTTTCTGGGACCACAACAATATTTCCATCGACGGCCCGGTGTCGCTGGCCGACAATACGGATCAGTGCGCCCGTTTCGAGGCTTCCGGCTGGAACTCGATCAATGTCGACGGTCATGACCAGGATGCGATTGCTGCGGCGATCGAAAAGGCCCACAAGTCCGACAAGCCGACCCTGATCGCCTGCAAGACGACCATTGGTTTCGGTGCGCCGACCAAGGCCGGCACCAACAAGGTGCATGGTTCGCCGCTCGGTGCGGAAGAACTCGCCGGTGCACGCAAGGCACTCGGCTGGACATCCGAGCCATTTGTCGTTCCTGCCGACATTCTCGATACCTGGCGCGCCTCCGGTCAGCGCTCCGCCAAGGAGCGTGCGGCATGGGAACAGCGCCTTGCGGCGACCGATGCGGAAACCCGCTCGGAGTTCGAGCGCCGTATCCGCGGCGATCTGCCCGGCAATTTCGAAGCCACGATCACGGCCTACAAGAAGAAGCTTTCGGAAGACAAGCCGAAGGTCGCGACCCGCAAGTCATCGGAAATGGCGCTTGAGGTCATCAACGGTGTCGTTCCCGAAACCATCGGCGGTTCCGCCGATCTGACCGGTTCCAACAACACCAAGACCAGCCAGACCCAGAACATCAGCCCCGATGATTACGGCCAGCGTTATGTGCATTACGGCATCCGCGAGCATGGCATGGCCGCTGCGATGAACGGCATGGCGCTGCATGGCGGCCTCATTCCCTATTCCGGCACATTCCTGACCTTCTCGGACTATGCTCGCGGCGCCATGCGCCTTTCCAGCCTCATGGGCATCCGCGTCATCTATGTGATGACGCACGATTCCATCGGTCTTGGTGAAGATGGCCCGACGCACCAGCCGGTCGAACATCTGGCAGCCCTGCGCGCCATTCCGAACAATTACGTGTTCCGTCCGGCGGATGCCGTGGAGACGGTGGAATGCTGGGAACTGGCGCTGAAATCCCGCAAGACGCCGTCGACATTGGCGCTGACACGCCAGAACCTGCCGACGGTCCGTACCGACCACGTCGACGAAAACAAGTGCGCCTACGGTGCCTATGAACTGGCTCCGGCCAGCGGCAAGGCTGCGGTGACGATTTTCGCGACCGGTTCGGAAGTCGAAATTGCTCTGGCGGCCCGTGCGCAGCTGGAAAAGGATGGTCATCCGGCCCGCGTCGTTTCCGTGCCCTGCTTTGAACTCTTCGAACAGCAGAGCGAAGACTACAAGCGCGCGCTGATCGGCGATGCTCCGGTCAAGGTTGCGGTGGAAGCTGCGATCCGCCTCGGCTGGGACCGTTTCATCGGCCTCGATGGTATCTTTGTCGGCATGACCGGTTTTGGTGCCAGCGGCCCGATCGAAGAGCTTTACAAGCATTTCGGCATCACCGCGGAAGCCATCGTCGCGGCGGCGGAAGGCAAGTTGAAATAATCGGCGGATCTACCGCTTCACACCATTCATCAAGGGCTCCTCACTACCCCCAAGGAGAAACTAAAAAATGACAGTTCGCGTTGCAATCAACGGGTTTGGCCGCATTGGCCGCAATGTTCTTCGCGCCATTATCGAATCCGGCCGCACCGACATCAAGGTTGTCGGCATCAACGATCTGGGTCCGGTCGAGACCAATGCCCACCTGATGCGTTACGACTCCGTGCACGGCCGTTTCCCCGGCACTGTAACGGTTTCCGGCGATACCATCGACGTCGGCCAGGGCCCGATCAAGGTCACTGCCGTGCGCAACCCGGCAGAATTGCCGTGGAAAGAGCTCAACGTTGATATTGCGCTGGAATGCACCGGCATTTTCACGGCGCGTGATAAGGCGGCAGCCCATCTTGAAGCCGGCGCCAAGCGCGTCATCGTGTCGGCGCCTGCTGACGGTGCCGACCTGACGGTTGTGTTCGGTGTGAACCATCACAAGCTGACCAAGGAACACCTGGTCATTTCGAATGCATCCTGCACCACCAACTGCCTTGCCCCGGTTGCATTTGTGCTCAACGAAGCTGTCGGCATCGATCATGGTTTCATGACCACGATCCACAGCTATACCGGCGACCAGCCGACGCTCGACACCATGCACAAGGATCTCTATCGCGGCCGTGCGGCTGCGCTGTCGATGATCCCGACATCGACCGGTGCCGCCAAGGCTGTCGGTCTCGTCCTGCCGGAACTCAACGGCAAGCTCGACGGCAGCTCGATCCGCGTCCCGACGCCCAATGTCTCGGTTGTGGACTTCAAGTTCGTTGCCAAGCGCGCGACGACGGTCGCCGAAATCAACGATGCCATCAAGTCTGCCGCCAACGGCAAGCTGAAGGGTATCCTTGGCTATACCGACGCTCCGAATGTCTCGATCGACTTCAACCACGACCCGCATTCATCCGTGTTCCATCTCGACCAGACCAAGGTCATGGAAGGAACATTCGTGCGCGTCCTGTCGTGGTACGACAATGAGTGGGGCTTCTCGAACCGCATGGCCGACACGGCCGTCGCGTTCAGCAAGGTCATCTGAGACGCTTGCTCCGATGTGAGTTGAACGGCAGGCGTTTACACCCCCCTCTGTCCTGCCGGACATCTCCCCCACAAGGGGGGAGATCAGCTTTCAGATTTGTTGATGCACATCATCGAATGTGACGATGAGCGATAACACCAATGCCAATGTGATCTCCCCCCTCGTGGGGGAGATGGGCGGTAGCCCAGAGGGGGGTGCTGGCAAATTCAGATGAGGGGTAATCACCATGCCAGCTTTCAAGACACTCGATGATGCCGATGTTGCGGGAAAACGCGTTCTTCTGCGCGTCGACCTCAACGTACCGGTTGCCAATGGCCACGTGACCGATGCCACCCGGATCGAGCGTGTCGCTCCCACCATCCTTGAATTGTCGAAAAAGGGCGCCAAGGTCATCCTGCTCGCGCATTTCGGCCGTCCGAAGGATGGGCCCACGCCGGAATTCAGCCTGAAGCCCATCGCGCATGCGGTTGCCAAGGTGATCGGCCAGAACGTGCATTTCGCCGAGGACAGCATCGGCGGTAAGGCGGCCGAAGCCGTCGCCAAGCTCGGGAACGGCGATATCCTGCTTCTGGAAAACACCCGTTTCCACAAGGGCGAGGAAAAGAACGATCCGGCCTATGTCAAGGCACTGGCCGCCAATGGCGATATCTACGTCAATGACGCGTTTTCTGCCGCGCACCGCGCCCACGCCTCGACAGAGGGTCTGGCGCATGTGCTGCCGGCCTATGCGGGCCGTACCATGCAGGCGGAGCTCGAAGCGCTGGAAAGCGGCCTCGGCAATCCGAAGCGTCCGGTGGTTGCGGTTGTCGGCGGTGCCAAGGTGTCGTCCAAGCTCGATCTCCTCGGCAATCTCGTCGAGAAGGTCGATGCGCTGGTGATCGGCGGCGGCATGGCCAATACATTCCTGGCGGCGCAGGGCGTCAAGGTCGGCAAATCGCTGTGCGAGCATGACCTCGCCGACACGGCCCGCGAGATCATGGCCAAGGCGCAGGCGGCCAACTGCACCATCATCCTGCCGGTCGACGCCATCGTTGCCTGGCATTTCGAAGCCAATGCACCGTTCCATGCCTATGGTCTGGATGCCATTCCCGAGGATGGCATGATCCTCGATGTCGGGCCGCAGTCGATCGAGCGCATCAAGGGTGCCATCGACGATGCGGCAACGCTGGTGTGGAACGGTCCGCTGGGCGCGTTCGAGCTGACACCGTTCGACAAGGCAACCGTTGCAGCGGCGCGGCATGTGGCCGAGCGCACCAGGTCGGGCCATCTGGTTTCGGTTGCCGGCGGCGGCGACACGGTCGCGGCGCTCAACCATGCGGGCATTGCCGATGATCTGACCTATGTGTCGACCGCAGGCGGCGCCTTCCTCGAATGGATGGAAGGCAAGCCGCTTCCGGGCGTCGATGTCCTCAAGCGCTGATGGCCTGTTCAAGGCGTGATCCGGGGTCCTTGCGGGGCCCCGGATTAACGAAGAACAGAAAATGTTATCCTGTTAAATCGGTTGAAAAAATTTCAATCGTTTCAAAGGCTTGAACTGCCATTCCGTTTGATATGAGCTTCTGGTATGGGCCAGACCACTAGAAACGGAGTGCATGATCTATGAGCGAACGCCTGGAAGATATCGCGATTGCAATGGTTGCCAGCGGCAAGGGCCTGCTTGCTGCGGATGAAAGTACCGCAACGATCAAGAAGCGGTTCGATACGATTGGGCTGGAATCGACAGCCGATAGCCGCCGCGACTATCGCGAAATGCTGTTCCGCTCGGACGATGCCATGAAGAACTACATCTCCGGCGTCATTCTTTACGATGAAACCCTGCGTCAGAACGCCAAGGACGGCACGCCTTTCGTGCAGATCCTGAAAGCCGCCGGCAGCATTCCGGGCATCAAGGTCGATGCCGGTGCCAAGAACCTCGCTGGTTTTGCCGACGAGACCATCACGGAAGGCCTTGATGGGCTGCGTGAGCGGCTGGCTGAATATTACAAGCTGGGTGCGCGCTTTGCCAAATGGCGCGGCGTCATCAATATTTCCGATGCCCTGCCAAGCTGGGGTGCGGTCAAGCAGAATGCACAGGCTCTGGCCCGTTATGCCGCCCTTTGCCAGGAAGCCGGCATCGTGCCGATCGTCGAACCGGAAGTGCTGATGGACGGCAAGCCGGGCACCCACACGATCGAGCGCTGCTACGATGTGACCGAATGGGTGTTGAAGACCGTTTTCACCGAACTCTACGATGCCCGCGTCGTGCTGGAAGGCATGATCCTCAAGCCGAACATGGTCATCGACGGCAAGAATGCCCGCAAGGCGTCGGTTGAACAGGTTGCCGAGCAGACCCTGCGTGTCTTGAAGTCGACGGTTCCATCCGCCGTGCCCGGCATTGCCTTCCTCTCCGGCGGCCAGTCGGACGAAGAAGCAACGGCGCATCTCTCGGCGATGAATGCCGCCCATGGCCTGCCGTGGAAGCTGACATTCTCCTATGGCCGCGCCCTGCAGGCTGCTGCGTTGAGCGCCTGGAACGGCAAGTCGGAAAATGTTGCAGCCGGTCAGCGTGCCTTCACGCACCGTGCCAAAATGAACAGCCTTGCCGCAACCGGCGGCTGGAAAAAGGACCTGGAAAAGGCCGCTTAAGCGTTTTTTATACAAAAACAGCTCTCATAGAGCCCGGGCCGGAATCAGGTCCGGGTTTTTTGTGTGCTGTGAGGACCGTTTGACCAAACCATCGGCTTTCCATCCGCTTGTCAGCTGGCTGCTGTTTCCGGTCTATGCGTGGCAGGGCATTGCCGTGCGGCTGAAGACCGAACGCATGCTGCCGCCGCCAGCCTTTCCCGTGGGCGAGATCGCAGGCAAGGAGCCGGCCATCCGCCTGCTGGTGCTGGGCGATTCCTCCGCGGCCGGTGTCGGGGTGAGCGATGTCTGGCAAAGTCTCTGTGTGCGGCTTGCCGTGCACCTGCAGGGACGGACGGGACGCAAGATCATCTGGCGCGCCGCCGGGTTCAATTCCGCCACGTCAGGCCAGCTGCGCGATCATGTGGTGCCCAATATCGAGCGGGGCATGTGGACCCATATCGTTCTGACGACCGGCACCAACGACACCAAGAATTTCCACTCTGTCGCCCGTTTCAAAAGGGAATTCGGCGGGCTGCTCTATGCACTGAAGGCAAAGTGGCCGGAGACCTCGGTCGTCTGGTCGCCGGTCATCGATTTCCGCGACGTGCCGGCGATGCCGCCGCTGCTCGGGCGCATTCTGGAGGGGCGGGCCAGTGCCATCAACGCCATGGGCGAGCGGCTCTGCCGCGAACGTTCGGCAATAGCGGCGCCGCGCCTACCGGTGGAAGGGCCGGAAGGCTTTTCCAGCGACGGTTTCCATGCCTCCGCCCACGGCTACGACGCCTGGGCGAAACATCTCGTGCCCTATGTGCTTAATCTTCCGAATGGCGAGAAGGCGGCGGGCTAATTTCATCCGCAGCGGCAGAATCGAGCAGGAGCAGCGGCGCGATCCGGCCGGTCTGCGGCATGTGGCTGACGATATGAACGCGATTGTCGGTATCGCGATGGATCGAATAGACCAGCTCGCCTTCTCGGCTGTGGTCCGACGGGCTGCGTTCGATACGAAACCACAGTGTCAGCGCCACCAGCCCTAATACGAAAGCAGGCGGAACGACGAGCCACAGCACTTTCAACCAATCGGACAGCGATTGGTACGTGTCAAAAAAATCTTGCCAGAAGTTGTAATCTTGCATTGCGCACTCCTGCGCTTCAAATAATTCGGGCTAAAAACTTTACTCATAGTCTATGGTATTCTCATATCGTTCATTGCCCGTTGATGCAATGAATCTTGAGAAGAAATTTGGCCAAAACGTACGATACTGGCGTAAAAAACGCGGACTCTCACAAGAAGAGTTTGCTGATCGGGCACATCTGCATCCCACCTATGTGAGCGGGATCGAGTCCGGACACAGGAATCCGACCATAAAGGTTATTGAACGCATTGCCGATGCGCTTGACGTCGAGCCCGCAGCGTTGCTGTCTCTTCTCTTGGATGAGTGACCTGACGGACTCGAGGCTTGCCATTGGCAAACATACTGGAAGCTGGCATTCCCATCGTGCGTGGTTCGACAGGCTCACCATGAGGGAGTGCGAGGATTGCAGGGAGTTCCATCCTGCAACGTTTCCGATTGGCCTTGCAGCCCATACAACCTCCCTCATGGTGAGCCTGTCGAACCACGGCATGACAGTTTTGCAGAGTGAAGAGGCAAACCCAGTTTGAATGGGCGTGGTGTTGTCATGCAAGGGAACAAAACTCATAACCCGCTGTGGCTCAGCACCACGACCACCAGCATCGCAAATATCGCTCCGGCGGCGATTTTCCAGAAATCCCCGCGCTTCTTCATGCCGGGCCAGCCCAATGGCTTGATCAGGTGCAGCGCCATCAGGAGGATCAGCAGCAGCGGCAGAATCTTGAGCATCGTCGTTACAAAGCCTGCCGCTTGAGGGGAACGGGTGAGTGGGGATTCGACAAGTGTGTGATCCCGCGCCAATTGTCAAATCGGCCTTTGACTCCGGGGCGCACATTGGGGAAGGTACGCCATCTGGGAGGATATTCATGACATCACGCTATGCACAGGTCTACCGGGATTGGCAGTCCGATCCGGAGGGATTTTGGGCCAAGGCCGCCGAGGCCATCGACTGGTCGCGGCCGTGGGAACAGGTCTTCGATGCCACGCATCAACCCTATGGCCGCTGGTATCCGGGAGCGGAGTGCAACACCTGCTATAACGCCGTCGACCGTCACGTGGAGCGCGGCCGGGGTGATCAGGTCGCCCTGATCTATGACAGCGCGGTGACCGGCACGGGACGCAAGATCACCTATGCCGCCTTGCTCGACGAGGTGAACGCGCTGGCGGCGGTGCTGACCGACAGGGGCGTCGCCAGGGGCGACCGCGTCATCATCTACATGGCGATGGTGCCGGAAGCCGTGGTGGCGATGCTGGCCTGCGCGCGCATCGGCGCGGTGCATTCCGTTGTTTTCGGCGGGTTTGCCGCCCACGAGCTGGCCACCCGCATCGACGATGCCAAGCCGGTGATGATCATTGCCACCTCCTGCGGCCTCGAACCGGGCCGGGTGGTGGCCTACAAGCCGATGCTGGACAAGGCCATCGAGCAGGCGGCGCACAAGGTTGCCTCCTGCCTCATTCTCGTGCGTCCGCAACAGCCGCACGAACTGGTGGCCGGGCGCGATATCGACTACGCCGCAGCTGTCGCTGCCGCTGCCGCCAGCGGGCGGAAAGTCCCCTGCGCGCGCGTCAAGGCAACGGACCCGCTTTACATCCTCTATACCTCGGGCACCACGGGCCAGCCCAAGGGCGTGGTGCGCGACAATGGCGGCCATCTCGTTGCGCTGGCATGGTCGATGGGCGCGGTCTACGACACGGCTGCGGGCGAGGTGTTCTGGGCTGCCTCCGATATCGGCTGGGCGGTCGGCCACTCCTATATCGCCTATGCGCCGCTGTTCATCGGCGCGACAAGCGTCCTGTTCGAAGGCAAGCCGGTGGGAACACCCGATGCCGGCACATTCTGGCGGGTGATTGCCGACCACAAGGTCAAGGTGCTGTTCACCGCGCCGACAGCGTTCCGCGCCATCAAGAAGGAAGATCCGAAGGGCGAGTTCATCGGCAAATATGATCTGTCCTCGCTGCGATATCTGTTTCTGGCGGGTGAGCGCGCGGATACGGATACGATCAAATGGGCTGAGGAAAAGCTTGGCGTCCCCGTCATCGATCATTGGTGGCAGACGGAGAGCGGCTGGCCCATGGCCGCCAATCCGGCAGGCCTCGGCATGCTGCCGGTCAAATACGGGTCGCCGACCGTGCCCATGCCCGGCTATGACGTGCAGGTGCTGGATGACGCCGGGCACCCGGTCAAGCGCGGCGAGCTGGGCAATATCGTGGTCAAGCTGCCCCTGCCGCCTGCCTGCCTGCCGACGCTGTGGAACGCCGACCAGCGGTTCCGCGAGGCCTATATGGCGGAATTCCCCGGCTATTACAAAACCGCCGATGCGGGGATCATCGATGAAGACGGCTATATCTACATCATGAGCCGGACCGACGACATCATCAATGTCGCTGGACACCGCCTGTCGACGGGGTCGATGGAGGAGGTGCTGTCAAGCCATCCGGATGTGGCGGAATGCGCCGTCATCGGCATTGCCGATCATCTGAAGGGTCAGGTTCCTTGCGGGTTCATCGTGCTCAAATCGGGCGTCACCCGGGCGGCGGCGGATATCGAGCAGGAATGCGTCGCCCTGATCCGCGAGCGGATCGGCCCGGTTGCCGCCTTCAAGATCGCGGTGACGGCCAAGCGGCTGCCGAAAACCCGCTCCGGTAAGATCCTGCGCGGGACGATGCAGAAGATTGCCGATCAGGAGCCGTGGAACATGCCGGCCACCATCGACGACCCCGCCATCCTCGACGAGATCAAGGCCGTGCTCAACGCCAGGGGTATCGGCATTCCCGCCGGTTGAACGTCCCCAAACGATCCTGTCCCGGTCAAATCCACGCCCGCATCTTTCTCGCCCCTGCTGACAGGCTCCTGACAGAAGGTTGTCAGGAGGGGTGTGCGATAGTGTCTTCGTAAGCAAAGGAGACAGGGTCATGAATATGGTTGATTTTGGAATCGTCGGAACAGTCAGCCGCCTGTGGTCGCGGTATGCACATCTGCGTGACGAAATGCGGACTGAACGCTCCGTCAGCGCACTCCCGGACTATCTGTTGAAGGACATCGGCTGGCCCGATGCCTATGCGGAGCGTCTGGCACGGCGCAATTCAATGAAGGACGCCGCCGGCAATGACAATGCCGGCGCCGTTCGCCAATCCGGCCGTTCGCGGCGTCCGGCCCATGCGGCAACCGGAAAAACGAGCCAAAACGGACATTTCAAGCTAGAATACTGATCAGTGACGCCGAAAAGGAGCATCGTGATGGACCAGAAAAAGACGATCGGCCTCGTATTCATCGATGAGTTTGCCGATTGGGAGTTCGGTCTGCTTTCCGGATCAGCCGTCGAATGGTTTGGTGTGCGGGCGGTTGCTCTGGCCCCGACGGCGGGTCCCCTCAGGTCCATTGGCGGATTGCATCTCGTGCCGGACCGCGGACTTGATCCGCAGGAGAACGCGGATCTGGATGCGGTTGCGGTGATCGGCGCCAACACCTGGCCGTCGGAAGATGCTCCTGACATTGCACCCCTGCTGCATTCGGTTTTGTCACGCGGCGGCATTGTCGGCGGCATCTGCGGCGGGACGCTGGCTCTTGCCCGCGCGGGTGTCTTTGAAGGGCGCAGACACACCAGCAACGGTGCAGGCTGGATACAGTCTCAGATCGGCGACTATGCCGGTTCCTCGCTGTATCAGGACGTGCCCCATGCGGTGCGCGACGTGCAGATTGTCAGCGCGGCCGGATCGGCGCCGGGGACTTTTGCCACGGAATTTCTCGAAGCGTTCCTGCCGGAGCAGGCGGAACAGATTGCCGGGATGCGCAGCTTTATTGCGCGCGAGTACCAGGCAGGCTTGAAGGATTAAGCAGCATGCGGCGTGCAGATCGTCTCTTTCAGATCGTACAGAAACTCCGGGGCGGGCGGCTGGTTACCGCGCGCCAGCTGGCGGAAAAGCTCGAAGTGTCCGAGCGCACCATCTATCGCGATATTGCCGACCTCCAGTCGACCGGCGTGCCGATCGACGGCGAGGCGGGGGTGGGCTATATCCTGCGGGAAGGCTTTGACCTGCCGCCGCTGATGTTCACGCGCGACGAGGTGGTCGCGCTGGTTGCCGGCGCCCGGCTGATAACGGCCTGGGGCGGTGCCTCCATGGCGCGTGCAGCGGAAGAAGCCATCATCAAGATCGGGGCTGTTCTGCCCAAGGATGATCGCCCGCGCATTGCCAACACGCATATTCATTCGTCCGGAACCAATATCAGCAGCCATGACCGGGCGATGATCGATCTTGCCGAGAATGCGGCGGACCAGTGCCAGGTGCTGTCGGTGGCCTACAAGGACATGGACGGCAAGGAAAGCATGCGGGACATCAGGCCGCTCGGACTGTGGTTCTGGGGCAAGGTCTGGACCGTCATCAGCTGGTGCGAATTGCGCAATGATTTCCGCACGTTCCGCATCGACCGGATCACCAGGGCCGAGAAGGCCCAGCGCATCTTCCGGCAGGAGCGCGGCAAGACGCTGGCCGATTTCTATCGGCGGATGGAACTCAGCGAAGCACCCGATGCCAAGAAGGCGTCTTAACGAGCTGCCTGGCCCGTCATGAGCGGGGCGGCAAAATCCTCCCGGTTCAAGGCAAAGTATCTGTATGGGGCGCCGTCGTGCGTGGCTGTGAGGCCGATCTTTTGCGCCACACGAATGGACGCCGCATTGTCCGGATGGATTGCGGCAACGATGCGCTTGATGCCAGCCTGCCCGAAGGCGTGCACGACGAGCGGCCGGGCAGCCTCCGTCGCATAGCCCTTGCCCCAGGCGTGGCGATTGAGCCGCCAGCCGATTTCAATGTCCGGCCCCACCGCATCGTCCGGGATCAATAGGACCCAGCCAAGAAACCGTTGCGGCTGGTCGCGCGCAAAGATCGACCAATAACCGAGATCCGGGCCGAAATCCGCCTCCATGCGCGCGGTGATGAAACGGCGATGCGCATCGGGATTCGTCCAGGGCCCCGGTATGAACCGGGTCACCTCCGGATCGCGATCCATGGCCATGCAGTCTTCCAGATCAGCCATGGTGCGCGGGCGCAGGAAAAGCCGTTCCGTCTCGAATGTCGGCAGCAAGGCTGTATCTCCCGTAAAAGAAAAAAGCTCCACCGGAGGAGGAGCTTTCTCGATTCAGGGACTACCCGTCAAGGCAATCAAATGGCTTATTCTTCCTCGTCTTCGTCCGTGTTGCGGCCCTTGAGCGAGGAAAGTTTGGCGAAAACCTTGTCCGCATCGAGCTCTTCGTCCTCTTCGCGGACAGCTGGCTGGATATCCAGGTTTTCCGTGGCCGACGCCGGCAGCAATGTATCGCCGCCTTCGCCGGGCTGGACCGGGCGGTTGCGGGAAGAACGCTCGACCTCGAGGTCAAGGTCGATCTGCGAGCACAGGCCGAGGGTGACCGGGTCCATCGGCTGGAGATTGTTGGAATTCCAGTGGGTGCGGTTGCGGATCTGCTCGATGGTCGACTTTGTCGTGCCGATGAGGCGCGAAACCTGCGCATCCTTCAGTTCCGGATGGTTGCGCACCAGCCACAGGATGGCGTTGGGGCGATCCTGGCGCTTGGACAGCGGCGTGTAGCGCGGTCCCTTGCGCTTGGCTTCCGGCACGCGCACCTTCGGCTCGAGAATCTTCAACTTGTGATTGATGTCGGCTTCGCCCCTGGCGATTTCCTCACGCGACAGCTGGCCGGTCATCAGCGGATCCAGTCCCTTGATGCCCTGGGCCGATTCACCGTCGGCAATCGCTTTCACCTCAAGCGGGTGCAGTTTGCAGAAGGCGGCAATCTGGTCAAAAGACAGAGCGGTGTTGTCGACAAGCCAGACGGCCGTTGCCTTTGGCATGAGAAGCTGGGTGGCCATTGAATATAGTCCTCTCGTTCGTCCGCTCCGGTGAGGCGGGACGTGGGTTCAACCACAATTTCCGGGAATTCGAGGCGTTATATAGCGGTAAATTCTCGATTGGGCAAGAATCGGTTTTCGTCGCAACCGAATGCAATTACCGGTTTCACCAAACTGTCATGAAATTGTCATGCCGCTGCAACGCCCGCGGGCAACTGATCCCTTGTAAACAAGAGGAGATTCAACAATGCCGCGCAAAACCCTTTGCATCGGACTGTGGACCGCCCTGGTCGCTTCCGTCGCCCTGCCAGCCGCCGCCGAACCGGTTTTCAATCGGATCGCCAGCTTCCCGGTTGCTGACAATCTGCCCAAGGATGCAGACAAGTCAAAGCCGACATCGTCGGAAATCATCACGGCCTCGGAAGACGGCAAGACGCTGGTCTATTCCGACAGCCCCTACGGCGCCATCGGCTTCATCGATATCAGCGATGCCGCCAGGCCCAAGGCCGCCGGCCTGCTGAAGGTCGAAGGTGAGCCGACCTCCGTTGCGGTTGCCGGCGCCATGGTGCTGGCTGCGGTCAATACCTCCAAGGATCACAAGAATCCCTCCGGCCGGCTTGACGTGATCGACCTTGCATCGCGCACGGTGCTGACGAGCTGCGATCTCGGCGGTCAGCCGGACTCGGTCGCCGTCTCCCCCGACAGGACCATTGCCGCCGTTGCCATCGAAAACGAGCGCGACGAAAAGCTCAATGATGGCGAGCTGCCGCAGCTTCCCTCCGGCGATCTCAAGATTTTCTCGCTGAAGAACGGCGCGCCCGATTGCACAAGCATGAGGACCGTCGTTCTGACCGGCCTCGCCGACATCGCCCCGGAGGATGCCGAGCCGGAATTCGTGTCGATCAACGCCAACAACCAGATCGCCGTTACCCTGCAGGAAAACAACCATATCGCGATCATCGATGCGGCCAGCGGCAAGATCACCTCGCATTTCTCCGCCGGCACGGTCGATCTCGACAAGATCGACGTCAAGAACGACGGCGCGCTGAAGTTTGATGGCAGCATGAAGGGTGTCCTGCGCGAGCCGGATACCGTGAAATGGCTGGGTAATGACCGCATTCTCACAGCCAATGAAGGCGACTACAAGGGCGGTTCGCGCAGCTTCACGATCTTCTCCACGGATGGCAAGGTTCTCTATGAATCCGGCCCCTCGCTGGAACACAGGATTGCGGCAGCCGGTCACTATCCCGACAAGCGCAACAAGAAGGGCGTGGAACTCGAAGGCGCCGAAGTCGCGCAATACGGCGATACGAACTACATCTTCGTTGCCAGCGAGCGCGCTTCCGTCGTCGGCGTCTACAAGGATACCGGCAAGGACCCGGAATTCGTGCAGCTCCTGCCATCGGGCATCGCCCCGGAAGGCATTCTTGCCATTCCCTCGCGCAATCTGTTTGTCACCGCCAATGAATCCGATCTGGTTGCGGATGGCGGCGCGCGCTCCCATGTCATGATCTATGAGCTGAAGGACCAGGAACCGGCCTATCCGAAGATCGTGTCGGCGTCGAAGGATGATGGCACGCCGCTGGGCTGGGGTGCCCTGTCGGGCCTGGTCGCAGACCTGAAGGAACCGGGCAAGCTCTATGCGGTCTCGGACTCGTTCTATTCGGCCGCGCCCACCATCTTCACCATTGATGCCAGGCAGACGCCGGCAAAGATCACCCGGGCACTGGTGGTCACACGCGGCGGCCAGCCGGCCCAGAAGCTCGATCTCGAGGGCATCACCACCGATGGCGCGGGCGGCTTCTGGCTTGCCAATGAGGGCGATCAGTCCAAGCTGGTGCCGCATGCGATCTTCAACGTCAACGAGAAGGGCGAGATCAAGAAGGAAATCGCGCTTCCCGAAGAGCTGCTGCCGCATCAGACCCGTTTCGGGCTGGAAGGGATCACCCGCGTCGGCGAAGGCGATGCCACCGTTCTGTGGATGGCCGTGCAGCGGGAATGGAAGGATGACGAAAAAGGCTTCGTCAAGCTCCTGAGCTACAACGTCAAGGACAAGAGCTGGGGTGCCGTCTCCTATCCGCTGGACAAGAAGAGCGGCGACGGCTGGGTCGGTCTTTCCGAAATCACCGCCCATGACGGCCAGCTCTACATCGTCGAACGCGACAATCTGATCGGCGACAAGGCGGTCAACAAGAAGCTCTATCGCGTGGCGCTGGACGGCCTGAAACCGGCAAAGCTCGGCGAAAAGCTGCCGGTTGTCGAGAAGACGCTGGCACGCGACTTCATCGCCGACTTGAAGAGCACGAATGGTTATGTCGTCGACAAGCTGGAAGGCTTTACCGTCGATGTCGCCGGCAATGGCTTTGCGGTCACCGACAATGACGGCGTCGACGGCTCGTCCGGCGAAACGCTGTTCTTCGGCATCGGCAAGGTCAGCGCGGCAAACTGAGCCGTCCGCAACGTTTGCAGGAGGCCGCGCTTGCTGCGCGGCCTTTTGCTTGACGCTTGTCAGCTGACGTCGAGGACGATCTTGCCGACATGCTTGCCTTCCTCCATGCGCTCATGCGCCCGCCACGCCTCGTGGAACGGATAGACCATGTCGATAACCGGGGCGACGCGGCGCTGCACCAGGAGAGGCCAGACTTTCAGCTCCAGTTCCCGGGCAATACCAGCCTTGAACTCGACCGGCCGTGCCCGCAGGGTCGATCCCGTATGGGTCAGCCGCTTGATCATGATTTTGGATATGTCGACCGTGACCTTTGCGCCATTGAGATGGGCAATCTGCACGATCCGCCCGTCGATGGCGGCAGCGTCGTAATTGCGCCCGGTGTAATCGCCGCCGACCATATCGAGCGTCAGGTTGACGCCCTTGCCGCCGGTGGCCTCCTTCACCGCCTCGACAAAATCGTGCGTGCGGTAGTTGATCGCCCGGTCGGCGCCAAGTTTCAGGCAGGCTTCGCATTTGTCGTCGGAACCGGCCGTGGTGATGACATAGGCGCCGAACGCGCTGGCAAGCTGGATCGCCGTGGTGCCGATGCCGGATGTGCCGCCATGCACGAGGAATGTCTCGCCGCTCGTCAGGCCGCCCCGTTCGAACACATTGTGCCAGACGGTGAAAAAGGTCTCGGGCAGGGCGGCGGCTTCGATGAACCCGTATCCCGCCGGGATCGGCAGGGCCGTGGTCTCGTGCACGGTGCAATACTGGGCATAGCCGCCGCCTGCCACCAGTGCCGTCACCCGGTCGCCCACGCGGAAGCGCGTAACGCCGCTGCCCACGGCAACGACGTCGCCGGCAATTTCAAGGCCGGGAATGTCCGATGCGCCGGGTGGCGGCGGATAATAACCCTGGCGCTGCAGCACGTCAGGCCGGTTGACGCCGGCCGCATGCACCTGAACCAGAAGTTCATTCGGCCCTGCTTCCGGAACGCCGCGCTTTCCCGGCTTGAGGACCAGCGGACCGCCCGGCTGGGTGATCTCGACCGCGGTCATCGTCGTCGGAATTTTACTGGCCATGGGTAGCTCCTTCAGTTGATTCGCTTGAATGATTTGCAATTCGAAGCGGGTGGACTGTATCCTTTCAGCACAAAGCGGCAAGTGGAGGACATGATGTCACTTTTCGACGAGGAACCGAAACGCAGGGTTGCCCACGAGATCGGGCAGGAACTTTCTCTGCTTTCCGTCGCCGAGCTGGACGAGCGCATCGGCATCCTGCGGGCGGAAATCACCCGGCTTGAGGAAGAACGCACGCGCAAGGGCAGCAGCAAGCTGGCGGCGGAAGCACTTTTTCGCTGAAACGGAACGTAAATGATGCGGATGTCATGATGTCTCCGCATTGCTGATCGAGACGGGCCTGTACCGGCTTGTTGCCGGCATCCGTCCAAGCATTGGGGTACCGCTGTGTTCCGTTCGTTCGTACAGGTCTTTGCCCTCTTGTGTGGCACGTCATTCCTGGTCATGGCCTCGGGCCTGCACGGGCTCCTGCTGCCGCTGCGCGGCGGGGCGGAGGGTTTTTCCACCACGTCCCTCGGTCTTCTCGGTACCGCCTGGGCCGGCGGGTTCATAACCGCCTGCCTGCTGGCGCCGCGCCTGGTGCGCCGCGTCGGCCACGTCCGGGCATTCAGCGCCTTTGCCGCCATTGCCGCCATTGTCGCGCTGATGACCGGTATTCTGGTGCATGCCACCGCCTGGATTGCGCTGCGGGCGCTGACCGGCTTTGCCATGGCCGGCGCCTACATGGTGATCGAAAGCTGGCTGAACGAGCGGGCGACCAATGCCAATCGCGGTCAGATCTTCGGCCTTTACATGGTGGTGAACTTTGCCTCCATCACGGCGGGCCAGATGATGATCGGCTTCGGCGACGTGCACAACGGCACCTTTTTCATGCTGACCGGCATCCTGTTCTGCCTGGCGCTGATTCCGACGGCCATTTCCACCGCCAGCAGCCCGAAACCGCTGACGGAAGTGCAGCTCGACCTCAAGGCGCTCTACCGCAATTCGCCGGTTGCCTTTGTCGGCTGCATGCTGATCGGTGTTGCCAATGGCGCGTTCGGCACGCTGGGCGCCGTCTACGGCGCGGCAACGGGCATCACCACCACGGAAATCGCCCTGATGATGAGTGCCTCCGTCATGGGCGGCGCCCTGATGCAGATTCCGGTGGGGCGCATGTCCGACCGTACCGACCGACGCTATGTCCTGGCGTTCGTCGCCGGTGCTGCGGCGATCATCGGCATCCTGATTTTCCTGATCGGCTCGCGTCAGGCAACGGTCATCCTGTTCATGACGGCGATCTATGGCGGACTGGCCTATACGCTCTATCCGGTGGCGGTGGCCCATGCCAACGACTATTCGGACTCGCAGAATTTCGTCAAGGTAACCGGCGGCCTGCTGCTGCTCTATGGCTTCGGCACCATGGTCGGGCCGATCCTCGGCGCCTGGGCCATGGAATATGTTGCGCCCGAAGGCCTGTTTGCGATCACGGCGCTGGCACATGTCTCGATCATGACCCACGCCATCATCCGCTCGCGCATGCGGGCAGCCATGCCGATTGCAATGCGGGACAATTTCCAGACCGTTCCCTCGGAGCGGGCAACGCCCGAGGGCATCAAGCTCGATCCCCGGGCGGAAGCCCAGCCGGACTGAGGTTCGCAAGGTTTTTCGTACAAAATGCGTTGACATTGACGGCAGTTTAAAACGACTATTCGGCATGGCCGAAACCGATGCATTTGCCGCCATTTCCGATCCGAACCGCCGCTATCTGCTGGAAGAGTTGCGGCGCGGTCCCAAGACCGTGAATGAACTGGCGCTTGGCCTGCCCATTTCGCGCCCGGCGGTGTCCCAGCACCTGAAGGCGCTGCTGGATGCGCAACTGGTCAAGGTCAAGTCCGAGGGGACACGCCGGATTTATGCCGTCGACGACAGCGGCTTCTTTCACCTGAATTTATGGCTGGATCAGTTCTGGAGCGAATGATGGCGGCACGGCGTCCGGCCAATAAAAAAACCCGGTCGCAGACCGGGTTTTTGTTTTAGTGCCAGCCCAGCGGCCTCTCCGGCAACCGGCTGAAATTCTTCTTCTGTAGGCCAAAGGCTCTAATGGCGCGTGGCGGTCGATCTCAGTTTTTCGATTTGCTCTTTCAGCATGAGCTTGCGACGTTTCATATCGGTAATCTTCAGGTCGTCGGTGGCAGGACTTGCCAGCGCTTCGGAGATTTCCTTCTCGAGTGCACCATGCTTACGTTCAAGCGTTTCAAGATGAGACTCAATGGCCATCCGGCTTCTCCCTTGGTTGGTTTCCTACTCGTTCATGCTCTGCCGGCCAAAGGGCGAGATTATGACAGAGCCGTGACACTCTGCCACCACTTGAAGCAATTGTCGAATTTGTTTCGTAGGATTTTCTTGTCATGTAAAATATGGTATTGCCACGTGCTGATCCGGTATTCTCGAACGCCGGACCAGACATTGGATTCTTCTAAAGCAAAATACCGGGAATCACTGCATGTCCGACCAGGATCAGGCTGACATTCGATTGGCAGTCGCACGATTGAAACAGGAGCATCTGGATTTTGATGCCGCCATACAAGCGATGATCCAGGTTGGTTGTGACCAGCTTCGAATCCAGCGGATGAAAAAGAAGAAGCTCATCATCAAAGACAAGCTCATCGAGCTTGAAGACAAGATCATCCCGGACATTATTGCCTGATTTTCAACAGCTTGTGACCGGCGGGCTGCCGATAACTTGCAGCGTCCCCACTTTTCCGTTAATCCCTGCACGCTCCGCTGATCAGAGGATGTTCAATGGCCGATAAACGCGCTGACGTCGCAATCATCATGGGTAGCCAGTCCGATTGGGCAACCATGCGCCACGCCGCCGAGACGCTCGATGCGCTCGGCATTTCCCACGATGACCGCATCGTTTCCGCCCACCGCACGCCGGACCGTCTGGTTGCTTTTGCCAAGGGCGCGCGCGATGCCGGTCTCAAGGTTGTGATCGCCGGTGCCGGCGGTGCCGCCCATCTTCCCGGGATGGCCGCTTCCATGACGCCGCTGCCGGTGTTCGGTGTGCCGGTGGAATCGAAAGCTCTCTCCGGACAGGATTCCCTCCTGTCCATTGTCCAGATGCCGGCCGGCATTCCCGTCGGCACCCTGGCGATCGGCCGTGCCGGTGCGGTCAATGCCGCCCTTTTGGCTGCGGCAGTTCTGGCACTGAACGATGCCGCACTGGCAAAACGGCTTGACGACTGGCGCACGGCGCAGAGCGAAAAGGTCGCCGAACGGCCATCTGACGAGGCATGAGATGATTGCAGCAGGATCGACTATCGGCATTATCGGCGGGGGACAGCTCGGCCGCATGCTTGCCATGGCAGCGGCGCGTCTCGGCTATCGCACCGTCATTCTCGAACCGCAGGCGGACTGTCCGGCCGCGCAGGTTGCCAATGAGCAGATCGTTGCGGCCTATGACGATCCCGATGCGCTGGAGCGCCTGGCTGAGCTGAGCGACGTCATCACCTACGAATTCGAAAATGTGCCGGTCGATGCGGCCGAGACATTGAATGAAAGCACGCCGGTCTTTCCGCCGCCCGAGGCGCTGAAAGTGTCGCAGGACCGGGTGACCGAAAAGCGCTTCCTCAACAAGGCCGGCATCCCGACAGCGCAATGGCGCATTGTCGAGAATGAGGGCGATCTGGAAGCGGCGCTTCTCGCCTTCGAGGGCAAGGGCATCCTCAAGACCCGCCGCTTCGGCTATGACGGCAAGGGCCAGGTGAAGTTTTCCGGCGCCAAGGGCGAAGACGCCAAGGCGGGCTTTGCCGCCATCGGCAGTGTCCCGGCTATTCTGGAAGGTCTGGTCGATTTCACCCGCGAAATTTCGGTGATCGCGGCGCGCGACGAGGCAGGCAATATCCGCATCTACGACATTGCAGAGAATGTGCACAGGGACGGTATCCTGGCGACCTCGACCGTGCCGGTGTCCGTATCGTCGACGATTGCAGGCCTTGCGGCCGATTCGGCGCGCAAGCTGCTCGAGGCTCTCAATTATGTCGGTGTTCTCGGCATGGAGTTCTTCGTGCTGGCCAATGGGACACTTTTGGCCAATGAGTTTGCCCCGCGCGTGCACAATTCGGGCCACTGGACGGAAGCCGCCTGCGCGGTCTCGCAGTTCGAACAGCATATCCGTGCGGTTGCCGGGCTGCCGCTGGGCGATACGCGGCGCCATTCCGATTGCGTGATGGAAAATCTCATCGGCGACGACGTGGCCAAACTGCCGGCGATTCTGGCGGAAAGCGGGGCCGTCGTGCATCTCTACGGCAAGGCCGATGCACGTCCCGGCCGCAAGATGGGCCACGTCACGCGCATTACAAAGCGGCTGTAGGGGCAAATAAATTCACTCCCGATGCATGAATCGCCATATGAATCATGAGTCGGGAGTTGACAATCGGGGCAATCCTTGGCTATTTCCCCGCAACGTGTTTCCGGCGCGCTCCAGAGGCGCGCTTTATTATTGGTGCCCGGTTTCGGGCGTAAAGATACCGGTGCTGAAATGAAGATCAAGAATTCGCTCAAGGCTCTCAAAGGCCGTCATCGTGACAATCAGCTGGTGCGCCGCAAGGGCCGCATCTACATCATCAACAAGACTGCGCCGCGTTTCAAAGCGCGCCAGGGCTGATTTACCGTTTCACGGTTATTTGCATTTGACGTTTCGCTGATACGGACTACGATCCGTATCATGCGGAGCGTTTTTGCGTTTTTTATCGGATCTGTCCTGATGATGTCGCCGGCGCTGGCGCAGGAGACGTCCGGGACTGACGTCCCTGCGGCTGCACCGCAGGCAACCGCGCTGCCGGGCAAGACCCTGGCCGAAAAGCGTGCCGCCCGCCTCGATGAGCTGTTCTTTGCCCTGAAGCGCGAGCGCAATGAAGCCAAAGCCACCCGCATCGCCGAACAGATCCAGGCGCAGTGGCAGAATTCCGGCAGTGCGACCGTCGATCTGATGATGCAGTGGGCAGCCCTTGCCATGACGGAAAAGAAATATGCCGTCGCGCTGGATTTTCTCGATCAGGTCACCGTGATGAAACCGGATTTTGCCGAGGGCTGGAACCGGCGTGCCACGGTCAATTTCCTGATGAATGATTACGGGCGGTCGATGGCCGACATCCAGAAGACGCTGTCGCTGGAGCCGCGTCATTTCGGTGCGCTGGCGGGGCTGGCGGCCATCCTGAAGGATACCGGCAACAAGGAAGGCGCCCTGCATGCCTTCGAGCAGGTTCTTGCGGTCTATCCGATGATGCGGGAGGCGCAGAAGCAGGCGGGCCAATTGGCCGAGGACCTGACGGGTCAGCGTACCTGATTTTTTCGGTGTTTCCGGGTCGGCGGCTGATCACCGCCAACCCGAATGATCTTTTTCAGATTCCTGTCAGCCCGTCCGAGCCGATATAGGCAATGCGCAGCATGTTGGTCGAGCCGGGCGTGCGCAGCGGCACACCGGCCGAGATGATGATGCGGTCACCCGGATTGCCGAATTCTTCCTGATAGGCGATGTGGCAGGCGCGGTCGACCATGTCGTCAAGGTCGGTTGCGTCTTCCGTGACAACGCAGTGCAGGCCCCAGACGAGCGAGAGCTTGCGCGCCGTCTCGACAACCGGCGACAGGGCGATGATCGGCAGCAATGGCCGTTCACGCGCCGCGCGCAGGCCCGTGGTGCCCGATGCCGTATAGGTGACGATGGCGGACAGGTTGAGCGTTTCGGCGATCTGCCGGGCGGCAAGCGAAATGGCGTCCGCGCCGGTGGCATTCGGCTCGGGGCGCTGCGCATGGATGATGCCGGGATAGTTCGGGTCGCGCTCGACCTCTTCGGCGATGCGGGCCATGGTGGAAACCGCTTCGACCGGGTAGTCACCGGCGGCCGATTCGGCTGATAGCATCACGGCATCGGCGCCTTCGAACACGGCCGTTGCCACGTCGGACACTTCGGCGCGGGTCGGGACCGGCGCGGTGATCATCGATTCCAGCATCTGCGTGGCGACGACGACCGGCTTGCCGGCGCGGCGGCAGGCGCGGATGATCTGTTTCTGGATGCCGGGAACGGATTCCAGCGGCATTTCAACGCCAAGATCGCCACGGGCAACCATCAGCGCATCGGAGAGCTCGATGATCTCAGCAAGGCGGGTGACGGCCTGCGGCTTCTCGATCTTCGAGAGCAGGGCAACGCGGCCGCGCGAGATCTTGCGCACTTCGGCAAGATCCTCCGGCCGCTGGATAAACGACAGGGCCACCCAGTCGACCTCTTCCTGCAGCACGGCATCGAGATCGCGGCGGTCCTTTTCCGTCAGGGCGCCGACGCCCAGCGTGGTATCGGGCAGGCTGACGCCCTTCTTGTCGGAAATCTTGGTGCCGGACACGACGCGGCAGGTGATCGACTTGCCATCGGACGATTCGGCGACCAGCGCCAGCTTGCCGTCATCGATCAGCAGGCGGTGGCCCGCTTCGACCGCTTCGAGAATTTCCGGATGCGGCAGGAACACGCGGGTGTTGTCGCCCAGCGCTTCATTGTTGTCGAGGGTGAAGATCTGGCCGGGAACGAGGTCGACCTTGCCCTCGGCGAACTTGCCGACGCGCAGCTTTGGTCCCTGCAGATCGGCGAGAATGCCGATCGGGCGGCCCACTTCCTTTTCGACATTGCGCAGGCGGCGCACGAGTTCGCGCATGAGATCATGGCTGGCATGGCTCATGTTGATGCGGAACACGTCGGCACCGGCTTCGAACAATTTGCGAATCATCGCTTCGTCGGATGAAGCGGGACCCAGTGTGGCGAGGATTTTGACCTTACGGCGGCGTCTCATCGAGGAGGGGTATCCGTTACAATTGGAGCTGAGGGAGGATTTTCTTCCGTAAGCTGGACCATCCAGCTTGATTGTTCGCCGGTATCATACTCCTGAAATCCCGCCCGCTGAAACCCGCGTGCAAAACAATCATTGATACCGGTAATCTTGAATTGGTTTTCCGCCACGCACATGTTGACCTTGCCATCCCAGCGGCCGCCGCTCTGGGCGTCCTCGGCATAGAGGTAGTAATAGCGCGACGTCAGCGGACCGACGACCAGCGTGGTGCAGGAGGATGCGTTGACATGCCACCAGCCCTCGGTGATCCAGCCGGTCTTCGCCCGGTAGCCAAGCGCGACGCCCACCAGATTTTGCGTGGTGTTGCACACGCGGAAATCCGCATGGGCCTCATCCGGCGCAAAGACACTGCCTGCTGCAAAAATGAATAAAAAAGCCGCTAGAAAGCTGCTCCATCGCGTCCGCTGATGCTGGTCAGCGCGGAAAATGATGCCCCTGCGCAATATTGCCTCCGTCCGTCTTAGACTCCTTTTCCGCAGTTTCACATGCATTGTCAACGCGCTAATGGGCGGAACATGCCGTTCCTGCTGACCTGTGACAAAAGATTGATGGTTGCATTCCCGATCAGGGCATGAAACACAAAAAATTCTCCCGAATAATCGCGCAAGAGAACGTTCCAATGCCGTTTTCCCCCTTTCATCTCGTCCATGGCAGCAATGACAGAGGACTGGTGCTTCTGGCCGATCATGCCCACCGGGATCTGCCGGAGGAATACGGCTCCCTCGGGCTGCCGCCGCAGCAGTTCGAACGGCATATCGCCTATGACATCGGCGTCGAGCCGTTGACGCGCAAACTGGCGGCAATGCTCGGTGTTCCGGCCGTGCTGGGCGGGTTTTCCCGCCTGCTGATCGATCCGAACCGCGGCGAAGACGATCCCACCCTGATTATGCGCCTCTCCGACGGGGCGATCATTCCGGGAAACAACCCGATGCCGGACGCCGAGCATCAAAGACGCGTGAATGATTTCTATCGCCCCTATCACACGGCTGTTTCGGACATGATCCAGGCGGTTGCCGGGGCGAGCGGCAAGGCGCCGTTGGTCATTTCCATCCATTCCTTCACCGCCTTCTGGAAAACGACGCCGCGGCCGTGGCATGCGGGCATTCTCTGGGATAGCGATCCGCGCGCGGTCGTGCCGCTCATAAAAGCCCTGGAAGCCGATCCGCAGTTGGTGGTCGGCGACAACGAACCCTATGACGGCGCGCTGCGCAACGATACGATGTTCAAGCATTGCATCGTGCCGGGGCTTGCCCATGCGCTGATCGAGGTGCGGCAGGATCTGATCGCCGACGAGAAGGGTGTCGATGAATGGGCAGACCGGCTTGCCCCGATCCTTGACGCGATCAACGCCGATCCCGATATACATGTTGCCCGTAAATACGGCTCGCGCACCGGCCCACTGGAAGAGGTTTGACCATGAGCAATGTCAGCGAAGAACAGCGTATCGCCCTTGAAGCCGCCGCGTTCCGGCGGCTGCTGGAGCATCTGCGCGCGCGCAGCGACGTGCAGAACATCGACCTGATGAATCTGGCCGGTTTCTGCCGCAACTGCCTGTCCAACTGGTATCGGGAAGCGGCGGATGCGGCGGGCGTGCCCCTGTCAAAGGATGAATCGCGTGAGATCATCTATGGCGAACCCTACGCGGAATGGCAGGCCAAGCACCAGCGCGAGGCCAGCGATGCGCAGAAGGCCGCCTTTGAGGTCAATAAGCCTTCGCATTGACGAACCACGCCGCAGCGGCGGCCGAAACCGCCGTGATCCCGACTCTATTGTCTTGACTCATTGCGCTGTGGTCGGGCATCGGAACCGCAGAGGCGGCGTTCGCGAGTCGCACAATCAATTTTTACGGAGCAAGATATGAGCATGGATGATGTAGCGCCACAGGGCGGTGTCGAAGGTGTTGCGGCTGCGGAATTGCGGCAGTTCATCGAGCGCATCGAGCGCCTTGAGGAAGAAAAGACCACGCTTCAGGACGACATCAAGGAAGTGATGGCGGAAGCCAAGGGCCGCGGCTACGACACCAAGATCATCCGCACGATCGTCCGCCTGCGCAAGAAGGATGCGAACGAGCGCAAGGAAGAGGAAGCGATCCTCGAGCTGTACATGAACGCCCTCGGCATGGTCTGAGCCTTCACGACAAACGACAGCTGAAACGGGATTGGATGTGCAGACAGCGCTGCACCCTATCCGATCCCGTTTGGTCGGCTGCTCGCTCGAGACTACCCCCGCGAAGTCCTGCCCGCGGGATTTTCCCCCAGAAGATATCCAAGCAGTTCAAGCATGTTCGCCCGGACATCGGCGAGGCCCTGCGATGCCAGAATTTCCAGGCCGATCAGCGCGCCGTAGAGAATCCGGGCATTTGTTCCGCTCCGGTCTGCGGACTGGCCGCACGTCCGGAAAAGCTGCACAAGATAGGCCAGGCGCCGTTCATCCACCGATTTGAGGATTGCCGCGGTCGTGGCATCATGGCGGGCCCATTCACGGATGGCGCTTTCCGTCCGGTCGCCGCCATAGGCCGAACTTGGCACGCCGGTTGCCTCGATCACCAGTGCCTGCAGCTGCTCCCGGGGCGTTGTCCGGATGGCTTCGACATCGCTGATGATGGCATCGGTCGCCAGATGCTGCCAGTGCGCCAGCATCTGCGCCTTCAGCGCCGGCACATCCCTGAAATGCCAGTAGAACGAGCCCTTGCTGACCTTGAGATCGCGGGCAATCGCCTCGGCCCGGATCGCCTGCGCGCCGCCCTGGCTCAGGGCGCGGAAGGCGGCGCTGATCCAGTCTTCGGCTGAGAGGGTCTTTCGGGTCGGCATTGCCATTCCATACGCTGCCGTATTGACCAGGGCAAGCGGCAATGTTTATATACGCCACCGTATGGTCGACTGGATTGAAGGACGTATCATGAGCAAATGCACTGCCGCCGCTGCAATCGTGTCCCCGGTCACGCTCCACGTCCGGGCGGGCAGGCCATGATGCACACTCTGGCATGGCTCGTGTTCATCGTGCTGACCATCGTCGCGGCGCTGCATCTCTACTGGGGGTTCGGCGGTTTGTGGCCGGCGCGCGATCAACTGTCCCTGGCTCGGACCGTGGTCGGGTCGAAGGGGATTTCCGCAATGCCGTCACGCGGCGTGACCGTTGTCGTTGCCGCCCTGATCTTCACCGCCGGTGTTCTCGCCCCGATGCAGTTGTCCATCATTCCGGCGCTGTTGCCGGCCGGGCTGCTTCGTCTCGGCATGCTGGTGCTGACGATCATATTCCTTGCGCGCGGCAGCCTCAGCTTCACGGCGTTTTTCCGCAACCGGCAGGCCGAGGAGCCCTTCCTGACACTGGACCGCCGCTATTACGGTCCGCTGTGCCTCGTCATCGGGGCGGCTTTCGGTGTGTTGTTGTTCGCCTGAATGCACCCCGCTTTTTTGGTTTTGAACGTTTGACGGGCGTTGCGCGATATTAAACTTCACATGAAGCATCGCGAACGGCTTTAAATTTCTTGAACTGACCCGGCGACGGGTATAATCGTCTCGCTGCCCACCTATCTTTTCATGATCCATTTCTCTTCCGACTGATGTGATCTGCCGGCATTCGCGTTGGGGCAGCCGCCTCAGCCGTCAGGGAGTAAAATCAATGTCTGTATCCACAGCGCAGCTGTCCATCAAGGCGCCCGCCAATTCGCGGTCCCGCGTCATCCTGGCCAGCCTGATTGGCACCACCATCGAATTCTACGATTTCTACGTCTATGCGACCGCCGCCGTGCTGGTTTTCCCGCATCTGTTCTTTCCGCCCGGCAACGAAACGACGGCCCTTCTGTCGTCCTTCGCCATTTTCGGCGCGGCCATGGTGGCGCGCCCACTCGGCGCGATCTTCTTCGGCCATCTCGGCGACAAGCGCGGCCGCAAGATCACGCTGGTCGGCGCGCTTCTGACCATGGGTATCGCTACCTTCCTCATCGGCGTCCTGCCGACCTTCGCAACCGTGGGCTGGTTTGCCCCGGCCATGCTGGTCGTGCTGCGGCTGGCGCAGGGGTTCGCGCTCGGCGGTGAATGGAGCGGTGCGGCGCTGGTCGCCACCGAGAACGCACCAGAGGGAAAGCGCGCGATCTTTGGCACGTTTCCGCAACTGGGTGCGCCCATCGGCTTCATCATCGCCAATGGACTGTTCCTGATCATCGCGGCCATCCTGCCGTCGGACGATCCGTCGCGGCCCTCCCTCGCATTCCTCGACTGGGGCTGGCGCATTCCGTTCCTGTTTTCCACCGTCATGGTGATCGTCGGCCTGTGGGTCCGGCTCAACCTGGTTGAAAGCACCGCCTTCGAGAAAACCGTCAGCAAAGGCGAGATCAAGAAGGTGCCGCTGGTGTCCGTGTTCCAGTCGCATTGGAAGCAGCTCGTGCTCGGCACGTTCTACATGCTTGCCACCTATGTGCTGTTCTACCTGATGACCACGTTCTCGCTCAGCTATGGCCGCGCCGCCGCGGCCGGACCGATTGCGGGTCTCGGCTATGACTACACGACCTTCGTCCTGATGATGATTGTCGGCGTGGTGTTCTTCGGCATCTTCACCCTGGTGTCCGGACCATGGGCGGACCGCTGGGGCCGCCGCAAGACACTGATTGGGGTGACACTCGCCATTATCGTGTTCGGCCTCCTGTGGGTGCCGATGCTGTCTCTGGGCAATGTTGGCGTCATGGCCTGGCTGATCCTCGGCTTCACCCTGATGGGAATGACGTTCGGTCCGATGGGCGCCCTGCTGCCGGAACTGTTCCCGGTGAGCATGCGCTATACCGGATCGGGCATTTCCTACAATGTCTCGTCGATCCTCGGCGCCGCGGTTGCCCCCTTCATAGCGATTGCCTTGTGGAAGCTCGGCGGCGGCAGCCCGTTCTGGGTTGGCGTCTACCTCTCGGCCATGGCCGTGCTGACATTGATAGCGCTGATCATCGGCAAGGAAACCAAGGACATCGATATCGAGGCCTAGATTTCCGGTCGCTGAATACAAAAGGCGCGGCCCGCTGAAAAAGCGGGCCGCGCCTTGTTTTTATGATGATTTATTTAGTAGTTCGGATCGTAGACCAGGCGGTCGCGGCTTGCCGGGCGGTCATAGACCGGCGCGCGGTTCTGATTCTGCTTGGCAAGTGATCCGATGATCACGGCACCGAGCGCCAGTCCGGCAACACCGGCAATGATGGCCGTGTCGCGGTTCTTGTGACGGTCGGAACGCTCGGACCGGTAGTCCCGGTTGCGGTAATAATCCCGTTCGCGATAGTAGTCATCGCCGCGGTCGCGGTAGTAACTGTCGCGATAGGAGCGCTCGCCGGACCAGCCGCCATCATCGTAGGAAGAATAGTAGTCGCCAGCCTGCGCCGGAGCCGATTGGAGGCTGATTGCGCTGATCGAAACGGCAGCAACCAGAAGAGCAGCGAGTATCTTTTTCATCATGCGGTCCTCAACGTTAATTCGTTGAGCACAGATATAGAGCCCGCCGGCTGAACCGGCGATGAATGCTGCCGTTAGCTGTCGTTCACAGGGTGATGGTCCGGGCCCGCACCTGCAGGGCGCGGCCGGCACCCCAGCCGAAAATGGCAACGCCAATGCCGAGCAGCACAAACAGGATGGCAGTTGCCGCATAGCTTTCCGTGACGCTGTGGATCAGGCCGACAAGCAGCGGACCGATGGCGGCGAGCATGTAGCCGACGCATTGGGCCATGCCGGAGAGATGCGAGGCGACATGCGAGTCGGGCGAGCGCAGCACGATCATGGTCATGGCGATGGCAATGAGCCCGCCCTGGCCGATGCCCTGGACGACCGCCCACAGCCAGACCGTGGAGAGCGGCGCAAACAGCAGGCCGAGCAGGCCGGCAACGGCAATCGTGACCAGCGCCACATTGATCAGGCTCTGATTGCGGCAACGCACGGCAATCGACGGCACGAGCAGGCAGGTGAAGACCTGCGCCATGACCGACACGGAAACCACGACACCGGCGGTCGTCCCGTCAAGGCCGCGATCGCGCAGGATGGGCGCCAGCCAGCCGAAGACGCAGTAGGCGAGTGCCGACTGCAGGCCCATGAACAGGGTGACCTGCCATGCCAGAGGGTCGTTCCAGAGGCCGATCACCTTGAAGCCTGCATGTTTGGTGCGGACCTTGCGGGCGAGGGCCTGCGGCAGCCAGATCGCGGTGACAACCAGCGCCGGCAAGGCCCAGGCGCTGAGCGCCAGCGACCATGATCCGCCCAGCATCTTCTGCACCGGCAGGGTCAGGCCGGCGGCACTGGCCGCACCCGCGCACAGCGCCATAGTGTAGAGGCCGGTCATCATGCCGGTGCGGCTGGCGAAATCGCGCTTCACCAGACCGGGCAGCAGGACATTGCCGATGGCGATGCAGCCGCCCGCCAGCGCCGTGCCGATGAACAGCAGCGGCAGGGATTGAAGCCCGCGCAGGGCAGTGCCGAGCGCCAGCAAAAGGAGAACGCCGAGGAGCGTGCGCTCCGCGCCGATGCGCTGGGCGAGACGCGGCGCCAGCGGGGCAAACAGGCCAAGGCAGAGCACCGGCAGCGTGGTGAGCACGCCCGCGCCGAAGGATGACAGTCCGGTCTGGGCGATGATTTCCGGCAAAAGCACCGACGCACTGGAGAAGACCGGGCGCAGATTGTAGGCGATGAGAACGAGGCTGAGGCCGAACAGAATCTGCGCGCCAGGGGTTTTGAAATCCGGCACGCGCGGCTGGGGAACGCTGTCCACCTCGGCATCGACAAGCTGTTCGGCGGCAATGTTCAGATCCGCTGCCAGGCGGCTGGGGTGTTCAGGCGGAAGATGCTGGTTCATGATGCGAGCAACCGATCGAGTTCGATGAGAAGGGGGGCCATGAAGGCGCGGGCGGTGGATGCCGCCTTGTCCGGATCGCCGGATTCAATCGCGTCGATGATGGCCGCATGGGCTGCCATGTCCGGTTCGGGCAGTTCGCCCGTGACCGTGGCCCGGATGACTTCCTGGGTGGAAACCGAGAAGAATTCGTAGACTTCGATGAGTGCCAGATTGTTTGACGCGGCCACCACCGCCTTGTGGAAGGCGAGGTCGTGCTCGACATAGTAATCGTGCCGGGCCGTAGCGTATTCGCCGCGATCGGCCAGCAGCTGGCGCAGGTCGGCGACGACCTCCGGAGTGTGGCGCAGGGCAGCCAGGCGTGCCGCTTCGACTTCCAAGGCGCAGCGCGCCTCGACCTGGTCGCGCAGGCCGGTACGCCTGATCCGCAACAGGCTTTCGTCCGGGTTGATGATCGAGCGGACATAGGTGCCGGAGCCCTGCTTGGTCTCCAGAAATCCCTGCGCGACGAGAACCCGCACCGCTTCGCGCACGGTCCCGCGGCTGACGCCGAGCATGTCGGCGAGGGCAGCCTCGTTGGGGATGCGGTCGCCGACCGGCCAGCGATTGCTGACGATTTCGGCGCGTATATTGTCAATCGCCGTATCGGCAAGATTGGTGCGGGCGGCAGGCTGCATCGTGTGGAAGTCCCAAAGTCATCTGATGACTTGATAACTAAGGGACTGCAGGGCGCCTGTCAAGGCGCCCCGGATGGACAGAGACTGGCGACGTCTGGCGTCTCAGCGGTAGATCACGATCGGCCGGCGATGAACAATGATGGGTGCCGGGCGCTCGATGATCACGGTTCTTGGCCCGAATGCTTCGAGCGGGAACCAGTAGCCGCGATAGAAGCGGTAGCCCGGCCGGTAATAGCCGTAGCCGCGGTGGCCATTGTAGTAATAGCCGTCGCGCCAGCCGTAATAGCCGTGCCGCCAGTAGACGGGCTCGGCCTGGGATTGCAGGTGCTCGCCCTGTACCGGCAGGAGCGGCAGGGCGCTGGCGCTTTGTGCTCCGGCAAACGTGGCAATGGCGACAAGACCGCCGGTAATCATGCTCAGGATGGTTCTCATGATAGCCTCTTCAAAGGGTTGGTTGGTGGTTCACGTTCTGATCAGCCCTTGCAGGGACCGGTCAAAGGGGCGGTTCGGAAAGAGCGTCTGCATGGTGCGCTCGGGTTCGAGACCAAAGGTTTCCGCGGCAAGTGCCGCGATCAGCGCGTCGAGATCCATGGTGGGTTTCAGGTCGCGGTTTTCATAAAGTGCGTTTGGGGCGAGGCCCGGCCAGTCGGCCAGGATGCGTCCGCCGTTGACCGCGCCGCCGAGGATGAGCGCGGTTGTCGCCGTGCCATGGTCGGTCCCGCCGGTGCCGTTGGCGGCGGCGGTGCGGCCGAACTCGGTTGCCACCAGCACGGTCGTCTGCTGCCAGACGTCGCCAAGCCCGTCGCGCATCGCGTCGATCATGGCATCGAGCGCCTTGAGCTGGTTGGCAAGCCGGTTCTCCTGGCCGCTATGGGTATCCCAGCCGCTGGTTTCGATCATGGCGATGCGCGGGCCGTCAGGCCTCACAAGCGCCTCGGCGGCGGTTCTGCCGGCGGCGGCGGGATTCTGGCGGGTTTCCATGTCGTGGAACAAGCCGCGCGCCTCCATCGCCGCGCTCCAGACCGGATGAAACTGCTGGTCCCGGTCGTAGAGCTGCGCCACCCGCAGCAGGAGATCGTCGGATGCTTCCGGCAGGGTCGAGGGCGCGTAGGAGGTAACATCCGCCGGGCCGCGCAGGGCAGCCGGTATGGTCGGGGCGAAGGCAATGGCCTTGTCGGCCGATTTCGGCAGCAGCGTCACCAGCCGGTTCAGCCAGCCATCCCGGATCTGGTAGGGGCTGGTGCCGCCGGTCTCCAGGACATTCTGGCCGTCGAAGTGCGAGCGCTCGCGGTAGGGTGAGGCGACGGCGTGCACGAACAGTGCCTGCCGGTTGCCGTAGAGCGTGCCCATGCCGGCGAGCGCGGGATGCAGCGCGAACATGCCGTCGAGCTTGATGGCGTCTGAAGTCTGGATTGCAAGGCCGCCGCGCAGCTGCGCATAGGCCGGGTCGGCATAGGGCACGACGATGTTGAGGCCATCGGCGGCGCCGCGCTGAATGATGAAGACGAAACGGCGGTCGCTCGCCACATTGGCAAAGACGATACGCGGCGCCACGAGCATCGATCCCGCCCCGATGGCGGCCAGACGCAGAAAATCCCGGCGGTTGGTCATGCTCATCTCCGTTGAAAATCAGGTGAAACAAGCAGAAGGGCGATGCCCGTCTGGACGGATTCGGCGCGGTTGATTTCCGTTGCCGTGCTGTCGGTCAGCGCGTTTCCGAGCAGGTTGTTCGCCAGCTCTTCCGGTTTCAGCGACCGGTCCGCCCTTGCCGCCAGCCTTTGCGAAACCTCCACCCGCCGCACCAGCGCATCGGGAGCCAGCCAGCTCGCCGCGATATCGTCGTAACCCGCGGGTGAACGCGGCAGCCAGACCGGTTGGCCCAGCTGGTTCAACAGGTTGGCGGCGTTGGCTTTGCCAAAGTCGGGATAATCCAGCCCGCGCATGGCTGAAACCAGCCATTCCCAGGGAGTCTTGATCTTGGCAGACGGCACAGCCCATGCCTCCGGTGCTTCGACGAGCGCTCGATACACCGCTGGCAAATCACCGCCGGAGGCAAGAAACGCCTTGCTGACCCGGTCAATGGCTGCCTGCGGGGGTGTGTCGGCGATGAAATGGCGGCAGAGCTTTGTGGCGATGTGGTTTGCCGTTGCCGGATCGCTGGCCAGATCTTTCAGGACTGTGCCTGCCTGATCCTCACCGGTTGCGCCGTAGACGCGATGGCGGATCAGCCGCTTGCCCGGCTGATGCAGGCCGGGGCGATACTGAAATACACCGGCCTGACTGGCATCGGCCTTGCCGCCCATGCGTCCGGCGGACCAGCCGGTGAGGGCAAGGGCAAACTCCGTGACATCCTTCTGCGTATAGCCGGACCCGACGCCGACCGTGTGCAGTTCCATGATCTCCCGGGCCAGATTCTCGTTGATTCCCGGCAGTTTGTCGGCATTGCGCCGCTTGGCGCGCGTGGCGAGGGGGCTGTCGGGACCCGCCGAACGGATCTGGTCGAGATAGATCAGCATGGCCGGATGCCGCTCGGCGGCAAACAGCAGGTCGGTGAAGCGCCCGGTGACGTGGGGGCGGATCGCGTCCCGCTCGAAGGCGCCGGCAAGGCTCAGCATCGCGGGATTGTCGGCCGACACGGCAAAATGGTTCGACCAGAAATGCACGAGCGCTTCCAGGAAGGGCGTGGGCGTTGCAAGGGCATTGCGGCTGCGCGCGTCGATCTCGCCGCGGTAAAGCAGGCGGGCCGCCTTGTTCAGCTCCTTGCGCAGGGCGATTTTCTCGTCGCCGTCGAGCGCCTGCAGTTTTTGCCGGTCCCTGGCATACTGCGTCGCGATTTCGGGTGTGGTCTGGAGCTGGGCAAAGGCTGCCGGGCGCGGTTCGTAGCGGCCGATCTGATCGAGCAGCCAGTGCCTGGGGTCGGCTGGAAGCGGCTCGCTAGCCCGCTTTCCCAAACCGAAGCGATTGACCGCAATGGCCGCCGTCGCATCTGTTGCCGTTGTAACCATGATCTTCTCCGTTCGCAGCCTGTCTGGCATTGACAGTCATTGAACGGGGGCACCGGAAAATTCCGTCGCGGGCATTCATTGTTTTTTTGCCGGCGTCTGCCGCAAAATGACATTGCGCTTTTTCAAACCCTCGACAAGCGTCTTGCGGTCCTCCGGCGACAGGCTTTCGGCAAAGGCGACGATGGTCTGCTCGATGCGCGTCCGCAGGGCGAAATCGGCTTCGCGGGCTTTGGTCAGTTCCGCGTTGACCGCAGCGGGATCAATAGCGTCCTGTGCCAGCAGCCGGGCAATCTCGGCACGGCTTGCCCGCCCGGCATCGGCCAGCGGTCCATTGTCCTTGCGGGCCGTTGCCAGATTTTGCCGCAGGGTCTTCTGTTGCTCCGGCGTCAGAAATTCGGCGGCAAAGCGAACGCCGCGCCGGTTCTCCGTCGTCCAGGAATGACCGAATGTGTGCCAGATGTAGCCGCCGCCGATCACGCCGCCGGCAATGAAGACATTGAGGGCAAGCGAAGCGACGAGAAGGATATTGCGTGACCGTTCACTCATTTACTCGTCCAGTTCATCAGAGATGTTGAAGGCGGTGACCGCATAGGCCTGGTCCTCATATCCGCGCGATTCGGCGGAATGGATGACGCCGATGAGAAGGGCGCCGGTGATCGCGCCCGCCAATCCGATGCCGGCGAGCCCGGTGCCCTGCCACCAGAGACGGGCGCGTTTCCAGCCGGACCAGGACCTGCCGGAGGAGGCGATGATGCGTTCGCGCAGCGCGGCCTCCGCCGGGGCGGTCCGGTACTGCGCCAGCATCCTGTCGAGTTCCGCCGCCAGCCTGAGGGCCGGCTGGGCGATATCGGGATGCTCCCGGATGAAGGCGACGGCACCGGCCTGTTCGGGCGGCGGCCAGCGCCGCACCTCGGCACCATAGATCTCGGTCAGTTCCTGAAAGCGTTGCGGGGTCATTTTGCCTTCTCCTGTTGGGCAGTCTCTTCCAGGGCTGTCCGCAAATTGCGCCGGGCACGGGCCAGAAGGCTCTCCAGGGCTTCAATGCTGATATCCATGATCTGCGCTGCCTCGATATTGCTGAACTCCTGATAATATTGAAGCACGATGGCCTCCCTCTGCCGGTCGGGCAGGGAGGCGAGGGCCCGTTTGATCCGGTCGCTTTCGTCCCGGGTTGAAAGCGACTGTTCCGGGTCGGGGGCTGGATCTGCCCTTTCGGGTGTCTCGGCCACCGGCTGTTCCCGGTGCCGGCGCAGGCGGTCGTAGCAGAGATTGAGCGTGACCCGGTGCAGCCATGTATCGAAGGTCGCCCGGCCGCCCTGCCAGCTGCCCGCCTGCCGCCACAGCCGGATAAAGGCTTCCTGGGCGACATCCTCGGCTTCATTCCGGTCGCCAAGCATCCGCGCCGCCAGGGCGAGCAGGCGCGGCAGCTTGCGTGTCACCATGGTTCGGACGGCCGCATCGTCATGCTGGCCGATCTTCACCAGCAGTTCTTCATCCGTGTTGCGATTGTCCAAGGTTTTGCACGCTTGCCGTTACTCCTGTGAACTGTCGGTGGCGCCCTTCCTGTGTCCGCGGCGTTCCTCTTTGGTCAATTGGCCATCGGAATTCGTGTCGAGGCGCTCAAACCGCTTCTTCGCTACAATATCCATTTCCGCCGTATCGATGAAGCCGTCATGATTTGTATCGATCCGGTTGAACACCGTGGTGGGATCGCGCTTGGCATTCTTTGCAGCGGGGCGTTTCAGCCACTCCTCGAGCGAGAGTTTGCCGTCGCCGTCGGTATCGAATTTGAGCAGCCGCGCCCGGGCGGCGGCCTGATATTCGGCCAGTGAAATTGTGCCGTCGCCATTGGTGTCGGCCTTGGGTGCCGCCATCGCCAGGGTTGCGGGCAGGGACAGGGGCACCATGGCAAGAAGAACCGCAGCTACTCTCGATTTCATCAAACTTTTCCTTTCAGCAGACTGTCATTTGTCGTGACTTAAACGGCGGGAGCGGGACAATCCGTCGCTTGCGCGGAATTTTTTTGAAACCGCGGTGGGGGGACGGTATTGTCCCCCTGCGGCCTATGGCAGGGATGCCTGCGTGAGTGTCGCAATTGAGCGTCATGAACCCACTGGAATCGTTGAGCTTATCTTCACTGTGCCAAGCTGTGCAAAATCCATAGACGGTTAACTTGATGGTTTTAGAAGGAATTTTGATTCCGCCGCGGGCGCGGCTCATGCACAGGCCGCGCTACAGAACTGTAACAATAGTGTCATATGACTGTTATATTGGTTCTATAGACGGCAGACGACGTCGGAGGCGTCACACAGTTAATCCAACAGGAGCTGCTCCTATGAACAAGCTTATTTCCACCACTGCTCTGATTGCGATCTCGGTGATTGCCACGACAGTTGGCGCATCCGCTCGCGACCAGATTCAGGTCAGCGGTTCATCCACAGTGCTGCCATATGCCAAGATCGTCGCCGAAGCTTTTGGCGAAACATTCCCCAAGTTCAAGACCCCGGTCGTTGAATCCGGCGGTTCGGGCGCCGGCATCAAGGAATTCTGCAAGGGCGTTGGTGAAAACACCATCGATATCGCCAATGCCTCGCGTCCGATCAAGGACACTGAGTTGAAGTCCTGCGTTGACGCTGGCGTCAAGGACGTTGAAGAAATCCGCATCGGTTATGACGGCATCGTGTTCGCGACCGACATCAAGGGCCCGGATTGGGCACTGGAGCCAAAGGACGTCTATACCGCTCTTGCTGCGCAGGTCGTTGTCGACGGCAAGCTGGTTGCCAATCCGAACACCAAGTGGAACCAGGTTAACCCGAAGCTGCCCGATTGGGACATCGCCGCTTACATTCCTGGCGAAAAGCACGGCACACGTGAAGTTTTCGAAGAGAAGCTGATGACTGGCGGTTGCAAGGCCACCGGTGCAGCCGATGCGATCAAGGCTGCCGGTCTTGACGAAAAGGCCGCTGCCGCCGCCTGTATCGCTGTCCGCAAGGATGGCAAGGCCATCGACATCGATGGCGACTATCCGGAAACACTGGCTCGCATCGATGCCAACAAGACCGGCGTTGGCGTCTTCGGTCTGGCCTTCTACGAAAACAATGCGGACAAGCTGAAGGTTGCAACCGTCAACGGCATCAAGCCAAGCACGGAAACCATTGCCACCGGCAAGTATCCGGTATCGCGCCCGCTGTTCTTCTACGTCAAGAAGGCGCATCTCGGCGTCATCCCCGGCCTGAAGGAATATGTGGACTTCTTCCTTGCTGACCAGATGGTCGGTCCGGATAGCCCGCTGGTAGAATACGGCCTGGTTGCTGCACCGGATGCAGAGCGTGAAGCTCAGCGTTCCGCATTCGCCGCCGGCAAGACCATGGCTGGCAAGTAAGCCAATAACCGGCGCGGACAGAACCCTGTCCGCGCCGGATATTTCTCGGGGCCTATGCTCTCGTTGCAGGACAGATCGGGGAAGCGTTGATGTCCACCTTGTTGGTTTTAGTGATTGTCGTTGCGATTGGTCTTGTCGGGTTCTTTCTTGGACGCCAGCGTGCCATCAGCAAAGATGACAGAAGTGTCAAAGCCCATTCCCTGCCGCATTATCACGGCTGGTGGGTTTTTCTGGTTTCCGTATTGCCAGCAATTATCTTCATCTTGGTCTGGGCCGTCGGCTCGAGCTTCTATATCGAGCGCCAGGCCATCAACAGCCTGCCGGTGCACAACAGCGAAAGCGTCATTGCCAGCCAGAGCCTCGAGCTTGGCATGGTCGGCGGCATCGCGCGGGGTCTCGACAAGCTGACGGATCAGGAACGGGCGAACCTTCCAACCACTTTCTCCGAATTGCGGCCGCTGCTGTCGAGCAAGGGCGTGGCCCTGGCGACGGAAGGCCAGGATTTCATGATCCCCGTTGCCGTGCAATGGAACAAAAGCACGGCGCGCGCGCATAATATCGGCGCGGTGGTCGCCATTGTCCTTGCCGTTGCCGGTGCGATCTTCGGTCTGTCCGGCGTCAACGTCCGCACGCGGGCCCGAAACAATGTCGAGCGGATCATCCTCTGGGGACTGCTCGCAGCCTCGACCATCGCCATCCTGACGACGGTCGGCATCGTTCTGTCGATGCTGTTCCAGACCATCACCTTCTTCCAGTCCGTAACCCCGTCGAGCTTCTTCTTCGGCACGGTGTGGGATCCGCGCTTCTCCGCAGCCGGCGGCAATGGGGCGCAGGGTCAGTTCGGTCTCATTCCGCTGCTTGCCGGTACGCTCTATATCGCGCTAGTGGCCATGCTGTTTGCCGTGCCGGTCGGCTTGTTCGCCGCCATCTACATGGCCGAATATGCCAGCCGGAACGTGCGCTCGGTGGTCAAGCCGCTGCTTGAAGTGCTGGCGGGCATCCCGACGATCGTCTACGGCTTCTTTGCCCTTGTCACCGTCGGACCGTTCCTGCGCGATATCAGTGCGGCCATATCGGGCGGCTATCCCTTCATCATGGCGCAGAGCGTGCTGACCGCCGGTATCGTGATGGGCGTGATGCTGATCCCTTTCGTTTCCTCCCTGTCGGACGACATCATTACCGCCGTTCCGGGGTCGCTGCGTGACGGCTCGCTCGGGCTTGGATCGACGCGTTCGGAGACGATCCGCCGCGTTGTGCTGCCTGCCGCGTTGCCCGGCATCGTCGGTGCGCTGCTGCTCACCGCATCGCGTGCCATCGGCGAAACCATGATCGTGGTTCTGGCGGCCGGTGTTGCGGCGAATCTGAACATCAATCCGTTCGACGCCATGACGACCATCACTGTCAAGATCGTCAACCAGCTGACAGGCGATCTCGAATTCAATTCACCGCAGACGCTGGTGGCATTCGCCCTTGGCCTCACCCTTTTCTTCATCACGCTGGCGATGAACATTTTCGCGCTTTACATCGTGCGTAAGTACCGGGAGCAGTACGAATGACCGACACAACACTCAATCCTGCTGCAGTTGCTCCGGCAAAGGTCGTCCGGCGCGACATCGGTCTGAAGCGCCGCTATGCCGCCGAGCGCCGGTTCAAGATTTACGGCATCACCGCGATTGCCATCGGCCTGTTCTTCCTCGTTGCGCTGCTCTATTCGGTGATTTCCAACGGCTACACGGCGTTCTGGCAGACGGAGGTCAGCCTCTCGGTCAAGCTCGACGAGAAGGTGATCGACCCCACGAACAAGCGTGCGACCGACCCGACCGTTCTACTGACCGCGAACTATCCGATCCTGGTGCGCAATGCCCTTGCCGAAAAGCTGGGCGTCAGCCTTGACGACAAGCCGGCGATCCGCGAACTGAGCAAGCTCGTCTCCGACGGCTCGCGCAGCCAGCTGCGGGAACTGGTTTCAGGAAATCCGGCACTGATCGGCACGACGCAGAACCTCTGGGTGCTGACCGGCGGCGACATCGACTCGGCCTTCAAGGGCCAGATCGACCTGAGTGTCGACCAGGCAAACCGCAAGGTATCGGACCGCCAGGTTGCCTGGATGAACACGCTGGCCAAGGAAGGCGCCATGGCGCAGCGCTTCAACAGCGGCCTGTTCACCTTCGGCGCATCGAGCCGTCCGGAAACGTCGGGTCTTGGTGTCGCGCTCATCGGCTCGCTCTACATGATGCTGATTGTCCTCTGCCTTTCCCTGCCCATCGGCGTGGCCGCATCGATTTATCTGGAAGAATATGCCAAGAAGAGCCGCCTGACCGATATCATCGAGGTCAACATCAACAATCTGGCCGCGGTGCCGTCCATCGTCTTCGGTCTGCTCGGACTGGCCGTGTTCATCAATTTCTTCGGCCTGCCGCGCTCCGCATCGCTGGTCGGCGGCCTGGTACTGACGCTGATGACGCTGCCGACGATCATCATCGCCACCCGCGCCGCCCTGCGCGCCGTACCGCCATCAATCCGGTCCGCAGCGCTGGGCATCGGCGCCTCGAAGACGCAGATGGTGTTTCACCACGTGCTGCCGCTGGCCGCCCCCGGCATCCTGACCGGCACGATCATCGGCCTTGCCCACGCGCTGGGAGAGACCGCACCGCTGCTGCTGATCGGCATGGTGGCCTTCGTCGCCAACTATCCGGTCACGCCGCTTGATCCGTCCACGGCTCTGCCGGTGCAGATCTACATGTGGGCGAATGAAGCGGAGCGGGCCTTTGTCGAGCGCACATCCGGCGCTATCATCGTGCTGCTTCTGTTTCTTGCAGTCATGAACATTGGAGCCATCATTCTGCGTCGCCGCTTCGAGCGGCGCTGGTAAACGGGAGCGAATTATGAATCTCATGACAGAACGATCTCTCGAAAAAGCGGTAAACGACAAAATGAGTGCACAGGTCAATACGATCAAAATGCAGGGCAAGGATGTCACCGTTCACTACGGTGAAAAGCAGGCCCTGTTCGGTGTCAGCCTCGATGTGCCTGAGAAGATGGTGACGGCGCTGATCGGCCCGTCCGGTTGCGGCAAGTCGACTTTCCTGCGCTCGCTCAACCGCATGAACGACACGATCGAAGGCTGCAAGATCGGCGGCAAGATCACGCTCGATGACGAGGATATCTACAATCCGAAGATCGACGTGGTCGAGCTGCGCGCCCGCGTCGGCATGGTTTTCCAGAAGCCCAATCCGTTCCCGAAGTCCATTTTTGAGAATGTGGCTTATGGCCCGCGCATTCATGGTCTTGCCAAGAACCGGCACGAGCTGGAGGAAATCGTCGAGAAGAGCCTGCGCCGCGCCAGCCTGTTCGACGAAGTGAAGGACCGCCTGCACGAAGCCGGTACCGGCCTTTCCGGTGGCCAGCAGCAGCGCCTGTGCATCGCCCGCGCCATTGCCGTCAGCCCGGAAGTCATCCTGATGGACGAACCCTGCTCGGCGCTCGATCCGATTGCCACGGCAAAGGTCGAGGAACTGATCGACGAACTGCGCCAGAACTACACCATCGTCATCGTCACCCATTCGATGCAGCAGGCGGCCCGCGTTTCGCAGCGCACCGCCATGTTCCATCTCGGAAACCTCGTCGAGGTGGGCGATACGGAAATGATGTTCACCAATCCGACGGAAAAGCGCACGCAGGACTACATCACCGGACGCTTCGGCTAATCACGGGAAACAGGGATAAGAATATGACCGAGTCGCAGCATACCGTCCGTTCCTATGACGACGAACTGAAGTTCCTGACGCACAAGATCGCCGAAATGGGCGGCCATGCCGAACGCATGGTCGAACAGGCCGTCACCGCCATGGTGAACTCCGACAACGCGCTGGCCCAGCGCGTCATTTCGGACGATCTCATCCTCGATGCCGGACAGCGCGAGATCGACGAAAAGGCCATCACCATCATCGGCAAGCGCCAGCCCATGGCGATCGATCTGCGTGAGATCATCGGCGCCATCCGCATTTCCTCCGACCTCGAACGGGTCGGCGACCTCGGCAAGAACATCGCCAAGCGCGTTGTCGCCGTCACCGATACGCGTCAGACGCTGTCGGTCTATCGCGGCCTGCAGACCATCGCGGAACTCGCCCTGACGCAGCTCAAGGACGTGCTCGACGCCTATGCGACACGCTCCGTGCAGCAGGTCAACATCGTGCGCGAGCGCGATGATGAAATCGATGCGCTGTACACATCGCTGTTCCGCGAACTCCTGACCTACATGATGGAAGACCCGCGCAACATCTCCGCCTGCACGCACCTTCTCTTCTGCGCCAAGAATATCGAGCGCATCGGAGACCATGCGACGAACATTGCTGAAACGGTCTACTACATCGTGACGGGTGCCCAGCTTCCGGCCGAACGGCCCAAGGAAGACCAGACCCACAGCATCATCGTCGATGAAGCCAGACAGCCTTAATTAGGATTCCAGCAATGGCGATCGCTCCCAAAATCACTGTTGTCGAAGACGAGGAAGCGCTCAGCGTCCTTCTCCGGTACAATCTTGAAGCCGAAGGCTATGTCGTCGAGACAATCGCACGCGGTGACGAGGCGGAAATTGCGCTGCGTGAAAAAGTGCCGGATCTGCTCATTCTCGACTGGATGCTGCCGGGCCTTTCCGGCATCGAACTCTGCCGCCGTCTGCGGGCGCGGCGCGAGACCGAAATCCTGCCGATCATCATGCTGACGGCGCGCGGCGAAGAGAGCGAGCGGGTGCGCGGCCTTGCCACCGGCGCCGATGACTACATGGTCAAGCCGTTCTCGACCCCGGAACTGCTTGCCCGCATCAAGGCCATGCTGCGCCGGGTCAATCCGAGCCTGCTGTCGCATGTGCTCAGCTTCGGCGATCTGAAGCTCGATCGCGAGCAGCACCGCGTGTTCCGCAAGGAACGCGAGTTGAAGCTCGGGCCGACCGAATTCCGCCTGCTGGAATTCCTGATGCAGTCCCCCGGCCGGGTGTTCTCGCGCGGCCAGCTCCTGGACAATGTCTGGGGCGCCGACATCTATGTGGACGACCGTACCGTCGACGTGCACGTCGGCCGGCTGCGCAAGGCCATCAATATCGGCCGCTCGATCGATCCTATCCGCACCGTGCGTGGTGCGGGGTACTCGTTCGGCTAATCAGTGCCGGCGCGAGAGTTCGCGCGTCGCCCCCTCGATGCCCGCCAGGGTCATGGGATACATGCGATGCGCGAAAATCTTGCGGATCATCGCCGTCGAGGTGGTGTAGTCCCAATATTGTTCCTTTGACGGATTGAGCCACGCGGCGTTCTTCCAGTGGTCGAGCACCCGGCCGAGCCAGACCGCGCCCGCCTCCTGGTTCCAGTGCTCGACCGATCCGCCCGCATGGGAAACCTCGTAGGGCGCCATGGCGGCATCCCCGACGAAGATGACCTTGTAGTCCGGTCCGTATTTATGGATGAGATCGAGCGTCGGTATGCGTTCCGCATGGCGGCGGCGGTTGTCCTTCCACACACCCTCGTAGAGGCAGTTGTGGAAGTAGAAATACTCCATGTGCTTGAACTCCGAGCGGACGGCGGAGAACAGTTCCTCGGCGATCCGGATATGCTCGTCCATGGAGCCGCCCACATCGAAGAACATCAGCAGCTTGACATGATTGCGCCGTTCGGGCCGCGTCTGCACGTCGAGATAGCCGTGTTCGGCGGTTGACCTGATGGTGCCCGACAGGTCGAGCTCGTCATCGGCGCCTTCGCGCACCCAGCGGCGCAGCCGTTTCAGAGCAACCTTGATGTTGCGGGTGCCCAGCTCGACGCTGTCGTCAAAATTCCTGAATTCACGCTTGTCCCACACCTTGACCGCGCGGCGATGGCGGCCCTCGTCCTGGCCGATGCGCACGCCTTCGGGATTGTAGCCATAGGCGCCGAAGGGCGAGGTTCCGGCCGTGCCGATCCACTTGGAGCCGCCCTGATGCCGGCCCTTCTGCTCCTCAAGCCGCTGGCGCAGGGTTTCCATCAGCTTGTCGAAACCGCCCAGCGCCTCGATCAGCTTTTTCTCTTCTTCCGTGAGGTGCTTTTCGGCGAGCCGGCGCAACCATTCCTCGGGCAGATTGGCAATGTCGACGCCGCTCTCGCCGCCGAGCAGTTCCAGCCCCTTGAACACGTGGCCGAAGACCTGATCGAAGCGGTCGAGATGGCGCTCGTCCTTCACCAGGGCGGAACGGGCGAGATAGTAGAACCCTTCGACATCATAGGTCACCAGCCCCGCATCCAGCCCCTCAAGCAGCGTCAGATATTCCCGCAGCGATACGGGAATCTTGGCGGCCTTGAGCTCGAGGAAGAAGGGGAGGAACATTGTGGGACCCTTTTACTGCATACGATGAACGATGCCGGTTCTCTCGATGGGGCGGATGGCGAGCGTCATCCCTGCCTCCTTGCCATGAAGGCCAGCCGCTCGAACAGGTGTACGTCCTGCTCGTTCTTCAGCAGGGCGCCGTGCAGTTTCGGCAAGGCGTTCTTCGGGTCGGCGCGCAAATCTTCCGGGGCGATGTCGTCGGCAACCAGCAGCCGGATCCAGTCCAGCGCTTCCGATGTGGACGGCTTCTTCTTCAGGCCGGGCACATCGCGGATCTCGTAGAACTGGGTGAGGGCGGCGCGCACGAGGTTCTGCTTGATGCCGGGATAGTGCACCTCGACGATCCGGGTCAGCGTATCGACATCCGGGAAGCGGATATAGTGGAAGAAGCAGCGGCGCAGAAAGGCGTCCGGCAGTTCCTTCTCGTTGTTGGAGGTGATGATGACGATCGGCCGGTGTACGGCGCGGATCGTTTCGCCGGTTTCGTAGACGTGAAACTCGTTGCGGTCGAGCTCCTGCAGGAGATCGTTCGGGAACTCGATATCCGCCTTGTCGATCTCGTCGATCAGCAGCACGACTTTCCTGTCGGTCGTGAAGGCATGCCACAGCTTGCCGGGTTTGATGTAATTGGCGATGTCGTTGAATTTCGCATCGCCGAGCTGCGAATCGCGCAGGCGGCTGACGGCATCATATTCGTAGAGGCCCTGCTGCGCCTTGGTGGTGGATTTGACGTTCCATTCGACCAGTTCCAGATCGAGCGCCGCCGCGATCTGCCGGGCAAGCTCGGTCTTGCCGGTGCCGGGTTCGCCCTTGACCAGCAGCGGCCGTTCAAGCGCAATCGCCGCATTGACCGCCACCATCAGATCCTTGTCGGCCACATAGGCCGCTGTTCCTTCAAACCGCATCGCATTCCCTTTCGTGATCGACAAAGATTAAGGGGCGTGCCGGAGGAGGGCAAGAGCCGTCCGGGAATGCGGCGATATGGTTTTCCCGTTGCCACGCCCGCAATTGCGTCTGGCTGTTGAAAGGTGGGAAAGACGGGCGGTCCCTGGAACGCGGGTCTTGGGGTATGTGGTATGCAATGCTTGCGATCCTGGGGACCACCCGCCCCGGCGTTTTCAGGTTTTTGCCCAATGCGCATCCATTGAGTGAAACCTCCCCGGCCGCACAGGTTCCTCCCTGTGAAGCCGAAGCGCCGATCCTTTCCCGACTTTCGAAGGTTTCCGGAAGCATTCCCGCCGGAAAGGACACGAGAAGGATAAGCGAGGTTGGGAGAACGTGGATAAGTTGATGTGGTTTTTTGTGATGGAGGTCTTTCACCCCCTCTGTCCGGCAGCCCAGAGGGGTGTGTCCCACACCTCCACAATGATTATGCGACAAAGATTGTGCGGGGAGGGAAAATCGTTTGCCGCGCACTGGTGCAATGCCTGCATCCGTCCTATATTCGGATCGGCGCTCTGCGCTTCTCGACAGGAGAGACATATTCCCCGGGGCCTTAATGATCCCTTAGGGAGCTGTCCCTGAGGAGGCCCGTGGGCTTCTTCACACGGCACCCACCTACTTTGTAGGTTCCCGGGATCGACTTCTCCATCGGTTGTGTGGACGCCACTTTTGTTTCATCCCGAGCCGGTTTGCGTGCCGGCGCCCCATGAAATCAAGCCCGTGCAGCACCACTCCCCCATCAAAGAGCTGAAGAAGAAACTGCGCCTGGAGGCCCTTGGCCGCCGCGATGCGCTGACGACGGAATTCCGCATCGAAGCCTCGATGCGCATTGCGGATTTCGGTCTGGCGGCGCTTGCCGTCGATGCGGGCACCATTGTTTCGGGCTTCTGGCCGATCCGCTCGGAGGTGGATCTGCGCCCGCTGCTGTTCGGCCTGCGCGAGCGCGGTGCACGGCTTTGCCTGCCTGCCATTATCGACAAGCAGACGATCCTTTTCCGCGAACTGGTGCGCGGCGCGCCGATGATCGATACGGGCTTCGGCACGGCGGGGCCGCCGCACGACGCTGCCGTGCTCGATCCATCCTTCATGCTGGTGCCGCTGGCGGCCTTCGATGTCAGGGGGCACCGCATCGGCTATGGGGCGGGCTACTATGACCGGGCCATCGCGCATCTGCAGATCAAGGGCGTGAACCCGCGCCTGATCGGCGTGGCGTTTGACTGCCAGCAGGTTGAAACCGTACCCGATGAGCCGCATGATGTGCCGCTGGAGGCGATCCTGACGGAAAGCGGGTTGCGCCGCTTCGGCTAGACGGATAAATCGATCATTTCAGGCCCCGGCAAGGACCGGGCTCTCTTTCAGGATGTGCGCGTGAGATTACTGTTTCTTGGGGATATGGTGGGGCGTTCGGGCCGGACGGCGGTCTATGAGCAATTGCCGGGACTGATATCCGACCTGAAGCTCGATTTCGTCATCGTCAACGGCGAGAACGCGGCGGGCGGCTTCGGCATCACCGAGGAAATCTTTCACGACACGATCAATGCCGGGGCCGATGTGGTCACGACAGGCAATCACGTCTGGGACCAGCGGGAAGCACTGGTGTTCGCCTCGCGCGAACAGCGGTTCCTGCGCCCGGCGAATTTCCCGCTTGGCACGGCCGGCAAGGGCTCTGGTGTGTTTCTCGCCAAGAACGGCGCGCGCGTGCTTGTGTCCAACATCATGGGCCGCGTGTTCATGCATCCGGATCTGCATGACCCGTTCACCATCGGCGAGGAGATTCTCGCCGCCTGTCCGCTCGGCGAACAGGCCGATGCCGTGGTGTTCGACTTCCATGCGGAAGCCACCAGCGAAAAGCAGTGTTTTGGCCATTTCGTCGACGGCCGCGCCAGCCTCGTCGTCGGCACGCACACCCATGTGCCGACCGCCGATGCGCAGATCCTCAATGGCGGAACGGCCTATATGTCCGATGCCGGCATGTGCGGCGATTACGATTCATCGCTCGGCATGGACAAGGAAGAACCGCTGAACCGCTTTCTGTCGAAGGTGCCGAAGGGCCGGTTTGAAGCCGCCAGCGGCAAGGCGACGATCTGCGGTGTCGGCGTCGATATTTCCGACCGCACCGGACTTGCCGAAAGGATTTCTCCCCTGCGCATTGGCCCGCGGCTGGAAGAAACCATTCCCGCCTTCTGGAAATAGCTCGATACAACCCGGCGCAACCAATCACGCCCGATTCTGCAACACCCGTTTGAGGATAGACCTTCCATGACCCAGACTGCATTTCCCACCGCTTTCGTCCCGCTGAGGCTGGCGGACCGCTCCATTGCCTTCAAGGCTCTGGCCGTTCTGATCGGCACGGCCTTCCTTGCCGTCAGCTCGTGGATCGAAGTGCCGATGTTTCCCGTGCCCGTCACCATGCAGACATTTGCCGTGACGATGGTCGGCGCGCTTTACGGCTGGCGTCTGGGCGGCCTGACCGTGCTTGCCTGGCTGGGTGAAGCAATGATCGGCATGCCGGTTCTGGCCGGCGGCGCCGGCGGGTTCCTCTATTTCGCCGGACCGACTGCCGGTTACCTCGCGGCTTTCCCGGTCGTTGCCGCCGCCGTCGGCTTCCTGGCGGAACGCGGCCTGACGCGCAACCCGTTCGTATCGGCTGCGGTTATGCTGTTCGGCAACCTGCTTTGCCTCGCCCTCGGCGCCTCCTGGCTGGCACATCTCTTCGGTTTCGAAGCGGCCTGGGCTTCCGGCGTTGCGCCGTTCCTGATCGGCGCCGTGCTGAAGTCGGCCCTGGCTGCGGCTGCGATCGAAATGCTCCGCCGTTCGGGCATCGCAGCGCGCCTGTTTTGACCATCCGCCAGCGTGCACATCACCTTCTGTGCACGCTGATCTCTATCGGCAAAGGCCATACACCGGCCTTTGCCGGCAATGACGATAAAATCGTCGCGCCGCTGTTTCCAAAGCCGGCTATGGCGATACACGGCTGCAACTTCCCCCATTGTGATCGCGCGGGTGCTGGACGAGACGCCGGTTTTTACCTATAAGGGCGCCATTCCAGACGCCTGTTTCCGCCTGAACAGCCTGCAGACTTGGTTCGCAGGCTTCCGAGGGAAACGGCAGAACCATATCTAAGCACGCAGGGGTGCCATGGCAGGCCATTCACAGTTTAAAAACATCATGCACCGCAAAGGGCGTCAGGACGCCGTTCGGTCGAAGATTTTCTCCAAGCTCGGACGCGAAATCACCGTGGCCGCCAAACAGGGTCTGCCGGACCCGGCGATGAACCCGCGTCTGCGTCTTGCGGTGCAGAACGCGCGCGCCCAGTCGATGCCGAAGGACAACATCGAACGCGCCATCAAGAAGGCCGCGGGCGGCGACGCCGACAATTACGAAGAAGTGCGCTATGAAGGCTACGGCCCGGGCGGCGTTGCCGTCATCGTCGAAGCGCTGACGGACAACCGCAACCGCACCGCATCGAATGTGCGGGCCGCATTCACCAAATCAGGCGGTGCGCTGGGCGAAACCGGTTCGGTCGGCTTCATGTTCAGCCGCGTCGGCGAAATCACCTACAAGCCGGAAGCCGGCAGTGCCGACAAGATCATGGATGCGGCGATCGAGGCCGGTGCGGATGACGCGCAGACCGATGAGGACGGCCACACCATTCTTTGCGCGTTCGAAGACATTGGCGATGTGTCCAAGGCGCTGGAAAGCGCTCTCGGCGAAGCCGAGTCCATCAAGGCCATCTGGAAGCCGCAGACCACGGCGCCGGTCGATGAGGAAAAGGCCCAGTCCGTGCTGCGCCTGATCGCAACACTCGACGACGACGATGACGTGCAGAACGTCTACGCCAATTTTGAAGTCAGCGACGAAGTTCTGGCCAAGCTCAGCGCCGCCTGATTGTCTGACGAGGTTCCCAGAGAAGCCCGCTGGTTGCAGACCGGCGGGCTTTTTATTTGCGCTCAAGGCGAGTGACGCGGAAGAAGAACTCAGGCGTAGCGGGGGATGGGCTTGCTCATATGCACGGCGATGCCGCCCAGAAAGGGTTCCTCACGGTCGATGGTGTAGCCAAGCTTCAGGTAGAGCGCGACGTTCTCGGCAAACATCTTGTTGGTGTAAAGCCGCAGTTTGCGCAAACCGAGCGAGCCGGCAAGCGCTTCCGCGTGGGTGAGGAGCAGTCCGCCATAGCCGCGGCCCTGAAAGGCCGGTGCGACGGCGACGTTCTCGATCAGGAGACAACCGGATTCCCGGATCATTTCGATGAGGCCCGCCAGTTCGCCGTCGGCGTAGAGAAGGTCGACAAGATGGTGCTGGACGGCATGTTCGTAGTTGGCACCCATCGGCTTGGGTTCACGGCCGATCACCGGTATCCACTTGGCATAGGACGCGCGAACGAGGTTGCGGACGGCGTCTGCATCGTCAATGGTTGCCCGTACGAGTTTTTCGTGTCCGTTCCGCATGATGTTCTCCGCGCCAGATGGTGGGGGCAGCAAACATGGTTTCCGGCGCGGGGACAAGGACATGGATGCACTCTTTGTGCAAAGACAGGACGGACCGCAACCGCATGCTGGATGATATCTATACCAATGGCGAACTTGCCGCGCTTTATGACGGCCTGAACCCGGCAGGGGAGGACAGCGCATTCTATCTGCGCAGCGCCGGAACGCCGAAGCGCGTGCTTGACCTCGGCTGCGGCACCGGCCTCCTCGCCTGCATGCTGGCGGCGCGCGGCCATGCGGTCACGGGCGTCGAACCGGCGCGGGCAATGCTGGATATCGCGCGGAGCAGGGAAGGCGGCGGAGCCGTCGCCTGGATCGAGGCGGATGCGCGGTCGCTTGATCTGGGCGAGCGTTTCGACCTGATCATCATGACCGGCCACGTTTTCCAGGTGTTCCTCAGCGACGACGACGTGCATGCCGTCCTCAGGGCTGCCCATGCGCATCTGGCAAAGGAGGGGCGGCTGATATTCGAAAGCCGCAATCCGGCGGTGAAGGCATGGGAAAGCTGGACGCCGGAGCAGACGGCCCGGACAGTGTCAATTGCTGGCGTGGGAGAGGTCGGTGTCCAACACCGGCTGATCGCGGTGAATGGCGATCGGGTTGCTTTCGAGACGGATCATGTTTTTCACGGAACGGGCAAAACGCTGGCCAATGCCAGCACCCTGCGCTTTCTGTCCCAGGCGGAAATCGGCACGCATCTGCGGGACGCGGGATTTACCCGAACCGCGTGGTATGGCGACTGGGTCGAAGGCCCGGTTCTGCCGGAAAGCCGCGAGCTCATCATTGTCGCGGAGCGGGACTGATCGCGCACAAAGCAAAACGGCCCCGCGTGAGCGGAGCCGTTTTGAAATCCGGTATGCCGAAGGGATTAAATACCCAGATTGGCGAAACGGCTCTTGAACTTGGAAACGCGGCCGCCACGGTCGGTGAGCTGCTGCGAACCGCCGGTCCATGCGGGATGCGTGGTCGGATCGATATCGAGGTTCATCGTATCGCCTTCCTTGCCCCATGTGGAGCGGGTCAAGTATTCGGTGCCGTCTGTCATCACAACCTTGATGGTGTGGTAGTCTGGATGAATATTGGCTCTCATCTGTCTTATCCTGAACTTAAGGGGCACAAAACCAGAGCCACACAGGGTGCGGAGGGCCGGTTCGGAGCCGATTGGTAGAGATGAAGCCAAACGTCACAGAAACGTGGGCTTCCAAAACTGTTGGCGAGCCTATACATCAGCCTTAAAACAATAACAAGGCCATCCGGCAGCAAAGTCACGATGCGATACAGGAAGACTTGAAAAATATGGCCGACACGGCTTACGCAGAAGCAGAAAAGAAACGGCGCTCGCTCAAGCCGCTGCAGCGCATCTTCCCCTATATGTCCCGTTACAGGGGTATGGTGATCGGCGCTCTCATCTCGCTCAGCATTGCAGCGGTGACGACGCTCATCCTTCCGCTGGCGGTGCGCCGGATGATCGATCACGGTTTTTCCGGTTCGAACGGTGCCTTTATCGACAATTATTTCGGCATGCTGATCGTTCTGGCGGCCGCACTCGCCGTTGCATCCGCCGGCCGCTATTATTTCGTCATCACGCTGGGCGAGCGCATTGTCTCGGATCTGCGCCGCGATGTTTTCGCGCACCTCACCAAATTGTCACCGGCCTTTTTCGACAGCACGCAGTCGGGTGAAATCGTCTCGCGGCTGACGGCCGACACCACGCAGATCAAATCGGCCGTGGGCGCCACCGCCTCCATTGCCCTGCGCAACCTCATTCTGGCTTTCGGCGCGATCGTCATGATGGTCATCACCAGTGCCAAACTGTCCGGGCTGGTGATTGCCGCCATTCCCGTGATCATCATCCCGCTGGTCGCCTTCGGCCGGTCGGTGCGCCGCCGTTCGCGCAATGCCCAGGACACGCTGGCCAACGCCACGGCCTATGCCAGCGAATCCATCATCTCCGTGCGCACCCTGCAGGCCTTCACCAACGAGGCGCTGGCGACGGGGCGGTTCGGTTCCGCCGTCGAGGATGCCTTTGCCGCGGCCCGTTCCTCGGTCAAGGCGCGCGCCGTGCTGACCGCCTTTGCGATCTTCATGATCTTTTCCAGTGTCGTGGCCGTGCTCTGGTTCGGCTCGCGCGACGTTTTGGCCGGAACCATCACGCCGGGCACGCTCGGTCAGTTCCTGCTCTATGCGGTGTTTGCCGCCGGGGCGCTCGGGGCGCTGTCCGAGGTATGGGGCGAGCTGTCGCAGGCATCCGGCGCGGCGGAACGGCTGATGGAGATCATGGCGGAAAAGCCCGCCATTGCGACGCCGCTCAACCCCGTGGCGCTGCCGGAACCGCCGGTCGGTTCCGTTGTTTTCCGGGATGTCCGCTTCAATTATCCGACGCGGCCCGATGCTCCGGCATTGCGCGGCCTCGATTTCGAGGTCAAGCCGGGCGAGACTGTCGCCATTGTCGGGCCCTCCGGCGCCGGCAAGAGCACGGTGTTTTCGCTGCTGCTGCGCTATTACGACCCGGTGTCGGGCAGCATCCGGGTGGATGGCGTCGACCTGCGCGAAGCCGATCCTGCGGTGGTGCGGTCGCGCATTGCCATCGTGCCGCAGGATACGACCATCTTTGCCGCGACGGCGCGGGAGAATATCGGCTTCGGCCGGCCCGGCGCCAGCACCGCCGATATCGAGGCGGCGGCCAGGGCGGCGCTCGCCCATGACTTCATCGAAGCGCTCGACCACGGCTATGCGACGCAGGTCGGCGAGCGCGGCGTGACGCTGTCCGGCGGTCAGCGCCAGCGGATCGCCATTGCGCGGGCGATCCTGCGCGATGCGCCGATCCTGCTGCTGGACGAAGCCACGTCGGCTCTCGATGCGGAAAGTGAAATTCTGGTGCAGAAGGGTCTCGAACACCTGATGCAGGGGCGCACGACGCTGGTCATCGCGCACCGGCTGGCAACGGTGCTCAAGGCGGACCGCATCCTTGTCATGGATGACGGCCGCATCGTCGAGGAAGGCACGCACCAGAGCCTCGTCAAGAAGAACGGGATCTACGCAAACCTTGCCAAGCTGCAGTTCGAAGCAGGTGCGGACGCATTCAAAGGCGCGGCAGAGTAAATTTCAGCCTCTGCCCGCCGCCGCCCGACCGGCGGACCGGCCGGAAAAGATGCAGCCGCCGAGAAACGTGCCTTCCAGCGCGTTGTAGCCCTGATAGCCGCCGCCGCCGAAACCGGCGGCTTCGCCTGCGGCATAGAGGCCGGGAACAGGCACACCAGCCGCATCCAGCACCTGTGACTTCAGATTGGTGTGCAGGCCGCCGAGTGTCTTGCGGGTCAGGATATTGAGCCGCACGGCAATCAGCGGACCGGCCTTCGGATCGAGTATCCGGTGCGGTTTGGCGATGCGGGTCAGCCGGTCGCCGATGTAGTTCTGCGCGCCGCGCATGGCGGTGACCTGCGCATCCTTGGAATATTTGTTGCCGATCTCGCGGTCGCGCGCCTCGATCTGGTATCGGAGATGGTCGTGGTCGATCAGGTTGTCGCCGGTCAGCGCGTTCATGCCCTTGACCAGTTCCTGCAGGTTGTCGCGCACGACAAAGTCCTCACCGTGCCGTTTGAAGGCCTCCACCGGTGGCGGCGCGCCCTTGCCGAGGCGGTTCTTCAGGAGCAGCTTCCAGTCCTTGCCCGTCATGTCAGGGTTCTGTTCGGAACCGGACAGGGCAAATTCCTTCTCGATGATTTTTTGTGTCAGCACGAACCAGGAATAGTCGTATCCGGTCGACAGGATGTGCTTGAGCGTTCCCAGCGTATCGAAACCCGGAAAGTAAGGCGCCGGGAAGCGATTGCCCCTGGCATCGAACCACAGCGACGAGGGGCCGGGCAGAATGCGGATGCCGTGGTTCGGCCAGATCGGGTTCCAGTTCCTGAGGCCCTCGGTGTAGTGCCACATGCGGTCCGCGTTGATGACGCTGCCGCCCGCCTTTACCGTGATGTCGATCATCCGGCCATCCACGTGGTGCGGCACGCCGACAACCATATTCTCGGGCGGATTGCCAAGCCGGTCGCGCGGCCAGTTGCGCTTGACCAGCTCGGGATTGCCGCCGATGCCCCCTGACGTGACGATCACGACCGGCGCGGACAGCACGAAACTGTCTGCCACCTCGCGTCCCGACTGCTGGCCGCGCTCCGCCGTCGACGGCTCCAGCACATCGCCGCTGACCCCCGTCACTGCACCGTTGGTCGTCACCAGTGCATTGACGCGGTGGCGGCATTTGAGCGTGATCAGGCCCTTGGCAATGGCCTCGCGCAGCAGGCGTTCGAACGGCGCGACGACGCCGGGGCCCGTGCCCCAGGTCAGGTGAAAGCGCGGGACGGAATTGCCGTGACCGTTCGCCAGCGCGCCGCCGCGCTCGGCCCAGCCGACAACCGGGAACCAGCGCATGCCGAGCGAATGCAGCCAGCTGCGCTTTTCACCGGCGGCGAATTGCAGATAGGCATCGGCCCATTGTTTCGGCCAATGATCTTCGGCGCGGTCGAACTGTGCCGAACCCAGCCAGTCCTGCCGCGCGAGTTCGAAGGAATCGCGGATGCCGAGCCTGCGCTGTTCCGGGCTGTCGATGAAGAACAGGCCACCGAGCGACCAGAAGGCCTGCCCGCCGACGGAGTTCTCGCCTTCCTGTTCGAGGAGGATGACTTTCTTGCCGGCCTGTACCAGCTCGTTTGCGGCCACAAGCCCCGACAATCCGGCCCCAACGATGATCGCATCGGCATCCATTGCCATTCGCCCCTCCCAGTGGTCCGATTCTGACATTTGCAGCCCTTTGATACAGCCATTCAGGCAAATGTCAGAATCAAAGGACCACTGATAAATACGAGATTCTAGTGGAACTTTGAATTTGACATTCGCATGTTGCGCGTGATGTCAAATGGGAGGCGAATGTCAAATTCGTTCCACTAGTGCTTTGCTCGTGGCATGATTGCGCGGCTCAGGTTGGCGCGCAAGGGTGGAAAGCGGGACACCCGAGCGTGAAAAGGGGACAGGGATGATTGCGAACATTCTCATCGGGCTGGTTGCCCTGCTGCACGTCTATTTCATGTATCTGGAAATGGTGGTGTGGGATAAGCCGCTGGGGCTGAAAACCTTCCGGCTGACGCCGGAATTCGCCGCCGCATCCAGGGCGCTGGCGCTCAATCAGGGCCTCTACAACGGGTTTCTCGTTGCCGGACTGATCTGGGGGCTTTGGCTGGGCCAGGCGGGCTTTGCCATCAAGGTCTTCTTCCTCGGCTGCGTTGTTGTCGCCGGGATCGTCGGTGCGCTCACCGTCAACCGCCGCATCTTCTTCGTGCAGGGCGTGCCGGCGATCGTCGCGCTGGCAGCTCTCATCCTTCTGTAGGGATCAGCGCTCTGTCAGCTTGAGCTCGATACGGCGGTTGCGCGAGCGCACTTCCGGCGTATCGCCCGGCTCCAGCGGTTGGAATTCGCCGAAACCCGCCGCCACAAGGCGGTTGGCGGAAACGCCGTTGGCGATGAGGAACTTCACTACGGAAATGGCGCGCGCGGCGGATAGGTCCCAATTGTCCTTGAACTGGCCGGTGCCCGAGAGCGCCACATTGTCCGTGTGGCCGTCGACGCGCAGAACCCAGTTGATATCATCGGGGATTTCCTTCTGCAGGTCGATCAAGGCCAATGCCAGCTTCTTCATTTCCTCGCTGCCAGCGTCGTTCAGCACCGCCTGACCCGAGGGGAACAACACTTCGGATTGGAAGACAAAACGGTCGCCGACGATGCGGATATTCTCACGGTCGGACAGGATTTCACGCAGGCGGCCGAAGAAATCGGAGCGGTAGCGGTTGAGTTCCTGCACGCGCTGGGCGAGCGCGACGTTCAGCCGTTTGCCGAGATCGGCAATCTTGGCATTGGATTCCTTGTCGCGCGATTCCGAGGCGTTGAGGGCTTCCTCCAGCGCGCCGATCTGCTTGCGCAGTGCCAGTATCTGCTGGTTGAGAATTTCCACCTGCGACAGGGCGCGCGCGCTCAGCTGCTTTTCGTTTTCAAGGCCGGCGGTGAGGTCGCTGATCTTGCCTTCTGCAGCCGCACCGGCACCCGCACCCTGCGACAGCATCGACTGCAGCCGCGACTGCTCGCTCTGCGCCTTGGTCAGCGATGCCTGCAGGTTGGCGATGGTGTCTTCCAGATCCTGCTTGTTGCCCTGTTCGAGCGACAGCATCTGGGTCAATTCATTGATCTGCGAATTCAGGCGGTTGAGCACGGCATCCTTGCCGGTGATTTCCTGGCTGAGCAGGAACTGCGCCAGCACGAAAACCGACAGCAGAAACATGATCGCCAGCAGCAATGTCGACAGGGCGTCGACGAAGCCGGGCCAATAATCCACATGACGGATAGCGCGGCGGGTGCGACCGAGCGCCATTCTCAGTTGTCCCTGCGGCGGGCGACGGAGTCGCTGAGCTTGGCGAGGGTTTCGCGCATGGATTTCTGTTCTTCAGCCTGTTTTTCCACCCAGTCGCGCATCATCTGCTGTTCGGAGCGCATGTTCTTGACCAGGCCCTGGATACCTTCGGCGAGGCTGGCCAGCGCGGCTGTCGTGCGCTGGCTGGAGCCGCCGGTCTCCTGGATGTTCTGCAGGCGCTCGGAGAGCGAGCGCAGTTCGTCCGACGTGCCGCTGTTGACGCCATCGAGCGCATGCAGGTCCGATCCGAGATCGGTGACGCTGGACAGCCAGTTTTCCAGTTCGGTGTAGAAGCGGTTCTGGGCGCGGCCCGCCTGCAGGTCGAGAAAGCCGAGGACAAGCGAGCCGGAAAGGCCGAACAGCGAGGACGAGAACGCGGTGCCCATGCCCTTGAGCGGCGATTGCAGGCCGGCCTTGAGCGCATCGAGGACGCCGTTCGCGTCGCCGGCGCGCGGATCGAGCGACTGGATGGTCTGGCCGATGGAGCCGATGGTTTCCAGAAGGCCCCAGAACGTGCCGAGCAGCCCGAGGAACACCAGGAGGCCGATGAGATAACGCGAGACATCGCGCGTTTCATCGAGGCGCGTGGCGATGGAATCGAGCATAGAGCGCATGGCATTGGTCGACAGCGCCATGGACTGGCGCCGTCCGATCAGCGCGCGCATGGGAGCCAGCATCACCGGCTTGGAATTGGGATCCGAATTGCCCTGCCGGAAGGAATTGACCCAGCGCACCTCGGGAAACAGCCGGATCACCTGACCGAACCCCAAGAGAATACCGACGATCAGCACGCCGATGATCAGGCCGTTGAGGCCGGGATTGGTGGTGAAGAACACGGAAATCTGGCGAAAGAGAATGGCGGCGAGAAAGGCGACAATGGCCAGGAAGATCGCCATCGATAGAAGTACAAGCCGCGGGCTGGACAGCCGGTACGGGTCATAATCGTCACCGTCCATGACCCGGCGGGTTGAACTGAAATCAGCCATTGCATCGTCTCCGCATTCGCCACGCACCAAGCAACCTCGTTCGTGTCACTGGACGAACGGAAATCGCACAAACCCAAATCGGTTTGTGCGACCCTAACCGAAATCAAGGTAAAAATGGAAGGTGCAATGCGGCCGGCGGGCCGGATATTGTTCAGATCGGCTTCTTGAGTGTCTTCAGCAGCGCCCGCTGGATGGCTTCATTGCCGGCGACGATCGATTTGCTTTCGACCACATCCTGGCTGCCGTTGAAATCGGTGACAAAGCCGCCGGCCTCGCGCACCATGATGATGCCTGCGCCCGTATCCCAGGGGGAGAGGCCATCTTCCCAGAAACCGTCGAAGCGGCCTGCTGCGACGGCGGCCAGATCGAGCGCTGCGGCGCCCATGCGGCGGATGCCGGAGACTTCGCCCATGACATTGCGCAACTGCACGAGATAATCGCCGTGATGACCGCGGCCGAGATGCGGCACGCCCGTGCCGATGACGGAATCGACCAGCTTGATGCGGCCGGAGACGCGCAGGCGGCGATCGTTGAGGAAGGCGCCGCCGCCGCGTTCGGCGGTGTAAAGCTCATCCATGGCAGGGTTGAAGATCACGCCGGCGACGATCTGGCCCTGACGTTCCAGGGCGATGGAAACCGCGAACAGCGGAATGCCGTGCAGGAAGTTTGTGGTGCCGTCGAGCGGATCGACCAGCCAGCGATGCTGACTGTCGGTGCCTTCGACCGTACCGGTTTCTTCCATCAGGAAACTGTAGTCGGGACGGGCCCGGCGCAGTTCGGCATAGATGATTTCTTCGGCCTTGCGGTCGGCCTGGCTGACATAATCGCCGGGACCTTTCAGCGAAACCTGCAGATTCTGCACTTCGCCGAAATCGCGCGCCAGGGAGCGGCCAGCCTTCATAGCTGCCTGCACCATTACATTGAGGATCGCTGAACGCGCCATTTCAGGTCATTCTCCGTCTGAATTCGTTGATGCGGGCGCCATTCTTAAGCGGCGCCCGATAATGCCTGCTTAGTCAGCGCGGCGGACGTAGGTCAGTTCGTTGGTGTCAACGATGATGCGCTCGCCCGACGAGATGAATGGCGGAACCAGAACGCGAATGCCGTTTTCAAGCACGGCCGGCTTGTAGGATGAAGCCGCCGTCTGGCCCTTGACGACCGGGTCTGCCTCGGTGATGGCGAGCGTGACGTAATCCGGCAGCGAAATGCCGATCGGACGTTCGTCGTAAAGTTCGACAGTGACCATCATGCCGTCCTGCAGGAACGCCGCGCGGTCGCCGACGAAATCCTTCTGCAGCTCGAGCTGCTCGTAGCTGGCGGTGTCCATGAATATAAGTGCGTCGCCCTGTTCGTAGAGGAAGGAGAAATCCTTCTGTTCGAGGCGGACCTTTTCGACGGTTTCAGCGGCGCGGAAGCGCTCGTTGAGCTTGGTGCCGTTGAGGAGGTTCTTCAGTTCGACCTGGTTGTAGGCACCGCCCTTGCCGGGCTTGACTGCGTTCGTCCTGACGGCGACCCAGAGGCTGCCATCATGCTCGATCACATTGCCAGGACGGATTTCATTGCCGTTGATTTTCATTTGTTTATCCGGATTGGTGTTGGAAACCGGGCGCCGACGTCTCGGCGGCAGCCGATATTGGCGCCTCCAAGACCACAAAATCGCGCGATAGGCAAGAGAAAGCGCAAAAAGAGCCGGGTAAGGCCCTTTTTGCGGCTAAGCCTCCGGAACTAGGCGGCGAGCGCCGTTTCCGCCACGGAAACCCAATAGCTGATGCCATAAGGAATGGCATCGTCGTTGAAATCATAGGCTGAATTGTGGAGGGCCGCCGTGTCGCCATTGCCAAGGAAAATGAAGGCGCCGGGCCGCTTTTCCAGCATGTAGGAAAAATCTTCGGCACCCATGACCGGCGGCATGTTGGTGTTCACCGCGCTGTCGCCGGCAATCAGCTGTGCGACGCCCGTGGCAAAATCCGTCTCGCGGTCGTGGTTGAACGTGACCGGATAGCCTTGATCATACTTGACTTCCGCCCGGGCGCCGAAAATGGCAGCCGTGGCTTCGGCCACTTCGGTCACGCGCTTGCGGGCGAAATCGCGCACATCAGGCATCAGCGTGCGTACCGTACCCGAAAGGGTCACGGCGTTCGGAATGACATTGGTCGCATCGCCGCCGTGAATCATCGCCACCGAGATGACCAGCGACTTGAGCGGGTCGGTTTCACGCGACACCAGTGATTGCAGGGCGAGAACCGTATGGGCGGAGACGACCACGGGATCGACTGTCGTATGCGGCTTGGCGGCATGGCCGCCGCGGCCGATGACCTTGATTTCGAATTCGTCGGTGGCCGCCATGATCGAGCCCTTGCGCAGCGCGAACTGGCCGACGGGCAGGCCCGGCGCATTGTGCATGCCATAGACTTCCTTGATCGAGAACCGGTCCATCAGGCCGTCATTGATCATGGCCAGCGCGCCCGCGCCACCTTCTTCGGCGGGCTGGAAGATGACCGCGACCGAGCCCTTGAAATTGCGGGTTTCGGCGAGATACTGCGCCGCGCCGAGCAGCATGGCGGTGTGCCCGTCATGGCCGCAGGCATGCATCTTGCCCTTGGTCTTCGAGGCCCATGGCTTGCCGCTGGCTTCAAGAATCGGCAGGGCATCCATATCGGCGCGCAGGCCGATCACCGGTCCGTCGCCATGGCGGCCGCGGATGATCCCGACCACGCCGGTCTGGCCGATGCCGGTATCGACACTGTCGCAGCCGAAGGAGCGCAGCTTGTCCGCGACAAAACGGGAGGTTTCATGCACGTCGTAAAGGATTTCCGGATTCTCATGCAGATGCCGGCGCCATTCGGCGACATTCGGTTGCATTTCATGAACTCGGTTGATCAACGGCATGGTGAAGTTCCCTTTCTGATCGTGTCGCGCACTGCAAGTCCGGCTGCCGGTCAGCGCATCCTGTTGGCTTCCGTCAGGGCGGCCTTTATCTGGTCGTCGTCGAGGCCGTCCATGAAAGAGTCAAGTTCGGGGTCGGTCAATCCGGCCCGTCTGGCGACCATGTACCAGGCGGCTGCCTTGACCGAGTCACCTTCCACGCCAAGGCCCTGATAGTAAAGCTTTGCCAGCTGGGCCTGTGCTGCGACATTACCGCCTACGGCGGCGCGCAGGGTCCAGCCGAAACCCGACACATAATCGCGCGGGCCGCCGCGCCCCTCGACCAGCCAGCGGCCAAGATCGAGCTGCGCCGTATCGTAACCGCGATTTGCCGCCTTGGCGAGATATTCCCGGGCCTTGGCGTCGTCGCGCGGAACGGCGAGCGTGCCGTTGGATAGGATCTGGCTGACCGCATAGCTGCCATCGGGCAAGCCCTGTGCCGCTGCCTTCAGAAACCAGGGATAGGCATTGTCGATACCGATGTCGCCGGGGTGCTCCTGCAGCAGGATCTGGCCGTAATTGAACTGGGCCATGGCGTTGCCGCCGTCGGCGGCAGCCTTCATGAGCGTTTTGGCCTTGGCCGGGTCCTTGGGGGCATACTTGCCCTGGAGCAGGATCGCGCCATAGCGGAACTGGGCTTCGGGAACACCCTGGTCGGCGGCCTTGCCATACCATTTGGCCGATTCGGGCAGGTTGACAGGTATGCCGAGGCCGCGGGCCAGCATATCGGCCACCAGCACTTGGGCGGCGCCATCGCCATTTTCCGCGCGCGGCAGGGCGAGATTGTAGGCCGTCTTGTACAGGCCGCGCTGGTAAGCGCCGAATGCCTCGTCCACCGCGCCCTTGCCGAAGCGCGTGGGGTTGACGATGTCGACCGCCGGATCGCTGGCGAGTTTCGGCCTGTCATGCTTGGGGGTTGTCTGCGGCGTTTCCAGATGCTGGGGCGCGTCGGTCGGCGCGGATGTCACCGAAGGCGCCTGGCTTGTTGCGGGCGCCGGAGCCGTCTGGGCCATGGCGCCATGCGTCAGGACCGGGAAGGCTGCAAGCACGGCGGCGACGGCGCAAACGAGGTTTGCAGATTTTGCTCCCATGGGCCTATTCCTCAAATCGCGGCGCGTGCTCGTCGAGCAGCCGGTTCGCTTCCTTGATGGCGTCCGCCGGTTTGTCGTTGCCGAAAACCGCCGCACCAAGGGCAATGAACTCCGCACCGGTTGCGGCCGCGTCGGTGATGCTTTCCAGCGTGTTGCCCGCCTGGACGATGCAGGGAATCTCGATCATCGATGCCCACCAGTCCGCCAGTTCGACATTGCGCGGATGGGCTTCGGGTGTCGTATCCGCGCCAATCTTGCCGAACAGGACATAATCCGGCTGGGCTTCGCCGATTTCCAGCGCCGTGTGCCGGTTCTTGATATTGCCGGTCCCCACGATCAGTTTGGGGGAAAAGCGCTCGACATTGGCGGCAAGATCGCTGGCCGGGCCCTCAAGATGCAGGCCGTCGGCCTTGACCCGTCCGGCAACCTGCGTGTTGCCGACGATGATGGCGGCAGCGCCTGCATTCTGAATGATCGGAACGGCGGCTTCGGCCATGGTCTGGAACAGGGTTTCGTCCGTCTCGTAGGCGGGCAGAAGCACGGAGGCGACATCGCCGCCGGACAAGGCTTCGCTGAGTTTCCTGGCCAGTTCGTCGGCAGTCGCGGCGGGAGGCGCGATCAGAACGATACGGCAGCGTTGGGGTGTTTGTTCGTTGTTCATGGGCTGCAACCTTACAATCGTTCTCTATAGAATGGGCAATCGTGATGGAATTCGGGCATAGAGGATGGCCGTTCATTTGAACAGCCTTTTCGATAATCCAAGCCATCACACCCTGTTGCATATTAGTCTTACGACGTAATTACTTAGTAGCAAACAGGCACATGTTGCCAAAAAGCATTTTTCAAATGCCCCGGCGATCGGCTAGAGATGGAAGGCCCTCCTTGTGGATTTCCATCATGCACGATCTCCTGTTGAACCCATGGTTCTATGCTGCCGCCGTTCCAGCCACGATCCTGATCGGGCTGTCGAAGGGCGGGCTTGGCGGGGCCATGGGGCAGGTGGGGGTGCCATTGATGGCGCTGGTGATGCCGCCGGTGCAGGCGGCCGCCATCATGCTGCCGATCCTCATCATCATGGATGTCGCCAGCCTGTGGAGCTGGCGCGGCTACCGCGATGCAAAAACCCTCAAGCTGATGCTGCCGGGTGCATTGCTGGGTGTCGGAATAGGCTGGCTGACCGCATCGGTGGTGACCGATGACATGGTCAAGCTCATTGTCGGTGCCGTCGCGATCATCTTTTTTGCCCGCTATGTCTTTGCCAGTGCCGCCAAACGCGCCACCGCACAACCGCACAATGCCGGCGCCGCAACCTTCTGGTCGACCATCGCCGGGTTCACAAGTTTCGTCGCCCATGCGGGCGGCCCGCCCTATCAGGTCTACGCCCTGCCGCTGCGTCAGGATCCGAAGGTTTACAACGGCACGAGCGTGATTTTCTTCGCGATCGTCAATGCCGTGAAGGTCATCCCGTATTTTGCCTTGGGGCAGTTCGACGCCGAAAACCTCAAGGCGGCGGCGGTTCTGGTGCCCATCGCGCCGCTGGCCACCTTTGCCGGCGCGTGGATCGTCAAACGCATGCGGCCGGAGGTGTTCTATCCCTTCATGTACATCATGATCCTATTGATGGGATTGAAGCTTTCCTACGATGGATTAGCCGCCTTGTTATAATTATGAACGAAAGTTGATCAGCCGAATCGCAACTTTCGGACTATGTAAACATTATCAACTGCAACCGTCGGACCAACCGCTCCCTCACGAGGCCGGGAGTGCTGTGATTGAATATTGCATGACAGGAATGGGTGAACGCTATGACACAGACGCAGCTCAAACAGCGGGATACCCGCATTGATGTCTTTCGGGCTTTGGCACTGCTGACCATCTTCATCAATCACGTGCCGGGAACCGTTTTCGAACATCTCACCCACAGGAATTTCGGATTTTCCGATTCGGCCGAGGCCTTTGTGCTGATCTCCGGCATTTCCGTCGGTCTTGCCTATGGGGCCAAATTTGAACCGGGCAGCCGCTTCCTGATCACGCTGAAGGCATGGCGCCGGGCGGCGACGCTGTACAGCGCCCATATCCTGACGACGGTCGCCACGCTGGCGATCTTCTGCGCCGCCGGGCTTTATCTCAACCGCCCGGAATTCATGTCCTTCATCAATATCGGGCCGTTGATGGACAGCCCCGCCGAAGCACTCATCGGCCTTGCGACGATGGGGCATCAGCTTGGCTACAACAATATCCTGTCGATGTATGGCGTGCTGCTGCTCATGCTGCCGCTGTTCCTGTTTCTCGCCAATATCAACCTGTCGCTGATGGTCGGGGTGTCCGGGCTCCTGTGGCTGGTGTCGGGTGTCTACCGGATTGCACCGCCGAATTACCCGACCGAAGGCGTCTGGTTCCTCAACCCGTTGTCATGGCAGTTCCTGTTCGTCATCGGCATTGCCGGCGTGATGCATGTGCGCCGGGGCGGGCGAATCCCGTTCAACAAATACCTGTTCGGGGTCGCGGTCGGCTATATCCTGCTGGCGTTGATCTGGGTGCGGGTACCGCTGTGGGGCGTCAATACATCGATGGGATTGCCGATGGTGATCACCGGTTTCGACAAGACGTTCCTGTCGCTGACCCGTCTGGCGCATATCCTGGCGATCGCCTATGTCATTGTCTCGGTGCCAGCCATTTCCAATCTGGCGCGGACGCCGGAAGATCACCCGCTCGCCATCCTCGGCAAGCATTCGCTGCCGGTGTTTGTTGCCGGAACGATCCTTGCCATGGTCGCGCAGATCGTCAAGGTGATGAACCCCGGCGACGAGCTGGATGACACGCTGCTGATCGCCAGCGGAATCATGGCGCAGTTTGCCCTGGCCCATTACCTGGAATGGCTGCCGAGCATCGGTTGGGGCAACACGCGTCCTGCCCTGCCGCAGGCGCTGCCGGCGAAATCGAAGCTGGTGATTGCCGGCCGGCCGGTCAATGCCGCCGCGATGAGTTCGGGCATGAAATCGGGAACCGCCAAGTCGGCGGTCTCCTGACCGCACGCACCGGCTTTTGCCGGGTAGCCCGGAAAAACCGATAGCCATCGTTTGCTGGCTTGGTCTAAGCTTTCCCCACGGAAGCGTTGGGAGGCGTGCATGGGTGGAATCTTTGATCGTGATCTTGAGCGCAATGCGGCCAATTACCAGCCGCTGACGCCGCTGACCTATCTGGAACGGGCAGCGCGGGTCTATCCGTCGAGAACGGCGATCATCCATGGTGCGGAGCGCTTCGATTACGGCACGTTCTACCGCCGCACCCGGCAGCTGGCATCGGCACTGTCGCGCCGCGGTATCGGCAAGGGCGATACGGTCACGGTGATGCTGTCCAACACGCCGCCCATGCTGGAGGCGCATTTCGGTGTGCCGATGACGAAGGCGGTGCTGCATTCAATCAACACGCGCCTCGACGCGGCGGTCATCGCGTTCCAGCTCGATCATGCGGAAACCAGGATCGCCATTGTCGATACGGAATTTTCCGGCGTTTTCCGCGAGGCGCTGGCACTCGCCAGGGTCAAGCCGCTGGTCATTGATTTCGTTGACACGCAATATCCCGCCGATGCGCCCTATCCGCAGGGTGAGCCGTTCGGCGCGGTGGACTATGAGACCTTCGTCGCAGGCGGCGATCCGGATTACGCCTGGGCGATGCCCGATGACGAATGGGATTCGATCACCCTCAACTATACATCCGGCACGACAGGCGATCCGAAGGGTGTTGTCTATCACCATCGCGGCGCGGCGCTGATGGGCTATGGCAATGTGGTGGCCTCCGGCATGGGGCGCTATCCCGTCTATCTGTGGACCCTGCCGATGTTCCACTGCAACGGCTGGTGTTTTCCATGGACGCTGGCCCTGCAGTTCGGCACCCATGTCTGCCTGCGCTGGGTACGGGCAAAGCAGATCTACGATGCCATTGCCGATCTGGGCGTTACGCATCTGTGCGGGGCGCCGATTGTCATGTCGGTGCTGATCAACGCGGCTGACAAGGACAAGCGCGATTTTCCGCAAACGGTGACGTTCAACACGGCTGCCGCACCGCCGCCGGAATCCATTCTGGCCGGCATGGCTGAGGCGGGATTTGCGGTCACGCATCTCTATGGCCTGACAGAGACCTACGGCCCTGCCGTCGTCAATGAATGGCAGGATGAATGGGATGCGCTGGAGGCATCCTCGCGCACCGCCAAGAAGGCGCGGCAGGGCGTGCGCTATACGGCGCTCGAAGATCTGACGGTGCTCGATCCCGAAACCATGCAGCCCGTGCCGGCCGACGGCGAGACGATCGGCGAGGTGATGTTCCGCGGCAATATCGTCATGAAGGGGTACCTGAAAAACCGGCCGGCCAGCGATGCAGCCTTTTCAGGCGGCTGGTTCCACTCCGGCGATCTCGGCGTGATGTATCCGGACGGTTATATCCAGTTGAAGGACCGTTCGAAGGACATCATCATTTCCGGCGGCGAAAACATTTCATCCATCGAGGTGGAGGACGCGCTCTACAAGTTCCCGGCCGTGGCCGCCTGCGCGGTCGTGGCGCGGCCGGATGACAAGTGGGGCGAGACGCCGCTTGCCTTCGTCGAGCTGAAGCCGGGCCAGACGGCGACGGAAGAGGAGCTGATCGCCCATTGCCGCACCCTGCTGGCGCGCTTCAAGGTGCCGCGGCACGTGCTGTTCGAAGACATACCGAAGACATCGACCGGGAAAATCCAGAAGTTCGAGCTGCGCAAACGCGCCAGGCCGATGCAGGATTGAGGCGTTGCGGGGCGGATTGATTGCAACTGTGCTGTCGGTATTAACCACTTGTTAAGCATTACAAGCTATAAATTGATCATCCAGTTTTCTGGATTCTTACCAAGTGGTTTGGCCACTTTGTTTGACGCCTCCCTGTTAGACTCCTGAGAGCCGCCACGTTTTGCGGCTCTTTTTTTATGTTCATATCTCTGCGGCGACCCTGACGTTAACCCTTTATTAAGGATAAACTTGCGCTCATGTGTGCATACGGGCAGGTTGATGGGGAATACTACCCGTTGGCCGTTGTGGTGATCCGCTTGCTGTCCCAGTAAGAGAGCGCTGCTTTGAGAATCAGCGGATTTTTAATGACAGGGCATGACATGGTTGAACAGGAATACCACGCTGACAATACAATCCGGCTGGCCGACCGCATGGTCCGCTCGGAAACGTTCAATCATATCTATGACGAAGGCATGGGTCTGGTCGAGGAGGCGGCTGCCTATCTCGACGGCGAGGGCCGGGCGGAAGCCAAACGGCTGAGCCGCGTTGCCGCCACGCTCTATGCGGCCGAATCCATGCGGCTGACGACGCGTCTCATGCAGGTTGCCTCGTGGCTGCTGTTGCAGCGGGCATCGCGCAGCGGTGAAATGACCCAGGAACAGGTGCTGTCCGAAAAGGCGAAAGTGCGGCTCGATACGGATTCCGCCCCGGAAACCGTTGAAGGCTGGGACGAGATTCCCTTTGATTACTGCGATCTGGTGCACCGTTCGCTGCGCCTGCAGGCCCGCGTCCGCCAGATGGATGACGAGATCTATAATGAAGGCGCCAGCACGGCCCACAGGCGGATGCTGACCACCAACCCGGTCTCGGATCAGATCAGCCTGCTGGCCACCGCCTTCGCCCATCGCTGATGACAGCACGATAATCGTGCATAACAGGGCGGTTTGTTTCTCTTTTGTTCACCTTTCTGCTGTCAAGTTCCCTGACAGCTCGATAAGGTCCCGACATGAAAGAAGCGATTCGCATCATTGGCATTGATCCCGGCCTGCGCCGCACCGGCTGGGGCATCATCGAGACGCTCGGCAATTCGCTGCGCTTTGTCGCCTCGGGTACGATCCTTTCCGACGCCAAGCTTGATCTCGCCTCGCGCCTTTGCCAGCTGCATGACGGGCTTGCCGGAATCATCCACGGCCAGATGCCGCACGAGGCGGCGGTCGAACACACCTTCGTCAACAAGGATGCCACGGCGACGCTGAAACTTGGTCAGGCGCGCGGTATCGCCCTGCTTGTTCCCGCGCTGGCGGGATTGCCCGTTGCCGAATATGCGCCCAATGCGGTCAAGAAAGCGGTGATCGGCGTCGGGCATGGGGAAAAGAAACAGATTCACATGATGGTCAAGGTGCTGATGCCCAAGGCAACGTTCGATACGGACGATGCGGCGGATGCGCTGGCGGTTGCCATCTGTCACGCGCATCACCGGCAAAGCGCCATCGGCCGCATTGCCATCGAACGGAAACTGGCGGCACAGCTATGATCGGAAAACTCAAGGGCACTGTCGATGAAATCGCCGAGGATCACGTGATTCTCGATGTGCACGGCGTCGGCTACGTCGCCTATTGCTCGGCGCGGACGCTGTCGAACATGCCGGGTCCGGGTGAAGCGGTGGTGCTGCTCATCGAAACCTATGTGCGGGAAGACCTGATCCGGCTGTTCGGCTTCGGTACGGCGCTGGAACGCGAATGGTTCCGTCTGCTGCAGAGCGTGCAGGGCATCGGCGCCAAAGTCGCGCTGAGCGTTCTGGGAACCCTGTCGCCCTCCGATCTCGCCAATGCGATTGCGCTGCGCGACATCGCCATGGTCAGCCGGGCACCGGGTGTCGGCAAGAAGGTGGCGGAACGCATCGTCATCGAACTGAAGAACAAGGCGCCAGCCTTTGCCGGCGAGGCGATGGGCACCATCGGCCTCAAGCAGGAACTGGGCGAGGGCGTTGCCCCGGCGCCGGTGGCCGATGCCGTGTCGGCGCTGACCAATCTCGGCTATTCGCGCGACCAGGCCGCCAATGCAATCAGCGCCGCCCTGCGCGATGCGGGCGAGGAGGCTGATTCCGCCAAGCTGATCCGGCTTGGCCTGAAGGAACTTTCCCGGTGACATGGTTGCCTGATACCGCACACTGTGCGAGGACATCCGCATGAGTGATGTCAGCCGATTGATAACCCCCGACAAGCGCGGCGAAGACGCCGACACGTCGCTGCGCCCGCAGACGCTTAATGATTTTGTCGGGCAGGCAGCGGCGCGCGCCAATCTGAAGGTCTTCATCGAAGCCGCCAAATCACGCGGCGAGGCGCTGGATCACGTGCTCTTCGTCGGGCCGCCCGGCCTCGGCAAGACGACGCTGGCACAGATCATGGCCAAGGAACTCGGCGTCAATTTCCGCTCCACGTCCGGGCCGGTGATTGCCAAGGCTGGCGATCTGGCTGCGCTGTTGACCAATCTGGAAGAAAACGACGTTCTCTTCATCGATGAAATCCATCGTCTCAATCCGGCGGTCGAGGAAATCCTCTATCCGGCCATGGAAGACTACCAGCTTGACCTGATCATCGGCGAGGGGCCTGCGGCGCGTTCGGTCAAGATCGATCTGGCCAAGTTCACGCTGGTGGCGGCGACGACCCGCCTCGGGCTTCTGACAACGCCGCTGCGGGATCGTTTCGGTATTCCGGTCCGGCTGAATTTCTATACGGTCGAGGAGCTTGAGCATATCGTCCGGCGCGGCGCGCGCATCATGGGCATCGGCGTGACCGATGACGGGGCGCTTGAGGTGGCGCGGCGCGCCCGCGGCACACCGCGCATTGCCGGGCGGCTTCTGCGCCGGGTGCGCGACTTTGCCATTGTCGACGGCAAGGATTCCATCGACCGTCAGACGGCCGATTCCGCGCTCCTGCGTCTCGAGGTGGATGCGCTGGGGCTCGACCAGCTCGACCGGCGCTACCTCTCGATGATTGCGCACAATTTCGGCGGCGGACCCGTCGGCATCGAAACCATCGCCGCGGGGCTTTCCGAACCGCGCGATGCGATCGAGGATATCATCGAACCCTACCTGATCCAGCAGGGCTTTATCCAGCGCACGCCGCGCGGACGCATGCTGACCGCCAATGCCTGGAAACATCTGGGCCTGAACGCACCGTCCGACACCGTCCAGCAGATCAGCCTGTTTCAGGAAGACGAGGATTGACGGGGCCTGTCCCTGGAACGCGCATGCGGCACCGCGCATAATCGCACTGGACAAAACGCTGGCTGTACCGGCAAAAGGAGGGATCATGAGCGAAAACAATCCTTCCCTGCCGCCCCTCGGCGGCCTTGCCGGTGAACTCACTTCCTTCGGCCACCGTCTCCTGGCGCGGGTCTATTATGCCGATACGGATTTCTCCGGCATTGTCTATCACGGGCGTTATCTGGAATTTCTCGAGCGCGGCCGCACCGATTATCTGCGTCTGCTTGGCGTTCACCACTCGGAACTCGCCGACGGCAAGCATGGCGAAAGCATTGTCTGGGTGGTGCGGCGCATGGAAATCGACTTCCGGGGCGCCGCCCGCATCGATGACGTGCTGACGATCGAAACGCGCACGGCGGAAATCTCCGGCGCGCGGGTCAAGATGGCCCAGACCATCAAACGGGGCGATGATCTGCTGATTTCAGCGGCTGTCGAAGCGGCGCTGATCAACAATGCCGGACGACCGCGCCGGTTTCCCGCGGAATGGATCAAACTTTTTCAGCCGGAATCCTGATGTCATGGCGTTTAGAGCGGTTTGCGACCATATTGAATCGTTCTGCCGGAGGGAATTTGGTTCAAGGTCGAGGGGTTCGGCTAGGCCGATGCCTTTCCATCGGGCGAAGCCGAAGCCCGATGGTATTGAGCCAAATTCACCCGGCCCTTCGGGTTTCCGGCTGGCGGACACCCACTTTGTCAGGCAGCTTCGTCCGATGGGTCAACATCGGCCTCGCTACCTTCCGCGTGGATTGTCTCGCCATCCGGGAAACAGAACTGATCCAATATGGCCGCAAACCGCTCTAAATGACGCACAGGTGCTGAATCATAACTGATCCTTAACCATAACAAATCATGAATAAGGCCATGAAACGGGGTGTTTTGCGTTAACGCCTTCGTTTTACCAAAATTAACCGTGAGAAGCCGCGGTATGAATACTGGAAAAAGTCCGGTCTCAGAACGTGGCTTTCGAAATTTAGTGAGCGACGATGGATGCCGGTCAGGCGTTCGGCCGGGTTCCAAAGAAATAAAGTGGCGCGTGGTCGTATTGCCGGACCATTTATACTTCGGTGGACCAAGCACGGGTATGAGAGACGATTGCAGCCCGGTTGAAATACCGGGTTTTCGGATTCGAGGGTAGTGGATATGGAAAATTTAGCGGTTGCTGTTCAGACATCGGACGTCTCCCTCTGGGGATTGTTCTGGCAGGCCGGATTCATCGTCAAGCTGGTCATGATCGGCCTTCTGGGTGCTTCCATCTGGACCTGGGCGATCATCATCGACAAGGTACTCGGCTATGGTCGCGCCAAGCGCGCCTTTGACCGTTTCGAGCAGGTTTTCTGGTCCGGCCAGTCGCTGGAAGAGCTTTACCGCAACCTGGGCGAAAAGCGCACGACCGGCATGGGCTCCATTTTCATCGCCGCGATGCGCGAGTGGAAAAAGTCCTTCGAAAAGGGCGCCCGTTCCCCCATCGCCCTGCAGATGCGTATCGACAAGGCGATGGATGTCGCCCTTTCACGCGAAAGTGATATTCTTGCCGCCCGCCTCGGCTTCTTGGCGACCATCGGTTCGGCCGGCCCCTTCATCGGCCTGTTCGGCACGGTCATCGGCATCATGACATCGTTCATGGGCATTGCCGGTTCGAAGTCCACCAGCCTCGCGGTTGTCGCTCCCGGTATCGCCGAAGCGCTGCTGGCGACGGCCATTGGCCTGGTTGCCGCCATCCCGGCGGTTATCGCCTACAACAAACTGTCAAGCGATGCGGGCAAACTGACCGCACGCATGGAAGGCTTTGCGGACGAGTTCTCCGCCATACTCTCGCGGCAAATCGATGAGAAGCTGGCGCCGCGTTCTTAAGCAACTGATTTTACAAGTGCGGGATTGAATGCCATGGGCATGTCTGTTGGTAACAAGGGTTCAGGGGGACGCGGCCGGCGCGGCCGTGCCAGCAAGGCGTTGATGAGTGAAATCAACGTGACGCCGCTGGTCGACGTCATGCTCGTGCTCCTGATCATTTTCATGGTGACGGCACCGATGATGACGGTGGGCGTGCCCATCGACATGCCGGAAACCCAGGCCAAGGCGCTGAACAGCGAAACCAACCCGATCTATGTGACGATCAACCAGAAGGGCCAGGTCTTCCTGCAGGAAACTGAAATCCCGATCGAGGAAATCGTCCCGAAACTCCAGGCGATCGCCAAGACCGGCTATGAAGAACGCATCTTTGTCAAAGGTGACAAGGCTGCCGACTATGGCACGATCATGAAGGTCATGGCGCGCATTTCCGGTTCCGGATTCAAGAATATCGGTCTCGTCAGCCTTCCGGAAGGCAGCTGATAAGTCATGAAGACGAGTGTTGCATCCTCCGCCATTATCCACGCCGTTATCCTCGGCTGGGGGCTGTTGACCTTTTCTGCGCCAAAACCGATGGATTTGGCCAATTCCGAATCGCTGCCGATCGAAATCATCTCCGATACAAGCCAGTTGCAGAAGGGTGACGTAAAGGCGCCGAAGGCCGAAAAGGCAACGCCGAAGCCGACGGAAAAGCCGCAGACCAAACCGGATGCGCAGATCATCGGCGACGCTGAAACAGATGTCGAGACCAAGCCGATCCCTTCGACCAAGCCAAAGGTCGTGGAGTCGGCCGAGGCCCCGAAGCAATCGGACGTACCTGTTGCCAAGCCGGATCCGAAGCCTGAAGTGAAGCCGGAAACCAAACCGGTTCCGGTCCCGGCGACGGAAATAGCGCCGGAGGCAAAGCCGAAGCAGGACGTCACGCCGGACCCGATCACGGCGGCGATCAATGATTCCAAGCCGGCGCCGACACCGGATGCGCCGAAGGTCGAGCCAACGCCGCAGGCGGAAAAGCCGGCCGAGGAAGCCTTCAAGCTGCCGCAGAACGTGGCGAAGCCTGAGGACAAGCCCAAGCCTGCCCAGGCACAGACCGCGACGACGCCGGAGCGCAAGGAAACCAAGGAAACGCCGAAACCCACCAAGACCGCGCCGACACCGTCCAAAGACAAGAGCGGGATTGCCGATCAGGTTGCGGAATTGCTCAATCACGAGAAGCCTTCCGGCGGCGGTGCCAAGCGTTCGACGGAGCAGGCATCGCTCGGCGCCACCAAATCGACAGGCGGCGCCAAGCTCAGCCAGAACGAGATGGACGCGCTGCGCGGACTTATCTCGAAGAACTGGATCAAGCCGGTCGGAGCGCCTGACTTCCCGGACATGGTCGTGGTGGTCAAGTTCCGCCTCACCAAGACCGGCGAAATTGACGGCACGCCGACCGTCACCGGCAGCGGCGGTGACGCTGCGGTGCTGAGTGCGGCAAAGAGCAGTGCGCTGCGGGCGGTGATGCGCACCGCTCCGTACAATCTGCCGCAGGACAAATATGCAGGTGGCTGGGACGTTGTCGAACTGACGTTCCATCCCGCTGTAGATGACTAATAGGCCAGCCAAAAGAGGGCCCTGAACTTATGCTGAAAATTACCCGGACTATTTTCCCAATCTTCGTGACGCTTGTTGCGACATTGGCAATCGCGATACTGCCAGCACGGGCTGAGCTCAAACTCGATATCACCAAGGGTGTTGTCGAGCCGATGCCCATCGCCATCACGGATTTCCTTTCCGGCGATCAGCTTGGTGCCAATATTACGGGCGTCATTGCAGCCGATCTGGAACGGTCCGGCCTTTTTGCCCCGATCGACAAGGGCGCGTTCATCGAGAAGATTTCCAATCCCGATGCCGCACCGCGTTTCGAGGACTGGAAAGTCATCAACGCGCAGGCGCTTGTCACCGGCCGTGTCACCAAGCAGCCGGATGGCAGGCTCAAGGCGGAGTTCCGCCTGTGGGATACCTTCGCCGGCCAGCAGCTTGACGGGCAGCAGTTCTTCACCTCGCCTGACAGCTGGCGCCGCGTCGCCCATATCATTGCCGATGCCATCTACCAGAAGCTGACGGGTGAAAAAGGCTACTTCGACACGCGCGTCGTGTTTGTCGATGAATCCGGCACCCGGGAAAAGCGCGTCAAGCGTCTGGCCATCATGGATCAGGACGGCGCCAATGTGCGCTATCTGACCAATGGCAAGGACCTGGTGCTGACACCGCGGTTTTCGCCGAGCCGCCAGGAAATCACCTATATGTCGTTCGAAGGTGCCAAGCCGCAGGTTTATCTCCTGCAGCTGGAAACCGGACAGCGTGAACTCGTCGGCAACTTCCCCGGCATGACGATTGCACCGCGCTTCTCCTCCGACGGGCAGAAAGTGGCCATGAGCCTTCTGCAGGATGACGGCAGCGCCAATATCTATGCGATGGATGTGCGCAGCCGCACGACGACCCGCCTGACCAGCACGAGCGCCATCGATACCGGTGCATCCTATTCACCCGACAGTTCGCAGGTTGTGTTCGGATCCGACCGTGGCGGCCGGCCACAAATCTACAAGATGGGCGCGGATGGTTCGAACCCGCAGCGCATCTCGTTCGGCGACGGTTCCTACTCCACGCCGGTCTGGTCGCCGCGCGGCGATCTGATCGCCTTCACCAAGCAGTCGGGCGGACAGTTCTCCATCGGCGTGATGAAGACGGACGGTTCGGGTGAGCGCATCCTGACCAGCGGCTATCACGATGAAGGCCCGACCTGGGCTCCGAACGGCCGCGTCCTGATGTTCTACCGCTTCCCTCCCGGATCGAACAGCCCGCATCTGTTCACGATCGACCTGACGGGCCGCAACCTGCGCCAGATCCAGACACCCAATCTGGCATCTGATCCGGCATGGTCACCGCTTCTCGAGTGATCGCATCCTGATCAATCGATGATTTAAGACCATTCGCGGCGATGTTATCTCAACATTGCCGCGAATGTCGTTTTTCCGCCGCATTGTTTGCATTAAGGATGCAGGACATTCACTGATTTCGCTGTTAATCCTGGTGTTAAGAGTGGATTAACCCTGTTTCTTGAACTGGCCTTAACCTCGATATGGTTACTGCTTGTTCACCGAAACAATTCAATTCTTAAGGAGTCCAGGCTATGCGCCGCTTCGAAATGATCGCCCGCAGTCCAGTTGTCGTCGCCCTTTTCATGGCTCTCGCTATTGCGGGCTGTGCGAAGAAACCTATCAACAGCGCCGGTGATCTTGGCCTGAACGGCGCCGGTAGTGCCCGCCCGGGTTCGACCCAGGACTTCACGGTCAATGTTGGCGATCGCATTTTCTTCGATGTCGACTCCTCCGTCATCCGTGCGGATGCCCAGCAGACCCTCTCCAAGCAGGCTCAGTGGCTGCAGCGCTACCCCAACTACACCATCACCGTTGAAGGTCATGCGGACGAACGCGGCACACGCGAATACAATCTGGCTCTCGGCCAGCGCCGTGCGGCTGCGGCCCGCAACTTCCTCGCGTCGCGCGGCCTGCCGGCTGCCCGCATCAAGACCATCTCCTACGGTAATGAACGTCCGGTTGCCGTGTGCGATGCCGACTCCTGCTGGTCGCAGAATCGCCGTGCCGTTACCGTTCTCGGCGGTGCTGGCAGCTAAGCCATACATCTCTGATGTGACTGCAGAAAAGCGGCCTTCGGGCCGCTTTTTTTGTCTCACCCGCGATCACAACAAAATTTGGCCGAAGTCGCGTTGCTCGTGTTAGATAGGTTCGCCGTAAATCGTTGCGGTGGTTAAATTCCCATATCAGGGGCGGTAAAGGAATGAACAAACGACTGAAAAGATTGGTTATGGCTGTGGCGGTTCTGCCTTTTCTGGCAACCGGCGCCAGCCATGCCTCGAACCTTGATGGCAGCTTTTTTCCCGCTGCGCCGAAGGCAAATGCCGGGAAAAGTGATGCGCCGATCCTTATGGCTCAGGCAGGCGATCCGCGTGTCAGCCAGCTGGAAGAGCAGATCAGGCAGCTGACAGGCAAGATCGAAGACCTTAATTTCCAGTTGCTGCAAATGCAGGAGCAGATGCGCAAGGTTCAGGAAGACAATGAGTTCCGTTTCCAGGAACTGGAAAAGAAGGGCGGCGGTAAGAAAACCGATGCCGGCGGCAAGGGCGACCGTACGGTTGCCGGTGCCGCGCCTTCTCGGACAACAGGGGAGGCATCGCCAGATGCCTCCGCTTACCCCGCGGCTCCGTCGCGGACATCCCCATCCGACAGCACCGATTCCGCTGCTATTGACCCTCAGCCCAATGCTCCGCAGTCTCCGCAGGTCGGCGAACCGCCGCGCGCGCTTGGACAGATTGAGTTCGATGCCAATGGCAACGTAATCGGTGAAACAAGGAACGACACCGCTCCGGCAGCCAATCCCAGCCTTGCGTCGTTGCCGCAGACGGATGATCCCAATGCGCTGTACCGGCAGGCCTATCAATTGTTCCTGTCCGGCGATTATCGCAATGCCGAAGCTGCCTTCCGCAGCCATATCGAGCGGTTCCCGAAAGATCCCTCCGATCCCGACGCGCGCTACTGGCTCGGCGAATCGCTGTATGGTCAGGAACGCTACCAGGAAGCCGCATCGGTCTTCATCGACAACCACAAGCAGTTTCCCGATTCCAAGAAGAGCCCGGAAAACCTGCTCAAGCTCGGCATGACGCTGGCGAAGATGAAGGACCACGATGTCGCCTGCGCCACCTTTGCAACGGTGAGCTCACGCTATCCCAGCCTCTCGGTCGCGCTCAAAGAGCGCGTGAAGAATGAACGTGCCGCCAACAAATGCTGACCATCGCCTCGATCCGGAAGAGATTTTCGCTGGAATCGATTTCGACCGTCTGACGGCGGTCGTCGTTGCTGTTTCCGGCGGCAGCGATTCTCTTGCTCTGCTTTTCCTGCTTGATGATCTGCGCAGAAGCCGGGGCGCGTTTCCCCGTATCGTTGCCGTCACCGTCGATCATGGGCTGCGGGCGGAATCAGCGGAGGAGGCCCTGTATGTCGCCGACCTGTGCAAGGCGGCGGGTCTCGACCACCATATTGTCAACTGGGCCGGAGCCAAGCCCGCCACCGGGCTGTCCGCCAAGGCGCGCGAGGCCCGCTACCGGCTGCTTCGCGATGCCGCCGGCGAAGCGGCAACCGATGTGATCCTGACCGGCCATACGCTGGACGATCAGAACGAGACCTTCATGATGCGCGCGGCGCGCGGCGGCGAACGCGGCCTTGCCGGCATGGCGCGGTTCACCCTGCTCGAGCGGGCGACATGGCTGGTCAGGCCGCTGCTCGGGATCCGGCGCGAAGACTTGCGCGGCTATCTGCGCGCGCGGAGAATCGTCTGGCGCGACGATCCGTCCAATGCCAATCCGCAGTCCGAACGGGTGCAGGTCAGGACGGCGCTGCAGGAACAGGGCAGCGGTGACATTCCAGCGCGCGTTGCCCGCAACGGCGCGCAGCGGCTTGCCGTCAACAGCGAGGCGGCGAAGCTCTTGCTGGGTCATGTCACGGTGACGGACGGCGTCAGGGCCGAGGTGAACACTGCGGGCTTCGATCAATACGGCGATGCTGCCCAGCGTCTCGCCATGGGGGTTCTGCTGGCGGCCATGGGCGGTCTGTCGTTTCTGCCGTCCGTGCAGGAATGCGGCAAGGCCGTCCGCCACCTCACCGGCGCGGATGACCCCCGCCGCATGAGTCTTGGCCGCTGCATAATCCAGCGGGTTAAGACGGGCGTAACCATATACCGTGAAATGCGTTCGATTCCCGATGCCGTCATCGCACCCGGTTGCAGCATCGTCTGGGATGGTCGTTACCGCGTGTCGAATGGCGCGCCGATCGCGCTGCGGATCAGGGCAGCGGGCGATGACGGGGTGGTGTTTTTGCAGGAGAGCGGCTGCGGGAATGTGCACCGCGCTTCGATCGCATCCAGCCCGGCCTTGGTGGTCGAGGGCCGGATTGTTGCCGTTCCGGCATTGCCGTATCCGGGGCCGCATCACGGGAATGTGCCTGCGGGGGTCGAGGTGACACGACACGTCGCCCTGTTCGATCATATCCTTTCAGGCTATGATGAAAACCTTGCCGCCAGCGTGGCAAAATTGTTTGGTTTGCGGGATTACAAGCGATTTTCTGTAAACCAGATTGATAAGAATTGATCTCAGTTTGATTGCCAGCCTTGGCAAGGCCACGCTTCGAACCTATGTTACGTGTAAATTCCGCGTCCTTGCGGTTGTGATTGATGGGACCCGATAATGAATCCTAACTACCGGAACTTCGCACTGTGGGCGATTATCGCTTTGCTTCTGATCGCGTTGTTCAACCTTTTTCAAAGCCCTTCCCAGCGTTCGGCATCCAGTGATGTGCCCTATTCGACGTTCATAACGGACGTGAATAATGGCCGCGTGAAAACGGTGACGATCGCCGGCAACCGCATCACGGGCACCTATGCCGACAATAACGCAACGTTCCAGACCTATTCGCCTGGAGATGCCGGCCTCGTCGGCCGCCTCGAGAGCAAGAATGTCCAGATCGCCGCCCGGCCCGAGACCGATGGCTCGACATCGTTTGTCGGCATGCTGATCAACTGGCTGCCGATGATCCTGATCGTCGGCGTGTGGATTTTCTTCATGCGCCAGATGCAGGGCGGCTCGCGTGGTGCCATGGGTTTTGGCAAGTCGAAGGCCAAGCTGCTGACCGAGGCGCATGGGCGCGTGACGTTCCAGGACGTGGCCGGCGTTGACGAAGCCAAGGAAGACCTGGAAGAAATCGTCGAATTCCTGCGCGACGCGCAGAAATTCCAGCGGCTTGGCGGGCGCATTCCGCGCGGCGTGCTGCTCGTCGGCCCTCCCGGTACCGGTAAGACGCTTCTGGCGCGCGCCATCGCCGGTGAAGCCAATGTGCCGTTCTTCACCATCTCCGGTTCCGACTTCGTTGAAATGTTTGTCGGTGTCGGTGCATCGCGTGTGCGTGACATGTTCGAACAGGCGAAGAAGAATGCGCCCTGCATCATCTTCATCGACGAAATCGATGCGGTTGGCCGTCATCGCGGCGCCGGTCTGGGCGGCGGCAATGACGAACGCGAACAGACGCTGAACCAGCTGCTGGTCGAGATGGATGGTTTCGAGGCCAATGAAGGCGTCATCCTGATCGCCGCGACCAACCGTCCCGATGTTCTCGATCCGGCCTTACTGCGTCCGGGCCGTTTCGACCGTCAGGTCGTCGTGCCCAATCCGGACGTTACCGGCCGCGAAAAGATCCTGAAGGTTCATGCCCGCAATGTTCCGCTGGCACCCAATGTCGATCTGAAGATTCTGGCCCGCGGTACCCCCGGTTTCTCCGGTGCCGATCTGATGAACCTTGTCAACGAAGCCGCCCTGATGGCAGCGCGCCGCAACAAGCGCCTTGTCACCATGCTCGAATTCGAAGACGCCAAGGACAAGATCATGATGGGTGCCGAGCGCCGCTCGACAGCCATGACCCAGGCGGAAAAGGAACTGACGGCCTATCATGAAGCCGGTCACGCCATCGTGGCGCTGAACGTGGCGATGGCCGATCCCCTGCACAAGGCGACGATCATTCCGCGCGGCCGTGCGCTTGGCATGGTCATGCAGCTGCCGGAAGCCGACCGCTATTCCATGAGCTACAAGTGGATGATCTCGCGTCTGGCGATCATGATGGGCGGCCGTATTGCCGAAGAACTGAAATTCGGCAAGGAGAACATCACCTCCGGCGCATCGTCGGATATCGAGCAGGCCACCAAGCTTGCCCGGGCGATGGTGACCCGCTGGGGCTTCTCCGACAAGCTCGGCCAGGTTGCCTATGGCGAAAACCAGGAGGAAGTGTTCCTCGGTCACTCCGTTGCCCGGACGCAGAATGTGTCCGAGGAGACGGCGCAGCTGATCGATGCGGAAGTGCGCAAGCTGATTGACGATGCCTATACGCAGGCGCGCGCCATTCTGACGAAGAAGAAGAAGGAATGGATCGCCATTGCCGAAGGTCTGCTAGAATACGAGACGCTGACCGGCGAAGAGATCAAGGCCCTCATGGCAGGCAACAAGCCAGCCCGCGATCTTGGCGATGATACGCCGCCGTCACGCGGTTCGGCTGTTCCGAAAGCCGGTTCAGCCAAGAAGCCGCGCAAGGGCGATGAGCCTGACAAGGGGTTGGAACCCCAGCCGCAATCCTGATTGCGGCACGCGCCAACAAGCAACGGCCGGTATTCACCGGCCGTTTTTGCACGGATTGTTCACGGATTGAATGATAGTATAATCGCCACATAATTTGTGAAATGCGCAGGAAAAGGTCTTCTGCAATAAGCGTGAAGATCAGGCACAAGCACAACAGGCTGAACACCGGCGCCGCCGGATAAGAGTTGGCCGCACAGTTTGGATAGACATTATGGCTCGAAAATATTTCGGCACCGACGGTATTCGCGGACAGGCAAATGCCTACCCCATGACACCGGATATCGCGATGAAGGTCGGCATGGCTGTCGGCCTCGCCTTCAAGCGCGGCAATCACCGCAACCGGGTGGTGATCGGCAAGGACACCCGTCTTTCCGGCTACATGATCGAGAACGCGCTGGTCGCCGGCTTCACTTCCACCGGCATGGATGTCTTTCTGCTCGGGCCGATACCGACGCCCGCCGTGGCCATGCTGTGCCGCTCGTTGCGTGCCGATATCGGCGTGATGATTTCCGCCTCGCATAATCCCTACCATGACAACGGTATCAAGCTTTTCGGCCCGGATGGTTTCAAGCTCTCCGACGAGATCGAGCTTGAGATCGAACGGCTGATGGACGAGGACCTGTCGGGGCGGTTGTCGAGCTTTGAAGCCCTCGGACGAGCCAAGCGCGTTGATGGCGATATCTATCGCTATATCGAGTTCGCTAAGCGGACGATGCCGAAGAACATCTCGCTCGCCGGTTTGAGGGTCGTCGTGGATTGCGCCAACGGCGCGGCCTACAAGGTCGCGCCCGCTGCCCTGTGGGAGCTTGGCGCCGATGTCGTGACGATCAACGACAAGCCGAACGGCACCAACATCAACGAGGATTGCGGCTCGACGCATCCGCTGAGCCTGATCAAGAAGGTGCACGAGGTGCGGGCGGATATCGGCATCGCGCTGGATGGCGATGCGGACCGTGTGCTCATCGTCGATGAGAAGGGCTCGATCATCGATGGTGATCAGCTGATGGCGGTGATCGCGCAGTCCTGGCAGGAATCGGACCGGCTTGTCGGCGGCGGCGTTGTCGCAACGGTCATGTCCAACCTTGGCTTTGAACGCTTTCTCGGCGATCGCGGCCTGACCCTGGCCCGCACCAATGTCGGCGACCGCTACGTGGTCGAGCATATGCGCAACCATGGCTTCAACATCGGCGGCGAACAGTCCGGCCATATCGTCATTTCTGATTTCTCCACCACCGGCGACGGACTTGTTTCTGCTCTGCAGATTCTGGCCGTGGTTCAGGAGGAGGGGAAACCCGTCAGCGAGGTCTGCCGCAAGTTCGAACCGGTGCCCCAGGTGCTCAAGAACATCCGCACGGCGGGCGGCAAGCCGCTTGAGGACAAGAAGGTCAAGACGGCGATCGATGATGCCCGCGACCGTCTTGGGACATCCGGCCGTCTGGTCATCCGCCCGTCGGGAACGGAGCCCTTGATCCGTGTCATGGCGGAAGGGGACGACAGCCAGCTGGTCGATACCGTCGTCAATGATATCATTTCGGTGATCTCGTCGGTCAAATCGGCAGCCTGATTGCCGCCAGCCGCAACGCGCTGAATGGGCCCCTTTGCGGGCCCATTTTCACATCTGCCCGGCGGTATTGGGTTTGTTAACGTTAATGATCATGGTGAACAAACACGGTTAAGCGGGATTTAACTTTTTCCCTCCATATTCCCTTCTAGAACCTTAGTAGCATTCGCTGCGTTTCGATTTTTGGGCCTGACGAGGGATATGAAATGGGCATTATCAATAAATATGCTGCAGCGAGTGCAGCTCTGCTATGCCTGGGGGCAATCCCGGCTTACGCTGCGGATCCGGTGGAAGTACCGGTGGTCGAAGTGCAGCAGTTCGGCGGATGGTATCTGCGCGGCGATATCGGCATGAGCAACCAGCGCCTCGGCAATCTGGACTATGTCGGCTTCGGCGATGCAGCGCAGCACGGCTTTCTGGAGGACGGTACGTTCGATGCCGGGATCACCGGCCAGATCGGTGTCGGTTATCAGTTCAACGACTGGCTTCGTGCTGACGTAACCGGCCAGTATCGCGGCAAGACCGAATTCAGTGCCCTTGATTTCTATTCCAATCCCGCGCTGGGTCAGTATGGAACCAATCAATACCATGCGAAGAAATCCGAATGGCTGTTCCTGGCCAACGCCTATGCGGATCTTGGCACATTCAGCGGCATAACCCCCTATGTCGGTGGTGGTATCGGTGCGTCGCGCAATACGATCTCCAACTTCACCGATGACAACATACTCAATGGCGGCGGCGGTTATGCCGACAGTGCCTCGCAGTGGAACTTCGCATGGGCACTGCATGCCGGTGTCGGCATCAAGGCAACGGACCGCATGACCATCGATGTCGGGTACAGCTACGTCAATCTTGGCGATGGCCAGACTGCCAATGCGCATAATTATGATGATCGTTTCACACGCGCCAATCCTGAGCCGTTCAAATTCAAGGACATCACGTCGCATGATTTCAAGGTCGGCGTACGCTACGCTTTCTGATTGAAACGACTTGGTTTTTCGGGCGGCAGGAGCATTGCTCCTGCCGTTTTCGTTTGTGTTGCAGTCTGCCGGTCCTTGCAGATTTAATGTCGCACCCAAACATATTTCTTGACTGTGAACGACATTTCTCCTAGTTCCCGGAGTGGGCCACCTCTCCCCAACGAGAGGCGTGCTATCTGTGAGGATAGGAGAAAACATGACGACGCTTGTAAAGCCGGCGCAGCGCCCGGCTAACCCGAATTTTTCATCAGGTCCCTGTGCAAAACGTCCCGGATGGTCGCTTCAAGCGCTTTCCGACGCACCGCTTGGCCGCTCGCATCGCGCCAAGGTCGGCAAGACGAAGCTGAAACAGGCGATCGATCTTACCCGCGATATCCTGCAAGTTCCCGCCGATTACCGTATCGGCATTGTTCCGGCGTCCGATACCGGCGCTGTCGAGATGGCCCTGTGGTCGCTGCTCGGCGAGCGCGGCGTCGACATGGTTGCCTGGGAAAGCTTTGGCGCGGGCTGGATCACCGACGTGGTCAAGCAGCTGAAGCTTGGCGACGCCCGGACCATCGAAGCCGGCTACGGCGAACTGCCCGACCTTTCAACAGTCGATTTTGACCACGATGTCGTCTTCACCTGGAACGGCACGACCTCGGGCGTGCGGGTGCCCAATGGCGATTTCATTCCGGCGGACCGCAAGGGCCTGACCATCTGCGACGCCACCTCGGCGGCGTTTGCGCAGCGTCTTGATTTCGACAAGCTCGATGTCGTCACCTTCTCCTGGCAGAAAGTGCTCGGCGGCGAGGGTGCGCACGGCATGCTGATCCTCAGCCCGCGCGCCGTTGAACGGCTGGAAAGCTACAAGCCCGCCTGGCCGCTGCCGAAGATTTTCCGCCTGACCTCCGGCGGCAAGCTGATCGAAGGTATTTTCTCCGGTGAAACCATCAACACGCCGTCGATGCTCTGCGTCGAGGATTACATCGATGCGCTGAACTGGGCAAAATCGCTCGGCGGTCTGGATGGACTTGTCGGCCGCGCCGACCGCAACTTTGCCGCACTCGATGCCTTTGTCGAACGCACGCCATGGATTGCCAACCTGGCAAAGGTCCCGGCAACCCGGTCCAACACGTCCGTGTGCCTGACCATCGTCGATCCCGAGATCACGGCGCTAGACAAGGATGCCCAGGCCAATTTCGCCAAGAACCTGGTTGCGGTTCTGGAGAAGGAAGGCGTTGCCTATGATATCGGCGCCTATCGCGATGCTCCGTCGGGGCTGCGCATCTGGGCGGGTGCGACGGTCGAAACGGCCGATCTCGAAGCGCTGACGCTGTGGCTCGACTGGGCATTCCAGTCGCAAAAGGCCGCGCTGAAACAGGCTGCCTGATTTTTCCGGCTTGATGTGACCGCACCCGGTGCGGTCACCCCCATTCAAAATTTCACCGATTCAACGATGGAGGCCATGATGGCACCGCGCGTACTCGTATCCGATAAACTCTCCCCGACCGCCGTTCAGATCTTCAAGGATCGTGGCGTAGAGGTCGATTACCTGCCTGATCTCGGCAAGGACAAGGAAAAGCTGGCCGAAGTGATCGGCCAGTATGACGGTCTTGCCATCCGTTCGGCCACCAAGGTCACGGAAAAGCTGATTGCCGCCGCCACCAACCTGAAGGTCATCGGCCGCGCCGGTATCGGCGTCGACAATGTCGATATTCCCGCCGCGTCCCGCCGGGGTATCATCGTGATGAACACGCCTTTCGGCAATTCCATCACCACGGCCGAACATGCCATCGCGCTGATGTTCGCGGTTGCCCGCGAGCTGCCGGAAGCCGACGCGTCCACCCGTGCCGGCAAGTGGGAAAAGAACCGCTTCATGGGCGTCGAGATCACCGGCAAGACGCTGGGTATCATCGGTTGCGGCAATATCGGTTCGATTGTCGCCACGCGCGGCGTTGGCCTGAAGATGCACGTCATCGCCTTCGATCCGTTCCTGTCGGAAGGCCGGGCCGAAGAGCTGGGCGTCGAGAAGGTCGAGCTTGACGAACTGCTGGCTCGGGCCGATTTCATCAGCCTGCACACGCCGATGACCGACAAGACCCGCGGCATCATCAATGCGGGTACCATCGCCAAGATGAAGGACGGCGTGCGCATCGTCAATTGCGCCCGCGGCGGCCTGATCGTCGAGAAGGATCTCGTCGCGGCCCTGAAGGCGGGCAAGGTTGCCGGTGCCGGCATCGACGTGTTCGAGGTGGAACCTGCGACGGAGAACGAGCTGTTTAACCTGCCGAACGTCGTCTGCACGCCGCATCTTGGCGCGTCGACAAGCGAAGCGCAGGAGAATGTCGCGCTGCAGGTTGCCGAGCAGATGGCGGACTACCTGATCAAGGGTGCGGTTTCCAACGCGATCAACATGCCGTCGATCACGGCGGAGGAAGCGCCGCGCCTGAAGCCGTTCGTCAAACTGGCGGAAGTGCTGGGCGCCTTTGTCGGTCAGGTCACCGACGAGCCGATCCAGGAAGTGGAAGTGCTGTTCGACGGTTCCACCGCCGCGATGAACACCCGGGCGCTGGTCAGCGCGGCCTTGGCCGGGTTGATCCGCCCGCAGGTGGCGGATGTGAACATGGTTTCGGCACCGGTCATGGTGAAGGAGCGGGGCATTATTCTCTCCGAAGTGCGCCGTGACAAGTCGGGTGTGTTCGACGGCTATATCAAGCTGACGGTCAAATCCGCTTCTTTGACCCGTTCGATTGCCGGCACCTGTTTTTCCGACGGCAAGCCGCGTTTCATCCAGATCAAGGGCATCAATCTCGATGCCGAAGTTGGCCAGCACATGCTGTACACGACCAACAACGACACACCAGGCATGATCGGCATGCTCGGCACGATCTGCGGCAAGAACGGTGTCAACATCGCCAACTTCTCGCTGGGCCGCGACAATCCCGGCGGCAACGCCATCGCCATGCTCTATCTCGATGAGCGGATTCCGGATCATGTTCTGGAAGAACTGCGCGTGAACAAGGCAATTGTTTCGGCCAAACCGCTGGAATTTGACATCGGCTGATTGTAGGGATGGCGTATGTCGACATCCCAAACGCACACACTGAACTGGCGCCGGATGGAAGCGGGGGACCTCGCTTCCGTCATCGCCATGGCTGCCGTCATCCATACGGATTTTTTCGAGGATGATGCGATCTATCTGGAACGCATGCGTCTTTACGGCAAAGGCTGCTTTGTCCTCGAGGGGCAGGGCGGTGAACTTTTTGGCTATGCGATCACGCATCCGTGGCAGCTCTTTGCCACGCCGGCCCTGAACAGCCTGCTCGAGCGCCTGCCGGATCATCCGACGACCTATTATCTGCACGATATCGCGCTCCTGCCCGCCTCGCGCGGCAGCGGTGCGGCGGCGCGCATCGTGTCGATCCTTGCCGATCAGGCGCGTGCCGAGGGGCTGGAAACCATGTCGCTGGTCTCGGTCAACAATTCCGCCGGCTTCTGGCAGAAGCAGGGTTTCGCGGTGGTGCACCGGCCGGAACTCGATGCAAAACTCAAATCCTATTCGGATGATGCCTGTTTCATGCTGGGCAGGCTTGCCTGATCAGGCGGCGGCGTGCTTGCGCCCGCTGATTTCGGCAATGCCGATGCCGCCGAGAACCAGCACCAGGGCGACGGCGTGATAGAGGTGAAATGCCTCGCCCAGCAGGATCACGGCCAGCAACGTGCCGAAGATCGGCACCGCATTGATGAACAGGCCGGCGCGATTGGCGCCGATATATTCGACCCCCTTGATGAACAGCACCTGTGCGGCAAGCGACGGCAAAAGCGCGGTGTAAAGCACGACCATCGTGCCGGTGAAATCCGGTGCGACCAGCGCGCCGTCCAGCCATTCCCAAATCGTGAACGGGATGGCGGTGGCAAAGGCAAAGAACGTCATGACCGTCATCAGGCTCTGCCAGTGAATGGCCGGGCGAAGCCGCAATGCCACGGTATAGCCACTGTAGAACAGCACGGCGAGCAGCATCAGCGCATCGCCCTGGTTGACCTCGAGTTCCGCCAGCTTGAGGAAGCTGCCATGCCCGGCGGTCAGGGCCACGCCGACGAGCGACAGGCTGAAGCCGAAGATTTGGCCGGGGCGCACGGCCATGCCGAACAGCAGCAGGTTGGCAACGAAGATCACCATCGGCATGCCGGCCTGTTCGATGGTGACGTTGATGGCCGAGGTATAGTTCAAGGCGGTGTAGAGGGCCATGTTGAAGAAGGTGAAGCCGAACCCGCCCAGGGCGGCGAGTAGCGGCAGATGGGCGCGCAGCACTTTCCAGTCCCGCCTGACCTGGCTGCCGCTGATTGCGGCGACGACCGCGAAGGCGATAAGCCAGCGCAGCATGGTCAAAAGCATCGGTGATATGTGGCCGACCGCGAGCTTGCCCGCCACGGCATTGCCACCCCACAGCAGGGCGGTCACGAGCAGAAAGATGTATGCGGTGCGATTCATGGCGGGCTGCTTATACTTTGGCGGGAGAAGTGTTGCGGTGTGGCCAGAACAATAGGTTTATTCGTTTAATAATGGCAAATTGGCCACGCTTCAGCCGAAAGAATTGTCGCGCTTTTATGAACCAGCCTGTATAGAAGCACCGCATTTAGCAAAAAATGCATGACGAGGTTATGACTCGAGGAGTTTTGAATGGCAAATGTTGTGGTGATCGGCTCCCAGTGGGGTGACGAGGGCAAGGGCAAGATTGTCGATTGGCTTTCCGAACGGGCCGATATCATTGTCCGCTTTCAGGGCGGGCACAATGCCGGCCATACGCTGGTTGTCGATGGTGTCACCTACAAGCTGTCGCTGTTGCCATCGGGCGTGGTGCGCAAGGGCAAGCTCTCGATCATCGGCAACGGTGTTGTCTTCGATCCGCATGCATTCATCGCTGAAAAGAAAAAGCTCGAGGCGCAGGGCGTTGTCATCACGCCGGAAACGCTGAAGATCGCCGAGAACACGACACTGATCCTGTCGATCCATGGCGAGCTTGACCGCCGCCGCGAAGCCTCCAATTCCGGCACCAAAATCGGCACGACCGGCCGCGGCATCGGTCCGGCCTATGAAGACAAGGTCGGCCGCCGCGCCATTCACGTGCTTGATCTGGCTGACCCCGACACGCTTCCGGCGAAGATCGAACGGCTGCTGGCCCATCACAATCCGCTGCGCCGCGGTCTCGGCATCGAGGAAGTCGATGGTTCCAAGCTGCTGGCCGAACTGCTTGAGGCCGCGCCGCACATCATCCCGTTCATGGACCGCGTCTGGTATGTTCTCGACCAGAAGAAGCGGGCCGGCGAGCGCATCCTGTTCGAAGGCGCGCAGGGTACCCTGCTCGATATCGACCATGGCACCTATCCGTTCGTAACATCGTCGAACACCGTGGCCGGTCAGGCATCCGCCGGTTCCGGCATCGGACCCGGCTCGCTGCACTATGTTCTCGGCATCACCAAGGCCTATACGACCCGCGTCGGCGAAGGTCCGTTCCCGACCGAACAGCAGAATGAAGTTGGCGAATTCCTCGGCCAGCGCGGCCATGAATTCGGCGTCGTCACCGGACGCAAGCGCCGTTGCGGCTGGTTCGATGCGGTGCTGGTGCGCCAGGCCGTTGCCAACAACGGCATCAGCGGTATCGCGCTGACCAAGCTCGACGTGCTTGACGGTCTCGATGAGATCAAGGTCTGCACCAGCTATGAACTCGATGGCGAGGTCATCGATTACCTCCCGGCCAGCCAGGGCGCGCAGGCGCGCGTCAAGCCGATCTATGTGACGCTGGAAGGCTGGAAAGAGACAACGGCCGGGGCACGCAGCTGGAGCGAACTGCCGGCGCAGGCGGTGAAATATGCCCGCTATCTGGAAGAGCTGATCGGTGCGCCGATCGCGTTGCTTTCGACCAGCCCGGAACGGGACGACACAATACTTGTTACCGACCCGTTTCATGATTAGACTCACAAACGAGTTTCGATGTTAATCTCACAACAAAACCATAGGTTTGGGTGAATGGCTGATTTCGTTGCAGTATTGAGAAAGACAATTGACGGGCTCGCGGACCCAAAGCCCGAGCTCCGTCAACGTGTGTATGCAAAGGCTCGCGCAACGATTGAGCAAAAGCTTGCGACGCTGAATGCGCCGGAAGCTGTCGCCGTTCGCCAGAAACAGGCACTGGAAGATGCGATCACCGAAGTCGAGTCGGATTTCGCGCCTGCTCTCGACGATCTGACGCATGTCCCCGGCCCGGTTCCCGTTGCGGCTCCTGTTCCGCCACCACCGCCGCCGCTGCCGGTTGCCCCGGCACCGGTTGTGGCAAAGCCGGAGCCTGCTGCGGCGATGCCGCCAAAGCCGGCACCCGTCGCAACGCCTCCGGTCGTGCCCGCGCCATCCTTTACCAAGCCCATCGCCCAGTCCGACGCGCTTGAGGATTTCCTGACCACCCACACGCCGAGCGGCGCCAAGCCGATCGAGCACCGGGAGGACGGGTTCCACAACGAACGATCGGATGAGCGCCCCCTTGCCGGATCTTTTTCCGGCATGGCCGGCAAGCTGAAATCCGGTCGCGGACCGGAAGAGGAGCTTGACGACGAGCCGGAACTGAAACCGGAGGATCGCGGGCCCACGGACTATGGCGTTTACTCGCGCGGACCGCTGAAGCAGCCGAAACAGAAGCGTTCGCTGGTTCCCCTGGTCAGCCTTCTCGGCCTGCTCGTCCTCATTGGCGGCGGTGCCTATGCCGGCTGGACCTACAAGGACCAGATCGCTGCACGGGCCGCATCGGTCAAGACCTACCTTGCCAGCCTGACAGGCGGCGGCGACAAAGCTCCGGCGAAACCGGCCGAGACTGCCGGCAACCAGCCGGCAACACCGCCCGCAAAGACAGAACAGCCCGCGCAACCCGCGGCACAGCCTGCAACGCCAACGGCACCGGCGGGCGAAGCAAAGCCCGAAGCGAAATTGACGCAGCGGCTGTTGCCGGACGGACAGGAAATCAATCCGGGCCCGGCCAACGACACGCCGTCGCTGGGCGAGGGCACATCGGTTGCCGCGTCGACGCCGGATCAGCAGCCTGCAACACAGCCGCCAGCGCAGGGACAGCCGACGGCTCCGGCCGGACAGACAGCGCCCCCGCCAGCGGCGCTGCCGATCGGCCAGAAGGCATTTTTCTATGAGGAGCGCTCCGGACAGGATGCCGGCACGGCGGATGCGGGCGGTGTCGTCTGGTCCGTGGTGCAGGAATCGCCGGGCAACGATCTGCCGCCCGAACCGGCAATCCGCGCCGAGGTGACTATCCCGGACCGTGGCATCAAGCTGCGTATGGTCATCCGCCGCAACGGTGACAAGACGCTGCCGGCCAGCCATCTCGTCGAAATGATCTTCACGGTTCCCGAAGGGTTCCCCGGCGGGTCCATCGATGCGGTGTCGCGCATGACGCTGAAGGATACCGAACAGGCTCCCGGCAGTCCGCTCGTCGGCATCCCGGCCAAGATTGCCGACAACTTCTTCATCATTGCGATGAATGACGCGAAAACCGCGGTTGATACCAACATGGCTCTGCTGCGCCGGCAGTCGTGGATCGATATCCCGATTGCCTACAAGACGGGACGCCGTGCGCTGCTGACGCTGGAAAAAGGCTTGCCGGGCGAGAAGGCCTTTGACGACGTGCTGAAAGCATGGGCTGCCAAGGCGGGCGGCTAAGTCCGTCGCACCCCAACGACCGATGAAAAAGGCTCCGTGGAAAACGGAGCCTTTTTTCATCGCAATTGTTTTTCCATGGGTTGCCCGCCAACCTCGCGGGCTGGCTCCCCGCTTGTTCGCGGCGGGCGCCGGTAATAGACATCCCATTCGTCCTCGCCCGTCTGCGTAAAACCGTGGCGGGCATAAAAGCGTCCGGCGTCGCTTTGCTGGAGCACGCTCAGGCGGATCGGCAGGCCGGCGGCGTCGGCTTCGCCGAGCAGCCGCTGCAGAACCATGCTGCCCAGACCTTTTCCCTGCTGCTCGGGCGCGATGTAGAAATGCTCAAGCAGCAGATCTTCGTCTGCCGGTCCCATCGCCACGCATCCGGCCAGTTCCCCCTGGGGCCGCATGATGAGTCTTGTATAGTGCGGGCGGTATGAATTGCGAAAGCGGTCATAGGCGCGCCACTCGTCGAACCGCCCGATCCGTTCCAGGCTTTCACGCATGCAACGAAGGCGTAATTGCAGAAGCCGGTCGAAATCTTCTACGGTGGCGGGTTCTAAGGTAAACATGGAAAGCTGCCTGTGGTGAATCGTTTGCCTACAGGCTGGTTTTAGCGCAAGTCTTTGTCAATATTGTCATGGTCCGCAGGGGGATTTGGAGGAGACGGGGATGATCGGCTACACGATGATCGGAACGAATGACCTGGAAAAATCCCTGCGTTTCTATGATCCGCTCATGGCGGCAATGGATCTTGATCAATGCTGGCGCGATGAGCAGTCGGTTTCATGGGGCAAGCGCGCGGATGAGTCCGTTCCGCGATTCTTCGTCGGCTATCCTTTTGACGGCGGGGCTGCAACGGTGGGCAATGGCAGTATGACCGCCTTCCTGTTCGACAATGCGGGGATCATCGACCGGCTCCATGCGCTGGCGATGCAGAACGGCGGAAGCGACGAGGGCGCGCCGGGGCGAAGGCCGCATTACGGCGCGGGTTTTTACGGCGCTTATGCGCGCGATCCGGACGGCAACAAACTGGCTTTCGTCTGCTACAACGCCGGATGAGACGGGCGGCGCAGCGGCTGAAAATGCAAAAGGCCCCGGATATCCGAGGCCTCTTGTCTCATTCGCGATGCGCTAGTCAGCGCGCGTCGGAACCGGTCGAAACCAGCGCCTTCAATTGTTTGCTGGCTGCTGCTTTCACCGCATCCTGCACCTTCTCGAAAGCACGCACTTCGATCTGACGCACGCGCTCGCGGCTGATGCCGAACTCGGTCGACAGGTCCTCGAGCGTTACCGGATCGTCGGCCAGGCGGCGGGCCTGGAAAATGCGCCGTTCGCGGTCATTGAGCGATGACATCGCGCCGGAGAGCATTTCGCGACGGTTTTCGAGCTCATCCTGTTCGATCAGCATGTCCTCGGCGCTGTCGTGGTCGTCAACCAGCCAGTCCTGCCAGTCACCGCCGGCTTCGCCATCGGAAGAGCGGATCGGAGCATTGAGCGATGCGTCACCGGACAGCCGGCGGTTCATCGATACGACCTCGTCCTCGGACACGCTGAGACGGGTGGCTATTTCCTTGACCTGTTCAGGGTTGAGGTCGCCGTCGTCCAGCGCCTGAATCTTGCTCTTCACCTTGCGCAGGTTGAAGAACAGGCGCTTCTGGTTGGCTGTCGTGCCCATCTTGACCAGGCTCCACGAGCGCAGGACATATTCCTGGATCGAGGCCTTGATCCACCACATGGCATAGGTCGCCAAACGGAAGCCGCGTTCCGGCTCAAACCGCTTGACCGCCTGCATCAGGCCGACATTGCCTTCGGAAATGACCTCGCCGATTGGCAGGCCGTAGCCGCGATAACCCATGGCAATCTTGGCGACGAGCCGCAGATGGCTGGTCACGAGTCTATGGGCCGCTTTCGGATCGGCATGCTCCAGATACCGCTTGGCGAGCATGTACTCTTCCTGCGGTTCGAGCATGGGAAAACGGCGAATCTCTTCGAGATAACGGGTCAGTCCCCCGTCACCGGCAACAATACTTGGAAGATTTTGGGCCACTGAGCACCCCTCCTCATTGTGAGATGAACCCCCATTATCGGCGGGTTCGCAGCAACCGGCCGCCCGCATTGCGCGGCACGACCGGACCAGTGCTATCCATATATAGGTAGCATTTTGTCAAAAACACGATGCATTAAGAACCGAAACAATTTGTCACATAAACGTGAACAACAGAGTCAAGATTTCCGCCTGCGTTCTATAACGTACGGTATGAAATAAAGTTCCGCAAGTGTTTTCGATTTTTTCTGCGGGGATCCCTAAAGCGGAGTTGTCCGGAATACGGTCAGCAGTTCGGCCATATCCTCCGGCACATCCGCTTCGAAGCGCATGATCTCGCCGGTGGACGGGTGTTCGAACGCCAGCACCTGCGCATGCAGTGCCTGCCGTGAAAAGCCCTTGACCACGCTCTGCAGCGGTTCGGCCAGCTTGTTGGCCTTGGTCTTGTAGGCGCTGCCATATTCCACGTCGCCCACCAGGGGGTGGCCGATATGGGCCATGTGCACGCGGATCTGATGGGTCCGTCCGGTTTCGAGGCGGCATTCGATGAGCGAGGCGACCGCGGTCGAATCCTCTTTGGCACCGAAGCGTTCCTGCACGTCGAAATGCGTGACGGCATGGCGGGCATCGTCGCGTTCCTCATGTACGACCGCCTGCTTGGTGCGGTCGCGGTGCGAGCGGCCGAGCGGCGCGTCGATGGTGCCGGTCTTGCGGTCGGGCGTGCCCCAGACAAGCGCGAGATAGGCGCGTTCCAGATCGCCGGTGCGGCCGTGATCGGCAAACTGGGCGCTGAGGTGGCGGTGGGCAAGGTCGTTCTTGGCCACGACCATGACGCCGCTGGTTTCCTTATCGAGACGGTGCACGATGCCCGGACGTTTCACGCCGCCGACGCCGGACAGCGTATCGCCGCAATGGTGGATCAGCGCATTGACCAGCGTGCCGGTCCAGTTGCCGTTGCCGGGATGTACCACGAGACCGGCGGGCTTGTTGATGACGATCAGGTCGGCATCCTCGTAGAGAATGTCGAGCGCGATGTCTTCGCCCGCGGGCGTCGCATCTTCCGGTTCGGGAATTTCAACCGTGATGCTGATGCCTTCGCGCAGCTTGTGTTTCGTCTCGCGCATGACCTTGCCGTCGACGCTTACCTGCCCGTCGCCGATGAGCGCCTGGATGCGGTTGCGGGACAGATCCGGTGCCAGCTGCGCCGAGAGCCATGCGTCAAGTCGCTTGCCCGTTGCCTCGTTATCGGTAATTAGCTCTTTCAAAGACCGCGTCCCTTCGTTACAGAGGCTTGGTTTCGAAACCTCGGAGAATGCCATACATGGCCAATATCAATGCTGATACGGAAACGGAAGAGCAGCCGCTCGATCCAGCAATGGAACGGGTGCGCCGCAAGATGATCCGGCTTCTGGCTGTTTCCATCGGCATCATGGTGATTGGTCTTATGGCGGTGCTTGCGGCCATTGTCTACAAGATTAACCAGCCGGTGGGCGGCGCGGCCAAACCGGCAGCGGTCCGTTCCGAGGCGCCGGGGCAGCCGATCGGCGATGCGCTGGTGGGTGAAGCCATCACGCTTGATCCCGGCACGCGCGTGCTGTCCCACAATCTTTCCGGATCGATGCTGTCGCTGGAAACGCGGCTGGCAAACGGCACGCGGCAGATTCTCGTCTATGACGTGGCGACAAAACGCGTCGTGGCGCGCATTTCGGAAGCGGCCAATTAGATATTGCAGACCGCAGCAATGACCATTCTCTTGCAAATGGTCATTGCACTTTTCGATTTGCTTGATTATACCCGCGCAATCGACTGCGCGCCCATCGTCTAGCGGTCAGGACGGCGCCCTCTCACGGCGCAAACAGGGGTTCGATTCCCCTTGGGCGTACCACTCACCTGAATTGCGAAGAAGAATGTCTGGCCGGTTTGCACCGGCCATTGATCGTATCAGGCACGCTTTTTCCTGGGCGCGGCCGCGCGCGGCCTGGTTTCAAGGCCGCTCTTGTAAAGATTGTTGCGGTCAAGGTTCTTGACGTCGCGTTCGCCGCACAGCGCCATGGTGACGTCGAGCTCGTTGCGGATAATCTCCAGAGCTTGCGTGACGCCCTGCTTGCCGCCGGCACCCAGCCCGTAGAGGAAGGCGCGGCCGATGAAGGTGCCCTTGGCGCCGATGGCGAGCGCCTTCAGCACATCCTGACCGGAGCGGATGCCGCCATCGAACAGCACTTCGATCTTGTCGCCGACCGCGTCGACGATATCGGCGAGTGCTGAGATCGAGGAGGGAGCGCCATCCAGCTGGCGGCCGCCGTGATTCGACACGATAATGGCATCGGCGCCGGTCGAGACGGCCATGCGCGCATCCTCGACATCGAGAATGCCTTTGAGGATCAGCTTGCCGCCCCAGCGTTCCTTGATCCAGGCGACATCGTTCCAGGACAGGCGCGGGTCGAACTGTTCATCCGTCCATGTGCCGAGCGAAGAGAGATCGCCGACACCCTTGGCATGGCCGACGATATTGCGGAACGTGCGGCGCTCGGTCTTCAGCATGCCGAGGCACCATTGCGGGCGGGTGGCCATCTGCCAGATGTGCTTGGCGGTGAATTTCGGCGGGGCGGACAGTCCGTTGCGCACATCCTTGTGGCGCTGGCCGAGAATCTGCAGATCGAGCGTCAGCACCAGTGCGGAGCATTTGGCCGCCTTCGCGCGGTCGATCAGGTCTTTGACGAAGTCGCGGTCGCGCATGACATAGAGCTGGAACCAGAATGGCTTCTTCGTCACCGAGGCGACGTCCTCGATGGAACAGATGCTCATGGTCGACAGGGTGAACGGCACGCCGAATTCCTCGGCCGCCTGCGCCGCCAGCATTTCGCCGTCCGCATGCTGCATGCCGGTCAGGCCGGTCGGGGCGAGGGCAACCGGCATGGAGACCGTCTGGCCCGCCATGGTGCTTTCCAGTGTCCGGTCGCTCATATCGACGGCCACGCGCTGGCGCAGCTGGATCTTGCGGAAATCCTCCTCGTTGGCGCGGTAGGTGCTTTCCGTCCAGGCACCGGAATCCGCATAGTCGAAAAACATTTTCGGCACGCGGCGCTGGGCAATTCTCTTCAAATCGGCAATTTCAACGGTCTTGGGCATGGGTTCCGTCCGGAGGTTTCTGTTTTTGATTTTCGACAATAGCAAGGTTGGGAAGACAAGCACGAGAATTGTCAGAACGTGCCAAAAGTCATATACGATTAATTGCTTTACAGGTAAATTCTTATTGAGGGTTTGGCATAAGCCCGGCGATTTGGCTATGATCGCGCTCCTGGCTCGTTATTTTCCGAAGGATATCCATTCATGACAAAACAACCGGTTCTCGTGCTCGGCCCCCTCATGCCCTATCTGCTGGCGGAGCTGGAGAAAAGATATGCGGTGGAGAAACTCTACGCGGAAAAGGATGCGCTGAAATTCCTGCAGGAGAATGCCGGGCGTTTTCGCGCTGCGGTGACCAGCACGTTCACCGGCATCACCGCCGATATGATCGACCTGTTGCCTCAGGTGGAGATCATTTCGTCCTTCGGTGTCGGAACGGACTCGCTGGATGTCGCCTATGCCAATACCAGGGGAATCCGGGTCGCCAATACGCCCGATGTGCTGAATGAAGACACGGCCAACATGGCGCTGCTGCTGCTGCTCGCCGCGACGCGCGATCTGGTCAAGAACGATCGGTTTGTGCGCGAGGGGCGCTGGGCCAGGGGCGAAAGCGCACCGCTGGCGCTGGGTATCGAAGGCAAGCGCGTCGGTCTTGTCGGGCTCGGGCGTATCGGCAGCGTCATCGCCAAGAAGCTTCTGGCATTCGGATGCGACGTTGCCTACCACACCCGCAGCAGGAAGGCTGACGCGCCCTATGCCTATTACGACAATCTCGTCGAGCTCGCCCGCGACAGCGCCGCTCTCATCGCCATCCTGCCGGGCGGCGAGGCAACACGGGGCGTGATTTCCCGCGAGGTCCTGCAGGCGCTCGGTCCAGACGGAACATTCGTCAATGTGGCGCGCGGCACGGTGGTCGACGAGGCGGCGCTGGTGGAACTGCTGCAATCGGGCGAACTTGGCCGCGCCGGACTTGATGTGTTCGCCGATGAGCCGTCCGTGCCGGAAGCCCTGTTCAAGCTCGACAATGTCGTGCTGCAGCCGCATATGGGCAGCGCCACGCTGGAGACGCGCCGCGCCATGGCGGATCGCGTCGTCACCAATCTGGAACACTATTTTGCGGAAAAGCCCTAGCCGAACACCACGGTCTTGTGGCCATTGAGCATGACGCGGGATTCGAGGTGCTTCTTGACGGCACGGGCGAGCACCCGGCTCTCGATATCGCGGCCGGTGGCGACAAAGTCCTCGGCGCTCATGGCATGGCTGACCCGCTCGGTCTCCTGTTCGATGATCGGGCCCTCGTCGAGGTCGGGCGTGACATAATGCGCCGTCGCGCCGATCAGCTTCACCCCGCGCTCGAACGCCTGGTGATAGGGCTTTGCCCCCTTGAAGCTCGGCAGGAATGAATGGTGGATGTTGATCACCTTGCCGAACAGCCGTTTTGACAGGTTGTCCGACAGCACCTGCATGTAGCGGGCGAGGATGACGAGATCGGCGCCGGTGTCCTTGACGATCTTCAGCAGCGCCTCCTCCTGCGCCGTCTTGTTGTCCTTCGACACGGGCAGCACGTGGTAGGGGATGCCCTCATGCTCGGCAAAGCGGCGGCTGTCCTCGTGGTTGGAGACGATGGCGGCCACTTCCGCATCGAGCCAGCCGACCTTGATCTGGTAGAACAGGTGCAACAGCGCATGGTCGAACTTCGACACCATGATGACGATCTTCGGCTTCTTGGCCTGGTCGATCAGCGTGGTCTTCATGCCGAAGCGCTCGATGGCTGGCTTCAGCGCCCGCTCGACATCGTCCTTGGAGGTTTCTTCCGAGGCGGCAAAGGCGATGCGCATGAAGAAGCGGTTGGTCTGGCGGTCCCAGAACTGGTTGCTCTCGGCGATATTGGCATCCAGCGCCGCCAGCTCCGTCGTCACCGATGCCACGATCCCCGGCTTGTCTTCGCACGACAGGGTGAGGACATAGTTCTTGTTTGGCATGGGAAACTCCAGGGATACGGGCGACAATGGACGGCGATCATAGTGAGGGCGGAAGAAACGCGTCGACACAAATGCGAAGCGCTCAGTCCTTTTTCCGGCATTCGGGTGCCCGGTCAAATGATCTTTCGTCACCGGGCGATGAGATTCCCTTCAACCGGCGGGCTTGGTTCCGTACCAGCGCGGAGTATAGACCCACTGGCCGCCATCCACCCGGTCAAAGCTCCGGGTGAGGGATGATCCAACGAGAATGACCGTGCGCATGTCGACCTGCTCGGGTGTGAGGTCCGCCAGGGTGATGACGCGCAGGGTTTCCGCCGGACGGCCGATGTCGCGGCCAAGCACGATGGGCGTTTGCGGCGCCCGGTGCTGGCGCAGGATTTCGATGGCGCGCGGCAATTGCCAGGGGCGCGGTTTGGAGATCGGATTGTAGAAGGCCATGGCGAAATCCGCTTCGGCCGCCAACGCGATACGCTTTTCAATGATGTCCCACGGTTTCAGATTGTCGGACAGCGACAGGATGCAGAAATCATGGCCGAGCGGTGCACCGCTGCGGCTGGCGGCCGCCATCGCGGCGGAAACGCCGGGAAGAATCTGCAGGTCGACCCCGTGCCAGGCCGGATTGTCGGATTCATGCAAGGCCTCGACCACGGCGGCAGCCATGGCGAACACACCGGGATCGCCGGATGAAATCATCACCACGGAACGGCCGGAGGCGGCTAGTTCGAACGCGTGGCGGGCACGCTGCATTTCCTCGCGATTGTCCGTCATGTGAATGATTTGATCGGGCCGGAAAGACCCGGCCATGCGTACATAGGTCTCGTAACCGAGAACGTCCTCGGCACGCTGCAGTTCCTGCCTGACGGCCGGGATCATGAAGTCAGGGTCACCGGGTCCAAGGCCGATGACCGCAAGGCGGCCGCGCCGATGTCCGGCGCGTGTCACGTCATCGGGCGTGGCCGCAACGGCGATGGCAAGCCTATCGTTGCCGCTTTGGCGCACCGGCTCCTTGATGAAGGCCGATAGGATATCTCCGGCACTGTTTCCGTTTGCCGGAAGCAGCCGCAGCGGCAGGCCAAGCTCAGCCGCAAGATGGTGGAGCGGGGCGCTTGCACTGCGTTCTTCGCTGGCGGCAAGGCAGACGACGGAAGCAAGCGCGATATTCTCCGCCGCAAGCGCGGCCCGCACCTCTTCAGCACTGAAATCACCGGCAATGCCGACAACCGCCACCTTGGGATGAAAGACCAGCTCGTTCTTCTGCGGGGTACTATCCGACGGTGTGACGCGGATATGCATCGTGCCGTTATCGGCGACCGGCAGGCGCGCCTCTTCCAGCCATGGCGCCGGACCATCGATCCGCACGGTCTGGCCGGCGAGAAGATCGGCGATGAAGCGCTTGCCGTCCTCGGGGTTCTGCAGATGGAATTCCGCCGGCGGATTGAGCAGGCAGGTGCCGAAGCGCAATTCGCCCGATGTGGTGATTGCAGGCGATACGCGAAGAATTGTAGAAAGCTGCCGCGCCAGCACATTGACGCCGGTGGTTCCGCCAAGCAGCGGCACCACGGCGCTGCCGTCATCGGCAATGGCGAGTACCGGCGGTTCGCCGCCCTTGTTTTCCAGCAACGGTGCAAGCGCGCGGATGGTGATGCCGGCGGAGCACAGGGCGGCAACGGCGTTGCCGTTGCGGTAGTGCGTGCGCAGCGTTTCGCCGAAATTGGTGTAGGTGTGATCGGCACCCTGCACGCGGCCTTCCAGCCCGTGAATGACCGCTTCGGGATAGTCAGCCTTGATCCGCAGCGCTGTTTCCATGCCCTGCGCGCTCAAAACCATCAGGACCAGCGGGGCTGTCATTCGCCGCCACCCTGCCATTTCTCGCCAGGCACCAGGATGAGCGAGAAATAGGGTGAGGACTCCGGATCGACATCGCGCAACGGCACAATGCGCTGCGCGTCCATGGTGGCGCGCTCGACGTAAAGGGCGCGGTCCATCAGCCCGAGGTCGGCGATGACGTCACGCACCTTCGCCAGATTCTTGCCGAGCTTCATGATGGCGGCCGCTTCCGTCGCGGCGAGGCGGGTTTTCAGCTCATGGGCCGGAAGCACGCCGGAGAGCACCGTCAATGTCTGGTTGCGGTAGACCAATGGCGCACCGAGCACGGCCGCGCCACCCAGAATGGAGCAGACGCCGGGCACGACTTCCGTCTCATACTGTTCGGCCAGCCGGTCGTGGATATACATGAAGGAGCCGTAGAAGAACGGATCGCCCTCGGCAATGACGGCGACATCCTTGCCCGCATCCAGATGCGTTTTGAGACGTTCGGTGATCTCGCCGTAGAAATCGCTGACGATGGCTTCATAGTTCATGTGCGCGGGCAGCTTTTCCGTGGTGACCGGATAGATCAGCGGCACAAGCAATTGGTTGTCGTTGAGATAGGTCTCGACGATGGTCAGCGCATTGCCCTTCTTGCCCTTGGCCGCGTGGTAGGCGACAACCGGCGCCGCCTGCAGCAGCCGCAGGGCCTTGAGGGTAATGAGTTCGGGATCGCCGGGACCAACGCCCAGTCCGAAAAGCCGTCCAGGCTGCGGCATTATTCTTTCTCCGAAGCGAGTGCGTTGAGTGCGGCTGCGGCCATGGCGCTGCCACCCCGCCGTCCGTGCACGACGACGAAGGGAACGCCGCGGCTGTTTTCGGCCAGCGCCGCCTTCGATTCCATCGCGCCGACGAAGCCGACGGGAAAGCCGAGAATGAGCGCGGGTTTCGGCGCGCCTTCATCGAGCATTTCGAGGAGACGGAACAGGGCGGTCGGCGCATTGCCGAAGGCCACCACGGCACCGGCGAGATGCGGGCGCCACAGTTCGAGCGCCGCCGCCGAACGGGTATTGCCCATGTCGCGGGCGAGGGCCGCGACGGACGGGTCCGAGAGCGTGCAGATGACGTCATTGTTGGCGGGCAGGCGCGCGCGCGTCACCCCTTCGAGCACCATGCGGGCATCGCACAGGATGGGTGCGCCGTTGGCGAGTGCGGCAACACCCGCTGCGCCCGCGCCTTCGGAAAAGGCGAGGTCCCCGATCACATCGACCATGCCGCAGGCATGGGCGACACGCACGGCCAGCTTTTCCAGATCGGCGGGAATGCGGCTGAGATCGGCCTCGGAGCGGATGATGGCGAAGGAGCGATCATAGATCGCCTGACCGTCGCGGATATAGTCAAGCATGCGGTGGCCCCCCAGAGCCGGAAGTGAGCGGCCTTTGGGTCAATGGCCGGGAATTCAACGGAAGGTTGCCGATCCAGTCGGCAGCTTCCTCGATAGTAACATGTGCAGCCAATAGCTTGCCAAAACGCGACGGTCCATTGGTCGCACGCAGAAATATGTTGTAGTACCCCGGTTCGGTTGCAACCAGCGTGACCGGTTTTGCCGAAGGCGAGGCGCAGGATTTGGCGCAGCCGGTCAGGTGAACCGCCATATCAGGAGCCATCTTGCGCAGCAATGCGCCGAGCTTGAGGCCATCGGCCTGCGTTGCGCCGAGCGCCGATCCGCAACCGGCGGAGCCTGAACAACTGATCATGGTTGCAAGCGGACTATCCGGCCGGGCGGCGAACCCAAGGGCTTCAAGCTCCCGCACTGTTTGCGATGCCGTGGCTTCGGGCACTTCAGGCAACATTATGCTCTGCCACGGCGTTATCAGCAGCTTTCCATTGCTGTTTTTTGCAGCCAGTGCCGCCACGGCGTCCAGCCTGTCGGGATCAAGGCGCCCGAGCGGCGGCATGGCGCCGGCAAGGCGGTGGTCGCTGCCGCGTTCCGGCATCAGGCCGAGATGACCGTGCGGGCGGGGCAAGGACCGGCGCCATTGATCGGCCTGTTCATTGCGTATTGAAAAATTCAGACGCTTTTCCAGCTGGGCGGCGAATGCGTCGCGCCCGATGGCTGCGATCATGTGGCGGAGCCGCGACGCCGCCGGATTGGCGGCATTCCAGTCGATGAACGCATCGAGAATCGCCGTAACCAGCTGCATGGCCCGGGATGCGCCGACACTGCCGAGGGCGGGCGTATCATCCGCTCCCGTCGGCGGTATGCCGGCAACGCCCAGGGCAAACCGGGGGCTCTCTGCGCCGATTGCGCTCAGCCAGATATCGTGGGGATGCTCCACCATAGCAACGCTTTCGCCGCCGTCGACGAGAATGGAAAATTTCGGCGACAGGCGCTGGTAGGAGGCATCGGTCTGCAGGATTTCGAGCAGCTGCAAGGCCAGCGGCCGCACGTCGAAACTGCCCGGCACGACACCGGCGATCGGGCTGACCATGACATTGCGCACATCGTCGCCCCGGTCGGTCAATGGCCCGAGCCCGGCGGCCAGCAGCGCTGCGATCAGCGGATTTTCCGTATCGGGCCGCACGCCGCGAATCTGCAGGTTGGCCCGGTTGGTGATCTCGATGACGCCATTGCCGAACTGCCGGGCTGCATCGGCAATGCGGTGCGCCTGTTCGGCACTCAGCGTACCGAACGTCAGTTTCACCCGGCATATCGCGCCATCAAGCGCCTTGGCCATGCGAAACAATCCGGGGCAGGCGGACCGCCGGTCTTCAATTCTGTTCGGGACTGCGTCCATGGTGCTTAACTGGCTCATCGGATCAGGGTTTTACAGGATGGCCGGTGCGGAGGAAAGAAATATGATCCGCAATTGCAACGGGCATGCTGTTTGAGCTTCGTTGACCCTTCCGGCGCTTTCGGGCATGCATAGCCTCTGCAATCAACGGGACATGACATGACGCCTTGGCTGACGATTATCGGGATTGGTGAAGACGGCTATGGCGGACTGGGTGCCAATGCCCGCGCCGCGCTGGACCATGCCACCACGGTTTTCGGCGGCAGGCGGCACCTCGAATTCCTGCCGGAAACACTTGGCGCAATGCGGATCGCGTGGCCGACGCCCTTTTCCGATGTCTATCCCACCCTGACGGCGTTGCGCGGCACCCAAGTGGTGGTGCTTGCCAGCGGCGATCCCATGCATTTCGGCATGGGGGCAACGCTGACGCGGTTCATCGACCGGAGTGAAATGCGCATTCTGCCCGCGCCGTCCTCCTTTTCCCTTGCGGCGGCGGCCATGGGCTGGCCGGTGCAGCAAGTCCAATTGCTCAGCGTGCACGGGCGGCCCGTGGAAACCCTGTTCAGATCATTCACGCCGGGAGCAAAGCTGCTGATCCTCAGCAATGATGGCGGCACGCCGGCGCAGGTCGCGCAGATGCTGGCGGCCAATGGCTTTGGTTCTGCCCGGCTTACGGTGCTCGAACATATGGGCGGGGCGGCGGAGCACCGCGTCGAGGGATTGGCCGGGGAATGGCATCACCCCCGGGGCGCCGATCTCAATGTTCTCGCGGTGGATTGCGGACCGGCCGAACCGGAGGCGCGGTCCTATCCCATCCTTTCGGGCCTGCCTGACGAGGCCTATGAGAATGACGGCCAGTTGACCAAGCGGGATGTCCGCGCCGTCACCCTGGCGCGGCTCGGACCGCGTCCGGGAGAGCTGTTGTGGGACGTGGGAGCGGGGTGCGGCTCCATCGGCATCGAATGGATGCGGAGCGATCCCTCCTGCCGGACAATCGCCGTGGAGGCCAATGACGGGCGGCAAGGCGTCATCGGGCGCAATGCCCGCGCGCTGGGTGTTCCGGATCTGCAGCTGGTCCGGGGGGAAGCCCCGGCAGCATTCTCTGGTCTGGCCAGCCCGGACGCCATTTTCATCGGCGGCGGCGTTACCGACAGCGGCGTGATGGAGGCCTGCTGGAACGCGCTGAAGCCGGGCGGGCGGCTTGTGGCCAATGCCGTGACCCTGCAGAGCGAGGCGGCACTGATCGGCTGGCGCGGCAGGTTCGGCGGCGAGCTGACAAAACTTGCCGTTGCGCAGGCGCAGCCGCTCGGTTCCTTTGATGCGTGGCGCTCCGCCTTGCCCGTGGTGATCTATTCGGTCCGCAAACCCGCGGATTGACAGCCGGACCGGAGCCGCGACAGGATTGCGACAGGATTATGCAGTCTAAGGGGGGCGGGTGATTGCTATTGCGCGCGAATTCATATTCAACCGGTACACAAGTTCCGATCTCTCGGTCGTGACCGCCGTTTTGATTTCCGGCCCCGATAGCAATCTGGGAGACTCTAGCAGGAATTAAATATGGCAACTTACAAGTACTTCACCTGGCCGTTTCTGTTCACGGCGGTTGGACTGGCGCTCGGCGCGTGGATAGGGTTCGTCTATTCGGGAACGGTCGAAGGCACATTATCAGTCCTCTTCATCTGTGCGGTGCTGGGCATTCTTGAAATTTCGCTGTCCTTCGACAATGCGATTGTGAACGCCAGGATTCTCCGGGACATGACGCCGGTCTGGCAGCGACGGTTTCTGACCTGGGGCATCATCATCGCCGTGTTCGGCATGCGGATCATCTTCCCGCTGGCGATTGTTGCGATCGCCGCGTGGATCGATCCGATTTCGGCGCTGAAGCTGGCCATTTCAAATCCGGAGCAATATGCGCGGATCATGCAGGACGCCCATGTCGGCATTTCCGCCTTTGGCGGTACGTTTCTCCTGATGGTCGGCCTCAAGTTCTTCTTCGATCATGAGAAAGACGTGCACTGGATTCGCGTCGTTGAAAGCCGCGCGTCCCGCTTTGCTTCGGTGCAGGGCATCGAGGTCGGCGTGGTCCTGGCATTGATCATCTTCTTTTCCAGGCAGCTCGAGGGTGCGGAGTCGGTGACGTTCCTGACGTCAGCCATTTACGGCCTGCTGACCTTCCTCGTGGTGGAGGGGCTTGGCGCGATTCTCGATGCTTCGCAGGAACAGATGGACACGGTCCACAAGGGCGGGCTTGGCGCTTTCCTGTATCTGGAAGTGCTCGATGCGAGTTTTTCGTTCGATGGTGTCATCGGTGCGTTCGCCCTGTCGACCAATCTGTTTGTCATTGCGATCGGTCTGGGCATCGGTGCGTTCTACGTGCGCGCGCTGACCATCATGATGGTGGAGAAGGAGACGCTCGGCCAGTACCGCTATCTCGAGCACGGGGCATTCTACGCGATCCTCGTGCTTGCGGTGATCATGTATTGCCAGACCTTGTTTCATATTCCCGAAGTGATCACCGGTTTCATCGGCGCGGCACTGATCATCTTCTCGCTCTGGTCGTCGATCCGCTACCGGCGCCGGCATCCGGATCAGGCGGAACACGCCTGATCCGCTTCAATGTCCCGACAAAAAGCCATCCGGGTTCCGGATGGCTTTTTTGCAGGTGAAATGAAGGGTTCTAGAGCCTGGCAGCGAGGGCTGCGAGCTGGTCGGTGCACAGACCCCAACCTGCATGAAAGCCCATTTTTTCGTGGGCTTCCCGGTCGGCCACCGTCCAGTGCCGGACAAGCGCGGTGTATTTCGTCTTGCCGCCGCCGGCATCTTCCAGCGTGATGATGCCGGTCATGAACGGTTTCTCCGACGGCTTCCAGTCGCTGGTATAGGCATCGGTGAAGACGAGCCGTTCGTTTTCGACGACTTCGAGATAGACGCCTTGATTGGGAAACTCGGTGCCATCGGGTCCGCGCATGACGATGACGCTGGTGCCGCCGGCGCGCACGTCCAGCTCGGCGTGCGGCGTTGTGTAGGGCAGTGGCGCGAACCACTGCTTGAGAAGGTCGACCTCGGTCCAGGCCCGGAATATGTTTGCACGGGGCGCATCGATGATGCGGGTAATGACGAGGTCGCGGTCGGTGATTTCGCTGGTGGATGTCATGATGGTCTCCTGCGTGAAGGGTTTCGATGCAAGGACGAATGGCAATCGGCGAGACCGACACGGCATCCGAATTTTTCCTATTTTTCCGCGATCAGTTCTGGCTGAGGCGGTCGAGATGCATGCGGATGTGGGCGGCTTCCGCCGGTGTATTGGCAAGGGCTATCGCGCGGTCGAAGGCAATGCGCGCCTCCCGGCTGCGGCCAAGCTGCATCAACAGCCCGCCCTTGACGCCGAAGAAGTGAAAATAGCCGGAAAGCCTGTCTTCCAGCGGCTCGATCAGCAGCAGCGCCGCTTCGGCACCATGCACCTTGGCCACCGCTATGGAGCGATTCAGCGTGACAACGGGTGAGGGGCTTATCCGTTCGAGCGCGGCATAGAGCTGATCGATTTCCAGCCAGTCCGTATCCTGCGGCTGCCGGGCCCGCGCATGCAGGGCGGCAATGGCCGCCTGCACCTGATAGGCACCCGGCTGCCGGTGGCGCATGGCCTTGTCGATCAGGGCAAGCCCTTCGGCGATCATCGTCTGGTTCCACAGGCCGCGGTCCTGATCGTCCAGCAGAACGACCGCGCCTTCCGCGTCGAATCGGGCCTTGGCACGGGCGTGCTGCAGCAGCAGAAGGGCGGTCAGCCCCATGATTTCCGGTTCCGCGGGGAAAATGCGCAGGAGCAGGCGCGCCAGCCGGATCGCCTCGTCGCAGAGCGGAAACCGCGCCGCCACTTCCGTGCTGCCTGCTGAATAGCCCTCGTTGAAGATCAGGTAGATCATTGCACTCACGGCCGAAAGCCGTTCTGCCCGCTCGAAGGCATCGGGTGTGTCGAACGGGATTTCGCCGGAGGAAATCCGCCCCTTGGCTCGGGTGATGCGCTGCTCCATGGCGCTTTCACCGACAAGAAACGCCCGGGCGATCTGACGGACCGAAAGTCCCGACACGATGCGCAGTGCCAGCGCAATCTGCTGCGTGGCCGGAAGATCGGGATGACAGCAGATGAACAGCAGCCGGAGGATATCGTCGCGGTAGTCGGCGCTGTCGATCTTCTCGGCGATGGCCGATTCGGCATCTCCGAGGTCGGACAGCAGGTCTTCGGGCGGCAGCGGTTGCTGCTTGGCCTGACGCCGGACGGTATCGATGGCGCTGTTGCGGCCGACGAAGATCAACCACGCCGTGGGATCGCGCGGCGGGCCGTTCTTCGGCCAGTTCTTCAGCGCGCGCAGACAGGCCTCCTGGAAGGCTTCTTCCGCCGTGTCGAGATTGCGGAAATAGCGCAACAGGGCACCCACGGCCTGCGGGCGCGCGGCTGTCAGCGCGGCATCGATCCAGGCCGGGTCGGTCATTGGGAACCCGATCCGGGTCTGAACAGGGCGATCGGGCGTATCTCGTAGGACCCCTGTCCGGGATTGGCCTGCGCCAGATCGCGGGCGATATCGAGTGCCTCGTCGAGCGATTCGCAGTCAACCACGTAGAATCCGAGAAACTGTTCCTTGGTCTCGGCGAAGGGGCCGTCGATGACGAGCGGCTCGCCGCGGGATTTGCGCAGCGTTGTCGCAGCAGTCGTGGGCAGCAGCCGGGCGACAGGCCCCAGCTTGCCTGATTTGGCGAGCTTGTCCTGCACGACACCAAGCCGTTCCATGACAAGGTCGTCTTCCTCCTTGGACCACGAACCGACCACGTCCTCCATGTTGTAGCAAAGTATGGCGTAAAGCATCCCGTTACTCCTTCTTCCTCAAGACGAACCACTATCGCTGATCCCGACATGAGGTCGAGAAAAATTGCAAGCCTGCGTCGGCTCGCCTTGCGGAGTGAAATTCGTTGGCAACCAGCGGTTGACGCTGGAAACGAAACTGCTCTCTAATGCCTGGCAGGCGAACATGCACAGCCAGCCGGCGGTTAAAGAATCAAGTGACGGGGTAATGAATGGGACACAGTATGCGCAATGCGGCCATGTACGGTATCGGCGTTGTTTTCCTTGCTCTGGCCTGGGCAAAAAACAAGCTGCAGGGCTATACGACGCCCAACAAGGTCGACCGTTCCGACACCGATGGCCGCATCGACTATGTCTACGACACCGTCGCCTCGTGGAAGCGGTATCTGCCCGCCGGCTTCGATCTGGAGGGCAAGGACGTCCTTGAGCTGTGTCCGGGGTCGTCGCTCGGCACCGGCGCCATCCTGCTCGGCTATGGCGCCAAGTCCTATCGTGCCGTTGACGTGTTCGAACTCGCGGGCACGGAGCCAGCCGCCTATTTTGCCAGACTTTTCGACCGGTTTCCGGAGCGCGAAGCCTATGCTCCCAGTATCGACCGGGCGAAACAACTGACCGAAGGCCCCGATTCCGACCTATTCAGCTATCGCGTCGGCCGGGATTTCGACATTCCACGGCTGGCGGACAACAGAAAGTTCGACCTGATCCTGAGCTGTGCCGCATTCGAACACTATGACGACATCGAAGCGACGATTGCCAATATCTCCAAGGTTGCCCGTAGCGGCTGCATCGCCGAGCACATTGTCGATTATCAGACACACTCCCGCTGGATCCGCGAGCAGGATCCGAACAATATCTATCGATACTCGGAAGGTCTTTACCGGCTGTTTTCCTTTCCCGGACAGCCCAACAGGCGCCGCCCGCTGGACTATGTCAGGGCATTCGAAGCCAATGGCTGGAAAAATGTCCGCGTCATCAATGCCCGTGCAATCCCGCAGGAGCATCTGGCCCGTTCCGTTTCGGGAATGGCGCCGCCCTTCGACCGGCCTGATATGCAGATGGACATGCTGTCCGGCGTGGTCATTGCGGAATGGCCGTGAACGGAAATCCCGATACGCCGCGACTTATTTGGGTGCCGGAGACCGCAGCTGCTTGACGGTGGCGCGCACCACATAGCGCGCACGGCCCAGCGTGTTGCTGCGCAACCGCCGCAATTTCCAGCGCATGCCAAGGTCGGTTTTGATCTTCTTTGCGTCGAAACTCATCTTCATTGCCGAAGCGTCCCGGGCTGTCTTGATGGGGTCGGCGTAAAATTCATGGATTTTTGCCTTGGACATGCCCGCACTTTTGAACCAGCGCGGAATATATGTGTTGCACAGCCGGTCCACGTCGGTGAGGGCTTTTTCAATCCCCGTGCCGGTGATCGGGCAGACGACGCAGAAGGCGTCCCCGATGAGAACAACCCCATCCTGTTCGTGATTGTGCACCTGTACCAGGTCAATGGGGCGGGCAATGACCGGACCGGCAATGGTGATTTCGCCAAACACCCTTTCCAGACCCGGCATCACTGTGCGCAGACCCTGCGCGGGCTGATCCCGGAATGTGCGGGTCCATTCCTCCGACGATGTCCGATAAACGAAGAAGTTGGCGCGAATTTTATCGCCTATTGGAAAGAGCGTGAGGTAGGACACGCGGTCATTGAATTTTGCCCCGTTCCACACAAGGGATGGAAAGGGAAAATGCGATCGCGGCTGTACCAGATCGAAACCGCAGCACAGCGAATGCTGCGGGCTTATGATGTCCCGTTCGATCCCGAGCTTCTTGCGGATCGTATCGCCGAGCCCCGTGGCAACGATCAGGAGCCGTGCGGTGAATTTCCGGCTATCGGACAATGTCACATGCTGCAGGTTTTCGCTGGTCGTAATGTCATCGACCCGGCCGACAATGGAACGCACGCCCGCAGGGATGGCACGGCGCACTGTATTGACCAGATCGGAATAATCGCCGCCATATTCGGGCGTCGTGGTTCGCTCGAACCGGCCGAATCGGTGGAGCCATACGCCGTCAAACGCGGTCACCTCGGCACGCACGACATCGCCAAGACCGATGCGCTCGAACAGCTCCATCTGGGTTTGCGCGACTTTCTCGGCGCGAAAGTCCGGCGGATGACGCTCGTGACTGCTGATCAGGGTCACATCGTAGCCCTGACGGAACAGCGCGGTGGCGGCACTGGCTCCTGCCAGCCCGCCTCCGATGATCACCACGTCGGTCTGGATGGGCTGTGCCTCCGTCCCTTGAATTGCCAATTCCGGTTCAACCATGCATGCTCCGCAGACCTGTAGACAGCTCGATCAATCAATGTGAAGCCGGATAATACAGCGTAAATAAGATGTATGTTAAACAATCGATTATGCTGGTTGTGGATGGAGTGTTCACGTATGCGTCTGTCGTGAAGGGGTGAATGTTTGTGATTCCAGAATATGATATCCGGGTTTACAGCCATCCCGATCAGCTCTCGCCTCAATGGCCGGCGGCCGGTACGGCCACGGATGCAAGGCAGTATATTTTCCAGACGACCACATTCCTGCAGACGTGGCTGGCATCCTATGGCACCCGGCCGGGCAATCGGCTTTGTCTGGTCGAGGTCTGGGATCTCTCCGGAAATCCGCTGTGCTTTCTGCCGTTCAGCCTCTCGTCCCGGCATGGCGGGCGCGTCCTCACCTTCGTCGATGATGGCGTGGCGGATTACAACGCGCCGATCCTGTTTCCCAACGGCGATGAATGGACGCGGACATCCGCCGAACAGCTGTGGAACCGGATTGCGAAAGCCTTGCCGCCGTTCGACATGGCGATCTTCGACAAAATGCCTGAGCAAATCCGCGACCGCACGAATCCGTTGTTCCTGCTGGCTGAAGACTTGAACGGCGAGTCGTGCCACCTGACAAACCTCAAGCGCAGCTGGCCGGAGGTCGATCAGTCGCAGCCGGGGTCGAAGAACCTGCGGAACCGGCATCGGGCGTTGGAGCGGCTGGGCGAATGCCGGCTGCTGATTGCCGGGACACCGGAAGAACGCGCCTTTGTTCTGGAGACGCTGCTTGCCCAGAAACAGCGCCGGTTTGAAGAAACGCAGGTGCCGGGTTTCGACAAGGAGCCGGAGAAGCAGAGCTTTTTCACACTGGGAACCGACAATTTTGCCGCGGCAAATGCGCTGCACCTGTCCGCGCTTGTCGTGAACGGCCAGGTTATCGCGGCGATGTGGGGGCTGGTCGAAGGCAGGCACTATTACGGGCTGGTGTTCACGTTTGAATCCGGCGAATGGTCCAAATATTCTCCGGGGCGGGTGCTGCACTATCTGCTGCTGCGCCATTTGCTCGATAGCGGCTATGATTGCCTGGACCTCGGCATCGGCGACGAGCCATGGAAGCTGAATTGCTGCGACGTCACCATCGACCTGAAGAAGATGACGCTTGTCCGCACGGCGCGGGGACGGATCATTGCAACGCGGTTGCGGGTGATGGAGAGGCTGCGTGCGACGCCCTTGTGGCAGAAACTCAGGCCGCTCAAGTGGAAAGTCTTACGCGCGTTGCGCTAATGCCATAAGAGATACGATAGTGAATACGCCATTGCGGGATGGCGGTGCAGTGTAGCGGTTTCCAGACTGGGGCAGGACTTGATTGATGACCGTTTCGATTATCATGAAAACGCTGAACGAAGAAAAGCGCATCGCAGCGGCCATTGAAAGCGCGCTGGAGGCCTTGCCGGGCGGCACGGTCGAAATCATCGTGGCCGATAGCGGTTCCACCGACCGGACGGTCGAAATCGCCATGCGCTATCCGGTGACCGTGGCGCAGATTGTCAATCCGGCCAAGCCCAGCTGTGGCATCGGCCCGCAATTGGGCTTCCAGTACAGTCATCACGATCTTGTCTGCCTCATGGATGGCGACATGCTGCTCGACAAGGATTTCCTCGCTGCGGCCATTGCATTTCTCGAAGCCAATCCCCGGGTTGCCGGGGTGACGGGACATGTGGTGGAAATGAACGTCGACAATCTCGAATTCACCCGCCGGGTGCGCCGGGTGTCGCCGGAAAACCGGACGGGATCGATTGACCGCATGAATGGCGGCGGCCTTTACCGCCGCGCCGCCATCGCCGAGGCCGGCTATTTCTCCGACCGCAATCTGCATGGCTATGAGGAATTCGACCTGGGCGTGCGCCTGCGGTCGCTCGGATGGGAGCTGCACCGGCTTGACCGCCGTTTCGTCGCGCATTTCGGCCACTCCATCAACGCTTACACGCTGCTGGTGCGGCGCTGGCGGTCGAAATATCTGCGGGGCGTCGGCGAATTGCTGCGTGCCGCGCTTGGCCGCCCCCATTGGAACAAACTGGTGCACGAACTGCCGGAACTTCGCCTGTGGGCCGGGGTCTATCTGTGGTGGCTGGCGATGATCGGGCTTCTGGTTTTCCTGCCCGACAAGAAGACGGCGCTATTGATCGATGCTGCTTTGATCGTTCTCGTCGTTGCCGCGATGAGCCTGAAACAGCGCAGCCTGTCGCTGGGCGTCTATGCCGTTGTTGCCTGGTGTTTCCATGCCGCCGCCCTGCCGCTCGGCTTTTTCCATCCCCGCCGCCAGCCGGATGACTGGATCGAGAGTAAGGTCGTCTCCAAGGATCACTAGGCTGCCCTCAAAGACACAGGAATGCACCGCATCATGTCCACGCTGAGATTGGCCGCCTTCGCTCTCGGTTTCCTGCTCGTCGCGGGCGCGGCGAGGGCGGGCGATGTCTGGTCGCCGGTCCGGGAGGTGTCGCTCGAGCTGCAAAGCGGCAGTCCTCTCGATTTTTCCACGCTGCTGCCCAATCCGCCGATCAGCGAGCAGAGCCGGATCGTCATCAATGGGGACGGCCGGCTGGCCCGTGCGGATGCGGAGACGAGCCCCGTGCGGTTCCTGTGCGCATCGCTGGGCTGGAGCCCGGCCTCCGGTGGCTTTCCCGACCATGACGGGGCTGACCGCTATGCCCGCCAACTGAAAATGCATGGCTACAACATCGCGCGCTTTCATTTTGTCGATGCGGCGCTGATGTTCGGCCGTGCCGCTGATTTCGATTTCGATCCGGAAACCATGGACCGTTTCCGCTATCTGATGGCGGCGTTGAAGCGCAACGGCATTTACTGGATGATGGACGGTCTGAGTTCCACCCGCGGCGCCTATGGCGGATATGACGATCGCTGGAATCTCACCGGCGACATGAAGCTCGAGGTGCAGATCGATGAAAAGACCTTTCAGCACTGGCTGAAATTCCAGCAACTGGTACTGGCGACCGTCAATCCCTATACGGGAATCGCGCCGATCCGCGATCCGGCTCTGGTGGCGATCATCCCGTTCAACGAAAACAGCATCGAGTTTGACAGCATCCTGCATCAACGCGATGGCCAGCCGCAATATTCACGGCTTCTGCAACCTCCATTCAATGCCTGGTTGCAAAAACGCTATGCCTCGACGGCAGCGCTTTCCCGTGCATGGGGCGCGGTGGAGGCTGGCGAACGGCTGGAAGACGCAACGGTCGGGTTGCCGGGCAATCGTTATGAAAAGACGCCGCGCATGCGCGACCTGCAGGCCTTCTTCGTCGATGTGGAAACGCGTTCCGCCGAACGGATGACGGCGGCGCTGCGCGATCTCGGCTACCGGGGCATGGTGGCGCCCTACAACAACTGGCCGAGTGTCCAGACAAGCCTGACGCGGGCAGGGCAGCAGGCGGTGTCGATGAACACCTATCAGGATTGGGTCGGGGGCTACGAGCCGGGCAGTTCGCTCGGTCAGAAGAGCTCGATCGCCGACGGGGCGGCGTACATGCGGATGATGGCGGCGGCGCGCTGGCTGAACCGCCCCTTTATCGTCACGGAATATGATCACCTCTTCTGGAGCCATTATCGTTACGAGGCCGGCATTGTCATGCCCGCCTACGCGGCATTGCAGAATTGGGATGTGCTGTGCCGCCATGGGCATGGGCCCATCGTGCTGGCCTATGGCGAGGATTTTGCCCATAAACGCCAGATGCTGCCCTATGCCATTGCGCTCGATCCGGTTGCGCGTGCGGGCGAAACGCTGGCGGCCCTGCTGTTCAGGCGCGGCGATGTGCAGGGCTCGCCGGTTTCCATCCCCTTCCGCATCCGGGGAATGGAGGATTTGACGCAGAACATGTATGAGCGGGAACCCGATGCATTGACGACGCTCGCCCTGCTTGCGGCAATCGGGTTGCAGAAGGATGCGCCATCGGCACCAGCCCACGGTCTGGTAGCGGCATCGCCCCGCGATCCCGCGTCCGGCGGCAAACTCATCGCCGCGATGCGCGACAGCAGGCTGCTTGTGCCCGAAAACAGCACGGATGCCGGCAAGGGTCTCTTTGAGAGTGACACGAATGAGATCCGCCTGGACCAGAACAAGCTGCGCATGACGGTGAAAACCGGGCGAACCGAAGCCATTGCCTTCGCCGACCTTGCCGATACGGTCACGCTTGCCAACCTGACCGTCGGCAATGCCACGGGCAAGGGCCTGTTTGCCGTTTCAGCGCTGGATGACCGGCCGGTCGGCAGCAGCCGCCGCCTGCTGGTCATCTACGCGACCGATGCCCAGAACACCGCCATGCGCTTTTCGGATGGGGAAGAACGGGTCATCGCCGATTTCGGCCGCCTGCCCGCCCGCATCAAGGTGGGAAGCGTCGATTTCTCCCTGCCTGGGAAAGGACGCTGGACCGTCTCGCCGGTGGGGCTGGATGGCAGGGTGCGGCCTGCGATTGCCCGGGGAAGCGGCGCGGTTGCAACGCGGCTTTCCAACGACGGACCCGAGGGACCCACCACCTATTTCCTTATTGAACGGCAAGAGTTCTAGAAGAAGTCCGATACGAGCCGGCTCCACGATTCACCGGCCAGTCCGCCAATATACATGTCGTTGCGGTCGATGGCGTTGAGGACGCCGGCATGACGCGTGCTGACGCAGGTATGGGCGCGATGCTTGTAATACATTGCCCTTTGCCGGGATAATGCGTCGAGTTGCCGGGGCTGCACGTGACCGCGGGCCGCCACAAGCCCGGCCTGTTCCAGATGATACATCATCCGGTTGATCACGAGCGCATCCTTGCCCTTCTGGGAAAATATGTTCATCACCTGGGCAATCATTCCGGGGCGTCCGAAATAGACAAAGCAGCCGATCAGCTCGGCGTTCTGATCCCAGACCGAGCGGATGTTCAGATCTCCCAGGCTTGCATTCAGTCTGGCGACATCCAGAATCCAGTTCAGCTCCGGCCCCGACCAGACAGGACGGACCGGATAGTCGGAGAGAAAGTCCTGGACGGTTGCCACAAACAGCTCCGGCGCCATGTCCTCATCATGCATTCCCGCGCCCGGCTCGACATGCAGCCCCGGTATCATCCGTCTGATGATATGGTCGACCGGCCGTGCTATCGGCAGCCGGGCGGCATGGCGGCCAAGGGTTGACCGGCTGGCCGCCGACCGGGCAAAAAAACCGGCCGGCTGGAAAACCCGGCACCAGTCCAGCCCGTGGACCGGCAACAGGGCGGCACGTGCCGCCTTGAACGCCCCGGCGCTGGCGGGGGAGGCGCTGTCGGTGAAACAGAGATCCTGATTGCGCGGCCGCATGGTCAGCGCGAGTTCGGCTGCGCCATGGCAGGGCATGTCGGGGTCCGTCATGAAAGCGCAGAGAAGACGCGCCGTTATGATCCCGCCGTCGACCATGTATTGCATCGGCACGGCCGAAACGACGCTGCTGATGTGCCCTGCCGAAGTCTCGTGAACGATGCTGCCATATTGCTGCTGGTAGATCGGGCTGCCGAAAAACAGCTGTTGGAAATAATCGTTGAAGGCGTTGCTTGAATTGCTGGCCCGGTTGCGGAACGTTTTATAGAATAGGCGTCCGACCTGAGGAATATCGTCCACAGTCATCGGACGTATCTGTCTTCCCCGCTTCATCTCCATCCCCATGCAGACGTATATCCCGACTAAGAGTCTGCACTATCTCGATGTTCGAAGCATATAGTCAATGCAACCAGGGCGCGATTCTTCAATTCCGATGGCAAGATGTTCTACGTGGTAAACGATCTTTCCTGCGCAGCGACACGGCTGTTGCGCGCCAGACGAAGCAGAACCAGCCATGCGGCGATCATGATGGCGATCTCGATGACATATATCGAGACGAATGTTCCGAGCGGCGGCGCGACCCAGGTGGCCCAGGCAATCAGTCCCGCGCCAACCGCATTGGCGGTGTTGAGAATTGCCGCCCGGGGACCGTGATATCCCGCCGCCCCAAGCGCATCGATTGCCACCGACCAGATGGCAAGAAAGACCACCGTTCCGCTCAAAATCCGGCAGAACGAGACCAATGACACATATTCGCGGCCGAAGAGAATGGGCAGGAACGGGGCAATGATGAAGATTGCAAGGGCCGAGCCGATGCCGATCCCCAGGGCGGCCAGCAATATCTTCTTGGTCCGCCCGATCGCGTTGTGAATGCCATCGATGCTCAGGCGGGCAAGGCCCGGATAAACCAGCCGGTTCATGGCATCGATGGAGAGATAGCTGCTGTCAACGATACGGCGCACGACACCGTAGCTGCCGACGACCTCGGGATTGGCCATGATGCCGAGCATGAGAAGATCGACATTCTGGCGGATGGCGCGGAAGATGAAGGGGGTTGCAAAGAGAATGCCGAGGCGGATTTCCTCGCGCACGATCCGGTATTGCGGCCGGCCCAGTTTGCGCAATGACCACATATAGACGATCAGGACCAGCACATGGGCTGTGAATTGCCATATGGCCCAATCAACCAGGCTGGTCACGCCGAAAACCAGACAGGCAAGCGCGGCGGCGGCGGTCCGGGCAAAGGCGAAGCCGACCACGGAGCGGTTGGCCGCAGGAAACTGCGAATGACCGATAAAGATCTGTTCGGTCAGCAGAATGATGCGGACCAGGATGATGTTGGTGATGAGGATCAGCAGGATCGCGATGACATTCTCGGTGGGATCGGGCGAAAGCTTCATCCAGAAGGGCAGAATGGCGATGCCGAGCAGCACCAGCACGACACCGCTCGTCAGGGTCAGGATCAGGTTGTGCCCCATCATGACGGGGTACATGGCATGGTCGCGGGCGACGCGCCGCACCAGGCATTCCGAGGCGCCGAGGCCGCACAGATGCACGGCGATGCTGGTCACCGCCGTTACGGAAACGAAGACGCCGAATTCGACGGCGCCAAAGGAGCGGGCAAGAATGGCGAACGTCACCAGCTGCGCCGCATTGGCGATCAGCAGGCTGCCGCTCGACGCCGCGTAGGACATGATCATCGGCAGGAGCCGCGGCAGTCCAGCGATGATTTCCGCAGCACTCAACTTCTTCATGTTCTACGACCTGGGCGGAGGGCTGGCATTTTCATCTTTATTGTTCAGCAGGCCAAAGGGAGATAGCCATTTATTAACCAAAATTTGCAATCTATCGTTTAGATATACATTACCGTTAAACCGTTACGGTTTGATTGATGCTTACAGAGTATTGTTGAATGTACAAACTGCGTGACGCGACGGGTAAACTGCAGCCGGCAGCTCCTATCAAGGGACCTGTCGTCGAGCCTCCTGTGCGTGACGATCGGAAACCGGCCCCGGCCGCTGCCTTTTCCCTGCCGCACATCGATGTGAGTTCGCTGATTTCCTGGCTGCTTGCCCGCTGGTATTGGGTTTTGATTGGGGCCGTCGTTGGCGCGTTGATCGGCATCGGTTACGGGATGGGCGCGAAGCCGCGTTATACCGTCTATACGGACCTGCTCGTGCCGCCGGCCAATCTTCAGGTCCTGCCGAACGACATCTATGTGCAGAACCAGCAGGGCGACACGCAGCTGCTCGACGTTGAAAGCAAAATGCTCGTGCTGACCTCCGGCAATGTGTTGCGGCGCGTCGTCAATGAGCTTGGCCTTGCCAGCGATCCGGAGTTTGTCGGCACGGATGGTCCGGGCTTCAGTCTCGGTTCATTGTTCGGCAGCAAGCCGGCGGTCGCCGACAAAACGCTGGCAGCCATGCGCAGCCTGTCCGAGAGAATAACCGCACGCCGCCAGGAACGCTCCTACATGGTGACCATCGCGGCCTGGGCCAACAATCCCGATACGGCGGTGCGCATTGCCAATGCACTGGCCAAGGCCTTCCAGGAGGAAGTCGCCCAGGCGGAGGCCGACGGTGCCGGACGCGCGGCCTCAGCCCTGACCGACCGCCTGGCGGAGCTGAAGCAGGGCGCTTCCGATGCGGAGGCCAAGGTGGCTGAATTCAAGCGCGATCATGGTCTCCAGACCAGCGCCGGGGAGCTGATCAGTTCGCAGTCCATGGCGCAGATCAACGTGAAGCTGGTGGATGCCAATGCCCGGCTGGTCGAAGCACAGTCGCGCTACAACGAGCTGACAGCCTCGACACCCAATCAGACGAGCCCGTCGGCGACATTGCAGTCGCCCACGCTCGCCAGCCTGCGCGCCCAATATGCGACGGTCAAGCAGACGGTCGATTCCATGTCGATCACCTACGGGCCGCGTTATCCCGGACTGATCCGCGCCCGGTCGCAGCTCGGCGGCCTGGAACAGCAGATATCGCAGGAAACCGGGCGTATCCTGCGGGCGGCGCAGGTCGATCTGGACCAGGCGAAATCCGTGGTCGATGCGCTCAAGCAGCAGGCGGCGAGTGCACGCTCCTCCGTTTCCATGGACAATGATGCACAGGTTCGGCTGAACGATCTGGAACGCGACATGGCGACGAAAATCGCCATCTACCAGACTTTCCTGACGCGCGCCGGTGAAACGACGGAGCGCCAGCAGCTCAACAGCACCAATATCCGGGTGATCTCGTCCGCCATACCGCCCCTGCGCCGCAGCTGGCCGCCGCGTACGGCCTTGCTTGCCGCCGGCGGAACATTTGCCGGATTGGGCCTGGGCGCCTGCCTTGCCATCGCCACCGGCCTGCTTGGGGTCATGCGCGCCGAGCGCAAGGCGAAGAACAGTTAAGCAGGATACGTTCTTTTATGGGAACAATCGAAACCAGAACTGCGCCCACGACCTCCGCAGCGGGTGGTGTCGGCGCATTGCTGTTCGTGGCGATTTTCCTGTTTTTCTGGATCACCACCACGCCCTATGTCGATCTGACGGGCGCGGCTTCGGTCGATCCGAGCGCTGGAAACTCCAACGTGGTCAATCAGCTTGTCACGCTGGTTCTCTCGGCAGGATTGATCGCCTTTGGGCTCAGCAGCCCCATGCGCCGGACGATCATGCAGCCGCGCGGGCTGCTCGTCCTGCTGTTCGCCTGGTTCATTCTGGTCTCCGCGCTGTCCGCGCATCCCGATATCGCCCTGAAACGCATCGTCCTTGCCATTCTGGTTTGCGTGAACGCCAGTGTCTTCCTGCTGCTGCCGCAGTCCGACCGGCATTTTGGCAGGCTGCTTGGCCTGGCGACGCTCATCATGCTGGGCTTTGCCTATTTTGGCGTCATCGCCCTTCCTACACGGGCCATTCACCAGGCATCGGAAATCCGCGAGCCGATGAATGCGGGTTTCTGGCGCGGTCAATTTCCCCACAAGAACGTCGCGGCCGCCGTCATGGTGATGGCGGTGTTCTTCGGACTGTTCGTCCATAGCGCAGGCCAGAGACTGGCAGGTATCGCGATCATTGTCCTCTCGGTGGTGTTTCTGCTGCACACCGGCGGCAAGACATCCACCGCCGCATTGCCGGGTGTTCTCATTCTTGCCTGGATATTCGAGCGCTGGAAGTGGACACGGGCGCTGATCGGCATTGCCGGGATTGCACTGTTCAACATTCTTGCCGTGGGATCGGCGGTGTTCGAACCGATACGATCCCTCATCACCGCTGCCGGCATCGATGCCACCTTTACCAACCGGACGGACATCTGGCGTTTCGCCTTTTCCGCCATCGCCCAAAAGCCCTTTACCGGTTATGGATTCCAGTCATTCTGGCAAACCGAGGAACTGGTCTACAGCGGCGGCAATGTCGAGACGTGGGCCGTTGCCGCCTATAACGGCCACAACGGCTATCTCGACACGCTTTTGACAACCGGGATACCGGGGCTGGTTCTCACGCTTATATGGTTGCTTTTTCTGCCGCTGCGCGACATAGGCAGGGCGGATAAAGCAGCCAACAATCCCGCCCTCACGCGGCTTTTTGTTCGCGTCTGGCTGTACGGGATCTATACAGCCTGCGTGGAAAGCATGTTCTTCCAGAGCGGCAGCCCGTTATGGTTCGCATTCCTCTTCGCCGTGTTCGGCCTGCGCCTGCAAGCAAATGCCAGCATTGTCAGCCCAACACCTTCACAAGGTAGATTGACGGTCGCCCATGCCTGACATTCTGAAAAAACTGGACTATTGGTCGGACCGCATCACCGACAGGCTGATGCGCCGGATGCCCGGACCGCGCCTGCATATACCCGTATCGCGCCCGGTCGTGTCCTTCACCTTCGATGACGTGCCCGATACGGCGCTGACCAACGGCGCACGGATATTGGAAGGCCATGGCGTCCGCGGCACGTTTTATATCGCCGGGTCGCTGGAAGGACAGATCGAACCCGGGCGCACGCTGATTTCCCGCGAGGGATGCCGGGCCCTGGCGCAGCAGGGTCATGAGATCGGCTGCCATACCTTCTCCCACACGAAGGTGTCTCATATGGGCAACCGGCGGCTTGCCGCGGATCTGCAGCGGAACAAGGCCTATCTCGACAGTGTTGCACCACAGGAGGGCCGCCGCAATTTCGCCTATCCCTACAATGCCGGGTCGTTCCGGGGACGCGGCATTTTCGGCAGCCGTTTCGAAACCTGCCGTGCCGGCGGCGAACGCATCAATCGCGGCGCCGTCAATCCGGGCTTTCTCTGGGGCGTGGAAATCCGCCAGCCGGAAAGCCATGCGCGCGGCCTGACCCATTGGATCGATACTTTGATCGCGGAGCCTGGCTGGCTCATCTTTTTCACCCACGATATCGCGTCGCAGCCGACGGATTTCGGGTGCACGGCGGAGACGTTCGAACGCCTCGTCGCCCATACGCTGGCGCTGGGATGCACGGTCCTGCCGGTGCGGGATGCGCTGGAACAGTTCAGCGCGGGGAGGCATCCGTCGTGAACGCCTCCACCCCGTCGAAGCGCCTGCTCGCGATCAACAATTATTTCTATCGGCGCGGCGGCGCCGAAGCGATATTCCTCGAGCACATGCAGCTCTTTGCCGAAATCGGCTGGGAGGTCATTCCCTTTGCCATGCAGCATCCGGACAATGATGCCTCTGCCTGGTCGGAGCATTTTGTCTCCGAAATCGAGTATGGGCGGGAAAGCAGCCTTTTGACCAAAGTCGCCCAGGCCGGCAAGATTATCTATTCCTTCGAAGCGCAGCGCAGCATCGAAGCGCTGATCGAGCGGGCCCGGCCCGATATCGCCCACGCGCACAATGTCTATCATCACCTCTCGCCCTCGATCTTTGCCACGCTGAAAAAGGCGGGCATTCCGACCGTGATGACCGTGCATGACCTGAAGCTCGCCTGTCCCGCCTACAAGATGCTGGTTGACGGCCATGTCTGCGAGGAGTGCCGCGGCGGCCGGATCTACAATGTCGTGCGGCACCGCTGCATCAAGGGCTCGCTTGTCCTCAGCGGCCTGGTGTTCCTGGAGACCATCGTGCATCGCGGGCTGGGGCTTTACCGGAACAAGGTCGACAGGTTCGTGGTGCCGAGCCGGTTCTACCGCGAGAAGCTGATCGAATGGGGCTGGCCGGCGGAACAGCTGGTCTATATCCCGAATTTTGTCGATACGCAGGAATTCGCCACCGGCTGGAGCGAAGGCGACTATTTCGTCTTTGCCGGACGTCTCGCGCCGGAGAAGGGGCTGGTTACCCTGATCCGCGCCGCGGCGCTGGCAAGGCAGCGGCTGGTGATTGCCGGAACCGGCCCGGACGAGGCCATGCTCAAGGCCCTCGTTGCGGAGCTGGGTGCGGATGTCACGTTCGCCGGATATGTCTCGGGCGACAATCTGCGCCGCCTGATCGGCGAAGCCAGGGCATTGGTGTTGCCCTCCGAATGGTATGAAAACGCGCCCGTCAGCATATTGGAAGCCTATGCGCTCGGCCGGCCGGTCATCGGCGCGGCCATCGGCGGCATTCCGGAAATGATCCGCGAGGGCGAAACGGGCATGACCGCCATTGCCGGCGATGCGGATGACCTGGCGCGTGCCATCGGTGCCATGGCGGACATGACCGCCGCCGCCCGTTCGCGCATGGGCATGAATGGCCGCGAGTGGATCGCCCGCGACTTCTCGGCGGCTGCCTATCGCGACCGCATGGTCGATCTCTACGCCACGCTTGGAGTATCCTGATGGCTAACGGACGCGGTGCAGCAAAGCAACCCACGGTGATGATGCTCGGCCTGCGCGGCATCCCCGAGGTGCAGGGCGGTGTGGAAAAGCATGTCGAGGAACTCAGCCGGCATTTTGTCGACAAGGGCTGGGATGTCACGGTTCTCGGCCGCAGGCGGTACCTGCTGACACCCGATCCCTATACGTGGAAGCGGGTGAAGGTGCATCCGCTGTGGTCGCCTGGTTCGGTGAAATTCGAGGCGATCGCCCATACGGCGCTCGGCGTGCTGTTTGCCGCCTATCATCGACCGGATATTCTGCACATCCATGCCATCGGTCCGGCGCTGATGACGCCGCTGGCCCGTCTCTTCGGCCTGAAGGTCGTCGTCACCCATCACGGCTATGATTACGACCGGCAGAAATGGGGCGGCCTTGCCAAGCTCATGCTGAAACTGGGCGAGAAGGCCGGCATGCGCTTTGCGCGCGCGCGCATTGCCGTGTCCAACGACATCGCGCGGACAATGGAAAGCCGTTACGGCGTGCCGGTGCACTATGTGCCGAACGGCGTGACGGTCCGCAGGAGCCAGACGGATACGGGCATTCTCGGGAAACTCGGGCTCACGTCGCGGCGCTACATCATGCTGGTTGCACGCATCGTGCCGGAAAAACGCCAGCACGATCTCATCGCGGCCTTTGCCAAACTGGCCGATCCTACGGTCAAGCTGGTTCTGGTGGGATCGGCCGAATACATGGCGCATTATTCGCAGGACGTCGAAAAACTTGCCGCTGATGTTCCCGGCGTGGTTCTCGCCGGCATGCAGACGGGTGATGATCTTTCCATCCTCTACGAGAATGCCGGGCTGTTCGTGCTGCCTTCGAGCCACGAAGGCATGCCGATTGCCTTGCTTGAGGCGATGGGTGCCGGGCTGCCGGTGCTTGCCAGCGACATCACGGCCAACCTTGCAATCGGCCTGCCCGAGCAGGACTATTTCCCGCTTGGCGACATTGAGCAACTGGCCGCGGCGATGCGGTCAAAACTCGCCGTGCCGTTCGATTCCCGCAAAGCGGCGGAGCAGGGCGCTCTTGTGGCAGAACAATATGGCTGGCTGAACATTGCCGACCAGACGCTTGATGTTTACGACGCGGTTTTGAAGCGCAAGATGCCGAAAGCCTAAGGCTGGACTCGAAATGATCAGGTCATTTTTATGAAGTTTTCCGCATTATTGCGCTTCTATTTTTATCGCAAATCTATATTCAACAATGCTCAGTGGTTCCAATACGGGTGATATGGTGAATTATACTAAAGCCGTTTCCAATTATTTTATGCCTGCAGTTAAACATCGTTATTTCTTGGTACTTTTCATCGCTGCGATAACTATTGCGTTACGAAGGCCCGATCAAATCTCATTTCCTGAAGTATGGAACGAAGATGGTCTATTTATTATACCGCAGGTGATTGAGCGTGGATTCATGGCTATATTTGAGCCAGTTAATGGTTATTTAATTCTTCCCTCCAGACTTATCACATACATCGCACTGTTCATTTCATTCGAACATTACCCCGTAATTTCTACTATCATCGGTATCGCTGCCCAAGCTGCATGTGTTGCGGCAGTTGCGGCGTCCCCCACATATCTGCGAGGCCGGATACTCTGCGCTGTCATGATGGTAATTCTTCCAATGAACGCCGAGGTCTATGCACTGCCTCAATACACATTCTGGTGGACAACGTGCTTGCTGTTTCTAGCACTCATATGGCGCCCGGGCGAAGCTCTGATACTGCGCTACACATTTATCCTGATTGGCTCGCTGTCCTCACCGACATGCATAATACTCCTTCCTTTGTTCGCACTCAGAGCCGTCTTAACCAAACGGTGGCGCGAAGACGGACTATCCTTTTTGCTTGTTGCCGTGGGCGTTGTTATTCAATTGTATTACGTGATGATCGGGGACCCTGCCAAAACCGAGAACATCGAACTAGCCGACATTATACCAGCAATTTCAGTGTTCTTTGGTGGTATGAGTTTTGTTGCCTCGACTTGGATGGAATTGTCAGTAGCTCTAGGAACGGCGGCCTTGCTGCTTTTTGGTGTATTGGCAGTTCAATCTGATACGCGGTTCGCTTATGTCCTGCTTGGGCTAGCTCTTGGCGCGACGATAGGCAGTTCGTTGCTGCGGGTGCCGATAGAGATGATATCCCCTGTCGGTAATGGTCCGCGATATTTCTTTTTTCCACTTGTTCTCATGTCCTGGATGCTGGTCTGGCTGATATTCAGCGCGAGTTCAATTGTCCGGGGCGTGGCCGTCATAGTGGTATTGGGGTGGATACCAGTAACCATTCACAATTTTCAGCGTGGTCAGGATCGTCTTGAGGCTTGGAGTGAAGCAGTGAGCAGGTGTCTCGTTGAAGGGGCTATCATGCCTGTTCACCACGATGGAAACACGGCAAGTCACCATCAGATCCCCTATTCTTTGGAATTATGCCAGCAGGCAGAAGCGAACGACATTTGGTGATGTTGTCCGCTAACGGCATCAGGAATTACAGTATTACAGACAGACGCACTCTTTCGTCGTAAGTGCTTTGGTATGTTGCAGTTGATCGGCGGATTATTCATCTCGGCCAATGAACGTCTTGGAAACGCTCAAACACAAGTGTGGGGAACGTGTTACTGCCTAAATTGTAGATTTGTGGTGATGTTGAATTCGTCTGTTGCGGCCATGATGGGCCTCTTGCGGATGGCGAACTGGCCGATGGGCAGGCCGGGTGTATTGTGCATGCGCAGACTTCGGAGATGGCGAAGTTGCTCCATCATGCCCTCATTGACCGCCTTCCTTCGCCGGCTGGCTGAACATCGCGGACCAGACGCTCGGCGTTTACGGCACGGTTTTGAAGCGCAAAATGCCAAAAGCCCAAGGCTGGAATGACTTTGGCTAAGCTTAGTTGGATGCAGTCGACCACTGCAAGGGGCTTGCCGCCAGTTCTTTTCGGTGTCGGGTCAACCGTTTCGTTCTCTGTTCACATTGAAAATTGAAAAGCAGTTAGAGCAACTTGAGCCCCGACGGCACTTACCGCAATCCTTGGCCAACGTCGTGCTAAGAACACCACAAAGCCGGCAACAATGGCGATCTCCGGGAAATAACTGCCCTGATGCACTATCGCTCCCAACGGATCATATAGTACGGCCCACCAAATTATGAAGTTAAGAGCGATTACTAGACAAAGGGGCCGTAAGCTATTGTCCAGCAACCCGAGCGGGATAAGCATGAAGGCAAGTCCTAGCAAACCACCAGCAATGACGACGCCATAAAACTGCTGAGAGCGAACCGTGGCAAGCTTGGCAGAGGCTTGTCCATCTTGCTGAATAAAAAGAGATTGGGCAGCGCTAAGTGTGCCTGCGTAGCTATCCTTCAGCCCCATGAACGATCGCCAGAAGGCTTGTTCGCGCCCGTGCACCCACCCAGTCAAGGTTACGTCGGCATATGCGTCCTTTAACGCTGTTGACAACGGCCGGTTGTCAACACCTTCAATGCCGACGCCGGCGAAGTGCCATTTTACCAGCCGATCCCCAGGGGGATCTACAAATTGCTGATAGGCCAACCACGGCGAATAAAGCACCACAACACACAGAACCGCCGAGGCAATATATTTAAGATTGCCAAGTCTTCGCATCAACAGAGCCGCGATGAACATTCCTAGGAGCGTGAAAATTGCTGACCCGTGCGAGAGCAATGCCATCGCGCATGACGTTCCGACTACTGTGCCGTCGATAACAGTCGTGCGTTTTCCATAAAAGTGCAGGGCAAACGCCACGGCGACAAATCCGGCTGCTAGAAGCTTTGGCCATACAAATACGCCATTGACAATTGCGATCGGGGTAAAGGTTACAGCGATCATTGCTAAAGCCGCCGCAGCTCTCGTCGAATTCATTGCTCGCGCCAGACACCACACGCCAATCAGCACAAACATTTGCACTGCAATAGCCAGTGCTTGATATCCGAGCCCCTTGTTTCCAACAATTGAAACCACCGGACTCAGTAAATACATCCCTGTTTGCAATGGCGGTCTGTCACTTGACAACCAGTCGCCGTAAAAAGGTGATGGCACATGGCCCTTCAGAATTGCATCTGCGAACACCATAGGTATTTCGTTATCGCCGGGTAATTCGTGGGTGAAAATTTTTGCCGCCACTCGCATAGGAGAGGCGCCTGAATGATCGGCCCCGTGAACAATGAGGAAAAGGCCGGTTGAAACGATAGCTGCTATTGCGAATGGCAGTACCAGACTGATCCGTTCACTGCCGTGTAATAATGCGGTAGTCGCCCAGAATAGAAGGCAAAGCGAAACGCCTACTCGAAATATCGCTTGATATTGAGGTATGCTCCATGACAGCCAGAATATAAGAAGAGATGCCACGGCGAAGACACAGATAGCCCCAGCAATCGCCTCTATCTCTCCCACCCAACGTCGTAAATTGGATGCGATGCCCCATAACGTAAAATATACGAAACCGATCTGGAGGAATACTATTCCCGTGACTATCAATATCCGCATTGTTGCGACTGTTCCATTTCACACTATCTTTGCCGTAGGTACCATGCGTGTGCGGTTCCTTAAAGCATGCGGGTAAGTTTTTTCGGCTTTTGAACACCCGCAACATCACGTGAGCCACCCCAGCATCACAACGGCCATGTAGTCCGACTGGAAAAATGTTGAAAACCTCGTTTTTGGCTGATTTGCGCGTTGCGCATCGCCAGCCAAAGACCGGCTCGGGAACCCCCGAATAGGAACGCGTGAGGAACGCTGGAACGTGAGACTATTTAAGTTATTGATTTTATGGTGATTCCGACTGGATTCGAACCAGCGGCCTACAGATTAGGAAGATTATTTAACTGATTTAAAATCAAGTAGTTATGGCCGTATGTCGCGTCTATGTCGCGTTCATTTTAAAAGAGCTAGCTCTGCGGCGGCTAATTCTGCTGCATCATCGTGGCGTGGGAAGAGGTGGCCATAGGTATCCATTGTCAGTGTAATGGACGAGTGGCCGAGCCGTTCTTGGACCATCTTCGGAGGCAGTGACAGCCCTCCATCCTCCCGGCGGTTGATACACCAAGACGCATAGAAATGCCTGATCGCATGAAACCCTGTGTATTTCGATCTCAAGACCGGATTTCCGTCCTTGTCGATCTCGCCGGTATTGGTGGTGACGCCGGCAGAAACTTGTGCTGGAGAGAAACCGAGCTGCATGATTTTCGATAGGGACTCGACCTTGCCCAGACTGTTTGGGAATACAAGCTGTTCAGGCCGTATCTCGTCGGTGAGATGCTTTCCCTTCGAATCCTTTTGTCCAGTTCGGGGGCGGGGACATGAAAGCCGCCACGCCTTCAACGTATTGGCCACCAACGGCGGAATAGGTATCGTCCTCTCTCCGGCTTCCGATTTCGGCCGGCCGATTTGATTGAACCTGTCAGCGCGCTGCCGTACGTGAATTTCCCGCTTTTCAACATCCACATCCACCCAACGCAGGCCGCGGATTTCAGAAGCGCGTAGGCCGGTGAATATCGCGGTTAGAAGCAATGGTCTCCATTTGCCTTCCAGAGCGTCTATGATGGCTTTTATCTCTTCGCGCGAGGGAATATCCACCCCAATGCGCGGCTTGCCCCTCTGGCGTTTCTCTAGGCGTCTGTCCTTGCCCTTCTGACGTGCGCGGCCTTTTTCCCTTGCCGCGTTCCGAATGACCAATCCGCGTTCTTGCGCATCGGCTAGGAGAGAACCAAGGCTGACTAGCACCTTGCGTACCATGGACGAGGATCGGCCTTGCTCCATCATGTCATCCTCAAAGGATCTGATCACCGGCACGGTCAGGCGCGAAAGCAATGTGGATCCGAGAAAATGATTGATATGCAGGTCGAGGTGTTGCCGGTATTGAATGATGGTACCGCGCTCCAGCCCATTCTTTTCTGCGCGTTTGATCCATAGTTCGCCGGCCTCTTTGACCGTCGCGCTGGCGCTGTCGGCGACATGGACGCCTTCACGAACTTCCACGCTTGCTGTGGACGCAAAAACATCAGCCTCTTTTTTCAATCTGAACGTCTTCAGCCGGCGCGTGCCTTTGGTATCGGTATAATCGACAACCCAGGCAGTTTTCTCTTCGCCCTTGGCATTCGTCCAGTTACGCTTGCGGATGGACATTTAGTCCTCGTTAAATTTTGTGTCGGTTGAGAGCAGATTCTGGATGAATTTCGGTTCTCGCTTGGCGCGCTCGATCTGGTGCTCGAGTTCTGAATTATCACCTTCGGCCGCCTTTTGAAGGGCGTACGCCAAGTAATAAATAACACTATGCGAAAGCGCCCCAGCCCTCTTAAGCGTTTCGTTTTCTTGCAAAACTGCGTTCAAGTATCTGCCCATGAGCTCGCGGACTTCCATTCTCTCGACGCCCCCGCTCGTGGCAAGTTCGCCTTCCATTGGGACTTTCAATCCCGACGTCACTGACCATGGATCGGGAAACTCGCGCTCCAGAACAAGCACGATTTCAGCATTCATCGATCTACCTTGGGCATCTGCGGATGCCTTGATGCGATCTCTAAGGCCGTCGGGGAGTCGAAGCATAAACTGATCTTGCTTATCGCTTGGGTATTTGGGGCGCGCCATTTCAGTCTCCGTAATTGATAGTAGCGATTACGTATATTTTCCACTTGATGCAAGTATACGGAGTCGCTATGGTTAAAAAGTAGCGAGTCGCTATATCCCTCGAAATGCGAAACTATGGAGTGCAACATGACACCCGAAGTCGAACCCATGGACCTTCTTTGGGAGGTATCAGAAATCGCCAAACTCATTGGTCGGACGGAACGGCAGACCTTCCATTTACTGTCGACCAGTCAATTGCCTGCAAAGAAGGTGGGTGGGCGTTGGGTGGCCGAGCGTGGCCAACTGATTCGCTTCTTTATGGAGCGCGCAGCGTGACGATACTCCCTGCAAAATGCGCCGTGTGCGATGGGCCGTTCCATAAATTGCGAGGTGCGCAAACGACTTGCTCGAAGGCATGTAAACAGTCTCTTCACCGGATGGAGAAGTGTAACACGCAGTGGTTGGATACCTCTGATGTGCCGAATGCGAGCGTGGCCCTGTCTCTCGTCCCGAATTCGAGCGAATTTACTCGCATATGGGGACCAAACAAACTGTCCAATATTGAGCTTTGCTTAATGAGGCTGGAGCCGACGGGTATTCGGTTAAGCGGCGGTGCAATGCTGTATCGCAATATTCCGCCAGAACCACTGGCGGAATCAAAAAGCTCGGTCAGTGCGCCAACACTGCCGAGCCACAGTCTTAAAACTTCCCGCACAGGAAAATTCCATGAACCAAAACGCTAATACCATAGCCAACTACGATGAGACAACCGGCGTAAATGCTGCTGCCCGCTGGCTGGCTTCTCAGAAGAGGCAGCCTGCGTCCATCACGCCGAACCTGAGAACCCGCTTTAGCCTGACTGCGGAGGAGGCTGAACAGGCTATTCGAGAAGCCCGGCTGATCCATGCGAGGGCGATGTGATGGTCTCGCATATAAACAACATTCCGACGGGCCAGCTGGGAAACATAAGGGTTACCAAGAGCGCCATCACGATTGGCAAGTGTGTCTGGAAAGAGAAACTGGTCAAAACAAACTCATTTTCCGTTCGAATTCTGCGTCTACGGGAGATTGAGAGGGTTATCAGTAGCAGGTACGGTCAATTTTTACCTCGAACGGACGTCGCAACATCGTTTATTCGTGCGGCCGCATTGGCGCTCAGCAGACAGGATATGTTTGAGTGGTGCAAGCGATGGGCGCCATGGACATTGGCTGAGGCCATTGAGGCCATTATCGAAGAGACTGAAGGTCGCCGTTATTGCCAGCGGGCTGACGACGCTGCTGAGATGCTCGGGGTTACCTACGTCGAACGGGAGGAGCTCGGGCTGAATACGATCGGAGCCTGTGACGTACCCGCATCGCAGCGAAAACAATTTGCAAAGGCTCACAAGCAGAAACGCGATCGAGAGCGTCAACGAGAAAAACGACGCGCCGAAGGGCAGCGTGATCGTAAATCGGTTGACGCTCAATCGTTGATGCATAGCCGTCCATGGGAAGCCGAACAGATGTCGCGTCGAACCTGGTACCGGCGTCGTGGCACAGCAGTGTCGCAAGTAGGTAATATTATAATTGGCGACACTCGTGTGCCAAGTAACGAGTTTGTCCAGCCTCCCACTCCTGTTGGGAACGTGCTGCCTGACGTCGCGGCCCCGGGGGCCAAGGGCCCCGGGCCTCGGGTTGTCACACTTGGCTCAAGTTTTGGAACTTCATTACAGCAACACCAAATCGGAAAAGCTCATGGAGAGTGATCAAATGGACTTTTTCCAACACGAATGCCGTGTCGTCCCGTTTCCTGTGGACCGGCAACTCTTTTTCATTCGCGAAACTGCAAGGTGCCTATCTAGCAAAAACGGCCACGCAGCGGGCCGATTCTGGAAAATGACATGTAATCGGCTCTACGGCCAACTTCAGATCAAAGGAGTAGAGCGGCGACAGATCCTGCTGGAGATCGATCGCTTCGCACACGCCGTGCACAGAGAATTGCAGCGTGCGGCTTGGGCTGAATGGAATTCAAAGAATCCCGGCGGTGCAGCATGATTGGTGTCGAGGTTGGGCCGGCCTCCAAGGCCGAGCCCCAGCAAGCGCAACCAACTATATTGGAAGCGTGTAGGCGGCATCCGTCGGGACGGACCAACGGAGACGCTCTGGAGAACTTCACCAACAATTTCAACAGATATTCGTCAGGAGGTTCCCTGTGAACGATGATACCCAAGCAAAGCGCGGCCAAATTATTTCATTTGTAAAAACAGAGTCTCAAACCTTTGGTGCAGCGGTATTAGATCAACAGCTTGCCCGTGATTTCGCGAAGGACCGAGCACAATGGCCACAGGAAATATCGCAATCTTCCTATGCGTCGGAATTTCCAACCTTTGCTGCAGCAGTCATGAAACAAGGCCTTCCTCCGTCCCTGTTTCGCGGCCTCTGCCAAAGCCTCCTCGATAATGATTGGATCGCAGAGGCCATCGCTGAAGACATTCAAAACTTGGCGCCAAGACAAATGGATTGGCGATCTACAACGGCAAACCGGCCAACAAGCAGTCAACTTTCCATCCTCATCGACAACCATCAAGCCTCGCTTGCCGAGGTCGATATTGCGATCGAGCAGGATCCGAGTGAGGGGAGTGAACGCTTACAGGCGGCGTTTGAAAAGGAGCAGATCGCACTTGGACAACTTCTGGAATACTCACCTCGAAATCTTGGTGAAGTTAATTTCAAATCCTCCTATTTTCTTGAACGCTCAGATTTTCTGGGATGTGAGGATCCTCGCATGTTGATGTTCCTACGAGCAATGGTGCAAGTCGCTTAGGATAAGGGGATATGCAATGAAACTCGATCTCGGTATTACGTTCGACGGCACCGCAATCAATCTTCCGCTGAAGTTCGCAAACCGGCACGGCCTCGTGACCGGCGCAACAGGCACGGGCAAATCCGTCACCCTGCAGCGCATGGCCGAGGAATTCTCCCGCAATGGCGTTCCCGTGTTCGCTGCGGATGTGAAGGGAGACCTTTCCGGGATCACCACCGCATATCCTGCAGCGTTTTGGGACATTTTCGGGCGGCATGGCATGCCGATCCGCACCAGTGTGCAGGAAATGGGCGCGCAATTGATATCCCGCATGCTCGGGTTGAATGAGACGCAGCAGGGAGCGATCGAGATCGCATTCCGGATTGCGGAGAAGGAACAGTCGTATCTCCTCACGCTCGACGATCTCCGCTGGTCCCTGTCCGATATGCTGGACAATCGCGAGGATGTCTGCAAGCAGCACGGGAATGTCACCGCAGCGTCGATTTCAGCCATCCAGCGCAATTTGCTTGCGCTCGAGGCGCAAGGCGGCGCCAACCTCTTCGGCGAGCCTCCGTTCGATATCCTTGATTTCATCCGGACCGACACCGCCGGCAAGGGGATGATCAATCTGCTGCATGCGGACCAATTGATGGAAGCGCCGAAACTGTATGCCACCTTCCTCCTCTGGCTGCTCACTGAGCTGTTCCGGCGTTTGCCGGAGGCCGGTGACCTGGACAAACCGAAGCTTGTTTTCTTCTTTGACGAGGCTCACCTTTTGTTTCGTGATGCCCAGCGCCCGCTCGTCCAGAGTATCGAGCAACTCGTGCGCCTGGTGCGGTCTAAGGGTGTCGGCGTGTATTTCGTGACGCAATCCCCGGCGGACGTACCCGATACGGTCCTGGCGCAGCTCGGCAACCGCGTGCAGCACGCGTTGCGCGCATACACACCCAGCGAACAGCGGAACGTCAAGGCGGCCGTCAACGCGTTTCGACCGAACAAGGGTGTTGACGTCAAGGCGGAAATCACTGCCCTCGGGGTTGGGGAGGCTCTTATTTCCCTGCTGGAAGAAAACGGCGTGCCTCGCCCCGTCGAGAAGGTCCGGATCATCAAGCCAATTGCTCAGATCGGGCCAATTTCCGATCTGGAACGTGAGGTGATCTTGTCAAAATCGGCAGTGTCCAACAGATATGGAGTGGAGCTTGAACCTTTCGAGGCAACCCACGCTTTTGGAAATCGAATGAAAACTCAACGCAATATTGCGTTCGACCCAAACACTGCGGAGCAACCGCACGAAGACAGTACTTATCTGAAGTACGTCCCCAACTTCAACGAGCTCAATGCAGATCCGAACCGGCCGAGTGTTGTCATTACGCTTATGAAAGCCTTATTCTGGGGAGCATTCGCACTTGGGGGCATAAAATTGGCAGGTCTGTTTTGAACGCCATACGAAGAAAATGAATGATCGAAGCATCGATTGAGCGCCGCAAGGGGACTATTGGCTGGGGACCGATGGCAAGGACGGTTATAATTGGTCCGATTTTGATAGGCATGTAAGCGTTCAGTGAATATAACACACAAAAAGGGGATTAGTTTGCTTCACGAGGTAGAAATCGAGAGACGACGTACGAGCACCACGTCGACAACCCCCTTTCGGTATCCAGGAGGCAAAGGTTTTTTTGCAGATTTTTTGGCCTCGCGTCTCACTCAGATGCAGGCCGATGAAAAGGTTTATGTCGAACCCTACGCTGGCGGAGCGGGTTCGGCGGTTCACCTCTTGCTCGAGAATAAAGTCCACAGGATTGTTTTGAACGACGCAGACCGGCGGATTTATTGCGCCTGGCAAGCGCTGCTTTTTCAAACTGAACGGTTTTGTAGGAAGCTACGCGAAACACGTCTCAACATCGAGAGTTGGCGTGAATGCGCTGATTTAGTAAAACATCCCGCTGATGCAGATGCCTTTGAGTTAGGTTTTGCTACATTCTTCTTGAACCGCACCAATCGATCGGGAATCATCCTCGGTGCAGGACCGATAGGCGGGTATGAACAAATCGGGACGTGGAAACTCGACGCGCGTCTTTATCTAGAGACGACAATTCAAAAAATCGAGAATATTTCGAATCTCCGAGATAGAATACAGCTGTCGAATGAGGATGGCCTAGTATTTTTGCGGGGTTGGGCTGATAATCCGGAAGCTGCGTCATCATTGGTCTTTATCGATCCGCCCTATGTCAAAGCGGGTGCCCGTCTGTATATGGACACAATGAATGAAGCAGCCCATCGCGAATTAGCGGAATTTATAAAACAAGCTCAGCTTACCAACTGGGTAATAACATACGACGATTGTGATCTCATAAGGGAGATCTATCGCGGATTCGATCTCGCCAAACTTGCTGTAAATTATTCATTGCAAAAGAAGCGCACCACCTCAGAGTTGCTCATTCTGCCAATTCAAAACGAGAAATAACCCCCGTCGGCATCCTCACCTGCAGAGCTTTTTGCAGTGGACGTGCAATAGCCATCAACTGATCATGCATTGCTGTCTGAAAAGGCTTGTGGCTGTCGAAATTATGGAGTGCAGTCCCGAGCCGTGCCAAAATGTCATTCCGCGCCATGTATATACAGTTTGCACTGTTGCAGGTTTCGGATTCTGCGATGCTAGCGGGGAACGGAACAGCCATTACTCCTGTGACAGCCGCGTTTGGGAAGGTTGTAAAGAAACCTCGGAAACGTTGTATCTGCTGGTCACCCATGATCTTGTTCCGGCGCTGGTCTTGCTGAATAGTGGCTCCGACCAAGAAAATCTGGCTATCATTTGTGGCAATTCCGTTCAACGTTTGAATTCCAAGAACGTCAACGCCCCCATCGTTTGCACCAATCTGGCTTGCGAGTAACTGGTTTTCCGTCCTAGTTTCGCCGCTACCGCAAAACTGTGCAAACTCCGCCAATCGGACCAGTAGTTCTTTTGAACTTCGCGAATCGCCTAATCGCTGGGTGCGTATCTCACCCCGTCCAGACAACGCGTAGGCCGATATAATTTCGAATAATTTTGCGAACTGGCGACTGAACTGCCGCTGATAAAAACGCTCGTCGTATTCTCCGACGAGCGAAATGAGATTGTTTTCGGAATCATACAGGTAGAACAACGACATAAAAATGTAAGCAATGCCAGGTGATGTCAGATCCTTTTCTGCCTTTCGGCGCAACACGAGCGTGTCATCTATTTCAATAGAAAATGGCGAATGACGTCCGAGATCGTTATGCCGGGCTGTTAATAATTTGATCAAATCACTGGTGATCTGTTCCTTAGCCTCGTCAACAGCTATATTTCGTTCTTCGATGTAATATTCATAAAGGCCGTTCGCGGTCTGCGCGGTGGCATAATTCGATGCAAGTTGGTCGTCATCCCATTCAAGATCCTCAAGAGTAAAAATGCCGTTGAACCATGCTATGCACTCTGCAACTACACTGATTTCCTCGATATTTTCATGGGAAACAACAGGCGAAAATTCAATCGTTGGCATCATCGACCTTGTTGTTGACCGAACTAAACAGATCCACCTGAAGTCCCAGCTTCTTTTCTTGTTGGATTTGCCCAAGGCTGGTGTACGCAAATTGCGCATGCCGACGCGTCAGGTTCAGCTTACTTAGTGAATTAGCAAAGTCTTCATCACTCATATCCGCAGGCAACGACGCTACTGCATCGTTCACCTTTTTTGCCTTCGACTCCAAAAGATTGACCTCTTGCAGCCACTTGTCTGTTGCAAACCCTGCTTCGTCAGAAGCTCGTTCAAAGTCACCGGTCCACTCCAAAGTAATGGTGGCATCAGAACTTGAAAGAATCTTCTGTAATTTAGGTCGGTCCTGTCCCTGACTGACAATGACGCTTTTCCGGTCCTTGTATCCAAACAACCACAGACATAGGTAGCGTAGCTTGTCGAGATGAGCATGCGGTATAGGATTTTCAACTACATTGAGCGGCGTAAGTGCTTTTAACCCAAGCCCCAAGTATTTCCGGGTGTCGGGGTTCGGCAACATTGTGTAAAGGTGAGAAAAATCCAACGCGTTAGTGGCCAAAATTTCTTCATCAATGAACCCATTGTTTCGGGCCTGCTCGAAAACTTTGTATGCGACCAAGGTTCTAAGCAACATATTACGGCTATCGCCCAGTCTCTTTGACATTTCATCAATTGCAGCATCGGCGCCTTCTGTTTTGAGCAGCGATTCAAAAAATCGAACACTGAATTTTGCCTTGGCTAATGATCCCCATGTGGATGCGCCATTGATATGTTTAAATCCAATATAATCATCCGCATAGGAACGATCAGGCACGAGGTAAACTGGGAGATTTTCGACAGATTCGCGGAATTCCTCCGGTAGAGCTGGAATTCGCTTAGAAAAATGGGACTCTACCCGCTCCGGGTCCAACAACAATTTTGCTGCTGCGAGTCTCCGATTGCCTTCGACTACGATCCGCTCGCCGGCAACATTCTCGAATGCCACGAGTGGCTCGAAGCGCTCGAAACCCTTTTTCGAAATGGAATCAAAGAGTTCTGTTAGATTGGCCCGCCTAAGCAGGATCTCTAGCGCGTCCTGCTCGTTGGCAGCCGTTGTCAAACCAAACCGTGGATTCTCAAGATCAAGTTTCAGTTGCTCAGGATGGAAATATTCGAGGTTAAGTTGAGGTGTCATGAGACCCTATTGCTCGCTTTTGTTTCCCTGCAAGGAAACACACATTTCAAGATTCTATGCAAGATCTCAACGTGACGGAGCAACTGGTAAGCTCAAACGTTCGAAATGTGCTCACCAAACTTCTACAAGGGCTTCATTCAAGTTGAATGCGATGATCTCAGCGCCCCGGTCACGCCGCCGGCGGAAGGTAGCATATGACCAGCAGCGTCGCTGACATTCCTTCTTTGCGTGCCAAACACGCATCTCACATATGCACCAAGATGCGAGGCAGCGCCGCATTCCGTCGTCATCTTTCAGGAGGCCGATCGGCCAAGCAGGATGCAGCTTCTCACCCTTATCCTTATCACCAAGCAGCACGTTCTCTATGTTGGATATCTCGCGGGCTGGGGATTGCTCTTTCGCACATATGCGGCCAAGCGAACAATTGGATAGAGCATCCCACTAGTTATTCCTCAAGAATCATTGTTATGGAAATCTACGCGTTGGTAACCGTGGGAGCAAACATGTCCAATAAAGCTTGGAACTCGATGATCCAAAGACTAGCGTTTTGGGGAATGGGATCGTTCACCGCAGTGTTGTTGATAGGACCGACAGTATTCAGTCAGAATCTTTGCGACGGGCCTGATTGCTTGCGAGAATGGATTTCCGCCTTGAGCGGTTACTTCGCCGCGATGGGAGCTCTGATCGCGGCGGGTCTTACGTTGCCGCCGCTTCTTAAGCAAGCTAGCGAGGCAAAACGCCAGACGGACTTCGCTCTTGGTGATGCGGACCCGACATTTCGTGTGACTCGCCTCGCCGGAGCCACTGTAGAAGTTCGCTGCGTCAACTGGAACCGACGAGACTATCAAATCAATAGCATTGGGCTTGCTGATGAAAACGGAGCGTTCGAAGTTCGGTTATATGAATACGCCGTCAACGATGGGAAAATGATGCATGATCATGGTCTTGGATACTATGGAAGCAAAATTATACATGGTTGGGAAGACCGAAGTTCGAGGCCGGATACCTTAACAGTTCGTATTGATATTCATCCGAGAATTGGGGTTTACGGCGAGAGTCTTCTTCCAAAAGTCATTTTCATTGCAGGTATTTTGGCAGACACTGAGAATATGCCGCTTTCCCATACGTTTCATTTGCCTACGCATTAGTTTCTCCACTCCGGTGGCAAAAAATAGAGGTTTTGGACCCGATGGTGAGGGCGAGAAGGGCCCATTGCTAGCTCTCGCGGCCGCTAGGACAATCGGCGGCCTATCTATCAAAACAGACGACGTGACCAGGGATGAAACTTTTAATACAGAGAAGATGGCTGGCTTGGCTTCGATTAAGTGGGCGCTCCTTCAGCTCATTCCTATCCGGTCACCATCTCAGGTTCTGGCCTATAACTACAATATCGAGGCACTATTTCTCGCTAATCTCTGCAAGCTGTCGGATGACGCGTTGGAAATCAGGCGGAGTTGTATTCGTTCCTCAAACACGCTCTTGAGACCTCGATAGTATCCTTCCAAATAAGTGATGAGTCTAATCGTTATACCGGCCATCGGTCACCGCCGCGTACAAATCATCCGACAGCGCGCAGACTGAAATCCGGCGCAGATACTCCTCAGGGGCGATGCTGAGCTTTTTGGCCCGTTGGGTAAGGAGCGTTCGCTCGCGCGCCATGAGTGGAACCGGAACGGTCGCGACATGCCGGCCGCCTGTCGGTGTCATTGGCAAACGCCACCGCCGCCACATTGCTCGGATGGTCGCCGAATGCACGCCATCGTTCAAGATATTGGCGATCTCAGTTGAGGATGCACCTTTTCCCGTCAAATATGCCACGTGGGCAGCCTTGGCGTTTGACCATCGTTCAACGAATAATTTCGATCCGCGGAAACGGTCTGCGTGGTGCTTCTTCCTGCGTGTTTTCTTCGGCATGGGATCAGGCGTCATGATGCTTTCCTCTATTTTTTCATAAAAAGTTGGATGATATTTAGAGTTTTCAATGAATTATCGTGGATAATTACTAGAAATTTATGAAGCGGAGATGGAATGATGGCGAAAACCTTCCTCGGGCAGCTTGTGTTGCGACTGCAGGACGAAATGTCCGGTAAGGCCAAGAAGGCCGCCACAGATGTGACCGGATCCATGAAGAAGATCGAGGATCACGCACGCCGGCTTGCTGGTGCGCAGTGGGGCGCCAGTTTCCAGCGACAGATCGAGAAAATGGGTGCCTCGGCACGCGAGCTTGAGATCGTCCGTCGGTCTTGGGATCGAATGCAAAAGGATATGCAGTCGAAGAACCTCGGAACTGCGATGAGGAAATCGGAAATCGGCGCGTGGAAGGTCGCAACACTCTCCCATCTTGCTCAAGTCCGCAGTGGTTTGCGCAGCACCGAAAAGGAAGCTCGCCGGAGTGCCAAGGCTATTAAAGCTGCTATGTCTGCAGCCCTCAGGCCCGCATATGTGGCCGCCGGTGGTTACACCGGTGCCTACATGGTCAACAACCTCGGGCGAGAAGCTGTGATAGCTTCCTCGGAGCGCCAGCGCGAATATTTCCGTCAGAAGATGGCAAATATTCCCGAGAATGAACGGGAACAGATGTTCCAGAGATCCAGCGAGCTTTCGCAAAAATACCCGTCGGCCGGCATTACGGATATTATGGAAATGGCGCGCGGTGCGATGGCTACTATGGGCTCAACAGAGCGGGGGCTTGCCGTGCTCGATCAGATGGTGAAGGGCTACGTCACCCTTCAGTCCACGAAAGGTACAGATATCGCCGGTAACTCACTTGCGCGATTGATCCGCGGTATCGACAATCTTGGCCAGAACGACGAAGGCGATATTGGTATCAAAGCTACCAGAGATATCATCGACGGTATCATCCGGTCAGCTCAGATTGAAGGCCAGGACATTGATCCTGGCATGCTCTACACAATGGCCCGCAGAGCGAAAATTGCTGGTCCGGGATTAAGCACCGATTTCATCATGTCGACGGCACCTGCATTGATGCAGGACATGGGTGCGGAAGGTTTTGGCACGGCGCTGTCTTCCGCATTCCAGGCATTCGTTATCGGAGCCAACAGCAACTCCAGCAAGGTCAACATTGCAGAACAGCGCCGTCTGGGAATACGAACAGGAGAAGGAAAGGGCACCCTTGTCGATTCCAAGCTATTTGGCCAGGATCCATACCAGTGGGTGAAGAAGAACCTTATTCCTGCGTTGCAGCGCGACAATGTTGACTTGAGTGACGGGACAGCAGTTTCGGAAGCGGTCGCCAAAACCACCAAAAATACCAAGGCGTCGGAACTGCTGACTAAAATGATCACGCAGCGATATCAGATTGACAAGAACATGGCGTTCTACAAACGGACGCAGGGCGTGGATGCCGCCGACCAGGCAAGGTTTGATGACCCCTTCGTGGCGTACGAAGGCTTCGTCAAGTCGTTCCAAAATCTCGCGGCGGCCATCGGCGAAAGCGCCATGCCGGTCATCGTTCCCGGGCTCAATGCCATTTCCAACGCTGTGAACAAGTTCTCTGCGATGGTGAAGGCCGGAGATCCTACCGTTACCACGGGCCTCGGCATTGCAGGCGTCGGCGCGGCTGCCTTCGGAACGTACAAGGTCGGTGCGGCAATCTATGGACTGATCACCGCCGGCACCAACCTCAACGTTGCCGCACTTGCACTACAGCAGGCTGCAGCGATGCAGAGCGGCGGCGCTGCTGGTGATCTTTTGGACGCAGGAAAGGGCGGCGGAAAGAAAGGGCTGCTCGGGATATTGGCCGGCGGTGCCGGCGCGATCCTCAAATCTCCAATCGGAAAGGGTGGGGCGTGGCTGGCCGCCTTGTACGCGCTGCAGCGGGGACTTGATGAGTCTCCCACGAAGGATCCGTCCATGATGGATCCGGAGCAGTTGGTCAGGAAGCACAATGCCTATCGGGATCGCATGAACCCGAGCCAGGCCGTGCCTATGCCAAACTATACGCCCGCGCCAGAGAACAAGGGGTTCTGGGAACAGATGATGACACCAGTGTCGTCGCTTGGACAGCCCGCCGGAGTGTCGTCAACGCAGATGGATGATATTGTGAAGCAGTCGGCCGACATCGGTCGGCAGATAGCTGAGAACCTTTCACCGACCGCTAGGCCAGAGATTGACACCTCTTCTATCGATGCGGCACAGGCGAAGATCGATCGGATTAAAGCGTCTGTGACATCGCTGGGTGGTATGATCTCCGACGCTCAATCGAAGGTTGATGCCCAGATGCGCCGTAGTTTTTCAGACTACGGCGTGTCTCCATAAACGCGTTCACATTGCACAATGGGCCACTGAGTTAGAGAGGCGTCGGGTTGGTCAAAACCTCTTATCGCTCCTGCATGGCCTGCGATGATATCTCGGCGAGCGGCGAGAACAGATATTCGAGAATGCGGCGCTTGCCGGTCTTGACCTCGACGGTGACCGCCATGCCGGGGGAGAGCGGCATCCATCGCCCATCGACGTTGATGACAGTGACATCCGGCCGGATGGTGACTGGGAAGACCAGGTTCTGCATGCGCTGGGCATTGCCTGTGGGAATGATGCTCTGCAGCTCCTTGGCCGCCGCGCCTTCCAGCGCTTGAGCGTCGGGCTCGGGAATGGCGTCGGTGGCAACGCGGGTCACCTTGCCTTCGATGATGCCATAGCGGGTGAAGGGGAAGGCCTCGACCTTGATGACGGCGGTCTGGCCGCCTCGCACAAAGCCGATGTCGCGGTTGGGAAGGTAGGCCTCGATTTCGAGCGCGGCGTTTTCCGGCACGATGCGCATCAGCTCGCTGCCTGCGGTGACGACCTGACCGATGGTGGTGACGGCCGAGGCCTGCACGGTGCCATCGATCGGGCTCAGGATGGTCATGGAGGAGCGGCGCTTGCTCGCCTTGATCAGCTGCTGTTCGAGTTCGTCAACACGGCGCGCCGCTTCCGACTGCTTCTGCACATTGTCGGAGAGGAAACTGCCCACGAGCTTTGCCGCCTCACTCAACGCGACCTCAAGCGCGGCCCGCGCTGCGGCCAGCTGGCCGGTCTGGGTGACGAGGCTGGCCTCGGCCTCCTGCTGCGATTGCAGGGCATCGATGACCTGGGCGCGGGAACCCGCCGCCGTCGGGATCAGCTCGGTGCGCATGGAGACGCGCTCGGTCAGGGTTTTGACCAGGGCCGTCTGCGCGGCGATCGTCCGGGTCAGGCTGTCGATCTCGGTCTGGCGCTGGCGCCGCGTCGCGTCGAGATTGGCAAGCGATGAATGCAGCTGCGTCGTATCGGCCCGGTAGATCAGCTGTTCGCGGCGGCGGATCGGTTCGGAGATGCCGGCGGGAAAGGCCAGCGGCCGCTCGGTGATGCGGCCGATGTTCCAGATGCCCTTCTCCTGCCATTCGGCAACGGTCGCCAGCACCGCCTCGCGGCGGGTGACTTCGGCGCGGAACGCCTGAAGGCTGACGGCAAGCGCGGTTTCCTCCGACTTGATCTCCGTGTCATCGAGCGCAACCAGAATGTCGCCCGCCTTGACTTGGCTACCGTTGGTGACCGGAACGGTCTTTGTCCGCCCGAGCTCAATCGACTGCACGATCTTGACCCGGCCCGCCGGCTGTACCTTGCCCTGTGCTGTCGCCACGATGTCGAACGTGCCGAGATAGCTCCAGACAAGGGCGCATGTCGCCAGGATGCAGATGAACCAGATGAAGGCGGTGCGGATGGGCGAGGCCGGTGTTTCCAGGATCTCCAGTGCCGCCGGCAGGAATTCATTGTCGGCGCGCTGGCGTTTGATCGTCTTCAGCGCTTTCGCCGTGATCTTTTCTTGTCCCGGCTCCTGCCGCGTGGGAGCGGGCTGATCAGGATTGACCGGGCCGGGCTCAGCGCGTTCAGGCTTTGAGGGCGCGGCCTCAAGAGGTGCCTCTGGAGGTTTCATGCCTGATTGCTCCCCGACTGCAGCTGCCACAGATGGGCATAGAGACCGTTCTCTCTGGCAACAAGCGTGTCGTGCGTTCCCTCCTCGACAATGCGGCCATCCTTCATGCCGATGATGCGGTTGCAATAGCGCACGGTGGCAAGCCGGTGGGCGATGATGATCACGGTGCGGCCGCGCACGATCTCGCGCATATTGGTAAGGATGATCCGCTCGCTCTCATAGTCGAGCGCACTGGTGGCTTCATCAAGAATGAGGATGGGCGGGTTGGTGGCGAGCGCCCGGGCAATGGCCAGCCGCTGGCGCTGGCCGCCGGAAAGATTGGCGCCGCGCTCCTCGATCAGCGTATCATAGCCGCGCGGCAGCTTTGAGATGAACTCGTCGGCCCCCGACAACTGCGCCATGCGCATGGCGGCCTCGCGCGACATGGCGGGGCTGGCCAGCACGATATTGTCGTGGATGGTGCGGTTGAACAGCATGTTCTCCTGCAGCACCACGCCGATATTGGAACGCAGCCAGGCGGGATCGACCTGGGCAATGTCCTGCCCGTCCATGAACACCTGGCCATTGCTGGGGATATAGAAGCGCTGCACCAGCTTGGTCAGGGTTGATTTGCCCGATCCCGACGGGCCGACAATGCCGATGACTTCGCCGGGCCGGACCGTCAGGTTGATATCCTTCAAAACATCCTGTGCATCGGGGGCATAGCGGAAGGTCACCGACTTGAAGGTCAAGGCGCCCTTGGGTGCCGGCAGCGAGACGGCAATGGCCGGGCGCGGCTCCTGCGGCGCATTCAGGATATCGGCAAGGCGCGAGACCGAAACCTGCACCTGCTGAAAGTCCTGCCAGAGCTGCGACAGGCGCAGGATCGGCTGCGCCACCTGGCCCGCGATCATATTGAAGGCAACCAGCGCGCCGACGGTCAGTTCGCCATTGATCACCGCCTGCGCCCCGAAGAGAAGAAGCGCGGCACTCGTGACCTTGCTGACATATTGAATGGCGTTCTGGCCCTTGGCGGCAAGCATCGTGGCGGCAAAGGACGAACGGATATAGGCGGCCAGCCGCTCCTCCCACTGCGCCGCGACAACCGGCTCGACCGCCGCCGCCTTCAGCGTCTGCACCCCGACCACCGTCTCCACCAGCAATTGCTGGCTATAGGCACCGCGGTCGAACTTCTCGTCAATGCGTTCCTTCAAAAACGGCCGGATGAGGAAGCCGATGGCGAGATAGAACGGAATGGAGGCAACGACGATCCAGGCGAGCTTGGCCGAATAGGCAAACAGCACGAAGATAAAAATGATGGTGAAGATGAAGTCGAGGCCGGAGAACAGGCCCTGCCCGGTCAGAAAGTTGCGGATGGTTTCAAGCTCGCGCACCCGCGCCACGGTCTGGCCCGCCGCCCGGGTCTCGAAATAGCTGAGCGGCAGGTTGAGCAGGTGCCGGAACAGCCGCCGTCCCAGCTCCACATCGATGCGGTTGGTCGTGTGCGACAGCGCATAGGTGCGCAAGTATTGCAGCACCACATCGAACAGCCCGATGGCGGCAAGCCCCACCACCAAAACGATCAGGGTGGAATAGCTGCGATGCGCCAGCACCTTGTCGACCACCACCTGGAAGAACAGCGGCGTGACCAGCGCAAACAGCTGCACGAACAGCGAGGCCAAAAGCACATGGCCGAGCGAGCGGCGATAGCGCCACAGCGACGGCAGGAACCATTTGAAGCCGAACGTGTCGCGCGACACGCCCGCCCCCGCGAACCGCCGCTGCACCAGGATGAACGTGCCGCCGGTCAGCTGCAACAACTCGTCAACCGGCACCTCGCGCGAGCGGAAATCCACCGGATTGACCACACGGCACATCCCCTCGGCATTCGCTCCGCCAAAAATCGCAAACGAGCCGTCGATGAGGCAGGCAATCGCCGGAACCGGCAGCGCCGCGACCCGCTTGCCGCCCCGCGCCACAACCTTGCGCGCCTTCAGGCCGATCGAACCTGCCGCCCGCAGGATATCGTCTGCCCCCGCCGCACCCTTCAGCGCATATTCCCGCGCCAGCGTCTCCGGCCGCGCGGCAATCCGGTAATAACCGGCAATCGCCACAAGCGCGGACAAGCCGCTGTCCGCTGCACGTTCGTCAGGCACACCACCCGCCGCCGGTGGATCCACATCCCCCGAACTTACCCTGTCCATGTTAGTTACCACCCCGTGCGAGCCATTATTGGCTCGTCATTCCTTGCCCAATTGCTTCGTTCCTCCGTCGCCACAGATCAGGGTACGACCAGGCCCCTGATCATGGCGAGATTCATGCAGCGGATGCCGTGCAAAATGACGCCCACTTGGCCGTGCGACCGAAACCACAGCCCCTCTTAAAACTTCAGTGCTTCGCTCTAACGAACCGTTATTTTCATATTCATGGTCGCTGTGCCCAAGCGCGCATCCTCGACGGCAAAGACCACGGTATCCTGCCCCTTGAAGCCGGGTTTGGATTGATAAGCCAGGGTGCTTCGATTTAACGCTTTAGCGATACCATTTTTCGGAGGCGAAACAATTTTAAGGCTGACGGTCCGACCATTTATCGTCATTGGAAAAGAGCATGCCCGGCCACTTTTGACGGTGGCCAGGGCTGTTGCTGTGGCGCCATAGTGGAATTCTCCGGTCCCATAGCAATCACCGGCATTAGCGGGGGAGAACCACAGGCCGGCGCTCACGAAAATAGTCGCAACAATATAGCTTTTCATATTCATCGGGTTCCTTACCGGTACAGATACGTGATGGATTGGACCCATCAACCCACTCATCGCACACGAATGAGTGCTGATAATCCGGGGCGGCGCACAAAACGACGTCCCTGAGATACCGCCGACCGTCAGGCTGCCGGCGCGTTTGCCTGCGACGAGCGATAGGCGAGCGTTGCATCGCCAACCAGATGCCGCGTCGTGCCATCCAGCATCTCATAGGAACTCGTGCCGGTCAGCGCCGATCCGTCGGGGAACTGTGTTGCTCCTTCGATGGACGGGATGAGATTGATGAGCTTGATCCCGGCCTCCGACATGGTCTTCAGCTCGCCCGGATCCGAGATGCCGTTCTGGTTGGCATCCTGCCAGACACGGAACTCGTTCCAGCGCGCATCCTTGTCGTCAAGCACGCCATCATGATTGGTGTCGAATGCCAGCCGCAGGCCTTCGAGATCCGAGGCCGGGTGTCCAAGGGCTGCAACGTCTTCCGGTGTTGCCCACAGCGAAAAGGCAATTTCCCTTGCCTGATCGATGACGCCGTCCCCACCTGCCTGTCCATTTGAGCCGAGATCAATGGCGAGCATGCCGTCCTGCGGACCGACCCAGGCGGTTCCATCGCGGACACCATCGCCATCCCAGTCAAAGCGAGGACCTGCGTTATTGGCAAACTCCACAGGATCAAACGGGCGAAGATCGATATGGTTGTCACCATTCAGATCGAGAAGAACCGGTTGACCATGTGAGCCTGGTCCACCCCCATTATTGGGCGGGATCAAATTACCCCATCTGTCATACTCCCTTGTGCCCACCACATTCCCGCGGTCGTTCACAAACCATTGGGTGCGCGTACCGTCATCATTGATCTGATCAGCCTCGGTCTGCTGACCGGCTGCGTTGTAGACATTGTATTTGATGGCCCAACTTGCCGTGTTGTACGCATCAAAGGTGTAGCCGATGCGTGACCCATCATCATAAAAATCCGTTTCACTGACTTTTCGATTTTGGGCGTCAAAGTGCGAACCCCACCAGCTCATAGGGGATGTGTTGGCAACATCCCATCCGTTTTCGTCGCGTGAACCATCATCATAGAAGATGGTGGCATAGCTCTGACGCCCTTGAGCGTCAAAATGAATGCCCCACCAGCTGCGATCGGAGGTATTCGCAACATCCCAAAAATTTTCATCGCGCGAACCGTTGTCATTATTCCAGCTTTCGAAGGTTTTCTGACCGGCGGTATTGAAGTATTGCGTCACACTTGACCACGGTTGCGTATTAGCCTGATCCCAAGTGTAGGCTGTCCTGGTCCCGTCATCGTTGTAATTCAACTGGTATGTAAGGCGGCCAGCCGTATCGAAATATTGATCAACTCGCGACCAACTATACACACCTACTGGGTCAAAAGTGATCGCCACACGTGTACCGTCGTCATTAAACTGATTCTGATAATGAAGCTGACCCGCAGTATCAAAAGTCTGCTCAATCCTCGACCACGGCTGCGTATTTACAACATCGTAGGTATACGCCATCCGTCCAACACCGCGATTGTAGTTGACCTGATAGGTAACCCGGCCCGCACTGTCGAAAGTTTGTTCTATTTTCGACCAGGGTTGCGTGTTGGCATAATCATAGGTGATCCGCCCTGTCAGTACTCCAGCAGCGTTGTAGAAATTGGTCAACTGCGGCGTGTCGAAACCCGGATAATATGTGATGTCAGCTCGCGTCCCGTCATCCATGTACTGGGTTTCGGAGACCTTCTTGCCGTCGGCATTGAATGTCTGCTCAACTCTGCTCCACGGATTGGCATTCAATGGATCGTAGAGTGTCGCAGTGGTCGGGACACCTTTCTTGTTGATCCGCGCAATGCTCAAGGTTTGTCCACTTGCGGCATCGAAGGTTGATGCCGTTGATGTTCCGTCATTGGCCAGCAATGTCTCGGCGGTCTTGCGGCCCTGACCGTCCGTTGTCAGCTCATGCAGCAATTTTCCGGATGCCGTGATGTTATCGACAACAGTCTGTTTCAACGTTCCGTTGGTGTTTGTGTCCACCACAGTAAGGGTGATCGATCCGTCATTGTGGGTTACGGAAGTCTCCGTGTGGCCAAAATAACCGTCATTGTCGCCGTCCTTGACCAACACGGTCGTAAGACCGTCGGCGCTCGTCGTTAACGTGCCCCGCGCCTTGACGCTGCCATCGGCATTCGTCTCGGTGATCGTCGCTTTGGTCGAACCGTCGAGCTGTTTCTCCTCGAGCATATAGACTTCATAGGTGCCATTGCCATCGTAGTCGGAACTGACAATTCTCGTTATGCCGTCAAGCGAGATTGTAGTTTGAACTTTTGCCGCAATCGCTTTTACCCAATTGACCTGCCCGGCCGGAAGATTGATCAATTCACGGGCTTCGGTATTGTTCACGATGGTTTCGGTAATCGCACCGTTCATTTCGACAATTCGGGTCTCCGTTTGATCGGCGGTGCCGTTTCCATTTGTATCCTTGCTCGTGATGCGAGTTCTGCCATCAGCACTCACAGTGACCGTAGTCTTCGATACAAGTTTACTAGTATCATCTGTGTCGGTTATAACACTGCGCTGGCTACCATCGGCATTAAACGAGTTGATGGTCGTGCGCTTACGATCGGCAGCTCCGTCACCATCCAGATCCCACTCTGTGGTTGTCGTCAGACCGTCAGCCGAAACCTTTGCTGTCGTCCGGTTGGCGATTGTACCGTCTGCACGCAGACCCGTGATGGTTGATGTCACCGAACCATCCACAGCCTGGATGCGCTGTTCGGTCTGATCGACCTTCCCATCGCCGTCGGCATCCCGCTCAATCGTTACACGGCGCTTGTCGGGACTCGTCGTTGTGACAGTCTTGTCCAGGAGCAGACCAGCAATACTCGATGTCGTTGCGGTATTGACCACAGAGCCATCGGCCAGAACATCGCTCACATTCTTCAGGATGCGCGATGCCTGTCCTGTCCTGTCCTCCTGCGTCGTGATCGTGCGGCCGTCCGCACTTTGGGTGGTGATCGTCTTTGAGACCAGACTTCCATCAGCCTTGGTATTGGTGATGGTTCGCGTCTTCGTACCATCGGCGTTCAACGTTGTGACGTCCGTTGCCAACAGGTCGTAGATACCTGTGCCAGTGGTGTCACGCTTTGTTGTCACCACAAGCCCGTCAGCGGACGTTGTAATGATGTGCCGGCGATTGAATACGCCGTCTCCATATTTGGTGATCGTTTGGGTGCGGGAACCGTCACTGTTCAAGACAGTAGTCACAGTCTGGCGCCGGTTCAAGTTACCACTGCCATTGAGATCCCACTGCGCATCTCTCGAGAGGCCATCAGCCGAGATGTCGATGATGGCTTTACCCTTGAGAACGAAAGTACCGCCCGATGCAGCAAACGTATCCGTTGTCTGCGTCTTCGAACCGTTGGCATTCAAGACAGTCGTGCGAACGGTTCTGGTATCAACCGTGCCATTGCCATCGCTGTCATAGTCCGTTGTCTCGATGAGCCCGGTCGCGCTTGTCGTCACCTTCTTGCTGTCGATGATGGTGGTGCCATCGGCTGCATAATCGGTTCGCGTGCTCGTCACACTTCCGTCAGCGTTCTTGACGGTGACTTCCTTTTGGTTGTCTTTGCCATCACCATCATTGTCAATGATGACAGTGGTCGTGCGCCCGTCGCCACTGACAATGGTGGTCGTCACGCTCTCACGTGAAGCATCGGCCTTGTAATAGGTGACAGCCCTCACACTGCTGCCATCGGCACCCAGCGCAGTGGTATCAATCATCGAACGGCTGAAGTGTTCGCCATCGGCAAACATTGGTACATTCCTGGAAAGACCGTCTTTACTGAATGTCGTAATGGTCTTCTCGATTGCCTTGCCACTGCTGTCGGATCGTATGATCGTCTGCGTCCGGCTGCCGTCCGCATTGAGGACCATAACGTCTGTTGTCACATCCTCGTAAATCCCGTCACCATTGGCGTCGGTGCTGATCTTTCTTGACAGACCATTGGCTGAAATCTCTGTGATTGACGCGCTGCCGAGCGTGCCATCCGGCTTGAACTGGCGAAAAGTCTGTGTCGTCGAGCCGTTGGCATTGACAATGCTTGACCGACGCAGATCGATCTTGCCATCACCGTCAATATCCGTCTCAGTGGTGACGGTTCTGGTGTCAGCTGAAATGGTGGTCACCGATTTCGACAGGAGCGTCCCGGCATTACTGAGTGTTTCGGTGGTCTCGATCGTCGACCCGTCAGCATTGATTGCTTTCGTTGATTTGACCAGCCGGTCAACCCCACCATTCCCGTCACTATCGAACTGCGACGAGGATACCAGGCCATTGGCACTTGTTGTCGTGACGGTCTTGCCAGTCAGGCTGGAACCGGAATAGCTTTGCGTTGTCTTGGTGGTCGAACCATCGGGATTCAAGACCGAGGTTTCCACGACCTTCGTATCAATGACCCCGTCACCATTGAGATCCGTCTCCGTGGTCTTGATCAGACCATTGGCACTGATGGACGTGATGGTTTTGCCTGTCGTTGCTGTGCCGGCAGTGGTGACAACCGTTGTGGTTCTGCTGCCATCGGCTTGTCGCGCCGCGGTGCTGACGCTCTTGGCATCAAACGTACCATTGCCATCGATATCATCCGACCGGGTGATTGTCAGACCGTCGGCACTGGTTGTTATGACCGCCTTTGACAGGAGCGCGCCCGTGGAATTGGCTCGGGTCGAGGTGACCGTCTTGCTTCCATCGGCATTCAACACCTGAACATCCGTCAGATCGACATTGCCATCACCATCCATGTCCGTCGTAACAGTCACGGTCTTGTGGTCGGCACTCGTCAGCGTGACGGTCTTGACCAGCAGCGTTCCATTGCCCGCCGTTGTCGTGACCGTCTGCTGCCGGCTGCCATCCGCATTGATGACAAGCGTTGTGCTGGAAATCTCGTCGGCAACGCCGTCGCCGGTCGTGTCTTTCTCCACGGTCTGAACGAGACCATTGGCCGAAGTGGTGACAATGGTCCGGCTGATCAGGCTGTTATCGGCGCTGCGAACACTGGAAGTCTGCGTCCGGCTGCCATCGGCGTTCAAGGCAGTCACGTCGGCCCTGACGGTGTCATCTGTCCCATTGCCGTCAAGATCGGTCCGAAGCGTCGTGGTCAGGCGATCCGCAGTCACTTCCGTGACAGTCCGGGCGTTCAGCGAGCCATCCAGGTTGAACGTGCTGACGGTTTCGCTTGTCGATCCATTGGCATTGACCAGGGAAACGCGCTTCGTATCGATCTTCCCATCACCATTATCATCGACCTGCGAGATGATCATCCTGCCATCGGCAGAGCTTGTCACCGTCGAGCGCGAGAGCAGGACGCCATTCAATAATTTTGTCTCGGATGTTTCGAGGACCGACCCGTCGGCGTTCAAGCTCTTTGTCCAGCTTGTCACCCGGTCGATCGTCCCATTGCCATCGCTGTCCACCTGCGTCGTCGAGGACAGCCCGTTGGCGGCTGATATAACGATGGTCTGTGACGTCAGGCTGGTACCGACATAATTGCTCGTTGTTGTCGTCTTTGATCCGTCTGCATTGAGAACGGAGACTTGCGTGGTTTTGGCATCGATGATGCCGTTCCCATCAAGGTCTGACGTGACCGTCTTCACAAGGCCGTTGGCGCTTGTCGTCGTGATGGTCGTTGATATCAGCGTGGTGCCCGCCGTGACCGTTACCGTTGTGTCCCGCGAACCATCATTGTTGATGACCATTTTGCTCAACGTTTTGGCATCAAACGTGCCATTGCCATCGAGATCATCAGACTTCGCGACGGTCAAACCATCGGCGCTTGTCGTGGTCACCGATCTGGCAAGAACGCTTCCAGCTGCATTCGTGCGCGTCGATGTAATCGTCTTGCTGCCATCAGCGTTCAGAATCTGCACCTCGGTCAGGTCGCTGCTTCCGTCGCCATCCAAGTCCGATGTGACCGTTGTTGTCTTGCGGTCAGCGCTCGTCACGGTCACGGTTTTGCTCAAAAGCGTGCCATTGCCGGACTTGGTTGTCTGGGTCTGGCTGCGGCTGCCGTCCGCGTTCAGAACGATCTGATTGGTGATGACCTGATCGATGGTTCCATCGCCATTGAGGTCCTGGCTTACCGTCTGTGTCAGGCTGTCGGCTGATGTTGTGGTGATGGTCTTGGCCGTCAGAACGCCAGTGCCACTTGTGGTCGTGACTGTTTGCGTCCGGCTGCCATCCGCATTGGCAACGGTAACATCCGACTTGATCTGGTCAATGATACCATCACCGTTCAGATCAACCTTGGTTGTGGTCGTCAATCCGCCTGCCAGGGTTTCCGCAACGGTCTTGCTCTGCAGCGATCCATCGGGATTGAGATTGGACTGTGTGGTGGTGGTTGAACCATCGGCAGCGATGATCACGCTTGTGCGTGTATCAACAGCGCCATCGCCATTCCGGTCCTCATCAATCGAAATGGTCTTGCCGTCACCGCTTGTGATGGTGACGGATTTTGACAACAGCGTGCCGTTGCCGCTCTTCGCCAGGACAGTTTGCGTACGCGTTCCATCTGTCCCTACAACCGTAACCTGCGACGCAATGCGGTCAAAAACACCGTCTCCGGTCAGATCACTCGACGTTGTCTGCGACAGGCCGTCCGCGGATGTGACTGTAATCGTCTTGTCACGCAGGCTGGTATCGGCGTTGAAGCTCGATACCGTCGTCGTGATGTCGCCATTGCCACCCACTTCGATGAGCGTGGTCTCGGTCTCATCAAATGTGCCATTGCCGCTGTGATCGTATTTGACTTCTCTTCTGCGATTATCGGCGCTCGTCGTCGTCACGGTGCGTGCGATCAGCGAACCATCGGCATTTTTGGCATCAACCGTTTTGGTTCGGCCGCTATCCGCATTGTTGACCGTCGTTTCAAGGGTGGTCAGTTCAAACACACCATCGCCGTTGGCATCCGTCTGGTTCGTTTTCGACAGGCCGTCGGCGCTCGACGTCGCCTTGATCTGCCTGGTCAGTGTGCCATCGACGCTGAATGCTCTCGTCGTGGTCGTCGATGAACCATCGGCATTGGTGACAAGTACCTCACTCTGGTCGTCCCTCCCATCGCCGTCCTGATCAACGGTTGTGGTGATCGTTTTCCTGTCTGCACTGGTCACGGTCACCGTCCGGTTCAACAGAGAACCGTCGGCATTCAGATTGGATATGGTCCGGATGCGCGTTCCATCGCCACCAATGACCAGATTGTCCGTCTGCGAGCGGTCAAACGTGCCATTGCCATCATCGTCAAACTGCGTGCGGATACTGTTGCCGTCGGCGCTGCGCGTGACCAGGTTGCGGAAGGCCAGGCTGCCGTCCTTGTTATACGCCAGAATGTCTTCGGTAACCGTTCCATCCGCATTGGTCGCGGCCGTTCGCTTGATGATGTAACCGTTCGGATCCTGGGCCAGAACCGCATCACCCACCTTGCCCTTCGTGCCGTCGGTTCGCGTGAATTCCGTGGTTCCCGTGATCGCTGACCCATCAGCAAAGTTCTGGCCTGTGCCCTTCGGCATCAGGTCGATGGAAGCAATCCCAAGCTCATCCAGCGTCTTCATCACGCCGTCAACCATCACCTTGAATTCGCCCCAGCGCGCATCGCCGGCATCGAGCTTGCCATTGTGGTTGGTGTCGAACACGTTGCGGATGGCTTCAAGGTCGCCCGTTGCCGACTTGTCCCATTCGGTGAAGACAAATTCGTTCGACTGGTTGATCTTGCCGTCATTGTTGGTGTCGATGACCAGAACACCCGTGCCCTTGCCCGCCCAGGCCGTCCGATGCTGATAGCCATCACCTTTAAGATCAAGGAACTGTGAGGATGACGACAGCGTATCGACCGTCAAGCCATTGCCGGAAAGATCGAGCAGGACGGGATTGCCCCACGCACTCTTGTGGTCCGTGTTCTTTTCGCTTTGGCTTATGCCATGATCCGAGGCCGGGTTGTGCGCGCCCTCGTGATGGGCACCTTCGCCACCCGTGCCATATCCACTATCCAGGCCTATACGGTGAATGCCAGTCAGCGCACTGATGAGCCCACCGATCGCACCGAAACCACCCTCAACAAGCCCGCCAATAGCGCCCAGGAAACCGCTCAAATTGATGGGCTTATCGGCAGGGATCGGTACCCTATTGATCGGAATGGGTTGATACGTCACCGGTCTGGCAACAGGCACGGCGACCGGTCGCGTAACAGGTGTGGGGGTTGGCGCAACAGCTGCCACGGGATTGACTGGTCCAAAGTAACCGAGAGCATATTGCGGTAAAGAGGTAACCTGACCATAGGTGACATTGACAAAGCTTTGCTGTGTAGCGCTTGGCAGAGCCGATACAGGCGAACGAAAAGATACGCCGCCCAACCCGGTTGCATCCGGAAGGCTTTTTGTCGGGCTTGTGTTCACGCCATCCAGATAACTTTTGGCTGCCGCCGCCAGCCTGTCTGCCCTTTCCTGCTGTGCCGCTTCCGAGCGCATCGGTGCGCTTGGCTGGGAATGCAACGACTGTGCCGCGTCGCGCCTGTCATGAAGACCTTCAAGGTTTGCACCCGACCGCATGCTGTCATAATCGCGCATGCTTTGGATTTCAGAACCCCGATACGATGGTGAATTCGACTGGCTGGCCGGAGTATTGAATGCACGATCGTGCGCGATCGCGCTATCGACGGCTGCACGGCGGTCGATCTCTGCTTGTACGCGCTCCGGAGTAAAGGGCGCCGTTGGCGAGCTTGCCCCAATGGTGGGAGTGTAATGAGTTTCGTATGGATTGCGTGAAATACTAGGTTCCGGAGAGAAAAAATGCGGATCGTATGGTAGCCCATTAATGTGCTCTGACGTGGAAACCGGGTTGCGGAACCCTCCCCAGTCCGCAGGAGTCATCATTTCCTTAGGGGTGTTGAACCCTTGATAGTCGGGAAGCTGATCAATATCCTTTAAGGCTAAGGCAGGCGCTGTATAGGCAAACTGTCTATTTACGTAAGTCGTAGGTCGTTGGGTACTGGGATCAATCTTCCACGTCGATGTTTGCACACCCGAACCAGCCATATAAGGTTCATTGAAATTGAGATTGATGTTAGTCGACATGACCGGTTGGTTGGCGTCGCTAAATACGCCATGAAACCAATTTCCAATTGCGTAGTTCGAAGCAGCGCCTGCTGCAATACCTGCGTAGCCCACCGCTGGTGCGGCCACCCCCGACATACCCGCAAAACCAATAGTTGCCGCGCCAATGACCACGTCGGAACCAAGCGTAACGCCGTACTGAATTCCTGTCAGTACGGCACTGCCAATATAGCTATATTGGGCTTCTCGATATTGTGCAAAATCCACTCCCAAAGCTGCATAACCAATAGCCCTGGTTGTTACGCTCTGAATACTCGATACATTAATCGAAGCATCCTCTAACGCTTTAAATCCAACCGACACTCCAAATTGGGCTGCATTGGTGGCGTCGCTGAGGGTATTGAGATCGACTGGCGACGGAATCCCACCCGGGTGAACCTCGTTGTTTCTATTTGGCCCCACTTTCGTCATCCTTACCTGTTGGATCCATCAATTTTTTTTCCGGATCACCGTTGTCTTTGTTGTCAGTCCAAGCTGAGGTTATGAATTTATCTTTGATTAGAGCCTGCCCCAAGACGCCAAAACCCCCGACTATACAATAGTATGTCCAAGAAGGAGCTTGAAAAAATGATAATATAGAAACAGATATAATCATAAAAATGAAATACAATATCAAATACATCCAACTGGATTTCTTTAATAGCTCATCCATTATATACGGCTTGCGTTTATGTTCCTTATTTCTACCATTCATTTAGCTTAAAATCACCCATAGTTATTTTACAATTCAAGTAAAGTCCGACAAAGCAACATATACAACAAGCGACATTATATATGTCCAAACTATCTCTCGCTGGTGCAAACTGGGCTTGAGAATTCAATTATTTCTTTGCATTATAAGTAATGCGATCGAAATATCGAAGCTCCAATCCCGCGACTAGTACTGCACGAATATCACGCTCATCATCTATTGTATCTCGTAGTATTTCACGCTGAATGGCACTCTTTTTCGACGCTGATGATTTAGCGAACCACTCGCCTGCGAGCGTGGTATTTTTGACGGTGCCAAGCCCTACTTCGTAAATGACGGCCAGCATGTTCTGCGCAAGCCCATCCCCTTTCAATGCGGCCTCGAGGTACGTTTCTGTTGCTTGTTGGTATAGTTTGTTCGCTTTGGCCTCATCTCTGGCAACACCACGTCCAGTTGCATAAAGATTAGCCAATGCCATCTGTGCCTCGGGATAATTCTGTTCAGCTGCTTTTAAATACCAGCGGTATGCTTCCGATAGATTCCTCTCCCTCCCGTTGCCGCGTTCGTAACCAGCAGCCTTTGAATATTGAGCAACGGGGTATCCAAGCTCCAATGATCGTTCGAAAAATTTTGCCGCCTTGGCCTGATCTTCCGATGTACTTTGGGAAGTGGGTGCGACCAAGCGAGCCAAGCTATAAGCCGCTGCACCACTGCCTTGGCGTACAGCTAAGGTAAACCAATGTTCAGCGATTTTCCGATTCATCGGAACTGGTGCTGTGTTATATAAGTAAACGCCAATCCGATATTGAGCATCAGCGTCACCATTGTCTGCTCGCCTCTCCAACTCATCAAAAGTTTCTTTATCTTCAAATGTCGTTGGATCGCTATGAGTAGGGGGCAGGGGGAATATTGTTAGTATAGCAATCAAAGCCAGCGGTGCCGCCACAACTCGCCTGCGTCCAGACCCTAACATGATGAACATTTCCCCAATTCTCACACCATATGAAAGAAACTTATTGGCAGTAAACTTGCAAGTCGATTTTCAGATCTGCGGTAATGATGGGGCGATCATTCACCAGGCCGGTTGGGTGAATTGCAAGAGTTGAGCAAGTTGTGACTACAGTGTACAGACTCGATAGCTATGAGAAACCGAGTATTTATGATTGCTGAAGACTTGTACTGTGACTTTAGGTGCATTGCAGTTTGGTTTCCGTATACTGGTTTTACAAATGTTCATCTAATCCAGAGTTATGGCTTTAATTTAAGCCGAACCATCAAATATACCCAGAAAATCCCAGATTAGAATCTGGCGCACACCGTCCCTCCCGCTCCATTAGACCTTTGAAATAGGCTTCACAGCTCGACAACATCTACCATTCAGTAGAGCCAAGAAATAGGTATCAGCACGGCACCTATTCCACGCCGGAATACAGCACGACGCCAACTTGGCGCTGCGACAAAAATTGACTCGGATCACACCCAAAATGAAAACAATTCAAGTGCAATGAAGCGGCACGCTGTCAAACAGGCGAGCCTGAAAATCTTCGTTGCGAGACTTAACAGGGGCGCTTTATGGCGATCAACGCAGAATACCTCAAGATAGATAATACGGTACCGATCCCGTCAGTTAGTTTGGATATAACCGGACGTTACCAGCAAGCGATCTCTCGTGGCGACTGATGAGAGGCACGATCTTGATCTACGTCTATTGTAGTCGCGCCCAATAGGCGACTTCGGGAAAATTCCATTGAGTGCCTATCGTAATCTCTATCGGGGGTCATCGAAGCTGCAAACCAGCCCAATCCACAGCCTTAGTTAACGATTTCTGACCGGGACATTTGCGGGACAAACCCGGGACAGATGCCTCAGATAGAATGGGGAGACGCAAAAGTGGAATTTGCTCTCTCTACTCTATCTTAAATTTAAGATCGAGACACAATCACTCGGGCTCGGATCGGCTTGGCGCCGACCGCCCCGTCAACTTTATCAATCTATATATAAGAGGGAATAACGCGAGAAAATCGCAGTTTTCCCCTCCCGTCAACGGTCCGGGCAAACACTGCTGCCATGCCCCATTGCCGTTAACCATTCAATGACCTGCATTTCCTCGCTTTTCAGCGCTCAAAATCATGCCCGTTAACGCTGCCAAAATGGTCGATTTCCCTTGACAGGAAGCCGTCAACGAATCGGTTTTTGACACCTACGGGGAGGAACCCCCTTAGAAAAGATAACTTCGCCGAGATTCCGGGGTGCTGCGCCCCGCTCTGAGAAGGCCTCTCATACGGTCCCTAAAGTCTTTGCGAGGGGTGCTCGTCGCCGCAGGGTGAGGCGCACAGCAGCCTGTTGCATCATGCATGTAGGGCGAACTACCTCGCATAGGACGCGCGCTGGTGACGCTCATTACGCTCGCATTGACCAAGGTGTGGTGAGGTGCAAATCAGAGCAGCACACGCATCGCGACCGCGCATGCCCAAGTCAGCATAGACAGAGGCCAGCGCGTGAGCGCATGGCCGTCAATACTTAGTGCAAGCCTCCAAACTCTCTGCCCCACCCGTCAGCCAGGTCGAACGATGTGTTGGCAGCTGGAATGCGACATACTCTATGTACATCAACAACGGGACAGGAGCGGGACAAATGCGGGACATTCGTCGGACAATTGAACTTGCGCCCACAGGACCCCTAGCACAGTAACGACATCCTACTGTTGAACAATCTGGCCGTCTTTTGGACGATGAGGCATCAGAAAACTTAGCGTTTGTCGCGAATTGATTTTTTTCTCCTTACCAGATGAAAATAGTCTCCGATTGGACCATCTATCGAGGCCATTCAGATGAGACGAAATCGTAGTGTCAGTTACGCAAAACGATACATTCAAGAGCGAGATGGTATCCTCTACTATAAGCGCCGTGTACCAGGCAGCGTAGGCGACAGAGATCCGCGAGGGCCAATAATCCGGATATCTCTGAAAACTGATGACCTCATGATCGCGCTTGCTAAGCGCGACATACTTGAAGCGGCCGACAATGATCTATGGGGATCACTTATCTTAGACGCGGATGTTGACGGTGCTCGTCTGAGATATGCTGTCGCGAAATCCAGAGTTGAGGCCTTGGGTTTCTCGTTCAAATCAAATGTTGACGTTGTCAATGACCAAATTGAGCAGATCATAAAACGCGTGCTGGCTAGTCATGGCCAATTCCGTCAGGTCCAGCGGGGAATCACCGATGCCACGCTCACATCGACCGACACAATATCTGAAGCGTTCGATATATACTGCGACAAGATCATGCGCTCTCAGCTGGCAACCAAAAGCAAGGTCCAGAAGGCTTCGTGGAAGAAGGTCAAGAAGCGGGCAGTTACACTCTTCAGAAAGCTGATCGGTGATAAGCCGATGGCAGAAATCACTCGTGAAGACGCGAACAAGCTTTACGTCCACTGGCTGGACCGCATCGCTCCTACGGAGGGGAAGCCGAGCCATACGGCTTCGATTGGCAACCGCGACCTCGGCAATCTCCGCGTGCTGTTTCGCAAGTACTTTGCTTACCTAGGGGACAAGGATCGCAAGAACCCATTCGCCGGCTTGTCATTTGCCGAGAAGAAAAAGCGCAAGCGGCCGCCTTTCCCGACCGATTGGATTGAAAAGGTGATCTTGAAGGTAGGGGCGCTCGCCGGCATGAATGATGAGCAGCGTGGCATAGTGCTGGCAATCATCGAGACTGGTGCTCGCCCGAGCGAAATATGCAACCTAACGGCCGAGGCCATTGTTTTGCACGGCCCGGCACCGCACTTGAAAATTGAGCCTCGAGACGATCCTGACGATCCGCGCGAAATCAAGACAGAATCGTCGATCAGAAATGTACCGCTTGTTGGTGTTGCGTTAGAGGTGTTCAAAAAACACCCGAATGGGTTTCCGCGTTATCGAGAGAAAGAAGCGTCTCTTTCGGCGGCAGCCAATAAGTACTTTCGAGAAAATCGGCTCTTACCGACTACCAAACACAAATTATATTCTCTGCGCCATTCGTTTGAAGATCGAATGAAAGAAGCGGGGGTTGATGAAGAGTTGCGACGAATCTTGATGGGTCATGCGATTGAGCGACCCAGATATGGGATAGGAGGCTCACTGGAGTGGCGCCGCAATGAACTGCTCAAGATCGAATTGCCTTTCGATCCCGCAATTGTCTGATCCGTTCCCGTACCGCGGCTAGGGTGTCGCTCTTCTTGCGGCGTATCTCAATTTCGCGCTCGAGGCGTTCCCAGAGGGGAAAATAGACCTCTCCCTTTTTGCCCTTGAGCTCAATCTGAATTGCGAGCTGGTCCAAGCATTTTTCCAGCATCTCGATTGTCACTTCTTCATCTGAACGCGGTATAGACATGGCAATTTCCGCAATAGGAGCCAGCTTAATTTACGGGGACTGTAGCAGCCCGTGAACCTGTTGATCAGATTCAATGCTAGCAGCGCTAAATGACAAACCGTAGTTCGAAAAAGTCGTCCGCGCTTTGCGTTTAGTTTGCCATCTGGGACTTCAGCCGAAGTTATCTAGCGGATCCCCGAATCTCCAACGCCCCTCCCGGGGAGCGCTTTCTATGTTGCATTCATGTCGCGTGGATTCGCCGCGCACCTGTGAAAACCCTTTGAAATCAATGAGAGCCAGTTGCAACATGATGCGACATCAGATCAGGGGTAATGCTGTAGTAAGTCATTGAAAATATTGGTGATCCCGACTGGATTCGAACCAGTGGCCTACAGATTAGGAATCTGTCGCTCTATCCTACTGAGCTACGGGACCATGCGGCCAGACATACTGTTTTTCCGCCGCGACGCCAAGTCTGAAGATGCGCGAAATGCACGCATCTTCAGGGGCCACCTCTCAAAATGTCAGGATGCGGCGGGAAGTGCGCTTTCGGCCAGCTGCACCCAGTAGCTGATGCCGTGCGGAATGACATCGTCATTGAAATCATAGGCCGGATTGTGCAGCGAGGCGCTCTCGCCATTGCCGATGAACATGAAGGCACCGGGGCGCGCTTCCAGCATATAGGAGAAATCTTCCCCCGCCATCATCGGGGCGACCTCCAGATTGACCGCCTTGCTGCCGGCGACGCTCTGCGCCGTGCGCGCGGCAAATTCCGTCTCCTGGTCGTGATTGAAGGTGACGGGGTAGTTGCGGTCGTAGTCCACCCTGGCGACAGCGCCGAGAGCCGTCGCCACGCCCTCGGCCACTTCGCGCAGGCGCTTCTCGGCAAAGTCGCGCATTTCGGAGCGCAGGGTGCGCACCGTGCCAGCGAGCTCCGCCTTCTGCGGGATGATATTGTGTGCATCGCCCGCATGGAATTTTGTCACGGACAGAACGACCGAATCCAGCGGATCGGTGCCGCGCGAAACGATGGTCTGCAGCGCGTTGACGAGCTGGGCGCCGATCACCACCGGATCGATCGTGCGGTGCGGCTGGGCCGCATGGCCGCCGCGGCCCTCAATGGTGATGTTGAATTCGTCCGTTGCCGCCATGATCGGCCCCTTGCGGATGGCGAACTGGCCGACGGGCAAGCCGGGCGTATTGTGCATGCCGTAGACTTCGGAGATGGCGAAGCGCTCCATCATGCCCTCCTTGACCATCTCGCGGCCGCCGCCGCCGCCTTCCTCCGCCGGCTGGAAGATCACCGCGACCGAGCCCTTGAAGTTGCGGGTTTCGGCAAGATACTGCGCCGCCCCGAGCAGCATGGCCGTATGGCCGTCATGGCCGCAGGCATGCATCTTGCCGGGGGTTTTCGATGCGTAGGGCTTGCCGGTGATTTCATTGAGGGGGAGCGCATCCATGTCGGAGCGCAAGCCAACCGTCTGTCCTTCGCCGTGGCGTCCGTGAATGATGCCGACGACGCCGGTCCGGCCGATGCCGGTGGCAACCTCGTCGACGCCGAAGCTGCGCAGCTTGTCCGCGACAAATTTCGCGGTCTCGTGGACATCGAACATCAGTTCCGGATTCTCATGCAGATGGCGGCGCCACCGGGAGACTTCTTCCTGCATTTCGATGGCGCGATTAAGCAAGGGCATAGTGTTGAAACTCCAAACGTGCGGACTACATCTGACAATTCAGTGAACAGTTCAAAGGTGTTTTGCCTTTTGCCTGCCACATAGGATAGATAAGGCCATTGCGACCCGGCGGGAAGCCCGGCAATGAAATCACAAGGCCATTTCCCTGGTTCTTTATACAGACAGGCTGGATATCTGGAATGCGGAAAACTGTAGCACTCTTTCTCTCGGGCTGCGTGGTGTCAACCACCGCGGGCCTGGCAACAGCGGCACTTGCGGGCCCGAACATCACCGTCGATGTCGGTACCGGCGAGGTTTTGTCGCAGGAAGATGCGTTCCAGCGCTGGTATCCGGCGTCCCTCACCAAGCTGGTGACCGCCTATGTGGCCTTCCGCATGATCGAATCGGGGCAGATCACCCTGGACACGCCGATCAAGATGACGGCACGTGCGGCAAAGGAGCCGCCGAGCAAAATGGGCTACAAGCCCGGCGCGCAGCTCACGCTGGATAACGCGCTGAAGATTCTCATGGTCAAATCGGCCAATGATGTGGCAATGGCTGTCGGCGAGACCCTCGGCGGCTCGTCGGAAAAATTCGCCGTGCTGATGAATGCCGAAGCCAAGCGTCTGGGCATGTACGGCTCGCATTTCGTCAATCCCAACGGCCTGCATTCGGACGATCACTATACGACGGCGCGCGACCTGGCGATCCTGACGGTGCAGATGCGGCGCGAATTCCCGCAATACATGCACTATTTCGATATTGAGGCGATTGATTCCGGCAACAAGATCCAGGCCAATTTCAATGCACTGATCGGCCGGTTCCAGGGTGCGAACGGCATGAAGACCGGCTTTGTCTGCCCGTCCGGTTTCAATCTGGTCGGTTCGGCCACCCGCGATGGCCGCAATATCATCACCGTGGTTCTGGGTGAGTTGAAACAGCAGGGGCGCGCGACGAAGGCGGCCGAGCTGCTGGCAAAGGGGTTTGAAACCCGCGGAACCGGCAAGACGCTGGAGGCCCTGCAGCCCTATGGCCCGGCCACACGCGATGTCGCGGTCAACATGCGCCCGACCGTCTGCTCCAAGGAGGCCGCCGCCTCCGACAGCTGGGATGGCAAGGACGTCGAAGGGCATATCATCGAGGGTTCGCCCTATATGTACCGGATGGATCATGAACCGCAGGCGGAACTCGTTGCCTTGCTTCCTTCCAAGACCATTGCGAAGGGCAAGGACATGAGCCGCATCCCGATCCCGGTTCCGCGGCCCGACCGTGCATCGATCACCGATGCGGCCAACACGGCAAAAACAGTGAATTAACGCAGCAAGATAGGATGTCATCATGAGTGGCCTCAATGCCCCCATTCCGGTTTCTGTACTCACGGGATTTCTGGGGTCGGGCAAGACCACCTTGCTGAACCGCCTGCTGAAAGATCCGGCATTGGCCGACACGGCCGTCATCATCAACGAATTCGGCGATGTCGGCATCGACCATCTCCTGGTGGAGACGGCGAGCGAAGGCGTCATCGAGCTTTCCGATGGCTGCCTGTGCTGCACCGTGCGGGGCGAACTCGTCGATACGCTGGCCGACCTGATCGACCGTCTGCAGACGGGCCAGTTGAAGCGGCTCAAGCGGGTCATCATCGAAACGACCGGGCTGGCCGATCCTGCGCCCGTCCTGCATGCGATCATGGGGCATCCGGTGCTGCTGCAGGCATTCCGGGTGGACGGGGTGATCACAACCGTTGATGCCGTCAACGGCATGGCGACGCTCGATGCGCATGAGGAAGCAGTCAAGCAGGCGGCGGTTGCCGACCGCATCGTCGTGACCAAGACCGATATGCCGCAAGCCGCGCAGGGGCTGCCGGCGCTGCGTGCCCGGCTGGCCGCGCTCAATCCCGGTGCGGATATCATCGATGTCGGCGATGCGCGCACCGGCTATGCCGCCCTGTTCGAATGCGGTGTCTACAATCCCGAGACGAAAACCATCGATGTGCAGCGCTGGCTGAAGGCGGAAGCCTATCGCGATCGTGAGCATGAGCGTGAAGCGGTTGAGCATCACGCGGATCATCACCACCACGATCATGGGGAGCATGATCACGATCACCACCACCATCATCACGATGTGAACCGCCACGATGCGGCGATACGCTCCTTCTCGCTGACACACGATGCGCCGGTACCGCGCGCCGGTTTCGAGATGTTCCTCGATCTCCTGCGCTCGGCCCATGGCGAGAAACTCCTGCGCATGAAAGGCATCGTGCAGCTGGCCGATGATCCTGAACGCCCGCTGGTCATTCACGGCGTGCAGCAGATTTTCCATCCGCCGGCGCGGCTTGCCGCATGGCCGGAAGGGCGGCGCGAGACGCGGCTGGTTCTGATCGTCAAGGATCTGCCGGAAAGCTACGTGACCCAGCTGTTCAGTGCCTTCCTCAACGAGCCGAAGGTCGATACACCCGATCGTGCAGCGCTGTTCGACAATCCGCTGGCGATCCCGGGATTGAAAGTCTAGGCTTCAGCAAGCTGCAGTGGACGTTGTGCGTGGTTCGACGAGCTCACCATAAGGGAAGTGGTTTGGCTGCAATGCTAATCGCAAAAGTTGCAGAAAATAGCTCCCTGCGATCCTCCACCTCCCTCATGGTGAGCTTGTCGAACCACGCACTGGTCTTGCTGCAAATCTGCGAATGGTGCGTTAGCCGCGCTCGATGTGAAAGCGGTGTCCGCCCTCGATGGTCATCGTCTCGATCAGCCGGTGGCCGTCGTTCAGGCAGAAATTCGGCATGTCGATGACGGCGAGAGGATCGCTGGTTTCGACCCAGAGACGGCTGCCTCCGGGCATGGTTTCCAAGCGTTTGCGGGTTTTGAGCACCGGCAGCGGGCAGTTCAGACCACGCAGATCATAGATGTCAGCCGACATGGCAGGCCCTCCGGGCAGGCAAATAGACGTGGCTCAATTGCCGATGATTTTCCACCAGGCCTTTTTCGCTGGCTGTTCCGCCACCGTGGCTGTCACGTCCGGTGCCTGGGCGGGCGCTGCCGCCGGTGCCGGTACGCGTGCAATTGTCTGGCGTACCGGGGCAACGACATTGGCGGCGACCTGATTGGCGGTGGAAGCCGGTGCCGTGGTTGCGGCCGGGATGGCGGCAACCGTCATGCGGTGCCGTTTGCCGGCCTCGCGCTCGTCGCGGGCCTTGTCGGCGGCGACAGCGGAAGCGAGGCGGACCATGACCTGCGGCTTCAGCGCGGCGTCCTTGTCCTGCGGCGACAGGGATGGCGGCTCCTGGGTGACGCGTTCGCCGCGGGCGCGGCGGGCGCTCCATTCGGCGATGATCTTGGCTTCGTTCAGGCCCTGGATGGAACGGCTCGGCGCCTGGATGCTGCTCTTGCCGGCCATGGAGGAGAATGCGGCCTCATAATTGGTCTGATAGCTCTGATAGGCCATCTTCAGCGTTTCAGGCTGCTGCATGGGCGGGCATGTGGCCGTTGCGGCAATCGGTGCATTCGGATCGGTGGTGTTGTTGAAGACATATTTCTTCTCGCACACATCCACTTTCGGCGGCACCTTGGTGATCTCGAAGTGATCGTAGCCTTCCTTCAGGTTTTTCCAGAAGGGATAGTTCGGATCATCCTTGTAGCGCGCCATGTTGGCTGCAGTCATGCGGAACGGAAAGGCCTGGAGCTGGATCGAATCCTGCCCGCCCTTGAACGCGTCGCGGGCAAAGGCGTAGATTTCCTGAACCTGCGCATCGGTCATCGAATAGCAGCCTGACGACGAGCAGGCGCCGTGCACCATCAGATTGGCGCCAGTGCGGCCGAGCGCCTGGTCGAGCGCATTGGGAAAGCCCGTGTTGAAGGACAGGTAATAGCTGGATTTCGGATTCATCTGCCCGGGGCGCACGGCATAGAAGCCTTCCGGTGCCTGGCGGTCGCCCTCGATGAATTTCGGGCCGAGCTTGCCCGACCATTTGCAGATCTGGTAGCTCGTGACGATATCGTAGCGGCCGTTGTCCTTGCGTTTCCAGACTTCAAGAACGCTCTCTTCCTTGAAGATGCGGACCATGATCGGCGCGGTCATGGTCATGCCCTTGGTCTTCATCAGCTTGACCAGCTTTTCGGACAATTGCTTTTCAGATTTTGGTGCAAGGTCGGACACCGACGCGCCCTGGCAACCCGCCAGAAACAGGGTCAGCAATAACGGAGCAAGGATATGTGTCGGTATTTTCATCTTCGCAGCTGTTACCAGTTCGCTTCGCCGAAATTGTGTGGATTGAAATCCACAACCCCCTATTTGCATCCGGTATAGTTGATAAAGCCTTACTGCAATGAGTCAAATTGCTCAATCATGCAATTGTCACCTGCAATGAAGACAGGGCGGATTTATGGCGAAATACACTGTTTTTCCAAGATGATCCATCCGTTGCAACACGTACTTGCCCTGTAATACGCCATTGACAGGAAGCATTCGCCCTCATCAATTGTTGGTGTCCGGCCCGTGAGCGGCCGCGTTGCGTGCCCGTTTCATCAGCCGTGCAGGGAGGAACAGAATGGCAATTGCACCCTTTTTGACGCTCAAACGCCATCTGAAAGCGCCGCCGCGGCTGGTGTGGGCCGCCTGGACCGATCCCTCGATGATCGTGCGCTGGTGGGGCCCCACGGGAGCCAGAACCCTGAAGGCGGAAGCCGATCCGCGCCTTGGCGGCCGCTATCACATCGTCTTCGTCACCCCCGACGGCGAGCAGCACGATGTCAGCGGTGTCTATTGCGAGGTGCTGGTCGAGCAGCGCCTGGCCTTTACCTGGATGTGGATTACCCTGCCGGACCGGGAGTCGCTGGTAACGCTGGTGCTGGAACGGGTGGATGACGGCACATTGCTGACACTCATCCATGAGAAGTTCTACGACGAGGCGGCGCGGGATCGTCACAGGCAGGGCTGGAGCGGCGCGCTCGACAGTCTTGAGACTTTTATCAATCAACAGGCGGTGGATCATCGTGACTGAACATTCTGCAATCACATTTCGCCCGGCCTCACTGTCCTATCTGCCATTGATGGCGAAATGGCTCATGATGCCGCATATGCGTGACTCCTATCAGCCGGACCCGATAACTCCGCGCGAGGTTGCGGAGGAATATGGGCCATTGTTCACCGGCGAGACGCCGGATATCTGTCACATCGCCTATTATGGCGAGCAGCCTTTCGGTTATCTGCAATGCTACCGCAACGCGGACTATGAGGACGAGCTGCCCGCGCTCGACTATGGCATCAGCGTCGATCTGTTCATTGGCGAGCCGGACTATATCGGGCGCGGCATCGGTTCGCTGATGCTGCGGGAATATCTTGCGCAAATCGCCTTCCCGCATTTCACCGATGAGCGGTTTGCCTATATCACCCACGAGGCGGGTGATCTCGATGCGATCAGGGCATCGGAAGCGGCAGGTTTCCGGCCGGTTGACGAATTTGAAGAGGATGGCGACAGCGTTATTCTTTTCAGGTTCGAACGCAGCAGCAACGACAATAAAAAAGGCGGCGCCTGAGCACCGCCTTTCATGAAATCAGCACAAACGGTGATTAGCCGTTGAGGGCATCCTTCAGAGCCTTTGCAGGCTGGAAGGCAACCTTCTTGGAGGCTGCGATCTTGATCGTTGCGCCAGTTGCAGGGTTACGGCCTTCGCGAGCAGCGCGCGACTGTACCTTGAACTTGCCGAAGCCTGGCAGCGAAACTTCGTCGCCTGCGACGACGGCATCGGTGATGCCCTTAAGAACGCTATCAACAATCGCCTTGGACTGAACCTTTGTAAGACCCTGATCGGCGACAAGCTTCTCGATAAGATCGGACGTATTCATGTTGGCGGTTTCCTCAGTATATTCGTTGATCGAAGGCGTCTGTATGGCATGCGTTGCCGCCTCTGTCATCAGGAATAGGACGCATTTTCGGGGTTTATACCCAGTGTTTACAGGGTTTTTTGCAAAACCGGCTATGATTTTTCAGATCGGAGCCGGATGACGCCTGCAAATTCAGTCCGGTGATTCGGCCTGTGATTCCGCCGGTTCAGGGCTGCCGGTCTGCAGAGCGTCGGGCCTCTGCCAGATCGGAGGGTTGCCGATATGGCGCGCCACGTGGTCGATAAAGGCGCGCACCTTGGCCGAGACATGCCGGGTCGGCGGGTAGACCGCATAGATCCTGTAGGGCAGAGGCCTCGCCTCCGGCAAGACCGGGATGAGCGTGCCGCGCCGCAGCGCTTCGGCGGCGATGAACATGGGCAGGAGCACCAGGCCCAGTCCGGCGATGGCCATGTCGCGCATGGCTTCGCCATTGTTGGCCACGATGCGCCCGTGCATGGCAACCGAAATGGGTTCGCCGGGGGCCGCCGGGTTTTCGAACTGCCAGAGCTGGCTGGTGTTGACGTTGGAGTAATCGATGCACGCGTAGGAGCCGAGTTCGCCGAGGTTTTGGGGCAGGCCGTTGGCTGTGGCAAAAGCCGGGCTGCAGCATATGACGCGCGGGTCGGTGCACAGCTTGCGCGCGATCAGGCTGGAATCCCGCAGGATGCCGATGCGGATACCGGCATCGAAGCCGCCTTTGACGAGATCGACCATACGGTCGTCGAACTCAACAGCGATTTCGAGATCGGGATACTGCCGGGCGAAATCGGCAATCAGGCGGCTCAGGTAAAACGTGCCGAAGGTCATCGGCGCCGTGATGTGCAAGGTGCCGCGAATGGCGCTGTAGCGCTCCCCGACAGTGTCGGCCGCTTCGGTGAGCTCGCGCACCAGCGGCCGGACACGTTCGACAAAGGCGCGGGCATTGTCCGAGGCGAGCAGTTTGCGCGGCGAGCGCTGGAACAGTTCCGTACCGAGCGCCGCTTCCAGATCGGTGATACGCTTGCTGACCACGGATTTCGACAGGTTGAGCCGGGCGGCAGTCATGGTGATGCTGCCCGTCTCCATCACGTCGAGAAAAGTTAAGAGATCGTCGAAGCGCCATTTCATGGTTCTCTTATAGAGGACAACGGCGCAACAACAAAGACGGTTCAGGGAAAATCGTTCTGCCCTGCCGAACATGGGTTGCATCGAAGCGGGCTTTATATCGGCGCCTGTAGCGCAGATATTCACCCCAACGGCGCATGAGCGCCAGGCAACATCATTCAGGAGGCTTTCATGTCCCTACAATTGACAGGTATCCATCATCTGACCGCCATCACGGCGAATGCCCCGGAAAACCTGCGTTTCTATACGCAGACCCTCGGTTTGCGGCTCGTCAAGAAGACAGTCAACCAGGACGATACCAGCGCCTATCACCTGTTCTATGCCGATGGCGAGGCAACGCCCGGCACCGACGTGACCTTCTTCGACTGGCCTGTCGGCCCGGAACGGCGCGGCACGCACAGCATTGCGCGCACGGGTCTGCGCGTCGGCAGCAAGGCCAGTCTTGTCTGGTGGAAGGCACGCTTCAACGAACTTGGCGTCAAGTCGGACGAAATCGTCGCAATCGGCGGCCGTGACTCGCTCGATTTCGAGGACGGCGAAGGCCAGCGTTTCCGGCTGATCGATGATGGCGGCGCGGGCCCGTCGCATCCATGGGACAAGAGCCCGGTTCCGGCCGAACACCAGATCCGCGGTCTTGGGCCGATCACCATCAGCGTGCCTGACATCACCAACACGGAAGCCATTCTCCTGCATGTGATGAACATGCGCCAGACCAGCACCTATCCGTCTCCCGACGGGGCCGGTCATGTCCACGTCTTTTCCATGGGCGAGGGCGGCCCTGCTGCCGAACTGCATGTTGCCGTCCAGCCGGATCTTCCCGTGGCCCGTCAGGGTGCGGGTGCGGTGCATCACGTGGCGTTCCGGGCGCCGGATGTGCAGCAACTGCACGAATGGACGGAACGGCTGAAGAGTTTCCGCATGCCGTCCAGCGGCGAGGTCGAGCGCTATTACTTCCGCTCGCTGTATTTCCGCGAGCCCAATGGCATTCTGTTCGAGATCGCCACGGATGGTCCCGGCTTCACCGTTGACGAGCCGCTGGAAACGCTGGGCGAAGGATTGTCCCTGCCGCCGTTCCTCGAGGGCAAGCGGGCGTCCATCGAAGCAAATCTGAAGCCTCTGGTCTAACCGGAGGCATTTGGTGGTGCGTGGTTCGACAAGCTCACCATGAGGGAGGTTGAGCGTTGCAGGGGTTATATTCTGCAACGCTCATGATCGGTTTTGAAGCCAACCCAGTCCCCTCATGGTGAGCTTGTCGAACCACGCACCATGCTTTTCCGAAGTCAGGCCGGGCGATTCGCTGCAATCCACTGCCGCACGGCATCGATGTCATGCTGCCCGGTTTCATGCCCGGCATGGACACGCTGGACGGTAAGGTCCGCTCCGGCCCGCCGCAACAGCACTTCGAGATCGGGTGTCTTGGCGCCGAACAGGTCGTGTTCGCCACTGACCATCAGAATTTTCGCATGGCTCAAATCCGGCTGCGGCGTCTCCTCAAGAACATTCATCGCGCGCAGGAGAATCGCATTCCTGACAAGGCCGGGATGCAGCAGCATGGTTGCCACCAGCATGTTGGCGCCGTTGGAATAACCCAGAAACACCGTGCGTTCGAGATCGAGACGATAGGCCTCGGCGGCCCCTTCGATGAAGGCCGCCAGTGCTTCGGCCTCCGAACGGATATCCTGCTGGTCGAAGCTCAGGGGGCCGAAGCGGCGGAACCAGCGGCCGATGCCCTCCTCGTTGCTGCGCCCGCGTAAACCAATGAGGGTGGCATGCGGCGCGGAATTGGCGGCAAGCGGCAGCAGCGTGGTCTCATTGCCGTCGGAGCCATGCAAAAGCACAAGCGTCAGGCCATCGGTGTGGTCAGGCGTATAGACACGGTGCACGAAAGGCAGCTCGCGGTAGAGGAACCGCTCCTCGCCGGGCAGGCCGAACTGCGGCAGCATCACTTTGAGATTGCCGGCCTCTTCGGCAAAATGCGGCGGAATGAACAGTTGCGTGCCGAGCGTTTCCAGCGGCTCGTCCACAAGCATGCCGGGACCGTCGGTCGCCATCTCGAACAGCGTGCCGCCGGGCTCGCGCACATAGATCGAGTGAAAATACTTGCGGTCATGCATGGCGGTCGCGTCCGCCCCATCCCTGATCAGGCTGTTATAGGTCTCCTGGACATGGGCGATATCGGGCGAGCGGAAGGCGATGTGATCGACCGTTCCGGTGCCGGGCGCCGAACTCCAGAAGCCGCTGGCATCGCGCACATCGACACAATCGCCGGTATCCGAAACCATCCGCACGATCGTGTCGGTGCGCTCGCCGGCGTGAAAGCCGAAATAGGTTTCGAGAAAGGCGCAGGTGGCCTGCGGCTGTTCGGTGAGGACCGTGGCGCCGCGGATGCGCCGGATGGCGTCGGCCGCGGCAATACCCCGGGCGGTCCACGGCGCGGTGCCCGTTACCCCTGATGTTCCGACGAGTTTCACGATCACGCCGTCGGGGTCTTTCAGCCGCAGGACCGTTTCGCCGAACTCCTGTGCGGGGCCGGTGACGGCAATGTTGTGCTGGAGCGCGCGGGTCAGCCAGAAGCCGATGGCATCCGGGGCGATGGCAAGCGCGATTTCGCTCGGCTGCCCGTAACCCACCCGGCCGAGCGATCCGTCTTCCCAGACGAGAAAGGTGACCAACGAACCGGGGGTTGCCGATGTGTCGCCATAGAGGAGGTGAAGCTGGGTCGCGTCTTCATAGCCGCCGGTGCGCTTGACGAGGCGAAGGCCGAGAAAACCGGCATAGAAGTCCACATTCGCCTGAACGCTGCGGGTGATCAGGGTGATGTGGTGGATGCCGCTTGTCATGAAGTTCCTCCGCCTGTGGATCATGCGACCAATATGCGGCGATCAATACGGGGAAAGCCAGCGGGCGGCAATCAGGCAGGGCCTGAAAAAACAACACCCACCGCGGGAGGAGGTGCGGTGGGTGCTATTTGTAAAGGCCGGCTGGGAGGAGGAGTGCCGGCCTTTGAACGTTCGGAACCTGGGAGGAGGTCATCCCGAACGTTAACTTTGAATTCGATTAGCGCGCAGCTGCGGCCTTCTTGGCAACGAAGGCGATATCGCCACGGGAGATGCCGAGGTCGTTCAGTTCACGTGCGGACAGGCGGTTCAGTTCCGTGACGGTGTCACGATAACGGCGCCAGTTGTTGTAAGAGCGGATCAGGTTCATTTCACTCACCTTGGTAACTTATTGTTTGTTGGATCATTTCTTGATCGTGACCTGCATATAGTCGATGCCCGGCGAAACTTGCAGTGACAAGAATGCATAGCTGCTTTGCAGGAAGTGCGGAGTGGATGGCCAAATTGGGGCGGGTCGAATCACGTCAATCATGACGGCCTTGAAGGGGTGCAAAAACCCGCTTCCATCTTGCCGCGGCAGCCGGCCCGCCCGGCATGGCCGCGACGCCTGTCCGGTTATCGCTGTCCGTGACTGCGGACCTTTTGAACGACCCTTCGCAGCGGCTGCGTCATCCGCCACGAGGTGCTCGATCGGATGGCGGTCAGTTCCTCCTGCAGCCGCAGAATAATCTGCGCCTGTTCCCGTGACATTTGCTCAAGGGCGCTGTGGTCCGGATTGTGCCTGTCCATGGCTGCGGCATGAAGAAGCCGCATCTTCTTGATCTCGCGCCGCAGGGCAATGTTGTCGAGCTGCTCCAGTGACGGAAAGTCATCCGGTGCCGCCGCCGGGAGTTTTGGCAGGGTTTGCACGGCAATTTCCGATTCCACCCGTACTTTTTCAGGATCTATCAGGCTCTTGTGCAGCGGCAGAATGGATTCGAGGCTCGCCGACGGGGGCAGGCATCCCCGGAGCGTGGAAAAGAGATATTCGGGGTCCTGGGTGAAACGCGGAAAGGCGATGAGATAAATCGGTATTCCCGCCCGCGTCAGGCGCTCGACAAGGTGATGGAATCCCACGGCCAGCAGCCGGGCCTGATCGACGGGATCGAGCGCATACACCGCGCCTCCGGGCGTTTCTCCCCAGTGGTCCCAGGTCCGTGCCTCGTCGGCCATCCATTCCTGGGTGTGATGGAGTCTCTGCAGTTCGAGAATGATCCGGCTGCTTGCCGCTTCCGCCAGATTGCGTATGGGAATGATGACGCCGTCAATCGTAATGTCGGTGCGCTTGAGCACCTCGTCGATGAACTGGTACAGCCAGGGGGATTTGACGACGTAGGGAAGGTTCGCGCCGCCATGGAGAACCAGATCCTCCAAACCGGCATTGGCGTCCTCTATCAGATGGGTCTGTCCGTTGGATCTGGTGATGTGTGTGGTCAGTCCCAGGGCATCGAGATATCGGACGAGAAGGCTCGTTCCGGCCCGGCCTGTACCCGCGATGAGGAGATGATTTGCCATGCGTGTCTCGTATTATCTGGCAAACAGATACACCCGGCCTTGGGCGGAAAACAGTTACAAGTTGTTAAGTTTGTTGATCGCGAAAAAGCCCGTTTTCTGGGCATGGGGACGCCGCCTGCGGGCAGACTTTTCGGCGCCGCGGCGGGGAGGGCAAATCGAAATCCCCGATTGAACCGGTATTGAGCATGGCCTTGCTGTCGGTTCGCCGGGGCTTGGGCCAAGATCGGGCTCCTGATCCCCACGCGAGAACGAAGCCGTGTACGACGAGTATGACGACAAACAATACCTGCATTATACGACACCCGTCTGGGTGCATCTGCTGGCCTTTGGCGTCGTGGTGGGGATTGCCGTGCTGATCTGCGAACTCTGCCAATCCCTGGCCTAGAATCAGGACTGCTGCGACATCGGCCAATGCCGGCCGCGCAAACAGGGATATCGATTTTCGTCGGGAAGGAATGGCGCGCCCGAAAGGATTCGAACCTCTGACCCCCAGATTCGTAGTCTGGTGCTCTATCCAGCTGAGCTACGGGCGCGTGCCACACTTGCGCGTTCGTCTGCGCAGGCCGGTTCGTAATCGGTTGGGCTGTGAATTGCAAGCAGCTTTGGCAAAAAAACCGCAACAATTTTTTGCCGGAACGTCGCACCCCGGTTTATTCGGCGGCTTAGCGCCTTTCCGGCCGCGTGCACCCGCGTCTTTCCGGCAGAAAAGAAAAGGCCCGGAGAATGTCCGGGCCTTTGTGCAGGTCTTAAAGGTTGCGCCCGATGGCGAGGAACTTGTCGCGCCGGTCTTTCCTGAGCGCTTCGCCGTCCATCGAGGCCATGGATTTCAGGGCAACATTGATGATGTTGCCCGTCGCCTCGATCACCGCATCCTTGCCGCGATGGGCGCCGCCCGTGGGTTCGGGAATGATGCCGTCGATGATTTTCAGCTCGTACAGGTCCTGTGCGGTGATGCGCATGTTGGTTGCCGCATCCTTGGCGCGGGTGGAATCGTGCCAGAGGATCGATGCCGCGCCTTCCGGCGAGATCACCGAGTAAATCGCATGTTCGAGCATGTAGACGCGATTCGCCGTAGCAATGGCGATGGCCCCGCCGGAGCCGCCTTCGCCGATGATGACGGAAACCATCGGCACTTTCAGGTTCAGCGATGCCGCCGTGGACCGCGCAATGGCTTCCGCCTGTCCGCGCTCTTCCGCGGCGATGCCCGGAAAGGCGCCGGCCGTATCGACGAGCGTGATGACCGGAAGGTTGAAGCGGTCGGCCAGGTCCATGACGCGCACGGCCTTGCGGTAACCTTCGGGCATGGCCATGCCGAAATTGTGCTTGAGGCGGGACTTCGTATCGTTGCCCTTTTCCTGGCCGATCACGGCGACGGCCTGGCCGTTGAAACGGGCAAGACCGGCCTGGATGGCCTCGTCTTCGGCAAAGTTGCGGTCACCGGCGAGCGGCGTGAAGTCCGTGAATAGCTTGCCGATGTAGTCGACGCAATGCGGACGGTCGGGATGGCGGGCGATCTGCGCCTTCTGCCAGGGGGTCAGCTTGCGGTAGAGATCGCGCAAAGCTTCGGCCGACCGCTTTTCCAGGCGGGCGATCTCGTCATTTGTGTCGAGCGCGCCGCCTTCTTCCGCAAGCTTCTTCAGTTCGAGAATCTTGCCATCGAGATCAGCGACCGGCTTTTCGAAATCGAGATAGTTGTACATGGACGACGTGTCTGCCTGCATAACGGTGGATTTTTCACGACCTAACTGGCTGTTGCGGACGCTCATGTCAAGGAAGCATGGCGGACAAGGCGCGTTCGCGGCGCCAGTTATAGGGATAATTCCGGCGAAGGTGTGGTGGAAACCCGTGGATAAGGACGAAGTTCAGGGCCTTGCCTGCGTGGCGGGCCTGACGGAAGAGCCATAGCGGGCGCCGCTCATGCATCCGGTTTCCTGGTCGATGCCCGGGGTTTGCCCGGTGCCGTCTTGCGTTTCCGCGCCGGTCTTGCCCGCTTAGCAGGTTTTGGGCGCTGCCATCCGATCCATTCGCCTTCGCCGTCGTAATAGTGAAAGCCCTGCGATGCATTGTGCAGGCCCTTGCGTAGCTCGTCGATGTCGAGACCGGGCATGTTCTGCAGAAGGACTGGCGGAAGATGGTCGATGTTCAGCCAGTCCGCGTGGAAATAGATGTGTTCGGGAGCCTTTTCGTTGTCAACGATGATGAACCATTCGCTCTCCATGTAGTCGCCGAACCAGGGGTCGGGAAACATGGCCTGTTTGAAGGAGAAACCGAAACCGTCGATCTCGTCCCAATCCCAGTGTTCCCGCCAGCCCATGGAGCGGATCAGCTGGCTGGATCGCGTGAACCCGGTTTCGTCGAAGCGCATCACTTCGCTATCGGCTTCGACAGGCGCCGGTTCCGGTCTCGAAAACAGCTTTTTCAACAGCCGCCACATAGAGAGTCCCGCCAAGTCTATGGTCCCGCCTGTTTCGCGGGGGAATGGGTTCAGTCTGCCAGAGGGTGGTGCTCCGTGACAAGGCGGTGCAACCGCTCCTCCATGACATGGGTATAAATCTGGGTCGTTGAAATATCCGAATGACCCAGCAATTGTTGGACCGCACGCAGGTCCGCGCCATTCTGCAGGAGATGGCTGGCGAAGGCATGCCGTAACACGTGCGGCGAGATTGCTGAAGTCACAAGTCCGGCACGGGCGGCCAGCCCCTTCAATTCGCGGGCGAAAACCTGCCGCGCCAGAAAGCCGCTTTCGGAGATGGCCGGGAAAAGCCAGGGATTGCCGGCAAGGTTCGGCAAGGCATCGCGCACGGCGAGATATGTGGTCATTGCCACACGGGCCTTGCCGGAGAGCGGGACCATGCGGTCCTTCGAGCCCTTGCCGCGCACCATCAGAAAGCGGTGATCGGAGCGGGCAACCGTCACCGGCAGCCCGACCAGTTCGGAAACGCGCAAGCCCGTCGCATAGAGAATTTCCAGCAGCGCATGCAGGCGCAAGGCGCGCAGATGATCGCCCGCCGGGGCCGCCGCGTCCAGGGTTTCCAGTTCGGCCCGCCCAAGCAGCTTCTCGACATCCGCCTCGCTGAGGATTTTTGGCAGCGAACGGTCCTTCCTTGGCGCGTCCAGCGTGCCCGTCGGGTCGTCGGTGCGGATATTTTCCGTATAGAGAAAGCGGAAGAACTGGCGCAGCGCGGACAGGCGCCGTGCCTGTGAGGTCGCGGCATAGCCGCGTCCGGCGATATCGTCGAGATAGGCGCGGATTGTTGCGGGCTCCGCCATGGTCAGCTGCACGCCGGCGGCGCTGGCAAAACCCGCCGCATCCTCGAGGTCGCGGCGATAGGACTCCAGTGTGTTCTGCGCCGCGCCCCGTTCGGCGCTCATCATCTCAAGAAATGTCTCTATCGCTGCTGCTGCACGCATGGCTCTACTTCGGATTGCCGGGTTTGACATTAAGCTTTTCTGCGGGAATGCGGATGGTCAGTTCCGTCTGTGTCGGATGCACGAAGGTCACGAGCGCCAGCATTCCCGCATAGACGAGCCCGGCGAGAACCGCGAGGGTGATGATCAATCGGGTCAGTGTGGGCATCAAATCGACTTTGCAAGCTGGCTTTGCGTGTTCCATAATCCTGCAACGGAAACTCTTATGAATTGATGAAGGCCAGACATAAGGACAACCCCACACTTTGCTTGACGAAAGCCCGGTTTTCCTGTCGAAACGCATTTATGAACAGCATTGACGATATTCTTGGCACAGCCCAGGTTCCGGAGTTGGCCCGATCCATCCGGGAGCGCCTGGGGCACCGGTCTATTGTGCTCGTCGGTTTGATGGGCGCAGGCAAATCCACCGTGGGTAAAAAACTGGCTTCGCTGGTCGAACTGCCGTTTTTTGACGCCGACAATGAGATTGAAAAAGTCTCGACCATGACCATTCCCGAACTGTTCGAGGCCTATGGCGAAGCGGAATTCCGCGATCTGGAGCGCCGGGTTATCGCGCGCATGCTCGAAGACGGCCCCATCGTTCTGGCGACCGGCGGCGGCGCCTATATGAACGAGCAGACGCGCGGTGCCATCGCATCCGAAGGCATATCGATCTGGCTGAATGCGGAACTCGACGTGCTGATGAACCGCGTGGTGCGCAAGCAGAACCGGCCGCTCCTGAAAAGCGACAATCCGCGCGCCGTCATGGAACGGCTGATGAGCGAGCGCTATCCGGTCTACGCGCAGGCGGATCTGACCATTCTCTCACGCGAGGAAAAGAAAGAAATCATCGCGCTTGAAGCGATGCAGGCGGTATCGCAGCATCTGGACAACAAGGAATCCCCGCGATGAGCGCCCTGACGACAGTTCCGGTCAAACTTGGAGACCGTTCCTACGACATTCTCATCGGCGCTGGCCTGATCGAGCGTGCCGGGCAGGAGATTGCCGGGCGCACCGGCGCAGGGCGGGTGGCCATCGTCACGGACGAGAACGTTGCCGCGCTGCATCTGCAGCGCCTGGTGGACAGCCTGAAGGCCGCCGGCATCGAATCGACGCCGGTTCTTGTCGCGCCCGGTGAAAAGTCGAAAGGTTTTGCCACGCTCGAAACCGTCACCAACGCCATCCTGGCCGCCCGGCTGGAGCGGGGCGATATCGTCATCGCCTTCGGCGGCGGCGTGATCGGCGATCTCGCCGGCTTTGCCGCGAGCATCGCCCGGCGCGGCATGGGCTTCGTGCAGATACCGACTTCGCTGCTGGCCCAGGTGGATTCATCCGTTGGCGGCAAGACCGGTATCAACACCGCGCATGGCAAGAACCTCGTCGGTGCGTTCTACCAGCCGCAACTGGTGCTGGCCGACACGGATGTGCTCGACACGTTGAGCCCGCGCGAATTTCGCGCCGGCTATGCGGAAGTCGCCAAATACGGGCTGATCGACCGGCCGGATTTCTTCGCATGGCTGGAGACGAACTGGCAGGGCATTTTTGCCGGCGGGCCGGAGCGGACCCATGCCATCGCCGTGTCCTGCCAGTCAAAGGCCGATGTCGTGGCACGCGACGAGCGCGAAACCGGCGACCGGGCGCTGCTCAATCTCGGCCACACATTCGGCCACGCGCTGGAGACAGCCACGCAATACGATTCCGCCCGTCTCGTGCATGGCGAAGGCGTTGCCATCGGCATGGTCCTCGCGCACCAGTTTTCGGTTAAGATGAATCTGGCGAGCGCCGACGATGCCCGGCGGGTCGAAGCGCATTTGCGGCAGGTCGGGCTGCCGGTTTCCATCGGCGACATTCCCGGTGCCTTGCCGCCAGCGGAGAGGCTGATGGAGTATATTGCCCAGGATAAGAAGGTGACGCGAGGCACGCTGACCTTCATTCTCACCCGCGGTATCGGCCAGTCCTTCATCGCCCGGGATGTACCGCCATCCGCCGTTCTCAGCTTTTTGCAGGAGAAACACCCAAAATGAACCTGGAACTCTGGATCTTTTGCGGAATCATTTTCCTTCTGATCCTGATGTCTGGTCTTTTTTCAGGATCCGAAACCGCGCTGACCGCCGTGTCGCGCGCCCGGATGCACCGGCTCTCGAAGCGCGGCGATGACCGTGCAACGGTTGTCGAAGGTCTCATCGAAAAGCGCGACCGGCTGATCGGTGTCATGCTGATCGGCAACAATCTCATCAATATTCTTGCGTCATCCCTAACCACGAGCATGCTGCTCAACCTGTTCGGACAGGCGGGCGTTGCCTATGCCACCGCGATCATGACCGTGCTTCTGGTGATCTTCGCCGAGGTGCTGCCGAAATCCTGGGCGATCTCCAGCCCCGACCGCAATGCGCTGGCGCTGGTGCGGTTCGCACAGGTTGCCGTGTTCATCTTCGGCCCGCTGTCGGACCTCATCAACTGGATCGTGCGCCGTATCCTCGGCCTGTTCGGCATCGATCTCGGTTCGGTGAAATCGATGCTGTCGGCGCAGGAGGAACTGCGCGGCGCCGTCGATCTCCTGCACCGGGAGGGTTCGGTAGTGAAGCGCGACCGCGACCAGATCGGCGGTCTGCTCGATCTGCGCGAGCTCGAAGTCTATGACGTCATGATCCACAGGACGGATATGGATTCGATCAATGCCGATGATCCGATCGAGGAGATCATCGGCCAGATTCTGGCGAGCCACCATACCCGCATTCCGGTCTGGCGCGGCGACAACGACAATATTGTCGGTGTCGTGCATGCCAAGGACCTGGTGCGCGCCATCCGCGATTCCAACCGGGATTTCTCCAAGATCAACATCATGAAGGTGGCGACCAAGCCCTGGTTCGTGCCCGATACGACAACCCTGCAGGACCAGCTCAATGCCTTCCTGCGCCGCAAGGCGCATATCGCCATCGTTGTGGATGAATATGGCGACGTGCAGGGCCTGATCACGCTCGAAGACATTCTCGAGGAGATTGTCGGCGATATCGCCGACGAGCATGACATCGACGTTCAGGGCTGCCGCCCCCAGCCGGATGGTTCGGTGTTGGTTGATGGCTCGGTTCCGATCCGCGACCTCAACCGGGCGCTCGACTGGAACCTGCCGGATGCGGAGGCCACGACCATTGCCGGTCTCGTCATCCACGAAACCCAGAGCATCCCCACGGAAAAACAGGCATTCACCTTCCACGGCAAGCGCTTCACCGTGCTGAAGCGGGAAAAAAACCGCATTACCCGGCTTCGTATTCGACCTTTGGAGGATGACGAAAAGGGCAAAACCAGTTAAGCTGCCGCCACTGGTTCGATTATTTTAAGATATTGTTTTTTCAGACGCTTTCCTGCGCATAAGCTAGGGGCTGCATGCATATTGTTATTGCCATTTTAAGTGGAATTGCCGCGATTTTTTACTGGATGTTCCGGCTGCAATGGGCCGCTCGTTCCATTCGGGATCTGGACAGAAATACGCCTCGTCTGAGAAACAGGAGCAAGCGGGCATTCGACCGTCTCGTTGGCTCACGCCATAGCCGGATTCGTGATCCGCGGCTGGCGGCAACCGTGCTGATGATCCAGCTCGTGCGCACCGGTGCGCCGCTGACCCATGCTGAAAGACGGCAGATCATCGCGCTGTTGGCCGGTCCGCTGGGGATCGGCGATCCGGATGCGATGTTTCGCAAAGCCTGGCGCTATACCAGGCGCCGGGGTTCGTTCCCCTCGATGGCTGACGATATGGTGCCGATGCTGCGGGTGCGCCTGAGCGTGGACGAGCGTTTTCAGCTGATCGGCATGCTGCGGCAGACTGCCGCCGCCTATGGCGGGGAGAGCGAGTTGCAGGCGCAGATGATCGCCCGCCTGCAACGGCAACTGATGCAAAGCGGGGATGTTTAGGCAGGAAAGCCTCTAGCGGCGTGTCGCTTCGCCGGGAGCCGCCGGTTCCAGTGCGAGCGCGTGGAGGTTGCCGGCCAATTCGTCCTTCAGCACCTCGTTGATCGCCCTGTGCCGCGCGACGCGTGACAGGCCCGCAAAAGCTTCTGCGACAATGCGCACGCGAAAATGCGTTTCACCCGAACCGTCGAATGTGGCATGATGCCCGCTGTCTTCATGATGGTGGCCGGCATGAAGGTGGCTCTCGTTGATAACGGTCAATGAAACAGGATGAAAAGCCTGCGTCAGTTTGTTTTCGATCGCTGACTGAGTGGACATTTCGTTCTCCTGCGCCCATATGGTAGTTTCATTTGGCAAACCCGTACATGATCACAAATTTACCGCCATTTCAGGCGTTAGGTTGATCCATGGGCAATTGTCAATTCTTGTCTTGTAAACCAATCCGTTGATAATCGTACGCAATGACCTCAAATTCGAAATATTTTGACAGCATCCGCATCCGCCCGAAAAAGGTGGAAGAGGAGAAATCGCGCATTCCCGTGTGCCAGTGGGATGGCTGCGACAAGCCGGGTCCGCACCGTGCACCGGTTGGGCGCATGAAGGAAGGCGAGTTCTTTCATTTCTGCATCGATCATGTCCGTGAATACAACAAAGGCTACAACTATTTTTCCGGTCTCTCCGACGCGGAAGTCGCGCGTTATCAAAAGGAAGCCCTGACCGGCGACCGGCCGACCTGGACCGTCGCGGGCCTGCCGGGCAGCGGCGCTGGCGCCAGCGCGGCGGCTGCAGCGTCCGGCGGTGCCAAGACGTCGCCGGACTTTTCCAAGCTGCGCTCGGGCCGGGCCGCCTATCAGAACCGTTTCCGTGATCCGAACAGCGTGTTCGGTGATGCACGGCCGAGTGCGCGCCTGCGCAAGGCCAAGCCTTTGGAGGCAAAAGCGCTGGATACTCTCGGTCTTGATGTAAAAGCCACTGGCGAAGACATCAAGTCGCGCTATAAAGAACTGGTGAAGCGCCATCATCCCGATGCAAACGGCGGTGATCGGGCTTCCGAGGATCGTTTCCGCGACGTTATCCAGGCTTATCAATTGCTCAAACAGGCTGGTTTTTGCTAAGGACCATGTTTGGCTGAATTCGAAGCCTCCCGTCGAGGCTTCATGGGTGTGACTATCTTATTGCGTCTGCGCGTGCAGTCGCGCTGGAGGCATGATGAATAAGGTTGATCGCGATATTGCGAATTTGCCGGATACTACGGTTTCTGCCGCAAAGCTTTTCGGATTTGATACCGACATGATGGTCCCTGCCTACAAGGCAGGCGATGCTTACGTGCCGGAGACCGATCCGGATTATCTGTTCGACAAGCAGACCACGCTGGCCATTCTGGCCGGGTTTGCCTTCAACCGGCGCGTCATGGTGTCCGGCTACCACGGAACAGGCAAGTCGACCCACATCGAACAGGTCGCCGCCCGCCTCAACTGGCCGTGCGTGCGCGTCAATCTCGACAGCCATGTCAGCCGTATCGATCTCGTCGGCAAAGATGCCATCGTCGTCAAGGACGGCATGCAGATCACCGAATTCCGCGACGGTATCCTGCCATGGGCCTATCAGCACAATGTGGCGCTGGTGTTCGACGAGTATGATGCCGGCCGTCCGGACGTGATGTTCGTGATCCAGCGCGTGCTGGAATCGTCCGGCCGCCTGACCCTGCTCGACCAGAGCCGCGTGATCCGTCCGCATCCGGCCTTCCGCCTGTTCGCGACAGCCAACACCGTCGGTCTCGGCGATACAACTGGCCTCTACCACGGCACACAGCAGATCAACCAGGCGCAGATGGACCGCTGGTCCATCGTGACGACGCTCAACTACCTGCCGCATGACAACGAAGCCGCCATCGTTCTGGCCAAGGCCAAGCACTACCAGAACAAGGAAGGCAAGGAGATCGTCTCGAAGATGGTCCGCGTTGCCGACATGACCCGTGCCGCCTTCATCAATGGCGATCTCTCCACGGTGATGAGCCCGCGTACGGTCATCACCTGGGCTGAAAATGCCGATATCTTCAAGGATGTCGGCTTCGCCTTCCGCCTGACCTTCCTCAACAAGTGCGATGAACTGGAACGTCCGATCGTTGCCGAGTTCTATCAGCGTGCGTTCGGCAAGGAACTGCCGGAGTCGACGGCCAATGTGGTCATAGGCTGAGCGTCATCAGAGCATGGCGGGCCCGGGAGACAATTCACGCACAAATCCGAAAGGCCCGGTTGATTCCGAGCCCTTCAAGCGCGCGGTTACGGCCTGCATGCGGGCCATTGCCGGTGATCATGAAATGGAAGTCGGGTTTGGCAATGATCGCCCGGCCCTGACGGGGCATCGGGCGCGTCTGCCCGACCTGCCCAAGCGTCCGACGGCGAACGATATCGCGGTTACCCGCGGCATCGGCGATTCCATGGCGTTGCGCAAGGCATGCCACAACGACCGCATTCATGCGACGCTGGCGCCGGAAGGCAAGCAGGCGCGTGCCATTTTCGATGCGGTCGAACAGGCGCGCGTCGAGGCAATCGGTGCCCTGCGCATGGACGGCATGGCCGAGAATCTCAGTTCGATGCTGTCGGACAAATATTCCCGCGCCAATTTTCCGGCCATCACCGACAAGGCCGAAGCGCCGCTGGAAGAAGCGATTGCGCTTGTGGTGCGCGAGAAGCTGACGGGCCGCAAGGCGCCCGAGTCCGCCGGCAATGTCGTCGACCTCTGGCGTGACTGGATCGAGGAAAAGGCGGCGGCCGACCTCGAGCATCTCGGCGACAAGATCAACGACCAGAACGCCTTCGCCCGCGTCGTCCGCGAAATGCTGGCCTCCATGGAGATGGCCGAAGAGCTGTCGCAGGAAAGCGAGCAGGACGAGGACCAGGAAAACAACGAAGACACACCGGAGCCCGAAGAGAACAACGAGGGCGGTTCCGACGAAGACCAGGGCAGTGACGCATCCGAGGACGATGATTCGGAAAGCTCCAGCGACGACAGCCAGTCGGGCGAGACCGAGGCCGCTGATGCTTCCTCCGACGAGATTGACGACGATGCGGATACGGATGCGGAAATGCCCGGCGAGGCACGCCGTCCGAACCAGCCGTTTTCCAATCTCGGCAGCGAAAGCGGCTACAAGGTCTTCACCCAGGAATTCGACGAAACCACCGATGCGGAAGAACTGTGCGACGATGCGGAGCTGGAGCGCCTCCGGGCTTTCCTCGACAAGCAGCTCGCCAATCTTTCCGGTGTCGTGGGTCGTCTCGCCAACCGCCTGCAGCGGCGCCTGATGGCGCAGCAGAACCGTTCCTGGGATTTCGATCTGGAGGAGGGCTATCTCGATTCGGCGCGTCTCGTGCGCGTGGTCATCGATCCGACGCAGCCCCTGTCCTACAAGCAGGAACGCGATACGGATTTCCGCGATACGATCGTCACCCTGCTGATCGACAATTCCGGTTCCATGCGCGGCCGTCCTATTACGGTCGCGGCGACCTGCGCCGACATTCTGGCGCGCACGCTCGAGCGCTGCGGTGTGAAAGTCGAGATTCTCGGCTTCACCACCAAGGCATGGAAGGGCGGGCAGGCGCGCGAGGCCTGGCTGGAGCGCGGCAAGCCTGCCAATCCCGGCCGTCTCAACGATCTGCGCCATATCGTCTACAAGCGCGCCGATGCCCCGTGGCGCCGTTCCAGGCGCAATCTCGGGCTGATGATGCGCGAAGGGCTGCTGAAGGAAAACATCGATGGCGAAGCCCTGATCTGGGCACATCAGCGTCTGCTGGGCCGGCCGGAGCAGCGCAAGATCCTGATGATGATTTCCGACGGTGCGCCGGTCGACGATTCCACCCTGTCGGTCAACCCCGGCAATTATCTCGAACGGCACCTGCGCGCCGTGATCGAGGAGATCGAGACGCGCTCGCCGGTGGAACTGATCGCCATCGGCATCGGCCATGACGTGACACGCTATTACCGGCGCGCGGTGACCATCGTCGATGCGGAAGAGCTGGCGGGCGCGATGACCGAGCAGTTGGCATCGCTGTTTGAAGAGCAGGAACAGCGCCGCGCCGCGGGCAAATCTGCCGCCCGCAAACATTGAGATGAACCGTATGACGCTGCTTGGTCGGCGCATACGGTTCATTCTTCTTCCGATTCTGCCGCCTGCGGTCGTCGCGGCGGCCGTTCGATCCCGCAGAGAAATCTTTATCTGGAGTCCCGGTTGGCCGAATAGATCGCAGGCGCGAAGACGGCAAGAATGGCGCCGTAGGGCACCAGCATCACCACGGCCATGACAATCTTTACCAACATGTCGCCGAAGCCGAGCGACATCCACAGCGGGATATCCTTGCCGAGGAAAGGCACCAGCATGGCGAGCGATGAGTCGGCGCGTCCCGTCGCCAGGTCGATCCAGGCGAACTGGGCGGCAAAGGCGATGGAGAAAAACAGCAGCGTATCGAGCAGCGAACCGAACACGGCGGACGCGAACGGCGCTTTCCACCAGGTCAGCTGGCGCAGCTTGCTGAAAACGGTGACATCCAGCAGCTGGGCGCAGAGAAACGCCGAGCCCGAGGCGATGGCGATGCGCGGCGTTGCCAGCCAGACCGACAGAATCACCGCGATGACGAAACCGGCATAGACGACCTTGCGGGCGAATTGCGGTCCGAAACGGCGATTCGACAGGTCATTGACGAGGAAGGCAACGGGATAGGTAAAGGCGCCGTAGGTCAGGATTTCGCTCAATCCAAGATGATTGAACGGGTACTGCACCAGAATATTGGAGGCAGCCACGACCAGGCACATGGCGAGGACGGGGAAAATGAAATCCGACAGGGAATAGGCGCGCGAAAGCGGCATTTTTTTATCCTGGGTAATGGAACCAGCAACAATAAGGCCAGCATGCGCTGGCCTCAAGCGATTAGGATGTCAGAGCCGTGTTGGCCGATCAGGCAGCAACAGGCGCTTCAGCCGACTTCTTGGCAATCTGGCGCTTCAGGAGGCGGGCACGCTGTGACAGCTCCTTCTCGTCAGCCTTGTTCAAGAATGCATCCAGACCACCGCGATGTTCAACGGTGCGCAGGGCATGGGCCGAAACACGCAGACGGAAGCTCTGACCGAGAGCTTCGGAGATCAGCGTAACGTGGCAAAGGTTCGGCAGGAAGCGGCGGCGCGTTCTGTTGTTCGCGTGGCTCACATTGTTGCCGTACTGTACCGATTTAGCGGTCAATTCACATGTGCGGGACATTGGGTCTCACCTTCAAAATTCATTACCTATAGCCCGAATGTTCTTGTTACCATCACACGTCGCCGTGCAGCGGCGCGCATATCGGACAGGCGGCCTATTGGGAAGTCGCGTTTCTATAGTGATATGAGCCGCGCGCGTCAAGTGTGCTTCTGCTCCGGTTTTGTGTATTTAACGGACTTGTCGCAATGTTTAACACAACTTTGCCTGCTTTGTACGGTCTCACCACAGGCAATTCACACGTGCGTGATGCAATTTGAAGGAGCGGGACATGACTGGTCTCATTCGGCGGCCCGGCTGCGGATATGCTGCGATTGCCGCAGGGATACTGCTCGTTGCGGGGGCGCTCCCGGCGCGCGCCGAGGAAGTCTACAAATCCGATTACCGGGTTTCACTGCTCGGCCTGACGATTGCCAAGGCAAATTTCTCAACCAGTGTCTCGGGCGGCGCCTATACGGTATCGGGTGGCCTGAGAAGCTCGGGCCTCGTGACCGTCTTCGACGACACCAAGGGCAATATCGATGTCAAAGGCCAGTTTGGCAAAACCGGCCCGCTGCCGAACTCCTATCTGGTCAAGTACCGGCACGGCAAGAAGGACAAGAGCACGTCGATTGCCTTCGCCAATGGCAATGTGACGGAAACCACCAATGTCCCGCCGGTCAGGAAGAAGGACAAATGGGTGGAGCTTGAGCCCGCGGCGCTGCAGGGCGTGACCGATCCGATCTCCGGCGTCATGGTTGCTGCGGACAGCATCGGCCAGGTCTGCACCCAGACCCTGCATCTCTATGACGGACAGACGCGGGTGGATCTCCAGCTCTCGCCATCCGGGAGCCCGCAGCCGTTCTCCACCAAGGGTTTCAAGGGCGATACGGTCACCTGCTCGGTCAAGTTCATTCCGGTCGGCGGCTACCAGGCGGGGCGCGATGCGATCGAATATCTGAAAAACAAAAGCAAGATCAGTCTCACCTTTGCATCCCTCGGCAACTCCGGTATCTATTCGCCGGTGCAGGCGAAGATCGGCACGCAGATTGGAACGGTGACGGTTTACGCGACCCGTTTTGAAAAGATGCAATAGAAGCGGCAGGGGCGCCGCTCTTTTTAAATGGGGGCGGCGCGTGGCTACATCTGTCGGGTTTCTTGCGGTTATCATGTGGGCGATGCTCGCGCTGTTTACCGATGTCTCCGGCAAGGTGCCGCCGTTTCAGCTGACGGCCATGACCTTCGCCATCGGCGCCTGTCTTGGTCTGCTGTCCTGGCTCTGGCGGCCGGGCGCGGCACAGCACCTGCGCCAGCCGGCAAAGGTCTGGCTTCTCGGCGTTGTCGGCCTGTTCGGCTATCACTTCCTGTATTTCACCGCCCTGCGCAACGCGCCGGCGGTTGATGCCAGTCTCATCGCCTATCTCTGGCCGCTGTTCATCGTGGTCGGCTCGGCGCTGATGCCGGGCGAGCGCCTGCGCTGGTTCCATGTGCTGGGAACCCTTTTGGGACTGGCCGGCACGGTGCTGATCGTCACCAAGGGCGGCAGTGTCGGCTTCGAGGCGCAATATGCCTTCGGTTACGCCATGGCCGGGCTTTGCGCCCTGACCTGGTCCGCCTATTCGCTGCTGTCGCGGCGTTTTGCCAGCGTGCCGACCGATGCGGTGACCGGCTTTTGCGTCGCGACATCGGCTCTGTCGCTGATTTCGCATCTGGCGCTGGAGCAGACCGTCTGGCCCGAATCGCTGATGCAGTGGCTGGCCGTGCTGGGGCTCGGGCTTTTCCCGGTGGGCGCAGCCTTCTATGCCTGGGATTTCGGTGTCAAGCGCGGCAATATCCAGGTGCTGGGTGCATCGAGCTATGCGGCGCCGCTGCTGTCGACACTTGTCCTGATCGCGGCGGGGGCAGCCGAACCAACGGTGCGCGTCCTGCTCGCCTGCCTGCTGATCACCCTTGGCGCCGTGCTGGCCGCCAAGGAGATGATTTTCCGGAAACGGGTTTAGGTCCTGACCCTAGGGCTCCCAACCCGGCTCGGCCAGCTCGAACTGGGCGAAGTCGAAGCCCGGTGCAACCGTGCAGCCAACCAGCGTCCAGTCGCCAAGCGATTTGGCTGTCTGCCAGTGTCCGGCGGGGACAATGCCCTGCGGCCGCTCGCCTGCCATGATATCCATGCCGAGCCGGTGGACCTCATGCGGCGCGCCTTCGGTTGCAATGGTCAGTTGCAGCGGTGCCCCGCCATACCAGTGCCAGACCTCGGCCGCGTCTTTCACCCGGTGCCAGGCGGAAACCTCGCCCTTCTCGAGCAGGAAATAGATGGCGGTGGAATGGCCGCGCCCGCCCACCGGCCAGCCGTTCTGGTTGTCGCGAAACATCTGGATATAGGCGCCGCCCTCGGGGTGCGGCTGCAGCCCCAGCGCGGCGCGGATCTGTTCAGCGGTCAACGTCATCAGAAATTGTCCTTGCGCTTGCGGATTTCGGTGAAAACGGCCTCGTCGCTGGCGTTCTCCAGCTTCAGGTTGCGGCGGATCGCCGGGTCATGCCAGCGCAGGAACGGGTTGGTTGCCATTTCGCGCAGCAAAGTGGTGGGCAATGTCGGCAGGCCGGCCTCGCGCAGGGCAAAGATTTCCCTGGCGCGTTCCTTTAGCGCCGAATTGTCCGGATCGATCGACAGGGCAAACCGCGCATTGCTTTCGGTATATTCGTGCCCGCAATAGATCTGCGTGTCGACCGGCAGCTTGATGAGATGGTTGAGCGACCGGAACATGGTTGCCGGGGTTCCCTCGAACAGGCGCCCGCATCCGAGCGAGAACAGCGTGTCGCCGGTGAAAACAACCTTGGCTTCGGGGATATGATAGGAAATCTCGCCGGCGGTATGGCCGGGCGTGGAAATGACGAACACGTCGAAATTGCCGAAGCGGAAGCGGTCGCCATGTTTCAGCGTGCGGTCGATGCCGGGTATATTGGCCTTTTCCGCGTCCGGGCCGAGGATTTCGAGCTTGAACCGCTTTTTCAGCGCAAGGTTGGCGCCGACATGATCATTGTGGTGATGGGTCGAGAAGATATGGGTCAGCGTCCAGCCGCGGCGCTTGAGCGCGTCGAGCACGGGCTTTTCCTCCGGGGCATCGATGGAAGCGGTGAGATTGGCATCGGGGTCGTGGATCAGCACGCCGAAATTGTCGCTGAGCGCGGTGAACTGTTCTATCTGCAGATTTGACATGGGGCCTGTCCGGTTTGTGCGTTGCGATCAGGATAGCCAGCTGTCCGGCGGGCGCAACCCGTCTCCAAGCCATTTTCTTGATGTTATGATTTGCCGTGTTAGGTTGAATGTATGCATCTCGATATCATCGACCTCCGCGCCTTCTATGCTTCCACCCTCGGCCACCTGACCGAGCGGGCGATTACCATGGCCCTCGCGCCGATCTGGCCGAAACTGCCGGGCGAACGGCTTGTCGGTCTTGGCTATGTCGTGCCCTATCTCGACCGGTTTCGCGGCGATACGGAGCGGACATTCGCCTTCATGCCTGCCGGGCAGGGCGCGGCGAGCTGGCCGCCGGCGGAAGCGTCGTCGACAGCGCTGGTGTTCGAGGAAGACCTGCCGCTGCCGGATTCGGCGGTGGACCGTATTTTGATGGTGCATGCGCTGGAACATGCGGAAGACCCGCGCGAGACGCTCAAGGAAATGTGGCGGGCGTTGGCCCCGAACGGGCGGCTCGTCATCGTCGTTCCCAACCGGCGCGGCCTGTGGGCCCGCTTCGAGCACACACCCTTCGGCAGCGGACGGCCCTACAGCCGGGGGCAGTTGATCCGCCTTCTGCGGGAAACCAATTTCACGCCAGGTCCGTGGGCCGAAGCGCTGTTCTTCCCGCCATCGTCGCGGCGCTGGATCATGCGCCCGTCCAGCCTGTTCGAGCGCGTGGGACGGCGTTTCTGGCCGGTTTTCTCCGGCGTGCTCATCGTGGAGGCGCAAAAGCGCATCTATCAGGGCCTGCCGGTTGCCCAGCGGTCATCGCGGCGTGTCTTCGTGCCGGTGCTCTCGCCGCAAGGCACGGCCATGCGGCGGGACGGCCCGGACGAGAATTGAGCCGCCGGCGGATTGGTGCGTGGTTCGACAAGCTCACCATGAGGGACGTTGTTGATGACGAAGCCAGTCGGATATGTCGCAGAATATGACTCCCTGCAATCCACTCCCTCCCTCATGGTGAGCTTGTCGAACCACGCACTGTCTAACCATCTGCAATGAGAGGGTTCAGCGCCGCAGCAGGAACACCGCCTGCTGGCCGAAGAGGTTCCAGAAACCCCAGGGCATGTTGAAGCCGATTCTCTGGCCGAAGGCATTGAGCGCCACTGCCGTTTCCACCTGCGCGCCGATTTCCCTGGTCATGTCGACGAAGTCGTTGATGGTGCAGAAATGGATGTTGGGCGTATCGTACCAGCTGTAGGGCAGCTCTTCCGTCACCGGCATGCGGCCGTTGACGAGCAGCGAGGCGCGCATGCGCCAATGGCCGAAATTCGGGAAGGAGACGATGGCCTTCTCGCCGATGCGCAGCAGTTCGGTCAGGACATTCTTCGGGTTGCGCGTCGCCTGCAATGTCTGCGACAGGATCACATAGTCAAAACCCGCATCGGGATAGTATTTCAGGTCGCTGTCCGCATCGCCCTGGATGACCGAGAGACCGCGCGCCACGGATTCGTTGACGCCCTTCTGCGACAGCTCGACGCCGCGTCCGTCGACATTCTTGGTGTTCTGCAGGAGTTCCAGCAGTTCGCCGTCGCCGCAGCCGACGTCGAGCACCCGCGCACCGGGGTTGACCAGCGAGGCGATGACGTCGAAGTCGACGCGCGAAGTGGTGTTCACGCTCATGGCTGCAGGAGCCCCCTGGCACGCGCGGCGGAGCGGATGAAACCGTTGATGGCCGAGAACATTTCCGGCTCGTCGAGCAGGAAGGCGTCATGGCCGCGGTCCGTTTCGATCTCGACGAAGGAGACGGAAGCGCCGGCGGCATTCAGCGCATGGGCAACGGTGCGGCTTTCACTGGTTGGAAACAGCCAGTCGCTGGTGAAGGAGACGATGCAGAACCGTGTCTTCGATCCGGCGAAGGCATCGGCCAGCCGCCCCTCATGCTCCGCCGCCAGATCGAAATAATCCATGGCGCGGGTCATGTAGAGATAGGAGTTGGGGTCGAAGCGCTCGACGAACGACATGCCCTGATGGCGCAGGTAGCTTTCGATCTGGAAATCCGCGTCGAAGCCGAAGGTCACGTTCTGCCGGTCCTGCAGGTTGCGTCCGAATTTGCGGTGCAGGGCGGTTTCCGAGAGATAGGTGATATGCGCCGCCATGCGGGCCACGGACAGGCCCTTGCGCGGAATGGTACCTTCTTCCAGATAACGACCTTCCCGCCACTCCGGGTCCGCCATGACGGCCTGACGGCCCACTTCATGGAAGGCGATGTTCTGCGAGGAGTGGCGCGCGCCCGTGGCAATGGCGACGGCGGCAAAAACCCGGTCGGAATGGCTCGATGCCCATTCCAGAACCTGCATGCCGCCCATGGAGCCGCCGACCACGGCAAAAAGCTGTTTGATGCCGAAATGATCGACCAGCATGGCCTGCGCCCGCACCATGTCGGCGATGGTGATGATCGACAGGTCGAGCGCGTAGGGTTTGCCGGTTTCGGGATTGATCGAAGCCGGGCCGGTCGAACCGAGGCAGCCGCCGAGCACATTGGAGCACAGAACGAAGAAGCGGTCCGTATCGATGGGCTTGCCCGGGCCAACGAGGGTTTCCCACCAGCCGTTCTTGCCGGTCACGGGATGGACGTTGGCAACGTGCTGGTCGCCGGTCAGCGCATGGCAGATCAGGATGGCGTTGGACTTGTCGGCATTGAGCGTGCCGTAGCTCTGATAGGCGATGCGGAACGGGGAAAGCACGACGCCGCTGTCGAGATGCAACGGCTTGTCGGCGCCAAACTCCACCACGGGGCTGTGGGGATTTGTCGCTTCCTGGCTTCTCTGATCGGGACTGGCGGACGGGCTGCTGAATTTCGTCATTTTCGCGCGATTTTAGCTTTGTGGGCGGTAGCTATGGTCGCGCAACCGGCAAAGTCAATGGTTTCTTTGATTTTCCGGACTTGGCGCCGCAAGTTTGGCTCGACATCGCGCCTGTTGGCGGCTATGCCCCGTGGCTTGAGCCATTGCCTGCGATGACCATCGATTTCAACGATGTTACGGATCTTGTGAATCATGACAACGACATTGAAAGACACGCGCCCCACACCCAAACCCGGTGTTCTCGACATTGCCGCCTACGTCCCCGGCAAGGAATCGGCCCCCGGCGTTGCCAAGGTCTACAAGCTCTCTTCGAATGAAACCCCTCTGGGCGCGAGCAAGCACGCGACCGAGGCCTATCACGCCGCATCCGCGCGCCTCGAAATCTATCCCGACGGCCAGGCCACCCAGCTCAAGCAGGCGATTGCCGACGTGCATGGGCTGAATGCCGACAACCTGCTGTGCGGCAACGGCTCAGATGAACTGCTCGGCCTGTTGTGCCAGACTTACCTCTCGCCCGGCGATGAGGCTGTTTACACCGAGCACGGTTTCATGGTGTACAAGATCTACATCATGGCAGCCGGTGCGACGCCTGTCGTGGCCAGGGAAAAGAATGAGCAGGCGCACGTCGATGCCATTCTCGCCGTTGTCACGCCGCAGACCAAGATCGTGTTCCTGGCCAACCCGAACAATCCGACCGGCACCTACATTCCCTTCGAGGAAGTGCGCCGCCTGCATGCGGGTCTGCCGAAGAACGTCCTGCTTGTTCTCGATGCGGCCTATGCGGAATATGTGCGCCGCAACGATTACGAAGCGGGTATCGAGCTCGTCTCGTCGTTCGAGAACGTCGTGATGACCCGTACCTTCTCGAAAATCCATGGCCTTGCCGCCCTGCGGATCGGCTGGATGTTCGCGCCGGCGCATGTCATCGACGCGGTCAACCGCATCCGCGGGCCGTTCAACCTGAATTCCGCCGCCATTGCGGCCGGTGCTGCCGCTGTCCGCGACCGTGCGCATGTCGACAAGGCTGTCGCCTTCAACGATACATGGCTGCCATGGCTGACCGAACAGCTGTCGGGGCTGGGCCTGCGCGTCACGCCGTCGGTCGGCAATTTCCTGCTCGTGCATTTCCCGGATGATGCGGCGAAATCGGCCGACAAGGCAGACGCCTATCTGACCAGCAGGGGCTATATTTTGCGCCGTGTTGCGGGCTACGGATTCCCCAACGCGTTGCGCCTTACCATTGGATCCGAGGAAGCCAATCGCGGCGTAGTCGCTGCACTCTCCGAATTCTTGAAGTAAACAATGTCCAAAATCCATTTCGAAACCATTGCGCTGATCGGCATTGGCCTGATCGGTTCGTCGCTGGCGCGCGTCATCAAACGCGAGGGCCTGGCAGATCACATCGTCATCTCGACCCGCAGCGAAAGCACGCTGCAGCGCGCCGAAGCGCTGGGTCTGGGCGACAGCTATGTCCTCGACAGTGCGCAAGCGGTCAAAAACGCCGATCTGGTCATCATTTCCGTGCCCGTCGGCTCGTCCGGCGATGTTGCCCGGCACATTGCCGGATCGCTGAAGGCCGGCGCCATCGTCACCGATGTCGGCTCGACCAAGGGATCGGTCATCGCGCAGATGCAGCCGGAACTGCCGGCCCATGTGCATTTCATCCCCGGCCATCCGCTCGCCGGTACGGAATATTCCGGGCCCGATGCGGGGTTCGCCGAGCTCTTTGCCAACCGCTGGTGCATCCTGACGCCGCTGGAAGGCACCGATCCGGTTGCCCTCGACCGGCTGACAAAATTCTGGGAAGCCTGCGGCTCGCGGCTCGATACGATGGACCCGGTGCATCATGACCGGGTGCTGGCCATCGTCTCGCACCTGCCGCACATCATCGCCTACAACATCGTCGGCACGGCGAGCGACCTGGAAGAAGTGACCAATTCGGAAGTGATCAAATACTCCGCCTCCGGTTTTCGCGATTTCACCCGTCTTGCCGCGTCGGATCCGACCATGTGGCGTGACGTGTGCCTGCACAACAAGGATGCGATCCTTGAAATGCTGGCGCGGTTTTCCGAGGATCTCGCCTCGCTGCAGCGGTCAATCCGCTGGGGCGATGGCGATGCGCTGTTCGATCTCTTCACCCGCACCCGTGCCGTCCGGCGCGGCATCATCGATGCGGGTCAGGAAGTGGACGCCCCCGATTTCGGACGCCAGAAGGCGGGTGCCAAGAGCGCCTGACCGCACTGTACTGGCTATACTTGCCCTCACAGCGAGGGCAGGCGGCCGATGCTGATGAAGCCGACCGACATCTTGCCGTTCTTGACCGAGACGGGAAGTGTCGGCGCGCCGCTGGCATCCTTCGGCACGAAGGCCATGGCCTGCAGCACGGATGAAATGATCTTGTCCTGACCGGGGAAGATGCTCTTTGCCGTATTGGCAACGCTTTCCGGGTTGCGCAGGGTGATCTTGAAGTCGCCGCTGATGCGTCCGTCGTCCGCCACGGAGAAGGGCCCGGATATGGCGATGCCGCTGCCGTCGGGCAGGGCCAGGTCCACGCTGCGCAACAGGCCGGACTGTCCGCGCAGGATGCTCAGATCACGTTCCGTCTTGCCGATCAGGGCAAAGCCGTTTGCCATCTGGATATCGGCGGCGCCGGTCAGTTCGGGCAGCGGCTTGTCGTAGACCGTGTTGTCGGCAACCTTCAGGCTGCTGAAGGACAGGGCGATATCCATGACCGGCTCCATGGCGCGGAAATGCAGCTGGCCGTCCTTCAGGGTGGCAAACGGCGTGCCGGCACCCGACGGGTTGTGCTGGGTGACGACGATATTGCGGCCCTGCACCGACAGGCGTTGCGGAATGGGCTTGTCCAGCCGCACGCTGGATTTCAAATTGTCCCAGTTCAGGTCCAGCGGTGGCATGCCGGGAGCGCTGACGGCAGCCGGGCCGTCGATCTCGCTGACGATGTGGAAGGGTGCATAGACCTGCGCGGCGGAGCGGAAGGCACCGGCACTGACGGAAACATTTTTCGCCTGGTCGACCCATGACACCTTGGAGCAGTTGAGGCCGAGGCGGAACGGATAGCCGCTGGCCGCCGCATTGTCGCAGGCGGCGTTGATGCCCTTGGCCTGCAGCCCGGCGATATTGGCGGCAACCCGTGTTTCCAGCATGTTGGCCACGTAGTACCACCCGCCCGTATAGAGCAGGCCGACGAGGACGATACCTGCGGCCAGGAAGCGGATACGCCGTCCGGCATTGTAGGGTTTGTCGGCAGTGCTTGACGTCATGGTCCGGGTCTCGCTATCGGTCAGGGAAGAAGCTTCGCAATGAAGTACAGCTATCAGGACGGATATGGGCGATTTTTGGGTCTTTGGCTACGGTTCTCTGATGTGGAAGCCAGGCTTTGCACATGTTGAAACCATGCATGCGCGCCTGCACGGCTACCGGCGGGCGCTGTGCGTGCATTCCTACGTGCACCGCGGCACGCCGGAACGGCCGGGGCTTGTGCTCGGTCTCGATCATGGCGGTTCCTGCCTCGGCCTGGCCTTCCGGGTTCCCGGCGAGCTCGAAGACGAGGTCGTCGCCTATCTGCGCGAGCGGGAACTGGTCACCAATGTCTATCTGGAAAAACGGTTGGCCGTCCGTCTGAGGGATGGCCGCAGGGTCGAGGCGCTGACCTATGTGGTCGACCGCAGGCATGTGCAGTATGCGGGGGCGCTGACGGTTGAACAGGCCGCCGCCACGGTGCGCGGCTCGGTCGGCCAGTCCGGCCGCAACGAGGATTACGTGCACAATACGCTGGAGCACATGCGCAAGATGAATATCCGCGACCACTGGTTTGAAACCCTGGTCGCCGCCATCGACCGCAACTCCGGCTAGGGATCAGGTTGTAATTTTACCAGTTGCAGCAGCTGCCGTGCGTGGTTCGACAAGCTCACCATGAGGGAGGTGGTTTAGCTGCATTGCTATAATCACAAGCGTTGCAGAATGCAGCTCTCTGCAACCCTCACCCTCCCTCATGGTGAGCTTGTCGAACCACGCACCATGGGTGTTGCGGACCCCGGAAATCTCAGACCGTTACCCCGAGCTCCTTCAGCCGCTGCACTGCCGTCGGCGGCAGGGGCGGCGGGTTTTCGGAGCGCGCCGCCTCGATCAGCAGTTCATCACACGCGGCTTCCGTCACTTCCTGCAATTTTTTCAGGAAACTCTCGGCGTCGAGGCCCGGCTGGATCGGCGGCAGGATGCGGCAGCGGATCGTGCCGGGAAAGCGGCGGAACTTGCGGCGCGGCCAGTACAGACCGGCGACATGGGCGATCGGCAGGACCGGCACGCCAAGCTCGGTATAGATATGCGCCACGCCGTATTTGTAGGCGGGCGGTGCACCCGGTGCGGTGCGGGTGCCTTCCGGATAGATCATCAGCTGGCGGCCCTGGGAAACGGCGTCCCGCGCCCCCCGGATCGCCGTCTTCATGGCGACCGAGCGTTTGCCCCGGTCGATCGGCACCATCTTCATCTTGAGGATGTACCAGCCGAACAGGGGAATCCACATCAGCTCGCGTTTGAGAATATAGACGGGATCGGCGATCTGCGGCAGGAAGGCATAGGCATCCCAGAAGGATTGATGTTTGGGCGCGCAGATGTAGGGACCATCGGGTATGTTCTCGATACCCTCGATCACGTGATCCGTGCCGGCCAGAACCTTCTGCAACCAATGGTTGGACCTTGCCCAGTTCTTCGGCACACTCCAGGCATTCCTGCGGGAGCTGAGGAAGTAATAGGGCGTGAAGATGATCATCTGGATGATCAGGTTGAGATAGAAGGCGATATTGAAGACAATTGATCGGATGATCGTCATCGGGGTCCCGGTCATGGCGGTTGGTCAGGCCTTCGTTATACCAACTTGCCCGCGCCGTGAACTCCCAATCAGCCGCCCCTGATCCATCGAACGAAGGTTTGTGTCCCCGCCGACAGGCTGTCGGGCAGCGCTGAGCGTATGACAGCGCCGAGATATTTCACATATTCGACGACAAGCACGCGCACCACCTGACCGCGGGCCAGCCAGTCGCCATTGCGCAGATCACTGTTGACGATGGGGTAGGGGATGAACTCGATCTCCTGCGAGGCGCGCCGCAGCTCCACCAGTGTCCGGGGCATGTGGTAATTGTTGGTGACGACGATGATGCGCGTGTAATGGTTGGCCTTGGCCCACTTGATGCTTTCGGAGGCATTGCCGATGGTGTCGAGCGCCGAGCGGTCGATGTCGACACAGCATTCAAACAGCGTGGCATCGCCGCGCGTTACCCGCTGCAGCTCGCCGCGCTTGGTCGAAGGATGGACCCCGCTGATGAAAAGCCGCTTGCCACGCTTGTTCTTGAGCAGGTCAAGCGCGCCTTCAATGCGCGAATAGCCGCCCGTCAGGACAACGATGCCATCAGCCGGTTCAACCAGTTCAGGCGTCTGCATGGTGCTGACATGGTCGCTGAAGACAATGAACCCGCCAAGGAACAGGCCGAGCGCCAGAACGCCGAGCAGGAAAAACGGGCGGGCAACACGCTTGCGCAATGCAGACGCAAGTCCGCGCGGGCGGGCTTCGGCGCCTGCCGGCGGTTGGTTGCTGCTGTCGTCCGTGCCGTCCATTTTCTGATCACGCGTTGCCTTGTTCGAGAGTCGTGCCACCGGGAGTGTATAAGCCTTGCCGGCAAACCTCCCATGAATTTTATGTCGTCAAATTGAATCGAAATCGCTCAGGTATCGTGACTGTCGCCTGCGCGCCCGTCGACCTGGCGTAAATGCGCTATGACTGTCATTCGTGTTGTAATCATGGTCAAAACACTGACTGCGAGAATGATCAGCACGACGCCGGTATAGCCGCCTGACCCGATGGAAAAATTGCCGAACAGGGCTGTGGCCTGATCGGCTTCCGGCGTTGCCAGATTGCGGGACGACCACCAGCCGATGAGCAGAAAGATCAGGATGGCCAGCGCGCCGCCGCATAATGCGCCTTTCAGGGCGGTCCAGAAAAAGTGCCGCTCGAACTGCCGGGCGACGAATTTCTGTTCCGCGCCGATAAAATGCAGCACTTCGATGATGTGACCATTACCGGCCATGGCGCCGCGCGTGGCAAAAATCACCGTGAGAACCGTGGCGGCGATGACCAGCCCGAGCACCGTCATGCCGATCAGCACGGTGGAACGGGCCATGGACACGAGCCGGTCGACCCAGGTGCGGTGATCGTCGAAACTGGCACCCGGGATGTTCTTTACGAGTTCGCTGCGCAGCAAGGCGAAATCCGGCGGGGAGGCCTCGTCGAGCGTAACCACGACCAGCCGCGGAACGGGCAAATCATCGATGTTGAGCCCGGTGCCGAGCCATGGCTCCAGCAGACGGGCCGTGGCCGCCCGGTCGATGACGCGGGTGGATTTGACCCCGGAAAAGCCTTGTGCAAGCTTGCCGGCCTGAACCAGCAGGGCTTCCATGTCCTGGCCCTCGACCGGACGGATCTGGATGGTGGCTTCGGTCGAAATCTGGCTCTGCCATGTCGCCGCGGTCGACTGGACGAGACTGACCGCCCCGATGGTCAGGCAGGCGAGGAACGTCATGATGGCGATCACGATCATCAGGGCATGGCCGACGACATTGCCGGCGGGCACGATGGGCGCCTGGCCGTTCTTGCCGCGCACAAGCTGGATGGCGCGACTAGTCAGATCTGCGGCCAGCTCCCTGAGGCGGGCGGCGTCAATCATAGATATCGAGCCTCCCCTGATCGAGAATCATGCGGCGCGCATTGACCTGATCCATCAGGGTAAGATCGTGGGTGGCGATGACCACGGCGGTACCGGAACGGTTCAGCTCGCCGAACAGGCGCAGCAAGCGCCGGGCAAGGGGCGGATCGACATTGCCGGTCGGCTCGTCGGCCAGCAGGATTTCCGGCTGGTCGATCAGGGCGCGGGCAATCGCGGCACGCTGCTTCTCGCCGCCTGACAGCACCGGCGGCAGCACGTGCATGCGTTCGCCCAGCCCAACCCAGTGCAGCAATTCCTCGACTTCCGCGCGATAGGTGGCTTCCTCCTTGCCGCGCACCCGCAGCGGCAGGGCGACATTCTGGTAGGTTGTCATGTGATCAAGCAGCCGGAAATCCTGGAACACCACGCCGATACGGCGGCGCAACAAAGGCATTTCCTTGGAGGAGATGGTCGCGATGTCCTTGCCGAAGACGGTGATGAGACCGCGCGTCGGCTTCAGCGTCATGAACAGCAGGCGCAGCAGCGATGTCTTGCCCGCGCCCGACGGGCCGGTCAAAAACTGAAACGAGCGGGGTGAAATATGGAGGCTGACGTCACGCAGAACCTCCGGGCCCATCCCGTATCGCAAACCGACATTCTCAAAACGAATCAAGCTGACTTTCCAAGTTTCTTGTCCACGCGTGTTTTATTCAGCGCGGACGGATTTGACCACCCATCAATCGCTGCATCCGTTCGGCGAAACATTAATTATTGGGCGATAGGCTGCCACAATGATTCGGAGGATCATGACTGCAACATGGCAGAACGACCGGAAAACACGTGATTGCACGGTTTAAAACGATGAGCGGCGAAACTGTTTCGCATATTGTCCCGGCGCTCCACTTCGACAAGGGCGGGGCGGAAGACGCAATCTATGAATCCATGTCACCTCCTTCCTCCCGGCAAAGCCTGACCCCACACTTCCCCGTAAACGCACGCATGACAATTCTCCAAAAGTCGCAGGAGGCGCAGGGGCGCATGCCCGGCTTCGCCTATTGGCTGCTGGTGCTCCTGGTTGCGGCGTCGACGTTCTGGATCTGCGGCGGGCATGTGCTTTTCAGCCAGCGGCATGCCGCCGGTCCCCACATGCCGGGCACGAGCGTGTCCGCGCCCGCAGGCAACACGATCCGTTGACCGGCGCCGATTGACCGGTCGGGAAAACGCTGAGGTTTTGCTTTTCCGGCCGATATCGGGCTATAGAGCCTTTCAAACAGGAAAGGCTCAGGAGCCTTGCTTATCGGAAAATCAGGAAGAGTTGCATGCCGAAAGTTGGCGATAAGAATATCGATGTTCTGTTCAGCGCGCAGGAGATCGCCACGCGCAATCTGGAACTGGCGCAGGACATTGTGGCAAAACGGTTTGACAACCTGCTGGTGATCTCGATCCTCAAGGGATCGTTCATCTTCGCGGCGGACCTGATCCGCGCCATGCACGACGCGGGCGCCGAGCCTGATGTCGAGTTCATCACCGTGTCCAGCTATGGCAAGGGCACCGAGAGCAAGGAAGTGCGGCTGCTGCGCGACATCGACAGCGATGTGCACGGCCGCGACGTGCTGTTGATCGACGATATCCTGGAATCGGGCAGGACGCTGAAATTCACCCGCGAACTGATGCTGGAGCGCGGCGCGCGCAGCGTCTCCATCGCCGTATTGCTGGACAAGAGCGTGAAGCGGAAAACCGATATCGAGGCGGATTTCAAGGGCTTCGAATGCCCCGACTATTTCGTCGTCGGCTATGGCATGGATGTCGGGCATTCCTTCCGGCAGCTGCCCTATGTCGGTGTCGTCCGGGACTGAGGCCCTAGCGGAACGAATTTCACATCACGCGCAGCATGCGAATGTCAGAATCGGGCCACTAGCCTCAGTTGAATTTCAGCAGGCGTTCCAGATAATCCTTTTCCATCTGCGGGCTCAGCGCATTGCCGAGCCGTTCGCGGATGGCATCGAGGATTTGCCGGGCGCGCTGGATATCGGCCTGCCCCGGCAGCATGTTCCGGTCCGGCCCGAAATCGGTGCCGCTGTTGGATTTGGACGGCCGTCCCAGGGGGTCGCGGTCACTCTGCTGCGGACCGCCCGGCTTGCCCGCCCGGCCCATGGCCTGCATCTGCTTCATCATGTCCTGTCCGCCCTTGCGCAGGGAATCCAGCGCATTGCTCTGCTGGTCGAGCGCTTGTCCGCCATCAGCCTCCCCGAGGGATTTCTGGGCATCTCCCATGGATTTTCCGGCGTCGCCGAAATCCTTGTTGGGCGTAACGCCCTGGCCGTTCAGATCGTCCATCAGCTGCTGCAGGTCGGATTGCAGCTTGCCCTGGCCGTCCTGCAGACCCTTCAGCGCCTTGGCGATATCTTCCTCTGACATCTGGCCCTGCTGGCCGTCCTGTCCCATCTGGCCGCCGAACTGGCCATTGTCCTGCATCATGCCATTCTGGCGCTGCTGTTCCAGCCTGTGGGTCTCGTTCATCATTTTCTGCTGGCGCCGCATCAGGTCGCCGAGCTTGTCCATCTGCTGTTTCATCTGGTCGCCCTGGCCGTTCTTGCCCTGGGCCTGGCGCATCTGCAGATTGTTCAGCATGTCGTTGAGCTGCGAGAGCAACTGCTGGGCCTGCTCCTTCGAGCCCTGCTTGGCCAGTTCCTCGATCTGCTTGAGGATGCGGTCGATATCCTCCTGCCGCAATTCGCGGGCGTTGGGATCGGGCGTCTGCGCCATATTGGGATTGCGCTGGGCCTGCTGGGCAAGCTCGCGCATATATTTGTTCATGGCCTTGCGCAGGTCGGCCATGCGCTTGTCGATTTCTTCGGGGCTGGCATTCTGCTCGATCGCCTGCCGCAGCGCCTCCTGGGCTTCGCGCAGGCTGCGCTCGGCGTCGGACAGGGCGCCGTCTTCGATGCCACGCGCCACCTGCCACATATAGGCGACGACATCGCGCAGCTGGTCATCGCTCCTGGCAAGGTTGAGCCGGGAACGGATGCTGCGCAGACCCAGATAACGGGCGGGATTCCGGATGGTCTCCTCCGGCCACAGGGTAATGGCATCCAGCATGTTCAGCACATCCGGCTTGGCATTGGCGTTCAGCGCCAGCATGCGCCGCTGCTCCACCACCGCGCGCGCCAGCGGATTGGCAAAGGGACGTTCCGGCATGACAAGGGTCTTGGTCTCGCTCCTGCCTTCCTGCCCGGCATCGTCAACCGCGACAAGCGTCATGCGGATTTCCGATCCGGCCCAGACATGTTCGGTCAGGTCCCGCGTCGTTTTGGTCTCGCCGCCGTCCGCGCCGCGCTTCGGCAGGCTGAGGGGGATTTCCGGGGCCTCGAACAGCGGCCTTGCATCCTTTGCCGGCGGCTGGATCTGCTCGACCTTCGCCTGCGCGCTGGCCGCACCGTAATCGTCCCTGATTTCATAGGTCAGTTCCATCGTGCCATTGACGGCGCTCGATGGTTCCCTGGTGAAGCGGATGGTGGGCGGCTGGTCCGGCAACACGGCAAAGGCCCATTCGGAATGCACGGTGCCACTGTCGATCAGCCCGACCGTGGCGCTGGTATCGAGGGTCAGTTCGAAATTGCGCGGCTGGTCTTTCGCGGGGGCAGCGTCGGCCGCCTTCGCGTCCTGCTTGACCGGAATGTCGGCGGGCTTGCCGTCCGGCAGGGTCTGCGTCACCCGTTCGGTTCCGGTGCCGCCGATGATGCGGATGGTCAACGTACTGTTCTGCGGGACGGTGAACTGTTTTTCCTGGTCATTGGCCGCCGAGGTGAGGAAGACCGGCGGGCGGCCCGTATAGCGCGGCGGGGTGACCCAGGCGTCGATGCGGGGCGGCAGCGCATTGCTGCTGCTGTGACTCTGGAATGCATCGCCGAGACGCCCGCCGAGTGGACTGCCGGAAAAGGCGAAGGCGATGACAAGAAGCAGCCCGATCACGGCCCGCAGGCCCCAGGGGTCGATTTCCGGGATGTTTGTCCGGGGCAGGCCGGTTTTCAGGCCTCTGATGCGTTCGGCCATGCGCTTGCGGTGCTCGTCCCACAGGGCCTGGGCAAAGGGATCGTCCGTGCTGGTCGCCAAGATTTCCGACTGGACGGCAATCGGCTGGTGATCGAGCGTGTTGACGTCTTCGATGCGGCGGCTGACATCGGCATGGTCCGGCAGGCGAAATCTCAGCAGGGTGTAGAGGCACACCGGAAGCGACAGAACAAACAGTGTCAGCAGGCCGAGACGGACGAGATCCGGCATCATGCGGAACAGGCCGAACCAGGCGACGATCACGAACAGTGCAGCGACAAGCAGCAGCGGCAGGACCCGCGGCCACAACCGCTCGAAGGCCAGGGTCAGCCACGCGGACAAGCGGAGCCGATCGATACTCTTGAAAATATCGAACCTGACCCTTTCAGCGTCCCGCCCATCGGGGTGTTGACCGGTCATCCCTGCTCCATCTCGTCACCCTGCGATTCCATCGTGACCGCATTGACGCTGGTCAAGAATACCACTCATCGTGGCAAAGGCGAGGCCTTGGCGCAAAAAGCCGTTCACCGTTCTGTGTGCCGGCTGGTTTCAGAGCCAGTCCGGTATGGAATCGAGACCGATGAGTTCCTCATAGGTCGTCCGCGGGCGCACCACATGGAAGCGGTCGCCGCTGACAAGCACTTCCGGCACCAGCAGGCGGGTGTTGTAGGTCCCCGACTGAACCGCGCCATAGGCACCGGCCGTGCCGATGGCTATCAGGTCGCCGGGGGCTGGACGCGGCAGGTCGCGGTCAAGACCGAGATAGTCGCCGGTTTCGCAGACCGGACCGACGACGTCGCCGCGAATGCGCGGATGCGAGGCGGATGGCTCCTTGACCGGACGGATCGTGTGGAACGCGTCATAGAGCGTCGGGCGGATGAGGTCATTCATCGCCGCGTCGACGATGATGAAATTGCGCGCGTCGCCTTCCTTGACGAAGATCACTTCGCTGACCAGGATGCCGGCATTGCCGACGATCAGGCGGCCCGGCTCGAAAATGGTCTTGAGCCCGAGCGGCTTGATATGCCGGGCGACGATGGCCGCATAGGCGTCGGGCAGGGGCGGCGGATTGTTGTCGAAATGGTAGGGAATGCCGAGGCCGCCGCCGAGATCGACATGCTTGATATCGTGGCCGTCGGCCTTGAGGTCGCCGACGAGCTGGGCAAGCAGGGCAAAGGCATCGTCAAACGGCTCCAGATCGGTGATCTGGCTGCCGATATGCATGTCGATGCCGGACACCTTCAGGCCGGGCAGCCGCGCCGCATGGGCGTAGACGGACCGTGCCTTGGCCAGCGGAATGCCGAACTTGTTCTCGGACTTGCCCGTGGAAATCTTCTTATGGGTCTTGGCATCGACATCGGGATTGATGCGCAGGGACACCGGCGCAATCTTGCCCGCCGCCACGGCGCGGCTGGACAGGAGTTCCAGCTCCGGCTCGGATTCAACATTGAAGCAATGAATGCCCGCTGCCAGTGCAAAGTCCATCTCGCCCGGCTTCTTGCCCACGCCGGAAAAGACGATTTTGCTTGCGGGAATTCCCGCGGCCAGGGCACGGCGCATCTCGCCTTCCGATACCACGTCGGCACCGGAGCCGAGACGCGCCAGGGTCTTCAGGACGGCCTGATTGGAATTGGCTTTCAAGGCGTAGCAGACCAGCGCATCCATTTCGGCAAAGGCCGCGGCAAAGACCTTGTAATGCCGTTCGATGGTGGCCGTCGAATAGCAGTAGAAGGGGGTGCCGACCGCGCTGGCGATATCGGGAATGCTGACGTCCTCGGCATGGAGAACGCCGTCCTTGTAATCGAAATGATTCACGAAAAATCTGCCTAGATGATGGAGTCGAGGAAAAAGCGCTTGTCTTGAACGGGTGGCCTGGCCGGTTTCGGCTCGCCCGGTGCCGGTGCGGTCACCGATGCGGGCGGCAATTCGAGCGGGCCCTTGCGGCCGCAGGCCGACACCGCGCTGACGATTGCAACCGCCATCAGAATTGTCGTGAGGTAAGAACGGCTTGTCATCGATTTAGATCCTGTCGTCCGAAAGTATGTTGTCCTGTCTAACGCATGGAGGAACGCTTTGCATCCCCCATCGTCGGACTTACGATTTCGTGATGCGTTTTTGCCAGAACCTGATCTGCTTGCGCACCTGCTCCGGCGCCGTGCCGCCATAGGATTTGCGGCTGCGCACGGATTTGTCCACGGTGAGGTAGCCGAACACGGCCTCGGTGATGCCGGGGTGAATGCCCTTGAGGTCATCCAGCGTCAGCTTGCCGAGTTCGCTCTTCTTCTCTTCCGCCAGCGCGACGGCGCGGCCGGTGACATGGTGGGCCTCGCGGAAGGGCAGGCCAAGCTCGCGCACCAGCCAGTCCGCCAGGTCGGTGGCAGTGGAATAGCCGGAACCGGCGGCCTTCTTCATGGCCGCGGTGTTGATCGTCATGTCGCCGACCATGCCGGTCATGGCGGCCAGGGCGAGTTCAAGGGTTTCGGCCGCATCGAACACGGCTTCCTTGTCTTCCTGCATGTCCTTCGAATAGGTCAGCGGCAGGCCCTTCATGACGGTCAGCAGGCCGACAAGCGAGCCGGTGATGCGGCCGGTCTTGGCGCGCACCAGCTCGGCGGCATCGGGGTTCTTCTTCTGCGGCATGATCGACGAGCCGGTGGAGAAGGAATCCGACAGGCGCACAAAGCCGAACTGCGGCGTCGACCAGATGACGATTTCCTCGGCCAGCCGGGAGAGATGCGTGGCGGCAATGGCGGCCATCGACAGGAATTCCAGGGCGTAGTCGCGGTCGGAGACGCTGTCGAGCGAGTTGCGGGTGGGTTCGCGGAAGCCGAGTTCCTTCGCCGTCATGTGCCGGTCGATGGGAAAGCCGGTTCCCGCCAGCGCGGCGGCGCCGAGCGGCGATTCATCCATGCGCTCGATGGCGTCCTTCACCCGGCTGAGGTCGCGGCCGAACATTTCCACATAGGCCATGCAGTGATGGCCGAAGGTGACGGGCTGCGCGGTCTGCAGATGGGTAAAGCCGGGCATGAGGGTTGCCGCGTGTTCCTCGGCGCGCTTCAGGAAAGCCTCGATCAGCATTTTCAGCGCGGTTGCCGTGCGCTGGAATTCTTCCTTGACCCACAGGCGGAAATCGACGGCAACCTGATCGTTGCGCGACCGCGCCGTGTGCAGGCGGCCGGCCGGTGCGCCGATCAGTTCGGCAAGGCGGGACTCGACATTCATGTGAATGTCTTCAAGTTTGCGTGAGAAAACGAACTTTCCGCTTTCGATCTCTGACAATATCGTGTTCAGGCCCTTTGCGATCTTGTCGTGGTCGTCCGCCGCGATTATGCCGGTTTTCGCAAGCATGGCAGCATGGGCAAGTGAACCGCGAATGTCCTGGGCATAGAGTTTCTGGTCAAACCCGATGGAAGCGTTGATTTCTTCCATGATGGCGGCCGGACCTGAGGCGAAACGGCCTCCCCACATTTCGTTGCTGTTTTTCTTGTCGGACATTGTAAGCCTTGGGTAAACCGGGGTGGATAGACGGAAAGTGTAAGATATGGACAACGGCAACGAAACACAGAAAACCACTTCAGGCGGCAGCAGGAAAATTATTGTTCTTGCCGCGCTCGCAGGCATAGTCGCCGGTGCGGTTGGGGTATACGTGATGGAGCGGCCTTCTGGCAATATTGTTGCCGGAACAAACACGACCGATCAATGCACCGCCAAGACCGATACGGCAAGGAAGATCGATGCCGCCGCCACGGGCGCTGTCGCGGCCATGCGCGGGGCCGAGAAGCCGCAATCCATGTCCGCACTGTCCTTCACCGGACCCGACGGCAAGCCGATGCGGTTGGCGGATTTCAAGGGCAAGACCGTTCTTGTCAATCTCTGGGCCACCTGGTGCGCGCCCTGCCGCGAAGAGATGCCAGCGCTCGATGCGCTGCAGACCAAGAAGGGCGGCGACAATTTTCAGGTCGTGACCATTAATATCGATACGGGCGACGACCAGAAGCCGAAAGGTTTCCTGGCTGATATCGGCGTGAAATCACTGGCGCTCTACCGCGATCCGACCATGGGCGTGTTCAATGAGCTCAAGCGCAAGAACCTGGCGTTCGGCCTGCCGGTGACGATGATCGTCGACAAGGAGGGCTGCCAGATTGCCGCCATGAACGGTCCGGCGCCGTGGGAAAGCGATGACGCCGTGCGTCTGATCGATGCGGCCATAGCGGCGCAGTGATTGCTTGCAATGTGGCGGGCCGTTGCCACGCCCGCTTTCGCGTCTGGCTGTTGAGAAGGTGGGAAAGACGGGCGGTCCATCGGGAGCGCTGAAGTCTTTGGTTGGTGTTGCGGTTGTTGCGATCCCTTGGACCACCCGCCCCGGCAAACGGCCTTGCCCAACATCGCATGATTGGACTGAACCTCCCCGGCCTAGGGGTTCTCCCACAGGCCGAAGCGCCGATCCTTTCCCGACTTTCGAAAGTTTCCGGAAGCATTCCCGCCGGAAAGGACGAGGGGTAGGATAAGGGATGTTTTGGTGTGTTGGATAAGTCGGCAAGATTTTTTTGAATAGGTGGATGGAAGAGCCATTTCTGCGTGGTTCGACAAGCTCACCATGAGGGCGATGGAGGATTGCAGGGGGCCAATTTCTGCTAGATTGCCGCAAACTGCATGTTCCGACTAGCTTTGCAGCCAGCCCCTCTCCCTCATGGTGAGCTTGTCGAACCACGCACCATGCATGTGCAAAAAACCCGCCGGGATTTTCATCCGCGGCGGGTTCATTGTTCATTCAATCCGAAGATCTGATTATTCCGGCTGACCGGCAGCGGCCTTGCGGGCCTTCTTGGCCTTGTACTTGTCGAAGCCGGAGGGATCGCCGGGCTTGCGCTCCTTGGGCTTCTTCACCTTTTCGAGTTTTTCCGCGGTCCAGCCTTCCGGCTTGGCCTTGGCGGGCTTGGCTGCCCAGTCGGCTTTCGGCTTGTCGTCACGCGGGCGGTCATCGCGGGCGCGGGGCGGCTTACGGTCGTCCCATTCGCGCTTTTCGCCAAAGCTCTTCTTCGGCTTGAAATCGCTGCGCGGGGAGGAGAAGCCTGCGGCCTCGCTGCGGGTGATGTTCACGCCTTTTTCGCCGGTGCCGTACTGCTTGATGCGGGCCAGAAACGCGTCGGCCTTGCTTGCGGTGATTTCGAAGCGGGTTTCGGTCTCGAGAATCTTGATCGAACCGACGTCGGTCTTGGTGATGTCGCCGGCCTTGCAGATCAGCGGCAGCAGCCAGCGCGGCTCGGCGCGCTGCTTGCGGCCGACGCTGAGCGAGAACCAGGCACCGCTCTCGAACTGTTCGAAACGGTCCGAACGCGGCGCGCGCTCGGCGCGGTCACCCCGGTCGCCACGGCCGGGCCGGTCATCATAGCTGCCCTTGCGGATCGGCTCGAGAACGTGGGCCGGCGTGTTCGACAGCTCTTCGGGTGCAGGACGCGCGGCCATCTGCTGGCGCAGATAGGCGGCGGCAATCTGCTCGGCGGAATGCAGGCCGAGAAGCTCGCGGACATATTCGCCTTCCTCGTCGGTCATGACTTCGGTCAGCGACGGATCGTTGAGGATGCGGTCATGATTGCGCTTGTTGATGGCAGCGGCATCCGGCGGCGGCACCATCGTGGTGCTGAGCTTTGCCATCTGCAGCAGCCGCTCGGCCGAACGGCGGCGCGATGCCGGCACGATCAGCACGCAGATGCCCTTGCGGCCTGCGCGGCCGGTACGGCCGCTGCGGTGGAGCAGCGTGTCCGGGTTGGTCGGCAGGTCGGCATGGATGACGAGATCCAGATTGGGCAGGTCGATGCCGCGTGCGGCCACGTCGGTGGCCACGCAAACGCGGGCACGGCCGTCACGCATGGCCTGCAGCGCATTGGTGCGCTCGGCCTGGCTGAGTTCGCCGGAGAGCGAAACAACGGAAAAGCCGCGATTGGACAGGCGGCTGGTCAGATGCTTGACCGCTTCGCGGGTCGCACCGAACACGATGGTGTTCTGGGCATCGTAAAACAGCAGCGCATTGATGATCGCATTTTCGCGCTCACGCGGCGCCACCGGCATGATGTGGTATTCGATGTCGCTGTGCTGCGACTTTTCGCTGGTCGCGGTGATGCGCACCGCATCGTTCTGGAACTGTTTTGCCAGCTGGGCAATCGGTTTCGGCACCGTGGCTGAGAACATCAGCGTGCGGCGGTCCTTCGGCGCTTCGCCGAGGATGAATTCGAGGTCTTCGCGGAAACCGAGGTCGAGCATTTCATCGGCTTCGTCAAGCACCACGGCGCGCAGTTCGGTCATGTCGAGCGAGCCGCGGGTGATGTGGTCGCGCAGACGGCCGGGCGTGCCGACAACGATATGGGCGCCGCCCTGCAATGCGCGGCGTTCCTTGGTCATGTCCATGCCGCCGACGCAGGAAGCGATGCGGGCGCCGGTCTTCTCGTAGAGCCATTCCAGCTCGCGGCGCACCTGCAGGGCGAGCTCGCGGGTCGGGGCAATCACCAGCGCATAGGGTGCGCCGATGGAGGTGAAGCGGTCTTCGCCTTCGAGCAGTGTCGGTGCGATGGCAATGCCGAACGCAACGGTCTTGCCGGAACCGGTCTGGGCGGAGACGAGAAGGTCCGCACCGTCCGCTTCCGGAGCAAGCACAGCTGTCTGCACCGGCGTCAGGGTCTCGTAACCACGGGCTGCCAATGCACCGGACAGCGCCGGGGCGATAGAATCGAAAATAGTCATTAATGAACTTTCAAGTACGTGTTTGGGCTGGTGTTTTCGGCTCGGCATATGTTGGGGCACGAGCGGCACGCATATAGCTTTGTTGCGCTCTCGTAGAGGTTATCGCTCATTTCGTCAATGGCAGGGCATGGAGAGCCGATGCAGGGGAGCCCTGCAAATTCGTTGTGGGTAGGCCGGCTAACCACGCACCTCGCCCATGCCCAAACAATGTCAGACAGCAAATCCGGCCCGTTTCAGGCGGACGATGGCCAGATCCAGCGCGGAGAGAAAGCTGGAGCGGTCCTTGGGCGAAAACGGCCGCGGGCCGCCGGTGATCTGGCCGGCCGAGCGCAGTTCGTCCATCAGGTTGCGCGTGGCCAGCGTGTTGCCGATGGAGGCCTCGGTGAAAGCGCGGCCGGTCGGGGAGATGGCGTCGGCACCGGCCTTCACGCAGCGGCTGGCCAGCGGAATGTCGGCGGTCACCACCACATTGCCGCGCGAGACCCGTTCGGCGATCCAGTCATCGGCCGCATCGAAACCGTCACTGACGATGACGCGTTCGATCATCGGATCGCGCGGAATGGTCATGACGGAATTGGAAACAACATAGACCTTGACGCCGTAGCGCTCGGCAACGCGGTAAATCTCGGCTTTCACCGGACAGGCATCGGCGTCGACATAGATGGCGATGGTTTTCTGCTCGTTCATGCTCAACCGAAGATGTGGAGGGCGGCCAGGCCGACGGAGGCGGCCAGGCCAATGGCAAAGCCGATGGCGAGCGCGGCCACCAGAAAGCCGGTGCCGAGCCATGCGCCATCCTGTTCACCAAGGCCAATGCTGAGCAGGATGATGCTGAGCGCCGGCAACTGATTGATGAGCGGAACGGGCAGCACAACGATGAGCGCCATGACCAGCGCTGCAAGGCTGACGATCCGTTCCATGACGACCTGCGGCAGCAGCCAGTAGCGCGGGCGGGCCAGACGTTCGAAACGGATGAGCAGCGGTTCAAGCTTGCCGACAAAACGGCGATAGGTTTCCGTGCGCAGGGATTTCTTCCGCAGGAAGGCCGGGAACCACGGATTTTCCAGGCCGATCAGCATCTGCAGCGAAAGAAGGATCAGGGGAATGCCGAAGATCGTCGAAGACCCCGGCGGCAGCGGCACCAGATTGAGTGCGGCAAAGAGGATCAGCAGCGCGCCGAAGCTGCGTTCGGAAAGCGCGGACAGGATATCGTCAAACGAAACCCTGTCCGCGTCTGTTTCACCGATCTTGACCAGAATGCTGGACAGACGCCGTTCCGCAGGGTCACCCAAGGGGTCCCAATGATACGGTTTTCCGTCAGCGTTCATTCATCTTCTCCATCGATGCAATTATGCTTTCGTCGTTGTCTCGGCGATAGAGGGTGTCGAGGCAGGTTTTGCATCTATCGTTAATTCGGGTTCCGGCGCGTCGTTGCGTGTCTTCCAGAGCGAACTGAAAATGCCGGCGGCAAGGATGCCGAGCGTGATCGAGAGTGACCACATCGGCGGTATCTTTGCCAGCCCCAAAGCGTCAGCCACGAAAATCTTTCCGCCGATGAACACCAGCACGAGAGACAGTGCATATTTCAGATAGACGAAGCGATGGATAAGGCTTGCAAGGGCGAAATACAGCGCACGCAGGCCAAGGATCGCGAAGATGTTCGAGGTGAAGACGATATAGGGATCGGTGGTGATGGCAAAAATGGCCGGGATGGAATCCACCGCGAAGATCACATCCGCCAGTTCCACCATGACGAGTGCCAGAAGCAGCGGGGTAATCCATGTCTTTGACTTGCCCGTGTGCGGGTCGGTGCGCCGGATCATGAATTTCTGCCCGTGCAGCTCGTCGGTGACGCGGAAGCGTTTGCGCATGAACTTGAAGACCGGATTGGCCGAGACGTCGAACTCGTCGTCGCCAGCCATGAGCATGCGGATGCCGGTGATGATCAGGAACGCGGCAAAGAGATAGAGGACCCACTCATACTGTTCGACAATGGCCGCACCCGCCGCGATCATGATGCCGCGAAGGATGACAACACCGAGAATGCCGTAGACGAGCACCCGGTGCTGATATTGCTTGGGAATGGCGAAATAGCCGAAAATCATGGCGATGACGAAAATATTGTCCATCGCCAGGCTTTTCTCGACGACGAAGCCGGTGAGGTACTGCATGCCGGACTCGCTGCCCAGCTCCCACCAGATGAAGCCGCCGAAGGCGACGCCGAGACTGATGTAGAACGCCGAGAGCAAAAGGCTCTGGCGCATGCCTATATCGTGATTTTTTCGGTTGAGAACGCCCAGATCGAGGACGAGAAGCACAAGAACAAGGGCAAAAAAGCCAAGCCACATCCATAGGGGCTTGCCCATGGCATCAACAAACAGAAGCTCCATGTGAAAAATGATCCGCCGGCATCGGTTCCAGATTACAGCTCCGACATCACGAGAGAGCCGGTAACTCTCGCCAGAGGGGCCCGGTGCTGCAATTCTGCCTGAATTGGGGAGCGGCAGGGGTCAATGCAAGGGTTTGAATGAAATAAATAATCCGCGGCCGCCGGATTGAACGGCGTTTGGCGCCCTCAGCGGGTGGGAACGGGGTTCTCGCCGCGATAGTCGTAGAAGCCGCGCCCTGCCTTGCGTCCCAGCCAGCCGGCTTCGACATATTTGACCAGCAGCGGGCAGGGACGGTATTTCGAATCCGCGAGGCCGTCATGCAGTACCTGCATGATCGACAGGCAGGTGTCGAGGCCGATGAAATCGGCAAGCTGCAACGGGCCCATCGGGTGATTGGCGCCCAGTTTCATCGCCGTATCGATGGCTTCGACCGAGCCCACGCCCTCGTAGAGCACGTAGATGGCTTCGTTGATCATCGGCAGCAGGATGCGGTTGACGATGAAGGCCGGGAAATCTTCGGAGACCGTCAGCGTCTTGTCGAGGCTGGTAACGAATTCGCGCGCGATCTCGAACGTGACGTTTTCAGTGGCAATGCCGCGAATCAGCTCGACCAGCTTCATCACCGGAACGGGATTCATGAAGTGGATGCCGATGAAGCGCTCCGGACGGTCCGTGGTGGCGGCAAGCCGCGTGATCGAAATGGAGGAGGTGTTGGTTGCGAGGATCGCTTCCGGATTGAGGTTGGGGCAGAGCTGGGCAAAAATCTTGCGCTTGACGGTCTCGTCTTCCGTCGCCGCCTCGATGGCCAGATCGACACCGGCGAGGTCTTCAATGCGCAGGGCCGGGCGGATGCGCGACATGCCCTTGACACGTTCGGCTTCCTCGAGCTTGCCGTGGGAAACCTGCCGGGCCATGTTACCGTTGACGGTGGCGATGGCCTTTTCCAGCTGGTCGGCGGACTGGTCATGGATCAAAACATCATATCCGGCCAGTGCACAGACATGAGCGATTCCTCCGCCCATTTGTCCCGCGCCAACAATGCCTACAGTTTTGATCGAGCCAGCCATGTTTCCATCCGTTTCTTTTCTTTGTAGCACCAAACTAAATGGCCGGGGTAGCGTTCGTCTACCCCGGCCATGCAGATTCATTTCAATCTTGCGATGAAATTCAAAGCGCTTTTTCGAGTTCCGGCAGAATGACGAAAAGATCGCCGACCAGGCCGTAATCCGCGACCTGGAAAATCGGTGCTTCCTCGTCCTTGTTGATGGCAACGATGACCTTGGAGTCCTTCATGCCGGCCAGATGCTGGATCGCGCCCGAAATGCCGACGGCGATGTAGAGATCAGGGGCTACCACCTTGCCCGTCTGGCCGACCTGCCAGTCGTTGGGGGCGTAACCGGCATCGACGGCGGCGCGCGAGGCACCGACCGCCGCGCCGAGTTTGTCGGCCACGGGCAGGATGACTTCCTTGAACTTCTCGTTGGAGCCGAGGGCACGGCCGCCGGAGATGATGATCTTGGCCGAGGTCAGTTCCGGACGGTCGCCGCCGGACAGCTTGGCTTCGATGAAGGTGGACAGGCCCGGATTGGCGGCAGCCGCAACAGTCTCGACCGGAGCCGAACCGCCTTCGCCGGCGGCCGCAAAGGTGGCGGTGCGCACGGTGATGACGCGCTTGGCATCGGTTGCCTGGACGGTCTGCAGGGCGTTGCCCGCATAGATCGGACGCTTGAACGTATCGGGCGCGATGACCTCGATGATGTCGGAGATCTGCATGACGTCGAGCAGGGCGGCAACGCGCGGCAGGATGTTCTTGCCGTTGGTGGTTGCGGCGGCAATGATCGTGTCATAATTGCCGGCGATCGAAACGATCAGCGCCGCGGTGGCTTCTGCCAGGCGGTTGGCCAGATCGTCGCTGTCGGCGAGCAGGACCTTCTTGACACCGGCAAGCTTGGCGGCCTGATCGGCAACGCCCTTGGCGCCCTTGCCGGCAACCAGGACATGCACGTCGGAACCGATGGCGAGCGCTGCGGTCAATGCCTTGGCGGTCTGGTCGGAAAGGGTCTCGTTGTCGTGTTCGGCAAAAAGAAGAATAGCCATGGTAAATTCCTTTCCTGATCCTTAGAGAACGCCGGCTTCGTTCTTCAGCTTGCTGAGGAGCTCGGCAACGTCCTTGACCTTGACGCCTGCCTTGCGGCCGCCCGGCTCTTCGGTCTTCAGCACCTTGAGGCGCGGCTTGGTGTCGACGCCGTAATCGGCTGCGGTCTTTTCATCCAGCGGCTTCTTCTTCGCCTTCATGATGTTCGGCAGCGAAGCATAGCGCGGCTGGTTGAGGCGCAGGTCTGTCGTGACGATGGCCGGCAGCTTGATCTCGATGGTCTGCAGGCCGCCATCGACTTCGCGGGTAACCTTGGCGGTATCGCCGCCGAGTTCGACCTTGGAGGCAAAGGTGCCCTGGCTCCAGCCAAGCAAAGCGGACAGCATCTGGCCGGTCTGGTTGGCATCGTCGTCGATGGCCTGCTTGCCGAGAATGACCAGCTGCGGCTGTTCGGCTTCGACAATGCCCTTGAGGATCTTGGCAACGGCAAGCGGCTCGACGATGTCGTCGACCTTGACCAGAATGCCGCGGTCGGCACCCATGGCAAGCGCGGTGCGGATGGTTTCCTGCGCCTGTGCAGGTCCGATGGAGACAACGACCACTTCCTCGACCTTGCCGGCCTCTTTCAGGCGCAGCGCTTCCTCGACCGCGATTTCGTCGAACGGGTTCATCGACATCTTCACGTTGGCAAGCTCAACGCCCGAACCGTCGCCCTTAACCCTGATCTTCACATTGTAATCGACTACCCGCTTTACCGGTACGAGGACTTTCATGGGGACTCCCTCTCATAAGAACTGCAGACAGATTTAACTGCCGGGCAATGGCACCCGCTTGCCGGATGCCGACATTGAGGTGAAAAAAACGACACTGGGGCGTGTCAGGATCGTGCGGGACCGTAAATATGAGTAACGTAAAGGTCAATCATCGAGATTGGGCTTATCCGACTTAAACGATTGAAAGTTACGTGATCAACGGCGCCATCGGGGTGAAGGCGGTTCGGGTGGCGTTTGCGGTGGCTGCTTGTCGGCGATAACGGCGCGCGGCGAGACAATCGCCCGGTCAAACAGCGGCACGCTGCGGCGTTTGAACGGGATGAGGAGCAGGGCGCCGGCAATGATGCCGCCGACATGGCCGGACCAGGAAATGCGGTCTTCGCCATGGGTGACGAGCATCACGAACTGGAGCCCGATCCAGAGGACGAGCGGATAGAGCGCGGGGATGCGCAGGGGTATCCGGCCGAAAGCCAGCACCCAGATCCGCACACGCGGATGCAGCATCAGATAGGCGGTGATCACGCCGGCAATGGCGGCCGATGCCCCGATCAGCGGCCCCTCTGAAGACGGGTCGAGCGTCCCGTGCAGGAAAGCGCCGGCGGCAGCGCAGAGCAGGTAGAAAATCAGGAATCTGATATGGCCCATGGCATCTTCGACATTGTCGCCGAAAACCCAGAGGAACAGCATGTTGCCGCCCAAGTGGAAGATATCGGCATGGAGGAAGGCATAGGTGACATAGGTGAAAGCGGGCGGCACGTAATCATATCGCGGCGGCAGTACCGTCATATGGTGCGCCACCGACGGGATGTAGCCAAAGCCGATAGAGGCGGTCTTTGAATCTGCCCCGGCGAGGCTCGTCAGGCCGAAGATGATGACATTGAGGGCAATCAGCGCCAGGGTGACATATTGCAGTTTGATGTATTTGAGGCTGTTGGCGTCGTAGAGTGGAATGAACATCGGCGCCGTTCCCCCGTTCAGCGGTTCTTACCGGGCACCCATAACACGTCCTTCGCGCCATTGTCATTGACGGCCCGCGCGGCGACGAAGAGAAAATCCGAAACGCGGTTGATGTATTTGAGCGCGGCTGGTGTGACGGCCTCATCAGGCCTTTGCGCCAGCGCCACCATGTGCCGTTCGGCGCGCCTTGCCACCGTGCGCGCCAGATGCAGGGCAGCGGAGGCCGCCGATCCGCCCGGCAGAACGAAGGAGCGCAGCGGCGCCAGCTTTTCATTCAACAGATCGATATCCGCCTCGATGCGCGCGACCTGGGTGTCGATCATGCGCAATGGTTCGTATGCGAGCTTTTCCCCGGTATCGGGTGTAGCCAGATCGGCGCCGAGATCGAACAGATCGTTCTGGATGCGGGCGAGCATGGCGTCGATTTCCGGAAACTGCTCCGCCGTATGCAGCCGCGCCAGCCCCACGCAGGCGTTGGCTTCATCCACCGTGCCATAGGCTTCGACGCGCAGATCGTGCTTCAGACGGCGCTCGCCGCTGCCGAGCCCGGTGGTGCCGTCATCGCCGGTCCTGGTGTAGATCCTGTTGAGCTTGACCATGGCCTGTCCCGCGGTCAGCTGGCGGCGCGGTGGAAGTAAATCGCGCCGACGATGAGAATGATCGCCACTAGCTGCAGGAAAATGCGCAGCTGCATCATCTTGTTGGAAAAGTTGGCATCGCCGCCCTTCATCATGTTGCGCAGACCGATCAGAAGCACGACGGTGACGGCGGCAATGGCAACGACGGCCAGAAACTTGAAGATGATATCCATGGTTTTTCCTTTTCAGGCCGGAGCGCTTTCAGGACTGGCCGGCAAGCATGCGGTATAGCGCACGCGACGACAGAAATCTGCGGGCAAGAACCGCAAATTTCGCGGGGCGCGTGACGAGATAATGCGGTTTGGGACGTGGATTTTCCAGCGCGTCCTTCAGTACGGCGTAGACCGCTTCCGGGCCAAGCTTGGAGCGGGACTTGGTGCCGCCCTGCGACAGGCGGGCGATCTGCTTCTGATAATCCGCGCGATGCACCGAGTTCTCGACATCGATGTATTTCTCGATCTGCTGCAGCGCATTGTAGGTGAAGCGCGAGGCAATCGGTCCCGGCTCGATCAGGGAGACATGGATACCGGAGCCTTCAAGTTCCATGCGCTGGACCAGCATCAGGCCTTCCAGCGCGAATTTCGACGCGACATAAGCCCCGCGCCACTTCATCGGCACGAGCCCGAGAATCGACGAGCAATGCACGATCCGCCCATGGCCCTGACGGCGCATCACCGGGACGATGTATCGGGTCAGCTCATGCCAGCCGAAGAAATTGGCATCGAACTGTTCGCGCAAGCCTTCGATGGGCAGGTCTTCCACGGCGCCCGGCAACGCATAGGCGCCATTGTTGTAAAGCGCATCGAGTGTGCCGCCGGTCGCGGCGAGCACATCGTCCACGAGCGCCCTGATGGAATCCGGCTCGCGATAATCGAGATAATGGGCCGAAAGACCGTCGGCTTTCAGCGCTGCGATATCCTCGTTTCGCCGCGCCGTTGCAAAGACCTGCCAGCCATCCGCCTTGAGGGCGCGGGCGCAGTGGGCGCCGATGCCGCTGGAACATCCTGTGATCAAAATCGTTCTGGAACTGGTCATTCTTTTCCGATTGCTGCAAACCGAATGGTAAAATCAAAAAAAGACTTCACATATTCGCCCGCGCCTTGCAATGTCACGAGGGGCCGGACCCGCACTAAAGGGACAAACCATTTTCAATGCGTAGAGTATATGTTTTTCTCCGGCGGGTGACCTTCGACACATTGAGGCATTTCAGCACGGATGACGGCTGGGCTCTCGCCAGCCACGTGGCGCTGTCGGGTATCCTGGCGCTGTTTCCGTTTCTGATTTTCGCCACCTCGCTTGCCAGCTTTCTCGGCGCCAGCGCCTTTACCGATACGGCGGTGCATGTGGTGTTCGACACCTGGCCCGAGGTGATCGCCCGGCCGATTGCACAGGAGGTGCGCAATGTTCTCAACGTCCAGCGCGGCGGGCTTCTGACCATCAGCGTGATCGCCGCCGCCTATTTTGCCTCCAACGGCATCGAAGCGCTGCGCATCGCACTCAACCGCGCCTACCGGGTGGTCGATACACGCTCGATCATCTATTGCCGCCTGCAAAGCCTGGGCTATGTGATCGTAGCCACCGTCGGCATCATGGCCATCAGCTTTCTCCTGGTGCTGGCGCCGCTGGCGGTGCGCATCGCCAGCAAATGGATTCCCGAGCTTGACGTTCTGTCCGGCACCATCGGCTTCTGGCGCTACTGCATTGCCTCTGCCGTGCTGATCGTCGGGCTGCTGGTGGCGCATCTGTGGCTGCCGGCGGGGCGGCGCAAGCTCATCGATATCCTGCCGGGCATCCTTGTGACCCTGCTGGCGTGGATCGTCGGCGCATCGATTTTCGCGAGCTATCTCGAGACGTTCGCATCCTACGTGTCGACCTATGCGGGGCTGGCCTCGATCATGGCGGCAATCGTCTTCCTCTATATCATCGCCGCGATTTTCATCATCGGCGCAGAGGTCAATGCCGCCATCATCCACTATCGCGAGGGCAGGGTCGCCAAGCGCTTCTGACCGGTCGACAGCGCGACACCGAGGGTTGCCACCACCATGCCGCACAGCTGGAACAGCGTCAGTGTTTCGCCGAAAAGCACATAGGCCATCAGGGCGGTCACGCCGGGTACCAGATAGAACAGCGAAGCGACCTTCGACACGGCGCCCTGATTGATCAGGACCATCAGCAGCAGCACCGCGCCGATCGACAGCACGAAGACCAGCCAGAACAGCGCGAAGCCGAGAGGCGCGGCCCAGATCACCGCGTGGGTTTCGAACAGCAGCGAAAAGATGCCGGTGAGCACGGCCGCGCCGAGATATTGCAGCGTCGTGCCCGCCTTCAGGTCGATGGTACCGACAAAGCGTTTCTGCCAAACGGTTCCGGCACTGATGGCCAGCACCGAAAGGATGGATGCGCCGACGGTTGCGGGCGTGATGCCATCGGCGGAAATCGACAGTTTCGGCCAGAGCACCATGGCGACGCCGACAAAGCCGACCGCCAGTCCGGCCCAATGACGCGGCTGGATTTTCTCCCCGAGAACGGCTCCGGCAATCAGCGCCGTGATCAGCGGCTGCAGCCCGACCACCAGCGCCGACATGCCCGCGGGCAGGCCGCGGTGGATCGCCCAGAACACGGCGCCGAGATAGACGCCGTGGATCAGGCAGCCGGCGATGATCGCGTGCATGGCGCCGCGCCCGCTCGGCCAGCGGTTGCCGGCCATGACGACCCAGGTGCCGAGAATGGCCCCGGCAATAACAAACCGGATCGTCAGGAACAGGAACGGTTCCATGTAGGGCATGGCATAGCGGGCACCGATGAAGCCGGTGGCCCACAGGAGGACGAACAGGGCGGGAAAATAACGGACAGGCATGATGGGGACCGGATCACGGGAGGAGTTGTGATGCAGGTTTATACGAACGCCGGTCCTGCAGCCAGATGTTGTTTTACGGGCCAGGTCCTAAGGCTGTGGTGTCAATCCGGCCAGGCCGATGATGTCTTCCCGTGTCACCCCTGCCGCGCGCAAGGAGCGCAGCGAGGTATCCCTGCGGCTCTTGGACAGCTTTTGGCCGTCGTGATCGAGGATCAACCTGTGATGGTGATAGATCGGTGGTTGCAGTCCGAGGATGGTCTGCAGCAGGCGGTGGATGCCGGTGGCCTGGAACAGGTCCCTGCCGCGCACCACGTGGCTGACGCCTTGCAGCGCATCGTCGATGACGACGGAGAGGTGATAGCTGGTCGGCATGTCCTTGCGGGCGATGATGACATCGCCCCAATCCTGCGGCCGGGCTGCGATATCGGACCCGCCATCCGCCGTTTCATGCCAGAACAAAGGTTCCCCCACGTGCGCAAGCGCGCGGTCCATGTGGAGCCGCCATGAAAACGGTTGCCCCTCATCCATGCGCCGCTGACGCTCCCGTTTGGAAATCGTGCGGTCGATTGCGGGATAAAGCGCCGCGCCGTCCGGATCGTGCGGCCATACCAGCCCCTTGGCGGTGGCTTTCTGCATTTCCCGTTTGATGTCGCCTCGGCTGAGGAAGGCGGGGTATACCAGGTCCATGCGGATGAGGCGGTCGAGCACATCCCGGTAGACGCCGAAATGCTCGGACTGGCGGCGCACCGGCGTTTCCCAGTCGAGCCCCAGCCAGTGCAGATCCTCCTGCATGGCGGCTTCGAGTTCGGGCGTGCAGCGTTCGCGGTCGATATCTTCCATGCGCAGCAGAAGCCGCCCGCCCGCCGCCTGCGCCATTTGCCGGTTGAGCAGGGCGGAATAGGCATGGCCGAGATGCAGGTGGCCATTGGGACTGGGAGCAAAGCGGAAAACCGGGACAGTCATGAACTGGGATTCTTGCGTGAGGACCTTGTCGATTGATACGGTGTTTGTTCCAAGATGAAAAGTGAACGGTTCCATGCGCAGAATAGACACGCTTGACGATGTTGCGGAAGGGCTGACGGCCCTCCTGGCGGCACACCCCGAACTGGCGGCGATTGCCGAGCGGGCAGGGCCGTTGCCGCTGCGGCGGCGGGCGCCGGGTTTCGAGAGCCTCGCCTCGGTCATCGTCTCGCAGCAGGTATCGAAGGCCAGTGCCGATTCGATCTGGAAACGGCTGATCCAATATGTCGATCCGCTGACCCCGGAAAACTACATCAGGGCGGGAGAGGAGGCCTGGCGCCTGGCGGGTCTTTCGCGCGCCAAGCAGGCGACGCTCGCCCGGATCAGCGAAGCGATCATGGCCGGAGAGCTTGATCTGTTCGACCTGTGCGACCGCCCCGTCGACGAAGCCATGACCGTCATGACCAATGTGAAAGGCATCGGGCCGTGGACGGCGGAAGTCTATCTCCTGTTTTCGGCCGGGCATGCGGATGTTTTCCCGTCCGGCGACGTTGCCCTGCAGCACGCCTACGCCCATGCCTATGCCGAATCAGTGAAACCCGATTCGAAATCCCTGCGTCTTTTGGCGGAGCGCTGGTCGCCGTGGAGGGGTGTCGCAGCCCGGCTTTTCTGGGCTTATTACGCCGCAACCCGTGGCCGGGATGGCACACCGGTTGGATGAAGTTGAAATAACGGGGTTTTTCGCAGCCTGCGATGCAATGGCGCTTCACATTCCTGTCACCTCGAGCTTACAATAATGGGGCCTGATGGTTGGACTGGGAGGTGATTCCTTGACAATAGCCGTCTCGCCGGACGGGTTACCGGCCCTGGTACTCAATGCGGACTACCGTCCGCTCAGTTATTATCCCTTGTCGCTGTGGTCCTGGCAGGACGCGATCAAGGCGGTCTTCCTTGACCGTGTGAATATCGTTGCCGAATACGAGCATGAGGTTTCCTCCCCCTCGTTCGCAATGCGGGTACCGAGCGTCGTTTCCCTCAAAACCTATATCAAGCCGTCGCGCACGCCTGCCTTTACGCGATTCAATGTTTTCCTGCGCGACCGGTTCGAATGCCAGTATTGCGGGTCGGAGGATGATCTGACCTTCGATCACGTGACGCCCCGTTGCGCCGGCGGTGCCACGATCTGGGAAAATGTCGTTGCAGCCTGTTCGCCGTGCAATCTGCGCAAGGGCGGCTTGATGCCGGACAAAGCCAAGATGTGGCCGCGGCAGAAGCCCTATGCCCCGACGGTGCATGACCTGCACAACAATGGCCGGCTGTTCCCGCCGAACCATCTGCACGAAAGCTGGATGGATTATCTCTACTGGGATGTCGAACTGGAGCCATAGGACCCCAGTTCCATTGTATCCGGCAAAGGCGGCGTCAGGCCGCCTTTTTTGCACCGCGAAAGGCGATGAGCGCGAGGATCAGGCTGGCAATCGCATTCCAGCCGGCAAAGGACAGGCCAAGCACACGCAGGGCCGCCGTATCGCATGCGGGCGGATGGATCGCATTCATGTCATTCAGGAGGTTGCCGGCATTGGTGGTGATCGACATGCTGACCGCCGTGCAATCGGTCGGTCCCGGCCAGAACTTCCATTCGACACCGGAGTGGAACACCGCAAGGCCGAGCCCGATCAGCATCAGGATGCCGCCGAGCGCCAGAAGCGTGCGCGTGAGGGCCGCAGGCCAGCGAAGGGCCGCCGCAAGCACGGCGAGTGCCATCAGCGGAATGCCCGCATAGTAGGGAAAGCGCTGCTCAAGGCACAATTTGCAGGGGAGATAGCCGCCGATATACTGGAAGCCAAGCGCCGAGCCCACGGTGACGATCATGGCAAGGAGCAGGAAAACCGCTGTCTTGAGATGCGGCGAAGAGCGGGTCGTCGTCATGATGGGTCTGACATCCTCATTCAGGTTGGATCGTTCAGGAGCTGTAATAGTGCAGTATGGCGTAAAGCAGGATCAGCACGGCCGCCGCCGCCGCCGCGATCAGGCCCAGGCGCTTTTCGATGAAATGGCGGATCGGTTCGCCGTAACGGCGCAAAAGCCAGGCGAGAAAGAAGAAGCGGGCGCCGCGCGTGATCACTGCGGAAACGATGAACAGCCAGATGTTGACGTTGGCCGCGCCGGACAGGATCGTCACGATCTTCATCGGCGGCAAATGGGCAAGGCCGGATGTGATCAGCAGCAGGAGGATCATGTCGGCGCTGGTCGAGCCGCGCATCTGCTCGAAGGCGTCGAGCTTGCCGTAGAATTCGAGCACGGGCTTGGCCAGGGCTTCATAGGCGTAATGGCCGAGAAACCATCCGGCGATACCGCCCAGCACCGAGAAGATCGTGGCAACAAGCGCGTAGCGGTAGGCGCGTTCAGGCCGTGCCAGCGCCATGGGCAGGTAGAGCACGTCGGCAGGAACGACGAAGACCGAGCTTTCGACAAAGGCAATGAATGCGAGCCAGACCTCAGCCGATTTGCGCGCGGCCAGTGACATTGTCCAATCATAAAGTCTGCGCAGCATGGCGTGATTCCTGTGGGTGTCGGTTCGATAAAGCTGGCGATCCTTACCCCATGCCAGGGAAAAACGGAATCGTTTCTATGGAAATTGTGTGCGGTTGACGTTCTGGCATGCTGCGGCCGGGCTTTCCAGGCTGCAAATCGGCTGTAGCGGGCGGTGTCCGCCTTCGCAACACACAGAGATGTTATCCCGCCAGAAAACGTTGGAATGGTGTTGACCGGCGTGGGGTCTGCCTGTATTTGGCTTTGACGGCTGTGGTTCGCCCGCGGCCGGTGCACATTGCGGCCCCCTTGGCGGAATTGGTAGACGCGCCTGACTCAAAATCAGGTTCCGAGAGGAGTGCTGGTTCGATTCCGGCAGGGGGCACCATCCCAAAAATCATGCATTGTTTTTACTGTCTTCTTTAGTGGTTTTTGCCCCACTTTTTCCGCGTTTCCAAGTTGGACTTCCGGAAGCCGCGTTTTGCTCCGGTATAAGCTGTGCATCTGCTTTCCCACAAGCAAGGGTTGTTTGCCTAAATCCGTTGAGGCATGCAAACGAATTTCGATAGCAGGGCATAAGTAGTCGTACGCATAGAAAGCTCGTGATTTCCGTGGTTATCTTGACTGGATGCCTCATATTTTTTCATGCGGCTATGGCGATGACAAGGAGATGTATTCTTATGCGCGCGTTGACTGAAGCTGAAATGGAAATTGTTTACGGTGGCTGCGGCCCCGGCGGATCACCGACAAAAGATACTGCCGCGACCTGCCAAGGTGTTTATGGTGCAAGAGCGGGGTTCAGTGGTGCTACTAAAGGCGGCCCAATTCCGACCGCATACCCAGGGACACATAGTATCAGCCCACGTGAGGGTGTTGCGGCAATAGGAGTAGGTGCGGGAACGGCAGCATCCGTACTGGTTGGTTGGCCAAAAGCTGTGGCAACAGGGATCGCCTTAACAGCAGCGGCCGTTGCAGCAAACATGGGTAAAGGCGGCTGAATACCTTCTGGCTCTATCTGAAAGGTTCAGTTGATTGAAAATCATCGGACTTGATATGAAATTCAACGTCGTGAAAACAACCTGTGAGGCGGCGAGTATTATTTGCTATATTTTGTTAATATTTCTATTTGGCGGAACGTGGCAAACAATAATATTTAAGATAATCATGTTGCCGATATGCGTTATGTCAGGATTGTATTTACAGTATTTTAAAAACCTACCACATTATTCCAATATTTATTATGTGATAAAATCGATTTTAAATTCACTTTTAGCTACATGTGCACTTTGTATTTTTATATGGAATCCACGTATGTCTGTTAGTGATATTCTTATCATAACATCTATGTCACTCGCGATTTGTTTTACATTATCAATGATATTTCAAATTGACATGATGAAAAAGTGATCAGGCCGGCGATGGTTGTTCCAACGATTATCCATCCGTTGAAAGAAGCAGCCGGGACAATTGAAGGATATTGCATGCAGGAACCACCCGCTGAGAAAAGTGATAACGAGAAACAAAATCGTATAATCGATGGAATTGGCGGGGGTGCAGGCGCCCTGGTGGGCTGCTGCGTCGGTATCGTTCTTAACTGGGTATGGCGTAGATAGATAATGACAATGCGCGGGCTGACAGCGGTTCTTAACGCGTCAACCGAAACAAAAAGACGACTAATAGCTTCTGCAGGGGTAGGCATTGGTGCAGGGGCTGGGAACATCATGGGTAGCGTCGGTTACGGGTATCTCACCATCATGGTGGTCGCCGTCATAACTGCGGCCATTGCCTATTTCCTCCTGTCAGTATTGATCTCTCAAAAGTAGCACATACGTCTGCTCCGGTTCTGTAGATTGACCGGAGCCGACGATAAGTCTCATAGCCAAAATCACTGACGTGGCATGTCTGCGCCCCGCCGCTTCATTGACATAAATACAAAGTGAAGCGTCACGGAATTGTTGCACCCGGCGGAATATGGTTAGGTCCGCTGGCGTCGACCAGACGTTGAACTTTGGCTCGGCGTGCCATTTTTGATTGCTTTTTGAATCAAGGGAGAACGCTGATGACACAGACTCCGACAATCATTCTCGTGCATGGATTTTGGGGTGGGGCCGCCCACTGGAGCAAAGTCATTGTAGAATTGAAGCGGCTTGGCCATTCATCGCTGAAAGCCGTCGAATTGCCATTGACGTCCCTGGCGGATGATGCCGAGCGCACCCGCAAGATGATCGCGCAGGAAAGCGGTCCGGTGCTGCTGGTGGGCCATTCCTATGGCGGGGCCGTCATCACGGAAGCCGGCAACCATCCCAATGTGGCGGGCTTGGTCTATATCGCCGCCTTTGCGCCTGACGCCGGTGAGAGTCCGGGCGGGATCACCCAGAAGAATCCGCCGCTCGGCGCCGCCAATCTCGCACCCGACAGCGACGGCTATCTCTGGGTAAAGCAGGACAAATTCCACGAAAGCTTCTGCCAGGACCTGACGGCGGATGAGGGGCTTGTGATGGGTGTAACCCAGAAGGCGCCGCTCGCCAGCACCTTCGGCAATGAAATCACCAATCCGGCATGGAAGTCGAAGCACAGCTGGTACCAGATTTCGAGTGACGACCACATGATCCATCCCGCAAACCAGGCGTGGATGTCCGGCCGTCTCGGGGCGAAGAAGGTGATCACGCTGAAGGCAAGCCACGCATCGCTGGCCTCGAAGCCGGTCGAGGTCGCGGCCCTCATCGATGAGGCCGCAAGGTATCAATAGCCTGAACTGTCGCGCGTGCCAGCCTCCGCATCCCCGTCGGAATGCGGAGGCTTTTGCATTCTATGCACGGCGCTTGCAACCCCTTATAATCGAAGCAAGGACCAACCACATAAGCCTTGGCGTTCCGATCTGGCGGCCATGCCGTGGTGTCGTCATTCCAGGTCGTGTGCAGACGTGATCATGACGGGGTATTGCAATGCAATCTTTGGTGAATTTGAAGGTGACCTCGCCCGGTACGGGCGGCGGCACCTGGCCGGCTCAACGCAGTGAACTGCTCGACTGGCTGATGATCGAGACGCGCAATCAGCGCTTCATCGACAACATCCTGGTCGAGATGGGCGAACGGCTCGTGGATGCGGGCGTGCCCGTTGCCCGGATGTCGCTGCATCTGAGGATACAGCATCCGCAATGGCGTGGTGCCCGCATCCTGTGGAGGCGCGGTGCCGCAGAGGCGGAAATCCGCACATTCGAATATGGGGCCGAGCAGACTGCCGAATATCTGAACAGCCCGCTCAACGACATTTCCGAGGGAGCCGATGAGGTCCGGCTGCACTTTGACGCGGCCGGTGACACCGGGCAGGAATATTCGGTAGTGGGCGAACTGCGCGCCGAGGGGCTGACGGACTACGTGGCCTGGCCGCTGGAGCACACCCTTGGCAAGCGGCATGTGGTGACCTTCGCCACGGACCGGTCGGGCGGCTTCGGCGATGATCATATGGCTGTTCTGGCAGACCTGCTTCCCGCCCTGGCGCTGGTCAGCGAGATCCGGCTCAAGAACCGCTTCGCCCGCACGCTGCTCGAAACCTATGTCGGGCCGCATGCCAGCGAGCAGATTCTTGCCGGCGCCACCACCCGCGGCAGCGGCGTGACCGTGGGCGCGGCGATCCTGATCTGCGACCTGCGCGATTTCACCGCGATCTCGGACGCCTGGCCCCGCGACAATGTCATCGAGCTGCTCAACGGCTATTTCGATGCGATGTCGGAGCCCATCGAAAAATATGGCGGGGAAATCCTCAAATTCATGGGCGATGGCCTGCTGGCCATCTTCCCGCTGAGCAATCCGAAGGCCTGTACTGATCTGCTGCATGCCATCGCCGAGGCGCAGGCGGCCATGACCGCGTTGAATGCCGACCATATCAGGGAAGGACGCAAGCCGCTGGGTTACGGCATCGGCGTTCACGTCGGGGATGTCATGTACGGCAATATAGGCTCGCGCAAGCGGCTGGATTTTACCGTCATCGGACCCGCCGTGAACATTGCCTCGCGCCTGGAAAGCCTAACCAAGCAGGTCAAACGCCCGGTTCTGCTGTCGAAAGCCTTTGTCGATCTGGCCGGGGTCGAATGCAACATGGAGAATCTGGGCTCCTACGCGCTCCGCGGGCTTGATGAACCCATTGATGTCTTTGCGTTCTCCGGCGATTGCCTTACTGTGGCAGAGATTCCAGCCTGACGTGGTGATTGGACAAACGAGGAGAATTCACATGGCCAATCCCCCGCGCCGGCCGGTAAACCCGATGGCAGCCGCCGAAGCACTGTTCAAGCCGGTTGCCAAGAAAATTGTTCTCCCTGTGCGTGAGACACCGGCGGTGCCCCATGCCAAGGAGCTCGTTTCGATCCGGATCGATCGCGCCGTGCTGGAGCATTTCCAGGCGGATGGGCCCGGATGGCAGGATCGCATCAATGATGTCTTGCGGGCTGCCGTTCAAAAGAAGACCTGAAGCCGGCACGCGGTACGCGCCAAACTGCCAAACCGGATATGCCAAGGTGAGATGATGAATGACTTTTATATTGGCCAGAAGGTCGTTTGCATCGATGACAAGTTCAAGAATGTCAGCATCGATCAACTGATCCGCAAAGGCCAGATTTACACGGTACGCTGGGTCGGCATGTACAAACACTATGTCGATGGCGAGTTTGTCGGCATCAAGGTCGAGGAAATCCATCGCGGCAATGACGATGGCCCGGAGGGTTATGGCGCGGCCGACATGCCCTATCGCGCGACGCGCTTCCGTCCGCTGGTCAAGGACAAGATCGGTTCCCTGCGCAAGCTTCTGGCGCCCAAGCCGGATGCACCGGTCGAGCCGGAAAAGCCTGCGCCCGTGAAAAAGAAGGAAAAGGTGTAGGCCTTACGCAGGCCTGCATCATTTCCGGCCGGTCAGTCCGCGCAACCGTTCGCGGACGATACGGGCAATGTTCTGGGTGCGCCGGTAGAGATGGATCTGCGAGGCGGCCTGGCGGGCCGCGCGATCCGATGCCGGGGTCAGGCCGATCACCAGCGTACCGATGCTTTCGCGCTCCTGAAACAGGCGGGATGCGACGGGATGATCGGGAACGGCGCAGGAATCGGTGCGATCGATGTTCGGATCGTCCAGATGGTTCTTCAGCATCTCGATCATCAGGAGAACACCGGGCGAATAGGCGGCAAGGTTTTCATCATAGGCCGTTTTCCAGGTCCACGCCTGTCCGGCCTCGACGAAGACCACCAGAACGGCAATCGTCCGGCCATCCAGCTCGAGTGTGTGGATGCGGGCGAGATCGCGGCCCGCGAGATTGTTGACGGCTTCGCGGGCAAATGCCGCGCGGAACCGGTCGACCGCCATGGCTGAGCCGCGCTGGCCTTTCCAGCCGCTGGCTTCCACCGCGAGGAAATCCTCGAGCCGCGCGCGGATATCGTCTTCCGTGCGGCTGACCGTGTAGGTCAGCTTGCCCTGTTCCGCCAGACGCCGCCACAACCGCCTGTATTCCTTGGCGTGCCGTGTTCCCAGCGCTTCGCGCAGATAGGCGTCGCCTTCCTGCGTGCTTTCGAGAAATGGCCGCTCCACCATGCCAATGGTGGTCGTGGGCAGGTTGCGATCAAGCGCGACCGAACGGAAAAGCTGGGCGACGGGGCGGTTGAGGAGAAGATCGGGCAGCACCAGGACTTCCGGAAACTTGAGATGCTTGCGCGCAAGCATATCGAAGAGGTCGTTGAGGACGCCGACGGGATCGTCGCGGTCGATCAGCGGGGTGCCCTGCGGCCCGAACGGCGTGGCCCAGGCCCGCAGGATCGATGCGGAAAAGGTAAAGCCGGGACGCTCAATCGTGTAGGGCATCAGGAAGCGCAGGCGGCTCTTCACGTCATTCTCGTCGCGCACAACCATGAAGCGCACCTGACGGTCATCGAGGCGGGGCATGGCAGGCGCCAGGAAACGCGGATTGAAGAAGACGTTCGGTTCGATGGTCCGGTAAGCGAGGTGTTCCAGCTCCTCCGAAAGATCGAATCCGGCGGAAGCGGAATAGACGGACAATTTGCGCGGCACGCCGCGGCTTCCCAGGGTTTCCTCGATCTGCTTGGCCGCATCGCGCGATTCAAAGCCGGCCAACTGCGAAATGATCTGCGAGGACGGGCCGCCGGCCAGTTCTTCGAGAAGCGGTATTGCAGCCATCAGATCTCTTCCTTGGCAGGATTCCTGCCGGCGAAAACAAACATTGTGATGTTGAGACGGTTGTAAACGGTCAACGCCAGAACAAGCGCTTCAAACACCATCGAGGCGGCCGTGGCGCAGGCTGCGCCTGCAAGGCCGTATCGTGGTATCATAAAAATGCTGAGGCAAATATTAACGACCAGAGTAATCGCGTAAACGATGGCGCAGATTTTCTGCTTTCCCGCCATGTTCAAAAGACTTTCGGCCGGTCCGACCGAAGCGCGCGCCACCACGCCGATCACCATGATGAACAGCAGCGGATAACCTTCGGTGAACTGTGCACCGAAAAGCCACAGCAACGGCTCGCCCAGAACCAGCAGGACGATGGCCATGGCCAGCGACGGCCAGAACGTCCAGCGCGCCGTGTCGCGGGCAAACTGTTCGAGCCGGGTATGGTCGAAATTCTGCATCAACTCCGAGTAGCGCTGGGCCGCGCCCGCCTTCACCGAGAAGTAGACGAAATGCACCAGGGCAAGCAGCTTGACGGTGGCATAATAGGTGGCGACCTTGTCGGGATCCATGTAGCGCCCGACCATCAGGACGTCGGCATTGGTCAAAAGAAAAAAGAACCCCTCGACCAGAAAGATCGGCAAGGATACGGCGAGCCAGTCGCGGAAATGGATGGCGCGGGGGCCGGGCGGCACGACGCCGCCGAAGCGCTTGCGCACCGCAAAGAACTGCAGAACCGATGTCACATAGGTCGCAATAACGGCGGAGCCGAGAGCCGTCATGGCCGTCGGCGCCAGACCGCTGATATGGGCGATGCTCATGACCACGAGGGTCAGGACGGGACGGATGATATAGGTCGGGGTCAGGGCAACCAGCACCCACGAGCGCGAACGCGCCGTTCCATCAAGCGTATCGCCGAGGGCAATCATCGGCAGGCATATCAGCCCGACGAGGAACGGCGCGATGTAGTAGGTCTCGATCAGGTCGCGCAACGTGTAGATGAGAACGGCACCGGCCAGGGCAATGCCGGTGGTCATGCTGACCGCAAATGTCTTGCTGGTGAACAAAATTCCGCGCAAAAGGTCGTATTGCCTGCGCTCCAGATATTCCGGCACGAAGCGGATGACGGTGGTCTGGAAGCCGAGGCAGGACAGATTCCCGAGGATGACGACCGTCACCCACACGAGAACGAAGATGCCGTATTCGAACGGGCCCATCCAGCGGGCGAAGATCACCTGGGAAATCAGGGCAATGCCGGCGCTGATCACGCGGACGAGGAAGGCAATCAGGGAGACGCGCTGGGCAACGGCGTGTTCGTTCGAGCCGTCAAGCAACTGATCCAGGCGTGATAACCAGGGACGAAGACGCAGTGACAGCTTTTCCGGTAAAAATCGGTCTGCAGTCGTTACCGCAGAAAATCGCACGCGCAGCTCCACCTGTTGGCATTCCAAGGAGATATAGTCCGTAAACGTTTAAAAAACGTTCGGCCAGACCGACAGTCGCAACGGCTTCGAAAAAAGCAAAAGGCCGCGTCGTTGGACGCGGCCTTCTGTGGGTGTGTCAGGCGAACGAGCCGTGACAATGCTTGTATTTCTTACCCGATCCGCAGGGGCAGGCCTCGTTGCGGCCGATCTTGCCCCAGGTCTTCGGATTGTTCGGATCGCGTTCCTCCGGACTCACGACGCGCAGGTCTTCGAGCACGGCCGTATCGCCGAAATCATCCTCGCCGGTCAGGCCGTCAAAATGGTGAACTTCCATGGGCGGCAGTTCCGGCGACGGCGCTTCGGCGGCCTCGCGCACGATCTCAACGCGCATCAGCTGCGTCGTCACGTTCTGGCGAAGATTGGTCAGCATCGTCTGGAAGAGTTCAAAACCTTCGGTCTTGTACTCGTTGAGCGGATCGCGCTGCGCATAGCCGCGGAAACCGACGACCGAGCGCAGGTGGTCGAGATTGACCAGATGTTCGCGCCACAGCGCATCCATCGTCTGCAGGATGACCGATTTCTCGACATAGGCCATGATTTCCGGGCCGAAACGCTCGGCACGGTCGCCAGCAGCCTTTTCGACGGCTTCAAACAGCCGTTCACGCAGGTCTTCCGGGGCAATATTGTCTTCGTTCGCCCAGTCGGTGATCGGCAGGTCGAGATTGAGGATGGTACGGACATCCTCATCCAGCTGCTTCACGGTCCACTGTTCGGCATAGGCGCCTTCAGGGGCATGACGCTGGATCAGGTCATCGACCACGTCTTCGCGCATTTCCGCGGTGGTCTGGCTCAGATCCGTGCCGTCCATCAGTTCGAGACGCTGTTCGAAGATCACCTTGCGCTGATCATTCATCACGTCATCGTATTTCAGGAGGTTCTTGCGGATGTCAAAGTTGCGGGCTTCGACCTTCTTCTGCGCCTTTTCCAAGGCCTTGTTGATCCAGGGATGGACGATGGCCTCGTCTTCCTTCAGGCCCAGCTTCTGCAGCATGCCGTCCATGCGCTCGGAACCGAAAATGCGCATGAGATCGTCCTGCAGCGACAGGAAGAACTTTGACCGGCCCGGATCGCCCTGACGGCCAGAACGGCCGCGCAGCTGATTGTCGATACGGCGGCTTTCATGGCGCTCGGTGGCCAGCACGTAGAGACCGCCGGCGGCAAGCGCCTTCTCCTTCAGACGGGCGATATCATCGCGGATGGCGGCTTCCTTGGACTTGCGCTCTTCGCCCTCGGCCATATCCGCGAGCTCGTGCTTGACGCGCATCTCGAAATTGCCGCCGAGCTGAATGTCGGTACCGCGGCCAGCCATGTTGGTGGCAATGGTGATGGCGCCGGGGACACCGGCCTGGGCGACGATATAGGCTTCCTGCTCGTGATAGCGGGCGTTGAGGACCTGGAAGTCCTTGAAGCCTTCCTTGCGCAGGCGCTCGGCCAGCTGTTCCGATTTCTCGATCGACGTGGTGCCGACGAGAACCGGCTGGCCCTTGGCGCGCGCTTCGTGGATGTCGCGAACGATCGCCTTGTATTTTTCCTCGACCGTCCGGTAGACCTCGTCATCCTCGTCAATGCGCTTGACCGGATTGTTGGTCGGAATTTCGGTGACTTCCAGGCCGTAAATATTGCCGAATTCTTCGGCTTCCGTCGATGCCGTACCGGTCATGCCGGCCAGCTTGTTGTACATGCGGAAGTAGTTCTGGAAGGTGATCGAGGCCAGGGTCTGGTTTTCCGGCTGGATCGTCACATGTTCCTTGGCTTCCAGTGCCTGGTGCAGGCCTTCCGAGAAACGGCGGCCCGGCATCATGCGGCCGGTGAACTCGTCGATGATGACGATTTCGTCGTTGCGGACGATATAGTCCTTGTCGCGCTGGAACAGCTTGTGGGCGCGCAGGGCATTGTTGACGTGATGGACCACGGCAACGTTCTCGATGTCGTAGAGACCTTCGCCCTTCAGATGGCCGGCGGCCTTCAAAAGGTTTTCCAGCTTTTCCGTGCCTTCTTCGGTGAAGATCGCGGTCTTCTGCTTCTCGTCGATTTCGTAATCGGCCGGTTCAAGCGGCAGAATGAACGTGTCGATGAGATTGTAGAAATCCGAGCGGTCATCGAGCGGACCGGAAATGATCAGCGGCGTGCGGGCTTCGTCGACCAGGATCGAATCCACTTCGTCGACGATCGCGTAGTTGTGACCGCGCTGCACCATCTGCGCGCGCTCATATTTCATGTTGTCGCGCAGATAGTCGAAGCCGAGTTCGTTGTTGGTGGCGTAGGTGATGTCGGCGGCGTAGGCGGTGCTGCGCTCCTCGTCATCGAGGCCATGCACGATGATGCCGTAGCTGAGCCCGAGGAAGTTGTAGAGCTGGCCCATCCACTGCGCGTCGCGGCTGGCGAGATAGTCGTTGACCGTGACGACGTGAACGCCCTTGCCTTCCAGCGCATTGAGGTAGACCGGCAGGGTCGCAACCAGCGTCTTGCCTTCACCGGTGCGCATTTCCGAGATGCCGCCGCCGTGCAGGACCATGCCGCCGATGAGCTGCACGTCGAAGGGGCGCATGCCGAGCACACGCTTGGCCGCTTCACGCACAACGGCAAAGGCCGGCACGAGCAGATCGTCAAGCTTGGTTCCGCTGGCAAGGCTTGCACGGAATTCCACCGTCTTTGCCTTCAATTCCTCGTCAGTGAGTGACGACATTTCAGCTTCGAGCGCATTGATCTGTTCAACGCGCGGCTTGAAGCCTTTGACACGGCGCTCATTGGAAGAGCCGAAAATCTTGCGGGCGAGGCCGCCGAAACTGACCATCCCTGGTCCTCTCTTGTTCGTTTCGCTAGGAAAACCTAGCTTTTAGGGTCCGAAGCCCGGCATGGAGAATGCCTGATACAATACGGACACTGAGTCAAATGTATAAGCCTATCTGTTGCCAAGCTATCTGGACGCAAAGCCGATGGACAGATAAGAGGGGGCTCGAATGATGTCAATGTTGAAGCAGCACGCAGTTGATCGCTTCGTCAAGGCAAAATTCTGCCGTAATCATAGCCCGTACCGGTCCTCCTAAGGAGAAATTGACCTATGAACCAATTGCGTAAAACCCTTTCATTCATGACTGCTGCTGTGTTTTTGACCGGTGTTTCCTCCGTGGCCATGGCCCAGGATGCCGGTAAAGCCGGTGCTGCAAAACCGGATGCCGCCAAGGCGGATGCCGTCAAGGCCGATCCGAACAAGGTGCTGGCCACGATCAATGGCGACAAGATCACCTCCAAGGACGTCGACCAGATTTCCGCCGATCTCGATCCGCAGTTCGCCCGTCTTCCCGACGAGCAGCGTCGTTTGGCCGCTCTGGCCGCCATCATCGACATCAAGGCCCTGGCCGCCAAGGCGGAAGCCGAGAAGCTGGATGCCACGCCGGAATTCAAGGCACGCATGCAGTTCCTGAAGGATCGTGCCCTGCACAATGATTTCTTCAAGCAGCAGGTTGTCGACAAGATCACCGATGCCGATGTGCGCGCCCGCTATGACAAGGAAATGGCAGCAATGCCGCCGCAGAACGAAGTTCGCGCCCGTCATATCCTGGTCAAGACCAAGGAAGAAGCCGAAGCGATCATCAAGCAGCTCGACGGCGGCGCTTCCTTCGAAGACGTTGCCAAGGCAAAGTCGACCGACGGATCGGCAGCACAGGGCGGCGATCTCGGCTATTTCTCCGCCGGACAGATGGTCCCGGAATTCGAAAAGGCGGCCATGGCGCTTGATGTCGGCAAATACACCAAGGAACCGGTCCAGACACAGTTCGGCTTCCATGTCATCAAGCTGGAAGACAAGCGCGTGCAGCAGCCGCCGGCATTCGATCAGGTCAAGGATCAGGTGAAGTCGATCCTCATCCGTGAACGCTATGTCGAGCTGGTCAAGAAGGAACGCGCCGACCTGAAGATCCAGTACACCGATCCGGAAACCGAAAAGGCCATGAAGGCCGCTACGGACGCCCAGGAACAGTAATATCCCAGTGGTCCGATTCTGACATTTGCATCCCGTCGATACAGGCGTTCAGGCAAATGTCAGAATCAAAGGACCACTAGCAACGATAAGATTCTAGTGGAACTTTGAATTTGACATTCGCATGCTCCGCGTGATGTGAAATGGGGTGCGAATGTCAAATTCGTTCCACTAGCCCGGGATTTCGGTCCCGGGCCTTGACCCCTTTGAAAATGCCTCCGCACTGAACCTTGTCAAACACCTTTTCGAGGTAACCGATGTCCACGTCTGTCTCTCCCCTGGCTCCCAAACATGTCCCGGCCATGCCCGAAATTCGCGGCGTCCGGATCGCGACCGCCGAAGCGGGAATCAAATATAAGGGCCGAACGGACGTTCTCCTGATCGTATTCGACAAGCCGGTGGCGGTAGCCGGTGTGTTTACCCGGTCCAAATGCCCGTCAGCGGCGGTGGATTTCTGCCGTGACAGCCTGAGCGGCGGCAAGGCCCGCGCGGTTGTCGTCAATTCCGGCAATGCCAACGCCTTCACCGGCAAGAAGGGCCGCGAGTCGACCAAGGCGACGGCGGCCGCTGCCGCCAAGGCAATCGGCTGCAAGCCCGGCGAAGTGTTTCTCGCCTCCACCGGTGTCATCGGCGAACCGCTGGATGCCGGCAAGTTCAGCCACTTGCTCGAGGATATGGCCAGGAGCGCCACGTCCGAACGCTGGCAGGACGCGGCCAGCGCCATCATGACAACCGATACATTCCCTAAAGTTGCAACTGAAACCGTCCTGCTTGGCGGTGTGCCGGTGACCATCAATGGTATCGCCAAGGGCGCGGGAATGATCGCCCCCGACATGGCAACGATGCTGTCCTTCGTGGCGACGGATGCGCCGATCGCCTCCGATATCCTGCAGAAACTCCTGTCCAAGTCGGTGGGCAAGAGCTTCAACTCCGTAACGGTCGACAGCGACACCTCGACATCCGATACATTGCTGCTGTTCGCAACGGGCACCGCTGCCGAACGCGGGGCGGAACCGGTGACGAAGGAAAAGGACAAGCGCCTGAAAGCCTTTGCCAAGGCACTCGACCGCGTGTTGAAAAACCTGGCCCTGCAGGTCGTGCGCGACGGCGAGGGCGCGCGCAAGATGCTCGAGATCACCGTGACGGGCGCGACATCCTCGCGTTCGGCCAAGCGTATCGCCCTGTCGATCGCCAATTCACCGCTGGTCAAGACGGCTGCGGCCGGCGAAGACGCCAATTGGGGCCGCATCGTCATGGCGGTCGGCAAGGCCGGCGAGCCGGCGGACCGTGACCGTCTTGCCATCTGGTTCGGCGATATCCGCGTTGCCCGCCATGGCGAGCGCGATCCGGACTATTCGGAAGCCGCGACATCCGACTACATGAAAAACGAGGATATTGCCGTCAAGGTCGATATCGGGCTCGGCAAGGGCAAGGCCACGGTCTGGACCTGTGACCTCACCAAGGAATATGTGACGATCAACGGCGATTACCGCAGCTGATGGATTTGGATCGGAGCACGATGCCGCTGGCCCAGATCCGGCAGATCGAGGCTGTCGGGTTCAGGGCCTGGCCAGCCGCGTCGGTTCACTACGACGGCAGCTGGGCGATCCGCATGACGGCGTGCCACCCGTCCAAACGCCTGAACTCGGTCAATCCGCTCGATCCGGGCGACACGGACAATATGGAACAGCGTGTTGCCCGCGCAGTTCAACGTTTGCGCGCCTATGGCCGTCCGCCGGTGTTTCGCCTGTCGCCGCTCGCGCCTGCGGCGCTGGATGCCTATCTCGATGCGTCGGGCTGGTCGCGCTTTGATGAGTCCCTCGTCATGGTGGCGGATCTCGGAAACATCGATCTGTCCGATGCCATCGACCAGATTCCCCTGCGCGATACCGGCCGGTACGTCGATGCCGCGGTCGCAGTGCAGCAGGAAAATCCATCGGCCAAGCCCGGCCTGATCGAGGTGATCAATGCCATTCGTCCGGCCAAGGGCCTCTTTGTCGTCGAAGAGGACGGCGAGCCGGTTTCGACGGCGATCTGCGTGCAGGACGGTCTGCTGGCAGGGCTGTTCAACATCGGCACGCTGGCGGCGAGCCGCCGCAGGGGGCATGGGCGGATGATCGTCAAATCGGCCATCAAATGGGCCGTACAGCATGGCGCCAAGCGGGGCTGGCTGCAGGTGGAAGCCGACAACGCTGGTGCCATTGCACTTTATGAAAAGATCGGCTTTGCCGAGGCGTACCGTTACGCTTACCGGCAGGCGCCAGACGCATGAGCGATACACCCAAACACCCCATCCTGCTTGTAACGGCCTGTGCGCTCGTCGATGCCGACGGGCGGGTGTTGCTGACCCAGCGGCCAGAGGGCAAGTCGCTGGCTGGCCTGTGGGAGTTTCCCGGCGGCAAGGTGGAGCCGGGCGAAACACCAGAGGAAAGCTTGATCCGCGAACTGCGGGAAGAACTGGGAATCACAGTCAAGCCGGCATGCCTGGCGCCGCTGACCTTTGCCAGTTTCACCTATGAGACATTCCATCTGCTGATGCCGTTGTTCATCTGCCGCCGCTATGAGGGTATTCCGCGCTCCATGGAAGGCCAGGCGTTGAAATGGGTGCGGCCGAAAGACATGCGCGACTACCCGATGCCACCAGCCGATATCCCGCTGATCCCGTTCCTGATCGACCTTCTCTGACAGCAAATCGTGGTTAAGATTTCATCACCGTCAAATTAACCCAAATCGTTAATCGATCCTTCACGCGAATGGGCGACTTTTAATCAAGGACGGATCAATTTTTCCAGGTGGTGCATGGGGTATAAATTCGACAATCTCGACGAGGCTGCAGCGCAGACCAGGACATTCCTGGGTGCGGGAACTGGCATCTTGCGCATAACCCTTTTGTTCGGTTCTGCTGCAATCGCACTCGCACTGGTTGTTGCGCCGCTTGCCGACCGCAAGTCGAAATCCGTGGTGGACTACGCGTCCAGCCGATCCATCGACACGATGTCGACCGGCTCGATCAAGAAGGCGGCGCCGTCCGAATACACGATCCGCCGCAGCGTTTTGCAGAAATCTCCCGATTCCGTCTGCATCCTCAACAGCAACGGCAGCAAAAGCGGCGACTGCTGAGACTGCCGGCTATTTCTTTTCCAGGGTTTCGACGTCTTTGAGGAAATCGGCGAGCGACGCCTTGGCGGAGCCGGGCTTCAATGGTTTCTGCTGCGATTCATGCGCCGCCCAGCCCGACATCCAGATAAATGAGAAAGTTGCCCGGATCCGGCCATCCGGATCGCTGAAGCGTTCCGCATAGATTTCAGCCGCCCGCAGGAAGAAGCGGCGGGTCAGCGGCTTGCGCGACCGCCCGAAGAGAATGTTCTGCATGCCCATGGCTCGCAGATCGCGCATCAGCGCGAACAGAGAATCATAGCGTACCGTGTAGGTTTCGATATCGGTCACCGGCAGGGTGAAACCCGCGCGCTGCAACAGGCCGCCGACATCGCGCACATCGGCAAAGGGCGCAACGCGCGGCGACGCGCCGCCGCTGATTTCGCTTTCGGTCGCCAGCAGAACCTCACGCAGCTCCGACAGGGTGGCCTCGCCGGCCATGGCGCCGAGGAACAGGCCATCCGGCTTGAGCGCGCGCCTGATCTGCAGCAGCGTGCCGGGTGTATCGTTGGTCAGGTGCAGTGACAGCAGCGAAACGATCAGTCCGGCACCCGCCGGTTTCAGGGGCAGCATTTCCTCATCGGCAACGACGGAGGGAAACGCCGCATCGAGAAAACGGACATCCTGTTCGATGCGGATGATGCTGCCGGCCTTGCCGGAACGTTCGATTGCCTTGGCTGCCAGTCCGGTGTGACTGGCGAGATCGACGGCGACGTCGAAACTGCGTTCGACGGCGGACAGGCGCTCTTCCAGATCATCGGCCGCACGGGCAAGCAGGAAATCGCCCGTCATCCCGTGCTGGCGAAGCGCGCGCAGGCGCCTTTGCCGAAGCAAATTCCGATCGAAGATCCTGTGCTGATCCATTCCGAATTTCTCTGATCAATGTATAGTTCTTCCCGCTAAATGCGTCGCCCCGGATGGAATTGCAATGGAAACCGCCCGCGCTTTTGCGCGCATCGTGACAAATCGCCTGTTCATGCTGTTGTTTCCGCCGGTTTGTGCGGAATGCCAGAGCCTTGTCTGCGAGCCGGGCAGCCTTTGCGCGGCCTGCTGGTCAAAAGTCCGCTTTATCGAAAAGCCCTATTGTCCGGTGCTCGGCATTCCCTTCAGCCATGATCTCGGCGCGGAAATTCTCTCGGCCGAGGCAATCGCCGATCCGCCGCCGTTCCGCCGTGCGCGGTCGGTTGCCGTCCATGAGGGGGCGATCAGCACCATGGTGCGCCGGCTGAAATACAGCGACCGGACCGACCTTGGCCCCTGGATGGCCCGGTGGATGGCGCGGGCCGGCAGCGAACTGCTGGCCGAATGCGATGTCATCGTCCCGGTGCCCCTGCATGCGCGGCGGTTCTGGCTGCGCCGGTTCAACCAGTCCGCCGAACTTGCCCGCCATCTCAGCGGGATCAGCGGCAAGCCGTTCGAGCCCGGCGCCCTGAAACGGGTCAAGCCGACGCGGCAGCAGGTCGGGCTTGGCGCCGCGGAACGCGCGGTGAACGTCAGGGGTGCGTTCAAGGTGCCGGAAAACCGGGATATCAGGGTGCGCGGACGCAGGGTGCTCCTGATCGATGATGTCTATACGACCGGCGCAACGGTGAAGGCTGCAACCCGCGCTCTGCTGCGCGGCGGCGCTTCCAGCGTCGATGTCTTGACCTTTGCACGGGTTCTGTCGAAAGAATTATCTGTCTAACAGTTGTTTTGCGGAAAAAACGGGTCTTTGCGCTTTGATTGCGGACGCCTATATAGACTTTATAGTGGAGTATGATGATGGTTGATGTCACAATCTATACGCGCGATGGCTGCGGTTATTGCACGGCTGCCAAGGGCCTTCTGGACAAGAAGGGCGTGGCTTTTGTCGAACACAATGCAACGGCGCAACCCGATGCGCGGCAAGCCATGCTGGCGCGCGCCAATGGGCGCACGACCTTTCCGCAGATTTTCATTGGCGCCGTGCATGTCGGCGGTTGCGATGACCTTTATGCGCTTGAGCAGCAGGGGCGTCTTGACCCGCTGCTGAAGACCGGCGCACTGGCGTAAGGAACGGACAATGAGCTCATTTCGTGCAGCGGCCATCCAGATGCGCTCCGGCGTCGATCCCCAGCGCAATGCGAACGATCTTGCCGGTTATGTGGCCGATGCGGTCGGCCAAGGCGCCGTCTACGTGCAGACGCCTGAAATGACGGGCGCGCTGCAGCGCGACCGCAAGGCGCTCGCCGATGTGCTGCGCGCGGAAGAGGACGACGTCATCGTGCGCACCGCGTCGGAACTGGCGGCAGAACACGGCATTCACCTGCATATCGGCTCGACCGCCATTGCCCGCGAAGACGGCAAGATCGCCAACCGCGCCTTTCTGTTCGGGCCGGATGGCAAGATCATCACCCGCTATGACAAGATCCACATGTTCGACGTCGATCTCGACAATGGCGAGAGCTGGCGCGAGTCGGCCGTTTACGCACCGGGCGCGGATTCCGTCGTCGCCACGCTGCCCTTCGCGCGGCTGGGTTTTGCCATCTGCTATGATGTGCGCTTCCCGCAGCTGTTCCGCGCACAGGCCCTGGCCGGTGCTTCCGTTCTGACGGCTCCGGCGGCATTCACGCGCCAGACAGGCGAGGCGCACTGGCATGTCCTGCAGCGCGCCCGCGCCATCGAGAACGGCGCCTTTGTCATTTCGGCGGCGCAGGGCGGCGTGCATGAGGATGGCCGCGAAACCTTCGGTCATTCGATCATCGTTGCGCCGTGGGGCGAGGTTCTGGCGGAAGCCAGCCACGCGGACCCGGCCGTGATCGTCGCCGATATCGATCCCTCCCTGAGTGCAGCGGCCCGGTCGAAGGTCCCCAATCTTAAAAATGCCCGCCCGTTTGGTCTGGTCATTCAATCGGATGACGGCCAGAGCGAGAGGCAATCGGCCGCGTCATGATCCGCTTTTCCCTTCACTGCGCGCAGGACCACGAATTCGAAGGGTGGTTCCGCAGCAATGATGATTTCGACGACCAGTCGAAGAAGCGGCTGGTCACGTGTCCGGTCTGCGGTTCGCACAAGGTGGAAAAGGCATTGATGGCTCCTTCCGTGACCACGGCACGGCAGAAGGAGAAGATGGCCGTTGCCATGAGCAAAATGGTCAGCGAGCTGAAGGAAGTCGCGCGGAAGGTGCGTGAGAATGCCGATTATGTCGGCGCTGATTTTGCCGAGGAAGCGCGAAAGATCCATTTCGGCGAAGCGGAGCAGCGCGGGATTTACGGCGAAGCCTCAGGCGAGGAGGTGCAGTCGCTGCTGGAAGACGGCGTCGACATCATGCCGTTGCCGACCTTCCCTGAAGACCACAATTGACCTTGCCACTTTAACGCGAACGGCTAAGCTGCCGCAGTCTTCACAGTCCTGCCGGATGCATCCATGCCATTTCTGAATTCCGCTCCCGCGCTGCTCGTCCTGACCGGCGCCTTCCTCGGATTGACGCTGCCGTTCGGCAAGCTGGCCTTTGGCGCCGGAATAACCCCGGCGGTCTGGGCCTTCGTGATTTCGACGGGTGCTGGCGTCGTGCTCCTGCTGGCGTTTCTGGCCATGGGGAAGCGGCCGCTGCTCAACGGGCGCATGGCGCGGTATTATCTCGTGACGGCGCTGATTTCCTATGCCATTCCCAATCTGATGACGCTGTCGGCCATTCCGCATCTCGGGTCAGGCTTTACCGGCATCATGTATACGCTCTCGCCCGTCTTCACCCTGTTGCTGTCGATGCTCTTCAAGATCAAGCGGCCGAATATGCTGGGATTGCTCGGCATTCTCACGGGATTTGCCGGGGCGGTGCTCGTCGGCTTCACCAGGGGGCAGGTGGGACAGCCGGCCGAACCGTTCTGGGTTGTCGTCGGCCTGCTCATTCCGGTCCTGCTGGCGCTCGGCAACGTCTACCGTACCGTCGACTGGCCGCAAGGTGCCGATCCGACCGAGCTTGCGGCGGGCAGCCACCTGACGACAGCCCTGTTGCTGATTCCGGTTATTTTCTACGCCAGCGGCAGTTTTGCCGTCGGGCCGCTTGGCAATGTGCCGTGGCTGGTGGTGGCGCAGGTTCTCGCTTCCACCTGCATGTTTGCGCTGTATTTCCGTCTGCAGGCCGTCGGCGGCCCGGTTTACCTCAGCCAGATCGGCTATGTCGGCGCTGCGGTGGCGCTGATCGCCGGAACGCTGTTCCTCGGCGAAAGCTACCAGCTGGCGACGTGGGCCGGGGCGGTCATCATCACCATCGGCGTGCTGATGACGACCAAGGCGCAGCGGATGATGACGAAGGCTACGGCCTGATTGCCAGCACCATGTAGTTGACGTCGGTATCGGTCGAACGGTTCCAGCTGTCGGCGAGCGGATTGTAGGTGACGCCGACCTTCTCCGTGATTTCGAGCCCGGCCTGTGTCAGCGGCCCCTCAAGCTCTTCCGGACGCACCAGCTTTTCGTACTGGTGGGTGCCGCGCGGCAACCAGCGCAGGACATATTCGGCGCCGAAAATGGCAAGGCCGAGTGCTTTCAACGTGCGGTTGATGGTGGCGACAAAGGTCACGCCACCCGGCTTGACCATCTGTGCACAGGCGGTGAGGTAAAGCTCCACATCGGCGACATGCTCGACCACTTCCATGTTCAGGACGATATCGAATTGCTCCCCGGCCTCTGCCAGCGCTTCGGCTGTCGTGGCACGGTAATCGATATCCAGGCCGCTCTGGGCAGCATGAATTTTGGCCACTTCGATATTGGTCTCGCTGGCATCGGCGCCGACAACGGCGGCACCCAGCCGCGCCATCGGCTCGCACAGCAGGCCGCCGCCGCAGCCGATGTCGAGCAGGCGCAGGCCGGCAAACGGCCGTGGGCTGTTCGGATCGATACCGTAATGGGCACAGACCTTTTCCTTGATGTAGGCGAGGCGCGTCGGGTTGAACTTGTGCAGGGGGCGGAACTTGCCCTGTGGATTCCACCATTCGGCCGCCATGCGCGAAAAACGGTCTACTTCGGCGGCATCGATCGTGCTGCGTTGGGCTTCGGTCATGGCAACGTCCTTTTTGCTGCCTCTGGAGTGGCCCCTTCCGGCAAAAAATGTCAAGACGCAAATCGTCTCGCGTTCTTGCAGTTGCGTCATAATTTCGTTATGGGAAACCGCGCTCCGCTTTCGACAGGGCGGATCGTTTTCGATCCCATTTTCAAGCCTTTCCAGAACGGTATTTCCCATGGCACGCATTGTGATGAAATTCGGCGGCACTTCGGTGGCCGATATCGACCGCATCCGTAATGTGGCCCGGCATGTCAAACGTGAAGTTGATGCAGGGCACGAAGTCGCGGTCGTCGTTTCCGCAATGGCAGGGAAAACCAACGAGCTCGTCGCCTGGACCCGCCAGACATCGCCGATGCACGATGCCCGCGAATACGATGCCATTGTCGCCTCCGGCGAGCAGGTGACGGCGGGATTGCTTGCAGTTGCCCTGCAACACATGGGCGTGCACGCGCGGTCCTGGCAGGGCTGGCAGATTCCGATCAAGACGGACAATGCCCATGGCGCGGCGCGCATCATCGACATTGACGGCTCTTTCCTGATCGAGCGTTTCAAGGAAGGGCAGGTTGCCGTCATCGCCGGTTTCCAGGGCATCGGCCCGGACAACCGCATTTCGACGCTCGGCCGTGGCGGTTCGGATACGAGCGCCGTGGCGATTGCCGCCTCGGTCAAGGCGGACCGTTGCGACATTTACACGGATGTCGATGGTGTCTACACCACCGATCCGCGTGTCGAACCGAAGGCCCGCCGGCTGTCACGCATTTCGTTTGAAGAAATGCTCGAGATGGCGTCCCTTGGGGCGAAAGTTCTGCAGGTGCGGTCCGTCGAGCTTGCGATGGTGCACAAAGTGCGCACATTTGTGCGATCCAGTTTCGAAGACCCCGATGCGCCGGGCATGGGTGATCTGATCAATCCGCCCGGTACACTTATTTGCGACGAGGAAGAAATCGTGGAACAGCAGGTTGTAACAGGAATTGCCTACGCCAAGGACGAAGCTCAGATTTCCTTGCGCCGTGTTGCAGACCGTCCCGGTATTTCCGCCGGCATTTTCGGCCCGCTGGCCGAAGCGCACATCAATGTCGACATGATCGTGCAGAACATCTCCGAGGACGGATCGAAAACCGATATGACCTTTACGGTTCCCTCGGGCGATCTCGACAAGGCGCTGGCTGTTCTGGAAAAGGTCAAGGCAGAGATCGGTTGTGACATCATCCAGTCGGAAGCCGGCATGGTTAAGGTTTCGGTGATCGGCATCGGTATGCGAAGCCACGCGGGCGTTGCGGCAACGGCATTCCGCGCATTGGCGGACAAGGGCATCAACATTCGCGCCATCACCACCTCGGAAATCAAGATTTCCATTCTGATCGACGGTCCCTATGCGGAACTTGCGGTTCGGACTTTGCATTCTGTCTACGGTCTGGATAAGCATTAATTTACCGTCTAAGACAGAGATTCTGTTTGTCGGTGAACGTCTCGACTGACATGATGAATCAAAGAGTTGATTGGCAAGACCATTCCGGTCTTGCCAATAATAATATGGAGCAGATGGGTGCCCACGCGCGAGCAGATATCAGGTCCTCGTGTCATGCTGAAGCGTCTCCGCGAATTGATGGCGGAGGCTCTTGAGCCGCAGGAGAGGCTTGACCGGATCGTTCGCGAAATCGCGCAGAACATGGTTGCGGAAGTGTGCTCGTTCTACGTCCTGCGCTCGGACGGTGTTCTCGAACTCTATGCAACCGAAGGTCTGAATCCGTCCGCGGTTCACTTGGCGCAGTTGCGGCTTGGCCAGGGTCTTGTCGGTACGATCGCCTCGAGCGCCCGGCCGCTCAACCTGACGGACGCCCAGACGCATCCGGCCTTCGCCTACCTGCCGGAAACGGGCGAAGAAATCTACAATTCCTTCCTCGGCGTGCCGATCCTGCGGGCCGGGCGGACGCTCGGCGTTCTCGTCGTGCAGAACCGGACCAAGCGCGTCTACCGCGAGGACGAAGTCGAAGCGCTCGAAACCACGGCAATGGTCCTGGCGGAAATGGTCGCCGCGGGCAGCCTGACCCGACTGGCGCGACCGGGTGTCGAGCTGGATCTCGGCAAGCCCATGAGCTTTTCCGGCAGCGCCTTCAATGATGGCGTCGGTCTTGGCCATGTTGTGCTGCACGAGCCGCGCATCGTCGTCACCAATCTCTTCAACGAAAACATCGATACGGAAATCGACCGGCTTGAAACGTCGCTGGGTTCGCTGCGCATTTCCATCGACGACATGCTGTCGCGCCGCGATGTGGCGTTCGAGGGCGAACACCGCGAAGTGCTGGAAGCCTATCGCATGTTCGCGCATGACACCGGCTGGGTGCGGCGTCTCGAAGAGGCAATCCGCAATGGCCTGACGGCAGAGGCGGCCGTGGAGAAGGTCCAGAGTGACACCCGCGCGCGGATGATGCATCTGACCGACCCCTACATGCGCGAACGGCTCAGCGATTTCGATGATCTTGCCAACCGGTTGTTGCGCCAGCTGATGGGCCGCGACGTGAAGACCATGGCCGGTTCGCTGGCCAAGGATGCCATCATCATTGCCCGGTCGATGGGCGCTGCCGAACTCCTGGATTATCCGCGCGAACGCCTGCGCGGCCTGGTTCTGGAAGACGGTGCGGCGACCAGCCATGTGGTGATCGTCGCCCGCGCCATGGGTATTCCCGTCGCCGGCCAGGTCAAGGGCGTCGTCTCCATGGCTGAAAACAATGATGCGGTCATTGTTGATGGCGATGACGGCAGGGTGCATCTGCGCCCGCAGGCGGATGTCGAGGCGGCCTATTCGGAAAAGGTCAAGTTCCGCGCCAAGCGGCAGGCGCTCTACCGCGAATTGCGCGACAAGCCTTCGGTGACCAAGGACGGCGTGCCGATCGCGCTGCTGATGAATGCCGGGCTGCTCGTGGACTTGCCGCAGCTGACCGAAGCCGGGGCGGCAGGCATTGGCCTGTTCCGCACGGAGCTGCAATTCATGGTGGCGTCGACCTTCCCGCGGGCCGAGCAGCAGGAGCGGCTCTACCGTTCGGTGCTCGATGCGGCGGGCGACCGGCCGGTGACATTCCGCACGCTCGATATCGGCGGCGACAAGGTGCTTCCCTATTTCCGCAGCAATGTGAACGAGGAAAACCCGGCGATGGGGTGGCGCGCGATCCGCCTGACGCTCGATCGTCCGGGCCTACTGCGCACACAGGTGCGCGCCCTGCTGAAGGCAGCCGGCGGGCGTGAATTGCGCCTGATGATTCCGATGGTCACGGAAGTGGCTGAGGTGCGCAAGGCGAGCGAACTGATCAATCGTGAAGTGCAGCACCTCTCGCGCTTTGCCCACAACCTGCCGACGCGGGTGAAGATCGGTGCAATGGTCGAGGTGCCGTCGCTGCTCTGGCAGCTCGATGAACTGATGTCGGTGGTGGATTTCGTTTCGGTCGGCTCCAACGACCTGTTCCAGTTCGTCATGGCGGTTGATCGCGGCAACTCGATGATCACCGACCGGTTTGACAATCTGTCGGTGCCGTTCCTGCGGGTGCTGCGCCAGATCGCGCAGGCAGGCGTGCGCAACAATACGGACGTGACGCTGTGCGGGGAAATGGCAGGCAAGCCGCTTTCGGCCATGGCCCTGATCGCGCTGGGTTTCCGCTCCATTTCCATGTCGCCGGCGTCCATCGGTCCGATCAAGGCAATGCTGGGTACACTCGATGTCGGTGAATTGCATGCGCAGCTGACCGATGCCATCGACAATCACGGCGACACCGGTTCGCTGCGGCATGTCCTGAACAAATTCGCAGAGCGAACAGGCGTTGCGCTGTGAAATCTGCAGAGGTAATGAACTAAAATGATGTCCATTCCGCAGGATCGTATGGATCAGCTGCTGAAGCGGTTTTCCATGATTGAAACGCAGATGGCGAGCAATCCGGATTCCGACACCTATGTGAAGCTCGCATCGGAATATTCCGAGCTGGAACCGGTGGTTGCCAGGATTCGCGATCTGCTGGCATCGCGCAGCGAAGCCGACGATCTGAAATCCATGCTCAACGATGCGGCGACCGACAAGGATATGCGCGATCTCGCCGAGGCGGAACTGCCTGATATCAATGAACGTATCGAAGCGCTGGAACAGGACATTCAGGTTCTGCTCCTGCCGAAGGATGTCGCCGACGAGCGCAATGCCATTCTGGAAATCCGCGCGGGAACGGGCGGCTCGGAAGCCGCGCTGTTCGGCGGCGACCTGTTCCGCATGTATGAACGCTATGCGTCGGCCAACGGCTGGCGGGTCGAGCTGATTTCGGCCAGCGATGGTGAAGCCGGCGGCTACAAGGAAGTGATCGCCATGGTTTCGGGCAGAGGGGTTTTTGCCAAGCTGAAATTCGAGTCGGGCGTGCACCGGGTGCAGCGCGTGCCGGATACGGAAGCAAGCGGCCGCATCCACACCTCCGCCGCTACCGTTGCCGTTCTGCCGGAAGCCGAGGAAATCGATATCGATATTCGCGCCGAAGATATCCGCATCGACACGATGCGTGCGTCGGGTTCGGGCGGCCAGCACGTCAACACGACGGACTCGGCAGTGCGCATCACGCATATCCCCTCGGGCATCGTCGTGGTGCAGGCGGAAAAATCCCAGCACCAGAACCGTGCCCGCGCCATGCAGGTGCTGCGGTCCAGGCTGTTTGACATGCAGCGGCAGAAGGCGGACAGCGAGCGTTCGGAAGCGCGGCGCAGCCAGGTTGGCTCCGGCGACCGTTCGGAGCGCATCCGCACCTATAATTTTCCGCAGGGCCGCGTCACCGACCATCGCATCAACCTGACGCTGTACAAGCTCGACCGCATCATGGAAGGCGATCTGGACGAGCTGATCGGGGCGCTGATTTCCGACCATCAGACAGCGCTTCTCGCCCAGATGAATGACGGGTACTGACGGCATGATTGAAGGTGGTTCGCGCCTTGCTGACGTCCACATTCAGGCCCGTTCTGTCCTCATCAAAGCTGGCATTGAAAATGCGGAGCTTGATGCGCGCCTTCTGGTTGAATGGATCACCGGCTTTGACCGGCTTGAAACGATCCGCAATCCGCACAATGAGGTGGCGGCGGACGTCCTGACCCGGCTCGACGCGGTGCTTAACCGGCGAATCAACGGCGAATCAGTCCACCGGATCATTGGCCGGCGCGCCTTTTTCGGGCTGGAATTTTCATTGTCCGCCGATACGCTGGAGCCCCGGCCCGACACGGAAGCGCTGGTCGAACTTGCCCTGCCATTCCTGCAGCAACGCGTGGCGGAGAATGGCGTTGCCGATCTCATCGATCTTGGAACGGGCACAGGAGCCATCGCCATTGCCTTGCTGGGTCAGGTCCCGCATCTTCGGGCCATCGGCGTGGATATTGCGCCGGGCGCTCTTGTAACGGCGCGCGACAATGCCCATCTCAATGGTGTGTCCAATCGGTTCGCCGTGCTGCATTCCAACTGGTTTGCTGAGGTAACCGGCGGATTTGACATGATAATTTCCAATCCGCCCTATATCCGGTCGAAAGACATAATGGATTTGCAGCCCGAAGTGGCAATGCACGATCCGGTTCTGGCGCTGGATGGCGGAGCGGATGGCCTTAAGCCCTATCGCATCATTGCGGAACAGGCGGACAGGCATCTGCGCGTGAACGGCGCAATTGCCGTGGAAATCGGCTATGATCAGCGGATGGATGTCGAGGCGATTTTTGCAGGATCAGGCTTCGCCTTGAAGGGTCTGCAGACGGATATCGCCGGGCACGAAAGAGCAATGTTGTTCATGAAGCTGTAAAATTATTGAAAAAAGGCTTGGAATTTGTCGCGAAGGCGGCTAGTTTCCAGTCACCGCTCTAAACCGAACAAGTCTGGTTTTGCCTATCAAGAGATTGATACGGAATTTTCCGGGTGTTTGATTTCTCCTCGGAATTGTTCTTGGAGGGATGGTTTTAGCGGAAGCACAAAAGTTTTATGAACTTTGGATGCGATTGAAGCGCGGGGCGCGCTTCAGGTCGGCACTTGAGAAGCGAAGCTTTTTGACTCAAATGGTGAGCAAATGAGCGCCCCTGATTTTCTGAAAAGAGATAAGTATGAGGCCAGTACAGCAGAATAGGCGCATGCGCGGACGCGGTAACAACAACCGCAAAGGTCCCAACCCACTTTCCCGTAACTACGAGAGCAACGGTCCCGACGTTAAAATCCGGGGAAATGCTCAGCACGTCGCCGAAAAGTACACCACTCTGGCGCGTGACGCACAGAGCAGTGGTGATCGCGTGATGGCAGAAAACTATCTCCAGCACGCCGAACATTACAATCGAATCATTCTTGCTGCTCAGGCTCAGGCTCCCGTTCAGTATCAGCGCGATGACCGCGATGACCAGGACGATGATGGCGTCTACGATGATGACGGCAACGAACAGCAGCAGGACCGTCCGGTCCAGCACCAGCAGATCAATGGCAGCGGACCGCAGCCTGTGATCGAGGGAACGCCTGCGGAAGTTGCCTATGGCGAAGAGCCGGTCAGCCAGCGCCAGCCGCATCAGCAGCGCCGGCAGTATAACCAGGCTCCGGTTGCCGAAGAGAACACCGCCAGCGATGAAGGCGAAACGGAAGCGGAATCCGGAGAATCCCAGGAAACCGCCGAAGCAAAGCCGGCACGCCGGGCACCGCGTGGCCGCAGGCCGGCGCGTCCGCGTGAGCCGCGCGTAACCGAGGAAAATGCAGCACCTGCTGCCGCTGCTCCAGATACCGCCAATGATCTTTCCCCGGCCAGCATCGTGGCCGAAGTGAAGAAACGCCGGGCAGCTGTCGAATCCGACGTCTGACCCACGTAAAACACCTGATTTTGCAAACGGCGCGGAATAGTTTCCGCGCCGTTTTCTTTTTTCAAATTCCCGCTTTGGGAGTATCTTGCGGGCGCAGGAAAGCATTCCCATATGAGCCTTGATCGTATGGATCTGCCTCTTGCAGGGGATCCGTCACCAGAAGACTCCAGGATGCCGCTTCAGGGTTCTGGGGAAAAGGAGACAAAGAATGAATCTTGAAAAATACACTGAGCGCGTTCGCGGCTTCATCCAGTCTGCACAGACCTTCGCACTTTCTTCCAACAACCAGCAGTTTGCACCGGAGCATTTGCTCAAGGTTCTCGTCGATGACGAGGAAGGCCTTGCCGCATCGCTGATCGAGCGGGCGGGCGGGCGTATAGCCGATGTGCGCCTGGGGTTGCAGGCCGCGCTCAATGCGCTGCCGAAAGTCACCGGCGGCAACGAACAGCTGTATCTTGCCCAGCCGCTTGCCAAGGTTTTCGCCACGGCGGAAGAGCTTGCCAAGAAGGCCGGCGACAGTTTTGTCACGGTTGAACGGCTGCTGACGGCGCTTGCCATCGAGAAGTCGGCAAAGACATCGGAAATCCTGAGCCGCGCGGGCGTGACCGCTGCTGGCCTCAATGCGGTTATCAACGATATCCGCAAGGGCCGGACCGCCGATTCGGCTTCCGCTGAAAACACCTATGACGCGTTGAAGAAATATGCGCGCGACCTGACCGCCGATGCGCGGTCGGGCAAGCTCGACCCGGTTATCGGCCGCGATGACGAAATCCGCCGGACGATCCAGGTTCTGTCGCGCCGTACCAAGAACAATCCGGTTCTCATCGGTGAACCCGGCGTCGGCAAGACGGCGATCGCCGAAGGGCTGGCGCTGCGTATCGTCAATGGCGACGTGCCGGAGTCCTTGAAGGACAAGCAGCTGATGGCGCTCGACATGGGTGCGCTGATCGCCGGTGCGAAATATCGCGGCGAGTTTGAAGAGCGCCTGAAGGGTGTGCTTTCCGAAGTGCAGTCGGCCAATGGCAACATCATCCTGTTCATCGACGAGATGCACACGCTGGTTGGCGCCGGCAAGGGCGAAGGGTCGATGGATGCATCGAACCTGCTGAAGCCTGCCCTGGCACGCGGCGAACTGCATTGCGTTGGCGCGACGACACTCGACGAGTATCGCAAACACGTGGAAAAGGACCCTGCACTGGCCCGGCGGTTCCAGCCGGTGTTTGTTGACGAGCCGTCGGTCGAGGATACGATTTCGATCCTGCGCGGATTGAAGGAGAAATACGAACAGCACCACAAGGTTCGCATTTCCGATTCGGCCCTGGTTGCCGCCGCAACGTTGTCGAACCGCTATATCACCGACCGCTTCCTGCCGGACAAGGCGATCGACCTGATTGACGAAGGCGCGGCGCGCCTGCGGATGCAGGTGGATTCCAAGCCGGAAGAACTCGACGAAATCGACCGCCGCATCATGCAGCTGAAGATCGAACGCGAGGCCCTGAAGGTCGAGAAGGACGATGCATCGAAAGACCGTCTGGAGCGGCTGGAAAAGGAACTGATCGAACTTGAGGAGCAGTCCACGGCGCTGACCAACACCTGGCAGTCGGAAAAGCAGAAGCTCGGGCATGCGGCCGACCTGAAAGGTCAGCTGGATGAAGCGCGCAATGCCTTGGCAGCCGCACAGCGCAACGGTGAATTCCAGAAGGCGGGCGAGCTTGCCTATGGCACGATCCCGCAGCTGGAAAAGCAGCTGGCGCAGGCCGAGCAGCAGGATGGATCGACCTCGATGGTCGAGGAAATCGTCACGCCTGATCATATCGCGCAGGTTGTGTCCCGCTGGACCGGTATCCCGGTTGACCGGATGCTGGAAGGCGAGCGTGAAAAGCTGTTGCGCATGGAAGACGAACTGGCCAAGCGGGTCATCGGACAAGGTGAGGCGGTTCAGGCCGTTTCCAAAGCCGTGCGCCGTGCCCGTGCCGGTCTGCAGGATCCGAACCGGCCGATTGGCTCGTTCATTTTCCTCGGACCGACCGGTGTCGGCAAGACGGAGCTCACCAAGGCTCTGGCCGCGTTCCTGTTCAGCGACGAAACGGCCATGGTTCGCATCGACATGTCCGAATATATGGAGAAGCATTCGGTCGCGCGTCTGATCGGTGCGCCTCCCGGTTATGTCGGCTATGAGGAAGGCGGAGCGCTGACGGAAGCGGTCCGGCGCAGGCCTTATCAGGTTGTCCTGTTCGACGAGATCGAAAAGGCGCATCCGGATGTGTTCAATGTGCTGTTGCAGGTGCTCGATGATGGACGTCTGACGGATGGCCAGGGCCGGACGGTGGATTTCCGCAATACGCTGATCATCATGACGTCCAACCTCGGTGCGGAATATCTGACCGCGCTGCGCGAAGATCAGGATGTGGAAAGCGCCCGCGAGGACGTGATGAACGTGGTCAAGGCCTCGTTCAGGCCGGAATTCCTCAACCGCGTGGACGAGATCATCCTGTTCCACCGCCTGAAGCGGAACGAAATGGGGGCGATTGTGGCGATTCAGATGGAGCGTCTGCAGTCCTTGCTGGCGGATCGGAAGATCATCATCAAGATCGACGAGGATGCGACCCACTGGCTGGCGGACAAGGGCTATGATCCTGCCTATGGTGCACGGCCATTGAAGCGCGTGATCCAGAAGCAGGTGCAGGATCCGCTGGCAGAGAAGATTCTGCTCGGTGAGATTCTCGATGGTTCGACCGTCAAGATCACCGCGGGTTCCGACCGGCTCAATTTCAGGTCGGTCAAATCCGCGCCTGATCGGGACAAGAGCGAAGCCGCCTGAGCACTGCTCCGGCAAAGAAGCGAAGAATCGGAATGGCCGCCGCATGGCGGCCATTTTCATGTCTGCTTCATGCTGTAGATGCGACGATAAAAGCGCCGCATTAACCATAAAGACAGGAAAGTCGGTCATTTATGCTTAAGAGTGCGTTAGCGGAAACCGGAAGTTGAAAATATGGCGTTTCGTCATTTGATTGTGTTTGCATTGCTTTTTGCCGCTATTCCTGCGGTATCGGCGCCCATATCCCCCGCGCAGGCGGCAAGCCTTACGGCAAGCGCCGCGGCGAATCAGGCGCCCTTTGCCGTTGCGCAATTGTTCGAATCGGACCGGCGGCCGCGCCGCGGCGAATACCGCGTTTATTTCGATGAATATAACCGCCGGGTGACGGTGGATCGCCGTGGCCGGGTGGTTTCGGTCGAAGAGCCGCGCAATGATGCCAATGACGGCCGCGGCATCGACTATTTTCCCGATGCGCCGCAGGATCCCTACGATACCGGATCAATTCCCGAAGATCCCTATGCGAATCGCCCGAACGACCCGTATCGGGGGCAACCGTCGCAACCGTCCGAGCGCGACTATCGCACGGTCGAGCGTGCGCCGCTGCCGCCGGCCAACAATCAGCCGGATATGGCGCCGTCATCTCCCGGTCTGATCGATCCGGAAATGCCGGGCGAAAATCTGGCATCGCCACCATCGCAGGAAGCCATCCCGGCGCACCCCAATCCGGCGCCCACCGTGCAATTGCCCAAGGGGCAGGGTGCCAAGAGCAAGATTGCCGCCATTCAGGTGCTCCTCGACCGGGTCGGCGTTTCGCCCGGCGTCATCGACGGGCGCAAGGGCGGCAATGTCGATAAGGCCGTGGCAGCTTTCGAGGAAATGACCGGCCAGAAATTCGACCCGCTCAACGAAGCGGGAATCAATGCCTCGCTCGAACAGACGGGCGGTCCTGCCTTCGTTGCCTATACGATCACATCGGAAGATGCGGCCTATCCCTTCGTTGCCTCGATCCCCGAGGATTACAGCCACAAGGCCCAGCTGGAGCGGATGGCCTTTACCTCCGTTCCAGAGATGCTGGGCGAGCGCTTTCACATGGACGAGGCTTACCTGAAGGAAATCAATCCGGGTGCGGACTTCAATCGCCCCGGCACGGTGATTCAGGTTGCCAATCCCGGCCAGAATGTCGGCGGTTCGGTGACCAAGATCATCGCCGACAAAGGCCGCAAGCAGGTGCGCGGCTATAATGCCGAGGGGCGGCTCATCGTGGCCTATCCCGCGACCATCGGCTCGACCGATACGCCGTCGCCGTCGGGGATCGTGCAGGTGGAGCGCATCGCGATCAATCCCAACTACACCTACAATCCCAAGCTGAACTTCAAGCAGGGCGAAAACAACAAGGTTCTGACCATCCCGCCCGGTCCCAACGGGCCGGTGGGCACGGTCTGGATCGCGCTGTCGAAGCCGACCTATGGCATCCACGGCACGCCGGAACCGTCAAAGATCGGCAAGACCAACAGCCATGGCTGCGTCCGCCTGACCAATTGGGACGCGATGGAATTGTCGAAGCTGGTGCAGAAGGGTGTGACCGTGGAGTTTCAGGAATAAAACCCGGAGCAGTGGTCAGCCGCTGGCGGCAACCTTGGGTGCGTTGCCGTTATCGTCCTTCAGCAGCTGATCGATGCGCTCGCGCTCGCGCTTGAAGGCGGTGAGATCATCGCCGCCAAGCGCCCGTCCGCCGGGCAGGCGGATGCGCATCGGGTCCACTTTCGACCCGTTGACGATGACTTCATAGTGCAGATGCGGACCGGTCGACAGACCGGTCGAGCCGAGATAGCCGATCACCTGGCCCTGCCGGACCTTGGCACCCGGCGTCACACCGGCCGCAATGGCGTTCTGGTGCGAATAGCTGCTTTCATAACCGTTGGAATGCCGCAGGACCGTCTGGTTGCCATAGCCGTTGGTCCAGCCGGCGCGCTCGACCACGCCATTGCCGGCCGCGATGATCGGCGTGCCGCGCGGCGCGGACCAGTCGACGCCCGTATGCATGCGGGAATAGCCGAGAATGGGGTGGCGGCGCATGCCGAACGGCGAGCGGAACACACCATTGGGCACGGGATTGCGCAGCAGGAACTGTTTTGAGCTGCGGCCGTTCTCGTCATAATAATCGGTCGAGCCATCGGCCGAATGGAATCGGTAGAATTTGCGCAAATTGCCGCCGAAATTGGCGGCGACATAGAGTATTTCCGATTCATCGCCCGCCCTTTCCGAATCGGCCGGCAGCGAGAAGAACGCTTCCAGCTGGTCGGTCGGGGCAAGCTGCGCCTGGAAATCCACATCCGACGCCAGCATGCGGATCAGCTGCTGGATCATCGTGTCGGTCATGCCATAGGCGATGCCCGCACGATAAATGCCGTCATAGACCGTGGGAAGATCGCCGGGCTGGCGCGAGGCGGGCGGGTTGTCGTCAAAGGCAAGCTGCAGTCCCGGTGTCATCTCCGGTTCGTCGGCCGGCACATACTGGTCCTTGTCGTTGAGGGCGATGGTCAGAATGTGCGTGGTGCCGTTGTAGACGCTCGACCGCATGATCCGGTCGACACCGTCGTGCGACTCAATTCCCAGGCGCAGGACACTGCCGCCCTTGAGGCGCGGCGAGTTGAGAAGTTTCGCGATCGCTTCGGACATGCCGGTGGCATCCTCGTCCTCGTAGCCCGCTTCATTGAAGGCGCCAAGGATGTCCTTGTCGTTGCGGAACGGGATCAGCTCTTCCGAGTAGCCATGGCTTTCGGCATCTTCGCCCATCCGGGGCGAGACGCTGACATTTTCCTGGATGATCTTGACCGCAAGCGGATTGCGCAGGTTGAAAGGGTCCTCGTCGGCGCCGAAGCGCAGGGGATCCACGTAGTGCAGCGAGGCCACCTGAACCGCGCCGTCGGTCAGCAGTGCGCCGGTGTTGCGGACAACGTCTTCCACTTCGTCGGCGCTCAAATCGTCGGATGGATCGAATTGCGCGGTGGCGAGGGGAAAGTCCACGGTGCGCAGGCTGACTTCACTTTCCACCTTGGCGCCGTAGATCATGCCGGTCTTGGGGGTGGGGTCGGTTCCTTCGTTGGCCTCGGCAAACACGTCCAGCGGGTTGAAGCCGGGATATTTGCGGTTGCTGTTGTGGACAGAGGCGAGCGCGATGCGGACATATTCGAACGGTGTGGAGCGGATGACGTCGCGTTCGCCTTCTTTGAAGACCGTGGAGACATCGAGACGGCGGCGGTCGCGGTTGCGGCGGACAGGAGTGGTCGCGGCAACGCGCGTGCCCTTGGCCACGCTGCTGTTGTCCCTGGCGGTAGGGACGATGGTGCGGGCCATCAGTTCCGGCGGCGTCGCCAGCTGTTCGCGGCCATCGAGCGCGGCAAACAGGGCCACACCCATCAATACACTGGAGGTAATGCCGGTCAGAAAGGTCCCGGCCAGCCATCGTGCCGATATTTCACGGCGATCGGGCGGGCCGCGACGCCCGTCTGTAATCAACGGCGGTTCGTTGCCCGGATCGATGGATGAGTGCCCCTCGTACTCTTTCATGCTTCTCAGTGTCGATCCTGTCGCCGTTATTGATGCAGGCTTATTTGATTTTTCGGCGCGTGCCGACCAGCCATTTACTGGTACGAAGTCAACAAGGCCGCAGTTTTGCCCTCGCAGCTTCCATCTGTCAACGCGCCGATCGTGAAGAGTGCCTATATAGAGAGATACCCGTCATGATCCCCGGAAATGAACCCCGCGCACGGGAGCCAGCGCTAGGGTTTGAATCCGGCATGTTTGTGGCCGCAGCCATCACAATACGCTTCGGCGGCTTATTTGCCGGCGTTTCGTCCAGCAAATACGGGGCTGTGGATAAATCGTGTCACATTTTTGATAAAAAACGCAAAAGGCGTGTTGACAGTTTTGGTTGGTGGGGTCTATATACCGACACAACGAGGGCGGGGCGCCGCTGGCGGTTGCTGAATGCGCCCTAAAGGAAGCTCTCTGGTGGTTTTCGGATTGTTGCGCGAGTGACGATCCTTCGAGTAGGGCCTCGAAGGGATTGACGGTGTGGCCTTGTGGTCGTGCGGTTGGTTTTCGGGGTTGGACTTGGTGCCGGCTGGTTCCGGTTGACGGTGGTTTTTGCCATGGTCTGTTCTTTGACAATTTTATACAGAAGAAAGAGAAACGTGGGCGGCAGGGTCCTGCGGAACATCGGAAGATGTTCAACAGATACTTTGGCGGACACGTTTCGAGAGAAGATGTTACATGCGTCTGAGCAATCAGATGTAAGGTGTATATATGTTCTCGTCGATTCAACGGATTGAGGCTTCGGCTTTGATCCAAGCGTGACCAATATAGCCAATATCAAATTTTCAACTTGAGAGTTTGATCCTGGCTCAGAACGAACGCTGGCGGCAGGCTTAACACATGCAAGTCGAGCGCCCCGCAAGGGGAGCGGCAGACGGGTGAGTAACGCGTGGGAATCTACCCATCTCTACGGAATAACGCATGGAAACGTGTGCTAATACCGTATACGTCCTTCGGGAGAAAGATTTATCGGAGATGGATGAGCCCGCGTTGGATTAGCTAGTTGGTGGGGTAAAGGCCTACCAAGGCGACGATCCATAGCTGGTCTGAGAGGATGATCAGCCACACTGGGACTGAGACACGGCCCAGACTCCTACGGGAGGCAGCAGTGGGGAATATTGGACAATGGGCGCAAGCCTGATCCAGCCATGCCGCGTGAGTGATGAAGGCCCTAGGGTTGTAAAGCTCTTTCACCGGTGAAGATAATGACGGTAACCGGAGAAGAAGCCCCGGCTAACTTCGTGCCAGCAGCCGCGGTAATACGAAGGGGGCTAGCGTTGTTCGGATTTACTGGGCGTAAAGCGCACGTAGGCGGACTATTAAGTCAGGGGTGAAATCCCGGGGCTCAACCCCGGAACTGCCTTTGATACTGGTAGTCTTGAGTTCGAGAGAGGTGAGTGGAATTCCGAGTGTAGAGGTGAAATTCGTAGATATTCGGAGGAACACCAGTGGCGAAGGCGGCTCACTGGCTCGATACTGACGCTGAGGTGCGAAAGCGTGGGGAGCAAACAGGATTAGATACCCTGGTAGTCCACGCCGTAAACTATGAGAGCTAGCCGTCGGGCAGTATACTGTTCGGTGGCGCAGCAAACGCATTAAGCTCTCCGCCTGGGGAGTACGGTCGCAAGATTAAAACTCAAAGGAATTGACGGGGGCCCGCACAAGCGGTGGAGCATGTGGTTTAATTCGAAGCAACGCGCAGAACCTTACCAGCCCTTGACATCCCGATCGCGGTTACCAGAGATGGTTTCCTTCAGTTAGGCTGGATCGGTGACAGGTGCTGCATGGCTGTCGTCAGCTCGTGTCGTGAGATGTTGGGTTAAGTCCCGCAACGAGCGCAACCCTCGCCCTTAGTTGCCATCATTCAGTTGGGCACTCTAAGGGGACTGCCGGTGATAAGCCGAGAGGAAGGTGGGGATGACGTCAAGTCCTCATGGCCCTTACGGGCTGGGCTACACACGTGCTACAATGGTGGTGACAGTGGGCAGCGAGACCGCGAGGTCGAGCTAATCTCCAAAAGCCATCTCAGTTCGGATTGCACTCTGCAACTCGAGTGCATGAAGTTGGAATCGCTAGTAATCGTGGATCAGAATGCCACGGTGAATACGTTCCCGGGCCTTGTACACACCGCCCGTCACACCATGGGAGTTGGTTTTACCCGAAGGTGCTGTGCTAACCGCAAGGAGGCAGGCAACCACGGTAGGGTCAGCGACTGGGGTGAAGTCGTAACAAGGTAGCCGTAGGGGAACCTGCGGCTGGATCACCTCCTTTCTAAGGAGACGCGTGAACAGGTAACAGTTAGGCTGGTCTTTCACATGTCTATTAGAACAAAGGTTGCAAGCCAGTCAGCTTGACAACCGTGCATACAATGCAGGGACTGCCGCCTACGTTTCTCTTTCTTCCACATGATACGCGCTCGCGCGCCGTACCGCCCTTTTGGGCTGGCGCTCCGCGGGGGCGCGGCACGAGCCGCGACGCGCTAGCGCGCTGTACTGGCGCTTAACGCCGGTGTAGCTTTCGGGCTTGTAGCTCAGTTGGTTAGAGCGCGCGCTTGATAAGCGTGAGGTCGGAGGTTCAAGTCCTCCCAGGCCCACCATATTCCCATACCTTTACGGGGGCGTAGCTCAGCTGGGAGAGCACCTGCTTTGCAAGCAGGGGGTCGTCGGTTCGATCCCGTCCGCCTCCACCAAAGGTTTTGGAGATGGACGATGCGAAGGCACATGTCATGTGAGAGAAGAAGCAAGTTTGCAGCTTGTGAGGCTTTGAGCCTTTCGGTTGCCTGTTCTGTATGAAATCGTGAAGAGAAGATAAATTCGGATTGTTCCGGATGTTCAAGGGTTTGCACCTTCTGGTGCGGGTCCGCCGGCCTTTGGGCCATGAACGCCGGAAAATGTCGCAAGGGATGCTCATCAAAAGCCCTTGCAGAGGATTGGCCGCTTAACCGCAGAGCCATCGGATTTATCTCGAGAAGCTGGTCTTTTTTGTCAAATCGATTGTTGCTGAATGTTTGGTTGTCCATTGGTATCCCCCATGGAGACGAAATGTTCGTGAAGGCAAGGATGGATATTGGCAATGAGAATGATCAAGTGTCTTAAGGGCATTTGGTGGATGCCTTGGCATGCACAGGCGATGAAGGACGTGATACGCTGCGATAAGCGTCGGGGAGGTGCGAATACCCTTTGATCCGACGATTTCCGAATGGGGAAACCCACCTTAGATATCTAGAAAATTTGAACTGTTGGAACGATGAAGCGCTGTTTTGGTTTGTTTCTCAAAAGGAGGCACCCATACAGACCGCTCGGTCGTCGCGGCTTATGCCGCGCCCTCCCGGAGCACAGCCCTGAAAGGGCGGTACGTGCGTGAGGGAAGAACACTTCAACTTTCTAGATATCAAAATAAGGTATCTAACTTTCGAATACATAGGGGTTAGAAGCGAACCCGGGGAACTGAAACATCTAAGTACCCGGAGGAAAGGACATCAAACGAGACTCCGTAAGTAGTGGCGAGCGAACGCGGACCAGGCCAGTGGCTTTTATGAGACAAGTGGAACACCTTGGAAAGGGTGACCGAAGTGGGTGATAGTCCCGTACACGTAATGCGAATAAAAGTCCTTGAGTAGGGCGGGACACGTGAAATCCTGTCTGAACATGGGGAGACCACTCTCCAAGCCTAAGTACTCGTGCATGACCGATAGCGAACCAGTACCGTGAGGGAAAGGTGAAAAGCACCCCGACAAGGGGAGTGAAAGAGATCCTGAAACCGAATGCCTACAAACAGTTGGAGCCCAAGATTTGTTCTGGGTGACAGCGTACCTTTTGTATAATGGGTCAGCGACTTAGTCTGACGAGCAAGCTTAAACCGGTAGGTGTAGGCGCAGCGAAAGCGAGTCTGAACAGGGCGTTCAGTTCGTCGGATTAGACCCGAAACCAAGTGATCTAGCCATGAGCAGGTTGAAGGTAAGGTAACACTTACTGGAGGACCGAACCCGCATCTGTTGCAATAGATTGGGATGACTTGTGGCTAGGGGTGAAAGGCCAATCAAACTTGGAGATAGCTGGTTCTCCGCGAAATCTATTTAGGTAGAGCGTCGATCGAATACCTTCGGGGGTAGAGCACTGGATGGGCTAGGGGATCTCACCGATTTACCAAACCTAACCAAACTCCGAATACCGAAGAGTACTAATCGGCAGACACACGGCGGGTGCTAACGTCCGTCGTGAAGAGGGCAACAACCCTGACCACCATCTAAGGTCCCTAAGTTATGGCTAAGTGGGAAAGGATGTGAGGATCCCAAAACAACCAGGATGTTGGCTTAGAAGCAGCCATCATTTAAAGAAAGCGTAACAGCTCACTGGTCTAAATAAGGGTCTTTGCGCCGAAAATGTACCGGGGCTAAAGCCATACACCGAAGCTGTGGATTTGCACGTAAGTGCAAGTGGTAGCGGAGCGTTCTGTAAGCCGTTGAAGAGAGACCCGTGAGGGCTCTTGGAGGTATCAGAAGTGAGAATGCTGACATGAGTAACGATAAAGGGAGTGAGAGACTCCCTCGCCGAAAGTCCAAGGGTTCCTGCTTAAAGTTAATCTGAGCAGGGTTAGCCGGCCCCTAAGGCGAGGCCGAAAGGCGTAGTCGATGGGAACCACGTTAATATTCGTGGGCCTGCGGGTAGTGACGGATCGCGTATGTTGTTCTTCCTTATTGGATTGGAAGGGCTTCGAAGCGGTTCCAGGAAATAGCTCCCGCGTATAGACCGTACCCTAAACCGACACTGGTGGACTGGTAGAGAATACCAAGGCGCTTGAGAGAACTGCGTTGAAGGAACTCGGCAAATTGCACGCGTAACTTCGGAAGAAGCGTGACCCTTATGTACGCAAGTATGTGAGGGTGGCACAGACCAGGGGGTAGCGACTGTTTACCAAAAACACAGGGCTCTGCGAAGTCGCAAGACGACGTATAGGGTCTGACGCCTGCCCGGTGCTGGAAGGTTAAGAGGAGAGGTGCAAGCTTTGAATCGAAGCCCCAGTAAACGGCGGCCGTAACTATAACGGTCCTAAGGTAGCGAAATTCCTTGTCGGGTAAGTTCCGACCTGCACGAATGGCGTAACGACTTCCCCGCTGTCTCCAACGCAGACTCAGTGAAATTGAATTCCCCGTGAAGATGCGGGGTTCCTGCGGTTAGACGGAAAGACCCCGTGCACCTTTACTATAGCTTTACACTGGCATTCGTGTCGGCATGTGTAGGATAGGTGGTAGACTTTGAAGCGGGGGCGCCAGCCTTCGTGGAGTCATCCTTGAAATACCACCCTTACCTATATGGATGTCTAACCGCGGTCCGTTATCCGGATCCGGGACAGTGTATGGTGGGTAGTTTGACTGGGGCGGTCGCCTCCTAAAGAGTAACGGAGGCGCGCGATGGTGGGCTCAGACCGGTCGGAAATCGGTCGTCGAGTGCAATGGCATAAGCCCGCCTGACTGCGAGACTGACAAGTCGAGCAGAGACGAAAGTCGGTCATAGTGATCCGGTGGTCCCGCGTGGAAGGGCCATCGCTCAACGGATAAAAGGTACGCCGGGGATAACAGGCTGATGACCCCCAAGAGTCCATATCGACGGGGTTGTTTGGCACCTCGATGTCGACTCATCGCATCCTGGGGCTGGAGCAGGTCCCAAGGGTATGGCTGTTCGCCATTTAAAGCGGTACGTGAGTTGGGTTCAGAACGTCGTGAGACAGTTCGGTCCCTATCTGCCGTGGGTGTAGGAATATTGACAGGATCTGTCCCTAGTACGAGAGGACCGGGATGGACGTATCTCTGGTGGACCTGTTGTGGCGCCAGCCGCATAGCAGGGTAGCTATATACGGACGGGATAACCGCTGAAGGCATCTAAGCGGGAAACCCACCTGAAAACGAGTATTCCCTTGAGAGCCGTGGAAGACCACCACGTTGATAGGCCGGGTGTGGAAGTGCGGCAACGCATGAAGCTTACCGGTACTAATAGCTCGATTGGCTTGATCATTCTCATTACTTATATCCATCTAAAGCGCTCACGCATGAGCGGGTCTTCGACCCTATGCTCCGCGAAGGCGCCGGACGACCGGCGACGGTCAGTCGACCTTGCGGGCTAACGCCCGGAAAGCCGATAATCTCAATGTTGCAAGACATTGAAAACAGTCGAAACGACAACAAAACCAGCTTCTCTTTCATCGTTGCTTTTTGCTGACCTGGTGGTTACAGCGGAGCGGCTGCACCCGATCCCATTCCGAACTCGGCCGTGAAACGCTCCAGCGCCAATGGTACTTCGTCTCAAGACGCGGGAGAGTAGGTCGCTGCCAGGTCTGCCAAACGCAACATGAAATCATAATCTCTCCACATCCCATACTTTCCAATCAACAGGCCGCATCAAGCGGCCTTTTGCTTTTGCAAAACAGCAGGCACAAGTGCATAATTACACGCCGCTTCAAACGCGGTAGCCGGAAATACCGGCATGGTGGCAAGGGGTGCAGCAGCCCCGTCCGACCGCAGAAGCCTCAAAGCTTCCAGGTCGGACAAACGGAGAAATCCGGGCTGCACCGTCTGACCGCAGGGCAACGCCCGAGGACAGACACACGAAAACGGCAATCGCCGGATATGGTGGCGCGGGGTGGAGCAGCCCGGTAGCTCGTCAGGCTCATAACCTGAAGGTCACAGGTTCAAATCCTGTCCCCGCAACCAATCTCCCAAAAACATCTCAAAACAAGCTTCTCACAAAACACAAACATTAACCCCGCTCCCGCGGGGCTTTGTCGTTTGAGGAAGGCGCAAAAATACCAGCGCCCGAAGTCCCTTATGCAGCAATATATTCGTCGGCTTATAACGCTCCAAAAAGTTTGAAACGTTCATTCCGTTCAACCCGAATAACCATTGCGCGGGTTCGATGCCGAGGTAATCTAGCCGTGTCATTGTCCATGCTTGCAGCCAAAGGAATTTTCGGCAGATGAACGACGATGTCATCGAGATGCACGGTCTGCGCGTTCTTCTGTTCGCCGCGGAGGGTGACAAACTTGCCGCCGCGCGGGATGCCAATACGTTCCTCAGCGATACCTGGGCGCAGGACGCAACGCTCGCCGTGATTCCGGTTTCACGGCTTGGCGATGATTTTCTCGACCTCAAGACCCGAATCGCCGGAGAAGTCATCCAGAAATTCGTCAACTATCAGATTCACCTGACCATTCTCGGAGATATTTCCGCATGGGCGGACACAAGCAAGCCATTGCGCGATTTTGTCTATGAGACGAATCGCGGCCGCAGCCTGTGGTTCATTCGCGATCTGGCAGAACTAGAGCAACGGCTGGCAATTCACGCAGCCGGCTAACGCGGTTTTCCCGCGGGTGCCGTGGTGCCGCGCGTCACCAGTTCGAACCCGACATTGACCGCCGCCGCCGGTGCATATTCCCGAGCGGTGCTGCGATCGAGAACCTGCAGCAGAAGTTCGCCGGTCCTGCGGCCGATCTGTTCGGCATCGATGCGAATCGTTGTGATCGCGGGAACACATTGCCGGGCAATATCGAAATCGCCAAAGCCCATCAGCGAGAGATCGCCGGGCACCTTGATGCCGCGCCGGTGACATTCCATCAGCGCGCCGACGGCGGAAATGTCGGAAACGGCGAAGACCGCTTCCACGTTCGGGGCCTGTTCCAGCAATATGCCGAGTGTAAGGGCGCCATGATCGTAGGAAACCGGGGCTTGGCCGGCGCGAATCACCAGTTCATCACTCAGACCAGCTTCGCGCAGCACCGAGGTGAAGCCTGCGAGCCGTGATTCGCCGCGCAGATCCTTCGCATCGCTGTCCATCCTGGATCCAAGCGCGCCGATTCGCCGGTGCCCCAATGCCAGGAGATGCAGTGCCGCTGCCCGTCCGACTTCATAATTGGAAAAGCCGACCGCATGGTCGATCGGATGTTCCGGCGTATCCCAGATTTCGACGATCGGAATACCGGCCCGCAGCATCATTTCATTGGCCGCCTTGGTGTGGGTGGTACCCGCAACCACGATCGCATCGGGCCGCCGGGCGAGCATGGCGCGGATGATTCGCTCTTCCTCCTCCAGCCGGTACATGGTGTAACCGATGAGGAGCTGATAGTCGGCCGGCCGCATGGCCTCGGCAAGACCCTGCGCGGTATCGGCGAAATTGGAATTGGTCAGGGTCGGCAGAATCGCCGTGATAAAGTTGGTGCGCCGGGAGGAAAGGCTGCCCGCCACCCGGTCCGGCACGTAGCTCAGCTGCTCGATGGCCTTCATCACCCGGTTGCGGGTTGATTCGGAAACGAGATCAGGGTCCGCCAGCACCCGCGAGACAGTCATCTTCGACACGCCGGCGAGGCGGGAGACGTCGTGCATGGTGGCTTTGGGCGAAGATGGCGGCACGGTTCGGTCCTGTCTGTTCCGAATCAGTTACTTCGGGGCGATCCTGTTGTAAACCACGTGGTAGAAACGGCCATCGAACATGTGCATCATTTCATCGGTGATGGCCCGGCCTTCGAGGCGCACCGGCGAGGCAAGGGCTTCCTTCACGGCTTCCATCGAGGGATAGTCGACTTCCTGGACCATGGCGATGGGGGGCGAATCAGGGTCCGAATCAACCGTGCGCATGACGCGCACCGCCTGGGCGTTCGGCATGCGCTTCCAGACAGGCAGCAATCGTTCCTCCACCATCTGAAAGAAGGCGTCTTCCTGGCCTTTATGAATCGTTCCCTCGAAAATGGCCGACCGGGTGAACATGGATCCTCCTTGCGCGTTGATAGCGTGGCATTTTCGCCTTGCCACTTGTAATGATACCGATAACATGCTTGATTGGAAAAACAAGCAGCAAAATTGACAAGCCGTCAGGGAACGCTGCCGAATGGTTTGAATAGGCTGCAGCTTGATGCTCCTGGACGGAATAGTGTCGAAGACTCATAGCGCAGTATCGCGGAATCAACAGGCTGAATGGAAATGTTATCGAGAACAATTGATACACACTGAGACTGGCGGGTGATGCTCGGGAGGCATCGCCGGAATCATGGACAACACGACAAGTGGAGGAGACAAGAATGGGTATTTCAAAATCATTGCGTGTGATGGTCGCGGCCGTCGGCCTTGCCGCTGCAGGGCTGTTTTCGGCAGTCGATGCCAATGCGGTCACGCTGAACGACATCACCTCGCGCGGCACCGTCCGAATCGGCGTGCTCACCGGCGCGCCGCCGATGGGCATGGTCGACGAGAAGGGCAATCCGACGGGTTATGACGTCGATGTTGCCAACCTGATAGCCGGTTATCTCGGCGTGAAGGCAGAACTTGTGCCGCTGACGCCGCCATCGCGTATCCCGGCGCTGCAGACCGGCAAGGTCGACTTCCTCATTGCGACGCTTGCGCCAACGGGCGAACGCGCCAAGACGGTGATGTTCACCCAGCCCTACAGCGCTTTCAACATGGTGATCGTTTCCGGCAAGGACCAGAAATTCGCGGCCCTCGCTGAACTCGGCGGCAAGCGCGTCGCGGTCAATCGCGGTTCGTCACAGGAAGCAGCCTTGCGCAAAGTTGCCGTGCCGGGGCTCGAGCTCGTGGTCTACGAGGATGATTCGACCACGGCCCAGGCACTGATCGCCGGACAGGTCGATGCCGTCGCGCTGCCGTCGACGGTTGCCGACGCCGTGTTGAAGCAGCTGCCCGATGCCGGTCTGCAGGTTGGTTTCACCTTCTTCCGCCAGGGCAACTCCATGGCAACGGCGCTGCAGGATTTCGAGATGCGCCAGTGGCTCAATACGGCGATTTATCTGATGAAGAACTCCGGCGAGCTCGATGCCATTTCGGTCAAGTGGACCGGCCAGCCCATGCCGCAGCTGCCATCCTTCTGATCTGCCGCTCAATCGGTTCACCGGGCAAAGTCTGCCCGGTGCCATTTTCCAATGGAGACCGGAGATGTCCTACACCTTCCAGTTTGGCGTCATCGCCCAGTACCAGAATGAAATTCTGGCCGGCATCTGGATGACGATCAAGCTCTCCGTGGCGTCGATCATCCTTGGTTGTGCCGCCGGTATTATCCTTGCGTCGATCCGCTCGATGAAAACAGGCATCGGCCGCATTCTCGTCGATGCCTATGTCGAGATCATCCGCAACACGCCGTTTCTCGTGCAGCTCTTCATTGTCTATTTCGGCCTGCCGGGGCTTGGATTGCGCGTCAGCGCGGTGACGGCTGCCCTGATCGGCATGACGATCAATCTCGCCGCCTATTCCACCGAGATCATCCGTGCCGGCATCGAATCCATTCACAAATCGCAGATCGAGGCGGGCGAGGCACTGGGCTTCACGCGGCTGCAGATTTACCGCCATGTCATCATCATGCCGGCCATTGCCAAGGTCTATCCGGCGCTGTGCAGCCAGTTTGTCCTGATGATGCTGGCGTCGTCGGTGTGCTCGGCGATCTCGACGAAGGAACTTGCGGCATCGGCCGCCTTCATCGAATCGCAGAGTTTCCGTTCCTTCGAAGTCTATATCGTCGTCACGCTCATCTATCTGGCGCTGGCGCTCGCCCTGCGCGGTGTGCTTGCCGTTATCGGACTGTGGTTGTTCGGCCGCCGCGTGGCACGGCGAACGGCGGTCGCTCTTCCGGAGGTGCAGGCATGATTCTCCGTACCTTCGGTTTCAGTGAATTCGGCTTCCTTGTCTCGGCGCTCATGTGGACTGTTGTCCTGACCATCATCGCGCTCAGCGGCGGCGGTCTTGTCGGCTTCGTCATCGCGCTTGCCCGCACCTCCACGCACAAGTGGCTGCGGATCGTGGCCGCAACCTATATTCAGATCATCCAGGGCATCCCGGTGCTGATGATCCTGTTCCTGTCCTACTACGGGCTGAGCCTCGCAGGGCTGCAGCTGCCGCCTCTCGTGGCAGCGGGCGCTTCGATGACGATTTACGCATCGGGCTATCTCGCCGAGATCTGGCGGGGCTGCATCCAGTCTGTGCCCAAGCCGCAATGGGAGGCGTCCGAATCGCTCGCCATGACGCGCGTGCAGCAATATCGCTATGTGATCCTGCCGCAGGCGCTGCGCATCTCGCTGCCGTCAACCGTCGGCTTTGCCGTGCAGGTGGTCAAGAACACGTCGATCACCTCGATCATCGGTTTTGTCGAACTCGCCCGTGCGGGCCAACTCATCAACAATGCGACGTTCCAGCCCTTCCGCGTGTTTCTTGCGGTCGCGGCGCTGTACTTCGTCGTCTGTTATCCGCTGTCCCAGCTGTCGCGTTGGCTGGAAAGGAGACTCCATGCCAGAAGTCATCGTTGAAAATGTCCATAAAAGCTTCGGCTCGGTCGAGGTGCTCAAAGGTGTCTCGCTGACCGTCGAGCGCGGCGAGGTGATCGCGCTGATTGGCCGGTCGGGTTCCGGCAAGAGCACGCTTTTGCGGTGCATCAACGGCCTGGAAAAGATCAATTCCGGCCGCATCGAGATTGCCGGCCACACGGTGAGCAGCGATCCCAGGCAGCTGCGGGAACTGCGCCGGGATGTCGGCATTGTCTTCCAGAGCTACAATCTTTTCCCGCATCTGAGTGTCGGCGACAACATCATGCTGGCGCCGAAGATCGTCAAGAATGTCGCCAGGGCACAGAGCCGCGAAACCGCGGAAAACGTGCTGAAGCTCGTTGGTCTCTCGGAAAAATTCGATGCCTATCCGGATGAGCTGTCCGGCGGCCAGCAGCAGCGCGTCGCCATTGCCCGCTCCCTCGCCATGCAGCCGAAAGTGATGCTGTTCGACGAGGTGACGTCTGCGCTCGATCCGGAACTGACCGAGGAAGTGCTCAACGTCATGGAACAGCTGGCACGGGACGGCATGACGATGATCCTGGTGACGCATGAAATGGCTTTTGCCCGCCGGGTCGCGACCAGAACCATTTTCATGCACCAGGGCAAGATCTGGGAGGAGGGGCCGTCGAAACAGCTCTTCAGCGATCCCAAGACGCCGGAGCTGCGCCAGTTCGTCAAAGCCGATGTCAAGTAAATCCATCCATTAGGGAATTCCATGATCATGCCGATCGATATTCTGCAGCTATGCCCGCTGATGCCCGCACTCGAAGCGGATCTTGCCAGGCACTATACCGTGCATCGTTGGTTTGAGACGACGGACCAGCCGGGCTTCCTGAAATCCCATGCGGATCGAATCCGCGGTGTGGTGACGGGCGGGCATATCGGCATTCCGACCGAGCTTGCGGCTCAATTGCCCAAGCTGGAAATCGTTTCGATCAACGGTGTCGGTTACGACAAGATCGACCTGAACGCGGCGCGCCAGCGCGGCTATCGCGTCGCCAATACACCGGATGTTCTAACCGCCGACGTGGCCGACCTTGCGCTTGGGCTGATCATCAATCTGGCGCGGCAGCTTGTTCTGGCCGACAATCATGTTCGTGCAGGCAACTGGCCAAAGGGCGAGCTCGGCCTCGGGCACCGGGTAACGGGCCGGCGCTACGGCATTTTCGGGCTTGGCCGCATCGGCCAGGCCATCGCCAAACGCCTTGTCGCCTTTGACGGGCAGATTTTCTATTCGGGGCGCCGCAAGCTCGATGTTCCCTATACATTTTACCCGACGCTCGCGGAGCTTGCGGCCAATTGCGATGTGCTGATCATTGCGGCGGCCGCCTCCGCAGAAACAAAACATGTGGTCGATGCCGATGTGCTGAATGCCCTCGGGCCCAAAGGCAGCCTGATCAACATCGCCCGCGGTTCGCTTGTCGATGAAACCGCTCTCGTTGCAGCCTTGCAGCATGGTACCATTGCGGGAGCCGGGCTCGATGTGTTCGCGGACGAGCCGCGTGTACCGGAGGCGCTGTTCGCCATGAAGAATGTCGTGCTTTCGCCGCATGTGGCCAGTGCCACTCACGAGACACGCCGGGCGATGGCCGATCTTGTGCTTGCCAATCTGGAAGCGCAATTTGCCGGCAAGCCGCTGCCGGCAGCGGTTGTTTGACAGATATCGCGATAGACGGGGGAAGAGCCGCCATGGCCGATGCATCCACGATTGCTGTTATTGGCGCGGGGCTCATGGGCGCCGCGATTGCCACACGGCTCATCGAGACCGGCCATCCGGTCGCGGTGTTTGACGTCGATGCGCAGAAGGTGGCGGCACCTGTGGCCAAAGGCGCCGTGGCGGCACTTTCGGTTGCCGCGGCCACAGCGCAAAGCCGGTTCGTCATTCTGAGTCTCAACCATGCCGATATTGTCCGTACGGTCGTGTTCGGCGCGGATGGCGTGGCTGCGGCCGCCGGAGCGGGCAGACTGCTGATCGACATGTCGTCGATTGATCCGAAGGAAACCGCTGACATGGCGGCAGTGCTGGCGGAAACAACGGGAATGAAATGGCTGGATTGCCCGCTGTCCGGCGGTGTTCCCGGTGCGCTTGCCGGGCGATTGACCGTGATGGCTGGCGGCGATGCCGCCGATTTCGAACACGGCCGAATCGTCATGCAGCATCTCTGCGCCAACTATACGCTGATGGGGCCGAGCGGGGCGGGGCAGACGACGAAGCTGATCAACCAGCTGTTCTGCGCCGTGGCGTTCCAGGCGGTTGCCGAGGCGGTAAAGCTGGCGGAAGCGGGCGGCGTTGATCCGGCGCTGATACCGCAGGCGCTGGCGGGCGGGCGGGCCGACAACCGGATCATGCAGGAATTCATGGCGAAGTTTGCCGCGCGCGACTACACGCCGACCGGGCGCATCGACAACATGCTGAAGGATCTCGATTCGCTGCAGGCCTTTGCGCTGAAGACGAAGACGCCGTTGCCGATGACCGGTCAGGTCGTGGAAATTCACCGGCTGCTGTGTGCAGCCGGGTTGGGCGCACGCGATTCAGCCGAGATGATGCGGTTGCTCGATGGGTTTTCCAGCTAGAATCACAGTTCCTGCGCTCTCAGCCATGCCACACTGGCCTCGACAATCTGCGTGATCGGATGCGCGACATCCTGCGTGAACACGAGTGGTTCACCCGTTGGCGATTCCAGCGTCGCCAATTGGCTGTCGAGCATCGACAGCGGCATGAAATGGCCGGTGCGCTTACCCATGTGATCGCGCAAAACCGCCAGGCTGCCGTCGAGAAAGACAAAGGCGAGGGCCCCGCCCGCTTCCCGGCGCAGCCGGTCGCGATACATTGTCTTCAATGCGGAGCAGGATACGACCACGCCCTTTTCGGCCTTGGCGAGTTCCGCGCCGATCTTGTCGAGCCACGGCCAGCGGTCCTCGTCGGTCAGCGGGATACCCGCCGACATCTTCTTCACATTGCTTTCCGGATGCAGCACGTCGCCTTCGATGAACGGCAGGGACAGTGCTGCCGCGATGCCCTCTCCAACTGAAGATTTGCCGGAGCCGCTCACGCCCATGACGATCAGCCTGATCATAGGGACGCCGTGATGCCGCCATCAACATGGATGACCTGGCCGTTGACGAAGGATGATGCATCGCTGGCCAGAAACACCGCCGCACCGACCAGTTCCTCGACATTGCCCCATCGTCCCGCCGGGGTGCGCTTTTCCAGCCAGCCGGAGAATTCCGGATTGTCGATCAGCGCCTGATTGAGCGGCGTCTTGAAATAGCCGGGTGCGATGGCGTTGACCTGCAGGCCGTATTTGGCCCAGTCCGTGCACATGCCGCGCGTCAGGTTGCGGACGGCGCCCTTGGTTGCGGTGTACGGCGCGATGGAAGGCCGCGCCAGTTCGCTTTGCACGGAGGCGATATTGATGATTTTTCCGCGTCCACGCTTGATCATGTGCTTTGCCACGCTCTGTCCGGCATAAAAGACACTGGAAATATTGGTCTGCAGCAGCAGCTGCCACTTGTCTTCGGGAAAGTCCTCAAGCGGCGTGCGGAACTGCATGCCGGCATTGTTGAACAGAATGTCGATCGCGCCAATATTTGTCTCGATCGTGTCGACGCCGGCCTTGACGCTTTCCAGGCTGGTCACGTCGAACGCGGCCGCATGGGCTTTATGGCCCGCTGCCCTGAGTTCGGCAACGGCGGCATCGACCTTTGCCGCATCGCGGCCATTGATGATGATTTCCGCGCCGTGTTCAGCCAATCCCTTGGCCAGGGCAAAGCCGATTCCCTGGCTTGATCCCGTAACGAGGGCGCGTTTCCCCTCCAGGCTGAACAATGGATAGGCCATTCTTTGTTTCCTCCGGTTCTGCGGAATTCCGATTGCGGGTTGTCATCGCTTCCTTCTCCGCTTGACATAAATGTTATCGATAACATATGCAAGTATTCCGGTGTTATGGTGCTGAAATTGATCCCGGCCGTTGCGGCTGGAGGCTTGAAGCGCAAGGGGAGGAACGTATGAAGGCTGTTGTCATCCACGCGGCAAAGGATCTGCGCATCGAGGAACGCGATCCCGGCATTCCCGAAGCCGGGCAAGTGGATATTGCCGTTGAGGCCGGCGGCATATGCGGCTCGGACCTGCACTATTACAATCATGGCGGGTTCGGCACGATCCGGCTGCGCGAACCGATGATCCTCGGCCACGAGATTGCCGGAACCATCAGGGCATTGGGGGCGGGGGTGAGTGGTCTTGCCGTCGGTGACCGCGTGGCCGTATCGCCCAGCCGTCCCTGCAACCATTGCGATTATTGCCTGCAAGGGCTGCAGAATCATTGTCTCAACATGCGTTTTTATGGCAGCGCCATGCCCATGCCGCATATCCAGGGCGCATTCCGCCAGCGGCTGGTCGCCGAGGCCTGGCAATGCCACCGGGTGGCGGATGGCGTTTCGATGAACGAGGCGGCCTTTGCCGAACCCTTTGCTGTGACGCTGCATGCGGTCAAGCGCGCCGGTTCATTGCTTGGCAAGCGTGTCCTTATTACCGGCTGTGGTCCGATTGGAGCACTGACCATCCTGGCGGCGCGGGCGCATGGCGCCCGGGAGATTGTCGCGACCGATGTCATGGATGCGGTGCTGGTCAAGGCCCGGGAGATCGGGGCGGACCGGACCATCAATGTCGCCGACCATCCGGAGCAACTGGCAGCCTATTCCGCCAACAAGGGCTCGTTCGATGTGATGTTCGAGGCATCCGGCAACGAACGGGCGCTGCGCGCCGGGCTCGACGTCCTGCGTCCGCGCGGCATTCTCATGCAGCTCGGCCTTGGTGGGGACATCGCCATTCCGCAGAACCTGATCGTCTCCAAGGAAATCGATCTGCGCGGCTCCTTCCGCTTCCACGAAGAGTTCGGTCTGGCGGTTGATCTGATCAGCCGGAACATTGTCGATGTGAAGCCGCTACTCACCGGCATCTTCAGCCTTGACGATGCGGTGCAGGCTTTTGAGACCGCGGGTGATCGCAGCCGTTCGATGAAGGTGCAGCTCGCCTTTGCCTGACATTCGTGCCGGGAATGCGTCAAATGTCCATTGAAACCGCTTTTCCCTATGTTAAGGTCCGGCGCCGCTTCCCCTTTGACAGAGCGTTGATGCTTTCGGGTCTATCGCCGGGGGATTGTTCGGCATAAGCGTTTCGGGAGAAGGCCGGTCGACGGCTGCAGCGTGACGGCCCTTGTGCCGTCATCAGGAAGGACAGAACATATCATGACAGTGCACCAGAACCTGATCGACGGCGCGTGGATCGGTGGCGATGCGATCGCCAACATCAACCCCTCCAACACCAATGACGTCGTTGGTCAATATGCGCGGGCGACAGCCGAAGACACGCTGAACGCCATTGCCGCGGCAAAGGCGGCATTCCCGGCCTGGTCGCGCTCCGGCATTCTTGAGCGTCACGCCATCCTGCGCAAGACCGCCGATGAGATCACCGCCCGCAAGGACGAGATCGGCCGGCTGTTGTCACGCGAGGAAGGCAAGACCCTGGCCGAAGGCATCGGCGAGACCGTGCGCGCCGCCCAGATTTTTGATTTCTTCGCCGGGGAAGTCCTGCGCCTGGCCGGCGAGGTTCTCCCCAGTGCCCGCCCGAACATCGGTGTTGAAATCACCCGGGAAGCCGTGGGTGTCGTCGGCATCATCACGCCGTGGAATTTCCCCATCGCCATCCCCGCCTGGAAGATTGCGCCGGCATTGGCCTATGGCAATACGGTGGTTTTCAAGCCTGCGGATCTGGTTCCCGGCTGTTCCTGGGCGATTGTCGATATATTGCACCGCGCCGGCCTGCCGAAGGGCGTGCTCAACCTCGTCATGGGCAAGGGTTCGGTTGTCGGCCAGACCATTCTGGACAGCGCCGATGTCAATGCCATCACCTTCACCGGTTCGGTGGGGACGGGCAAGCGCGTTGCTGCCGCCTCCGTCGAACATATGCGCAAGTTCCAGCTGGAGATGGGCGGCAAGAACCCGTTTGTCGTGCTCGACGATGCGGATCTGACCGTGGCCGTCGAAGCCGCCGTCAACAGCGCCTTCTTCTCCACCGGCCAGCGCTGCACCGCGTCCTCGCGCATCATCGTCACCGAGGGCATCCACGACCGGTTCGTTGCGGCGGCAACCGAGCGCCTGAAGGGTGTCGTTGTCGATGACGCCCTGAAAGCCGGAACCCATATCGGGCCGGTGGTCGATCAGAGCCAGCTGAAGCAGGACGAGGACTATATCGCCATCGGCAAGTCCGAGGGTGCCAGGCTGGCCTTCGGCGGCGAGCGGCTGACCCGCGATAATCCCGGTTTCTACCTGCAGCCGGCACTGTTCACCGAGGCGACCAACCAGATGCGGATTTCCCGCGAGGAAATTTTCGGCCCCGTCGCCAGTGTTATCCGGGTCAAGGATTATGAGGAAGCGCTGCATACCGCGAACGACACGCCGTTCGGCCTGTCCTCGGGCATTGCGACAACCAGCCTGAAACACGCCACGCATTTCAAGCGCAATGCCGAAGCAGGCATGGTCATGGTCAACCTGCCGACGGCAGGGGTGGATTTCCACGTGCCGTTCGGCGGCCGCAAGGGCTCGAGCTATGGCCCGCGCGAGCAGGGCAAATACGCTGCTGAATTCTATACAACCGTGAAGACGGCCTACACGCTGGCCTGATGGGCGCTTTCTCTATTTTCATGACAGACCGGTTTTTGACGGGCGGTGCGGTTGCACCGCCCGTTTTCATTGGCTTCTTGGTGTGGTGTCGGTTGAGTTATCCCCAGGGTTGGTTGTGAGGATTTGAGAAAGTTTTGTTTTGTGCGTTTTTTTGG